>JAGBEG010000004.1 GCA_017937095.1 Roseburia sp. | reverse complement strand
GGAGGTGTTGACACAGCAGGAGCAGATACAGAGAAAAAGCAGTAGGATTGCTACCGACCTTGCAAGGCTTTCCGTTTTCAAAGGCAATCTCAGGGAAATGGAAGTACAGCAGAGAGCGGACGAGCAGGCAAGGGAGCAGAACCGGGAAAAGAAACACGAAAATACAATTTAACCACAGCGTAAGGTGCATGGAAAACAGAAAAGATTTCATGCACCTTTTTTCGTTGGGAAAAGGAGATTTATGGAACAGACAGAAAAGCAGACAACGGACAAAGAACAGTGTCCGCATATCAAAAAGAAAATCGGGAGAACCACCTACAACGTGGCAATTCATTTCAGCAAAACGAGCAGGGAAACCATGACGGATAAGATTAACAGATTGATATTACATGACATAAACAGTGAAGATTTTTCTTAACTACCCTTGACAAAATCTTTCCGAGGATACTCTCCTCTCTGCTATGGAGACCGCCGGTGCCGAGGATATTCCGGAAGACGCTGAACGAAAAGGCCTTGGTACCCCTGCCACTCGAGCAGGCACGATTGAAAAGCTGGTTCAGAAAGGCTTTATGGAGCGCAAAGGCGATAAGAAAACACGCTATCTTGTTTCCACCGATAAAGGCAATTCCCTTATCACGGTCATGCCGGAGCAGATTCAGTCTGCTTCAATGACAGCAGATTGGGAGCAAAAGCTTCTCCGGATGGAGCATGGCGATTATGAGGCCCGGAACTTCATGCGGGAGATCACAGACATGATTTCCGGGCTGGTTCAAAACTACGAGGCTGTGAAAGGAGCAGAAACACTTATGTCAGATCACAAACGAGTCGGAGCCTGCCCCTGCTGTCAGGCAGACGTGCTGGAAAAACAGAAGGGCTGGTTCTGCAGCAACAAGGAATGTCGCTTTGTTCTCTGGAGGGACAATGCCTTTTTCAAGAGCATTGGAAAGCACCTCTCCTCCGGCATGGTTGAGAAGCTGCTTTCGGATGGCCGGATTCGCCTGAAGGACTGCAAGAGTCAGAAATCCGGAAAGAACTACAATGCCACTTTGCTTCTCTCCACGGAAGAGAACGGGCGGGCCAACTTTCATCTGGAATTTGAGAACAGCCGCAGCGGCACCAAGGGAGGTGGAGCGAAATGATTTCTGATAAAAAGGAAGCGCTGTATCTGGTAGACAACGAGTCCTATCTGCATTTGAAGGAAATGGAGGCGGGATTTGCCTATGAAGCCTTTGATAAGTCTACCGGCGCTGCTCAGTACACCGGCCTGATCACCTATGAGGATATGCTGGAGAATCCGATTCGAAATCCTCTTGCCTGTGCCAGAGTGATGGCTATTCAGGAGATCGGCTTCAAGGGTGAAGTGGTTTCCGGAGTTGCTCTTCGCACTCTGGATCAGATTAAGGACGCCAGGCGAGCCTATCGAAAGGCGCACCGGGAGGATCCTCATGATCACAGTATCCGCTTTATCACCAGCAACTACGATGAATTGTTCCGCATCCCTGACGGAGGGAATGTAAAGATCGATTATCCGGACCGAAGCTTCATCGCGCCCTGTGAGTACATCGATGATTACCACACCCGGATCGGCGGTGAGGTTTACCACATCTGTCAGTTTGCTGAGATTCTGGAACGGGGCGACGGAAAAGCCAGCCCTGAACCGGAACTACTGAAGGATCAGGCCGCATGGCAGGTTGGCCACAAGGAGTATCTCTCCATCCACGCCACTGATGACGGGTGGGACTACTCAATCTACGACAAAAGCTTTGCTGAAGTAGATGGCGGTCAGATCGATCTGGAAAGCATCACGATTCAGGAATGCAGAGATATGATCCTGCAGGACCTCGGTTGGCAGAATAAAAACTTCACCGAAATGGATTATGACATGGTTGAGGAACGAGCTGCCGATACTGCAGAGGAAAAGCTGAACTCTGTACTGGAGCAGCTCCATGAAAAACGCATGGCGAATGGTGACAGGGCGTCGGATGCGGATGCCCGTCCCAAGCTAGCTGCTGAAAAGAAGAAGTCGGAGGAATGCTTATGAGCACAGAACAGAAAACCTACCCTTCGCAATTCGAGAAGGTAAAGACAATCACGGATCAGCTGGAGGCCGGAATACAGGCACTTTTTGAAAGCGACAAATTCAAGCAGTATCTGAAGACGCTTTCCAAGTTCCATGATTATTCCCTGAATAACACGATCCTGATTGCCATGCAGAAACCGGATGCCACACTGGTATCTGGATACACCGCCTGGCAGAAGCAGTTCGGGCGTCAGGTGCAGAAAGGTGAAAACGGCATTCGCATTCTTGCCCCTACTCCCTATAAAAAGAAAATGGAGGTTGAGAAAACCGATCCTGTTACCGGCGAAATCCTTACAAATCCGGATGGGACCAGTGTAAAGGAAACGAAGGAAGTCCTGATGCCTGCGTTCAAGGTGGTCAATGTTTTCGATGTCAGCCAGACTGACGGAAAGCCTTTACCCACTCTCGGTGTAAATGAGCTGACCGGCGATGTGGCGCAGTATGAAATGTTCTTCGAAGCATTGAAGAAGGCCTGTCCGGTACCGATGGGTTTTGAGCAGATCGCAGGCGGAGCAAAGGGATATTTCCACACCGTCGAGAACCGCATCGCCATTCAGGAAGGCATGAGTCAGGTGCAGACTGTGAAAACAGCGATTCACGAAATGACCCACCAGAAGCTTCACTCCATTGACCCCACAATCAAGGTGGATCCTCTGGAGCCGAAGCTTACCAGAAATCATAAGGAGGTGGAGGCCGAATCGGTGGCCTTTACCGTATGTCAGCATTACGGAATTGATACCGGAGACTACAGCTTTGCCTATGTGGCAGGCTGGTCCCATGGGAAAGAAACTCCGGAGCTGAAGGCCTCCCTGGATAAGATCCGTAAGACTGCTTCTGAGATGATCACGGAAATCGATGAGCATCTGGCGGTACTGCAGAAGGAATATGCCTGGGCTCACCTGACAGCAGATGATGTGAAGAACATCGAATGTATCGACTCAGAGTATATGCCGCATTCCCGTATGGCGGAGCATACCTTTTCCTGTGAAATCGTTGGTGAACCGATGACGCTGAAGCTTACAGTGTCCCAGCACGAGGACGGTGAAGGCTTTACCATTCATTCTGAGGGAAAAGATGTCTGGGACACCATGCCGGAGAGTGAACTCCGGAAGTTGGAACCGGTTCTGACATCGATGGCTGAGCTTCACTACTGGACATCTCAAGTTGAAAAAGCAGAGACTGCGGAAGCTGTGAAAGAAGTTACTTTCGGATTTATGGAGACGGAAAACCTTGGCCTATCACAAGAGCAGTGCCAGAAATTCTGGGAGGCTGTGGAGCAGAAAGAAGCCACACTATCCCCTCCCTCCGCTCTGGCGGATCTGCAGGCAAAGAAAGAAAAATCTGAAAAGGAGAAGTCTTCAAAACCGAAAACAAAGACTGCTCGGAAGAAACAAAAGAAACAGAAAAAGGAGGAATCGCGATGATGTTTACCGTAGAAGAAATGAATCTTATTCAGGCGATGAATCACACTTGTCGAAGAATGGCGATTTTCGACATAAAAACCAGTATCCCAAATATCGAGGACAGTGACCTGAAGGAACTCTGTGAGAAGACGCTGAAGAAAATGTCGGCCATGACTGACGCAGATTTTGCTGCTATTGACTTTACCGTGTATGAGGAGGACGAGGGAAATGAGTGATTGGCATGATGAATTCACTGAGCCCATGCATGATACTCCGGCAGATAAGGATCCGCTGATTGCAGCGATGGAGGCAGCCGGTTATACCTATGACGGACTTGAAAGCACCAACGATAATCTCCGTTTCTTTGGCGAAGGCGGTCAGGTCATTACCATGGGCGGCTGGCATGAATGCGAGGAATGGCTGAATGGTGTTGTCTTCGACGATCCCCAGGTGATGAACCGTGTGGAGATCATTCTTCATCCGGAACGGTTTCCGGAAAAAGATCCCGGAAGAGCTGCCCTTCGTGCTGTGGAAGACGCGGTGGAGCAGAATGACAATAGCTTTGACGGTATCATCAATAACCTTCCGGAACCGGATCCGACGCTTCAAGCATGCAAATGTGCCGATGAGGAGGCAAAGCAGTCTGTGCTTGCAAAGCTGAAGGAGCAGCAGCTGCATGAACCTCCTCACAGACCGGAGCGTCCTTTTATTTTCTGCGGTCCGGAGGAAAGAGTTCGTGAGTAAAAATAAACATCAGGAGGTACCCCATGCAGGCAAGAGATAAATGGGTCCACTTCGTAATGTCTCAGGAAGAACTGGAGCGCATGCAGCAAAAGATGGATGAACTGGGTATCCGCAACAAGAGCTCTTATCTTCGAAAGATGGCGCTGGACGGCTACTGCGTCAACCTGGAACTGGATGATGTAAAGGAAATGGTCTCCCTTCTTCGATACTGCAGCAACAATCTGAATCAGTATGCAAAACGAGCCAATGAGACCGGCTCTATCTATGCGGAGGACATTCAGGATCTGCAGAACAGGCAGAATGAAATCTGGGAAATTGCGAAAGAGATTCTGGCAAGACTGGCGACGATCCAGTAAAGAAACGGTGTGGCAGATTGCTGTCACACCGAATACATAGGAAGCACCGGAGCGCGGCGTTGACATCCTTGACTTCGGAAAAATCACTTTATAGACTATACTCAAAAAACAAAGGAGGACTCATTTATGTGGCTGGTCAAACTTCCATTTCGAATACTCGCGCTGCCGATCATGGCAATTGTTGCTGTGCTCTCTATCTTCTATTCCCTTGCCTTGAACCTTTCGACGATGGTCGCCGGACTTGTATATCTGGTATTGGGCGTCTGCATTGTGATGCTTCTTTTTCAGCATGCCTGGATCTATGCGGCGCTCCTATTTGGATTTGCCGTTCTGGTTTTTCTGGCAATCATGTTTGCTGAGGCAGTCTCTCTCGGGCTGGAAGCATTGACCGGGAAATTGTCGAAATTTATCTTTTCATGACGAATCATAACTTAACGGACCTGAGGAATTGATACGCCTCAGGTCTTTTCTTTTGCAAAAAAATGAGAAAGGAGCGGATGCCCATGGCAGCAACAAGACTGATACCCATGCATGTGAATAAAGGAAAAACCCTTGCCCAGAGTCTGGGCGACAGAACGGATTATGCGAAGAATCCGGAGAAGACGGACAAGGGTGAACTGGTCACCGGGTATCAGTGCGATCCCATGACCGTGGATGAAGAATTCATGCTGTCGAAACGCCAATATGAGCAGACCACCGGCCGCCGCCAGAGGCATGAAGTGATTGCTTATCAGATCCGTCAGTCCTTCAAGCCCGGCGAGATCACACCGGAGGAAGCGAACCGATTGGGACAGGAGCTGGCTCTCCGTTTTACAAAAGGCAAGTATGCCTTTATCGTAGCAACTCATACCGATCGAGCCCATGTCCATAATCACATCGTCTTCAATTCCACTTCCATTGACGGAACCAGGAAGTTCAAAAACTTCTGGCTATCCAGCATTGCTCTACAGAGAGTCAGTGATCTGGTCTGCCTGGAAAACGGCCTATCCGTTATTACTCCGAAGCCATACAGGGAGCGTGCAAAACGAACAGACTATCCTCGCAGAGTGAAAAATAGAGATGTTCTTTGCGAGGATATCGATGCTGTTCTGCAGAAGAAGCCGGAGTCCTTTGAAGCATTTCTGCAGGAGCTGCAGGCACTGGATTATGAGATAAAATGCGGAAAGCATATTTCCGTCAAAGGGAAAAATCAGGCCCGTTTTATCCGCCTGTCCTCTCTGGAGGACGGCTATACCGAGGCGGATCTGCGATCTCATTTCCTCGGGCAGCAGGAACACAAGCCAAGAGAAAAACGCAACTACCACACAGATGTCCGTCCCTTCAATCTTGTCATTGATATCCAGAGCAAGCTGCAGAACAAAGGTGCCGGATATCAACGCTGGGCATCGGTTTATAACCTGAAGCAGATGTCGAAGACGCTGCTGTTTCTGCGGGATCATAAGATTGAAAGCATGGAGCAGCTGGACCAGCTTGTGCAGCAGCAGACTGCCAAAAGGGACGCCCTTCTCTCCTCTATTCATCAATCGGAAAAGCGATTGGCGGAGATCGGCACTCTGAAAAAGCATATCATCAATTATTCCAAGACGCGTGCCATTTATGAGGAATACCGCAAAGCCGGTTACAGCAAAAAGTTTCTGGAGGCACATCGGGAAGAGATTACGATTCATAAAGCTGCAAAGGCGGCTTTCGATGAATTGGGCGTAAGGAAGCTTCCAAGAGTAAAGGATCTCAGTATTGAATATGCTGAGGTGCTGGCAGCAAAAAAGCAGACCTATGCCGAATACAGACTAGCGAAAAGTGATGCCCAGGAGCTTCTGATTGCCCAGCAGAATATCGCTTCTCTCTACGATGCAGAGCGCAAGGAAGAAGAACAGAAACGCCGAAAGGAAGAGCAAAGTCATTAAGTTTTGAAAGATCAAAAGGTCTGAGTGACAGTCATAGCGCTGCTACTCAGACCTTGCTTTTTTAGTGTTTCGAAGAAACGCGCAGCCATCACGAAGTGATGATCGATAAGGGTTTGGGAATATCCCAACAAGCAAGTTGTCCCGTTTCGGGATAACGTCGTTTTCGCAGGACTTGGCCAAGGAAACATTGCTTGCAAATTAGCGAGGTGCGTAAAATTTTGAGCAACAGGGGAGATAAATAGATTGATTTTCCGCGAGGTTTAGCGTACAATAAGATGTGGCTATTTGTGTCATTTTATAAAGTTATCTGGAGAACGGTATGGGTTACTTATCTATTAAACAAACATCGCAAAAATGGAATATTTCTCCTCGTTGGATCAATGACCTTTGTATTGAAGGAAGAATCCCTGGAGCAATGAAGATAGGTTCATATTGGGCTATTCCAGCAGAGGCAGAGAAGCCAAAAGATGCACGTGTAAAAAGTGGACGATACATCAAAAAGGATGAGTAATCGTGACATGACCTTTATTACGGCAAAATACAGAATGGAGAAATACAGAAATGGATAAATATATTTCAGCCAAGGAAGTTGCTGCAAAATGGGGAGTGTCTTCAACATGGGTTACTATTCTGTGCTCTCAAGGAAAACTGGATGGAGCGGTTAAAGAAAAAAATCGATGGATGCTCCCTGAAGATATAACAAAACCTGAAACTGAGCGAAAAGCAAAGCGGCATAATCCCAATGCTAAATTTAGATTCATAGACCTATTCGCAGGGATTGGCGGTTTTCATCAAGCAATGAGATTTCTAGGCGGCGAATGCGTTATGGCCGCAGAAATAAACCAAGCATGTGTAGAAACATATAATAAAAACTTTACAACCTATGAAGGTTTTGTACGTGGGGATGTTAATAAGATAGACCCTCAGGAAATACCTCCATTTGATGTTGTGTGCGCAGGATTCCCTTGCCAACCATTTAGTAAAGCAGGACAGCAAAAAGGATTTCAGGATCAGAAGAGAGGGAATCTGTTCTATAAGATAATGGATATTCTGGATGCGCATCCGGAGGTTCAGTTTATTGTCTTGGAAAATGTACGAAACTTGGCCGATAAAACAGAGAATTGGGAAATTATTAGATCGGAATTGTTGAAGCGCGATTTTATTATTACAAAAGATGCTTTAATTTTATCTCCTTCAGATTTTGGCCTTCCACAGATAAGAGAACGAGTATATATTCTTGGCGTGAAGAAAAATTGTTGTAATACAGTTATTCAGGAGCAGGGTTATATTACAAAAGAGGATCTTTGTATAGAGAAGCATCTCAAAACATGCAAACTTGGAGATGCGCTTAGCATTTTAGAGGATGATGTTTCGGATGATTATTTGATTTCTGAGGAACAGGCTCTCATGATTGATGCGTGGGATGAATTCAGAATAGGAACAGGTATAAAAGTTATCGGGTTCCCAATTTGGATTAGTTGTTTTGGCCTGGGTATTGAAAATGACGATGATTTACGAGCATCCGTTGGATATGATGATATGCCGGATTGGAAAAAGCGTTTTGTTGATAAGAATCGAGAGTTTTATATTAATCATCGAGATTTTATTGACGCTTGGGTTCAGAAGTATGACATGCTCAGTAGGATTAAGCTTTATCAGAAGTTCGAATGGAATTGCGGAGAAGATGTTAAAGATATTCATGACGCAATAATACAAATTCGCCAGTCTGGTATCCGTTGTAAAAGAACAACATTCTTTCCGTCACTTGTGGCAATTGTGAATACACCAATTGTATGGGACAAGAAGAAAAAAGCGTATCGCCATATTACTCCGAGGGAAGCGGCTAACCTTCAGAGTTTTGATCAACGATATAAGTTTTCCGGAACTGACAAACAGATATATCAGCAATTAGGTAACTCAGTAAATGTGAGAGTTTTGAAGATCCTTTGCAAGAATTTATTTGAACTACGCAAAAAAGAGTCTGAAGAAGGGACGGTGATTTGCTGATGAGTAAAGCACTTGTTGATTTGGGTGAAATGCAAACTATTTACGATACAGCCAAAGATGTATATGAGGGCAAGTACGCAACAAAATATGCGCTGCTTACATTGAAAGGTAAAGTAACCGGAACAGAATCCTCTTTGAAAATGTATTTCAACATTTACTCATGCATGAGAACTGGTAAGTGTTACAAGATGGGGACGAGCGAAGCGTTTACTCGCTTTTTGCTAGTTAGCATATTTAAGGATTTCGGAGTGGAAGCATTTAAGACTGCATTGTCAGCTGCGAAAGGCAACTCTGCATATCGAGAAAGCGTAAACAATGCTCAACCTGGAATTGAACGTGCATGTCGAGATGCAATAAGTGATTGTGGAGTAGAAATTGAATATGATGATATTCCGGCAGCAATGATCAAAACGTCAATTGATGACACGGAAATCCATGTCGCTTCCAATGCTGCGAGAGAAGATGTCTTTATGAAAGAAGAAAAAAGAACTACACCTGTTGTTCATGTTCCAGCTGACTATGTTACAACAGAATCTGGCGATGTATTTGAATTGAATATTCAACCTGCTGCTAGTATCCTCAATGTTTTTTCAAGATTAAGTTACAAACCCTGGTATGCAATCGCTGAGTTTGTAGATAACTCTACACAGTCGTATATTTCTCATGCTGAGATACTTGATGGAGTGCCAGAGTTTGATAAATTAGTGGTTTCTGTAAAATATAGCCCGATTACGAATACTTTAACCATTACCGATAACGCATATGGTATGGAGATTGATCGTTTTCGTGATGCGATTTTACTCGATTCGAGAAATGATACGCAGTCTGGAAGAAACGAGTTTGGAATGGGCTTGAAGACAGCTGCATCCTGGTTTGGAAACGTGTGGAGAGTCACAAGTACACAGTATGGATCTAGCAACAGATATTCTGCAACTGTAGATATTCCAAAGTTGAAAGAATACAGCATGAACAGTGTTCAAATTCATAGAGATTACGTTGCTGTTGATTCACATGGAACTGAAATTGTCATCGAGCAGGTTACAAAGAAAATCACTGGCTCAAGAACAATCGGAAAAATACGTGATCTTCTTTCTAGCATGTATCGCCGCGATATTAACAGTAGAAATATTGAAATCTGGTTTAATGATGAGCCGATAGTATTTGAAGAATACCCGATATTAACGAACTTCCGGGGAAAACGCTGGAAAAAGGAATTGGCCTTTGAAGTGACGTTTGGCGGAAAGAATTATTGGGTTACAGGATTTGTTGCAATAATGAACCCTGGTAGTTTCCCCAAATCAGGTTTCGCACTATTTCGTCAGGATCGAGTGGTTGTTGGTGGCACTGATAACAACTATAAGCCTTCGCAGATTTTTGGCCAGGCGCAAAGTCAGCGTTCCCTTAAATTGTTTGGGGAATTAAACATGAACGATTTCCCGGTAAACCAGGCAAAAGATGGTTTTATATGGGATGATGGTCTTGAAGACGCGTTTATTGATGCTCTTAAAAGTAATATTCAGGAGTATATCGAAATTGCTGAAATGTCTATCAAGGAACGTGCAAATGAAACTCAGTATTCTGAGCAAGCATCTACTGAGTTACAGCAAGATGTAGCAACCGCATTGAGTAATGCATTTTCTTCAGTCGAATCTGAAAGTGATGAGGCTGATACTTCTGAGACAACTACGGACCCGGTAACAGAGGAAAAGCCAAAAGAATCGGACAATGATGTACAGGAATACATAGACACCGTTCTTCACGAGGAAGTACAGGAAGAGAAGGTTGGAACTGTTAGAAATTACATGGTCAATATAAGCCCGGTCATCAGTGTTGAGTTTAATGTACAGTGGTCCATAGGCAACAAAGTATTCTGGATTAATTATACTGAAACAAGCCCTGATGTGTACGATGTTCTTATAAACATTGATCATCCATTCTTTATGCCATTTTCAAAAGATGAAGCTTTCAAACGAGTCCTTGAAAAATTCACATTGTCTTTTATCCTGGCAGAGCGTCAGGCGAAGTTAGCTTCTGATAGACAAGGATATATTCCTGCAAATGTGATTAAAAACTATATGAACCAATATTTAAAAATGTTGGCGGAGGATAAGTGATGGAGGAATATACATTGGTTAATTTAGAGACCTCACAGGTGCCTATTTCTATTAAGCAGGGGAAGTTTTATCAAAAAGTTCATGGGAAGCACGTTGAAGCGTATGGAGAGTTCGGTGCTGCCAATATCAGAGATAATATCATGTCTACCTATAACGAAGCCATGGCGCAGATCGAGAACCAGGGAATGAATAACAACATGCTGTTAGTTGGTAAAGTTCAGTCTGGTAAAACATCTAATCTCGAACTTTTTACTGCCTTAGCCTTTGATAACGGATTCAATTTGGTTGTAATATATGGCGGTTATGATAATACGCTTTTGAGCCAAACAACTACGAGATTCAAAAAAACCTTTGACATTCCTAATGAGACCGATTATTCAACTGATACTCCTGTCGTGTTTTCATCAGATGACAGTGCTCAGTTGTTAACTGTTGATGACGAGATTATCGAAGATTTATTAGAAGCAAATAAGCCTATTTTTTTGATCTCGATGAAGCGGCCGGCTGCCATGAATAAAGTCAATGATTTGCTCGAGCGAATTGATAAAGGCAATCTACGTGCATTTATTATAGATGACGAGGGCGATCAGGCTAGTTTAAACACAAGAAAAAACAAAGCAACCGATGCATCTGCTACATATGCTGCAATCGTTACTATGAAGGAACATTTAGATGATCCTCTTTATTTGTCAGTTACCGCTACTCCACAGGCACTGATTTTTTTGGATGAATATAGTCAACTCCGCCCGGATTCTATTCGTCTAATTGAACCAGGAAAAGGGTATTGCGGGGCGGATGCATATCATCTGTTCGATTCGGGAGCGGTAGAAATTATTGACGACGATGATCAGCAGAGTTTAAGTGAAGGGGTAATGCCAGATTCCTTAAGAAATGCCCTTCAACATTACATTATCGCTAGTGCGATTATGTATAAGCGAGGACGATTGACAAGTGATATGATCATTCATTCACACCGAAATGTTAGTGATCACGACACGATATACAAAATGGTGGATGCCTATATTCAGACTCTGAAAATGCAGATTGACTATGATGATGAAGATGGCTTGGAACTTACCAAAAACGAATTGAGCAAATCGTATGAGAGATTTTTCTCTATCGAAGTACGAAACCAGTACACGCTTGATGTTTTATGGAAAATAATCCGGTCCAAGATAATTAAACGTATATATTTGATCCTTAAGAATTCTACAGGACAGGTTACACAAGCAAATGAAGGGCTGAGGAAACACAAAATCTATATTGGCGGAGATTTGCTCCAGCGAGGAGTAACCTTCCCTAGCCTGGTTACTACCTATTTCTCGAGATGGGCAAAAGACGGTGGCAATATGGACACAAACCTTCAGCGCGCACGATGGTTTGGCTATAGAGAGAAATACATCGATATCTGCAAAATTTTCACCTCTAGCGCGATTTCAAGAGAATTTACAACTCTGTCCGAAGTAGAAACGGATCTGTGGGAGCAGTTTACCTCCATTCAAATAGGTGAAATGCAGATAGATGATATCCTTATTCATGCAGATAACACAAAACAGAAGCCTACTAGAAAAAATGTGGCAACATATTCTTCTGTATCATTTAAGAATAAGTGGATTAAACAGCGCGTTGGCGTTTTTGATAAGAATCAAATTATTTCCAATAACGCTTTGGTCGATGAACTACTTTCTGCCCATGCGTTCATGGGAACTTCTATCGGGCGACGAGACAATCAGCAGAGTGCGACCTATGCGGTCATTGGAAGAGAGGCTTTGTCGGCGCTTATCGACTGTATGCAAGTTGTATTTGACATGGAACCGTTCGAAAGGAGGCCACTTATTGATTTGATCGAGTCATCAGGTGACATTCCGGTAATTGTAATGAATGACAATAACGGAGAAGGTAGAAAGCGTAGTTTTTATCCAAATAATAAGATATTTGCGTTACAGCAAGGTGCAGATAACAAAGATCCGGAGAAGGCCGTATTCCTTGGTGATAGCCATGTAATCATTGATAAAGAGAAAATCAATATTCAGATTCATCGGGTTGTACCCAAAAAGAAGGATGCAGCTGGAAATGAGCAAATCATGTATGATTATGTTCAATATATGTTTGCAATCTACGTTCCAAAGGAAAAGAAATACTATGTAAAGGGGTAAGTTATGGAGATAAATAAGATTGTTAATCTAATTCACACAATCGATGACCTAGACGGACTTTATCTTCTATGTCCCTTGACCACAGATGCCGGCTTCTTTTCCAACGATGGGAAATTGTTGTTTGTTGCAAGAGATATGGATTCGCATCCTACAACAGGTGTAGAGACCGATTATCTTCAATTGCAGACCCATATTAGAGTTTCTGCAGTAAAAAACAATCAAACATTTAAGGACGATTTCTACAATATTATCCTGTTTAAGGGTTCAATAAATGATGATGGAAATGCGAGTTCTTTCGTAAATCTATGCGAGATCTACGCCAGAAATTTGGGAGAACTTGATTTCAAGGAGTTTTTCTATTCTCTTATTGATTTATTCCAATTGCCATCAGAACAAAGCTATAAAAATGCTGTTGGATTATATGGTGAGTTAAAGTTAATGCAACATGTGCAGGCACAGTATTCAATAGATATGTCCACTGTCTGGCATAAAAGTGGGAGTTTTTCTCGATATGATTTTTCTGGAACTGATAGCTGTATAGAAGTCAAGACGACATCAAGTGAAGATTCCCGTGTTTCGATAAAGCACAAACAAATCTTCGATGGGAAACCATGCTATTTAGCTGTTATCTGTTGCGACGTTTATGATGGAGGGGAAACTATTGCTGAACTAATTAATTTAATGATGCAGGAAACTGATAGTTTTCAAAATTTCAATTTTAGCCTCAATATTGCAAAAGAACTCAAAAAAGTATCGCCAAGAGATATCCAGGAATTGAAATTCTCCACAAATAGCATACAGTTCTATGATGCCAGAGAAATCAATCCATTTTCCGACTTGCCTGACAATATTTCAGAGGTGAAATATAGGTTGGACGTTTCGGATTGTACAAACATAAAAAGTACGGAACTTGTAGGCGTGCTTGAAAAGTTCGTCTAGAATGCGCAAGCAGATATTCATGGAAGGAGTAGAGGAACGTGAATAGATATACTTTTTCAACTCAATCCGGAAAGGCTTATTACTGTAACTCTATTCCCGGTTTTATTTGTGATAGATCAACTGACATTGTTGGACGTTTAGTCAGGCATGCATTTGATATTAATAAGGAACAAGCAAATGCTTGGGAAAATCAAATCAGTGAACTCCAGCGCCGTCTTGAGGAATGCGGAATGGAAGGAGATATCATTTTTGAATATGATATTGTCCGCCTTGGCAAGCGTATTGATGTTATTCTGCTTATTCGACACATGGTATTTTCTCTCGAATTCAAAAACGGAAAAGATATTTTTACCGCACAGGATGCGCAGCAGGCTGAGGATTATGCTATTGATATAAAGAACTTCCACAAAGAATCTGAAGATCTGTATGTTTGTCCTATTTTGATTGCTACCGATGCCGCACGATATCCGAAACCCCAATCTTGCGATTGTTATCCGGACAAGCAGGTTCATCTGCAGAGAGAGAATATTGAAACGCTTATTCCAAAGATCACAAAAATCTCCTCCTTGTACGGTGATGATGGAGAGATTGATTTTGATAAATGGTTTAATTCTCCTTACTATCCAACCCCTACTATTATTGCAGCGGCTGTGGAGGCATATAGTTCTCATAATTTAAGTCAGATTGCTCAATCAGAAGCTGGTCAAGAGAATATCAATCTTTGTGAAGCAAAGATCTATGAGATAATTGAATACGCAAAAATACAAAAGAAGAAATGCATTTGTTTTGTTACAGGTGTGCCAGGTGCCGGGAAAACCTTGGTTGGCTTGGATGTTGTGGCTAAAAGCCTGGATGATGCAAACGGCTTAAGTGTTTATCTTTCGGGAAACGGTCCTCTGGTTGAAGTACTGCGCGAAGCATTAAAGAAAAGTGTCGAATCCAATGACAGAGAACGTGAAGATCTTTGGAAGAGAGCAAAGAAGTCTGCAGGAAAAACATTTGATGTTCCTAAGCCTGAGAAGCTGTTTAACAAACATACCCAAGCTGCAATCAACACACTGATCCAGAGTAGTTATGCATTCAAAAAAGACAATGCATCGCATAGTAACCCAACTCCGGAGAACATTCTGATATTTGATGAGGCTCAACGTGTATGGAATCAGGAAAAGATGGCTCGTAAACATGATGATCCCATAATGGCAGTAAGCGAGCCTAAGCTGCTGTTCAGTATCATGGATCGTCATCAGGACTGGGCAGTTATGATTTGCTTGGTTGGTCTTGGACAAGATATCTATGATGGCGAAGTGGGAATCAATGAATGGTTTCGCTGCGGTATTGAAGAGTTCAAAGAATGGGAATTGTTTTATTCTCCTTTGATTTTCAGTCAAGTTGAAGATAAGAATATTGACCAAGAAAAGATTCTCTCATGTGAAAGATGTCATCAGATCGATGAACTTCATTTGAAGACCTCTATTCGTTCGTTTAGAGCTGATAAACAGTGCCAGTTTGTTGATGCACTTCTTGATAATGATCCGAAACAAGCATCGGAAGTATATCAACAAATTGCCTCGAAGTATCCTATATACATAACAAGAGATTATTCTTTGGCTAAGAAATGGGTACGTGCGCATGTACGTGGTTCTCAGCGTTCTGGCGTTTTGGCATGCAGCAGTGCGCAAAGACTGAAGCCAGAAGGTATCTATGTTCCTACTGAAATAGATGTTAAAAATTGGTTCCTAGCACCAAGTGATGACTTGCGTTCGTCCAACATGCTGGAGGTAGTCGCAAGTGAATTTAAGGTACAGGGGCTTGAGATTGACTGGGCAATTGTTTGCTGGGATGCGGATCTTCGACGCAGTAAGAATGGAGCAGATTGGGATCACTATTCATTTAGGGGAACGAAATGGAACAAAAGAAATAAGCCGGAACAAAAGCGTTATCTGGTAAATTCATATCGTGTACTTCTTACAAGAGCACGCCAAGGAATGGTGCTGTTTGTGCCGAAGGGAGTTGATCCCGAGGAAGATCCGACAAGAGATACTGAGTATTATGATGGTATCTATAAGTATCTTGTTTCTTGCGGGATTCAAGAAGTGTAGTAGATTTTTACTTTTTCCCAAATGATTACATAGACACTATCTTAACGAGGTTTCATATGGAGAACGGAACAAAACTCAGAATCCTATATTTATATCAGCATCTGGTTCAGCATACTGATGCCGAGCACACTTTATCAACCGCCGAGCTGATGAAGATCCTCAAAGAAGATTATTCGGTGAAAGTATCCCGGAATACCATCAGCGATGATCTTTCCATGCTTCACGACTGCGGTCTACATATTGAGCACTATGAATCTACTCAGAACAAGTATTATTATGATGGCCACATTTACGAGCTTCCTGAACTCAAGGTTTTGGTTGATGCTATCTCTTCTTCCAAATTCATCACGCAACGAAAAAGTGATGAATTGATAGCGAAGCTTCTTACTTTGACCAATTCGCAGAATGCCGCGAAGCTTCGCCGTCATATTTACGTTGCCGGTCGTGCAAAATCGGACAATGAAAACGGATATTACATTGTCGATGCCATCAATGATGCGATTGATACCAAGCGGAAAATCTCCTTCCGTTACACAGATTTTGACGTGACAAAGCAACGTTATATTGCAAATGATGGAGAACCCTACACGGTAAGCCCATATACATTGATCTGGGACGGCGACTACTATTACATGCGCGGCTTCTGCGATGAGCGTCAGGAAATGCGGAATTTCCGCTTGGATCGCATTGCGGAGCAGCCGAAGATCCTTAACCAGATTGCTGTAATGCCTCCGGAAGGTTATACTCCGGCAGACTACAGCAAACATGTATTCCGTATGTATGATACCGATGAGCCTGTTTCCGTGCAGCTGTATTGCCATGTGTCCGTGATGAAGTACCTCATCGATAAGTTTGGCAGCGACTTTGAAACGGTAGTCGTGGATGACGAACATTTCAAAGCAACGGTCAGTGTATGCACCAGCACCACTTTCTATAGCTGGGTGTTCGGATTCAATGGAAAAATTAAAATTATGGGACCTGTACAGATTGTAGATGATTACAAGCAAATGCTTTGTTGTGCATTAGGTGATTTCCACCAGTAGGAATTGACTTCAAAATGCATTGACCTAGCAACCTATTTTAGCTATACGAAAAGAGGTGCGAAATAATGGCAAACGAACTCCAGCCACTTTCTCTGCTTTTTCAAAACAGACTTTTTAGAATCCCGGATTATCAGAGAGGCTATGCCTGGCTACAGTCACAGCTTACTGATTTTTGGGATGATTTAATTAATCTACAGGATGGAAGATATCACTATACAGGTTTGCTTTCTCTTAAAAATCTGAAATCTTCCGAAACGACATTATGGGGCAGCGATCTTTGGATGGTGTCAAAAGGGTTCAAGCCTTGTCATATTGTTGATGGACAGCAGAGACTGACAACCTTTGTGATTCTTTTGAATGAAATCGTGGAGTATTCCAGGACATTAAAAGAGAATGAAGGATTGACCGACCGTGACATCGTACTGGGATATGAAACGCTGGAGGATGTAGTATCAAAATATATTTGTCAGCATAGGCCTCCGAACAAGCAAATAACTACTTACCTATTCGGCTATGAAGTTGATAACCCTAGTTCTGACTATTTACAGTACAGAATCTTTAATGAGCCATATTCTGGAACCGTAAATGAAACATACTACACAAGAAATCTGAAGTTTGCCAAGAACTTCTTTAGAGAGAATCTGATCGCGCTCTATGAACGCGAAGGCATGGATGGAATCCATAAACTGTATTTGAAACTCACACAGAGACTGATGTTTAACATCCATGAAATCGATGATGATTACGATGTGTTTGTAGCTTTTGAAACCATGAATAACCGTGGTAAGAAACTTACAAATCTGGAATTATTGAAGAACCGACTGATTTACCTGACAACTCTTTATTCTGATGACAAGTTCGATAAGATGGATAAGGACAATCTGCGTAAACAGATCAATGAAACATGGAAAGAAATATACTACCAGCTTGGCAGAAATGAGAAGATCCCGCTCTCTGATGATGAGTTTCTGAGAGCACATTGGATAGCTTATTTTGCTTATTCCAGAAGAAAAGGTGATGACTACATCCATTTCCTTTTGAATAAGTTCTCTCCAAAAAATATTTTCGAAAAGAAAACGGTTGCTGTGACCGATGACTCTCCGGCAGTTGTTTCTGATACGGACTATGAGACTGACACGGATAATGAAGATGAATCTGGTGAAGGAGTAACTATTGAGGTTTCCAAACTGGAACCATCAGAAATTCTTGACTATGTAAATAGCCTGAAAAATATGGCGAAATACTGGTATGACACTTACTTTCCTCTTCAAAGTGAGAATCTATCTGATGACGAAAAGGTGTGGGTTGACCGTTTGAACCGTATCGGCATAGGTTATTTCAGACCTTTGATTATGGCTGTTATTAGTCGTAAAGACTTAAAAGCGGAAAAGCGAATAGAGTTGTTCTCTTCCGTTGAGCGATTTATTTTCATTTGTTTCCGCCTTGGATATTTTAATGCGACGTTCAGAAGCAGTGAGTATTATCGTGCAGCTCGCAGCATTTACCTCAAAGAAATGGACATTGATGAATTAATCAATGATATCAATAAAACCACGGAATCCAACATTGAGTATGCACTTCCGAACTTTATAACAAAGATAGAGAAGCTCTTTGATAATAAAGTCGGTTTTTATTACTGGAACTCAATCAAATACTTTCTGTTTGAATATGAGTACCAGCTCGCGAAGAAAAATAACTTGGATAAGGTTAGTTGGGAGATGTTCACTAAGACCGAAAAGGATAAGGTTTCGATTGAACATATTCTTCCGCAGACCCCGTCAAAATTCTATTGGCGTAACCAGTTCAGACAGTTTAGTGGTGAGGAGATTGAACTCCTTTCCTGCGCCCTTGGAAACCTTCTCCCTCTTTCACAGAGCATCAACTCGGCATTGCAAAATGATAGTTTCGAAGATAAGAAGACGTCTAAGAACGGCGGAAGAAGAGGATACCAGAATGGATCGCATTCCGAAATTGAGGTTGCCCAGGAAGCTAACTGGACGGCAGACTGTATTTATCAGCGGAGCAAGAAACTTCTGGAGTTCATGGAAAATAGATGGAAGTTTAGCTTTACTTCAGAGCAGATGAATAAACTCATCTATGTAGTTTGGGTAAATGATGGCAGACCTGTTCCCGATCCGTTATCAGAAGAGCCGGAAATAACGGAAGATTTATCGAGCAAAGAAAAACAACATCCTAAACTCGTAGGTGATTTAGGAGAGCTTCAGCTTACGTTCTGGTCAAACTTTGTAGAGTATTGCAAGGCAGAAGGTCGGGACACAGACATTGCTCTTCGTAAGCCATTGGCACAGAACTGGTATGATATTCCCGTGAACGGTGCAGATTACCACCTTTCTTATACCGTGACACGTAGCAAATATCTATCTCTATTGATCTATGCTTACAACAAAGAGGCATTTGAACGGCTTGAAGGCAAGAAGAGCAAGATTGAAGAATTCTTCGGGGACAAGCTTGATTGGTATTCAAGTCGTGAGGGCAGCGAGGCAAAACGGATTATCTATAAGCGTGAGGCTGATGTGTTCAATCCTTCAAAGCAAGAAGAATACTTTGCCTGGATGATTGATAAGTGCGATGAACTCAGCAATGCACTTGTGCAGGTTGGTGAAATGGATGAAGAGGCACAAGAAAAAGACAAGTTTACAAAGCTGAAACAGTATCTTGAGAACTGTGGGAAGACTGAACTGATATTGACTTTTGCTGACATTGAGGCTATTATCGGCTGCACCCTCTGTAAGTCGGCATACAACTATTCTGCATACTGGAATCCATCTCCAACACACACGATGCCGAATACGATCCTATCCGCTGGGTATAAAATAGTGTCGGTTGACTTAATATCAAAGGAACTAGTAATGCAGAAGCAATAATATAATCATCAATCAATGTATATATGGAAATAGATTGTGCCCAAAATTCTGCGCACCTGCGTTCCACTAAACAAATCACCCCTTGCTTCTCGGAGCAAGGGGTATTATAATACAGTCAATGGAACGATTCGTTCCGTTATCGGGAGAAAGGAATTAAAACCATGAGAGCTATGAGCACAGAAACGATGCAAAACATCATTTCCTATGTTGATCAATACTTCTGCGACAAACATACCACTCCCTCTGTAAATGAGATCGCATTGGGCGTAGGTATTCCTAAAACGACTGCTTTTCGCTACCTGGTCGAAATGGACAACCGCGGAATGCTCGAATACGATGGTAAGTCTCGTACCATTCGTACTCCGATGATCAAGAAATTTGCTCCCGATTCTGCCCCCTGTCCCCTCGTTGGATCCATTCCATGTGGTTCCGCGCAGACAGAGGAAGAAAACATCCGTGAATATGTCAGCCTTCCTGTTTCCCTTTTCGGGAATGGCCGGTACTATATTCTGGAGGCTTCCGGTGATTCCATGGTTGATGCGGGTATCGATAGCGGAGATCTGGTCGTTATCAGGACAGATTGCAATGCTGAGATTGGCGATATCGTTGTTGCCCTTACCGGCTACAGCGAAAGCACGCTGAAGGTTTATGCCGGAATCGATGAAGATACTCAGGAAGCCATTCTTGAGTATCGAAATCAGGCAAAGTATCCGGACGAAGAGATCCGCGTGAAGCAGCTGATCGTCCAGGGCGTAGCCAAGCACGTAATCAAAGCATTATAAAAGGATATTGTTATCACCGGAGGTGAAGTACGAGATTATGAATACATATGACGTGAAATGCCCGGTATGCGGCGTAGTCAATCACAGCCTGTTTCTTGAAGAGACGGATGGCTGGATGGAATGCGAGCACTGCGGCCATACGGCAAAATACTGCTGGGAACCGCAGGCAAAAAAGCAGATTCCGGTATTTGTAATCCGAAATCTGCAGGCGCAGGTCGTACCTGCCGATTGCGTACACACATGTAGATAAGAAGGGAGTTAAATAAGTGCCACATGAAAACTTTGGATGGCGCTCGAGAAAGATATACTGCCCCAACTGCCGCCAGTTAGTGACTGGCTATGAAGGCAAAGATGGCATAACCCGAATGACCTGCGACAGGTGCAGGACCGTGATGGTCAGCAAATCGATGGGACGCAGGCATGACCGCATTGACATATACGCCCCACGGGGTCAGGAGCGCATTTAATAATTGAATCAATTTGGCATAACGACGGAATGGTTGAGATGAAACAGGCTGCGTAAATCCATCTCCAGGTCATATGCTGTAATGATCGGTCAGTTAAACCAGACATACATGAGAGGCTACCGACAAGACGGGATTCCTATATCCGTAGGATCCCTGCCTTGCCGGTGGTCTTTTTCTTTTTTCGGCAAGGCTTTCGAAACCAAAACATCACATCGAAAGCCTGACATGCATTAAGGGCTGAGGATACAAATATTGCTCAATCTCTGATTCTCGGAAAAGCAGTATCGGTACCCTTTCTTTAGTGCACCCATTTTCGGGAGTATGGTCAGGAACGTACTGTGAGCAATGGTATCCTTTGCTCTTCCGCAGCAGGCGGAAAGGAAAACAGTATGTACTTTGACGCAACCGAATTCGCAGCTCGCCTGAGCACTCTTCGCAAGGCACAGGGAATGACTCAGGAGGAAATGGCCGAAGCACTCAATATCAGTTTGGAACATCTCAGCAAGATGGAGCGCGGTAAGAGAAAACCATCTATCGACCTGATCATTGCTATGGCCTGCTACTTTCATGTGAGCACTGACTATCTTCTCATGGGGAAGGATCACGACATGGTGAACAGCCGCACGAAGCTTCTGGATGTGGTGACTCAGCTGACGGAAATCGCAAAAAGCCTGTAAGTCTAACGGCAATGCACGAAAAAGCAAGTTCAGAAGCGTCGAATTTGCACGAAAAAGCAAGTTCGAGGCATCACTCGCAAAAAATCTGCAAATCCGTACAACTGGGGCGGGCAACCCGTACAGCCGGTACCTAAAAACATCCATCCGCATGGGCTAAACTTGTACATGTAAGGAGCCAAACGACTCCTCTACAGGAACCTTGAAAATTACATACCATTCTTCAGGCACAGCACTGTGATGGGGAGCCACATCAGCGGATGAACGCAACGATCGCCATTAGGAGGCGGGAGCGCGAACCGGCCTGTAAGTATCGGATTGCTTCCGATATACAGCATTGATCCATCACAGCACAATGATACTTCTGTACGCAGCTCGGTGAGAACCACGGAGGGGTTAGATTCCCATGGATCTGGTAGCAGCCAGACGCCTGAATGCATTCCCGGCAGGTCAGAGCACCTGCCAGTTCCCAGGGGTGTCGAGGACAAATGTGGGGATAACATATTATTGAGATTAAGCCCTTAGCGGCTTTCTTGGGTGGGAAGCGATATCCCGCCCTTTTACATAGAACCTATATGAGGAGGAGAAAAATGCTTAGAAAAGATTGGAACTATAGACGCGGTGATATCTATCTGGCAGACCTGGGCGAGCATCGCGGAAATATTCAGGGCGGCGTTCGACCGGTTATCAATATTCAGAACAACAGCGGCAATTTCTTCGGTCCGACATTGATCGTCGTGCCGCTTACCACGGAGCTGAAAAAGCTGGGGCAGCCTACACACTGCGTTCTCAAAAAGCAGCGCGGTCTGAATGAAACCTCCATGAGTGAGGCAGAACAGATCGTCACCATCAACAAGTGTCAGGTAATCAAGTATCTGGGGCGCACGAGCAAGAAGCATATGGAGAGCATTGATAACAGCATCCGCGTAAGCCTTCATCTGGATCCGGACGATACCTTGCCCATTCCGGAATGCGTGGAGTTTCCCTGATTTGGAATTTGCGGCAAAGATGAAAACGGAAAGCGAGGAATGATATATGGAAGCAATTGAGACTTTTGAATTACCGGTAGAAAATACAATACCTATCACTGAGAAGCGCTGCTATACCGTTGAGGATCTGCAGATTATTCTCGGTATCAGCCGAGGAACGGTATATAAGCTGTTGGAGCAGCAGGAATTTCGCTGGTTTAAGATCGGAACCGCCTATCGAATTTCAAAGAAGAGCTTCGATGAGTGGTTGGACAACAAGCTGTAAGCTGTCAAGGATGTCGAGCTGTTCTGCGACATCCTAACAATCCGAACGGATAACCGCTACGATGTAGCCAGGTCTTAAGACCTGGCTATCACTTTATAAGGAGGAACCGATATGGATGAAAAGAAAAAGACTACGATGTCCGTTCCGGAGATGCGGCGGATGTTGGGGCTTGGAAAAACCGATTCTTACTGGCTGGTACATAGGCAGTGCTTTGAAACGATCATTGTCGCAGGCAAGATGCGAGTTGTGATTGACAGCTTTGAGCACTGGTATGCAAATCAGATCAAGTACAAGAAGGTGGATGGATCGCCGCCCGGTACGGAGCTCAGAGCATATTCTTACTCGGTTCAGGAAATGGCGGAGCTGCTCGGTGTATCCGATGACACAGTTTATACCCTGATCAAACGGGATCACATTGAGACCTTTGAGGTAGATACCTGGATGCGTATCCGAAAGGATGTATTTGAGGCATGGTACAAAACGCAGACCAAGTATCGAACCCAAGCTGACCGGGAACGAGATGCAGAGCTGGAATCCGCATCCATGACGATGCCGGAAATGGCCAAACTGCTTTTGATCACCCGGAAGGAAGTCTACAATATCCTTCTTACCGGCAGAGACAAAGATCAGTTTGAGTTTGTCTATATTGCAGAACGACGGCGTGTAACAAAGGACAGCTTTGAGCGCTGGTATGCCGGTCAGAGCAAATATCGCAAACTTTGCGACAGATCACCGGAGGAAATCATGGCGATTGAGAGAAAGCAGCAGGAAGCCGTGAAACCTCGTCTCAAGGTGGACGAAACAAAGGCAGCATTTACCCTGCAGGAGGCGGCGGTACTTCTTGACCTTACATACAATGAGGTGCGCAGGCTGATTCAGACCGGAGAAATTGAAGCCAAAAAATACGGACTCAGGTATCTGATCCCCCGGGACGATATTAAATGGTTCCTGTTCCAGCAGAAGCTCGAACGGGAGAACTAAGAAAGGAGTGAAAGACAATGGCATCCATTGTACAGAGAAATAACCGTTACAATGTCGTTTACCTTTACGACGATGAAGCAACCGGCAAGCGAAAGCAGAAATGGGAAAGCTTCAAGACCATGGCTGATGCAAAGCGCCGGAAAGCTGAGATTGAATATCGGCAGGAAATAGGCACTATGGTGATCCATCAGTGCAAGACGGTGGATGAGCTGCTGAAAGAGTATGTTGCTCTCTATGGCAAGACCACATGGTCCATGTCCGTCTACGGAAGCAATACGGCTCTGATCGAGCATTACATATCGCCAATCATCGGCAGTATGAAGCTCAGTGACGTGACAGCACGGGTTCTGGAGAAGTATTACATGCAGCTTCTGAAGACTCCTTCCGTGCACCGAATCACTCAGAAAGCGAATTCTAAAAATGTGATTTATGTGGCTCCGCCGACCGTAAGAAAGATACATAACATTCTGCGCAGCGCCTTTCACCAGGCTGTGAAATGGGAGCTTATGGAGAAGAACCCTGCCATGTATGCAACGGTTCCAAAATCCGAAGCGAAAAAACGCGAAATCTGGGATGCTTCTACTCTGTTTCATGCCCTTGAGGTATGTGAGGATGAGCGCCTGAAGCTGGCCATCAACCTGGCATTTGCCTGTTCCCTTCGAATTGGGGAACTGCTTGGCCTGACCTGGGATTGCGTAGACATCTCTCCGGAAAGCATTGCTGCCGGAAAGGCCTATGTTTATGTGAATAAGGAGCTGCAGCGTGTCGATAAGAGTGTTATGAAGGCTTTGGGCAAGAAGGACGTGCTTCGCGTCTTTCCGGAACTGCGGGAAAGCAATAAAACCGTCCTTGTACTGAAGAAACCAAAGACGGCAACCAGTACCCGCAAAATCTTCCTTCCGAAGACCGTTGCTGAGATGCTGGTAGAGTGGAAACGGGAGCAGGATTTCACGAAAGAAGCCCTTGGCAATGAATATGCAGATTTCGATCTGGTCATGGCCAATGGCCTGGGCATGCCGACAGAGCAATCCCGCATCACGGCCCTCTTTGCAGAACTGATTGAGAAGAATGATCTGCCAAAGGTAGTTTTTCACAGTCTTCGTCATTCCAGCATCACTTACAAGCTGAAGCTGAATGGCGGCGATATCAAATCGGTTCAGGGTGATTCCGGTCATGCGCAGGCGCAGATGGTTACGGATCAATATTCCCACATACTCGACGATGACCGTAAGAACAACGCAGCACTGTTTGAGAAAGCCTTTTACAGCGGGAAAGGTTCAGACAGTATTGAGTCACCGGCTGAAACCGGATCCGAAGCAAAAGCAGCCCCTTCAGGTGTGGATCCTGACCTTCTGGCAAAGATACTCAGTAATCCGGAAATGGCAGCGCTGCTGACAAGCCTGGCGAAGAGCCTGAACTAAAATAAGGGCCGGATCACCGGCCCGTCACTTACATAGAGAGTATTGTAAACTCGGATCTCATTTGAACCGAGAATGCAATACTCTCTTTTTTATCATCTTCCCCAGCGAGTACTTTTCAGGGAGATGTGATATATTCTGTTCAGGCTTGCGGTTCGACTGCAGATGGATTTTTACTCGAAAAAGTGCTAAAATTGGCGGTAGATGAAAAATGTTCTTGTTCCCCTTTTTAGAAAAATCCAAAAAACTGCTAAAATGAACCGGTGAACATCTAACGACATCGGTGAACTTGGACGAACACGGAGCGACTCGGAATACGAAAAAAGCCTGACGGATAGCGACTTTCCTGTACATAGGTGAACACAGATGACAAATGTTCAATGGTTCTCCTAAGCGGAAGGCCGCTGGTTCGACTCCAGTCAGCAACGCTGTTAAAATCCGAAGTCTGTATGGACTTCGGATTTTTTCTTACTCTATAGGAAATACCGTGTTGTGATAAAGTGTGAAAGCGATGATTCCTATAGAGCAAAAAGCCCTGCCGGGCAGGATGCGCACCTCGCGGAATGGAAGATAGCCGTAAACGGCACCGCTCGGGCGCGGCAAAGTGTGCTCCGCATGTAAACTGAAGGAAATTCGCGAGAGTGTGCGAAGCACACTTTGTTCCTCTAAAAATATAAAAATGATATGAAATAATGAGAATTTTCATTTAAAGTGTAACGATTTTGTGATAAGATAAGGCTAGAAAAATGCGCATTTTACGCAGGAAGAAATGCATGGAGGATACAGATATGGATAGAAAGGATTCATTAGCACCGAAGAAGAAGAAAAGCAGAAATCAGATGACCGCGATTGTTTCTATATTAGTGGCCGCCGCGCTGCTTGCTGCGGACCTGTTTGTCATGATTCGTATGCCGGAAGATAATCTGGCGCCTGTTATCATTACAATAGTGATGCTTGTGGGTGTTTACGTCTTTGTCAATGCCATTCTTAAGGAAATACGCGAAAATAAAAGTCAGTCAGACGAACAGTATGACATGCTTTTCAAATCAGGAAAAGCCTCTTACCTGCTGATGAAAAAGGCGCTCGAGCAGCTTGAGGAAATCGAGAACAGCACAAAAATACCTGCTGATGATCTGATTACAACGCAGAAATCGATTGCCAAGCTCACAATCACAAGAAATAAAGAAAATGCATTGGCTTTGATGAATTCCAATGACAGGTTATTGGAACATATTCTGGAATTTAAAGAGAAAATGGATGCAGGTCAGAGCGAACTTATAGAGAAGAATCAGAGCATTCTTGATACATCGATGAATGAAATTCAGGCAAAACAGCAGGAGATTTTCTCTAGTCTGCAGGAGATGCACAATGCCATTCAGGGAGAAGTGTCACAGACAGCAGACGGCATTCAGGAAAATGTGACGCAGGCGATGGAATCCATCTTGAATATGAAGGATGAGCTCATCCAGCAGAATGCACAGATGAAGGATGAACTGATCCGGCAGAGTGAGCAGATGAAAGATGAGCTGATCCGCCAGAATGCACAGATAAAGGATGAAGTGCTGGCGTCTGCGGCTTTTGCACAGCAGAATATTACAGCGTCTGCTTCTGTGCAGGATGCGCCTGAGGATCTTTCTGGCGTTGGAGAGGATATCGGTTTTGCGGACGGCTTCGGAGAGTCCGAGGATATCGACTTTGCAGACGGTTTAGGAGAGCCTGAGAATATCGACTTTGCAGACGGTTTAGGAGAACCTGAGACAGAAGAAGGAGACATAGATTTTGGAGATAGCCTTGGAGAATCAGAGGATATCGACTTTGCGGACAGCCTTGGAGAGTCAGAGACAGAAGAAGGGCTTACAGGAGCCGAAGATATCGACTTTGCGGATAATCTAGGAGAGATAGAGCCAGAGACAGAAGAAGGGCTTACAGGAGCCGAAGACATCGACTTTGCGGACAGCCTTGGAGAGACAGAAAAAATCGAGTTTACAGATGATTTAGAAGAGGAAGAGAAGAAGGAGGACTTAAGCTTCTTAGACGATATGAATCTGGAAGCAGAGCTGGAAGCCGGACTTGCCGAATCAGGCAATATAAGTCCTGCCGACAATTCCGAAGTTGAAGCAGACAGTCTGGATTTTGGCGCAGAGAGCCTCGGATTAGAACCGGAAGCAGAGCAAGAGCCGGAAGCAGAGACAAATTCCAATGTGATTCCGATGACAGTGTCAGATGCGCCAGTGGAGGAAGAACCGGCAAAGACAATACCGTCTGATCCACATAAGCTGATGACGCCGGATGAGATTGCAGCGTTGATTGCAAGTATGTAACGGTATGAAAGTATAATAAAATATATAAGGCGCTGTCGCACGAACTATTTAAGATATGCATAATAAGAAATATGCAGTTTTTGAGTAGGTGTCCGTGTGACAGCGCCTTGTGTTATATAAGAAGAAAATTCCAATTAATCCATATCCGCTGTGATAGAAACAATATTGCGAATAACTTTAACGGCCGTCTGCATTCCCTCTACGCTGATATGCTCGTAAGGACCATGGAAGCCATAGCCTCCGGTGCCAAGATTCGGGCATGGAAGACCCATAAAAGTCAAACGTGCACCGTCGGTGCCGCCGCGGATCGGACGGGAAAGCGGATTAAGCCCGGCTTCGGAGATTGCCTGTTTTGCGATATCTACGATATGAGGATGCTTCTCGATCACTTCCAGCATATTTGAATAGGAATCAGTAATTGTAAGGGCAACCGTACCGGAGCCGTATTTCTGATTCGCCTCTATCTCCAGCGTGCGGAGCTTGTTAAGGCGCATTTCGAAGGAAGTCCTGCTGTGATCACGTATAATATACGAAAGTCTCGCGGATGCCACGTCGCCCTGTATATCTGTCAGATGATAGAAACCTTTTCTGCCCTCCGTGTGTGCAGGCGTTTCCTCCTCTGGGAGCATAGACTGGATTTCACAGGCCACCAGAGCGGCATTTACCATAATATCTTTTGCCTCCCCGGGATGTACATTAACACCCTTAATTGTAAAGACAGCGCTTGCGGCATTAAAATTCTCATAGGCGATCTCGCCTTCATAATCGCCGTCAACAGTGTAGGCGAAATCCGCCTTGAAATAATCAAGATCAAAAAGATCCGCGCCGCAGCCGACTTCTTCGTCCGGAGTAAATCCTACCCAGATATCACCGTGCGGTTGATCTGACGCAATGATTTCTTCGATTGCGGTAATGATTTCGGCGATTCCTGCCTTGTCGTCTGCACCGAGCAGTGTTGTACCGTCAGTTGTAATAAGAGTTCTGCCCTTGAGTGACTTAAGACCCGGAAAATCGGAAACCTTAAGATAATCCCCGCTTCCCTTTAAAAGGACATCTTCGCCGTCGTAATCCGGTATCATCTGCGGCTTTACGTCTTTACCCGAAAAATCAGGTGCTGTGTCCATATGGGAGATAAATCCGACCGCTTTCCGGTTCTCATATCCCGGGGTAGCGGGCAGAAGTCCATATACATAGCAGTGATCCGTCAATGTTACATTTTTAAGGCCAAGTTCTGTTAATTCCTGCTCCAGTAACTTGCCAAGCTCAAACTGGCGTTCTGTGGAGGGGATGCGTACATCAGCACCTGTAGTATTATCCTCATCAGAGGTCGTCCAATAGGAGACATATTTTAAAAATCTCTGTTCAACTTGCATAAAAAACCTCCTTTATCATGCACTTGATATCTATAAAATAACATAATTGAAGAAAAAATTGAAGTTTTTTAAAAAAAATGTTGCATTTCTAAAATTTTTATTATATAATAACTTTCGTGTTCAAGAGATATGCGCCACTAGCTCAGCTGGCAGAGCACCTGACTCTTAATCAGGGTGTCCAGGGTTCGAACCCCTGGTGGCGCATTTTAAAGTACCGATTTTGCAGCATTGCGACTGTGGGGTTGGTGCTTTTTTTTTACAATCGGAAATTGTCTTCTATTAACATATAGTATGGACGAGCCGATATAATAATATAACACTTAACAGTGAGTGATGAAGTAAGCTAAGGAGAAATCGGATATGGAGCAGGAAACAATTGTATTGGAGAAGAAAAAGGGTTTGAACCTGATGATGAAGATACTTGTCGTTGCGGTTATTCCGCTCATTATTCTTGTAGTCATATCAGGTATTGCAATCCGGTCTGTTGGGGTATCAGTTTCGGAAAAATGCGTACAGCATGAACTGAATGCTTCCACTTATGCATTGGAGCAGACGCTTTCCTTATTGTCAGACGGAGACTGGAGCTACGACGGAGGTACATTGTATAAGGGTGAGTATAATATCTCAGGCAGTCAGGAATTTCTGGATTCGTTCAAGGAGCATACGGATGTTGATGTAACGATTTTCTGGGGAACGACACGAATGGCGACGAGTATCTTTGATGAGAATGGCAATCGTGTTGTAGGAACAGAAATTTCTGATAAGGTCAATGAGGAAGTAAAGGAAAACGGCGCTTATTTTACCTCGGATGTCGTAATTGAGGGTAGGGATTATTTTGGATATTATGAAGCGCTGTGCAACAGCGATGGTACACAGGTAGGCGTTCTGTTTACCGGTATGGAATCCACTTCGGTACAGGAGATTTACCGTAAGCTGCTGACGAATAACATTGTGCTTATGATTGTTGTCGCAGTTGCGTCATGTGTCCTGATTGGGGTTGTGATGACAAAGATCGTAAAAGCGATGACTTCTATGATCCATCATCTGGATGACGTCGCAAACGGTGATTTGAGCAGCGCAGTCAGCAACCGAATGATTACGAGAAGCGACGAAATCGGTAATATTGCACGCGCGCTTCACTCTCTCATCGGCGGTCTTGTAACGATTGTCAAGAATATTCATTCCTCGGCGTCGTCGCTGGATAATTTCAGCGGAAAGTTCCAGGCAAGCTTTAATACGATCAATGAGTCCATTCACAATGTAAATACAGCCGTGGAGGAGATTGCAAACGGCGCAACGAATCAGGCGAGTGAGATGCAGAGAGTCAACGAGCAGATCAGCGACATGGGCAATGCGATTACGGAGACGACGAAGAATGTTGATACGCTGGTAGAGAGTACGGAGGAGATGCGGAATCAGAACCGCAAACTGGACGGAACGCTGGTCGAACTGGTTGAAATCAGTAACCGCACCAGAAATTCGATCGACGAGGTCAATCATCAGACGGACATGACAAATAAGTCTGTTATGGAAATCGGAACTGCAGTTGACATGATTACGGATATTGCGAGCCAGACGAACCTTCTTTCCCTGAATGCAAGCATCGAGGCGGCAAGAGCCGGAGAGCACGGCAGAGGCTTTGCAGTCGTTGCAGATGAAATCAGACAGCTTGCAGACCAGTCAAGCGAATCGGCAAAGAAGATTGGCGAGATCGTAGAAGAGCTGATTGCAAATTCAAACCGCAGCGTACATACCATGAACGGCGTTCTCACAGAGATCAATGAGCAGAATGAGAAGCTTAATGCGACGAGAGACGTATTCGGTCAGTTGAATGAGGAAGTTGGAAATGTCGTCGTTGCCATCGAAAATATCCAGCGTGAGGTTGAATCCGTAAATCAGGCGAAGAACGATGTTATGAACAGCATGGACAGTCTTGCAGCGATCGCGCAGGAGAATGCCGCAAGCACCGAGGAGACATCGGCTTCCATGACGGAGCTTGGCAACATTGTCACGGATTGTTACAATGCAACGCAGGAGCTTGTGGATATCGCTGATAATATGAATGATAACGTGAACAGATTCCAGATTAAATAGAATAAAAGAAATAAAAGCTCTGTATACATCAAATACAGAGCTTTTTTAGTCTATGGGAAATGCCCCGTTGTTGCAAAGTGTGAGAGTACTGATTCCTATAGAGTAAGCAGTCCCTCAGCGTGATGCAATCAGCTTGCAGATCGGATTTCCGAGGGAAGAAAATTTCTCCTCGTACTCGGTCATGATATTTCCTTCATTTAAGACAGGATCGTGATGAAGGTCTCTTGTGGAAGCGTCGAGACGCCAGCCAGCCTCAGGGATTTCTTCAAGAGAAAAGGTAAATAAATCCTGATTGTCTGTTTTAAATTCCAGATGACCCTCCGGCGCAAGAATCTGATCATACCTTGCAAAAAACTGCCTTGATGTGAGCCGCCTTTTCGCATGGCGGTCCTTCGGCCATGGATCGGAGAAATTAAGATAGATCCGGTCAACCTCACCGGGAGCGAAGACGTCGGCAACGTCGGCTGCGTCCATGCAGATAAATTTCAGATTGGGGAGGGGGTTTTGCTCCATCTTCTGAAGCGCGCGCAGCAGTACGCTCGAATAGCGCTCGATGCCAAGATAATTTATAGTGGAATTGGCGGCGGCAAGATCCATGATGAAGCGTCCCTTTCCCATGCCAATCTCGATATGCAGCGGCTGCTTTGCCTCAAACACTTCCTGCCAGCCGCCTTTTCGTGTTTCCGGCTCCTTGATGCAGTAGATGCTTTCTGCGATTGCATCGTCGGCGCCCGGTATATTCCGAAGTCTCATCGTATATTTCCTTTCCGTAAAAAAATCTTAAGAAATGCCGGAAATCCTTAAAATCCCGGACATACCAATTATTCTACAATAAAATCCCGGATAAAAAAAGAGGGTTGGACAGAAAAATTGTTGCATGTATTTTTTTGAAATATTATACTGATACTAGCTATGTTAAAAAAGATGGCGTCTGCGCTTATTTTGTGCACAGATTGCAGCAGTTTGGTACAGGACTTTGCACGCATAGCAAAAGTCTGTGAGAATAGAATGGAGTAGGATGTAATGTCAAGGGGAATAAAGTGGAAGAAAATAATATGTATGATGTTGAGCGCCTTGTGTCTGCTGCAGATGCAGCCGACAGAGGTTTCGGCTGCAGACTATTGGCCGGAGGGACCAGAGGTTCAGTCTCCTGCTGTCATTCTGATGGAAATGTCTACCGGAACGGTACTCTATGAGAAAAATGCCGATGAACAGCATTATCCTGCGAGTATTACGAAGATTATGACGACGCTGCTCGCCCTTGAAAATTCTGAATTGGATGAAATCGTCACATTTTCGGATGAGGCGATCGATAATACGGAGGGCTCCGGTATTTCCCGCGACTACGGCGAACAGATGACGATGGAGCAGTGTCTCTATGCGGTCATGCTCAGTTCGGCGAATGAATGTGCCTATGCGGTTGCCGAGCACGTCGGCGGAACGGTCGATCATTTTGTTGAAATGATGAATGAAAAAGCGGCGGAACTTGGGTGTACCAATACGCATTTTGTAAATCCGCATGGATTGTTTGACGAGAATCACTATACGTCGGCGCACGATATGGCTCTGATTGCCAAGGCTGCCTATGAGAATGAGACGTTCCGTATTATCACCGGAACGGCGCGTTATACGATTCCTCCGACGAACAAACACGACGAACAGACGGATCTGCAGAATCATAACGAAATGCTTTATCCGTGGCAGACGTTGAAATACCGTTATGAGTACTGTACCGGAGGCAAGACCGGATATACAAACGTTGCCCGCAGCACGCTTGTGACCTATGCGGAGAAGGACGGGATGAGTCTGGTGTGCGTCGTCATGCAGACGGAGTCGCCGAATCAGTGGATAGACAGTACGGATTTGTTTAATTATGCGTTTGATAATTTTCAGATGTTCAATATTGCCGATAACGAGACACGGTATGATACTTCGGAAGCGGTTGAAGTCGGAGCGCTCAATAATAATAAGGCGTTCGTGGATATCGACAGGGACGCCGTGATTGTTCTTCCTAAGACGACAGAGTTTTCGGATGCAACGTCCCAGATCGTCTATGATGACATCGATCAGAGTGTCGTAGGCTCGATCACATACACCTATGCAGGCCGCGAAGTAGGAAGGGCTGATATTATAAAGACAGGTGTAGAAATTGAAGGCTTTGTTTTTGACAACGAGAAGGATATGGAGCTGGAGACCGAAGAGCAGGAGAAATCCACAGTGCGTATTAAGCCGCTCACGATCATTTTAATTGTCCTCGGTATTGTAGCCGCCGTAGTGCTCGGATTTGCGATAAAGGTGGTAGCAGACAATTATTACATCATCAGGCATAACATGGAAGTGAAGAAGAGCCGCAGAGAACAGTTCAAGAAAGTAAAGACGAAGAACAGGCACCGGAGGCGGCGCAGGAGATAGGGCAGGGAATAACAGAGAATAGTCCGGATAAAATCAAAAGAAAGAGCGTCGGAGACGGCGCAGGAGATAAGACAGGGAATAACAGAAAATAGTCCGGACAAAATCAAAAGAAAGAGCGTCGGAGACGGCGCAGGAGATAAGACAGGGAATAACAGAGGATAGTTCGGATAAAATCAAAAGAAAGAGCAGATAGATAAGACAAAAAGAATTACAAAATAGAAAAATTAGAATAAAAACGACAATATTTCGTAAAAAATATTGTCGTTTTTTGTTCTATAGACATGAAATAAATTGTATCAAATTATCTGACAATTAAGCTGTTTAAGAGAATTTCAAGCTGTGTGGGGTTCTTGGTATAGAAGAGAATCCCGCCCAATGCCGTATGTGCCGTCAGATATTTCCCGTCGAAAACGGGGGAGTGTTTTATAACGTCGAGCAGATAAGATGCGATGGCGTCGTCCGCTTTTAGAAACAGCGGTTTGTATTCTTCCATGGAAAGGACAGCCGCATCTGCTTTCTGGAAAAGATATTGAAGTTCTTTTTCCTGGGAGAGCTGCTCCGTCGTTTTGTTCGGAATGAAATAGCCAAATTCGTCTTTGGGCATATCAAGAGAGCGTACTGCGCGCTGCACCTGTTTCGTCAGAGCGTCGGAAGCCGGATAGAGTGATTCAAAATAATTCATGAAGTCTGCGGCAGTGCGGAAATGTTCGTTCTTGCCCTTCTCAAGAATCTCGGTCATTAAAATCCGTTTGATAATTCCCTCACAGGTTTCGCGGGAGGGATTCTTCCGCAGCGTTGGTTTTTCGTATTCCATAATGATACCTCGCATCATATCTTACAGATTACTTTTTTGTCTTCTTTCTATTATAAGACACAATAGCACGGCAAACAAGCGCAAAAAAGACATAAATGATAAATTGACAAATGCCTATAGATAACTTATAGTAGAATTAAGAAATAAGTACCACAAAAATGTGCATAGAGCGGAGAAATTATACCAAATATTGGCACGGAAAGGTATGGGGAAACATGTCGGATTCATATGTAATAAACGAAAAAAGAGAACTGATCTTAGACCGTGTGAAGGAGTTCATTTATCAGCATGGCGGCGTTGTGAAGAAAAGCCAGCTAAATGAGCTTGGAATCGACTACCGCAGGATTTTGGACTTTGTGGAGAAGGGCGATCTCATCCGCATCAAGAACGGTTATTATTCGGTGCGGCTCAGTGATTTTTCTGAGGAGGAACTGATCGCACGTCTGTTCCCGGACTGCGTGCTGAATCTTGAGACGGCGCTGTACGCATATGGCTATCTGGAACGAAAGCCATACGGTTATAAGCTGTCTGTGGACAAGAACACTTCAAAGTCGAGATTCCGTCTGGATTTTCCGCAGGTGACGCCGCTTTATGCGGAGCCGGAGACACTTACATTCGGCGTGTCTGAGATTACATACGGCGGGGCAAAGATGAAGATTTTTGACAAGGAGCGTCTGATCTGCGAGTGCCTGAAGTACGAAGATAAGATGGAGCGCGAATGCTTCAAGGAAGGGCTGCTCGCCTATATCAGAGATCCGAAAAAGGATGTTGCAAAGTTGATGAAGTATGCGCGTGAGCGGAGAGTCGTAAAAAAAGTACAGACGATGATAGGAGTATGGCTTTAAATGAAACATACAATCATAGAAAAGGCTGCGCTTAAGGCAAAGAGCGAGGAACTTGGGATTCCTTTTTCGAATCTGCTTGCAGGGTATGTGCTTGAAGAACTTATGTATTTGATTGAGGATTCGCCGTTCTCCCTTTTTCTCTGGCTGAAAAACAGCAGCGTGCTTGGAATTGAACAATATCGGAAAAAGAATATTCTGACACTGGACTTTGCCTATATAACGGACAAGCTTGCCATGAAGAAGGAGGGCGTCGTGCCGGGACAGAAGCTGTCTCTTAAGATGGGCTATGTTATGCTGGCGTATATCTTGAAGGTCGAGAAAGTACCCGAGATTTCATGGAAGGGCAGAGCGAGCGCTGATGAAAATTCGGTGGAGCTTGAGATTACCGGGGAATTTGAGGAGATGACGGTACCGATTCGGATTCGGATTACAGAGCTTGAAGAGCAGGGACTTGTTCCGGTGAGGCGGTCATTTCCGCTTTTCATGGAGGCTGGGAAGAAGATTCCTTATCTGGGCTATCCGGCGGAGAGTATTCTCACGGAACGGTTATTCTACATTATTAAGAATATGGAATTGATTCCTGAAATGAGTGCTTACGATACGGCGTATGAGATTCTTCGGACGGAGGCGGTCGACGGACGCCATATTCGGGATATGCTGGGTGAATTTTGTGAGAGGGAGCAGCTTGTGCCCGAGTTGCCGCGCGTGGAAGAAATTATTTCCTATCAGAATTACAGTTACATGAGAAAGCGCTGGGAAAAATATCTGCGTCACCGCGGCAGGAAGGAGCCGTCATGGCAGGAGGTTATGGCATTGTTTGAAGGACTCCTGCCGCGCATCTGGAAATCCTTATGCGAAGACGAGGTGTTCTTCGGAGACTGGATGCCGGAGCTTGGAAGATTCTTAGACTAATAGCTTCTCTTCAATCCGTCAAATGCAGTGCAGGTGCCGGAGCGCCTTGTAATAGTCCGCCCGTGTGTCCAGATGCGAAAACTGGATATCGGGCGGAGTTTTCGCATGTTTGGAAAGCTCTTCTGCGGTCTGGTAGGAGACACTGCATTTCTCGCGCATCTTCTGAAATGTGAACTGGTGCAGCAGGAGACATTTTCCGATTGCGGGAATGCAGCCTTTGGAGTAGGCGGCAGCAGGGATTTTGTCATAGTCCTCTTCTGCAATGGTGCAGATGTCAGAATCATCGAGCCCCTCAAGGAGCGCAAGCGCAGTTTCCGGTTCAAGAAACGGTGTGTCGATCGGCAGGAAAAAAGCCTGTTCCTCGTCCATCATTGCCAGACCGGAGAATACGCCGGACATCGGACCTGCGTTTGCATAGAGGTCCGGTATTTCTGTTACCGGAAGGGATAGGGAAGCATAGTCGCCCCTCGTCTTTACGGAGAGGTAGATTTTTGAAAAGTGCGGCTGATATTTCTTTACCAGATATGTAAGCAGACACTCTTCACCGAAGGGAAGAAGCGCTTTATCGGTACCCATGCGGGTGCTGCTGCCGCCGCAGAGGATAATAAGTGCATGTTCCATGGGAAAATTCCTTCCTGCCGCACAATGCGGACACGTCATTTGTAAATTATCATATGGGTATCTAATGTGTGGTTTTTTGCCATTTCTATCAATACCGGAGCATTTTGCAATATGCCACCTATTATATATGGAAATTTTGAAAAAGGAAAGTGTGAAAATGGAAAAAAAGCAAACGCTTTACGATGCATTAATTTCATACAGCAGGACGGATATGTACCCGTTTCATATGCCGGGGCATAAGAGAAAGCCGCTTTCCTTTCCGAATCCTTATACGGTGGATATTACAGAAATTGACGGTTTTGACAATCTCCATCACGCAGAGGGAATCCTAAAGGAGGCAGAAGAGCGCGCTGCGGCGCTCTACGGCTCAGAGCGCTGCTATTATCTGGTGAACGGAAGTACCTGCGGACTGCTTGCGGCAATTTGCGCCGCTGCGGGCAGAGGGGATAAGGTACTCGTGGCGCGCGGCAGTCACAAAGCGGTCTATCATGCACTGGCGATACAGGGACTTAGCGCGGAATACCTTTATCCGGTCATCACCGCAAACGATCTGCAGGGGCAGATTACGCCGGAACAGGCAGAGACGGCGCTAAATGAGCATCCGGATATCCGGGCAGTCGTTATCACCTCCCCCACCTATGAGGGAATTATCTCCGATATTGCGGGTATTGCAGACTGCGCGCACGCACATGGTGTGCCGCTGATCGTAGACGAAGCGCACGGCGCGCATCTTGGTTTTGGCGGCGGCTTTGCGGAAAATGCAGTGCGTCTTGGCGCAGACGCCGTCATCATGAGCCTGCACAAGACCCTTCCATCGTTTACACAGACTGCGCTTCTGCATCTGACTTCTGAGAGAATTGCGCCGGAGCGCGTCGAGCGTTATCTTGGAATATTTGAGACAAGCTCGCCGTCGTATCTGTTCATGGCGGGTATGGACGAATGTGTGCGGATGGTGGCAGAAGAGGGAGAGCAGCTTTTTTCAGATTACAGGAAGCGGCTGGATGCGTTCTACCGGGAAACGGAGGATTTGAAGCATCTGCATGTCATGCGAAGAGAGGATTTGACGCCGGAGGAGGCTTATGGCTGGGATGACTCCAAGCTTGTGATTTTTGCAGGGCAGCCGGGAAAATCATCTATTACAAACGTAAAACGTGATGTGGGAAGCTCCATATACGCAGGAGCGGGGACGGCGCTTCATGAACGCCTGCTGCACGACTATCATCTTCAGATGGAAATGGTGTCCGCGGACTACGTGCTTGGCATGACGAGCATTATGGACAGTGATGAAGGCTTTCATCGGCTTTCGGCGGCGCTGCATGAAATCGACCGGGAGCTTGCCGGGGGTCCGGCAGGCAGCCTAATGGCAGGTCTGGAGGCGCCGGAGAGTGCCCGGGCAGCAGACAGTCAGGCGGCAGGTCTGGAAGCGCCGGAGAGTGCCCGGGCAGCAGGCAGCCTGACGGCAGGTCCGGAAGCGCCGGAGAGTGTCCGGGCAGCAGGCGCATCGCCGCGCGCGCAGGGCTTTACGGCGCAGATGTACCGGAGCAATCCGCGCGAGATGCAGATTTATCAGGCGATGGAGCTGCCTTATAAGGAAGTATCTTTTGCGGAGGCGGCGGGGCAGATGTCTGCGGATTATGTGTATCTGTATCCGCCGGGGATTCCGCTCATTGTTCCGGGTGAAATCATCACCGAAGAATTTCTGGAGAGAATCCGCGCATGTATGCGGAACGGACTTCGCGTGGAAGGGCAGGCAAATCTTTCCGCAGAGCGGATAAAGATTGTATATTTTTAAAGACTATATTATACTAGAGGGTACAGCGAATGGGAAAAATCTACTGTATGATGGGGAAAAGCTCATCAGGCAAGGACACATTATATAAGATGCTTCTGGAGGATGAAGCGCTTTCGCTAAAGACGGTCGTTCCGTATACGACACGGCCGATGCGTGCGGGCGAAAGAGACGGCGTGGAGTATTATTTCTGTGACGAAGCGCGTCTTATGAAGCTTGAAGCGGAGGGAAAGGTCGTTGAACTGCGGGCTTACGACACCGTGCATGGCGTGTGGAAGTATTTTACGGTAAACGATCATCAGATGGAGGACGAGAATCAGGATTATCTGCTGATCGGCACGCTGGAATCGTATCAGAAGCTCCGCGATTACTTCGGAAAAGAACGGGTTGTTCCGATATATATTGAGGTGGAGGACGGCGAGCGTTTAGAGCGCGCATTGCAGAGGGAGCGCTTGCAGGAGAAGCCGCGTTATGAGGAGATGTGCCGCAGATTTCTTGCGGATGCCGCGGATTTCTCGGAGGAAAAGCTTTATGATGCACAGATTACCACCAGATTCGAGAACCATAATTTAAAAGAAACTGAGCAAAATATCAGGAATTATATGTTACAATAGTTTTGCAGAGACATATATTCAGGAAAGAGGGTGGCGTTTTGGACATTAAAGTCAATCAGGCGGCTCCGGTCACACAGGTGCCGGATACGGTCACGACAGAGACGGGCGACGGCTCGTTTAAGTTCACACTGGCAAGTGCCATCACGGATGCGGAGCTTCAGGCGAAGATAGACAGCCTGCTGTCCGACATCACCTTTCAGGGCAACCGGATTGCCGAGCACATGGATATCCGTGATATGAGAAAATACAGGGAGTTGATCCGTGAATTTATGAACGAGGTGGTGTATCGTTCCCACAAGTTTTCAAGAGAGAATTTTCTGGATCGCAAGGGACGTCACAGGGTCTACGGACTTATTAAGCTGATCGATGCGAATCTGGATGAGCTTGCGCAGGAGCTTGTGAAGGATGAGAAGAACCATATCGCCATCTTAAGTAAAATAGGAGAAATCCGGGGGCTGCTTCTGGATATTCTGACATAGAGACAGAGCCGTTTATGCAGAAATATTCTGACGATGGAATGTGGAAATTTTGCAATTAGCATTCCGCAACTGTAATATATTGGAGGATATAATGGCAGGATTTAAAGAAATCATAGGACATGAGCAGATTATAGAGCATCTGCAAAATGCCATTACCATGGATAAAGTATCGCATGCATACATTATAAACGGACCGGACAAATCCGGTAAGATGATGCTGGCGGAGGCATTTGCAAAGACCTTACAGTGTGAGCGTTTAGAGGAGACGATCGCTGCGGCAAAGTCTGCGGCAGATGCCGATGGAGCGAAGTCTGCATCAGGTGTCGGCGCGTCAGGGTCCGTCGGGAGCGCGGTGGAGCCTTGTATGGAGTGCCATTCCTGTAAGCAGGCGGACGGCAGGAACCAGCCGGATATCATCTACGTGAAGCACGAGAAGCCGAATACCATATCGGTAGACGATATCCGCACGCAGGTCAACAATGACATAGTGATTAAGCCGTACAGCAGCAGATATAAGATCTACATTATAGATGAAGCGGAGAAGATGAATGAGCAGGCACAGAATGCGCTTCTTAAGACGATTGAGGAGCCGCCCGCATATGCGATACTGATTCTTCTGACAACAAATGCGGCGGCGTTTCTGCCGACGATTCTCTCACGCTGCGTGACTTTAAATATCAAGGTCGTGCCGGATGAGAGCATCAAAAAGCTTCTGATGAGCAAATACCAGATTCCTGATTATCAGGCGGACGTCTGCGTGGCGTTTGCCCAGGGAAATGTCGGGAAAGCAATCCAGCTTGCGTCCTCGGAGGACTTCAACGAGCTTAAGTCGTCCGCGCTGCAGCTCATCAAGCGGCTTCGCGACATTGATCTGTATGAGATGACAGAAGCGGTGAAGCAGATTGGTGAGTATAAGCTCTCCATCAACGATTACTTTGATTTGATGATGATCTGGTATCGGGATGTGCTGCTTTTTAAAGCGACAGGGGATGTGAACGGCCTTATTTTCAAGGATGAGGTCTATGACATAAAGAGACAGGCAGAAAAAAGCTCATACGGAGGAATCCAGACGATATTGGAGGCGCTGCGCAAGGCGCAGATCCGTCTGAATGCCAACGTGAATTTCGATCTTGTGATCGAGCTTTTATTGCTGACAATAAAGGAGAATTAAAATGACGAAAGTAGTAGGAGTCCGTTTTCGGAGTGCAGGGAAGATTTATTATTTCGGACCTGGAAATTTAGATGTTCACGCAGGAATGCATGTCATCGTAGAGACCGCCCGCGGGGTGGAAATGGGAACTGTGATGACGGAGCCAAAGGTTGTGCCGGAGGATGAAGTCATTGCACCGTTAAAGCCGGTCATCCGTATTGCCACAGAGGCGGACGAGAAGACGGTGGAGCGGAACCGCGAAAAGGAGAAGGAAGCTTTTCGCATCTGTTTAGAGAAGATCGCCAAGCATAAGCTTGAGATGAAGCTTGTGGAGGCGGAATACACGTTTGACAACAATAAGCTGCTCTTTTATTTTACCGCAGACGGGAGAATCGATTTCCGTGAGCTGGTAAAGGATCTGGCTGCGGTGTTCCGCACCAGAATCGAGCTGCGCCAGATCGGTGTGCGCGATGAGACGAAGATTATGGGCGGTATCGGTATCTGTGGAAGAGAGCTTTGCTGCAACACATATCTTGCAGAGTTTGCCCCGGTGTCGATTAAGATGGCGAAGGAGCAGAATCTTTCACTCAACCCGACCAAGATTTCCGGTGTGTGCGGCAGACTGATGTGTTGTCTTAAGAATGAGGAGGAGACCTATGAGTATTTAAACAGCCGTCTCCCGAACAACGGTGATTATGTCACGACTTCGGACGGCTTAAAGGGTCAGGTGTCTTCGGTCAACGTCTTACGGCAGACTGTAAAGGTATTGGTCGATGTGGATGACGAGAAGGAAATCAGGGAGTACCGGGTGGACGAGCTTCGCTTTAAGCCGCGGCGCAGAAAGGAAAATGTCAAGCTTTCCGCACAGGAATTGAAGGAGCTTTCTGCATTGGAGGATAAGGGAGGAAAATCCAGAATTGATGACGCCAAATAATCTGGTTCACGATAATGAACGGTTAGATGAATTACATCGCAACGGCTATTATATCATTCAGGACCCGGCGCGTTTCTGCTTTGGGATGGACGCGGTGCTCCTCTCTGGCTTTGCCCGGGCAAAAAGAGGCGAGCGTGTGCTTGATCTGGGTACAGGCACCGGAATTATCCCGATTCTGATGGAGGCTAAGACGGAAGCGGAGGATTTCACCGCACTTGAGATTCAGGAGGAGAGCGCGGACATGGCGCGCCGCAGCGTGCTTTACAATCATCTGGAAGATAAGATCAAGGTCGTAACGGGAGATATCAAGGATGCTTCAAAGCTTTTTGGAGCATCTTCTTTTGATATTATTACGACAAATCCGCCTTATATGATCGGGCAGCATGGCCTGAGCTGTGAGAAAGAGGCGAAGGCGATCGCAAGGCATGAGGTGCTCTGCACGCTGGATGATATTTTAAGGGAGAGCGCAAGGCTGCTTGTTCCGGGCGGGAGGTTTTATATGGTGCACCGTCCGTTCCGTCTCGCAGAGATTATGAGCAAGATGACGCTTTGCGGGATTGAGCCAAAGCGTATGCAGCTTGTGTACCCATATGTCGATAAGGAGCCGAACATGGTGCTCATCGAGGGTCTGCGCGGCGGCAAATCGCGTCTTACCGTGGAGAAACCTTTGATCGTTTATAAGGAGCAGGGAGTATATACGGATGAGATTTATGACATTTATGGTTATTGACAGATAGGAGGCTTTATGTTTAACGATATTGTGATAGGACCGGTTACGATCCACATGTACGGAGTGATGATTGCTGTAGGATTTCTGGCGGCGCTTATGATGACGCTGCGGCGCGGCAGGAAAAGGAATTATAATGAGGATATCATATGGGGAATTTTTTTCTGTGCGATAATCGGCGGGATGGGCGGAAGCCGTATTCTCTACTATATTGTTGAGATTCCGCATATTATCGAGGACCCGTCGATTCTCTGGGATTTCAAGAACGGCTATGTGGTCTACGGCGGAGTCATCGGCGGTATTCTGACGAGTTATATTTATTGTAAGGTGAAAAAAGAGGCTTTCGTGCCGTATTTCGATCTGGTGATGCCGTCGGTTTCTCTGGCACAGGGATTTGGGCGCATCGGATGCCTTTTTGCGGGCTGCTGCTACGGGCGGGAGACGGACGCGTGGTACGGCATTGTATTTCATAATTCAAAGCAGGCGCCAAACGGCGTGAAGCTGATTCCGACACAGATCATTTCCTCCGTGGGAGATTTTATTTTCTGCGGTATTCTGTTATGGTACGCGTCAAAAGAGCCGAAGCGCGGACGCGTGGCATCCATGTATCTTATGCTCTACGGTGTGGGACGCTTTGCGATAGAATTTCTTAGAGATGATTACCGCGGCAGTGTCGGCGTGCTGTCCACTTCACAGTTTATTTCGCTTGGAATTGTGGCGATCGGTATTGCGCTTTATATTCTTGCGCCGAAGGTTTTGGTGAAAGAATAGAAGAATTTTATAAATAATACAAATGTAAGAGAACTTTACAGAGGAAGGAGTGGAATTTGTGATGAAAAAAGAGCAGAAGAGGGATATATACAGCGGTATGGATGAAAAGAACAGGGCGGCGGTGGACAGGCTGGTGAAGGAAGTTCTGTCGCGTTCCCCGGAGAATACGGAAGAACAGCAGGAAATGCTGCTGAACGCAGCGTCGCACATTACATGGGACGCTTTTTATATTTTTCATAAGCTGGCGGAAGGTGTTTATGACGGAACCTGTAATAGAGATGCGTTCACCGCAGTACTTTTTCTTTTGGCGCGGATAAAGCCATTGCTCGCGTGGTGCGATCTTGCGCAGCTTGAGGAGGATATGCGCCTTGATTTTTTCAGGGATCTCTATCGGTTGGATGGAATCTTCCAGCAGTATTTTGTACCGGAGCCGATTCAGGCGCTGGATGCCGATTCCAAAACATACTATGGTGTTATGTATACAATGCTCTGCAATTATTCGGATGAGGTTCTTCCTATCTACTTTGGCTATCCGTTCGATACGCCGATTCATATCAAATGCGACCACTGCGGAAATGCAATTCACAGTGTCTTAGTCAATCCACGTTGTGCCGGGAATGAAAATGAAATCAAGATAACGCCGCGCCTGTATGATGCGAAGGAGGATGGTCTTAATTATGACGCCGTAAAAGAGACATTGGAGCAGGAGCGGATTTCCGAATCAAAGGATGTAAGGGGCGAGGGACAGCCGGACTGTGAAGAATGGGACACGTTTACGAACACCATGCGTTTCCTTACGGCATGCGGGGAAGAGAATCTGTCAAAAATCATGGAATTGCTGTACGGAACGCATGTCTGTGCGCGCTGCGGTAAGGCGGAAGTTGTGATGGAATCACACAAAAGCTGGGATGAAGAAAACGGGCATGAGCATGAGCCGAAAGAGGAGTTCATTGAGTGGCTGATGGAGCAGGCACAGAAGATGCAGCATGGAGACGATATTGAGGAAGATGCGTACATAGATCCTGCGTTTTTGTACCGGATGGCGGTCTGGTATGAGAAAGGCAGAAAAGAGCCGAACGTTTCCCGGATGTATCGCAATATGCTGAAATTCTATAGCTGCAGGTCGTTTGAGGATGTTCCGGTCAATGTGAAAAAGCTCCAGTCTTTGATTCGTCGGCTGGAGAAGACATCTGATAAGGTAAATCTGGCACAGGCATATCATCAGCTTGCCGGAGATTTGCGGGCGGACTTCCGCAAGGACGAGCGGAACCGCTATGATTTATCCTATCTGGCGGCGAAAAAGGCAGTGGAGCTTTTTGCGGAAGTCAGGGACGAGGCGCCGGAGGGCTACCGCAATGCCGTGCAGCATCTTGCGATTGTCGTGGCTGAGTCCGAGGAAGGAAGCGTTGGTACAGCGGAGAAGTATTTATTGGACTGGATCGCGCAGGAAGAGAAAAAGGATGTGCCCGACCGGGATGAAATCGGTACAGCGTACAATCGGTTGGCGTACCTGTTTGCCAACCGCGAGAAGGATTATAAGAAGGTATACGCATATTATGATTGCTATCTGACAGAGATGAAGCAGATTTACGGCGAGGAAAGTGATTTTATCGCGGACTGCCTCGAAGAGCTTGCGGAGTATCACGAGGAGGAAGGTGATCTTATCGGCGAGTGTGAGCTTCGGGAAAAGGCGCTTGAGATTAACCTCCGGGAGCTTGGGAAGCTGTATCTTCTGCCGCCGATTTTTAAGGGAATCGCTGTCTCCGTTGCGAAAGCGGCGAAGGTGATCGATGAGGATGAAAAGTATGATCGCGTTATGTCTGTAGTTGATTCTTACGAGGAATTAAGTGACCTTTATGCTGAAATTGACCGGTGCGATGCAGCGCTGGAGTGTTTAAAGAAGGCGACGGAGCTTCTGGAATGGGAGTTCAGGGGGAAATGGCGGACGTCGCAGATGGCGCAGCTTCATCTGTCCATGGGTGAGATTTATGATGAGATGGGCGAGGACGCGCTTGCGAAGAAGGAATATCAGACAGCAAAGAAAATCTGCGAGACGGTAATCGAGGAAGACCGTTTGGAGGAGGATGTAGAGGAGTGTCAGGATATGCTTGAGGAGTGCGAGGATTTGTTTGAGTAGTTGAATGGAAGGAAAATGATGGGAAAAGCAAAGTGCGATATCGAAGATCTTTCCATAATGACAGGGCTGACAACGAGGACATTACGTTCCTATTTAAAAAAGGGAATCCTTGGAGGAGAAAAAGAAAAGTGTGAAACGTCATGAATAATGACAAAAAAACAAAAAAGTGAAAAAACCAGAAAAATACCGGAAAACCCCGAAAACAAAGGATTCCGGTATTTTTAATAATAAGAAATTGTCATTCTTGGTGACAGAAAAAAACGGTAGTTAAAAAGGCTATTGAAATCGCAATGTAGTTTGATTTTAATAGCCTTTAATTTTATTTAACTCGAAAAGTATTGAAAATAAAGGCTTTTAAAGATTTTTTAAAATGTTGTAAAAATCAAAGATTAGTGTATCGCCCAATATTGCGGAACAAAGGAGGTATAATCAAAAACTCACTTCCGCAATCGTGAAGTAGTATATAATCAGTGATAATAAAATATTTAAGGAATATTGCGGAAGTGTAGTTGGTAGACATTAGAAATGCAAATCTACCTATTTTTATATGTATAGAAATACTTCCGCAATATTTTAAGTTTACGGATATATCCGTAATTACATCAAAAAATAATAGCAAATCAATGAATTTTGCTATGAAATAAACGCATATTAAAGAAGGTTTAAAATTATTTTAAATGGGATTTTCGTCGGTAGAGGAAGAGTTATTATCAGAATTTTTCAGCCTCTGACGTCGTAGCTTCAATTCTACAATTTCAATTATCTCTTCTTGATCGTCATCAGACAGGTCGTTGTATAGCTTTAAAAGCTCCATTTCTGATGAGGTTATCACGAATGCTTTTTGTTCGCCTGTCAATAGCCAATCGACAGAAACATTAAAAAAATTAGCAACTTTTAAAATCCTGTCACATGATGGTGAACTAGTGTTCCATTTTTTTATCGAACCGTTAGCTATGCCGAGTTGCTCCTCTAAGGGGCGTATTTTTATATTCTTTTGAAGGCATAGTTCTTGAATACGTTCTACAACTCCCATAATTTCTCCTTTTAAAATAGAATATTTCCTACAAAACGTATTGACTTGTAGAAAATAATATACTAAAATCTAAATTACAGATAAATCTGTAGGGTATTTTCTATTTTACACCGAAACCGGCGTATTTACCACAAAAACCGCAGTTATTTTACTTTTTGTGACAAACGGGATAGGTGGGAAAGGAGGAACGAATATTGAGTACGATTGGCGAAAGAATAGAGATGGTTCGAAAAGAAGCGGCACTGACCCAGAAGGAATTTGCTGATTCACTCGGAATCACTCAAGCGCAACTTTCTGCGATGGAAAGAAAAGTTGCTAATCCATCACTTACCTTGGTAAAGCTCATTAGCTGTCTGTATGCGAAGAATGAGAACTGGATTCTGGAAGGCGAGGAAAAGCAGTACTCATCCGATGGGGAAACGGACGATGCAAGAACACGCATTGAAATTAGAACTATTGATAACAGCCTGTTTACCGAGTTGTATATTGATGGACACAGAGTCGATGGGGTACGTGGGTTCAAACTTGAACAGACTGCAACCCTTCCGGCGAGGCTCACAGTAGATTTAAGCTACCTCGACGTGGCAATAGACCAGCAATGCGTGCTTTACTCCAAGAGCCCAGATCGTAAGATTAAGGAAATTATCTGGGCAAAGGAGTCTGAATGAATCAGACTCCGAAAGTTAGTGGATGATGTCAGGTACATCTTTGGCGATAGGACAGCCAGCGTCACAGTCAGTGCTTCGAAGGGCACATTCCCATGTGCCCTTTTCGAAGCGAGGTTCACTGAGTGGAGCATTGGAAACGTATGTAACGACGATTTGACATTCTTTTCCGCGCAATGGACAAAAGCCACTAAAAGGTATTTCTTTATTCATGACAATAATCTCCTTTCATAGACTCGGGCATGGCGTTGCCCTGTAAGGAGATTATAGCACGAAATATGTAGGTAGAAAAGGAGACATGAAATGAGATTAAACATAGTTGTTGATATAGATATCGACGAAAGTGGGCTCATTGAAGATGAAGTGAAAGACGATATTGTTTCTTTTACGAGAGATTTGCTTATTAATGGAGCTTGCGAACAACAGATAGGTCTTACATTGAGGGAAGTTGACTATTCGATTGGAGAGACGGAAGCGGCAGGCATTGAGGATGCTGCTTCCATCTCCAAACCATTGACCGGACCTCAAAGCATTGCCAGTGAAGTCTTTAATACAATCATTCGGGAAATGCCCGAAGGTGTATCAATGTCAGATGTGAATGAAATCTTTGAATGCATTAAAGACGAAATGCATGAGGTAAAAATGAAGCTCATAGACCCGGGAGAAGTGCTGGCAGAAGAAAAGAATATTCTATGTTCGACAGAGATTAAGGAAAAACAGGATTTCTCCTATAATGCTTGGACTGGCAGAAAAAAAGTAAGGCGTTATGGCATAGAACTGTGTGAAGGGGAGAGATATTTTTCTTTGAACTTGATTGAGTATTTAGGGGATATTGTGAATGTGTTGATAGAGGGAAAGACCATTTCTGTATTTTCGAGAGATGGAAAAAGAATCGACACATTTACAAGAAAAGATTCAGAAACCTAAATATCAAGTTGCTCTTTGATGAGCAGGTCAGTCTGCTTATCAATTATCTTGTCGAACTCGTAAAGAATTTCGTGATAGATTTCAGGATCACGTTTACTTAGATAGTAAAGGATGGCAAGTGCTAATGGTTCATTGTTGAATTTTTCCTCGGCAATAGCTTTTTTGAGAGCGATTAACTCAGTCATAGGTAGAACCTCCTTCATATTAATTCAGCGAGTCAAATACTGATAAGGAGATTGTACCATAAACAGTCGAAATGCAGTAGCCTAACCGCTGCTGCATCTTCCGGGGATGACCTACCGGAATTGATGAGACAGGTCAGAAAGGAGCGAATAGGATGAGAAGAACCACACAATATACAGAATTTGGACTGTGGCTGCACATGGAGCTTGTAAAGAGGAATCTTACTTCTAGAGAATTCTCCGAACTTGCCGGACTGAATTTCCGGGTGCTCTCGGATGTAATGACCGGGAGAAATAAGAGCCATAAGGACGAGATAAAGGAGGTATTGAAGCGTTACGACAAGGAGCTTGAAACGGCATAAAAAAAGCCGACCACCACGCAAGGAACGGTCGGCAAGCAAAAAAAGCTCAAGCACATTGTAGCAGAGAATACATGGAAAGACAAGGGAAAGATAAGAAAAAGGTGGTGAGCCTGTGGAGACAATGACAGTCAGCGAGTATGCAGATTTGAAAGGGTGCACGGAAAGATGGGTCAGAATGCAGATTTCATCCGGCAAGATACAGGCAGTAGAGACGCATGGCGCAGGCGGTGTGAAGGGCTTGCGGTATGAGATACCGCTCACAGGATGCGATCCTGCGATCATAAAAAAATATAACCGGATGCACGGCATCAAGCCGCCCGCACCGGAAACTCCGCCAAAGCCGAAAAATCTGCCGGAGAACACGGAGGAGCTTACCGACGCCGAACGGCAGGAAGTGGCATTCTGGAAGCGGACACTGGAGGAATGGCAGGAATACCGGAACTGTAGGGAAGGGACGAAGGATGAACTGGATGAACAGTTTATCGGGCATTTGAAAGAGCTTTACCCGGACAGACAGTTTAGCATGCGGATGCTCTACCGGAAGCAGAAAGCGCTTAGGGATTACGGAGACTGCGCACTGGCGGACGGCAGGGGCAAGCACAAGAATCATAAGAAGGCTGTACCGGATAAAGTATTTGATATTTTCAAGTACTACTATCTGGATGAATCGCAGCCGTCGGTACGCGAGTGTGTCCGGCTTACAGAACTGCAGCTAAAGCATTCCGGCGAACTAGAGCTGCTTCCACTGGCAAGTGAGAATTCTTTTGTCAGAGAGATTGGGAGGAGCATTCCGGTACCGATGCTGAAATACTTCCGCTATGGCGACAAGGCGTTTAAAGATGAATGCGCGCCGTACATCCATCGTATATACGGGGACCTCGATTCTAATGATATCTGGGTATGTGATAACCACACATTTGATATTTTTGTGAATGACGGGGAACACAAGAAACCAGTCAGAGTCTACCTCACGGCATTCATGGATGTTTGCAGCAGGAAGATGATGGGGTGGTATGTGACGGATGCGCCATGTTCGGACGCGACGCTCTACGCGCTTCGTAGAGGAATTGAGCGCTATGGCATCCCGAAGCGGATATTGGCGGACAACGGGCGCGAGTTCCTCACTCATGATATTGGCGGGCGCGGCTTCCGCAAGAATGGCAGGCAGAATGAGCACCAGCCGCCGACGATTCTGGACAACCTCGGAATCGAGTTCCGCACAGCGCTTGTGCGGAATGCCCGGGCGAAGATTATTGAGAGGGCATTCCGGGAAGTCAAGGAGTGCTTTTCCAGATTGTTCGAGGGCTACACCGGAGGAACAATCGCGGAGCGACCGGAGCGGTTGAAAACACTGGGAAAGAAAGCTTCGAACTTTACCCCATACGCGGACTTTGTGGACTATGTAGATACCTATCTGGAAGGATGGTTCAACTATCAGGAGCACGGCGGCGTGGGAATGGGGCATAAGACCAGAAATGAGGTCTATGCGGCAAAGCTCGTTGAAGTGCGCACCGCGAAGGAAGATGAACTGAATCTGATGATGCTGCGCAACAGCCGGATGCAGATGGTACAGCGTGACGGGGTACGGCTTAAGATTTACGACACGGAAATCTATTTCTGGTCGAAGGAGCTGACAATCAACCACTTGAAGGAAAAGGTCTACTATCGGTATGACCCTGCGGATTTGTCTGAGGTGCGCGTCTATGACGAGAATGACCGTTTCATCTGCACGGCGCAGCAGCAGACATCATTGAGCTACTTCACGGACAAGCAAGAAGTAGCGGAAAAGATGCGGCAGCAGCGTGAGTTCACGAAGTTTGTTGCTTCCTATAAAAAGAAAATGGGTATCGAGGCGGAGGACGCACTTGCGCTCATGTTGGAAGAGGCGGAGCGGAATCTGGTGAAAGGAGAGAAGCTTGATCCGAAGGTCATCATCCCGATCCGAAAGTTGGATGATGAAGCCGGGGAGCACAAACTGGATAAGGCAGTCGGGGCGGATGAGCCGCTCGACTGGACAGCCGCATTAAAACGAATTGAGAATGCGAAGAGAGCAGAAGGTACATGGAAAGAGAACTAGGAGGAAAACGAAATGGAGGAATTAAATACAACGACACTACAGTCAGAGGAGCTTACAACTGAACAGGCAATCGACTGGATGAAGAAATACATTGCAGATACAGGAAAGACGCAGACAGCAGCGGCGCAGGAACTTGGAATTTCGGGCGGAGCGCTATCAAGTTTTCTATCCGGCAGTTATAAAACGCCGCATATGATTGTGCCGAAGGTCAAGAACCTTATGGAAATCAACGAGAAAAAGCAGATTGTGCTTTCCGACCCGCCTTATGTTGAGACGACGGTTTCCCGGATGGTCGAGAACGCGATCAAGTACAGCCACCTTCGGGGGAAGATATCTGTTGTGTACGGCGATGCGGGAATCGGTAAGACACAGGCGTTTAGACATTATCTGAAGGAGAATAACCTTGCCATAGGCATTACGATATCCCCGACTTATGCGTCGATCACGGGCGTCAATGAGCTGCTGGCGGAGCAGCTCGGTGTCAGGGAGAGGGTATCGCGGAAAATTACCGCGGAAATTATCGCAAGACTGAAAGGCTCGGGTAGAGTCATCATTATCGACGAAGCCCAGCATTTGACAGTGAGGGCGCTCAATCATATCCGTTGCCTCTCGGATGAGGCGGAAATCGGAGTCTGCCTCATTGGTAATGAAGAGGTCTATTCCAAACTGAAAGGATCGGGCAAGGCGGATTTCGCACAGCTCTTTTCCCGCATTGGAATGAGAGAGCCGGTGTCCATTCATGATATCAAGAAAGAGGATGTGCAGAAGGTGTTCCGGGTTGCAGAGCTGGCGGAGGATGCTATAGACATCCTGTATCAGATTTGTCAGACCAATTATGGCTTGCGCGGGGCGGTCAATGTGTTTGTCAATACGGCAGCAGTATTTCAACAGGAGATTACGGCGGCAACGATAGCCCGGATGATGCGCGAAATGAACATCGGGAGGTAGGGATGGTATCAGAGGAGACAAAGAAAAGGTATTGGACAGTCATAAAGGAGACACGTCAGTCCGGGCGGATCAGCCCGTCAGTCATCAGCCGGGTGGAAGAGAGCTGGAACAAATATGACGACGATGTCGTAGAGGAAGCACTCAATATCCATATCCTAAGATACCGCGGTTACAAGGAAAACTATACAGTGGGAATCATGCGCAATCTTCAGAAAAAGAAAGCGGAAGGTGGGGCGGTGAAAAAGCCGAAGAACAGTTTTCACAATTTTAATCAGCGGAGTAACGACTACGATGAGTTGGAAAAGATGCTTCTGACGACTTCGCCGCCGCAGGAACAGAAATAAAGCTAACAGGTCTTGGAATGAAAAACAACGGCAAGGAGGAAACAGGATGCAGAAGGTTGAAATCATATTATCGGGGAAATACGAGGAAGAATGCGCACAGATCATCAATGATCTTGCACACGTTACGATGGAGCATTACAAGGTCACGCCGCTTAATATCTATTGCGGTGTCGCTCCGGTGAAGAGGGGAATTGGAGAACTTAAAATTAAGATGCCGGATTTTCCCCGTAAATATTTGAAGGGAGAGTAAAAAAGCATTGCCGGGGTGTCTGCCCCGGACCTTAATGCAGCCGTGGACGGTCCAAAGCCCGTGAAAATGCAGATGGAGGAAAAAGGGAAGGAAGGAGGAAGACCATATGGCACGAAAAAAAATTGCTGCCTCGGCTCTTGGGAGCTGGGAGGATGTCAACGAATCCTTAAAGGTAATTGGCGAGGCGGAAAACGAGATCGCAGCGATTGAAGCAGAAATGAATAATGATATTGCCAAAATCAAGGCAGCCGCCAAGGTAAAGGTCAAGGAGCACGAAAATGTTATCAAGGTGCAGGAACTTATGATCCAGCAGTACGCGTCAGCGCATAGGGAAGACATGAAGGAAAAGACATATAAGCTTGCGTTTGGATCAGTTGGTTATCGTCTATCAACGAGACTGATACTGCCGAAGGAGATTAAACCTATCATTGAGAACCTTCGGAAAAGAGGGATGATGGACTGCTTAAGCACAGAGGTCAAAGTTAATAAGGATGTGCTCAATACCTATTCCGAGGCAGACATTGTTGCGGTTGGAGGTAAGCTAAAAAAGAAAGACACCTTTTGGTATAAGACTGCAAAAGACACGGTGCAGGATAAGTAAGGGGGTGTTATTATGGCGCCAATTACGACATCGCAGATGCGAAAGATCTATGTGACAGCCAAAGAGCGGGGGATGGACAGTGATCTGCTGCATATCCACATCCAGATGCTGACCGGGAAGGAAAGCTTGAAGCAGCTTACCATAAGCGAGGCGGTCAAGGTCATAGATAGTCTGGAGGGCAAGGTAGTCTCCGATCGGAAGATGACGGACAAGCAGTTTTGGTATATTCAGGCATTGATGCGGGAACTTGGGTGGACAGACGAGGAAGGGAAGCCGGACTTTAAGCGGTTGGATGGATTTTGCAGCAAGTATTACAGGATAGACCATTACAAGTGGCTTACCCCATCCGTAGCCAGCAAGGTAATCGAAGGATTGAAAAATATGCAAAAGAACAAGGAGGAACAAGCATGAAGAGAGGAATTGATGTATCAGACAATCAGGGAGTAATTAATTGGTCGGAAGTAAAAGCGGCGGGCGTGGAGTTTGCAATCTTACGATCCACCAGAGGCAGCGGAAAGATGGACTATCAGTTTTCGAGCAATGTCAAGGGTTGCCGGGAGAATGAGATTCCGTTTGACGTGTACAAATATGTCTACGCGCTTACGCCGGAGGCGGCGGCTACAGAGATTGAAACAGTGTGCCGTCTCCTGCAGGAGAACAATATCCATTGTACCATCTGGTATGATATTGAGGATAAGACACTCAGAGCACTTGGTAGCGAGACAATTACCAGAATTGTGAGGGCAGCAGAGACGAAAGTGAAACAGTACGGTTTCCCGTTCGGAATCTACTGCAATCAGGACTGGTACCACAATGTTATTGACAGCGATGATTTTTATGATTGCACATTTTGGATTGCACGATACCCATATGCGGGGGAGCGAACCGCAAATGATGTGCCGGATGAGAGCTATAAGCCGGATATTAAGCAGGAACTTTTCGGCTGGCAGTGGAACTCACGTGGAAAGGTGCAGGGAATCAGTACTCATGTTGACCTTAACCTTATCTATCAGGAAGAACGGTCTGGAAATATGCAGGAGAATACAGGTGTTGCGGTTATGAAGAATCCATATCCCGAACCGACATACACGCTGTACCGTGGGAGACTTGCAATGTCTGAGGAGTATGTAAAGTGGCTGCAGTATTATCTGGTGCAGTACGAGTATATGGAAAATACCTACGTCTTGAATGGAAATCGCTGCAACAGCATTGATGGAAAGTTTGGTCGACTCACTGAAATTGCTGTAGAGAATTATCAGAAAGCAAATCCGCAGACCTACACGACGAAGCTGCCGGATAAGAAGGTAGGCACACTGACACGGGCGGCATTAAAGGCAGAGCTTGGGATGTAGAAAAAAGCTTGCACAAAATCAGGAGGCGTACTAAAATGACAACAGAGCAGGAAATCAGAACCGGACTTGTCGTGGACGATCTGCAGGAACAGCATAAGCCGATTGCCGAGAGCATAGGGATGGAAGCCTTCCTGAGGTTGGTCGATGCATTCGGCGACAGTGCTATTTACATCCCGCAGATGCGTGAGGTCATAAAGATGCGGATATACCGCCGTATCTCGGAAGAGTTTGACGGCACGAACATCAAGCAGCTCGCCAGTAAGTATGATGTATCAGAGTCCACGGTCTACAATGTGGTGCGCGAGCAGATACAGAGCGGTGTGCATAAGCACCCGCAGATACCGGGACAGATGGATTTGGCGGATTGGCTGCAGTCCGGTTGATGTAAAATAAATTGTAACATACAAAGTACAAAAAACTAGACAGCATTTAAAATAGACAGTGCAAAGACAAATTGCATTGTCTATTTTTTTTATTTCGGGAAAATTATGGAGGAATGACAAATGATGAAGGAGATTTTGACAAGTACACTCACGGCGGTGGTTATCACGCTGGCAGTGATTGCAGGAAGAAAGCTGATTGCCGGGCTTAATGCATTTTTGACTGTGCAGAAAGCAGAAGCAGAGGAGCGGGGGAATAAGGCGAAAGCAGGCGCATATCAGTTTGCGATTGCAGTCCTCGATAGTATTGCACAAACGACTGTGAGCAAAATCGAAACGACACAGGCGGCGGCAGTAAGAAAAGCTGTCAAGGCAGGGGAAAAGGAATTTACGGAACTGACCAAGTTATCCGATGAAGCATATCAGGAAATTATCCGGCAGTTATCGCCTGATGTTATGGCGGCGCTCGAGGCGTGTGTGGACGATACGGAGCAGCTTGTGCGTAACAAGATTGAAGAGGTGCTCCCGAAGGTCAAGGCAGGATATAGACAGTTGGAGCAGCCGCAGGAGCTTGAAATAACTGCCGAATAGCAGATGATGGAGATGGGATGAAGGCTTGGAAAAAGCGGAAAGCGGAACTTGTAACAGTGATGCTTATGGGAGTTAATTTGACAGATAACATTGCTAAATATGGAATTGGAGGAAGCAGCATGGATGAATTTACCCTTGCAGAAATGGCAAAATTTGTCGTTGACATCGGCATCACTCCGGCACTGCTTATTGCTTTTATCGTATTTTTTATCCGGCGCGCGAGTGATGACGATGTCCGGGTAAAAAATGCTTATACAGAAGCCCAGCAGAAGATCGAAGATTGCAACAAAGAAGTGCGGGAGCGTGAAAATGTCTTAATGGCAGAGAGTGCAAAGCGTGAGGAGATATTACGGCAGGAGGCGGAGCGGCGCGAAAACCTAATCCGTAAGGAAGCGGAGAAACGTGAAAGCATCCTGATGGCGAACCAGGAACGGATGCTCGGATCAATGGACAAGATCACTGACGCGCTCTCAAAGATAGAGCTGTCCTTGAACAATATGGAGGCACGGCACGAGTCAGATATCAACCGGATTAAAGACCAGATGGACAGTCTGGAACACAAAATTGACAGGATGGGAGGAAGATAAGATGGATGCACTTGGAGTTGCGGAGCTTAAGGTGCTGCGCGGGGATGTCATTGAAAAACTGTATATGACATACGGCACGGACATTCGGATCGCGGCGTTGCGGAACGCCCTGCGGTCACGTGGGCTGATCCCGGAAGACAGTTTGAAGAAATGTATCTATTACCTCGGCGGTGAAGGGAAGCGGTACATACACGTCGAGATAGACAAGGAAAACTGGCTCGACTCGATGATCTGGCTGACTCCGGCGGGGGTCAATCTTGCCGAGAGAGACATTGAAGATGTGGGGGTGATTTTGGATGAGTGATCTTGTGAAGCTTGCGGAAGTAGAAGTGATGAGGCGTGAGGTATTAGAACTTTGCTATGCATCAGCGCCGCTTGGGTGCAGTAAACAGGTATTGGAGGTATCAATCCGTAAAATGGGGATTGACACCGCAGACCTCGACAAACAGCTTTATTACATGGTAGAAAAGTCCCTGCTTAAAGTAGAACATGCGGGAAACCCAAGACTGGGAATCCACAGGGATGTTTACAGCATCACGGCGGTGGGCATGGATTACCTTGACGGCAACGGTGCAGAGATACCGGGAATGGGAGGCTGATATGGACGACCAGAACAGGAGCCACAGCAAGATTGATAATCTTGCGCCGGAACTGAAACGGGAAGTGGAGAACCGTTTACTTGAGGGCGATACCTATGAGGAAATATCGAATTATTTAAAGGAGCAGGGGGAAGAGGTACATCTTTCCTCTGTTGGCAGATATGGAAGAAAATTCTTGAAACGTTTTGAGTCGGTACGCGTCGCGAAGGAGTTTGCGAAGCTGCTTGCCGAGGACAATGCGGACAGACCGTCAACGGAACTTCACGAAGCAAACAATCTACTTGCATCGCAGCTCATCATGGAGGCGATGGTGAATGACGACATGGAGCCGGAAGACCGGGCAAAAATCGCGAAGTCTATTGCCAGCTTACAACGTGCGCAGGTGTCAAATGAGAAGCTGAAGCTCGATGCACGCAAGGAGAGCGGCGCGGTGCATGTGGCGCTCGGCGTCTTGAAAGAGAAAGTATTTGCGGAGCTCGGAGAGAAGTACCCGGAGATAGCAGATACGCTCATTAGTCTGGCGGAGGAAACGGAGTCCGAAATGAGCAAATTGCAGTGACGCGCGTATCGGTTCAAATTCGAATTTTTATCGCCGGACGAAGAACGGAAGGCACAGAATTGTTAAAGACGATTTGAAGACGGTTAAACGCATCAGAGGGTGTTTTAAAAGTCAAATGGAAATGAAAAGTGTGCAGTACCCTTTTTGCGCCCCAAAATGCGAGGACAAAAATGTAAAGGAGACGGGAGGATGGACTGGAGGGAAAGAGCAAGGCAACTCTTTTTTGACGAAAAGAAGAATATAAATCAGATTGCGGCGGAAACAGGAATCTCCCGCCAGTCGGTTTCCGGCTATCTGAAAACACTGCCGAAGTATGAGGAGGAAAAAGAAGCCAGAAAGAGCGAAAACCGACTGCGGCGAAAAGAATATAAGCGGGAGAAGAACCGTCAGTACCGGGAGGAGTACCGAAATCGAGTGACGGCAGAGACGATGAGGAGGGAGCATGACATAGCGGTGATGCTGCTTAGTCATGAAAAATATTAGAGATAGAGTGGTTGCTTATTGATTAATTAAAAAACATATCTTACAATAATGTATCATGGAAAGGAGCAGCTAAATGAGTAATTTTGAACGAATTAAACAGTGCAAAGATGAATATGAGATGACGGATTTAATTTGTGGGTATATATCTAATAATCTACAAAAGATGAAGAAAAAAAATGACCCTTGTTTTAATAGCCAGCCATTTCTTGAATGGTTAAAAAGTAATAGAAACATATTTGATGAAGAATCCACTAGTCAATAAATGGCTGGTGGTTTTTTAGCATTAAAATTGAAAGCGAAAAATGGGATATGGGTAGACGGAAAAGGAAGAAAAATAAAATTGATGATTTTGTCAGGAGTGCCAGAGAGCAAGGGATGACATACGGGCAGGCACAGCAGAGGGAGACATGCGGCATCCTGCGGCGTAAGGGGTTCTGGGATTTTAAAATATCGGGAGATTACAGGAAAAGAGGCGGAGACCTCTTTTTTTAGTGCTTTAAATGATTTTAAAGGAGGCTTTAAATGAGCAGCATTGCGGAGGAGTTCCGGGAGAAACAACAGAATAAGAACCAGAAGCCGTCTGCAACGCAAGCGGCTGCAGAGAATCTTTGGGAATATGAGAAGCTTATTGACCCGAAGTTTTTCAGGGAGGAGCGGTGGCATTTAAAGGAGATTGCGGAGACGCTGCAGGCACTCGTGGAGGATCGCATCATAAAGATCATACCAGAGACGGAATGGCATATTGCAAGCCCGGAGGAAATTGAAGAACTGAAGAAGCGTGGGGAAAAGTATCTGGTATGTAAAAAGCTGAAGCTTAATATACCGCCCCGGCACGGGAAGAGTTATTCCCTGCAACGCTTTGAACAGTGGTATCTCGGTAGAAATAATGACAATACGGTTATAACGGTATCATACAATGAGACTTTATCCAGTCGCTTTTCGTCAAATGTCCGGGATGGTATCGATGCGACGAAGATAGATAAAAAGATAACGATATTTTCAGATATCTTTCCGAACACGAAAATCAAGTATGGTGATGCTGCAAAAAATATTTGGGCATTGGTAGGACGGTTTTTTAACTATTTGGGTACAAGCTTTGGCGGAACATTGACGGGTGTCGGATGCCGCCTCGGGGTGATTGACGATCCAGTCAAGTCGTCCGAGGAAGCGTTTAACGATAATGTGCTAAACGATCAGTGGGAGTGGTATGTTGACACTTACCTATCGCGAATCGAAGAGGGCGGGTATCAGATCATTAATATGACGCGCTGGTCGACGAAAGATTTGTGCGGCAGACTGGAGCAGGAAGAAGAGGCGGACGAGTGGTACACACTCTGCTATCCGGCGTGCCTGAATGCGGATAAGGTGCTTAAGGTTGTGGAATGCCGCACGTCGCATGGGCTTAAGCATTGCGGTGGCTGTCCAGAATATCCGTGCGGCAGCATAGCTGATGAACCGCAGGACGAAAATGGTGACATGATCGGGAAGATGATGTGCTCGGATTTGTTGTCGTTTAAGTCATGGGACAGCAAGCGGCGGTTGACGAGCTTGCCTATATTTATGGCGAATTATCAGCAGCAGCCCGTAGATGTCACAGGTGCAGTGTACGCGCAAGGTTTTAAGACGTATGATCCTGCGACCTACGATGCGGATGCGGCAGAGAAAAAATGTAGCTATACAGATACGGCGGACACAGGCAGCGACCATTTAAGCAGTATCTGCTTTGACGTGATCGACGGATATGCTTATGTGAGGGATATTTATTTTGTGGAAGACCCTATGGAGATCACAGAAAAGGAGACTGCGCGCCGCTTTAAGGCAAATGATGTGAGGGAAGCGGTGATTGAGTCCAATAACGGCGGACGCGGATTTGCCCGCAATGTAGAGTGCATCTTAAAAGGTTGGGGATGGAAACGGACAACTTTCACTTGGCTGCATCAGAGTAAGAACAAAAAAGCAAGAATCCTTTCCCACGCAAGCAATGTGTGCAATCAGGTCATTATGCCGGAGGGGTGGGAAAAGAAATACCCGGATTTTCACAGTCATGTGATGGCATACCAGAGGAACAGCAAGAGCACGGAGCATGACGATGGACCAGACTCTCTGACTGGAGTTGTGGAGGTGTTGAATGGGGAGATCAAAGTGACGAAGAAGCTGCGGACTGCTAAGAAAAGCAGGCTTGGAATCAGATAGGAGCAGGCAGGATGATACTTAAGGATAGAGGATTACTAAATGAAGACGGAAGCATTCCGATTGAACTCATTTGCAGATGTGTGACGGAGCATGAGGAGAAATCCAAACGGCTTGACAATCTTAATAATTATGTGGATGGCAAGCATGACATCTTAAAAAGAAAAATGCCCGGTGATGCGTCGAATGTTCGTGTCGTAGCGAATCATGCAGAGTATATCACGGATATTGCCACGGGGTATGTACATGGGGCGCCAGTCGGTTACAGCGGCGCCGGAAGTGATTTAATTAATGCACTCTACACGAAAAACGAAGAGGATTCGCACAATGCGGATTTGGGCAAGGATATTTCGATCTTTGGATGCGGATATGAATTGTTGTATATGAATACTGAGGATGAACCGTATGTAGAACTTGCGACCCTAAATCCACGGACGACAGATGTTGTAAAGGACACAACGGTACGGCATGACACAATGTTTGGAATTAATTATCTCCCGGTAAGAGATATTAAAGATGTTATCATCGGGTATCAGATATTTGTTTATGATGATTGCTTTACATATACATATGAAGCAAAGAACTTGTATCAGGCAACATCCTACGTACTTGTGAATCAGGTCGAGCATTTTTTTGATGATTGCCCCTTAATTGAATACGAGAATAACAAGAAGCAGCGCGGTGATTTCGAGGGAGTCATGACGCTTATTGATGCCTATAATCTGCTACAGTCGGATCGCATGAACGATAAGGAAGCGCTTGCGGACGCATTGCTTGCGATTGAAAATGCATCTTTGGGGGATAACGAGGATGAACGGTCTGAGACAGCGGATTTTATTAAGAAGGAACGTATTCTGGAGCTGCCGGAGGGCGGGAAGGCATATTGGGTCGTAAAAACGATGAACGAGAGCCAGATCGAGGTACTGAAAAAGGCTTTAAAAGATGATATACACGAGTTCTCAAAAGTACCATGTCTGACAGATGAGAACTTCGTCGGCAACTCTTCAGGAGTTGCGATGAAATACAAACTCTTTGGTTTGGAACAGCTCGGCAAAACGAAAGAGCGCTATTTTAAGCGTGGTCTCCGCAGCCGTTTAAAAATGATCTGTCATATTTATTTCATTATGGGGATTCATATTGACTACAAAGAAATCAACATAGTAATGAAGCGCTCACTTCCGGTGGATGATGAAACGTTGGCGAAGATCGCGAATGAGACAGAAGGATTCATTTCTTGGGAAACGCGTTTGCAACGCTATGATCCGGAACTCGATCCAGAGCTGGAGCGTGAGCGATTGCGGCAGGAGAAGCAGGAAGCGGCGCAAGCCGAGGCAAAGGCTTTTGGATCATATAATTTTAAAAGCGTGACAGAGACGGAGGGGATAAATGGCATATGAAGATTATTGGACAAGCCGGGCGGATGCACGGATGGAAGATATACAGTCCGGATCGGATGAGACGTTACAGAACATTTTTAAGGCGTATGACAGTGCCATAGACCAACTGAACAGGGATATTGACAGGCTGTTTTGGCGTTTTGCCGGAAGAAGCGGACTGACAGAGGAAGAGGCGGCTGCACTGCTTCAGGAGAAAGTCAGTGGTACGGCTCTTAAGAATATGCGCAGCAGGATGGAAACAATTCTGGACGAAGGGATAAAGGCAGAGCTGCAGAAGAAACTTGAAGCCACAGCCTATCGTGCACGAATCACGAGGTTGGAAGCGATAAAAGAAGATATTTATATTCAGACATCCCGGATGGCGGATGCAGAGCTGCGGATGAGTACAGCAAGATACTTTGACATCGTGCGGGAGGAATATCTGCATAACGTATTTGACTGCCAGCAATATCTTGGGTATGCGTACTCTTTTAGTAAGATTCCTGCAAATACGATAAAAGAGATTTTAAGGGATGACTGGTCTGGGAGGCATTACAGCAAGCGCATTTGGGATAATTCGGTCGTAAATGGTGGTCGGATCGAAGATACGGTCAAGCAGCTCCTGTTGAGGGGAACACTTACTGGAATGAACTCGCGGCGTATGGCGACGGCGCTGCATAAGGTTACGAATGCGGGGAAATATGCCTGCGAGCGGTTGATTCGGACGGAGACGACATACTTTGTCGCAATGGCGGACTTGGAAGCTGCAAAGAGGAGAGGAACAAAACAGGTTCAGTTTGTGGCAACGCTGGATAATCGGACATCGGAGCAGTGCCGGGAGCATGATGGGAAGATCATTGATATTGAAAAGGCAGTGCCGGGAAAAACGATACCACCGCTGCATCCGTTCTGTCGGTCAGTCATTATTGATGTCATTGAGGGACTTGTACATAAGGTGAGGACGGCGAGAGACCCGAAAACAGGGAAGAATTATAAAGTCCCGGCGGATATGACATACAGCGATTGGAAGGAATTGGTTGATGCCAGAAAGATCATGGAACCGGAAATCGTAAATCAGATGATGCAGGATGCGGCGAAAGAGTTCCGGGAATTGCTGGAGAAGAACGATGATGGATCTAATTTGTTCCGCATGATGAAGCTGAATGCGGAGAATGTGACTTATAAAGAGGATTTCGGTATGAGGAATGCATATGCTTATGATCCGAATACAGACGAGTTTAAGTATAATTCGAGGAATGCAGCTTTTAGTGATTATGATATGAATTTTGTGTATGCGCATGAGCTCGCTCACCGTTTGGATGTTACATGGACGCATTCATGGGAGAATGATAATTTCCTAAGAGCGATTGATAATACGCGGAAATCACTATATAATAACCAAAAGAAAGTGCTATCATGGCTTGATGGAAAGTATCAAAATAATGCGGCTCTTAGTGACATCATAAGCGCCTTATCGCGCGGAACGTTGGAAGTACCTTATATGCACAATGAGGAATACTGGAATTCCAGTCCGCTTACTGTACCGCTTGAAATATTTGCAGAACTTGTATCAATGAAAATCGTGACACCGAGTCTGACGGCAGAATTAGATGGATTTTTAGATGAATTATTTAAAGCATTGGAGGAGATGGTGTAATGCAATTTAAAGATGATCGGCTGTTCACTGACCCGGAATTGATTGAGCTCAGAACGAAGTTTCATGAGCTAGGCGAGGTATTTCCCGGTTGGAATTGGGACGAGTACAATAATTTCGATGATTACAAAGAGAAGCTTCGCCAGAAACTAAAAAAACTGCAGGAAAAAGTGAGCGCAGACAAATAATGAATTTAAACAGGCTTTAAAAAGACCTTTCGGGGTCTTTTTTTAGTACCCGAAAATCGGGTTATAGATGTGAAATCACAAGAAAGGAGAGCTAAATGTTAAGGAAAAATGAAAAGAAGACTGACCCGGCAGAGGAGAAGAAAGCCGCTGCCAAAGAGGAGAGGCAGCAGACGCCGCCGAATGCAGATGCCGCCAGAGAGGGTGGAGGAAATCAGGATGCCGGAGCTGCCAAAGATGCGAAACTGCCATCTTTAGAGGAGTTACTTGCAGAACCGGAGATTAAGGCAGCTTTTGATGCAAAGGTGCAGGAAGCGATTGCGGCGGCGCAGGCAGCACAGGCGGAAGAGGAGCGGATTGCAGCACTGCCGCCGGAGGATCGGGCAAAGGAAGAGGCAGATAAACGCGAGCAGACGTTGGCGGAGCGTGAGAAAGCTCTTGCAGCCCGTGAGATGAAGACGGAAGCGGTTGACGAGCTGGCGAAGATGCAGCTTCCTCATGAGCTTGCGGATTGCTTTAATTACGAAAGCACAGAGACTTACCAGCAGACAAAGGAGACGGTCACAAAAGCATTTCGGACGGCGCTGCAGTCAGCGCTTAACGAGCGGTTGAGGGGCAAGGGAGCACCGAAAAATCAGCCGGATGGGGCAGGCGTTGGAAGCGGTAAGGCAAAGGGAAAGACCTTTGCGGACATTATCAATGAGAACAAGTCGAGAAGATAGGAGGAAGAAGAATGGGAGCAGAAGGAGTATTAAAGGATGAACTTGCCGGAGCTGTGCCGGTGGAGATTTCAAGTGAGGTTATAAAGAATGTCGCAAGAGGATCGAGCATCCTGCGGCTTTCCAAAACGGAGCCAATGAAGACGGAGAAGAAAAAAATTCCCGTCATGACCGATGGCGTTGGCGCGTACTGGGTGGGCGAAGGTCAGAGAATTAAGACTTCAAAGGCGCAGTGGATTTTTCCGGAGCTTGTTGCAAAAAAGCTTGCGGTCATTATCCCGGTCACTAAAGAGAAATTGGAAGATACAATCTTTGATGTATTCGCAGAGCTTAAGGAGGCGATTAGTGAAGCGTTCTGTGTGGCAATCGACGCAGCGTGTATTTTTGGTACCAATTCGCCCTTTGCAACAAACATTTATCAGTCGGCGGTGGACTGCGGGAATCAGATTGTAAGAGGCACAAATGGAACAGGGAAGCTTGACCTCGATGCATCAGATGCTATGGCGCTGGTAGAGGATGCAGGCATGGATGTCAACGGCTTTTGCGCGCATTATGGTGTCAAGAACGATCTGCGTAAGCTTCGCGATGCGAACGGGAATGCATTGTATGTACCGGAAACAGATCAGAACGAGTTTTATTCCAATCCGATTGAGTTTTCCCGCAATGGTGCGTGGGACAAGACAAAGGCGGAGATCATTGTCGGGGACTTTGACAAGTCTTTAGTCGGAATCCGTGATGCAATCGAGTACGAGATCCTGAAAGAAGCCACCCTGCAGGGGACTGTGGATGCGGACGGAAAGCCGATCTCACTTGCAGAACAGGACATGGTGGCGATCAAGGCTATCATGCGCATTGGTTATCTGGTTGTTAAAGATGACGCTTTTGCGGTGCTTGCCCCGGAAGCGGAAGGAGGTAACGGCTGATGAAATTAAACACATACCAGAAAGAAGGATATAAGATTCATGCAACGGAAAAGGCATATAAACTTTTCTATAAGAAGCAGGGATTTGTACCTATCGGAAGTGAAGTCGTTTCGAAGAAGAAAATCTCCGAGATGACGGTAGCGGAGTTAAAGAAGTATTTGCAGGAGGCGGGAGTTGCAATCCCGCCGAAGGCGGGGAAGAAGGAATTGCTGGAACTGACGGAGACGTTGGATCAGCAGGTAACTTCGGCACAGGAAACTGATCCGACGCAGCAGCAGGCAGACCCGGCACAGGGAACTGATCCGGCGCAGCAGCAGGCAGACCCGGCACAGGGAACTGATCCGGCGCAGCAGCAGGCAGACCCGGCACAGGGAGCTGATTCGGCGCAGCAGCAGGCGGACCCGGCGCAGGGAACTGATCCGGCACGGCAGCAGGCAGACCCGGCACAGGGAGCTGATCCGGCGCAGGAAACTGATTTAGGCGAATAGGAGGTGCAGCATGGAACTGATCGAGGAATTGACCTTAAGAATGAAGGATGCCGACAGTGATATGCTGCAGCAGGCGCTTAACGACGCAGCGGGAATGATTATGGATGTTACAAACAGGACATCTATACCCGCTAACATGCGTAATCTTCAGTTATCACTTGCCGAGGTATATGCAAGACGTATGATGGCGGAGGGGGAAGAGAGCCGGACAGAAGGAGATGTCAGCGTGCATAATGCCTATACAAAAGATATCCCGGACGATCTCATGAAGCGTGTGCTTGCGCACCGGAAGCTGAAACAGGCGGTAGTCGCGAATGAAGCTTAAGAACAAGCGAGAATGCTGGCTGAAAAAGAAAGTTGTCGTGAAGGGCGAGGATGGAGAAAAATACGCGGTATTTACGGATGTGGCGGTCAAGATAAGTGCGACTGTGTGTTCGGGCAGCGGTCAGATGCAGAATGTACAGATGGGAAATGTGCAGCAGTGGCAGAAGAAACTGCTGTATGACGAACCCTATACTGTGACAGTGGAAAACGGAGTGGAGACGTACTGGTTCGGTGAAAAGGAATATAGTATGGCGGTCGGTGACGGCGTCTGCATCTATGCTACCCCTGAACAGCCGCCGGATTATCGGATTATCGCGATACACCCGTTTTCCCATTTGCGTATCATACTGGAGAAAATGCGATGATTGAAGGGATGGAAGATTATCTTGCAAAGCTGGGTGATTTGGCTGATATAGAGGATGAGGTGATGCAAGCTGTTGATGCATGCGGCGAATTTGTCCGGGATGATGCACGACTGCGTGTTCCGGTCGATACCGGAGATTTGCGCAAGTCTATCGACCACACGACAGAAAAAGCAGCCGACGCGGAGATTGTATCAACAGTACACACCAACTCCGATCATGCGGTATACGTCGAGTTTGGCACGGGTCCGGTCGGGGCGGCAAATCATGCAGGGGTATCACCGGAGGTGGATGTGACTTATACAACGGAAAAATGGCGAGGAAGAATCCCCGGGCTTGTCAGTGAGACAGACGCGGGCATCCGGTATATCGCCGGGCAGCCCGCACAGCCATATCTTTATCCGGCGTTAAAGGATAACGAGGATCAGATTAAGGCAAAGCTGTCAAAGGAAATTGAGAAAATCCTTGAAAGGAGAAGCGGATGATAAATCTGAAAAGTAGGATATTGGAGCTGCTGGAGGAAATTGCAGGATGTGAAAATGTATCGGACAGCTTCCCAGATGATTTTACCGCCGAGACACAGATACAGTATACGGAGGAAGAGAACAAAGCACATGAGATGTCCGGGAATCGGGTGTGCAATTCTTACGTACGCTACCGTATTGATATCTGGAATAAAAAAAGCACGTCAGCACTTGCCTGTGCTGTGGATGAAAAGATGAATGCAGAACTCGGCTTGAAGAGAACAAGCTGCGCAGACAACAATGAGACGCAGCGGAAACACAAAATCATGCGGTACGAGGGCATCGTCTATGAAAATGATGGGCGTATCGTATCGCCGCCGTAAGGAGGATGAACAATGTTAGCAAATGGTACTTTATTAGGCTACCGGGTCCCCGGAACAGAAGACTATACGGATTTACCGAACTTAAAGACTGTGCCGGACATAGATAATGAAAAGGAAAAGGTCGAGAACACCCCGATTACCGCCGGAAATAAGCGGTATGAATATGGAGTCGGCGATTATGGAGACATGGAATATACGTTTGTGTATGAGGGCAACAAGGAGAACACCACTTACCGGATGCTCCGGGAGTATGCGGACAGTAATACGATTCTTGAATTTGAGGAGATGTGGACGGACGGGACGAAATTCAGCTACGCAGCAATTCCGTCAATTGGTTTTAAGCGCGGGGGAGGTACGAATACGGTCATTGATCTGTCCGTGAAGATGGCGCTGCAGAGCGATATTATTGTAACAGACCCAACATAATAATTTGACTATGCCATACCGGAAACGGTATGGCATTAGCGTTATAGGAGGAAAACGTCATGGAAAATTTTTTGAACAATGAAGCTTATGAGAACGATGCGGAGATGGCAGCCGGAGTAGAGGAGAGCACGACCAACATCGTGAACATAGAGGAAAAAAAGCAGATGCGTCCTGCATTTGCTTTTTGGAAAATCGGTGATGAAGAAGTGAAATTGAAACTCACTACGCCGCAGACCTTGGAACTGGAAAAGAAATTCCGGAAGAACCTGATAACACTCATGGGTGACGAGAACAATATCCCGCCGCTTACGACGATGCTACAGATCATCCATGCAGCAGCAGTGCCGTGGAATCATGGTATCAGGCTTAAAAATGTCATGGATTTGTATGAGAAGTACATGGAGGCGGGCGGCACACAGATGAATTTGTATGTTGATGTCTATCTCCAGATTTACATGGTATCTGGTTTTTTCTCTCCGACAGTGGCGGAGGAAATGTCCGACACGATGAAGAAAATTCAGGAAGATATGTGACATATGAGCAGCAGGCGGCACTAATGCAGGAACTGTACAAAAGATTTTTGGATTGTGAGTATACACCCAAACTCTTTTACAGTGTATCGGTCAATGAGGCAATCGACCTGATCGAGAGTTACGCACGACGTAAGCAGCAGCGTGAAAAGGAGATCCTGCAACAGTGGATATCAATTTTAGATGTGTTTGGCAGCAATCTGATAAAAAAAATGGCGATGGCGGTGAATGGAGAGGATATTTCCGAGGCTTCCATGGTGCGGCTTCTGCCGGAATTATTTACTGCAGATATACAAGACAACAACAGCATTGATAAGAAACAAAAAACTGAGTTGTCCGCCGAGATGCAGCTTTATAAGGCGCAGCGCATACATCATGCGTATCGCGTAAACAGACAGAGGGGAGGTGCAACAAACGGAAAGTAAGACTTTGACAGAGCTTAAGGTTGCAATCCGAGTCGCGCTTAGTGGCTACAAGAAGGATATGGACACCGTGAAAGCAGAGACAAAGAAGGCGCGAGATGCAATCAACAGCGAAACAGCAAAGATAAATCAGGCAATGGGCGGAGTTCGGACTGACAAGGCTAGAAAGGAAATGGAAAGTCTTAATAGTCAGCTAGAAAGGCAAAAGGAGCGAATTGTACAGCAGCAGGATGTTATCAATGGGTTGAAAAGTAAATATGACGACCTTATTGGTGGTATGAGCCGTGATCAGAGCGTGTCTGGTCTGGAAAGACAGCTAAAATCTGCGGAGAAAGAATTTGATGTTGTCAGACGAAAAATGGAATCGCTGCTTGACCAGTACGAAATTGCAGAAATGGCGGCGAAAAATGGCGGAAGTTCCGGCACGCTGCAGAAATTATCGAATCAGTTGGATGCGCTCGATCCGAAGTACGAAGCATTAGGGCGCAAGGTCGAGGCATTAAAAGCGAGGCTTGCAGAAGTAAGGATGAATCCGGAACTGTCTACATCAGCGCGGGAATTGGAGGCGCGGATTGAGGCAGAGACGCGCAAGATGGAACGAATGAAGAATGAAGCTGGCACGACGAAAGAAAAACTGGATGCTATGCTCAATAGTACAAGCCCGCCGGGAACCAGTGCGAAAATAAGCCAGATGAACCGTAAAATCCGTGAGACATCTGGCAGTGTTAAAAATGCCACCTCGCGGGTTACATCCTTTCTGCAGCGCCTTAAGAGTGGAATCCAGACAATAAACCGGGTAAAAAGCGCCATGAATGGGATGGGCGGTGAGAGCAAAAAGCTGGGTGGTATTTTTAACGCTGTAGCGCTCAGCGCAAAATTCATGTTTGCAAGCTTTCTGATTCAAGGATCGATCAGTGCAGTCAAGGAAGGGATGCAGAATCTGGCAAAGGAGAGCACTGAGGTCAATCAGTCGCTTTCTACTTTATACAGCAGTTTACAGACACTTAAAAACGCGTTTGCGACTGCTTTTGCTCCAGTTTTGCAGATTGTAACGCCGATCTTAGACAGACTTATCAATTATGTTATCGGCGCGGCGAATGCAATCGCACAGCTTATCGCGGCACTGACAGGACAGAGCACATGGACAAAAGCTGTCAAGGTGCAAAAAGACTATGCTGCAAGTCTGGATAAGTCGGCAGCGTCCGCCAAGAACCTTAAAGGGCAGCTTGCCGGATTCGATGAGCTGAATAATCTCAGTTCCAACACAAGTTCCGGATCAGGATCGGGTTCAGGATCGGGTAGCGGAACAGGGGATATGTTCACGACGGAAGAGGTAGAATCAAAATATGCAAAGTGGGCGGAAAAACTCAAGGAATGTTGGGAAAATGCTGATTTTTATGACTTAGGCAGAATCATCAGCAAAAAGTTGACGGAGCAACTGGAAAGTATAGATTGGGAAAGCATCTATGCAGGGGCAAGCAAGTTCGGCACTGGTTTAGCAACGTTTCTGAATGGACTTATTACACCAGAGTTGTTTGGCGAATTAGGGAAAACGATTGCAGGGGCGTTAAATACGACTGTATATGCGTCATTAGCTTTTGCTACAACCTTTGACTGGAAGAATTTTGGATCATCAGTGGCAGCAGGCATGAACAGATTTTTCGAGACGTATGACTTTAAGGCATCAGGTAAAGCGGTGAGTACATGGGCGAGAGGGCTGCTTAAGTTCATCACTACCGCCGTTGAAAAAATCAGGTGGGAAGACGTCGGGAAAAAGATTGGTGAGTTCCTGTCGTCTATTGACTGGGGCGGTATTGTAATTGATTTTGCGGGGCTGGCTTGGGAAATTGTGAAAGCGATTGAGGATGCACTCTTCGGACTGGGCTACGAACTGGGAAGCAGTATTCTGGTAAATATATTAGGGCTTGATAAAGAAAAATTTGACAGGGCATTTGAAAACTGTGGAATTAAGGATACGAAGTTTTTCAAATTTTTCTCACATCCGATCGAGTTCATTGGAGAAGAGATTACATCGGCAACTGACGGCGGATCGATTGGAAAGTGGCTGCAGAATATATTCGATCCGATTGAGCAGGAAATTGACAGTATACTATCTTCTAGGCAGCGGAAGCATGGCGGCGGCAGCGGAAGTTTCGAACTTGGAAGCAGCATTCTGGATGAGGCTGATCTGATGCAAATTTCCCAAAAGATAAGCGATTGGTATACAAATGATGTTGCGCCATGGTTCACGGCAGAAAAGTGGAGTGGTCTCGGCGATAATATCAAGACATCCTTATCGGGTAAGTGGGATGAATTTTCCGCATGGTGGGGAAGCGCCGGAGTGCCGGAATGGTGGAATACCCATGTAGCGCCGTGGTTCACACGTGAGAAATGGTTAAGCGTTGCGAAAGGTATGAAAGAGGGAATTACAACAAAGTGGAACGAATTTACCGGATGGTGGAAAACGACTGGAATTTATGCGTGGTGGAATAGTCATGTTGTCCCATATTTCACAAGTAGTAAATGGAATTTTAGCGGTATTCGGGAAGGACTAAGCGCTGCGTTTAATAATGCAGTGTCTGCAGCCCAAAATATCTGGAATGGATTTGCAACGTGGCTCAATCAGAAACTTACATTTAATATCACGAATCCGATCAGCGGGAAAAACACTACTGTTAAACTTGGTAATTTACCGATGTTTGCAAATGGTGGATTCCCAGAGGATGGTTTATTTCTGGCGAATCATGAGGAAATGGTTGGAAAATTTTCGAATGGTAAGACTGCGGTAGCAAACAATGGACAGATTGTGGAGGGTATTGCAGCAGGCGTGAGAGATGCAAACTCGGAGCAAAATCAGCTTCTTCGCGAACAAAATCAGTTGCTTAGACAGATTCTGGCAAAGGATTCCGGGATTGACTCAACATCAATATTTAATGTAGTAAAAGAGGAATGTGATGAGTATTACGGACGTACCGGAGAGGAGGCATTTGTGCATTGAGGTTTGAGGTAGAGGTGATGTAATGGCATATAGCGGATTTTTGATAAAAGTCGGGGATTATATAATCCCCGATGATAAGTACATATTTTTGAAGAGCTACAATGTAACACGTAATGTGCAGGACTTAGACAGTTATCGCGACGCTAACGGTGTATTACATCGGACGGCGTTGGAGCACGCGCCTGTTAAAGTAGAATTTGAGACACCACCGATGCTGACAGATATCACCTTCGGGGAGTTGATGTGGAATATTAGCAGAAATTATATTAATTATTCCGAAAGAAAAGTGCTGGCAACGGTTTATGTGCCGGAACTGAATGAATACATTACGCAAGAAATGTATATGCCAGACCCCAAAACATCCATATATGGAACAAAAGATGGAAGGATATATTACAATGCAATACGGTTTGCTTTTATAGGATATTAGTTAGGAGAAACGATGATCGAATACAAATATGCTGACCTTTATACACAGGATAGTGTCGACATACAACTCGTGATACAGACGGAAGACAAGTTGGTGACAATTACAAACACGGAGCTGCATTCAGAGCAATTTCAACTAACGGAGAGTTTGTGTTCAAAATCTGAACTGCGATTCGGATGTTGTGAAGCGAGTTCTATAAAATTTAAAATTTCAAATGTGTTTATCCCACTTAAAGATAAATGGTTGACCGTCACGGAGACATTGGATCAAAACACCGATGTCTCTTTTCAGTTTGGCAGATACAAGGTCTTTTCTGACAAGCCCACCGCTGATCGGAGATACCGGGATATCATTGCCTATGATGCCATGTATGACATTATCAAAGCAGATGTGGCGGATTGGTACAACGCAATTCTGCCGGATAAGACCAGTACCGTCACGCTTAAGCAGTTTCGGACAAGCTTCATTGATAACTTCGGGCTCGAGCAGGAAGAAATCGACCTTGTAAATGACGATATGGTCGTTGAAAAAACGATCGAGCCGTCACAGATCAGCGGCAAGGATGTTATCACAGCTATTTGCGAGATTAACGGCTGCTTCGGTCATATCGGGCGGGATGGGAAATTCCGCTATGTATTTTTAGAAAAGTATATAGAAGGGCTTTACCCGGCGGAAGATCTTTATCCGGCAGAAGATCTTTACCCGGCAGACCCGCAGTCCACCCGAATCGGTAAGAGTATATACATTAACTGCCAATATGAGGATTTTGTGACACACAAAATTGACAAGCTGCAGATTCGGCAGGAGGAGAACGATATCGGCTCGATTGTGGGAACTGGGAGCAACTGCTATATCGTCGAGGATAACTTCTTGGTGTATGGGAAATTGGCTGCTGATCTTGAACGGATTGCCAATAATTTATTCAGTGTCATCACAGAGATTGCTTATCGTCCGTTTGAAGCGGATGTCAAAGGAAATCCCTGCTTTGAGGTCGGGGATGCAGTACGGCTTACGACCAAGTATGAGATTGTGGAATCTTACATATTAAAGAGAACCCTGAAAGGCATACAGGCATTAAGAGACGCTTATTCTGCGGAGGGAGTGAAGGAGTATTCGGAGAAAGTAAACGCTGTGAATCGGTCGATTATCCAACTCAAAGGCAAGACCAATGTGTTGGAGCGCACGGTAGAGGAAACCAAACTGGAAATTAAAGATGTGGAGAAAAATCTTACATCGACCATCACCCAGACCGCCGAAGAAATACGAACCGATGCGGCGAACAGTTATACAACAAAAGATGAGACATCTGAGGTAGAGAAGAAATTACAGTCCAGTATCTCGCAAACGGCAAACAGTATCAAGTCAGAGGTTTCCGAAAACTACGAGACCAAGGATAATGCGCAATCGCAATACAAATCTATGTCAAGCAGTATCGAACAAAATGCGGAGCAGATAACGCATAAGGTAGAAAAGAATAATGTTATATCGGAAATCAATCAGTCGGCAGAGACAGTCAAGATAGCTTCGGAGCGGCTGGAACTTGTTGGAAAAGTAGAGATGACAGGCGGGTATATGCACATCGACGCAGGCGATACGGAGGGAAATCCCAATCTTATACATTTTACCCGTGGTGAGACGGAAATCGGCATTGGGAATGACGGTATGTATGCAAACGGCGGCGGGCGGAGCGCGATTGTCCAATATAACCAGATTGGAGTCTCTTGCGGGGATTTAGTAGCCTTTTTACGGGATGATGGTATGGGAATATCCTCATATGGTTGGGAATCCTATTCGGATGCCCGTCTTAAACATGACATAGAACCGCTTGACATATATGAGCGAGCACAATTTATCTATGCGCAGGAGCCTTGCCGGTTCAAATACAACTATGATGTGGATGGGCATTACAGACACGGGCTGATTGCACAGAAGGTACAGGAGGCAATCGGTGTGGAGGATTGGGCGGTGTGCGGGGAGAATACCGGCGCAGGAGGGGCGACATATCTCACACTCGATTATTTGGAACTGATAGCGGATTTAATCGCTACTGTGCAATCACAAAATGATAGAATCAAAGTATTGGAGGGAAAAAAGAATGAATAAAGCATATAACCAGATTAACTGGGAGAATCGCCCAAATGACACAACACCACTGGGCAAATCGAATTTGAAGAAGATAGATGTTGCTATGGATGAAATGGACAATCGGATCATTGGCTTGGACACAATGAAGTTTGATAAGACCGAGGCGGCAAAGCTGATCGAAAGTATTGTACTTGACCGTGCTACAGGTATCTTTACCATTTCCTATTATAATGGTGCAACGGCGACCATTGATACTATGCTGGAAAAACTGGCAGTCAATTTTGGCTATGATCCGCAGACACAGCAACTTATTATTACCCTTGATGATGGGACAACCAAGTACATAGACATGTCAGCGCTAATTACACAGTATGAATTTTTAGATACAGATACAATTGCTTTTTCAGTGGATGCCGCTGGGAAAGTATCTGCAATTGTCAAAGAGGGCAGCATTGAGGAGAAGCATTTACAGCCAAACTATCTTGCAGACATAAAAGTAGAGACAGCAAAAGCGCAGGCGAGTCAGATGGCGGCGGCAGAAAATGAAGCCAATGCAGAAAAATTCGCTACACGGGCGGCGGATTCGGCAGCGGCGGCAGAACAATCTGCGTTGGAATCTGGAGCGTCTGCGGACGCAGCTAAAACAAGCGAAACGAATGCCGGAGAATCAGCGGCGGCATCAAAAGTCAGCGAGACGAACGCGGGAGAATCTGCCGCCAAAGCTACGGCGGCGGCGCAGACTGCCACCGCGAAAGCAGAGCAGGCGGCGCAAGATGCCGCAAACGCAGGAGAATCAGCGGAACTGGCGGGTGCTATGGCAGATGAAGCAAATGCAAGCTCAAAACAGGCGGGAAATTATGCAGACCTCTCGAAAAGTTATGCTGTTGGGACCGAAGGGGCTATTCGTGAGAATGATGCTACGGATAATTCTATGTATTATTATGAGCAGGCGAAGCGTATTGCACAGGGGTTGCAGGGCGCGCTTATGCCGATGGGAACGATTACCTATGCGCAGCTTGCCACCGTCACAGCGCAGGCGGGGTATATGTATAATATCTCGGATGATTTTACGACAGATGATACTTTTAACGAGGGCGCAGGACATGCTTATTCTGCCGGAACGAACGTATATCTGACAGCAGACGGCAAGTGGGATTGTATGGCGGGTACGGCGGTCGGCGGCGTCAAGGGAGCAAAGGAAGCTACATACCGACAGGGGCTTGTTGATCTGACACCGGAAAATATCGGTGCGCTGCCGGAGGGCGGGGATTCTGCGGAGAATACAGTCACCTTCGAGAGCGCGGATGCGGCAGAGGCAAATGTATGGACGGATGTGGATGTGCTGAAAAGCGGAGAAAAGCATAAGTCGATTTTAAAAAAGGTGTCTACGATGTTTAAAAACGTCCGGTATCTGTATAAGATGCTCGGCAATACGGATATATCAGATCACGGCGGAACTGTGACGCAGGCAATTGCATGGTTAGCAAACGACACTGATGAACTGGGGCGGGAAATTGCTGCGCAAAACGATGCTTTAGCGTCTTGTCTGAAAGTAGTCATGGGTACTGCTGATGCGCCTAAATCATTACCTGCCCATGCTGGGACGGCTGTAATATCACCTTACACGCTTCCATCAGGCTATACCCCCATTGGTGTGTTGAGTTATAGATTATCGTCAAACAAGCTTACTAATATGGGGCTTCAGATCACGAGCGTCTATATTCGGGCAGATGTATACAATATAACTGATTCTGCCATTGATAATTTAACAATGACTGCAACAGTTTTATGCGTCAAGAAGGATGTATTTACATAAGCGTTTATTACCCGATTTTTATTGCCGTTGTTCTGACAATCACGGTTTGCCCTGTCGTCGAAACGGCATCAATAACGACACAGGTGCTAATATCCGTAGGAGCATCAAGGCATAGGTATGAAATGTGTTGTAATATACTATTATTCATGGTCGCTGATTTTACATTCCCCCCGGCATTTGTTGATGTTCCAACTCTCAACGTGATTGTCGAATCGTTAAAACTGCCGCTGCGATAAACTTCGCGTATAATAATATATTTACCTTCGGGAACAGATACGCTTGCTTGGTTATTATAGCCTTTTCCGGCTGTAACATCGGTTAAAGTTGACGTTTGTGTATACATTTTCCCTAATGTCGCTAAAGCATCGTTTGACGAAATGAATTGGGAAAACATTATTTTATATATTTTTAAATTACATTAAAAATATGTTTTACGTCTATTTTATGTGATAAAATAATCAAAGAAAAAGATCGATTTTTATTTTAAATTTGAAGATACAAAGTTTTTTGACATTTTAAGTGAGTGGAATTGACATTTTTGGTGCCAGCTCACAAAAAGGGAAAGTGGTATTTTTCGAAAGAAGATATACAGGATTTTTTTGCTTCCGACTATGTAATGCAAGGCGTAAAGATTAAGTCACAGGCGATTGTCGGAGATTTTTGCAGGGAAGAAAGAAAAAGGAGCCCGTCTGCGTGTCTGGTTTACGATTCTCCGGGAACGGAGGAAGAGCTAATGAAATTGTGCGAGACGATCCTTGAATATGTGAATGGCAATAGCGCGGAAAATGATTTGTTTTCATATTATTATGATAACAAAACGAAAGTGGGACGTTTTATCTTAAGAGGGAGCGCGGAATTTGCCAAAGGGTGTCTTACACTGTTGTGTGCAACATAAAATGTACTAGGAAAAAGTCGCCTGATTTCAAATTGAAGATGGAAGAAGCCGCTGTTTATAATGGGATTATCAAAAAGGTGATAAAAAGATGGGCGGATGGGTATTTCTTGCAGCAATCTTAGAACGGAGGCGACTATGCAGGATATCAGAACTCTCTATGCAGCAGTGGAAGAGCGGATGAAGGAGATTGATTTCGAGGCGCTCTGGAAGGGCTTTCATCGATACGGGTTTGCGCTTTATACGAAAGATGTTGTGTATTTAAAGGAGCGTGAGATTCCTTGGGATGAACGTTTTCTGGCGAATACTACCATAACGTTTGAGGGCAGGCAGCTTGCCATCTGGAATATCGGAGAAGAATTGTCTGTGGGGGGAGAGTCCTCCGCTGAGTGGGAGTCCTCCGCAAAGAGAGAGTTCTCCACAAAGAGAGAGTTCATTACTGTGGAAAATTCTCCGGAAAATAGATTTGATGTGGATATCCTCACGGCAGGAATGGTGCATGAGATGTTCCATGCATTTCAGATGGAGCAAGGTGAGACGCGGTTTCCGGATGATATAGAAGCGCTGGATTATCCGATGGAGACAGACAATTTTCGGATAAAATATGTGGAAAATAAGGTTCTGGCACAGACACTTGATACGGCGGACAAAAAAGAATGCCGGGAGCTTTTGCGGGAGTTTCTGACCCTGCGGCAGGCAAGACTGCAATCTTTTGGCTCTAAGATTTGTTATGAGGACGGAGTAGAGACGGTAGAGGGAATGGCAGAATATGTGGGAACAATCGCACTTTACATGCTTTCTCCGCAGAAGTACCGTGCGCGGGTGGCAGCGTACCAATCCCGGTTGAGACAGCTTTCACAGGATATGTTTGATGTGAGAAATCAGTCCTACTATGTGGGAACATTGCTGCTTCTTGCAGCGAAGGAGGCAGGTGTCCCTATGGTGCATGAGGTCGGCGCAGAGAGAAGGTTCATCCGGGAGATTTTAGCGGAACGTCTGTCCGGTCAGGTGGATGTGATGGAAGAAATCTTAAGCAAACGCAGGCATGAGCGGGAGAAAGTCATCCGGGATTTCATAGAAAAAGCATCTACGGAGGTGACGGGAGATTTTGAAATCTGCGGGTACGATCCCATGAACATGTTCAAGGTTGAAAATCAGATTTACGGAAGTAATTTCTTTGCATTGCGCCTGTTTTATGAAGGAGCTTCTGATTGTCTGCAAACGGGAGAGCAGCAGGATGAGATAATCAGGTTGTCCGGTCAGGCGGTTCTTTCGATGGATGAGACGGGCAGAGTGAAGAAGTACTATGTGAAATAAAGGAGAATCATCATGGCAGGAAAATTATATCTGTGTGCGACGCCAATCGGAAACTTAGAGGATATCACATACCGGGTCTTGCGCACCTTAAAGGAAGTCGACCTGATTGCGGCGGAGGACACCAGAAATTCCATTAAGCTGTTAAACCACTTTGACATTAAGACACCCATGACAAGCTATCACGAGTTCAATAAAATTGAGAAGGCATATCAGCTTGTTGATAAGCTGCGGGAAGGGCTTGATATCGCACTTATCACAGATGCGGGGACGCCGGGAATCTCCGACCCCGGAGAGGATCTCGTGCGAATCTGCTATGAGGAGGGCATCGAGGTGACGTCTCTTCCGGGACCTGCGGCGTGTATTACAGCGCTTACCATGTCGGGACTTCCCACAAGGCGGTTTGCATTCGAAGCATTTCTTCCGAGGGAGAAAAAGGAACGTGCGGCTGTGCTCGCCGGGCTTGTAAATGAAACGAGAACCATCATCCTTTATGAAGCGCCTCACCATCTTGTGAAGACCTTAGAAGAGCTTTATGAGGCACTTGGAGAGCGGAGGCTTACCGTCTGCAGAGAACTGACAAAACGCTATGAAGAAAAGACATTAACGACATTTTCTGAAATTCTTAATTACTATAAAGACAATGAACCGCGCGGGGAATATGTCTTAGTCATTGAAGGAAAGACATTCGAGGAAATAAAAAAAGAGGAACAGAAAGCGTGGGAAAATATGTCCATTGAGGAGCACATGGCGGTCTATGAAGGACAGGGCATCGACCGCAAGGAAGCGATGAAGCAGGTCGCAAAGGATCGCGGCGTCAGTAAGCGTGAGGTCTATCAGGCGCTGCTTTCACGTGAGGGTTAGGAGAATAGAAAGAGGCTGCCGCATCAAAATTGTGAATGCGGCAGCCTTCGTTTACATTGCGGCAACAAATTGTTCAATGGAATCGGTTTTGGCGGCAAGCTTATGCCAGCGCTTTAGTGTATCGAGATTTGTTTCTTCACAAATTTTTATACGCAATGATTCCGGTATCTCCCCAAAATCTTCGAGGAGCTCCAGAACAGATTCCTGCCTTGCCTGAAGGAGACCCTCATTTCTTCCGTCTTCCCTCTCATCACTCCGTATCAGAGCCATCACGGCTTCCTCGTCATATTCAAAAATACTCATGGCAACTACCTCCGCTTTGTTTTTTCTGAGAAAATCCTCCTTCTTGCACAGGTTCCCCGGAAAGCCAATGCAAAAAGGAATCACATATTCCTGCCCCGTCCTGGTATCTTAAGAAATCCTGTGCATTTGTAAAAATGGAATAAAAGCACAGATTTCTTAAAAATCAGACTGGTAGAAAGCCAAATAAGATATGATGTCAGACATCATGTATGTGAAATTCAGAATCGATATGCTTTGTATCGATTATAGCAAATGCCATATGTCATTGCAAGCATCCACAGTAGTTTTCTAGCCATTTCTATAGTATAATGTCGTCAGACATTATACTGCCGAATGGCATGGGTCGCCCACGGCGAAAGCCATGGACGCAGTGCGTCTATGGCATAATGTCGTCAGACATTATACTGCCGAATGGCATGAGTCGCCCACGGCGAAAGCTATGGACGCAGTGCGTCTATGGCATAATGTCGTCAGACATTATACGCGCCTTGTGCGCATGAGTCGCCCACATTGGCAGCAGCAGATCAAATGAGATAGGGAAAATACACAATGAACAGATCAAAGACCGCGCAGCGGATTTGCATTACAACTACAATGATAGCTATAATTAGCACCACAATTACCGCCTGTGACAGGCAGGAGACAATCGCATATTTTAATCACATAGACACGACAGAGAGCAACCTGCAAACGGTCACACAAGTACCGGAAGAAGATCTGGCAGAGGACAACAGTCCGGGGAAACCATCCGGACAGCAGGGAACTACCGACGAGTCGGATGCAGAATCGGCACAAGAAACAAATAAGGCAGACACGACACCACAATCAAGTCAGGCAGAAGGAACAAATCACACAGATGCGGCGCAGAAACCCAGCGAGATAAAAGAGACAGATAAGACAGAAAACAATGTCGAAAACGGAGATACTAGTGAATATAAAGGAAAAGAAGTGTCTCTTATAATGGTAGGAGACATTCTGCTTCATACGCCTGTCGCGGAGAGCGGCGTGCAGGAGGACGGAAGATACAACTTTGACGCAATCTTTTCCAATGTGAAGGACGACATTGAGGCAGCCGACCTTGCACTCGTCAACGAGGAGGTCATCATCGGAGGGGAAGAACTTGGCGTGTCGGGATATCCGAGCTTTAATGCACCGTATGAACTGGGGGATGCGCTTGTGGACGCCGGATTTGATGTGGTGCTTCACGCGACGAACCACACGCTCGATCAGGGGAAGCGGGGCGTCCAAAACTGTCTTTCCTTTTGGAAGCAGCAATATCCCGAAATAGCGGTGCTCGGCATCAATGAGAGTCAGGATGCGCAGGATGATCAGATTTACGTCTATGAGCAGGACGGCATCCGCATTGCCATTTTGAATTACACCTACGGGACAAACGGGATTGCTCTTCCTGCGGACATGCCCTACGTGGTAAATCTCTTAGACGAAGAGAAGGTAACAGCAGACCTTGCGAAAGCGCAGGAACTGGCGGATTTCGTTGTGGTCTGCCCGCATTGGGGAACAGAGTACCAGCTTGCGCCGGATGCGAAGCAGAAGTACTGGACAAAGCTTTTTCTGGAAAATGGTGTTGATCTGGTGATTGGAACGCATCCGCACGTGATCGAACCGGTGGAGTGGGTCACGGACGAAAAGGGCAATGAAATGCTTGTCTATTATTCCATTGGCAACTTCGTGAACTGGACGGCAAGCTTTGGGGAGGGTATTGCAAACCGGATGGTCGGCGGGATGGCGCAGATTACCGTCGGAATGGATAACGGCGAAGCCTTTATCGTAGATTATGATGTGACGCCGCTCGTCTGCCATGTGTCGGAGGGCATAAACGGCGTGACGGTCTACCGCCTGTCCGATTACACGGATGCGCTTGCCGCAGAAAATGCAATCGTGCAGCAGGATGGCGCTTTTTCAAAAGAATACTGTGAGGAACTGTGCGGGGAGGTCTGGGGAGAGCTCCGTTAAAAGCAGGGAGCCCCCGTTCCCCGGGGAAGCTATTCCCCGGGAGCCGCTTCCCCCGCCATATAATAATCATCCAGATACTTTTCTACAATCGCAAACGGTGCAGGCCCAATCTCAAGCACCGCCTTATGAAAAGCGATATCGCTGTAGGCGCTGCCGTAGGTTTCCTGCGCCTTTTCTTTTAAAGCCCGAAATTCCATATATCCCACATAATATTTCAGATAATGCGCCGGTTCCTCCACGATCAGCTCGTAGATCTCGCGCAGCGCCTCCTGGTCGGTGATGCCGTAATCCTTCCAGAAAGCGACGGTGTCTGAAAAGGACCAGCCGTCGTAGTGAATGCCAAGATCCGTCGAGGCATACAGGCTTAAAAGCGCGGACTGATTTAAGGACAGCAGCTTCGCGAGATTTTCGTCCAGTCCGGCATATTTATAGGAAATCATTTCTACATATGTAGCCCATCCTTCCACATAGCCCGGGAAATTAAGGATTGAGCGGACGGGAGAAAGCCCGGCTTCGTAGGACATGACGGTCTGATAGAGGTGACCGGGGAAGCCCTCGTGCGCAAGTGTTGTAAAATAGCGCATCGACGTGGAGTCCGTTGACGCGTTGATAAAAATGGAATTTTTCTCGTAATTGTCAATCGGCGCGGTGATGTAGAAGGCGGGAGCCATATAGTCTTCCATACATTCGTCGATGTAGCTGACCGTAAATTCCGTATCGGGCGCCGCCGGGAAATCCTCAAGCATGGCGTCCTGCAGGACATTCAATGTCGCAATGCAGTCCATACCGCTTAAGGTGGCGTCATTTCCGGCGGACTTCAGTTCGGGGTGTTCCGCCAGAAGCAGTGCAGCCTCGGTGAGATCGGTGGTTCTCGTTTCACTGATCCGCGTTTCAAGCTCTTTTGCGTCCGAAGAGCTTCCCGTATTGTGATAGACCAGATACTCGTAAAATTCTTTTCCGTCCGGAAAATAGCAAAGTCCCTGATCGTTTTTGCCGCTTCCAAGCAGCTCCGTGAGCGCGGATGCAAGATTCTCATAAGCGGGGAGAATATGCTCCTTTACAAGCGCGGCATTCTTTTCTTTGTATTGCTCCCGCTCGGAATCGGTCAGTTCTGTCATGGCGTCGACCTTATGATTGAAGGTCAGAATCAGATAATGGGAATCCGGGTTGGCGGCAAAGGTCTCGCACTGCGAGATGATTGTATCACACGCAAAGTCGGACATAAAAAGCCCTTCATGCGCTTTTTCCTTCTCAAAATCTATGATCTGGGAAAAATAGTCGTCCGTTAAGGCGATAAGCGCCAGATAATCTTCGATATCCTGCTTGTCGTAGAAGCGGTATTCCTCATAGAGGACGGGGAGCTGCGCCTGGATTCCGGTCGACGGGCGCAGAATTTCATCGTAGAGCGTCAGGTCGGAGGCGGAAAGCTCTGTTTGCAGATAATCGCACAAAATATCATAGGTGAGCTGCTGTTTGGGAGAAAGCGAGTCGTAGTTGTAGCTTTCCAGCGCAGAAATAGTATTCTCAAGGGAGGCGTGCGATTTTTGGACTGCTTCGTCTGAGATCACGCCGAGTGTGATCGGGGTTTCCGTGATGCCGTAATTTTCCGGATTGGAAAGCGTAAAATGAAGATTGATCGTATTCGATTGCACCTCCGAGCGGAAAAATGCTTCGAGAAAGGAATCGAAATCCCCGGCAGATTTATCGCTGCTTAAGCCGGAGGTCTGGCTGTCCGAAAAACCGGACGATGCGCTATCGTCCCGCGCGCCGGATGCGCCGCCAAAAGGGAGCGCGCAGGAGCAGAGCAAAAAGGTGCAGAGGGTAAAAAGGAGAAGGATCGTACCAACCGCGGTACGTTTCGAATGATTCTGTTTCAAAAAAACACCTCATATAAGTGTGTGCAAAACGCTGCTGCACCGATGTGGAAAAGCATACCGCACTGCCACGGGAGAGCATACGGCATTACCGCAGGAACGCGCTTTGCACACGGACGAATTAGCATATCATATGACACAGAAAACGTAATTATTCAAATTTTCATGAATATATATGTATCAAATAAAATGAAGCATTTCTATGCTTTGGAACGGAGCAATAAATGAATTATCTCTGGGCTTTTATGATATTAATCGGCGTTGTCTTCGCCGCATTTCACGGGACATTGCCGGAGCTCACCACGGCGGCGCTCGATTCGGCAAAAGAGGCGGTGACCCTGTGTATCGCAATGATGGGCGTGATGTCGTTCTGGGTGGGGCTGATGAAAATTGCGGAGAAATCCGGCATCATTGAGGGGCTGTCAAGAAGGATGCGCCCCGTCCTGCGGTTTCTGTTTCCCGGGATTCCCGAGGGGCATATTGCAAATAAATATATTGCGACCAATATGATCGCCAATATTTTCGGGCTTGGCTGGGCGGCAACTCCGGCGGGGCTTAAGGCGATGGAAGCGCTGCAGGAATTGAACCTCGAGAAATGCAAAAAACAGGGCATATCCGCCAAACGGGCGCCGGACATAGCCACGGATGAAATGTGCACGTTTCTGATTATCAATATTTCCTCCTTGCAGCTTATTCCGGTCAATATCATCGCCTACCGCAGCCAGTACGGGAGCGTGAATCCGGCGGCGATTGTAGGTCCGGGACTGCTCGCAACGATATGCAGTACGCTTGCGGCAGTCATCTTCTGCAAAGTAAAAAATCATTGATGAATCATTGGAAACCACTTATAATAGGTATAGAGAGTAAGTACCAGCGTTGTTTTTCAGAAAGACGGTGAGCGTATGGGAAGAAGAAATCATATTCTGGTCGTAGACGACGGGAAATTAATCCGGGCAGCCTTCGAGGAGATACTAAAGGACGAATATTTTATTCTGGAAGCGGAGAACGGAAAGGAAGCGCTTGACATCCTTTCCCGTGAGAACGAGCATATAGCGCTGATTATTCTGGATCTTGTCATGCCGGTCATGGACGGATTCCAGTTTCTGGAGGAATACCGTAAGATAGAGGAGTACCGTTACATTCCGGTCATCGTATCAACGACAAATGATGACTCCGACAATGAGTGCAGATGTCTGGAGCTTGGCGCGTGGGATTTCATTCCAAAGGAGTTTCACCGGGAGATTATCCGGTTTCGCGTGCGCAATGCGATTGAGAAGAGCAAGGTGAGGTTCTTAGAGTATGATTCACTGACAGGTGTCTACAGTCAGTTGAAGTTCTATCAGATGACAAGAGATATGCTGGATCACGGCGCGGGGCAGCAGTTCGCGTTTATTCATTTTGACATTGATCGTTTCCGCATGATCAATGCGTTCTACGGTTCGAGAGAGGGAGACCGTCTGATTGGGATTGTCGCAAATGCGATCCGCGGGGCGATGGAGGAATACGGAAAAGGAACGTTCGGCAGAATCGGCGCAGATATTTTCGGAATCTGTATGCCATATGACAGCAGTGACGATATCCATCGGATTTTAAACCGTATCCGTGGGGAAATCAAAGGGCATCAGGTACACTATTATCTGGAGACCTGTTCCGGTATTTATCTCATTGAGGACCGCGATATGGATGTTGCGATCATGCACGACAACGCGGCGCTTGCAGCGGCGCAGTGTAAGAATCAGTACATGGTGCATGACGTTTTGTATACAAAGGAACTGAGCGACAGGCTCATACAGGAGCAGCATATTATTGATGAGATGGACACCGCTCTGGAGGAGGAGCAGTTCATCGTCTATTTCCAGCCCAAGTATGATCTTGAGGATATGAGCCCGCATGGAGCGGAGGCGCTGGTGCGCTGGCAGAGACCCAACGGTACGCTGATACCGCCGGATGAATTTGTTCCTGTATTCGAGAAAAACGGTTTTATCACCAAGCTGGATTATTATGTCTGGGAGAAGGTCTGTCAGTTCATCCGCGCGGAGCTTGACGAGGGCAGGGAGCCCGCGCCGATTTCGGTGAATGTCTCCCGGGTAAATCTTTACAACCCGCAGTTTTTGGAGACGCTCATCAATCTGGTTGAGAAATATAAGATACCGCCGAAGTATCTGCATCTGGAATTGACGGAGAGCGTATTTTCTGAGGATGCGAGAACGCTTCAGAGCGCGATCAAATATTTACATAAAGCCGGATTTACGATTCTGATGGATGATTTCGGCAGCGGTTACTCGTCGCTTAACGTCTTAAAGGATCTTGACCTTGATGTTCTTAAGATTGACATGAAGTTTTTCTCTAAGGGCAATACCGCAGAGAAGGGCGCGAAGATTATCGAGGCGGTCATAAAGATGGCGGAATCCCTTGATATGACAGTTATCGCGGAGGGCGTCGAGGAGAAGGAACAGGTCGATCTGCTGACGAATCTCGGCTGTGATTATATTCAGGGCTACTACTTTGCAAAACCGATGCCGCAGGCACAGTATGAGAAGCTTGCGAATGGCATCGAGTAAGTATATTCGCCTGTTTTTACCAATATAATGTACTAAGAGCGCAAGCCGGGTGCATTATGAAAGTGATGATGTTTTTGTCGGACGTGATGATACCGCTTCTGATTTTCGGTATTGTCGGTTACGGTCTGCTGAATAAGCAGAATATTTACGAGGAATTTATCGAAGGGGCCAGAGACGGATTTCAGACGGTCATAGGCATCATGCCGACGTTAATCGGACTGATGGTGGCAGTCGGAATCCTGCGGGCCTCTGGTTTTTTGGAGTTTTTTTCGCAGATATGCGGTCATTTTACGAAATATCTGGGATTTCCGCCGGAGCTTCTTCCGGTCACGGTGGTGAAGATGTTCTCTTCCTCCGCGGCGACAGGGCTGCTTCTTGATATTTATAAGGAGTACGGCGCGGATTCGCTGCTCGGGCGGATGGCGTCCATCATGATGAGCAGTACGGAGACGATCTTTTATACGATGTCGGTCTATTTTATGACTGCGAAGGTCAAGAAAAGTAGATATACGCTTGTAGGCGCATTGATTGCAACGTTCGCGGGAACGGCGGCGAGTGTTGTACTGGCGAAGTACATGTAGGAGTCTCCGGCAGGAAGGATGCCCGAATTTTACATTTCATTTTTAGGAGGAAAAGAAAATGATTTACAATAATATATTAGAAGCAATGGGACATACGCCGCTGATCCGGCTAAATCATCTGGCAGAGGAGAATGCCGCCGAGATTCTTGTAAAATTTGAGGGACTTAATGTTGGAGGTTCTATTAAGACGAGAACCGCATATAATATGATCAGAGAGGCAGAGAGACAGGGGAAGATCGGGAAGGACACGGTCATTGTGGAACCGACCAGCGGCAATCAGGGAATCGGTCTTGCTCTCGTAGGCGCAGTGCGCGGTTACCGGACGGTCATCATTATGCCGGATTCTGTCAGTGAGGAGCGCAGAAAGCTTGTGCAGCATTACGGCGCCGAGGTCATTTTGATTCATGACGACGGAAATATCGGCGCGTGCATCGAGGAATGTTTAAATACCGCGCTTCGCATGGCGGCGGAGAATCCGGACGTGTTTGTTCCGCAGCAGTTCGAGAACCCGGCAAATCCGGCGGTGCACAGAAGCCAGACCGGACTGGAAATCTTAGAGCAGGTGGACGGACCGATTCACGGTTTCTGCTCCGGCATCGGAACAGGCGGTACAATCACCGGAATCGGCGAGGTGCTAAAGGAGAAGAACCCGGATATGACGATCTGGGCGGTGGAGCCGGAACATGCGGCAATTCTTTCCGGCGGTTCGATCGGTACGCATATTCAGATGGGAATCGGCGACGGTATCATCCCGGATATTCTGAATCAGAGCATCTATGATGAAATCTGCATCGTCACAGATGAAGAGGCGATTTCTACGTCGAAGGCGCTGGCTTCGGAGGAAGGCATTATGTGCGGTATCTCAAGCGGCACGAATGTAGCGGCGGCGAGGAAGCTTGCGAGAGTGCTCGGACCGGGCAAAACGGTAGTCACGGTGCTCCCGGACACGGCGGAGCGGTACTTTTCCACACCGTTGTTCGAGGACTGAGCGCGCCGGATGGCGATACTTTCTGCAGCGCCGGAAGGGCGGCGTTGCGCACGTGCTGTCGAGGCAATTGCGTATGGTCGCCGGGGGCGATATTGTGCACAGAATGCCGAGGTAAATGTATGGGTGAAAGGCATATCTTCCGCACAATGTAGGAGATATTGTCAATAGCGTATCAGAGTGTGAAAGTAAGGATTTGACAAGTCGGTACAAAAGGGATATAATACATTATGTCAACAAACAGCGCGGGATGGAGCAGTCTGGAAGCTCGTCGGGCTCATAACCCGAAGGTCACAGGTTCAAATCCTGTTCCCGCAACTTATTAGCAGCAGTAATCATGAGAATGGTTGCTGCTGTTTTTCGTGTGCGTCTGTCTGCCATTTCAACCCGTCTGCCATCGTTTAATACTATTTTCCAGGCAATGAATCCTATCGGGTATCTTCTCAAAAACGGTCAACGGATTTATACTATATCCAATATTAACCGATACGGTCAACAAGGAGATTGTAAGATGAACGACAAGTTTTTTAAACTCCCGTTGGAAAAACAGCAACGGATCATAAATGCCGCATATAAGGTGTTTTCTCAGAACAGCTACAGGAAAGCTCCTATGTCAGAAATCGCGGATGAAGGCGGTATTTCGAAAGCATTGCTCTTTCATTACTTTGGAAACAAAAAGGAATTATATATGTACCTGTGGTCGAACGCCATTGAGATGACAAGAAAAGCGGTTAGAGAATATAACACTTTGGAAACAAACGATTTTTTTGAAATGCTCAAGAGAAGTTTGTTGTCAAAATGTGCTCTGATGCGTGATTACCCGTATATGTACGCGTTTTCGTTGAGGGCATATTACGAGACCATCCCGGAAATTCAGGAAGTCATTCAGGAAAATTATTCCGACGTCAGCAACGCAAGCAAAAGGATCGTATTTGAAAAGATGGATCTGTCGGAATTTCGGGACGATATGAATCTGGAAATGATGTATGATGAAATTTTCTATGCAGTCGACGGGTATATGTTGAAAAAATACCGTTTGGACCGTGTTATCCCGGATGAAATTGAGCGGGAGTTTCTTGACTTAATTGATCTTTGGAAAAAGATTTATACGAAAAAGGGGGTGTAAATCCAATGCAGCACAGGACAATTTCTGCAAAAGGCGGGACGGTACATTATTGGATTGACAAAAAAGAGAGTGCGGCGGACTGTATTGTTTTTACGCATGGGGTAACGGCAGACCATACAATGTTTGAAAAGCAGGTAGAATATTTTGCAGGGCATTATACGATAATTCTCTGGGATGTCCCCATGCATGGATTGTCAAGACCCTATGATGAGTTCTCCTATCGGGATACGGCAGAAATATTGCACGATATTTTACAGACAGAGTGCATTAAAAAAGCGTTTTTCGTGGGGATGTCTATGGGCGGTTATCCAAGCCAGCATTTTGGCGCTATGTATCCTGATATGGTGAAAGGATTGATTGCATTAGACACAACGCCATTAGGTCTGCGTTATTACTCCAGGTCGGATTTGTGGTGGTTGAAGCAAGCCGCTCCGATGGCAGAATGTTTTCCTGCAAATATCCTGCGAAAAAGTATGGCATGGTCAGTATCTATGAGCAGGTATTCTTATCAAAAAATGATGTCTATGCTAGGACCACTTTCAAAAGCAGAAATTATCGAACAAATGCGGGTGGCATATGAATACTTTTCCAGAGAAAATAAAGATGCCGCATTTCTGTTTCCTGTATTGATACTTGTAGGAGAAAAGGACAGCACAGGAAAAGTCAGAACATATTGTAAGGAATGGGCGAAACAAACGGGTTATCCTTTGCATTTTATAAAGAAAGCAAAGCATTTTGCGAACGGGGATAATCCGGAACAGGTAAACCGAGAAATAGAGGATTTCATTACAGGAGTAAATAATCATGCTGCATTACGATGAATACGGGAGTATAAACAATCCAACGATATTGCTTTTACATGGAGCAGGTACGCTGGATACCTTTTGCCAGCAATATGATTTCGCTGACAGATATCACCTTATCGTGCCGCATCTGCCGGGAGCAGGAAAGGCGGCTAATAAAATATATGACCCGAAAAATACCATAAAAGAACTGTTTGCTTTGATTGATAGTTTACATAAAGAGCGAATCGGTGTGATCGGTCATTCTCTGGGAGCACAGATTGCAATAATGCTTGTAAGCAGAAAGCCCGAGCGGTTTCATTTCGCTGTATTCTTAAGCGCATGGGTAAACCCCAGACCCAAAACCATTCAAATGTATTGCTCTGCTTCCGAATTATCTGTAAAAATGCTTCACTGGAAATGGTAAGTGCGTCTTCAGGGAAAATATTGGCGATACACGGCGGAGCAGAGGAATTATATGGCGGAATATGCAAGGAAAATCACCTCACAGGCGTACCGAGCTTTTTTTATTAATACATTAGACTTGTCAAAGCTTCCTGAATATAAAACAGCAGACATTCCCATGTTGGCGATTTGCGGCAGCAGGGAGACAAGAGATATGAAAGTCTCTCTTGCATTGCTTTCCGAAAATTCGAGGTGCAAGACGATCACGTTACAAGGTGCAAATCACGACTTCCCTATGCGCAATGCAAAAGAACTGAATCCTATTCTTGAAAAATTCTTTCGGTGTGTATATCAATCAGAAAAGTAAAAATCGCAGGTCATGTATGCCTAAGATGCAGGATACGCGAAAACCTATTGTGCGAAAAGCAATAATTGGTATAATGTCCACATAAGCAATGAGCAGTGCCAAGACGTGAAGAAACAAATATCCGTGCTTGCACGGGAATATTTGTTTCTTTGCGGATTGATAGGGCGAATAGCCCAAGCGTCAGCAGAGCTGCCGCGCGAGCGAGCTTTGCTCGCGAGTGCGCACTGCGGAATCGAGTGTGCACTGCGGAATCGAACGCGCACTGCGGACTTAGGAAAATCGAGGAGCAAGGGGAGCATATGAAAATCAATTACTATCAGGAAGAAGCGCTTCGGGAGGATCGCGTTGACGTCTACTACCGGGAAAAGAACGCACAGATTACGAATCTGATGTCCTTTCTGGAAGCGGAGCAGGTACTTTACGGCAGGAGCGAGGGGGAGCAGCGGCGGCTGTATCTGAACGAAATTTATTATGTGGAGGTCGTGGAGCGTCACTGTTTTGCGTATTTGAAGTCGGGAGTCTGGGAAATCGACGAGACGCTGCGAAGTTTTCTTGCCCGGTATCAGGAGAGCGGATTTCTTCAGATCGGGAAGGCTGCTGCGGTAAATATGAGCCATATTGAAAAAATTGTGCCGGATCTTAACATGCGGATGCATCTGACACTGGAAAACGGGGAACGGCTCGTGCTTTCCCGGGCGTTCAAGAAAGAGTTCATGGAGTATTTAAAACAGAAAAAGGAGGAGAGACAATGAAGCTGATAGATAAAAGCAATTTTTTATCGACAATATGCGTGGTTTTTACCTGTCTGGTACTTGGTAAAATTGTCGTAGAAGCGGTTTTCGGGGGGATATTTGGCAACGATCAGGAAAATCTGCTGCTGATGTTTGGATTTTCCGCGCTGGGAACATTCGTACTTTCACAGCATTACCGGCTGGAGCGCTTTCCGTTGATTGCAGTAATGGCGGGACAGTATGTGGTGCTGATTGCAGCAGTCATGCTTGTGATATGGATTTCAGGTTTTTTTGTGGAGCTGCATGAGGATGCATACCGTGATATGTTCTGGTCATTTACAGTGCCGTATGTGATTGCGGCGGCAGTGTACTACATTTCGCTTTATTTTGAGATAAAGAAGGCGAACCGCCTGTTGCAGGAGGTCAGGGAAGCAGGAGCTGCAAAGTAACAGAAACGGGAGCTGCAAAGTAACAGAAACAAAAAACAGAAACAGAGCAACGGAGAGTCCGCGCCGCAGTGGAGCGGGTAATGGACAACGAATCAGGAGGTAAGTTATGGAAATGAATACGACAAAGAAACTGGGATGGAATTATTTCTGGCTGGCAATGACAGCGTTCGGCGGTCTTGGCTTAGAGGTTTTGTGGGCGTTTTTGATTGAGCCGATGATTTATGGCGCGCCGATGCAGGAATGGACAACGGCACAGAACATTCTGCATTGGACGATCACCTGTGTAACGTGGGGGCTGGTGGCGCTCTGGGTTGGACATGACGCGAAAAAAAGCTGCGGGTTTTCTCTTATGGAAAAGGGCGAGCCGATGAAGCTCTGGCAGTGGATTGTAGCCGTCTGCTGTGTTGTCGTTGCGATTGGGATCAACTATCTTGACTGGGGTGGTTTTAAGGTTTTAAAAGAGTTTCAAAATAAGACGCTTCCGGTGTTTGTGTTCCAGTATGTTTATTATGCGTTTGAGACGGTGCTTTTTATGCTGATTGTCGTGTTCGGACAGAGGCTTTGCGAGACAGTGTTTAAAAAGCGAGACATCCCGTATGGCGGAATCATCTGCGGGCTGACCTGGGGTCTGGCGCACATTTTTACCAAGGGAAGCCTTGTAACGGGATTGAACGGGCTTGTCTATGGTTTCCTGTTTGGCGTGGCGTATCTTGTGGTTGGAAGAGACATTAAGAAAACGTGGCTGGTGTTGTTTCTGATGTTTGCGTTTTAGGAGTTATTCGGGAAAAGAGAAAGTATTGTCGATTTTTGTCATGCATTCTACCTTTTCCCGTTCTTTTTCAAAATCTTCGTTATGAGCGTCTGTCCATGTTTTGACAACAACGTCATAGAGGATGTAGTCTTGGAAATCAGAAATATCCTGTTTGGTAACGTCGTTTTCCCACAGAAAGCGCATGATGCTTTCACTATCAAAATAATGCTCGACCAATAAGGTGTCTTTGTGGGAGTAAGAAACAGAAATCGGTTCATAAGTGAGGGTGTGTTGTGTATCGTTGTAAGTTATGTCCATAATAATAATTGTGGTATTAGAAATATCCATTGTAGCATGAATTTGAATGTTTTTCTGTTTTTCTTCAGCAGGAATAAACAGTTTTGCAGTAATTCCGTTTGAAAGGTATTCTTCCTTATACCGAATACTCATTCCGCCAAAGTTTTCAAATTGTGCAGTGTCTTCATTAGAAACAGGATCAAGTTCCGGTACTTGATTAAAAGTTTTGAAGTTATAGGTCGCTGCTGCAAAGAAAATTTTATCCATTGTAGTTCTCCCTTTTATATAAATTATACATGCAATTGCTAAGAAAAGTATGATAAGTAAAATAGCAGATAATAGAATATGTTTTCTTTTTTTCATAGTTACTCCCTTATTTATTATCTTGGTATTTTTTCAGTTTCATGAGAAAGTCATAAGTGTCAGAGTAGACGCTATTTTCTTTTAAATCAATAGTGTTGACGAAACCGTCCTTGTTGGCATCATTGCATGATATAATATCAAAAATTGTTTTCTCAACATCTTCAAAGGAATTGTTTTTTAAAAATTCCCTTGTGCGCACTTCATCCGCATTTCCATTCGATATATTGGTATAATAGTCCTGCATACTACTTAAGAGGTCGTTGTCTGTCAAACAACGGTGAGCAAGGTTATCCGCATCCAAATCGGCGATGTAGTCATCGGTTCCAAAGGACGTTTGGTTTTCGTCACCCAGATAGACAGCATCCCCGAGCCATCCGGTAATATCTTTGCGTACATCGGCATTGGACCAGGATAAATCTGGTGCGCCAATATTTTTCCAGCTGTTGTCAACTTTGTGACCATTGTCAATTAAATTTGCGGAGATAGTGTAGAACATATGGGAGCAGTCGCCGTTGTCTTTAAGTTGATCATATAACAATTTATACTTTTTTACATATGCTATATCACTTAATTCGGTTCCTGTTGCAGTCTCCATATTTTTTTTCCAACTTGCAAAATCGGATGGATCGTATGCCCATAAGTAGAGGAGAGCACCATAACTATAATCTTCAGGCTTACTTGTTATAAAGTGTTGCAGTCGGAGCATATAGCGGAGATACGTGTAATCATTCTCACTTAGACCCAATGTATTACAGAAGTAGGACTCCTCTTCGTCATATTTATATACCCATCCTGCACCTTTTCTCCATGCGTTCGTTTCTATTTTCACGGGACCAATATTTGCTTTTTTCGAATTATAATCCCCCAATTGACTCAACGCTCTTGCAAAATACCAATCCCGCTCCTGCTGCGTTTTATCCTCATACTCTTTCTGTATTGCCATATAGACATCATACATAATCTCTCCAGTGCGCTTGTCGAAGCCGAATTGTTCCGTCATGATATTAGAAAACTCTTGTTTCGTCATCGTTGCCGGTGTATTTTTCTTCTCTTTCCCAGAGCTTGTTGGACGTAAATAGGTATTTGTATCGGATTTGTAGACTGTATTTGTCACTACAGCACTAAGGCTTACCATAAGGTCAAGGTTTGTTCGCATTGCTGTATAAATCCCAGCAGATGCGTACGCAAATTCGTATAGATTGTCTAATTTGCGTTGCAGCTCCAATCGCAGGCGGTCTAAGATCTCATATACACCCTGCGCCTGTAAGAGCAGCGCCCATTGCAGCATCTGTTGGACACGCAGGAGTTGCTCCTGCAAGATATCTTCGTTTAAATAATATTCGCCCGATAGATAAGCATCAATCAAGAAAATATGTTTTTGATTTGCATCTGCGTAAGCGCGGATGGCAGAAACCTGTGCTTGTATAGCGGGCAGATGCCCCCAGCGCATGTAATCTTTTTCGCTGCCGTAGGCAATACTGGTCAGATTTTCTTCTCCAATAAATGCCTCAATACTATTTTTATACAGAGTAGTCGCTTCCAATATTTGTTGTAATTCAAGATTGACAGTCGAAAGACAGCTTTTTAGTGTTTGTGGATATATTTCAATTCCCATTTGTATTCACCTATGTATCCTTATTCTTTGTCCAGAAGTATGAGTTGTTGTTCCTTTTCTTTGTAATATTTATCTTCAAGTTGATAGAGTCGTTTTCGCTCTTGTTCTAACGCTTCGCGTTCATTGACGTATTTCGCTTCTATTTTACGATATTCGTCTGAAAGTTCTTGTTCATATTCATACAGCCAATTGGCATGCGCCTCGCCATATGATATTTTTATATTTTCTATTAGGATTTGCAGTTCAGTGCGAAAATCACAAAATTCATCCTGTGCTTCCGAAAGCTGCCGCTGTTTGTTTTGTACATCATCCTGTTGCCTTTGAAGTTCCTGTATTTTCTGGGAAAAGGTGCAGTGTATTTCCTGCTGCTTTTGTGTTTTATCCATATGAGACCTCATAGAAATGTTGATATTTTTGATTTATGGTACTCGTCTGTTTCTTTAAAATAGCTTGCAAGTAATTCAATATGCTCCGCATCTCTGGCAGCTACAGAGGAATATTGTGACAGTAAGTCTATAATCTCGCTCCGGATTGTCTCTGCCTCGTTGCATGCCGGAGTATTACTTCCTTGAATAGAAGGCAGTGTGATTTCTGTGTAAGCAGAGGAGGTCTGTTGCAGCTTTAAGTGGTGCATTTTTGCAGCTTCATAAGAAATATCTAGTTTCATGTTTATAAGCAGCTCCTTTCTACGAACTTTATAGTTCATTATTATAATAGTTTTATTATGCAAAAGCAAGAATTAATGTAGTTCGTACTACTTAATACTCCGGCTATTCCTATTTTTATGATGCTGAAAAACTGATTGCCTGTTATAATAAACAGAAAAGGGAGGCGTGCACCATGACAAATATCGAACAGTTTTTACAAATGGTAAAGGAATCGGACAACATCGTATTTTTCGGCGGCGCAGGCGTATCGACGGAGAGCGGAATACCGGATTTCCGCAGTGTGGACGGGCTTTATAACCAGAAATATGATTATCCGCCGGAGACGATCCTGAGCCATTCCTTCTATATGAGAAATACGGAGGAGTTCTATCGTTTTTACCGTGATAAGATGCTCTGTCTTACCGCAGAGCCGAACACGACGCATAAGAAGCTCGCCGAGCTTGAGGCGGCGGGAAAGGTAAAGGCAGTCGTCACGCAGAACATCGACGGGCTCCATCAGAAAGCAGGAAGCAAAAAGGTCTTAGAACTCCATGGCAGCGTGCACCGGAATTATTGTAGAAAATGCGGGAAAGGATTTGATGCGGAATATATCCTTAATTCGAACACAAAAGTTCCGCTCTGTGATGAGTGCGGCGGAGAAATAAAGCCGGATGTCGTACTCTACGAGGAGGGACTCGATCAGCAGACCTTGGAGGATGCAGTTTTTTACATCAGTCATGCGGACATGCTCATTATTGGGGGAACTTCGCTTGCGGTCTACCCGGCGGCGGGGCTGATCGATTATTACAGGGGGAACAAGCTGGTGCTCATCAACAAATCGACGACGCCGATGGATGCGCGGGCTGACCTCTTGATTCAGGCGGGGCTTGGCGAGGTCTTCGGGCAGATTGAGGTGTGAGGGTAAAATGAAGGAAAGCCGCTTATTTCATATTTTATATTACCTGCTCGAAAAGGGGCAGGCGACCGGGGCGGAACTGGCAGAAAAATTCGAGGTATCGGTCCGGACGATTTACCGGGATATCGACGCCTTAAGCGAGGCGGGAATCCCTGTCTATGCAGAGCAGGGACGGGGCGGCGGTGTCCGGCTGATGGAAGACTTCGTTCTGGATAAGGCGCTGTTTTCAAATGCAGAAAAGCGGACGATACTGGACGCGATACAGAATCTTGCGGTGATAGAACAGGCGGAAGGCGACGTGTTAAGAAAGCTGTCCGCCCTTTTTGGCATACAGCCGGAGAACTGGGTGGAGATAGATTTTTCGAAATGGGGCTGCGCTCCGTGGGAGGAGCAAAAATTTGAATTATTGAAAACCGCCATTTTATCGCACCGGGTCGTTGAAATCCTCTATGCCGGGGCAAACGGCAGCGTGAAGCGGCGAAAAATTCAGCCTTTAAAGCTTTTATGCAAATCGGGCAACTGGTATGTCAAGGCGTATTGTATGGAAAGGCAGGATTTCAGGGTCTTTAAAATCAGCAGGATTGCTGAGGCGACAATGTTTGCAGAGGTATTTGTGCCGATGTCATTTCCCAAGGAAAAGGACGGAGGGGAAGCAAGGCTCTGCGACATCGTACTTCGTTTTTCCAGAGAGGGAGCATACCGGGTCTATGACGAATTTGATATAAGTCAGATCACACCGCAGGAAGACGGAACAATCCTTGTGAGAAGCCGGATGCCGGAGGATGTGTGGCTTGTAAATTATCTGCTGTCCTTTGGGTGCGACGTGACAGTGGTCGAGCCGGAATATCTGCGGGAGGTCTTAGCGGAGCAGGCAAGAAAAATTTACGAGAAAAATAAAGTCTGAAAGACCGCCAAAGCAGCAGAAGAAGAGAAAATATGACATAGGATGTCAGGATTTATCTGTTAAGATACAAAAAACGGAACGTGGTCTGTCCGTATCATGAAACAGAAGAGGAAGGAGTTTCCGGGGCAGATACATGGAAGGAGATATCCTATGGAATTAATCAATGTAACAGCGGAAAATATTGAAAAGGAGCACATCTGCTGTGCGATTGCAGACAGTGACGGCGGGCAGGCAGGACTTGGGGTCCGGGCGAAAAAGGAATGGATGAAAGCACGTTTCGCGAATGGGCTTGTATTTAAAAAGCTGAATGTCCGGGGCAAGTGCTTTATCGAATATATCCCGGCGGAAAAGGCGTGGGCGCCGATTGAGGCGGCAGGATATATGTATATTGATTGTCTGTGGGTATCCGGGCAATACAAGGGGAAGGGCTATTCCAATCTGCTGCTTGATGCCTGTATCTGTGATGCCCGGGCACAAAGGAAAAAGGGACTGGTCATCCTGTCCGCAAGGAAAAAGATGGCGTTTCTTTCTGATCCGAAGTACCTGAAATATAAGGGCTTTCGGACAGCGGATACGGCGGAGCCTTATTTTGAACTGATGTATCTGCCGTTTGATGCGGCTGCGGAGACACCGCATTTTAGGGAAAGGGCGAAGCATCCGAAGCTCGAAACAGCGGGATATGTTTTATATTATACGCACCAGTGTCCGTTTACAGCAAAATATGTACCGCTGCTCGCGGAGATCGCTGCGCGAAACGGTGCGGCGTTTTCGGCAATCCGGTTTGAGTCAGCGGAGCAGGCACAGGACGCGCCCGCTCCGGTTACTACGTTTTGTCTGTTTTATAATGGAAGCTACATGACAAACGAGATTTTATCGGAAAAGAAATTTGAGAAAATGATAAATGAGGCGATGTAAATGAAACAAAAAAAGAAAATTTTACTGTGCGCGGCAATTTTGATCGTGCTGCTGTTGGGAATTTATGTGTTATACCGTTTTAACTATATCCCGCATCGGAAATATACGAACGAGGATTTTGGGATAACGGCATATGTCAGTCAGAACGACGAGGACGGGGACGGCATAGATGATCAGACGGATATTTTAAATTCTGCGCACGAGTATTTAGATACAAAGCCAAAGTATAAAAGCAAATATTACGCAGAAACCGGGTATTCAAATGATGAATATGGCGTGTGCACGGACGTTGTCGCAAATGCCATGAAGGGTGCGGGATATGATCTCATGTGGCTGGTGAACGAGGACATTTTAAGTCACCGGGAAGATTATGAGATCGAGCAGCCTGATCCGTACATTGATTTTCGCCGGGTAAAGAATCTGAAAATATACTTTGCGCATACGGCGATACCTTTGACGACAGACATTACGGAAATAGAAGAATGGCAGGCGGGGGATATCGTCATATGGGAAGGGCATATCGGGATTGTTTCGGAGCACAGAAATAAGAAGGGAATACCGTTCGTCCTGCACAATGCAAATCCGATTCAGGCTTCCTATGAAGAAGATATTCTGGAAATATGGGGAGAAATCGAGGGACATTACCGGATAGCAGAGTAATGAGAGGATAAAATATATGGATACGTGTATAAGGGTGGAAGATGCATTTTCCTGTTTCGGTATGAAACCGACCTTAGATAAATCGATCATTCAGATGGTTTACCACAAAAGAATCATGACCTTGCAGGAGCAGGAAGCACAATTAAGCGAGTTCGTATGCATGAGAGCAGCTTATGAGGCTGCATTGGAGTATGTGAAGCATGAGGGAAATATAGACTGTGCAGATATCTCATTGTACCTTGAGGCAATACAGATGGTGGCGCAGATGCAGGAAGCGCTGGCGAGATGTCATGAGGCGAGCCGCCGTGAGGATGAATATTACGCGAAATATGAGGAAGACTGCGATTTAGAAGAAGAAGAAAGCGGCTCGGAGGAAGGGGAAAGCGGCTCGGGGGAAGAAGAAAGCGGCTCGGAGGAAGAGGAAAGCGGCTCGGAGGAAGAGGAAAGCGGCTTGGAAGAAGAGGATTGTTGGGATGAACCGGAGCTGGATTTTGGTTTTCCGGACCCTGGGTTGTACGCAAAATGCCTTGATGATCTGGAAAAAGGGAATTTCCGCGAACCGGAGAAATTTCCTGCGCATATCCTGGCGGAGGCATATTACCAGAGGCAGTTTTTTATTCCCGGAGAGCTTCAACGCCAAAAAGGGGAACGGTATAAATACGCCAAATTGGCGCTTGAGCATGAATACGATATAGAATATCTCTATATGTGCGGGTATCAGGCGGCTCTTTATGAATCACTTACAGATGTAGCAATAAAGACTCTTTTGGAGGTGGAGAAGGTATGTGAAGGACATTACAGGGAATGTGATGTTTACAGGGCTTTATCATCCTGTTATTCCAGAAAGAAAGAGTATAAAAAAGCATTTCGCTATGATTTGAAAATACTTGCCGCAGATCCGGGTGACAGAGAGGTCTATGGGAGATTAAGCGGGTCTTCCTTAAAGCTTTTGCAGGAAACAAGAAACCGGATTTATCTGAAAGCAGCATTATTGTCGCTGAATATTCAATTGTCGGGTGAAAGAAATGCAGCAGGGAAAAATAGAGTCTATGGAGTGCTGGAGAAGGTATATGCGGCTGCAAATATGTGGGGAAGGGTATTACAGGTAAGTGAGTATCTGACGGAACACAATTCATATAATTTGGAGCATTATTTCTACAAGGCGTTGTCCCTGATGAGACTGCATCGATATAAAGAAGCTTTAGACATATTTAAAATGGTCGCAGAAGAAAGGAACAAGAACAGATCGGATCTTGATGTATATCAGTGCATCGGTGAGTGTTATGAGAAGCTGGGAGCTGTCGCGCAGGCTGAAACGTGGTATAAAAAAGGGCGTGATGCTCAGGCACATTGCGCTTCCGGCAGCAGATTCCGCTGGTGTCTGTTTTACCTTTATAGAAATTCGAAGCAGTGGGCGAAAGCACAGGCGCAGTATGAGCAGATTGACATGATGATTCCGCGGCGGGCGCTTGGAATATTGGAATTAAATTACGGAGCGGCAGCAAGTCATAATGAGCGGGAAAGAATTGCCCTACAGATGAAGAAATATATGCCCGAAGTAAGAAAAATGGAGGAAAATTTCAGAAAGCACAAATACAGTACATGGGATTATGCGTGTGCGCGTAAAATCGCGGAGTGCTATCAATATTATCTGAATGATCCGATTAATGCGGCAGAATATTATGAGCTGGCAATCAGCGCGTTTGTATTGAAGGGGGAAAAAAATGACTATCATCTGATGCACCTTCGGCTGATGCAGGTATATTCTGAAGCAGGAAATACAAATAAATCCAATGCCCATGCAAAGGAATTTATGAAAATTGTGGAAGAAACATATTCCGATGACTGGAATCGGACGCCGGAAGAACAGTTTGTTGACGATCTGGAATTTGCGGATCGAAATACGATCCAGATGGCAATATATTGGATTTACATGGGAAACCGGAAGAAAGCAGAAGAATACGCCGCAGCATTGGCAAAACGCCAGAGGAAGCATATCAGCGCTGACACTTATGCGCTGATGGGGCTGATCGCGTATAAGATGGGGAATAAGGACAGAGCGAAGCAATTTTACAGACTGGCAGTGGAAAAAGATCCGTGGAATCTCGCGGGAATTTTGGGAACGCATATTTTGCATGACGACGATGCCGGAGAAGTAATTTGAGAAAATGCTTGCGGAACACCGCAGACAGGAGGAACGGGATGGCATTTGATTACAAGAAAGAGTACAAAGAATTTTATCTGCCGAAGAAGAAACCGGAGATTGTGGAGATTCCCACAATGAAGTTCCTTGCGGTGCGCGGGAAAGGAGATCCGAACGAGGAGGGCGGCGCATACAAGGAAGCGATTGGTCTGCTTTACGGAATTGCATTTACGATTAAGATGAGCTATAAGGGAGATCACCGGATCGAGGGCTACTTCGACTATGTTGTGCCGCCGCTGGAAGGTTTCTGGTGGCAGGGTGCGCGGCATACGGCGGATGCTTTGGCGCGAACCGACCGGACCGACAGGCGGGAAGACGTGTGCGGGATCGATTATGCCCACAAGGAGACCTTCGAGTGGATTTCCGTGATCCGTGTGCCGGAATTTGTGACAAAGGCAGACTTTGAGTGGGCGGTTGCGGAAGCAACGCAGAAAAAGAAAACAGATTTTTCGAAGGTGGAATTTTTAAGCATTACGGAAGGGCTGTGCGTGCAGTGTATGCACATCGGACCCTACGATGATGAGCCAGCGACCATCCGTCAGATGGATGAATATGTAAAAGCGCAGGGTTATGAGCTTGATTTTACGGACGGGCGGCGGCATCATGAGATCTATCTAAGCGATGTGCGCCGCTGCGCCCCGGAGAAATTAAAGACGGTCATCCGGCATCCTGTGAAAGCAGCGGGAGAGTAGGGGAAGTTACTGCCAGAAGCGGCGGACGTAATCTTCTGCGTCTGCCTGTTCGATAGATAGCTTCTGCATGATTTTGGAAGTTGTCTCACTCTGGGAAATGCCAAGTTCCTGACAGGTTGTCACCAGAGCCTTGATACCTTCTGCCAGACCCTGTTTCCGGTACATTTTTTCAAGTTCCCATGATTTCATATAGTTAATGCCGACCTCCTTTTTGTGCTTAAGCTTTTCTACAAAGCGGTGGATGGTTGCAATATCCGGGTTTGTTACATTTTTTTCACTTGTTGCTTCTATATAGTTTAACATATCTTTCAGTTCCTGACTAGGATTTCCGGCAGTGCCTTTTGTATACAAAAAGATTTTCCGGGCACCGTCATCGTATGGAATAGAGGAATCCTCAAGACATTGATTCGCGATAGTGTATACCATACGGTTTCTGCCAAAAGGGTCATATGGAAGTATTGTAATAATTACTATGTTGGGAAGCTTGTCGTAATCAGCACCTGCAGAGAGAAACTGTGTATCAAGTATACCGTGATAGTAGCGCATCCGCCGTGGTAGAGTGTGTTTCTCGTATTGCTTATTCGGTTCCATATCGTAGATGTCGGGCATGACATTAGAGTCAGTAATGACCGCCTCAGGAGATAAAGGTGTGTCGGAAAATTCTTCGATATAAGCATCCATACGGATACCATGATGGTTTGTATCAATGCCGGAAATTGCCTTCTGCGGAATGATTTTCACCTTTCGGATAGGACGATTTAGAATTGTTCGAAGAAGTATCCGGCAAAATTCTTCCCCATCTTCATGCGACAGCATTTCCTGAAATAGAAAATCATCGATTAGATTCAGTTCTTCAAGAGGGCGATGTTTGTGATTTGCAGTTACAATCTGCGTGTTTGTCATAGGCAGGTTCTCCTTTGAAATAGTTTCGATCGTGGTATATATGGCGATTCGCCAGATGCAGAAAATCTGCATAAATAGAACTTCTGAAATAGAAGTCATGTTGAAAATATAGTAGAATGAATATCTACGAAAGTAAGATAATTATAAGCGATTGCAACGGAAATAGCAAGTGAAAACAACATTTTTATTGTTCTATAATCGGGTTTATCGATAGTCACCCGTAGCTTTTATCGAAAATATTTAAGAATCTGTATTTATCCCCGCCTTTTTTGTAAAAAATCCTATGAGAGACTGTGCAAATTTCACATTCACCGAAACAATGATTATTCCGATAAAATCGAATAATACGATCTTCTCCGTCTTGCACTCTAATATAGAAATACATTCTGAAATGATCCAAATGCTAATCGGCAAACAAATCATGCTGGTTATCAGGGCGGGAATATACTTTCTGATAAAGACTGACTGTCCGATGTGAACGATAAAATGCAGTGTGCACGCGATAAATCCGCCCAACCACAAGAGCTTAAAATATTCTGCAAGCATTTTCTGGTTTCTTTGAAGCCATATGCCGAATCCAATGATTTCTTCCATGTCATGGACCATAAATATGATTGGAAATAGCCATATATATTTTTCCATAAAATTTCCCCCTCTCAAAAAGTAAACTATTGTGTCATGTTTGCCCCTATGATACAATGAGCGCAAGCGAGAAGAACATGCAGGCATGTTCGGCGAGCGGCGAATGCCGTTCATGAATCTCTGATTCATGATATAATGAGAAAACAGCAGTCACAAGACATATGAGGTAAGTGACACAATTTTGCAAATAAGTGTCAGAAAGGGAGTTTATGAATCCATCACAGAATCCAAGTGCCCTGCGTTCTAAAAAGGCACTTACGGAAACTTTACTGCGTCTGATGAAACAATACCCTTATCGTGAGATAACCGTAAAACACATATTACTGGAATCGGGCATTTCAAGAAAAACATTTTATCGGAACTTTCTTTCGAAAGACGATATATTAAATTCCTATATCGACACTATTTTGTATCAGTATCTGGAGGCTATAAAGGAGCAAGATGAATATTCTTTGATTCAAATGCTGGATATTATATTTTTATTTTGTGAAAGCAACCGCCAGTTGCTCTTTTTGCTTCGGAACAACAACTTGTTATACTTAATCCTCTTAAAGCTAAACCAGCTTCTTCCGATTGAACATAAGAAAATAACCCGAAATATTCCGGAACAGAACGCTGGCGCAGCATCCATTCTTTCACAATACATTGTTCTCTTTAATATTGGCGGAATATGGAATATAATTACTGGTTGGATTGAAAATGATATGCAGGATGGCACAGCAGACATTAAAAAGACGATTATTTACTATTTGCAGAACATCGGAACGCTTGATTTGCGAAATGTATAATAGGGAAAGGATTTCTGGAAAAGAAATCGCTATTTGAGGAGGTAATGATATGGCAATTGAATACAGAAAGCTGGCTGAGGCGGATTTAGACATATTTATCGAAATGAGAATGCAGCAATTACAGGAAGAGGGAGCAGAAGCAACATTTGATTTAAAACCAAATCTCCAAGATTATTACACAAGGCACTTAAACGACAAGACATTTGTCTCATGGCTGGCGGTTGATGAGGGAAAAATCATAGGAACAAGCGGTATGTCATTTGTTGAAAAGCCGCCTTATTATAGCTGCCCTTCCGGGAAAATCGGTTTGTTATCAAGCATGTACGTTAGAAAGGAATACCGAAGGAAGGGAATTGCCAGAATACTGCTTGATAAAGTAGTAAATGAAGCTAAGAATTACGGTTGCTCTGTTGTACAGATCACGGCGTCTGATATGGGAGTGTTGCTGTACACCGATTATGGATTTAAGAAAAATAACAATTTTATGTATTATACATTCTAAAAAAGTAGTTTGCAGAACGCATTACCAACATATAACAGCTAGGAGATGAGCACAATTAAGAAAGACTCTGATCTCATTTAAAATATAATCAGAAAATGGAGGTATGTTATGGACAAATACGAAGTAGGCGATATCGTGCGCCTGAAAAAACAGCATCCCTGCGGCAGCAGCGAGTGGGAGGTTCTGCGCGTCGGAGCGGATTTCCGGCTCAAATGCACAGGCTGCGGGCATCAGATCATGATTGCGAGGAAGCTCGTCGAGAAAAACACAAAAGAAATTCGCAAAAAAGAATAAAAATGTAGTTTGCTGGTGCAGGGGGAGACAAAAATGAATATTCTGGTGGTTGAGGACGAAGCGCTGATCCGTGAGGGCGTTGCAGAATTTTTGAGGGAACAGGGATACGGCGTGTACGAGGCGGCGGACGGCGCGGAGGGCTTAAGGCTGTTTCAAACGGAAACAATTCATCTGATCGTGCTCGATATCATGCTGCCAAAGCTGGACGGAATACAGGTCTTGCGCGAAATACGCAGAACGAGCGCTGTTCCGGTGCTGATGCTGACGGCGATGAGCGATGAGCAGACCCAGATTCAAAGCTTTGACGAGCTTGCAGATGACTATATGAGCAAGCCATTTTCCCTGATGATCTTAAAAAAGCGGATCGAGGCGCTGATGCGGAGTCATTATCAGGAATGCCGGCTGTGGCGTTATGGGGAAGCGGAGGTGGATTTTTCCGGTTACCATGCGACTTATGAGGGAAAGGACGTTGACGTAAAGCCCATGGAGCTAAAGCTGCTGTCTGTGCTGCTCGCCCACAGGGGACAGGCATTGAGCCGGGAGCAGATTTTAGACCAGATATGGGGGCAGGAAGAAGCGCCCTATGACCGCGTGGTGGATGTCTATATCAAGAACCTTCGCAAAAAATTGCATCTCGATTGTATTGTGACCGTGAAAAATGTGGGGTATAAGATAGAACAATGAAGAAAATGAAGCTTTTTCCGAAAATATTTCTTTCTGCGCTGTCCCTTCTTTGCGTGATGATCGTTGTATGTTATATGTCACTGTATGTGTTCCTTCCGGTTTTTTATACGAATAACATGGAACGGCAGTTGGAGAAAAGCTGTGAGATCCTGAAAAATATGGTGCAGGATGTCAGTTTTGATTCTGCAAAGGAAATCTTAAAGACTTACGCAGAGTACAACAATATCAACATTATTTTAAGGGCAGGCGATACGGAGGAATACTATCAGGGGTTCTATGTCCGTGTTGCGTATCTGGACGGAGAGGACAGTGAGACGCCGCAGGAAGGCAGCGGCGCGGATATGACAGAGCAGATACCGCAAATGCAGATTGACGTGGAGGACATGGCGGGGCTTGAGACAATTCTGATTCAGGAGACGCGGGCGGTAAGCTGCGACGGCAGAGTAATGCAGCTTTTGCTGATGGCGAATGCGCAGCCTGTCGGTCAGACAAAGGAAGTCATGAAAACGATGTTTCCTGTTGTTATGGGGATTTCTCTGTTGTTTTCCGTATTGTTTGCCTATGTGTGCTCCCGGAAAATCACGAAACCGGTGATTCAGATGGTGGAGAAAACAAAAGACATGGAGCAGCTTAAGGAAGATGCTTACTTTGCGGTGACAAGCGAAGATGAGATTGGGATTTTGGCAAAACAGATCAATGGCGTCTACGCGCAGCTCTGGGAGAAAATAGATGCGCTGGAAAAGGAGAACAAATATATTTCCGAGATGGAGCGGGCAAAGGTGGACTTCCTGCGGGCGGCGTCCCACGAGCTTAAGACGCCGCTTGCCTCCTTGCGGATTCTTTTGGAAAATATGCAGTATAATGTGGGAAAATACAAGGATCACGAGACGTATCTCGCATCCTGCGTGGAGACGGTGGACACGCTTACGGCGATGGTGCAGGACATTCTGTCGGCGACCAGACTTAAGGAGCATATGCCGGATGCAGAGCGGGAGCGGCTGCCGGTGCAGACAGAGATAGAAGACATTCTGGCGCAGTACGAGGTGCTTGTAAGGTCAAAGGAGCTTGCGGTCACGGTAGAGCTCGAAGAATCGTTTGTGGTGGAGATGAACCGGGATATGTTCCGGAAGGTGTGCTCCAATCTGATCGGAAACGCGGTGCGCTACACGGATTGCGGCGGCGAGATCGCCATAAAAGGCGGGGGCGGGCAGCTTGTGATTGAAAATACCTGCGAGCCGCTGGGGGAGGAGCAGCTTTCCCACATTTTTGAGGCGTTTTACCGTCCGGATTACGAGAGGAGCCGCGAGCGGGGCGGTAACGGACTGGGACTGTATCTTGTAAAAGAAATCTTAGAGGCGAACGGCGCAGCGTACCGGTTTGTCCCCTTTGAAAAGGGAATGCGCTTTATCATAGAATTTGCAGCAGTGTAGCACTGCTGCAAATTTTTTTCTATTTCATATACATTTCACATTGGGAACGTATAGTAACGCCTGTAAACAAAATCCATCAAAAACAGAGAGGAAAAAAATATGAGAAGAAAAAAGAAATGGATAACACTTATGACTGTAGTTTTAACTGGAACAATGCTTATGGCAGGCGGCTGCGGGGCAGCCGGCGATAATAAGACAAATGAGGTGGGCGTCACTTCGGATGCTTCGGCACAGGCGGCAGAAGACACAGCGCAAAAGGAGGATGCGGCAGAAAGTGACAGTGTGCAGGCGGCAGCCGGAGAGGATATCTTCAAAAATATGAAGACGACAGACTTAAACGGGGAAGAGGTAGACGCGGATGTTTTCGCAGAGAACAGGCTGACTGTGGTGAACGTGTGGGGAACCTGGTGCACGCCGTGTGTAGATGAGATTCCGGAGCTGGAAGAGGTCAGCAAGGCATACGAGGGAAAGGGCGTTGCCATCAAAGGGTTGCTCTATGAGATGGAAGCGGGCATTTCCGACGAGTCGAGAGCCGCAGCGGAAGATATTCTTGCGAAAGCAGGGGCCAATTACCAGCAGCTTGTCGCTTCTGAGGAAATGCACGAATCTGCGCTGCTGCAGAACCTGCAGGCGTTCCCGACGACCTATTTTGTTGACTCCGAGGGAAATATAATCGGGCAGGTAGAGGGCTCTATGGATGCGCAGGGCTGGATGGAGACAATTGACGAATATCTGGAGGAGGCAGACGGTGAGTAAATGGCTGAAATGTCAGAGAATCGGTCTGATTCTGCTGCTGGCGGGGTGTATTTCCCTGGCTTACGGAGTGCACAGGGACGAGCATGAAACAGTAGGTAAGAAATCGAATATGATTTGTCTGGAATGTATCGGTATCGGATAGAGAGGAGAAGGGAGTCCAATGAATGTAATGCAAAAGCTGAAAAGAAATCTCAGACTGATTGTCCAGATCGGATTTACTGCGCTGACAAACGGCTATGTCCTGGGATTTGCAAAAGGGAAAATATATCAGGGCGAAAGCAAGAAAATCTGCGTTCCGGGCTTGAACTGCTATTCCTGCCCCGGCGCCATCGGTTCCTGCCCGATCGGCTCCTTGCAGGCGGTGATCGGGAGCAAGAATTATAAATTCTCCTTTTACGTCATCGGATTTCTGATGATCGTGGGGGCAACACTGGGACGGTTCGTGTGCGGCTGGCTCTGTCCTTTCGGTCTGGTGCAGGATCTGCTCTATAAGATCCCCTTTGTGAAAAAAATCAAAAAAGTGCCTTTTGACCGGCAGCTCCGCTATCTGAAGTACGTGATTTTTATTGTGTTCGTGGTGGGGATGCCGCTGCTTCTGACCGGGTATGCGGGCTACGGAAATCCATGGTTCTGCAAGCTGATCTGTCCCTCCGGCACATTGTTTGGCGGTATACCGCTGGTTTCCACGAACCCGGGGCTGCAGAAGACCATCGGATTCCTGTTTGGCTGGAAGGTCATGATACTGGTACTGGTGGTGGTGTCCTCCATTCTGATTTACCGCCCCTTCTGCAAATACCTCTGTCCGCTGGGGGCAGTGTATGGGCTGTTTAATAAGTTTTCGCTGTACCGCTATGAGATAGACCGGGAAAAATGTAATCAGTGCGGTCTCTGCGCGAAAAAATGCGATATGGGAATCAAGGTATACGAACAGCCGAACAGCGCAGAGTGCATCCGCTGCGGAAAGTGTATCGGCAGTTGTCCCAAGAGTGCGATAAAAAGAATCTGACGTGAAAAATACAAAAGAAATCCGCAAAAAGTCTTGAAAGCCAAAAAAAAATATGTTATAGTAGATGCTCGTGATATAATAATTATTCCTTGCTCACGAATGAAAGCGTGGGCCAGAGACCAAAAGGAGGAAATTCGCATGAATAAGTATGAGTTAGCACTCGTTGTCAGTGCAAAGATCGAAGACGATGCGAGAACAGCGACAGTTGAGAAGGCAAAAGAGTACATCACTCGTGCCGGCGGTACTGTAACAGAAGTAGAGGACTGGGGTAAGAAGAAGTTAGCTTACGAGGTTCAGAAGATGACCGAAGGTTATTACTACTTTATTCAGTTCGATGCAGAGCCGACCGCTCCGGCAGCAGTTGAGCAGGATGTCCGCATCATGGACAACGTTCTTCGTTTCTTATGCGTTAGAAAAGACGAGAAATAAGATTCTTTGAACTGATAACGGTTTGTTTGAGGGAAGAGAGGAATCGTAATATGAATAAAGTAATTCTTATGGGAAGAATGACCAGAGACGCAGAGGTACGTTACTCACAGGGTGAGAACTCCACTGCCATTGCAAGATTTTCGCTTGCGGTAGACCGTCGTTTCCGTCGTGACGGAGATGAGCAGACGGCAGATTTTATTAACTGCGTTGCATTTGGCAGAACGGCGGAGTTTCTGGAGAGATTCGGACGTAAGGGAACGAAATTCGCTCTGGAAGGACGTATTCAGACCGGAAGCTACACCAACAAGGACGGACAGCGTGTGTATACGACAGATGTTGTTGTAGAGAACATAGAGTTCGCGGAGAGCAAGAATGCTTCCGGCGGTGGAAATAATTCCGGTTACACACCTTCCGACCGCCCGTCACCGAGCAGCGCGGCAGGCGATGGCTTCATGAATATTCCGGATGGAATCGATGAAGAGTTACCATTTAATTAATGGAAATTACACAGTAATTTACGATATCAACAGGAGGTAATTATCATGGCTTTCAATAAGGCAGCAGACAAAGAAGGCGCTCCGATGAAGAGACGCCCGATGCATAGAAGAAAAAAAGTTTGTGTATTCTGTGGCAAGGACAATGTCATCGACTACAAGGACACAAACAAGTTAAAGAGATACATCTCTGAGAGAGGAAAGATTCTTCCTCGCCGTATCACAGGCAACTGTGCAAAGCATCAGAGAGCGCTTACCGTAGCGATCAAGAGAGCTCGTCACGTAGCATTGATGCCGTACGTATGCGAATAAATTCGCAGTGAGTAAACTCGCAGCAAATAAATTCGCAGAGAGTGGCTTACTGCAGATGATTTTGTTATGAGATAAAGGAGACATTCCAAAAGGAATGTCTCCTTTTTTGATAAACGCTGATAAATGCAGGCTTTGTCAGGTTATCCTGCTCTTTTTTTGACAAAAGTATAAATATGTCTAATGTAAATCCCTACTTTTTTCATTATCCTAAAATCAGAATCAACAGGAGTCAGACCAGAACCAGACGCCGGATGCTTTGGTATAAAACCGGACGTAAGGTGAAACGATAAGCAAAGGAGGGTATCATATGTCATTGATCGGAAAAGAATTAGAGGACTTTAAGGTATGGGCGTTCCACAATCGGGAATTTAAGGAAGTAAAGAAGGAAGATCTGCTGGGGAAATGGAGCCTGCTGTTCTTTTATCCGGCGGATTTTACATTTGTCTGCCCCACAGAGTTAGAGGATTTACAGAACCATTACGAGCAGTTTAGAGAATACGGCTGTGAAATCTATGCAGTGTCCTGCGATACGCATTTTGTGCACAAGGCGTGGTGGGATCACTCGGAGCGTATCAGAAAGATCGCATATCCGATGTTGGGCGACCCGACCGGAAGGCTGGTGAGAAGTCTCGACGTGATGATTGAGGAGGAAGGCGTCGCGGAGCGCGCCGATTTCATCGTAAATCCGCAGGGCATTATCAAAGCTTATGAGGTGCTGTCCGGAAATGTCGGAAGAAACGCAGCCGAGCTGCTTCGCCGTCTTGAGGCGTGCCAGTTCGCGGAGGAACACGGAGACGAGGTGTGTCCTGCGAACTGGAAGCCGGGTGAGGAGACGTTAAAGCCGAGCCTTGATCTGGTTGGTCTGCTGTAGGGCAGACCAACAGAAAAGACGGCAGGGCGTGCGCATCAGAGGTCTTTGATCAGCGCATAGACTTCTTCCATGGATTTATCGCCTAAGACGCGGGTGTCGTTGTTTATGATCAGCAGCGGTACCCGCTCTATTTTTTCGGCTTCCACGAACTTTGGGTATAGCCGCGCGTCGATCGCGCAGGCACGGATATGCGGGTTTAAAAGCGCCATTTGCTGGCAGACGGCGACTAAGTTTGCACAGTGATGGCAGGAGAGGGAGACGCAGACGGTCAGGGAAATATCGGCTGTGAGCGCCTGAACCTTCTTCTTAAGGAATGGGGAAAGCTTCTGCCCGGGACCGGCGCAGTTGTAGAGCGCGAGCACAAAGGCGTTGATTTCCTTTCCGCCGGGAATGCCGTGAAACGAGACATTCTGGAATACGCCGTCCCTGCGCAGCAGCGTTGCAGGGAGAAACGGGCAGTTCAGCTTCTGTTCTGCGGCAGGATTCTCGTCCGGGGCGTAGAACTCGCAGGACAATTTATCGCTCAGCCGCGTGAAATGCCGGATGAAGACGGCAAGCTCCCGGCTGGCCTCTTCCTCCGGGTCGATGATGGAACAAAGCGTGAGTTCTCCGGTCAGCTTTCTGAGAAGCGGCGTAAGCTGCGCTTCAAGCTCCGCGTCGATCAAAGGGCTTTGGTCAGAAAATGTGTTGACTGGGTACATAGGCAGACACCTCCTTGTATATAATTCCAGTATACCCTGTTTTCGGGGAGAATAGTTTGTACAATTCCCAGCTTTTGTCTATTGCGGGAGGCGTGGGTGGCAACCTACAATAAAAATATCAAAGTATCGCCATATCCGGCGTCATCAAAAGGAGGATTTTTACATGGAGAAGAATAAGTACGGCTACATGGATCAGAACGGCATGACAGAAGAGGATGACAGGACCTGCGGACTCAACAACATGAATTGTGAGGAAGAGGACGACAAGACCTGCGGGCTTAACAACATGAATTGCGTTCCCGAAGAGGACGATAAGACCTGCGGACTGAATAACATGAACTGCGAAAAAGACAATTGACGCATTCCGCCTGCCCGTCTCCCGGTGATTCTAAAACTTTCCTTAATATTGCACGAATATGCTTGGCAATTAGGGGGGAATCATATAATATAAGGATTATGAGTTTTGCAGTCATGGGAAGGGCAGGAGGAACATATGAGAGGGAACAGATGCAGGCTGGCGCTTGTCATGGTGACGGCGGCATTACTTGCGGGATGTCAGGGGAATAAAACGGCGGATGCGCAGGAGCAGGTTTCGGAGCACGAAGAATCTTTTCTGTCGGGGTTTGAGGCTGCGGCAGAATATTCTGTGGAGACGGTATATGCAGAAAAGGAAGAATACCCGGAGCTTGCGGCGTTTTTGATTTCCTACTACCAGATTCCGCAGGAATATTTGAGCGAGACCCGGTACTATTATAATTATATCGATCTGGATGATGACGGTACGGATGAGATTTTTGCGTTCGTTGTCGGGGAATATACGGAAGTGCCGTTCGGTGATCCGGCGTTGATTCTCCAAAAGGACGAAGCGGGGGGATTTACGGTTCTTGAAGCCTTTGAGGGCGTACATACGCCGATTACCATAAGTAAGAACACCACGAATGGCTGGCATGATATTATTTACAACGAATACGGAAGAGGAGCGGAAGATGGATACCGTATTTGCCACTACAATCCGGATGGCGGGTATCAGACAGAGATCAACGAGCTGCTGGAGAATATGCCGATGCAGGACGGAACGCAGATTCTCTCCAACAATCTGATCGACGATATGGATAAGGGAAATTATCTGACGCTGGCGCCGCGCGCGGAGGAATAAGGGGGTTGCGCCGCGGTGCTTTTAGGCGGACAGATATGACGAACTAGATATAGCGGATATAAGAAAGAACTGCCCAGGCTGCTTCGGGCGGTTCTTTTTGCGTGCTTTGGCACTCCGGCTGAATTGCTGCGCGTGCGCAGTCCGGTCCGCAGTCCCCAGTGCGCAGTCCCCAGTCTGCACTGCGGACGCAAAAAAGGCTTTATATTGTGTCTCCGAAATGGTATAATCCATGGTAAGTGACTATAATAGCGATATTATTTTTTTCAGGAATATGGAGGCAGGCTTGTGAAGAAAAGTAATGTAAGGTTGAAGGGAAAGCTTCGTACATATTTATACTTGCCGTTGCTGCTGACGATTCTTCTGGTTGCGATAAATGTTGTTGTCTATATGGAAGATACGGGTACGGGGTTCATGTTTTCCGGCTTCGTGGTGGTATATTTTCTGGTGATGCTGATGTCGTACCTGCGCAATAAGCCGTTGCTGATAGACGAATTGATCAATTTCGCCACGCAGTACGGCACGGTGCAGAAGCAGCTTTTGAATGAATTTGAGATTCCGTATGCATTGATTGATTTTAATGCGAAATTTCTGTGGGTCAATGAGGAGTTCACGGCGATTACGGGGAAGGATAAGAAGTATCACAAATCTGTGATGACTGTGTTCCCGACGCTTACGAAGGAGCTTCTTCAGCGGAATGACACGGAAGGGACACTGTATGTGACGCTGAACGACAGATATTACCGCGTGTCCCTGCGGAGGATTTATTTCGATTCGATGACGGAGAACAGCACGATTTTGGCGATTGATGACAGCAGCGAATATCTGACGGCGCTATATCTGTTCGACGAGACGGAGCTGAACCGCTACATGAAAGAGAATGAGGAGCAGCGCCTGGTTGCCGGACTTGTCTATATTGACAATTACGATGAGGCGCTTGACAGCATCGAGGATGTGAAGCGCTCCCTGCTTATTGCGCTCATTGACCGCAAGGTGAATAAATACTTTACCGAGATCGATGCGCTTGTCCGCAAGATTGAGAAGGATCGGTACTTTGTCGTGTTTAAGAAGCAGTATCTGGAGCAGCTCAGAGAAGACCGTTTCAGTATTATTGAGGATGTCAAGACCGTCAAGGTCGGAAATGAGATGGCGGTCACGCTTTCCATCGGTATCGGCGTAGGCAGCGACAGCTATACGCAGAATTATGAATATGCCAGAATGTCGATTGATCTCGCGCTCGGACGAGGCGGCGATCAGGTGGTCCTGCGTGAGGGCGAGGACGTCTCTTACTATGGCGGCAAGACGAAGCAGGTAGAGCGCAACAACCGCGTCAAAGCGCGCGTCAAGGCACATGCGCTGCGTGAGGTCATCGAGAGCCGCGAGCATGTGATTATCATGGGACACAGCATCAGCGACGTGGATTCGCTCGGCGCGGCAATCGGCGTGTACTGTGCGGCGCGCGTGCTTGGAAAGAAGGCGCAGATTGTCCTAAACGAGGTGACGTCGTCGCTCAGACCGCTGGTCGAGGGCTTTTCGGAGGAGAAGGGCTATCCGCCCGATCTCTTTATCAAGAGCGAGGAAGCGATTCTATTGACGAACCGCAATACGCTGGTCATGGTCGTAGACGTCAACCGGCCGAGCTACACGGAGTGCCCGGAGCTTCTTAAGCGCACCGATACCGTGTGTGTATTTGACCATCACAGACAGAACCGGGAGGTCATCGAGAATCCGGTTCTCTCCTATGTAGAGCCGTATGCATCGAGCGCCTGCGAGATGATTGCGGAGGTATTGCAGTATTTTTCGGAAAATATCGTGCTGCAGCCCCATGAAGCGGATTGTATCTACGCGGGTATTCTGATCGATACGAATAACTTTATGACGAAAACGGGTGTGCGTACCTTTGAGGCGGCGGCGTATTTAAGAAGAGCCGGCGCAGAGGTCACGAGAGTCCGCAAGATGCTTCGGAATGATATGTCGGCATACAAGGCGCGCGCGGAAGCAGTGCGGCGCGCAGAGGTATATCGCGGTGCATTTGCGATTTCGGTCTGCCCTGCGGATAATGTAGAGAGTCCTACGATCGTAGGGGCGCAGGCGGCAAACGAGCTTCTCAATATTGTCGGAATCAAGGCGTCCTTTGTATTGACCGAGTATCAGGGCAAGATTTACGTCAGCTCGCGGTCGATTGATGAGATTAACGTGCAGCTTATCATGGAGCGGCTCGGCGGCGGCGGTCACTTGAATGTCGCGGGAGCGCAGCTCACCGATTGTACGGTGTCGCAGGCAAAGCGCATTATTCAGGACACCATCGATGAGATGCTCAAAGAGGGCGATATCGAGGAGTAATAGACAAAAAGTCCGGGCAGGCGTCCGGCAGGACATGCATTGACAGGAAGAAACAGAGCAGGAGGTATGGAAAATGAAAGTAATTTTGTTGCAGGATGTAAAGTCCTTAGGAAAAAAAGGTGATATTGTAAACGTTAGCGACGGTTACGCGAGAAACGCGATTTTCCCGAAGAAGCTGGGCGTGGAGGCAACTCCGAAGAATCTGAACGACTTAAAGCTGCAGAACCAGCACGCGGATAAGGTGGCGCAGGAGAATTATGAGGCGGCGCTCGCACTGGCAGAGGAGTTAAAGGACAAGAAGGTAACGGTCAAGATGAAAGCCGGAGAGGGCGGACGTACCTTCGGTTCCGTTTCCACAAAGGAAATTGCCCAGGCAGCCAAAGAGCAGCTTGGTATGGAGCTTGACAAAAAGAAGATGCAGCTTCCTGAACCGATCAAGAGCTTTGGCATGACGGAGGTAGCAATCAAGCTTCACCCGAAGGTAACCGGGAAATTCACCGTTCATGTAGTAGAAGAGTAACAAGATACTGACAGGCAAGGAGGATTATCATGGAAGAAGCGCTGATGAAACGGATTATGCCGAATAGCTTAGAGGCGGAGCAGTCCGTAATCGGTTCCATGATCATGGACAAGGACGCGATTGTGACGGCGATGGAAATGCTCATCAGTGAGGATTTCTACCATCAGCAGTATGGCGTCCTGTTTGATACGATGATAGAGCTGTATAACAAGGGGCTTCCGGTGGATCTGGTGACCTTGCAGAACAAGTTAAAGGAGAAGGATGTTCCGGCGGAGATTGCCAGTCTGGAATTTGTCCGCGACCTCGTGACGGCAGTGCCGACCTCCGCGAATGTGAAGTATTATGCGCAGATCGTGAAGGACAATTCGATGCGCAGAAAGCTCATCAAACTGAACGAAGAGATTGAGAACGAGTGTTATCTCGGCAAGGAGAGCGTCGAGACGGTCATGGACATCACGGAGAAGAAGGTGTTCGACTTACTTTCGACCAGAGGAGGCGGCGGGGATTATGTACCGATCCGTCAGGTCGTCATGAACGCCCTCGAGAAAATCGAGAATGCGGCGAAGACCTCCGGCACGGTAACGGGAATCCCGACCGGATTTATCGATCTGGACTACCGCACGGCAGGCTTGCAGCCCTCCGATCTGATTCTGATCGCGGCGCGTCCTTCTATGGGTAAGACGGCGTTCGTGCTCAATATCGCGCAGTACGTCGCGTTTCATGAAAATATGTGCACCGCGATATTCTCGCTCGAGATGTCCAAGGAGCAGCTTGTGAACCGACTTTTCTCCCTTGAGTCAAGGGTGGACGCGCAGGCGCTCCGTACCGGTAATCTCTCCGACGCGGACTGGGAGAAGCTGATCGAGGGAGCGGGAACCATCGGCAATTCCGAGCTGATTATCGACGACACGCCGGGTATCTCGATTTCCGAAATGCGCAGCAAGTGCAGGAAATATAAGCTGGAGCACGATTTAAAGCTTGTCATCATTGACTACCTGCAGTTGATGTCCGGTTCCGGGAAGTCTACGGATTCGCGTCAGCAGGAGATTTCCGATATCTCGCGATCTCTTAAGGCGCTGGCGAGAGAGCTTTCTGTTCCGGTCATCGCACTGTCGCAGCTCTCCCGAGCCGTAGAGCAGAGACCGGATCACCGCCCGATGCTTTCCGATCTCCGTGAGTCGGGAGCAATCGAGCAGGACGCCGACGTTGTAATGTTCATTTACCGTGACGATTACTATAATCACGATTCAGATATGAAGGGTATTTCCGAGATTATCATTGCGAAGCAGAGAAATGGTCCGATCGGTACGGTCAATCTGGTATGGCTGCCGCAGTACACGAAGTTTGCGAATATGGAGAAGTAATATGCGCATCCTGCCCGGCAGGGCTTTTTACTTTTTGTCTGCGGCGGATGCTTCCGCAAGACTTTTGTAGGCGTATCCAAACTCCGCCATGGAGTCGAGAATTGGTCCCATGGATTCGCCAAGCTCACTTAAGGCATATTCCACACGCGGCGGTACTTCGGCATACACGGTGCGGGTAACGATGCCGTCCTCTTCTAAGGCGCGGAGGCTGTCAGTCAGTACTTTCTGGCTGATGCCCTCCAGATCTTTTTTCAATTCGTTGAATCTCCAGGGTCTCTGGCGGAGATTTCTGATAATGAGCAGCTTCCATTTGCTTCCGATCAACTGAACGGTAGTTGCCACCGGACACTCCGGTAATTCTTCCTTTGTCAGCATAAAAATTTCCCCCTGTTTTACACAAAGTAAACAGATTGCATTTTCATAAAGGCCTGTGAATCTGCAATAGTTCAAAATCGAATGTTACACTCAGATTATAATGTAAGTCGGGGCAGGAAGCAACGGATAGAATGTTTATTCGTAATGAAAAATTTGCTCAAATGCGATATCTGCCCGGTCAAAGGGAAATTTTTCTTTGTCCACAGGAATCTCGACAAAACCGTATTTTTCATACAGATGGATCGCGTGTACGCATTTTCGGTTTGACACGATAACAATCTTCTCGATTTTCTTTGACTTGGCATATTCAATACATGCTGCAAGGCAGGCGCTTCCTGCCCCGGTGCCGGTATACATTCCCTTGGCACAGAATTTTTCGATCTCCCATTCCCCATTTGGGAGCGGGGCGATCATACAGCAAGCCATTACCTCGTCATTTTCGGAAACGGCAAAGAATATTTGTCCGCCCTGCAAAAGCACATCTTCTATATTGTCGAGGACAGCCATGTCTTCTTTTTCTAATGTAAACATTTCTGAAATCCACAATTTGTTCATCTCAATAAAGGCGGTCTTGTACTTTTTATCATATGGTACGATTTTCATGAAAATTCCTCCTTGAAAATAAAAGTCAGTCACATGTTTCTTTACATGTTTTTAAAAGCTCCGTGATGGTATCAAGTGCAGCAGCCAGCTTTGTGCAGTCGTCTGCGCTCAGAGAGGTCAGGATTTCCCCGATCTGCTGATTGGATTTTTGGATAAAATCCTGCGTTCTTGCTATGCCTGCTTCGGTCAGATGAAGGTCAAAAGACCGTGAGTCCTCTTTTGATGCGGTTCTTCTGAGATACCCGTTTTTTTCATGGTTCTTTAGGACTCTGCTCAGATAGCTCTTATCAATATTCATTTTCTTTGCGATATAAGCGGCGTTGCATCCATCCTTCTTGTATATCTCAAATAGGACTCTCGCTTCGGTGGCAGAGTACTCAGAGCCGAGATAGTGATTTCCAAGCAGATCCAGCATAGGCATATAGAATCGGTTAAATTCGCGTAGTTTAAATACGGCTTCTTTTTTGGCGTTCATATTGTCTCTCCAATTATATAGTTGACTTTGTCCACTACTTGAAATTATCACATATAGTGGAATTTGTCAACTATTTTAACAGAAGCCTGTACGCTGACAAAGAAAGTTTACGGAAATTCAAGAAGTTTACTATTGATTTATTTGTTTATGTGTAGTACAATTTGCTGGTATAAAACTTGGCATATCCTTGCCGCCGGGTAAGGAGTAAAGCGTCAGACTTTCTATCGTTAGGCCTTTGAAGATAGAAAGCTCTGGCGCTATTTTTATGATTTAAGGAGTGAATATATGGAACAACAGTCCTGTATGCGGGATTTTGCCCGTTATACAATCTTAAGCGTTTTGGGAACCCTGGGAGTGTCCTGCTACATTCTGGCTGATACGTTTTTCGTGTCAAAAGGTCTGGGTACAAACGGACTTGCCGCATTAAACCTTGCGATTCCAGTCTATAACTTCATTCATGGAACGGGGCTTATGCTCGGCATGGGCGGCGCAACAAAATTTTCCGTCTGCAAAAGTCAGGGGAAAGACGAGGAAGTGAATCGGATCTATACGAATACCATATACCTTGCCATACTGTTTTCGGCGGCGTTCGCCCTGCTTGGCTTTTTCTTCTCCAACAGGCTGTCCGTGCTTTTGGGTGCGGATGTAAGCATATTGGAAATGACGGATACCTATTTGCGCTGGCTGTTGTTGTTTGCGCCTGCCTTTGTTCTAAATGATGTGCTGCTCTGTTTTGTCAGAAACGATAATGGACCGCAGCTTTCGATGATTGCAATGCTGATCGGCAGCTTTTCCAATATTGTGCTTGATTATATCTTTATTTTCCCGATGAAAATGGGGATTTTCGGCGCTATTTTAGCCACAGGCCTGTCGCCGATAATCAGCATGATCATAATGCTGTTGCATTGGCTGAGAAAGAAGAACACCTTTCATTTTGCAAAGGTAACAATGAGTGCCGCGATTGTAAAAGACGATTTGTCGTTAGGTTTTCCGTCGCTGATTGCCCAGGTTTCCTCTGGAATCGTAATGATTACCTTTAATGCAATTATACTGAAATTGGTGGGAAATACGGGGGTTGCCGCTTATGGCGTCATTGCGAATATCTCCCTTGTCATTGTTGCCATATACACCGGGATTGCGCAGGGAGTGCAGCCGCTCATCAGCACCTTTTACGGCGCGGGAAATAGCAGACAAGCAGGGGTGATATTGCGATATTCTATGACAACCATGCTTGTAGTATCGTGCGTGGCCTATCTGTTCCTATTTGTTTTTGCAGGACCGGTCACTGCGGTCTTTAACAGTGAGAGCAATGGGGAATTACAGCAGATTGCGGAGATGGGGCTTAAGCTGTATTTCATATCGGTGGCGTTTGTCGGGTATAATATTATTTTGGCGACATTTTTTACTTCGATAGAAAAGGCACTGCCTGCCCAGATTCTTTCGATTTTAAGAGGGCTTGTCCTAATCATCCCGCTGGCATTCTTATTGTCTGCATTATGGGGAATGACCGGCGTATGGCTTGCATATCCGATCACGGAGTGTCTTACTGCATTACTTGGATTTGTAATATACAGACGCTATAAATTTCAAAACAGACAGAAAGGAACAACAGATTATGAAAATGGAAGAGAGAAGTGCACTGCTTGTAATTGACATCCAGCAGGAGGATTTTAAGGAAATGAATGATGATAACATGAATGATCCGGCGTGGGATTGCATCCGCAACGCCAAACGCGTGTTGGATGTGTTCCGTGCAAAAAAGCTGCCTGTTATCCAGATCAAGGAAGTGCACAGACCGGATATGGTAGATTTCGGGCGGGAGCTGGACGGCTCGGAGGGGATTCATTGCATCGAAAGTTCACCTTATACGGATTATGCGAAGCTGACCTATCCCATCGAGGGAGAATATCTGATTTCCAAGAGGAGATACAGCGCGTTTTTCGGGACGGATCTGGAAATTCTGCTCAAAGGTCTTCATGTGGATACGCTGTATCTGATCGGAGGACTGACAGATGTCTGTATTCACTATACGGCGGTAGACGCGCATCAGCACGATTACCATATCCGGGTCGTGACCGATGCTGTCGCCGGGTCCAGCGACGAAGCTCACCGTTATGCATTAAAGGCAATAAAGTATTTGCAGCGTGATGCACTGATTACAGTTGCCGATGTGGAGTCTGCGCTATAAAGAATCGTCATATAAAGGGAAACATATATTAACGGATGATATAATTTTACAGGAAAATGACAGAACGGCAGGGTATGATTTTGCCGTTCTGTCATTTTTGCGTTATCCGGCGAAAATTTTTTCCATGCGTCAAGCCAGAAAACACACAAATGTTACAAAAAGGTAACTATGGCACTTTTTTGTGCGTACTTTCCGGGGAAGCGGCAGCCTGCTATGATACAGTCAGGACGAAGGAAAAACGTCTGAAAAATATGGGAAATATATCCCGGAATAAGCAGGAGGAAAAAGCTATGGCATTATCAAACATTGCAGAGTGGAACGAGGACAAGAAGGTATCGGCGGCGTGTGGAAGCGCCTGCGGGGCGAGCGCCCCGGAAGAGAAGCCGGCGGCGTGCGGAAGCGCCTGCGGGGCAAGCGCCCCGGAAGAGAAACCGGCGGCGTGCGGAAGTGCCTGCGGGGCGAGCGCGCCGGAAGAGAAACCGGCGGCGTGCGGAAGCGCCTGTGGGGCGAGCGCGCCGGAAGAGAAGCCGGCAGCGTGCGGAAGTGCCTGCGGGGCAAGCGATAAGTAAGAGTGCCTGGGAGTGCAGAGTCAGACGGTTTTACTTTCGTTTGTGGAAAGTGAACCGCTGGCTCTGGATTGCAGGGACGATAGTCCATTTGCACGAAGTAATTTTAAGAGATTTGCGAGTGTTGCTGTGAACGGAGTGAACAGTAACTGATATAGAGAAGAAACGGGAAAGAAGGTATAGAGATGGAACAAAATTTGGGGAAGGCAAAACAGTATTTCGCTTTTCAGTGGCATATCACGGATGACTGCGACCAGCGGTGCAAGCATTGCTACATTTTTTCTGAGGATAACTGCAAGAAGTTAGACAGCATGACTTGGGAGCAGATGCAGGAGGTCCTTGCAAACTGCGAGGATTTCTGCCGGACATACAACCGGATTCCGTATTTTTACATCACGGGGGGAGATCCGATCCTTCATCCCGATTTCTGGAAGCTGATGGAGCTTCTGAAGGAAAAGGAAATTCCGTTCACGATTCTTGGAAATCCGTTTCATCTGACGGATGAGGTCTGTACCAGATTAAAGGCGTGCGGCTGTCAGAAATACCAGCTCTCTCTTGACGGTATGAGGGAAACGCACGACTGGTTCCGTAAGCCGGGCTCTTTTGATACGACGCTGGAAAAGATTGCTGTCATTAAAAAGGCAGGAATTACATCTGTCATCATGACAACGGTTTCGGGAACGAATATAAAGGAGATACCGGATATCATTGATACCGTGGTAGCGCACAAGGCGGATGTATTTGCATTTGCAAGATACTGTCCGACAAGCGAAGAAAAGGACACCGGAATGACGCCGGAGGAATACCGGAACCTGCTTGCTGTCTGCGATAAGAAATACAAGGAGTACCGGGCGGCCGGCTGCGAGACATATTTTAACAAAAAGGATCACTTGTGGACGCTGTATGAATATGAGACAGGCGAATTTGTAATTCCGAAGGACGCAAAGGAGGGAATGATTTACGGCGGCTGCAACTGCGGGAACTGCCATATGACGATTCTTCCGACGGGAGACGTGTACGCCTGCCGCAGAGTGCAAAACAGCAGGGTCGCAAATGTGTTTGAGGAGCGGCTTGCGGACGTATGGGTGTGCCAGATGGAGCAGTACCGCGATTATGATAAATTCAGGAAATGCGCGAAATGCGAGTTAAAGCCGTGGTGCAGAGGCTGTCCGGCGGTTGCGAGCGGCGCGCATGGAGATTTCTATGACGTCGATCCGCAGTGCTGGAAGCAGAAAAATGAGATAACGGGAGAGTCGTTATGCAATTAATGGAAATTATTAAGGCGCGTCATTCTATTCGGAAATATACAGAGGAACAGATTGCGCGTGAGGATTTGGAGAAAATACTGGAAGCGGGAAATTATGCACCAAGCGCGGGCGGCGGACAGCGCAGCATGATGGTTGCAGTTTATGATAAGGAATTGACGGCGAAGCTGAGGATGATGAATATGAAAGCATGAAGATGAAATTACAAAAAACGTAAGGTTGCCGGAAGTCTGTAAGATTTCAGGAAAAGGCGGAGGGATAAGAAATGGATGCAGCAACATGTCTGAAAAAATTAGAATATGTCGGTGTACTGGCGTTTGCCACGGTGGATGCGCACGGCGCGCCGCAGATACGAAATATCAGTGCAATTCACTATGAGCCGGATGGGATGTACTTTTTCACCGCGCGCGGAAAAGAATTTGCCCGGGAGTTGGAGCGGGACGGACGCGTACAGATTCTTGGCTACACGAAATATAAGGAAATGATCCGGGTTTCGGCAAAAGCGGTCACTGCCCCCGCAGAGGAGCAGAAGAAATGGATGGACATTATTTTTACGGAACAGCCGTATCTGATAAATGTCTATCCGGGTGATACGAGAGAAATTGGAATTATTTATGAAATCAGGCAGGCGCAGATCGAATATTTTCATCTTGGCGTTTCCCCGATTTTCCGTGAGACTTATACGATAGGCGGCGGTACAGAAACGCGGAAGGGCTATCGCATCACGGAGCAGTGCATTGGCTGTGGAACTTGTCTTTCGCATTGTCCGCAGAAATGTATCACGGCAGGAGAGCAGTATTCGATTCAGCAGGAGCATTGTCTCCACTGCGGAAATTGCTCCGAGCATTGTCCGGTCGGCGCCGTCCGACGCATCGGAGAGGATTAATAAAAACGCGTATTTGCAGAAAGGGTGGTGTGTCATGCAGAGCAGGAAAATTCAAATAGGAACGGCGAATGTGCAGGCGGCCGGGCGGCATGGAACGGAGACAGAACGGCATGGAACGGAGACAGAATGCCATGGAACGGAGATAGAGCGTCTTGGAACGGCGATCGCACAGGCGGACGCGGTTATCATCGGGGCGGGAGCCGGATTGTCGACCGCCGCAGGATTTACATATACGGGAGAAAGATTTAAAAGATATTTTGCAGATTTTGAAGAAACATATCATTTTCATGATATGTATTCCGGCGGCTTTTACCCGTATGCGTCGCTGGAGGAGTACTGGGCGTACTGGAGCAGATATATCTACATTAACCGTTATATGAGCGCGCCAAAGCCGGTGTATGATGCGCTCTATGAACTGGTGCGTGATAAGGACTATTTCGTGCTTACCACAAACGTAGACCACTGCTTTCAAAAGGCAGGCTTTGATAAGCACCGTCTTTTCTATACACAGGGAGATTACGGATTATTTCAGTGCAGCGAACCGTGCCATACAGATACATATGATAATGAAGCGCTTGTAAAGAAAATGGTATTGTCTCAGGGCTTTGAGATTGGCGCGGACGGCAGGCTTTTTGCTCCTGCCGGAAAACGGGTGCAGATGCGCGTACCGACAGAGCTGCTTCCGGTATGTTCGCATTGCGGCAGGCCGATGACGATGAATCTTCGGGCGGACGACACGTTTGTGCAGGATGCGGGGTGGGAGCAGGCAGCGGAGCGGTATGACTTATTTGAGCGGCGGCACAGGGGGCTTCGCATATTGTATATGGAACTGGGGGTAGGGTTTAACACACCCGGTATCATCAAATATCCTTTCTGGAGGATGACGGCAGAGAATTTCCAATCCATATACGCTTGTGTGAATCTGGGGGAAACTTTTGCGCCAACAGAAATCAGAAACCGTTCCATTTGTATCAATGCAGACATTGTGAAGGTATTCGAACAGTTATAACACAGCAGACGCCATTATCGTGTCAAACGCTGGTTAGAATAATGGGTAGAATTGATACGATTTAATTCTATAACTTGAAAAATAGCACCGCTTTTGATGTTAATATTTTCCTATATTTGCGGGCATAATGAAAACATCGGGTCAAATTGGGTCACAATCGGGTCATAATCGGGTCAGGTACATTGACCCGATTATGACCCGATTTGATATAATATGTCCAGCGAATGGGTAAAGGAGATGGCGTTATGCTTTTTTGGGAAGTGAAACCATAGAGTTGAAAGAATTAGTCGTAGACGATATAAAAAAGGAAATCATTGCTTTTGCTAACTGTGACGGAGGCAAACTGTATATTGGCATCCGGGATGACGGTACAGTAGTCGGGCTCGATGATCCTGACGGCGTTTCTTTGCAGATCAGCAATATGGTAAGGGGATGCGTCCGGAGGGCGTATATGTCAGACAGGGGTATTCTTCTGTTCCAGCCACTGACACGGCAATTCGCCGTATGATTAAGGAAACGGATGGAGACCGCTTTGAGGCTATGCGCTGCTTAAATCAGGAACTTACATTTGAAGCCACAAAAAAAGAATTTGCGCTTCGGAAAGTGGAGTTTGGACCACAGCAAATGCGTACTTTGAAGCTGATCGATCAAGACAACCTTTACAGCAACTTAGGTCTGCTTCTGTCCGATCAATGCGTCCATACAATTAAAGTCGCTGTTTTTCAGGGAACGGATCAGACAATTTTTAAGGATCGCCGGGAATTTGCCGGATCGCTGATGCAGCAAATGAATGAAGTTTATGATTTTATCGATTTCCGCAATCAAACCCGTGCAACCATAGAAAAGTTGTATAGAATCGATGTCAGGGACTACCCGGAAATCGCCGTCAGGGAGGCATTGCTAAATCTGCTGGTTCACCGCGATTATTCCTTTAGCGCCAGTGCGCTTATCAGTATTTATGCGGACCGGATTGAATTTGTATCGATTGGCGGATTGATGCCGGGAATTGACCCGGAAGATATTATGTTAGGCATTTCCGTATGCAGAAATCAGGATCTTGCGAATGTGTTCTACCGGCTGCACCTGATTGAAGCTTACGGTACCGGAATGGGAAAGATTATGAAGGCATACGAAGGCATGGAAGAAAAACCTTCGATTGAAACGACCAAAAATGCTTTTAAGATCATATTGCCTAACATTAACGCAAAATATGAAAATCGAAAGGATTCTGCACTGAAAGCAGAATCAATCACATGTTCTGCTGCCGGGGCTGAAAAAAGCCCGAGCAAGGAAGAAAAAGTGTTGGAATATGCCCGGTCTCATGGTGCTATTACAAGAAATGATGTAATCGAATTGCTTGAAGTAAGTACATCTACCGCTTCCAGAGTCATTCGGAAAATGGTAAAAGGCAACTTGCTAAAGCAGAATGGAAAAGCAAGAAGTACCAACTACACTGTTATAAAATAATAAAAATGGTGCGCAATAAACGTAACACATTCGGTATCATCAAGTACAATTTCTGGAACCGGGTATACAGGAATCCCAAATCTACCTACGCATGTCTGAATATGGACGCCGCCAATGCGCCGGAGGAAATAAAAGACCGCAGCATCTGTATAGCGGGTGATGTCGCGGATGTGTTAAATCAACTTTGCTGCCGAGGAGGGAAATAGCAGAGTCCATTTGTCAGAAATGTCCGCAAAGAATCAGAAATGCCCGCAAAGAACCCGAAATGCCCGCAAAAAATCTTTCTCTTGATAATGTAAACGATATGCTTTATAATATACTTAGTAATACAAAGTATATAGAAAGCGATTCGTGAACGTAATTTATGAATGAAAAATATGAACGTCAGATGAAAAAAGGAGTCCTGGACCTTCTGGTTTTAAAGCTTCTGGAAAAAGAACCGAAATATGGGTATCAGTTGATTACGGAGCTTCGGGACAAGAGCGGAGCGGTATTTCTCTTAAAAGAGGGTACGCTGTACCCGATTCTGTACCGGCTGGAGGAAGAGGGGCTGGTAGAAAGCCGTTGGAGTGAGCCAAAGGACAGGCAGGTTCCGCGAAAATATTACGCTATGACGGAGAAGGGCAGACAGACTTTGCCGGAGATTGCAGATGTGTGGAGGCAGATTTCCCGGGGCATCCGTCAGGTCATGGAGGAGGAAGAGGTATGAACGCAGAGAAATATGTGGATTCCGTCGTAAAGAAGGTCAGATGCGGGCGGGAGAAGAGAAAAGAAATCAGGCAGCAGTTGTTATCCGATATTTCTGCGGAGCTGGAGGAAGGCGAGACCTTAGAGCATGTGATCGGGCGGATGGGAAGTGCTGCCGAAGCTGCGGAGGAGTTCAACCAGAATCTCCCGGAGGCGGAATTAAAGCGGTACCGCAGGGGAAAGCGCTGGAAGATATCCGGCTGCATTGCAGTGGCGCTCGTGTTGATTGCGTGCGGAATCTATTGGTTTTTGCCGAAGACATACGAGCTTTCGAAGGGCGGATATTTCGATGCTAAGACAGTAGAGGCGGGGATGCAGGAAGTCATTGCAGAGCTTGACAGAGGAGACTATGAGGCGATGCAGGCGAATGCGACGGAGGAAATGCAGCCGGTGCTCACAGCAGAGTATATGGAGAGCGCCAAGGCGACAGTTTCAGACGATTGGGGAGCATTTCAGGCGTATGGAACAGCGTATATGGTGCAGATAAAGCAGCAGGGGAAGCGTTTTGCGGTCGGTCAGATGACGGTGAGCTATGAGAATGCGAGTGTGACCTATACATTGACGTTTGACGAAGATATGAAGCTTGCGGGATTATTTATAAAGTAGGAATGCGGCTGTGAGAAGGCAGGAACCTGGTTATAAAATGGCAAGTGTATTCGAAAAGCGGAAACACAGTCTTGAAAGGGGCAGAAGGGTAATATGAATATTGGATTCTGGATGTGTGCGGTGCTTGTTCCCTGTTTTGGCATAATGGCGTTGGTTTTCGGCATTGGTAAGGAGAAGACAGCGATTCTGATATCCGGTTTTAACACGCTGTCCAAAGAAGAGCAAAGCCGGTATGACCGGGGTCATATGGCGAGAGATATGCGGAATACGTGTCTGGTATGGACAATCGTCATGCTGCTTGGGGCGGTCGGCGCATGGCTTATTTCCGGGTACAGCGCTATCATTGCCTATGCGGTCTGGATTGTCCTGCTTTTTAAAGAGGTGCATCTGGATGCGCGAAAGGCATTTTCGAAATATTTACTGCCGTAGGTATTTTGGAAATCGGAAAGGAGAGACGGGATGGGGTTCTGGGTTTTTATGCTGATTTCAGATTTATTGATGCCTGTCGTTATGATTGGCTTCGGGCGTGTCTTTCTAAAACATCCGCCAAAGGAAATCAACGGCATATACGGATACCGCACCGCCATGTCCATGAAGAACAAGGAGACATGGGAGTTTGCGCATAAATATTGCGGAAAGCTGTGGTACATTTGCGGTCTGGCGCTGCTTCCGGTTACGATAGCGGCGATGCTTCCGGTGCTGGGGAAGAGCGAAGATGCTGTTGGAACGGTCGGCGGAATTTTATGTGTCATTCAGACGATACTGCTGATCGGCAGTATTTTTCCGACGGAGCGGGCGCTGCGGAGAACGTTTGACAAGCAGGGCAACCGCAAAACGGGAGTATAGCGGCAGGGATAAATGGGCGGCAGGAGAATCGGTCGGCGGATCATTTCAAAATCAGAGGAGAGCGGCAGGGATATGGCAGAGTATATCGCATTTCTTATATGGGCAGCCGTCGGTGCGGCATTTATCGTGCTTGGAATCTATGATTTTGTCTCAAAAAAGCCTGTTCCATTCGGCTTTTGGGCAAACGCAGAAGTATTTCCCGTGAGGGACATAAGAGGATATAACCGGGCATTGGGGAAGCTTTTTATTGGATTCGGCACATTGTTCGTACTGCTTGGGCTGCCGATGCTTGCCGGAGAAAATTCGCCGTGGATCGTTATCTCGATATTGGGGGTACTTGCAGAGGTAATCGGGGCGATGGTAGTCTATGTCACGGTGATTGAGAAGAAGTACCGCGTGAAGGGCGAGAAATAGCGGGATAGTTAGAAGGGAACGCGTGAGCGCTCTCTTTCGTATATGAAATACTTTTACCCAAAAGGGTGTGCCAGAGAGTACAATTCTTAAAAAATATTTACAAATGTAAAATATGTGGTATAATGTCGTCAGACATTATACCCGCCCGGAGCGAAGCGGAGTGGCATCGGTCGCCCACGGCGAAAGCCATGGACGCTGTGCGTCTATGGTATAATATCGTCAGACATTATACTGCCGAATGGCATGCTATAATATTTAATTCACATATCTGGGAATCTTTCCGGTAGTCATAATACCGGGTCAGAACACAATTCTATATTCAGGTCACAGGCCATCTTATAAGATCCCTGTATGAGAACTTTCGCATGTTCCTTGCGAAGAAAGAAAAAATTATTTATAATGGAGGTACTTCATGGAGAAGGAAGAAACCACAAAGGTGAACCGGGAGTATAAGGACCGGTTGTTCAAGTTTATCTTTCGCGAGAAAAAGGATTTACTTGAGCTGTACAATGCCATTAACGATACGGCATATGATGACCCGGAGGCGATTGAGGTCAATACGATGGAGGATGTCGTATACATGGGGATGAGAAATGACCTGTCTTTTCTGGTCATGGATGTATTGAACCTGTACGAGCATCAGAGCACATACAGTCCGAATCTGCCTCTGCGTGGATTATTTTATTTCGCGGACTTGTACCGTGGGATGGTGGGAGAACGACAGGATTTATATAGCAGTAAGAGGATTGAATTGCCGATGCCGCAGTTTGTTATCTTTTATAATGGGATGCAGAGTGAGCCGGAGAGAAGTGTCTTAAAGCTGAGTGATGCATTTGGGAAAGGAAATCCGAAAATGCTGCCGGGTGTAGAATGCACGGCGGTCATGCTGAATATTAATCTTGGAAGCAATGCGTGGCTGATGGAGAAGAGCAAAAGACTTCGGGAGTATGTACAATTCGTTGCGTGCGTCCGTGAGAATCTGTCGCATAAAATGAGAATTGGTCAGGCGGTAGATGAAGCGGTGGAGACATGTCTTCGGAAAGGGATATTGGAAGACATTCTCAGCAAGAACAGGCAGGAGGTAAGAGATATGCTGTTGACGGAATATAACGAGGAACTGCATTTGAGAAATGAGCGCCAGATTGCTCTGGAAGAGGGCGAGCAGCTAAAGCTGATATCGTTGGTGCGCAAGAAAATACAGAAATCTTTGCCGCCGGAGCAGATTGCGGACATTCTTGAGGAGGATGTGACAGTAATCACGCATCTTTGTGAGATTATCGGGCAGCATCCCAAGTGGCAGGATGCGCAGGTGTATGAGGAATACTGCCGGATGTCGCGTGAGAATAGGTGAAGCCGAAGAGGGACAGGCACTATTGCGCCTGCCCCTCTTTCTTATACTGCGCCAGTAATTTCTGAAATTCCTCATCATCATGAAGAAAATCATAGTGTGCGTCCTGCTCAAAGGCGGCAATCAGTCCCGGAAGTATTTGTCTTCCATAGTATTGCTGCGCATTCTGTTTTTCGGGTGATGTATTTGTAGTTATATGGGAAAATAAGGGCGATTCCGACATATTCCACGGGATAGAACAGGAGTCAAGCAGCGCTTTTATCAGAGGAAGGCATTCCTTGCTGTCGCGCTTTGACAGTGCGAGCATAAGCGGGGCGACATAGGAATTGTAATCCCATAGACCAAGCAGCCCGGCAATCTGTGTGTGGAGTAATGAAATTGCAGCAGCATCTTCCATACGATCTTCCTTACATGCAATTTCCTCAAGCTGCAGCAGCGAACCGAGCAGCATGTTGGCACAGGAGAGCACCTTTCGCTCATAGATCAGCGCAGCATCATCATACTTTTCTTCCGCGAGAAATAGGTTTGCCTGTACCTGCCGCCGATCCAGTTCGGACGGAGCGGGGAGCTGATCGATCAACTCCTGTGCCTTTTCAAATTCATTCTGTGCGATATATTTTGGAACGAGCATAAAAGTGGCGCGTTCCCGGATCTTGGGGTCATTTCCGGAGGCTGCCTGTTCGTAGAGGGAGGTGAGCTGCTTCGTATAAGCTTCGCGCTCGGTCTTTCCGGTTCCGGACATTATTAAAAGCCCCTCTAACGTGACGCTGACGTTCTCGAGCAGCGGCATACAGTTCGGGTATTCCCGGATTTTCTCAAGAGCAAGAGAGAAAGCGTCCGCGTAGCTTTTTGTTTTAGCGCAATCTGAGATTTCGAGCAGGAAGGCGGCGATTTCCGATTCCGTCAGTTCCTCCTTAAAGCATAGCAGCGTGTTCGGGTCTGTTTTTAAAAGCCTTGCAAGCGGGGCGATGAGCGAGATATCCGGGCAGCTTGCGCCGGATTCCCATTTGCTGACCGCAGGGACAGACACCCCCAGATATCCGGCGATTTGCTCCTGGGTCAAATGATATTCCTTTCTTTTTTCACGAAGAATCTGAGCGATTGACATATTTTTCTCCTTTTATTTTTTTCGGAAAGCGCTTTCGGTAATTTTATCGTAGCAGATACCGGGGCTGTGCACAATGGAACGTTAGTTTAAATAATAAGAAAGAAAATTAACCTATAGTTAAGACGATTTCTTACGATTCCTGTCGCAATAAGACGAGCGATTCTTGTTGTGCAGGCGTTTTCGAACGCCTATAATATAAGTTAAGGAAAATTGGAGAGGAGCAGAGATATCCATGGAAAAAGTACGTTACATGATTTCCGACGCAGCAAATATCGTCAATGTGGAATCACATGTGTTACGTTACTGGGAGGATGAACTGGCGCTTGATATCCCACGCAATGAATTGGGGCACCGGTATTACACGAAGGAAAATATTAAAGAGTTCCAGAGGATAAAGGAATTAAAGGAGCAGGGATATCAGCTCAAGGCGATTCGCATGATCGTACATAACGGACCTCTCGATGGTCTGACGGCAGAGGACATGCCTGCGGATCAGAAACCGGGCACGCCTCTGGAGGGAGCGGCGCAGAAGGGAGCGGCTGCACCGGAGAATGTGCCGGGAGCGGCGGGAACGATGGGGGCGTTTGGCACGACGCCTGCGCAGATGCTTCCCAAGGAACAGGAGACGGCGCTGGCAGAGCGAAAAGCGCAGGAAAGCCCGCAGAGCATTCTGGATAATACGGACAGAATGGCGCAGTTTACCGAGCTTATGACAGAAATTGTAGGAAAAGCGCTTGCCGCCAACAACGAGGGGCTTGGGCAGAGTATCAGTGAGGAGGTTGGAAAGCAGGTGATAAAGGAAATGAACTACCTCATGCGGGAGCGCGAAGAGGCCGAGGAGGAGCGTTTCCGCAAGCTGGACGCTGCCATCCGCGGGAACTTTAAGAAAAAGGGTGAGGAGAAGGAAAGAGGATTCTGGAAAAAGAAGAAGCCGTCACAAGCGTGACGGCTTCTTCTATGTAGCAAAGAGGATTAACCCTCGCTGATAGCTCCTGTAGGACAAACACCTGCACATGTTCCGCAGCTTACGCAGGAACCTGCATCGATTACGAACTGGCTGTCACCCTGGGAGATAGCTCCTACAGGACATTCCGGCTCACATGTTCCACAGCTTACACAAGAATCAGAAATAACGTATGCCATTTTAAATTCCCTCCTTATAATATGTAAACGATAATTTAGTTACCCAAACTTGATAACTTGAAGATATTTTAATACAAAAACACGAGCTTTACAAGAGAGAAAGCTCGTGTTCTTAATTTAGCACATTAGAAAGTCGAGAAATGATACAAAGTCTTGGAGCGGAACGGAGCTTCCGGCTCAAGAACAATGCTCGGGAAATTCTCGTGGTTGATTGCGTCCGGGAAATGCTGTGTCTCTAAGCAGACGCTTGTATGGCGCTCATAGGTCTTTCCGTCCTTGCCCGGAAGCTCGATCGGCTGATTGGCAACATAGAGTTGCAGACCGGGCTGGTCGGTAAAACAGGTCATGCGGATGCCGCTTTCTTTGGACTGCAGAACGGCTGCTTCGCGTAATCCCGTGCCGTTGATGACAAAATTGTGATCGTAGGTGCCGAATTTCCGGAACTGCTCATAATCGGAATGCATCAGCTTTCCAATGGTGTGCATAGTGCGGAAATCAAACGGCGTGCCATCTACCGGAAGGAAGGTTCCGGTCGGAGCCTGGGAATCGTCTAGCTCGGTGATCTGGTCAGCGTCGATGAAAAGCTCGTGGGATAAGACGTCGCCGGAACCTTCACCGTTCAGGTTAAAGTAGCCATGGCTCGTAACGTTGAGCAGAGTGTCGGCATCTGTCGAAGCTTCATACAGAATCGACAGCTCATTGTCCTCAGACCAGCCATAAGTGACAGAGAGCGTCAGGTTGCCCGGATAGCCCTCCTCGCCGTCTTCGGAGTGAAGCGTCAGAATCAGCTTGTCGTCCTTTACCTTTGCCTCCCATGCCTTTGAGCCGTAGCCGATCAGACCGCCGTGTAAATGGTTGGTACCGTTGTTTACTGCGAGCTGGTAGGTTTTGCCATGCAGAGAGAAGCTACCGTCTTTGATGCGGTTTGCCACGCGTCCTACGACCGCGCCGAGACTGGCGTTATCGTTGGCGTAGTTGTCCATGGAACTGAACCCAAGGCAAACGTCCGTCATATTTCCATTGCGGTCAGGGACAACAATCTTTACAAGGCGACAGCCGAAATTAATGATTTCAACATAAGCGCCGCCTGCATTTTCAAGATGGTATATATAAATATTTTCTCCTGTGTTTGTCGTACCAAAATCAGATTTTGTAATTTTCATAGGGAACTCCTTTCCGAATCATATCAGGATGAACCTAACGGAGATAATTATGACACATTTACTAAAACATGGCAAGTAGATTGCCGCATTTTCGGGATAATGAAGCAAAGTATAAAAGAAATTTCCTAAATAAATTTGTGGAAAAGGCTTGACTTGGAGTTCACTCCAGGTACTAGAATGTGCCTATGAGCAGGAAGAAAGGAGCTGGGATAAAATATGACAATCAAAGAAGTCAGTGAAAAGTACGATATTTCACAGGACACGCTGCGTTACTATGAGCGCGTCGGCATGATACCTCCGGTAACGCGGACAGCGGGCGGCATAAGGGATTATCAGGAGGCGGACCTTGGATGGGTGGAGCTTGCCATCTGTATGCGCAGTGCAGGGCTTGCTGTGGAGAGCATGATCGAGTATGTACGGCTCTATCAGGAGGGAGATTCGACCATTCCGGCAAGACTGCAGCTTCTGGAAGAACAGCGGAGAATCTTAAAGGAGCAGAAGGCGCAGATCGAGACGACGATAGAACGTCTGGACTATAAAATCTCGCGGTATGCGATAGCAGTGGAAACCGGAAAACTGACATGGGACGAGGCCGCTGCCGAGGCGTGCGGGAATACGGACGCTAAGAGGCAGCGCACAGACGCAGGAGACAAGAAATTGTAGGGAGGAAAACGCGTTGACAGGAAAGCTCCCATAGAAAATCAAAAACAATGGGCAAGGAGAAAAGAGATGTATTTAGAAAAAATAAAGCAGCCGTCAGATGTGCGGCAATTAGATATGGAACAGTTAAAGGAACTTGCGGCGGAGATGCGCGCGGCGCTTCTTAAGAAACTGAGCGTTCACGGAGGTCATTTCGGTCCGAATTTCGGCATGGTGGAGGCGACGATCGCGCTGCACTATGTATTTGATTCCCCGGTGGATAAATTCGTGTTCGACGTGTCGCATCAGAGCTATTGTCATAAAATGCTGACGGGAAGGGCGGATGCGTTTTTGTATGAGGAGCATTATGACGATGTGTCCGGTTATAGCTGCCCCGAAGAAAGCGCACATGACTTTTTCAACATCGGTCACACTTCAACCTCCGTCAGCCTTGCATGTGGTCTGGCAAAGGCAAGGGATGTCAAGGGAGAACATGAAAATATCATTGCAGTGATCGGAGACGGCTCCTTAAGCGGCGGCGAGGCGCTCGAGGGACTGGATTATGCGGCGGAGCTCGGCAGCAACCTGATTGTCGTCGTCAATGACAACGGCATGTCGATTGCGGAGAATCATGGCGGGCTGTACGGGAATTTAAAACTCCTGCGGGAGACGAACGGAACTGCGGAGTGCAATCTTTTTGCGGCAATGGGACTGGATTACCTCTTTGTGAAGGATGGAAACGACATTGCACAGTTGATCGCAGCGTTTGAAAAAGTAAAGGACAGTGAGCGTCCGGTTGTCGTGCATATCTGCACGCAGAAGGGAAAAGGCTATGCGCCCGCGGAGCGGCAGAAGGAGAACTGGCACTGGTGCATCCCGTTTGATATCAAGACCGGAGAACCGTCATTTACATTTGACGGGGAAGACTACGGCAGCATGACCGCTGATTACCTGCTTGGAAAAATGAAGGAAGACAGGCGCGTGGTCGCAATCACCTCTGCGACGCCTGCGGTATTTGGTTTTACGGAGGAAAAGCGAAAAGCGGCGGGAGCGCAGTTTGTGGACGTCGGAATTGCGGAAGAGCATGCAGTCGCGCTTGCGTCCGGCATTGCGGCGAACGGCGGGAAGCCCGTGTATGGTGTATACAGTACTTTTATCCAGAGAACCTACGACCAGCTATCACAGGATCTGTGTATCAACAGGAATCCTGCGACAATCATCACTTTTGCGGCGTCCGTGTACGGAATGAATGATGTGACGCACCTTGGGATTTATGATATACCGATGATGGGAAATATTCCGAATCTTGTCTATCTTGCGCCGACGACGAAGGAAGAATATTTTGCAATGCTTGACTGGAGCATCGGGCAGAAGGATTATCCGGTTGCGATCCGCGTGCCGGGCGGAAATGTGATCTCGGATGGCAGAAAGGTTACAAAGGATTACGGCAAATTAAATCAATACGAGGTGACGAAGAAGGGCAGCAGGGTGGCGATCATTGCGCTTGGAACCTTCTATGCACTTGGAGAAAAGACGGCTGAGGCGATTGCGGAACAGACGGGCGTACAGCCGACGGTCATCAATCCGGTTTACATAACGGGAATTGACGAAACACTGCTGGAGGAACTGAAAGATGATCATGACGTGGTGATTACGCTTGAGGACGGCGTGCTGGACGGTGGCTTTGGCGAAAAGATAGCGCGTTTCTATGGGGCTTCCGATATGAAGGTGTTAAATTACGGATTGAAGAAGGAGTTCCTTGACCGCTATGATGTAAATGAGGTGCTGCGCGAAAACCGTTTGACGGCGGAGCAGATGACAGAGGACGTCTTACGTCTTTTGTAGAAATCAGCAACAAGCGAAATATATTATAGAGGCAACAGAAACAATCGAAATAATCGAAACAACAGAAGCAATTGAAATAATCGAAACGATAGAAATAATTGTCAGATACGGCGCAGGAAAGTGCAGGAAGGCACAAACACTGCGCCAGGGAGCGAAGGAGGAAATATTTATGAGCAAGAATGTACTTGTAATATCGGCAAGCCCGAGAAAGGGCGGCAATTCGGATACGCTGTGCGATGAGTTCATCCGCGGCGCCAAGGAAGCAGGAAACACAGCGGAGAAAGTTTATCTGCGCGATAAGACCATTCATTTCTGCACGGGCTGCGGCGTCTGTAATGAGACTTCCGTGTGTGTCCAGAAGGATGATGCGGCGGAAATCTTAGAGAAGATGGTAAGTGCTGACGTGATTGTTCTGGCAACGCCTGTTTATTTCTATACGATGGACGGACAGCTAAAGACAATGATTGACCGCACGGTGCCGCGTTACACGGAAATTCGCAACAAGGAATTTTATTATATAATGACGGCGGCAGACACCGAGAACGCCAACCTTGAGAAAACCGTAGAGAGCCTGCGCGGCTTTACGCTCGACTGCCTGCCCGGCGCAGTGGAAAAAGGAATCATCTACGGCGTCGGCGCATGGAAGGTCGGCGAAATCAAAGGTACGCCAGCAATGCAGCAGGCATATGAGATGGGAAAACAGGTCTAGGCGGTATCCCTGTAAACCCAGGCAGTTTCCCTACAAGCATAGGCGGCACCCCTGTAAACCTAGACAGTTTCCCTACAAGCATAGGCGATTTCCCTGCAAGGTCTAGGGCAGCCCTACAATATCCAGTTGCCTAAATCCCCGAATTGTGCGATAATGTGCAGGAAAGCATTGAGCAGTGCCAAGACGTGAAGATACAACAAGCCGTGCTTGCACGAGGCTTGTTGTATCTTTGCGGATTGATAGGGCGAAAGCCCGTGAGTCCGGCAGTTCTGCTGACGGACGTGCACTGCGGGGTGAAGAGCCGCCAGAGCTTGCACGAGGCTTGTTGTATCTTTGCGGACTGATAGGGCGAAAGCCCGTGAGCGAGTAAGCTCTGCTTGCGAGCGGTGCACTGCGTAGTAGAGAGTCGCCGTGCTTGCACGAGGCTTGTTGTATCTTTGCGGATTGATAGGGCGAAAAGCCCAAACGTCAGCGGAGCTGACGCGTCCGGCAGCTCTGCTGACGGACGTGCACTGCGGGGTAAATTTCTTTGCGGATTGATAGGGCGAGCCAGGCACTGCATTTAGAGGATAGCATTATGCAAACAAAGTTAATTCAGATAGATTCTGCCAACATTGACAGGAACGACATAAAAGAAGCGGCAGATTTGATCGCAGCAGGGGAACTGGTCGCATTTCCGACGGAGACGGTCTATGGTCTGGGAGCGGATGCGCTTTCTCCCGAGGCGTCTAAGAAGATTTATGCTGCGAAGGGAAGACCATCGGACAATCCATTGATCGTACATATCGCCAGATTCGAAGATCTGGAGAGAATCGCGAGAGAGGTTCCGCCGCAGGCGAGAAAGCTCGCGGATGCATTCTGGCCGGGACCGCTTACGATGATCGTGTGGAAGAATGATAAAGTACCGTACGAGACGACGGGCGGGATGGATACGGTTGCCGTCCGTATGCCGAATCATCCGGTCGCACTGCGGCTTATTGAGGAGAGCGGATGCCTGATCGCAGCTCCGAGCGCGAATACTTCCGGGAAACCAAGCCCGACGGAGGCGTCACATGTGGCGCTTGATATGGATGGCAGAATCCCGATGATTTTAGACGGCGGAGCGGTGGGAATCGGAATCGAATCCACGATTATTGATTTAAGCGAAAAGACGCCGATGATCCTGCGTCCGGGTTACATAACAAAGGAAATGCTGGAGGATGTACTTGGTGAGGAGGTCTGTATCGATCCGGGCATCATTGCATCGGATTCGATGAAGAAGCCCAAGGCGCCGGGAATGAAGTACAAGCATTATGCGCCGAAGGCGGATCTTGTGTTGGTCTGTGGGGAGACCGACAGGGTCGTGGCAGAGATTAACAGACTTACAGCCCAAAAGCAGAGGGAGGGTCTGCGCGTGGGTGTGATTGCGACGGATGAGACGCTTGGCAGATATCGGGCGGATTCCGTGATGAGCATTGGAGCAAGAGAGGACGAAGACGCGATTGCCAGACATCTTTACAAGATTTTGCGGGAGTTTGACGATTTGAATGTAGATGCAATCTACTCGGAAAGCTTTGCGACACCCAGAATCGGACAGGCAATCATGAACCGGCTGTTGAAGGCGGCAGGTCATCAGGTCATACAGATATAGGATAAAGCAGGGAGAGGGCAGAAATTTATTATGAAACAGTATAACCGAATTATTTTTGTTGCGGACAGCGGTACCTGCAGAGCGCCTATGGCGGCGGGTATCCTTCAGGAATACAGTTTAAAGCACCCGGTGGAAATCCTCACCAGGGGTCTGGTGGTTTTGTTTCCCGAGCCATTGAATCAGAAGGCGGAAGCTGTTATGATAAGTAATGGAATTAATATGGAAGGATTTATGTCCACGCAGTTGACGGAAGAAGATTTTACGGACGATACGCTGGTGCTTGTGATGGAGCACATTCAGGTGGAAAAGGTTCTTGAGAAATACGAGAATGCCGATCCGGAGAATGTCTATGTTTTAACAGAGCTTGTCGGGGACGAACTGGAAATCATAGATCCCTACGGCGGAACGCTTCAGGCGTATGGGCTTTGCTATGAGACGCTGCGCAAGACCATATTAAAACTGGTAAATCTGTTAAATGAAAATGAGGAAGAGAACACGCAGGACAATAGCGTGTAAGCTTACATCCACAGCAGAAGGCTGTCTGGAATGAGAAAAGGAAGGAATACTGAATGTCAAAAGTAGTCGTAATGGATCACCCATTGATTCAGCACAAGATTGGTATTATCAGAAGAGAGGAGACGGGCTCGAAGGATTTCCGCACGCTGGTGAGCGAGATAGCGATGCTGATGTGTTATGAGGCGACGAGAGATTTAAAGCTTGCGGATGTGGAGATTACGACGCCGATCTGTAAGACGACGGTAAAAGAGTTAAAGGGCAAGAAGCTTGCGGTTGTTCCGATTCTGCGCGCGGGGCTTGGAATGGTAGACGGTATGCTCAATATGATTCCAGCCGCAAAGGTGGGGCATATCGGACTTTACCGTGACCCGAAGACCTTAGAGCCGGTGGAATATTACTGTAAGCTTCCGGCGGACTGTGCGAACCGAGAAGTATTCGTGGTCGATCCGATGCTTGCGACCGGAGGATCTTCGGCTGCGGCGATCCAGATGTTAAAGGACAAGGGTGTGAAAAGCATTCGCCTGATGTGCATTATCGCAGCGCCGGAAGGCGTGAAGAAGATGCAGGAGGCGCATCCCGATGTGGATATCTATATCGGAGCGCTCGACGACCATCTGAACGAGCACGGCTACATCGTTCCGGGACTCGGAGACGCCGGGGATCGTATTTTCGGTACGAAATAAGCCGGGAGCAAGGGCTGTCTGACCGAAATGACGGTCGGGACGACGAAAAGCCGATATACCGAAGCGGTAGCTTGAGCGGAGAAAAGCCGACAAACTGAAGCGGCGGTCAGAGCAGGGAAAAAGCCGATATATCGAAGCGGCGGTCGGAATGGTGAAAACTTATTTTCACAAGCCGCGGACGAGAGGAGAGAGACATGAGCGGGAAGCGAGAGGACTACATTAGCTGGGATGAATATTTCATGGGAGTCGCGACCTTATCCGGAATGCGCTCGAAGGACCCGAATACGCAGGTCGGAGCTTGTATCGTAAGCCCCGAGAACAAGATTTTGTCCATGGGCTACAATGGATTTCCGATGGGCTGTTCGGACGATGAATATCCGTGGGAGCGCGAGGGGGAGCCGCTTGAGAATAAGTATTTCTACACGACGCACAGCGAGCTGAACGCCATCCTGAACTACCGCGGCGGCAGTCTGGAAGGGGCTACGATGTATGTGACGCTCTTTCCGTGCAATGAATGCGCCAAGGCAATCATTCAGTCCGGCATCAAGCGTCTTGTGTATGACAGCGACAAATACGACGGCACGCCGTCCGTGATTGCATCAAAGCGGATGTTAAAGTCAGCAGGCGTCACGCTGCAGCGGTATGAGCGCACGGGGCGCAGGGTAAATATGGAATTGTAATAAAAGAGGAAAGGCACGCATGCAGGATGCGGGTCTTTCCTCTTTGTGCATATTGTGCGCGTAAGAGACGCAATATACAATATGTAAAATTTGTATTCGCCAAGGTGACAAACATGCAATATTATCCATGTAGAAAAATGATTAATACGTGGACAAAAACGGGAAAAATGATATATAATGTATATATTGGCATCAAGCGGCGGTAAGCTGTGATGCCGGCAAGGATTTTCTATGAACAATCATCGTAAAATTTTTCAATCCCTGACGCTGATCTTACAGTTCGGGCTGAATATGATCGTGCCGATTTTTATGTGCACGATGCTCGGCGTATGGCTGGGGAAGAGGTATGACATTCCGATTATTACGGTTCCGCTGTTTATTGTGGGGGCGCTTGCGGGATTTACGAATATTTTTAAGATGGCGAGAAAGATATACGGACAGGGTGGTGAATCAGACAAGAACCATGTTAAGAAGACTAAATGATGCATTACCCGGGCTGGTTCTGGGAATTATTGTATATGGAATTATAATAGAGCTGGCGGGCGTCTGGTTCGTGGAGGACAAGCTGCGCTATACGAGTGGGCTGCTCATTGGAATTGCGCTTGCCGTCGGCATGGCGATCAACATTGCCGTGGTTGTCCGCGATACGGTGGAGATTTACGGTGAGAGCGGCGCGAAGGCGAGGGTAATCGCGAAGTCTCTTTTGCGGTATGCCGTTGTGGTAGTGGTTTTTTTCGTGATGATGAAGTGGAATCTGGGAAATCTGTTTACTGCATTTATCGGGGTATCAGGCTTGAAAGTGTCTGCGTACTTACAGCCTTTTATTCATAAAGCAATACAAAAACTGCAAGGAAGAGGTGATGTATCTTCGAACAGTGAAGATAGTGAGACTATCTGAAGGAGGTGAAACAGTGAATAACGAGATTTTGATGTCATCCGGCGCCGAGAACATCGATTTCATGATACATGGAATTTTCAAGTATGAGATCTTTGGACACGAGGTCTGGATAACAACATCACATGTCTGCATCCTTATTATCATGGCGCTCATGTTAGGGCTTGCAATTGCGGGCAATCGGGCGATCAGGCATGCAAAAGAAATACCGGAAGGCTTCCAGAATGTGATAGAGCTTATTGTTGAGATGCTCGACAATATGGTTACAGGCACCATGGGGAAGGTGGCTGCGCCGAAGTTTGTGAATTACATCAGCACAATCTTTATCTTTATCCTGATGAGCAACATTTCCGGTCTGTTTGGTCTAAGACCGCCAACTGCCGATTTCGGCACAACATTTGCATTAGGTCTTATTACATTCTTCCTGATCCATATTACGCAGTTTAAGAATCTGCCGCTAAAACAGATCTGGACAGATATGTGTTCCCCGTTGCCGCCATGGCTGCCGATCTGGTTTCCGATCAACTTGATCAGTGAGATTGCAGTACCGGTTTCGTTGTCCTTACGTTTGTTTGCAAACGTATTGTCAGGAACCGTTATGATGGCGCTGGTATATGGATTGCTGAGTAAGATAGCAATTATCTGGCCGGCAGCACTCCATGTTTACTTTGACTTGTTCTCAGGAGCAATTCAGACGTATGTATTCTGTATGTTGACAATGACATACATCGGTCAGAACTACGAATCAGAATAATTTTTAGGAGGACTTTTCTATGAATATCACAGGACACGATTTAATTATGGCATGCTCCGCAATCGGTGCAGGTTTGGCAGTTATCGCAGGTATCGGACCTGGTATTGGACAGGGTATCGCAGCAGGTCACGGCGCTGCAGCAGTAGGACGTAACCCGGGTGCAAAGGGTGACATCATGTCCACCATGTTACTTGGTCAGGCGGTTGCAGAGACCACAGGTCTTTACGGTCTTTTGATTGCAATGCTCTTACTTTTCGTACAGCCTTTAGGCTAAAATAGAATCAAGCGAAGCTTGATTCATTAGAAGAACGCAAAGCGTTCTTCACTAATCATGGTAAGGGTGCTTGAGCCATTTTTCGCAGGTCGAGGAAGCGCGTAAGCGTTCTTCCCACAAAAATAACAACGGAAAGGAGGCCAAACCTTGGAGGAAATGCTAAGACTTTTCGGATTGGATTTTCAGTTGCTCCATGATGTCGTGCTCATGGCGATCGCTGTATTTTTCCTGTTTATGTTCATGTCAAAGCTGCTCCTGAATCCGGCGCGCAAGCTTTTAGAGGACAGAAAGAACAGGATCGCGACGGACATTGAGACGGCGGAGAAGGACAAGACGGATGCAGCGGCATTGAAAGCAGATTACGATGCCAAGCTGAGAAATATTGACAAAGAAGCAGAACAGATTTTAAGCGAAGCCCGCAAGAAGGCGCAGAAGAACGCTGCCAACATCGAGGCCGAAGCCAAGGAAGAGGCTGCTCGCATTATCCAGAGAGCGAATGAGGAAGCAGAGCTTTCCAGAAAGCGCGCGATGGATGAGGTAAAACAGGAAATGATTACCGTTGCGTCCATGATGGCTGCAAAGGTTGTTGCGGCAAATATCGACGCGTCGGTGCAGGATACGCTGGTGGAAGAGACATTGAAAGAAATGGGTGATTCGACATGGCAAAGCTAGTATCAAAAACATACGGTGATGCACTGTTTGAAGTCGCTGTTGAGAGTAATGCGCTCGACGCATACTGGGAGGAGACAAAGGCAGTTTCCGCCGCCCTGTCGGAGAACCAGGAACTCTTTAAGCTGATGGGTCACCCGAAAATCGTAAAAGAAGAAAAAGTAAAGATCATCGAAGACATATTTGCAGGAAAAGTTTCCGGAGAGCTGGTAGGACTTCTGCGCATGATCGTGGAAAAGGATCACTTTGCCCAGATAATGGATGTGCTTGAGTACTTTGACAGCCGGGTCAAGGAGTATAAGAATATCGGAACTGCGTATGTGACGACTGCGATGGAATTATCCGATGCGCAGAAGCAGGCAGTTATGAAACGCTTATTAGAGACCACGAAGTATGTGAAATTTGAAATGCATTATGCAGTGGATTCCGCGATAATCGGCGGAATGATAATCCGCATCGGCGACCGCGTCGTCGATTCCAGCGTCAGAACAAAGCTTTACGATCTGACCCGCGAATTATCGAAAATACAGTTGAAAGCAGGTGAATGCGCTCCATGAATTTAAAACCAGAAGAAATAAGTTCCGTAATCAAAGAACAGATTAAAAGATATGCAGCGCAGTTAGAAGTAGCTGACGTTGGTACTGTTATTCAGGTGGCAGATGGTATCGCACGTATTCACGGTCTTGACAATGCAATGCAGGGAGAGCTTCTTGAGTTCCCGGGCGAAGTATACGGAATGGTATTGAACCTTGAGGAGGATAACGTGGGCGCCGTACTGTTGGGCTCCCAGAGGAACATCAACGAAGGTGATACCGTAAAGACAACCGGACGCGTGGTTGAGGTTCCGGTTGGCGACGCTATGTTAGGCCGTGTCGTCAATGCATTGGGACAGCCGATTGACGGCAAGGGACCGATTGAGACTACGAAGTACCGTCAGATCGAACGTGTTGCATCCGGTGTTATCTCCAGAAAATCCGTAGATACACCGTTACAGACCGGTATTAAGGCGATCGACTCCATGGTTCCGATCGGACGTGGACAGCGTGAGCTTATCATCGGTGACAGACAGACCGGTAAGACCGCGATTGCGATCGATACGATCATCAACCAGAAGGGTCAGAATGTAAAATGTATCTATGTTGCCATCGGTCAGAAAGCATCTACGGTCGCATCTATCGTTAAGACCTTAGAGGAGTTCGGTGCGATGTCCTACACCACAGTTGTGGCATCTACGGCGAGTGAGCTGGCGCCGTTACAGTATATTGCACCGTACGCAGGATGTGCGATCGGTGAGGAATGGATGGAGAACGGACAGGATGTTCTCGTTGTGTATGACGATTTGAGTAAGCACGCAGCGGCATACCGTACACTCTCCTTGCTCCTCAAGAGACCGCCAGGACGTGAGGCTTACCCGGGAGACGTATTTTATCTGCACTCCAGACTGTTAGAGCGTGCGGCAAGACTTTCCGATAAGTTAGGCGGCGGTTCCCTGACCGCGCTTCCGATTATCGAGACACAGGCAGGCGACGTTTCCGCGTATATTCCGACCAATGTTATTTCCATCACAGACGGTCAGATTTATCTGGAGACAGAGATGTTCAACTCCGGTTTCCGCCCGGCAATCAACGCAGGTCTTTCCGTATCCCGTGTAGGCGGTTCCGCACAGATCAAGGCGATGAAGAAGATTGCAGCGCCGATCCGTGTCGAACTGGCACAGTACAGAGAGCTTGCAGCGTTTGCACAGTTCGGTTCCGAGCTGGATGCCGACACCACGGAGAAGCTGGCACAGGGCGAGCGAATCAAAGAAATGTTGAAGCAGCCGCAGTATCAGCCGATGCCGGTCGAGAGACAGGTCATGATTATCTACGCTGCGACCAAGAAATACTTAATCGACATTCCGGTTGCGGATATTCTTCCGTTTGAGAAGGCGCTCTTTGAGTTTGTGGATACCAAATATCCGGAGATTCCGGAGTCCATCCGCAATGAGAAGGTCATCAGCGAAGAGATTGAGGCGAAGCTGGTCAAGGCGATTGAGGAATGCAAAAAGGATTTTGTGAAATAAAACGGTAGCAATTATTTTCCGCAGACATGATTTCAGAGCGGAAAATATCAACAAGAATGAAAGGCGGTGCTTAAGATGGCCTCAATGAGGGACATAAAGAGACGCAAAGGCAGCATACAGAGTACGCAGCAAATCACGAAAGCCATGAAGCTTGTTTCTACCGTAAAATTGCAGAAAGCCAAGAACAGAGCCGAGCAGACGAATCCATATTCTAATTATATGTATCAGACTGTGACCTCCATGTTGGCGAAGTCCGGCACGATCGACCACCCATATCTTAGGAAAGGGGAATCCACGAAGAAGGCGGTAGTTGTCATTACCTCCAACCGTGGACTTGCCGGAGGCTACAATTCCAATGTCGTAAAGCTTGTTACCGGAAGCGAGGATCTCCCGGTCGATGATGTAGAGATTTATGCAATCGGTAATAAAGGAAAGGAAGCATTAGAGCGCAGAGGCTATGAAATCAAAGAGGACGGCTCCGGTATCATCGAGTCTCCGTCCTACGAGGACGCCGCTGCACTCTGCAAGCAGATCTTAGCGGATTACACTGCTGGGGAGATCGGCGAAATCTATCTGGCGTACACGCATTTTAAGAATACGGTAAGCCACGAGCCGAAGCTTATCAAGCTGCTTCCGGTGGAATTTGACGAGGAGGAAATCGGTCAGGCTGCCGAAGCCAACGTGCTCATGAACTATGAGCCGAACGAGGAAGAGGCGCTTGATATGATTATTCCGAAGTATGTGACGAGCCTGTTCTACGGCGCGCTTGTGGAAGCGGTTGCCAGCGAGAACGGTGCGAGAATGCAGGCAATGGATTCTGCGACCAGCAATGCAGAAGAAATGATCAGTGATTTGACATTGAAATACAACAGAGCCCGTCAGGGTTCGATCACGCAGGAGCTGACTGAGATCATCGCCGGCGCGTCTGCGATTTCCTAGATAAGCAGATTGAGTGGCAAGTGAAATGGCACTGCTCGTGCTTGCACGCAATCTGTGTATCATGGAGAATCTAGTACAAAAAATTACAAGGAGAAATAAGCGATGGCAAATAATATTGGTAAAATCACCCAGATTATTGGCGCCGTTCTGGATATCAAATATGCAGAAGGCAGCCTGCCGGAGATCAACGACGCGATCAAAGTACCGTTAAAAGACGGGAAAGAGCTGGTCGTTGAGGTATCACAGCATCTGGGCGATGATACAGTAAGATGTATCGCGATGGGATCTACCGACGGACTTGTACGTGGAATGGATGCAATCGCTACAGGCGGACCAATCAGCGTGCCTGTAGGAGAGAATACATTGGGACGTATGTTCAACGTTCTGGGTAATCCTATCGATGAGATCGACCCGCCGACCGGAGTGGAGAACTGGCCGATCCACAGACCGGCTCCGGCATTCGAGGAGCAGGCGACCTCCCAGGAAATGCTTGAGACAGGTATCAAGGTCGTTGATCTTCTCTGCCCGTATCAGAAGGGTGGTAAGATCGGACTCTTCGGCGGTGCGGGTGTAGGTAAGACCGTGTTGATTCAGGAGCTGATTCACAACATTGCAACGGAGCACGGCGGTTATTCTGTGTTTACGGGTGTAGGCGAACGTACCCGTGAGGGAAACGATCTCTACTATGAAATGAAAGAATCGGGAGTTATCGACAAGACCACCATGGTTTTCGGTCAGATGAACGAGCCGCCGGGAGCGCGTATGCGTGTTGCCTTGACAGGTCTTACGATGGCGGAGTATTTCCGTGATAAGGGTGGAAAGGACGTGCTTCTTTTCATCGATAACATCTTCCGTTTTACACAGGCTGGTTCCGAGGTGTCCGCACTTCTCGGACGTATGCCGTCCGCCGTTGGTTATCAGCCGACGCTGCAGACAGAGATGGGCGCTCTGCAGGAGCGTATCACATCGACCAAGAACGGTTCCATCACATCCGTACAGGCAGTATATGTACCAGCCGACGACTTGACAGACCCGGCTCCGGCGACGACCTTCGCCCATCTGGATGCGACCACCGTACTCGAGCGTTCCATTGCCGAGCTTGGTATTTATCCGGCAGTAGACCCGCTTGGTTCTACCTCCCGTATCTTAGACCCGCGTATCGTAGGTCAGGAGCATTTCGAGGTGGCGCGCGGTGTACAGGAGATTTTACAGAAATACAAGGAATTGCAGGATATCATCGCAATTCTCGGTATGGACGAGCTCTCTGAGGACGATAAGCTTGTCGTAAACCGTGCGAGAAAGATTCAGCGTTTCTTATCCCAGCCGTTCTTTGTGGCAACACAGTTTACCGGTCTGGACGGAAAATATGTCCCGATCGCTGAGACGGTTCGCGGCTTCAAGGAAATCCTTGAAGGAAAGCATGATGATATTCCGGAAAGCTACTTCTTAAATGCAGGAACCATTGACGATGTTCGTGCAAAATATGATGCAGAGCATTAATCGGTTGCTTTGCGGCGGATTGAAGTAGGCGATAAGGAGGAGCATTATGGCAGACGAGAACAGAGTTTTCGATGTGGAAATCATTACGCCTGACCGTGTGTTTTACACAGGAAAGGCGACGATGATCGAATTTAATACGGCTGCCGGTGAGCTTGGTGTATACAAAAAGCATATTCCGCTCACGACCGTTCTTGCACCCGGAGTCGTGAAGATTCACGAGGATGGCGAGGAGGACGTGATAGCAGCAGTTCATTCCGGTTTTGCGGAAATTCTGCCGGAAAAGGTAACACTTCTCGCAGAAATCGCGGAATGGCCGAACGAGATTGACAAGGGCAGAGCCGAGGCAGCGCGTGCGCGCGCCGAGGAGCGTCTTGCCAATAAGACAGAGGCGATTGATGTAAAGCGTGCCGAGTTTGCTTTGCGCAAGGCTCTGGTGCGAATTGATATTGCAAAATAAGATTAAAAGAGACAGAGTGCTGTTTTTACAAACACGCTCTGTTTTTTTTCGTAAGAGGCTTCATCAGTCGATGTAAATGCTTGTTTTTTTGAGGTGGTCTGGTAAAATAATACTAGGTATATAGTACTATAAGAGGGAAAGAGGATACCGTAAGAAGAGGAGGATTGTATGAAGCAAAAGGCAAGGACGTTAAGTATTCGCGCAAAAATATTGCTCCCGGCAAATATTTTGATTCTGGTTGTTTGCGTGGCAATGGGGATTTCCTCTTATCGAAGCACCAGTGCCGGAATGGTTGCAATGGGTGTAGAGCAGGCGGAGATGGCGGCAAAGATAGCAGTAAATGTCACAGACGGAGATCTGGCGGGCGAATTAGTACCCGGATGTGAAGATACGGAAGGCTACCAGACGGTGCTCTCTGTATTGCGGGAGGTTCAGCAGGAGTATGGTATCGCTTTTCTGTATACATTATATACAGATGGAAAACAGGTCTATTATGGCGTAGATACAGATACATCCGAGAATCAGGTAAAGGTCGGTGAAGTATTTGAGGTATCATATGAGGAACTTGCAGATACGTTTGACGGCGCGGATTATGTACAGGACTATATTGATTACACAGAGGACGGAGATTTGATTTCCGTATATATGCCGATCAGAAACAGCGCCGGGGAGGTTGTTGCAGTTCTTGGAAGCGATTATGATGCATCGGAGGTTGTAGCGCGCCTGAATGCAACGACGCGTCAGATAATTATTATGACGATTGTTTGTGTCATATTAGCAATCGTAATATTGAATGTCATTGTCGGGCAGATTGCAGGTGGATTGCAGAAGGTCAACAGGAAGATCTATGACCTTGTGCATAGTGAAGGCGACTTGACGCAGAAGCTGGATATTCATACCGGGGATGAGCTGGAACTCATAGCGGATAACGTGAATACGCTTCTGGATTATATTCGTGAAATCATGCTGAATATTGCGGGTAATTCGATGCAGTTGAATCATTCTTCCAGGATGGTAGTTCAGAACTTGTCCAGCGCAGAGGTAAATATCACGGACGTATCTGCGACAATGGAAGAAATGAGTGCGGCGATGGAGGAAACCAGCGCGTCCCTTAGCCAGATTAACGATTCTATTGGAAGGATAGATCAGAAAATCAGCGCCATTTCAGAAAGTGCGGATCATGGCAGAGCGTTTTCCGGTGAAATCATGGGTAAGGCGGCGGATATCTACAGGAAGGCTGTGGAAGGACAGAGCGAAGCGAAGGTTCTGGCACAGGATATGGCGGCTGCTGTAAATGAAAAGATCGAGAGATCAAAAGCAGTAGAAGAAATCAATTTGCTTACGGCGAATATTATCAGTATCACGGAGCAGACGAATCTTCTTGCGCTTAATGCAAGTATCGAGGCAGCACGGGCCGGGGAAGCGGGACGTGGATTTGCGGTCGTTGCGGATGAGATTGGCAAGCTCGCATCAAATTCGGCGGAGGCGGCAGCGCGGATTAAACAGGTGAGCGAAGAGGTAGTCGGAGCTGTAAATGAACTGGCGCAGAAGGCAGAGGCGATGCTTACCTTCCTTGACGAAACGGCGATGAGCGGGTACGAAAAGCTGCTTGAGACCAGTGGAAGCTATCAGGAGGATGTCGGCAGTATGAGTCAGATGATGCAGGGATTTGCGGATGAAAGCAGCGAGATGCAGCACAGCATTGATGAAATCAAGGAAGCGATTTCGGCGGTGAGCATTGCAGTAGAAGAGAGTGCAAAGGGCGTTACGAATGTAACGGAAATGTCGGTCGACTTGACGGCAAGTGTAGGAGACATTGGGCATGAAGCCAATTCTAATATGAATGTTGCAGATCAGCTAAGCAGCGAGGTGGGAAAGTTCAAATTGGAATAAAAGAGAGCGGCTATGCTTCCATCTGTGTCTGATATAAGGTAGATAAAAATGAAACGTATGATTTTAAAAGGTATCTGCTGTTCGGCGGTACTGCTAGTATTGTTCTGCACATCCCCGATTTATGGGGAAGAAATGACTGCAAACAGGATAACAGACCGCATTGGGCGGAACGCACCGTCAGAAGAGAAAGCGGATTCCATGTATAACAATCCGTTCTTTTTCCCGGACGGCGACGGAAGTTATTTTTACCAGCCGGAATTTCTGGAATTTGATGAGAATGGTGAGCGGATTTCCTATGACGAGGCAGAACTTAAGGTGATCAGAGTGAAACGCGCAGCACAGGGGATATTGTATCATCTGGTAATCTGTTGTGAGGGAGCGTTTTATCACGGAGATAATTCGTTTGAAATTGGGTACTTTTATGTAAATAAGGATAAAATCATCCGCTTAACAGAGGAAGAAGCGGCACTAAAGTGCGCATCGGAGGAGGATTTCCTGCAAGAGGGAACGATCGTTTGTCAGGAAAGCGATAAGCCGGATGCACTTGAGCCGGAGGAAAAAGGCTGGCATGAGTATATCGTGACAGAGCAGGACCGCTGTGAGTATCATGGCTGGAATAGTCTGGTAGAGACGGGATTTTACGAGACTTTCATCTGGGAGCAGGGCGAAGGGCTGGTGTCATACCGGCAGGGCTACGGTGCAGGCAGGGATCACATTGAGATACATCTTTTGACACGGTCTGCCGGGATACAGCCATTCGCTCAGCCAACTGCTCCTGCGTCACTTTTGTTGCTTTTTTCTTAAGCAGTTTTCCCTTTCTTCATCCACGTCACAAATGCCGCAATCGACCCCATCGGGCAGAAACCGCACCATGTACGGGGCTGGAAAAGGGTGCCGAGCACAATGCCTACTACGGTAGTAATCAATATAATGCGGTAGAATACCATGCCGATACCTGCGGGATTTCCCCAGTTTTTATAGATGCCGAAGGAGAAATTTCCGAGGATAAAGAGGACCATCACCGCACGAAACCAGGTGCTCTTCAGAAAGGCGGGGGCTCTGTGCTTGCGTGTCATTTTTCCGACAACATTCTGATAGAAATTTCCGCGTGGGCAGAAGTGACCGCACCAGTAGCGCCCTTTGCCAAGCAGGGCAAACACGATTGGAGCGAGCATACAGACGATTGCAATCATGCCGAGCGGCATATAGAAGTATGCTGCGATGACGTAGAGGAAAAGAATGAGGTAGCCATATTTCTGGTACAGATTTTTTAACATGAGAAGTTCCCTTTCTGTGATAAGATTTGCCGCTTTATTGCGGCTGATGGGAACATTATACGAAAAAGAAAGGAGCGGTTCTGTGAGTTTGTCACGTTCCGTTCTTTTTTTGCAAAAACTCCTGGCATACAGAAATTTCTTGAAAAAACAGAAAAAGTATGATAATAAGTATTCTATACAAATTGGGTATAGGAGGCGCAGGTATGGATACACGGATGATACGCTACTTTCTGGCAATCGCGGAGGAAGAGAACATATCAAAGGCGGCGGAGAAGCTTCATATGTCGCAGCCACCTTTAAGCAGACAGCTAAAGCAGCTTGAGGAGGAACTGGGGGTCGAGCTTTTTTACCGGGACAAGGGCAGAATCTGGCTGACCGATGCGGGATATTTTCTCAAGGAGCGGGCATCGGAGATTGTGGAATTAATGGATAAGACGGAAGCGCAGATGCGGGAGCTGTATCACGATCAGGGCGGAAATATTTATATCGGCACGATTGAAACGGCGGCAAACTATCTGCTCCCGAAATGGATTTCCGGATTCAACAGACGATATCCGAATATCACCTATCATGTGAATAATAACAATACCGACGAGATCATGAAGAAAATCGACAACGGGGTATACGATATCGGAATCGTGCGTGAGCCGTTCAACAGCGAGAAGTACGAGTGTATCCGCCTGCCGGAAGAGACATGGATAGCCTGTCTGCCGAAGAATCATGCGCTGGCAGAAACGGAGGAGACGACGATAAATCTGGCGCAGCTTGCCGGCGAGCAGTTGATTCTGCCCGGGCGCAGCATTCACGAGGAACAGATCAAGAAGTGGTTCGAGCTGCTCGGCACCAGACCGAGAGTCATCTGCTGGTATACGGCATTGATCAACGGGCTGGCACTGGCGCAGAACGGCCTTGGAATCCTGCTGTGCCCGAAGTCTGCGGAGCCGTTATTCCATGGGAAGGAGAATATCGTGTACAAAGAAATCATCAATCCAAGGCTCACCTCCAGCGTCGTAGTGATCTGGAAACGGAATAAGCGCCTGTCCACGGCGGTGGGTCAGTTTATTGATTACATCAGGGAGGAAGTCAATTAGGGTATGGACTATGCCAAACGATACCTTGCAAGTATAGAAAGTGACGTCCGGGCGAGGAGTGCGGGCGTTGACAAATAAAAAAAATATGGTAAGTTAAGGTCAAACAGAAAAACCTGTACGAGACAATGAGGTCTAAAAAGCCATCATTGTCTTTTTTGTTATAAAAACAGGTGTAGGCAAGTGAGGAGTGATAAGGATGAAAGGAAAATGGAACTTCAAATGGAAATTGGACGGGCTGTTAGTCATATTGCTGGTGGTAATCGTTCTCTTTTCCGTATTAAATCCGCTGTTCCTGTCGATGACAAATCTGCTCACGATTTTAAGGCAGATCATCATCACCGGAGTTATGGCGTGCGGATTGCTGTTTGTGATTATGGGCGGCAATTTCGATCTGTCGATTGGTTCGCTGCTGACACTGACCGCAATCGTATGTGCAAAGGTGCACGATACGAACGGCGTATATGCAGCAATCGGTGTGGCGCTGATCGTAGGTGTGGCGGTAGGCTTTGTAAACGGAATACTTGTAGGATATCTGAAACTCAATTCCATGATCGTAACGCTCAGTGTACAAAACCTGCTCACCGTAATCATTCTGATCTACAGTGAGGGAAAAGTGACGAAGGTTCAGACGGATTCATGGCTCCCGTATCTTGACAAAGGGAAATTCCTGTTTCTTCCGGTTTCTCTTTATATTTATGCAGCCATTATCTTCTGGTGCTGGTATTTGCTGCAGAAGAAGGTATATGGGAAAAAGATAAGAGCGGTAGGAGGGAACAGTATTGCGAGCCGGTTTTCGGGCGTGAACGACAGGCGTGTTGTATTGCAGTCGTATATGCTTTGCGGGGCTGCGGCAGCAATCGGAGGGATTCTTTACGTGTCAAGAGTCATGTCTGTGCAGGTGGAAGCCGGAAGCGGGTATGAGACGTCCGTACTCACGATTGTGATTCTGGCAGGCGTCAGAATTACCGGAGGCGAAGGAAAAGTCGGGAGGACTGTGATCGCAGCGGCAATCATCGGATGCCTGAATAACGGATTTATCATGATAGGTCTTCCGTATTACTTCCAGTGGATCGTACAGTGGATCACGATCATTCTGGTGGTGTGGCTGACAACGAACCCGCAGATGAGAGAGAACATGATAGGGAGGGTAAAACATGCATTTAGTCGCTGATTCAATCAAAAAATTTTGCAAAGCATACACAATTATTTTAATCCTTATTGTCATGATAGCTGTACTCGGCGGCTGCACAGAACATTTCCTGTCGGTGGATAACTTTTTGAATCTGTTTTTACAGAGCAATTTGTATGGGATTATGGCGCTTGGCGTTGGTATGCTGCTGATCTGCGGGTATTTTGATTTATCCGTGGGAATGACGATGAGCCTTGCGGCAAATATCGTAATTATAATGACGCATTACAATACGCTGCTCGGCGTTGCGCTTGCAATTCTTTCCGGCGTTCTGGTGGGGCTTATCAACGGTTTCTGCGTGACGAAGCTGAAATTAAATTCGCTGGTCGTTACACTGGTCGCGGAAGTCGGCCTGCACGGCGTGATTTTCCTGCTGACCGGGGCGAAATCCCATATCGGAGAAAGCTATGGATTTAAGATTTTCGGAAGCGTGGCAATTTTCGGCGTGTCGATTCTCACATGGATCTGGCTGTTGCTGGTGATGATCGTTTCCTTCCTATTAAAATATACGGAGCATGGGCGTATGACTTATGCGATTGGAAGCAATCTTGCAACTGCGGTAAATTCCGGTATTCAGGTAGACCGCGTGATTCTGAAAAACTATGTGATCTGTGGAGGCGCGGCGGCGCTGGCGGGCATTTTACAGGCGGCGAGGCTCAACTCCGTCTCACCCGGACTTGGCTGGCCGGATGTGTCCATGGACGTGCTTACATGTGTCGTCTTGGGCGGCGTCAAGATGAAGGGCGGAAGCGGCAAGGTGCTGCATATGGTACTCGGTGTTCTCGCAATCATCATGATTCAGAAAGGCATCAATATGCTGAACCTGCAATCCTACTGGAAGACGCTGGCGATGGGATTGATTTTACTTATTATCATTATTTCAGACAAAGTAGTATCAAAAGATACATTTGTATAAAACAAGGAGGATCATATTATGAAGAAAAGAATGTTAGCAATGATGGCAGCAGGAATGCTCGCAGTGATGGGGCTTGCCGGATGTGAAGGCGTGGTCACCACATCAGAGACGGCAAATGGCGGAAGTACTGCCGCGAGTGACGCAGGAAGCAGTACAGATACAGGGAGTACGGCAGAGGGCGCCGCAGAGGGCGCGGTATCGTCCGATACGACAGAAATTGCAGATGCCGTGGATCTGCAGGACTATGTGGTTCCAGCGAATCCTACCGGAAAGTCTGCGGATGAGATAAAGATCGGTCTGTCCTTTGCCTATACGGACGCGGATGAATTTACCGTGGCACAGTACACCGGAGCGCAGGATGAAGCCGAGGCGCAGGGAACGAACCTCTATATTACGGATGCGCACTCCGATGAGGTGACGCAGGCAAACGATGTGCTTGATCTGATTCAGCAGGGAATGGACGTGATAGGAATTTATCCGGTAAACGGAGAAATGATCAGCTCCTCGATTGAGGCATGCAACGAGGCCGGAATACCGGTATTTCTATTCTCCACACCGCCTGCAACAGACGAAATTGAGCAGATGATCGACGGTTTTTCCGGCGGTAATGCGTACAGGCTTGGGGAACAGATGGCGCAGACCTGTGCGGATGCACTGGGCGGAGAGGGAAAAGTCATTGAGCTTGCCGGATTATACGGTATGACAGATTCCGATCTGCGCTGCGAGGCGACGCGGGATGTATTTGCCAGCTATCCGGGAATTGAGATCATAGATTCGCAGGAATACGGATGGGCGAAGGAAGAAGCAATTACAGTAGTAGAAAATCTGCTGATCAAATATCCGGAGGTCGACGCCATTGTGTGCGCAAATGATTCCGGCGCATGTGGAGCGATTTCGGCGCTTGAGGCGGTCGGAAGACTCGACGAGGTAAAGGTATTCAGTTGTAATATGAATGATGAGGGCTACGAAGCGATCAAAGAAGGAAAGCTTTACAGCTCCGGTATTCAGGACGCTTCCGAGGAAGGACATGAGGCGGTGAAGATGGCGCTTGACATCGCGCTTGGAAATGAATACAAATTCTACGGCTACACCAGTACCGACGTGGTTACGCAGGAAAATGTCGGGGAGTTTGAGACGCCGGGTTATTGATTACTGCAAAAAAGCAGGAAGGAGATGTGCGCATGGAAGCTCATGGAGAGAAAAAGACCGTTTTGCGGGTAGAGCATATTTCAAAGACCTACACCGGAGTGAAGGCGCTTAAGGATGTGAGCATGGAGATTGCGGAGGGCGAGATCGTCGCCCTCTGCGGAGAAAACGGGGCAGGCAAATCCACACTTGTCAAATATATTGCGGGTCTGCACGACGCCGATCCGGGAGGAAGCATGACTTATCTTGGGGAAGCGTGCCATTTTAAGAATGCGCTCGAGGCAAAGAGAGCGGGAATCTGTCTGGTATTTCAGGAAATATCCTTAATGACCGATCTGACAATCGCAGAAAATATCTGTATCGGAATGTATCCGAAGAACCGCTTTGGTCTGGTCGATTACAAAAAGATGAATGAGATGGCGGCGGAGTGCCTTAAGAAGCTTGATTTTAAAGAAAATCCGCAGAAGCTGGTCGGTGAGCTTTCACTGGCGAAGCAGCAGTTGGTCGAGATTGCAAAGGCGCTGGCATATCACCCCAGACTGCTGATTCTGGATGAGCCGACCTCATCGCTGACAGACAAAGAAAAGAATGCATTATTTGATAATATACGTCGCTTAAAGGAAGAAGGCGTGGCAGTTATATACATTTCTCATCGAATGGATGAGGTGTTTGAAATCAGTGACAAAATCATTGTCCTTCGGGACGGCGAGCTTGTAGGAGATTTAAAGACGCGGGAGAGTACTGTAGACGACGTCGTAAATCTGATGATCGGACGTACCCTGGGCGGATTTTTCTATAAAAGCACAGCGCAAAGGGCAGGCGACGTCGTGATGCAGGTCAATCACCTGTCATTGGACGGGATTTTCCATGACATTTCGTTTGAGGTGGCGAAGGGAGAGATTCTGGGGCTGTATGGTCTTGTAGGCGCCGGAAGGTCAGAGATTGTGGAGACGATTTTCGGTGCGCGCAAAGCGACGTCCGGTTCTATCCGTATCAATGACAAGCTCGTTACCATCAACAGTACGGTCGACGCCGTCCGGGCGGGAATCGCGCTTGTCCCGGAGAACCGCAAGACACAGGGGCTGATTCTGGAAGCGTCCTGTAAAGAAAATTTAAACCTCACGGTATTGGATTCGTTGAAAAAGGGCGGCGTGGTAGACGAGGCGTGCGCAGAGACAAATTATCAGACCTATCAGAAAAAAATGTCCATCAATTCACCGGGAAGCTGGCAGCTCTGCGGCAATCTGAGCGGAGGAAACCAGCAGAAAATCGTAATTGCCAAGTGGCTGCTCAAGGAACCGCAGGTGTTGATCTTAGACGAGCCGACAAAGGGAATTGACGTAGCGTCCAAGTCGGAAATCCATAAGCTGATCGCAGAGATTGCCGGAGCGGGAATGGCGGTCATCGTAATTTCATCCGAGATGCCGGAGATCATGGGAATTTCCAATCGGATTCTTACGATTGCGGAAGGAGAGATTACCGGGGAACTGACCGGGGACGACATTACGGAAGAAAACATTATGAGATCCATTTCGATGCAAAAAAGCAGAACAATGCCGGCATGATGCGGCAGGGAGAGAGGAAAAATTTATGAGTAAAACGGAGTTCTTATATTTATCGGAGCCGGATCTGATTGAGGCTGGCGTACTGGATGCGGCGAAATGTACGGATGTGTGCGAGGAGGTATTCCGTCTGTTAAAAAGCGGCGATTATCTGATGGGAGGTCCCAACCACAATTCCCACGGGCTGGTGCTGGTATTCCCGGAGCATCCCGAATTTCCGAATATGCCGGCAGCAGGACCGGAACGGCGCTTTATCGCGATGCCGACCTATCTGGGCGGCAGATTCGCAGTCTGCGGGGAAAAATGGTACGGGTCGAATGTCGCCAACATCCGCGAACGGGGGCTGCCGAGGTCTGTTCTGATGGTGACGATCAACGATCCTAAGACCTGCGAACCGCTTTGCTATATGTCCGGCAACCTCATCAGTTCCATGCGAACCGGCTGTATACCGGGGGTGGCGGTCCGTTACCTTGCAAATCAGGACGCGGAGACATTTGTCGCGGTAGGAACAGGTCCGGTGCAGAAGGCGACCTTGAAAGCGATGGTCTCCCAGTTAAAGAATTTAAAAAGGGTGGTCGCCGTGGCGGCACATCTTGAGAGCGCGCAGAATTTTGTGGACTGGGCGAAGGAGGAGAGCGGACTTTCCGGCATTGCCGTAGAATCCATGGAGGAGGCGCTTCCGATGGGAGATATTATCAGTATCGCGGCGTCTCCGAAAAAGCCGCTGTATTTAAAGGATGCATGGATCAAGGAGGGGGCGACGGTACTTTTGACTTCTCCGATCACAGCGGATGATGATTTCTGGATCAAAAACAAGATCGTTTTTGACAACGTGAAAATGCATGAAGCGTACTATGAGGAAGGACAGTCGCTTGGAAGCGTCAAAAAGGCGTGCAATGGATGGGGACTTTTCTATTCGCTGATGGAAGAAGGACGCGTACCGTCTCTGGCGGAGTCAATCAGTATGGGGGATGTTGTCTGCGATCCGTCGCTGGGCAGAAAAAATCCATCCGAAAAATATATGTTCGTGACAAGCGGACAGGTCGTATTTGATATCGGATGGGGCTATGAGCTGTATCAGCAGGCGCAGGGCAAAGGGCTTGGCGTAAAGCTGCCCGTCTGGGAGGAACCATATTGGAAATAAGTGTATGAGAAAGAAGTGGCGGGATGAAAGAGAAGATAAGGCATCAGATAGAATTTGCATATCGTTTATCTTATGAAGATCTGAATGAGGACACAAAAGAGCGCGTAAAAGAGGTGATCTTGGATTCCATTGGCTGCATTGCACTCGGGAAAAACAAAAATATACAGGGAAGTCTGGAAGACCGGATTTTTGATTATGCCCGCGCAATGGTGAGTACGGAATTATATGAGGGAAACCGGTTCGCAATCGGGCATCCGGCAATTCACATTATGCCCGTGATGCTGGCAGTGTGCGGGGAAGAAAATGTTTTTTCCAAAAGATTTATAACGGTGTTTGCTGCGGCTTATGAGATTGCGGCGAGATGGGGAGCCTCCATCGCTTTTTCCAATACGATTCTGGGACATGGCACTGTGATGACGGCAGCAGCGGCGGTTGCCTATGGACTTCTTACAGGTGCGGACGAGGAAGAGCTTTATGAGGCGGTTCTCATTGCGGCGTCTCTGCCGTGCGTCAGCGTATGGCAATCGGTGTTCGACGGAAGCGAGTTACATGACTGTTATACCGGACTTGCCGGAATGATCGGAGTGCGCGCCGTGAAAATGGCACAGGAAGGTGTGCGCTGTACGGAGGAAATGGTAAAGGAAGTGTATGAAACCGTCATGGGAGCCACGTTAAGGCTTGAGAATATGGATAAAGGACTGGGCGAAGATTTCTGGATCAACCGGAATTATTTTAAAATACATACCGGCTGCCGTTTCATCCATCCTTTTGCGGATATCCTTTCCGGTCTTATGGAAGAGGGGCTGACGGCGGACGAGGTGGAACGCATGGAAGTATATACATATAAGAAGGCGGCGCGCCTGACTGCGCAGGCGGCGCAGTCTGAAGTGGAGGCGAAATTTTCCACACCGGTGTCGCTTGCCATTCTTCTCTATTGCGGAAAATTGACGCATACCAGTGTCCATGAGTATATTGCAAACGAGACGGTGAAGGAGCTGGCGCACCGCATTTTCCTTATGGAGGAGGATGTCTATAACCGCCTGCTGCCCGACAAACGGGGCGGGCGTCTGGTCGTGTACAAGAAAAACGGAGAGATTCTTAAGCGGGAGGTATTCCACGCCAAAGGCGATTATGACAATCCCCATGCTTTCACGCAGACGGATGTAATCGCAAAATTCCGGGACAATACAGCAGGGAGGATGCCAAAGGAGCAGCAGGATGAATGGATTGCCCTTTTGACACCCGAATCCATATAGAAATATCGTGCGTAAGTGGAGATAGCCGTAAATGGCGTTGCGCAAGTCAGGAGAATCCGATTCTGTCGGATTCTTTTTTCGTTTGTTAAAAACTGGTTGTGGATGCAGCTTAGAATCGTTATATTATTAATAGGGGAAGAATGGGGAGACAAAACACAGAAAGGTTTGTGAATTTGAAGCGGAATTTTTCTGAAGGAGAAAGCAGATGAATTTATATTTTACGCGCCACGGCGAGACGAGGTGGAATGTAGAGAAGAAGATACAGGGGACAACGGACATCCCCCTGAATGAGAATGGGAGAAATCAGGCGGAAGCGCTCGCAAAAACGCTTCTTTCCAGGCGGGACGAAGAGACATTTCATCCGGTCTGCGTCTATACATCCCCGCAGCTTCGCGCGGCACAGACGGCGCAGATTTCTGCGGATGCGCTTGGGATTCCCTGCATTGCCATGGAGGGCTTGCGGGAGATGGATCTCGGCGAGTGGGAGGGGTCGAACTGGGACATCATCCGCGAGGAGTACGGCGAGCGGTATCTATTTTGGAACAGCCATAGACGGTATGTGCATACACCCGGCGGCGAGAATTACGACGAGGTACTTGGCAGGACGCTTGCGGCATTGGACGAAATCCTGAACCGGGAGACGGAGGATGTGCTGATCGTCACCCACAGCGCTGTGCTCATGGCGCTGCGCTGTTATCTGGCGGATTTGCCGTTCGAGGAGATGGTACGGCGCTTTCGGACGAAAAATACGGAGCTTGTAAAGATAGAGGAAGAAGAAATCAGGCGGGCGATTGCGCGGTATGAAGCGGGCGAGTAGCGCGCGGCGAAAGAAATAAGAATAGTGTGTTCCAAAGCGGGGAAACATAAGCAGAAGGAGAGCGGTCTGCTGTTCGTGGCAGGCTGTTTTTGCAGAGAATATGCGAAAAGAGAGGAAACAATGAGCCAATATCTACTATTGAAACAGGGAACAATCCACAACGCCGTGCAGGAAGAGCCGTTTATCGCGGATATCCTGATAGAGGAAGGGAAAATCAAAAAGATCGCCCCGGTGCTTGAGGGAAAGGTCATCAACGAGGCGGACGTGATCGATGCCACAGGATATGACATTTATCCGGGATTTGTAGATGCACACTGCCATCTTGGACTGGACGGTTATGCGGTCGGCTTTGCAGGCGAGGATTTCAACGAACTGGGCGACCCGGTAACGCCGCAGCTTTCGGCGGTGGATGCGATCAATCCGCAGGACGAGACATTTAAGATGGCGCGCGAGGGAGGCGTTACCTGCGTTTCGACCGGACCGGGCAGTTCCAATGTCATCGGCGGAACCTTCTGCGTTATCAAGACCTATGGAAAACGGATTGACGATATGGTCGTGCTCGAAAAATCAGCGATGAAAATCGCGTTCGGCGAGAACCCGAAGAACTGCTATAAGGAAAAAGGCGTTTACTCCCGCATGTCTGTCGCTGCAAAACTCCGCGAAACACTTCGTCAAGCGGTTATTTATGACAAGAAATTGCGGGAAGCGGGATGCGCGCAGGGACAGAATGTGCTGGTTGCAGATGAATTATCCGAGAACTCCGGGATAGAAGACGGCGGCGATAAGGCGGACGGCACAAATGACATGCGCGCAGAAAAGCGTACCGATTACAGCAAGCTTCCAGCTTATGACGCGAAGCTTGAGGCGATGCTTCCGGTCATCCGCGGAGAAATGCCGTTAAAGGCGCATGTGCACCGCGCAGACGATATTTACACGGCGATCCGCATTGCGAAGGAATTTCACCTCAAGCTGCGGCTCGACCATGTGACGGACGGAGCGCTGATTGCGGATGATCTTGCAAAAGAGGGCTTTCCGGTCGCGGTCGGACCGTCCTTCGGACACGCCACGAAATACGAGCTGAAAAACAAAGGCTTTGAGACGCCGGGAATTTTAGCGAAAGCGGGCTGCGAGGTATCGATTATCACGGATTCCCCGGTCATCGAGGAACGCTATCTGCCGCTCTGCGCCGGAAGAGCCATCTATAACGGCATGAGCGAATTTGACGCGTTAAAAGCCATTACGATCAACGCCGCAAAGCATATCGGAGCGGCGGACCGTGTGGGGAGCATCGAGGAGGGGAAGGACGCCGACTTTGTTTTGGTAAAAGGAACACCGTTTTCGGTCGATGCGCGGATATTGTATACGATAATTGACGGAAATATTGTATATAAGGCGTAATCTGGGACGGGCAGCAGGCGTACCCGGATGAGATACAAAGTCCAATGGAAATGTCAGAGGAGAGGCGCTTAGACCCGGGCATGAAGTTGTAAACAAATTCTGAAATTTTATAAACTGGAAATGAAATCGGAACCGCATACCTTGACTTGACCATTTTTCAGGAATAAAGTGGAAAAAAAGAAACGGATAGGCAGTGAGGGCAGAGAAATGGGAAAGGTAATAGGAATTGATCTTGGAACGACGAATAGCTGCGTAGCGGTGCTTGAGAACGGGAATCCGGTCGTGATTCCAAACGCGGAGGGAGCGCGCACGACGCCGTCTGTTGTGGCGTTCAATAAAGACGGGCAGCGGCTTGTCGGAGATATTGCGCGCCGTCAGGCGGCGGTGAATGTCGAGCGCACCTTTTTTTCCATCAAGCGGGAAATGGGAAGCAATTATCGTGTGAAAGTGGACGGAAAGAGCTATACGCCGCAGGAAATTTCCGCGATGATACTCCGGAAGCTGAAAAAAGATGCAGAAAGTTACCTTGGGGAGACTGTTTCGGAGGCGGTTATCACAGTGCCTGCTTATTTTAACGATGCACAGCGTCAGGCGACGAAGGATGCGGGAAGGATTGCGGGTCTGAATGTTCTTCGGATCATCAACGAGCCGACGTCTGCGGCGCTTGCCTATGGGCTGGATCACGGAGACCCCCAGAAGATTCTCGTCTACGATCTGGGCGGCGGAACATTTGATGTGTCGATTATCGAGATCGGCGACAATCTGATCGAAGTGCTCGCGACGGCGGGGGACAACCACCTGGGCGGGGATGATTTTGACGCGCGTCTTGTGGATTATATTGTCTCTGAGTACAAGAAGCAGGAGAAAGTAGATTTATCGAAGGATGCGACCGCTATGCAGCGGGTGAGGGAAGAAGCGGAGAAGGCGAAGAAGGAGCTTTCGACGGCGGTGACCGTGAATATCAATCTGCCTTTTATCACGACGGCGCATGGGGAAGCAAAGCATCTGGATATGAATATCAGCCGCGCGGCGTTTGAGGAATTGACAAACGATCTGGTCGAGCGCACGGCGGGACCTGTGAATCAGGCGTTATCCGATGCAGGTATTTCCACCGGGGAGCTTGGCATGGTGCTGCTTGTCGGCGGTTCGACGCGGATGCCTGCGGTTGCGGCGAAGGTCAGACAGCTCACCGGGAAGGAGCCGTCAAAGAATCTGAATCCCGATGAATGCGTGGCGCTTGGGGCTGCGGCGCAGGGCGGTAAGCTTGGCGGCGAACAGCTTATGGCAGGGTCGTCAGCGGCAGAGCTGATCCTGATGGATGTGACGCCGCTCTCACTCTCGATCGAGACAGTCGGCGGCGTGGCGACGAAGCTGATCGACCGCAATACGCCGATTCCGACCAGACACAGCAAGGTCTTTTCCACGGCGGCGAATTTCCAGACGTCTGTAGAAATCAAGGTCTTACAGGGAGAGCGCCAGTTCGCAAAGGATAATAAGCTTCTGGGGAATTTCAAATTGAGCGGCATTAAGGCGGCAATGGCTGGCGTGCCCCAGATAGAAGTGACCTTTGACATCGATGCGAACGGAATCGTACAGGTATCTGCAAAGGATCTCGGCACCGGGAAACAGCAGCAGATCACGATTACCTCCAGCACGAACATGTCGGATTTCGATATCGAGCGTGCAATCCGCGAAGCGGCGGAGTATGAGGCGACAGACGGACAGAGACGCGCTTATATCGATGTGCGCAATGAGTCAGAGACATTGATCCGCCGTGTTGAGGCGGCATATGCAGGTCAGAAAAAGACTCTGGACAAGACGGTAAAAAAGCAGATCAAGTCAGATCTGTCTTATCTTAAGAAGCTTGTCGCAAGAATCAAGCCGGGGGATGTGACCGAGGAACAGGCAGCGGAGCTTCGCAGAGCCAAAGCGGCGCTGGAAGCCTCCGCAGACCCGATTCTTCCACGGGAATAGATTATTTTCCGGAAATTGTTACATGGTCGAATGCTGCGTAAGGAAGCACGCAGGAGCCGTTTGCCACGGTTTCTTTGGATAAGGTGATAAGGTTGTTCAGTAAATCTGCAAGATTTCCGCTCACCATGACCTCATTGACACAGCCGGCGACCTTGCCGTTCTCCACGAGAAAGCTGTTCTTGGCAACGCCGGAGAAATCGCCGTTAACGCTTGGATTGCCGCCGGAGAAGCGCCCCAGGATGATGCCGCGGTCTGTATTCTTTATCATATCCTCATAGCTGGTATCGCCGCCCGCCATCACAAGGGAGAGGTCGGTCGCCTTTGCCCTGGGGAAGCCGGACTTGTTTGCGACATACAGGGAAATCAGGAAAGCTTCGAGCGTACCGTCCTTGATAAGGTCAAACGACTCTGAAGCAAATCCATCATCGGTGTAGCGCTCGCCGCAGACGATGCGCGGATGAAATGGGTCAATGGAGATGGAAATGCGGGGATCGGCGACCTTTTCGTGCAGCTTGTCAAGCCACGGACTCGTCTTTTCCAGAACGGCAGTATCAGAGACAAAAAGCTCTGCGATGCTGTAGAGGAATGAAGAAAGAGAGCCCGGGGTGAGAATGAGGGTTCCTTCAAATTTGCCCGTAAGCGGTATGGTCGTAAGCTGTGCCTCGGCGTCCGCAAATGCCTTTTTGAGATTCCCAAGTTCAAGGAACGGCGTGTCAAGATCGCCAACTGTAATTTCCTCGAAGCAGAACGAGGTCGTCGCATCTTCGTCATGTCCTGCGAACTGAACCCCGATTTCATAATAGCCTTTTTTCGTCTCATATTCGGTTCCGTTTGTATTCCGGTAGAGCGAATGGCGTTTTACATGAGAGACCATCATTTCCGCTACAAGCACTTTGGGGTAATTTCGGGCAATATCGTCCATAAATTCACGCGTCCGCGCAAACAGGCGGTCTGTGTCCGGCTCGTAGGCGCCGTCATGGAAGCAGGCATTTTCCTGCTTTGGCGCAATCGCATAAGCGGAATCTTCGGTGCCTGATTTCGCGGAGGCAAGGCAGTCCGCTACCTTGGCGGCAATCGAAGCGTCGTCGAACTTATTGCCGGAAGCATGTCCCATCCGGTTGTCTACATATGCGACGATGGAAAGGCTGTTGTCATAAAGCGTGCGCAGGAGAGAGAACTCTCCGCTGCTTACATTAAATTCCAGCGTCTCGGTCTGCGAGACAGTGTACTGTGCCATCTTGGCGCCCCCGTTTAAAAGGGCGTCTCTTGTTTTATCTGAAATAATTCTTAAATCTTCCATTCCTTAACGACCTCCTATCATAACCTTGCAGCGCAGGGCCGGACCGCCCATTCCTACAGGCATAGGCTGCTTTTTGCCGCACATGCCGCTGCTCGTCCAGATAACCTCGTCAGATACCATATCGACGGTCTTTAACATATCAAAGGCTACGCCGGAAATCGTCGTGTCTAAGATCGGGCGTGCCAGTTTTCCGTGCTTGATTTCATACCCCATGCAGACGCCGAACATAAATTCTCCGGTTAAGTCTGCCTGTCCGTTGTTGGTATGCGTCAGATAATAGCCGTCCTCGACCGATGCGATGATATCCTCCAGCTTGTCATTGCCCGGAAGCACAGCGGTATTGCGCATACGGATGAGCGGCTCGTCGGAGAAGGACCATGCTCTTGCATTTCCCTGCGGCGCAACGCCGTAGAGCGCGGCTGTCTCGCGGCTGTTCATGTATCCGGTCAGAATACCGTCCTTGATCAGGACCGCATCCTCCGCCGGCGTACCTTCGTCGTCCAGATAGACTGGGAGCGGAGCAGGCGAGCCAAACGCGGTATGTGCGAAATCGACCATATTTACAAGCGGAGAGCCGACCTGTTTCTTTAAGTATGGACCGGCAACAGAGCCGCCGCGTACAAGGTCGGCTTCCACAGTGTGACCGACTGCTTCGTGTGCGAGCATACCGGGAAGGATGCCGCCTAAGACAACTGTCTTATAACCTGCCTCGGCGTAAACGCCCTCGCGTTTTTTCATAAGCAGCTCATAGATAGCGTCGACCCTTGGAAACAGGAGGGAAGGATCGCTGAAATTGTCATCGAAATTGCCGAAGCCTCCGGTTGGTTCGAACAGTTCGACCGGAATGCCCGCGGCAGTCTCGGCATTCAGACAGATCAAAACATACGAACGCGGAGACGTGATATGTCCGCAGCTTCCGTCCGAGGTGCAGATGATTTTCTCCATGGAATCCTCGCGGATGCTGACGCTGCGGCTGGAGAGATCCGGGTATTTCTTCATAATGTAAGAATCGATTTCCCGGACGAAATCGACATATTCCTGCGGGTTTGTATCGCGGATGATCTTGCACTCCGGGATATTTTTATTGCTCACGCGCGGAAGCGGCCCGGCATTTTTGGCGATATGGCGATCCAGAAAAAGAGCGTTGTCCGTGGCAGCCTTTAAAACAGTTTCCGCTGCTGCAGCCGAAGTCTCGGCGCTGGAAGAAAATCCGTAGACGCCGTTTTTGTAGACACGCGCGCTGGTGCCGGATATTTCCTCACGGCCGTTGGCAACCAGATTTCCCTGAACCATAGACACGCGCCGCAGGCGGTTTTCCTGTGCGCGCAGCTCGGTGTGTACGCCGTCGGAAAAAAGCTGGCTTTTCCCGGAAAGATAGTCGTTAAGCATTTTATATACCTCCTTGGATTGGTGCGAAGCACCAGATAAATCCAAGTATAGCATGGGGGAAAATTGCTGTAAACAGTATATAGAATTTGCAGGGCGGAGTAGTCAGAAATACAAATGAAATTTTACATACAGGAATTTTACTTGAAATTTACTGGTGTTTGGTTTGTTGTAAAAAATTTCTGTGCTACATTATCACCATGATCCTGTCACACACATTCAGAAACGGCAGGCAGAAACAGAGGTAGATAGTTATGGAAATCAGAATAGAAAATCTGACAAAAGCGTATGGAGACTTTCGGGCAGTGGACGGCATGAACTTAACGATCTGCGACGGAGAACTGGTTGGACTGTTAGGACCGTCGGGCTGCGGCAAGTCGACAACGCTTTTTATGCTTGCGGGACTTACCGAGCCGACAGACGGAAAAATTTTCTTTGGCGATAAGGATGTAACGAAGATACCGCCGGAAGAACGGGAAATCGGACTGGTATTCCAGAATTACGCGCTGTATCCGCACATGACGGTAGAGGAGAACATCATGTTTCCGCTCATCAATCGGAAGGTGAATAAGAAAGAGGCAAAGGAACGCGCATATGAAATGGCAAAGCTGGTGCACTTAGAGGGGCTTATGGATCGAAAGCCAAAGGCGCTCTCCGGCGGACAGCAGCAGCGTGTCGCGATCGCGAGAGCGCTCGTGAAGAAGCCGAAGGTCCTTCTGCTGGATGAGCCGCTTTCCAATCTGGACGCAAAGCTTCGTATTGAGACGCGTGAGGAAATCCGCAGAATACAGCAGGAAGTGGGAATCACAACGATTTTCGTGACGCACGATCAGGAGGAGGCGATGAGCATTTCCGATAAGATTGCAGTCATGGACAAGGGCGTTGTGCAGCAGTATGAAGTGCCGCAGAGCATGTATCTTGAACCGGAGAATCTATTTGTGGCGCAGTTCCTTGGAATGCCGGAGATCAACACCTTTTCCGCAGTTGTGAAGGATGGAGCGATTTACTGCGGGCAGGTAAAATTGCGGGAGATCAGCGGATTATCAGACGGGACATATACCGCGGGAATCCGACCCGAATCCTTTGAGGTACGGGAGGATGGATTTGCGGTGGAGGCGGCGCATGTCCGTATGACAGGACGTGACCTTTTGATTTATTTCACATTGGATAAAGAACCGCTTCGCGTGTTGGCACACTCTGATTTGCAGATAGAAAAGGGCGGCGCGTTTAAACTGGGCGTGCGGCAGAACCAGATTATGCTGTTTGATGCAGACGGCAGCATGATCGGGAAATATTGATGCGGGAGATGTGAGATGGAAAAGAAAAGTTTGAAGGGCTATCTGTATCTTTTGCCCGCGCTGATTATCATATTGGTATTTACGATTTATCCGTTGATTAAAGCGGTACTTATGAGCTTTTATGAGGGCTACAGCATTATAAATGGAAGTTTTGACGCAATTGGGCTTGGAAATTATAAGGAGTTGTTTTCGGATAAGGTTTTTCGGAAGGCGCTTACCAATACCAGCATTTATGTGGTGTTCGTGGTTCCCTGTTCGATTCTTTTGTCACTGCTGATTGCGGTGCTGTTAAACAGCAAAATCCGCTGTAAGGGGATGTTTCAGACCTTATTTTTCCTTCCGTACGTTACGAGCGTCATTGCAATCGGTATCGTATGGAGCTGGATATTCAATAGTAATTATGGATTGCTCAACTATGTTTTAAGCTGGTTCGGCATCGAGGCAGTCCCTTGGCTTAATTCGCCGGACTATGCACTGATGGCGCTGATTATTTTCAGTATATGGAAGAGCATGGCGTTTGACATTCTGATCTTCCTTGCAGGATTGCAGACCATATCGCCGGATCTCTATAACGCGGCGCGCGTGGACGCAACGCCGAAGTGGCGGGTCTTTCTAAAGATCACAGTACCGGGAATTTCGCCGATGATTGCGTACGCATTCATCATGGGAATGATCAATGCATTCAAGGTGTACAATGAAGTATTTTCCCTGTTCAAGAGCAGCGCGGGTCCGGCAAACAGCGCGATTACCGTGGTCTATTATATCTATGACAAATTCTATAACAGCGCGGACTATGGCGTGGCGTCTGCGGCGGCTGTCGTGCTGTTTGTAATCATACTGGCGCTTACCATGATACAGCGGGCGGTCTCAGACAAAAAGACTGCGTAGGAGGTACATAATGAACGAAAAAAAGATAAAAAGCAGCCTCGGAACGATTTTAAAGTATGTCGTTCTGATTGTAGGGGCACTCTTTACGCTGCTGCCCTTTGTCTGGATGATATCATCTTCCCTGAAATCCGCTACGGAAATCGTAAGGGTACCGCCGTCGCTGTTCCCGGAGGAGATTCAGGTCGTGAACTATGCAAAAGCGTGGGCAGCGGCGCCGTTCGGAAGATATCTGATCAACACGGTCATCATCACGGTATTTACGACCATTGGCGTGCTGATTACGACGGTACTCTCGGCATTCGCGTTTTCGAGACTTAACTTTCCGGGGAAAAAGCTGGTGTTCTCGCTGTTCCTTGCGACGCTGATGATACCCGGAGAGATGTTAATCATCACGAATTTTATCACAATTACGAAGCTTAAATGGATTGACACCTATCAGGCAATGATTGTTCCGTGGCTTTCCAACGTGTTCTATATCTATCTGCTGACCCAGTTTTTCATGCAGGTGCCGGAAACACTTTATCTTGCGGCGAAGGTGGATAAATGCAGTGATTTCAAATATATGATAAAAATTATGGTTCCGATGAACAAAAGTCCGATTACAACGATTGCAATTTTAAACATCATCGGTTCATGGAACTCCTTCCTGTGGCCGCTGCTCGTCACCAATTCGGACGAAATGCGCGTACTTTCCAACGGGCTGATCCGGTTCCAGACGGAGGCGGGTTCCTCCTACGAACTGATTATGGCAGCGTCCTGTATTCTGGTCATGCCGATTATCATTATCTACCTGTTTTTGCGCAAGTATGTCATTGAGGGCGTGGCGCAGAGCGGAATCAAGGGATAACCCGGAAAATCCGGTGAATATATATCCATACAGGCGTCCGGCAATCATACCGGCGCATAGAGAAAGAGAGGAAAAGCATATGAAACGAAGAAGAATTGGCGCAATGCTTTTAACAGCGGCATTAGCGACAGGAATGCTGGCAGGCTGCGGCGATAATGGAAGCAGCGGGACGGGAGCAGATGAGGCAGCGAATACGGCGCAGCCCGCTGAGAGTACGGACGCAGCAGGTACGGCGGAGGCAGAAAGCGGGGATGCGCAGAGCGATACGGCGATTGAGCCATGTGAGATTACTTTCTGGCATGCGATGAGCGAGCAGCAGGAAGTGACACTGACCGAGCTGACCGATCAGTTCAACAGTGAAAATGAATATGGCATCAAGGTCACATTGGTAAATCAGGGATATTATAATGATCTCAGCACAAAGCTTACGGCAAATGCAGCGGCGGATACCCTGCCGGATATGGCGCAGGCGTATAATAGCTGGCTGATTCCGTATTTGGACAAGGTAGTGCATCTGGATGATTTTGTGGCAAACGACTATGACAATTATGACGACATCATTGAGAGCTACAGGGATGAATGCAGCCAGTTCGGATTTATCGCAGCAATGCCGTTCAATAAGAGTACTTATGTATATTTCTACAATAAGACGCTCTTCGATGAACTGGGACTTTCCGCACCGGAGACATGGGAAGACATCAAGACGGTCGGCGAAGCATTCAAGACAGAAAAAGGTATGGTTTCCCTTGGATTCGATGATATGGCGGGTATGCTCGAGGCGTCCTTAAGACAAAATGGCGGCGACTATGTGACCGAAGAGGGCGCGCAGTTTGACAATGAGACCGGACTGGAGACGGTATCCTTCATCATGGATCTTTATTCCAACGGTTATGCGCGTCTTGTAGGTGAGGACGGATATTTCTCCGGTCCGTTCAGCAATCAGATGATCGCAGCTTATATCGGTTCAAGTACCGGCGTATCCTATATCGATACTTCCTCGGGATGGGAGCTTGGCGTCGCACCGCTGCCGGGGAACAAGGAGAAGGCAGCCAATCAGGCAGGAACGAACCTCGTCATGTTTTCACAGGATGAGAACAGGCAGAAGGCGGTATGGGAGTACATGAAATTTTTAACATCCGAGGAAGCTACCGTAAAGTGGGCAATGGAGACAGGATATCTTCCGGTGCGCACCTCTGCATACGAGTCTGATACTTATCAGGAATTTATGAAGAATGACGCTACGGCGACGGCTGCATATGCACAGGCGGACAGCTTCTTCAGTTCTCCGGCATTTGACGGAAGCTATGACATCCAGTCTGCGGTCAATGCAAAATTAGAGGAGCTGATCTTAAATGACGCAGACCCGGAAACCGCGCTCTCTGAGCTGGTGGAAGCGGTGAACGCTGAAACGAAGTAAGTTGGAACATAGAGACAGGAAGCAGAAAAAGCCGTGCGGTTCTCCAAAACTGCACGGCTGATTTTAATTGATATTTGATAAAGGAGGAGCAAAATGACAAAAATCTGCTTTTATAACGGATTGCGTGAAATCGGTGGAACATTCGTGGAAGTGCGGACGGATAAAGCGAAATGTATGTTTGACTTCGGCTTTGCCGTTGCGGGACGCATGGATGAAAGGATAAAGAAACGAAAAGAGGATCTGGCAGCAGACTACATCCGTCTGGGAATGCTTGCACCAGCCGATGGAATCTATGACAAGGAGACGGCAAAAAAGCTCGATCTTGCGGCATACGGTGAGACAAAAGAAGAATGCTTCTTTCTCCTTTCCCATATGCATATCGACCATATGGGCGGACTGGGAATGCTTGATGCGCATACTCCGGTTTACATGAGCGACCAGTCCCTGCGGCTGTACCGCAGATTGGAGGCGGCGGGCGATATACAGGAACGCGGGCATGAGAACTGCATTGGTATTCCGTATGGTGAGAGCTTTCAGGTGGGAGACATCACAGTCAGGGTGCTGGCAATCGACCATGATGTTGTCGGGGCAGCCGGATTTCTCATCACGACGCCGGACGGGACGATCTGTTATACGGGGGATTACCGTTTTCATGGATTCCATCCGGAAGACACGCGTGCTTTTGCAAAAAGTGCCGCAGGTGCGGACGTGCTGATTACAGAGGGTGTGACGGTGAGCTTTTCCGATGTGGATATGCTTTCGCTGGAAGAGCCGGCAGAGGAACGCACAGAGGAAACGTTACTGACTGAGATGCGGGATATGGCGGCGGCAGAAGACGGGCTTCTTGTCATAAACCTCTACAACCGGAACGTGGAGAGGGTGCACCGCCTGCTTGAGACGTTCGAAAAAGCAGGGCGCAGGCTGGTACTTGATAGTACTCTGGCGTCCTATGTGGAAGAATTTTATCCTGACGATAAGCTTTATGTCTATGAGCGGACTGCCGGAGAGAAACACGCAGAAAACCGGGAGATTGTATCGGGACAGGCGCTGTTGGACCATCCAGAACAGTACGTACTGCAGCTTGACTATAGCGATATGTACGAATTGATAGACTTAAATGACGTTGTGTCACGCTACGTCCATATGGACGGTTCACCGCTGGGAAGCTATGATACCTCTTACCAGAAGATGCTTGATCTGCTGGAAGCGCTGGAAATCCCATATGAGTATAAGAGTCTGGGAGGTCATGCCACGCCTTATTATCTGCGGTGGATGGTGGATACGATTGCGCCAGACGTGCTGGTGCCGCTGCACAGCGAACGACCCGAACAGGTACAGTCAAAAAAGGCGGGAAAACAAATTTTGCCGAATTACGGAGATTGTTATATACTGAGAGAGAACGATTTGAAAAAAGAAGCAGAACAGAAGAAGGAGAACAGATGATATATGAGAATACTCGTGGTAAATGATGACGGTATACAGGCAGAAGGAATTGCAAGACTCGCAGAGGCGGCGCAGACCTTTGGCGAGGTCTGGGTCGTAGCTCCAAAGCATCAGTGCAGCGCTATGTCCTCACGCATTACCCTGCGCGGGGAAATCGAAGTGCGAAAGGAGACATTCCCGGTGGAGGGTGTGACCGCCTACAGCGTCGCGGGAACACCGGCGGACTGTGTGAAGATCGCGCTCGCAGAGCTGATGACGGAGAAGCCGGACATTGTATTTTCCGGCATCAACCACGGGTTCAATGCCGGGATAGATATTCAGTATTCCGGTACGGTCGGGGCTGCAATGGAAGCGCTGTTAAACGGGGTTCCGGCAATCGCCTTTTCCAGTGAAATGCATGGAAGTGCGGAATTGGTCGGGGAATACCTGATTCCGATTGCGGAGAAGCTTTTAAAACAGCCGCTTCCCGCAAATGAGATATGGAACGTGAATTTCCCGGGATGTGCGCTCTCCGGGCTTAAGGGAATCAGATGGGGATGCACGTCGGCGCAGACGCCGTTCTACCGGGATCATTTTCAGAGGGTCCGGGAAGGGGAGGATAGTTTTGTCGTATCGGCGGCAGGCATTCCCGTGACGACGCCGTTTCCAGAGGGCACGGATGCCTACGCCATACAGAATGGTTACATATCCGTCGGGACAATCCGCAGTATGATCCTTGAACCGTAGACGGGAAATATGAGCTGCGTCATGTCATAAAATACAGGAAAAATTAGCGGTAATTATTATAATTATAAGCTGTCCGTATAGACGGTGTAAAATGCGGTAAAAATTTAGTAAAATTTTACCTTTTCTATTGAAATCAGAGAAATCGTGAAATATAATGCAGAAGAAAGGCGTGATTATATGGCAACAATCAAAGAGATAGCACAATTAGCAAATGTTTCGTCGGCTACCGTGTCGCGTGTGCTCAATCAGGATGAGACGCTTGTGGTGACACCGGAGGTGCGCAACCAGATTTATAAAATTGCTCATGAGTTGAAATATATTCCGCCGAAGATGCGTCATGCACAGAAAGGAAAAACGATTACCATTGGAGTAGCGGACTGGCATATCGTGAGAAAGGACAGGGAGGATATGCGATTGGAGTCCCTTCCCTGCGTCGTGGAGGCAATGCTTAAGAAGGCGGACGTCAGCTTTCACCGGCTTGTCTGGGGCGAGGAAATGCAGGTGGACGGAATTATCGCAGTCGGCTCCTTTTCGGAGGAGGAGATGGACTTTCTCAGACGGCAGAGCTACGTGATCCTGTTTGTCAATTCTGACCAGAAAAATTATGAGTTCGATCAGATCATCATGGACTACGAGCAGGGAATCAGGGATATGGTACATTACCTGCTCGATCAGAAGGAGTACCGGAGTATCGGGTACATAGGCGGTATCTACGAGGAAAATGGTGTCAGAATCGGTACGCACCGGCTTGAAGGCCTGAAAGAGATTCTAAAGGAGCGGGGCAGCTTTACAGAGAAATACTTCCTCGTGGGAGAATTGAGCCGGGAGAGCGGTTACGCTCTGACGAAGAGCTTGTTAGATACGAAGGATATCCCTGAGGTTCTGCTTTTGGGAAATGACGAGGTAGCGGAGGGCGCTATGGAGGCGATCCGGGAACAGAAATACCGGATACCGAAGGATATCGCGGTGGTCATTTACCGGGATATCGAGACGCTGCAGACGAAATATCCGACCTACACCAGCCTTCGGATGCTGCCGGACATTGTATGGTCCACGGCAATCAAGCTTTTGATGGAGAGAATCATTGATAAGCGGGAAGACAGTATGAAGGTCTATCTCCCGGCAAAATTGGAAATCGGCGACAGTGCATAAGACGCGGTTCATGCAACAGCAGAGAGGAGAATTCACGATTATGAAGAAATTGACCGCGACATTAGTAACAGCAGCAATGTGTGCAGGAATGCTTGCAGGCTGCGGAAATGAAACAGAAGGCGCAGATGCGGCTGCAGCAGGAAATGGGACGGCTCCTGCAGGCACGGAGAGCGCAGCAGACGCGCAGGCAGAAGCTCCGGCAGACAATGTGCATCTTGATACCCTGAATGTATATTTCGTTCCGTCCAGAGATCCGGAGGAAATCGTAACGGCGACCGAGCCGCTAAGCGAGCTGATGAAGAGCGAGCTGGCAGGACTGGGCTACGATGTGGATGAGGTCGTTATTTCCGTAGGTACGACTTATGAGGCAGTCGGTGAGGCACTCACAGCGGGAACGGCAGACGTAGGATTTATCCCGGGCGGTACTTATGTTCTTTACGATGATGGATGTGATGTTATTCTGACAGCGACCAGAGACGGCCTTAGCAAGGATTCTGGAAATGCGGCAGACTGGAACGACGGACAACCGACAGTGGCATCCGAGAATCAGGCGGTTTCTTACCGCGCGTTGTTCATCGCAGGACCTTCCGAGAAAGGTCAGGAGCTTGCAGCGAAGGTAAACGGCGGCGAGGAGCTTACATGGGAAGACCTTGATGGCGCAAACTGGAGCGTTATGTCCTCCTCTTCTCCGGCAGGCTATATCTATCCTTCCTTATGGTTACAGGACAGATACGGTAAAGGTATCACAGAGTTATCCAGCGCCGTACAGTCTGACTCCTATGCAAGTGCATTTGCAAGACTTGCTTCCGGTCAGGTGGACGTCCTGATTACCTACGCGGATGCAAGACGCGACTATGAGGAGACATGGACAACAGAGTATGGCCGCAGCGCTTCCATCTGGGAGGAGACAAATGTCATAGGCGTGACAGATCCGATTTACAACGATACGGTCTGTGTCAGCAAGACTTCTGCCAACATGGATGAGAACTTAAAAGCGGCGATCCAGACAGCGCTCATCAACATCGGAAATACCGAAGAAGGAAAGGCTGTTATTGCCATCTATAGCCACAACGGCTATGAGCCGGCACAATCTTCCGACTATGATAAGGAAAGAGAAGCGCAGAAGCTGATTCAGGAGCTTTCGGCAGCCAACTAACAGCAGAACAGAAGAACATCAGACAGCAGAAAACGGAAGGTAGAAACGAAGGGCGGGGCTGCGGCAGAATTGTCGCAGCCCTTATGTGATAAAAGAGCCGTGGTTTATGCGCGGCAAAGCAGAAGGAGCACGTATGATAGAGTTTTCAAATGTATCTAAAGTATATCCGAACGGTACGGTGGGGCTTGACCATGTCAACCTGACAATCGATCAGGGTGAATTTGTAGGAATCATCGGTCTTTCCGGTGCGGGAAAATCGACCCTGCTTCGGACGATTAACCGCATGCACGATATCACGGAGGGAACGCTCACCGTGGATGGGCTGGAGGTAAAGAATCTTAAAGGCAGGGAACTTCGGAAATTCCGCCGTAGAATCGGTATGATTTTTCAGTCCTTTAACCTTGTGACGAGAACAACGGTCATTCGTAACGTACTGATGGCGAAGGTGCCGGAAATGCCGTTCTGGAGAGTATTGCTCGGCGTCTTTAAAAAAGAGGATAAACTTGAAGCGCTTGAGGCGCTCGACAAGGTCGGGATTCTTGATAAGGCATATATCCGGGCGGATCAGCTCTCCGGCGGACAGCAGCAGCGTGTGGCGTTAGCGCGCACGTTAGCGCAGAATCCCGAGATCATCCTTGCGGACGAGCCGGTAGCGGCGTTAGATCCGGTCACGGCAAAGCAGGTCATGAGCGACTTTAAGAAGATCAATCAGGAAATGAACATCTCGATTCTCATCAATATTCATCATGTCGAGCTGGCGCTTGCCTACGCAGACCGCATTATCGGTATCCGCGCGGGCAGGATCGTCTATGACGGACCTTCCGGCGAGGTCACGGATGAGGTCTTGAACACAATTTATGAGGGAAAGATACCGGATGCCGCGGAGGAGAACTAAATGGGATTGTATGATAAAATTTTCAAACCGAAAAAAATTGTTCTGGCGAACGGAAAAGTCGTAGAAGAGAAAGCCAGCAGGACGCCTCTTATCCTTCTTCTGCTTCTCGCCGCGACGATTGTGTCCGTGCGGATTACAGGCTTTTCCCTAACGACCATCTTCACAAGGGGAAACCAGTTCTTTGTCATTTTAGGACAGATGTTCCCGCCAAATGTCGATTATATCGGAAATATCTGGGGACCGCTTCTCGATACGATCAAGATGTCACTGCTCGGCTCCTTTGTGGGAAGCGTGCTCGCGATACCGTTTGCGATTTTGGCGTCCGCCAATCTGATCAGGAACAAAATTGTCCTTGGCGTTGTGCGCGTATTCTTAAGCATTGTTCGTACCATACCGACACTTGTGGCGGCGCTCATTGCGACTTATATCTGGGGACTGGGAACGATGGCGGGAACCGTGGCGATTGCGGTATTTACGTTCGCGTATGTTGGAAAACAGCTCTACGAGCTGATCGAGACGGTGGACATGGGCGCTTATGAGGCGATGGAGGCAATGGGAGCGGGAAAGCTCGATGCGTTTCTCACAGCGATACAGCCGCAGGTGCTCCCGGCATATCTTTCCGTCTGTCTGTTCTGTCTGGAGGGAAATGTGCGCTATGCCGCCATCCTCGGCTACGTCGGTGCAGGAGGACTCGGCCTGATCCTCAATGAGAAAATCGGCTGGCGTGAATATGACAGCGTGGGAATGATACTGATTATCCTGTTTGGTACGGTACTCATCATAGAGGCGCTCAGTCACTATATCCGAAAGAAATTGACTTAAAACTTATGCTGCCGGAAATTCTCAGTTTTTGAAAGGAACGGGATTATGAAGAACGAAATAGATAAAATGTATGAGCAGGAACCAAAGACATGGTATGCAAAGCTTCTGGCGGCGCTTATAGTGGCAGTCTTAATGGCGTGGTCAATGTCTGCGGTACAGACGGGAAGCACAGGCGGGGACGGGCTCGCGGTCGCAGGAAGAATTGTCAGCGGAATCTTTCACCCTGACACAGAGCTGTTGTTTAATTTCACGACGTCCGGTGTGGCGTATCTGCTGCTTGAGACGATGTGTATCGCATTTCTCGGAACGATCGTAGGCGCAATATTGTCCGTACCGCTGTCCTTTCTGTCGGCGGTCAACCTTGTGCCAAAGCCTGTGGCGCTGGTGTTCAGAACCTTTATCATGGCGATCCGGACAATCCCGGCGTTCGTGTATGGACTCATGTTCATCCGTGTGACCGGACCGGGGCCGTTTGCGGGCCTGCTCACAATGTCGCTGTGTTCCATCGGAATGGTCAGCAAAATGTTCATCGAAAGCATTGAGGATCTGGATACTAAGATTTTAGAATCGCTCGATGCGGCGGGCTGCACGATGTTCCAGAAGATCCGTTACGGAATCCTGTCCCAGCTCTTTCCCGACTTCATGTCAACGATTATTTACCGATTTGACATGAATTTAAGAGACGCGACCGTGCTCGGTCTGGTAGGGGCGGGAGGTATTGGCGCGCCGTTGATTTTTGCGATGAGCGCGTATAAGTGGAATCAGGTCGGCGCGATTCTGGCTGGTCTGATTGTGCTGATATTAATTATAGAAGTATTCTCAGGTAAAATCCGCACGAAGCTTGCGAGAGGCTGACAGGGGTTTGCTGCGGTATTGCAGGATAAGAGACAGATTTCTTCGCCGCAGCATGTAGAAATGAGAAAAAGTAAGGAAAATATATGAGTCAGACAAAGAAATTAAAGTTATATTTTACATCCGATGTCCACGGATATTTCTATCCGACGAGCTATGGGGATGATGAGCGAAAGCAGATGGGACTTTTCGCATGTGCCGGTGGATTTGCGCGGGATGAGGAGACGCTTGTCATAGACGGCGGCGATATTCTGCAGGGATCGGCGTTTGCGGGCTACTGCAGACAGGTCCTGGAAACACCAGAGACAATCGGGGAAATCATGAGTGACTGCGGCTATGATTACTATACGCTGGGAAATCACGATTTCAATTATGGACAGGCGTATCAGCGCGCCTACATACAGGCGAACCGGGGCAGATGCGTCTGCCAGAACGTCACGGATGATGCAGGAAGGGTACTTTATCCGTATGATATCCGCGTCATGCCGAATGGACTTTGCGTCGGCATTGTCGGTGTTGTAACAGACTATGTAAACATCTGGGAGAAACAGAAAAATCTTGTGGGAATCCGTGTGACAGATCCTTTTGCGGCGGCGAAACAGGCGCTTGGCGAGATAAAAAAACAGACGGACGTCACGATTCTGATTTATCACGGCGGGTTCGAGCGGGATTTACCGAGCGGCAGGGTACTCTCTTCGACGACGGAGAATATCGGTTATCGCATCTGTGAGGAGTTGGATTATGATATTCTTCTGACCGGGCATCAGCACACGTCGATTGACGGGCAGCTTGTGTCCGGAACTTATGTGGTACAGCCTGTGGAGAATGCCAGAGAGTATCACTATCTGGAACTGACGTGGACAGATGGAAAGAAAAGCATCCGCTCAGAGCGGATGAAAGCGGACTTATGTGGAGAAAAACAACAGGAATTGTGCAAAAAGTATCAGCCTGTGGAGAAGGCTGTGCAAAAGTGGCTGGATCAGCCGATTGGACATTTGAGCAGGGAACTGCGCCCGGCGGGGAAGGTCGATATGGCTCTTGGCGGCTCGCCGATTGCAGATTTCCTCAACAAAATTCAGTTGTATTTCTCGAATGCCCAGCTTTCGTCGGTGGGGCTTGCAAATGAAATTGCGGGGTTTCGCAGGGATGTGAGTATGCGGGATGTCATTGCCACATATCCGTATCCAAATTCACTGGTCGTGTGCGAGATCACGGGCGCACAGCTTCGCACCGCAATGGAGCGCAGCGCGGAATATTTTGCAATAGATGACGACGGAGCAGTGTGTGTTGCGGACAGCTTTCTTGCGCCGAAGGTCGAGCACTATAATTACGATTACTATATGGGCGTTACCTATGAGATCGACCCACGGGCGCCGAGAGGGAGCCGCATTAAGAACCTTGCCTATGAAGGGAAGAACGTAAGCGATTCGGATCGTTTTACGATGTGCCTGAATAATTACCGTTACAGCGGGGCAGGCGGCTATCCGGTCTATACAGAGTGCAAGCTGCTCTCGGAAATAAATACAGAGATGGTGGAACTGATTGTGGAATACTTCCATCAGAATCCATATGTTATAGTATAAATAAGGAAAAGGCAACAGAGCCGGTTTCGTGTAAGCATATCTGCTTCGCGAAAACCGGCTCTGTTTAGGTTTACATCATTTGTAAATTCGTGTAAAATATAGGTAAGTTTTTTGTAAAATAGCGAAAAGTGCACCGCATACCGGATGGTCCATCCGGTATGCGGGTGCTTCATTTTAAGGAGGAAAGAGTATGGAACAGTCGAAGGTATATTACACGGACTTTCGGACGACCGGAAGCGAGAATCTTCTTCAGAAGTTAAGGCGTCTCTGCATTACTGCGGGTATGAAGGAGATTGATTTTAAGGACAAATACGCGGCAATCAAGATTCACTTCGGGGAATACGGCAATCTTGCGTTCCTTCGCCCAAATTATGCGAAGGTCGTGGCGGATCTGGTAAAGGAGCTTGGAGGCAAACCGTTCCTTACCGACTGTAATACGCTCTATGTGGGCAGCAGAAAGAATGCGCTCGATCATCTGGATACGGCTTATGTGAACGGATTTTCACCATTTTCCACCGGATGCCATGTCATTATCGCGGACGGTCTTAAGGGAACAGATGAAGCGCTTGTTCCGGTAGACGGGGAATATGTGAAGAAAGCGAAGATCGGGCAGGCGGTCATGGATGCCGATGTGTTTATTTCGCTGACGCATTTTAAGGGACATGAGGCGACGGGATTTGGAGGAGCGCTCAAGAACATCGGAATGGGCTGCGGCTCGAGAGCCGGAAAAATGGAGATGCACAATCAGGGCAAGCCTGCGGTAGCGCAGAGCCTCTGCGTGGGCTGCGGAGCCTGTAAGCGCATCTGCGCGCACGACGCCCCGGTGATTTTAAACGGGAAAGCGACAATCGATCAGAACAAATGCGTGGGCTGCGGCCGCTGTATCGGCGTCTGTCCGAAGGATGCGGTGCATCCGACACAGGCGAACTCCAATGATGTGCTTAACTATAAGATTGCAGAGTACAGCAAGGCAGTCTGTCAGGACAGACCGTGCTTTCACATTTCGCTGATCTGTGATGTGTCCCCCAACTGCGACTGCCACGCGGAGAATGATGTACCGATTATCCCGAATGTGGGTATGCTGGCGTCGTTCGATCCGGTAGCGCTCGATATGGCGTGTGCCGATCTCTGCAATAAGCAGCCGATGTTAGAGAATCACAGCGTGCTGCATGAGAACTGCATGGTACATAAGGAGGAAGCGGCGCATCACGATCATTTTCATATGGTGCATCCTGACACGAACTGGAAGAGCTGCATTGAACATGCCGTGAAGATCGGACTTGGAAGCGACTGCTATGAGCTGATTGAAATATAGAAAAGGTAAATATGGTCTGGGGAGCTGTATTTACGATAAAGGTTGTATTTGCGATAAATAATGAACTAAGGGGGAACCAGAACTATGAGGAACAAATCACGAATTTTGACAGGAATCCTTGCTGCGGCGCTTGTGCTGCCGCTTTTTGCGGGAAGCGCTCTCCCGGCAGAGGCGGCGGAGGAAGCAAAGACGGTGGATGTGATCTTTACGCACGATACACATTCTCATCTGAATACGTTTTCTACGGTCGTAGATGAAGAGACGGTGGATGTCGGCGGTTTTGCCCGGATCAAGACGGTAATCGACAGCCAGAAGGCGAAAAATCCTGATACGCTGGTGCTTGACGGCGGTGACTTCTCGATGGGAACGCTGGTTCAGACGGTCTATGAGGAGGAAGCGGCGGAGCTTCGTATGCTGGGAGAGCTTGGATGCGAGGCGACAACGCTTGGCAATCATGAATTTGATTACCGTTCGGAAGGGCTTGCCAATATGCTAAAGAGCGCGGCAGCAAGCGGTGACGCGCTGCCGGAAATGGTGGTCTGCAACGTGGACTGGGAGGCAATGGAGGCAGCGGGGTTAAATGAAGGGCAGCAGGCGATCCGGGATGCGTTTGATGCGTATGATGTGAAGGACTATATTGTTCTGGAAAAGGGCGGCGTAGATATCGCGGTCATCGGCGTTTTTGGGAAGGATGCGCTTGCCTGCGCGCCGACCTGCGAGCTGCTGTTTACCGATCCGGTGGAGGCGGTGAAGGAGACGGTCGCGGACATCCAGAAGAATGAGGACGTGGATATGATTGTCTGCGTCTCTCACAGCGGTACGTGGGAGGACGAGAGCAAATCAGAAGACGAGATTCTTGCAAAGAGCGTTCCGCAGCTCGATCTGATTGTCAGCGGGCACACGCACACCGACCTTGAAGAGCCGATTGTGCACGGAGATACCTATATTGTGTCTACCGGAGAGTACGGTAAGCGGATCGGTTCGCTTTCCATGGAGCAAAAGAGCGACGGCAGATGGGAAATGACGGAATATGAGCTGATTCCAATCACGACCGATATCCCGGCGGATGCTGCGGCGCAGGAAAAGGTGGACGCTTTCTTTGCGGCAGTGGATGATACCTACCTGTCTGCATTCGGCTACACGAGAGAACAGGTGCTTGCGGTAAATGATATCGAATTTTGCGCGCTGGATGATCTTTCGCTTGTGCATACCGAGCATAATCTGGGCGATCTGCTTTCGGACGCTTATGTGTATGCGGTGGAGAATGCGGCTGATTTTGACGGGACTCCGGTTGATTTTGCGGTTGTTCCAAGCGGAACCGTGCGCGATACCTACGGGAAGGGAGAAATTACCGTGGAGGATGTATTCAATTCCTTCTCGCTTGGAATCGGACCGGACGGCGTACCGGGATATCCCCTCATCAGTGTGTATCTGACGGGAGAGGAGCTTAGGACGGCGGCGGAGATCGACGCGTCCGTTACAGACTATATGACGACGGCGCGGATGTATATGAGCGGGCTTAATTTTTCCTACAATCCGAACCGTCTGATCTTAAACAGGGTGACGGATCTCTATCTGGTGGATGCGGACGGAAACCGCATAGAGCTTGAGGATGATAAGCTTTACCGCGTTGTCGCGGATCTCTACAGCGGTCAGATGTTAAGCGCGGTCACGGATATGTCTTACGGAATCCTCTCGCTTGTGCCCAAATATGCGGACGGAACTCCGGTTGAGGATTTCGAGGACGTCATCATTTACGAGAACGGAAGCGAGCTGAAGGCATGGGATGCCATTGCGCGATATATGCAGTCTTTCCCGGATTCGGACGGAGACGGAATCGCCAATGTGCCGGAGTATTATGACAGCCTGCATGACAGGAAGGTCGTGGAGGACAGCAGAAATATTGGAGACTTATTAAAGAATCCGAACAAGTATGCGGGGATGATTCTTATAGTTATCTTAATTTTAATATTCCTGGTTGTTCTGATCGCGGTGTTAGTGGTAAAATTGATAAGACGCATGAGAAGAAAGAATGCGGATACAATAAAGAAGAGAAGAAGCTGACAGATACAGGAGAGAGACATGAGCGCGCAGGATAAGACAGAACAGGTTTTGCGGAACATTCATATCATGTTTGCCCAAAGCGAGGTGTACGATAAGGAGACGAACCGCGTCATCATAGATAAAAAGGAGGCGCTGAACCTCTTGCAGCAGTTGAACGTCTGCATCTATGAGATACTCGAGGAACATGAGTTCACCAAGCAGAGCCGTGACGCGGCGGAGCGTGAGGTGCGCAGAAGGACGGATGAGATCGTCATGGACGCGAACCGCATGGCGGAGGATGTTTACGCTGGGTCTGTGATGTATTCCGACGAGGCGCTGCGCCGTGTACAGGACATTATGCAGGACGCCGCAGACTCCTTTGCAGAGATCTGCAGGAAGACGAATGAGGCGCTTGCGCAGCAGAAGGCGGCGGTCCACACAGACCAGCGCGAGCTGCGCAGCCATCTGGAGGACCTGCGCGACACCAACAAATATATGCAGCTCATTGAGGAGCGGAATAAGCAGATTCTTAAGGAGCGGGCGAAGGCGAAGAAGGAAGAGGAACAGCCGTCCGTCTATGCGCAGATCAAGCCGGAAATCAGGATTAATGAGGAATACTTCGAGCGGGCAGGAATCCCGCTTGCGGAGGAGGAGCCGGAGGAGATACCGGATGAGGAGATGGAAGCCGTGCAGGCGGAAGTCAAGGTCAATCTGGATGCGGAATACTTCAAATGGAAGGAAGAGGAGCAGCCGGAGGAGTCAGGCGACAGGAAATCCGAGAAGCATTCCCTGTTTGGAAAAAGAAAATAAAAGCCAATCGAATCAGAGCGGGGCGCGCCTTATGGGTGCGCCCCGTTTTCGCGTCTCGATTTCCGGTAACTGCGCGGTGACATGCCGAAATGCCTGCCAAAGGCATCGCCGAAATAATTGCTGTCGGAAAAGCCGCAGATTCCGGCGATTTCCGTAACGGAAGCATCGGTGTCAAGAAGAAGCTGCGCTGCTTTCTGCATACGGATATGCGTTAAGTATTCCTTGAATCCAAAGCCGGTGGATTCCTTGAATTTCCTCGAGAAATACGTTGGATTCATATGTGCCGCGCGCGCCGCATCGAAAAGCGTGATGTTCTCCTCGTAATGCTCGTAGATGTAGCGGGCGCTCTCCTGAATCGCGGTCTGCGCCTGATCGAGAAGCTGCGGCTTCTGCGAGGCGTCCTGACTCCGGCCGATCATGGTAAGAAGCTGGTAAAGGAGGCTTTTGGAAAGAGCGGGCGCATATGCATCGGCGCCGGCGGATTCCGCTTCAAGCTGCCCGGCGAGCGCAAGGAACGGCGCCTGCATGGAGGAGGGCAGCGTAAGCCGCATCCGGCAGAAGATATGCTCCCACGCCTGCGCACCGCAGCTTTCGCGGAACGAGGAGACATACTCCGGTGTGAAACTTAAAGTGAGGCGTTCCGTGGGGCGTTTGGACTCATAGAGCATCTTGTGCAGAATGCCGGGCGGAATCAGTACCATATCGCCGGGAAAAAGGAGGTAGATACTGTGCCCGATAAAGCAGCGGCACTGTCCCGAAAGTACGTAATAGATTTCATAGTAGGGATGATAGTGTGATGCGCCCATATCAAAGCTGGAGTCTCGCCGGATGCGCCCGATGAAAAACTGGTCGATGCGGTCGTGGAAGGAACTGTCTGACATAAATTCTCCTTTGCACCATTGCAAAAAGCAAAAAATCTGTAATATAAAGTGAAATACCCGAAAAAATTCGTATAAATCAATATAAATTTGTTATAACATGGAGGCATCAAAAAGTAAAGGAAGAAAAAAGAATGAAGGCAGCTCTTTCTAAAAAGGATGAAAAATTCCGCGACTTTTCCCTGAACGGCTCCATGGGCAGAGTCGTGTTATATGTAGGATTTCCGCTGGCGCTCTACCAGAGCTTAAACCAGCTTTTTAAAATCCTGGACACCATGATGGCGTCCCATATCGGTGCATCCGCTGTCTCGGCGGTGGCGTATCTCTCACAGATCAACATGATGCTTTCCGCACTCGGCGGCGGACTTGCGGTAGGCGCGAGCATCAAAGTCAGCCAGGCGTACGGCGCAGGCGATTTCGTGCTTGTCAAGAAGAGAGTAAGCACGATGTTCGCGCTGTGCGCAGTGCTCGGCGCTGCCATTCTCCTCGTTCTGGTGCCGTTTACGCCGGAATTTCTGCGGCTTATGAATACGCCCGAGGAATTTATCGCGGACGGCAGCACTTATTTCAGGCTTGAACTGTTCGGGATGGTAATTACCTTTTTCAATAACGTCTATATTGCAATCGAGCGGGCAAGAGGCAATTCAAAGCGCATTCTCGTGCTGAACACAGGGGTCATTGTTGTAAAGCTCGCGCTTACGGCATGGTTCGTCTATGGAATGGACGGAGATATCAATATGATTTCGCTCGCGACGCTGATTTCACAGAGTCTTCTGCTCTTAGCGGCGGTCATCAACATGAATCAGAAGGGAAACGCCTTCGGCTTTTCACTGCGGGCAATCACCTTCGAAAAGGAGACGGTAAAGCCAATGCTCGTGCTCTCGTTTCCTGTGATCGTGGAGAAAATTGCGTTTGCCATGGGAAAGGTCGTCGTGAACTCGATGAGCACGGTCTACGGCTCATGGACGGTAGGTGCGCTCGGCATTTCCAACAACATCGGCGGTATCACGACCAACCCGCAGAACGGTTTTCAGGAGGGCGGTTCCTCGATTATCAGCCAGAATCTCGGCGCGGGCAAGCCGAAGCGCGCCTTAAGCGCATTCCGCTGGGTACTCTATATTAATATCTTGATCGGCGGTGTTCTCATGAGCGCGTCGCTGCTCTGTCTGAATCAGTTGAGCGCGCTTTTTGCCGGGGATAACGCAGAATTTGCAGGCATGATTGCCGAAATCTACCGCTACGAGGCGATGGGTGCGATCCCCCTCGGCGTCAATGCCGCGGTGATGGCGCTGCTCTATGGCTTTGGAAAGACGAAAATCACGCTGGTGATGAATTTCTGTCGAGTTTTCCTGTTCCGTGTGCCGGTGCTCTGGGCGCTGCAGCAGTTCACCGACCTCGGAAATGTCAGCGCGGGAATTGTCATGGCGGTCAGCAATATTGCAAGCGGCGTCCTTGCCGCGGTTGTCGGTGTAATCGAGGTGCGCAGAATCTGCAGGCAGTATGGGGTTTCTTACTTTGGCAGATCATAAGAAAAGAAAAAAGAAACGCTGATTTCTTAGAAATCCGGAACACGATAACTACACTTATAGATTGCGTTTGCTTCAACTATGTGTTAAAATGTCTTAAACAGCTATTGGAAATCAAAAGAGGGTTGGGACATGAAAAAGAGGGAAACGACAAACGAGATCAAAGAGGTAGAAGTAATCGGAACACATGGGAAGTGGGAAATCCTTTATGAAGATGGAGACGAGCTCAGTGAACTTTTGCGAAAGCTTGGAACAAAGGAGGAGCAGGAAAGGGAACGGCGGATTCAAAAAAGGCTTGCCAAGATAGAGAAATTAAGACGCAAGCGGGAAAAAAAGGCGGAATGGACTGCAAAGCTTGAGAATAAGGGAATCATCGGCGCGATTGGAATACGAATCATAAAAAAGCTTTAACGGTTCGATACGCCGGGAGACTTCATGACTTCTACAAGCTCCCGCAGAATACGGATCTGCGCGTCGGTCAGATCTTTGACTTCGATAATCGCCGCGTAGGGATCTGTTGCTGATCTGCCGAGAATGTAGTCGGTCGAGGTGTGGTAGACGTCAGCGAGAGCCACCAGCTTATCGATGCTGGGGTTGCGTTCGGTCTTCTCGTAGGCGCTGATTAAGGCAGGGGTGACGCCGAGACGATTTGCGACGGCACTCTGGGAGAGACGATTCTTTTCACGTAATTCAATTAAGCGGTCTGCCATTGTCTTGTCCATAATCATCGCCATCCTTTCGCATCTATTCTAATGGCTTGGCTGGTACTAAAGGTTTTGAATCCAACAAATAAAAGTTGAAAGAGATATGACATAGAATATGGGATTTCGGACAGAAATATACCCCGCGTACAAACGCTGCCTGACGGGAAGCGCCTGTATGCGGGGTATTTTAAAATGCGGTGGTTGTGCGTTTTGGAATGCAGCGGCTTGCGTTTTGGAATGCGGCGGCTGTGTTTTGTCGAACGCGGCGGCAGAGCCTGCGTTTAGAAGCCGTCGCCCTGACGGAAGCCGGTGTTGTTAATAATGGTGTCGCTGTTGCGCTGCACGGTGTCGGACGGAGTATAATCCGTCTCATTGAACAGAAATTCATGGAGCGTTGTCACATTCGATACAAGATCGCACGGGATGACAACGTCTCCGACCTTATCGTATTTTTTCCCCACCTTTTCATATGGGAAACCGCTGGTGTCGCCGATTTTGTAATTGAAAACATTGGCGGCGAGCGTAAGCAGGTCGGCGTTGGAGAAGCTTGTCTCGATATCGCCGAACATCTGATTAATCAAAGCGTTGATTGTCTTTAGGTCGGATTTCTGCGCTTTGTCTACCATCGCGGCAAGCACAGCGCGCTGGCGCTCGGTCCGCTTGTAATCGTCGCCGCCGCCGTAGCGGATGCGCGCGAAAGCGGTTGCCTGTACCCCGTCTAAGGTATAGGTTCCGCCGGAGGCCGGGCACTTGGAGTCGTTTCCGGTGAGCTTATTGAGCTCCTTGATGTAGCCGAGCATCAGCGTGGCTTCGTCGTCGGTGATCGTCATCTCGATGCCGCCCAGAAGATCAATGCATTCTACGATGGCGTTGAAGTCCACGGTCACGTAATCGGTAATCGCGAGGTCAAGGTTCGTATTGAGCATGGAGAGCGCCTGTTCCGGACCGCCCTTGGCATACGCTGCGTTGCATTTTTCAAAGACGCCGTTTCCTGTGTCCAGATAGGAATCGCGGTAGACAGATACTAGCTTTACCTCGTGCGTTTTGTTGTTGATGGCTGCGAGCATGATGACGTCGCTCCGCCCCTTGGAGAGATTGCCGTTCGAGCGGTTATCCAGTCCGAAGAGAGCGATCGTCTGATAGTCGGACATGGCGTCCTTCGTCTCTTCTGAGAGACCTTCGTTGATCGATACATTATCCAGATTTAATTCATTTTTCTGTATTTTTGAAAGCTTTACCACAATAAAAAGGGTCACTGCCAATAGCAGTAAAAGCAACAGCTCAAAAATCAGCAGAATGACTTTGCGCTGTGTTTTTCTGTGCATTTTTTTCATGTTTCCATCCTCCTGCTATGTATAGTGCACTGCTTTACCCATCATAACACTGGAAATACCTGTTTGTAATAAAGGTTTTCTTAATCTTGGGCGGTGATTCTTAATAATTAAGAAGGATAAAAGGAAGATTTTTAAGAAGTTATTAAGAAATCACCTCTATAACATTTCACAGTTTCCTGTTAAAATGAACTGTAGTAGTACAGATAGGACATTGGGAAAGCTGCGTACCCGCAGGGCGCGCGGTGCAGACAGGAGGATGCGATGCAGACGATTCTGGTATGTGATGACGACAGGGAGATAGTAGAGGCAATCGATATTTATTTGCAGCAGGAGGGCTATGAGGTATTAAAGGCATACGATGGCGAGGAGGCGCTTGAGATACTCAAAGATCATGAGGTGCATCTTCTGATTATGGACGTGATGATGCCCAGGCTCGACGGAATCCGTGCGACGCTTAAGATCAGGGAGGAGAGCAGCATTCCGATCATCATTCTCTCGGCGAAGACGGAGGATGCGGACAAGATTTTAGGGCTAAATATCGGCGCGGATGATTATGTGGAAAAGCCGTTCAATCCGTTGGAACTGGTGGCACGCGTGAAATCGCAGCTTCGCCGTTACACACAGCTTGGCAATGCGGCAGAGACGGGCGCTTCGGTGTATACGGTAGGCGGATTGTCCATCAACGACGACTTAAAGGAGGTCACGGTGGACGGCGAGCCGGTCAAGCTGACGCCGATCGAATACAATATTCTGCTTCTTCTTGTAAAGAACCAGGGGAAGGTGTTCTCCATCAACCAGATTTATGAGAGTATCTGGAACGAGGACGCCATCGGTGCGGACAACACCGTGGCAGTGCATATCAGGCATATCCGGGAGAAAATCGAGATCAATCCCAAAGAGCCGAGATATCTTAAAGTGGTGTGGGGCGTTGGATATAAGATCGAGAGGAATTAGAGGGTATTTCTATGGAAAAACGATCCTACGGATATGGGATGAAGATGACGGGGCTGATCCTTCATTCTTTCTTCACGATAATATTGACGATTTCAGTGTTTCTTCTCGTCGCGCTGATGAACAAGAATATTCTGGAATTGACGGATATCGGAACGGATGATTTCTTAAGCTCCGGGTATTATCTTAAGTGCATGGAACAGAAGTGCAACGATCTGAGCGATTATCTGCACTTAACGCAGAAGGGAGCGCTGCGCACCGCTGAGGATGACAAGCGCTATCTGCAGTATACGAACGAGTTCAAACAGGAGTATATCAATTTCTGTTACTGGTATAAGGCGGATGGCGTGTGGTATACGAATCAGCCGGATATGGAAGGGCAGGAGGAATTTGATACGCAGACGATCCTTATGGAGGCAAAGACCATGGGAGATTATCTGCTCTACGATATGGAGAACAAGGAATTTGGCACGAATATCCGCGGGTTTGAGAACTACTTTTTCAGCGGCTACGGCACACAGATGTACTGGCCGCTCGAGGACGTCGTGCTTGTCATCGGCGTGGATACGCAGTTTCCCGCGCAGGATGATCTCTATGAGGCGATGCTTGAATACGAGAGACTGCATCCGTGGATCAAGGTCAGCATTGCCGGGGGACTGATCAGTCTGGTCGGCTGGATTTTAACGCTTGTCTATCTGACGCTTGCAGCAGGGCACAGAGAGGGAGAGGAAGAAATCCACTTAAGCCATGTGGATAAGATCAAGACGGAGATTCTCATCGCGGGATTTGTATTTCTGACAAGCGAGCTGATGATGCTCATCGGAAAATCCGGGGGCAAGGATTGGGATGTCTCGGGGCTTCTGGTCGCGTCCGGTACGATCAGCTTTCTGGTAGATGCGCTGTTTTTGATTTTCTATCTGAGTATGGTGCGCAGATTGAAAGCAGAGGTCATGTGGGAGAACAGCCTTGTGTGCTGGCTCGGGCGGGGGCTGGAAAAGACATTCCGCGAGCGTTCCGTGACGGTGCAGGTACTGGCAGTATTCGCCGTGCATATGATAGTCTGTTTTGTGTTCGCAGTCGGCGCATTTTATTATAAGAATGTTCTGGCGCTGGTAGGTCTTCTTCTGTTTTCCGGGATAGAGGCATACGCCATGCTGCGGTCTGCGGTGGAGCACTATCAGATCTTAAAGGGAGTAGAGGAGATCGCCGGGGGCGACCTCTCGGCAAAGATTGATGTCGAAGAGCTTCACGGCGAGGATCGCAAGCTGGCGGAGACGATCAACAATATCGGGGCGGGGCTTTTGCATGCGGTGGACGACAGCACGAAAAACGAGCGCATGAAGGCGGATTTGATTACAAACGTCTCGCACGATATCAAGACGCCGCTCACATCCATTATCAACTATGTGAATCTGATTAAGCTGGAGGATATTGAGAATGAGCGCGTGAAGAATTATGTGAGGATTCTCGATGAAAAATCGCAGCGCTTAAAGCAGCTTACAGAAGATCTGGTCGAGGCTTCCAAGGTCAGCTCCGGCAATGTGAAGCTCGATATGCAGAAAATTGATATCGTGGAGCTGGTATGCCAGACTGGGGGAGAGTTTGACGAGAAGTTCGAGACAAAGGAGCTGACAATCGTCACAAAGCTGCCGCATCAGGCGGTCTATATCTGGTCGGACGGCAGGCATCTCTACCGCGTCATTGAGAACTTATACAATAATGCCGCGAAATACGCGCTTGAGAAGACAAGGGTCTATGTGGAGGTGCAGGCGGAAGGGGAGACGGCAGTCTTTTCTATTAAAAATGTATCGGAGCGCTCGCTTGCGATTGAGAACAGCAGCGTGGAGGACCTGACAGAGCGTTTTATCCGGGGAGATTCCTCGAGGACGACGGAGGGGCACGGACTGGGACTTTCCATCGCAAAGAATCTGACGGCGCTGATGGGGGGAAAGCTTGCGATTTCCGTGGATGGAGATCTGTTCAAGGCGGCGATCGAGCTTCCGCTGTATCAGGGGCAGGATGAGGTGAAGGAGAAGGCGGACAAAAACTGATTCTGGCAAATGCGGGATGCGGCACAGAAAGGAGAAGGGCGTATGGTAAAAGCAGTGATTTTTGATATGGACGGCGTGCTCATTGACACAGAGAAATGGCTGAATAAGTACTGGCGGCAGGCGGCTTTGGAAGCGGGCTTTGACATGACGGCGGAGGACGCGCTTGCAATACGCTCCCTTGCGGGAAAATATGCCGCGCCGTATTTACAGAAGCGCTTTGGAGAGAAATTTTCCTACTGGACGATCCGGGAGCGCAGGAAAGAATTGATGCGGGAGCACATTGCAAAGCACGGGATCGACAAGAAGCCGGGAGTCGACGAGCTGTTGGAATATCTTAAGGTACACGGCATTAAGACGGCGGTCGCAACTGCGACTGATCCGGTGCGCACGAAGGATTATCTGACGAGGATCGGCGTCTATGACAAGTTTGACCGGATCATCTGTGCGACGATGGTGGAGAACGGCAAACCGAAGCCGGACATCTATCTGTATGCCTGCGAACAGATCGGCGAACAGCCGTGTGACTGTATTGCTGTGGAGGATTCGCCCAACGGCGTGCGCGCGGCGTCGGATGCGGGAATTCGCACAATTATGGTGCCGGATTTATCCAGACCGGATGAGGAGACGGCAGGGCGTATCGTGGCGTCGGTAGATACGCTCTATGATATGATCCTGATGTTTGAGGACGGCGTGCTGGCGCGGAAAAGTACTTGATTTTTATTATCGCTACCTATATAATTTTTCACAAGTGATATTGTCAGGAGGGGCGTGTCTCTTCGGATGGAAAATCGCAGACAGGAGGAAATTCATGAAGTTATACGATAGCGGTGTTTATCTGGTAAATGGAACAGAGCTGATTGCCGATGGCGCGGATGCTGCGGCGGCGGTAAAGAGCAGGACGGGCGCAGACGTTACCAAAGCGCAGGCGGCGGAAGGAACGATTGCATACGGCATTTTAAAGGAGCACAATGTTTCCGGGAACATGGACAAGCTGCAGATCAAGTTCGACAAGCTGACATCCCATGACATTACATTTGTCGGAATTATTCAGACGGCGCGTGCGTCGGGACTTGAGAAGTTTCCGATTCCGTATGTGCTGACGAACTGTCACAACAGCCTTTGCGCGGTCGGCGGTACGATCAATGAGGACGATCACATGTTTGGACTGACCTGTGCGAAGAAGTACGGCGGCGTTTATGTACCGCCTCATCAGGCAGTCATCCACCAGTTCGCGCGCGAGATGCTCGCAGGCGGCGGTAAGATGATCTTAGGTTCCGATTCCCACACAAGATACGGTGCGCTCGGTACGATGGCAGTCGGCGAGGGCGGACCGGAGCTGGTAAAGCAGCTTTTGAATAAGACATACGATATTGATATGCCGGGCGTGATCGGCGTGTATCTGACGGGAACGCCGAGAAAGGGCGTCGGACCGCAGGATATCGCACTCGCGATTATCGGCGAGGTATTTGACCGCGGTTATGTGAAGAATAAGGTCATGGAGTTCGTCGGACCGGGCGTGTCCAATTTAAGCGTAGACTACCGGATCGGTGTTGACGTTATGACGACCGAGACGACCTGTCTGTCCTCCATCTGGAGAACGGACGATAAGGTGAAGGAATTTTATGAGATTCACGGTAGAAGCGGCGATTACAAGGAGTTAAATCCGGCGGCAGTTGCTTACTACGATGGCATGATCGAGATCAACTTAGACGAGATAAAGCCGATGATCGCAATGCCGTTCCATCCGAGCAACACCTATACCATCGAGGAGCTGAACGCGAATCTGATGGATATCTTAGACGACTGTGAGAAGCGCGCGCAGGTAAGCTTCGACGGAGCCGTGGAGCTCGATTTAAAGAGCAAGGTCAGAAACGGCAGATTGTATGTGGATCAGGGTATTATCGCAGGCTGCGCGGGCGGCGGCTTTGAGAATATCTGCGACGCGGCGGACATCTTAAAGGGAGCGTCCATCGGACCGGACGAGTTCACCTTAAGCGTTTACCCGGCAAGTACGCCGATTTATATGGAGCTGGTAAAGAACGGGGCAGTCGCATCGCTGATGCAGACGGGCGCGATTGTCAAGACCGCATTCTGCGGACCGTGCTTCGGTGCAGGCGATACGCCGGCGAATAATGCATTCTCCATCCGTCACTCCACGAGAAACTTCCCGAACCGCGAGGGCTCGAAGGTGCAGAAGGGACAGGTGGCGTCCGTGGCGCTGATGGATGCGCGCTCGATTGCGGCGACCGCAGCGAACAAGGGCTATCTGACCGCAGCGACCGATGTGGATGTGAATTACACGAAGCCGAAGTACTTCTTTGACAGTACGATTTACGCGAACCGCGTATTTGACAGCAAGGGCGTGGCAGACCCGTCCGTTGAGATTCAGTTCGGACCGAATATCAAGGACTGGCCGGCAATGAGCGCGCTGCCGCAGAATATGGTCTTAAAGGTCGTATCCGAGATTCACGATCCGGTCACGACGACAGACGAGCTGATTCCGTCCGGAGAGACGTCATCTTTCCGCTCGAATCCGTTAGGACTGGCGGAGTTCGCGCTTTCCAGAAAGGACCCGCAGTATGTCGGACGCGCGAAGGAGATTCAGAAGGCGCAGAAGGCACTGGAAGAGGGCGCATGTCCGGTCGAGGCAGTAGAGGAATTAAAGCCGGTGATGGCGGCGATTGCGGCTGCATTCCCGGAGAAGAACTTCGCAGAGAGCCACGAGGAGGGCATTCTTGGCTTTGGAAGCACGATTTTTGCCGTGAAGCCGGGCGACGGTTCCGCGCGTGAGCAGGCTGCTTCCTGCCAGAAGGTGCTTGGCGGCTGGGCGAATATCGCAAACGAGTACGCGACCAAGCGCTACCGTTCGAACCTCATCAACTGGGGTATGCTGCCGTTCGTGATCCCGGAGGGCGAGCTGCCGTTCCAGAATCTTGATTATCTCTTCCTGCCGGATATCCGCAAGGCAGTGGAGGAAAAGCAGTCTGAGATTACCGCGTATGTCGTAGACGGGGATAAGCTTAAGGAATTTAAGCTGGGACTCGGCGCAATGACTGACGATGAGCGGGAAATCATCTTAAAAGGCTGTCTGATTAATTATTACAGAGGCTAGTGCATATTTTACTATGACATAGTGAAAAGGAAGAAAAGTTAGTCACAACAAACTTTTCTTCCTTTTTTTGTGTTTTTGGGGAGACAAATTCATACTTATATGATATGATTTGAAGGAAACATAGAAATGTCTGTTGTGTGGAACACTACATATGATGTGACGGTGAAGCCACAGGCAGAATTGTTATGCGATAGAAAAAGGAGAGATGGATTATGATGAATTCAAGAAAAGTAGCGGTCATTGGCTGCGGTTTTGTCGGTTCTTCGATTGCATTCAGTCTGATGCAGCGGGGGATTTTCTCAGATATGGTGTTAATTGATGCTAACCATGCGAAGGTGGAGGGGGAGGCGATGGATTTAAGCCACGGTCTGCCGTATACAGCTTCCATGGATATCTATGCGGGGGATTACGCGGATGTGGCGGACTGCGCGCTCATTATTATCACGGCGGGGGCGAACCAGAAGCCGGGCGAGACGAGACTTGACCTGATCGAGAAGAATGTCGGTATCTTAAAGTCGATCATCCCGCAGATTACGGCGACGGAGTTTGAGGGAATCCTTATGATCGTGGCAAACCCGGTCGATGTGCTCACCTACGCAGCACAGCAGATTTCCGGTTATCCGGTGGAGCGCGTATTCGGTTCGGGAACGGTATTAGATACGGCGCGCCTTAAATTTCTTCTGGGACGCCATTTAGACGTAGACAGCCGCAGCGTCCATGCGGTCATCATTGGAGAGCACGGGGACAGTGAGCTTCCGGTGTGGAGCGGTGCGAATGTCTCGGGAATCGATTTAAATCATTTCTGTGAGCTGCGGGGGCATTTTGCGCACGAGGAGTCCATGGAGCGCATCTATGAGGAGGTGCGCGACAGCGCCTATGCGATTATTGAACGGAAAGGGGCGACCTACTACGGGATCGCAATGGCGGTCGCACGAATTGCGGAGAGTATCGTAAAGGATGAGCACGCGGTACTTCCGGTCTCGGTAGAGCTGCAGGGAGAGTACGGGCTTTCGGGTCTGGCGCTCAGTATTCCGTCCGTTATCGGCAAGAACGGAATCGAGAAGGTGCTCGAGATTCCGCTGGACGAGAAGGAAAATGAAATGCTGCAGGCGTCGGCGGCGCAGCTTAAGGACGTAATCGCAAAACTGACATTAAAATAAATGAAGCAATCGAAAATACAATTTGGATGAAAAATCCGGTTTTGTATATGAATTGCGATTGGAAATCCCCTGCGGATGCGTTATAATACAGTTAGTAAACGATTCGGATAAGGGGGAGATTCTTATGGACAGCACAAATACGCCTGCCTCTGAAGATACAAAGAAAGATAATGCCTGGAATTTAAAACAGTATGTGATGGTTGCGCTTGTCGTGTTCGTGACATTCTGCTGCTGCATCCTGTTTTTCTTTATGATATACAGATACAACGGGTTTGCGGATTTCTGGAAGGAACTGACATCGATTTTACAGCCGATTATCATAGGGCTGGTGCTTGCGTACCTGCTCAATCCGGTTGTGAAGTTTTTTGAAACGCATTTGCGGAAGTTCCTTGTGCCAAGACTTAAGAACCCCAAAAAGGCAGGCGCGTTATCGCGCGGAATCGGAATTGCAGGGGCATGGGCGCTTCTGGTTGGAATTGTTGTGCTTTTGATTGCGGCAATCGTGCCGTCTGTTACGCGGAGTATTCAGGGAATTGCAACAGAACTGCCGACGGAGGTCAATAATCTGATTGCGTGGTGGGAGGATTTCTTCACGGGTGATACGGAAATTGTGGAATTTGTGGGCGGACTGCTTGAAAATGCGAGTGATGCGCTGCAGGATTTTCTCAAGAATGATCTGCTCGGTCAGGCGCAGACGTACGTGGCGTCCATTGCGAGCGGCGTTTACTACGGGGTGAAGTTTCTGCTCAATCTCATTGTCGGAATTATCGTCTCAGTCTATGTGCTGGCGAGCAAGGAGACATTTGCCGGACAGGCAAAGAAGATTATCTATGCGCTTTTCAAGCCGGCGCGTGCCAATGTCATCGTAGAGACGATCCGTAAGAGCAATGAGATTTTCGGAGGATTTATTTCCGGAAAGGTACTTGACTCTGCGATTATCGGCGTTCTGGCATACATTGTCTTAAGTATTATGAAGATGCCGGACACTGTGCTGCTTGCAGTGATCATAGGCGTTACAAATGTAATTCCGTTTTTCGGTCCGTTCATCGGCGCGGTACCGTCGTTTATTATCGTGGTGCTGCAGAATCCGTTACAGGGACTCTATTTCCTTATTTTTATTTTTATCCTGCAGCAGATTGACGGAAATATTATCGGACCGAAGATTCTTGGAAGTTCCACGGGCTTATCTTCATTCTGGGTCGTATTTGCAATTCTGGTATTCGGCGGCTTGTGGGGATTTCCCGGTATGCTGCTCGGCGTGCCGCTCATGGCGGTCATCTACTATATCGCGCAGAATATTGTGGCGTTTCTGCTGCGCAAGCGCGGACTTGCGAAAGATACAGCCAGCTATATAGAGTTGATCAAGGTGGACAAGCATACCAACCAGCCGATTTATGGAACGAGCGCACAAGCAGAGAAGAAGACGGATGAGAAATCACCCCAAAAGGATGAAAAACAGGGATAAATTGGCAGGGCGGCAAAGGGTTCTTTGCCGCTTTTCGCCGCCAATAATTTTTGACATCTATCAGTGCGTATGATAAACTTAAGGTTAATAATACGAGATAAATTTGCACATTTTGAGGTGGCATAAGTTGGATAAATACGAGTACAAGTTAAAGCTGGATCAGATGAAATCGTTTACCGCGGAGAATAATTACAGTGCTGCGGCAGAGATTGCAGATACGATCAACTGGCATAAGATAAAAAATGTAAACGCGTTGATGAAGGCAGGAGAGATTTACGAGAAGACCGGGCGTTATGAGGAGAGCAGGGATATTCTTCTGATGGCATATGACAGGTCTCCGATCGGACGAATGATTATTTACCGTCTGGCAGAGGTTGCTGTGAAGATGGGAAATTATTCAGAGGCGCAGGACTATTATCAGGAATTTGTAGAGATCGCGCCGCACGATAATCTCAAATATGTGCTCAAGTATGAAATCAGCAAGGCGCAGGGGGCGGACCTTAACACGCTCATTGCGATCCTTGAGGAGTTAAAGGAACAGGAATACTCGGAGGAATGGGCGTTTGAGCTGGCTTGTCTTTATCACAAGGCAGGGATGAGCGATAAGTGTATCGATGCGTGTGACGAGCTGATCCTCTGGTTCGGGGACGGCCCTTATGTGGAGCGTGCATTAGAGCTCAAGATGCTCTATCAGCCGCTCACGAAGCAGCAGGAGGAGAAATACCGCCAGTTCCGCCTGAAGAAAGAGGGCGTGATCGAGGTAAGACCGGATGAGGAACTGGAATCCGGAGAGATTGTGAGTGAACCGGTTCAGATTCCGAAGGTGGGGCTGTCGCCGGAGCGTTTCAACACGCAGAATTTACAGGAAGAGCTGCAGAGAAGTATGCAGCAGATCATGGAAGCGACGGAGAAGGAAACCGTTGATGACAGCATGGATACCATCAAGAAGCTTGTCGAGGATATTCCGTATCTGCAGATTCCGAAGGAGGAACCGCTTCCCGAGGAGACTGCGGAGCTGCCGCACATTGAGACGGACGCGGAGATTGACGATTCCTTAAAGAATAACTTTAAGGAGCTTCTCGCAGAGGATTACGATGGTCAGATGAGCCTTTTTGTTCCGGACAAGGGAACGGCAGAACCGCAGATTACCGGTCAGATGAGCATCGACGAAGTGCTTGCCGAGTGGGAGCGGACGAAGCGGGCGGCGGAGACGGCGCTGCAGGAGGCAGAGCAGCGGAAGCTTCAGTCGGCAAAGGCGAGAGCCTTGCAGGAGGCGGGCGACATTATGGAGCGTCTCGTAGATGTGATTCCAAAGCTCGATTCGGGGCTTACCCCCAAGGATCTGCTGGAAGAACAGTATCTTGGCGGACAGCCGATTGCGGATGATGCGGCTGCCGAGATGGTCGCGAATATGAACCAGATCCTGCAGCAGGAGATTGACCGGCTTTCCACAGAGAATGCAAGGATGGACGAGCAGCTTGCAGCGGCGGAGGCAGCCAAGACGTCGGGAATGGATATGGCGGCGTATGGCGCTTCATTTGCGGCGGGTGATGCGGCACGGCTGACGGAGCCGGAAGTAGAGGCGCTTCTCGGAGCCGGGGTACAGGAATTGTTGCCGGGGGAAACGGATGAAGCGCTTGGAGCAGATGCGGCGTCGCTGACGGGCGAGCCGGAAGAATTGGAAGCATCGCTTGGGGCGGATGTGGCGTCGCTGATGGGCGAACCGGAGCTGGAAGCATCGCTTGGGGCGGATGTGGCGTCGCTGATGCATGAGCAGCAGGAGATAGCCGGACAGGAGACAGGGACATTCCAGAGAGCAGGCGAAGCGCCCACGAGCGTGGCGGATGTGGTATCGCTGACGGGCGAACCGGAGGAATTGGAAGCATCGCTGACGGGCGAGCCGGAAGAGTCTGAGGAGATCGAATCGGCATTGGGCGCGACCATAGCGGCGCTGATGGAAGACGACCCGGCAGAGAAGGCAGCCGCACAGCGCACGAAGAAGCTGCCGACAGAGAAGCTGCCTGAGATTGAGGAGCCGGAAGAGGAAGGACCTCATGTGATTACCAGACTCTCCAAGGAGCAGCGGGAGATTTTTACATATTTTGTACCGATCAAGGGCATGGAGCAGCAGCTTTGTCAGGCGATGACAGGCGCGGCGCAAAGGTTGTCGTCGGGAGGACGCGCGTCGACCGGAAATATGATTATTCAGGGCGGTCAGGGAAGCGGCAAGACCGTTCTTGCGACGAGCATGATCAAGGCGCTGCAGAAGGAAGTCGGCAAGCCGAACGGACGCATCGGTAAGATTGAGGCATCCGTGCTGAATCAGAAGGATGCTGCGGCGCTTCTTAAGAAGGTGGCGGGCGGATGCCTGATCATCGAAAAGGCGGGCGGAATCTCCAAGGAGATGGCGGTAAAGCTTGGAATGTTGTTAGAGAGCGACACGAGCGGTCTGTTGGTCATCATTGAGGATACCCGCAGGGGAATCGAGAAGGCGCTCGGAAGAGATGCGGGCTTTGCGGCGCGGTTTTCAGAGAAGATTACGATTCCGATTTTTACAAGTGATGAACTTGTCTCCTTTGCAAAGGCATATGCGAGGGAGCTTGGATATACCATTGATGAGATGGGAGTACTGGCGCTTTATAACAGCATCAGCAATATTCAAAAGCTGGATCAGGCAACGACGCTCACCGAGGTAAAGGATATTGTGGACGGTGCGATTGCCCATGCGGAGCGCGGCGGATTAAAGAAGGCGTTCAGCATTATAGCGTCCAGAAGATATGATGAAGATGATTACGTGATTCTTCATGAAAAGGATTTCGGATTTTAAATTAAGATAAAAGGGGTACATGGGTATGGCAAAGTTTTCAGAGTTGGATCGGTATTTATTCGGACAGGCAACACATTATGAGATTTACCGGAAGCTGGGAGCTCATCCGACAGATGAGTTTGGCATCCGGGGCGTCTGCTTTGACTTGTGGGCGCCGAATGCGAGTCGTGTATGGGTCATTGGTTCGTTCAATGGCTGGGATGAGACTGCAAACGAGATGGAGCGCTTAGAGCCGGAGAGCATGGGAATTTATGAACTCTTTATTCCGGGAGTGGAAGAGGGAGATTTGTACAAATACCTGATTGAGACGAAGGACGGAAAGCGTCTGTACAAGGCGGATCCTTACGCGAACTATGCGGAGCTGCGACCGGGAACGGCGTCGGCGGTAACGGATATTGAGCATTTCAAATGGACAGATCAGGCATGGATGAAGGAGCGCGCGGGGGTAAAGGATGTCTACGCGCAGCCGATGGCAATTTATGAGGTGCATCCGGGGTCATGGATGCGGCATCCGGGCAGAGAGGACGAGGGCTTCTACAGCTACAGGGACTTGGCAAATGCGCTGATTCCGTATGTGACGGAGATGGGATATACGCATATCGAGCTGATGGGAATTTCCGAGTATCCGTTTGACGGTTCCTGGGGGTATCAGGTAACGGGATATTATGCGCCGACCTCGCGCTATGGAACGCCGGAGGATTTCGTGTACTTTGTGAATGAGTGTCACAGACACAAGATCGGCGTGATTCTCGACTGGGTTCCGGCACATTTTCCGCGCGACGCACACGGTCTGGCTGAGTTTGACGGAACGTGCCTGTATGAATATGCAGATCCGAGAAAGGGAGAGCATCCGGACTGGGGAACGAAGATTTTTGATTACGGTAAGAACGAGGTCAAGAATTTCCTGATCGGCAGCGCGCTTCTGTGGATCGAGCACTACCATATTGACGGGCTTCGCGTGGATGCGGTGGCGTCCATGCTTTATCTGGATTATGGAAAACAGGACGGTCAGTGGGTGCCCAATAAGTACGGCGACAACAAGAATCTGGAGGCAATTGAATTTTTCAAGCATATCAATACGCTCATCATCGGCAGAAATCCGGGTGCGGTCATGATTGCAGAGGAGTCGACTGCATGGCCGAAGGTCACCGGACCTGTGGAGGAGGACGGACTGAATTTCAGCTATAAGTGGAATATGGGATGGATGCACGATTTCCTTGACTATATGAAACTTGATCCGTATTTCCGCAAGAATAACCATCATAAGATGACCTTTGCAATGAGCTATAACGAGAGTGAGAAATACATTCTGGTGCTCTCGCACGATGAGGTCGTGCACTTAAAGTGTTCGATGATTAATAAGATGCCGGGGCTTGGCATTGACAAGTTCCGCAATCTGATGGTCGGCTATGCGTTCATGATGGGGCATCCCGGCAAGAAGCTTCTTTTTATGGGACAGGAGTTCGCACAGCTTCAGGAATGGAGCGAGGAGCGCGAGCTTGACTGGTATCTCTTGGAGAACCCGGATCACAAGCATATGCAGAACTGGGTGAAGAAGCTTTTGCACATTTACCGCAAGAATCCGGCGCTCTATGAATTGGACAGCAGTTGGGGCGGTTTTGAATGGATCAATGCAAACGACTGTGACCGCAGTATTTACAGCTTTATAAGGAAGAGCAAGGACGGTAAGAATCAGTTGCTGTTCGTGTGCAATTTTACACCGGTGGCAAGACCGGATTACAGGGTAGGAGTTCCGTCGAGGAAGACATATAAGCTCATCTTAGACAGCGATGACGCCGAGTTCGGCGGAAGCGGAGAGGCTCGTCCGCAGAGCTACAAGGCGCAGAAGAAGGAGTGCGACGGCAGGACATTTTCGTTCGCATATCCGCTTTCTCCGTACGGCGTGGCGGTATTCCGTTTCTGATGTATGCCTGATGCAGCGGTGTGAAGCATCCGGTTCCCGGGAAAAGTCGGATGCAGTAACTTAATAATTGTGCTGATATGACCGATATATATATCAGCTATGAAATGGCGCATAGTTATGCGCCATTTTTTCTCTATAAGAGCAAAGGATGAATGGTTACCTCAAATAAGATTCCAGATATTCCGGAAGAAAACCGCGGGCTGGCCGGTGGAGGTTGAAAGCATGAAGAAAGTAGTATATGGTGTGTTGGCGTATCTGGCAGGCACCGTTGTATTTATAGCAATCGCCTATTTTCAGGCATCAGGCTATTACAGGGATGTATATGAACTGGTGGATCAGGGGAACGAGGTGATCACAGATACCGTCAGGACCATTAATAAAACGATGAAGCATGAGAATGACTACTCTACGAATTCCGGTAGCAGTGAGAAGTTCAATGCATATCATATCTGGATAGGTTCCGGTACAGATACAGTAGATGTCCGCTGGACACATGGTTTATTCTGCTCTGAGGGAGATGAAATAACGGCGGTGTCTGACGGCGGAGAATACGCTGTCTGGTATTGGATACCGGAAAGCAGAACAGAAGCTATGAAGTGTTATATGGGAGGATGGAAGATATACACAGGTATCGCAGGTATCATAGCTTTGGGTTGTATCATAGCAGGAATTGCCAATAAGAAATAACGTGTTGTAATAAAGTCAGAACGGGAGAGAACGGGATGAGAGTAGAGCAGCAGAATGCAAGTATTGTCGATGAATTAAAGCAGAGCATTGGACCGAAGGAGAAGAGTGAGCCGATGCCCGGCGGGGTCGGTTTTGCGGAAAAAGCTGTGGAAAAGAGCAGAGTCAGCGAGAATGCGAAGTCTGTCAATCTAAAAGATGCTACTTATAATAAGCCGGAAGCGGAAGAGAAGAAAACTGCGGTGGAGGAAATCGAGCAGTCTTCGGTCATGAGCGCAGAGCAGCGCAAGAACCAGATGGCGGTTCTTGCGGGGACGACCTCTGCGGAGGACTATGCCAGAATGCAGGAGGACGGTTTTTCACTGGATGAGACGACGACCAACACGATTGTCACGGAGACGGACAAGATCAAGGCGCAGCTTGCAAAAGCGGGAGTCGATATTTCCTTTTTCGGGGATGATCTGGATCTTGCGCAGCTTGAGGCGATTACCGGAAGTGCAGAGCTTGCGGCGCAGCTTGTGCAGGCGTTCGAGAAGGCGGATATTCCATGTACGCAGGATAATATCAGGGATGCCGTGGAGGCGCTATCTCTTGCAGCGTCGCTTGGAAAGCCGGGCGACGGCGTGATGAAGTATATGCTCGATAACAGCCTTCCTCCTACCGTCTGGAATCTGTATGTGGCGGAGTTCTCGGGCAGCATGAATTATCAGGCGGACGGACAGCAGAACATTGCTATGGATGCTTATATGGATCAGGTAGATAAAATCATTCAGCAGGCGGGGTTTACCGTAGACGATGCGTCACGTGCAGCGAGCGCATGGCTGCTGCAGAATGACGTACCGTTAAACGAAGAGAATCTGAAATACTATGATGCATTACAGAAGCTGGAGTTTCCGGTTGATACAGAAAAGCTGCTTGACGGCATGGCTGCGGCTATTGCAGAGGGCGGACGACCAAAGGACGCCATGGTGCTTGAAGGATATTCCCTGTGGGATCAGGCGAAGAACGCGTTCGAAGTCGTAACAGAAGCCACGGAGGAGGATCTTGCGTATGTCATAGATCATGGAATGGATCTTACTGTCCGCAGTCTGGAATATGCGATTGCTTACCGCGCACAGAATACAGGGGCGGAAAATATAGGCGAAATAGTGCCGCAGAATACGTCGGCAGCGGTAGGCGCAGCAGGAGCGCAGTCGGCAGCGGGAGCAGCGGACGCGGCGGGTACGTCGCAAGAGGCAGCGAACAATGTGTCTTCGGAAGATACTTACACGCAGAAGGGACTTACGCTTCTGACGGCGAGACGCCAGCTTGAGGAAGCACGCCTTGCAATGACCCTGCAGGCGAATTATACGCTGCTTAAAAAGGGCGTCCAGCTCGATACAGAGCCGCTTGCAAGACTTGTGGAGCAGTTAAGGCAGGCGGAAAACGAATATTACGAACATCTTCTCAAGGTGCAGGGCATTGATGCGTCCGAGGAAAATGTGAGACTGTTTAAAGAGACGACAGAGACGGTAGGAGATTTAAAATCCGTTCCGGCGTATGTGCTTGGTATGCCGGAGGCGGGAGAGGCGGTCGAGGTCGTTCACAGAGCAGGCAAGGCGCTCCGCGATACCTTCGAGCGCGCGAATGAGCGCTATGAGACATTGATGACAGCGCCAAGGGCTGATCTTGGCGATTCGATTCAGAAAGCATTCCGCAATGTGGATGATATATTGACGGATTTAGGGCTCGACACCTCTGATGCAAACCGCCGGGCGGTTCGTATCTTAGGCTACAATCAGCTTGAAATCACACCGGAAGCAGTCGCAGAGATAAAGGCGGCGGATGAGGAAGTGCAGCGGGCATTTCACAATCTGACCCCGGCGACGGTGACAGAGATGATTCGCCGCGGCGTCAATCCGCTTGATATGAATTTTGAGAGCCTTAACGATATGGCGGAGCAGATTGCAAAGGAGACGGGAAAGCAGGACGATAAGGGCTTTGGCGAGTTCCTATGGAAGCTGGAAAAGAGCGAGGGCATTAGCCGTGAGGAGCGTGCATCCTATATCGGGACCTATCGCCTGATTCATCAGGTGGAGCAGTCTGACGGGGCGGCAGTCGGTTCGCTCGTGCATCAGGGCGCAGAGATTACAATGCGCAATCTGATGATGGCGGTGCGTTCTGAGCACCGCAGTGGAAAAATGGATTACATTGTGGATGAATCGTTTGGCGGCGCGAATGGCAGTGGATATCAGGGGACTTCGATTACGGATCAGATCGAGGCGTCTTATCAGAATAACTGCGTAAAAGATATCATGGATACGCTGACGCCGGAGCGCCTTAGAGCCGTTATGGAGCAAAGCCCGGAATGGGAGAATATGACGCCGGAGCAGCTAAAGCAGGCGCTCGCCGAGGCAGATACGAACGACGCCGCGCTTGATCTGGCGTATGCGAAGGAGCGGCTAGCAGAGTTGTCACAGAGCGCGAAGGTGACGCAGGATATCTATAATGTACTGCAGAAATACGATATTCCGAATACCATGTCTAATATTATGGCGATGGAAGCGATGGTAAAGAACCGCAACGGCATGTTCCGTCAGATTTTCGGAGAAGGAGCAGGATCGGCGGACGAGACGGATACGGAGGAAATGCAGGAAACGAACGCGGGCGCGGAAGATGGTTTAAGCAGGGCAAAGGAAGCTGTGTTAGAGCGGTTCGGAAAAGCGATTGCAGCACCCGAAGAGATTGCCGAAGCGCAGGAGATGCTTGCCGAGGTGGCAGAAAATGTCATGAAGGGTATGCTTTCCGGTGATGAGGTAACAAGTCTCGACGTGCGTGAAATGCGTCTGCTCTCGGCGCAGTTGTCGATAAGCAGTATGCTTGCAAAGGATGAGCAGTATGCAGTGCCCGTGCAGACAGAAAGCGGTGTGGTCAATGTATCGCTTAAGATTGTCCGCGGAACAGATAAAAAGGGCGTTGTTGATGTCATGATGGAGACAGAGCTGCACGGCAGAATTGCGGCGACGTTTCAGGCGAAGGAGCAGGGCATCAAGGGTTTTGTCGCAACCGACAGTGAGGAGACAAGAGAGCTTCTCGCAGAACGGCAGACATCACTCCGGGACGAGATCGGGGAAGAGGAAGCCGTTGAACTCCGTTATGCCCATATTTCCGATCTGGATCTGAACCATTTCTCGATGGGAACGTTCGGCGTGGACGCAGCAGAAGAGCCTGCCGCGCGGGAGAAAGGAACGGAGGAATATCAGGTTCAGACGGCAAGACTCTACCATATTGCAGAGAGTTTCATCCGCCAGCTTCGTGATATGTTCTAAGCAAAATGATTGCCGGTTGCCCAAAGCGGAAAAAACGGATGGCGGCATCGTGAACGAATGCAGAAAACAGATGTAGTATGTTAGGACGGTCACAAAAGGGATTCTTCTTCGAGATATTCAAGAATCCCCATATAAATAGCGCGGACAAGCTTATTCTGGTAGTCCTCGTCTAAAAGCAGATCGGCTTCGGCCGGATTGCTCAGAAACCCACATTCTACGATCACAGTAGGTGTGGGTGTTTTTTTGAGCAGATAATAGCTTTCATTTGCCTTTGCGACGCGCTTGTTCTCGGGATCAACTCTTGAAACCAGGCTTTCCTGCAGAATGTTGGCAAGCTTTTCACCACCTGCGGACTGACCGTAGTAGAATACCTGCGCGCCCTTGATATCCGGGGTGGTATAGCTGTTCTGATGAATGCTTATGGTAAATACGGGGTTGGCATCGGTGATGAGCTGACAGCGTTTCTGCATATCGGCAGCCTTTTTGTTCGTAGCGTCTGCCGGATACAGACCGGCGTCGGAATCCCTTGTCAGAACGACCTTGATTTTTTTCTGCTCCAGAAGGTCTTTCAGCTTAAGCGCAATGGAAAGATTAATGTCCTTTTCCAGAGCGTCGTTTACGCCGACTTTGCCGGGATCGCTGCCTCCGTGTCCCGCGTCTACAACAATACAGATTTCTTTCTCAGCAGCTTTTTCGCTCTGTACCAGAATTGCGCCCTGCCTTGCGAGAACGAATGCAGCCGCAAGCAGACAAAGCGTCATTGCAAGCTCTACTTTTTTCTTCATAAAAAACTCCCGGAAATTCGCTCATACAATCATATTCGCAAATTCCGGGAGGTAGAACGGAAGACAAATGTTTTTTAGATGTCATTACGTGCGTTAAAAAGGGACATCTAAGAAGCAAAGCCCGATTGACAAAGGGGAAAAGAAATGATATGTTTATACAAAGAGAAGCGGTTTTTCTACCACTCGTCTAGCATATAGTCCTGAGTGGGGTACTCGCTTCTTTTTTTATATCCACCAGATCGTACAAATACATTTTCCCAAATTTAGTACAGTTGATAAGTAAACAGGAAGAATAAACATTGTAGATATCTGTTTTCACATCATTTTCATAGACAGGCATTGCAAAACGTGTTGTATAGTAATACCAGCCGCTGCCTGCGTCTGTAGCATGCTTGTCCTTCCGGTTTGTGCGAAAGCGCTTTTCTGTGGCAATTTCCAACATTTCCATCACGCCTTGCGCAGCGTTGGCTTTCGCTTTTGCATTAGAACCTTTCAAGAGCTTTGTGTATTTAGAACCTTTGTATTCATTTGGAAAATCAATGCCGATATAAATAATGTCACTTGTTTCTGCAATCGTAACGATTTCCCCGACATATTTCTGTAAGTATTTCTCGACAGCGTTCCAGTCAATCTTCTGTTTGTTCTTAAAGATAATACCGGGCAGAATTACTACATTGTGTCCTGCGGTATCTTTCGCAACTTGTAATTTTGGATTCATTTAGTCCCTTTGTGTGTAATGAATGCAGTTATCGTAGATTCTTTCATTCGTCATGTCCTCGTTTATACAACCTTAGCGACATATTCATCAATGATTCGTTTCTATTGGTGGTGGATTTTTGCTTGAAACATAGTATGAAATTTCGTAGAAATGCGTCTTGTTATTATTTATTGAGATTGTTTTTGATTGTCCGAAAAATATTGTTCCACTGTCTTTGGTTAGTTCGTGTCATTTCTTTTCATAAAAACTCCCGGAAATTCGCTCATACAATCATATTCGCAAATTCCGGGAGGTAGAACGGAAGAATCCGCTGGTTAATTAATGTATTTAATGATGGTGTCCCACACAGTAGGATCTTCCAGCGTGAGTTTCCAGAACGCACCGCCTGCAAGCTGATTCTCCTGAAGAACTTTAAGCTTCTCCTCAAGGGAAGCGGAATCCTCGACCCAGATCTTGTAGGTGACGCCGCCGTTGATATATTCCACATAGTACTGTCCGTCGGTATCGGACCATACAGGAATGGCGCCGTTCGCACTGATAAGATTCTGCGTTTCGTTCATGCTTGCGGAATAGCAGTCAAGCTCGAAGAGCGTGTAACTGTCGGAGGTATTCTCCGTGTCGCTTATGGCGGCGCCGTCTTCCGAAACCGGAGTCTCGCTCCACACGCGGGTGTAGAACGGCATACCGAGAATCAATTGATCCGCAGGAACATCCTGCAGGGTATCTGCAACGCCCTGTCTGACAAAACCGATGGAGGCGACGGAACCCGCCTCTTCTGAGCCGACGTAGTGCTCGTCGTAGCCCATCAGAATCACATAGTCCGCAAAGACAGCCTGTTCTGCACGGTTATAAAAGGCGGTGTAAGCTGTCGGCGGATAATTATCTACCGATAAAACGATTCCGTTATTCGCGCATTTTAAAGAAAGTTCCCGAATAAACTGGATATAGGAATCGCCGACTGCCGGATCGAGCGACTCGAAATCGACATTGATACCGTCCAGATTGTACTGGATGGCGGCGGAGATCAGATTGTTGATCAGATTCTCACGCCGTGAGGTGTAGGTCAGGACCTCAGTGGTGTCCGGATTTTCAAGTCCCTGGTCTCTTGCGCCGAAATTGCTTACCAATGCCCAGACCTCGATGCCGTTCTGGTGACAGTAGTTCACATAATCAGAACTTGCCAGAGAGCCGATTCCGCCGTTCGTATCCTTTAGATAGAACCAGGTCGGAGAAATGACATTCAGCCCCTTCGTGCTGGAAATGACATTGGCGACATTGCTGTTTGCGGTATTATTGGTAACCTGATGCCAGCCCATGTTGATGCGGAAATCCTTCTTGATATGGGTGAAGGTCTCCGGTACATAGTCACTGGTCAGCGTTTCGGTGCCGGTGCTGCCGAGTGTCTTGGACTTTACATAGCCGATGACGCCGTCGGCAGAGGCAACCTTGGTCCAGGTCTCATCCGGTTCGAGAACAGTAAGAGCCGTGCCCTTTGCGATGTCAGCTAGAATCGGACTCTTGATACCTCCCTGATAACGCAGCTCCGTATCTTTTTTGGCGGAAGCAACGGTATAATCCCCCCATGCATTTGTGAGGACGACGCGGTTCGGTGATTCGTATACCGTATAAGAAATATCGGAGTACTGCTTTACGAAATCTAACGCGATATAAGCGGTAGCGGCGTCTGCCTTTACGATAATGTGGTCTGAGTTCATCGCGTTCTTAGTCACATAGTAGGTAGTGCTCTCAGCATCGGCCGAAATCAGATCCGTTGCAGTGGTATAAAGCAGCTTATTTTCGTTGGCGTCCCAGTAGAAACGGTCATTGATGAGATCGTGAACTGTGTCAAAATCCACATACACATTGCCGTCAATCATCCGCCCCTGCACAGGAAGGACCTCGTTGTTTAAAATGAGGGCAACCTCGTCCGGTGAGGACATCTGATAGTACTCGGACAACTCCTGACGCTCGTCGGAAGGCGTATATTTCTCAATCAGCTTCCCGAGAAGCATGAACAGGATTACAACAATAATTAAGATAATAGCGGCAATCACAGGAATAAACTTTTTTTTCATGTAAAAAACCCTTTCTTCTTCTGAAACTTGTACCTGTACATTGTAGCATATAAGAAGTCAAATTCAAAGAGATTTTGGCGTAATAGAGGCTGGCGCATTCTGGAATCGCCGCAGGTGAAAAAGGGGATGCCGGCGGCATCCCCTGCTCTTCTTATCAAATCAAAGGTTTCATTTGTGTTACTGCGAGTTACAGTATGACCGGGCATTGAGGAACTCAGTCATTCTGCTCCCTGTCACAATAAGTTACAATAAGCCATCATAGGCCTTATTCAGATGATTCCCTGTTCACTTTATCAAAGTGAACTTCCGTCAACACCCCCTCGTCAAAAATATAGTCTCTCATATAAGTGCGTTCTTCGTGCACGCACAACTGGCTGGCAACATCCTTTGGATTGCTCCGCTCACCCTCCAGCCAGATGGTAATTCCCCGGTCCTCTAAGGAGGCAAGCTCCAGATAGAGTCTTTCCATATGTTCGTATTCCATTTTTTTATCCCCCGTAAAAATGTAATGACCAAAAGAAATTCGCTAGTTACGTTTCGTGATATAATCATCTGATCCCCGGCAGACACGGCGCCGTCAATATGACGCCAACAGCTCTTCAAAAAACAGGAAGAGCTCCTTCTCGATGCGAAAAGGATTCTTGATGAAAGGAATCTCGCGCATGGCGATGCCATTCGCTTTGGAGAACCGGGAAATATCGTGTGCCATCCCCATCTGTACCAGATAATTACAACCTTCCCCAAGGTTTACTGAGTGATTTAACTGTTCCAAGGATTTTTCATATTTCCAGGTCTTCCAGGGAGCGAGACTTCCGAGGAGGAACTTGGTATCACAGCGCAGAAATTCAGAAAGATCTGCTTCCTTAAAGTTGCCAAGATCCAGAATCAGATAGTCGTAATCCCGGTTGAGCAGCAGCGGCACGTCGTGATATGACACGTGCGGGTAATAATCTACGCCGCGAAGTGAAAAGAAAAGCGGTTCCTGCTTTGCCGTTCCCGGATGGGACAGCGTCTGGCAGCGTGCTTTTGCATGGCGTGTCAGGACTGCAGAAAAGTCTGCGTCCGGAAGCACGCGTGCAATCTCATTGCGCTCATGAAGTTCTAAATAGGCGGCACGTTTTTGCTGCTTGGAAACGCAGTAGCTGCCTAAGGCGACGGCGAGCTGCGTCGTGCCCACACCGGAATCACAGCCGAGAAAGCCGATGGTGCGATGCGCTTTTGTTCCGTTTCGATCAAAGTGAAAAATGTATGTTTCCTCCTTTCTTTGGAAAAATAGATGAAATAAGCCGTTCCTTTTCGGCGGAGACGCGGTAGGGGTCCGGGTCGTTCGGAAAGCAGTAGACGCGCCGGTTTAGATGCTTTGCATAAACACCGGCGGCGCGCTTGTCCCCGTGATTGCAGACGAAAATCGTCTGCGGGAGCAATGCGAGCTGCTTTGCGTAAGCGACAGACTGCGTGAAATCCCAGTCGCCGCCGTTTAGCAAAAAGAAAATGAAATCCGAAGCTTCCAATTCTGCAAGATCAGGCGTGCTTGCGCCGAAATCCTTCACAATGCAGTCGTCCTCGGGAAGCGGGAAAAATACACCGTCCCCGTAATCGGGTACGCCCTTGAAATACCCATAATAGAAGATACCGTTCTGCTCCTTGAAATGCGGATTAGCCTCTGCAATTGCACCAAGCGTCCGATGTTTGTCGGCAGCCATATAGAGTGCGGGCAGGGAACGTTTTCTTAAGGTACAGACAAGGGAAACTGCAAAGTGTGTGGCGCCTGCGCCGGGTCTGCTTGCGATTACGGCGATATTTCGGATGAGATGCGAAGAATGCCCGTTAGAATGTTTCTGCACATGAAGCAGCGCGTCCGCTACATCGGCTGCCGAGGAATATCGCCCGGACGGCGTCATGGCGGCTGCACGTTTTGCGATGTGCACAAGTCTGCCGGAACATCTGGAATCGGCGGCGTTTATGAGAAACTCCAGAACCTTGCCGAGACTGTAGATATCGGCGGCGGGAGTAACCGGATGGCCGTTTAAGGCTTCCGGGGCAGCAAATCCGTCTGTTCCGTAAATCTGGAAATGTTTACCGGAACCGGTAAAAAAAGAAGCAATGCCAAAGTCGATTAATTTTAACTGATTTCCACATAATATAATATGCTCCGGTTTCAGATCCTGATACAGGATAGGGTATGGAGATAAATGATGCAGATAATCTAAAATATCGCATAGCTGGATGCCCAATTTTACAATCAGTTCCTGTGAAATGGTTTTCTGATGAGACACAAACGTGTCTAATGATTCACCCTGAATAAATTCTTCAATCATATACAGATATTCATCGTCTTCGTCGATATCATATATGAGGGGGATTCCTGGATGATTAAGATGTTTTAGAAGCTCCGCTTCCGGTGGGAAGCCAGTCTTCAGGGAGAATGAAGGATTATCCGCCGGATTCCTGGGGATACGTTTGATGGCGCGATAAAGCTTCAGTTTGATATGTTCGGCAAGAAAGACGGTACTGAAATTGCCAGAACCAAGTACGGATATGATCCGATATTTGCCGGACAGGATAAATTCTTCTATGCAAGATCCGCTCCTTTCACAGCGTAGCAGATTCGCATCTCATGCATATGTTTATAACATGAAAGGTGTAGTTGTGCAATCTTTTTTCAAAAGTTTGTACATCTTTCACAAAAATTTTTCAAATCAGTGCGGAGTAACCCACTTTATAAAGATTTAATAAAAAGGTATACTTTACATCAATATAGCATTTGTTTATAATAAATGTACAGTTTACAAGGTTTTCCGGATGAAGGAAGTTGTGCGGGATTTACTGCACGAATTTTAGCTGGCAGATCAACTGTCAGAATACGGAAAGGCGTGGTGTAGTATGAAGATTGAAAAAGTAAGCGATAATCAGATTCGCTGCACGCTGACGAGAGAGGATCTGGCAGAGCGTCAGATTAAGCTCAGCGAGCTGGCGTACGGCACGGAGAAGGCGAAGCTTCTCTTCCGTGACATGATGCAGCAGGCGGCGTATGAGTTTGGTTTTGAGGCGGATGATATTCCGCTTATGATAGAGGCAATTCCGCTGTCTGCGGACACGATTATTCTGGTGATAACCAAGGTTGAGTACCCGGAGGAGCTTGATACCCGGTTTTCCAAGTTTTCAGAGCCGGACCCTGAGGATGTGTATGAGGATGCATTGGAGGGCAGCGGCGCGATACCGGCATCGGAGGGCGCGGACGATATTCTTGGTTTATTCCGCAGGATTCAGGAGGAGCGCAGGAAGGCGGCGGAGACAGAGCAGGAGAAGAACAGCTTTATTTCAACAGAAGAGAAGAATCAAAAGAAAGTTCCGGTAAACGTACTTGTAGACATTACAAAGCTGTTTGTATTCGGCGATCTCTCAGAGGTTACGAGACTTGCGCATACGCTGCAGGGCTTCTATACGGGAAGCAATGACTTATATAAGAATGAAGCGACGAATAAGTATTATCTGCTCGTGAGCAAGAGCAGACAGACGCCGGAGGAGTTCAACAAGGTGTGCAATATTCTCTCGGAATATGCCGCACAGCAGACATATACCCCGGCAACAGGCGCGTTTATGGGAGAGCATTACCAGATGATTCTTAAGGGAAATGCGCTTCAGACATTGGCAGAGCTTTAAGCATCAGCACAAAAAAGAGTGTTCCGCTTGTCATAAGACAGGGAACACTCTTTTTCTATGGGCTTTCGCCCGCCGTATATCTGCGTCAATTACGCGAGATCCTTTGCAAGAAAATCATTGATCTCATTTACCAGTGCATCCGGGTCGATGCCGTGCACCATAGCAGCCTCTTCAATCGTCTCCATCTGGGAAGATGGGCATCCGAGACAGTGCATACCGATATTTAAAAGGATTGGTGCAATATTCTCATCGATCTGGAGTAATTCGCCAATCATTGTTGACCTTGTAACCTGTGCCATGTTCGTTCCTCCTTCTGTTTCATTTGTGGACATGCATCGAAACCATTTCATAGTATGCCCCGCAACGTGCTAATTATAATACGAAATGACCGGGATTGCAAATAAAATCACATTTTTAGAGACACAGGCTCTTTAGTGAAAAGAAAAGTCATCCGATATATAAGGCAGACATGGAAAAGGAGAATGACGGTATGAGAATAAATTATAATATTTCAGCGGCGATTTCAAATAAGCATCTGCTCGGAATCGAGGAGAACTTAAGCCAGTCGATGGAGCGGCTTTCCTCCGGACTTAAGATTAACCATCCGAAGGATAACCCCGCGGGAATGGCGATTTCCCATAAGATGCAGGCGCAGATCAACGGACTGGACCGGGCGTCCTCGAACGCATCCGATGGAATTTCCGTCATTCATATTGCGGACGGAGCGTTAAATGAGGTCACAAGCATTTTACAGCGTATGAGAGAGCTTTCCGTACAGGCGGCGAACGACGCGACGATGTCCTTGGGGGATAAGCAGGCGATCCAGAAGGAGATTGACTCGTTAAAGGAAGAGGTAGACCGCATTTCCACAGACACAGAGTACAATACCAAGACGCTTTTGGACGGATCGCTTGATACGAGAGTATACACAAAGCACGCAGACCGTGTGCAGATTTCCGATCAGATCGAACCGGGCACGTATAAGGTACAGGTGCTTGAAGCGGCGACACAGGCGGAGGTGACTTCCGGCGCAGATTTTAACAGCACGGCGCAGATTGGGACATCCGGTATTATGAGCATCAATGGCTGTGAAGTGGAAATCAGCGCGACAGACAGCTATGCGGAGGTATACGAGAAGATTCGTGATGCGGGTGCAGTTGGTGAGACAACGGTAGAACGCGCGGCAGACGGAACACTTACATTTACGGCAGACGCTTACGGTCTGGGGGCGAATCTTTCGATTTCGTTTGACAACGAGGCGCTTGCAAATAAAATGAATCTGTCGGATGCATCCGGCGCTAACAGCGTAGTTCAGGACCCGGATACAAAGGAATGGGTATATGGAAGGACAGAGACCGATCCTGTGACCGGAGAGACCAATGTGCTGGTGCCGACCGGAACGAATATGAAGTTAAATGATGTGGCGGACTGGGAGGGCTTTACGTCTTCTGCAACGGCGGTTTGCGACGGAAACCGCGTGACGATTACGGATATCGGCGGCGTATCGTTATCTTTCCTGGTGGAGGCGGGATATCAGCAGGACCCTGCCGACCCGACGGATACGACCGGAGGTGCGCTTGAGTTCGAGGTGACAGAGCTTGGAAGCATGACGCTTCACATCGGGGCGAATATGGACCAGAATATGGAGGTTCGCATTCCTGAGGTGTCCTGCAAGAGCCTTTATATTGACGATCTGGATGTGACGACCGTGACAGGGGCAGACCGGGCGATGACAAGCCTTGATGAGGCAATTGCGAGAGTCAGCGAGGTAAGATCGAGACTCGGCGCTTATGAGAACCGTCTGGAATATTCGACAGAGAGTCTGGATGCGTTTGAGGAGAACATGACCGGAGCAATGTCCCGGCTGACCGATGTGGACATGGCGGAGGAAATGACGAACTACACACATCAGAATGTGCTGAACCAGGCAGCGATTTCCGTACTGACACAGGCAAACGACCTTCCGCAGCAGGTACTGCAGATTTTACAGTAATAAGTGTGTGGGAAGCGTAGGAACGGAGGTCCGCTTTGAAAAAAGAACAGATTGGGGACTTTACGAGAAGAATCAGCCAGTGCAACCGCAGCGGGCTGGTGGTCGTCATGTATGATATTTTCTTCGCTTATCTCGACGATGCGAAGGAAGCGTATGAGGCAGAGGCGTGGGATGACTATAAAGAGGCGCTGCGCGGAGGAGAGCGTGCGATCGGCGAATTGATTTCGTCGCTCAACTTCTCCTACGATATGGCGAAGAATCTCTACAGCATCTATGTATTTTGCCGGGATTCGCTTGCAAAGTCCATGTATAAAAGAGATTTGACAGACATGGAACATGCCCGTCGGCTGATGGAAAAGCTCTATGACGGCTTTGTCCATGCAGCCAGGCAGGACACGTCAGAGCCGCTGATGAAGAATACCCAGCAGGTGTATGCCGGGTATACTTACGGGCGGGATAATCTGGTAGAGACCTGTCAGGACTCAGATACTTCCAGAGGGTTTTTGGTATAAAAGCCCTCTGGATTTTTTGTATAAGAATGATTGGTTTCATAATTTTTGATACTCGCCAGCAGGAATTTGTAACGCATCTGTACAGAGTTCAGTTCATAAATGTAGCAGTCGATCAGATCGGGATCGATGACATTTTCCAGATTGCGGTAGGCGTCCTGCAGGTCCTGGGCGGTCTGGTGGAGATCGTTCATGAGCAGAGTATAATGGTTATCATTCGTTTTTTCATTTTGAAAAAAACGCAGCATACATCCTCCCAGTCTTTGTGCGCTGCCTGTAGGTAAGGCAGGTCTGTTATTTATTATATTTATATTCAGAGTATGAACAAAAAAATCCCATTCTATACAAATTTCGGTAAAAATAAGAAAATTCTGTAAAAACCGGAAATCATAAAATATGACGGGTGGTCATAAGAATAGAGAAAGAACGCCGAAAGAGAAGTGTATCAGGATATGTCGATGGGCGCATATGGTATGCTGGCGGCAAGCTGCGCGCTGGTGTTGGGAATTTCGGTATTAAAGCAGCGGGCACAGGTCGTGCTCAACTTTCTGGTGCGGATGGTGCTCGGCATAATCTGCATCGTATTCGTGAATCATCTTCTTAAGACACAGGGGATTTCTATGGCGGTCGGTATCAATCCGCTTACGCTTTTGACAAGCGGAACCCTTGGATTTGGCGGGGTTGCGCTGTTATATGCGATTTTGCTGCTCGAAATTTTGTGAAAAGTTTACGAATGTAGAGAAAATATGCAAAAACTATAGACAAAGTGAAAATGGGTTGCTATAATCCGATTTACAAACAGGCAAGAGAGGTGATGAATTGGGGAAATTATGACACTGACATTGCTGACAGTCCTTGTGCTGGCAGTGGTGGAGGACTTCCGGGAGATGAAGATCAGTAACCGGCTGATTGCTTCCGGGCTTATTTTAGGACTTGCATTCCGCATTATGGGGGAAGGAAGTGCAGGCGTTGTTCATTTCCTGGTGAACATTTCTATTCCGGTTATCTTATTATTTCTTTTATTTCAAATGCGCGCGTTGGGCGCAGGCGATATCAAGTTATTTTCCGTAGCTGGTGGATTTTTGACAATGAGACAACTGCTTTATGTGATGCTCGCAGCATTTTTTTCGGCGGCGTTCATCGGTCTGGGGAAGCTGTTGTATCAGAAGAAGGCTGCGGGGATATTCAGACATCAGAGAACACTGATGCATTTTTCAACAGCAATACTGATTGGATATTTTATTGTGGTCTGGGGGTGTGCCATTGAGTAGAATCGAGGTGGCTGTCTGTGATACGGATACGGAGTACCGGGACAGATTTGTCACATACCTGATAGAGCATCGGGCGGCGGAGTATGCGGTACATGCATTTTCAGCTCCGGAGCTTTTGGTGGAAAGATCAGGTGAGGAAAAAATCGACGTTGCAATCTGCGGGATGGGCTTTGAGGAAGCCGGGGAAACTGTGGTGGCAAAGGGGATTCCGGTTCTCTTCCTTCGGGAGACGATGACGGAAGCGAGGACAGAACAAAGCAGGGTCGCGGAAGCGGGCGGATATTGCGTTATGGGAACAGAGGCGTATCAGCTTGAAGAAGCGGAGGTGTATCAGCCGATTGGAGCAGAGAAATATCAGTCGATTGGAACGGAGAAATATCAGCCGATTGGAGCGGAGGCAGATCCGTCTGTGAGAGCGAGGTCGGCAGATATGTTCCGGTATCAGCCGATAGAGATGATCCTGCATGAGGTGCAGGCGCTTGTGGGCGTGCGGGAGAGAAAGAGTCTTGGCGTTGCGGCAGGGATGGAGATCATTGGCGTGTATTCTCCGATCTGCCATGAAATGCAGATGCCTTTTTCTATGGTGCTTGCGCGGATGCTCTCGGAGAAGAGGAAGGTTCTGTACGTGAATCTGATGGAGCACTCCGGCTTTCTGGAAGTGTTCGGGCTGACAGGAGAATATGATCTGGGGGACGTCGTGCTTGCCATCAGGCGGAAGCGTTTTTCGGATGACATGTTCTTAAAAGGGGTTTATGAGGCGGAGGGAATCTATTATATTCCGCCGTTTGATAACCCTGAGGATTTAAGGGAATTTTCGGCGGAGGATTATCAGGCGTTTCTTGCGTTCGTGGAGGAGCAGACGGATTATGAGGCGCTGGTGCTTGACTTTGGGGCAGGAATGCGGGAGTTTACGCGTGTGCTTGAGACATGCACGAGTATTTATTGCCCGATGAAGAAGGGTTATTTCTATGAGTGTCAGATGCGTCATTTCCTAAAATATCTTACACGGGAACCGGATGGAGAAATAAAGGAGCGGCTTCATGTGGTACAACTTCCGTTCTCGGCAAGGAGAATCCGCGCAGGGCTGGACGTGTGCCGGCAGCTCCTCTGGAGCGAGTTCGGTGATTATGTCAGGGAATATCTGACAGGAGGTGCGCATGAAGATATCGGATAGCGAAATCAGGCGGCTGCGCGATGAAATCATGCAGGAGATTGATCTGACGAAGCAGCTTGGGGATGAGGAAGTATATCGTCTGGTGGAGGAGCATGCGGGGCGTTTTTCCAGAGAAAGGATGCTCACGCTAAAGGAGCGGGATGAGCTGGAACAGTTCTTGTTTCATTCGATGCGTAAGCTTGATGTATTGCAGGAACTGTTGGAGGACAAGGAAATTACAGAAATCATGGTAAATGGTGCCGAGCATATTTTTTATGAGAAAGGAGGCAGGCTCTACGAATCGGACAGGCATTTTTCCTCGCGGGAAAAGCTGGGAGATGTGATACAGCAGATGGCAGGGTACAGCAACCGTATGGTAAATGAGGCGTCACCGATTGTTGACACAAGACTCGCGGACGGTTCCCGCGTAAATATTGTACTTGAACCCGTCGCGCTTGACGGATCAGCCATTTCCATCCGCAAGTTCCCGGAGCATCCGATTGGCATGGAGGAGCTGATTGGGATGGGATCGCTGACAGAGGAGGCGGCGGAGCTTTTAAAGGTGCTTGTGCGCTCCGGGTACAATATTTTCATTTCCGGCGGGACAGGCTCCGGGAAGACGACGTTTCTGAATGCATTGTCACAGTATATTCCGAGGGAGGAGCGGATCATTACGATCGAGGACTCCGCAGAGCTGCAGCTTGTGGACAAGCCGAATCTGGTGCGCCTGGAGACGAGAAATGCCAACACGGAAGGGGTTGTTCCGATCACGATTCGAGATCTGATCCGGACGGCGCTTCGTATGCGTCCCGAGCGGATTGTGGTCGGGGAGTGCAGAGGCGCGGAAGCGCTCGATGTCTTACAGGCAATGAATACGGGGCATGACGGAAGTCTTTCGACAGGGCATGCAAACTCCTGCCGTGATATGTTGAGCCGTCTTGAGACGATGGTGCTGATGGGGATGGATTTGCCGCTTCCGGCAATCCGAAGCCAGATTGCATCGGGAATTGATATACTGGTTCATCTTGGAAGGCTGCGGGATAAGAGCCGGCGCGTGCTCAGTATCGCGGAGATTACCGGAATGGCGGACGGTGAGGTTGCCTTACAGGAGTTGTTCCGCTTCAAGGAGACGGGCGAGGAAGGCGGGCGTGTTCAAGGCGCGCTGGTGCGGACGGCAGATCTGCAGAATACAGAGAAATGCCGGATGGCAGGATTTTTACCAGAAAGGGGCGGCATGGCGTATGGACTATAGGAGATACCGGCTTGGAATAAAGGAGAAGCTTCTTTGCCTTGCGGGCAGCGGTGCGCTTACGGCTCTGGTCGCGTGGCTGTTCTATCGTTCTCTCTGGGGGCTGCTATTGCTGCCTGCCGTGTATATTGTATGCAGGAAAAGATATGAAGAAGCGCAGCAGAAGAAACGGACAGAGCAGCTTCTTTGTGAATTTAAAGACACGATGCAGGCGGTATCGGCGGCGCTTCTTGCAGGATATTCGATGGAGAATGCATGGAGAGAGGCGGAGAAGGAACTTATGAGCCTATGCGGGCAGAGCAGCCTGATGCTCGCCGAGGTTCATCGCATGAATGAGGCGGTACGCATGAATGAACCGCTTGAGAAGGTGCTTAGTGAATTTGCGGAGCGCAGCGGCTGTGAGGAGATTGAGAGCTTTGCGGAGGTATTTTCTTTTGCAAAAAGGAGCGGGGGCGATTTTGCAAAGATTATACGCACGACGACGCAGAAGCTTGTCGGCCGTATGGAAGTAGAACGGGAGATTGCTACGGTTCTTGCGGGTAAAAAACTTGAGGGAAGGATCATGAATCTTATGCCGCTTGGGATTCTTGCATATCTGACCTTTACGTCGGGGGATTTCCTTGCGTCGCTGTACGGCAATGTATTGGGAATCGTGATTATGAGTACAGCGCTTGGGATCTACCTGGCTGCGATCAGGCTTTCAGAGCATATTCTGGACATTCAGGTATAGCTGCGAAAGCCGAGGAGAAAAGGGCAAAAGCAGAGGAGAAAAGAGCAATAGCAGAGGAGAAAAGAGCAATAGCAGAGGAGACGAGAGAGGCATGGTTGTGTGTGCGGTGGTATTAGCGGGGTGCGTGCTGCTTTGGATTGTATGGCACAGAAATTTGTCAGAGATAAGAAAGAAAATCCTTGGGGTGATAGCGGCAGGCGCTTTGATCGGGCTGGCAGCGGGAGTGGCAGAGAGCAAAAGCCCAATCCTTCTGGAAGGAAATCTCCTGCAGCGGCAGCCGAACGGTGAAGGGAGCTACGGAACCGATCTGCGTCTGTACGTGGACGGGGAGAAGAATGGGACGGATTATTACGTGGATGTTCCGGAGCAGCTCCTTACCGGGGAAGAAGAGCAGGTATACCTTGATGCGGCGGAACAGGAGATTGCAGAGGAATTTCCGGGGGAAAACGAATCCGTGAACTGCATCCGAAAGAAGGTCATTGTTCATGACAGTTATCAGGATGGTAAGGTGGCTGCAGAGTGGAGCTTTGACAATTACCGTATCATGGATGCATCGGGAAACGTGGTTGCAGAGGAGCTGAAAGAAGAAGGGGAACTGGTGCGGGCACGCGTCCTGTTAAGCTGCGGGGAAGCGGAGCGCGTGACAGAATTTTATTTTCAGGTGTTCCCGGAAGTTCTGGACGAGAATGAGCGCTTTTGGCAGCAGTTGGAGAAGGAACTGCTGGCGCAGGGGAAGGAGACGGGAGAAGCGTTTTTGGCGCTTCCTGATGCGCTGGGAGAGCATCGGCTTTTCTGGGAGGAGAAGCCTGCGCATACGCCGGAGAAGATACTTTTCTTTGGGGTCGTCCTGGCAGGATTTGTGCCGGCGGTAATGCGAAGCAGAGAGGCGGAGCATCGGAAACAGCGGGCGTGTCTGCTGGAATTAGAGTACCCGGATATGGTAAGTAAGCTGGCGCTGCTTTTACGCTCGGGTATGACATTGCAGGGGGCGTTCCGCAAAATCGCTTTCTCTTATGAGAAGAAGCGGAAAGCGCACAGGGTCAGGGAGATGCCGGTATACGAGGAAATGCTCATTGCCTGCCGCGAAATGGAAAGCGGCGTGGGCGAGCAGAGGGCGTACGAGCATTTTGGGGAGCGCTGTGAGAGGGCGATGTACCGGAAGTTTGCCAATATTCTGACCCAGAATTTGAAAAAGGGGAGTCAGGGCGTCGTTTCTCTTTTAGAGCAGGAAGCGGAGAACGCCTTCGAGGAGCGAAAGAGTGCGGCAAAGCGATACGGGGAGGAAGCGGGAACAAAGCTGCTTTTTCCTATGATGATTATGTTGGGAATTGTGATGCTGATACTGATTATTCCGGCGGTATTTGCATTTCAGATTTAGAATAGGAGGTTGCTATGAGAGGAATCAGAGAATTTGTAAAAGAAGAAGACGGTGTTGGGGTAGTGGAGCTGATATTGATTCTGGTCGTGCTGATCGGGCTTGTATTGATTTTCAAGGATCAGCTCACTGATCTGGTAAATGACATCTTCGATACGATTACCAAGAAGGCAGGCAAGGTATGATATGAAAAAGCAGGGAAGCCTTACGGTATTTGCCGCGCTGGCATTTATGCTGATTGCATCCTTTCTGACGGCGCTTTTGGAGGCGGGGAGGATGTATGAACTGGAAGCCTATGCGGATATGAGTTCTGAGCTTGCAATCGAAGCTGTCTGCGCGGAATACCAGCCTGCCTTGTGGGAGGATTTTCATTTGCTGGGGCTTGACGGTGCTTATGGAGGAGAGGATTTTTCCATGGATTATGTTACGGCGGTGCTTTCACAGCGGATACGTACCAATCTGAATCAGGCGGGGGATGGAAGTGCAGTAATGGCGCTTTCCCTCAGTGCGGCGGAAACGGTGGAATATCAGTTGCTGACGGATGGAGACGGCAGTGTTTTTCTGGACTGTGTAGCAGATTACATGAAAGAAAATCTTCCGGTGGAGACAGCGCAGATTCTATATGACAGATATACCAGGAGCGAGGAAGTGGAGAAGGAGCAGCAGGAGACGGACGGAAGCGTGGAAGATGCAAAGACCGCGATTGAGGAAGCAAAGCGGCAGCAGCAGGAAGAAAGCGCGGCAGGAAATACAACAAATGGGAGTTCTGTACCGCAGGAGCCTGTTGAGGTTGAAGAAAACCCGTTGGACGTCGTACTCTCCTTAAAGCAGAATGCACTTCTTGGAATGGTAACAGGCGATCTCGGAGGCGTCTCCTCGAAGCAGGTGGCGCTTACCGATACGGTCGGTTCGCGGGAACGCGTACAGGGAACGGCTGCGGTTACGGCAGACACAGACTGGTATGACAAGATTCTGGCATTGGAATATATGGATCAGTATTTTTCGGATTACGGAGAACCGGCGGAGAATCATGCGCTTTCTTATGAGATGGAGTATGTTCTCTGCGGGAAAGACGCGGACCGGGATAATCTTGAGGGCGTCATAAACCGCCTTCTATTAATTCGGGAAGCGGCAAATGTAACCCATATTCTCGGAGACAGCGGGAAGATGGCGACAACGCTTGCGATGGCGGAAGCGCTTGCCGGGTTTACAGGGAATCCTGCAATTGTGAAAGTTGTCCAGATTGGAATCGTCGCGGCGTGGGCATATGTGGAGAGTATTTTAGACCTTCGCGCGCTGCTTGAGGGGAAGCGGATTGCACTGTTTAAGAGCAGCGGGGAGTGGACGACCAGTCTCGGAAATCTCGTGCAGGCATTTTCGGACGGCGGAGGTGCGAAGGAATGCGCAAACGGGCTTTTTTATCAGGATTATCTGAAAGGGCTGCTCTTTACGATGGGAACAGAAAAACTGGCGTATCGGATGATGGATGTCATGGAGCAGAACATCCGGCTGACTCCGGCATATGTAAATTGCAGGATGGATCACATGATCTGTGCGATCCGGTATCGTATAGGTTACACGTCAGAACCGTTGTTTTCGGAGATTTCGACGCTTGGCAGCTTAGGAATCGGGGAACTTGTGTTTGAGAATGAGAAAGAATTTGCTTATTACAAATAAAGGAAGGGGGTGTCGCGGTGTCTCTTTATTTTGACAATCGGTTGGCATACAAAATCAATAAAGGAAAGGAAGATTCTCTCCCCGAAAGGAATCCGGCATCTGATTTAGGGCACAGTCAACTGTTCCCAAAAGGGGCACCGCGATGCCCCCGTCTTGGTGCAGTATTTACATTGGAGGCAGCAGTGATTCTGCCGCTTATGGCGTGTTTTTTCGTGAGTATTCTGTTTTTCTTCCGGGTCATGCAGGTACAGCTTGAGGTGCAGAAGGCACTCAATGATACGGGAAGAACGCTGGCAGTCACGCTCTCGGGAGATAATTCGAATGAGGCAATCGGGCTTGGGGAGGCAAAAGCGCTGTTCTTAAAGGAGATGTCCGGGCGTAAGGCGGCGGAGCGCTATATCAGCGGCGGAAACCTTGGAATCAGTCTCCTTAAATCCGAGTTTTCACAGGATGAGATTCATTTAAGAGCAAGCTACCATGTGAAACTGCCCATCCGTATTTTCTGGGTCTGGAGCTTTGATATGGAGCAGAGGGCGGACTGCAGGAAATGGACGGGCTGGAACGGAGCGGCGGGAAGCGGAACGGGCGATACGTGGGTCTACGTGACAGAGACGGGGACCGTGTACCATACGAAAAGTACGTGCACGCATCTGGAGCTTTCGATTCAGTCGGTGGGCTATGACCAGCTTGCGGTCTTGCGGAATGAAAATGGAGGAAAATACCATAAATGTGCGCAGTGCGGATCGTCGAAAAATGCCTTTGGGCGTGTATACATTACAAACCAGGGAGACTGCTACCACACGGATCTGGGATGCAGCGGCATCAAACGGACGGTTTACATGATACGCTTGTCCGAAGCCGGGGCACGCGGTGCGTGCAGCAGATGCGGAACGTGACAGAGGACGTGCGGCGAGAATCGGACAAGCAGAATGAAAAAGGACAAGCAGAAAGAAAAAGCAACGAACGGAAAGAAGAGGGACAAACAGAAAGAAAAAGGGACAAGCAGAAAGAAAAAGGGGCAAACAGAATGAAAAGGCATGAACAGAAAGAAATGAGGGAGTGAGAAGATGACAGGTGGTCTGATTGGAAATACAGCGTTATTGGGAGTGCTTGCAGTAACGGCTTATCAGGATTGGAGAGAACAGAAAATAGGCATATACCTTCCGTGTGCGGCGGGAATTGTAGGATTGCTTTTATATTTGTTTTATCGGGAACATACACTTACGGATCTTCTGCTGGGTATGGGAATAGGAGTTGTCATGCTGCTCATCGCGTGGACCGGCAGAGAGTGCATCGGAGCGGGAGACGGTGTAATGCTGGTGGCAAGCGGCACATTTCTTGGTTTTTGGGGAAATTTAAGGCTTCTTATTGCTGCACTCTTTCTGGCGGCGGTCGCTGCGTTGTTCCTGCTTGTCATAAAAAGAAAGGGGAGAAACTACAGAATGCCATTTCTGCCGTTTTTGCTGGTGGCATATCTGTTTCAATTGGGATGAGGAAACGACGGAGAAAAATAACGATGTGCAGAAAACTGACAATATGCGGGAGCCTGACAATGCGTGGAAGTCTGACAATTGAAGCGGCGATCATCGTGCCGCTGCTGCTCATGGTATTCGCGCTGACAATGGAGAGTGCGCTTATGATGTATGATGAGTGCAGGGAGACGGCAGCTTTGATTATGGAGGAATCCGGGCCGGATACCGTGAAGCTGTTTTACCGCTGGAAGGCGGCGGGAGAGTTGTTAAATGAGGGCGTGGATGCACAATAAGGATGTGGATGCACAATAAGGATGTGGATGTGCAATAAGGATGCGGATGGACAATAAGAATGTGGATGGACAATAAGGATGTGGGTGAACAATAAGGATGGGGTGTAGATTGATGGAGGCACAATATATCAGGAAGGCAAGGGCGAGTTACATGGTGCTCGCGGAGCGGAAGAAGCTAAAGGAATGGGAGCGGCAGATGATAGCGAATGCACCTGCGGGAAAGATTTTATTTGCGGAGCGTGTGCAGGAGAATGGCGAACATTATCTGTGGTATGAGATTACGGGAAAGCAGGCGTTGGATGCGTTGCTTGAGACGGAGAAACTGGGATATTCGCTTCTCTGCGAAATTTTGCTGGGGATATATGGGGCGGTGGAATTTCTGGAAGGAATGTTGCTCGAGGCGGAAGAAATTTTGCTTATGCCGGGAGAAATTTTTGTGGATTACCGCACAGAAGAAGTATATTTCTGTTATTATCCGGGAAATGAAAATGGATTGTCCGAAGGGATTCGAGAATTGTTGGAAGGGTTGCTGGCACATCTGGATCACGAGGACGAGCGGGCGGTTTCACTTGCCTATGGGCTATATGAGGACATTTCTAAGGGTGGGATGAATTTATCAGAACTTAAGAGACGGCTGCGCCTGCCATATGAGAAGGAAGGGGAAAACGAGCGCAGCGAACAGGAAGATGAGAGCGAAGGACAGTTTGCGTGCCCGCAGAAAGAAGACAGTGAGCGCGCGGTTTCTTTCCGGCAGCAAAAGCAGGAAGAAGAGATTTTGCGGGAAGAATATCTGCAGGGAGAATATATACAGCGAGAATGTATGCAGGAAGTACATATGCAGGAAGAATATTTGCGGGAAGAACTTGCGGGGGAGCAATGGCAGGAGAGGGAAACAAAAAGGGAGAACCGGAAAAAGAAGAAAGCTGCCCGGAGGGGGAAGCATCATATAGAGAAAATAGAAAAAGAGAAAACAAAAAGGGAGAAGACCCAAAAAGAGAACAGCTTACAAATGGCGATTTTTGAAAACATACAGAATGTGCTGGAAGGTATCAGCGGCTTTTGGGCAGGAAGAGGCATACATGGGAGAAAGGCAAAAGCCGCTCCGGATGAGGAAGTGTTCTTTTTTGAACCGGAAGAGGAGGAGATACCAAAATCAACGCATCCGACGGTACTTTTAGCGGAACTGACCAGACCGCCGGAAGGAATCCTGCGGTACGAGGGCAAGGGACCGTGCAAAGACCTCGTGATAGAGGGAGATTCCCTTGTGATTGGGAGCGGGGAGGATTGTGGCGGCTATATTCCGAGTACCACAGTCAGCAGGAGACATGCGCGCGTCAGCAAAAAGGAGGGAATCTATTTTATCGAGGATTTAAATTCCTCTAACGGAACGTATGTAGGGGGAGAATTGCTCAATTATAAGACAAAGATGAGTCTGCAGAAAAATGAAATCGTTATTTTTGCGGACGAAAAGTTTAGATTTATTTAAGAAAATAAAGGAGGCTCGGGTTTGCATTCTTGCGCGGTTGTATCTATAATAACCATATTATAATAATATAGAAACCGGAGAATGTAGGATGGAATATACAGGACTTGCGGGCGTATTTGCGCGGGAAGGCTACCGCTTCTGTCAGGGAAATCCCAAAGAAGTGGGGATTTATTATAAATATTACAGGGAAGGCTTTCATGTCGTTTTATCGGTGGAACTTTCCGGGGGTTACCAGATGACTCCCGAACAGCAGCGGATCATGGAGGAGCGTGTTATGAGCAGCTTTTATCATCCGCAGGGAATCCTTTCGGATTTTCCGGAGGGTTTTCCGGTATACCATGTGGAGGTGCTCACACTTTTGGTCGGCGGCGGAGAGATTGGACGGCAGCTATGTACACAGTGCAGGAATATCTGGCAGTATGAGCCAGAGACCAGACGTGTTCTGATTTTCGAGAACCAGCCGGGCGACTTCTTTGGGCTTCGGCAGGCGCTTGAAAATGAGATTGACCAAAATTGTGAAAAACACGTGGAAAAAGGAATAAAAGAGCCGCTTAAAAACATAATAAGAAGCATGAAATCTGGCGGAGAACTGCCATATGTCACACTGGCGCTCGTTGTAATAAATGTTCTTGTGTATCTTGTGATGGAGCTGGCTGGAGATACGACGGATGGGTTCTTTGTTGCGAAATATGGCGGTATGTATCCGACGGCGCTGACGGACAGGCATGAGTGGTGGAGACTTTTTACGGCTGGTTTTATTCATTTTGGGGCGGCGCATCTTATCAATAACATGGTGATCCTATATTGTATGGGCTCGCGGCTCGAGCGTGTGGTGGGGCATCTGCGCTTTACGGTAATTTACCTGATGTCGCTGCTTGGCGGCAGCCTGCTTTCCTTTGCAATGATGCTTTTTACACAGGATTATGCTGTTTCTGCGGGGGCTTCCGGTGCAATTTTCGGAGTTGTTGGAGGTTTCTTGTGGGTTGTAATATTGCACAGGGGGAGATTGGAGCGGATTACAACGAGAGGACTTCTTTTTATGATAGCGCTGACCGTCTACTATGGTTTCACTTCGGCGGGAATTGATAACTGGGGGCATATAGGGGGAGTGCTTACAGGATTTGTGACGACGGTTATTTTATATCATAGAAAGTATCAAAAATATTGATTTTACCGCCGAAAATTTATATACTGAAAGCAGTACTTCAGAAGAAGGACGTTATAGAAGCTGAACGGAGGCTGTGAATGAAGGTAAATATTTATTACGGTGGAAGAGGTCTGTTAGACGATCCGACACTTTATGTTCTGAATAAGATGGAAGAAGTGCTGCGTGAGCTGCGCGTGACAATAGAGAGAATCAATATCTATGAACATAAGAATGAGATTGCGACGCTTCCGCAGACAATGAAGGATGCGGATGGAATCATTCTCGCGACGACGGTGGAGTGGCTTGGTATCGGAGGATATATGCAGCAGTTCCTTGATGCATGCTGGCTGTACGGCGATAAGGAGAAGATCCAGACGACTTATATGCAGCCGATAGTTATGTCGACCACGTATGGAGAGCGCGAGGGAGAGATGAATCTGGCAAATGCATGGGAGATTTTAGGCGGTCTGCCATGTCCGGGACTCTGCGGTTATGTAGAAGATCTGGTGAGCTTTGAGATGAATAAGGAATATACGGTAATCATCGAGAAGAAAGCAGAGAATCTGTACCGGACGATTTCCCAGAAGATGAAGAGTCTGCCGAACAGTAATCTTGCGGTTAAGCAGAGCGTTCTTCGCACCCCACAGATGGAGCTGACCCCGCAGGAGAGCGAACAGTTGTCCAAGTATGTATCGGATGACAGCTATGTGAAGAAGCAGAAGGAAGATATTCAGGAACTGGCGTCAATGTTCAAGGATATGCTTGGCAAGGCAAGTCAGGATGATGACAGTGCTTATATTGAGGAGTTTAAGAGAAGCTTTGTACCGCAGCAGGATTTTCATGCGAGATACCTGTTTATGATGGCAGATAAGAAGAAGCCGCTGTTTGTGGAAGTGAATCAGGATGAGCTTACGATTCATTATGGACAGGAAGAGAATATCGACATCTATGCGAAGCTGACACCAGAGGTGATGGAAGGGGTTCTTGGCGGAAGAATGACATTCCAAAGAGCATTCATGACCGGAGAGATGACAGCAAAGGGTAATTTTAAGACACTGCGTATGCTGGATACTGTATTTAATTTTGCGTAAGCGGAAGGACAATCGTAAAGGTACAGCCGTCGCCCGGGCGCGAATCACAGGTCAATGTGCCATGATGTGATTCGATAATCTGCTTGGTGATGACTAAGCCCAGTCCGCTGCCGCCGGTTTTCGTGGTGATGAATGGCTGGAAGATGTTATCGGCAAGCGCCGGATCCAAGCCGCCGCCCTGATCTGTGACGGTGATTTTTACAAGTTCATCCTCATACAGGACATGAATATCCGTAGTTCCCTTCTCATCCATCGCTTCGTAAGCATTTTTGACGATATTGGTGATTGCCTGTTTAAGCAATTGGGGATCAATTTCAATCAGCGGAAGATTCTCGTCCAGATAGAAGTTACAGACAAAGTCGTCCCACGACAGCACACGGATGGAATTTTCAATCTGGTGCATAAAGGAATAGAGATTAATCTGCATAAGGTTCAAGTGGCTGCACAGGCGCGCCGAAGAAAGCTGGATGACCATGTTTTTTAAGAAACTGATTTCCGACATGGCTTCATTCCAGTAATCAAACTCGCATACTTCCGGATGCTTTTTGGCAACCAATTGCAGAGAACCGTTTACCAGAGTAATAGAATTTTTAATTTCGTGAAAAATATTAAGGTAATCCTCGTTATTTAACAATGTAATTCCTGCCTTATCTGTGAAATGGTGAATACTACACACAATGTAGTTTAACATTAATATGCAATAAGTTCAATAACAATAGTTTTACAAAATTCGACATACGTAATAAACAGAAAGGAGCAAAGCCATGAGCGACACAAATTGTATTTTCTGCAAAATCATTGCAGGAGAAATTCCATCAAACACAATCTATGAGGATGATACCTTCAAGGTCATTCTGGATGCAAGTCCTGCGGCAAAGGGACACGCACTGATACTTCCAAAGAAGCATTATGCGGATATCTACGAGATTGATGAGGAGGTTGCTGCGGGAGCGATGAAGCTGGCGAAAAAGCTGGCATGCCACATGACGGAGGTTCTCTCCTGTGATGGATTCAACATTCTCCAGAACAATCACGAGGTGGCGGGACAGACGGTGTTCCATTTCCATATGCACTTAATTCCGCGTTACCGGAATGCCAGGAACAATGACATTCTGATGTGGAGCCACGAGACCTTTACCGATGAAGAGATGGTACAGATCAGAGATTCCCTCAAATGCGAGTAGGATTGATGACGGGACATAAAGCAAAAGTCCGGCAGGTTGGTGTCTGCCGGGCTTTTTGTTTGCTGTATTTATTTTACATGCTGCGTTTATTTTATCTGCTGCGTTTTATGGCGTTTGTTTTTATTTATTGGAAACATCCTCAATCAGGTGCATGATGGTCTGAATGGAATCATGCTGATTGCTCTGTTCCATTGCTTCGATGTAGGAAGCCTTTTTCTGCGAAACATGCTCGATAGCATCTAAGAGCGTGGTGTTTGTAAGCTCTTCTTCCTCAAGCACATAACTAAAGCCCTGTGAGCGGAAAGAATTTGCATTCAAAATCTGATCGCCGCGGCTTGCAGCGGCAGGCAGCGGAATCAGAATATTCGGTTTGCGCAAAGTCAGAAGCTCACAGATCGCATTTGCTCCGGCACGCGAGATGACAAGAGAGGCAAGCGCGAACATGTCGGCAAGCTCCTGATTGGCATATTCGAATTGTGCATATCCCGCTATGGAATTTAAGGAAGTATCGAGATTCCCTTTTCCACACAGATGAATGATATTATAATTCTTGATTAATTCGGGAAGCAGATTGCGGATTGCGGTGTTGATTGCACGCGACCCGCTGCTGCCGCCGATAATCAGAATACAGGACTTGGAATGATCGGTGAAATTGCAAAGGGAAAAAGCGCGCTCGGCATTTCCGGATAAGAGTTCCTTACGGATCGGCGAACCGGTCAGAACCGCTTTGTCCTTTGGAACATATTCCAGAGTCTCCGGAAAATTGCAGCAAACCTTCGTTGCCTTCGGGATGGCAATACGGTTGGCGAGCCCCGGCGTCAGATCGGATTCATGAATGATTGCCGGAATCCTGCAGCGGCTTGCAGCCAGAACAACCGGAACAGACACGAAGCCGCCTTTTGAGAAGACGACGTCCGGTTTTATTTTCTTTAATAATTTTACGGACTGGCTATAGCCCTTTAACACCTTAAACGGATCTGAAAAATTCTTGGGATCAAAATAGCGTCTGAGCTTTCCGGAAGAAATTCCATAATAAGGAATGCCCTGCTCCTCGATGAGCCGTTTTTCGATTCCTTCATAGGAGCCAATATAAGAAATTTCATAACCTTCTTTTTGCAGAGCGGGCATCAGCGCGATATTCGGCGTCACGTGCCCGGCTGTACCGCCTCCGGTCATTACAATTTTTTTCATAAAATAAAATCCCTTTCCTAATGTCTACTTCCCTAATTATTATACCCTTATGCGCAAAAGTCAAGAAAAGACTTGCAAATTCGGCAAGATGGAATACAATAGAGACGAGGTATGTATGAAAACGTTACCATATGCGAAAAATGTCTAAAATCAAAGCACAGTAAACGACAGAAATTCGCTGAAATCTTCTCTTTTCTTTCTATAAAATAGGAGAGAAGTCACCGTGGAGGGCATAAGCCCATCCGGTAGAAAAGAGAGGTAGCGAGTATGGAGCAGATTGCTTTTTTTCTGACCGAATACGCTGGGGAGATCGCCGCAGGGATGGGAGCGTTTGCAATCATCCTTTTGGTTACTGCATTACATAGGATAAGAAGAATTGAGAAATGCATACAGGGGATTGCAGGAAATCCTGTGCTGACCGAAGAAGATGTCAGCGGACAAGCTTCTGCGCTGTCGGAATCAGTAAACGCCGGCAAGGTGCAGAAAATGAAGCCGCAGGAATCGGCAGCCACCGCCGGAATACAGGAAATGACACCGCAGGAATCGGCAGCCACCGCCGGAATACAGGAAATGAAGCCGCAGGAATCGGCAGATGCAGACGGCTTGCTGCGGAAAATGACACCGCAGGAATCGACAGTCACCGCCGGAATGCAGGAAATGACGCCGCGGGAATCGGCAGATGCAGACGGCTTGCTGCGGAAAATGACGTCGACAGAAACAGCAGCCACCGCCGGAATGCAGGAGGCAACTTACCCGTCTGCCCGAAGATTGCCGCAGGACGATAACCAGTACAGGGAAGGAAGACAGGGGCAGAATACACCCAAGCCGTCGTCCCCGGGAGCGCTGATCGATGAGGTTCTTGGCGAAGTATTTTCATGATGCCAGAGAAAGTATTTGCGTGATGTAGAAGAAACCGCTTGCGGGATGCAGGCAGGTTTGATAAAATTAAAACTAATGAATTTTATATAGTTTAAGCAATTTATTTTTTAGGAACAAAGGAGTGCAAAAATGGGAAAAGTATCTTTTGACTACTCGAAGGCTGCTGGTTTTATCAGCGAAGAAGAAGTATCCTACATGAGCAAGCTCGTAGCAGACGCAAAGGAGCTGCTGCTGTCGAGAGAGGGCGCCGGAAATGATTTCCTGGGATGGATCGATCTTCCGGTAGACTATGATAAGGAAGAGTTCGCACGCATCAAGAAGGCGGCGGAGAAGATCCAGTCTGATTCTGAGGTGCTGGTTGTGATCGGTATCGGCGGTTCCTACCTCGGCGCGAGAGCTGCGATTGAATTTTTAAGACATGGATTTTATAACAATCTTCCGAAGGAAGTGAGAAAGACACCGGAAATCTACTATGCCGGAAACAGCATCAGCGGTACATACTTAAAGGGGCTTGTCGATGTAATCGGCGACCGGGATTTTTCCGTAAATATCATTTCCAAGTCAGGAACAACCACAGAGCCGGCAATCGCTTTCCGCGTATTTAAGGAAATGCTTGAGAAGAAGTACGGCAAAGAGGGTGCGGCGAAGAGAATTTACGCGACTACGGATAAGGCAAAGGGAGCGCTTAAGAACCTTGCGACCGAAGAGGGTTACGAGACATTTGTTGTGCCGGATGATGTCGGAGGACGTTTCTCCGTGCTTACAGCAGTAGGACTTCTGCCGATCGCTGTCAGCGGCGCAGATATCGACAAGCTGATGGAAGGCGCAGCAGAGGGAAGAAAGCTTGCGTTAGAGCAGGATTTTGCACAGAATGATTCTTTGCAGTACGCTGCAATCCGTAATATTTTGCTTCGCAAGGGCAAGGCAATCGAGGTTCTGGCGGACTATGAACCGAGCCTGCACTATGTAGCTGAGTGGTGGAAGCAGCTTTACGGTGAGAGCGAAGGAAAGGATCAGAAGGGATTGTTCCCTGCGTCTGTAGACCTTACAACAGATCTTCACTCGATGGGACAGTTCATTCAGGATGGCTCGAGAGTGATGTTCGAGACAGTGCTTAACGTTGAGAAGTCCAGAGAGACGGTTGTGATTAATGAAGAGCCGGTAGATCTCGACGGTCTTAACTATCTGGCAGGCAAGGATATGGACTTTGTAAATAAGAGTGCAATGAACGGAACCATTCTTGCACATACCGACGGAAATGTTCCGAACCTTATGGTGAAGATTCCGGAGCAGAACGAGTTCTATCTGGGAGAGCTGTTCTACTTCTTCGAGTTTGCAGTAGGAATCAGCGGATATCTCCTTGGCGTGAATCCGTTCAACCAGCCGGGCGTTGAGAGCTATAAGAAGAACATGTTCGCATTGCTTGGAAAGCCGGGCTATGAAGAGGCAAGAGAGACGTTGTTAAAGAGACTTTCCTAAGCCGAAAGTACTATAAAATGAAAATTTAGCAAAATGCACAAAAGATCGCGGAAACCCTTTATTTTCAAGGGCTTCCGCGATCTGTTTTTTTGGGAAAATGTCCGGAAAGCCTGTGAAGCGCCCCAAAAACTTGACAAAGAGATATTGCTTTGCTATAATCTCGTCGTAACAAATCCGTAACAATTGTAACAAAATATGAATAAAACAGCACAAAAGTGTAATACTATTTCAATAAAATGGTAGACACTGATGGAGGGTTCTATGAGTTTAAAAAAGAGAGCGGTTGAAGGTATCGTAGTTGCCGGTTCCCTGGTAATGATGAGCTCAATCGCGCAGGCTGCGGATGTGGCTGGTACACAGCCGATGACCGTCGCAGCGGTGACAAGAACGGACTTAGCTACAAACGGAACGGCGGGAGTCGTTGCACAATTAAATCAGTTTGAAACGAGCGCGTTAGAAAGTATCGGTCAGACAGCGGGTGTAGAGCAGATGAACCGGGCATTGGTTGCCGCGGCGGAAGTAACGTCAGTGGACGGAACACAGCCGGATGTGACGGTACAGCCGACAGACGGAACGCAGCCGACGACTGGAATACAGCCGGGTGCAAATACACAGTCGGCGACTGGAATACAGCCGGATGCAAATACACAACCAACGATTGGAACACAGCCGAATACAAATACACAGCCGACAGACGGAACACAGCCGACGACTGGAACGCAGCCGGATGCAAATACGCAGCCGACAGGCGCAGCGGGAGATAATAGTACCCAGCAGATCGGCGGAGCGCAGGCAGGTGTTACCGCACAGTTGACAGACAGCCTGCAGGCAGGTGCGGCAGGACAGCCTGTGGACGGAACACAGGTGAATACACAGTCGACAGACGGAACGCCGACAGATGTGAATACACAACCGACAGACGGAACACAGCCGGATGTAAATACACAGCCGACGACTGGAACACAGCCGGATGTAAATACGCAGCCAACAGATGTGAATACACAGCCGACAGACGGAACACAGCCGGGCGTGAATACGCAGCCTGTAGACGGAACACAGACAAATGCCGTCGCACAGGCAGGCAGCGGAATGTCGGAAGAAGAGCAGGAATGGCAGAATCGCCTGATGGCGGATGTAGAGGAATTTCTTTATGTCCGTGCGGAGGGAAGCGAGGACGCCGAGATTGTCGGAAAGTTATACAAGGGTGATGTGGCGCAGATTGCCGAGGTCGGTGATACGTGGACGCATGTGGAATCCGGAAACGTAGACGGATATGTAATGAATTCCTATTGTCTCTACGGCTCGGATGCATGGAATTACGCAAACGAGACATTTGACGTAGAAGCAGAGATTCAGGAAGACGGACTTCGCGTCAGAAGCAGTGCGGATCCGGAGGCGTCCGTGCTTGCAGCGGTATCGACAGGAATGTCCTTCCCGGTAGACACCAGCGTGGAAGCGGTGGACGGATGGGTTGCGATTGATTACAAGGGCAGCACAGGATATGTCAGTGCAGAGTATGTGACGACAGAGCTTGCACTCGGGGAAGCAGTCACCATTGAGGAAGAGAAGGAGCAGCTTGCGAAGGAAGCTGCGGAAGCGGCGAAATCTGCGCAGGTTTCCAGCCCGGGAACCACACAGAACGGAGCCATGGCGGCATCTGTCGATGATGTGACACTGCTCGCAGCACTGATCCAGTGTGAGGCAGGCAGCGAGAGCTATGAGGGACAGCTTGCAGTCGGAGCGGTTGTCATGAACCGTGTAAGATCCGGCGGATATCCGGGCAGCATCTATGGTGTGATTTACCAGTCGGGTCAGTTTACGCCGGCAGGAAGAGGTTCTGTTGCGAGTGTAGCAGCGAACGGTCCGAAGGCAAGCTGCATGCAGGCAGCGCAGGAAGCAATCAACGGAGCGGATAATACCGGTGGTGCACTCCGTTTCAGAGGAGCGTCATCCGGTCAGCCGGGGATTGTAATCGGCAATCACGTATTCTGGTAATTTTATAAAAATAACGAAGAGCCGCAGGAAAATGGTTTGGGCATTTCCTGCGGCTCTTCTTGTAATTTGAATTTAAATATAGTAATATGATATCTAACGGGAAATAATACATTGATACATGATAACAGAGAAAATGGAGGATTTGACATGGGAGGAGTATTAATCGTTGCATTTATTATTATGGTGATTCTGGCGCTGGCAATTGTAGTGTCCTGTATCAAGATCGTGCCGCAGGCACATGCGTTTATTGTAGAGCGTCTGGGCGGTTATCTGGCAACATGGCCGGTTGGTCTGCATTTTATGATACCGTTCATTGACCGCGTTGCCAAGAAGGTGACATTAAAGGAGCAGGTAGTGGACTTCCCGCCGCAGCCGGTAATCACGAAGGATAATGTAACCATGCAGATTGACACGGTTGTATATTTCCAGATTACAGACCCGAAGCTGTACGCATACGGCGTAGAGAACCCGATTATGGCAATCGAGAACCTGACAGCGACCACACTTCGTAACATCATCGGTGATCTGGAGCTGGATGAGACGCTTACTTCCAGAGAGACGATTAATACACAGATGAGAGCGACGCTCGATGTTGCGACCGATCCGTGGGGAATCAAGGTCAACCGTGTAGAGTTAAAGAACATCATCCCGCCTGCAGCGATTCAGGATGCGATGGAGAAGCAGATGAAGGCAGAGCGTGAGCGAAGAGAAGCGATTCTTCGCGCGGAAGGTGAGAAGAAGTCTACGGTCCTTGTGGCGGAAGGTAAGAAAGAATCTGCGATCCTTGATGCAGAGGCTGAGAAGCAGGCGGCAATCCTTCGCGCAGAGGCGAAGAAGGAAGCGACCATCCGCGAGGCGGAAGGTCAGGCGGAGGCGATTCTTAAGATTCAGCAGGCAAATGCAGACGGTCTGCGCATGATCAAGGAAGCTGCGCCGGATCAGAGCGTTATCCAGTTGAAGAGCCTGGAGGCATTTGCAAAGGCGGCAGACGGAAAAGCGACCAAGATTATCATTCCGTCGGAGATTCAGGGGATTGCAGGGCTCGCAAAATCCGTGACAGAGGTTGCAGCTCCGCGTCTGGATGCGGAATAAACAGAACATAGGGTGTATAAATCCGCAGGCTGTCACTTTTGTGGCAGCCTGCTTGTTCACCTGTTGCAGGATATCGTTTTTGGCTGAAAATGAGGAGAAATCATATGAATTTAAAAGGACGTAATTTTTTAAAACTTATGGATTACACACCGGAGGAGATTACATATCTGATTGATCTGGCGGCAGAGCTTAAGGAGAAAAAGAAGCAGGGGATTTTGCATGACAGTTTAATCGGCAAGAATATTGCATTGATTTTTGAGAAGACGAGTACCCGTACCCGCTGTTCCTTCGAGGTGGCGGCGCATGACCTCGGTATGCATGTGACATATCTCGACCCTTCGGGTTCCCAGATTGGGAAGAAGGAGAGCATCCCGGACACCGCAAGAGTTCTCGGACGTATGTTTGACGGTATCGAGTACCGCGGTTACGGACAGGAAATTGTTGAGGAGCTTGCAAAGTATGCCGGGGTTCCGGTGTGGAACGGACTGACCAATGAATTTCATCCGACGCAGATGCTTGCGGATATGCTGACGATCCGTGAGCATCTTGGAAGATTAAAGGGCGTAAAGCTTGTATACATGGGAGACGCCCGCTATAATATGGGAAATTCCCTGATGGTGACCTGCGCGAAGCTCGGCATGGATTTTGTGGCATGTACCTCGAAGAAATATTTTCCAAACGAGGAGCTTGTAGCGTATTGCAGGAAGACAGCGGCAGAAACGGGCGCGACGATTACGTTGACCGAGGATGTCGCCGGGGGAACGAAGGATGCGGACGTTATCTACACGGATGTATGGGTATCCATGGGCGAGCCGGATGAAATCTGGGAGGAGCGTCTTACCGATCTGATGCCGTATCAGGTAAATAAGGCGGCGATGGCAAACGCGAAGCCGGGTGCGATTTTCATGCACTGCCTGCCGGCGTTCCATGATTTAAAGACGAAGATTGGCAAGGAAGTCTATGAGAAGTTCGGCTACAGCGAGCTGGAAGTGACGGATGAAGTCTTTGAGAGCGCGCAGTCGGTCGTATTTGACGAAGCGGAGAACCGTATGCACACGATCAAGGCAGTGATGCTCGCGACATTGGCGGAATAATGTGGGAGTACGCGGCTGCCCGACAGATAAGATGCAGCGCTGCCTGAAGTGCAGGAAGCATCGCACGGGCGGCGACGAAAAGAGAGATGGGACGGCGATAGGATGAGAACAGAATTACTTACCGTGTTGAGAGAAGCGGGGGACTATGTGTCCGGGCAGGATCTGTGCGAGAAGTTCGGCGTTTCAAGAACTGCCATCTGGAAAGCAATCAACCAGCTTAAGGAGGCAGGTTATGAGATCGAGGCGGTGCAGAACAAGGGCTATAAGCTTCTGGCTGTGCCGGATTCACTCAGTGAGGAGGAACTGAAGAGTATTCGCAGAACGGAATGGGTGGGCGAGGAGATTTTCTATTTTCCGGTCATTGATTCCACAAATACGAAGGCGAAACAGCTCGCGGAGGAAGGTTACCCGACGGGGACACTCGTAGTCGCAGAACAGCAGGACGCGGGGAAAGGGAGAAGAGGCAGAAGCTGGGAGTCGCCGCGCGGCATGAGCATTTATATGACGCTGATGTTAAAGCCGGAGATCAACCCGAACAACGCTTCCATGCTGACGCTCGTTGCGGCGCTTGCGGTGTCTGCGGCGGTCAGAAAGATTACGGGCAGACCGGCAGGCATTAAGTGGCCGAATGATATTGTGGTGAACGGGAAAAAAATCTGCGGTATTCTCACGGAAATGAGCGCACAGTTCGATTATGTAAACCATATTGTGATCGGAATCGGAATCAATGTGAACAACGAGTCCTTCCCGGAAGAGATTGCGCATATGGCGACGTCACTGTATCTGGAAACAGGCGAGCGTTTTAACCGCGCCGCGCTTATCGAGGAGGTCTGGGAGCAGTTCGAGCATTATTATGCGGTTTTCCTTAAGACGGAGGATTTGAGCGGACTGGTGAAGGAATATGACGCACATCTTGTGAATATGCACCAGATTGTGAAGGTGCTGGACCCCAGAGAGCCGTTCGAGGGGAAGGCAATGGGAGTCACTTCGCGCGGAGAGCTGATCGTGGACACATGGGAGAGCAGGAAGCTCGTGTCGGCGGGGGAAGTCTCGGTTCGCGGAATTTACGGGTACACTTAAGTCACAGATGCGCTGATGGAGGTAGAATGACAGTATAGAAGATGTCCGGTATTTACCGGCAGGAGCTTTTGGTAAGATATGCAGTGTAAGAAAGGGTATACATGGAAGAAGTAGTACTGTGTGGTGCGAGTGCCTACAATAAGAAGTTTTATCTGAATGAGGATTTTGCCGGACTGCCGAAGCAGGTGAAGGACGAGCTTAAGATCATGTGCGTTCTGTTCACGGAGGACGTCGGCGGGATTTTCCAGCTCGTGTTTAATGAGGACGGTGAATTGGAATTTCGAACTTCCTGCGATGAAAATGATTTGCTGTATGACGATATTGGATGCGGATTGAAAATCAGACAGCTCCAACAGACCAAAGAGGATTTGCTTGAGGCGCTCCAGATGTATTATAGGCTTTTGTACATGGGTCTGGGAGAAGAGGAATAATCGCAGGCGGCAAATAAGCGGGACTGGTGTATAGAAAGGATGGATAACGACTATGATAATGACGATCGATGTGGGGAATACCAATATCACAGTGGGTGTATTTTCCGGGGATGATGTTGTGGCAAGCTTCCGTATTACAACAAAGATGCCGCGCACATCGGATGAGTACGGGATGATGCTGACGAATCTGTTGGAGCAGAATGATATCCGGCACGATGAGATTGACGATGCGATTATCGCGTCAGTGGTGCCGAATGTGATGCATGCATTGGAAGGCGCGATTGTGAAATATTTTGGTATCCGCCCGATTGTGATCGAGACGGGAACCAAAACAGGAATCCGTATAGTGACGGAGAACCCGCGCCAGATCGGTGCGGACCGCATTGTGGATGCGGCTGCGGCGTATGAGCTGTATGGCGGTCCGGTGCTTGTGCTGGATTTCGGAACGGCAACGACCTATGATCTTGTGGACAAGGATGGGGCGTTCGTCTCGGGGGTAACGGCTCCGGGCATCCGCATTTCCGCGAAAGCGTTGTGGGAGGATGCAGCGAAGCTGCCGGAGATTGAGATCAGAAAACCGGCGAGCATTCTTGCAAAGGAGACGATTTCCTCGATGCAGGCGGGACTTGTCTACGGGCAGATCGGGCAGACAGAGTATATTATCCGCCATATGATCGAGGAAGCGAACATGGGTGAGGTCAAGGTCGTTGCAACAGGCGGTCTTGGCAGGATCATTGCGAGCGAGACGACGATGATCGACGTCTACGATCCGAATCTGACCTTAAAGGGCATGAATCTGATTTATAAGAAGCAGAATCGGAAGAATGGAAAGATTAAGTATCAAAAACAGGAAAAGTAAGCGGAAGAAACAGGCGGTATGGATATTATCAGACCATTGCAGATCGGCAATGTAACGTTGGAAAATAATTTGATATTGGCACCGATGGCAGGCGTGAGTGACCTGCCATTTCGCTTGCTCTGCAGGGAGCAGGGGGCGGGGCTTGTATGCATGGAGATGGTCAGCGCCAAGGCGATCCTGTATGGAAACCGGAATACAGAGGAGCTTCTTACAATCGATCCCGGCGAGCATCCCGTGTCGCTTCAGCTCTTTGGTTCAGACCCGGATATTATCAGTGAAATGGCAAAGCGGATCGAGGAACGTCCGTTTGATATTTTAGACATTAATATGGGCTGCCCGGTTCCGAAAATCGTGGGAAACGGCGACGGCTCGGCACTGATGAAAAATCCGGTTCTTGCCGGGAAAATCATTGAGAAGACAGTGCGGGCAATTGACAAACCTGTGACGGTCAAAATCCGCAAGGGCTTTGACGATGCGCATGTCAATGCCGTGGAAATGGCGCATATCGCCGAGGAGTCCGGCGCGGCGGCAATCGCCGTACATGGGCGGACACGGGAGCAGTTCTATTCCGGCAAGGCGGATTGGGAGATTATCCGCGCGGTGAAGGAGGAGGTCTTAATTCCGGTCATCGGAAACGGCGATATTAAAACGGCGGAGGATGTTGCGGCAATGGCGGAACAGACCGGATGCGACGGATATATGATCGCGCGGGGAGCGGAGGGAAATCCGTGGATCTTTGCGCAGATTCTGCATTATTTTAAGACGGGTGAAACGCCAGAAAAGCCTGCATTTTCCGAGGTGACGGACATGCTGCTGCGCCATGCGCGGATGCAGCTTGCATTCAAAGGCGACTATACGGGAATCCGCGAAATCCGCAAACATGCAGCGTGGTACACAGCAGGCTACCGCAATTCCTCCAGGCTTCGGGGAAGAATCAACGAAGTGGAAAATTATGAGCAGCTTGAGGCATTATTCCGGGAAGTGCAATCATATAATGAAGAAATATAATTGCAGGACAGAAGGAAAATGTCTTACTCCAATGAATTTTTGCGGAATTTCCGCCCTATTTTCTTTGGTATTCTAAAGGAGCGGGGGATTGCGCCCCAGAGGGTGGAGCTTGAGGTAATCGACGAGGAGTCCGGGCAGGGCAGCATGTTTGAACCGGCGGATGTGCGGGATGTGTTGGAGCAGCTTGCGGACGATCTGAATTTCCTGTCTATTTATACGGAGCGCCCCGCATATTTTTATGAATTTGCAGAGAGAATGTATGAGGAGAACGGGCTGGTCGTGATGCTTTTTTCCAAACGGGAGCTAGCTGGGGCGCACCAGCGAACCGGGTATGAGAGGCAGCGAAGCGGGCATACGGAACAGCGAGCCGGGCATGAGAGACAGCGAAGCGGGCATACGGAACAGCGAGCCGGGCGTGAGGGACAGCGAAGCGGGCATACGGAACAGCGAGCCGGGCATACGGAACAGCGAGCCGGGCGTGAGGGACAGCGAGGATATAACGCAGCAGGCAGAAGGATGGATACATGGAAGCTGCTGCTGGACTTTGAGTGGGAGGGCGATTGTTATACGGGACAGATGGGAGAGGGCAGGGCCTATATCCCAATTCACAAAAAGCCTTGGAAACAGGGGGAAAATCTTGACATCATGGTGCCTATCGGTTATAATACTGTGATTGTTAAGGGCATGCAAAAACAGCAGGAAAAGCTTGGACGAGACAGATTTGAAGAAGCTTTTTATGGAAATTGATAAAATGTACAAAGAAGGGTAGAAGGGTAATGGACAAGAAAAACATTCTGACTTACGAAGGACTTAAGAAACTGGAGGACGAGTTAGAGGAGTTAAAGGTAGTAAAGAGAAAAGAAGTCTCCCAGAAGATCAAGGAAGCAAGAGAGCAGGGCGACTTATCCGAGAACGCGGAGTACGACGCTGCAAAGGACGAGCAGAGAGACATCGAGGCGCGTATCGAGGAGCTCGAGAAGATTCTTAAGAATGCAGAGGTCTTTGTCGAGGAAGAGGTCGATCTGGATAAGGTAAGCATCGGCTGTCAGGTAAAGATCCTTGATTGCGAATTTGACGAGGAATTAGAGTACAAGATCGTAGGCTCCACCGAGGCGAACAGCTTAAAGGGCAAGATTTCCAACGAGTCTCCGGTCGGAAAAGCACTCCTTGGCAAAAAGGTCGGCGATACCGTGACCGTATCTACACCGGCAGGAGAGTTTTCATACAAGATCATTTCTATTCACAGATCGAACGAATAGCAGTAAGCGCTAAATGGAGGAAGAGCATGGCAGAGCAGAATAACAATCAGCAGGACGTGAATCAGTTGCTTAAGGTTCGCTACGATAAGCTGCATGAATTGCAGGAGAACGGCAGGGACCCGTTTGTCATCACAAAGTATGATGTCACGAACCACAGCACGGACATCAAAGAGCATTTTGAGGAGATGGAAGGCAAAGAGGTCTCTGTTGCCGGGCGAATGATGTTCAAGCGCGTCATGGGAAAAGCATCCTTCTGCAATATTCAGGATCTTAAGGGACGCATCCAGATTTATGTTGCAAGGGATGACATTGGTGAGGAATCATATAAGGATTTCAAGAAATATGACGTGGGCGATATTCTTGGCGTGAAGGGCATTGTCTTTAAGACAAAGACGGGCGAGATATCGGTTCATGCATCGGAAGTGACGCTGCTTTCCAAGAGCCTGCAGATTCTGCCGGAGAAGTTCCATGGTCTGACCGACACGGACACCAGATATCGCCAGAGATATGTGGATCTGATCATGAATGAGGATGTCAAGGACACCTTTGTGAAGCGTTCGAAGGTAATCAGCACGATCCGCCGTTATCTCGATGGACAGGGCTTCATGGAGGTTGAAACGCCGATGCTCGTATCGAATGCCGGCGGTGCTTCGGCAAGACCGTTCGAGACGCATTTCAACGCACTCGACGAGGACTTAAAGCTTCGCATTTCCCTGGAGCTCTATTTAAAGAGACTGATCGTCGGAGGAATGGAGCGCGTCTATGAGATCGGACGCGTATTCCGCAACGAGGGTCTTGATACCAGACACAACCCGGAATTTACGCTGATGGAGCTTTATCAGGCATACACCGATTATCACGGCATGATGGATCTGACGGAGAATCTTTACCGCTACGTGGCAAAGGAAGTGACAGGTTCCGAGATCCTGACTTACGGCGAGCACACGATGGATTTATCCAAGCCGTTTGAACGCATTACGATGGTAGACGCTGTGAAGAAGTATGCAAATGTGGATTTTAACGAGGTGAAGGACACTGCGGAGGCAAAGAAGCTTGCGGACGAGCATCACATCGAGTATGAGGAGCGCCACAAGAAGGGTGATATCTTAAATCTGTTCTTCGAGGAGTATGTCGAGGAGCACCTGATTCAGCCGACCTTCGTCATGGATCACCCGATCGAGATTTCCCCGCTCACGAAGAAGAAGCCGGAGAACCCGGATTATGTAGAGCGCTTTGAGTTCTTCATGAACGGCTGGGAGATGGCGAATGCTTATTCCGAGTTAAATGATCCTGAGGATCAGCGCCGCCGTTTCGAGGCACAGGAAGCGCTGCTTGCTGCCGGTGATGACGAGGCGAACCACACGGACGAGGATTTCTTAAACGCACTTTCCATCGGTATGCCGCCGACGGGTGGAATCGGATTCGGTATTGACAGAATGGTCATGATGATGACGGACAGTCCGGCGATAAGGGATGTGTTGTTGTTCCCGACGATGAAGAGCTTGGAGAAGTAGAAATGGCTAAAAGTGGCGCAAATAAAGGATTCTTTGAGATTAGAAGAAGCGATAATTTACGATTTTACGCCCAACTTACGCCCGATTTTTAAGAACTGTGACAGAAACCGATATTTTTTAAAATGTTAAAGAGAAAAGGAGATTACCATTAATATGTGGCAATCTCCTTTTGTTTTGAATCAGAGAAGTCCGTCAAAAAACTCTTTGATATCTGCGTGAAAAATTTTGCTAAGTGCGACTAATTCACTGACTTTAATATTCATTCTGTTTGTTTCAAGTTTTGCATAAGTGCTTTTTGAGATTTCAATTCCCATAAGTTGCAAATGGGCAATGGTTTGATCTTGTGTCATATTAGCATTTTTTCTGAGACGCTGGATATTATGACCGATATCCATATCTGGTCTGATTTTTTGCATATAAAAACTCTCTTTCTTGAAAAAAGTTTCGTAATAGAGAAACTTTTGCTTGATTTTATCTAACATAGTCATTATAATATTTCGTGATAAAGAAATATTTCGCAATAAAGAAATATTAGAAATGAAAGGAAGAAATTAAATGTCTGAATTGACGGAAATGTTAGAAAAAATCAGGTTAGAGAACCTCATGGGATTTCTGATATATGGAACAGATTCAGGAAGAAAGAAGTTTGAAGATTATGAAAAGGAAATACAGAAATCATATGATGAAATTTATGGAAAATTAGAACACTTATATTCAGAAGCAGATAGAAAAGATGATAAGTTGGTTGGTATTATCATAGATTTTGCTACATTACATGATGATATATATTTTGAGGCAGGGGTATTGGTAGGCTTTCAGTTGTTCAGGAACTTAGAGCACGAGTATTATAAGCATGGAGAAAATTCCATATTGAATATTGTATCAGATACGAAAAAGCAAAGGACGGTGTTGGAAGAAATGACCGGATATAGAATGGACACAGCACTGGAAGAAACTTTGAAAAAAGATAAGAAGTATCAAGAAGTAACGAAACGAGTCAGTGAAAAAATTAATAAAGTTGATAAATATGATTTTTCTGATAAACAATGGAAAATTGTTGATGACGCATTATCAGCTTGTAATGAGAGAAGTTCTGAGTATGGGAGAGCAGCATATCAACAAGGACTTTTGGACGCTGTAAATCTCTTTAAAGAAGGATTATTGTTGATGAACAGTCAAGTATGAGATGAATAAAACTCTCTTTTTTGCTTCTGCAAAAGATGGAGATGAATAAAAAATGATGGGGATACAAGAGTAATTGTGGTACAAATTCCAGACGGATAAATATTTGATATATTAGGATATTTAGTGAGGTCAAGGAACAAGGCGAAGCCGATACGCCGTAGGGCAGTCCTTGACGGAACGGACGTTGCCAATAACACCATGATATAACAGAGGACTTGTAAGGTCATAAACCTTGCAAGTCCTCTTGTCTGCTATTTGGGGTTATGTTTGAGATAGAGTGCTTCCTTTATCAATTCTCGTTCAAATTCTTCTATCGGATCGATGAAATGATCGTCTGTAATTTGATAGCATTTATTTGTTCGCGAGTAGGTAAGTTTTGTTATTTGTGGTTCATAAGTCTCTGTGTTGATTCCATAATAATAAATGATAGAGGTTTCTAGCGCCATATGAATACTGTCAAAATCATTCGTAAAGGTGCTGTGTCCGTCTGGGGTAAGAAGTGCAGACGGGCAGAGGTAGAATTGTGAACTATCTTCTTTTAAGAATAAAGGCAGTAGATGCATTTCATTTGTACTTTGGTTTACGAGTACATAGAAGCGTGGAATGAGCGCGGCATATTGTGTCATCATGCCAATATAAATATCACCGATAAAAGTATCAAAAAGATATTCGGAGCAACTGCTGTTGTAAAAAACGTACTGTTGTATAGCCTGTGTTTCTTCGGTTACAGTCTGCATGGGTACATTTTCCCCGCATAACCATTTCACATCAACGTCTAAAGAATCGGCAATCAGTTGGAGTTTATCCATTTTGGGATTGTACTGACCCGAAAGGTAGGAACTGAACGCCCCTTTGCTAATGCCTGTATCTCGCACAATCTCTATTTGCTTCTTATTTTTAGCATTCATGGCAAATTTAATTCGTTCTGCGATAGTATTCATGCTTATACTCTCCATCTTTATATACTCAAATCTTGTTATATCTCATTATAAGTCTACTATATCACAAGGTTAGAAAAAGGGGAACAAAAAGTTTAGAAAAAACTGAATTTCTTGTTGCAAAACAAATTGTGATATGCTAAGATACAATTAGTTCAGAAAAAACTGAACCATATGGCGCCATAAAAATACAGTAAAAATAAGCATAGCTGTCCTATCGGCAGAACGGGGGAAATGGAGAAACGTGTATGCAGATTATATTGACGAAGGAGCAAGTAAAAGAAGCGTTTGGGGAACTTCGCTACATGGGTGCAGATTATTGTTACCGATACGACAAGGAAAACCGTAAGAAAACAGAGGAAGTGGAAGCTTTGAGGCTTCATCTCGGTAGCATGAAGCTGGGAAATAGTGTAGATATCCGCTTGGAAGCAACAGAACTTCCGAAGATTGAACCGTATTCTGTAGTGGAGTTGGATAATGCAGTCTATGACCCGTATGTAATGAGAGGGAATTATCCGACACTGGTTGAGAGAGTGACTTGTAAAGGGATTCGTACAGTTTCCGGCAAGAACATGTAGGCAGTCACGCCTGAAATCTCCCTACGACCGTACAGAGTGAAAGGTCGGGGAGAGATTTTGGGCGGTGGCAGAGCCACAAAGAAGAAATGGCAGGTGATAAAGAACGGAAAACAAAAAAATTTCAGAACTCCCCTATACTAACAGGGGAGTAACTCGTCAAAAAGAAGAGTTGTCGGCACTGATTGATTGGTGCCAGATAACTGTTAAAGGTACTAATGTAATTACAATCATAGAGGACATATTGCGGATTCCATCGAACTTTATGCAACTTTATGGAAAAGTTAAAGGGATTGCAGGTCATGAGCCGATAGCAGGTTTTGATGATATTCGGATTCTAAAACCTACGGGAAATGCACAGTATGAGGGATTTCAGATACTTATGAGCGGTTCAGGGTGCAGAGATTATGAGAGATTCCTCACAATGAATCAGGAAACATGGTTCGATTTTTTGGAGCGAGTTTGCAGATACAACGTAAATTTCCCTCGGATAGATTTAGCGATTGACGATAGAAAACCATATCTGAATATCTCTGAATTGATAGAGATGAAGAACCAGGGATTGATTTCTAGTCAGTTGCAAGATATGTCAGAGAATCGTTCAGATAGGCTGAAAGAAGAGGAATTGGAAGCAAAGGGGAAGAGCTTCTATATCGGCAGTAAAAACAGCGATTTCCGAATCGTATTTTATGAAAAGGGATATGAGCAGGCGGAAAAGTTTGGTAAAGAATTGGATGAAAACTGGAATCGGTATGAACTGCGTTTCCGGCAGAAAAAAGCGGTCAGACTGGTGCAGGAATTGTTAAAGGATAGAGATGTGGCAAGGATAGCATTGTCTGTGTTGAATGATAAGGTGCGGTTTTTGCAGAAGCCGGAAAACAGTAAGAGCACAAGGAAAAGGCTCTATCCAACCTATCCGGCGTGGGAAGAATTTATGAAAGGCGTAGGAAAGATTAAGCTCACTATGCAACCGCAGGAGAAAACACTGGATAAGACATGGAACTGGCTGATAACTTGTGTCTCTCCCTCCTTGAAACTTATGGAAGAGATTGGAAAACTGAATAACAGAGATTATATTGCTGTGCTGATGAAAAATGGCAGAATGAACGATATACAACGAAGAATTTATGAAGATTATAAAAAATCGTTTCTTTTGAGAAGAGAGCAGGCATTAGGCAAATTGAAACATGACAAAACCGATTTGACAACAGATGTACCGCAAATGTATATAAGTGATATACTATGTGAGGAAGAGATAGAGAAAGGAGAGTTTTTTGAGGAGAGAAATTCCAATTTGGGAGAAAAGTAATCTCACTTTAGAAGAAGCGGCGGCGTATTCGGGCATTGGCATCAACAAGCTTCGGAGCCTAACAGAATCGGAGCAATGTTCTTTTGTTCTGTGGAATGGCACGAAACGTCTGATTAAACGCCGGAAATTAGATGAATATATGGATAAGATGTATTCTATCTGATGATTGAAAAGGGGATAGTGCTGTGTTATAAATATGGTATCGGTTTTTGTCATAGTCAGGAAAGGAGATTTTGATTATGACAGAAAGACGAAAAGACAGAAAAGGCAGAGTGTTAAAAGAGGGAGAATCCCAACGCAAAGATGGTAGTTATGATTTTCGGTGGAGAACGTCGGACGGGAAGCGACATTCCGTTTATGCAAGTACACTGGAAGAACTGCGGGAGAAAGAGCGGGCGATACAGAGAGATAAGAGCGACGGTATCAGGACGGACGCTAAGGATGTGACGCTGAATGATATTTATGATATGTGGGTAGGGCTGAAAAAGGGGCTGAAAGATAACACATTTCAGAATTACCAATATATGTACAATCAATTTGTATATCCTGATTTTGGACGGGCAAAAGTGACAAAAATGAAGCGGTCAGACGTGCGGAGATTTTATAATATGCTTGCAGATGAACGGTCATTGAAAATAGCCACAATCGACAATATTCATACAGTGCTTCATCAGGTGCTTGATTTGGCGGTTGAGGACGAATATCTTAGAAGTAATCCCTCGGACAATGCCTTGAAAGAATTGAAACAGTCGCACAATTTTGATGTGGAAAAGAGAAGGGCGTTGACGGTTCAGGAACAGAATGTATTTACTGCGTTTCTTGCAAATAGCAGGCAGTACAATCACTGGAATCCGATATTTACCGTCATGCTCGGCACTGGCTTGCGTGTCGGAGAGGTCACTGGCTTACGGTGGGAAGATTTGGACTTTGACAATGGCACAATCAGTGTGAACCATACACTGGTGTATTACAATCATAGCAAGAATGGCTGTTATTTCTCTGTAAACGCGCCAAAGACAAAAGCAGGAAGAAGAACAGTGCCAATGCTTGATCATGTAAGAGAAGCTTTTATGCAAGAGAAGAAATATCAGGAAGAGAAAGGCATTTCGTGTCAGGTACGGGTAGATGGATATACGAATTTTGTGTTTGTGAACCGCTTCGGGAATGTGCAACATCAGGGTACGCTGAACAAGGCTCTTAGACGTGTCATGCGTGACTGCAATCAGGAGATACTGGAAAAGGCTGACGGTAAGAAAGAGGTTGTCTTGTTGCCGCGATTCAGTTGTCACACACTCCGGCATACATTTACCACAAGATTGTGTGAATCAGGCATCAACATTAAAGTGATTCAGGACGTGTTAGGTCATGCAGATATTAGCACGACCATGAATATCTATGCGGATGTGACAAAGGACTTGAAAGAAAAGGAGTTTGGGGCGTTGAATGAGTATCTGCAAAAGCAGGAAATAGCGATTTAAGGTTTACGCCCATTATACGCCCGGTTTACGCCCAAAAGTAGAAAAGTTGCGTAGACTTATAGAGATATCTGTAAAATAGCGGCTTGGAAAACATCAGGGAAATAGAGGGGCGTGGGGATATGTGGAGATGTAAATTGTAGATTGCAAGGCTCCCGACGATGAAGTCGTTGGATAAATAAAACCTTGATTTTACTATGATTGCAGGACATTAGTACTTACGCTAAAAAATGAGCAAAAATGATGCTTATGGAAGTAGTAATATGATATAATAACCTCATAGTAACCTTCTTAATTGTGAGGGTTATTATGAGGTGTTTTTTTGCAGATACAAGAGAGGAGGGCCACATGTCATTAAGAGAACAGATTGAATTGAATAAAAATGATATTGCAGGCTCTAGAACAAAAAATAGATTGACTGTTCAGGTTAGTTATGCGATGCAACTAATCATGGAATACTATTCAATGGATTACGTTATCCTTATGGATTACATAGAAGATGTAGTTATTATTGAAAATCCTGATGAACCTACAGGAATACATTTATATCAGATAAAAACTAAAAGTTCTGATAAGCAATATACGTTAAGTACTGTAATAAAAGATGAATGGTTTCAAAAACTATATAAAAATGCACAAAAATATGAAGGTAATGTCAAGGAAGCGAGTTTAGTTTGTAATACGGATATTGTTGTAAAGCAAGAAAATGTTTTTGCGAATACAAAAAGCAACCTTGCAGACATGAAAGAAGATTCAAATGTTAAAAAGATAGTTAAAGCTATTGCGGGGGATTTGAATATTTCTGAACAGGAAGTGGATTTGTCACAATTTTACTTTGTAAAGTCAAATCTCTCTATAAAAGGGCATAAAGATGAAGTGGAGCATCAATTTGAAAATTTCTTATTGAAAGAAGATTCTAATCTTCAGGTAGCAACAGCAAGAGCAATATTTAGAACAATTTATGATGAATTGGATGCTAAATTCAATTGGGAATTAGATGAGAATTGTTCGGATATTGGAGAAATATTCAAAATGAAAGGCGTTATTAGTACTGATATTAATAATGCAATCTGTACAGGCTTAGCAATTCAGTTGCCTGATGCTAACAAGCTATTTGATACTTTTGGTATTACTTCTGTTAAAGAAATCAGAGAATATACTCAGAGATATTCGATGATAAAGATGGATATGTTTTCTAAGAAGGAAGTTCTTATAAATACTAGAAAAGAGATTATTTCATTAGTTAAAGAAGTTGTTGATAGTGGAATAGAAGAATTTCCTGATATATTAATAGATGTATATGATAAATGTGAAAACAGAGATTGTATTCCAGTTGCTTATTCAGAAGAATACTATCTAAAATTATTGATAATGCTGTTAATATATAAATATTGTTACGGAGGTGAATCTATTTGAATTTAATTTTTGATTCAATCATATTAGTAGACTTAACTAATAAAGAAGCTAAAAAAATAGAGTTTTCTTCTGGAAAAAATATGTTAACAAGTGGTGGAAATCATTACGGTAAATCGGTAATAATGAAATCATTATATTATACGTTAGGGGCTGAAGTTTACTTCCCGCAGCCAATAAAGTCATTAAACTATATGACTATTTTGAGTTTTACTCTTGATGGAAAAAAATATGTTGCGGGACGATTAAACAATTCCTTTGTTCTATTTGAAAATGGTAAATTCATAAAGAAATATAATAGCGTGTCAGAATTTGGTGATTTATTAAGTGAGATATTTGACTTTGATATAGAATTAGTAGGTAAGGATGAAGATGGAACTATCGTAAAGTGTCCGCCAGCATTTTTCTATTTACCATATTATATTGACCAAGAGAATGGCTGGAGTATAAACTCATATTCGTTTGATAGAATGACACAGTTCGATTTGCCTCAACGAAAAGACAGTTATTTCTTCCACCTTGGAGTGTTGGATAGTGATTATGTGGAACAGAACAAGAATCAAAAGGCAAATAGCAAGAAAATAGCGAAATTATCAAAAGAAAATGAAAAATACAAAACAGTAATAGAAACACTTAAGATGGGCTTAGATGATACACAGATGGCTTTTGATTCAACGGATTTGGAAATAGCTATTACAAGTAGAAAAGCAGAAATAAATACTATTTTAAAGGAAATTGCGAAATATCGAAAAGAATTAGTTGAAGCAGAAGATTCGTATCAGCGATTAATAAATGAAAAAGAAGTTTTAGCTAGATATATCAAGCGAAAGGATGTTACACCCACGACAACGACTGAAGTTGTTGAATGCCCTAGATGTGGCCTGTTTTTTGAACAATCATTAGCGGAGAAAATGGAGAGAACATACTTGCTGGAATCGCTAAATGATGATTATACAAGAATAATAGCTGAAATAGATAAGCTTGAGAAGAAAATCAAAAAGCTTAAAGAGAAATACGAACAACATCAGAGAAAATTGAAAGAGTATGAAAGTTCATTAAGTAGCGAACAAGATTTGTATGATACATATTTAAAAGCAAAAACTACCAGAAAGCTATTAGATGATTACTGTAAAAAGATACAGGAAAATGAGGAAACTATTAAAGTGTTGAATGAAAACAACAAAAATATCAGAGAACTGTTAAGAGAATATCACCAAAGCAGAACAAGTGCTAATGGTATTTACTTGTCAAATCTAAATAATAAGTTTGGGTTGCTAGACATTCCAAGTGAACAGGTACCCACAGAAAGCGAACCAGGTTCATCGATAGAAGCAAGTGGTGCATATGGACCAAGATGTAAGGTTGCGCAAGTTTTATCGTTTTTGGAAACTCAAAAGAGTCTTTCTGATACAATAATCACTTTTCCTGTGGTGATTGATTCGCCTAATGTGTTGGAACAAGACAAGGAACATTTAGGAAGTGTTCTAAAAACATTGCTCACATGGGATAAAACCGATAATCAAATTATTGTAGCCTCCATCGAGGGAAAGGATATTGCGGAGCAACTTCCTAATGTAAAGGTTATTAAATTAGATAATGAAGTAAATCATATAATGTCGAAGGAAGAATACAATAAGTTAGAGAAAGAAATTGATACTATTGTTACTAGTTTTTAATATTTTAGGTAGTTGCTATGTTTTTATAAAAGGGTAAAATTGACATAATTATTAGGAATAGCTTGGTAAAATTTTATCGCAATACTACAGTCTCTTCAATAAAGACAAAAATATACCAACTATCTTGAAAGGAAACAACAATGTGTTGCGATAGCTTTATATGCCATCAATAAAACAGAAAACTTAAAAGCAAAATACTTTACAAACAAGTTTCAAAAGGATGATTTATGGAGTTTAGAGGAATGTTTGAAATAATGAGGAGGATACGAAATCAATAGATTTTATACCACAAGTATAATGACACCATCCCCAATCCATGCTATACTACCCTATAGAAACAGAAAGAAAAGAAGACAAAACCGGACAAACCGTCCAGAAAGGAAACGACGATGAACATAGCAATCAACTTTGGATATGATCTTAATAGTGAACGATATGATCAGACACTGTATAAAGAGCAGAGTCTTAGTTTGATGCGCCCATATAAGATAAGTAAAAGTCGATTGCAATGTGCCGCGATTGGTTTATATGCGAGGAGTATATAGTCCCAATAGAACATTGACGTTTGGTTAGTGCCGCTTGTCTTGTATGGAAATAGTACAGGATAGGCGGTGTTTTTTATTTCAAAGGAGAAGAAACAGATGTTAGAGATAAAAGGAAAAGTAAACACAGCGCTCTGCTATGCGAAAATAGTGGAGGATGAGGCGATAGAGCAAATTCGCAGAATGTGCGATTACGAATTTACGGAGGGAAGCCGGATTCGCATTATGCCGGATGTTCATGCAGGAAAGGGCTGTACGATCGGAACGACCATGACAGTCGTGGATAAGGCAGTGCCGAATATTGTCGGGGTGGATATCGGCTGCGGAATGTACACCGTAAATCTTGGCAGAGCGGATATTGATTTTGAAAAACTGGATGAGGCTGCACACTTTATCCCGTCGGGAATGAATGTGTGGGAGGGAAGGCAGGAGCGGTTCAATCTGACAGGGCTGCGGTGCTATCGGAGCCTTAAGGATACGAAGCGCCTGGAGCGAAGCCTTGGAACACTGGGCGGTGGAAACCACTTTATTGAGGTGGATCAGGCGCAGGACGGAACAAATTATCTTGTGATTCACTCCGGCAGCAGAAATCTGGGAAAGCAGGTAGCAGAAATCTATCAGCAGCTCGCCATTGACCTGAACAAAGGCAAGGAGACCTACTTTCAGCAGAGAGATGAGATTATCAGAACCTACAAAGCGGCAGGCAGACGGAAGGAAATACAGGCGGCATTGGAGAAAATATCATGGAACAAAAGAGAGACAACGATACCGGAGGATTTATGCTATCTGTATGGAACCTATTTCGAGGATTATCTGCATGACGTGGAAATCTGTCAGCAGTTTGCAAGGCGGAACCGTGAAAAAATGGCGGAAGTGATTCTGGATAGAACAGGGATGACAGGTTCCGACGCATTCCATACCATTCATAATTATATTGATACAGATGAAATGATTTTGAGAAAGGGCGCAATCGCAGCCCATAAGGATGAGAAAGTGCTGATTCCAATTAATATGAGGGATGGAAGCGTGTTAGCGGTCGGCAAGGGCAATCCGGAATGGAACTATTCTGCGCCGCACGGAGCGGGACGCCTGATGTCGCGGAGAAAAGCGAAAGAAAGTTTGTCTATGGATGAATACAGGAAAATGATGGAGGGGGTATATACCACTTCCGTCAATGAGGCTACCCTTGATGAAGCGCCAATGGCATATAAGTCATTGGAGGACATCATAGATGTCATTAAGGAATCCGTAGATGTCATTGATGTAATGAAACCAATATACAATTTTAAGGCATCCGACTAGAACGATCCTGTTCCGGCGGATGCCGGAACAGGAGGAAAATGAAATGTTTACAATCCCAGCCATTGATATGGCGAAGACGGGACAGAATATCATGAATCTGAGAATACAGGCAGGATTATCTGTAAAGGATCTGCAGGAGATTTTTGGATTTTCCACGCCGCAGGCGTTGTACAAGTGGCAGCACGGAACAGCCTTGCCGACTATGGATAATATGGTGGTATTGGCAGCGGTGTTTGGCGTGAAGATTGATGATATTCTTGTTGTGACTGACACTCAGATGAGAGTCAGCGCATGAAAATGTAATAGCAGGCTGATGTGGGTTTTGAATCCCGTCAGCCATCCACGGGCAGGTAGCCTAGCGGCGAAGGCAGCTGACTGTAAATCAGCGACACAGAAACACCGGAGGTTCGAGTCCTCCCCTGCCCATTGAGATATTTTGTTTGCGTGTCCGAGAGGTTTATGGTGCTTCCCTGCTAAGGAAGTGTGCCTTATGGCACCGATGGTTCGAATCCATCCGCAAACGCTATAGCGAAGTATTTGCTTCCTGTCTGAACACCCCATCTTGATTTTCCTCCGAAATCCGTTATACTGAACATATACACATTAAGAGGGAACCGAAAGAAGGAGGTTTTTTATGGAACATTTTAACCCGCTGCTGAAAGAGCCGAGCAGTTCACACAAATTTATCACGATTGGCGAAATCATGCTGCGTTTAACGCCGCCCAGCTACGAGAAGATTCGTATGGCGACGAATTTTGAGGCAAGCTACGGAGGAAGCGAGGCAAATATTGCGCTTGCACTTGCTAACCTCGGTGTTGACAGTACATTTTTCAGCGTTGTCCCGAACAACAGCCTTGGGAAAAGCGCTGTCCGTATGTTAAGGAGCAATGACGTGCACTGCACGCCGATGATCTTAAGCACGCCGGAGGAGACGCCGACGCATCGTCTGGGCAGCTATTATCTGGAAGCGGGTTATGGAATCCGTCCGAGCAAGGTTATTTATGACAGAAAGAACAGTGCTTTTGCAGAGTACAACTACAAGAATGTAGACCTAAATAAGCTGCTTGACGGCTACACATGGCTTCACTTAAGCGGAATCACACCGGCGCTTTCCAAGAACTGCCGCAAGCTCGTGATGGACTGTCTGAAGGTCGCGAAGCAGAAGGGAATTACGATAAGCTTTGACGGAAACTTCAGAAGCACGCTTTGGAGCTGGGAGGAAGCGCGTGACTTCTGTACACAGTGCCTGCCGTATGTCAATGTACTCTTCGGCATTGAGCCGTATCATCTCTGGAAGGATGAGAACGACCACAGCAAGGGCGACGTCAAGGACGGCATTCCGCTTCAGCCGAGCTATGAGCAGGAGGACGAGGTATTTCAGGCATTTGTCGAGAAGTACCCGAACCTCAAATGTATCGGGCGTCATGTGCGCTATGCGCACAGCGGAAGTGAGAACAGCTTAAAGGCGTACCTCTGGTACGAGGATCACACCTTTGAGAGCAAGCTGTTCACCTTCAATATCCTTGACCGCGTGGGCGGCGGCGACGCATTCGCGAGCGGACTTATCTATGCGATGATGCACGATTACAAGCCGATGGATATTGTTAATTTTGCGGTGGCGAGCAGTGTGATCAAACACACGATCCGCGGTGATGCGAACATCACAGACGATGTGAGCAGCATCCGCAATCTGATGAACATGAATTATGATATTAAGAGATAAGATGATTGCTCCATAACCTGATCCGTTATGGGGCAATCGCTTTTTCTGAAAGGGATTATTTACAACAAATAACCCCCTTTTCACATCACAGCAGGGCGCATTTCTTCCTAATAGACCGATACAATAACAAGCATAGATGCATATTTGTCTGCCTGCGATGCCCGCCATGGCGGGCGCTGCACACAAGACACGTATAGTGCACACAAGACACGTATAATGCACATAAGATCCATAAGATGCACACAAGACACATATAGACTGGAGCCACACAGAATGAAAATAGCAATTTGCGACGATGAACCGGAGATTCGAAACGACATAGAGAGAAAAATCCGGCTGCTCTATCCTGAGACGGAGATTCTCTTGTACGAGGACGGAAAGGCGCTTCTTGATGCGGAAGCGCCGTTTGATATTGTCTTTCTGGACATCCGTATGGAGGGAATGAACGGTATGGAGGCGGCGCGCGCACTGCGGGCGGCAGGCAGTGATGCGGTCATTATCTTTGTCACTGCACTGGAGGAATATGTCTACGAGGCGTTTGACGTCGGGGCGTTTCATTATCTCGTTAAGCCGCTCGACCGGGGGAAATTCTACGAGGTGCTTTCCAAAGCGGTGACACAGTGCCAAAATCGCCGGAGAGAATGCACAAATGCCGTGGCTGGATGCAGGAATGCCGCAGCAGAGCACCAAAATACCGGAATGAATTACGGGAATACCGCAGCAGGACGTCCCAATACTGGAATGAATTACGGGAATACCGTGGCGGGACGTCCCAATACTGGAATGAATTACAGGAATACCGCAGCAGAAGCGGCGTGGATGGAACCGGGGATTACAGTTAAGACCGGAGCAGTGACGGAACGGATACGCCTCTCGGAAATCTATTATCTTGAAGTGTTTAACCGCAAGATCATCCTGCATAAGAAGAAGGAAACGGTTGAATTTTATGGGAAAATGAAGGAAATGGAACAGCGGCTGGGAGATGATTTCATGCGCACGCACAGGGCATATCTTGTGAACCTAAGATATGTCCGGAAATACAATGCGGCGGAAATCACGCTGGAGAACGGACAGACCGTATTGATTGCGAAGCAGAAATACGCCCAGTTCGTGAAACAGTATATGCGCTATGTCAGAAAAGCGACAGGCGGGGAGGAAGCCGCGGATGAATGAGCTGTATTATGAGATTGCAAGCAATATTTACTGCATGGCGATACAGGCAATCACGGGCCTGGGGCTTAGTATTTTGTACCGGATCTTTTTCGGAAAAGCGAAGCGGACATGGCTTGTCGGAGGGGCGTATTTCGCGGTGACGGCAGTACTATATTATGTGCCGTTTGTCGTGGATACTTTCGCGGTGTATGTCGGCGCAATCTTTGCAGCATTTCTTGTGATGCTCGCCTGCGGCAGGGGAGGCGGAAGGCTGAAAATCTTTTTGGCGGTCACGTATTTTTATGTCCGTTGGTTCGTGGCGACCATTGTTACCGATATGTTTATTTTTCTGTCGGATTATTCTGACAGACGGATTTGTGAGGCGGATATTTCTGACGGGTGGAAATACAGGCTTTTGTTTGCGTCCTTTTGCTGGCACGATGTGCTGGAATGCATATTTTTTGGACTGATGCTTTGGGGAATCGTCCGTGGAATCGGACGTGCGTTTTTGGATAAAGAAAGCGACTTGCAGACAGGGGAGCTGTGCGTGTTGCTGATACCGTCCGTGCTTGGCATGGTCTTTTACAAAATTTACCGGATATATGACGACGTATATTTGCAGAAAACAGGAAGGTATGTATCGGACGACTATCCGGTGCTTTCTGTCTGGTGGACGTTTGGAAAAATTGTTCTGCTTGCGGCAATAATCTGCATGATCGCGCTGTATCAGAGGCTAAAGGAGAAACAGACGCAGGAAAAAAATGCCGCGCTGCTCGCCGGACAGATACAGGACATGCAATCGCACATCGCGCAGGTAGAGCGCCTGTACACAGAAATCCGCGGCGTAAAGCATGACGTCCGGAGCCATGTCGGTGTGATGGCGGGGCTGCTTGAACAGGGAAACTATGCAGAGGCAGAGCAGTATTTGCAGAGGTGGCAGGAGACGGTTGCGGCGCTGGATTTCTCCATACAGACAGGCAATCCGGTCACAGACGTGATTTTAAATGAAAAGGCGGCGGAAGCGGCGGCGGGACAGATACATTTTTCCTCGGATTTTCACTATCCGGCTGGTACACAGATCGATGTATTTGACGTCAGCATCCTCTTAAATAACGCGATAAGCAACGCAATCGAAGCGGCAGGGGCGGGTGGTTACGTGCGTGTGACAGCGAGCCGCAGGGGGAATGCCTGTCTGATTATGGTTTCCAATTCGTTTGCCGGGAAGCTTGCAATCGGAGAGAACGGACTTCCCGTCTCCGGCAGCAGGAGCGGGCATGGGTTTGGGATGCAGAATATGAAGCTGATAGCGCAGAAATATTTTGGCGACATTGAGATTGGGCAGAGGGACGGCGAGGTTACGGTGACGGCGCTTCTGATGTGCGGGAAGCCTTGATTGCGGTATTGCAAAGAGGGATTATGTGAGCTTATATGCCCGCGCGAGCGCGTGAAGCATATCCTTTGTGGACAGGCTCGGAATGCTCTATGTGCCTACTGTATGCCCACGCGGGCGCGCGACATATCCGGTTTGCACCGTAAAAATTCCGGTTCACGACAATTCCCTCAAAGAAGTGCGCATGTCCGCCGAAAATGAAAATAAGCGATGAGAAAATAAGCAATCAGAAAATAGGCAGTGAGAAGATAAGGAGGACGAGCGATGAGAATAGAGGGAAACGGTGCAGCAGGCGGCGTATTTCCGATGGGCGGAGCGCAGCAAACGGACGCACAGTCAAAACAGATTCAGAATCAGATTGAAAATGCAAGAAAGGAATTGCAGCAGCTTTCACAGAACAAGGATCTCCCGATGGAGGAGAAACTGAGGAAGAAGCAGGAACTCAACACCAAAATCAGTGATCTGCAGAGTCAGCTTCGGGCACATCAGCAGGAACTTAGGGTCAGGGAGCAGCAGGAAAGAGAGGCAAAGGCAGGCCGCGCCGCGGAGAATCGCAGCCGCACGCGGCAGGATGAGGCGGCAACGGTCGGTATCTCAAGAGAAGGAATGCGTGCGCTGATTGCAGCGGGCACTTCAATGAAGCAGGCGGATGTACAGGGCAGTGTTGTCGCCAGTATGGAGGGCAGAGCAGGCGTCCTTGAATCGGAAATTGCGATGGATGCTGCAAGGGGAAGCTCTGTGGAGAAAAAGAAGGAAGAACTGGCGGACATAAAGCAGAAGGCAGCAGATGCGACGGCGGCGCAGATGGGAAGCCTCGGCGATGCGTTAGAGGCGGTTCGGCAGGCGAAGAACGAGGAGAACGAGCCGAAAGCGCAGCCGAAGAGCGAGGAGAACGGGCCGAAAGCACAGGCGAAGAGCGGCGCGGATGAGTCGGAAATGCAGGTCGAGAACGAGGAGAACGGGCCGAAAGCACAGGCGAAGAGCAATGCGGATGAGTCGGAAATGCAGGTTGAGAACGGGGAGAACGAGCCGGAAGCACAGTCGAAGAGCGACGCGGATGAGGCGGAAATACGGGCTGAGAGCGGGGAAAATCCGGGAGCATAGGAGTAGCAGAGCCGGGAAACAGACACAGCGGAATAAAAATCCGGCACCAATCTAAAAAATAAGGCATGGCAAAGGCGCAGAACATTTCCTATAATCATGTAAAAACAGAGGGAGGCCAATGCGATGGATATTGAAATCAGGGAGTACAACGAACCGGGCTATGCGCCGGTGATTGATTATGAGTCATGGAGGGTTGCCGTGTTAAATGCCTGCGAGGAGTTATATGTGCCCAATCTGAAAACGATGCAGAAGCATACCTTGAGTGACGAAGTCTTTGTGCTGTTGAAAGGGGAATGCGTGTTGTTTACGGCGGGAGCCGGAGAACAGCCGGGAGAAATACAGGCCACGGCGTTAAAGCCTTATAAGTGCTACAATGTCAAAAAAGGAGTGTGGCATACACATACGCTCGCGGAGGGCAGTAGTGTGCTGATTGTAGAGAATCGTAATACCGGTGATGACAATTCGCCGACGGTGCGATTAACAGAGGAAGCGTGCGGGCGGCTGCTGGAGTGTTACAATGAAATAGAACCAAAGTGAAGAAGGCGCAGCAGCGCCTTTTTTTTCGCTCTATAGGAAATACCGTGTTGTTGTAAAGCATGAAGGTACTGCTTCCTATAGAGCAAAAAGTCCTTCCGGGCAGGATGCGCACCTCGCGGAATGGAAAATAGCCGTAAACGGCGCCGCTCGGGCGCGGGGAATCCGGCAGAGCCGGATTCTTTTTCATTTTATCACTAAGGAAATGCGCAAACCGTCCGATATAAACACTAGAAATGTTATTTTCATCAAAGAAAGGAGATGCCATTATGCGAGTAGAAGCGTATAATCAGGTGGCACAGATTTACAAAACAAGCAAGAACGTCGGGGCATCGAAGGCAGCAAAGGCAGAGGCCAGCCGTGATGAAGTGCAGATTTCCTCCTTTGGACGGGACTATCAGATTGCAAAGCAGGCGGTAGCGGAGGCTTCCGATATCAGAGAGGATAAAGTAGCAGAACTTTCCGCAAAGGTGAAGTCCGGTAATTACGACGTTAGTACGAATGCTTTCGCAGATAAGCTGTTAGAGCGTTATCGTTCCTTTATGCTGTAGGAGAATCTGAGAGAAATGAGGGCGGATTGTGGCTAGTTTAATGGAAGAGCTTTTAGAGGTCTTAGGAGAGGAAGAAAAAGAATACCAGACGCTGATCGCACTTGCCGATGTGAAAAGTCAGGCAATTATCAAAGCGGATATCGAGAAGCTGGGCGAGGTGACGACGCAGGAACAGGAGGCGGCGAGCACGCTGCTCAATCTCTCCAACAAGAGAGGCAGGGTACTTGACGATATGGCGACGGTGCTTGGCAAGGACCCGGCGAAGATGACGATCAATAAGATGATCGGCTATCTGGAGAACCAGCCCGAGGAGCAGAAGAAGCTCTCGGAGCGCAGGGACAGACTTTTAGAGGCTGGCACGCAGATGCAGCGATTGAACCGGCAGAACGAGACCCTTTTAAAGCAGGCATTGGAAATGGTGGAATTTGACCTTACGCTGCTTAAGAGTATGCGGCAGGCGCCCGAGACTGCCAACTATAATAAGAATGCCTATAATACGGGGGATTTGCTTGGCAGCAGTGGATTTGACGCCAAGCAGTAGGAATCACTAGGAGGATTACCATGGCAAATGGTTTTGGAACTTTATATATCGGCGTAGCGGGTCTGCAGAGCAGCCAGAATGCGCTTAATACCACATCGAACAACCTCGCAAATGTTGATACGACAGGCTATGTGCGACAGAGCGTGCTTTTTGCGGACCGCAATTATCTTACGCTGAACACGACGACGGCGATTGGTTATCAGCAGTCAGGACTTGGTGTTTATATCGGTGATGTCATTCATACCAGAGATGTATTCTTAGACAGGTCTTACCGCACGGAGTCGAGCCGGCAGGCGTTTTACGCATCGACCTACGAGGCGATTTATGAGGTTGAGACTTACTTTCAGGAGATGGAAGGAGAGGCGTTTCAGGATGCGTTAGAGGATTTCTGGACGTCCTTTCAGGAACTTTATAAGGCGCCGGATGATGAAGTGTATCAGAATATGGTCGTGCAGAAGGCACAGCTTTTTATCGGAAGAGCAGGCGCAGTATATTCCGGTCTGCAGAGTTATCAGCAGACGATCAATACACAGATCAGCGATGACATTGATCAGGTCAACGAGCTTGGAGAGACGATTCATGAACTGAACCTTGAGATTATGAAGGTTGAAGCAGGTGAAATCGAGACTGCGATGACGCTTCGTGATGCGAGAGATCAGGCGCTCGATGAACTGGCAAGTCTGGTCGATATTTCCTATCATGAGACGGCGGACGGCATCGTCAAGGTAAGCGTTGAGGGAACGGAGTTCGTCGATGAGGCAAGATGCTACACCATCGAGAAGAAGACGGATAAGACGACCGGATTTGTGACACCGTACTGGGGCTATCTGTCCGATCCTGAAAAGGGAAAATATGTCAATGTCTTTAATTTTGAGCGGGACATTTCTGTAGAGAATAAGAACGACATGGGAGAACTCAAGGCGCTTGTCCTTGCAAGGGGAGACCATGTTGCGAACTATACCGATGTCACAGGCATGAGCAAGAAGAACTACAACGATACGACAGGAATGTCTGTCATGTTAAGAGCGGAAGCACAGCTTGACCAGATGATTCATGGCATCGTGACTGCAATCAATGATTTGCTTTGCCCGAATGTGACGGCAGGGGATTTCATTAATCAGGTGACAGGCGGCGCGGCGACGACGTTCGATGTCAGGCTGGAGGATGGAAGTACATACACCATCACGGAGAAGACGAAGATCCTTGATGCAGAGAACTGTTCGACCGGATCGGACGGGAAGCTGCCTCCGCAGGAGCTTTTCGTAAGAATCGGAACAGAGCGCTATAAGACGGCGACCTATACCGCACAGAAAACGGATGCAGACGGTAATCCGGTGCTGGACGCGAATGGTGATCCGGTTATGGAGACGAAGACAGTCTATATTTATAATGAAGAGGATGTCTTCGATGATACAATGCAGTACACGCTGCAGAGCCTCAGCGTAAATGAAGCGCTGGTTCTGGACGAATCCCTTTTGCCGCATCTTATGCAGAACGGGGATGTCAACTATGCGCTGGCGGCAGAACTGGCGGGCGTATGGGACAAAGAGACAATGACGCTCAGTCCGAATGATACCAAGGCGTGCAGTTTTAAGGATTACTACAAGTCGATGATCGGCGAACTGGCGACTTACGGAGATGTCTACAATTCTACCGCGACCAGCCTTGCCGGAACGGTTGCTTCTGTCGAGAACCAGAGACAGCAGGTAATCGGCGTATCTTCTGACGAGGAATTGACATTTATGATTAAATATCAGAATGCATACAATGCATCGAGCCGTTTTATCAACGTAGTCAATGAGATGATTGAGCATCTGATTACGCAGCTCGGATAATATACAGGAAAGCGTCACTTTGACGGAAAGAGGTGTCGAAATGCCATCTACATTTTTTGGTTTAACAATCGCAACATCGGGATTGAATGCGTATCAGGTAGCCCTGAATACGACGGCGAATAATATATCGAATGTACAGACAGAAGGTTATACGAGACAGGTGGCGAACAGAACCGCTTCCGAGTCAATTCGTGTTTACCAGAAATATGGAGCAGTGGGAACGGGTGTTACCACCACTTCCATCAAGCAGGTGCGCAACCAGTACTATGATGCGAAATACTGGTATAACCAGTCTTCTGTGGGCTTGTACGAGACGAGACTGAATTATCTGCAGCAGATTGAGAATTATTTCATTGATGACGATACTTCCAAGGGCTTTTCGACCATTTTAAATACGATGTTCAATGCGCTGGATACGTTAAAGAACAATGCATCGGACGTCAATGTCAGACAGCAGTTCATCGGAAGTGCTCAGAATCTGGCGACCTATTTTAACAGCGTATCGTTAGGCCTTACGGATATTCAGGAGAGCGCGAACGATGAGATTAAGTCGACGGTCATGAATATCAATGCGATTGCCGAGAAGATTGCGATTTTGAATAAGCAGATCAATGTCATTGAGATACAGGGTGCGTATGCCAACGAGCTTCGCGACCAGAGAGCGCTCCTGATTGACGAACTGTCAGCAATCGTTCCGACCGAGGTTTCCGAGACGCCGGTGACGGATACCAATCATCCGGACGAGCCGACCGGAGCGACCTATTACACGGTTAAGATTGGCGGACAGCTTCTGGTGGATACGTACGAGTACAATTCACTTGAGTGCGTCGCGAGAGAGAATAAGGTCAATCAGTCTGATTCAGACGGACTTTATGAAATTAAATGGGAGAAGACGGGGAATACTTTTGCTGCAGGGGCAAGCTACATGTCCGGCTCCTTAAAGGCGTTGTTTGATATCCGCGACGGCAATAACGGTGAGAATTTTACCGGAGCGGCAAGCGTGGTGAGCAGCACCGAGGTTCGTATTGACAGCCCGTCTATCAATACAATTGCAGGAATCACGATGCCGGAAGAGGGCACGCTTCATATCAACGGAAGAGATTATAATTATATCGGATTCACCTATGAGGAGGACGCCGACGGAAATATCATTTCCTACACCTTCGAACTGGAGGACGCGCTCAGCACGGAGGAACGCGCAAAGGTAGACGGCAAGTCGGCGGCAATCGGAAGCGCGGTCGATTCTATGGGCGTTCCGTATTATATGGCGCAGATGAATCAGTTCCTGCGGAGTTTTGCCGCGGATTTTAACTCTATTTTGAAACAGGGCGTGGACTTAGACGGCAAGAAAACAGATTATTACGCATTTTTTACCGGAGAAGATGCGGTGTCCGGAGAGGAATATGTATTCGACGGATTGGATGAGGCAGGCAATGCGGTAAAGGGGTCTGCATCAGACAGCTATTATAAGCTGACAGCGGCGAATATCTGTGTGAGCAGTCTTTGCGTGAAGGATCCGTCACTGCTGGCTACAACCGTAGATATCACGGGCAAGGGCGGTGTGGATGCTTATGATCTGGTAGAGGATCTTGCGAAGCTAAAGAGTGATGTTGTGCTGTACCGCGGCGGTACGGCGGACGGATTCTTAAAGTGCATGATCGCGGATATCTCGATCGACACACAGGAATCCGAGATTTTCAGCAAGAATTATGCGAATATTGCAAGCACGATCGAGAGCCAGCGCATGTCTATATCAGGCGTGGATGAGGACGAAGAGGCACTTGATCTGATTAAGTTTCAGAATGCGTATAATCTCTCGTCCAAGATGATTTCGGTCATGGCGGAGGTCTATGACAGGCTGATATTAGAGACCGGTGTATAGGAGGAATGACAGATGCGTATTACCAATAATATGATACTTCACAATACGTCCAGCAATATCAATGGGAATAAGATCAATGTGAACAATCTGAACAATCAGATGACTTCCCAGAAGAAGATTCAGAGACCTTCCGAGGACCCGGTGATTGCGGTTCGTGCGCTCAGGCTTCGCAGTACCTTAAGTGAGATTGACCAGTATTATGAGAACAACATTCCGGATGCGGAATCCTGGCTGGAGATTACGGCGACGGCGCTCAAGAATATGAATTCGATCCTGACAGATATCCGTAATCAGTGTGTATACGGAGCGTCCGATCAGTTGACGGCGGATGACCGTAAGACGATTCTTTCACAGCTCGAGAAACTGCGCGATCAGGTGTATTCTGAGGGAAATGCAGATTACGCGGGACGCACGGTGTTCACAGGTTACCGGACGAATCAGAAGCTGACATTTATGGAGGATGATAAGACGACCTCCTACAATATTACGCAGAGCCTCAGCTATCAGGACATTGAGGAGCACCGCTATTACAGCGATGAGGTGACGCTTCCGACGACGGCTGCAGAGGTGACAGGCAATACGATTTCCGATCCGAAGCAGGCAATCTTTGACCGTGTACGGTTGAGCTACGGTGAAATCGACAGCCTTACGGATAAGGATGGCAACGTTTTGGACGGCGGCGCAGGCGATGCGACGGCGACGCCTCCGGTACCCGCTTCCAATAAGGGTACGCTTGGCTACAGCTACACCGATGCGAACGGTGTAGTTCAGGATGACGGTGAGCTGGATGTGACCGTTTATGATACGTTAGAGGACTGGGCGGCGGCATCTGCGAATGCTGACAATAAGTATAATATTCCTGACGGTGAGGCGGTGTTTATTAAGGAGACCGGCGATCTGATCTTAAGCTCCGGTGCTTCATCGACGCTTCGGAGCGGCAAGGCGACCTTCGATATGGACTACACGAAGACGGGCTTTGATAAAGGAGAGGTTCGGCCGGAGTACTATTTTAACTGTACGAATGTGACGGATCCGTCAAATCCGGTCGAGTATATCAAGTATGAGAACGGCAAGGAAATTTACCAGGATATAGAGTATGTGGTTTCCGGAAACCAGACGCTGACCGTCAATACACAGGCGTCAGCGGTATTTGATTCCTCGATAGGCAGAGACGTGGACGCGATGATTGAAGCGATACGTTTTGCGCAGGAGGCGAATAATAAGGTAGAAGAGATTGAGAAGATGCAGGGTATGCAGGAATACGCTTCCGATGATTGTCAGGCGGCGCTTGAGGAATGGCGTGCGGCGGCGAAGAAGGAAGCCGATTATGCGAATGATAACGTGCAGAAGCTGTATAACAGCTACATCGGCAACTTTGACAAGTATCTGGAAAAGGTGAATCTGGCGACCACAGATTTAGGAAGCCGGGAGAAGAGCCTTGCGCTTACCAAGAACAGGGTTTCCAATCAGCAGACGACGGTGGAGACGTTAAAATCCACCAACGAGGATCGTGAATTGTCGGATATTATCATCGATTATACATCGGCGTACACGGCATATGAGGCGTCCTTGCAGGCAGCGGCGAAGGTGAACCAGAACACACTGCTGAATTTCATTTAAATAAAGCGATAACGACGGGAGAAGCGGGAGGAGAACAGATGAAGGCAGACACAAGACTTTTTGGGGAGATTGACATTGCGGAGGACAAGATCATCACACTGCAGAACGGGATGATCGGACTTCCGGAGTTCCGCAAATTCGCATTGATTTATGATGAGGAGAAGGGCATAGACGCATCTTCCGTGATGTGGTTTCAGTCGATGGATGATCCGCAGACCGCATTTCCGGTGATGCAGCCGAACACGGTGAAGCCGGATTACAATCCGGTGGTAAACGATGAGATGCTTGCACCGCTCGGTGAGATGAACGAGGATAACACTTATGTGCTTGTGACGCTTACGGCGACGGAGAAGCAGGAGGACTTATCCGTGAATCTCAAAGCGCCGATTGTCATCAACACAGACACGAAAAAGGGATGCCAGATCATTGTGGAGGACGACTACCCTGTAAAGTACAGGATTTATGAGGTGCTCAAAGGCAGAAAGAAAGCGGAGGATTAGAATATGCTGGCATTGACACGTAAAAAGGGAGAGTCACTGGTTATCAACAACAACATCGAGATAACCGTACTCGAGATTCGGGGGGATCAGGTGAAAATCGGAATCAGCGCACCCAAAGAGATCCCGGTATACCGCAAGGAGGTTTTCCTTCAGATTCAGAACGAGAACAAGGCGGCGTTAAATGTCGATACCCTGGAGTCAATTAAGAATCTTTTCTGAGATCGGTTAATAAAATCGGGGTTTTCTCCGATATATGACATAGATAACGGAGTGGATATATTGATCCATACTATCACACGGAGGTGGTAACAAATGGAAGTAGAGAGCATTAAAGGCAGCGCAGCGATGTCGTATCAGGGAAGTGCGGCAATGCCTGCTGTAACAGGAACAGGTCCTGCGTCCGAGGCGGGGCAGGCACAGAGCCAGCCGGCACAGACATCGGCGTATCAGGGGGTGTCCGCGGGATATTCGTTTGGTGCGGAAGGAGCCGAGGAGCCGAAGGATGGCAAGAGCGAACAGCTTAAGAAGGCGGTTTCGGATCTGAATAAGCAGATGCCCAATTCAGAGGCGATTTTTGGGATTCACGAGGAGACGAATCGTGTCACGATCAAGATTGTGGACAAGTCTACGAAGGAAGTCATCAAGGAGTACCCACCGGAGGAGACGCTCGATATGATTGCGAAGGTGTGGGAAATCGCAGGTATTCTTGTTGATGAGAAGTTATAGATCACCCGGCGGACGGCGTGCATCCGGCGGGCAGTCTGTATGTAAGAGGGAGTCTGCGCTTTGCAGACGAGCAAAAGAAAGGAGAAGCATATGCCGATTCGTATTACAGGTTTAAATTCAGGATTGGATACCGAGGCGATTATATCTGCGCTCGTGTCTTCCTACAATTACAAGACCAACAAATATAAGAAAGCGCAGACCAAGCTTTCCTGGAAGCAGGATGCATGGAAGGCGCTGAATACAAAGATTTACAGCTTATACACCAGTATCAGCAGCCTGAAGCTTTCAACAGCGTATAATTTGAAATCAACGACCGTTTCAGATGCTACAAAGGCGACGGTTACCGCAGGCAACAACGCTCCCAGCGGTACACAGCAGTTGAATATTATCAGCGTCGCACAGGCGGGTTATCTGACAGGCGGTCAGCTCGGCAGTAATGTCACCACAGGAACCACTCTTGCAGAGCTTGGCTATACAGGCGGTGACGGTAAGATTAATCTCACGAAGGGCGACGGTACGACAACGTCGATTACCGTTACGCAGGGAATGACGGTCGGCAGTTTTATCGCGGAATTAAAGGACGCGGGCGTAAGCGCGAACTACGACGAGACGAATCATCGTATTTTCGTAAGTTCCAAGGAGACCGGTAAGGACAACGACTTTACCCTGACAGGCGCAAATGTCGACGGCGTGAATGCGCTCTACAAGCTGGGCTTAAATGTCGGATCGGCTGCAACCGATGCGACGTATCAGTCATACACGAAGTATTATGATGCAGACGGCAATCAGCTCAAGCAGAATGTCGTTGATGCAATTCAGGCATACAAGGATGCACAGGAAGAGTACGCGAAGAAGACGGCGCAGAAGGACAACCTGTCCGCGGCATACGGTTATGCAAGTGCGTATTCTGCGATGAAGGAAGCGCTCGAGAAGAGCGGACTTACCGCTGCGGATCAGGACAAGCTGGAGACGCTGCTCGGCATGACGGCGACACAGCGCGTGAATTCCGTAATGGATGCTTCCGGTAATGTGTATGCGGCAACTGCTTTCGATGAAGATGGCAGCGCTATCTTCTCCTATAAGGATGATGCGGGAAATACGAGCTATGTCAAGAAGGTCGTAACCCATGTGGGCAGCGATAATAAGACATATACGGCGAATGCCGATGGCACCTATACGGATGCCGACGGGCATGTCTGGACAGCGACCGGCGAGAAGGATGACGACGGAAATGCCAAGTACTCCTACACGGATGATGCCGGCACGACGAGTACCATCAGCATTAAGGATGAGACCACATATTATAATGTGACTGCATCTCAGCAGGGAACAGGCTTTTACAAATATACGGATGCAGACGGAATTACCTATACACAGAATGATACCGGGACATATGCAGGCTCGGATGGCAAGACTTATAAGCTCAGTGATGACGGAACGACCTTTACGGAAGTGGATGCGGACGGAAATGCCGTAGCTGACGGCAGGACTGCGGCTGTCGACGCAAGCATGATGGAAGAGATCACAGAGACGAAATATGTTCAGGGCGCGGTAGCGACAGGCATCGAGCGTGCCGCGGATGTACTTTCCGGCATCAGAGAGGCAAATCCGGATACGCTGACGGACGATGCGGTTTCTGCACTCACAAAGAACATTGAAAAGGTAAATACATACGAGAACGCAACAGATACGCTTGATGCAAGCGATGCATACTCCAGAGCAAGCATTACGGAGGCAATTAAGAACGCGTATGCGGCGGACGGCACAGCGGGCGTGACAACGCTTACCAATACCTATGCAGCGGCTATTACACAGAATCAGGCGGATATTTCGGCTGCGGAAGCAACAATGGAAAATCATTCTGTGCTCAAGGATATTGCTGCGATCGACACTTCTACAGCAGAAGGACAGACTGCGTATGACACGGCGCTGACGAACTTTATCAGTCAGGTACAGGAGATGCAGCAGATTACGCAGGCGGGAACCACGCAGTACAATACGGATGCAAAGAAGATTGACGGAACGGATTCCGAGATCAAGCTCAATGGTATTACATATACGAGCAGCCTGAATACATATTCGATCAACGGACTTTCCATTACGGCGCTGCAGGCGACCGGAGACGGAGATACGAATGCCATCAGCATTACGACGTCGACCGATACACAGGGAATCTATGACAAGATCAAGGATTTCTTAACGCAGTACAATTCGCTGATCAATGAGATCACGTCACTGTATAATGCCGACACGGCGAAGGGCTACGAGCCGCTCACGGACGAAGAGAAAGACGCTATGTCTGAGTCTGAGATCGAGAAGTGGGAGGAGAAGATCAAGTCTTCCCTGCTCCGCAGAGACGACAGCCTGGAGAGCATTATGAACGCCATGACAAACGCCATGAGTCAGGGCTTCGAAATTAACGGAAAGAAATATTATCTGTCCAGTTTTGGAATCAAAACGCTGGGATATTTCAACGCGCCGGAGAATCAGCAGTATGCATATCATATTGACGGAGATGAGGATGATGCTTCCGTTTCCGGAAACGATGATAAGCTGATGGCAATGATTAACTCCGATCCGGATACGGTTGTATCGTTCATGCAGCAGCTTACATCGAATCTGTATGATGCAATTGGCGACAAGATGAAGAGTACAACACTCAGCAGCGTTTATACAGTCTACAACGATAAGGAAATGGCGTCTGAGTACAGCGATTACACAGACACCATCAAGAAGTGGGAAGAGAAGCTGCAGGCACAGGAGGACTATTACTATGAGAAGTTCTCTGCAATGGAGACGGCGCTGGCGAAATTGAACAGCCAGACATCTTCCTTATCAAGTCTGCTCGGCGGCTGATGCGATCCGGCTTGACATTACAGATGAAAGGAGTCCAATGATTCTTCCGGAATCATTGGACTCACTTGGATAACAGGGAGGTTATTACATGTTAGCAAATCAGGGTTACGCGGCGTATGCCAACAATAAGATTATGACTGCATCGCCGGCAGAGCTTACACTGATGCTCTATGAGGGAGCAATCAAGTTTACGAATCTTGCCATTGCGGCAATCGAGGAGAATAATGTACCCAAAGCGCATAAGAATATTATGAAAGTGGAACATATTATTGAGGAGTTTCAGGGTACGCTCGATCACAAGTATCCGGTAGCAAAGGATTTTGACGAGGTATACAATTATCTGATGCTGCGTCTGCGTGAAGCGAATACGAAGAAGGACAAGGAGATCTTGGAAGAGGTATTAAAGCATCTCCGTACCATGCGTGACACGTGGAAAGAGGTCATGAAGCTGGCACATACGCAGCGATAGTGGAAAGAGCAGGTCTTTTTATGGAGAAGAATCAGTATATCCCGATTATGATACAAAGCTTAAAGAAGAAGAACCAGATTCTCGATAGGATTATAGCGCTGAATAAGCGCCAGAGAGAGGAGCTGGAAAACCCGGCGTTAGACCCGGATGACTTCGATAAGACAGTGCAGGAGAAGGCAGAGCAGATTGAAGCGCTTGAAGCGCTCGACGCCGGTTTTCAGGAAGTATATGAGAAGGTGCGGGATGAGTTAAAGGATAATATGGATGCATACCAGGAGGACATTGCCCAGATGCAGGACTATATCCGCAGGCTGACAGAGAAAAGCGCGACGATACAGGCGGAGGAAGCCAGAAATAAAAGCCTGATGGAGCAGAAGTTTACCTCTGTCCGCAAACAGGTCAAGGAAGTGCGCAAGAGCCAGAAGGTCGTCAATCAGTACTACAAGAATATGATGAAGACCAATTACATCGATCCCCAGTTTACGGACAGTAAGAAATAGAACAGAGTTGGAGACCAATATCGTCGGCTTCGAAGACAATCATTAATAGAATAGCAAAAAGTTCTTGATTTTTTAAGAAGTTAGTACAAAGTTCTTGCTTTTTTCGAAGAAGGTAGTATAATGATTATTACTATGGGAGTAGAAAGGAAAATATATGGAAAGAGAAGTAGTCGGAGGAAAGCGCATCATTGACACATTTGCAGCACGTGACTTGAGCGCATATGAAAAGAAACCATCCATTTATTCTTTTATAGAGGCTGGGGTACGGACTGGCGAAGACCTGAGCATGCTAAGGCGAAGAAGAAAGAGAATGGCAAGTCAAGCGGCTCGATGAATATCGAGTCCTTTTTTATACCATAAAATACTACAAAAGAAGTGTGAGGCTTGGTGTATGAGTACAGATATTAGATTAGTGAGATTGTGCAGAAAGACAATAGATAGAGCTGCGAGTGCAGCCAAAGAAACATACGACGGAAACAGATATTTTTTGACAGATTACTTTGATACAATGTACGTCGAAAAGAAGGAAGTCGCAGATAGTTTTGCGAATATAATGGGGATAGGAATAGAGTATGATTATGAAAATGAGACAACAGTGCAAGGCTATACGTTATATTGCAGTGAAGAGATGATTGAACGGTATGAGAACAATCCGCCCCGTATATATAGAAAGGATGCATTTGCTGTCGATGCATCTATGAAAAATCTGGGAATTATATATACCTATATTTCTCCAGAGACGATGGCACGAATGGCTTATTCAATAAAAGAAATGTGGAATGAAGAGGATGGCATTATCATGCAGCCATTTTTGGATGATATATATGCGGCACTTGATTCCTTTCATAATGAATATGAAAATGATATATTTGTGGCAAGAGTATACATAATGCTTTCCGCAGGTGATTTTGCGGTTGTAATTCGAAGCAAAATGCCAGAGACGATTTATCGCATAGCGACATATCTTAGGAAACGTGAGGCCGGCGTAAAAAGCGGGGAGAAAATTGCAGAATCTTCTTTCGTATTGTATAAAACATATACATTATTAGCGATGGAGGCGGATGCATGGGAACAGAAAGCGGATAATGAAACATCAGAAAATCGATTTATTGTAAGGGGATGCTATTCGAACAGTTATTGGAGAGATCAGGATGAAATCAAGTGTTATCTTGATAAAAGACATAAAGATAATACAAGAAATCAGAATGATGCAAAAAATCAGGATAATACAAGAAATAAAAATTATATTAAAGGATTGCAGCGGCTTAATGGGCGATATGACTTTTCGGTTCAAATTACAGAACAGGAATTTTGGGAGCTGATGCCGTCTCTTGTGGCAGTGAAGCAGGGAATCCCCATTCATGTGCAGAATGGTCAAAAAGATAGTTCAAGTGATATTGTACGTTATATAAAGTACCTGATAGAAAACCGATATTTGTCATATATTAATGAACGATATTTGCTGGCAGACATGTATGCAGATATTGGAAGACAGAAGACGGATATCAGCCAAAGTGTGTTGCTAAAAACAGAGCTGGTAAATACAGAATATTCCAGATTATTTGACAGTAACAAGGAAAAAGTAAAGGAGCTTTTAAAATTACAGGAGAAGGCAGCAGAAGAAGCACAGAAAATAAGAGGCTACCGGAAGAAAATAAATCAGTACATCTGGATGCTGAAAAAGCAGATTATGATGTGCCAGGGCATTAATGAATTATCTGATGTCAGAATTTATGCAGAGATTCTGATGGAACAGATAGAGACTGTTTTGCGCACAGCGTTGGTCTATATTAGGGTATGCGGGGAATATGGAAATGGTGCTGATCTTGATTTTCTGGAGGCAAGTTTGCGGCGTGCGGTGACAACCATTGATTGTTATGCTGGTTATATTAGAAATAATAATATGCAGGCGCTTCAGACACCGAATTACAACATTGAGTCGGCAGCAGGAATGGAAAAGATATTAATTGGGTATAGTGAATGGCTATGGAAATTGACAGGATGCTATCATTATACGACTCAACGAAAAGAAGAGAAAAAGGAATTTCTGCCCGTTGTCGTACCGGATATACAGGATCAGGAGGTAAACGTAGAAGTATTGTTTCCAGATGGAAATGCTGAGGAATGGGAAGTGGAGCGGAAGGTGCGGGAGGAAATACGGAGAACATGCAAAGGTTATGAAATCGAAAAATATTTCATGATTATAGGCAGCACAACATTAGATGAAATTAGCAATGTTCCTGTTATGATAACAGCTTTAGCACATGAAATAGCGCATCAATTCCGTTACGAGAGTCGTGAAGACAGAAATAAAACCCTGATGAATGTTGCGGTACAAAAATATATGGAGGGGGTAGCGCAGGAACTTGCGAACTATATCGAAGCGGATATGGGAGAGATTGCCGAGGAAAATATAGAATTGCGCCAGATGCTGTCGCATAGCCTATCGATAGCCTATATGAAATACTGGGAGGGAGAGCAGGGTCAGCGGGAAGAAATGATGCATGCACCTTTGCAGATATTTGGAAGAATGTTGAAAAATGATCTCCAGAACATCATAGAGGCATGGCGTAGTGAAGAGAAGCTTTGGAAGAGAATCGAGGATTATATTAAGGAGCTTCATTATAATGCCGTGTTCGAGGGCAGCGCTTATCAGGAAAAGTTAGCAGGGCTTCGGGAATTACGTGAGGAATGGGAAGATTTTATAAACGGAAAGGGCACGATGGAGGCAGTTACCATGTCGGATCGGTTAACAAAGTGGGCATTTGAGATTGCCTGGCTGGTGGCGTGGGAGGTTGCAGGCATATCAGAGGCAGAAAAGGAAGAAAAATACAGAATGCCAGTTATTACTTCAGATACCGTCTATCAAAGAGAATGGGAGAAGGTATATGGGGAAAGCTCATCCAAGGATATAAAAAGAATCTATCGGGAGTTTTATAGGTTTAGCTGTTGGATGGTTGGCTATACCGAAAAAAGCGTGCCACAGAGGCAGAATGCCGTAGCATTATCTGACAGACTGGATATTTTTAGAGATACGTTTTATGAGGAAATGAAAAATACATGGGAAAATACAATGGAGCAGACAAAGAATCTTTACGATTATGGAGAAACAGAGATATCACAGACAGAGCTGCTTGGGGTCCCGACTTATCATTACTGGAATCGTATTGGAAGATGTCTTGGTCTTAGTCAGCGGGATAAAACATGGTTTTTGGAATATGTAAAGAAAGGCGTGATGGATGGAGACGGAGATAGCCTGCAGCTATTCATTAAACTATACAGAGAGGAAACGGCAGACTTGTTCATGTGCAATATTATGAATATGGAAGCCGAAGCTTATGTAAATCTGGCGGCATCCTTGTTTATAAAAAATGCGGAATATAGACATTATGACATTGAACGGCTGTTTCGTGTCCTATATGTAAAATGGTGCTGTAAAATTGGAATAAGCGAAAATGAAAGCAGAATGGCATATGGAGCGTTATGCTGCAGACTGGTACAAAACACGTACCTGCAGTTTGTGAAAATATGGAATATGCAGGGGAAGCCAAGATGCAATCTGAACGAAGGAGAGTATCAGAAAATAACATGGAACGGGGGAAAAGGTGAGGAGCAGGATGAACTGTTAAATACAATTGAGAAAATTCAGAGTGCAATTTTAACGGTTCAGAAGGAATTAAAGAGGTCTCTGCAGGGGGAAAAGAAAAAAGAGGCGCTTGAGCAGCTTGCATATATTATGAGAATCTACGATATTCTTTGGGTGCTTGTAGCAGATGTAGAGAATATGGCTTCGCAATTGCAGACACAGACTGGAATGAAGGAAGATCTCATGAGAGGAATAAGTGAGCAGGAAGAACTGTACACAACATGGAAAAACAATAAGACTGATATGGAAATACAGATAATTGCCAGCATAGGAGAAGAAATCAGCAAGGAACTGAAGAATATAGATGCTTTTATTGGATTATCCCAAAATACCGCGCTGAACAAGAAATGTATAGAATTATTGGTAAAATTGTATTATAGCAACAAGATACGAAATTCCCAGACGAATATTAAAAGGGGCAGGAAGAATGAAGATTGATACGAGAATAGCAGATGATTTACAGGGATACGTTCGATGCATTAGTGAAATCACAGAAAGTGTATTAAGGGAAACGGTCGACGAGCCAGGTATGCAGCTTCCTGTCTTATGGTATCGAGGGATAAGTGATATACAACATTCGCTTGTACCATCGCTTTTCAGAACCGGAACAAGGGCGACCCGTTCGATGAGAGGGGATTATTCCAGCCTCCATTATGCAGAGGATATACGCACACAGCATTATATCGCTAAGAACAATCATTTTTTTCAGAATGAGCCGTCTTCTCGTGTTGAGTGGTTGGAGGTTATGCAGCACCATCGAGTGAAAACAAGAGCATTGGACTGGTCCGAGTCAAGTATGCATTCACTTTTGTTTGCCCTTGAGGCATTTTTGAATGATCAGGAATATGACGCAGATGATAGGAGAAGTGCTGTTCCCTGTGTGTGGGTGTTGGAGCCGGCTGCACTCAATAGAAATATTTTTAGGAACATTGCCGATAGAATCGATACTTATGAGATAATGTCACTCATGGACGAATTGAATTTTTCGCTCAGAGAAAAGAAAAAGCTAAAGGAGAACCTTAAAAAGTTTTCAAAGTTTCAAATTTATGATGAGACAAAGGAAACAGGGCATTTGGATTATATTCTGAATCTGAATGTAATTAATGATGAAATTTTGCGAGACCGGATTCGAATGCATAATCTGTTGTTGTCCGGGGACGTAGTGAATCCATACTACTATATAATAAGTAGAATCTATTCTGACGGACATATACAAAAGAAAAGAATATTGCCGCCATTAGCGATTGTGCAATCTTATCATTCTGAGAGAATCAAGGCTCAGCACGGCGTGTTTACAATTTTCCCATTTAATTGTGAAGAGGAAAATGATGAATGGAGCAGGAAATGTGGAGTAAATCCCGATGCAATGGAGAATAACCGGATGGCAGGGGAAGTGTTACATAAGATTATTATAGCGGATCCATATAAGACAGCGAAGGAACTGGTGGAGAATGGAATGAATGATAGCTGGCTGTATCCGGAACTTCCGGTCGCATCCAGCGCAATCGAAAGCAGAGGATTATTTTATTAAAAATTTTTTCTTTTTTCTATAAAGTATCGGAATAAGTGTCCGATATATATTACAAGTAAACAAGATAACAATTGTTACTTGAGGCGGAAGCTTAATCGGAGCGTACGGCCGGGAGGGGCGGAAGCCGCACAACAAATTATATGCAGCATGGAAGCTGCATCACATTCAAGGAGGAAATAATTATGGTAGTACAGCACAATCTTACAGCTATGAACGCTAACAGACAGTTAGGTATCACAACAGGTCAGCAGGCAAAGTCTTCTGAGAAGTTATCTTCTGGTTACAGAATCAACCGCGCAGGCGATGACGCTGCAGGCTTAACAATTTCCGAGAAGATGAGAAGCCAGATTCGTGGTCTTAACAAGGCATCTGCAAACGCACAGGATGGTGTATCTCTTATCCAGGTTGCTGAGGGTGCATTGAACGAGACTCACTCTATCTTACAGCGTATGAACGAGCTGGCAACTCAGGCAGCAAACGATACCAACACCACGGCTGACAGAGATGCAGTTCAGAAGGAGATCGATCAGTTAGCATCTGAGATCACAAGAATCTCCTCCACAACTCAGTTCAACACCATGAACCTGATCGATGGTAAGTTCACAGCAAAGAATCTTCAGGTTGGTTCCCTTTGCGGACAGACTATCACAATCTCTATTGATGCTATGTCTGCTACAGCTTTATCGGTCAACAATCTTAGCGTAAGCAGCTTCAGTACAGCTGGTGCAGCTATGTGCTCTGTTCAGAAGGCTATCAGCATGGTATCTGACATGAGATCTAAGCTTGGTGCTATTCAGAACCGTCTGGAGCACACCATCGCTAACCTTGACAACATTTCTGAGAATACTCAGTCTGCTGAGTCTCGTATCCGTGATACAGATATGGCAGAAGAGATGGTTGAGTACAGCAAGAACAACATCCTTGCTCAGGCAGGACAGTCTATGCTTGCTCAGGCTAACCAGTCTACTCAGGGTGTACTTTCTCTGTTACAGTAATTGTAAGAGACAATCGTACGAACATAATAAAACCGGCAGTTCGCTGCCGGTTTTATTTTTTAGCAAACAGGAGAAGCAGATATGGATGGATTGGAATTGGCAGTTGTATTGAAAGACTGTGCCGATTTATTTTATGAGAACAGTGAGAAGGCGGCATATGAGTCTTTGGCGGGATTGCTTCCCCGATTAAATGGGCAGTTACAGGAATTAACAGGATTGCTTGGGCATCTGCCTGACGGAGAAGGAACAGCATTACAGCAGAAGGTACTAACCGATTTGCGGGAACTCGTAACGGCGTATCAGTGCAGGGATGGGTTAGCATTGGCAGATTTGTTGTATTACGATATTTCGGAAGAATTGAGTTTATTGGAAGAACTAAAACAGGGGGCTGGGCAGTGAATATACTGGAGCAAAACGAGCAGGCGTTGCACCGGCTTGGAGAAAAGTTTGTTTTGAGGTATCAGTCAGTAAAGGAGCGCGGCGCGGCGCATTGCTTTGTGACGGAAACCGTGAATCATCAGGAAATAATATGCCAGCAGAGAAATGGATATAACTGGCGTTTTAATAGTATATATGAGCCGGAACTGGCAGCAGAAAAATATGCAATGAACCGTGGCAGGTTCAGTGACTATGCAATTATCTGCGTTTTCGGTATATCAGACGGCAGAGTCATAAGGCGTTTGTGTGGGAACTGCAACGGAACACAGAAGCTTATCATTTACGAGCCGGATCATGAAAACTTTATCGTGGCGATGGAGCATTTTCCATTGGAGGATATTTTAGAAAAAGAATGGGTGCATCTGATTGTTGAGGGAATTAACGAAGAGCATCTGCATGGGAAGCTGGATGAACTGATCAGCTATGAAAATCGTAATCTGGTAACGGAATGTATCTTGCCTAATTATGATGTTTTGTATCTGGCGCAGGGGCAGGATTATATTGAAAAAATGCTTTACTGTGTGAAAAAGCATGTGTTTAATATGAACACAGAGGTGGCATTCGGTGAGCGGTTAGCGGACAATATACTTTACAGTCTTCCATACATTTTAAGGGGAAGTTCACTTAATAATCTAAAAAGGGCGATAAGAAAATATGATATATCCGGAATACCGGCGATTGTCGTTTCGGCAGGACCGTCACTCGATAAAAATATCAAACAGTTAAAATCAGTAGGGAACAAAGCGTTTATTATCAGCGTGGATTCTGCGATAAAGGCATTGATACGTGAAGGAATTGATTTTCATATTGGAATCAGCGTAGATCCGAGAAAGAATCCGGCAATATTTGAGGACGAGCGGATTGCCGGATATCCTTTTGTGCTGTCGGCAAATTCGATTCCAGCTATTGCGAGAAAGAGTCAAAGCCGCCTCTTTTTCGAATCTCCGGTGGGATTTGAGGGATTTGAAGAGACGATAAAAGCGAAGACAGGAGAGGGATTAGGAGAATTAAAGACGGGCGGTTCTGTGGCGACGGATGCATTTTCGTTAGCAGAATATCTGGGGTTTGAGAAGATTATTCTGATAGGACAGGATCTGGCGTATACAGACGGTAAAACGCATGTGAGTGGTTTTGCTGAGAGCGAGGCAAATAAGCGGGATGAAGATTCTCTTGTAGAGGTTGAGGGAATGGATGGAACGATGCTCCGTACCGATATTCAGATGGATTCCTATCGGAAGTGGTTCGAACTCGCAATCAAGCGGAATCAGGGAAAGCGAACGGTGTATAATGCTACGGAAGGCGGGGCCAGAATTCATGGAGCTGTGGAACTGACACTACAGGAGGCAATCGAGCAGCTATGTGACAGAGAATTAGATTTTCCTGCGATTATTCAAAGTGCGCCAAAGCTGTTTACAGAGACAGACAGAATCGCCATGAGCAAGGAATTCTATGCATTAGATTGTTATTTCGCGAAGCTGAAGGATCAAATTGCAGCAGGTATAGAGGCGTATCAGACATTAATTTACTTGGAGGAAAAGAACGAACAGAGTACAAAAGAATATCAGGAAGTGATACAGGAGATTGGCAGAATTAACGAATTGGATGAAAAAGAGCCTTATATGAATTTCATTAAATGTTATGCTAAACAGGAAGAATATGAGGTGGCAGAGGACATATATGCAGCGTCGGATTTGACGGTAAAAGAGATTGCCAAACGCGGCGTCAAGCTGTTAGCGGGCTATGAAAAAGGAATCAATATTGCGATCGGGAAGATACAGGGAATCTTAAAGCCTGCATTGGAAAAGGAGTGTTCCGGTTGAACCGGAACACTCCTTTTAGTTCCACATAGTGCATGGCGTATATTTAGAAGAAGTAACCTGCTTTGAGAGAAAGTCAGGGATAGAAGCGTCAGGGCTTCCCTGCGTAAAGTATTCGATAGCCTCTATAATTTCGCGGCAGGAATTACCTACATTGCTAAAAGTATCCCAGCCCTTTTTCACATAGTCTTCATATGGAATCGTATGCGCCATGATGCCCTCGACTGTCTGGCGAAGCTCGGCTTTGCGACATTTGATGACGTAGTCGATTGGAACACATGCAGGACGGCATGGAGTTTCGTCAGGAATCAGCCAGTCGGTTACTGCAATGCTGGGTTTATTAAACAAAATTGCATCTGTCATAACATTTGATTCATCGGAGACAACTAAATTACAGAGTATAAGAGCAGTCATAATGCTTTCTTCCTGTGCGATATAATGAACATTGTCGTATTTGTGTTCGTGCAGCTTACGCATTTGATTGATATTTTCCCTGATTTCAGGATGGGTCTTCCAGCCGTTTTGCTTGATAATCAGATTCACCTTAAGGGAAGACAAAGCCTGTATAAAATCATCCTCCTTGTTATCATTCTCCCAGGATGGGGCGTAGAGAATGGTATAGTCGTATTTTAAACCTAGCTCACGGCGCAGCCTTTCGGCATTTTGCTGTAATGCATCGCTGCGTATCTGATCGCCTTTGGGATAGCCCAGTGTGTAAACGCCGTGACGGGGATGAGCGTAATAGAAACAACTGCACTGCTCCCAACGCTTCGCCCATGACTCGCCGGGCAGAATGCCGATGTCGAAATTATTCCAACGTTCTACCTCCCAAAAATTCGGCCAGGAAAGACATCCCTGGGTCATGTCATGAAGTAATATGACGGAGAATCTGGCGTTCTCAGGATGGCAGATATGCTGTGAATATACACCGATTTCTGCCTTGGCATACCGATCGTTTGTGACATGAACACGAAAGCCGCGGCGTTTGGCTTCTTCGATAAGAGGCTGCACGTTGTAGAAACCGCCGCCTGACAAATTATTTATAAAGGTGATATCGCGCGCAAGCGGCTCTCTTCGCACGGGAAACGGGGCGGCGCTTGAAGAATCCGGTACGGTACATTCGAGCTGTCCGGTCCCGGAGAGAAAACGGATATAGGACTCGTAATGCGCCTGTGTTACGGTGGTATCACGGTATTCCGTGAGAAGAGTCGAGACATAAGGGGTATACAGATAACCGATACGTGCAGGCAATAACAACTGGTATAAGAGCGCCATAGAGCAAATATCAGGTGTTATTCCGGTATCAGACAGCGTCAAGGTTCTGGCATAGGAGACGGATAACATCAGCGTTGACGGGATTCCGTAAAGATTCACATTTGCGTTAATGGAGTATTCAAGAAGAAGCTTTCCGGCAAGAATTTTATTTCCCAGTGTTTCCTCGTAGGCGTAATCCGGATGTGCAATGACAGCTCCGCTATCGTCAATGTGATTGCGGGTGCAGACAACGGCATCCAGCCCCGAAGTCTGTTCCATATGGTAAACCATGGAAGCAATACGGGAGGATTCATAGCGCTGATTCTCTTCCAGAAAGCAAAAATATTTACTATCGCATGACGGAAGGTAAGAGGCAAGGTCGTTGATATAATCGCTGCCTGCAAATTGAACAAATTCAAGATTTCGGTAGGTTTCCGAGGAAAAATAATCTTCAAGAGTAAAATCGCTGACATCCAGACCAATCAGCGTTACCTTTGGACCGTCATAAGCGATAAGCGAAACGGAGCAGGATTCATAGAAGGAATCGCAGCCAAAAGAACTCTTATATATCGTTAGACATTCGCGCGCGGCGTTAAAGTCCCGGTTTTCGATGCAGGTGTTAATGAGTTGTTGCATTTCGCACTGTGGTGTTTGCATGATTTTGTCCTCCTGGATGTGTTTTGTGTTAATAGCATAAAAGATTCGGCACGGATTTACAATAGAGGCAGCAGTCGGCTAGAGCCGGAATGCTGTTTCTAACATTTCCGTGAGCCGAACCGGATAGGTATGATGCATTTTGATTTTCTCATAGGCGTTATGTGCGATTTCCTTTCTCTCGGCAGAATGAGAAAGATAATAATCGGTAAGATCAAGCAGCTCTTCCTTGGAAGAATATAGGACAAGATCTTCACCGGGAACAAAATACTCCGGGATTTCCGCCTGGTAGTTAGAAATCAAAAAGCCTTCACAGCCTAACACGTCCCAGACACGCAAGGGAACACCGGAACGGATAGATTTCGCAGTCATATTCAGGTTAATGCGGCTTTCATGGAAGACAAGCGGCATTTCCGTATGGGTCTTTACACGTCCGCGGCAATGTACCGGAAGATGGGAGGCTTTACTGCCGGAATACAGGTCAACGGAAAAACGTGAGCCGAGTGCCAAAAGCATTTCGGTACGTTCCATTTCTGTGATTCTTGCTCCGAGATAGAACTGCGCTAAAGCGGCACGGTAATTCTTGCGGGAGCGCTCCGGAAACTGATAGAAAGTTGGCGTATGTGAGACAATGTCGTTTACCAGAGCGTCATCCAATGCCTCCTCGACGAAGAAATAGCCATATACCTTCTTTTGCGCCTGCAGCAGTCCTTCAATATAGCCCCTGCTATAATCGGAAGAAAAATTTAATTCATAGTAGGGACATTTCTCGGAATAAAGAGAACCGATAAAGGAGATATCCGAGGCGAACGCAGACTTCTGTGACGCTGAAGCGTTAGATAGAACGGCATCCCAGCGCCTGATGTTGGTAGCCAGCGGCATGTGGAAGATGCAGTCTGGATTGCTGGGGGCAAATTCTTCATAAAGTGCGCGGTCAAACAGAAAAATACGGTTACAGGGATTCTTAATTGCATCCGAATAAAGCTCTAATACAGGGCTGTCAACAATCAGGCACAGGTATGGCAGATGATAGATATTGCAGCATTCCGAGATAGCCGGGTAGAAATTGACGGTAAAGACGAATTGATAATCCTTTTGGGAAAGCGCCTGATGAATGAGCTGAATCTGCTCTTTTCCGGTCAGGGTCTTGTCTGTAATCTCATCTGAAATGGAGTCCACATGAAAGCCCAATTCTTCAAAGCCCTCAATGATATCCGGTTCACAAATGCTGCCGTATTGATAAAATAGTATATTCATGGAAATCCTCGTTCTCAATAAATATAGGTAATTCGATGGTCGTTCCGCAGCTTATCGCCAATAGCAGCCGTTCTCGATCTGACGGTAATTAGCGATGGGTTCTTCCGTTGGGAAGCTCCAATACGAATTATAAAACTTGTTGATATGAGGTTCGGTCAGATTACGCTTTATTTTAATGCCGAACAGCGGCATTAAATAGCTGCATAATTCCACGGATTGTTTACCCATATTCTTAATATCGCTTGCGAGTAAGAAGCCATATGCGCCGGCTCCGATTAATGCAATATCAAAATCAATGTCAGATATTTTCGCCAGAATCGTATCGTATGCCTCAAAGAAGTTTCTAAAGCCACACTTATTCCCGTATTGTGTCGAAATCATCTGGAATGGAATCAGCTCAAATTCCGGCAAAATCTGATTCCCGTAAAACAGGAGTTCCCGCTTCGCGTATTGCATTTTGACAGTCTCCGAAAATGGAGAAATGACCAGAACCTTTTTTCCTGCCAGTGCCTCAACCCATGAAGTGTCATCATCTGAATGAGGGGAATCATGCCAAAGCCCTTCGAATCGGAAGATAGGAGAAGCGTCAGGAAGACAGCGGTTAATTGCGCACATACTGTCGTCAAACTGTGAAAAGAGAATATCCATATTGGAAAGCGCTTCCGTCGTTTTCTGGGCGTAGAGATTTACATCTGCTGCCTGATAGCCGTTCTCTGAGAAAAATCCACTGGTATGATAAAGCCACCAGAGAGAATTTGCATCATAGTTTAGAGAGTTGATATATTTCATTGCAATCCAACCCTCGGTATGTCCAAGACGACCGGAACAGAAGGGCTGACCGCTCATGATTTTCTCGCGCAGAAGTGAACGTCCCTCGGAAACAGAGCAAAATCTGTCGCCATAAGCGTGCTTGCTATGGATATTATGCTTCATCCTGTGGATTAAGTCTTCAAATACGGACGGAGCAACAGCATCATGCTTCCAATAGCCCATTTCGTCGACGGGAAGTGCATAATTCCCTTCCAAAAGGACGTCATATCCGTCTGTATCGCCTGTTACTGCGGATGGAAAACCCAGATACTTCCAATACTCGCCGATGCAGCATAATTTTAAATCCGGGTCATGCTCGAAAATTAAGGCAAGATGAAATCCGATTTCATTCAGTCCCCATAGATTCAGAGCCGGATAGTCTTCAAAGATTCCTGTGGGATGCTTCATTTCAGCAATTTGTGCAACATATTTTTCCAATTCGTTCCATGCGTTGTGGTCGTCGTTATAGCAGAATAATTCAAGCTGTCCGTCTGCATTTACAATCGGACAGTATTCCAGTCCTGTTTTTTCGAAGAAAACCTTTGCATTGTCAAAAAGACCCCGGTTTAACGGAATACAATAAGAGCATTTTACTAACTGTCTGTCGCTGGATTTCGAGTCGGCAGAATATGTAATCATGCCTGCGTATGTTCCGTTGGAAGCTATAAGCTGAATCAATGCGTTTTCATGATTGTCAGAAAACCAGGAAATTAATTCATCGTCGTTATAATCATCGGCATTTATTGTGTATACTTCACCGGTGCAAAGTCTAATCATAGGGAGAACCTGCCTTTATGGAAAATTTAATGTTTTCTGTATTTTAATTTATCACGCTGTACCTGCTCGATCGGAAGGATTTCTTCGGATTTGTAGGTAAGCGAATCGTAGACCGCGTTCAGATTGCGGACGAGCTTGCGCACGCCGTCCGGCTCTAAGGAAGCCGCGTGGTCGGTTCCCTTCCAGGTACGGTCTAAGGTGTAGTGACGCTCAATGACGCTTGCACCTAAGGTGTAAGCGGCAACATCGACAGCGATACCGAGGTGATGACCGGAGAAGCCGATTTTTTTCACGCGTGAACCGTAGTGTTCTTTCATGCGTTCAATTTCCAATAGGCAGATGTCGGAAAATGGCACCGGATAACCGGAAGTGCAGTTGAAAAGCACAAGGTCCTTGGCGCGTCCGTTTTCTTCGAACAGCCGGACAATCTGCTCTTCCTCCTCGTGGGTCGTCATACCGAAGGATAACTGGATTTCTCCCTGATAATTGTCGCACAGCCATTGCAGCATCTCGTAATGTGTATTGCATGCCGAAGGAATCTTAATAAATTCGGGCTTTAATCCGGCGATTTCCTTTGCGGAAGTCATATCCCAGACAGAGGTAGCGTATGTGATTCCTGCCTGCTCGCACCATTCCTTTAACTGTGCGTGCTGATCGACTGAAAACTCCAGAAACTCACGATGCGCACCATAGGTGTCCCCGTAGGAATTGCAGGGATTGGGATGAGGGGCATTGTACTGCTCCGGCGTCAAAAGCTCTTTCGGACAGCGCTTTTGAAATTTAATAGCGTTCGCGTGGCAGAACATAGCGGCGACGTTAATCAGCTCCCTGGCGATCTCCATGTCGCCTTTGTGATTACAGCCTGCCTCTGCGATGACATATGGCTTTTCATATTTATTCATAATACCCTCCATGGTTGAAATTTTGTGCTTATCTAATAATATATCGGAAAATTGCCGATAAAAATTAATAAGGATAGGAGGAAATGCAGATGGGTTACGAGCGATTGCAGGAGTATGTGAATAGTCAGGATTGGTCTGCTGCGGAGCAGGAATTGGAGAATATTCGATGCAGTGGGCAGGCGATAGATGACGTATTGGCAATCCTGGCAGCGACAACATACATAGAAGCAGGCGAACGTGAGGAAGCATATGAGTATATCAGAGAGGGCTTAAAGTTTAATTACAAGAATTATGAGCTTTACTTTTTGCTGGGAAATTATTATGAGCTTCAGAATATAAATCAAGCGTGGTTGTGTTATGAAAACGCAGAATTTTATTGCGAGAGCGAAGAAGATTTGGAATTTATACGTCAGTATAAAACAAGGCTGGAGGAGCAGCAGGAGTGGAATGTAAGAAATTATTCCATTGTATTGCTGTCCTATAATTGTAAAGATATCTGTAAGCAATGTATTGAGAGTATTCGGGCGAACAGCGGTTCCATGGCGTATGAACTGGTCGTTGTGGATAACGCTTCTACAGACGGAATCACGGAATGGTTGAAAAAGCAGCAGGATATCAAGCTTATCTGTAATGCAGAAAACAGAGGATTTCCGGGAGGATGCAATCAGGGAATCAAAGCGGCAGCGCCGGAGAATGATATATTGCTTTTGAATAACGATACGATTGTATTCCCAAACGCAATTTTCTGGCTCAGGATGGCATTGTATGAGACAGAGAAGACAGGGGCAACAGGCAGTGTGTCAAATTATGTTGGAAATGATCAGCGGGTAGAAGAACAGTTTGATACTGTAAAGCAGTATCAAAAATACGCGCTTGAGATTAATATTCCGATGCGCCATGCCTGCGAAAAGAAAATACGCCTTATCGGATTTGCATTGATGCTCAGACGCAGGGCGTTAGATGAAGCTGGAATGCTGGATGAGCGCTTTTCTCCGGGAAATTACGAGGATGATGATCTTTGCGTAAGACTGCAGTATGCAGGCTGGAAATTGTTGTTATGCCATAATAGTTTTATCTATCATTATGGGCAGGGAGATGGTCAGAATCGGGGTTCGTGGAAGCGTATTTTTCATAGAAATGCGGAACTGTTTAAAGAGAAATGGGGATTTGACCTCGGGTATTACACAAACGGCAGAAATCAGATCATCGGGCAGATAGAGAAGGATAGAGAGGAGGCGATCTCTGTTCTTGAAATTGGTTGCGGTATGGGAGTAACACTTGCAAAGATAGAATATCTGTGGCCAAAAGCGAAAACAGCGGGAATTGAATCGGTAGAAAACGTGGCGCGGCTTGGAGCGAATTATCTTGATATCATTCAGGGCAATATCGAAACAATGGAACTGCCCTACGAAAAAGAAAGCTTTGATTATATTATATTTGCGGATGTATTGGAGCATTTATATGATCCGGAAAAAATACTAAAAAAAATGCTTCCGTACTTAAAGCCGGATGGAAAATTTTTATGCAGTATTCCAAACATTATGCATAAATCCGTGTTGATCCCGCTGCTACAGGGAAAGTTCCAGTATGAGGATGCAGGAATTTTGGACAGGACACATGTTAGGTTTTTTACATTGGACAGCATTGCAGAAATGTTCTATCGTTGTGGAATGAAAATAGAGAATCTTATTGTATCTACATATGAAAAAGGGATGACAACGGAAGAACAGGAACTGTTTGATGCACTCTGTAAACTGCCGCATATAGCGGAAAGTGGACTTTTTGATGCATTTCAATATATATTCAGCGCCAGACAAAAGTAAGATGGAGAAAGCAGAAAGCAAGCATGAGAGAATATCTGTGGCTGTATCAGGGAAAGACGATTCCCGTGACGGAGCAAGCAATTACAACGGCATTAGAGGAACGCGGCATACGGGCGGCGTGTCCATGGAATGATGCGGATAGCAGGGCGCTTACGATGGAAGAAGTCCTGCTGGATGAACGGATCACGGAAAACGGCATTCTTTTGGAGGCAGAGCTTTTGCGTGAGGCAGGCGGGCGAAATACGCGCCTTCCGGCAAAGTGGGAATATGAGCTGGCGCTTCGCGTGGCAGAAAAAGAGGAACTTGTGCAGATTCCCTTTGCAGCGTTTGGAGAGACGGAATTTTGGGGGCGTTCCCGGAACGGGCAGAGGGAAAATGAAGAAAACCTTTGTGAAGGAAACGTTCGCGGAAGCGGAGGCGCCATAGGGGAAGATAAAGATGCGAGGATGCCTAAGGCTATATGGAAAGATTTCTGCGTGGACGCTTACATCGCGGGAAGATACAGTGAGTTCTTAAGGGAGCGCGGATTATTTGAAGCAGTTCTGGAAGCCGTGCTGGAAGAAGGCCTGACAGCAGAAAGCGCAGGGACGGCTGGTCAGTTTCTGGAAGATATGATAGCGCATAGAGAGCAGTATTTTTACTATTTTGACGCGACTCAGCCGATTCTGGTTTACCGTGGGGCTTCATGCTGCTATAACATTCTGAATATATTTGCGGAGAAACTTGCAGAAGCGCTTGAAAAACTGGGAAACCGTATAGAATTTTACGATACGGAGGCGGAGGATGTGCAGGGGCTTGCCCGTTTGCTTGGAAAGCGTTACAAGGCTTCCGTCGGATTTCAGGCGTGGATATTGTCGGCACAGTTAAAGGGCAGTAAGGACAGTCTTATGAACCGGATCGGCGGTCCGAAATACAATTTTATTTTTGACCATCCCATCTGGATGCAGGAGCAGCTTAGGCATGTGCCGGAGCGTTATTATGTCCTGACGCATGACCGGAATTATACGGCATTTGTCAGAAAGTATGATACCGGGGTAAAGGGAGCATATTTGCTGCCGCCGGGAGGAAGAGAACCGGAAGGTGCAGAGGGGAGAGCAGAGGGGCGTGTGCGCCGGATTTACGATGTTGCGTTTCTTGGTACATATGGAAACTATCGCGAAAAACTGGCAGTGATCGCAGACTGTGTACCGGAAGTAAAGTTTTTGGCAGCGCGGTTTCTGCTCTATATGAAGCAATCGCCAAACAGCACTGCCGAGGATGCCTTTCAAAGGGCGCTGGATTATTACAAAATCAGGCTTAGTCAGGAAGCGTTCCTGGAACTGTTCGGCGATTTAAAAGCGGTCATCCAGTGCATCATGTACTATTACCGGGAAAAAGCCGTGGAGCAGATTCTAAAGGCGGGGATAGAGCTTCATGTATTTGGGGATTCGTGGAAGGACAGTCCTTTTGCGGGAAATCCGTTTCTGAAAATGCACGAGGCAGTCTACGGGGAAGATGCGGTGCGGGTGCTTACACAATCAAAAATATCCCTGAACATTATGGCGTGGCATAAGGATGGCTTTACGGAGCGCATTGCGGAGAGTATGCTCGCGGGCGCGGTAGTCGTCAGCGATTACAGTACGCAGTTGGAAGAGTTTTACGGGAAAGAGACAGTACTATTTAACTTGCAGCAGCTAGGAGATTTGCCGAGGCTTCTTACGGAACTGCTGTGTGATGAGGACAGGCGAAAAAGTCTTGCGGAGGCGGCGGAAAGAAAAGCGCGCATGACGGCGACGTGGGAAGTGCGTGCGAAGGAATTGCTGGAAATAATTGAGGAAGAGAGCAGGAGCAGATGAGAGTATTATTCTATCAGTGGCATTCTTTTATGAATAAAGGGGTAGAGCGGGCGTTTGGGCAGTTGGGTGTGGAGTATGATGCCGTTTTCTTTCAACAGACGGACTGGGAGACGGACACCGGAATGGTCGCTTTGCTTGAGAGCAAAATAAAAGCGAAGCGGTATGATATGGTGTTTTCGATTAACTATGCGCCGCTGGTGTCACTGGTGTGCGAGAGGGAGCAAATTTTGTATGTGTCGTGGGTGTATGATGCGCCGGTTCACATTCGAAATACCGAGTCCATGAAAAATTCCTGCAACCGGATTTTCTTCTTTGACAGAGTACAGGCAGATGGTTATGCAAAGCAGGGAATCGCGGCGTATCATATGCCCTTGGCGGCGGATGTAGACACATTTCAGAAATATACGGCAAAGAGTAAATACCGCGCGGATTTGTCTCTGGTCGGAAAACTTTATCAGACGGAATACAATTATTATCTGGGACCGTTGGATCAATATTTAAGAGGTTATCTGGACGGAATCATCCGGGCGCAGATGAAGGTGTACGGTGGGTATTTCTTAGGGGAGCTGCTGGACGATGCGCTCCTTAAGAAGCTGAACGAATGCTATCATAAGGCTTCAAACGGTACGGCGTCTATAAACAGGGAAGAACTGGAATTTATGATGGCTTGTGAGATTACAGGCAGGGAGCGCTATATGGCGCTGGCGCTGCTGTCAAATCACTACGCGGTAAAATTGTACTCTACGGATAAGGATGAGCGTCTCGGCAAGGCAGAATACATGGGATATGCCGATTATTATAAGCAGATGCCGGAAGTGTTTAAATCCAGCAAGGTGAACTTAAATATTTCTTTGAAAATTATTCAGAGCGGTATTCCGCTCCGGGTTTTCGATGTGCTGGGATGCGGCGGATTTCTTCTGACCAATTTCCAGGCGGAGATGCCGGAATACTTTACGCTCGGAGAAGATTTTGCGGTTTATGAGAGTATCGAGGATCTGTATGCAAAGGCGGACTATTATCTGAGGAATGAAAGCGAGCGGAACCGTATAGCGCGTCATGGATTTGAGACGGTGCAGAAATATTATACGTTCCGCCAGCAGATGGAAAAGATATTAAAAGCCTGCAGTTCTTAGCATGGCGTCTACACGGTGCAGGTAGGTGTGGTTTTCTGCCACTTTGCGGAAGCCATTTTCAGCAATGTCTTCGCGCTCCTTTTCGTGTGAAAGATAGTACTCGGTCTTGGACATCAGATCGTCTGTCCCGTCGAAGAAATCAAAGTCCTCTCCGGGAACAAAGAAGTCAAAGAAGTCTTCCTGATAGTTGCTGAGCAGAAAACCGCCTGCCCCGAGAATATCCCATGCGCGAAGCGGCATACCGGAACGGATGCTGCGCAGTGTAATATTCAGATTGATCTTGCTGTTCTTGAATACGTGCGGCATGACATCATAATAATCTACCGCTCCCATATTCTGAATCTTCGGAATTTCCGGCGTGGCATTGTGGGTATATAATTTGGTGTCGAACCTTTCTGATACTTCTTTTAGGATATTTTGACGTTCTAAGGACGTAAGCTTTCTGGCGATAAAGTAATTCGCATACACATAGGCGTCAGATTCCGTACCGCCGGGCTGTGTGTGGTATGCTAAGGATTTCTTCATGGAGGCGATAATCTCCGGCGTCAGAAGCTCCTCGATGAAGAAATAGCCGTTTACCTTTAACTGCGATTTCATGATAGCGTCAATGTAGCCCTTCGTATATTCGTCCAGATCGGTCATGCGGTCTAAGAAATTGTGATCCTCATTGTACAGCGCGCCGACAAAGGAAACGTCGCTTGAGAGGATGGCACGCTTGTCCGCAGGAAGCTGCATTGCGCTAAGACGGTCGGTGTTTGCGCACAGGGGCAGATAGTGTACCGTCTCGATTCCTTCCTTTGCAAAGTCGAGATAGCAGGCTTTGTCAAAAAGGAAGATGTAGTTGCATGGGTTGATCAAAGTGTAGGAGTACAGGGATACCAGAGGATTGTCATAGACAAACGCGAGGTATTTCAGATGATTTCGGTTACAGCCGTTGGAGATCGACGGATAATAGTTGAGGGAAAAGACAAAGTCGTAGCTTCGATCTGCAACAAAGTCATCGAAAGCGTCGTCAAATTCCTTGCAGCAGTAATCGTGCAGCTTATCGTGGTTAAACAGTTGTACTTCGTATCCCTTCTGCGAAAAAGTTTCCAGTAAATCAAGCTTGCCAAAAGAGGGACTGTCTAAAAAAAGTATTTTCATAGTATTTCGATACTCCCATTTTTATTGTAATTGTACCATTTTGAAATAAATGGTACAATGAATATTATAAAATTACTGTTGAGTAAAGTACATTAAGGAAGAAAGATATGATTGAATTTTCGGAGAAGTATTTTGAGGGAGAAGAGCGGGACGGCTTTTATGTAGAAGAGATGATGAAGCGGGCGTGGGCTGCGCAGATGAAGGTGTTAGATGAAATCGGGCGGGTATGTAAGAAATATAATCTTACTTATTTTGCGGATTGTGGTACGTTGCTTGGCGCGGTGCGGCATCATGGCTTTGTCCCGTGGGATGATGATATGGATATTTGTATGAAACCCCGCGATTACAGGCGCTTTTTAGAGGTTGCGCCAGCGGAACTTCCGGAGAGCTTTAAAGTGCTCTCGCTTTATACATATGATGAATATAATGAGATTTTTGCGAGAGTGGTGAATTCCAACAAGGTAAATGTTTCGCCGGAATGGCTCAAAGAATGGTACGGCTGTCCATTTGCCTGCGGAGTTGACATATTTCCGCTCAATTATATGCCTGAGGATAAGGAGGAGCTGGAGATACAGAAAAATCTATATAAGATTGTGAGAAGTGCATGGGCATCGTGTGAGGAAAAGACAGAGGAGCTGGAAAAGATATTAAAATCTGTGGAAGAACTGTGCGGGGTGACGTTAGACCGCGCAGGCGATTTAAAAAGGCAGTTGGCAAATTTGATGGAAGGCATTCGCACGATGTATGATGAGGAAGAGAAAGGCGAGCTTACCAAGCTGCATACTTCACTGAAGAAGGAGCGCTGGCATGTCCCACAGGAGGCATACGCAAAGGCAGTGCCAATGCGTTTTGAGGGGATGGAGATATCGGTGCCGATCGGTTGGGACCTGGTGCTAAAGGCACAATATGGAGAAGATTATATGACGCCGGTGAGAGGCGGGCAGAAGCATGATTATCCTTTCTATAAAAAGCAGCTAAAGCAAGTGCAGAAAAAAAGAAGCAACTCACAGTGAAATTTCACTGTGAGTTACTTCTTTTTTCGTTGACCGGATGAATCACAAGATGGCGGATTTCATTTTTTACGATAGATTCGCATTTCTCCAGTAAGGATTCATTGTGAATGATATTCCCTTCATCATCTGTGAGGAGACTTGTCTTATTGCTCAAATCAATGCGAAGACACGGTGAGACAGATTTCTCTGTTTCCATGTAATAGTGAATGTTTTTTCCGTGCAAAGCAGCCCGGTAGGGATCGCCTACGAAAATGCTCTGCGAAAATGCAAAGTCGCGTTCTGACGTGCCGCCGAAAGTAACCGGCAGATTGGAATCTGTTCCGTTAAAATCATACGGAATACCTGCAAGCTTACAAAGGATAGCTGTGTAATCAGCAGATTCAATAAGCTCATTGCAGGTATGCGGCGTAATATTAGCACCCCGGATCATCAGCGGTACATTAAGACGCTGTTCAGACAGAAATGGCTTGTTGTCCTCTACCATAAATGAGGTTCCATGGTCGGAAAACAGGGAGATAATGATTTCTTCGTCCCGGTATGTTTTGGACAGGTAGTCATATAAAATACCCAGATAAAAATCTAACTCACGTAATTCCTGAATATAGATATCCTTCCGGTTAGGACTGTATGTTTGTTTCACGGAGGTCTGGATATCGTTGTCAACAGCCCGCTTTGCAAGGGGAAGCGTTGACTGCACCTGAATCGAGCGCATAAAGCTGCCTGCAATATGATGCAGATCCACCAAATCGATCCATACATACTGACAGGTGTTTTTAAAGGTTTCCAGATGTTGGATGGTATCCGTGATCACTTCTTTTTTGCGGAACGCCTGCGTGGATTGGTAGATAAAGCGGTCAATCCCACGCATATATCCCTGCCATGGAGTCACAGCATCATTTCCGCCAATCTTTGCAGTGACATACCCGGCATCATGGAAATATTCTGCCAATACCTTGGAATCTTTCATGAAATCGAAACGATAATTCTCCATGAGATTCATGTGGTGTCCCGAATGCTTTCCTGTCCAGTAGGTTGCAATGGAGGGAAGCGTCCATTCGGAACCGGAATAATACTGATTGCAGATCACACCCTCCTGAAAATACCGGTAGGTTTCCGGCATTAGGTTTTCCAACCCCATTTCCTTTACAAGGTAATAATTAAAGCTGTCAATAAAAATGCTTAATACAAGACGTTTACGATCATTAAGTGTCTTGTGTTCCAGAGGAATCGGCGTGCCAAAGACGGCAGGATACCCCGTTCGCAGCACAGCGCCGTCTTCAATGGGAAGATAGCTGTATTTTTCCCTGGCGGGTTCCATATAGAAAATCTTTGAAGACCTGGATAGGTCGAGTATGTAGTTATCCTCTTCTTGGCGGGCATCATAATTCAGGCAGACAGGTAACAGAACGTTTCCAAGGCTTTTGGGAACTTCATAGCTGTCAGTTATTTTGTCGACATGGAATAATTCGCATTTTGCATGGACGGGGTCTTTGATAAAAGACGGATCAAAGTAGGCATCATATTGGTTATCCGCCAATCCGGTATAATATAATTCGTTGTGACGTAATTGCAGCAGTTTGCCGCATAAGCTGCCATGGTACTGTTTAAAAGGGTCCTGTGATGCAAAATGGTGGTTGTAATCGATAGAAGAAACAGCATCTTTTAGATGAGGAATATCCAAAGCTAATGTCTGTAATTCCAGTGCCTGCTGTTTTAGAATATCGCTGTCGATGAGCGATATGGAGTAGTTTGCCTGTAGGAACTGCACCATAAGAAGCGCCTGATAGGCAGCGGCATAATGCTCTGTCAATTTGGCACAGACCATTAGATTATAGTTTGCTTCTATGTCGAAGGGGTTAAGAGCAACGGCTTCCCGGGCAGTAAGGTAGGCTGTCTCGTGCTCCTCCTTAAGCAAAGATAGTGATATTTTGTAAGAATAGATATCAAAATCAGTAGGATTTTCTGCCTCGTATTGTCTTAAGTATGTTTCGATTTCCGGGATGTCCTGGCGTACTATGGCCTGTTCCAGCACTTGCTTCATGAAAATAGTCTCCTTACGTTATTCGGAATAATGCTCTTTCACAAAATCGTCGATACTGCCTGTGTAGCCGTGGGCGTCCAGCCAGCTTTTTACAGCGTGCTCTTCCGCAGAGTAGAACGGATAATTGTGAAGAGATGGGGCTTGAACCGGTGTCATATAATCGCCGTATTCAATAGACAGAATTTCGTGATAGCCGTTTGGTATGTCAATCATCATATTTTCAAAAGGAACCGCCTCAGTCTCGCTGAACCATTCTTTTTTCATGGGTGCGTTATCCTGCAGGCACCACAGACTGTAATTCGTTATGCTATGGCATTCGGATTCAGTATATAAAGAATGTATGGAATCCTGTAAAAGCATCAGACTTCGCAATATATGGGAATCGCGTGTAAGGGTGACGTTGCACAGGGATTCGATTTCCCTGATATTCCGTTCCTGTTCGGAGGGATCATAGCGGTTCCAATCACGGGCACATACAATAATTTTCTGTGTCAGATATTTCTGCAGCTTTCCCAATTCCAAATCGACGGGAATGTAGTCGAGCGGAAAGATATCAATTCCCATATTCCGGTATGGAAAACCGTGAAAACGCTGCATGTAGTCAGAAAGACTCCACGCAGAGGAAACGGTTACGACCAAGGATTGACTCGTCGGCAAAAACAGGGAATCATCCTTTGCGTAGAGTCCTGCAAGGGCAATCCCCGAAGGCAGCTCCCGGGGAAGAATTTGGATCAGTTTGTTATAGTCTGGCCTTTTTAAGGAGATATCGATATCATCATCCCAGGGGATAAAGCCCTGATGACGGATGGCGCCCAGCAATGTACCGTAATCAGCATAATAACTAAGATCATGCCTGCGGCATATATCAATAATTATTTGCAGCAGTTCTAATTTGGCTGCCCATGCGTGTTTCATCATCGAAGGAACGAGAAAACCGCTTCGATATTCGTCCTGAAAAAATTCCGGTGAAAACTTCATGATGTCAAACTCCTTTATGAGTGTCTGGAATCAAGAATATGGAAGGAATCAATGTTTCGGATGAAATCGTTGATGCTGCCATGAAATCCCTGCCGTGCCAGTGTTTCTTTTAACTCCTGCTCACCTTTTGCATAAAATGGATAGCCATGTGCCTGAGTGAATTTGACTGGTATCTGGTAATCACCATAGTACGCAGTCAATATTTCGTGGTAATTCCTGGGCGCAGCAATCTTAAATGTCTCGAAGGGAAGATAGACTACCTCATCAAACCATTCTTTTTTCAAATGTTGTTTGCCATCAAAGGCAACTCGAAAATAATAGTCTACCTCATCGCATTCACTCTCATCAAACATGGATGCAAGCGCCTCCATAAGATTGTGCAAAGACAGCTTGGTGGTTTCGTCCCGTGGAAGCGTAACACCTGCATTTGCTTCGATTTCTGCCAGCTTTGCCTCGCGAATGTCTTCCGTTAAAGTATCAAAATCGTGAAGAAGTGAGAGGATGCTTTGAAACAGAAATTTCTGTATAAGTGCGGTATCCGGGTCGCGGGGAATGTAGTCAAGCGGGAAAATATCAATACTGGTTCCGCGGAAAGGAAAACCATGAAAACGCTTGATATAATCCCGAATGGACCAGTAGTGTTTATCTGTCTTGATAGAGGTGTGTCCGATGTTTGTCCGCAGTCTCTGCGCAGGATCGGAGGCATGCAGCCCGTCCACGAGAAATCCCTCTGGAAGCTCTTTTGGAAGAACGGAAAGGAGGGTATTATAGTCTTTCCGCTTGAGTGCGATATCAATATCATCATCCCAGGGAACAAAGCCTTTATGGCGGACCGCGCCGAGCAGAGTGCCACAGTCGGCAAAATATTGCAGGTGGTATTTGTCACAGATATTGACAACGACTTCTAAGACTTCGCATTCAGCCGCCCATGCGCGTTTCATCATCTCCGGTACAAGAAAGTCCGAACGGTATTCATCTTGAAAAAAATTTTCTGGAAAATTCATAATATAGCTCCTTAAAAGTATTCTGACAAAATATATACTAATTATATCGGCAAAAATGGACGAAATATATATATAGAATTTTGAGGAGATGCTTAGATGAATTTTTCAAAAGATTTTTTGAGACGGGAAGTACGGGATGGATTTGAAATAGATGAGATGATGAAGCGCGCGTGGGCGGCACAGATGGAAGTGCTGGGCGTTATAGATGATGTGTGCAGGAAGAACGGCTTGCAGTATTTTGCGGATGCAGGAACATTGCTCGGAGCGGTTCGGCACAAGGGATTTATTCCGTGGGATGATGATATTGATATATGCATGAAAAGGGACGAGTATGACAGGCTGATAAAGCTTCTGCCAAAGGAATTGCCATATGGATTTGTAGTTGCCGGTATGTATGCGGGGAGCGAGCGCCTGCAGAAAGCGGCATATGTTCCGCAACTTCGGGTGATTGCAGACGAGAAGTTGTGGAATTTTAACGATTATATGAAGCGGTTTCACGGATTCCCTTATCAGCGGGTGGGAATTGATATTTTTCCGCTGGATGCGATTCCGAAGGATGCAAAGCAGGCGGAATTGCAGAAAGATATTATTCGACATGGAATCCCGCTTTTGCGGGATTGGGAGATGTTGGAGGAGCAGCACAGTTTAGAGTGTGCATTACAGACACTCGAGCAGATGTCAGGTATGCAGATACCAAGGGGCGAGGGAAGCAGGAACTGGATCTGGCGTATGCTGGATGCAGTCAGTTCCTTATGCCGGATTGAAGAAGCAGAGGAACTGACGGAGTATGAGTTCTGGATTGATAAGGAGCGTTTTCATTTCAAAAAGGAATGGTTTGATGAGGTGGTGTATCTGCCTTTTGAGAACATGGAGATTCCGGCGCCCAAAGAGTATGACAGTGTTCTGACAACACTGTACGGTGACTATATGACGCCGGTCAAAGGTGCGGCGGCACACGATTATCCTTTCTATGGACACATGGAGGACGAGTTGAAAAAGCAGATTGCAGCAGTTGGCTTCACGGGGAGTGTAGAGGAATTTTGTGATAAAGTATCAACAGGAAAATTATATGTTTAAGTCATGGAGGACAAGGTATGCAGGCAATTATCTTAGCGGCGGGAATGGGAAAACGTTTAGGGAAACTCACGAAAGAAAATACAAAATGCATGGTGGAGGTCGGAGGCGTAAAGCTGGTCGAGAGAGCTTTGCGGATTCTTGATAAAAAGGGTTTGTCACGGATCATTATGGTCGTCGGCTACCAGCGTGATAATTTAATGGCGTTCGTGGACAGCCTTGGCATAAATACGCCGATAGAGTATATTATCAATGACGTATATGACAAAACAAATAATATTTTCTCGCTTGCCCTTGCAAAAGAGCAGATGGCGCAGGAAGATACACTGCTGATGGAGTCTGATTTGATTTTCGAGGAGAGCCTGATTGACCTGATCCTTGAGGATACGCGCGATACGCTGGCGCTTGTGGATAAATTTGAAAACTGGATGGACGGAACCTGCATTGTGGTAGACGACGAGGATAATATTCTCGATTTTATTCCGGGAAAGCTGCTTAAGTACTCCGATAAAGAGCGCTATTATAAGACGGTAAATATCTATAAGCTTAGTGCGGACTTTTCGAGAAATGTCTATGTTCCGTTCCTGGAAGCGTACGCAAAGGTAATGGGGAATAATGAATATTATGAAACGGTTATCAAGTTGATTCTGATGCTGGATAAGAATACCATGAAGGCGAAACGTCTGCACGGTGAGCAGTGGTATGAAATTGATGACATTCAGGATCTGGATATTGCGGAACTGCTGTTTCTTGAGGATGATGTCGAACGCTATAAGACCTTGACGTCAAGGTATGGCGGCTACTGGCGTTTCCCGCATCTGAAGGATTTCTGTTATCTTGTCAATCCATATTTCCCGACTGGACGGATGATGGATGAGATAAAGTCAAGCTTTGACGCATTGGTTCGGCAGTACCCGTCCGGTATGCGGATCAACACCCTTCTGGCTGCCAAGAGCTTCGGCATGACCGAGGAGCACATTGTGATTGGGAATGGAGCGGCAGAGCTGATTAAGGAGCTTTTGGCAGAATTAGAGGGAGACGTGGGCGTGATCCGTCCGACTTTTGAAGAGTATCCGAATCGCTGCAAAGGCGAGTATGTGGTATATGATTGCAGGGAGAATGACTTCTCCTATAATGCAGAGAGCGTATGCGGCTATTTTACAGAGCATCCGGTCAGTGTACTTGTCCTGATCAATCCAGATAATCCGTCCGGGCATTATCTGGAAAAGAAAGAAGTCAGACGTATTCTGGATTGGTGCAAGTCTACCGGAACTGCGCTGATTCTGGACGAGAGTTTTCTCGATTTTGCGGATGAAGAAAACGCTTCTATGATGTCTGAGAGCATTTTGAAGAAATATCCGGGGCTGTATCTGATTAAGAGCATTTCAAAGTCCTACGGGGTACCGGGACTGCGGCTGGGAGTTCTGGCGAGCTATGATGAAGATATGATAGCGGCATTGAAGAAGAAAGTGTCTATATGGAACATTAACTCTATAGGAGAGTTTTTCATGCAGATATTAGATAAATACAGAAACGATTACCAGCAGGCGCTGGTTTTTATCAGAGAAGAACGAAAACGCTTTTATCAGAATCTCTGCAAGGTAAAGGGACTTAAGGTGTATCCGTCCTCTGCAAATTACTTTATGTGTGAGCTGACGAACGGAAAGCGCAGCGAAACTTTGGCGGCAGAGCTGTTAAAGGATAACATTCTGATTAAGGATCTTACCGGAAAGATTGACAATGGAAAGCAGTACATCAGAATTGCGATAAGAGATCGTGAGGATAATGATGAACTGCTAAGCGCTCTTGAGAAAAGATTGTGATGGTTAAGACGGTGCCATAAAGCGGAACATTAGGGGAGGCGTCAAAGTATATTATGAAGGTTACTATAATAGGGGGAGGCAACATTGGAACACTGATGGCGGCAGAAATGGCTGCCAAAGGTCATGAGGTGACAGTATATACCTCGAAACCGGAACAATGGAACCGCGAAATTGAGGTGTATGACCCCGGCGATCACCGGATTCTTACAGGAGAACTATATAAAATCACGTCGGATATGCAGGAGGCGGTATGCGATGCGGTTATGGTATGGATCGTGACGCCGGCTCAGACATTTAAAGAGATGGCAGAAAAGTTGCTGCCTTATATAAAAAGCGGACAGTACATCGGGGTGGTGCCGGGAAGCGGCGGCGCAGAATTTGCATTCCGGCATCTCATTGATGCAGGATGTGTGCTGTTTGGTTTACAGAGAGTACATAGCATCGCACGGTTAAAGGAATATGGGAAATCTGTCTATATGTTAGGGCGGAAAAGCAGGCTGGAGCTCGGGGCGATTCCGTCAGATGCCGGTGAGAAAATAGCGCCGGTTCTTGAGAAGATGTTTGATATGCCATGCAGCTTGCTGCCGAATTATCTTTCTGTTACGTTGACGCCGTCGAATCCGATTCTTCACACAACAAGGCTTTATTCGATGTTCAAAGATTACGGTAAGGACGTTGTCTATCCGAGAAACTTTCTGTTCTATGAGGAATGGGATGTGGAATCTGCTGAATGGCTGATTGCCTGTGACGGAGAATTGCAGGCATTATGCGAAGAGATCCCTTTGGAGCTTAAAGAAGTAAAATCATTGCGGGAATACTATGAGAGCTATGATGCAAGGGCTATGGCAGAGAAACTGAAAAGTATTAAGGCATTCAAGGGTCTGACTTCTCCGATGAAGCAGACAGAGGGTGGCTGGATTCCGGATTTTGAATCCAGATATTTTGTGGCGGATTTCTCCTACGGACTGAAGATTATAAAAGACATAGCGGAATTGTTTGGGGTAGCGGCGCCGCATATTGATACGGTGTGGAAATGGTTTACCGGCGTTGCAATTCTGCCGGAGGAGAAGGTCTTTGGGTTAGAGATCTGTGATAAGGATGAATTTGTCCGATTGTACGAGTAGTTCCAGAATAAAATATAAGCAGGACCATAGACAAGGGAGAGGTTGACATGAATGACAGGACGATAGCGTTTATTCCGGTGCGGGGAGGAAGCAAATCCATTCCGCTCAAGAATATAAAGTCGATGTGCGGGAAGCCGTTGGTATATTGGACCGTAGCGGCAGCCTGCGGCTGCGATAAGATTGATAAGGTGTATGTGGCGACAGACAGCGATAAGATTCGTGCTACGCTGCTTGAAATACAGAAAGCAGAAACGAATACTGTATTTGATAAGCTGGAAGTGATTGGGCGAAGCGCCGAGTCTGCTTCCGATACGGCATCTACGGAATCTGCAATGCTTGAGTTTGCAGAGAACTACGACTTCGATCATATTGTGCTGATTCAGGCAACATCGCCGCTTCTGACCGCGGATGATTTGAACAGGGGATTTGCGTTGTATGAAGAGGCAGATACGGACAGTGTGCTGTCGGTCGTGCGTCAGAAGCGCTTTAATTGGTCTGTGGATGCGGACGGTACGGCGCAGGCGCTGAATTATGATTATTTTCATCGCCCAAGGCGTCAGGAGTTCGAGGGTTATTGCGTGGAGAACGGGGCTTTCTATATCACGTCCAAAGCGCGTCTGCTGGAGACGGGGAACCGTATTTCCGGAAGAGTCAAGGCAGTGGAGATGGACGAAGATACCTTCTTTGAGATTGACGAGCCGTCTGATTGGAAGATGATAGAAATGCTGCTTGAGCGGCGTCTGCATGCCCAGGAAGAGGGAGAGCGGGCAGGCGTAAAGAAGATAAAGATGTTTCTGACAGACTGCGACGGATGTCTCACGGACGGAGGCATGTATTATTCCGAAAATGGGGATGAATTAAAGAAATTTTCTGCTCTCGACGGTCTGGGATTCCGGCTGATGCGTGAGCGGGGAATTTTATGCGGCATTATCACAGGTGAGAACAGAGAACTTGTAGCGCGCCGCGCAGAAAAGCTTAAGCTTGACATCTTAAGGATGGGGGTAAGTGACAAGCTTTCTGTTGTGCAGGAGCTCTGCAGGGAACAAGGAATAACCATGAAAGAAGTGGCATATGTGGGGGACGATATAAATGATAAGGAGCTTCTTCAGGCAGTGGGTTTTTCTGCCAGTGTGCCGGGAGCAGTGGAAGAAGTCAAAGAAATTGCAGATTATGTCACAAAGCGTCCGGGTGGAGGCGGTGCGGTCAGAGAGGTAATAGAATATATATTAAATAATTTGGAAGAACCAAAGTAAAACCGCCCTAATGTATTTGAAGAAAATGACCGATAAATAAAAGAGACATAAATACAAGGAAAGGAAATGGCTGTAAGGTCAGGTGGAATCATGGAGGATAACAGAGCAGAAAAGATTGAAGCGTTAGAGACACTTGTCGAATTTAATGATAAGGTAGTCAAGAATATAGGAATTTTGGTAAAGGAATTGTCTGGACAGCGTCTGGACGACACAGATAAGTTTCAGGACAGCATTATCAATGCAATTAACTGGGAGATTCAGGTGTTTAATGCAACGATGGATGTGATCAACGAGGGAAAAGAGCGGGTTGCCAAGGAAGTTTTCAATGAGAAGATCGTTGCTCTCGGGGAGGCAGTCAAGGCGAAGGACGATCAGAAGATTGCGGATGCATTTAACGAACTTGGACCGGAATTGGAGAAGCTTGGAGCGGCGGCAAGAGAGGTCATTGCCTAATTTTATATGAGATTATTATAAAAGCCATTACAGGACAGAGAGTGAAGCGTTTTGTAATGGCTTTTGTCGATACGAAGGAGATATAAGATGAATGAGAAGGTACTGGTCACAAGAAGCTCTATGCCTGAATTTGAAGAGTATGTGGAGATGATAAGACCTCTGTGGGAGTCTCATTGGCTGACGAACATGGGAGACTATCATAATCGTTTGGAGCAGGGATTAAAGGAATATATGGGAGTCCCGCAGTTGTCATTGATGGTGAATGGTCATATGGCGCTTGAGCTTACCTTACAGGCGATGGGGTTTCCGGAAGGGGCGGAGGTCATTACGACACCGTTTACTTTTATATCGACGACACACGCGATTATTCGTAACAAGCTGGTTCCGGTATTCTGCGATATTAAGCTGTCGGATTATACGATAGACGAGGAGAAGATAGAAGAACTGATTACGGAGAAGACAGTGGCAATTCTGCCGGTTCATGTATATGGGAACATCTGCAACGTAAAGCGGATACAGGAGATCGCGGATAAGTATAATCTGAAGGTAATCTATGATGCGGCGCATGCATTTGGAGAGACTGTGAATGGAACTGGCGTCGGCAATTTCGGTGATGCATCCGTGTTCAGCTTTCATGCGACAAAGGTTTACAATACGATTGAGGGAGGCGCGATTACTTTTCGTGAGGAGGGTCTCTACAAGAAGCTGTATAACCTGAAAAATTTCGGCATACGCTCGGAGGAGGTTGTCGCGGAGGTCGGAGCCAATGCGAAGATGAATGAGTTCTGTGCAGCGATGGGATTGTGTAATCTAAAATATCTCGGGGAAAATATTCGCGAAAGAAAGAACCGCAGTGAATATTACACGGAAAAGCTTGGGAATATACCGGGATTGAAATTGTGTGCACGTGACGAGGAAAATGTTACATATTCTTACGGGTATTTTCCGGTATTATTTGAAACCGGAAAATACCAGGGGGGGGGTATGCGCGACTTCGTCTATGACAAGTTAAGAGAAGCGGAGATATATTCGAGGAAATATTTTTATCCGATTACGGCGGATGCGGCGTGCTTTAAGAATAAGTACAAGAAGGTCTTATTGGAGAACGCAAGATATGCGGGGGATAATATTCTTGTATTGCCGCTTTATCCGGAACTTCCATATGAAATGCTGGACAGGATTACGGAGATTGTTAAGTCGTGTGTTCTAAGCGGGAACGGAGTCGTAGAATGAAGAAGAAAATAATGGTCATCCCCGGTGCAAAGGCGCAGATTCCGCTGATTTGCAAATTACAGGAAGAGAGATATTGTGTCGTATGTGTGAATCCGTATAAGGATTCGCCGGCGTTCCCTTATGCGGATATATGCGAGCAGGGGGATATTTTGGACAGGGAATTCTGTCTGGACGTGGCAAAAAGACATGAGGTAATTGCCGTCTTATCAGATGAGTGTGATATTGCAATGCCGACCGTCGCGTACGTCAGTGAAAAATTGGGACTGCCATCAATAGGGTCTAAGCTGGCGGCGCTGTATACGAATAAGTATCTGATGCGGGAGTTCTGCAGGGAACACGCGATGCCGTATCCGAAGTACAGACAGTGCAGATCGGCTGGGGAGGCGGTTGCATTCTTCCGGAATCTGGAAAAGAAGAAAATGATTATCAAACCGCTGGACAGCAATAGCAGCAGAGGGGTTTTTACGATTGTATCGGAAGAAATGGTAGAACCTCATTTTGCGCAGGCAATCGTATTTTCCAAAGTAAATCAGGCAGTATTGTGCGAGGAGTATATAGAGGGAACAGAGTTTACGGTTGATGGTGTTGTCGTGAACGGGAAGCATTATTCGCTCGCAATCTCAAAGAAAAAGCATTATGCATACAATCCGAATATAGCATGTGAACTTTATTTTTCAGAGGAGGATGAAGAATATGATTATGTGCGTCTGCGGGAGCAGAATGACAGATTTGTGGAGATGAGCGGACTGCCATTTGGATTTACACATGCGGAATATAAGTATAATGGGAAAGAGTTTGTTTTAATAGAGATTGGTGCAAGAGGGGGAGGCAATTTTATCTCCTCTCATATAGTTCCTAATTTGACGGGGATTGATAATTATAAGCTGTTGTTAGAAGGCACACTGGGGGCGCCGCAGTTGCCTGGGGAACACATAAAATCCGTGGATGCAGCAGGAAAGTGTGCGGTGTTAAAGTTTTGGGATGTACAGGGGAATGGTGGTAAGGTCGTCAGAGTAGATGGGGAAGATATCCTGAAAAATCTTCCGCAGATTGTCCTGTATGAGTTTCAATTCAAGCCCGGCGATATCATTCATAAGGCGGAAAATGACAGCGCAAGAGTGGGATTTTACATTGCTGTTGCTAAGAGCAGGGAAGAACTGGATCGATTGATTTTAAAGATTGAAGAAAATGTATGTATTGTATTGGAGGGAGAAGATGTCAGAAATTAGTGAGCAGATGATAGACTATTTAACAAGAAACCGTGTGAGCACTACTGAGGTGGCGGATTGTTTGGGGAAAAGCGGAGCATTAAGCGGTATAAGCCCGGTAAATAGGGGACATTATGTCGCAGGACGGGTGAAATGGGTATATGCCCATGATGAGAGTAATTGGCCGGTGCATGAGCAGATTTGTGATATCGAAGAAAATGTAATCGTGTTCGTGCAGAACTTCGGCTGTGGCGACAGAGCCATTTTTGGAGAACTTGTAAGCAAGTACCTTCTGTTGTACAGGCAATGCAAGGCAGTTGTCGCTGAGGGAACAATGCGTGATGCGGCAGCATTGATCAGAGAGAATTATCCGATCTGGTGCAGGGGCTTTAATCCGGTCGGATGCTTTAACCGCAAGCCCCAAGAGGCGCTTGATGCAGCAATTTGCAGGGAGCGCCATCAAAAGTATGACGATGCCATTATGGTATGTGATGACTGTGGAGTGGTTTTGATACCGAAGGAGCGGATCACGGAGGATTTTTTGACGAAACTTAAGAATATCGAGAATCAGGAAGACATCTGGTTTGACCGTCTGGATCATTACAAAGAGAATACATTTGAGATTGTGTGTCAGAAGAAGTATCTGCAGGATGAAGTATACATGAGGAACAGGATGGACTTGGAGGGATAGTATGTGCGGGATAGCAGGCTATATTAATTTGCATGGGAAAACGGATCATAACACGGCGGAACTATCTAGGATGGTCGATATTCAAAAGCATCGTGGACCGGATGATTTTGGTATGGTCGGAGTCTGCGCCAAAAAGGGATTGGCGCGCAATCTGCATCCGTACGAGGACTGTGATGAGAATTATGATGTTATGATTGGATTTGACCGGCTGAGTATACAGGATTTGTCGCTAAAGGGGCATCAGCCGATGCTGAGTCCGGATGGAAAGGTCATACTCAGTTTTAATGGTGAGATATACAATGCGAATGATTACAGACAGGAATTAATCGATGATGGTGTGCGATTTAAGAGTACAACTGATACGGAAGTCCTTCTGTATTTATATTTAAAATACGGAATCGAAACAACAGCAGGTCTGTTAAATGGAATGTTCGGTATCTGCATCTGCGATTTGCGGATAATGAAAATGTTTCTGCTGCGCGACAGAATGGGTATAAAACCACTGTATTATGCATTTACTGACAGCAGATTTGCGTATGCTTCGGAGCTGAAATGCTTTTTGGCACTGGAGGATTTTAGACCGAAGCTAAAGAGGGAAGCGGTGACGGAGCATTTTACCTTTTATAAACCGCTCGACCACGTTCTTTTGGAAGGGGTAGAGCAGGTCTGCCCGGGTGAGATGCTTACCGTAGATCTTAGGAATTTCTCTGTGACAAAATCTACGTTCTTTGATATTGATACATATGTCAGACCACAGGGGGCGGAACGCACGCTTGACGAGTTGAAGGAGCTTACGAAAGAGAAGCTGCATAAATGCACAGAGAAGCAGAAAATCAGTGACGCTAAGGTTGGATGTCAGTTATCCGGCGGAGTAGATTCCTCTCTGGTTACATATTTTGCGGCACAGCCGGGCAGTAATCCGTTAAAAAACAGCATTTCAATTATCTTCGATGGAGAGGAAAAGGGATTTAGCGAAGAACCATATATAAACCGTGTGGAAGATATCTTAGGAATCGAGGCACATAAGAAGGTAATTGACGTGGATTATGTCATCGGCAACTATGAAAGGGCTTTATGGCATGCGGATTCCGTGATAGGAAGACCAAACTCGATCGGACTTATGCTGCTGACACAGGAAGCAAAGAAATATGTTACGGTATTGCTCAGCGGGGAAGGCTCAGACGAACTGTTAGGCGGCTACTATATGTTCACGCAGGGCAAAGAAATTTCAAGACGCTTAAAGAGTGAGAGCAAAATTGTCGTTGAGACAGTCAAAAACCAACCGGAGACAGTACACGATTTTGCGGAGTATGCAGTAATCTCACAGCAGAAGACGAACTCAGAACTCTGTAAAAGCATATTGCCGGAATACGATGCAGGGGAAATTCTGGAAAAGAGAGTGGAACAGTTCAGGAGCTATCATGGAACGGATTTTGACAGGCAGATTAAATATGCATTAAAGACGTATTTGCCGGAGCTGCTCATTTGTCAGGATAAGATGTCTATGGCAAATTCTATTGAAAATAGGGTTCCGATATTGGATAATGAATTTATAGATTTTGCCTTTTTGATTCCGGAAGAATATCTGGTACATGAGAAGAACGGAGACTGGCAGGGAAAATACCTTCTGAAAGAGGTGTGCGCGGACGTGTTTGGGGAAGAGTTTGCGTATCGCAGGAAAATGGGCTTTGGTCTTCCGTATTACCGTTACTTTAAGGACAAGCGGTTCGAAGAATATTTCTATGATGTGATTGCAGCGGGTACGAAGAAACGCGGGATTCTTGACGCAGAGGTTCTCAAGGAATGGTATCACAAGCTGGGGAATACGTCATGGGGTGAATCCGAGCTGTTCTGGAAAGCATGCAGTCTGGAAGCATGGTGTCAGATGTTCCTAGAGGGGCGGGATGTAATCACAATATGAGAAGGCACAGTCGGGTGAAGTGTTATGAAGTGTTGTAAGATTGATGAGTGCAGCAGGATTTATGAGCTGTTAGAGGAATTTACTTCAAGCTTTTATGAACCGCTTGAGAAGCGGAGCATAGATTTGCACGAATATGCAGAGAAATTGTCTAAAAATGCGGAAGTGTATATTGTTGAAATTTCTGGTGCGGCGGCAGGTCTGATATGCTTCTACTGCAATGACACGGAGCGAAAAGAGGGATACCTCGCGAGTGTTGCGGTAAAAGAAGCGTATCGGAAACGTGGAATCGCCACTGCGTTACTGCAAATAATGTATAAACAATGCAAGGAAAAGGGAATGAAGACGATACGGCTTGAAGTAAATGTGAAGAACGATAGGGCGATATGCTTATATGAGAAGCAAGGATGGACAAGGCTTACGGAAACAGGGGAGAGTGCCTGCTATATGGTCAGAAAAATATAAGCCTGAAAGGAGTACATGAAGAAGTTATGGAAACTGAAAAAAAGAGAATGCCCGCAGAGGACTTGAGAAAGCTGCAGCTAATAGAATTGGAGATGCTGCTTGAGGTAGATAGAATCTGTCGGGAGAATGAGATTACATATTTTCTATTAGCGGGAACGGCATTAGGAGCGGTACGGCATAAAGGTTTTATTCCATGGGATGATGACTTGGACCTTAGGATGACACGAGGCGAATTTGAGAAATTCGAGAAGGTCTGCGAGACAAAGTTGGATACGAGCCGGTTCTTCCTGCAGACAGCCCGGACAGACCCGGGATACCGTTGGGGATATGCAAAGGTCAGAAGAAAGGGAACGGAATATTTAAGAGCGGGGCAGGAGGCGATTAAATGCATGTCCGGTGTATCGATCGATATTTTCATTATTGATAATATGCCGGATAATCACTTTGTATCAGGAATTTACCAGCTTTTGCGGAGGGGCTGTATTAAGACTTTGTGGTCGGTAATAGGAGTCACGGCGGATCCGAATCCCGCGAAACGCCTCTTGTATCATGGATTGAGGCACGTACCCAAGGAAGTGCCGCTGGGTATTATGGAGTGGCTTGGCAAGAGAGCAAACCAAAAGGAAACCAAACGTCAGTACTGCATTTCCTTTTATCGTCGGGATGCATTTGCCAAAATGGGAAAATGGTATGACCAGGGAGTGGCATCGGAGTGGTTTAAGGATAAGACAGAAATAGAGTTTGAAGGTTTCATGTTCTATGTTTGTAAGGATTATATGGCATATCTGGAAAACAAATATACAAATATGTGGAAGTATCCACCAGAGTCACAGCGGTTTATCCATCCGCCCAAAAGCTATTCGTTTGACGTTGAAATTGACTTGCGGGGGCGCAGTGTGGAAGAATACATGAACAAAGAATACCTTTATCTGACAAAAGAGGATTGGGAGAAAGAGAGGGAAAAGTAGACATGGCAAAGACAGTATTTTTGAGTATTGGAGCGGAGTTCATTCACGGAGGACATATCGCGATTATTGAGAAAGCAGCGGAATTAGGAGAGCTTACCGTCGGTGTCCTGTCGGATGAGGTCATTATGTCATACCGTGGTTATCCGATACTGACATTTGAGGAGAGATGCAGTATTATCAGCCATATCAAAGGGGTAGCTAAGGTGGTCAAGAAGGATTCTCTTAGTTATGAGAAAGTAATATCGGAGTTAAGACCGGATTATGTAGTACATAGTGACCGTTGGAGAGGAAAGTCGAGGGAAAAAGTCGAGAAGCTATTACAACAGTATGGTGGCGAGCTCGTGGAATTTCCATATACGGATAAAAGCGAATATGAAATATTTGACAGGCAGGCAGATCAACTCCGTTATATGCCGGAGGTTCGACGGGGAAAGCTAAAGAGGGCATTGCAGCTTGCAGACAGACCGCTTCGTGTCCTTGAGGCACACAACGGCATCACTGGGTTGATCGTGGAAAAGGCACGGGTCGAAAAGGACGACGAAGTCAGACAGTTTGATGCGATGTGGATATCGAGTTTGTGCGATTCTACAGCGAAGGGCAAGCCGGATATTGAGCTTGTAGATATGACCTCGCGTGAGAATACGATCAATGAGATTATGGAAGTGACGACGAAACCGATTATCCTGGATGGGGACACAGGCGGAATCACCGAGCATTTCGTGTATAAGGTAAAGACCTTAGAGCGGATGGGCGTATCTGCGATTATCATTGAGGATAAGATTGGATTAAAGAAGAATTCTCTGTTTGGAACAGATGCAGCGCAGCAGCAGGATTCCATTGAGCATTTCTGCGCCAAGATACGTGCGGGGAAGGCAGCGCAGACAACGAGCGATTTTATGATTATTGCGCGAATCGAAAGCCTGATTCTGGCACAGGGCATGACGGACGCGCTAACGAGGGCATTTGCTTATGTGGAAGCCGGGGCGGACGGAATTATGATTCATTCTAAGAGTAAAGAGCCGGATGAAGTGCTGGAGTTCTGTGCGAAGTTCAGAGAGAAGTGCGCAGATGTACCGATTGTTGTTGTGCCGACTACCTATAATCAAATAACAGAAAAAGAACTTGGCAAATGTGGCGTCAACATTATTATTTATGCGAATCATCTGATTCGAAGTGCATTCCCGGCGATGAATAAGGTTGCACATACAATTCTGGAGAATGAGCGCTCTCTGGAGGTAGACGAGGCTTGTATGCCGATTAAGGAGATATTGACATTAATCTAAACGGAGGCAAAGAAAATGAAAGCTGCGGATTTTATTGATGTATTAGAAGAGGCATTTGGAATTGGATTTTACGCGGGAGTACCGGATTCATTGCTTAGCCCATTTACGGGTGAAATCGTGAATAAATACGGGGTTTCGGACAAGCATATCGTAGCTGCGAATGAGGGAAATGCAACCGGGCTTGCGGCGGGATATCATCTTGCGACCGGAAAAATTCCCTGCGTCTATATGCAGAACAGCGGCGAGGGAAATATGTTAAATCCGTATGCGTCTCTGCTGGCGCCGGAAGTATATAGGATTCCCTGCGTCTTTGTGGTAGGCTGGCGCGGTGAACCGGGAACGAAGGATGAACCGCAGCATGTATTTCAGGGTGAAATCACACAGAGCCTTATGGAGCTGCTTACGATTCAGACAGTTATTGTACGAAAGGACATGACTACTGATGAATTGAAAGCGGCGGCGGAAAGCTTAAAGCAGACATTGGCGGAAGGAAAATGTGTGGCGTTCATCGTGGAAAAGGGCGCGTTGACCAGCGACAATCCGGTAAAATATGTCAATCCATACACGATGAAGCGGGAAGAGGCATTAAGAGAAATTGTAAAAGGCATCGGTGAAGATATTGTCGTATCGACGACGGGAAAAGCGTCGAGGGAGTTGTTCGAAATCAGAGAGCAGAACGGACAGCCGCATAAATATGATTTTCTTACGGTCGGTTCAATGGGACATAGTTCTTCCATTGCACTTAGCATTGCACTGGAAAAGAAAGACAAGAAGGTGTGGTGTATTGACGGTGACGGAGCAGCGCTCATGCATATGGGAGCGATGGCGGTAATCGGAGCGAATGCTCCCCACAATTATGTGCACATTGTGATCAATAATGAGTCGCATGAGACCGTGGGTGGGATGCCAACGGTTGCAGGGAAGATTGACCTTGCGAAGATTGCCGAGGGATGTGGCTACAGAAAAATATTGAAAGCATCTACGGAGGAGGAGGTCGCGCAGGCGGTAGAAACGGCAAAAGCGGCAGATGAATTGACATTTATTGAAATCAAAGCTGCATTGGGCGCAAGAAGTGACCTGGGACGTCCGACGACGACGGCAGAGGAAAATAAAGAGAATTTTATGCAGTATGTAAAGGAGATATAGAAATTGAAGGCTTTAATACTTAATTCTGGTCTGGGAAGCAGAATGGGAAAATATACTGTGTCGTCTCCAAAGTGTATGGTGCCTCTGAAGGAGAATGAGACGATTGTTGCAAGACAGCTCCGGCTCATCGCGCAGATGGGAATTACCGAAGTGGTAATGACGACAGGGCCTTACGAGGAACTCTTGAAGAATCATATAAAATCACTTGATTTACCGCTTCAGATAGCGTTTGTGAATAATCCTCAATACAAGGAGACGAACTATATTTACTCTATTTATCTGGCAAGGGAGTTTCTGCACGATGAGATTGTTCTGATGCACGGCGATCTGGTATTTGAGGAGAAAGTCCTTGAACAGGTCGTAAAGTCAGAGGCAGACTGTATGGCAGTCAGCTCTGCGATGGAATTGCCCGAGAAAGATTTTAAGGCGGTCTTAAAAGACGGTATCATTCAGGCGGTCGGCATTGAATTTATGGAGAATGCAGTTGCGGCGCAGCCTTTATACCATTTGGGTGAGGCGGCATGGAACGTGTGGCTCAATCAGATCGTGGCATTCTGCGAGTCAGGCGAGGTGTCCTGTTATGCAGAAAATGCACTGAATCAGGTCACGGATCAGATGAAATTGCATCCATATGATTTTGGGAATCTGTTATGTCAGGAAGTGGACAGAGAAGAGGATCTGCTTGCAGTGAGAAGCCTGCTGAAATAAATGCGGCAATGAAGTATAGAAGAGGAGACATATGGTATACAGTGATTTTTGCAGAACGAATATAGAATTTGTAAATGCAGGACAGTTGCAGGACTGCTGTCTGAGACTTCCTTATCGGAAGCTGGTGCTGATTATGTCAGAGCAGGCGCATAGAAGATACCGGTTAGAGAATTTTGTTCATGCGCTCGAAGAACAGTATGAGCTTCTGTGGATCAAGGAATCTGTTTCTTATCCTACACAGGGGATGCTCAAAAGTGGACTTGACGCGCTGCGGGGTTTCGAGCCGGAGGCAATTCTGGCAGTTGGCGGCGGGAGCGCGATTGACTTTGCAAAAGGGATGAAAGCATTCTATAATTCCGGCGAAGAGGTGACGGCAGGTGCGATTACGGAGCATTTGCAGAAAAAGCAGATTCGGGAGAATCAGATCGACATTATTGCGGTTCCGACAACAGCGGGGACCGGCGCTGAGGTCACGAAGTGGGCAACAATCTGGGACGATGATAAGAGATGCAAGTATTCGATTGATCAGGATGCATTAAAACCGGATCAGGCATATATCGTCCCGGAATTTGTGGCACAAGCAGATCGGAAGCTTACGATTACCACTGGCTTAGACTCTATGGCACATGCAATGGAAGCATATTGGTCGAAAAAGTCGTCGCCGCTGGTGCGTGGATTGGCGCGGGAATCCATTCGGACAACCATTCAGTATCTTGAGCAGATTTTAAGAAATCCTTCAGATGTTTCACTGCGCGAGAAACAGTGCGTGGCATCCGTCTTATCTGGGCTTGCATTTTCCATGACAAGGACAACGGCATGCCATTCGATTTCATACCCGCTTACCATGCAGTATCATATACCGCATGGCACGGCGGTTGCCATGACATTAGCGCAGGTAGCAGAGCGCAATCAGGGAGCGTTTGAAGAAGAGGAAGAGCTGCTTGCATTATTTGCGGAGCACGGAGGAATCCGGGCATATTTAGAAAGAGTGTGCGGAACAGAGGTATCGCTTAATCTGCGTGATTATCAGATAACGAAAGAGGCGATTGCTGATATTGCGCACAGTTCATTTACGTTGGGCAGAATGGACAATAATCCGGTAGAACTGGATGCAGAGGATGTTATTGAAATATTAGAGAGTACCTACTAGAAGGATGGTGGCATCGGGGAGATAACTATGAGTAAGAGGCTGAGGAATAACGTAAAGCAGCTATTTAACACAGTGAGTGAAGGAGTGCGGCAGCTTGCAGCAGTGGAGCAGGAAGATGTCCTGCCGGTTCTTCAAATGATGCAGGAGGCTGTCATTGCAATCGGGGATACGGTTGAACGGTGTGTTAGCGATTGTGATTCTGCGATCGCATTACTGACGGAGCTTGCCGAGCTGATCTATGAACTGAGCCTTACTGGAAATTATGCAGATTGCCGGAAACGCAGCGAAGTGGCGCAAAGATGCGAAAGTGCAGAGCGCAAGATAGCTGAGATACTGCCATCTGTATATGAGATTCTGTTTATTCCGTACAAAGCGTCTATGTGGGATGCGTTGGAATCTGTTTATCTGGCAGCGGCAGAGTCGGCGGACTGTGAGGTGCGGGTCATGCCCGTGCCATACTATCATGTGACAGAGGATAGGACAGATCTGGAAATGGAGTATGAAGGAGCGCAGTTTCCGACAGGAATTCCGATTACGGACTACAAGGAATACAGTATCGCGGATATGCAGCCGGATGTGATATTTATCCATAATCCGTATGACGATAAAAACCATGTTACTTCATTGCCAGAGCGTTACTTTAGCTCGGAGTTGAAGAAACATACAGACCATTTGGTGTATATACCATATAAAGTTTGTAACGGTAAGGTGAAGGATTTCTACTGTGTGATGCCAGGCGTCAAAAATGCATGGCGGGTATTTGCGCAGTCCGAGCAGGTGAGGGAAGTTTATCTGAAATATAATCAGCCGGAAAAAATCGTTACAACCGGTTCGCCCAAAATAGATAAGATCATATACAACGAAACGCATAAGCCTGGTATGCCGGATGAATGGAAAGGGGCGCTTGGCAGCAAGAAAGTGTTTTTGCTCAATACGCATTTGAATTATATTATAAATAATGCAGATTGTATGATCCGCGGTTTAAAGCAGGTCATTACAGCATTTGAGAACAGGGGGAATGCAGCCGTATTGTGGCGGCCGCATCCGCTCAGCATTGAGACGGCGAAAGCGATGAATCCGGATATTCTGCAGAACTATCAACAGGTTATTGAAGAGTTTAAAGCGCTTGCTAACGGAGTGTACGACGAGACGCCCGATCCGCATCTGGCAATCGCATTGGCGGATGCTTATATCGGCGATTGGAGCTCGCTTGTGACGATGTTCGGAGTGACGGGTAAGCCTGTGTTTGTCAGGGACGTTACGTTGCAGGAGAAGAGCCGGTTAATGTTTCGGGAAACAGCGGCACCCGGGAAAAAGCTGATAGAGGCTTCCAAGGGGAGAAAATTGGAATCGGCATATTATGAGGATATCATCTGTCTGGAGGATTATGTTGATATGATTCTGGACGGGGAGGATGTTCTGGCAGACCGGAGAAAAGCAGAATTTGCAGATTTAGTTTATAATACGCAGGGAGATGTCGGAAAACACATATGGGAGTATGTGAAAAAGGAACTGCAGTCGGATAAGGAGGCATAGAGTGGTCAGTGTAATCATTTGCACGTATAATGGTGAAAAATATTTGCAGCAGTGCATAGATTCTGTAATAAATCAGACGGTCGGGCTTAAGGAACTGGAAATTATTGTGGTGGACGATGCGTCCACAGATTCTACGGTAGAGATTTTAAAGGAATATGAGAGCAGATATCCTGAGAATGTCTGCCTGGTTGTGCGTGACGTTAATTCCGGAGAAACGAAGGAAGATAACAGAAAGGTTGCGTTGGCTTATGCGTCCGGGGAGTATATTTTGTGGCTTGATCAGGATGACTGGTATGAGCCGAATGCGATAGAGATATTAACAAAGCTGATGTGTGAACATCCTGACTTGGATTACATTGAATACGGAATCCGATATGTGGATGAAGAAGGAAATCAAACGAGGATGTCATGTAGAAACGAGGGTTCATTTTCGAGGTATATGATAGAAAATGAAGAGAGACGGAATGATTATGCCAGAAGCGGTGTTCTCCCTGGAAAGACGTTTGTCTGGAGCAAAGTTTATAAAAAGGAATTTCTGGAGGAGAATCATATATGTTCTAATGAGGGTGAAATGTGGACGGGATTTTCAGATAATTTGTTCTCTGGTTTGGCAGTAATGTATTGTAAAAAGATTGGGAAATTAGACAAGGTGTTAATTAATTACAGAAATTATATCGGAAGCTGGTCACATGATTCGGTCATTAACAGTAGAAGACAGTTCGAGAGATGCAAAGCGGGAATTGCATTTTATGATGAGTGTGAGCGCCGCGGAATATTGGATGCGCAGAGAGATATGGCGGAGTATATTTTTGTGAGGACGTTTCTGCTGAAAACCTTTTGGAAGTTTTTACTGAAATATAATCCGATTCCGTTCGATATATTACAATTCTGCCAGAAGGAAATGTACAAGCGCTGTCCGAAGATGGAAGAGAATCCGATTATGAAGGAGCGTGTTGATATGATGCTGTTGTCAATGGCGATGGAAGCAAAATGGACGCCGGAGTTTTTGCTTGCACTGCGGGAAGCGATGATATCGCAGATAAACGAGAAGAAAATTAATCCTGCGCATCTGTTCTTGTAGTTAATTTTGTTCCCTTCTCTCAGAGAGAAAGCAGGCATTTTTGCGTGTCCAAATACGGAGCCAACGGAAGAGAACAGAGATGGATATCATCTGTCTAGGACACAGGAACAGGCAAGGAAGGCGGAGACTATGGCGAAATCCGCAAAAAACGATATTGTGGGCTTAAGAACCGCAGCGTGATTGCCGATATACTATATAGCTAATTATCAAGGATGATATCAGAAAATACATGGAGGGAAAAATGAGCGGATTAGTAGTAAATCATAATATGGCATCGATGTATCAGGATCGCCATCTGAAGATTAATACCAAGAAGGTACAGGAAGCTTCCGAGAAGCTTGCGACTGGTTATAAGGTCAACAGAGGGAAGGATGATGCGGCGGGACTTTGTGTATCGGAGACGATGCGTAATCAGATTAGGGGACTGAACCGTGCTTCCAACAATATTCAGGATGGTATCAGTCTGGTTCAGACAGCGGATTCTGCGTTGGAGGAAACAGAAAACATTTTGGATCGTATGGTGGAATTGACGACACAGGCGGCGAATGACGTGAATACCGAGGCGGATCGAAAGGCAATTCAGGATGAAATCAATCAGTTGAATAAAGAGATTGATCACGTTGCCTACGATACACATTTTAACCAGAACTATATGCTGGCAGAGGGAACGCCGAAAGCAAAACCTGGATATTTTAAGATTCAGACGGGATCATTGGCGGAACAGGCTATTATAATAAATTTTGTGAATGCGAGCAAGGAAAGCCTTGGTACAGATAAGGTGGATGTATCGTCGCATCAGAAAGCAGCGGAATCTATTACGATGGTGCAGGATGCGATTGAGAAGTCGACCCAGTGGCGTGACGAATTTGGAACGGTTTGGACGCAGTTAGAACATGCAGCAAGAAATACGGACAATACGCACGAGAATACGCAGCGTTCCGAGAGTAATATCAGGGATACAGATATCGGGGACGAGATTTTGGGCTATACCGCAAATCAGATTCTGGTAAACGCATCACAGAGTCTTTTGGCGCAGTATAATCAGAGTCCGCAGGCGGTACTTATGTTATTGAAATAGTGGATGATAAGTTTTATTTGGAAACCACAGCTTTGCTGGGAATCTTCGATGGTGGAGATTCTGGCAGGGCTGTGGTTTCTTTACTTTCTGGTAAGGGCAAGAATATGTGCTTTTTGGAGACAGCTTTGAAAATATACGGATGTAGGGTTGTAAAAGCTTGTCGAATGTAGTAGAATGGTAACTGAGGATAATATAAGATTATCCGCTTCTTGATTCATAAATTTAAATGAGAGGGATAGCTTGATGAAAAATATACAAATGAAACTTTTGAGTGGTTCGTGTGTTTTTTTGGCAATTATAGCGGCTATATTGGGATACAAACAGTAT
>JAGBEG010000003.1 GCA_017937095.1 Roseburia sp. | reverse complement strand
TCATGCTCGTGGATGATACGGCTGCCGTTGCGCTCGGTGAGGGTGACGGTACGGGCTTCATCGTCGTATTCGTAGTGCATCTGCCCGCCGTCCGGGAAGCTCTGGTGGGTGATGCGGTAGCTGTCGTCGTAGGTGTTTTCTACAGTCGTAATACCGCGCGGGTTCGTGATCTCCGTGATTCTGCCGTTCTTTCCGTATTCGTAGGTGTAGACTGCGCCGGACGGGGTTGTCACGGTTGCGATTTTGTGTTTGTCGTAGGTGAGTTTTACGGCTCTGCCTGTGTGGTCGGTGACAGTGGTGAGGTAGCCTTTCGCATCATAGGCATAGGTGAGCGCAGCCCCGTTGTCGGTTGCCGCCTGCGCAAGCCGTCCTTCGGCGTCGTAGGTGAAGGTGATTCCTCTGCCGTTTGCATCCTGCTTGCGGAGAAGATTTCCGTCGCTGTCAAAGCGGAGGGTATCACCGCCAAGCGAACGCAGGAGATACTGCTTGTTTGTTTTTTCTGGAATGCCTGTTCCTGGTCGTGTATCTGTTTCTCCTGCTTTGCTTTTTGCCCCATCTTCCGCCACAAACTCAGGCTTTGCTCCATCTTTCGCCACAACCGCAGACTTTGCTCCATCTTTCGCCACAAACTCAGGCTTTGCCCCATCTTCTGGTGCAATGTCAGGCTTTATGATTTCTTCCGCCACAACCGCAGACTTTGCTCCATCTTCCCCCACATCCGCAGGCTTTTCGTCTTTCTCTGCTGCAACTTCCACCTCCACCAGCGTCTCAAGCGCCGCATTCCTGCATAGATATGTTCCGTCCTTCTGCCGGTGAAACGTCTTCTTCTGCCCGTCCTGCATCCGGACAATCACCGTTTTGTCCTCTTTCGCGGTAAGCTTTATTTCATAGTTGTGCAGGAAACAGCGTCCAAGGCTCCCTCTGGTGTGATCCTTAGAGTTGTAGTAACGGTGGAAGGAAAGCGGTATTTCCCCGCGAATAGCGAGGTCCTCATGGTCGTAGATAAAGTTTCCGGTGCTTAGGTTGACCGGGTCTTTGCTATAGGCTACTGCTGCGGCAGCAACGCCGAGCATTTCGGCTTCGATCTCGGCAAGGCGTATCGCAAGCTCCTCAGTGGTGTCCTCCCACCCAGCCCGAATACTGTTTAATTGCACTATAAAATTAACATAATTCATCTCCATGTTCCCACTGGCCAGCAGTCCCTGTAAGTCATCGATTCGTTTTTCGACTGCGCTAAGCGTCTCACCAAGGCTGTCCATGTGCCCCGCAAGGCGGCTGTCGTATTCCGGGATATCGCTTTGGAGCTTCCCGATGATGGTCTGCAAGTGGCTGATTGTCTCGCTGTACTGTTCCTTGACAAGCGTTCCCTGCAGACGGCTTAACGCGTCGCCAAGTCCGCCGTCCTTGTCACGTCCGTCGATTTCAGCGTAGACGGAAGCGATGTTTGACATGGAGGTTTCCATGTCGCGGCTCAGATTGATCGCTGCATTTAAGAGGCTGGTTCCTTCGGTCAATAATTCCTGTAAGTCTGCGGTGTCGAAGGCGCAGTCATGGGTGAGATTTGTTTTATTCGATGCCATGTTTCCTTTCCTCCCTGTCTTATTCGCTTACTCTCGCGCGCTGATGTCTCTGATCTGCTGTTTCAAAATCCTTTGATACCGTCTGGATATAATCTGCCAGTGCGATAAGCAGATTTCCGGTCTTTTGAATCACAGCCTGCTCTTTTTCTATCTCCGCACGCAGGGAATCCGCAAATTCTCCCGAAGAAACTTCTAACACTCCAAGCATCTTGTTGCATGCTACCGTCCCCGTACTGAGAACCTCTACCCTCGCCCGGGAGGCAAGCGCTGCCGCCATCTGTGCCACATTTTCATGATTTATATTGATATTTCCCATTTTTTTCCTCTTTCCGCTGTTTCGGATATGGCGTCACATTCCATATCTGTTGTCCTGACTCCCTTCCGCAAAAGATCGTCGTTTGTAAATTATTAGTTACATGCCGTATCCGTTGCCATAATCGCCGTTACCATATTGCTGATTCCCGCCTCACTGTCGCCAAACGCCTGCTCTAACAATGCAAGGACATCCGCTGATATGGCATCCGCCACATCCGAAATCTTTGCCGAGGTCTTGTCCGCCCACAGCCCGTCTGCACTCGTCGCAAGGTTCTTAAGCTGCTGCAGGATATCTGATACTGCCTCCATCTGATTGGTATGAAACTTCTGCAACTCCGACATAACCACGTTGTATTCCCATTCGCGTAAATTCACATTACCCGCCATATCTTTTCTCCTCCTAGAGACTGTTCAATTCTAATTGAAGATCCCGCAGCTCCTGTCCGATAATGCTGACACGCTCCCGCAATCTGCCAATCTGTACGTTTACCTGCGTATTTAAGGACGTCACACCGCTATAAGTCTTATCCATCTCCCCGACACAGGAAGTCAGTTCCTCCTTGAGCGCATCCGCACATTTTCCTTCAAAAATATTTAAGATGACGACCTCGGAAACTACTTCGTTTCCACTGTAATCCGCTTTCTGCGTGCACCAGTCCGCAAGTGTCGTTCCCAGCTTCCCATGCTCCGACGAAAGCGATGCAATCTGCTGGTTGACCTTCGTAAGTTCCTGATTCTTCCTTGTGATCTGTAGCTGCAAAAGGGCGATTTTCTGTCGCCTCGCCGCCTCTGCCGCCGCTCTTGCCGCCGCCTCTGCCGCACTCTGATTCCATGGCATAACCTTATTCCTCCTCTTCTGTCTCTATCTGTAAAATATCTCCCGAATAAATATTTCCTTCTTTATATGTCAACAAGACCGGAATCTGGTGATTGGTTCGAAGCGATCTTACATACCGCACCGCATCCGCCGTTTCCGCCTGCACCAGTTCCTTTTCTTTCAAAACAGCCAGTGTCTCCGCAATTTTCTGTTCATCCGACACCAGCAAATCAAATGTTCTATTCTGTCCTGATACTTTCCATGTTAATTTCAGTTGCAAAGTTCTCTCTCCTTTTTATACGCTTTCTGCTGTAGCGAACCATAATGATCCCAAATACCAGACAGGCGAATACCGCTGCCAATATCAGGCATAGGGTATAATCTTCCTTCTGTGTGTTATAATCCCTGACCTTCGACAATGCGACCCCGTCCGAAAACAAGTACTCGATCAGAGCTTCTTCCCCGCCGTCTTTTTCCGGCATTGCCCCCGAAAAAATGTATTCCTGTAATTCTTTCTGCAATTCCTGTTCTTCCATATACTTTTGTTCATATAATCTGGTGTGCTCCGCTGAAAACAAATCTGCGGCGCCATACAGATCCAATATGGAAGTGTACGTAGCAGAATCCTTATTTTTCCATGACTCTCCATCCAATACCAGCCCGCCTTGCGTTTCCTGCCCCTCCGTCGCGCCGGTAGTGGAATTTACTCCATTTTGTTCCATCTGCTCCTCCATGCCGCCAATCGCTGCTCCTATCCGAAAATGGACACTGGAGAAACTCCAGTGCCCTCTCTGGCTGATAATTACTGCACTCTGTTGGTGCTGTGTGCATTATCAGTAGCCTGCATATCCTGAATGTATGCATGCGTCTCCTGAACCATGTCCCTTACGATCTCCAGCGTATGGGTGAAGTTTGTCGTCAGCTTCTCATAGTCCTCCCTGTAAGACTGGGTAGACGCAGACGTCCATGTACTATTATCGCACAGCGTATTTACGCTTGCCGTCATAGCGGTCGTCGTAGACTCGAAGTCATCTGCAAGCTGTGATAATCGCTGTAACTCCGCCTCCATGTCATCGTAGTTCATACCTAATGCTGAACCTGCCATTTTTAATTTCCTCCTTTTTTCTTTTCATTTATTTAATAAATTAATCCGGCTGGATTAAATTATTACCGCCTTATACCGTTTCCTCTGTTCCACGGTTTTCCCTTAATCTGTGCGCTGCACCTGATATAATGATGAACACGCACACTGCGATTCCGGCAAGAATGATTATCGTGATAATATCCGATACCGGTATCTGCTGCGTTTCTTCCGCACCATCCTGCCATACAGTTCTGCTTCCGTTTTCCGCAGAAACTACTGGATTTACAATATGCTCATACGCCTCAGGATTTGCCTGGCTTCCCACTCTCGTATATGGAAGCAACACGGAAAAATTCTCAAGCATATCCGTATTCTGTCCGTTTACCTCACTTCGGGACGTCTGCAATGCTCCGATACACGACTCCACATTGCCGGCGGTCTGCTCACCCGCGTCGCTGTAAGCTTCCTGCATCAGCCCTACATCCTCCATCGCTTTGACGTAAACATCATCTGCAAATTTGGTGTATTCCAGATTGTTCTCCTCCACATCCAAAAGCATATCGGATGCGTTTGTACCAATATCGCTAAGATATGTCGTCATATTGTTCGGTTCAAAGTACTGGAACGGGTCATATGTCTGCAGACTCAGTTCGTAATCTTCCATCGCATTGCTCATATCCCTCTCGGAATCGGAAAGCCTCATCATCTGCTTTTCGCCTTCTGTTGTAAACTTCTCCACAAAATCATCCTGTATGATGTCCGATATCGCCTGACGGTCTTCCTCAAGTGCGAACAGCTCCGCAAAACTTTCCGCCGTCTGTGATACCGCCTGTGCATCGGATTCCGCTGCCGTTTCAAGAACAATCCCTGGCGGCGTATCCTCTCCCTCTGACGGATCTGTTTCATCCCCGGTATCCGTTCCGTCTCCGGTACCCGTTCCGTCTCCGGTATCTGTTCCGTCTCCGGTACCCGTTCCATCTCCGGTGTCTGTTCCGTCTCCGCTGCCCGCTCCGGCGCTATCACCTGTTCGGGTTCCGGAATCCGCTGCATCCGCTGTTTTCGTTCCTTCCTTTGTTCCCGGCTTATCTGCATCCGGCTCATCATCTTCAAGCGTTGGCGGAACAATGGGATTTCCCTCTTCATCCACCGCCTCTGTCAAATCTATCGAAAAATCCTTCAAAGCATCCTCTGACAACACGACTTTTGCATTTTCGCCCTGGTTTGTCAGATAATCTCCTGCCTTTGTGTCGGTATTATTTCTGATTTCATCACAGACTGCCTTAATCTGTGTTGCCGTATAGGAAGCCTCGCCTGTGCCCTGACTGCCGCCCGGTATCTGACCTGCGCCTGTATTTCCGCCGTCTCCGGTGCTCCCGGTATTTCCGCTGTCTCCGGTGCCTCCGGTATTTCCGCCGTCTCCGGTGCTTCCCGTATTCCCGCCGTCTCCGGTACTCCCGGTGTTTCCGCCGTCTCCGGTGCTTCCCGTATTCCCGCCGTCTCCGGTACTCCCGGTGTTTCCGCCGTCTCCGGTGCTTCCCGTATTCCCGCCGTCTCCGGTACTCCCGGTGTTTCCGGCTTCTCCGGTGCTTCCCGTATTCCCGCCGTCTCCGGTATTTCCGGTATTCCCACTGTCCCCGGTGCTTCCCGTATTCTCGCCGTCTCCGGTATTTCCGGTGCTTCCGGTATTTCCGCTGTCCCCAGTACTTCCCGTATTCCCGCCGTCTCCGGTATTCCCGCTGTCTCCGGTATTTCCACCGCCCCCGGCACCGGGAAGGGCTGCAACATTCTGCTCTACCGCATCCAACGCCTCTGTCGCTCCCTGACAATATGCAAGCTTCAATAACTCCGCCAATCTCACATCCAGTTCGTTCTGCCAGTTTTCATGAAGCTCGTTTCCTTTCGCGGCAGAGACCAGCTTTGTATAATTGCACCATGCTTCATAGGCCGTCTCCCATTCCTTCTGGATTTCGTTTAACTCGCCTTCATGCTCCTCCTCGAGCTTGGCGACCGCCGCCCCATGCTGTGTGTTCGCCGCGATTTCATCCGCTGCGCGCTGAATCTCGATCAACGCTGTAAGCTGCGTCTCCATCTCCGGGATATCCTCGTCCACGTCCTCGTTGAACAATTCAATGGCTTCTTCCAGATTCAATCTGCCGTCTGCTGCAATTTCCGAATTTTTAACGGCTGTGTCCGCAAGTACAATTCCGTAAGTGGAAAAAAAGGTCTCCGTCGCCTGCGCCACGCCCTGATGTCCTGTCTGCACCGTGGCGAACTCGTCCATTCCCTGTTTGACGGAATTATCAAACTCCTGAAGCATATTGTCCAGAAGTGTCGTGTTTGCCGATAAATACGGCTCGAGATTTACAGGCACGATCGTATTCTCCACCTGTTGCAATGTGGGCTGCTCCATCGGAATAATCAGTTCCGCGGCATTCACATTTTCAAGCTGCGCCAGTTCTGCATCGTCACTTTTTAAGATTGCTGACGCGTCGTCCTGCACATCATGGAATGACGCCATAATCGCGTCGATATACATATAAGCGACATTTGTATTTAACGTCGTCTCAAACGCATCCACATCCCAGACCGCCTGCTCCTTTGTCTCTGCATCCAGTCTCTGATTGAACGCATATTCCAGAAGAATCTTCTGCGGATTGCCCTCCACGGACGCTACCGACTCGGAAAAATTCTCCGGTATAACAATATACGCCGCATATGTACCATTACCGATTCCGGTCTTTGCCTCGTTAAGACCTGTCGTCACATAATTGTCCCCGGGCATCTGCATAAGCTGGCTTGCGTAATTAATCCGCTCTTCCCCCTGCGCGATTCCCTCGTCCATATTCACAACTGCAATGACGTCTACATGTTCTTCGAGCTGCTCTCTTTTTGCCTGCTGGTACTGTTCATATCGAACCCCCGCAAAGGCTCCGACTGCAAGTATCGCTGCAATTGCCAAAAAAACTAATACTATACGCTTTATTTGTCCCATTCCCTGTCACCTTGATACGTTTGTAGAAACCTATGAAAGTCATTATATACTACTTTTTCGTAAAACTACATCGTACTTTAGTCTTATTTTTGTAATTATTTTGTCAGATATTGTCTACTGAGCTGCTTTTCCTTTTCATAAAACAGGAAAAAAGAACATCACAGCGTACAAATTTCCTATTTTATGCTATAATTGCAGAAAACACATATGCAACTGGAGAAAAAATATGATTGCACTTGACATATCAGGTATCAAGGATTTTATGCACAAGCTGCTCTGCACGGAGACGTTCGACCACTTCCTGCTCAAGGAAGCGACGATCCAGACAGGTATCACATGGAATCTTGAAGGAGAACTGAACAGCGATTTCTATTCCGCAGAGGAATTGGACGAGCTTGGACTTACCGGGCTGTCTTTTCTGCCCTTTGGGCAGGTGCGCACGCAATGCTTTGACCTCATCAAGGGGAAACGGACGCCTTCTTATTTTAAATTCGTATTTCTGTTATCCCCGGAGAACCTTTCGCGCACGCTTACACAGACGCGCAGCACCTTCACGCCGGAGGATATTACCGGAATGTTCATTAATCTCAAATTCCAGCGCGGGAAGCTGCTGCTCACAACCGGGATTTCCTACCGCATTTTCTCCGTGGACAAAAGCCTCGAGCAGGAATGGGATTCTCTGGTCAGGCGCTTTCTTACGAGCCACGAAATAAGTTTCGAAGAACTTTAATTTAATCCTTTACTTTTATAAATTCTTATGCTATTGTACTATTAGCTGTATATTACAGTTAGTATTATTTTTTGGAGGTACTTTTTGATGAAAGGTACAGTAAAATGGTTCAACAACCAAAAGGGTTACGGATTCATCTCTGACGAATCAGGCAACGACGTATTCGTACACTACTCAGGACTCAACATGGAAGGATTCAAGTCCCTCGAGGAAGGCGCTTCCGTAGAGTTCGATGTTGTAGAAGGATCCAAGGGACCGCAGGCAACCAACGTAACTGTAGTAAGATAATTACTGCAGGCGGTAGCATTACCGTTTTAAATCACTCGTTTCATGTACCTTTTTCTTTAAAATAGACTTGTTTTATTTGTTAGATTAAGATATTGCAAACATGGATTTGAAAAGAGGCTGTTGCACAGGCGATAGAACATCGCAAGTGCAGCAGCCTCTTTTTCTCTAGCAGATCATATTCGGATTGTCCTGCCCCTGTAAGCATCTCACAATATTTACGATGCCGCTTTCCGCCATACTCTTCACCGCTTCTTTCGTGTAAAACGCCATGTGCTGCGTCATCGTCACGTTCGGGAACTGGCGGATGTACGCCATGTTGCGGTTTGTCAGGATATCCGAGCGTCGGTCTCTGTGATAGATGCCCTCTTCATCTTCGATTACATCCAGCCCGAGCGCCCCGATCTTCATCGTCTCAATGCCCCAGATAATATCTTCCACGCACATCAGCTCGCCGCGCGCACAGTTAATCAGAATTACGCCGTCCTTCATCTGCCCGATAGCGGCACGGTCGATCATGTAGCGCGTCTGGTTGGAAAGCGGAACATGCAGGGAAATGATATCGCTCTTCTCATACAGCTCCTCAAGCGTACAATAACGGATTCCAAGCGAAGGCTCTGCATTCTGATGTCTGCTGTACGCCAGCACCTCGCAGCCGAAACCGCCAAGCTTCTGCGCCACCTTCTGACCGATTTTCCCGGTACCCACAATGCCGACCGTGAGATTCCGCAGTTCTTTTCCCATCAGCCCGCCCAGCGAATAGTCGTTGGCGTTTGCCCTGAAAAGCGCCTGCTTATAGTTCCGAAGCGACATAAGCATCAGCATCACCGTATATTCCGCCACTCCGTCCGGGTCATAGTACCCGTTGCAGATGTGTACGCCGTTGCTCTTCGCCGCGTTTAGGTCAATATGGTCATACCCGATCGTGCGCGTCGCCACGACACGGATGCCCCGTCTCGCCACCTCTTCTACCAGATTTGCGCCAAGCTTTGTATCTCCGAGAATCGCAATCCCGTCAGCGCCCTCCGCTTCGCTGAGATTCTCCTGTGTCAGCACGCCGCTCACCAGCTTAAGCTCCACACCATGCTGCTCTGCCGCCCGGCACAAATACCCCTTCTCGTCAGGTCTTACCTCATACACTGTAATCTTCATTCCGCACTATCCCTCATCTGCCCGGCGTCACTGCCGCGCTTTCCTTTTCCAGACTTTCCTATAGAATTATCATAAAAAACAGCGTTTGGCAAGCCTGCGCTTTAAAGGGATATAGCGGCACAATTTTTGTTTTATATTGCATATAGTGTAAAATTATGCCAAAATGAAATCAGGAAATGCGCCGCAGGCGACAGCGGCAGACATGACATTCTTGATTCACGGAGGAAACCGGCATGGAGCACCCGGCATTTACTTTTGTAATAGAATATTTATCCGATCTGCACATGAACTGTGTGCTCACCACGGACACTGCGATCACGTTTTCCTCGCTTGATCTCGGTCTGCGCAACAGTATTTTAAAAGCAGACGAGCCCGCGTCATCCGGTAGCCTGTTTAAGCCCCGGAAGCACACGATCTACCACATTACGGATTATTACGAGTGCAGCTACTCCTTTTTTCGATTCCCGGACGAGAGTAAATTCCTCTTCATCGGTCCGTATCTGGCAAAGAATTTCGAAGATTCTGACATTCGTCGTCTGATGGAGGCACTGCGCATCCCGTCGGAACTTTTTCCACAGCTTCAAAGCTACTACTATGCGCTCCCGCTCATGACTGATAAGGTTCCGTTTCTCTCGCTTCTGCGCCATCTGTATGAGACTGCCTTTTCCGTCGCTTCTCCCGACAGCGAGTATCTGGATCTTAGGGACCTCGAAAAGCAGGAAACGTTTCTGAAAAAGCACCAGTTTCATGTTTCCGAAGACCCCGTACTTGGTATGCATCTCTTAGAAGACCGCTACCGCATCGAGGATGAGCTTCTTGACGCCGTCTCTCACGGAAATACCAAAAGAGCGCTCTCCCTCGCGGAAAATATGGGAACCATCCGCTTTGCTCCGCGCACCGGGGACGCTCTGCGCAACCGCAAGAACCTCATCATTACCTTTAATACCCTGCTGCGGCGCACCGCCTACGAAGCAGGCGTGCACCCCTTTTATATCGACGCGGTATCCGACAATTACGCGCGCATGATCGAGCGCTCTGACTCCGAGGACGACATCAGCGACATCATTCCCTACATGATCCAGAGTTACTGCAATCTCGTGGAAAAACGCAGTATGAGTTCTTATTCCGCTCCGATCCGTCAGGTTCTGGTGACTGTGGACGCTTCCCTGACGGGTGATCTAAGCCTCAGCCGCTTTGCAAACGAGCTGTTCTTAAACACGAGCTATCTCTCCTCCCTCTTTAAAAAAGAGGTCGGCATGACGCTCACAGATTATGTAAACAAAAACCGGATCGAATACGCCAAAAAACTGCTGAAAAGCACGACGCTTTCCATACAGGATATTGCCGCTTCGTCCGGTATTCCGGATATTCACTATTTCACGCGTCTCTTCCGCCGCGCGACCGGGATGTCCCCGCGCGCCTACCGGGCAGCCGACTCCTGACGCGCCCCACGGCACGGGATGTCCCCGCGCCTGCCGCAGTCAGACGACGTCCTCCGCCATTCCATAGCGCTTTGCAAGGCGCATATACTCCTCTTCCGTCACGGAAAGCACCGAGCCATGGCGCTTCTTGATTCCACCCATATCATAGCTGCCCTGTTCCATAACCGTAAACGAGCCATCCGCCAAATGCTCCGCCAGAAGCGGCAGATACCCTTTCTGCGACGCAAACTGATCCACGAGCAGACACCATGCCTGACGCTCCTTTACATAAAATACCGCCGGACCCTCGACGCCGTACAGCCCGGACAGCGTCTTCGACCCGACCGGGACAAAGCTTCCCATCAGATCCGCGCCGCAGTCCACTCGGATGCATTTTTCTGTCTCATCCTTTGAAAAACGGTAATAAACCCCATTCTCCTGCACAATTGTCGTGTCAATCACATCATTTTCCCGCTCTATGTAAATCTCCGCCTCGGAAAACGTCTCAAAATCCTTCGTATAGGAACCATAAATACGGTGCTTCGCCTCCGTCTCCCCGGGATATTTTACCTTCGAGGCAAAAAAGACGAGATATGCGTCACGCGCCTTATCATAGACCGCTTCCGGCGCCCAGACGCAGCCCGCCTCCGGCAGACCGACTCTTACGCTCCGTTCCTTACTCCAATGCACAAGATCATCGGACTCCCATAGGATGATCGAACGGCTTCCCCCGGAAACTGCCGCCTCCCAGCCCTTGCCGTTTGCAATCCGAAGATCCGTCGCAATCAGAACAAAGCGGTTCTGCTGCGTGCGCAAAAGAAACGGGTCCCTGACGCCCTGCTCCCCGATGCGAGAGCAGAGTACCGGATTGCCGCCGTTTAAGTCCTGCCAGTGCAGCCCGTCCCTGCTGAGTGCAAAATAAATCTGTTCCCCATCCGCTCTGCCGTCCGTAAACGTCACAAATAAATAGCCTCCGTCCCGCACGTTCCTTCTCCTCCCTTTCACGCTTCTACAATCACACAAAGCACAACATCCCGATACGCATCCAAAAGCTCCTCACAGGGCGCAAGGTGCAGCACAGGCGTGCCGTCCGCCGCAAAATTCACCGACTTGGCGCGCGCATGGCGGCATGGGTCGCTCAACCCATGTTCGCCTGGCTTCGTATAGCCGCAATCCCCATAATGACCGGACGCATCCTGCGCATTCGAGCATTCATAAGGTCTTGCATGATATACAAGCACGACATTTCCGTTCTCGTCCGTCGTAAAAGAATTGTGCCCCGGTCCGCACTGATTTGTAAAATCACTGCTCATCAAAAGCGGCTCGCTGTGCTTCTTCCACGAAGACGCATCCAAAAGATTTGCATCCGCCGGGGCTTCCAGCATTCCGACACAATAATTATAATCTACCGCAGAAGCGGAAAATGCCAGATACACCTTTCTCCCGTGAAAGAGCACCGCCGGACCTTCGTTGACCTGTACGCCCCCGCGCCTCTCCCAGCCGTATTCGGGAGCGCTGATCTGCACGGCTGCGCTCTTAAGCCTCCACGGCTCTTCCGGATCAATTTCTGCAATATAGAGATTGGAATCCTGCTCCGGCACTTCCGCCCACACCACATAATGTCTCCCATTATGCTCAAAATAAGTCATGTCCAGAGAAAAATGACGGAACGCCGTCATTTCTTCCGGCAATGCTTCCATGCGGTGCAGATTCTCATCCGTTCCCCAGCTCGCGGGATTCATCAGATCCCCGCCCTTACACTCCAGAAGATGCGGCCGGATTCCCCACACATTGTCCGCGCTGGTGCCCGCCGTGAACAATATGCACCATTTCCCATTGATGCAGTGCAGTTCCGGCGCCCAGATAAAGCGGAACGCCTTCTTCGAATCCTTCTGATGCCAGATCGTCACCTCTTTTGCCGCGGCAAGCTCCCCGATCGAGCGCGCCCGGCGCAGCACGATCCTGTCATATCCGACGCCCTGCTCATTTTCACGCATCCCGCATACCGGATAAGACGCGGTAAAATAATACCAGCCGTCCGCCCGGATGACATACGGATCGGCGCGCTGTTCGATCAGTATCTCCGGGTATTCGGGGAACACTGCCGTTCCCCGCACCTCGTAGACACCTGCCCCCTGCGCGCCGATTTTTGCAATATCGTCCTCTCGAAAGCGGATGCGGTAGCTCTTCTTACTCCCGTCACTGTAGCACGCTACTAACCGCTGCTTATTTAACAGCGCTGCAAGCTCCCCCGCCCGCTCCTCTTTCTGTATGGCTTCTGCCCGAAGCCGCACCGCCGGAAGCTCCAACACTCCCGTATTTACCAACTGCTTTCTCATGCTCTGCCTCTAATCCAGATGGAACAGCGGCTTTAAGTCAATCGAGACCGGACTGTTATCCGGATTCGTCTCCATGATATCCGCCATGAAATCCCACCATTTGCGGTTGATCTCTGTGTCCGCTCCCTTCGCCCAGAGCGCCTCATCCTCTATTTCGATATAACCGAACAACGTCAGTGTCTCTTTATCCAGAAAAATCGTATAATTCTTTCCGCCGTGCTCATGAATCATATCCTTCATTTCCTGCCACAGCTCATTATGGCGCTTTTCATACTCCGCTTCCTGCCCCGGATAAAGCTTCATCTTAAATCCCTTGACCATTACGTTTTCCTCCTTATACATCCACAATCTGTGTCTCGAACGGCTGCAGGGTAAACGCCCTGCTCTTTCCCTCCATACGCACCGATGTGCAGATTTCCTGTCCGCTGTTATTGATGACAACGAGCTTGCCGCTCTTCGGATAATATGCACACTCCGCGTCCGCATTGTCCGTCAGATAATCGGCATCAAGCGGCAATCCCATGCCGTACATCATGAGATTAAGGAGCATACGCGTATTCGCGTTGTCAAACGAGAAGCTCGAGAGATAAATTCCCTTTCCTTTTCCGAAATCGTTGATGCACACAGTCGGAATCCCGTTCTCCTCCGCGAGGACGTCCGCCCTGCCGTCCGTTAAGAACAGCCAATCCCGTCCCGAAATCTTTGCTCCCTCCGGGAAAATCTGCTGACGCAGTGCATCGTCCACCTCATACTGCCATCTTCCGTGGCACACGCGCGCCCCGGTGTCCTCGTCGATTCCGAGCACACGCGCCATACGGAAATAATCCATATATCCATCTGCCGCAGACGGCTCGCCGACGCCTAAGAACACACCGCCGCCGCAGACCCACTCCTGCAGCTTTGTAACTACTTCCGTCTCCTTCCACGCATCTCCGCCGCTCCATGCAGTCCCCGCTCTGCCCGCATTGATGACAACATCAACGTCTGCAAGCGCTCCCGCTTTCACATCGGCGAAATCAATGAACTTCACATCGACCGGAAGCCCCGCGAGCGCCTCATTGATATGAATCAGATCGTGCATATATGTTTCATGGAAATGCCCGGACAACGTCCAGGAACGGAGCGCGCCCCAGCTATGGAGCACCGCTACCCGGCATGGAAGCGTATACACGCCGCCGTCCTTATGCATTGCCTTGATACGGCGAAATTCATCCCCGACCAGCTCGATGTAATCGCAGAAATCCGGGTACGGCTCTACGAGGTGCAGATAGCCGCCCAGTCCGATACGGTCTACCGGCTGCCGCAGCAGGGCGCGTCTTATGCTGTTCCAGTATTTCTTTGCATCCAGCGTCGGATTGCCGCCCTCCGAAAAGGTCGGCGCGCCGCCGAGCCCTACCGGGAATAAGTACGGATGCAGACGGAGCTCGTGCGTCTCCACCTCCACACCTGCACAGAGTCTCGCCTCATAACCGGAAAATACGCATTTGATCAGACCGTCGAAGCCGAACTCCGGAAACAGCTTGCTGTACGGCTCCACGCCGATCCAACTGTCGTCATAGAAGACATACGCTTTCTTGCCGTAGTCATGCACGAGCTTTACCAGTTCTTTCCCGAAGTCCACAACGAAGCGGTTCGTAAACTCGATATAGTCGCGCTGCTTTTTGCCTGCCGGCATGTGCGTGACGTGAAGCTTTCCCTGATGAATGAAATCCTCCGCGCATAACGCATAGCCGTATGCCTGCTCAAATGCATCCAGCGCCTGCGGGCTTACCGTAAAATCATAGGAACCCCAGTCCGAATACAGGCTGCGGTTCTGCTCGCTGCTGCCCCAGATCCACACAAAGTTATAGAATAAGGATGTAAAACGGACTACCGTTGTGTCCGGGTGCGTCTCGCACCAGTCGCGAAGCCACTGGTAGAGATATTCCCGCGCTTCCTTTGTGCGCGGATCGACCGGCATCAGGTGTTCCTTCTCCCACTGGTTCGTCACATGGTTGTACATGGATATCTCTTCCCAGATGCGGTACGCAAGAAAACTTACCGTATAAGTATGGAACTGCTCCGCTCCCGTGATCACGACATTTCCGGCTTCCCGCTCCAGCGTCCAGCTTCCCTTCGGAAGCTTCCGCTCCGCTGTGCGGTCATAGACCTCCCAGTAACGGAGCGCATCCTCGCTGTCATTCACCCGGAACTGTTCCTCAAAGAAACCGTCCATCAGATGAATTGTCACCGTATCTGTGGCTGCCAGAACCGGCTGGCTCATCAGAAATGTCTGCTGGAGCTTATCCATGTGCTCTCTCGCCCAGACATTGTGATCTCTTATAATGCAGATCGTAGAATAGATTCCATACCCAGCCTGTGTGATCTCATCCGACAATACCGTGCCGTCGCTGTCTCTAATGACATCCGCGCCCCATTTTTCCGCCATCTTCAGTGTAAGCGCCTCGTAGCCCGCTTCTCCCGGAAGTGTAAAACTTCCCTTCTCTTTTTCTGACATATTCATAACCACACCTTTCACACTCATTCTGTCCGCCGCACAGCCGGACTGTCAGCCCTCTTCCTTCACAATGCTTTTGCATATCTGCGCCGCCTCGCCGCGCGTAAGCGGTTCCCCTGAACCCGCAATTTTCATAAGCTTCTGCTCGCAGGCGTCTGTCCACGTCCTTCTGCTCTTATATCCGTTCTTTACGATCTGATAAAACTCTGCTCCCGTCACATTCCTCTGCGGGAAAAAGCAGTGATTCTCCACCATCTTCTCCGGAATCAGCCCGTTCTGCCATGCGCATTCGACCGCGCCCGCATACCTCTCATGCCCGATCACATCCTCGAACATATCGTTGTAAACATTCGTCGGGAAAAAATGCATTGCCTCGATCACAAGCTCTAACGCCTCCACGCGCGTAAGCATCTCCTCCGGTCGTTCAAGCCCTTCAAAGAGGTGCTCATCCGCCGGATTCTCGATCCCTTCAAATTCCTCGGGAACGGTAAGCTGCGGGAGCACTTCCGGCGGCTCCCACATCCCGTAGTCTCCTGCGGCATTCACGTTTCCATGCGTCGCTGCATCTTCTGCCGCATTCACGTTTCCATGCAACGCTTCGTCTCCTGCCGCTTCCGCCTGCACGAGTCCCACGCGGACCAGCTCGTCATACACATAGCCCGCATAGCGGTACGCGCCGTAATCGTTGCTGTGCGTGTAATCGCCCGGGAAGAAATAGCGCATCGCGCGTTCCCTGCCGCATTCCATAACAAACTCCATGCTCTTCTTATGTAAATCCAAAAGCGGCACATCGTATTCCTCTGCCAGCCGGATGCAGGCATCCTCATACGGCGCGAGCAGATCGTTGTACCCGCCGTCGTCTCCACGCCAGCTATTGCGTGCGAGAGGCGTCACCAGAACCGGAACCGCCCCTTTTCCTCGGATTTCTTCGATGTAGCGGATCAGATTCCTGCGGTAGCCGTCTTCCGCCATCAGGTGCATCAGCTTCTGGTCGTTGTGTCCGAACTGTATCAGACACAGATCGCCCGCGCGCAGTCTCTCATACAGAATTGCATAATGCCCTTCCTCCCGGAAGCTCTCGGTCGTAAGCCCCGAGTGCGCATGGTTGGAAACTGCGAACTGTGTTCCTACAAATGCAGATAGCATCTGTCCCCAGCCGCAATAACTGCGGCACGGCAGATACGGATAATCTGCGCTCTGATCCGTCACCGTTGAATCGCCTGCAATATAGAGCGTCCTGCCGCTCTGCGGTTCTATCTCCACCGAGACAAGGGAGACGCCGCGCCCCACAACCGTCACATCCAGCGTCAGATCCTCCATCGGCTCCTCATAAGTCCGCGGGATGATCGGACAGATATTTGTGACAAATCCGCCCAGACGGTGTTCTCCCGCTTCCTTTAACTGACCGCGCCACGCAAGCCGCCGTCTTCCAAGGAAAAGCAGCGCCTCCGTCCCCGGTCTGCGGGAATAAAGCGTCACGCGGACAAGATAATTTCCCTCCGACGGCACATCCGCCGCAAAGGTAAGAGGAATCTCTCCCTCGCCCTTATAGTCCACGCTAACCCCGCTGCCGTCCGCCGTCAGTCTTGTAAGCTTCTGTCCCTGCCCCCAGTACACCGCGTCAAATCCGCTGTTTAACTCCGGGATGGTAAGACGGCGCGCCATCTGTCTGTTCGCTTCTGTGAGAAATCCGTATTCCGGCTGTCTTCCTGCGCCGTCTGAAAAATCTTTCCCTGTCGTTTTTACATGACAGACCGCATTTTCCTCTTCCTGCGGCATATAAAGTTTCTCCTGCGGCACAAACACCGCCCCGTCCTCCGGATGATCGAACCGATATTTCATCATATTCTACAATGCTCCGTCATTTCTGGAATTTTCGTAATCAAGCACGCCCGCATAAAATGCCAGCGCGAGTCCCTGACCCCAGCCCTGAATCCAGTCCTTGGAGATATTGCGGTAGCCGTCGCGATCCTTCATGACCGCCGTTCCGCCGGATACATCCATCACGCGCCCGTCCGGGCTGATATGCTCTTTCACGCCTGCAATCGCCTTATTGATATACTTGATGTGCAGCGGATTGCCCTTTACAAGCATCGCCGCTGCGATTCCGCAGGACGCAGAAATCTCCTCGTAGGATTCCTCGTCATCCAGAATCGTCCGCCACAATCCGTTCTCCGTCTGCACCAGCTTGAGCGCGGAAAGCTGCTCATTGAGCGAGCCGACGACCTCTAAGAACTTCGGATAGAGATAGCACTCCGGCAGGATCACGCCGACCTGCGACATCGTATAAGCCGCCCACGCATTTGCCCGCCCCCAGTAGAAGCCCGACATATGGTCTCCCGTAATATTGTTGTAGCCGTGATACCAGAGCCCGGTATCGGGATTCTGCAGATACTTGATGTGCCAGTAATACTGGTTCAATGCATCGTCGATAATCGCCTCATCCTTTAATTTCACACCGACGCGCAGCAGGAAAAACGCCGCCATAAAAAGCGTATCCGCCCACGCCTGTTCCGGGAAATCGTTATTGGCAGAAACCGTGTGCTGCAGCACGGAATCGCCGAAGCGCAGCGCATGATTTCGCAGGTAATCCACCTTGCTCATCGCAATCTCCCAGTACCTCTCGTCTCCCGTCGCCTCGTAAAGCGTAATCAGACAATGTCCCATTGCACAGGTATTCACCGTCCACGTCGGAAGCCCCAACTCTATATATTCATCCACCCGGTCTTTCATCAGGTTTAAGTATTTTTCGTTCTTTGTCACTTCATATGCCCTGCTGATTCCGTAATATGCCACACCGCAGGGCCAATCCCATGTCATATCCATGCGCATCGTGCGCGTAACCATCTTGTCAATCAGTTCTTCGATTTCTTTCTTGTCATATTCCAATCCTGCCATACGACTCTCCTTTTCTAAACAATGAAAAGCACGCTCTGCAAACTTTTCTTATGTTCAAAAGAGGCTGCTGCGGATTTGCAGCAGCCTCTTTCTGGGATTTTCTTTTCTTTTATTAAGAGAGGAACACTCTGTTAGTCAGCGATATAGCTTCCGTTCTCATAGAGGGATGCTTTCTCGTCTAAGATTTCCTGATAACCGCCTGCTAAGTACTCCTCGCAGCACTCCGCATAAGTTGCGTCAAACTCTTCCGGTGCGCAGGTGATACAATCGGTGGAGAACTCCTGCCACATTGCATTTAAATCTGCGGTATAGTCGTTCGTCGCCTGCACTGCCTGTGTGAAGATCGGCGTTACAACACCATACGGCTCATTTTTCTGTGCGTAGTTGTAAGAATCCTCAATCAGACTCTCATAGCCTGCCGGAGCAAGGGTACGAAGATTTGCTTTATAGTTCATTTCCTCGTCGCCGTAATCTGCAACCTCGGCTACTAAGCACCAGTAATCCTTGTTATTGTTCTGGGACAGCTTGGACTCGCCTGCATAGTCAGCTACCGGCACTGCGATTCCATCCTCTAAGGTGTAGTTCTCACCCTCAACACCGTTCTGTAAGTAGAACAGATTCTCCGGCTGGCTCATCCAGTCTAAGAACATCCATACGGCTGCTCTCTCTTCCGGTGTGGAAGTGCTGTTCATACCCATGATCATACCGTAAGGCGGATACTCATAGTAATATCCGTTTCCGGTTGTACCAAGTGCTCCCGGATCAAGAACTGCAACCTCTGCATCCGGATCATTTGCCAGAAGGGATGTGATCACATCGGTGGAGCTGTTGATGTAGAATCCATAGGTTCCTACGTTTCCTGCTACGAACTCAGCCTTTGCAGCCGCATCATCGGTTCTTAAGTAGAACTCCTGATCGAGAATACCCTCGTTGTACTCTGCATTTAAGGTGCGCAGATAATCCTCGGTCGGTTTCCATGTAAACGGAGCTACATTTAAGTCAAGATACTTTGCGTAATCCTCAGTCGTAATGCCATCGTCCATGAACGGATATTCCATTGTGAAGCTTCCCGTCCAAAGCTTATCAGCAATCGTTCCAAGTCCTGCTTCCTGCCACTTTCTTGCAACTTCTTCTAACTCTGCGCGGTTGGTCGGCATCTCTGCTCCGACAGCATCCAGCCAGTCTTTACGGATCAGTGTTACGAAATTATAATAGATTGCATTACGTCCTGCAAAGAAGAAAATGTTCTGCTCATCCAGTGTGCCGTACTTCTCGATCGTGTCCTTCATGTTCGCATAGTAGGTCGGTGCATAGAATGCGATCTCATCCAGATCAATCGGCTGCATCGCACCCTCGCTGTAATACTTAACAGCGGACGGCATATCGTAGTGGAAAATGATGTCCGGTGCATTTCCTGCTGCGATTAACTGCATGAAATCCTGTACCTCATCGGTACGGTTGATTGCAACATACTCTACGGTAACATTGTACTTATCGCCAAATTCAGACTGAATCCACTGCGTATAGTAGTTGTCTGTTACATTCCATCCCTCGAATGCACGGTCATAAACCGGGATCTGGATGGTGACATTCTCCGGAAATCCTGCCGAATAATCGGTGTAGGAACCGGACGCCGCATCAGAGCTTCCTGCATCTGCTGCTTCTGTTGCTGGTGCTGCACTGGAACCGGAATCCGGTGTTGCAGCGGTGTTTCCCGCATCATTGCCGCTGTCGCCGCAGCCTGCCATCATGCCTGCTGCCATTGCGATTGTCAGCATTACGGACAATCCCTTTTTCATGGTACTTTTTCTCATAAATAACCCTCCTGTATTTATTTACTCTGGTTTCAGACGCCCTGCGCCTTACCAAAACCATTCATCTGTCATGGGAAGCGGCACCGCTTCCCTTCCGGCTTATGCCGGGCTTATACTTAACCCTTTACCGCGCCGACCATCGTTCCCTGTACGAAATACTTCTGTACGAACGGGTAGATGCAGACGATCGGGAGCGTCGCGAAGATTACGCACGCCGCTTTTAATACCTCTGGATTTGTCAATACCCCGACGTTGCCGCCCTCTGCCTGGAAGGACTCCTGTGCAGATACGACCAGGTAATAAAGCTTTAACTGAAGCGGTCTTAAATCCGTTCTCTGCTTGATATAGTACAGCGCATCCTGATATGCATTCCAGCGTCCTACCGCATAGAACAATGCAATTGTTGCAAGGATCGGCTTGGAAAGCGGAAGTACGATGCTTGCCAGAATGCGGAAATGTCCCGCGCCGTCGATGACGGCTGATTCCACGAGAGAATCGGGTATGCTCGCCTGGAAATTCGTCTTCATAATCAATAGGTTATACGGTGCAAAACACAGCGGAAGAATCATACACCACCAGGTGTCTAACATATGTAAGTTGTTCATCAACAGGTAATCCGGGATGGTTCCTGCTGTGAAGTACATCGTCAGCATGATAAGGAACGTCATCAGCTTTCTGCCTTTTAACTCTCTTCGGCTGAGCGCATATGCCGCGCAGACCGTTAAGAACATTCCGATTACCGTAAAGCTGATTGTCACAACAACTGTTACGAACATCGAACGCAGAATCGATGAGTCCGCGAAAATCTTCTGATACGCATTCAGGGAAAATCCCTTCGGGAAAAGTACGACCTTGTTCGCAATAACATACGATTCCTCACTGATAGACTTCGAAAATACGTGAACGACCGGGAACAGACAGATCAATGCGATCACCGTCAGCAGCACATAGAAGAAAATATCAATCGCGAGATTTTTCTTGCGGGCTGCTGTCCATGCCTTTTTATGCTTTGTCGTACCCATACTGATATCACTCATACTGCCACCTCCTTAAATCAATCCGTCTTCGCCGAGACGCTTTGCAATAAAGTCCGCCAGAAGAACCAGAATCAGACCAATCACAGACTGGAATAATCCAAGCGCAGTCGCCTCTGAGAACTTACCGCCCTCAATACCCCAGCGATAAACAAGTACCGGAATCGTTGTCGTATACTCTGTCGCTTTCGCATTCATCAATGCATAGATTCGTTCGAAGGAACCCTGCATTACTTTGCCGAGATTCATGATAAGCAGTGTAACGACCGTGCTGCGGATGCAGGGAAGCGTTACATGCAGGCATTGTTTCCATCGCCCTGCGCCGTCTACCCTCGCCGCCTCGTAAAGCTCCGGATTGACTCCGGTAATCGCCGCGAGATAGATGATCGTTCCCCATCCCATTGACTGCCATACGCCGATCAGAATATAGGAGATCAGCCACCATGTATCATCCTGTAAAAACGGAATCGGGCTTCCGCCCATATTGGAAATCAGGTTATTGACAACGCCGTTGCTCACAGAGAACAACTGATATGCAAGTGCTCCGATGATGACCCAGGATAAGAAATGCGGCAGATATAACAATGTCTGCGTTAATTTCTTAAACCATTTGCAGCGGATCTCATTTAAAATCAGAGCCAGAATAATCGGCATCGGAAAGCTGAATACCAGGTCCAGAATATTAAGAAGCAGCGTGTTCCACACCGATTTTCCGAAATCGCGATGTCGAAAGACCTTCTCGAAAATCTTAAAGCCAACCCATTCGCTGTCGGCAAAGCCCTTGGCTACTTTGTAATCCTTAAACGCTATCGTAAGTCCGAAATAAGCGCCGTACTTAAATATGAAGATAAAGAGCAGCGGCAGCACCATCAGCGCGTATAACTGCCAGTTCTTCTTCATATACAATGCCAGGCTTTCCTTGGGTTTTGATTTCTTTGTCTGCATCATATCCTCACTCCTTTTCGTTCCCCTCTCTTTATGATGCTATTATACAAAATATCCAACGCCATATCTATTTGCATTTCGTCTAAAACTTTGCAATTTCGACCATTTATTTTTTATTACAACAGTATTTTTATACAAATCATACATTTTGCAAATACTTTTTTTTGTGCATTATGTATATTTTCTGGTTTTATTTTTCTTCTTTTATCTTCATTTACAACTTTTTCCATTTTCAAATTGCCGTTGTGCAATTTTCTAACGTCTTTTTGTTTATTTGCCTTTCTTTTATTCATATTGTATAATATCCTCAGATACAGGCACATACTTCTGTGCGTTTTTACCGGAAAGGAGTCATCATCTTGTCAAGACCCAAGCATACCACTATCGAATACCGTAACTATGCACTGCCCGCATATTTTCCGATCATACTGCTCTCAGGGGACAACTGGCACATCTCCGATATTCCATCGGGAACGCTGCATTTCCACAACTGTCTGGAGATCGGTCTGTGTGAAACCGACAGCGGCACAATGGAGTTTGCCGACGCCTCCTGCCCGTTTCATGCCGGGGACGTCACGATCGTGGCGAGCGACGTCGCGCACACGACCTACTCCTCACCCGGCACCGCGAGCAAATGGTCCTATCTGTTCGTAAATATCGAGGAGCTGTTCGCGCCGTATTTTCCGCTGGACATCATCTCAAACGGCGATATGCTTCTTAAGCTGATACGCAGCTATTGTGCGATTCTGCCGCGCGCAGAATACCCGGATATCTATATGCTCGTGACGGAAATCATCCGGGAAATGACGGAGAAGGACAACAATTTTCAGTTCTCCGTGCGCGGACTGATGCTCTCTTTGATGATGAAGCTGATGAACATCTACGCCACCGCAAAGGACACCGGCATCGGTACGATTCAATCGCATGAGAACTCGCTTTCCATCGCGCCCGCCATCTACTATATCCGCAAAAATTACATGCAGGATTTCCCGATGGAGAGCCTTGCCGATATGTGCCACATGAGCCCGACGCATTTCAGACGCACCTTCAGCCAGATCATGGGCTTTGGCGCGCTTGAATATGTAAACCGCATCCGCATCACCCATGCGACGCATCTGCTGCGCACCACGGAGATGCCGGTACTTGAGATTTCCGAGGAAATCGGCTTTCACTCTGTTTCCAGCTTTAACCGGCACTTCATGGAAATTGTCGGCATGAAGCCCTCGCAGTACCGCAGCCAGATGTCGTGCATCCGCGACCGCTCGCTCTTAAAGTGTACCGGATGGATGACGCCGCCGACGCACGAGCAGACGCCGGATTCCGCGAGAAAGCAGCAGGACGCAGCGCACGGCGGCAGAGCGTAACGCACGGCGGCAGAACGCAGCGCACGGCGGCAGAGCGTAACGCACGGCGGCAAATCGCAGCGCACGCAAAGAAGGGGCGCGCCCGGACATGTCATATACATATCCGGGTGCGCCCCTTTTTCTCTTCTTATCTTTGTTCCGGCATGCCGGAAGCTTATCCTTTAGCAGTCAACTCTCTTGATCTGATTGAGCTGTGCGTTCAATCCGAGAAGCTGCTCTTTTGTCACTTCTGCCTTCGGTCCTGCCGCTCCGAGCAGATTCATAAGGCGGATGACCGTAAAGCCTCCCATCATATCCATCATCTTCGGATTCGCCATCGCTGCTCCTGCAGGATTTCCGTCATTATCCTTATTTGCCATATCGCCCATCATCTTAGACATCAGACCCATGAAGAGATTCTTTCCGTCTTCGGACTTCATGATATCGGAAAGCTTATCATTGAGCGAATAATAGCCCTCCGGCGCGGTGATATCGAACCAATTCAGGATCGCTCCCTTCTCCTTTAAGCGGTACTCTTCATTAAAGGTATCTACCTTGCGGATATGGCTCTCATCCCTGCACTCTCCCGCTACGGCAACGAGCGTTGTCTCTCCTGCATTCGGCACCTCAAAATAGAAGAAATGATCCTCCGCCGTCTTTTTGCCAAGGCTCTTGCCGTTTGCAAACAGCTCGACCTCCGGAAGGTTCGAGTATACCGTAACCTTCGTCGTATCTTCCACGCGGTCTACATAGCGCTTGCCGCAGAGGTGAACGAACGGTTCGTCAGACAGCCACGCCTTGTATGCATAGAAGGAATCCTTCTTGTACTTGCGGTCGAAGGTGACAAGTCCCTTGTGGTTCTGTCCGTTCTCGCCGCCCTCATTTCTCGCATCCGCGCCGAAATCGAACATATTCCATACGTGGGTCGCCCACAGATACGGTCTGGTGTAGAGCTGCTTAATGAGTTCCTCATGGTAATATGCCTGATATTCCTCGGTATAATCGCCCTGCTTGGGGTCGGAGGTATGCCAGTTGAGCGCCTCGCAGCCGTACTCGCTGACACCGATCGGGATATTCGGGAACTCCTTGTGGAAATTGTCGAACCACGGACCGTTCATCGAAGTATCTCCGCCGTACCAGCCGAAGTAGTGATTGTAAGATACCGTATCGGGAATCTGGATATACGGATCGTGGATATCACACATCGATACGACCGCCATCGTCGTCAGTCTGGTCTTGTCCATCTCGTGTACCATATCATTTAAGATATTGTGGTTCTCCAGCAGATCCGGCGTAGAGCTTCCTGTCATCGTAATCTCGTTCGACAGTCCCCATACCACGATACTCGGATGGTTATAATTCTGTACCACAAGCTCCTTCATCTGGGAGATCGTATTCTCGCGTCCGCCCGGCATATGCGAGGAAATATACGGAATTTCCGCCCAGATCACAAGTCCCTTCTCGTCGCACAGGTCATAGAAATACTGATCGTGCTGGTAATGTGCGAGACGGATCGTCGTAGCGCCAAGCTCGCAAATAAGCTCCATATCCTCTCTGTGGTGCTCCGGCAGAAGCGCATTTCCCCTGCCCCATCTGTCCTGATGGCGTGATACGCCGCGCAGCGGATAATCCTTGCCGTTTAAGATAAATCCACGCTCCGGGTCAATCTCAAAGGTACGGCATCCGAAACGTGTGGAAACTGTATCGAGCACATCCTCACCGTCCGCAAGGGAAACCTCTGCGGTATAGAGGTACGGATCTTTTCTTCCGTTCCACAGGTGTACGGAAGGAATCTCCATCACTGCCTTTGTATCCTCTGCGGCGCTCTTTACTTCGCCCACAATATTCCCTTCTGCATCACGGATTGTATATACAAGCGTCTGTCCCGCCTTTGCATTTGTAAGGTAGACCTCGATCTCCACCTTCGCATCGTCTCCCTTGATCTCCGGCGTCACACGGATGCCCGGTCCGCCGTAATAATCCAGATCAAAGTGTGACTCGCTCACTGCAATAATGTTCACATCGCGGTAAATTCCGCCGTAGAATGTAAAGTCTGCATTCTGCGGATATACGGTCTCATTTGCGCTGTTGTCCACCGCAACGACGATCAGATTCTGCTCTGTAAGGCTCTCTGTCATATCAACGCGCCAGGTAGAATAACCTCCGTCATGATGTGCAAGCTTCCTGCCGTTGACATACACATCTGCGGAAGAGTTCGCTCCGCGAAGCTCCAGATAATAGCGGTCCGCCTCCGGCAGGTCCCTCTTCTCAAGCTCCTTCGCATAATAGCAGGTGCCGCGGTAATAGTCGTTGCCGCCGTCCTGTCCGTCAATCTCGTTCCAGCAATGCGGAAGCGTTACCCAGTACCACTTCTGCGGCATCTCCTTCGGTATCTCCGTTGCTTCCTTGGTAAAAGCCCACTTTGTGTTAAAATTGATTACTTCTCTCATGCGTCGCATCCCTCCATAGCAATCAGCCAGATTTCATTTGTTCAGCTATTTGTATCTTAGCATAAAGCCCTGTGTAAATCTTTAGATATTTTTTAGCAAAATTGGTACAATTTTTGTTATACTTCCATTTTCATGAAAATATAATTCAAAAATTCATTTTTTCAAATAGATTCAAATTGCGTTTTCGCCGTCCGTTCTATATACTGAAATAAAGGGTTCCGGCTCATCCGGATGCCCTGCGCCGCGCGGGGCATCCGCGGCGTCCAAATACACACAAAGGAAGGTATGAAAATGTTTCGATGCAAAAACTTATTTGACAACCCGAATATGAAGCAGATCGCTGCTTCGGGCAATGTAAAGGTATTCGAGTACCAGCGTGATTTAAGCGTTACGCCGCAGACGGCAATCGCCGCTTACTACGCTTCCGAGATGAATCTTCGGCAGCGTCAGGTCTTAATCGAGTTAAACGGTACTCCATGGGTCTTACAGGCGGGCGCCATGCAGTGGACCGGCGGCAATATTCAGATGGGCTCCGGCGTTAAGGGCGTAGGCGATTTCCTCGGCAAAGCCCTCTCCGCAAAGGTAACGAAAGAATCTGTTTCCAAGCCGGAGTACAACGGCTACGGACTTCTGATGTTAGAACCGACCTACAAGCACATCCTACTTATGAATGTCGAGGAGTGGGGCGGTCTTGTACTTGAGGACGGCTTATTCCTTGCATGCGACGGCAGAATCCAGCAGAACGTTGTCGCAAGAAGCAATCTCTCCTCCGCAGCGCTCGGCGGCGAGGGACTTTTTAACCTCTGCTTAAGCGGAAGCGGTCTTGCAGTCTTAGAAAGCCCTGTACCGATGGAGGAGCTTATCGTATTCGAGGTCGAGAACGATGAGATCAAGATCGACGGCAACATGGCAATCGCATGGAGCAACACGCTCCAGTTCACGGTAGAGCGTTCCAGCAAGAGCTTAATCGGCTCCGCCGTATCCGGCGAAGGTCTTGTCAACGTCTTCCGCGGAACCGGTAAGATCTTAATGTCTCCGCTGTAAATTGCACAAAAAGCTGTATACAAAATCCCCGCCGTACTCCACAGTACGGCGGGGATTTTCATTGACCGTTCTGTCAATTCCATTCTGCCCGAAATCCTGCTCTTTTATGAAATCATTGCAATTATTCTTACTGCTGCCCCATGGAAAGCTTCACGCGCACGATCCGGTTGACGGATTCATCAATCCGCTCTTCCGTAATCGTACCGTCCTGCACCGCCGCAAGCAGCCCCTCATAAGCCGCCTCATAGTCCGCGGGCATCAGGATCATATCCGCTCCCGCTGTCACGGCAAGCACCGCCGCCTGATCGGAATTGTAGTGATCGGTGATCGCTTTCATATTCATGGCGTCCGTAATCACGATGCCGTCATAGCCCATCTGTGTGCGCAGCACATCGGTAATCATCATCTTGGATAAAGATGACGGTGTGTTGTCGCCCGTCACATTCGGCGCAGAGATATGTCCGACCATCACGAATGAAACGCCCGCATTCACCGCGCTCTGGAACGGTACAAGTTCCTCCGCCATCAGTTCCTCGAGCGTACGCTCCGTCGTCACCGCCCCGTCGTGGGAATCCCCCGTCGTACCGCCGTGTCCCGGAAAATGCTTCACCGTTCCGTAAACACCCGCCGCAGAAAGCCCTTCCAGCTCCGACGTCACCATCGAGGCGACTGTCTGTGCATCCGAACCGAAGGAACGATCCCCGATCGCCGTATTATCGTCATTTGTCAGTACATCCGCCACCGGGGCAAAGTCCACGTTAAAGCCCAGCTCTGCAAGGTATGTCCCGATCGTACTTCCGGCGTTGTATGCATTCTGCGGATCACCGCTCGCTCCGATCTCGCTCATATCGCCCACATTTTCTACCTCAAACGCAGGAGTGGACGCAATCCGCGCAACGCTTCCGCCCTCTTCATCCACACAGAGGAAAAGCGGCAGTCCCGTGCGTTCCTCTGCGATTGCCTGCATATTTTCAAGCATCGCCGCCGTCTGCTCCCTGTCGGTCAGATTGTCGGACATATAGATAATGCCCCCGACCGGACGGTTCTGATATGCCGCCTTCGTCGTATCGCCTGCCGCCGTCACACCGTTATAGCCTGTCAGGGCGTCCGGGGTAATGACGAACATCTGCGCAATCTTATCCTCCAGTGTCATCCCTGCGACAGTCTCCGCCGCCTGCTGTATCACCGGGTCCACCGCCGGAACGACCGGAGCCTCCGGAACCTCCGTTACAGACACCTGCTCTGTCTCCTGCGTCCCCGTCTCTGTCGGCTGCGGTTCGTCCTGTTTGTCCCCAATCACGAACTTGCCGACAGCAAACACCACGCCTGCCACAAGCGCCAGTACGACCAACAGGAATACGACAAAAACGATCGTCGCATTCTTGGTATCTTTTTGTCTTCTCTGTCGTCTCTCTTCCTGATCCATATGCTTCCTCTTTCCACTGTATATTCTGTCTATGGTCTGATTATAGCAAATCTTTGCGGCAAGCTAAAGACTATTTTTCATTTTCTGGCGCCAAATGATACGGTCTGCCGCAGGTCAGGCAGTCACAGTCGATGCGATCATGCTCATCTCTCCGGTAAGCTTAACCTCCCCGAAGCCGCACGGCAAAATAAAGTGATCGCCCTTCTTCACCGGCTGTCCGTTTATAATACCGCTTCCGCTGATGACCGACATGAGCAGGAACGGATAGTCCTGCGCAAATGTCATTTCTCCCGCTACGTCCAGCTTGAAAATCTTATAATAGCTGCAGGAATACAGCTCATTGGGCCGGTTCTTCGGCAGGTCAGCCGCCGACTTTACGGAATCCTCCACTGATTTTGCCGGAACCGTAATCACGTCAATGCTCTTTTCCACATGAAGCTCCCTCGGCTTGCCATTCTGAAGCCTGTCATAATCGTAAACACGGTAAGTGATATCACTGTTCTGCTGTGTCTCAAGGAGCAGGATTCCGCCCTTGATCGCATGTACCGTACCCGGATCGATCTGGATAAAATCCCCTTTCTTCACCGGAATCTCGCGGATGAGCTCCCGAAAACGCCCCCCGTGAATCATATCGAAAAGCTCTTCTTTTGTCTTTGCATTGTGTCCTATTACAAGTGTAGCATTCTCCGGTGCATCCAGAATGTACCAGCACTCGGTCTTGCCGAGAGAGCCGTTCTCGTGTACCTTCGCATACGCGTCGTCCGGGTGTACCTGAATGCTCAGATCGTCCCGCGCGTCAATAATCTTCGTAAGGAGCGGGAATCTGTCACAGTCCAGATTGCCGAATACCTCCGGGTGCTCTTCCCACACCGCAGACAGCTTCATCCCCGCGTAAGCGCCGCAGCGGATCGTACCGTCTCCGTTCGGATGCGCCGAAATGCCCCAGCACTCTCCGATGTCGTCTCCCTCTGCCGGGTAGCCGAATTCCTCTCTGAGCCTCGTTCCGCCCCAGATATTATGGGTGCAGACCGGATCTAAAAATAATATTTCTTTCGTCGTCTGATTCATAGATAATGTCCTTCCGTTTGTTTTTATCATATCCTTATACCAGTATGCCGAATCCTTTACGATACGTCTCTGGCTCTCAAAATCCACATGAATGATGCCGAACCGCTGTTTGTAGCCGTCTGCCCACTCAAAGTTGTCAAGGAATGTCCACAGGAAATAGCCTGCCACATTTGCGCCCTCATCGTAAGCCCGCTGCATTGCCCCAATGTAGGAATCCAGAAATGTGATGCGGTTCGGATCGTGCACCCGCCCGTCACTGCTTACAATGTCATGACAGGACATACCGTTTTCGGTAATATAAAGCGGCAGCGGATACCGCTCCGTCAGAAATTTAATGCCGTAGTAGAATGCCTCCGGCGTTACCGGCCAGGCCGATCCCGTCTTCGGAAAGCCCGGCGCACGGTTCACAAATTCCGGCTCGCCGTCTGCTCCCGCGCGCACATAGTAGCCGTTATAGATATTCTGCCCCATGAAGTCTAACGGCTGGTGGATGAGCTTCATATCCTCTTCCCTGATATCCGGCAGATACGCCGCGAATTTCTCTAAGCCCTCCGCAGGATAATGCCCCAGAAATACAGGGTCTGAGAACCATGACACATTCCATGTCCAGTTCTCCATCGGATTATAAAAGCCAAAGTAAGCCTTCTTCGCCGCGGCAATATCCTCGGGGCTGTCCGTATACGGATATGCCACGCTGCCCGTCGGCGCAAAGCCGACCTTAACCGGGCGGGACGCATACTTACGCAGATTGATGACCGCCTGTCCGTGCGCCATCAGAAGATGATGTGCTACGACAAACGTCTCTTTTACAGACAGCTTCACGCCCGGCGCGTGCACCCCGCTCAGATGCCCCAGCCCCACAACGCACTGCGGTTCATTGATTGTGATAAAATACTCGCACAGATCCGAAAAATGCTCCGCAACGACCTTCGCATATTCCCCGAACCAATCCACGACCTTCGGGTTCATCCAGCCGCCCTGCTCGTAGAGCGCAAGCGGAAACTCCCAGTGGAACATCGTAATATACGGTGTGATTCCGTTTTCCTTCATCGTAAGAATCATATCACGGTACATCGCGATTGCTTTCTCGTTGACCCTTCCCGTGCCCTCCGGCAGAATCCGCGCCCAGTTCAAAGAAAAGCGGTATGCCCGGATTCCAAGATGCTTCATCAGCGCGATATCCTCTTTATAACGGTGCATATGGTCGCAGCTCGTATACGCATTCTGATTCTCATACACCCTGCCGTCCTCCGTGAACATATCCCAGACCGTTTTTCCTCTGCCGTCCGCCGGATCGCTTCCCTCTACCTGATAGGCGCTGCTTGCCACGCCCCACACAAAATCATCTCGAAACATGCCGTCTCCTCCGTCTTATACCTGAAATCTCTTCAGCAGCTCGCCAAGCTGCTCTGTCGCTTCGCTTAACTGTTTTGCCTGTACCGCCATATTCTGCGCCTCGCAAAGCTGCGTATTGACCGTCGCGGTAATTTCCTGCGCGCTCGCAGCTTCCTCTTCCGATACTGCCGCCATACTCTGCACCGCAGTTAAGACCCTTTCATTATCTTCTAACATTCCGGACATTTTTTCAATCACTTTTTTCAGCGTATCTGTCATTCCAGTCACATCGGAAGCGATTTTCCCGAAAATATCAATCGTATTGTCAACGGATGCATTCTGCTCATCCAACACCTCTCTGGTCTGCTGTGCGCACACGGTCGTGTTTTTCGCCGATTGCTGAATACTTTCCACAAGCCGCTCGATCTTCTCCGCCGATTCCACGGACTGCTCGGAAAGCCTGCGGATTTCCTCTGCGACCACCGCAAACCCTCTTCCGGCTTCCCCGGCTCTCGCCGCCTCGATGGAGGCGTTTAATGAGAGAAGATTGGTCTGCGATGCAATCTCCTGTATCGCATCGACGATACCGCCGATATTCTCCGATTTATGCTGTACCTCCTCGATATTGGAGAGGAGCACCTCCGTACTCTTTCCCGCCTCGCCGGATTTTTCGGCAAGCTCTGACACCTGTGTGCTCCCGGATGCGATTGCCTCCATGACGCCGCCCGACGTCTGCTGCATCCGTCCCGTCTCCTCCGTCAGTTCCTTTAAAATGCCCGAAAAGCGTACCATCTGTTCATAGCTCGCCTCCGCGTCTGCGGACTGCTGTCCGACGCCCTTCGCGACCTCGTCCATCGCCGCATTGATTCCCTGCATGGATTCCGCCATTCCGGCGTTCGCCTCCGCAAGCCGCTCCGCCGTATTTCTCACCTCATCCCCGAACACGACGACCCGCCCCAACGCCGCCCGGACGCTCTCGAACATATCGGATGTGCGCGCCGCCATCACCTGAAATTCATCCCTGCGTTTCGACGCGACCGAAACCGTGAAATCTCCTTCCGCTGCGCGCTGCATTGTGCGTACCATCCGGTTGACCTCACCGCTGATGCGCGCTGCAAGAAAGCTTCCCACTGCAAGCGCAATGATACACGCCGCCAATACGATGACAATTGTCATTGTTTTGATATCCTTCGCCGACTCAAGAATCGAACTTTCCGGAATGAGGCTGCACACCGTAAGCCCTGTCTTACCGACTGCGCTGTGGATAAAAAGATAGTTCTCCCCTGCAATCTGCACATAGGAGCTTGTTTCCTGCGCCGCTTCCGCCGCAGCGTCCTCTGCCCCGGAAACTTCCTTCTGACCGACCCCGGCATCGGAAGCTTCCGCTTCTATCCTGTCGAGAAGTTCACTGCCCGAAAACGGGATCTGCTCTGCGGTAAGCAGCTCGCCTGCCTGCATGACAATTTCCCTTCCATCCGGGCAAAGCAGGATCGCATAGGATTTCTCATCTCCTCCCGCATCGCCAAGCATCTCTGTAATCTTATCCATGGAAATATCCATGCACACATAGCCGTTGCCTTTCACAAGCCTGCGGACATAGGACAGCCCGTACGCATTCTCATCAATCTGCAGTGCCGTATCGAAATACCTGTGATATCCCATCCAGACGCCTCCGGTCGCATTCACACTGTCGACCTCGCCGCTTTCTGCCAGCGCGGCATAAGCGTCATTCGGAAGAGCCGTAGATGCAGAAGAGAAAGTTCCGCCCTTTTCCGCTGCCACATAATATCCATAGATATAGCGGCAGGTCCCTTTGGCTGTCGTAAACGCAGACTGCGCCTCGCGGAAGGTCTGCATCGCGTCGCTGTCGGTCTTTCCCGCATAACGCCCATAGTAAGCAGTTACGGCGTCATTCGTGACCAGTTCGTTCATCTTCACTTCCACCGTATTGCAGAGCAGGTCGCAGTAATTGCTGACTGCGCCTGCCGTCGCCTCCGCAGAGCTTTCGTACTGCTGTGTCACGCTCTTTGCCGCTTTCTGATAAGAAAGCGCTCCCAAAAGCACGATCAGCACTACAGGGATGAAAAATGCCTGAATCAGCGTATACTTAATCTTTCGTTTTGCCCTCATGCCCACTTCTCCTATCTCATAAACCAACCACACTTATGAACCGATCACCGATACCAGATAGAACGGCACCGCGTCCTTTTCATGCGTTTCGGTCAATCGGACCGTCACCTCATGCAGTCCTGTTTTCCCGTGCTCCATGACCGTATCAAGCTCCAGTTTATCGCCCCATGTCTCATCAAAGTTCGCATCCAGCCGGAATGCGTGCTCTGTGTCGCCGTCCACGACGACCTCTGCGACAGGCGCCGGAAGCCTTACCGATTTCCGGTACTGCACCGCAATGCAGCTTCCCTCCACATGAAATGTGATTGCATCCCCAGCATGCGACGCCGTCCAGCCGTATTTAAAGCAGTCCGTGATACCGTCCTGCGGCGCGGCATCCTCCGCAAAGCCGCAGAGCACCGGTTGTTCTCTCCCCGCCATATCCGGCGCATAGGAATTGCGGTAACGCACAGAATGCTCGTAGGCGTTCGCCGTGAGCGGCGCTGGAAGTGCGGCTGCTTTATCCTCCGCCGCATCGAGCGCTCCAATCCGCACCTTTTCCAGAAAATAAGTGATGACCGACGCCACCAGCGCGTGCCCCGCATCGTTCGGGTGCAGATCGTCCGGCGTGATCGCACGGTTTTCGATTCTGCCGCTCACTACCTCCGGGAAAATCGCGCTCTGCATACTCACTGCCGGAAGCCCGTAATGTCTTCCGACGCGCCCGTGCATAAGCTGTGCGTTTCCCCCGTTGTGATAATAGACATTGTGCACCAGAAGAACCGCAGGCGAGAACTCCGCTCCGCAAACGCTTCGCACCAGTCCCTCATAAGTCTCCATAAAATGCTCCGTGCTCTCGTCGTTGACCGAAAATTCAATGATCACAAAATCCGGTTTCCCCGCAAGCAGATCGGTCTGTGCTCTCGCCACGCCGAACTGCGACGTCGTTCCGCCGATTCCGGCATTAAGATAAGTGAACTCTGCCTGCGGAAATGTCTTGCGCCACCACTCATAGACACGGTAGGCATAACAGGTCTCCGGCGAAGACGAAAGACTTCCCTGTGTGATCGAACCGCCCAGAAATCCGAGCGTCAGATGTTCCCCGCGCCCGGCGCGTGCGAACACTTCCTTTAAACGGTCGGTATTTCCTACATTTGCAATTCCTTTTTCTTTGTCAATCTGATATTCCATATTTCCTCCATTCTGCCGAATGCTTCCGGTTCTCTTCTCTTTCTGCGGGCGTAATGCACACATTTTTCATTCTTCTACGCATCCCAGATTTCTTCGCCGAGCGAGCGGATATAGCAGGCAAGCTCCTCCGACATCTCCTCTGCCTCCGGGATGCGGATGTGTCCCGGCGTTCCCGCGCCGTTTCTCTGATACAGGAAATGATGCACCCTCCCGTTTCCAATCTGCGCGCATACCTCGCCGATTGCCTTATCCCAGTTCGCATCGTGCTGTAAGATCGTCGTCGCAAGAATGATCTGCGCCTTAGGGTAGAGTTCCATCAGACGCTCAACGAACTTCCGGTAATGCTTACGCCAGTTCCTTCCCTTCTCCCCGTCATAGTCCTCCGCCATATAATCGTCCGGATGATTGTCATTCTGCCCGATCGCAACGATAACGACCTGCGGCGTATAGCGGGAAAAATCCCACTGCTTTGCCGCTCCCAGCTCCGGGTGGTACTCTATCTTATCATAACAGGATTCCACCCCTTTATAATCGGGAGCCGCGAACCAGCCCGTATGGTCGAGAAGCGCAATTCCGCCCTGCGAGGTATCGTGCAGCTCTGCATTCAGCTTTCGCGCCGTCATCCACGCATAGGAATACCAGCTATTGGAATACTGCCCGTCATGCTCCGGGTCTTCTTTTCCCACGAAATCGACCGCCTCCGATACCTCGCCGCAGGATACGCTGTCACCGAACACCTCGATACGGCGCGCGGGCTTTGGAGACGGCATAAAAAGCCTTGCGCCGTCGTCCACCGTAAAGCCGTAGAAGGTCACGGTATGACATGAATCCATCCGCTTAAAGAACAGAAGCTCATGACGGGTATCGCTAAGATTTTCCGCCAACAGATAAGTCTCCTTTGCGTCGTCGTCACGAAGACGGATGCGCGCCTGCTTTCCGTCGATAAAATATCCCATCTCATTCGTCCAGTAGGAATGGTGGTTGGCAAGCGTAACCGCAGCCGAAGTTCCCGTAAAGACCATTTTTACCCAGCTCGCCGCATAGACAAGCACAGGCGCGGACGCGTCGTCGAAGTCAATGCGCCCGCTGTATTGCAAATTTTCGTTCTCCGGTGATATGAACATACCGCTCTCCTTCTCTTCCTTCCATGGCGCAGATACCTCCCGCGCCATTCTCAAATATTGTCTTACAATGCAGCAAAGCTGCCGCAAACCGGATATCTGAACACGCCACACGCGTTTTCCCTGATTCCTGACATTGCGGCAGCCTCCAAACTGCAATGAATTTTATATACATAGACAGCGAAGTGCGTCTCTATGCCAAAATAAAGAATGTTTTTTATCTTCTTCCGATTTCCGTGTCGGCCGTTGTCACAGCGCTGTGTTCCTTGATGTAGTCAATAATATCGTCCAGCTCTGTAAAAGCAAGACCTACATAACTGTCAGCCGCACCGTAGTAAATCGCGATCTTACCGGACGCGGAATCGTGAATCGTCGCGCACGGGAAGCATACGTTCGGCACAAAGCCGCGCTCCTCGTACCACTCTTCCGGCGTCAGAAGGAAATTCTCACAGCGGTATTTCACGATGGAAGGATTGTCGATGTCTAAGATCGCACCGCCGATCGAGTACACATAACCGTTGCAGGTTCCGCTCACACCGTGATAGAACAAAAGCCATCCCTCGGAAGTCTCAATCGGAGCTGCACCGCCGCCGATTTTTAAGGACTCCCACCACTCAGAGCCTTTTCCCATCACATGTCTGTGCTTGCCCCAATAGGTCAGATCCGGGCTTTCACTGATGAAAATATCACCAAACGGTGTGTGCCCGCTGTCGGACGGACGGGATAACAGCATGAAATTGCCGTTAATCTTGCGCGGGAAAAGCACTGCGTTGCGGTTGAACGGGAGGAATGGATTCTCGATTCTCGTAAAGGTCTTAAAGTCCGTCGTCTTTGCCATACCGATCGCCGCGCCATAGAAATCCTGACACCAGATGATATAATAGGTGTCCTCCACCTTTACCAGACGCGGATCGTATGCGTATACCGGCATGAACGGCTTTCCTTCCTCGTCCACGAAATCAATCTTATTCTCCTCGAAGTTCCAGTGAATCGCATCCTCGCTTCTGCCAAGGTAAATATACGGGATGCCGTTCGTCTGCTCTCCGCGAAATACACCGATAAATCCGTCCTCATACGGCATGACCGCGCTGTTAAAGATTCTCGCCACGCCCTTCACCGGATTTCTTCCGATAATCGGATTCTCATGATATCTCCAGACCGGCGCATCCGTGATACCCTCCGGGCGCTCCTGCCACGGCACATTCGGCACTGCCGGGCTTATCATTTTATATTTGCTCATAGCCTTCTACCTCTTTCCGCCGCTCCTGCGGCTTCCTCAAATTTTATCAAACGCTGCTTTCGCGTTCTTTGCTGTAAGCTTATGGAAGCTCTTCTCACGCCTGCCGCTCCAACAATGCAAGGTTCTTACGAATCAGTTCACATCGCTGCGCCACGCACTCTACGGAACGTCCCGGGTCCTGCGGGGTGTTGAATACATAATCGATCAATTTCTCAAGCGTCGTCGTCGCGACGTGCATTCTCGTATCGGAAGATGCGTAGTAGAGGAACACCTCGCCGTTTTCATTTACAATCGCACCGTTTGTGAAAACGACATTGCTGACGTCACCGACGCGCTCTTCGCCTCTCGGTCCGATCAAAAGTCCCGACGGCTCTGCAATCACCTTCGAAGGATCGTTTAAGTCCGTCGCAAATGCGTAGATGACATAGCGGAGCCCTGCCGCCGTATTACGCACGCCGTGTGCAATGTGAATCCAGCCCTTTTCGGTCTTGATCGGCGTTGCGCCCGCTCCGTTCTTCGCCTCCGTGATCGTGTGATACTTGCGCAGGCTCGTCATCTTCTCCTCGTCGATCACCGCGTGGGTGATATCCTCGCAGAGTCCGAAGCCGATACCGCCGCCGCTTCCCGTCTCAATGAAATCATCCATCGGTCTTGTATAGAACGCGTACTTTCCATCCACGAACTCGGGGTGCAGCACCACGTTTCTCTGCTGCGGGGAATGAAGCGTCACAAGATTCGGAAGGCGCTCCCAGTTCTTTAAATCTTTGGTGCGGACAATACCTGCCGCCGCGACCGCCGCAGACAGATCGTTTGTGCTCTTATCCTTCGACTCCGAGCAGAACACGCCGTAAATATAACCGTCCTCATGCTTTGTCAGGCGCATATCATAAACGTTCGTTTCCTCCGGGCAGGTATCCGCAAGAAGAATCGGGTAATCCCAGAAACGGAAACCATCCACACCGTTGTCGCTCTCCGCCACGCCGAAGAAGGACTTTCTGTCGTTCCCCTCGATGCGCGCCACCAGATAATATTTTCCGTCCAGCTCGATTGCGCCGGAATTCATGACTGCGTTGACGCCAAGACGCTCCATGAAATACGGATTCGTCTCTGGATTTAAGTCATACCGCCATGTCAGCGGAATGTGCTCTCTCGTGAGCACCGGATACTCGTAACGGTCAAATACGCCGTTGTAGAAATCCGACTTCACATTCTTTCTGGAGAGCAGCTTCTCCTGCTTCTCCTTCTCCGTATAATACTTTTCGTGCAACATAAAACTCTCTCCTCGAACTCTGTTTCATACTTTTCATGCATCCCGCCCCGGAAGAATGGCTCCGCCATTCTTCGTCGAAGTGCTCAAATCCTTTTGAGCACTTCGATGCACATCCTCCCGTTATGATACGGGCACTTCCACGGCTCCACGATCGGTCTGTCAGGAATCGGACTTCCGTCCTCATTCACCTCCCAGTACCACTCTGAGCCTGGGCGTGCATCAATCACATATTCTTTGATGAACTCCCACTGGGCGATTGCCGCCTCTTTGTACTCGGTGTGCTCCGGCGTCTTTTCATAGCCGTTTAAGAATCCGACTACCGTCTCCGCCTGCACCCACCAGACGCGGTGCGTATTGACGACGCCTCTGTCGCACTCGTTCGCCAGAGAATGCCCGTCAAACGCCGTCTCGTAAATCTGCGCCGTCAGCGCCTGTGTGATCGGGCTCATCTTCTCTTCGTATTCCGGGTCTGCGAGCACCTCCACGCCGCGGTCCATAAGCCACGCCGTCTCAATGTCATGCCCGTAGGAATGAAGATCTAAGATCGTGTTATACTCTGCGTCGAAGAAGACCTCCTGCCTGCGCTTTGCGGGATTGTATACCTTATCCGCGAACACATCCATAATCCGGCGAAGACGCGCCCCCACTTCGTCATCCGGGGCGACGCGGTAAAGCTCTGTGTACGCCTCGAACACATGAAGAAGTGTGTTCATCGTCTTATCTGCGAGCACGCCGTTTTCAGAAAGCTTCTCGTTGGATTCCGGCGCAAATTCTCTGGTGAATGCCTCGAGATAGCCAATCTCATCCGTACATTTCTCCTCGATCAGATGAAACAGCCTGCGCGCCAACGCAAGCGCTTCCTCATCACCCGACGCTTCATAATAGGAAGCTAACGCATAGATGCAGAAAGCCTGATTATATGTATGCTTTGTCGTATCAAGCGGCGTTCCGTCGTAATTTAACGACCAGTAGATGCCGCCGAACTCCTCGTCCACACAGTGTGCGCGCAGAAACTCATATCCATGCCTTGCCTCCGCCAAAAGGTCACTGCCCGTAAAGCCCGCCGCCTCGCACTCCGCATCGGTAAGAAATCCGTTCCTGTACGCCGTATAGGCGTTGGCAAAGAACCATGTGATGCGGCTGTTTAGAATACAGCCCTTTTGTGCCTTTTTATCCAATTCCAAATCGTAAGCAAGCCAGCCATAATAGCCGCCGTATTCATCGTCCCGCAGTTTTCTCCAAAACGGGATAATATCAAAAAGCAGTTCGTGCTTTATTTCGTCCTTCATTGCAGCAAGCGTCTGCACACCTTCTGCGTTTGCCATGTTCCTGCCTCCTTCTTACACTAACCCTTGACAGCTCCTGCCGCGATACCACTGTAGATCTGTTTCTGGCAGAGGATGAACACGATCAGTGCCGGAAGCAAAGAGATGATAACGCCTGCACAAATGAGATTATACTGGCTTCCCATCGGTCCAACGAAGGTGTAGAGCGAAATCGCGATGGTATGCAGTTCCTTTTTCTGCAAATAGAGGTTCGCTGCATAGTACTCGTTATACACGCCCACGCCCTTTAAGATGCAGGATGTCACGATTGCGGGCTTAAGCAGCGGCAGCATGATTTTCCAGTAAATCGTCCAGTAGGACGCCCCGTCGATAATCGCCGATTCATCCAGCGAAACCGGAATGTTTTCCATGAACTGAATGAAAATGTAAATCGAAATTACATCGGTTCCACACATCATGATAATATATCCGTACAGATGATTGACCAGATGAAGGTTTGTCATGATCTGATATACCGTTACCTGCATTGCCACCGACGGAAGCAGGGATGCGAACAGGAACAGATTCCGGATCAGTCCGTTTCCAGGAAACTTAAAACGGTTCAGTACATAGGCGAGTTGTGTTCCGATGATAACGGAAACAAGCAGTACGCAGACCATAACGATTACGGAATTTAAAAACGCGTGCCCCATATCCGCCGCCTGAAATGCTTTGACAAAGTTGTCGAAATTAAGCCAGCTCTCCGGCAGTGTCATGACGTTTGTCGAGCGGTACTCTTCCTCTGTCTTAAACGCCGTAATCACACAGGAGATGACCGGAATCACTGCGCACAGGCCAAAGAAAATTAAAGATGCATATTCTACAATAAGCCAGATAATTCCGCCGGGCGTATAATGCTTTCTTCTATGTGCGACAGGCTTTGCTGCTGTCTGAAGATTCGATTTTTCCATCGTTTATGCCACCCCTTTCTTTGTCGAACGGCGCGCCGCTTTCTCCGCTGCAAGCCGTGCCTTCTTCGCCTTGTAGGATTCGTCATCCGACTCCGCGTCGCGGAAGACATATTTAAAGAACAACTTCTGCAAAATCGTACATGCGAAAATAATGAGGAGCAGTACGACCGCCATCGCACACGCAAGACCGACCTTCTGGCTCGTATGCGCAATATCGTTCATGATAACGAAATACGTACCGGTTCCGTTCGCACCGTCTGTAATAACGAACGGCTGCTCGAATGCGCTTAAGGAACCTGTGATGGAAAGAATCACATTGAGGGTCACGATTGTACGGATGCTCGGCAGAATAATATGTTTAAACTGCTGGAATTTATTTGCACCATCCAGTTCCGCCGCCTCGTAGAGATCTGCGTCCACCGACATGATGGCACCGATGAAAAGTACCATATTCTGTCCGAAATAACGCCATACGGAGGTAGCTACCAAAGACCAGTTGTTGATGGACTGGTCTTTTAACCAGTATGGAAGATTTTCAAGTTCAAATCCACACCACTGTAAGATCGTATCGAATACGAAGCCTCTGGTGTAGAAAAATTTAAAGATAAATCCGATTGCAATACCGCTGATCAGATACGGGAAGAACATCAGTCCCTTGAAGAAATTTCCGCCCTTCACCTTAAAACTTAAGATTGTCGCCAGATACAACGCCAGAACAAGCTGGATAATCGCTCCGACCATATAATAGAGGCTGAGTTTGAGCGCCCCGAAGCAATCGTCCCTCTGGAACACATCTATATAATTCTTCAGTCCCACGAAGACTCTCTTGTCGACCGGGGTACTGTATTTCATTTTGTAAAAGCTGAATTTTACCATCTCGCCAAATGGCAGATATGTAAATGTAAACAGCAGTAACAGCGGAATTACCATAAATGCTATGCAGATCAATACCTGCTGTCCTTTTCTGCTTTTTGCCCACTTCATAAAATGAAATGGTTTCTTTTCATTCTTTGTTTTTGAAACCGTCGCTGCCATGTTCACACTTCCTCCACTTTAAAAACACACCGCACCGTTTTTGTGGCAGTTTGAGCCAGGGATGATAACCTCCCCGGCTCATCTGCTGTTTTTTCTTTATTCGGTTACTTCAACTCCGCATACTTCCTGTGCATCGGACCATGCCTGATTCCACTCAGCCATAATCTCATCAAATGTCATGTCTCCGTTGGAAGCGTGCTCAATGATCTTCTGGATCTTGTCATTTCCACCTGCATTGATATTCAGCTCAGACTCGGAATTGAGCTCGTTTAAGAGATCCTCCTCACCTGCAACAGACGGTTCGTCCTCAAGGAAGGTAACGCCCTCAAATGCAAGCTTTGTCTCTGTGCTGCTCTTTGCTACCGGGAGACCGTCCTCGTTGTAAGAGAAACCGGATTCCTCGGTCATCCACTTAACGAATACCATTGCTGCTGCCTGCTCGTCTGCAGATGCGTTTACATTGATACCATAGGAGTAATCAGCGCCTGCGGATGCGTACTGCTCGCCGTTTACTGTGATCGGGAACGGCATATATCCGATATCCGCTGCGTTCGGACCGCCTGCTTCCATCTGCGGGTAAGCCCAGGAACCAAGTACCATACAACCAATCTCGCCGTTGTTGATCATACCCTTGCAGCCTTCCCAGTCTGTCGTGGAGTAGTCATCCTCGATCAAGCCCTGTGCTACTGCATCATAGAGAATCTTGTATACTGCATATGCATGTGTGCCATCACCGTAATCCTGGAACGGATCTTTGGTGTGAGCAAATTTCTGATTCATGTATGTAACATCGCCTGTTGCATTGTTGCCGATGTACGCATCCCATGCACCCATGGTCCAGCCTGCTGCATAGTTGGTGTAAAGAGGAATCGCATCTGTGTTATCCTTGATTGCCTGCAATGCTGCAAGGAACTCTTCCGGAGTCTTCGGAAGCTCGGTAATACCTGCTGCCTCGAATACCTTCTTGTTGTAAACGATACCCTGCGTTGTCGCTGTGGAAGGTACACCGTATACCTCTCCGCCGTACTCCCAGGTCGTTGCGTAATTGATCTGCTCCTTCATCGTGTCAAGATCGCCGTAAGATACGAAGTAATTGCTTAAGTCTGCCTTATCCACCGCCGGGATCATCATGATCGTCTCATAGTCGCCGGACTGTAAATGTGTCAGAGCGTCGTCCGCATAGTTGGTGTCGGTCGTAATCTCAACTGTGATGTTCGGGTATACTGCGTTGAAATCTGCAAGATAGCTTTCCCAGTTCTTTCCGCCGTAATCAGCGCTGTCCATATCTGTTCTGTGGTTGAACAACGTAATAGTCGCTGTCAGATCCGTGTAATCCTCGCCTAATGTAATGTCCGCGTAGGATAAGCTTCCCTCTGCTGCGCCGTCATCCGCTGCGCCGTCATCCGCTGCCCCGGCATCTGCTGCCTCCGTACCTGCTGCCGCGCTGTTATCTGCTACGCCGTCATTTGTTCCGCTTGTCTCTCCTGTGCTGTCGCCGCATGCTGCCATACTCATCGTCATAACGGCTGCCAGGGTAACTGCTAAAACCTTTTTCAATTTCATAATAAAAATTCCCTCCTTTATTTTCTTGGTTACTTTTGTTTTGTAACTTAATTTAATTATATATTGTTTTGTTTTTTAATCATCACTCATTCTTGTTTTTTATATTCTTTTCTTGTGTTTTTCTGCATTTTCCACATATTATACAAATTTTATCATCCTTTTTTAGTAATAATGCATACTGTGTTTTTGTATTTTTACTTGTTTTTACTTTATTTTAGTTTTTCTTTTTAAATCATTTTAACTGTATTTTTACTTTCTCATCTTGTAAAGTATTGTATTTCCGCAAAAAACAGCTATAATAAAGTTAATTTACTTTATATATAGCAAAATAAACTTACCATCCGAAAAGGAGAATGCACGATGAACAGAGGAAAGCAGGATGTCATTTCCCTTTTGAACCAGTCTTATTCTTTTTTAAGCATATCCGGGAAAAACAGCGATTTTTTTAGCAGTGTATCCAAGGATGCGTTCTTCTTCCGTGGGGAAGCTGCTTCACATATGTTAAGCATTCCGGCAGGCGGGGAAATCACCTACACCGTACCTGTCAGATTCACGCAGACACGCCTTCCTTATGCCGTGCTCTGTTACATGAAATCCGGCGAGGGAACACTTTCTTCTATAAATAATGCGTCGTTTTGTTCCGACGAAGCTTCTGCCGCTTCACAGGATGCGTCCCTCGTGCTCTCTTCCGGTGACCTTCTGTTCTTTCCGGCGCATACGTCATGCAGCTTTGCGACTGCACGCACGCCCTTTACATGTGAGGTGTTCTATCTGACAGGTGAACTGCTCTGTGATTACGCGCCGTTTCTGTGCGCAGAAACCGGATTCTTCTGCGATAACCGGGCAAATCTCGACGGCATCCTCTGCCAGCTATTAGACCGCCTTCCCGCACTCCTGCCCAAAGAAGACGCGCTATCCTCCCTGCATATCTCCGCCATACTCCACCTTATATTATCCACGCTGGCGCAGTCCGCCCAGCCCAGGCAGGACGCTTCGCTTCCCGCGCACGTCGCACAGATGAAGGAAATCTTTGATACGGACTATCAGAATCCGCATTCCCTGCCGGAGCTTGAGACACAGCTCGGGATCAGCCGCTACCGCTTATGCCGCGATTTTTCGAAGCACATCGGCATATCCCCGCTTCAATATCTGAACCAGACCCGCATTTCGGCCGCAAGATCTCTCCTGCGGTCGACCAATCTGACCATACGCGAGGTCGGCATTGCGGTGGGCATTGAAAACACGACGCATTTTATTAATCTGTTCAAAAAAAGCGCCGGAATCACACCCTTGCAATTCCGGCAGACTTCTATGCTGTAATCCTTTGCATTTCAACACAGGCAATCGCTGCTTCCAAAAGAGAGGACCGGCTATCCGATCGGGAAAGATACCTTTATGGTAAATATATCGTTCCGGGCAGCCGCAGATATAGAACCATTCATCCGATGTACCAGTTCTTTTGCAATGGGCAATCCTAAACCGGTAGAAGTCCTGCTTCGCGCATCATCGGCTTTGTAAAAACGGTCAAATACTCTCCCGGCATCTATGGGAGTTGAAGATCTATAGTCATTCCGAAAACAAATCTCTATATTATATTATGACCGCTTAGAACTGACTGCACAGATATTTTCTCTTTTCCGTGTTCCAATCCGTTTTTTAATATGTTTTGAAATACACGCCGAAGAGCCGCTTCATTCGCAAAAATGACAATATCTTTTTCCGGAAGATCAATCTGGGGCTCTATGCCGCTATGCTTAAAATCCTCATAGAAGCTGAATATTACACTTAGAAGTATTTCTTTTATATGACAGGCGGTCAACTCAATTTCATAGGATTTATTGGTCAATTTAGCGTAGGTAAAAAGTTCATCCAGTATCTCTTTTAGAGATAGCAGCCGATTGTTTATAATGTCCGCATATTGTTGTTGCTCGGCCGGCTGTTCGCTCCGCAGCAAAAGCTGAAAATAACCATCCAGAGAAGTGAGCGGTGTGCGTATATCATGAGAAAGGTTCATGATCGTATCCCTCATGTGCCTCTCGCTGTCTGCGCCTGCTTTCCGCAACGCAGCAGTACGATCAATCATTGTATTCAGTTCCCCGATCAGATCAGCGACACAGCCAGTCCCATAGTCGCCGGTAATCATCATATTTGTTTCGTGGCAATTCAGGAAAGACAACTGTCCGACTATGGATTTGATTTGCTGCCGGTAATAAGCAGCCATTCCTGACCCGATCATCGCTGCTGCCGCCAATATGATACACACAACCGCCATTCCTTCACCTTATCCTCTAAATATCTCTTTTTTCCATGATCGTACCGCTAAAACATCCCATGATGACAAGTGTAATTGCCACAATGATTACCGCTTTCAAATAAATATCATTTCCACTTGCCATAGAAACCAACGCCACATTCCCGGATGTCAGATAGTTCATTATGCTGAAATTTTCTATTTCATTGAATGCGGGTACGACATTCAGCAAAACGGCGTCCGCAACCTGTAAAATTCCCGCCGCGATTAAAATGCCTGTGATCAGACTTGCGACCGCATTTTGAAACAGATATACAAACATCAGTATAACACTCCCATAGCCTATATGAAGCAGGAACTGGATTCCCAGAAATGCCATAAATTTCCCAAAATCCTGTATATGGACATAGCCAAAGAAAATCTCGCTGCCAAGCATAATTACCAAAACTGCCATAACCAGCATGACTGCCGTGAAGATAGCGGTTGACAGCAGTTTTCCGATCACAAGTTCATAGCGGTGTCGTACCTGACTGGCGATATTTTTAATAAAACCGGTCCGGTTTTCATTTCCTGCAAATAAAACAATAAACACGACTAAGAACATCAGGAGAATATGGCTTTGCAGATTTGAAGAAACCAATTCCGGAAGCGGTATTTCTGCATCGGCACACCATTCGGGGGAAACATGACCGATATAAATCCCCCATTTTACTTCGGTATCTTCTTCATTCAGCCGCAAAGTTTCCAAAGCGGAGGGTGTCTGCTGATAATAGGTAACATCCTGTTTCGACATAAAGACGGATGCAAGCATCATAAGCATCGCTGCCGCTAACACAATGTAAGTATATCTGGACTTCAACATCCTGTATAAATCCATTCTAATTACATTAAGCATGATGCACACCTCCCGTAAGATGCAGGAAATAATCCTCGATCGACTCGTTTGTAACCGATATTGATTGAATATAGATGCCCTGTTTCGACAGTTCCATTGTGATGTTGCCGCTTTCATCCAGACGCTCAAAGATGTAGATGGTATTTTCATCTACAACCTTGTAATCGCGAAAACCGAGCGCATCCAGCACGGGCAGAGCCAGATTGGGGTGTTCCATCCTGATTTCAATATGTTCACTGCAGGCCGCATCCAGTTCGTCACAGCTTAATTCCTTTATGAGCCGCCCCTCGTCTATAATCGCATAATTTGTAGCGATTTTAGAGAGTTCTTCCAGAATATGACTGGAGATCACCATTGTCAGGTTTTTCTCCCGGTTCAGACGCAATAATATTTCCCGTACTTCCGCAATTCCCTCCGGGTCAAGCCCATTGATCGGCTCATCCAATACAAGAAGATCGGGTTCTCCGACCAATGCCATGCCAATACCCAAACGCTGTTTCATACCGAGTGAGAATTGACCGACTTTCTTTTTGCCCACATTACCTAAGCCAACAATATCCAGAATATTCTGGATGTATCCCTTCCTCCGGATACCAACACAAATACACTTCAGTTTCAGATTATCATAAGCCGACATATCGGGATAAAGACCGGGAGCTTCGATCAATGTTCCTATACGGGAAATAACCTTCTTCCGTTCGGAACCATGATATCCGAACAACGAGATATCCCCGCTTGTCGGAGTGGAAAGACCGCAGATCATTTTCAAAAAAGTCGTTTTTCCCGCGCCGTTTTTCCCAATCAACCCATAGATTTCTCCACGCCCAATGTGTACAGTAATATTATCAACGGCTGCCTGCTTTTTGAATTTTTTTGTCAGGCAGTCTGTAGATAACAGATACTCCATTTGTAAATCCTCCTTTGCTGATTCTGAATATAGCATACTGCATCTTTACAAAAACATCGCAAAGGAATGTTTAAGAAATCATCAAGAAATCAATCTGCCAGCCTGAATCCTACTCCCCACACAGTTTCTATATATTCTTCATCTGACAGAGGTTTGATCTTTTGCCGGATGTTGCTGATATGAACATTTATCGTGCGGTCTTCCCCAATGTATCTGTCATCCCATGCGTAATCATATATTTCCTTTTTCGAAAATACACGCTTCGGGTGAGTAATCAACAACTCTAAAATCTTAAATTCCTGACGGGTAAATGTTACTGTCTGCCCACATACCGTAACGCTGTGTTCCTCCGTGTTCAATGTCAAATCTTTATAGGAATAGCTACTCTTGTTCCCTTCGGAGGTATGCTTTCTGATCTGAACGGCCACTCTTGCCAGAAGTTCGTCTATTTCAAAGGGCTTCGTCATGTAATCATCAGCCCCGGATAAAAGCAGATTTACTTTTGTGTCTAACGCATCCTTTGCCGAGACAACAATAACGGGCGTATCTATCTGCGGCCGGATCTCTTCCATAATGCAGTTTCCGCTCTTGCCAGGAAGCATTAAGTCCAAAATAATCACATCAAATACTTTATCAGAAAGATGAATCATAGCTTCTGTTCCAGAAAATGCCTGCATACAATTATATCCTGCTTTCGTCAATGCTTTCGCCATCAAATTGTTAATATCAGTGTCATCTTCTATAATCAGAATCTGATTCATTTCAAGCGTTCCTTTCTTTTGTATTCAAAAACCTGTCCATAACTTATTGCGTTACCCTGCGGACACTGTCCTTTATGACCATATGCCCTTCGACAATGCAGATTCCCTGACGGTAGCTCTCACCGTTGATCTTCTTTGTCAATGTCTGTATCGCCCTGCGCGCCATTTCCTTCATGTCTACCTCGTAAGTCGTAATCGCCACGTCGCACAGCCCCGGGAATAGATAGTTGTCATATCCCGCCACCGAAATATCCTCCGGTACGCGGTAGCCTGCATCCCGCAGCTTCTTGATCAGATAGCTGGCGGTCAGATCGCAGTTGCAGACAAAGGCGGTCGGCATCTCCTCAGGGAGCTGTATGAGCCGTTCCACGTCAATCTCTCCCGTCTCTTTGTCGCGGTCCTCAATCACCCAGTCCTCCCGCACCGCAAGTCCATGCTCGAGCAGGGATTTCACATAGCCGAAGTAGCGGTCCGTGATGGAACCGGTCGCAAGCAGCGTTCCCACATAAGCGATTCTCCGGTGCCCCATATCGAACAGATAATTCGTCAGCCGGTAAGCCCCGTAGTAGCTGTCTGAAATCACAGCGTCCGTATCCGCCTTTTCATCGCAGAAATCCAGATAAATCAGCGGAAGTCCTGTTTTCTCATTTAAGAAGGAAAGGTAATGTTCAAACAGCCGCCCGATGATGATAATTCCGTCTACCTTCTGCTCCTGCACAAGCTTTGGCATCTCGCATTCCGCCTCCGCCTGTGTACTGACGACCTCCATCAGCGTGAAGCTCTCCTTCGCCACCGCCCTCGTCGCCACCTGCTGATACATCTGCCAATAAAATGAATCGTATTTATCCAGATAGCGCTCCGAGATCAGCACACCTATGTTATAGCTTCTGCCCGCTTTTTCCCGGCGCTGCGTGGAGGGCTGCCTGTAGCCCATCTCATCTGCCAGTGATTTTATCTTCGCCCGCAGTTCTTCACTGACGCCCTTTTGTCCCGACAGCGCTTTTGACACCGTAACTGTGCTGACTCCAAGGCGCTCCGCGATATCCGCGAGCTTCACCGCCTTTGCCATATCCTTTTCCTCACTTCTTATCTGATATTTTCTATTTGAAAAATTCGCTTTCCGCCCTGCTATGCCTCCGTCACCTCGGTAAAATGAAGCCGTACGGACTGGAAATCTCCCCACATATTCGGAATATTGATTCCCGCATGTATCAGCGTATCTCCGTAGTAAATCTCACCGCCCGGCTCTAAAAGGTAGCGCTTCTGCGGCGCAAGCCCCGGCACGCGAATGCGTCTGCTGTGGTAATTCGGCCGGTTTATCACCTGTACAAAGGTGAGCAGCGCCTCCGACTTATCCTTTGCCACAACCGCATAGCAGTCGTAGGCATGGTTCTTCGAATAGGAAGCGATACGGTAATAATCGCCGCTTTGGATCAGCGCGTGATACTTGTGGTACTGCGCAACCTGTCCCGGAATCTGCGCGCGGTCCTCCTTCGGAATCTTTGTGATATCCAGCTCATAGCCGAAGGTTCCGGCAAGCGCCACATTTCCCCTCGTCTCAAACGGCGTCACGCGCCCGACCGTATGATTCGGGCAGTCCGACACATGCGCCCCTATCGCAGAGAGCGGATAAATCAGCGCCGTGCCCTCCTGAATCTTTAAGCGTTCCACTGCGTCCGTATCATCCGAGCACCAGATCTGCGGGCTGTAGTAGAGCATACCGGGATCGAACCGTGCGCCTCCGCCGGAGCAGTTCTCCAGCAGAAGATCCGGGAACTCCCCTATCAGCCGTTCCTGCAGTTCGTACACCGCAAGCACGTAGCGGTGCAGAAGCTCTCCCTGCCCGCGCGCGCCAGACACAGCGCTTCCCAGATCGGTAAGCTGACGGTTCATATCCCACTTTACATATTCAATATTGGCGCTTCGCAATATGGAAGCAACCGCCTCATAGACGTAATCCCTTACCTCTTTCCGTGAAAGATCGAGCACATACTGATTGCGCGAGCGGCACGGCGTCCGTCCCGGCAGTGCAATCGCCCAGTCCGGGTGCGCACGGTAAAGCTTAGACTCCGGCGAGATCATCTCCGGCTCAAACCAGATACCGAATTTCAGCCCGATGCGGTTCACCTCATCCACAAGATGCTTAAGTCCTCCGGCAAGCTTCTCCTCATTCACCGTCCAGTCGCCAAGGCTCGTATTGTCATCATTTCGGCAGCCGAACCACCCGTCGTCCATGACGAGCATCTCAATTCCCGATTCCTTCGCCTCACGCGCGATGGCAAGCAGCTTTTCCGTATCGAAATCGAAGTAAGTCGCCTCCCAGTTATTGATCAGAATGGGGCGCTCCTTATCCTTGTACGGACTTCGGATCAGATGCTCCCGGTAAAGGTCATGCAGGGTTCGCGTCATGCCGCCGAGTCCCTGCTGTGAGCAGGTCAGCACGACCTCCGGCGCAAAGAAAGTCTCTCCCTCCGAAAGCTCCCACCGAAAATCCTGCGGATGGATTCCCATGATAATGCGCAGGGAATCGAACTGGTTCTTCTCCACCTGCGCCAGAAAATTGCCGGAATACACGAAATGAAAGCCGTACACTCTCCCGTGCTCCTGATCGCAGTTTTCTGATACCAGCGCTACAAACGGGTGCTCCTGATGCGACGACTCGCCCCTTGTCGATGCGACATTCTGTCTGCCGTAGCCGATCTTTCTCTGCTCGATCTGGCGTTCTCTCGCCCACGAACCGTGGAGCGTCAGCATTTCATAATCCTCTGCATCCATATCGAGCGCCGCCGACATGACCTTCGTGAGGAAGATAGGCTCTTTCGCGAGGTTTTTCACCCGGACGCTGCGCGTGATGACGTCCACATCCGAGAACGCCGTGTAATAAAGCTTTACTTCCAGATGGAGAATGGCGTCCTCCGCCGTGATCTCTAACGTCTCACAGTCCCCGTCGTCCGCAAACGTTGCCGGAAGTCCGGGAATCCCCGGCTTCCCCGCATAGATTTCATGCTTCACATAAAGCGGCTGCACCGCGGTGTTGCCGTTTGCATCCAGTACCTCTATCGCGCTTTCCCTGTAATCGCCTACGCCGTTTCCCGGATACTCCGACGGAAAGGCATCGAGGAACGAGCTTCTGTCCCGGTTGTTCTTTGACGGAACAAAGGGCGGCTCATCCGTGCGCATCAGCGCTCCCACACCGGCGTCGCTGATGCGCGGTCCGTAATAGGCATGTCCGATGAAATTCTCCTCATCCACAATGCCGATCACATAGCTTGTATGCGGCGTATCCAGCTTAAAGATACGCTCCTTCTCATAATAACGAATCATGTCATCCCCCAATATATTATCATTCTGCCGTCATACCGGCAGCACCGCTCCAAACGTCTACGGCAGCCGCTTTGCTTTTATCCTGCTCTTATCGCAGCAGGTCTGCTTTAACCGCCGCAAGCTTCTCCTCTGCGTCCGCAAGGCTCTCTCCCTTTACGCCAAAGTAGTACTTGATCTTCGGCTCTGTTCCTGACGGGCGCACGCAGCACCATGCATTGTCTGAAAGCTCATAATAAAGTACATTGGATGTTGGCAGTCCGGTCTTCGTCACCTCGCCTGTCGTCATGTCCTTTCTGGTGTCTTCCTTATAATCGCGGACTGCGAGCACCTGAAAGCCGCCAAGCTCCTTCGGCGGGTTCTCCCGGGATTCGCTCATCATATGCGCGATCTGCGCTGCGCCGTCGATTCCCTTTAAGGTCTTTGTCTCAAGCCCTTCTCTGTAGTAGCCGTACTTCTCGTACATGTCAAGCATCGCATCCCACAGTGTCTTGCCGTGCTTCTTGCACCAGGAAGCCACCTCGCAGAGCATCATGACCGCCACGCAGGCGTCCTTGTCTCTCGCGTAGGTTCCTGCGAGGCATCCGTAGCTCTCCTCAAGTCCGAATACATAGTGATAGGTATTCTGTTCTTCAAAGAACTTGATCTGCTCACCGATATACTTAAATCCGGTCAGCACCTCAATCAGCTTCACGCCGTAAGCCTCTGCGATCGCCTTTGCCATATCGGTCGTTACAATTGTCTCAACGAGCGCCGGATGCTCCGGCATCGTGCCCATCGCCGTGCGCTCTCTTAAGATGTACTCCGCAATCAGCATACCGGACATATTTCCGGTGAAGGTCACATATTCGCCGCTCTTTGTGTCCTTGCAGTATACGCCGAGACGGTCCGCATCGGGATCGGTCGCAAGAACGATGTCAGCGTCAACCTCTTTTGCAAGCTTTAACGCAAGCTCGAATGCTTTCGGTGACTCCGGGTTCGGATAAGCAACGGTCGGGAAATTGCCGTCCGGCAGTTCCTGCTCCTTTACGACATAGACCTGTTCAAAGCCAAGCTCCTTTAACACGCGGCGCACCGGAAGGTTGCCCGTTCCGTGAAGCGGTGTGTATACAATCTTAATATCCTTTGCCATCTCCTTAATAATTTCCGGATGGATGGACTGCTTTTTGAGCTCTTCCATATAGCGGTCGTCGATTTCCGCCCCGATGACCTGATAGAGCCCTGCTGCGACTGCCGCGTCCTTCTCCATCGTCCTAACCTGTGCAAAGGAGGTCACCTTCGCCACCTCCGCGAGGATGTTCTTATCGTGCGGCGGCGTAATCTGCGCGCCGTCCTCCCAGTATACCTTGTAGCCGTTATATTCTCTCGGGTTATGGCTCGCTGTAATAACAATACCGGAAATACAGCCGAGCTCTCTGACTGCAAAGGAAAGCTCCGGCGTCGGGCGCAGGCTGTCGAACACATACGCCTTAATGCCGTTCGCGTTTAAGCAGAGCGCAGCCTCATCGGCAAACTCCGTAGACATGATTCTGGAATCGTGCGCAATCGCAACTCCCTTGTCCTGACCGTTCTGTGAGATAATATAATTTGCAAGTCCCTGTGTCGCCTGACGCACCGTGTAAATATTCATGCGGTTCGTTCCTGCGCCGATCACGCCGCGGAGTCCTCCCGTGCCGAACTCGAGCTGACGGTAGAAACGATCCTCGATCTCCGCCGTATCTCCCTCGATCGCCTTAAGCTCCGCCTTTGTATCCTCGTCAAAATATGGATCTGTACACCACTGTCTGTATGTCTCCATGTAGCTCATATCCTGTTCTCCTTTTCTCAATATCACTTCTCTTGTTAAAAATTTCCCTGATTCTATATTTAGGAAATATTTCACAACTCTTCTTGATTATAATATTTTTTAGGTTGTTTGTAAACTTTTTTTAGCTAATCTTATTCTTAATTCTGCATTTCCTGTAAATGGTAAAACGCGCCCTTTTTCTCCATCAGTTCCTCATAAGTGCCAAATTCCTGCAGACCGCCGTGATCGATGACTGCGATCTTATCCGCGTCGCGTATCGTGGACAGACGGTGCGCCACGATCAGCGTCGTGCGCGTCCGCGCCAGATTCGCCGTCGCCTCCTTGATCTGGTGCTCGGAAACCGTATCAAGCGCCGAGGTCGCCTCGTCCAAAATCAGAATCCGGGGATTGCGCACGAACGCACGCGCAATCGAGATGCGCTGTTTCTGTCCGCCCGATAAGTTCCCTCCATGTTCGCTGATTCTCGTGTCGATCCCGTCCGGGAGGCTTTCTACCATTTCTTTCAGATTCGAGGCGTCAACTGCCTCCATAAGTGTCTGCTCGTCAACGTCATCCAATCCATAGGTAATGTTCTCACGGATCGTCCCGCTAAAGAGAATCGAGTTCTGCGGCACGACCGCAAGACTCTCTCTGTAATGCTTCAAATCCAGTTCGCGGATATCCGTTCCGTCAATCAATATCCGCCCGCTCGTCGGCTGCGCAAAACCGATGAGCAGATTTAAGATCGTCGTCTTTCCCGCGCCGGAGCTTCCGACAAAGGCGATCGTCTCTCCCGTCTTTACCTCGAAGCTGACGTCCGAAAATACCGGCCGATCGGCGTCCGCATACTGAAAGCCCACATGCTCAAAACGGATATTGCCCTTAACGTCAATCTGCGTTCCTCCGCTTCGCCCCGTCTCGATTTCTTCCGAGAGCAGAATGTCTCCGACTGACTCCACCGACTCAAGCCCCTTGGCGATAATCGGGATCAGTCCCACAATACCGGTAATTCCATTTACAATTGTCGAGAAATAAGACTGATACATCGTCACGTCGCCGACTGTAATATTTCCCCGAAGCGCCATAAATGAAGTAAATATCAGACAGACGACCTGGAAGATCTGAAAGACGATCCAGCTCACCGACCCGAAATAGGTCTGTATCATATCAAGCCGGAATCCCTTATCCGCGACCTGCTTTAATCGCCCTTCCATCTTCTCGGCTTCTCTTGCCTCCAGCGCATGTGCCCGCGTGACCGGAATCATCTCGACCATCTCCATGACCTGTACGCTCGTCTCCTCCATCTCCCTGCGGAAATCGCGGTTATAGCCGCGTATCTTTCCGCGGAAATGAACGATGACAAGCACCGCAAGCGGTATCGTCGCGACGAAGAACAGAAATACGATACGGCTGTTCATCACGACGACCGTTCCCGCAATCACGACGTTTAGAACGATACTGAGCAGATTGATAAAAATCTGTGCGCTTAACGTCTCGATCTGCTCGACGTCGCGCATGATCTTTGACTGGATCCGCCCGGACTCGGTCTTCCGGTGAAAGTCAATCGAAAGCTGCTGAAGCTTTCTTACCAGCGCGCTTCTCAGTTCCCGCTCCACCTGCCGGATCGCTTTCGCATAAAAATAAGTGTGAATATAGTTCGTCGGCACATTCTGCACCACAATGACGAACATCAGCGCCGCATTGAACAGAATCCTGCGCGGTGCATCCGCTCCGCCCGTCAGAATCGCGTCGATAACGTTCGCCGTCACGATCGGCATCACCCAGACCGGAGAATGCTTGATGACAAAGAAAATTACGGAAAGCAAAAGCTTTACATATTTCCCCTGATACATGGCAATCAGTGTCTTAAGGCTGCTGCCGCGGTTCTCGTAAAAAATCTGCTGGTAGTCCGGCGCCGTTTTCTGTTTCTGTGCCATGTGCTCACCTTCCCTCTGCCTGCCATTTCTCATAATAGTGTCTGACGCTTTTCTCCGCAGGCTTTCCGAAAATCTCGTAATCCCTGCGCAAGTGCGCCGTCCGCTCCGGGTATAAATGCTCTCCCCACGACCAGAACGCCATCCCCTCTACCCACGGTCTTCTCTCACACGCCGCAAGCATCGTCTCGTACCAGTCTCTCTGCTCCTCCTGTGCTGCCTCTCCCTGCACCTCCCAGTTATTAGGAACAAGCGAAGAGCCCGTCACGGACATACAGCCCGCCTCCGCAAAAAAGAAGGGTTTCCCGTATTTCTTTACGACCGCCCCGATCCGGTCGAGCTGTCTCTCCCAGTCGTCAATCGGATAATAACCGCTCGAGGAAATCACGTCCACACAGTCCCACCAGTGTACATTGTGTTCCTGATACTTGTCTGTATTATAGGAGACAAGCCCGTGATAGACCGTGCGGATATCAGCAATCAGCTTCCGCCACTCCGCTTCGCGCCGCTCGCTCATCACCATCTCGCAGCCTGCAATGAACATCTCACAGCCGCACTCCTCCGCGATCCTTGCGTAGTGAAGCTGGAACTTCGTATAGGAAGCGAACCAGTTGCACCACTTCGGTTCGCAGGGAACATCCTCGTCAAAAAAGTTGATATGCGCCCGCCATGTTCCGTTGGCGCAGTTCGCTGTCGGCTTGAGCGCCACCCGAAGCCCGAGTTCCTTTGCATAAGCGATCATCCCGATCAGTTCTTCATCCGTCATCGTCGCCCGCGTCGAAAAGGAAATCTCCTCCGACTGCGGCGTTTTCTGCAGACCGTTCGGAACGAAAATCACAAAATTCGCTCCGGTGCGCTCCTTCATTTCCGCGAGGCTTTTTCGCGTCTCTTTTTTGGAAAATCTCCCCTCCGGTGCAAACGGCGCAAATGTCATTCCGCAAATATATTCCATCGCCATCCTCCTTTGCCTGTTTTTTCTGCAAAAACTATAGCATTCCTCCCATGGCGCTGATATAATATTTTCAAATAAAAATTGTAAAAAACTATTCTGGAGGCTTTGATGAATCCGCTGTTTGAATTTTCGGACAAACTGAATAATCCCTGTGAATGCTTTGCCTGCAGCAGCTTTTTGCACTCGCTCCCCGTGCCGCCGCACTTTCACTATTTTGTAGAAATTATCTATGTCACGAAAGGCTCCATCCTCGTGACCTCAGACAGCGAGAGCCATGTTCTGTCAGAGGGGGATATGATCGTCTTCCTGCCCTCGATGGTACATGCGCTCTACGCGACCTCTGACGCGCCCTACCGCTATGAAGTGATCAAATTCGACCCCGCCGCCTTTGGCGCAAGGTCGGATTCCTCATTCGGTGTTTCCGTAAATTTTCCGTCGCTCTTTGCCGCCGCAAACGCCGCGCGGCACGATTCTAAGGGAACTGCCTCCGATACAAAGACCACAGGGCTTCGGATTTTCTTTTCCGCGGACATATTGTCGGCGCTTCCCATTGCCGCGCTGTTTGGCACCTGTCTTGCTGAGATGGAGCAGAAACAGTACGGCTATCAGACGCTGCTGCACGCAAAGATACAGGAACTTTTAGCCTACATTCTTCGTTTCTGGCGCGCAGACGGATTTCATACCGATGCACTCTACGCACCCGCAGACCAGTACGATTCTATCTACAGCATCACCGAGTACATCGACAGCCATCTGGGCGACGATCTGCGCGCCACAGAGCTTGCCGCCCGCTGTAATATGAGCTATTCGTATTTCGCCAAGAATTTCCGCGAAGTCTACGGACAGTCCTGCAAGAAATATATGGAGTCCATGCGCCTCTCAAAGGTGGAGGATATGCTTCTGTTCACAAGCTTCGATCTAAGCTATATCAGCCAGGAGACCGGCTTTTCCGACTGCAGCCACCTGATCCGTGCGTTCCGGGAAAAATACGGCATAACGCCGCATCAGTACCGGATGAAGTATCATGTATAAAGCGAATGCCCCGGCTTATTCCGTCACGCTGCCGTCCGCTCCGACAGACGCATCGGAAATACTGTCAAGATACCGGCAAATCTGCTCTGCCTGCTCTCCCTCTGCGAGATACGTCACGCCGCCCGCAGCGTAGACAGGGAGGAACTGACAGGACACATTTCCGGCGTCGTCCACCGTCACCTTAAGGATCGCAGAACGGTCAATATTCTGCCCGAAGATGAAGTTTCCAAGGCTATAAAATACCGGCTTGCCGTCTATATAGGAAACGCCCTGCAAGCAATGCGTATGAGAACCGACAATTACATCCGCGCCGGCCTCGATGCAGCGCTCGGCAATCTTTGTCTGGTAGCTCTCCGGATATGCCGCATACTCCACGCCCCAATGCGGATAAACTGCGAGAAAATCGCATTCCTTTTTCGCCTCCGCCACAAGCTCTACCAGCCTTGTATCGTCATAGCAGGAAAAGATCCCCGGCGCAGAATTTTCAACTTTCCAGCTCGCCACCGGAATGACACGGGAGACTGCAAGGAATCCGTATTTTTTGCCGTTCACCTCGATCACCTGAACCTCCTCGGCGCGCTCCACGCTCTCGCCCGCGCCGCCGTAGAGGATTCCCGCCTGATCGAGCGTCGCGAAGGTATCGCTTAACGCCTCTTTTCCATAATCTAAGGTGTGATTGTTCGCAAGCGACACCACATCCACGCCCATCTCGTTCAACGCCTTTACATAGGACGGACTGCACCGGAATGTAAACTGCTTGTCCTCCATCGGCACTCCCCTGTCGGAATACGGAAATTCGTTATTCACCATCAGAATGTCCGCATCGTTCAGCTCCGCGAGCAAATCTTTTTCGATCACGCCCTCGATTCCCTTCGCATCGTAGCCCGCCTTGAATGCATTCGCAAAAAGAACGTCTCCGGTAAAGAGAATCGTCGTCTCGCCGTCTGTATCTTCTCCTCCCCCGTCTCCTGTCACGGCGTCCGGATGCCCTTTGCCTTCCCCGTCTCCTGCCGCGGCTGCCTGCCCTTCGCTTTCCGCGTCTCCTGCTGCGGCTGCCTGCTGTCCTTCACTTTCCCCGTCTCCTGCCGCGGCGTCGCCTGTCATGTCCTCTGTCTGCGACTCGATTCCCGCAGCTTCCGGCGCAAACGTCTCTTCTGCCCCCTGTCTTTTCGCCGCCGCGTATGCCGCGACGATCAGACCCAGTACCGCCAGAACCGACAATATGTATAATGTAATGCGCATTTTCTTTTCCATGATGTCTTCCCCTCCATATTTCGCCAATATCTATAGTTTAGCAGGGCTTTTCTTTTCCGGCAACAAAAATTGTTCCAATCAGAATTGAAGCCCTCCCCTCCCGCATGTTATAATTGGCACAGAAAGCAGCCGGAAGGGGAATGACGATGTTACGAAAAGATACTTCAACCGAGAAAACAGATTATCTGAAAGACTGGCCGGGCCATTACTATGAGATAGAGACTGCGGCAGAACGCCTTGCCGCCTTAGACGCCATCAGAGAGACAGAGTTCCATACTCCGGCGGATGACTGCCGCAGAGTGCTCTGTGAGAAACGCTTTATTACAGATAAAAACGGAAAGACAACCGACGTTTTCCTGCACGCCTGGATGATGATTCGGGCTTCCGCCGCAGCCGGAGTGTCTTTCCTTGGGAAGAAAAGAAACGCAAAAGAGCTGGAAGGCTATATGAACCAGCTTCTGCTCACGCCGGACGCGCAGGCAGACATTGCAGAGCACGACCTGCTGATTGCAGAATGGCAGGATTTCGCCCGGAACTTTATCGCATCCTGCGTCGGAAGTAAGGCGTACTGTTCCACGCTCTTCGGTCTTATCCCTATCAAAGACGCCACCGTTGCCGAAAAGCTTGCCGCAGAAATCCTTCTGGTGACAAGAGATTATCCGGCGCAGTTCGGACAGGCGGACGCCTTTGCGCCGCTTTATGAGATCATGCGCGACACCTTCTGCTCGATGCTCGAAAACGGAGAAGCCTGCTGGAATGCGGCGCAGTCATAACGTCTGCGACGCATTTCCGGCAGGCTTCGGGCGGCGCTCATGTTTTGCGCAACCTTTCATTCCATATATGTTTCGACTTCGTCCGGTCCCACCTTCGCATAGGGAAGCCGGATATACTTTCCATCCTCCAGATCAAGCTCTGTCAGATCGCCGTCTACGGAAAGCTCGTAGGCGAGATCTAACATTGCCTGTGCCTGCCCTTTCTTATCGTTGTATACCGTACCTGCCATCTCGCCTGCGGCAACTGCCGCAAGCCCCACGTCCGTCCCGTCGATTCCGACTATCACAGGCCATTCTTCCCTGTCCACTTCGGACGCTTTGAGCGCGTCGATTGCCCCCAATGCCATATCATCGTTGTTTGCGATCACAAGTTCAATTTCCGTACCGTACTCCGACAGCATCTGCGTCATCTTTGTCTGCGCCTGCGCGCGGTTCCAGTTCGCGATTGCATAGCCGAGCTTCTCGACTTCCACGCCGTTTTCTACAATGGTAGATACCGCGTACTCCGTACGCACGATGGCATCCTGATGTCCCGCTTCCCCTTCCAGAACAATATACTGGAAAATTCCATCCCCGTTTCTGTCGACCTCGGGGTGTTCTTTAAAACTATCCGCGGCAATTTCCCCCTCCATCACGCCTGACTCAAATGCTTTTGCCCCCACATAGTAAAGCTGATTCCAGCGCTCTAAATCCTCTTCCACGAGTTCCCTGTTAAAGAAGATGACAGGTACCTGATTCTTCTCCGCCATATCAATAATGGTCGTCGGCTCCGTGCGGTCTACAAGGTTGACACAGACAACGTCGCAGCCGTCGTCAAGCATTTCCTCCACCTGACTGTTCTGCGTCGTCTGACTGCCCGCCGCATTGTAGATTTCGATACTGATCACTACTCCGGTCTCTTCCTCGCGTCTGGCGGCATACTCATTAAAATCCGTCATCATCTGAGAGACAAAGGTATCGTACTGGTCGTACACGCTCACGCCGATCCGGATGCTTTTGGGTTCGCCCTGTCCCGCTCCCCCGCCGCAGCCAGCAAGCATTCCGGCAGACAGTCCAAGTACCATTCCTGCCGCACACACCCTTTTTATTCCCTTCTCCATCTCGCTCCTCCATATCTGCATTCTCTACTGCACAATCGGAAACAGTATCTTCTGGATATCATCGTCATACAGATTCGTCCGGTTCACGACCAGATAATCCACTTCCTGTTTCTCCGCTTCCTGTGTGTGGTAAAGCAACTGTCCGGCAACCTTCTCCATACTCTGATAGCCCATATTGAACTCGTTCGGAACAACGAGCGTATCGATCCAGCCCTTATCCAGATAATAGACCGTCTTCTCCGAACATCCCACTCCGTAAAGCGCGCACCCGCTGCCTGCCAGTTCCCCTGCGGCAAACTCATCCATGACCATCTCCAGTTCATCGTTTCCAAGCACGATAAGAACGTCCACCGGCGTATTCTGCATCGCAGCGGCAAACGCTTCCTGCGCCTGCTTTGCCTTCCCCTCGATACACCACGCGATCCGGGCGCCTTTTTCTTCAAGGCCATTCGTCACGCCGGAAAGTCTCTGCTGCATCGCAAGCTGTGCCTGATTGCCGGAAAGGATTCCGATCCTTCTGTCCGGGACTTCGGCTCCGTAATCCAAAGCCACCGTGGCGGCAAGTGCCTCTCCCATACCGGCATTATCCGGTTCTACGACCGTATAAAAATCTTCCGGCGTTACATCCGTCTCAATCAGCACAACGGACGTCTTCGCCCCAAAGCTCTCAATATCCGCTCCGCTTCCACCGGACGCCATCTGCACGATGACGCCATCTGCCCCGTTTTCAATCTCCCTGTGGATGACGTCCAGCTCTGCCGATACATCCTCAAAATCCGACGTCGATACATAGTTCAAATCGATCGGATAGTCCCTTGCCGCCTGCTCCAAGCCCTGCCGCATCAGCGACCAGCGGTCAAGGCTGCTGTTTTCGACAATCACAGAAACCTTGTATTCCTTCTCTTCTTTTCCCACATTCCACATCTGGCAGGAGGCCCATACAACGATTACAGCCAGCATTGCAATAATCAGGCTGAAATAAAGTCTATTTCTCTTCATCCCGTTTCGCCTCCTTTAACTCCTTAAGCTTTCCTCCCTCCAATAGCTCCACGTTTTCTGCGGAATACGCGATGTCCGGCAGATGGATGCGCACCGTGGTTCCTTCATCCGGCGAGCTCTCGATTTCCAGGCCATAAGGCGTTCCAAAGCGCAGCCGGATACGGTTATGTACATTGATCAGACCAACGCCGGAGCCCCTTGTGCGCACACGATGATTCTCCTTTAACAGCGCATCGACCGTCTCCTTTGGCATGCCAAGTCCGTTGTCTGTCACCTCAATATAAATATCGCGCTCCTTCCGATAGCCTGTGACAGTAATCTCCCCGTCGCCATCCATGCACTCCACGCCGTAGTAGATCGCATTTTCGAGGAGCGGCTGAACCACAAGCTTTACGGTACAGCAGTCCAGAATCGTCTCGTCAATCTGAAAATCCACGCTGAAAATATTCTTGTAACGGATTTTCTGGATATTCATATAGTTTCTGGCATGCATAATCTCATCCCTGACCGAGATGATCGTCTTGCCGCGGCTTAAGGAAATGCGGAACAGACTCGCAAGCTGCGTAATCATGAACACCGCGTCTTCATAGCGCTCGCCCTCGATCATCCAGACGATAGAATCCAGCGTGTTGTACAGGAAGTGCGGATTGATCTGGGACTGCAGGGCGTCCAGCTCACTTTTGCGCTTCTCCTCCTGCTCCACAAGAATGTCGTGCATCAGTTCCTGAATCTGCGCTACCGTAGACCGCAGCGTGCGCCCCAGATGCTCCACCTCAAGCGAACCGCCCACATAGATATCCGGATTCATATTGCCGGACTCCCAGTCGCGGACAGACGCGTTGAGCCGCTGCAGGGGCTTTGCGATCCGCGCAGACACGAGCTGGTTTAGCAGAATGATCATCAGCATACACAGCGCAACGAGCAGGATCACGAAAAAACGCATACCGGATATTCCCATATCAAACGCGCTCATCGGCACGACGCTGACGATTTTCCATCCGGTATAGCTGATGGTCCTGACCGTCACCAGGCGCTTTTCTCCCTGAAATTCTTCCAGCCTGCTGCCGTCCTCATACTCCGCCGCCGCAAGATTGTTTTCCTGATAGAGATCCGTGTAGATCAACATCTGCTTCGGATGATAGATCAGTTCTCCGTTGCCGTCCATCAGATAGACATACTCGGAGGTATTATCCGTATTCGCCTTCGTCAGAAGCTGCTCGATACTGCTGTAGTTCATATCTACAAGCAGCACGCCGAGCGTGGAATTACCGCTGCTTGTCAGTTCGACCGCCTGACTTAGCGACACGACCCAGTAGTAGCGGTAACTCGGATCGTCAAACAGATTCTGCACATGCGGCGTGGAAAAATGGACGTTCTCCATCTGCCCGACCGCCTCCGTAAACCACTCCTGGCCGACGATATTTAAGTCCTCCTTTTCCGTGGCGACCGGAGCCGCCGCCACAAGTCTCCCGTCATTCGTATAACACGCGATACTGATCAGGTTATCCTTGTTCGCCTCGTACAGAAGGTTCATCTCCTCTTCAAGGGTATCCGTTGCCAGATCCTTGTCCTTGATGACCGTGTAGTACATAGCGTCCGAGATACGGCGCATGTTGCGCAGATAGCTCTCCAGATTGATTGCGGTCTGGTTTAAGAGCTGTTCCGCGCTCTGCGTCGTCATATCCTGCATCTTATTGACAAAACGATTATAGAGAGACACGCCAAGAATGCCCATGCTGATGACGGAGACAATCGTAAACGAGAGTGAGATCGTCATCTGAATGGACTGGGGCTTCATGTGCTTTGCAATATATGAAATTAATGTTTGTTTCCACTGACTTATTTTTGCCTTCATACCTTATCCGCCGGCTTCGCCGCGCCTGCTGCGCCGCCTGATCTGCTCGCCTTATATTTCGACGGCGACATGCCGTACTGCTTCTTGAACACATAGCTGAAATAATTCGGGTCGGAATATCCGACGCTCTCGGCGATAACGTACGTCTTTTCATTTTTCATCAAAAGAAGCTCCACCGCCGCTTCCATCCGGTAGTCTGTCAGATAATTGATAAAGGTCTTGCCCGTCTCCTTCTTAAAAACCGTGGAAAAATAAGCGGCGCTCACGTTTAAATAGCCGCAGATCGTCTCAATTCCAAGATCCGTATCCGCGTAATGCTCCTTCACATACTCGATGGCGCGCGCCACAAAGGACTTCGTCGTGTCGCTCCGCTCGTTCAAGACCTCCGTCTGCATCTTCACACAGCTTTCATTCAGCCATTCCCGCAGCGCCTCCGGGGACTCCAACTGCATCGCCTGCGTATAGATGTCGTTATTCTCTCCAAAGATTTTCTCGAGATTTATCTGGTTATTCGCGCCGAAACGGAACATCTCTGTAATCAGTTCCATCAGCAGAATATGATATTTCTGCAAAGACATCCTGCTTCCGGAAAGCTCCGCCGTAAATTCCGCGATTGCCTCCTTAAGCGGCTCTGCTTCGCCCATTTTAATTTTCTTAAAAATCCGCTGTATATACGGCTCTTCCCACGGCATATCGGCATTTTCCTGCGGGTCCATCTCCGCAATATTGATGGCGCGCGTATTTCCGTAGAGCACGCGGTAGGAAACGGCGTTCTTCGCCCCCTGATAAGACAGCGGTAGCTCGCACGGATTCTTGCAGATATGACCGATTCCCGCAGTCACCTTCGCCTTGCAGACACGCCATGCCATCTTGCATATCTTATCCATCGTGTCGGTAAAATGCGTGATTGCCTCCTCGTTCGGAAGCTGTGTAATCACGATACTGTCTCCGAGATAGGTCACAAGCTTGCTGTTGTACTCCCCTTCCGCAAGCTGCTCCTCCGTCAGTTTCTTCACCGATACCGCCAGAAGGAACGGATCACCAAGGGCGTCCTCCGCCGGATCTGTCGTACTGATATGAAGCACCGTCGCCACATAATACGGACCATTTAACGCAAGCCTGCAATTTCTCGCATAAGTTTCAACTGCATCCCCCGGAATCCGCCCGTCGATGAGCGACACGAGGAAATTCTCCTGCAAAAGAGGAAGGCTCTCCATATAATACTCCCGCAGCTTGTCGATATTGCGCTTCTCGTCCATCTCCTGATCGAGGTTATCCTTAATACGGCAGAATACCTCCCGCAGTTCGTTCGCATTGATCGGCTTTAGAATATACTCCTCCGCCTCAATCTTGATCGCCTCTCTGGCATATTCAAATTCATCGAATCCGGAAAAGATAATGACCTTGATTTTGCGGTACTGCTCCTTGAGCTTCCGGCACAGCGTAAGTCCGTCCATATACGGCATCTTGATATCCGTCATAACAACGTCGATCTGCAGTTCTTCCGCCATTTCAAGCGCCTCGACTCCATTTCTCGCATAGCCTGCGATATGAAAGCCCATGCTCTCCCAGTCCAGCTTCTTCATAATGACGGAGCATACCTCTTCCTCGTCGTCTACCAGTAAAACGGAATATAAACTCATATTTTCTATCCTTCCATTGATGTCAAAGCGCTCTACGCGCCGTATTTATCATTCATCCGCTTCCAGAGCACGCCGAGAATGACCGTGCAGACAATAATCTGCGCAACTGCAGCATAAATATTTACAAATATTAAAACCGCCATAAGCAATGTCGCCCCCGCGAAAAAAAGCAGCAGTTTTCCGGCTTCTGCGGCATATGCCTCCGCATTCTTAAGCGGCTCCTTGTTCTTCCCCCGGATTGCCTCCACATCCTTAAGCACAAGCAGCCGGACGCCATAATAGACACAAATTACAAACAGCAGCAGCGGTATTCCTGCCTGCTCTAAGATCAACTCCACTGACATAAAAGCCCTCCATCGTTTAAAATAGCGGCTGGTTTTCCCCAGCCGCTATCTATTATAATGTATACTTTATTTCTTTGCTATATATTTTCTGATATCCAGCGAAATAGCGATAAAGATTACAATACCGATTGCGACGTACTGTGCGTTTGCATCGACTCCAAGGTACTGAAGTGCTACTTTCAGCAACTCAAATACTGCAACACCGATGATTGCCGAGGACACTTTACCACGTCCGCCTGTTACAGATACACCGCCGATCGTACATGCTGCGATTGCCTCCATCTCATAGCCGTATCCGGTCTGAACCGATGCGCCGCCTGCCTTTGCGCCGAGCATAAAGCCTGCGAGTCCGTACATAGCCGCCGCCTTCATGTAGATTAAGATCAGCGTCGTCTTTACCGGAACACCTGCAACCTCTGCCGCCTGCGGGTTACCGCCGATTGCATACATATATTTTCCGTGACGTGTCATATTGAAAATGAACCATGTCACGATCGCTACGATAATCGCGATCCAGATCAGGTAATTAATGCCGAGGAACTTACCGTTTGCAACGTTGGTATACTCCTTCACGTAGCCGCCCAACGGAGTCGCACCCGTGAAAATCAGTCCAAGGCCATATACAATTTCCATCATTGCCAGTGTTGCAATGAATGGCGGTACGCTTAAGTATGCGATAAAGAAACCTGTCACTGTGCCGAACGCTGCGCAGATTGCCATTGCAATGAGCGCTACGACAACAACATTTAACGGCTCCATATCCGGGAAGAATTTACCGGAATAATCAATACGCTGCAGCAGCACGCCTGAGATACATGCGCCAAGACCGATCATACGTCCTGCGGAAAGATCGCACCCTGCGGTGATAACACAGCCGGCGATACCGAGTGCAATGACCAGTCTGGAACTCATATTCATCAGGATATTCATCAGGTTGTTTGATGTAAAGAAGTTATTCGATGTCAGACCGGTGTAAATAACCAGAATGAACATTACGATAATCACTCCGTTGTTAATCAGAAAATCTTTTACTTTCTGTTGGTTTGTCTTTGCCATTTTCGTCTCCTCCTATCTCATCAGAATTTCGTTGCAAAGCTCATGACTCTCGCCTGTGTCATCTCTTCCGGCTGATCAATCTCGCCGGTAAGCTTGCCGTTACACATGACGCAGATTCGATCCGCCATGCCAAGAAGCTCTGACATTTCCGATGAAATCATGATAATCGCTTTTCCCTGACTCGCCAGTTCATTCATGATCTCATATATCTCATGCTTTGCACCGACATCGATTCCACGGGTAGGTTCATCCATAATCAGAACGTCCGGATCATTCGCCAGCCATCTGGAAATAATGACCTTCTGCTGATTTCCGCCTGAAAGATTTGCAATGTGCTCATTCATGCTCGGCGTCTTGATGGAAAGCTTCTTGATGCTTTCATCTACGATGCTGTTGATTTTCTTGTGATCCAGTATGATCTTTGCCTTCAGATACTTATTGTAAATAGAAACGCCGACATTGTCCTTGATGGACAGGCAGCCGAAAATACCGTTGCCGCGCCGGTCCTCGGTAATCAGTCCGATTCCCGCATTCATCGCGTCGATCGGGCGCTTGATCTTCACCTTCTTGCCGTGCATATAGACCTCTCCCGACGCAACGCCGCGGATACCGAAAATACCTTCCATCAGCTCGGTTCTCTGCGCACCTACCAGACCGCCGAATCCAAGGATTTCTCCCTTGCGCAGCGTAAAGCTCACATCCTGGAAGGAATTGGAGTGGATGGAAGATAAATTCTTCACCTCCATGACGACCTCTCCCGGCTTGCTGTCCCTTTCCGGATATACATTTGTCAGCTCGCGTCCTACCATCTTCGCAATGATCTGATCGGTACTTAACTCCGCCGCCGGCCATGTTCCCACATAGGTACCGTCACGCATGACAGTGATGTCATCTGCGATCCGCTTGATTTCATCCATCTTGTGGGAAATGTATACCATCGTAACACCCTTGTCACGAAGGTCGTTCATGATACGGAACAGCGCCTCTACCTCGTTATCGGAAAGCGAAGATGTCGGCTCGTCAAAGATAACTACCTTTGCCTGCTGCGAGACTGCCTTTGCGATCTCTACGGACTGCATCTGTCCGACAGAGAGCGTTCCAAGCTGTGCCTTCGGATCGAAGTCCATCTTCACTTCCTTAAGCCACTTCTCCGTCTCCGCATACATCGTCTTGTGATCAATCAGCTTAATCGGTCCGATATTCTTTGTCGGAAATCTTCCCAGATAAAGGTTCTCCGCAACACTTCTCGCCGGAACCGGCTGCAATTCCTGATGCACCATCGCAATTCCGTGCTTCATCGCCTCATCCGGATTGTTCACTTCGATTTTCTGACCGTCCAGATAAATCTCTCCCGCATCCATCTTGTAGATACCAAAGAGACATTTCATCAGAGTGGATTTTCCCGCACCATTCTCTCCCATCAGCGCGTGAACGGTTCCCGGGCGAAGGGAAAGCTGTACATTATCCAGTGCTTTGACACCGGGGAAGGATTTGCAGATACCCTTTAGCTCCAGTTTGTACTCAGCCATGTTTCTCCTCCTTTTATTTATACTGATACAGATTATGCCTGTTTGCTGTCAATTTCAAAAGAGCCGGATCGCGGTCTGCGATTTATGCTCTCGTAAATGTAAGGCGCGGGCGCCGCTTCGGAACACCCGCACCTTTTCTTACTTCTGAATAAATTGTTCACCCCATAAGGCAATTATTTTACCATGTCAAGAACTTCCTGTGCGTTCTCAGTTGTTACTTTCACGTAATCACAGCCAATGTAGTACTCGTTCGTCTCGCCGTTCACAAATCTGATTGCTGCATCCGCCGCACTGTGAGACTGTGAGAAGTGGTCATTAAATACGGTTCCGGTCATGGTTCCTGCGATTACATCCTCAAGAGCCTCGGATAATGCATCTACACCTACAAGGAAGATATCCTCATTTACGGTACGTCCCGCGGACTGGATTGCCTGTAATGCGCCGAGTGCCATTGCATCGTTGTTGCAGAATACAACCTCTACGTCATTGCCGTACTGTCCAAGTGCGTTTGCAACGATCTGCTGTGCCTGATCCTGCTGCCAGTTTCCGACCTGATCGGAGAGGCACTCTACCTCAAAGCCCGCATCGGTCAGAGCCTTAACGGAATACTCGGTACGATACTGTGCGTCAACATTCTCCGGATCACCCTCTACCATGATGTACTGAATCTTGCCGTCGCCGTTTAAGTCAACAGTTTCAAGACCAAGGTCAATGATCAGCTCGCCCTGCATGGTTCCGGACTGTCTTGCATCACATCCTACATATGTAACGTCCCAGCCGTTGTCTGCCCATCTCTGCTCCTCGCTCTCATCCGGCTCACGGTTGATGTATACAAGAGGAATATCTGCTGCTACGACCTTATCCGTGATCGTCTCAGCGGAAGAAGAGTTTACCGGGTTGATGATAAGCACGTCAACGCCCTCTGCGATGAAGTTGTCGATCTGTCCTGTCTGTGTTGCCTGATCGTTCGCGCCGTCTACGATCTTGATATTATCCTTGGAGAATCCCTGCTCGATCAGATAATTCTCAAGCTCTGTACGGAACAGTGTCATAAAGTTGTCGGAGAACTGATAGATACATACGCCGACTACCTTATCTGCGTAATCTCCGCCTGCTGCATCCGCTGCCGCATCTGCTGCGTCCGCTGCCCCCGCTTCTGTTGCCGGAGCCGCTTCATCTGTTGTTGTTGCTGCTCCGTCCGTTGCAGCCGTCTCATCCGAACTGCTGCCGCAGCCTGTTACCATTGTTGCGATCATTGTTGCCGCAAGAATCAAGCTCACTACTTTCTTTTTCATGTTTTAAAAACCTCCCTTAATATATTCGTAACTCCTTGTTACAGTATGTATTATAGCAACCGGAAGTTTCAAAGAACATATAATATCCTTCTGTCTTTCTTGAAAATCCTTCTCTTTTCTTTGTATAATTCGCATAATTCTAAGATATTTTACTTTTATTTGTTATGCATTATTTATATTCCTCGCAAATAAAGCAGTGCATTTCTTCGTATGATAGCACAAAAGAAGAGGACATACCAATGTCTTCCATTGATATGCCCTCTCTGAAATCCTAAATGATATTTTCTCTTACAATCCAAGCACTTTCTCCGCAATCTCCACCGCGTCCATGATACAGTCCGGGCAGCTTCTCAACACCTTGCCTGTCTCAACGCCCTTGAGCTCCTTACAGACAAGCGATCCGTTCTTCTGCTCAAATTCTCCGGTAATGGCACGGGTGAGCTGATACGTCGATGCCTTTGTAGTTGGATGTCCGGGATCTCCGCAGCTATTCTTAAAGCCTGCCAGCATCACCGCGCCGGACACCGCCCCGCAGGTAGCTCCCATACCGCCCATGCCAAGCCCAAAACCTTCACAGGCAGAAAACAATACGTCCTCGGGCACGCCGATTTCCTCCGCAAACGCGCAGGAGACTGCCTGTGCGCAGTTGAACCCCCTGTTATGCAATTCGATTGCCTTTTCCTTCTTTGTCATCCCATGTGACCTCCCTTTTCCTATTATATTTCTTTGAATTTCTATTTAATTTCCCTGTCACACTCATTATAGCATGTGCGCCGCGCAGTGTTCACCTTACCAATTATATAAAAAAACAAAGTGTGCTTCGCACGCTCTCGCGAATTTACTTCAGCTTACATGCGGAGCACACTTTGCCGCGCCGAGCACAGTCGCTTGCGACATAATTCCTCTTGTGCGAGTGCGCATCCCGCGCGATAGCGCTTTTTGCTCTATAGGAAGCATTGCTTTCACACTTTATCGCAACACGGTATTTCCTATAGAGCAAGAAAAGTCCCGGACAGAAAAAGGAGCTTTCCCCTTTTGCCCGGGACTCGTTTCAAACCGCCTTCCCTTGCGGGAACGCCGCGGCGTTGCGTACATTTCTTTATTCTACCGGAACCGTCCAGCCGTACTTGTCCGGAAGCTTGCCCCACTGGATTCCTGTTAAGGTATCGTAAAGCTTCTGTGTCAGTTCACCGATCTTGAAGTCGTTGATCGTAACAACGTCGTCCTTGTAGCGAAGCTCACCCACCGGAGAAATGACCGCTGCCGTACCGGTTCCGAATACCTCCTCGAGCGTACCGTCGTGTCCTGCCTTCATCAGGTCGTCTACCGACAGTCTCGTCTCGTTTACCTTATATCCCCAATCCTTTAACAGATGAATCATAGAATCTCTGGTAACGCCCGGAAGTACCGTGCCCTCGATTGGCGCTGTGTAAATCTCGCCTGCAATCTTGAACATGATGTTCATCGTGCCGACTTCCTCAACGTATTTGCGATGCTCGCCGTCCAGCCAGAGCACCTGGGAATATCCCAGCTTCTCAGCCTTCACCTGACCGAGGATAGAGCCTGCGTAGTTACCGCCGCACTTCGTGAAGCCTGTACCGCCCTTTACCGCGCGGACAAGCTCATCCTCGACGAGAATCTTCACCGGATTGATGCCCTCTGCGTAATAAGCGCCGACCGGGCAGCAGATAATCATGAACTTATAGGCAGACGCCATATGTACGCCGAGCGCCGCCTCTGTTGCGAACATAAACGGACGGATATAAAGGGAAGTCTCCGGCTCCGACGGAACCCATTCCTCCTCCACCTTCACCAGCGCTTTGACAGCCTCCACGAACATATCGACCGGGAACTCCGGCATACAGAGTCTCGCATTGGAATTGATCATTCTCTTCGCGTTCATCTCCGGGCGGAATAACTGAATCCTGCCTTCTGCGGTGCGGTATGCCTTCATACCCTCGAAGGTCTCCTGCGCATAGTGCAGCGTCACGCACGCCGGATCAAGCGTGATCGGTCCTTCCGGAACGATTCTTGCATCCTTCCAGCCGTCCTCCTTCGTCCAGTCCATCACAAACATATAGTCCGTCATATACTTGCCGAAGCCCAGATTTTTCTGATCCGGTTTCTCCTTTAATACGTCTCTTTTTACAAACTTGATATCCATTTTCTAACCATTCCTTTCCCGACATCTAAAATTCTTGAAACCCATTATAATACTTTCTTTTTCGGTGTCAAGATTATTCCGGGGGCTTATATTGTCCATGTTTGCAAGTTATGGATTTGTTTTTTATCCATAATCGCATGTTATTTCAGATGCGTATAGAGATATGCACCGGCGGCTTCCCTGACCCATACGGACACCGAACCGCCGTCCACGGCAAATTCTCCCCAGCCATCCGTCCCGATTGTGACAATCTCTTTTCTCCTGCCCAGCGCGTCCGCAAATTTTTCTCCTGCGTGCTGCGTGCCAAGATACATCCGCTTTCTGCCTCCCACGCTGTCAGTCAGCAAAACCGCGATACCGGAATCCTCATGCTCTGCGTCGCCCTCTCTCGTAAAACCGACCAGAGACGGATCGTCGAAGAACAGGTGCTCCTGTCCATATGCATAGCGCTCCCGAACCGCAAGCAGCTTTGGAAGCTCTGCCACAGGCGCAACACCATCGTGCGGGATACCGTAATAGTCCCCGTAGAAAACGCATGGCGTACCCACTGCGCGAAGCAGAATGAGCGCGTAGGCAATCGGCTTGAACCATGCCGGAATAAAGGAATAAAGCGCCTGCCCCGGCTGCGTATCGTGATTGTCCACAAACGTCACCGCATGTTCCGGGTCCGCCCCGGTGAGCGTATCCTCGTAGAGCCTTCCCATATCGAAATTGCCGTCGGAAGTCGCCGCCGCAAGGAATTTGAAATGAAGCGGCACATCAAAAAGGCTTAAGTTCCGCTCTGTCACATCCAGATAATGCAGAAGCTTTGCGTTTTCCTTCGCCCAGTATTCCCCGACAATGAAAAGCTCCTTTCCTCCGTGCTCCGGCATAGCCGCATAGGATCTCATATCCTTCATCCATTCCCGGTAGAAATCAAAACCGATATGCTTGACCGCATCAAGGCGGAATCCATCCATATGTACAGTGTCCAGATACCATTTGCCCCAGTCGTGCGTCTCTCTTATGACCTCCGGGTGATCCGTATCCAGATCCGCGCCCATCAGATAATCATAATTGCCGTTCTCCGAATCCGTCTCCCTGTTCCAGTTTTTCCCGTCGAACCGGAAGATTCCGTTCCGCTTCGCCGCATCATCCCAGTCCGTACCGCTGAAATGGGAAGCATTCCACCGAAATGCCGAATACTTTCCCGCTCTTCCCGGGAAATCAAGGCGCGTCCACGCGCGGATCTGCTGCTTTCCGCCAACTGCCTGATTCCGGTTGGTGCTAAGCTCCTCCACTACGGTGACGTCCTCCGTCCCGTCCGCACCCATGCGATGGTTTAATACGACGTCGGCAAGTACCTCGATTCCATTTTTCTGAAGCTCCATAACGGCGTCCAGATATTCCTCTCTCGTACCGTACTTGGTCGGAACGCTCCCCTTCTGATCGAACTCGCCCAGATCGTACATATCATACACGTCATAGCCGACACTGCCGCCTCCCGCAGCTCCCTTGTAGGCCGGCGGCAGCCATACCATATTAATGCCCGCCCTCTTCAGTTCCGTCGCCTGCGCCGCAAGCCTTCTCCAATGCAGACCGTTTTCCGGAAGATACCACTCAAAATACTGCATCATTGTACGATTATCCATAAAATTTACTCTCCCACGACCTTTTTCAACGGAATCCAGATGATAAACGCATACACGCTTCCGATCAGCGCGGTCACAAGCTGCGTCACGGAAAAGGTCGCCTGAAACACGCCCATCTTCGCTTCCATCGCCGCCGGAATCAGATTCGGAATCAGAATCATGGAAATGACAATGCCCATGAACAATGCCTTCACCACAGATCCGACCGCCATACCCAGGATCAGCCCGCCGTTTCCTTTTATCTTCTTATACAAAAGACCTGTACCGAGCACCAGAAGGATATTTCCGATCATGACACACGGAATAATCGCGGGAATCGCCGCCATGATCGGGCTTCCAGAGATAAAGAAAGCCGTCACCGGCGTAATTACTGCAAGAATCACCCCGCATGCCACGCCTCCGCCAAGCACCGCAAGAATCAGGCACGCGTTGATGACCGGACCCGTGATATAGACACTGGTGTTCTTGAAAAACTGGCTCACGATACAGATTGCCAGAAGTACTGCTGTTGTTGTAATTTGCTTTGTTGTAATCTTCATTACGTCCTCCTTTGCTGACAGCGCGGTTTTGAAATGTCTGCGCCCGCCAAAAGAAGCATAATACAACTCCGGAACAAAATCAAGTGCAGCGGCAGGTCAGAAAACTCTCTTAAAATAAACAAGAAACGGAAAAAGAGGCTTTATCTGCCCATTCTTTTCCTCGCCGCCTCTACAAGCTCATCGCCAATCTCTGCGATCGCCTTCGCATCCGCCTCGGACATTCCACGGTTTACGGCATTGATAAATACCTGAATGCCCTTCTCATCAAAGCCTTCCTCCCGTCCTGTGCGGATTCCTTCCTCCCGTCCTGTGCGGATTCCTTCTTCCCTGCTGTCCGCCATCATCTCTCTTATCGCTGTACACATATCCACCTTACCGTCCTTTCCATAATCATCCTTTGCCGTTACCAGTTCCGTTGCATTCGCGTAATTCACCACCACATCAAATGCATCTTCCTCCATATGCTGATAGTAGGTATCTTTCTCCACCAACTGCGCCAACGCCTTTTTATCCTCGGCACAGCGGATAAAGTCAAATACCTGCTTTACATCTGTCTTAAATATTTCCGTATCCTTCAGCTTTCGG
>JAGBEG010000002.1 GCA_017937095.1 Roseburia sp. | reverse complement strand
TCAAGTTCTTTACGGAATTTACAATAGTCAAGATAGGATGATAAGGTTTGTTGAATGTTCATATGAATTCCTCCGTTTTGTGTTGTTTTTGAGATTAGTGTAGCACAGCAAAAAAGACTAGATAATATAAGATTATCCGCTACGTATAGGTGAACGGAAATGTTGATTTGACTAATGATTAGGGGATAAAATGAATAAGATTTTACAACAATACGAAGAGCTATGTAAAGATATGAAAAAATTTGAAACTGAAAAGCTACCTCTCTGTGCCGCCGAAACTTATATTTCAGATTTTTGTAAAGCACCATTATTATCTAATTTTGAAGGAAAATATTCTTTTGTTGACCACGCTGGGGTCGACTCTTTTATTGGAGGAGAATTTATTGTGCGTTTGAATCAGTTACTAAACAGTGAGTGCAACGCATTATTTCATGCAAATTATTCAAACGCTGATACACTAACTGGCATCAATTGCTTTACTGTGTGCGCAATGGCAGTATTATCAAGGGAAGACCGTGTGCTAATAACTAGTCCTGAACAAGGTGGACATGCATCTATTCCAATCATTTTAAAATCACTCGGGATACAATATGATTCTATTCCATACAATTATGAAGAATATCAGATTAATTATGAGCAGTTAAACGATTTATGTTCTACAAAAAAATATAACTTTCTTATTTTTTGCCAATCGGATATTTTAAATCCTCCGGATTTAAGAAAAGTTAAATTGCCTCCAAACATGGGTATCATATATGATGGAACTCAAACACTAGGCTTGATGATTGCTAATTTGGTTCAAAATCCGTTAGATGTCGGCGAGAACGTTATATTAATTGGTGGTGCCCATAAAACTTTGCCTGCCCCCGCTTGTGGCCTTATAATGACAAACAACATCACTTATGAAGAAAAACTAAAACATAACATTACGCCTCATTTCTTGCGGAATACACAACCCAATCACATAGCCGCGCTACTAATGGCTCTAATTGAGCAAGAAACATTCGGAAAACAATATCAGGAAAAAGTTGTTTTTTTTGCCAATACCTTAGCCAACGAGCTTGAACAACTAGATTTTCGCTTAGCAAAACTTCAATCTTGCATATATACATATACCCATCAGATTTTTATTCTGATGGGCAATACAGAAACTGATAATTTTTATTATAAAGCCAAAAAATATAATATAACCTTAAACGCAAAGCATAAACGTTTATTTTCCAATGACGGCATCCGGCTAGGCACACAACAAATTGCGCGATATAACTGGACCTGTGAGGATATTTCAATGCTTGCGCAATTGTTGTATTTTGTAAATCGAGGAGAAGAATGTGATAGACAGATAAGAGCATTACGAAAACAACTTATTGCCAAAAAGACTCCCCAATTTACATTTGAGAATATTACTATAAAATAGGCATAATCCTATGCTCGAAGCATTCTTGAATCTCCTTGGAATTAGAATCGTGTAATTCAATACAACGAATCCTTTGATAGACTCGTTCGGCGTAATGGTTGTTTTGGCAAATTTCTAAAATTTTAGCCATATCCATTAATTCATACGTTGTATGTATATGCTTGCATTTTTCTAAATAATACACCATAAGGTTGACTTGAACTATAATATTGTTATCGATTGTTACAGTCAAGCATTTTTGATAATTTATGATTGCGTTTTCATAGTCTTCATATAAACGCAGCAATTCTCCTTTTATAAAAAATGCATTTGCCAACAAACGATTATGCTGTGCACTATATGTAGAAATAACTTCATCTATTTGCTCAATAAGTTGGGTACTGTCAATTGGATGCATTTTATAAAAATTATAAATAGGCGTACAACGTTTCAGTTTTAGCGTTTCATCATTACTATGCTGTAAATTACTCATTAAAGCAATCATATAGAAATTCAAAAATTCTTCTAATGCATTGCTTTCTGACATTGGAACATGAAGATCGTCTATAAAGTACTTAGCAAGCAGTATTCCTAGCGAATCAACAATTGCATTATATGACTTTCCTTTCAGGTTTTGTAAAATTGTCAGCGCATCGTCGCATTTCCACAAATGCTTTAAATAATGCGCTCGGTATAATTCTATTTTAAAGGGATCCGTTTTCAGCCTGTATGGTATATTTTCTGCAATTGATAAAATATTTAGGGCGTCGTCATAACGATTCAGCAAATGCTCACAGTCCGACGACATCAAAATAAACTTATAAAACAAATCATTATTTTCTTGGAAACTATCTTTATACTCATTTTTAAATTGGATAAGTTCTTTTTTTGCATCTTGATATCTTCCCACATACAAAGTCGCCTGTATCTTCCATAATTTCTCATCATATTCTGTCGGTACATCATTTCCGATATCCTTTATCCATCGAATGCATCTTTCTTCACTTAATAATGCCGTTATTTTACCAATGTTACCGTTTGTTAATTTGTGTAATATTTTTATCTCATCTTCTGTTATATCACTTAATCCGGGATAATTTTTTCGTATCTTTTGCTGTAATTCTCCAATATATTCTGCTTTAAAATCAGATACCGTATGAGAAAGGAAACCGCTGATTTCACTATCCTTTAAAATGTATACAAGTTGAAAATGATACAATGATTGCTTTGTAAGAAGTAAATTTAAGTCCGTAACATGATCAAATATTAGCACCACATTGGGATTAATCAACTCTTGCTTAAAAAAAGCATTTAATTCTTTTTCCGAGTATTCTTTCATATCTAAATAGAATGCCCTTTTATAAGGACATTTTATATCTATCTCAGCATTTATTTCGTCTTTGGGGAAATTTATATAATCGCATAGCCGCTTGGCCAGCCAAGTTTTTCCACATTGCGCATTCCTTCCTTTTATCTCCAAAACGTGGTCTGGAAATACTAATTTTCTTACAATTTTTTCAAAATCATCATGTCGGTCTGTGAAGGTTATATCTGTAAGTCGGTTTTTAGATTTGTTTAATACATGCCTTTGTTCTTCAAACAATGGTATCAACGAATATAATGCTGGAATAACTACTATAAACAAAGAAATCAAAGCAATTATCCAATTACCATACTGTTTGTATCCCAATATAGCCGCTATAATTGCCAAAAAAACACACGAACCACTCAAAAGTTTCATTTGTATATTTTTCATCAAGCTATCCCTCTCATTTAAATTTATGAATCAAGAAGCGGATAATCTTATATTATCTAGTCTTTTTTGCTGTGCTACACTAATCTCAAAAACAACACAAAACGGAGGAATTCATATGAACATTCAACAAACCTTATCATCCTATCTTGACTATTGTAAATTCCGTAAAGAACTTGATGCAAAAACTTTAAAAGCCTATCGTATCGACCTTCAGCAATATTTCGCATTCGTAGCCTGCGAAACACCGCAAAAAAATAAAATCGAAGAATATATCACCGAATTGCATAAGCGTTATAAGCAGAAAACGGTAAAGCGCAAAATTGCCAGTGTGAAAGCTTTCTATAGTTATTTGGAAGAACTGGAACTGATTTCAGAAAGCCCATTTCGGAAGATTCGCGGGAACTTTAAGGAAACGCTTGTACTTCCACGAATCATACCCAGGACAGAGATAGAACAGTTGTTGAATTACATGTATGTATGTCAGAAACAGGGAACAGATTCAAACCGAAAGTATTGGCTCAGGGATGTCGCGGTAGTCGAAATGTTTTTTGCAACCGGCGCGCGGGTTTATGAGATTTCTAATATCAGGTTAGATTGTATAGATCTAAGCTCGGGTCTGATCCGGTTTATGGGGAAAGGCGGAAAAGAACGCTATGTCCAGATTGCAGATGATGGGGTTTTAAAGCTTTTGCAGGAGTATTACAAGGAAAATGAGAAGGAGATACGACAAAGCGGCTATTTTTTCGTGAATCGTCAAGGAAAGCGGTTTACGGAGCAGTCGATTCGCGACATGATGAAAAAGTATACGAAGCTTGCAGGGATTGAGCGAAATATTACACCGCATATGTTCCGCCATTCTTTTGCGACATATCTGATCGAGGAGGGCGTGGACATTAGCTGCTTACAGCAGATTTTGGGGCATAGTTCCATCAAGACGACACAAATCTACATTCACGTAGCAACGCAGAAGCAGGCAGAAATATTGAAAAACATGCATCCCCGGAAACACATGCATATCGTGGGTGTGGCATAAGCATAAAATGAGCTATCCCGTGCAATATAAATCAGCCATGTGCAATATAAATCATCCATGGAACTTGTGCAGACTTTTCCGATAAGCTATACTGTACCTATACAGAATTATCATGGAACAGGAGAAACGCCAATGCCCTTATCTGTCTGCATTATTGCAAAGAATGAAGAACAGAACATTGCCCGCTGTCTGGAAAGCTTAAAGCCCTACGACTTTGAAATCATTGTTGCAGACACCGGATCTACAGACCACACGAAGGAGATTGCCCTGTGTTACACGGACAAGGTCTATGATTTCATGTGGTGTGACGATTTTGCGGCGGCAAAGAATTTTGTTGTTTCCAAGGCATCCTATACACATGTGCTGGTGCTCGACAGCGATGAGTTTCTGGAGCGTTTCGATGCGCAGCAGATGGAACGTCTGCTCGCGCAGCATCCGGGCGAAGTGGGACGTATAGAGAGGCGGAATACTTTCGAGCGAAAAGGCGAGCGGCAGGAGAACAGGGAGTGGATCAACCGGATTTTTGCGAAGGACAGGTTTCGGTATGAGGGAAGAATCCATGAACAGATAGTGTCGCTCGATGGTGCGGAATATGTGACTTATCAGACGCCGGTTGTAATTCAACATACCGGCTATGATCTGAACGAGGAGGAGCGGAAGCAGAAAGCAGAGCGGAATATTCAACTGCTCTTGCTGGAACTCGCCCGCTTAGATAAAGCTGATTGTGAGAAAACAGGGGAACGGGCAGTAAGAGCAGCCTCGATGGAGCCGGAGACAGAGGATGGACGGGCGGCGGAACAACTTCCATACATCCTCTATCAGCTCGGCAAAAGCTATTATATGGCGGAGGATTATGTGACAGCCTGTGATTACTTTTCGAGGGGGCTTTCCTATGATCTGAATCCCAGGCTGGAATATGTCGTCGACATGGTAGAGACATATGGCTATGCGCTCATAAACAGCGGGCAGGCAGAGACGGCGCTGTTCTTTGAAAATATCTATGACGAGTTTGGGGACAGCGCAGATTTTCAGTTTCTGATGGGGCTGATTTACATGAATAACGCCAGATTTGACGCGGCGATTGCAGAATTTGAACGCGCAACGGGGCATTCGGAGTGCAGAAGCCAGGGCGTAAATTCATACCGGGCATATTACAATATCGGCGTGATTTATGAGTGTCTTGGAAACCTGCCGGAAGCGGAGGGCTATTACAAAAAGTGCGGGGATTATCCGTTGGCACTGGCGCGGCTTGAAAAATTAGGACAAATTTAAAATCAGGAGAACACTGCGCATCCCATGCAAAAGAAAGGCTACACCTTGAAAAAAACAATCATCTACTTCATCGGCGTATACGATACGCTTGACTTATTCACAGAAAAGTTAAAAGAGGCATTCGAGCAAATGGGGTATGCTTCCTTTGTGTATGACGCGAGAATCCCACAGAGCAAGGACGCGCTGTTAGAACTTTTGGGCGGGGGTGCAGTGGGCGAAGACGCAGCGGACGAAGGCGCAGCGCGGGACGCGGCGGGCAACAGGCGCATGACGCTGCCGCAACAGACTTCCACAGACTTTTCGCCGCTGCTTTCACAGACCGATGCCGCAGGCGGCTTCGCCTGCGTGACCTTCAACAACCTTGGATATAACCTCGATTTGCCGGAACGGCAGGAGGCCTGCGATGGCGGAGCGCCGGACGGCGGGAGCGCGAATCTCTGGGAATATTACGGTATTCCCTACATCAACATTCTGATGGATCATCCGTTTCACTATGAGAAGCCGCTTCGGGCGGCGCCTTCCACTTCAATCGTGCTATGTACGGACAGGAATCATGTGAAATACATCCGCAGATACTTTAAGAATATCAGACAGGCGGATTTCCTTCCGCATGCCGGAGTGGAGCTTGGCAGCAGGCATAAGCCGCTTGCGGAGCGCGGAATCGATGTGCTCTATGCCGGAGCGCTGCCAATCTACACGGTGGCGAAGATGATACCGGATCTTAGTTCTATCCCGGAGGTGGACGGTGAGCGGATGGCGCAGGAAGTACTTGCCGAACTGGTGCGCCATCCGAAGAAGACGACGGAACAGGTCATAGAGGAATATTTGAAATCGCAGAGAAATGATATTTCAGAGGAGCGCATCCGTGAAATCATTGTGCAGATGCGGTTCATTGACTCTTATGCGACTTCCTTTTTCAGGGAGCAGGCAGTGCGGCTGCTTGTGGAAAGCGGAATCCGGGTGACGGCATATGGCACAGGCTGGGATCAGTGCGATTGGAGTGACAATCCCTATCTGGATTACCGCGGGAAAGTCTTAGCGCCGGAGATTTTACCGCTCATGAACGATTCCAAGATTGTTTTGAACACGATGACGTGGTTCAAGGCGGGCGCGCACGACCGTGTTTTTAACGGTATGCTTGCGGGCGCGGCTGTCGTTACAGATGATTCCACGTACCTGCGCCGGGAATTTACCGATGGCAGGGAGCTGGTAATGTTTGGGCTTGAAGACCTTGGAACGCTGCCGGAACGGGTGTTTGACCTCTTCGGACACATGGATCAGGCGCAGCAGATGGCGGACTGTGGATATCGGGCGGCAAAAGAAGGGCACACGTGGAAAAGCAGGGCGGAATACATAGCGGAGTGCTTCCTGTGAGAAGCAGGGCGGAATACATAGCGGAGTGCTTCCTGTGAGAAGCGGGGCGGAATACATAGCGAAAAGCAGGATGCGTCTGCAATAAAGCGGCGTGACGGGATGGGGGAACAGAATGCACATATTAATGTACCGATGGAAAGCATACAATTACAGGGATATCGAGCAGACCTTCTGGGTGCTTGGGCACACGGTGGACAACATCGAGCAGGAGCTTGGCAGTTATGATGTCAGCCCTGAATTTGAGCAGGTCATCGAACAGAGAATCCGGGAAAATCACTATGACATGGTATTCACTGTAAATTATTTTCCGCTGATTTCGAATGTGTGTGAACGGCTTGGGGTGAAATACGTGTCGTGGACCTGCGATAATCCGCTGATCAGTATGTATCACGAATCGATATTTCACAATTGTAATTACATCTTTACCTTTGACAAGACAAATTATCTTGAATTTAAGGGGATGGGGGTGAAGCACATCTGGTATCTGCCGCTGGCGGTCGATACCGACCGGCTGGATGCGGTGATGGAGCGCGCGGATGACCTCGCAAAATACCGGGGCGACATCGCGTTTGTCGGAAGTTTGTATGAGCGAAATTCCTATGATAAGATTAAGAACCGCCTGCCGGATTATCTGCGGGGGTATTTTGATGCGGTAATGGAGGCGCAGCTTAATATCAGCGGGGCAAATATCATAGAACCAATGCTTACGACGAACATCTTAGAGCAGCTTCAGGAGTATTTCACGCTGGAAAAGTCGGAAGGCTCATTCTCGGATCTGGGACTTATTTTCCAGACAACGGTTCTGGGATTTAAGATCGCGGAGATTGAGCGCAGAAGGGCGCTGATCGAACTGTCGAAATATTATAAAGTAAATGTATACAGCAACAGTGATGTGAGCGACCTGCTGCGGATACAGTATTGCGGCTCGGTGGATTACTGGAGCGAGATGCCGAAGGTATTTCATATGTCGAAGATTAACCTGAATTTTACGATTCCGAATATCAAGAGCGGAATCCCGCTGCGCATCTGGGATGTGCTAGGCTGCGGCGGATTTCTGCTGACGAACTATCAGGCGGAAATTCCTTATTATTTTAAGGAGGGCGAGGATCTGGTCTGCTTTGACGGCATAGAGGATTTGCGGGAAAAGGCGGGCTATTATCTGACGCACGAGGAGGAACGGCGCCGGATCGCGGAAAACGGTTACCGGAAGGTGAAAGAGGGGCACAATTATATAGAAAGAATCCGTACGGTTTTGGAAACGGTTGCGCAGGCTGATAAAGAATAAATACTATTTTGGGGCAAAAAACGACTGCAATGGGAACATTTCTCATGCAGTCGTTTTAGCAGTAGGTATCCATCATCAGACCCGAGTAGAGCGAGGAATTATAAGGCGCGGCGAAATTGTGTGCGCCCGGTTTCTTGTAAGCGACCAGAATCTTGTTGACGTAACTTAACGGATCGATGGAGGCGGTCGCCGCCTTATGCTGTAAGCCGTTCTTGAAGCTGTTGAGTACCAGAAAACTGTTCTTGGCGTCCTGGGACGTCACAGCGTCGGTCAGCAGGCTGCGGTCTACAGAGATAAAGCCGTCGTCCTCAAGCTGCAGTCCGATTGCCTCGAGTTCGTTGTAGCGGGACTTTGCCACGTCCGTCATGTCGTGGAGCAGCTTGCCGGACTGCTGGGTATTGGAATAATTGTAACCAAGCCGGATGATGTTGTTGTAGACATTCACCATCGACTGGACATTATCTGCAATGGAATCCGCATTTGTCTTAAAGCCGATCTGTGCCGCGTCACCCTCTGCACTGACTCCCTTTAAGGTCAGCTCGAATGCGTTGTTGACGGTAAACGTGTTGGAAAGCGAAGAATGTTCCGTACCGTTTAACAGGAAGGAAGAATTTGAGGGCATTTCCGTGATCTGGTCGATGCCCAGCGTGTGCATAGCCTTCATGGAGCCGTTGTCGGGAGACGGCATGATTTCAAAAAGAAACCGCTCATTGTCGCTTAACCCGGTCTGCTGTGAAACGACCTCAAGCGCATTCTGACCTTTCCCATTGGAAACCATGCTCGCACGAAGACCTACATTTGCATTATTGATCAGGCGGGCTAACTTCTTCTGGACGTCATAGTTGGTGTCGCTTCCGCTGATGCTGTACTGAAATTCGTAAGAACTGAGGTTCGTCGTCAGGTCGAAGCTGTAGTTGCCGGGCGTAAAATTGGATTTCTCGGCATCAAGAAAAGCGCCGCGGTTGACCTGAGGCGTTGCGAGCTGTCTGACCTCCACATCAAAATGCATCGAGCTGTCAACATTCTGATCCTTACCGATATACTGTACGCTGACAGCGTCCTCGTCCGACGACTGGGCGATCTTCTTTGCGAAGATATTTTCTGCGCTGCCATCCGGCGCAGACTCAGAGAGAGAAGCGATGAAGTTCTGGATAGAACGCGCATTCTCCTTGATGTCGATTGCAAAACGCCCGACGTCTTTGGAATACTTGATCTTGTAGAGGGGAGCGTCCTTATTCACTTTTACAATGTTGTTGTAAACGGCGCGCAACTGACTCTTCTTGTGCGTGTCGTAGCGGGACATGCCGGAACCGGCATACGTGCTCAGATAATACTGATAGGCACTGTCGATGACTGCCATGGAATCCCCTCCTTTCTTCCGTGAAATCATATATTCCGGCGCATTGCCTGATTGCTGTCAGGACAAGACGCTTTCTATATGCAGGGATTATAAATCCTTTTATTGTTTTTCCTGATTAAATATGTAAGTATTATCATCAAACGATGCAATAGATATACTTCTTATCTTAATATCGGCATTCAGAGAAAAAATGTTTACATTATATATGAAGAAATGTGAAGAAAAATAATAGAAGTGCCATTGATTCCCGAAAATCCTTGCGATACACAAGATATAGTGCTAAAATGAATCCGTTGCACGAGTTTTAAAAAGTAGTTGACGCTTCATATTGATTGTGATATATTAGACTAGCGATGGAAGTAGGTCTTTTTTTTATGCCTTTTTTTAGGACTTTCGTTTTGCGGAGGCTTAAACCCGGTCGCAGGGGACGAAGGGCATGAGAAAAGCACAAAGAATTTTAATGGAGGTGGAAGTTGTGCGCACGAAAATAACATTGGCATGTACTGAGTGTAAGAATCGTAATTACAACACGACGAAGGACAAGAAAGCTCATCCGGACAGAATGGAAACCAAGAAGTATTGTAGATTCTGCAAGACTCATACGTTACACAAGGAGACGAAGTAGTCTGACAGCAAAGGAGTGAGAAAATGGGAGAAACCGAGAACAAAGCTCCAAAGGAGAGCTTTTTTACCGGCCTTTCGGCTGAATTTAAGAAAATTATTTGGCCGGATAACAAATCACTTGCAAGACAGACGACAGCCGTGATTGCGGTTTCTGTAGTAATGGGTCTTGTAATCGCGCTTCTGGACTTCGTGATCCAGTACGGCGTTGATTTCCTTGTTGGTTTAAGTTTTTGATGGAGGCATAGGTGATTTATGGCAGAGGCACACTGGTATGTAGTTCATACCTACTCAGGATATGAGAATAAGGTAAAAGCGAACATTGACAAGACAATCGAGAACCGGCACCTTGAGGATCAGATTTTGGAGGTCCGCGTACCGATGCAGGAAGTTGTCGAGATGAAAAATGGCGCGAAGAAATCCGTATCAAAGAAGATGTTTCCGGGATACGTACTTATCAATATGGTTATGAATGATGACACCTGGTACGTTGTCAGAAATACCCGTGGTGTTACCGGATTTGTTGGTCCGGGATCGAAGCCGGTACCGCTTACCGATATGGAAATGAGACCGTTAGGAATCAAGACAGAGAGCATTGAGGTCGATTTTGCCGAGGGAGACACCGTTGTTGTGACGGGCGGCGTCTGGAAGGATACCGTCGGAGTCATTCAGGCGATGAATCACGGAAAGCAGAGCGTTACCATCAATGTCGAGCTTTTCGGCCGCGAGACGCCGGTAGAAATAAGTTTCGCAGATGTAAAGCTTAGTAAATAAGCAGCTTAAGATTAAGCAAAATGATTTAAGGAGGCAATTCCAATGGCAAAGAAAGTAGAAGGATATATCAAATTGCAGATTCCGGCAGGCAAGGCTACACCAGCTCCTCCAGTTGGACCTGCACTTGGACAGCACGGCGTGAACATTGTTGAGTTTACAAAGCAGTTCAACGCCAGAACCGCTGATCAGGGCGATTTAATCATCCCTGTAGTCATCACAGTATATGCGGACAGAAGCTTCAGCTTCGTTACGAAGACACCGCCGGCTCCGGTACTGATCAAGAAGGCTTGCAACATTAAGTCCGGTTCTGCAACACCGAACAAGGACAAGGTTGCTACCATCTCCAAGGCAAAGCTTCAGGAGATCGCCGAGCTTAAGATGCCGGACTTAAACGCAGCATCCTTAGAGGCTGCTATGAGCATGATCGCCGGTACTGCAAGAAGTATGGGCGTAACTGTAGAAGAATAAATAGAATTGGCACGTGTGGGTGCCAATTCATTAGAAGTTTGGCAAGCCAAACTTCCCGTGCCGTGAGAAATCGTAAATAATACATTTTTCATGTGTTGAAACAGGAAAATAAGTGGGAGGGTCCTCTCCCGATACTACCACCAGGAGGTTTATTTCAATGAAAAGAGGAAAGAAATATCAGGACGCTGCAAAATCTTTTGACAGAGCTGCTCAGTACGATGTTGCTGAGGCAATCGGCTTAGTTAAGAAGAATGCGACAGCGAAATTTGATGAGACAATCGAGCTTCACATCAGAACCGGTTGTGATGGACGTCATGCAGAGCAGCAGATTCGTGGCGCAGTTGTACTGCCGCACGGAACTGGTAAGACTGTAAAAGTTTTAGTATTCGCAAAGGGCGTTAAGTTAGATGAGGCACAGGCAGCAGGCGCTGACTATGTTGGCGGCGAGGAGCTGATCCCGAAGATTCAGAACGAGGGATGGCTGGATTTCGACGTTGTCGTTGCTACACCTGACATGATGGGCGTTGTCGGACGTCTCGGTCGTGTACTTGGACCGAAGGGCTTAATGCCGAACCCGAAGGCTGGAACTGTTACCATGGATGTTACCAAGGCTGTAAACGACATCAAGGCTGGTAAGATTGAGTACAGATTGGACAAAACCAACATTATCCACGTGCCAGTAGGAAAAGCTTCTTTCACAGAGGAGCAGTTGAGCGACAACTTCCAGACCCTTATGGGTGCTATCAACAAGGCGAAGCCATCCAGCTTAAAAGGTCAGTATATTAAGAGTGCAACTCTTACATCTACAATGGGACCTGGCGTTAAGTTAAACGTTACAAAAATCACGAACTAGGAAGACTGGTTGCTGATTTTAAGTTGTTGGCAAAAAGTGTTGACAGCCGCAATATACAATGTTATAATGCATAGCGTTGTAACGAACGCAATATATAGCCGAAGACAGCAGGTGCCGTATGGCGTAACCGATAGAGGCCTGCCGAGGGAATTTTTGATGAGTGATCATTGAAGACATTATGATACCCCTCTCTGTTTCGGCGGAGAGGGGTTTTTGTGAATCCTTTCGGATTATATGCGTGAAAATCTAAAAAGGAGGTGCACGATTCGTGGCAAAGGTAGAATTAAAACAGCCTATCGTACAGGAAATTTCTGAAAACATCAAAGACGCACAGTCTGTCGTAGTCGTTGATTACCGCGGACTTACCGTTGCAGAGGATACTCAGTTACGTAAAGCGTTAAGAGAAGCTGGTGTTACTTATAAAGTATATAAGAACACATTAGTAAGCCGTGCCGTAGAGGGAACCCAGTTCGAGAGCTTAAAAGACGTTCTCGAAGGACCGAATGCATTCGCAATCTCTACAACAGATGCAACGGCTCCGGCGAGAGTTCTGGCGAAGTTCGCTAAGACAGCTCCGGCTCTTGAGATCAAGGCAGGCGTAGTTGAAGGTAACTTCTATGACGAGACAGGCATGAAAGCAATCGCTGCCGTACCGTCAAGAGAAGAACTTCTTTCCAAGTTACTTGGAAGCTTACAGTCTCCGATCACCAATCTTGCTCGTGTTCTCAATCAGATCGCAGAGCAGGGCGGTGCAGCCGACGCAGCAGTAGAAGCCGCTCCGGCAGAGGAAGCTCCGGCTGCAGAGGAAGCAGCAGAAGCTCCGGCAGAAGAGGCAGCAGAGACTCCGGCAGAGTAATTCCATATCGTATGGAAGAGATTCCGGCAGGACGGACCGGGGAAACGGTCATATTTATCAATTATAAAATGGAGGAAAATAATCATGGCAAAGATGACAACAGCAGAATTTATTGATGCTATCAAAGAGTTAAGCGTATTAGAGTTAAACGACTTAGTAAAAGCTTGTGAAGAAGAGTTCGGCGTATCTGCAGCAGCAGGCGTTGTAGTTGCAGCAGCAGGTGCTGGCGACGCAGCAGCAGCAGAGGAGAAGACTGAGTTCGACGTAGAGCTGACAGAGGTTGGCCCGAACAAGGTTAAGGTTATCAAGGTTGTTCGTGAGGCAACTGGCTTAGGCTTAAAGGAAGCTAAGGATGTCGTTGACGGCGCTCCGAAGGTAATCAAGGAGGCTGCTGACAAGGCTACTGCTGAGGATATCAAGGCAAAGCTTGAGGCTGAGGGCGCAAAGGTTACACTTAAATAATTGTGTGAACTGCGAGCAGAGTGAAAATAAAAGGGAATCGTGGCGAGGAAATCCTCGCTGCGGTTCTCTTTTTTCTATAGGAAACCTTATTTTGCGCAATAGAATATATTTTCTGCTTTGCAAACTGCGCCCGATAGTATATAATGGTATTAATATCCAATATAGGAAAAAGGTCATATGGAAGATTACTTACATATGACGAAAAAACATAAGAAGAAAGGTAGAAAGTTTGCTATGCCCTGTTTGAGAGTATCGGTAAACCGGATGCGTGAAGGAATGGTTGTCAGGGAGGACGTATTTGCCAAGACGGGTGCGATTCTTGTGGCGGAAGGAACCGCCGTGACGAAAGAGGTAATCGCACTGCTTGTCAGACATTTTATTGACAATGTGATGGTGGAATATGAGCCGGCGAAGAGAGAGACGCCGGAACCCCGGCAGGAAGCGGGAGCGCCGACGGAGCCGGCGGACAGAGAAGCGCGCCGGGCGGAATTTGAGGAGAAGTTTCTTGTTGCGGAGCAGTCGCTTTCCGAACACTTGAAACAGATCGTGTATCACAGCGATGATGTGGATGTGCCGGAGCTTCTGGGGCTTTTAAATGGTCTGCTTGAAAAAGCGGACGACGAGACATATCTGACCGATATGCTGTTCTGCATGAAGAAGCAGCGGGCGGGGCTTTATACACATTCGATCAACGTCGCGCTGCTCGCCCAGCTCCTTGCGAGATGGAACGGCTGCGGGCAAAATGAGATCGAGATGGCGTCTGCGGCGGGACTCCTGCATGATATCGGCTTTCTTGATCTGTGGAAGAACAGCCCGGAGAAGACGGAGTTCCGCAAAGAGTTTGAGACGGATAAATATGAGAAGCACGTGGTCTGCGGTTACAACATCCTAAAGAAGCAGAATATCGATCAGCGCATCAAACAGGCGGTGCTGACGCATCACGAGCGTGCGAACGGCAGCGGCTTTCCGTTGCAGGTGACAGGTGATAATATCAATCAGATATCACGGATCATTGCGATTGCCGATACCTATGAGGCGCTGATGATGGCGGATGACGGAGCGGCAGGTCTGTCTGCCTTTGACGCGATTAAGATTATGGAGGAGCAGGGCTACAACAGGCTGGATTCCAATCTGCTGATGACATTTTTAAAGCGCATCGCGGAGACGATGATACAAAGACGCGTGCTTTTGGACGACGGGAGAGAGGGAAAGATCGTCATGACTAATAAGTACAGGCTTTCCTGCCCGCTGGTGCAGGTGGAGGGCGGATTTGTCGATCTTGAAAAGCAGAAGAGGGTTCATATAAAAGCAGTGCTGGAGGATTGACGGGGGCAAGCCCCTATATCTGGTGTCTTGCCAAATCCTTCATTTTAAGCTATGATAAAGTTAAGCTATAAGCAACAACGAGCGATTTATCATATTTTTGACAGATTGATTCTATATCTGATAGATCCATTTTGCACCCAATAGATTGATTCTACGAAGGGAGACGGTCCTATGAGCAGCATTTCATCCATTCAGTCATCATCCTACACGGATTACGGCAGATTTGCGAGCGGGAAGAAGATTAACAGTGCGGCGGACGGCGCGGCGGAGCTTTCGATTATCCAGAAGGAGGACGCGCAGGTCAGAGGCTATAAGGCGGGCGAGAACAATATTGGCTCGGCGCAGGATATGCTTAAGGTAGCGGATGGCGCGATGTCTGGCATTGCGGATTATCTGCAGAGGATGCGCGAGCTTGCAGTGCAGGCATCCAATACGGCGACGATGACGGATGCAGACCGCAAGAGCATCCAGTATGAGGTGGATCAGCTCAAGCAGGGTATTTCGGATATTGCTTCGCAGACGACCTTTAACACGAAGGAGTTTTTGGACGGCACGAATCAGAAGTTCGAGCTGGCGACCGATGCGAACGGCAACAGCATGAGCGTGCAGACGACGGATGCGACGCTTCAGATGCTTGGGATCGCGGACTTCGACGTGACGAAGGATTTCGATATTTCCGATATAGACGATGCGCTTGCGAAGGTGAATGCCGGGCGCAGCAGCATGGGCGCGCAGAGCAATGCATTGGAGTATGCATACAACTATAGCACGAATACGAGGCTGAATGTCACCGCAGGAAAGAGCAGGCTGGAGGATCTTGATTTCCCGGAGGCGATTTCCGAACAGAAGAAGAAACAGACGCTTCAGGAGTACGTACTGTTTATGCAGAGAAAGCGCCAGGACGAAGAGGCGAACCGGATGCGCAGCCTTTTCGCATAGGAGCGGCTGGGAGAAGTGTTTTAGCACAACGGAATAACAGACCGCACAGTCTGCGGCAGAATATAAGGGATGGAATCGGAAGAATGCTTCTGGTTCCATCCTTTTCCATTATAGGAACCGGAAAAATGGAGATAATAATTCTTTCAAAAAACTTCTTGACGTATCGCTTGCTATTGTGCTATCATATACGTTGCACTATTGTGGTGCATTGGGCTTATTGCGCGCTTTTTGCGTAGTATGCGGGCGAATGTACCTATACCGTATCTTGTGGTTGCGGTGGATTGAAGCAAGTGCTGCCGTTTTTTTGACAGCTTAGTGTAAATAAAAACGAGAGGTGAAACGTCAATGGAGAAAAACAGAATACGTCCAGTGAAAGCTGGAAAAGGCATACGTATGAGTTACTCGAGACAGAAAGAGGTATTGGAAATGCCGAATCTGATAGAAGTCCAGAAAGACTCCTACCAGTGGTTCTTAAGCGAGGGCTTAAAAGAAGTTTTCGATGATATCTCTCCAATTGCTGATTACAGCGGTCATCTGAGCCTGGAATTTGTTGATTTCACATTGTGTGAAGATGATGTGAAGTATACGATTCCCGAGTGCAAGGAAAGAGATGCGACTTATGCGGCGCCTTTGAAGGTTAAGGTCAGACTTCACAACAAAGAGACAGATGAGATCAACGAACATGAGATTTTCATGGGCGACCTTCCTTTGATGACAGAGACCGGTACTTTCGTGATCAACGGTGCAGAGCGAGTAATCGTCAGCCAGTTGGTTCGTTCTCCAGGCATCTACTACGGAATTACTCACGACAAGGTGGGTAAGAAGCTGTATTCCTGTACTGTCATTCCTAACCGTGGTGCGTGGTTAGAGTATGAGACAGACTCCAATGACGTATTTTATGTTCGTGTAGACAGAACCCGAAAGGTGCCGATTACGGTATTGATCCGTGCGCTTGGCATCGGAAGCAATCAGGAAATTATTGATATGTTCGGCGAGGAGCCGAAGATTCTTGCAAGCTTCGGCAAGGATGTTGCGACGAATTACGAAGAAGGACTTCTCGAATTATATAAGAAAATCAGACCAGGCGAGCCGCTTACCGTTGAGAGTGCGGAGAGCCTTATTACTGCGATGTTTTTTGACCCGAGAAGATACGACCTTGCGAAGGTTGGACGCTATAAGTTCAATAAGAAGTTAGCGCTTCGCAACCGTATCAACGGACATGTTCTTGCGGAAGATGTTGTCGATGTCGCTACCGGCGAGATTATCGCTGAGGCAGGCACGGAAGTGACGAGATCCATTGCAGACGATATCCAGAATGCGGCTGTTCCGTATGTATGGATTCAGGGAGAGACCAGAAATATCAAGGTCCTTTCCTCCATGATGGTCGATTTAAGACATTATGTGGACTGCAATCCGAAGGAGCTTGGCATTACAGAACTGGTATACTATCCGGTTCTGAAACAGCTTATGGATGAGAATCCGAACGTGGAGGACCTTAAGGAAGCAATCCATAAGAATGTGCACGATCTGATTCCAAAGCATATTACAAAAGACGATATTTTCGCGTCCATCAATTACAATATGCATCTGGAGTATGCAATCGGTCATGATGATGATATCGACCATCTGGGCAACAGACGTATCCGTGCAGTCGGTGAGCTGTTACAGAACCAGTATCGTATCGGTCTTTCCAGATTGGAGAGAGTTGTCCGTGAGCGAATGACGACGTTAGACTTAGAAGGAATTTCTCCGCAGAGCCTGATCAATATCAAGCCGGTAACAGCAGCGGTAAAGGAGTTCTTCGGTTCTTCCCAGTTGTCACAGTTCATGGATCAGAATAACCCGCTTTCTGAGCTGACGCATAAGAGACGTCTGTCTGCGTTGGGACCGGGCGGTCTGTCCAGAGATCGTGCAGGATTCGAGGTCCGGGATGTACATTATTCCCATTACGGAAGAATGTGCCCGATCGAGACGCCTGAGGGACCGAATATCGGTCTGATCAACTCTCTGGCAAGTTATGCAAGAATTAACGAGTACGGTTTTATTGAGGCGCCGTACCGTAAGATTGATAAGACAGATCCTAAGAATCCGCGTGTCACGGACGAAGTAGTCTATATGACCGCAGACGAAGAGGACAATTATCATGTAGCGCAGGCGAATGAGGCGCTGGATGAGGAAGGACATTTTGTGCGTAATTCAGTATCCGGTCGTTATCTCGACGAGACGCAGGAGTACGAGAAGACCATGTTCGATTACATGGACGTATCCCCGAAGATGGTGTTCTCTGTCGCTACCGCATCCATTCCGTTCCTGCAGAACGATGATGCGAACCGTGCGCTGATGGGATCGAACATGCAGCGTCAGGCAGTGCCGCTTCTGACAACGGAAGCGCCTGTTGTCGGTACCGGTATGGAGACAAAGGCAGCCGTTGACTCCGGCGTGTGTGTTGTCGCAAAGAGAGCCGGCGTGGTAGAAAGCTCTGAGTCGAACCAGATTATCATCAAGAGCGATGAGGGAACAAGAGACGTTTATAAGCTCACGAAGTTCTCGCGAAGCAACCAGTCGAACTGCTACAACCAGAAGCCGATCGTCTTCAAGGGCGACCGTGTAGAGGTGGGCGAGGTAATCGCAGACGGACCGTCCACGGCGAACGGAGAGCTTGCACTCGGCAAGAACCCGCTCATTGGGTTCATGACGTGGGAAGGCTACAATTACGAGGATGCCGTTCTCTTGAGCGAGAGACTGGTACAGGATGATGTATACACATCCATTCATATAGAGGAATACGAGGCAGAGGCGCGTGATACGAAGCTGGGACCGGAAGAGATCACCAGAGACGTGCCGGGCGTCGGCGACGATGCACTTAAGGATCTCGACGAGAGAGGTATTATCCGTATCGGTGCGGAGGTTCGCGCCGGAGATATTCTCGTCGGTAAGGTAACGCCGAAGGGCGAGACCGAGCTGACAGCGGAGGAGAGGCTTCTCCGTGCAATTTTCGGTGAGAAGGCGAGAGAGGTACGTGATACTTCCCTTAAGGTGCCGCATGGCGAATATGGTATTATCGTAGATGCCAAGGTGTTTACGAGAGAAAACGGCGACGAGCTGTCGCCAGGTGTAAACCAGGCTGTCCGCATCTACATTGCGCAGAAGAGAAAGATTTCTGTCGGCGATAAGATGGCTGGTCGTCACGGTAACAAGGGTGTCGTTTCCCGCGTGCTTCCGGTAGAGGATATGCCGTTCCTGCCGAACGGACGTCCGCTCGATATCGTACTCAATCCTCTGGGCGTGCCGTCCCGTATGAACATCGGTCAGGTCTTAGAGATCCATTTAAGTCTTGCGGCAAAGGCGCTGGGCTTTAATATCGAGACTCCGGTATTCGACGGTGCGAAGGAGATTGATATTCAGGATACCTTGGAACTTGCCAACGATTATGTAAATACGGAGTGGGAAGACTTTGAGGCGAAATACAAAGACACTCTGAATGAAGACGTTATGAAGTATCTGTATGATAACCGTGCACACAGAGCAGTATGGAAGGGCGTGCCGATTTCCCGTGACGGAAAGGTCCAGCTCCGCGACGGACGTACCGGAGAGCCGTTTGATTCACCGGTTACAATCGGACACATGCATTATCTGAAGCTGCACCATCTGGTAGACGATAAGATCCATGCGCGTTCTACCGGACCGTACTCCTTAGTAACACAGCAGCCGTTAGGCGGTAAGGCACAGTTCGGCGGACAGCGTTTCGGAGAGATGGAGGTATGGGCGCTCGAGGCGTACGGCGCATCCTACACCTTACAGGAGATTCTTACCGTGAAGTCCGATGATGTTGTCGGACGTGTGAAGACCTACGAGGCGATTATCAAGGGCGACAATATCCCTGAGCCGGGCATTCCGGAATCCTTCAAGGTATTGTTGAAGGAACTTCAGTCTCTTGCACTGGATGTCAAGGTGCTCGATGAGAACCGGGAAGAGGTAGAGCTGATGGAGACCAGCGAGTATGGCAACACAGATCTGAACTCTATTATTTCCGGAGACAAAGATTTTGCGTTCGAAGATAGTGAATCCTTTGCAAAGATGGGATTCTCCCAGAAGAAGTTTGATGCGGAGAACGAGGAGCTGGTTGACGTGGAAGAAGAGGAAATGGACGAGGATGAGGACGAGGACGATTCCGAATTTTTCGACGATCCAGCAGAGGACGTTCTTGACGAAGAATAAATAGTACCGCCGAGGGGCGGAACATTAGAAGGGAGTGTCATAAATGCCTGAGACAATCAATAAAGAGGCGGCAGGTCAGTCAATCTCTTTCGACGCGATCAAGATTGGGTTGGCGTCACCGGAGAAGATTCATGAGTGGTCCAGAGGCGAGGTCAAGAAGCCGGAGACCATTAACTATAGAACTTTAAAGCCGGAGAAGGACGGTCTGTTCTGCGAGAAGATTTTCGGACCGAGCAAGGACTGGGAATGCCACTGTGGTAAATATAAGAAGATTCGCTACAAAGGTGTTGTTTGTGACCGATGCGGCGTTGAGATTACAAAATCAAGCGTTCGTAGAGAGCGCATGGGACATATTGAGCTTGCAGCTCCGGTTTCCCATATCTGGTACTTTAAGGGAATCCCTTCCCGTATGGGTCTGATCTTAGACCTTTCTCCGAGAACGCTGGAAAAGGTATTGTACTTTGCGTCTTACATCGTGCTTGATGCGGGCAATACGGCGCTGCAGTATAAGCAGGTGCTCTCCGAGACGGAGTATCAGGAGGCGAGAGAGCAGTACGGCAACGGTTTCCGCGTAGGAATGGGTGCAGAGGCGATTCAGGAGCTGTTGCAGGCCATCGACCTTGATAAGGATTCTGCGGAGCTTCAGGCGGAGCTTAACGATGCGACCGGACAGAAGCGTGCGCGTATTATCAAGAGACTTGAGGTCGTTGAGGCGTTCCGCGAGTCCGGAAACAAGCCGGAGTGGATGATTTTAACAGTTATCCCGGTTATCCCGCCGGATCTGCGCCCGATGGTTCAGTTGGACGGCGGTCGTTTTGCAACATCCGATCTGAACGATCTGTACAGAAGAATCATCAACCGTAACAACCGTCTGAGAAGACTCTTAGAGCTTGGCGCGCCGGATATCATTGTCCGCAACGAGAAGCGTATGCTCCAGGAGGCAGTCGATGCCCTGATCGATAACGGACGCCGTGGACGTCCTGTCACAGGACCGGGAAACAGAGCGTTAAAATCTCTGTCCGATATGTTAAAGGGTAAATCCGGACGTTTCCGTCAGAATTTGCTTGGTAAGCGTGTTGACTATTCCGGACGTTCCGTTATCTGTGTAGAGCCGAAGTTAAAGATTTATCAGTGCGGTCTGCCGAAGGAAATGGCAATCGAGCTGTTCAAGCCGTTCGTTATGAAGGAGCTTGTGGCAAACGGAACCGCACACAATATCAAGAGTGCCAAGAAGATGGTCGAGAGACTTCAGACTGAGGTGTGGGATGTCCTTGAGGACGTCATCAAAGAGCATCCGGTTATGCTGAACCGTGCTCCTACACTGCACCGTCTCGGTATTCAGGCGTTCGAGCCGATTCTGGTAGAGGGTAAGGCAATCAAGCTGCATCCGCTCGTATGTACCGCGTTCAACGCGGACTTCGACGGTGACCAGATGGCTGTCCATCTTCCGCTTTCCGTGGAAGCGCAGGCAGAGTGCCGTTTCATGCTGCTCTCTCCGAATAACCTGTTAAAGCCGTCTGACGGTGGTCTTGTTGCCGTTCCTTCACAGGATATGGTACTTGGTATCTACTATCTGACACAGGAGAGACCGGGCGCGAAGGGAGAAGGCAAGTTCTTCAAGAGCGTAAACGAGGCGATTTTAGCTTACGAGAACGGCGCGGTAACGCTTCATTCCAGAATTAAGGTCCGCATGAGCAAGACCATGCCGGATGGAACTGTCCTTACCGATACGGTAGAGTCCACTCTGGGAAGATTTATCTTCAACGAGATCATTCCGCAGGATCTTGGATTTGTAGACAGAAGCATTCCGGGAAATGAGTTAAAGCTTGAGGTGGATTTCCTCGTAGCAAAGAAGCAGAATAAGCAGATCCTTGAGAAGGTCATCAACATTCACGGCGCAACGAGAACCGCTGAGGTGCTCGACGCTGTTAAGGCAATGGGATATAAGTATTCCACGAGAGCGGCAATGACCGTATCGATTTCCGATATGACCGAGCCGCCCGAGAAGCCGCAGATGATCAAGGACGCGCAGGATACGGTAGACCGGATCACCAAGCAGTATAAGCGTGGTCTTATCACCGAGGAGGAGCGTTACAAGGAAGTCGTTGAGACATGGAAGGAGACGGATGAGCAGCTTACACATGCACTGCTTTCCGGTCTGGATAAATACAACAATATTTTCATGATGGCTGATTCCGGAGCCCGTGGTTCCGATAAGCAGATCAAACAGCTTGCAGGTATGCGTGGACTTATGGCGGATACGACAGGTAGAACAATCGAGCTGCCGATCAAGTCGAACTTCCGTGAAGGTCTGGACGTATTGGAGTACTTTATGTCTGCACATGGTGCACGAAAAGGTATGTCCGATACCGCGCTTCGTACCGCAGACTCCGGATATCTGACCAGACGTCTGGTCGATGTATCACAGCATATGATCGTTCGTGAGTCCGATTGCTGTGAGGAGAGCGGAAGAGAGATTCCGGGAATGTGGGTAACCGCATTCATGGATGGCAAGGAGGAGATCGAGAGCCTCCAGGAGCGTATTACAGGACGTTTCTCCTGCAATACCATCTGCGATGCAGAGGGCAATGTCATTGTTAAGGCAAATCATATGATTACGCCGAAGCGTGCAGCGCTTGTGATGAGCAAGGGCGTGGATGAGAAGGGCGAGCCGCTTACCAGAGTGAAGATTCGTACCGTATTATCCTGCCGTTCCCATATGGGTGTGTGCGCGAAGTGCTATGGCGCGAACATGGCAACCGGGCAGGCGGTACAGGTCGGCGAGGCAATCGGTATTATCGCGGCACAGTCCATCGGTGAGCCGGGTACACAGCTTACCATGCGTACTTTCCATACCGGAGGTGTTGCCGGAACCGATATCACACAGGGTCTTCCTCGTGTCGAAGAGATTTTCGAGGCAAGAAAGCCGAAGGGACTTGCGATTATCACTGAATTTGGCGGCGTAGCGAATATCAAGGATACCAAGAAGAAGCGTGAGATCGTTGTCACGAACAATGAGACCGGAGAGAGCAAGGCATATCTGATTCCTTACGGTTCGAGAATCAAGGTGATGGACGGCGCAATTCTTGAGGCGGGCGATGAACTGACCGAAGGTTCTGTCAATCCGCATGATATCTTAAAGATCAAGGGCGTGCGTGCCGTTCAGGACTACATGCTGCGCGAGGTTCAGCGTGTATACCGCTTACAGGGTGTAGAAATCAACGATAAGCACATCGAGGTCATTGTACGTCAGATGCTGCAGAAGGTTCGCGTGGAGACAAACGGCGATTCCGATATGCTTCCGGGAACTCTGGTTGATGCACTGGATTTTGAAGATACAAACGAGCTTTTAGAGAAAGAGGGCAAAGAGCCGGCAGAGGGCAAGCAGGTACTGCTTGGTATCACCAAAGCGTCTCTTGCGACCAACTCCTTCCTGTCGGCAGCGTCCTTCCAGGAGACGACGAAGGTTCTGACTGAGGCAGCAATTAAAGGAAAGGTCGACCCGCTTATCGGTATGAAGGAGAACGTTATCATCGGTAAGCTGATTCCGGCAGGTACCGGTATGAAGAGATACCGCAATATCAAGCTGGATTCCGACGTTGATGAGAACGAAGAGATCATGTTCGACGACTTTGACGATTTCGAGGACAACGGCGTAATGGATGAGGATTATACATTAGAGCAGATGGTTCCGGAGGAGTCGGAGGAAGAGGAATAATTACCTTGAAGTAATTGCTTTCATCGGCAAAAACAGGGGCAGTTGTGCAAAAAGCACGGCTGCCTTGTTTTTTTTGTGGAAAAAGTCGGGCAAAGTTTCGACAAAACGTTAAATAACCATAAAAATATGTCGATAAAATAGATAAGGTTTAGTTTCTAATTTCATAGTATGAGAGAAACGCTAAGGGAAACAATCAAAGGAGATGGACTTATGTACAAGGATGTATGGAAGCGAGCTTGGGCATTCATGATGATGGTATGTCTCATTGTGACCATGGTGGAGTGGCCGACGACCGTATCGGCGGCACAGGGCACGGTGAATATATACCAGAGCGGAAGCGGGACAATGGACACGGAGCCGTATGCTGCCACGACCGTAGCAGCGGTATTTACTGCCAATCAGAATGCGGACGGAGCAGAATTGTTAGACAGCATTGAATTTTATGCACATGTTGACGGCGGAGCCAGTGCGACGGCTACCGTAGCATACAGCATGGATCTGACGAGTGCTGCCCCGGATTCCGGTACGCTGGTATTTCAGGAGGAAATGAGCGTGACGGAAGGAAAGAATACCTACAGCGCGGGACTGGCAAATCAGGTCATGGCGAACGGGTCAGCCTTTTCGGTGATGATTACGCTGCAGGGCGCTTCCTTCTATACATATGGACAGGCAGGCGTGGGACAGAGCTATGTCTTGAACGGCGGTTGGCAGGATATGTCGTCCGTCGGGAAAAACGCGGCGATTACGGCATATACCTATGATGTGACAGAAACCGCACCGAGAAGGTCGGCAAGCGCGAGAACATCGGCACAGAGCGCGGATGCGTCACAGAGCACCAGCAACAGCGGGGCTGCCATGTACCTTAATAAGAGCAATCTGATGATGGCGGTAGAGTGGGTGGACACAGACCTCACTCTGTTAAATGCGTCTGGGAATGTAAAGTGGACGTCTCAGGATGCAAACGTTGCTGAGGTAAGCGGAAGCGGAACTTCTGTAACCATCAGGGGAGTCGGTCTTGGAAGCACGACGATTACGGCGGAGTGCGACGGTCAGACCTTCCCGTGCAATATCACGGTAACGCCAAAGCTGGAAGAGGATTCCATTGCTTTATCGCCGGAAAGTGCAGTCTATAATGGAGGACAGCAGGTTCCGGGCGTCACCGTACAGGTGGGAGAGAACACGCTGACAGATACCGAGCACTATCAGATTTTCTATCGCCAGAATACGGACGCGGGAATAGTAGAACGTTTCCCGTCTACAGATCAGGACGCGTTCGTCGAGGCGGGAACTTATTATGTACAGGTAGTTGGACAGAAAGGTTACAGCGGGACTTATCAGAAGACATATACGATCGCGGCGAAGGAAGTATCTGATGCGACGATTGAGGTAAAGCTTAAGGACGGAATCGATTGGGATGCGAAGCTGCTCGAAGGTGCGACAGATCCGTCCAAATTGCAGGAATGCATTGAATATGTGCGTGATAACGGACGTGTGGAAGGAACCGTCGATCTTGCATGCGGCACAGATTATGAGCTCGCTGTCGGCGAGGACGGGAAGAGCATCACCTTAACCGGAAAAGGAAACTACGGCGGAAACCGTTACTGCGGTGCACCTCGTTCTATGACGGAAGCTGTGATTACATTTGATAAGAACGAGTATATATACACCGGAAAAGAATGGACACCGGCAATTCAGGTGACCGTGGATGGTGTGACATTATCACAGTCCGATTATGACGTCGTGTATAAGAACAATATCGCTGCAAATGACACACTGGATGAAACAGCGAGAGCCAAGGTAACTGTCACAGGAAAGGGCGGATCTTTCTACGGCACGAAGGAAGCATACTTTACGATCATTCCGAAGGATATTGGTAACGCAGATAAGCAGCAGATCGGAATGGAGGTAGCTGTGGAGACGGCAGCGGCAGGCGGGGATGACCCGGCGCTGGCTGATCCGGTGGTTACCATTACATATAATGGCATGACGTTGGTGAAAGATACCGATTATACGGTGGACACAGCGGTGACTCCGGGGGCGGATGGCACATATCGCCGTATCTTACACGGTATCGGAAATTATAAGGGAACCTACACAATAGAGTATAGCGTTGGAAAAGCACTTTCGAATTTTATTAATGGCGTTACAGTCAATGCTGTGACTTATGACGGAACAGCAAAGACCCCGGCATATACTATCGACTGGGTGGGCGGAAGTAATACGGCAGGACTTGCAGAAGGCGTTGACTATACCGTTACTTATACGAACAACATCAATGCAGGAACAGGAACGGTAACGCTTCAGGGTATCGGCGATTACGGCGGGACCATTCCCGGAACATTTGCGATTGAGAAAGCGGATATCAACGATGCAGTCTGCTCTTTCCTTGACGAAAATGGGAATGAGGTAAAGACCGCAAGTTATCAGATTGAGTTTTCAGAGGATGTGGCTGACTTGAGACCGGGCGTTGTCGTGAAGTTCCCGAGCGGTGGGGATTATGTGACGCTGCCGGAGGCGGATTACAGTCTGACCTATTCGGTTGACACGAATCTTGCGGTAGGACCGAAGACGGTAACGATTACGCCGAAGAACAACAATAATTTTACGACGGCGTCGAAAGAACTGACCTACAACATAAAGAAATGTACATTAGACAGCTCAAGGATTACAGCGACGCTGAATAAGGAAGTATTTGACTATACCGGTGCGGATATTACACCGCCGCAGGCGAGCCTTGTATACCGTTCCAAATCGGGGGCGACCTATCCGTTGGAAGAAGGTACGGATTACACGGTGACCTATTCGCCGTCCACGATTAAGGAAATCGGAACATATCAGGTACTGATTACCGCGAAAACGGACGGAAACTACGAAGGCATCCTGACGATGAATTTCGAGGTAGCATCCGTTGACATTCAGACGCTGGTGAACGGCAATTTGACGGTTACAAATTCAAAGGACCGGATGGTGGCAGGCTACGCCGGACCGTACTGGGCGATGCTGTGGTATGACGATACGAAGAGCAATAATATGCTTGAGGTCGAAATTAAAGATAAAGAGGGGAATACGCTTACGCAGGGTACGGACTATGAACTGACAGACTGGAAGAACCTGAATGCGGTCTCTAAGACCGGAGCTACGGCTGCAGTCACAATCAAGGGCAAGGGCAAGTATTACGGCTCAGTGGAGATTAAGTATCTGCTGGCGGCGCCGCTGAATGGGGAGTACACGGCTTCCATAGACAACAGCGCAAAAATGGTCTATACCGGAGAACCGATTGAGCTTGGGGCGGATGCAGTCACGGTCACGAACAATGGTATCGGACCGTGGAAGGATGTACTCGAGCGTGACGTGGACTATACGTTATCTTATAAGGACCCGACAGATTCTACGCTTACAGACGCCGTCAACGCGGGCGAGGCGACCGCGATAATCGAGCAGATTCCGCTTGAGAAGCAGCCGACTGCAAACGGTTGTTATGTCTATGAGAAAGACGCCGCACCATTAAGCGGGACTTTTACGATTTCCCGGAAGGATATTGCAACAGAGGTGTCATATGAACCGCTTAAGTTCGAGTATGATGGTAATCCGGTCACATTTAACGAGGATGTAATTAAGATGACATACCGGAACCAGAGCCTTATGTCGCCGGGGGATTTTGAGATTGTTCAAGGCAGCTTTACGAATAATGATAAGCCGACCTCTCTGGCGTATGTGGTAGTACAGGGTAACGGAAATTATACAGGTACGAAACCCATCGTATTTACAATCATGGGTAAATCGCTGGATGATATTGCAAGCTGGAAGGTGGACGAAAACCAGATTACTTACACCGGAGAGCGCCTGTACCCGGAGATTACAGAATTGACAATGGTTGATGGATCGGTGCTGACGGAGACGACATCGCCGAAAATCAGTGATATCATTGACTATGACAGATCATCTTATGAGAATAACCTCGATGCAGGCACGGCAAGCATCACGATTTCCGGCAGGGGCGAGTATGCCGAGACGGCGGACCGGGTGCTTGAATTTGCGATTCTGCCAAGAGACCTTACTGCGAATTGTACGGTAAATGGTGTGAAGTCAACGGGTTACATCTATACGTCGCAGGAGATTGCACCGACGGTGACCGTGCAGTGTACGGATTTAAAGAAAACGCTGCAAACCGCAGATTACGATATTTCCTATGAGGATAATATCAATGTAGGAACTGCATCCATCATCATTGATGGAAAGGGGAATTATAAAGGAACTTATACAGAGACGTTCTCCATTCTGGCAAAAGATTTAGGGGAAGACGAGGTTGTGATCGCGCCGATCGAAGACCAGAGTTATGAGGGACTTGCAGTCACTCCTGCACCGGTCGTAAGCTATGATTTCGGAGACGGAACCTATATGTTAAGCCCGGAGCGCGATTATACGATTGCGTACCAGAATAATCAGGGACCGGGAACGGCTACCGTTACGATTGAGGCGCGCCCGGGAAGCAATTTTACCGGAAGCAAGAGCGCAGATTTCAACATCGGTCAGTCCATTACCGAGGCGGGCGAATTTGAAATCAGTTGCCCGGCTCTCGAAAACGGCACCGTATTTACTTATACCGGGAAAGCATTCGAGCCGGAAGTGACGGTGACGCGCATTCAGGGAAATACGACGCGCCCGATGGAAGAGGGCAAGGACTATGAGGTAATCTACGGCGAGAATATTCATGCAGGAACAGGAACGATTACCGTAAAGGGAAAAGGAATCTATACCGGAACATGGGAGCGCAGTTTTACGATTGCACCGAGAGATCTTTCAGACAGTGCGATTGTGCTTGCGGTCGAGGGCGTGACGGACGGAAGTTATGTAGCGCCGTACACCGGAAAGCCGGTAGAGCCGGGAGTGACGCTGACTTATAACGGAACTGAGATAAAAGCAGCCGACTACACGATTTCATACGGAACGAACAACACGAACCGGGGAATTGTGACGCTGCGTGCGACGGCAAATGCCGGCGCGGATTTTACCGGAACAAGAAGCACAACGTTTGAAATCGGTCTGGCAAGCATCGGAGATGGCGGATATGTTCCAAATGCCGGCTTCCGCATTGGAGCAATCGAAGCGCAGCCGCTGGTGGACGGAGCTGCAACGCCGCAGCCGAAGCTGTACTACAACGGCGCAGCGCTTGTATACGGCAGGGATTATGTCTGCACCTATGAGAATAATGACAGAACCGGAACTAATGCGGTCGTGATTCTGACAGGAATCGGAAATTATACCGGAAGCGTTAAGAAAACCTTTGAGATACGCGGAAATATCGCAGATGCGGACATCACGGTGCCGGATGAGCTGTGGTTTAAGGAACATGTTCCGGCAGACAAGACAAGTGTAGCATTTGACGAGATAGAGATAACGTTTGACGATCAGGTCAAGGTTACCATGAACGGTACAGATCTTGAGCAGAACAAGGACTATACACTCACCTATGCAAATAATACATGGGTAGGAAATGCAAGCGTTATCATCAAAGGTATGGGAAGCTGGGCAGGCAGTGTGGAAAAGATCGTGCCGATTAAGGCGGACTTTTCAGAACCCGGCATTGAAGTGACCATCGGCAATCAGAAGTATACCGGAAATCCGGTGGAGGCAGTGCCGAGTATCACTTATTACGGAACGGAGCTTACCGCAGGCAAGCATTTCATTATCGGTGCTTATGAAAATAACATCAACATCGGAACAAATACGGCAAGCGTAGAATTGATTGGAAATGAGAAGAACGGTTTCTCGGGAGTGCTCACTGAAAACTTCAGCATTGTTTCCACGCCGGGAACACTGACCGTATCTGGTGTTGAGGCAAGCTATAAGTACCGCGGAACGCAGATCAGACCGCAGATTACGGTAAAAGCCGGAAGTAAGACGCTCACGACGGCAGATTATGACGTCACCTACGGACCGAATACGGATGCCGGAACAGATGGCGGAAGTATCGTCGTAAAGGGCAAAAATTCATATGCCGGTATTGTCGAGGCAGTACTGTTCGATATCGAATCGCAGAATATCAGAGATCTTAAGATCATGGACGGCGACCAGACCACGATGAAGAGCAGGGAGTATACCGGTAAGGAAATCGTACCGGAGATTTCTGTTAAGGCGACGGTGGGAACAACGGATTTCACGCTGCCGGAGTCGAGCTACACGGTAGCAAAGAAGGACGGCGCAGATAATAAGAACGTCGGTACAGGTACGATTGTTGTGACAGGAGACGGCAAAAATGTGATCGGAAGCAGGGAAGTTACATTCAGAATCACACCGAAGTCCCTTGCAAAGCCGACAGGAAGCGCAGCGGATAAGATTTCGGTGGAGGTCGTACCGGACAGCGTTGCGTATGACGGAACAGAGAAGAAGCCGACAGTCATCGTGACTTATCAGTACGGAACGGAGACGGAACTGCGTCAGCTTACCGAGGGTGTTGATTTTACGGTGGGCTACAGCAACAATATCAACGCAGGAACGGCGACCGTAACAGTTACCGGATTGGGCAATTACACAAATTCCCGCACGGCGGAGTTTACCATTATCGAGAAGGATTTTTCGGGAGCAATCGTAAGCCTTCCGAATGGCACAGCATACCCATACATGGGAAGCAATGCGGCAATTGAGCCGGCAGTGGCAGTGACGCTGGATGGAATGACGCTGACCGAGGGCACCGACTATGAGGTAACATATCAGAACAACAAGACAGTCGGCGAGGCAAGCGTGGTCGTGACAGGAATGGGCAGCTATGCCGGAAGCGTAACGAAGACATTTACGATTGAGAGCCATGATATTGCAGCGGCGGACGTCAGTGTTGCCCCGATTCCGAATCAGGCATACACAGGCAGTCCGGTCATCCCGGAGGTGACAGTGACTTGCGGAGACTACAAGCTGCAGCAGGGCGTAGACTATACGCTGACGTTTGATTCGGAGCATACGGAGATTGGCGGTGTGCTGATGCGGATCAACGGAATCGGCGGATTTACGAACTATCGTCAGGCGTCGTTTACGATTGCAAGCGATATCGCGCAGGCACAGGTCGGCGGAATAAAAGACAGCTATCCGTATACAGGAGCCATATATACGGAGACGGAGCTTGGAATTACGGAAGTGCGCATCGGAAGTACGGTTCTTACACCGGAGTCTTACAGCTTTGCTTTTGCAGAGGGAAGCGACGGCAAGAGTGCGGGAACGCAGACGCTGCTTTTGATTGGACAGGGCAACTATGGCGGCAGGAAGGAGATTCCGATTACAATTGCGCCGAAGGATATTTCGGAGGCGGATGTTGTTATGGCGGGATTTGAAGACAGCGTTCCGTATTCGGATAACATTACGCAGAATGTGACGTTCACATGGGGCGATATCGCTCTTGTAAAGAACAATGATTATACCGTGACCTGCAGACCATCCGGCACAGCGGGAGCTTACGAGATGGAGGTCAAGGGAATCGGAAATTATACGGGAACGATCACAAGACCATTTACCGTTGAGCAGTCACCGCTTGACGGCGTCGAGGTAAAAGGAATTTCTTCAACCTACACGTATACGGGTGAGGCAATCGAGCCGGAGTTTACCGTGTGGGCGGACGGCAGGCAGTTGGAAGAGGCGGATTATACGGTTTCTTTTGAGAATAATGTAAATGCAGGCGTTGCGAAGGTTACGATTACGGGAACGGGCTTACATTATTACGGTACAAAGGAAGTGACCTTTAATATCTTAAGAAAGAGCGTTCACCTGTGTGACATCGGAGCAATTCCGACCCAGACGTATACCGGAGCGGATATCAAACCGGAGGTGACTGTGGAGGATGCAGGAGAGACGCTTGCGGTGCAGACGGATTATACATTAATGTATTCCAACAACCGCAAGGCAGGCACTGGTACAGCGGCCGTCGCAGGAAAGGGAAATTATACGGCAACGAAGAATTTAACATTTGACATCAGACCGTGTGATGTAAGCGCGGCAGCAGTGACAGGCTCTTCCGCAAGCACAATCAGCCTGAGCTGGAAAAATGAGGGCGTTGTGACCGGATATGAAGTTTACCGCGCAGGTGCAGACGGAAGATGGCAGCAGGTGACGAGGACAAGAGACACCGTTTATACGGACAAGAAGCTGAACGCAGGCACTTCCTACTCCTATAAGGTAAGAAGCTATCTGGTAGCGGATGGAGAGACTTATTACGGAGCATTCACGGAGGCTGTGACAGGAACAACTTCAAGATAGGAATATAAGAAAAAAGAGGGGAGGGAGAGCGGCTCCGATCATGGCGGCATACAACATAGGAAAGTTCACGTTTGACACAGAAGAAGAATATGCCAAGGGAATGGCGGATGTCAGAAAAATCGAAAAGATTACGCATACCGTAGACATCCATGATCCGGATACCGCTCTGCGCCTCTACTGGCTGATTCGAAGCGGAAAGCTGACGTTTCAGAGCAAGATAGGAAAGAAATTTTTTCTGGATATCGCCGATATTGTGGCGAAGAATGCAGCAAAGAAGGACAGGCAGGAAGAACCGGAGGCAAAAGCGCCGGACGAAAAAGAAACAAAGCAGTCCGGTGCGCCGCATGACCGCGGACGGATGATTCTCGGCGGCGTGTGTTTTATCGCAGCGATTGCCTGCTTTGTCTGGTATTTCTGGTCTGATTTTACCAATTACCGCGGGGATAAGGCAAACGATTACTTAAGGATGTTAAAAGAGAATCCCGACGAAGCGGTAGAGATGGTCAGCAATGACACATTTTTCTTAGAGGATGCGCCGGAACTTGCGGCGGATGGGGAGGTACCACAGCATGAGGGAGTCACCCCTCCCGTCCTGCCGGAGTATCAGACGATTTTGGCGGAGCACAGCGATTTTGCCGGGTGGATTACAATTGAAGGCACGAAGGTCGATTACCCGGTCATGCTGACCCCGACAGACAAGGATTTTTATCTCAGACGCAATATAAACGGGGAGGAAGACATCAACGGAACCCTGTTTATGGATGCCAGAACGAATCTGGCGGAGCGCAGTACCAATATTATTATTTACGGACACAACATGAAGAGCGGCGCAATGTTTGGTGATCTTAAGAAGTATCTTGAGGAGGATTACTGGCAGGCGCACAAGCAGATTACATTTGATACGATTTACGAGAAGGGCACCTATGAAATTTTTGCAGTCTGTCTGGCAAAGGTGCAGTACCAGGATTCGAAGGAATTTCGGTATTATGATTTTATTCAGGCGGATTCCGAGGAAGAGTTTGACGACTACCTCGATCATATCATACAACTCTCGGTGTTTACCGGAACAGACCTGCCGGCGTACGGGGATGAATTGCTGACCCTGTCGACCTGCAATAGCTTTGCGGAGGACGGGCGGCTGTTTCTGGTGGCAAGGAAATGCAGGGATGCAGAATAGAACGTGAGAATTTCACGTGTAAATAAAGGATGATGGGAGAGAGTGCAAATGAAATACCAGGTGAAACGAAAATTGGGATATGTACTGGTCGTCGCGATGCTGGTCGTGATGATTTATCCGGGGGAGCTTAGCGCAGCATCCGGTCAGGAGGACGGATTCGTGATTCAGGATGATGTTCTGGTGGGGTATGTCGGCGCAGAGAATGCCGTCATAGTGCCGGATGGAATCACAAAGATTGATGAAAATGTCTTTTTGAATACGACCATTACATCGGTGGAAATACCGGAGAGCGTGACGGAAATCGGTGACAATGCGTTTGCCGGATGCGAATATCTGACGACAGTCTCGATACCGGAGAGCGTGACGGACGTCGGGGAAAATGCATTCTACGGCTGCACCAGCCTGGAGACGGTCGCATGGGAGAGCAGTGCGGGCATTCCGGACAGTGCATTTGCGGAGTGCGCGGGCTTGACAGACCTTAGTATTTCAAATGAGCTTCCTTCTATCGGCGAAGAGGCATTCAAGAACTGCGAGTCTCTGGAAAGCTTCGTTGTGCCGGAGGCGACGCAGGCAATCGCATCGGACGCGTTTGACGGCTGCGTAAATATGAAGGCAATCGATGTAGCGGAAGAGAATAGCTACTATACGTCGTATGACAACGCGCTCTACACGGTGAACGGCGTGACATTATACCGCTGTCCGCAGGGTGCGCAGTCCATCGAGATATATGACGGAACAAAGATGATCGGCGACAATGCATTTTATGGCTGTAAGCTTGGGACAGTGAGAGTTCCCGAAAGCGTTACGACGATTGACGACGGAGCGTTTGAGGGCAGCGAGATACAGACGCTTATCCTTGGCAGCGCAGTAGAGAAGTTCGGGGAGCAGGATACTTCATTTGATATTCATTCTATCGAAGTGCCGGGAAATGCTCCGGTAACGCCGCAGCTTGTGGATACATACGGTGCGATCGTTGTGACGGACTATGTACCGGACGATACCGAGGAACCCACGGAAGAGCCGACCGAAGAGCCGACGGAAGAACCGACCGAAGTACCTACGGAGAAGCCGGACACACAGAATCCGGGCACGGAAAATCCGCCTACGGAGAATCCGACACCTACGGAGAACCCGAGTACACAGAACCCGGGCACGGAGAATCCCAATAATAGCGGCAATAATAATAACAACGGCAATAATACGAATACCAATAACGGGAATACCAATAACACAAATACCAACAATGGAAACAGCAGCACCGGGACGGGCAATAGCGGCGGAAGCGGAACGGGCAGCAGCGGCGGAAGCGGCAGCACCGGAACGGGTAATAGCGGCGGAAGCAGTACAGGAACAAACAATAACGGCGGCAGTTCAACAAGGCGCAGAAGCAGCGGGAACAGCACGCAGACGGGAAGCGGCGCGGCGAATACGACTTCTGCATCAGAAAGCCAGACCGAAGAGCAGGGCGGCGTAGAGCAGGTCGCGGCAGTGTCGGAGACTCCGGCTGAAAGCAGGTTCGCAGAGCAGGGAACCGCCTACATTACCGGAGATGAGACCACCAGGGGCTGGGATGCGATTTATTCGTATATGGCTGCGGCAAATCCGGGAGATACGATTTCCATCACCATGAACGGTACAACGGTCGTACCGAAGGATATTCTTGCATTGGCGGCGGAAAAGCAGTTCGCAATGGTTCTTGATATGGGAAGCGGTATTGAGTGGAGATTAAGCGGCAGCAGCATTGTGACAGAGAATCTGACCGATATTGATTTCGGGGTTGTGATGGGAACGCAGAATGTACCGCGGGATCTGCAGGAGACGGTTACGGGTGCAGGCTGGTCCACACAGATGCAGCTTGCGCATGACAGCATTTTTGGTATGACGGCGCAGCTTACGGTCAATGTAGGCGCTTCAAATGCCGGAAAGCTGACGACTCTCTTCTATTATAATGAAGCGGAGCACAGGCTGGAGTATATGGGACAGACGACCGCCGACGCCAACGGCGGGGTGGCGTTTGCATTCGAACATGCATCCGATTATGTTATCGTTGTAGATCAGAGAGTATCGGACAGCACGCTGCAGACGGATTGGACGCCGGCGATTACAGCGGGAGGCGGCAATGCGCCGGACGCTGCAGAGGAGACACAGACGACAGAGGACGAGACAGAGACGACGGAGGCGGCACAGGCAGGAAGCGCGACAGAGAAGGACGATACACCGTCTACAGGTCAGGCGATGAATCCGAAATATATCCTGTGCATCGGCGTCATGCTGCTTGGCATTTACATGATCCTTACCGGCAGAAAAGAAGAGTATGAGACGGCGCGCTAGGCGCATAAAACTGTAAAAAAGTGGGAAAATAGGTGGGAGATATTCTTTTTGATATCTTCCGCCTTTTCTTATATTGAAGAAATGCTTTTTTTAGGGCTTTTTTTGAAAAATCTGCTTGACAAAGGCAAATTGGATTTATATAATAATCTAGCGTGCATACACACGCCAATGGCGCTTTGCGCCTATGAGAAGCTTTTTATCAATATAACAGGAGGTGAAAATAATGCCAACATTTAACCAGTTAGTAAGAAAAGGACGTCAGACATCTGTTAAGAAGTCTACAGCACCTGCACTTCAGAAGGGATACAACTCCCTGCAGAAGAGACCTACCAATACTTCTTCACCGCAGAAGAGAGGTGTTTGTACTGCTGTTAAGACAGCAACTCCTAAGAAACCTAACTCAGCTCTTAGAAAGATCGCCAGAGTTCGTCTTTCCAACGGAATCGAAGTAACAAGCTACATTCCGGGAGAGGGTCACAACTTACAGGAGCACAGCGTTGTTCTGATCCGTGGTGGTCGTGTTAAGGACTTGCCAGGTACAAGATATCACATTATCCGTGGTACACTTGATACTGCTGGAGTCGCTAACAGAAAGCAGGCTCGTTCCAAGTACGGCGCTAAGAGACCGAAGGCTGCAAAATAGTAACACAGCGTTACTGTAATTCAGCGAACCAATAGTATCACATAACAGAACTTGCGGTTTAGTGTTGGGATTATTATCACGTTAGATAGATTTCCGCACGAACACTGGGGAAAGTGAGTACCGTTGAATTAATCGAAATGAAGTTCACTGATTCCGTGTAGAGAATCGGGCAATGCAGACGGGGATTCTGCTTGCAGGGAAGTCTGTGTGCAGGACAGTCTGTATAGTAAATTATGATTAAGGAGGGAAGAACCGTGCCACGTAAAGGACATACTCAGAAAAGAGACGTATTAGCAGATCCGATGTACAACAACAAAGTGGTTACCAAGCTTATCAACAACATTATGTTAGACGGTAAGAAGGGTGTCGCACAGAAGATTGTATACGGAGCTTTCAAGAGAGTAGAGGAGAAAGCAGAGAAGCCTGCTCTTGAGGTATTTGAAGAGGCGATGAACAATGTTATGCCGCTTCTCGAGGTAAAGGCAAGACGTATCGGTGGTGCAACCTATCAGGTGCCGATCGAGGTAAGACCGGACCGCCGTCAGGCGTTAGCGCTTCGCTGGCTGACAACATACTCCCGTAACCGCGGCGAGAAGACCATGGAAGAGAGACTCGCAAATGAGATTCTGGATGCTGCGAACAATACCGGAGCATCTGTAAAGAAGAAAGAAGATATGCACAAAATGGCAGAGGCAAACAAAGCGTTCGCGCACTACAGATTCTAGGAATCAAAGTAATGCCGCGATGCTTGGGCATTTGCGCGCTACCGTTTTTAATTTAGGGAGGAAATACCTTGGCTGGAAGAGAATATCCATTAGAGAGAACCAGAAACATTGGTATTATGGCGCATATCGATGCTGGTAAGACCACATTGACCGAGCGTATTCTTTATTATACCGGTGTAAACTATAAGATTGGTGATACTCATGAGGGTACTGCTACCATGGACTGGATGGAGCAGGAGCAGGAGAGAGGTATCACAATTACGTCAGCCGCTACGACCTGCCACTGGACTCTGGAAGAGTTTGCAAAACCGAAGGCAGGTGCCTTGGAGCATCGTATCAATATCATCGATACTCCGGGACACGTAGACTTTACGGTAGAGGTAGAGCGTTCACTCCGTGTACTTGACGGCGCTGTCGGCGTCTTCTGTGCAAAGGGTGGCGTTGAGCCGCAGTCAGAGAACGTATGGCGTCAGGCTGACACTTACAACGTACCTAGAATGGCATTCATCAACAAGATGGATATCTTAGGTGCAAACTTCTACGGAGCTGTAGATCAGATCCGTACAAGATTAGGAAAAAATGCAATCATTCTTCAGTTACCGATCGGTAAAGAGGATGATTTCAAGGGAATCATCGACTTGTTCGAGATGAAAGCATACATCTACAACGACGATAAGGGTGATGATATCACCGTTACCGACGATCTGGGTGATATGAAGGACGACGCAGAGCTTTATCACTCTGAGTTGGTCGAGAAGATCTGCGAGTTAGATGACGACCTGATGATGATGTACCTCGAGGGCGAGGAGCCGTCCGTTGAGGAGATGAAGAAAGTATTAAGAAAGGCTACCTGTGAGTGTACAGCAGTACCAGTATGCTGCGGTTCCGCTTACAGAAACAAGGGCGTACAGAAGCTGATCGATGCTGTCATTGAGTATATGCCTGCTCCGACAGACATTCCTGCAATCAAGGGTGTTGATATGGATGGCAATGAGGTTGAGAGACATTCTTCTGATGAAGAGCCGTTCTCCGCTCTGGCATTCAAGATTATGGCTGACCCGTTCGTAGGTAAGCTGGCATTCTTCCGTGTGTATTCCGGTACGATGAACTCCGGTTCTTATGTGCTGAATGCAACAAAGGATAAGAAGGAGCGTGTAGGACGTATTCTTCAGATGCATGCAAATAAGAGACAGGAGCTTGAGAAGGTTTATTCCGGAGATATCGCGGCTGCAGTTGGATTTAAGTTCACCACAACAGGTGATACTATCTGTGATGAGCAGCATCCGGTAATCTTAGAGTCCATGGAGTTCCCGGAGCCGGTTATCGAGCTTGCAATCGAGCCGAAGACGAAGGCAGGACAGGGCAAGATGGGCGAGGCTCTCGCAAAGCTTGCAGAGGAAGACCCGACCTTCCGTGCGCATACAGATCAGGAGACTGGTCAGACAATTATCGCAGGTATGGGTGAGCTCCATCTGGAGATCATCGTTGACCGTCTGCTTCGTGAGTTCAAGGTTGAGGCAAACGTAGGCGCGCCTCAGGTTGCTTACAAAGAGACTTTCACAAAGCCGGTTGATGTTGAGTACAAGTACGCAAAGCAGTCCGGTGGACGTGGACAGTACGGACACTGTAAGGTTAAGTTCGAGCCGATGGATCCGAACGGCGAAGAGACATTCAAGTTCGAGTCCACCGTTGTCGGTGGTGCGATTCCGAAGGAATATATCCCGGCAGTCGGCGAAGGTATCGAGGAAGCTGCACAGGCAGGTATTCTTGGAGGATTCCCGGTACTTGGCGTGCATGCGAACGTATACGACGGATCTTATCATGAGGTCGACTCTTCTGAGATGGCATTCCACATTGCCGGTTCCATGGCTTTCAAAGAGGCTATGCACAAGGCGAATCCGGTATTGCTTGAGCCGATCATGAAGGTAGAGGTTACAATGCCTGAGGAATACATGGGCGATGTAATCGGTGACATCAACTCCCGTCGCGGACGCATCGAGGGTATGGATGATATCGGCGGCGGTAAGCTTGTAAAAGCATATGTTCCGCTTGCTGAGATGTTCGGTTACTCTACCGATCTTCGTTCCAAGACACAGGGACGCGGTAACTACTCTATGTTCTTCGAGAAATATGAGCAGGTGCCGAAGAGCGTACAGGAAAAAGTATTAGCGGATAAAGCGAAATAAAAATACGCAGGATTTTCCTGCGGAAAAAGTATTAGCAGATAAGGCGAAATAGGTTTTCCGTATGTATTTTGTAAAAATCCCCGGATTTCCCTATTTTATGGGGAATCCGGAAAGAAATAGCTTGAAAAACCAGTGATTATTTTATATAATCAGAGTTAGCCGAGTTATTCCAATATAATAACTATAGCCCATAAAAGGGGCATCATTTTAAGGAGGATATTCAAAATGGCAAAAGCTAAGTTTGAAAGAACAAAACCGCATTGTAATATCGGTACCATTGGACACGTTGACCATGGTAAGACTACTTTAACAGCAGCGATCACAAAGGTTCTTGCTGCAAGAGTTGCTGGTAACACAGCTACAGATTTCGAGAACATTGATAAGGCTCCGGAAGAGAGAGAGCGTGGTATCACAATTTCTACCGCACACGTTGAGTATGAGACAGAGAAGAGACATTACGCACACGTTGACTGCCCGGGACATGCTGACTACGTTAAGAACATGATCACTGGTGCAGCTCAGATGGACGGCGCTATCCTTGTAGTAGCTGCTACTGACGGTGTTATGGCTCAGACCAAGGAGCACATCCTGTTATCCCGTCAGGTAGGTGTACCTTATATCGTTGTTTTCTTAAACAAGTGCGATATGGTAGACGACGAAGAGCTGATCGAGTTAGTAGAGATGGAAGTAACAGAGCAGCTTGAGGAGTACGGCTTCGAGGGATGCCCGATTGTTAAGGGTTCCGCATTAAAGGCTCTTGAGGATCCGAACGGCGAGTGGGGCGACAAGATCATGGAGTTAATGTCTACTGTAGACGAGTACATTCCGGATCCGGAGCGTGACACAGATAAGCCATTCCTTATGCCGGTCGAGGACGTATTCACCATCACAGGTCGTGGTACTGTTGCTACCGGACGTGTTGAGAGAGGTACACTGCATCTGAATGATAACCTTGAGATTCTTGGTGTTAAGGAAGATGTTCAGACAACTGTTGTAACCGGTATCGAGATGTTCCGTAAGCAGCTTGATGAGGCTATGGCTGGTGATAACATCGGTGCATTACTTCGTGGTATCAACCGTGACCAGATCGTTCGTGGTCAGGTTCTTGCTAAGCCGGGTACTGTTACCTGCCACAGCAAGTTCACAGCTCAGGTATACGTTCTGACAAAGGATGAGGGTGGTCGTCATACTCCGTTCTTCAACAATTACCGTCCGCAGTTCTATTTCAGAACAACTGACGTAACTGGTGTCTGCAACTTACCGGCTGGTACAGAGATGTGCATGCCTGGTGATAACATCGAGATGACCATCGAGTTAATTCACCCGGTAGCTATGGAGCAGGGTCTTACATTCGCTATCCGTGAGGGTGGTAGAACTGTAGGTTCAGGCCGTGTTGCTACAATCATTGAGTAATCAATAGATAGTTGGATTTAAAGGGCTTTCCGTCTTTTCGGAAAGCCCTTTTCACTTTTACTTCGCGCCATACAGTTCCCGGGGCAAACTGTGTGAAATCCAATCTAGGAACGTTTCTTTCATTGAATCTGCCCTTTTAATATGGTACAATTTTCCTATGTTGTTTCGAAAATGAGGACTGTGTTGTAGTTAGTGAGGGATTTACGAATGAGTAAAATCAGCTTTTGGGAAAAGGACGCGGCGAAAATTTCTGAGATTGTAGAAGCAATCGACCGTATTTCCGACAATTCTTTTCTGTGGGTGACAAATATAAAGGAACATGAATCATGGTGCTCCGAGAGAACAAAGGAGTATTTCGGGCTGTCAGCGCAGACATTTCCCGAATTTGAGCAGATGATAAAGGAATTGGTGCATCCGGACGACCAGGAAGAATATATGGAAGGAATTAGAAAACGGCTTCAGGGAATCGATCTGGATTCTGAGTTGTGCGTCCGCATACGTGAAAAAAACGGAATTTATTACATGTTCAGTATTCACGCAAATGCGCTTTGCGACGAGGGCGATAGTCTTGAATACCTGATCGTTATGATTAAAAATGAAAATATTTTTCCCGAGATTGATGCACTGACGGATCTGTATTCCTATGCAAGATATGTGAAAGATCTGGAAAAAGAAATCGCGGGCGGGGGAAAGCTTGCAATCTTACAGATTCAGGTAGAGGGATTTAATACGTTTAACCTTATCTATGGTCTTGATTATTCCAATGAGTTGCTGCGCGCGATTGCGCTGGAATTTATTTACATGATGGATATGGACAAAGCGGTCTATCGTCTCGAGGGAGAGCGTTTTGTATTTATATTAAAGAAGGCAGGACGGGAGGAACTCCTTTCGTTTGAGCAGCAGGTACGCCGTGCTCTTGATGCCGGAATCATGGCGGCGGGGAAAAAGACTTCATTAAAAATGGATTCCGGCGCGATTCTTCTTGAGAATTACAGCGGGGATTCCTCTTCCGTTCGCGGGCAGGTTACTTATGCATTAGACCATTCCATACATAAGCATCAGGAGCAGCTTGTTATATTCAATGATGAGGTGCAGACCTCCCGGGGCGCGGATCTTGCGCTCATGAAGGTGATTCACCAGTCTGTCCTCAGCGACTGTGAAGGATTTTATGTAGAATACCAGCCGATTGTAGCTGCGGACACCGGAAATGTGGTTGGTGCGGAGGCGCTTGTGCGGTGGAGGCGCGAACCATATGGAAAGGTACCTCCGGGTATGTTCATTGAATGGATGGAAACAGACCCCAGTATGTACGATTTGGGAAACTATGTTCTTCGGACAGCGCTTACGGAAATGGGGAAGCTTCTTACGCTCAAACCGGATTTCTTTGTTAATGTAAATGTCTCTGTCAGACAGTTAGAGCGCCCGGAATTTCGCGGGGAATTATTAAAAATTCTTGCAGATACAGCTTTTCCGGCGGATCATTTGTGCTTGGAACTGACGGAGCGGTGCAAAGATTTTCCTCTGGATAAACTGAACCAGGAGGTTGCTTTTTTCCAGAGCTGCGGTATCAGAGTTGCAATGGATGATTATGGGACAGGAAGCGCTTCTTCAAGTATCGTTATGAATATTCCGATGGATGAGATTAAAATCGATATGAGCTTTATCCGTGGAATTATGGATAATCCCAAAAATCAGGCAATGGTCCGCTCCATACTGCAGTTTGCGCAGAAATCCAACATGAAAACGTGTCTGGAAGGAGTGGAAAACGAGGAACTGCAGAACTTTCTGCGTGATTACAATGCGACCTGGTTTCAGGGATATTACTATGCCAAGCCGCTTGCCGCCGGTTCGCTGGAAGATATGGTAAGCAGCCAGCTTGCAGAGAAAAGTGATGGAAAATGAAAAAGAAAATATCGAAAGCCGTACTGATTTTCTTATGCATAGCATGTGCGATTTACATAGTCCGATGCATATCTATCGGAATTTTAATAAAATCAAAGAATGCAACCAGGCTGCCGGAAGAGAGTACGGATGCGAAAGTATACTATGCGATTAACGTCGATGGCATGAAAGGTCTGGGACATAGTATTTTGCTGATTGAGATGGAAAATGGGGAAGGGCTTGTGATAAGCTATAACGGCATGCAGCGGAGTCTGGCAGAAGCGCTGATGGGGATGAGCGGCGTCGGAAAGATGAGTGTTGTCGCGCTGTCGGAAACGCAGATGGACGATTTCTTTGCGACGGGAAATATCAGTGTCGGTTTGGATCAGCTTGATGATAATTATGATTTTGTGCTATCTCACGTAATAACAGAAGAAGACTATCAGGCAGTTATAAAGCAGTTGGAGCCATATTATGAAGCGGAACGGGCATATGCGTCAATCTATGGGAATTGGGTTTCTGCAAATGATGATGAGAAGCCGGAATATGAAAGACAACTGGAGGAATTAGCCAATGATGAATCGGTACCGCTTTACCGGATCTATCGGCATAATTGTGATGACGTGGCAAGAGAATTGCTTGCAGGCTTTAACAGTGAGATAGCCTCTTATAATGAGCATAAACGGCATCTGACTCCAAGCGGCAATTTTAAGGCGTTAGCACTTGCACTGGACGACTGGGAACTTCATGAGTTGGGAGATAATTCTGTGAAGGAAGCAGTATTATACTTTTTCATGATAATTTGAATGCCAGGTTTTAAATTGAATATACGACATTTGACGACGAAAATTCTGCATTCAATTTTCTTCTATTTCCTAACATAACGCAACCCGGGGGTGCGAAATCGCACTTTAAAATTGGTGGTCATAAACAGGCTTTTTTTATACAATAGGAACCAAGGAAGCGGATGGAGGGGATAGAGATGAAGCTTTCAGAGAAAATTGCTGCATTGAGAAAAGCAAATGGAATGACACAGGAAGAGCTTGTCTCCGTTTGTAATGTAAGCAGACAATCTATTTCGAAATGGGAAACGGATATTGCGTCGCCGGAGACAGAGAAGCTATTGATATTAGGTGATATATTCCGTGTCTCTATTCCATAGGATAAATGAGAGGACAACAGCCGGATAAAGTGGTAATATTGTATTATGGAATGCATAGAAAGTTCACAACAAGGCTGTTGGTCAAAAGACAGGAGGATTAAGATGGCGATAGCAACAATGAAAGCGGAGCTTCCCTGCGAGGTAGAAAAAGTATGGAAGATTGTCACGTCACTGGAAAATTATTCATGGCGGAGCGATCTGGGTAAAATCGTGGTATTAGAACCCGGGAGAAGGTTTGAGGAACACACGAAGGACGGCTATGTCACAAGATTTACGATTACCGCCTGCGAGCCTTATAAGCAGTACGAATTTGATATGGAAAATGAGAATATGAAAGGACACTGGATTGGCTCATTTTCCTGTGAGAACGGAAAGACAACGATTGAGTTTACCGAGGACGTAACGGCAAAGAAGCTGTTCATGAAACCATTTGTGGGAGGTTATCTTAAGAAACAGCAGGCGGCGTATCTGCGGGATCTGGAAAAAGCGTTGACTTCTACTTCATAGAATGCTAGAATTTCAATATCAGTTTAGATAATGTGAGACAAATCAGAAAGGAGAGGCAGTATGAACGGTTTAGGATATATGCCTGTTTGCAGCAGCAGTTCACAGCAGAAAACATGCATTTTAGCGCATACACGGGATTACTGCGCTCTTTTTTAGGAAAATAATATCCGAAAGCAGATTGATTATGCAGTAATTCCTGGGACAGTTTATTCACGGAGCAAGTGAGTAGGCTGTTTTTTCTTTGCAAAAAATGCCGTGTGAAAAATGACGCGGCGCGATGAATTTTTGAACTAAGAAAGAAGAGAGGAATTACAAATGGATAAGAAAATAAAACGAAACATTAAGTTAGATTATATCAGCACCTTTATTACAAATCTGAATATGCAAAGCTCCATATGGGTGCTTTACCTTGCATACTGTGGCATGAACCTAATGCAGATCGGCTTGTTGGAGGGAATCTATCATGCCACGAGCATTGTGTGTGAAATACCCTCCGGCGCGCTCGCAGATCTTGTCGGAAGAAAGAAAAGCATGATCTTAGGGCGAATCTGCGTTACAATTTCATGTATCATTATGCTGTTTACCAGAAATTTCTGGTGGTTTGCGTTCAGCTTCTTTTTGCAGGCATTGGGAAATAATTTTAACTCCGGCTCGGAAGAGGCGCTGGTATATGACAGTATGATCTGCCTTGGGGAGGAAGAGAATTATATCAGGATCAACGGCAGAATCAATACGGTGATCGAGGTGTCACAGGCAATCGCAACGGTCGTCGGCGGAGTCATGGCGGAATATTCTTATTTTGTGTGCTATGCGGCGTGCACCGTCATTTCCCTGCTGGCGTTTGTTCCGGTCGTACTTATGAAGGAGCCGCCTGTTTTAAAGACTCCAGAGGAAAAAGAGCGCTTGACAGCCAGACAGCTTGTAGCGCGGCATTTTCAGACGAGCTTTGGGATATTGGCATCGGATTTGCGGATTTTAAAAATTGTGACTTATTTTTCGGTGATCTTTGCCGCGCATACGTTATTGTTCTTTTATAGCCAGCAGTATTATTACGATATGGGCTACAATAAAATACAGATCAGCGTCATTATGCTTCTGGCGGGGATTGTGTCCTGTTTCGGCGCAATAGCAAGTGAGAAGCTATATCGGCGGTTCGAAAAGAAAGTACTTGTATTTTCGGCGGCGGTCATGGCGCTGACGCTGGTCTTCTACAGTGTTGGGAAGCCGCTGCTTTCGGTTGGTATGTTTATTGCAGCGAATTTTTTCAATGCGGTATTATATCCGATCGAATCGGAGACGTTGAACAGCATCATACCGTCAGAACAGAGAGCAACGCTGATTTCCGTGAATAGTATGTTTTTTTCTATTGTGATGATCGTCACATTTCCGGTTGCCGGGGCGCTCGCAGATGCGTGGAGTCTGGCGTCGGTGCTTGGGGTGCTTGGACTGCTGCTGTTGTTGTTCATTTTCGTGTGGGATGTGAAAATAAGCAGGAAAAACGGAAGGTAAAATGTGCGGATATGCCGGAAAGCAGGAAGGCAAAAATGGTCGAGATTTATTTCGAAACGATGTTGTAAAGTAGAATCAGCGGAGGACACAGATGGAAGAACAGGTACTGGCAGTACAACGCATGCAGGATTATATTGAGGAACATCTTTTTGAGGAAATTACAATAGGCTCACTTGCAGATGCGGCGGGATATTCGCCTTGGCATTCGAGGCGGCTCTTCGAGCAATTTACAGGGTGTACGCCCGCCGAATATGTGCGTAAATTGCGTCTTGGAAAAAGCGCCCTTAAGTTAAGGGATGAGAAATGCAGAATCATAGACGCTGCAATGGAAATGGGCTTTGAGAGCGTGGACGGTTATCAAAGAGCGTTTTACAGGGAATTTGGCTGTAATCCGAAGGAGTATGCGAAAAGTCCTGTTCCGGTCTGTCTGTTTACTCCCTATGGAGTCAAATCGATCTATATGAAAAGGAGGAAAGAAACGATGGAGAATACAAGAAACATTTTTGTGACCGTAATCGAAAAGCCACAACGGAAGGTGATTATAAAAAGGGGAAAAACGGCAACGGACTACTGGACATACTGTGACGAGGTCGGCTGTGATGTATGGGGATTGCTTAAGAGCATCAAGGCATTGGCGGGCGAGCCTGTCTGCCTGTGGCTCCCGGAGAAATACCGAAAACCGGACACGAGTGAGTATGTGCAGGGCGTCGAGGTAGCGTCGGATGATGCCACACCTATCCCGGAGGGCTTTGACGTGGTTGAACTGCCGGCGGCAAAATACCTGATGTTTCAGGGAGAACCGTTTGCAGAAGAGAATTACGGGCAGGCGATTGAAGAAATCTGGGATGCGGAGAAGAAATACGACCCGGCGGTAATCGGGTATGCATGGGATGACAGCAATCCCAGAATCCAGTTGGAGCCGATTGGGACAAGGGGATATATGGAACTGCTTCCGGTCAGGGAGCTGTAAAATAATGTTTTGAGGGAGAGAGGCTTCCGGGCGATTGTCCGGGAGCCTTTTATGGTGCAAACAGTACATGGAAGTGGTACAATCAAAAAGACAGATCGTATCACTCGTTTTGGAGCTTGTTGCCGAAAATACCCCAATAAAAGTGCCAGAAGTTTATAAATATGATACGTCGAAAGAATTATGTGACGGCGATTATTTCTTTATGGAAAACTTAGATGGGACAAGCTGGGTATCGGTAGCCGATCGCTTAGGGGAAACGGTGAAGGCCAGACTTCGTATGGAAGTCGGAAAATTGCAAAAACAGCTATCAGAGGTCAAGGGCGACAAGTTCGGATGGGTGGGGGATGATGTGCACCGGTTTGAAAGTTTATACGATTTCACATATTTCTTAATAAAGAATGTGCTGGAAGATGCGGAGAAAAGAAATGTTATAATAGGAGTTTCCAAAGAGGAAATTTTAACAGAACTCGGGAAAGACAGAGCTTTGTTTGATAAGCTTAAAAAGCCTGTATTGGTACATTGGGATATGTGGGAAGGAAATATCTTTGTGAAGGACAATCACGTTTCGGGAATTATTGACTGGGAGAGAGCGATGTGGGGAGAACCGCTGATGGATGACCGATTCAGAAATCATAACAGAAACGCTGACTTTTTGAAAGGTTTTGGGATAAGTGAATTGTCAGATGAAGAATTAAGAAGGGTACATTGGTATGATATTTTGCTCTATCTTACGATGATGACTGAGGTTACATACAGAGAGTATGAGGAGGACAGTCAGTATCAGTGGGTGAAGCCGATGTTTGATAAGATTTGGGAGGGTGAACTCCGTGCCGAAGCAAAAAAGCACTTATAAATCACGAGAGGGAAAAGAGAAGATTTATTACTATGAACCGTGGTTTTTCATACTATTCGGGATATTTCATTTACATAGAATGCGGTGTTTGTGCTTGGATGTGCGTTGTTGTGCAAGATGAGAAGAGGAGAAAAATCGTATGAGTGATGCAAAAAAGGAAATAATAACATCTATGAATTACTCAAATACAGACAATATTTTGTCAGATATGAAAAATATTATTGATGCAGCACAAAGCCAGGCATATCAGGCAGTTAATATCACGCTGGTAAAGAGAAACTGGCTTATTGGTTATCGTATCGTGGAAGAAGAGCTAAAGGGCGCGTCGAGGTCTGATAATTATGGAAAAGAAGTAATGAAATCTCTGGCAAAATCCTTGACGAAAGAGTACGGCACAGGATTTGATTTCAGCAGTTTATATAAGTTCAAACGATTTTACGAAAATTTTCCAAACATTTTGGACTCACTGAGTCCAAAATCTTCTGGGCAGGTTCTGTCTTGGACGCATTATAGAGTACTGTTACAGGTGGAGGATGCGGCGGCTAGAAAATGGTATGAAAAAGAGGCACTTACGCAGACATGGAGTGTAAGAACTTTACAGAGAAATATTTCATCGCAGTATTATTATAGAATGCTTCAGACACAGCAACCAGATGAAGTGGAAGCAGAGATGAAAAGGTTAACAGGCGCTCACCAAAACGATAAATATGAGTTTATTAAGAATCCGGTTATTGCTGAGTTTCTTGGAATGGCACATAATGCTGATTTTACAGAGAATGATTTGGAATCAAGTATATTATCAAATCTACAGAAGTTCCTGATGGAACTTGGAAAGGGATACGCTTTTGTGGCAAGACAATAGCATATTCGAACAGAAAAAATTACGCACCAGGATGTAGGTCAGATGGATATGTATATTCGTATGTACGATGAGTTGAAGCGGAGTGAAGGTGACAACCCAACTATAGGGATTGTACTTTGCTCAGACACCGATGAGGATATAGCGAGATATTCTGTTCTTCATGGAAATGAACAGCTCTTTGCATCGAAGTACAAATTGTATCTTCCGACTGAGGAGGAACTTAAGGCAGAGATTGAGACGCAGAAAATGATGTTTCTGTTGCAACAACAGGAGAGAGAAGAAAAATAATTTCCACGGAGACGAAATGAAAACAATATACCTTATCGGCGGCACGATGGGAGTTGGGAAAACAACCGTCTGCCAATTCATGAAAAAGAAATTACAAAACAGCGTCTTCTTAGACGGTGACTGGTGCTGGGATGCGACCCCTTTTTGGGTGACAGAGGAGACAAAAGTGATGGTGTTAGATAACATATGCTATTTGTTGAATAATTTTATTCGATGTACAGCATATGAGCATATCATCTTCTGCTGGGTGATGCATGAGCAGAGTATTATTGACGAAATTTTGAATAGAATTAGCACGAGGGAATGTCAAGTGAAGGTGATTTCACTTATATGCAGTGAAGATGCGCTAAAAAGGCGATTGAAGGAGGATATAAGAAGTGGACTTCGGACAGCGGATATCATTGAGAAAAGTGTGGCGAGGCTTCCGATGTACCGAGAACTTAAAACGATAGTGATTGATACGACCGACAGGGATTTAGAAGAAATTACAGAGGAGATACGAAATGCGAAGGCACTACATAGACAACCTTCGGAACATGACAATTCTTTTGTTGTTTCCGGTACATACCTTTATGATCTGGAATGATTTCGGGTCAAAATTTTATATCTGGCCCGGTGAAAATAAGCTTCTTAGCACGCTCATTGTGTTGGTAAATCCGTGGTTCATGCCGCTTTTATTTGTGCTGGCAGGAATGAGCGCGCGCTATGCATTGGAGAAGCGGAGTTCGAAGGAGTTTCTCGTGCAGAGGGTTCATAAACTGCTGATTCCATTTGTCGGCGGGATGCTGCTTTTTGTGCCGTTCCAATCGCTGTATGCGAGAAAATTTTTTTATAACTATGAGGGCGGGCTTTTCGTGCACTGGAAATATTTCTTTACGCATCTTACGGATTTCAGCGGTTATGATGGGGCGTTTACGCCGGGGCATCTCTGGTTCATTCTGTTCCTGTTTCTCATATCGCTGGTGACATTGCCGCTGTTTTGCCGTGTCCCGGCGGAGGCGCCTGCGGCGAAGATTGAGAAGCTTCCGGCGTTTGGCGTGTTGCTGCTTTTTGTGCCAATCTGGATTTTTTATTACCTTGGCAATTTCGGCGGTTTCAGCCTTGGGAAAAATCTCGCGCTGTATCTGATGGGGTACTATGTACTTAGTAACGAGCGTGTTGCAGAGAAGCTGAGAAAAAATATTGTGTGGCTTGCAGGGCTGTGTGTGATAGCAACCGTTTCATCTGTCGCTTTTTATTATCACTTTTCATATTACGGGGATTTGTGGGTAAATTTTGTCGGCTGGAATACGATTCTGGTACTGCTCGTTTTGGGTGAAAAATTTTTGAACAAGCGGACAAGATTTACGGAGTATTTCAATCGGGCTTCCTATCCGATTTACATTCTGCATCAGTCGATTCTGGTGGCGCTTGCTTACTATGTTGTAGATGTGTGCAATCAGATGCTTGTACAGATGATTGTTATCGGCTTTGGCAGCTTTGGGCTGACAGTGCTTTTGTACGAAGTTATGCGGCGTGTGCCATATGTGAGGAAGCTGATCGGTATTCGGTAATGTGGACAGATTTTAACAGAAAATGACGGGAGAAAAATATCTCCGGATGTTAAGATGAATTTGTCACAAGGGCAGTGAACAACCGGAGAGCCGGCAGTGAACAACCGGAGAGCAGGAAGAAGCGCCGGAGAGTAACAGGAGGAGATTTACATGGAATGGCTTGGAAGTATTCGCGGAGCAATCGAATATATGGAAGGGCATCTGCTTACAGTAGAGGACGCCGATGAGGTGGCGGATGCGGTGTATATGTCTTCTTTTTATCTGCAAAAGGGTTTTAAGGTGATGACGGGGTTCTCTATCGGAGAGTATATCCGCAGTCGCAGACTTTATCTGGCGGGCTTGGATGTGATTTCGGGGAGGGAGAAGGTCATAGACATTGCGTACAAATACGGCTATGACACGCCGGAGAGTTTCACAAAGGCGTTTGCGCGGTTTCATGGAGTCACGCCGACCGGACTGAGGAACGACGCCGGGAAAATCAAAGTGTTTCTGCCCTTAAAGATTACGATTCAGATTCAAGGAGGGAATGACATGGATTACACCGTAGAGAAAATGAAAGGCTTTAAAGTGATCGGGTACGAAAGGGAGTTTTCCTTTGACACATCCTATCAGGAGATTCCGGGATTTTGGGATGAAATCTGCCGAAGCAGATTTGCGGAACTCTTTTCGGGCAAAGCGCCGCAGACGAAGGAAGAGGAGACAATTTGCAACTGCTGTATCGGCAAGTACGGAGTCTGCATTGACGATATGGGCGGCGGTAAGTTCCGTTATCTGATCGCAGGCGATTATATCGGAGGAGAGATACCGGACGGCATGAAGGTGTTTGAGTTTCCGGATATGGAGTGGGCGAAATTCTCCTGCAGAGGACCGATGCCGGGGGCATTGCAGTCGGTGAACACCAAGATTTTTAACGAGTGGCTTCCGGGAAACACGGAGTATGAGATTGCGATGGGAGCGAACATCGAGTGGTACAGTCCTGAAGGGAAGATGTCGGATGTGGACTATGAGACGCAGATCTGGATTCCGGTCAGGCGGAAAAGCGGTATTTGACAATCCAAAGGGTTGTGCGGTATGCTATTCATCAGCAGATGAAGTTTATACGATTTATAATGAGGAAATAGGCGGCATGGAAGTGCCGCCTGATTCCACGTTTAAAATGATTCCGGCATGAATCGAATTAGGGGTAGGAGGAAAGTTATATGGACATCAAACGTTTCTGGCAGGATGTGCTTAAGCAGGATGCTGAGGCAATCAGAAGCTACTTCTGGGAAGATGCCTATGTGAACTGGCACTGTACAAATGAGCATTTTACAGTCGGGGAATATATCAGAGCGAATTGCGAATATCCCGGCGAGTGGGATGGAAACGTCGAGCGGGTGCATCAGAGCGGAGACCTGATGATAACGGCGACACATGTATACACCAAAGACGGCGAACTGTCATTCCATGTGACATCGTTTCTTACCTTAAAGGATGATAAGATTGCGGCAATGGATGAATACTGGGGCGATGATGGGGAAGCGCCTAAGTGGCGGCAGGAGCTGCATATTGGCTGTGCGATTTCATGACCATGAGACGGATATGTTTTTGGAGGAGTACATAGGATGCAACCAATCATTGACCACATTCATATTACGGTAAAGGACTTACAGCGGGCAGAGCAGTTTTATGATATGCTGCTTCCTATGCTGGGGTTCGACTTGGAACTGAAAGAGCGTGACAGTGTACCGGAACATGAATACGAGATAATAGAATATCATCATAGAAATTTTTCTTTTGGCATTGTGAACGAGCGGAAAGAATATGAAAATGAACAAGTCAGCAGAAGAAAGGCTGGGGCGCTGCATCATCTGGCTTTTTATGCAGAAAGTATAGAGGAAGTGAACGATCTGTATCAAAAGGTTAAAAAAATTCCGGCAGAAATCGTACATGCACCGCAGTATTACCCGGAATATGCGAAGGATTATTATGCGTTCTTTTTCAAGGATTCCGAAGGAATTGAATATGAGATTGTAAATTTTGCGAGGAAAGTGTATTTTCCGGAAAATGAGAGATAGCGGAGGAGAAAAACAATGGAAATCAGACGTGCAAGCGAAAAAGACATCGAGGGAATCAACAACCTGCTGCGTCAGGTGCTAAACGTACATCACAATGGACGACCGGATCTGTTCAAAGCGGACGCGAAGAAATATACGGACGAGGAATTGCTGGCGCTGATAGCAGATGAAAAGCGACCGATTTTTGTGGCGGATGATGGCACGGGGAAAATATCAGGCTATGCGTTCTGTGTATTTCAACAGCATATCGCAGACAATATCCTGACGGATATCAGGACGCTTTATATCGACGACCTGTGTGTGGATGAAAAGTGCAGAGGACAGCACATCGGGAGGACGCTCTATGAGTATGTGCTTGATTTCGCAAAGCGCGAGGGCTGCTATAACGTGACGTTAAACGTCTGGGCGTGCAATGAGAACGCCAGAAAGTTCTATGAGAAATGCGGATTGCTGCCGCAGAAAATCGGGATGGAAAAGATATTGTAAGAGGATAGAACCTGTTATTTAGGAAGATAAAACAGCGGATACCGTAGGGCATCCGCTGTTTTGCTGAATACTGATACAGATTGGTCGAACAAAATCTGTACGATTCGTAAAGATAAACTATTGGTATTGAAAATATACATCTATGCTTTTCGATTTATAAAATCAAATCACAACGGTATATTTTCTATAAGATGATATTACTCTATTAGTATGATAGATGTCAATGATTTTATAACAGATTATTGTTTTTTAATAATTGCTTCATATGATTATTGTCATTTTTTAGTTGATTAATAAGTGACTTTTGGTCGTTGATTTGCTTCTCTTTTTTTATAATTTGCTTTTTATCATTGTCATATTCTTGATATAATTGCGGAAAAATAACTTGAAAAACCTGTTTTTGTATTTCTGATAATACATCTGGGTGGATTGTTACACTTTCTTTTTCAATACGACCGGCGGAAATAAATTTCGCGTCATCAATTTTTAAAACACAGTCTTTGGTGAAACCTTCCTTAACCAATGCCTGCCGATATTTTTTGTTTGCGTAGGGATTATTAACAGGATGATAACAGGTAGAAAAGTAGTTGTTTCCTGATGTCATTGGTACGATGAACACTTTGTCTTCTCTTTTGCCGATGCACAGTCCATAATGAAAATATGCTAATTCTCCATAAAAAGTTTTTCCGTAATCAATATAATATACGGTTCCTACTTGTATAGTTTTTCTTTTCCCGTGCAAATCCTTAAATTCTTTGTTACTGCTCTTTTGAATCCAATTTGCTTCACTGGTAATTATGGAGGAAGCATCATATGCACTAAGATTTTTTATACCTTTTATAAAATTTTCTGATAACTGGACAGCTGCTAAAATAACGGCAGAAGTTTTTCTTGCCTGCTTATTTTTGTTATCGCTTGTGTTTTCTGTGAAACGAGACACATTATTTATATCACTCCAAAACATATTTTGAGATTCTTTCATCATTTGCGAAACTTGCCTCCTGCATAGACTATAGTTATAGTTGAAATTATACATTTATACAAAATTTTGTGCAATAGGAATATGCAAAAGATAATAGTAAAGATTGGAGATATTTTGGAAGCGATTTGATCTGCGATCATAAAAACTGCCAGTAGACTATCTCTACTGGCAGGAATATTTTATTTGTTTGAAAGGAAGCGCTTCAAGTTTATTTACGCTTCCTTCGCTTTTGCGGAAGTCACGTCGGTATTCGCAGTATTTGATTTTCCAAACAATTTCTTCAGGCAGCTAAATGCGACGAGCACACCCAGTACCATAAGAAGGACTGCTGTGATGAACTGAAGACCGTCCACGAGGAGGGTCGCCTGCCCGGCTGCAATATTTTTCACAAGGGCAATCGACTTCTGGATCAATGCGGTAAAGGTAACGGCGAGCATTGTAAACATCGGGAAGTAAAGCATCCATCCGGTTCTTCCGGTCGTCTTTAAGAAGACTGCAAGGGTGATTAAAACAAGCGATGCAAGAAGCTGGTTCGCAGAGCCGAACAGCGGCCATACATTGTTGTAACCGCCCAGTGTCAGCAGATAGCCGAAGAACAGGGTGATCACGGTCGCAAAATATTTGTTGGTCAGCACGCGCTGCACCGGGGACATGGTCGCCGGATCGGTGGAATCGCCGTAGAACAGCTCCTGAAAAGACATACGCCCGATTCGTGCAACAGAGTCCAGAGAGGTCAGCGCCAGTGCGGATACGCACATTGTCATGAATACGGTTGCAAACTGTACCGGAAGTCCAAGTGTCTCAAGGAAGCCTGCAACGCCGGAGGAGAAGATGGCAAACGGCGTTCCGTCCGGTTTTGTTCCGTTTACGGCAACGGCGCCGACAACGACAAGGGCAAGTACGCCAAGCAGTGTCTCAATGACCATTGCACCGTAGCCGACCATCGGCATATCCTTTTCGTTGCTGATTGTCTTGGAGGAAGTGCCCGAGGACACAAGGCTGTGGAAACCGGAAACCGCGCCGCAGGCAATCGTGACGAACAGCGTCGGGAACAGGCCGCTTCCGTTTACGTTAAAGCCGCTGAATGCATTTAACTGCATTGTCGGGTGTGCGGCGATTACACCGACGACCGCACCGATAATCATGCCAAGGAGCATGAACGTAGTCATATAATCTCTCGGTTGCATCAAAAGCCACATCGGCATGACAGACGCCAGAAACAGATAAGCCATAACGATGTAGATCCATGCGTTTTTGGAGGCATAGAGCGGAAAAGCCATTCCGACGGCGAACATTACGACTAAGAGCGCGATGGCGACGGCTGCTTTAACGCCTTCGTTCATTTTGCCGACCTTCTTCTGAATCAGACCGAAGATAATAGCGACAACGATGAAGAGCATGGAAATGGAAGCTGCGGCAGAGTTCGCATAAGCGGTTTCTGCGGTCATACCTTCTACGCCGGTGCCGACGAAGGTGCCGGCTACCATATCGGTAAACGCAGCGATAACGAGCAGGGTGAACAGCCAGCAGAACAGCATAAAAAGCTTGCGTCCTGTCTTGCCGATATATTTCTCAATAATCATACCCATCGATTTCCCTTCGTTCTTCACGGAGGCGTAAAGTGCGCCGAAATCCTGCACTGCACCGAAGAACAGACCGCCGATAAGCAGCCACAGAAGTACCGGAACCCAGCCGAAAACGGAGGCTAAGATCGGTCCGGTGACAGGGGCTGCACCTGCAATCGAGGAAAACTGATGTGAAAATACCGTAAATTTGGAAGAGGGAACATAATCCTCTCCGTCTTCGTACTCATAAGCCGGAGTCTTGGCGTTCGGGTCAAGCCCCCATTTCCTGGCGAGCCAGCGTCCGTAAAACAGATAGCCAGCGCCGAGTACTACGATAGCGATTAAGACAATAACTAAACCATTCATTTCTTTTTCCGCCCGTGGGCGGCTCCTTTCTTTTAGATCACATTTTCGCAAAGAGTGGACATTTCTGGAAAATAAAAAGCCTTCGTCCTGATACATGCTTCCATGTATTCAAAGACGAAGGCGAATGCTTCCGCGTTACCACTTTGCTTGCCGTGTAAAACGACCTCTTAGTCTTATCTTCGCGGGCAGGTAAGCCTGCGGCAATAAGCTTCTGGATAACGGTAGAAAACCGGTGACACCTACTCTTCCCCGGGAGAAATTCAGTGCACTGCTCGCAGAGGATAATCAGCCAAACTGCATACCGTCTCGCACCAGCCGACGGCTCTCTGGAGTGCAGATCCTTTGGGTGACCTTGTTCTGTTCCATGCATTTCACTCTTTGTTTGAGTAACACAATAGCACTATGATGTACAAAAGTCAACAGAAAATTTAAGAAAAATGTCGAAGGCGCGTTAAGGAAAACTGCAGAGGAATATTGACAGATGAGTCTACATGGAGTAGACTAAAATAAAAAAGTTTACAATGAGTAGACCAACGTCCCTTAATCTATGTGGATGTCCGGATGCAGGGAGCAGAGAGGCAGGGTGACAGAACGTTGTCAAACAGACGATGTGTGAAAGGAGAAAGAGCTATGCCGGAATACAGACTCGGAGAAATGGAGATGCGCTTTGCAGAGATTATATGGGAGAACGAGCCGCTTGCGTCGGGGGAATTGGTAAAGCTTTGCGAGAAGAAGCTTTCGTGGAAGAAATCCACGACTTACACCATTCTGCACCGTTTGTGCGACAGGGAGCTTTTTTTGAATGAGGGCGGCATTGTGACGTCGCTTGTCTCAAAGGAAGATTTTTTTGCGGGACAGAGCGAGAAGTATGTACAGGAGACGTTCGGCTCGCTGCCGAAATTTCTGGCGGCATTTACGAGGTCGAAGAAGCTTTCGGACAAGGAGATTGAGGAAATCAAGCGGATTATAGAGGAGAACCGAGGGGAGGGAGGGGATGAGAAATGACGTGGCTGTGTGAACTGTTTTTGCAGATTCTTTCCATGAGCCTTCTGGCGGGAATTGTGATCGCGGCGGTGCTTTTTGCAAGACTTCTGCTGCGGCGCGCGCCGAAGATTTTCTGCTATGCGCTCTGGAGCGTTGTACTTTTCCGGCTGCTTTGTCCGGTCTCCTTTGCAACGCCGCTTTCTGTGTTTGGCGTGCTGGAACGGACACAGACGTGGGCGGCGGCATGGAGCGGGGAGCAGGCGCACGATGGTGAAATCGCTGTGGAGGCAGCGGCGGCTCTGACAGGCGGAGCAGTGAAAATTGCGGGAGACGGCGAAGCCGCTCTGTGGGGCGGTACGGGAGACGGCAGCGGTGCAGCGAATGCGGCAGGGAAGGACGGCGGTGGTGCGGCAGGTGCACAGCAAGGCGGTGCTGCGACAGGCGCATGGCAGGATGATGGCAGGGCGGGAGCACGGGGGCAGGTAATCGCCCGTCTTATGGAAAGTCCAATCGTCCGCGCGGCGTCCATTCTCTGGGTAGCTGGAATGGCGGCGCTCCTCGTATATAACGGCGTTAGCTTCCTGCGCTTGAGGAAGCGTTTGGCGGGGGCAGTGCGCATACGTAAGAATCTGTATGAGACGGATCAGATCGGAACGCCGTTTGTGCTTGGACTCGTACATCCGAAAATTTATCTGCCGAAGGCGCTCACAGAGCAGGAGACGGATTATATCATAATGCACGAGAGGACGCACATTCACCGCGGCGATCATATCATAAAGTTTTTCGCGTTTCTCGCATTGGCGCTGCACTGGTTCAATCCGCTGGTGTGGCTGGCATTTATCTTGGCGGAGCGTGATATGGAAATGTCCTGTGACGAGGCGGTCATGCGGCATATGGATGGGGATATCCGGGCAGAGTATTCCATGTCGCTGCTCGCCCTTGCGTCCGGAAGGGCGAGGATTGCGGGAGCGCCGCTCGCCTTTGGGGAGAATGATACCAAGGGACGTGTGAAAAATATTATGCGCTACAAAAAGCCTGGCACGGCGGTTATCGCCGTTGCTCTGCTTGCAGTCGTTCTTCTTATCGTCGCGCTTGGAAGCAATCCGAAGGGCACGGACGGGGAAGTGCCCGATAGTCAGACGGATGCCACGGAAGATGCGGGAACGGAACAGCAGACTGCGGATGCCCCAGAAAATGCGCAGATGGCAGAGGAGAAACAAAGCTCAGAAAATAGCGCGCGGGCGGAGACATTTGTAAAAGGCTGGGCAGAGGCATTTTGCGACCGGGATGGGGCGGCAATTGCATCGATGAGTTCTGAGCGGTTGGCGGAAAGTTTGGCGGAGGAGGGCATTCTTTCAGGCATTTCTTCAGAGAAGAGCGGCAGTTACGATTTTGGCTGGTCAAGTCCGTGGCCGTGGAGCGCAGATGTAGATTTCTCTATTGTGGAGATAAGGGATTCCTGGGCGGTGATTCTATATTATGCCGAGGTGTCTGACCCGCATGTGACGGTGTGGCGGGAGGAACTGACATTTTCGGAAGAGGGGGAGAGTTATCTTGTAAATACGGAGTCGCTGGCTTTTTATGACGCAATCTGTATCGGAGCGGAATATGAGGACGCTTATCCGGACGGAATTACGGGAACCCGAATGGATTATCTTTCGAACGGAATGGGAGAAGTGCTAAATGAGAACGCGAAGCGTACTGGCGGCACATTTTATGAAGAACTGTTTGAGCCGGAGAGTGCGGCGCGTTATCTTTTGAATCTATTGAAGAATGAGGGGAAAGTCGAACTGACAGCAGGCGAGCCGGAAGAGAACGGAAGCGTTCCGGTGAAGATACGTTTCCTGGAGGATGATAAGAGTTACATGGTTTCTATGATTCAACCCTACGGCGAAGACGGCATCTGGATTCCGCAGACGTATGGCACCACGCCCGGTGATGGAACGGCAGCGGACGGCAGCAAAGCAGCGGGCGGCAGCGCGTCGGCAGGCGAAGGAACGCAGTATGGGGCTGCAGGCAGAAATGCCGGGGCAGCAGACGGGAATGTGCAGCGTGAACTTGCAGTCCGCAGCGTATCGAAAAGTCTTCGGGGCGTCGACCGCTATGTGGCGGACGGGGAATTTGACGGAGAGCCGCTTGTCTTCGCGGATGATTGCCTGTTTCGGGTGAATACGGGAATGTCGCAGCCGAAGTATGAGGTCGTGGATTTTGACACGTTTGCAGACTATATCAGCGAGGGCGAAGAGAGCATGAATAAGCCGTGCCTGATTACATATGACGGGGAAGAAATCACAGAAATTGCACTTGAAAGCGCATATTACCGATATGGAATCTCCTTAAATACATGGGTGGCGGATTACGACGAATATGAGATGCAAAAGCAGGCCCTCGCAGAAGCGGCGGATGCGGCGGCGGAGGACGTCGATTTGTTGGGGGAATATTATACATTGGACTACACCTCTGCGGTCGAATCCTCCCGGATATCCGACGTATCGGATGCCAAAGGGCTTGAACAGATTGAGGTCTATACCGGAAATGCCGGAGACGGCGAGAGCGGCTATGTCATGGTATATGCCGCAGATGGAAAGACACTTCTCCACAACGAATTTGCGCACACGGCGAGAGCCGGATGGAAAAGCGTTTATCTGGGAAATTCCGACGGACAAAGCTGGCTTATGGTGCTGCACATCGAGGACAGAGACGACTATGGCGAATATAATTATCAGGTGTTCCGGCTGGGAGAAAGCGGTGAGGTAGAACTGATTGCAGGCTCGTCATTCGCCTTTGGAGGAGATTATATTTATGATGACGAATTGTTCTGGCAGTGGGCGCAGGAGTTGGAAGACTATCTGGAAAACAGTACGCTGCTGCTCTCTACGCAGGACGGCGAGGTGCGCACGGAGCATGTGCAGGAGGCGGATCAGTATAATTATGAGACGCTGCGCAGATGATGCGATAAGAACCGTAGAAAACGGGGCATAGAGATAGGAAACTAGGGAAAATAGTTTCGTTAAAAAGTAACAAAAATTATTGGAAATCAAAAAATGCTGTGCAAAATTTGTGTATTATATATAATTTTGCACAGCATTTTTGTGGAAAAGAGTCAATAAAATTAGGAAAACGGTTACTTAAAAATTGATTGCTCAAAAAAATCCTCTGAAATATAATCAACATAACAAATAGAAAAGTGCACATTTTCTTTGTTGGATAAAAATAGGAGGACTATTTTATGAACAAATGGATGAAAAAAATATCTGCACTTCTGGCGATGATGCTTCTGGTGCTTACCTTTATTCCGACTGCCGTATCGGCGGCTGAGACAGGGAGTGATGAAAAGGTTGCGGTCTATGTTCGGGTTCCCGAGGACTGGTCAAATCCATGTGTGTGGGCGTGGGATGAGGACGGAACGAATGCATTTGAGGCATGGCCGGGAGAAGAGGCAGAAGCGGATCAGGCAAATGAGGGTTGGTATTATATCTGGATACCATCCTGGGCAACGCATGTGATCGTAAATGCCAATGAAGGTGAGGTTCAGACCGACGAACAGATTCTTGAGGGAAAGAATGCATGGATAACGATCAGTGCAGCGGATCAGGTCGAGGTGTCTTATGAGCAGCAGACCACCGGGGATATTCCGGAATATGTGGAAAAATTTGTGGTTCATGCACAGGTCGATGAAAGCTGGGAAAATCCCTGCATCTGGGCGTGGTCAGCACCGGATGGAACAAATGCATTTGAGGCATGGCCGGGATATGCTCTCTCGGATGACGGAGACGGCTGGTACAGCGCCAAAGTTCCGGTCTGGGTAAATTCTATTATTATCAATGCCAATGAAGGTGCAGTACAGACCGAAGATATCAGTATTGATGCAGCGGAGGTATGGGTGACCGTTGATGCAGAAGGAAAGAGCGATTTTTCTTATGTAGATCCGAACAAAGAGGAAGTTCCAAACATTACAGTACATGTTACCGCTCCGGCGGATTGGGAAGCACCTTGCCTGTGGGCGTGGTCAGCGCCGGATGGAACGAATGTGTACAGCACATGGCCGGGGGAAGCCTTGGAAGAGGGAGACGGCTGGCTTACCAAGGAGATTCCGGGATGGGTCAATTCCGTAATTGTAAATGCAAATGAAGGAACGGTTCAGACACAGGATATTTCCATTGAAACCGGTAAGGATATCTGGGTCGTTGTAACAGATGCCGAAAACTACGAAGTATCTTACGAAGAACCGACGACCTCCACTGCGGCAGTTGAAACGAAGGCAGCAGACGCCACAGAGGAAGCTGATACAGCGGCAGATGTGACGGAGACAGAGGAAAGCAACCACACGGTTTTGGTTGTAGTGATCGTGCTTGTGGTATTGATTGCTGCGGTAGTTATCGTTATGGCTGTAAAGAAAAATAAGAAATAGGAAGGTTGGACTGCTCACAGCCGTAGGAGGTGAACAGTCCAATTTATAAGGAGGATTGGATGAAAAAAATATGCTCATTGCTCATGATATGCTGTCTGCTCGCAGGGATGCTCTGCGGATGTGGCAGTACGGATTCCGGCGGTAGTCAGGCGGAGGACGGCACGACCACAATTACAATCTGGCATGATAAAGAGGATGCCATTATCGCGGTTTTAGAGGAACGGTTAAAGGTATTAGCCCCGGAAATTAACATTGTGTTCGAAAAAAAGAGCGATCTGACAGAGGCGCTTAAGATGGTCGGAAATGATCCCAAGGCTGCCCCGGATATGTACTTTTTTGCGCATGACAAGATTGGGGTGTATGCGGAAATGGATATTCTGGCGCCAATCACGGATATCATTCCGAAGGAAGAATTGGATCAGTATATGGACAGCACAATTGCTGCGGCGACTTATAAGGATGAGATTTATCAGCTGCCGATTTATTATGAGACATTGTTATTTATGTATAACCGTTTATATATGGATGACAGTGAGGTACCGGAAACAACGGAAGAACTGTACGCATACATGGAGGAGAATACAAAAGGTGGACATTATGGATTTGTGGAACAGCACAGCACACCTTATTATGCTGCCGGATGGATCAATGGATTCGGCGGTTATATATTGAATGAAGACGGCGTACCGGGGCTTGACGATGCAAAGACGATTGCCGCGGTGGAATATCACAAAAAGTTTGTTGCCTTAATGCCGGGGGAAACAGAGTACGCAACGGTAAACACCTTATTTAGTGAAGGGATGGCGCACTCGACAATCGCAGGTCCATGGATGATTCCAACGGTGAGAGCGCAGGGCATGGACGTAGGCGTGGCACCTATGCCTGTAATTGATGAAACTGGAACGCCAATCGCTCCATATATGGGGGTACAGGGAATACAGGTGTTGAAGTTTGCGGCGGAGAATAAGAAGGATGCGGTAGAACAGGTGCTGCGTGTTCTGATGGAGCCGGAGGTAGGCGTGGAACTCGCACAGGCAAGCGGCTGCGCTCCTGCAAATGAGGCGTGCTATGAATTGGACGAGATCAAGTCGGACGAGGTCGTTATGGCGATGAAGGAGACGGCGGAAAGTGCAGTGCCAATGCCGAATATTCCTGAGATGGATGTCATGTGGACGGTCGCGGGAAATTTTCTGACGGACGTCAATATGAGCGGAAAGGACGTTGCCGAAAGCGCAGCGGACGCGCAGAAGGAAGCCGAGAAGCTGATTGAAAGTATGCAGTAGCAACGAGAGAAAGAAGAGTGTTATGAACAGAAAAAAGAAAAATACATTATTTGCATATGCGTGGTCTGCACCGTCACTGTTATTAATCTTATTAATCGTGATATTTCCGATTCTGTATACGGGTTATATTTCTCTGACGAATATGAACGTATACCATTGGAACGATTATGAGATTATCGGTCTGGAAAATTATAAGGATGCGTTGTTCGTTTTTGACAACGGATTTATCAAAGCATTTCTGGTAACGATTCTCTGGACGATCGTCAATATGGTGCTGCAGCTTATCATTGCATTTATTCTTGCGAGTATGCTCAATATCAGGAAATTGAAGCTCAGAAATGTGTATAAGACGCTTTTGATCTTTCCCTGGGCTATGCCGGGCTATGTCTCGATTTTACTGTGGAAGACCGGAATGTTCAATTCGCAGTTCGGACTTTTGAATCAGTGGCTTGCAAGTGTAGGCGAAGAACCGGTACGCTGGCTGAATAGTGATGTGATGGCATTTATCTGTTGTACGGTCGTGAACCTGTGGCTGGCACTGCCGTTTATGATTACGATTATTGACGGCGCATTGCAAAGCATTGACAAGAGCTACTACGAAAGCGCGCTGCTGGATGGAGCGACATGGATGGAGAGAACGCGGTATATCACGATTCCGATGATACGGGCGATTATTGCGCCGTCTGTCGTCATCACGGTGTTTACTACCTTTAAGCAGTTTGACGTCATCTATCTGCTGACGCAGCAGGTGGGTTCAAAGACCGGTGCGGATATCCACACGATCATGACATATGCATATGAAAATGCGTTTATCACAAATAATTACGGATACAGCTCGGCAATATCCATGATTATTTTTATCATTCTGATACTATTTTCAATGGTGACAAATATGAAACCAAAGGAAGAGGAGGGAAGAGCATGAGCAAAAAAGTCAAAGAAGGAATCGGTCTTACTTTTGTAAATATTTTCTTTATTGTGATCTGTTTTGTGACGCTTGTACCGATCCTGTACGCCTTTTCTGTTTCACTGAATGCGAATAATAGCTTGTTAAGCTCTGATTTTTCCTTTATTCCGGAGCACCTGACGCTAAATAATTATAAAGCTGTTTTCACGGAAGAACCGATTTTGCTGTGGTTGAAAAACAGTCTGATTCTGGCAGTGGTGACCCTGGTGCTTTCGCTGGGAACGGGAGTTCCGGCAGCCTATGTTTTTTCCAGAAAGAAATTTCCGGGAAGAAAGGCGATCCTTAGAATTTTGATTTTACTGTACGCGTTTCCTTCCCTATTGTCTATGACGGCATTGTATAAGCTGCTCAGTCCAATGGGGTTGATCAATACGAAAATCGGACTGATTATCGTATACACAGGAACGGAGGCGGTATTCGCGCTTTGGAATATGAAGGGGTATTTTGATACGATTCCGGTCGAAATCGAGGAGGCTGCCACGATTGACGGAGCTTCTTCCGTGCAGATCGTTACACGCATTGTACTTCCGCTGGCAAAGCCGACGATCGCGGTTACGGCGATGATGATTTTAATCTATGTGTGGAATGAGTATATTTTTGCGATTAATTTTATGACGGGAGCAGACACCTATACCTTGGCGGGCGGATTGTATTCGCTGCAGGCAACGGAGATGAGCGGAAGCTGGCCGATATTTGCCGCGGCGTCCATCGTGGTATCTATACCGATTTTGATTGTATTTTTTGCGCTTCAGAAAAATATGACGACCGGACTTACTTCCGGTGGTGTGAAGGGATAGAAAAGAGATGAATAAGAGTGCTGTATTACATATTCCCATGTCGCAGTATGCCTATGGAACGGATGAGACGCATGTGACGATCCGCATCCGGACCGGCAGGGATGACATAAAAAGCTGTACGTTATATTATGGCGACCGCTCGTGCCGTCTGACACCTGTGATTTTCACAAGTCAGGAAATGCATATTGTCGCACAGTCGGAGCTGTTTGATTATTTTGAAACGGAATTAGTAAATCCTTATAAGAGACTGAATTATTATTTTAAGCTTGATGACGGGGCAGAGCAGGTGCTCTATTACGGTGATTTTTTTAGCGAGAGTACGGTTATTGACCGTTCCGAGTACTACCAGCTTCCCTTTAATCACAGGGCGGATATCGTAAGACCGCCGGAGTGGGCGAAGGACGCCGTAATCTATAATATTTTCCCGGACAGCTTTGCCACGGGAAGACGCTATATAAGCAAGACGGGAACAGAAAAAGAATTTTCGGGTCTTGCCACGCGAGGAAAGCTTGGTGGAACGATTCGGGGAATTACAGAAAATGTGGACTATTTAAAGGAATTGGGTGTCAATGCAATTTATATTAACCCTATTTTTGCAGCAGGGGAATATCACAAGTATGATCTGATCGATTATTATCACATTGATCCCTGCTTTGGTACGAATGAAGAATTTCGGGAGCTGGTGCAGGTATTCCATAAAGAGGGCATCCGGGTCATCATAGACGGCGTATTTAACCATTGTGGCTGGCGGTTCTTTGCGTTTGAGGATGTGGTGCAGAACGGAGAAGACTCTGAGTACAAGGATTGGTTTTATGGGCTGCAGTTTCCGGTCATTCGCCCGGATGATTGGGAGACTTACCCGAATTATGAATGCTTTGGATATGAGCGCCTGATGCCGAAGCTTAATATGGCAAACACGGAGACGGCGGACTATTTCTGCGAAGTAGGAAGATACTGGGTCAGAGAGTTCGATATCGACGGCTGGCGGCTGGATGTGGCAAGTGAAGTAAACGATGGCTTTTGGAGAAAATTTCATCGGGCAGTGAAGGAGGAAAAGGCGGATGCAATCCTGATTGGAGAGGTGTGGGAGAGCGCCGGACACTGGCTGGACGGAACGATATTTGATTCTGCCATGAATTACGATTTCAGGAAACACTGCAAGCGCTTTTTCGCGGAGGAATCGATTGATGCAAGGGCGTTTGACGGCAGAGTGACGGATATGCGGATGCGCTATCGCAGACAGACAACGTATGCACAGCTTAATGTGCTCGATACGCATGATGTGAGCCGCTTTTTGTCCGTCTGCAATGGAGACCTTTCTAATTATAAGCTGGCGGTAGTATTTCAGATGACATTTCCGGGAATGCCTTCGATTTTCTATGGAGATGAGAAGGGAATTTCCGGTATAATGGAGGAAGAATACCGAAGCCCGATGGAATGGCAGGAGTCTCATGCACTTTTCGGATTTTTTCAGAAGCTGATTGCCCTAAGAAAGCAGGAGGAGGCGCTTAGAAGCGGGGAATATAGGACGGTCGCAGCGGAGAGCGGAAGCCGTCTGTATGTGTTTGAGCGAAGTACACCGGAAGCGTCTATGCGGATTTTTATTAATATGGAAGCGCATGAGGCGGATATTTCAGAACTGGCGGCGGGCTATACGCCTGTGCTCACAGAAGGGCTTGAGCGGAAGGTGCTTGCGTCAAAGGGCTTTGCAATTATGAAACGTGAGAAATAATGGAGGAATTATGGCGGCGACGATAAAGGATGTAGCATTGCGTGCGAATACTTCGACGGCAACGGTATCAAAGGTGATGAACGGTTCGTATTCTATTTCGCAGGCGACCATCGACAGGGTCAATGAGGCGATGCGGGAATTGGATTATCACCCGAATCTGCGGGCGAGGAATTTTTCGAAGAAATCCACAAAAACCGTTGTGTGGGTCACATCTCTGGAAAAGGACGTCAGCTTTTCGAATCCGCATATGTTTGAGATTATGTGCGGGCTGGAAAGCGTGCTCTCCGAAAAGGGCTATCTTTTGATGGTAAAGAGCATTAATGCGAAGGATGCAGTGGAATATATGAAGGAGATGTATCATGCACAGCTTGCAGATGGTTTTGTCGTGCACGCTTCCGTGATTTCCCCTGAACTGGATGAAATGATATATCATGAGGAGATTCCCCATCTGATTGTCGGAATGCCGCACTTTGAGAACCATTTTTGCTGGATTGACGTGAATAACCGCCTGGCAGGCGAACAGGCGGCAAAATATTTATTGCAGCAGGGCTATCAGTCCCTAGCTTTTATCGGCGGCACAGACGACGATAAAATCACGATGCATCGTTTAAACGGCGTGCTGTCGGTGTTAAAGGAGCATGACCTTATCGTGCCGAAGGGCTATGTGCAGCAGGGCGAGTCGGAGTGCGACAGCGGATATTATATGACAGAACAGATTTTAAACAAAGAATCCAAGCCGGATGCGATTATCTGCGCCAATAATTATATTGCATATGGCTGCATGAATGCACTGCGGGATAAGGCAATTTGCGTCCCGGAGGAAATGGGAGTCATTACATTTGATGATTACCCATTTTCCCAGATATTAAAGCCGATGCTCACGGTCGTGAATGTAGATGTGTTCGATCTGGGCGCACAGGCCGGGAAGTATGTTTTGCAGAAGATTAAGAAACCGAATATTCATATAGAATCCTATATTACTTATCCGGTGCTGATTGAGAGAGCGTCAACGAGAAGGATGATGTAATATACCTAAAGAACAAAAAATTCCAGACATTTTTCAAATATTCCCCACCCGTATTCGTTGTGTTATAATTTGAAGAAAAAGCGGGATGTGATTTCCGGGGGGAGGACATAGATGAAAAATCATATTAGAAACATAGCACTTGCCGCCGCAGTACTCGCGCTTGCAGTGCCGCATCTTACGGCATGCCAGAGCGGGCAGGGGCAGCAGCAGACGGAAAATACAGAAATGCGCACCGGGGAGGACGCTTTGTCCGTCCCCGGAACAGAGACATCGCGGGAAGAAGCGCAGGCAGACAGTACGGAAAGCATTTCCGCCGCAGAGGATGCCGCTGCGGCAACGGAGGAGGCAATGGAGGAGGCGGCGCCTGCCGTTTCCCCGGAGGTCTCGGAGCAGATTGCGGCATACGTTGCAAACCGCGGCGTATGGATGCAGGATGACGAGTACAGTGCGTATTCGTATGCCCTGTACGATCTCGACCGGGACGGGAAACTCGAACTGATTGTGACGACCTGTCAGGGAACGGGATTATTCTCGGACAGCTATTTCTATCGTCTGGAAGACGGAATGGACGGTGTGACAGAGATACCGCAGGAGGACCGGCTGGATCTGGATATCGGAATGGGGCAGCCGGATATTTACCGGGAGTATGGGAGCGGAGAAACATATTTTTACGGAAGGGATACTGTAAAATCAGGAGCGGCACAGGGAGCGGTGATGAACGGATATTTCCGCTATGACGGCGGTCAGATTATGGATATAACGTATATTGGCGGATGTGAGTATTTGTATGAAGCGGAGAAGACTCCCACGCCAGGATGGTTTGACGGGGATGGCATCACGACCTCCTATGAAGCGTGGAGAGAGCAGATGGAGGCATTTAAGAAAGATAAGATTCTGACCGGGGACAGGTTTTTCTGGGACAGATGGTATACGAAGGCAGACTATGACTTTCGCATGAGCACGCTTTCCAACGAGGAAATGCAGGAATATTTTGAGAATCTGTACGCACAGTATCAGGTGTATATCGCGGGCAGGGACTGCGATACGATTTTGGAAAAGCTTGCGGGATATCCCGACAGTTATGAGGAACTCTGCAAAACGGATGCGTGCATTGCGGTGCAAAAGGAAGCGGAGCGTGGTGCATCCGATGAGGGAACAGCTTCCGGCGCCGCAGCGCAGTCCGCGGAGGTCTGGCGGAAGTTCACCGATGCAGTGGCGCAGGGCACTCCGGCGCAGATCGTTGTCGCGGATTTTACGGTGGAGGGCGCTCCGGTGCTGACCTATCTCGACTACAACGGACATAATATTTACGGCATTACGGACAGCAGCAGGGATGGCTTTGCAGGCGGCGGGTGTCCGTATGAGGGATTCGCCTTTTCCTATCTGAAAGCCTTTGAGGAGACGGACGAGGCAGGAGAGGTTCAGCAGATATGGGCGCTTGTGAACAAGGAGGATCTCACCATGGAGGAGCTTAAAGAGGGCGAAACACAGGAGCGCTGGGATGATATGCTGGATTACCGGATTGTATTTGCGTCTCAAAAATAAAAGAAATGGGTTGACAACTTCCACAACATAATATATATTATTCATATCAAAATAGTATGAAATAAGGCGCGGAAAGGATAGGATAAACGTGCCGGAAACGATAGAAGAACAGAAAGGCGGGAGTCTGGTATGAAACAGATATTATGCTTTGGAGATTCGAACACCTATGGATTGATACCGGGAACACAGGATCGCTACGACTGGGATACCCGGTGGACAGGTCGTCTGCATCAGAAGATACAGGCGAAGGGATACCGCGTGATCGAGGAGGGGCTTTGCGGCAGGACGACTGTCTTTGAAGATCCGCTGCGCGACGGAAGAAGGGGAACAGCGCTGTTGTCGGTTCTGCTCGAGACGCATAAGCCGGTGGACACCGTTGTGCTGATGCTTGGAACCAATGACTGCAAGGTGGTGTATGATGCTTCCGCCGAAGTCATCGGGAAGGGCGTGGAACGTCTGTTGGACCAGATCAAAGCTTCTGACCCAAAGATCAAGGTACTGCTCGTCTCACCGATTGCACTGGGGGAGGGCGTTGGGGAAGCGGACTATGATCCGGAATTTAACGAGCACTCCGTCGCCGTATCAAAGCGGCTTCCAGAGGTGTACGGGCGTATTGCAAAGGAGCGCGGCATCCGTTTTCTTGCGGCGTCGGCGGTTGCAGCGCCAAGCGCGGCGGACAGGGAGCACCTGAATGAAGACGGGCACGGCAGGCTCGCAGAGGCAATCTACGGGAAACTCACGGAAGGTTTGGCGGTCTAGTGTCAGGCGATCCGAAATAGAGAAAACAGCAATACCGCCAGCTATAGGAAACTCCTATAACTGGCGGTATTATTTATATATTATCACGTTTCCCATGAATCAGGTATACTTTATATAGATTGAAACATACGCCAAAGCTGCCCATGCAGGAACGCGGCACAGGAATAGAAGACTGCGGTACAGGAAAAAGCGCGGCACAGGGAGAAAGCCGCAGCGCGGAAATCCGCGGCAGCACAGGAAGGGAGTACACAGATGGCAGAGAAGAATCTGGATTTTGACACGGTGATTGACAGGAGAAATACCAATTCCATAAAATACGATTTTGCGGCGCGACGCGGAAAGCCCAAGGGAGTGCTGCCGCTCTGGGTGGCGGATATGGACTTTCGCATTTCGTCCTATATTCAGGAGGCGGTCGCTAAGACGGCGGCGCACGGCATCTTTGGCTACAGCGAGGCGCGGGAAGGATATTTTGAGGCAGTGTCGGGCTGGATGCGGGAACGTCATGGATGGCAGGTTGAGGAAGAATGGCTTGTAAAGACGCCGGGCGTTGTCTTCGCGTTAGCACATGCGGTGCGCGCGTTTACCGAGCCGGGGGATGCCGTGCTGATCCAGCGCCCGGTGTACTATCCGTTTTCCCATGTGATAGAGGATAACGGGAGGCGGATTGTGGACAACACGCTCGTGCAGGATGCGTCGGGCAGATATCAGATGGATTTTGCAGACTTCGAGGAAAAAATCAGGCGTGAGCATGTCAGGCTGTTCTTCCTTTGCAATCCGCACAATCCGGTGGGGCGTGTCTGGAGCAGGGAGGAACTGGAGCGGCTTGGCGATATCTGCCTGAGGAATCATGTGGTGATCGTCAGCGATGAGATTCACGCGGATTTTGTATTCAAGGGAACGCATCAGGTGCTTGCGGATTTAAAGGAAGCATACCGCGAAATCGTCGTTACCTGTACGGCGCCGAGCAAGACCTTTAACCTTGCGGGGCTTCAGGTTTCCAATATCTTTATTCCCAATCCTGGGCTGCGGAAGAAGTTCAGACGGCAGATGGCGGCGTCCGGCTACAGCCAGCTCAACGCGGTGGGGCTCTGCGCGTGTGAGGCGGCATACCGGGACGGCGGAGAATGGTATGAGGCGGTAAAGGAATATATCCGTGCGAATATTTCCTATACGAAGACATTTGTGGAGGCGCATATTCCGGGGGTGCGGATGACAGAGCCGGAGGGAACATACCTTGTGTGGCTTGATCTCCGGGAACTTGGGCTCTCGCCGCAGGAGCAGGAGAATCTGATTGTAAATAAGGCGGGGCTCTGGCTGGACGGCGGCGCGATGTTCGGGGAGACGGGGCGCGGCTTTGAGCGCATCAATGTGGCGTGTCCGCGGGCGACGCTTTGCGAGGCGCTTACGAGGCTGGAAGCGGCGGTAAAAGAGGTAACGAAACTGCAAAAAAACCAAGTATGTTGAAAAAACGACCACCTATCAAAAACGGGATGCAAAAGTATCCCGTTTTCTTTATGATAAGATCAGAAACAGAGGAGGTGAGAAAATGCAGGTTCGGATTGAAGTGAGTCAGACGGTGAAAGAGACGGAGGTGATCGTGCGCACGCCGAAGATGACGGATGAGGTGAACAGTATCGTGAAAAGGATTTCCGAGGAGACGCCGCAGATGCTTTCGGGCTTTTTGGAGGATACGCTTGAAATCTTAGAGCAGGAGGATATCATCCGTATCTACGCGTCCGGTGGGAAGGTCTACGCAGTCACGAAAAACGGGGAATACACCCTTAGGCTCCGGCTGTATGAACTCGAGGAGCGGCTCGATAAAAACAGGTTCGTGCGCATTTCCAATTCGGAAATCATTAATTTGAAAATGGCAAAGCGGTTCGACTTGAGCTTTGCGGGAACAATCTGCGTGATGCTGTCAAACGGAACGTCGGCATATGTATCGAGAAGATATGTTTCCAAAATCAAGCGGTTACTGGGAATATAGGAAACTGAAAAAGTCAGGGAAAAAGGAGGAACATCTTATGAAAAAGAAAGCAATCAAAAGCGGGTTATTAGGAATCCCGGCAGGAATTGCGATTGGTTATGTCATTACGATTCTGATTTCACTCGGCTGGGGGGACGGCTATTATTATCCGTGCGTACCGACGCTCGTAGAAAACATTGGAAGTGAAATCGGCGCGGTTGTGATACAGACCATCTTGTGCGCATTGATCGGATGTGTGTACGGCGCGGCTTCCGTAATATGGGATATCGAGGAATGGAGCCTTACGAAACAGACGGTAATCTGCTTTTTGATTTACTCGCTTTCCATGCTTCCGTGCGCATATGCGGTGGAGTGGATGGAACACAGCGTTTCCGGCATACTTATTTACTTCGGCATCTTCTGCGCCATCTTCGCAATGATCTGGGCGGCGCAGTATCTTGGATGGAAATACAGAATAAATAAAATAAATCGTAAAATAGCGCTTGACAAATGAGGAATAGCGTCCTATAATCAATTCATACAAAACATACTAAGTTTATATGAAAACTATGAATGCAAAGAAAATGCATCATCAGGAATAAAAACAACACATATAAACCATTGTATGAAAAAGGAATAACTGTTTGGAACAGCTACAAAATGGAATGGATATTAGGAGGAAAATATCATGAGTAAAATTGCAGAGAGTTCACTGGAGTTAATCGGAAGCACACCATTATTAAAATTAAACCGCTATGCGAAGGAAGCGGGAGTGACGGAAGCGACCATCCTTGCAAAGCTGGAGTACCTGAATCCGGCGGGGTCGGTCAAGGACCGTATCGCGCTTGCGATGATTGAGGATGCGGAGAAGAAGGGCATCTTAAAGCCGGGCGCGACGATTATTGAGCCGACCTCTGGAAATACAGGAATCGGTCTTGCGGCAGTTGCAGCGGCAAAGGGCTATCATGCAATCCTGACGCTGCCGGACACCATGAGCGTAGAGCGCAGAAATCTTCTTGCGGCATACGGCGCAGAACTGGTGCTTACGGAGGGCGCGAAGGGCATGAAGGGAGCCATTGCAAAGGCGGAGGAATTAAAGGAATCCACACCGGGCGCCGTTATCTTAGGACAGTTCATCAACCCGGCGAACCCGGCAGTGCATAAGGCGACGACCGGACCGGAGATCTGGGAGCAGACCGACGGCAAGGTGGATATCTTTGTAGCCGGCGTCGGCACGGGCGGAACGGTTACGGGTGTTGGCGAATACTTAAAGTCCCAGAACCCGGATGTAAAGATTGTGGCGGTAGAACCGGCAGGAAGCCCGGTACTTTCTAAGGGAACGCCGGGAGCGCACAAGATTCAGGGAATCGGTGCAGGCTTTGTGCCGGACGTTCTGAATACGAAGATATACGATGAAGTCATCGCGATTGAAAATGAGGATGCGTTTGCGGAGGGCAGGGCATTTGCACAGAGCGAGGGAATCCTGGTCGGTATTTCTTCCGGCGCGGCGCTTAAGGCGGCATCCATTCTCGCGGCAAGACCGGAAAATGCGGGGAAGACAATTGTCGCGCTGCTCCCGGATTCCGGCGACAGATATCTTTCTACGGCGCTATTTGCGAAGAACTAAGGCAAAATGCTGGACATTTCTCCAAAACGTGATATGATATCAAGGTATACCCATATCATACTGCCATACAGGTGACAAGACACCTGTATGGCAGAGAGAAGATTGCAGAACGGAGAAAGAGATGAAAGCAGAGAGAGCGAAGAGGATCAAGGAACTTCAGAAGGAAAAGGATGTCGTAATCCTTGCGCATTATTATGTGGACGGCGAGGTGCAGGAGATTGCAGATTATGTCGGCGACTCCTTTTATCTGAGCAAGGTCGCGACAAAGGTGCCGCAGCAGAATATTCTGTTTGCGGGAGTCACCTTTATGGGCGAGAGCGCGAAGATTTTGAATCCGGGCAAGACGGTCGTGATGGCGGACGAGTGCGCGGACTGTCCGATGGCGCATATGATTACACCGGAGCGCATCGCAGAGGTGCGGGCGGAGTACGACGATCTCGCGGTAGTCTGTTATGTAAATTCGACGGCGGAGATCAAGGCGGTATCCGACGTCTGTGTGACTTCCTCGAACGCGGTGAAGGTTGTGAAGAATATCCCGCAGAAGAATATCTTTTTCGTTCCAGACAATAATCTTGGAAGATATGTATCACAGATGGTGCCGGATAAGAACTTTATTTTTCATGACGGCTTTTGCCATGTGCACAAAAGCATCCTCGCAGAGGAGCTTCGCGCGGCAAAGGAGGCGCAGCCGGACGCGCTGGTGCTGACGCATCCGGAGTGCACGCAGGACGTTGTAGAAATGTCCGATTTCGTGGGAAGTACATCGGAGATCATCGACTTTGCGACGGAAAGTGATGCGAAGAAATTTATCATCTGTACGGAGATGGGCGTATTTTTTGAACTGCAGCAGAAGAACCCGGAGAAGAAATTCTACTCCGTGGGTCACAGGCAGTTCTGCCCGAACATGAAGAAGGTCACGATTGACAAGGTAGAGGCAGTGCTTGACAAGCTTACGGCAGACGGCAAGGGCGTAGAGGAAATCGTGCTCTCCGATGAGGTGATTGGGCGCGCGGGAATCCCTCTGCAGCGGATGCTTGAACTGGCGAAGTAGGAATATCGCGCTGGAGCGGATGCTTGAACTGGCGCAATAAATAACAGGAGAATCTATGTTAAATCAATTTTCCAGAACAGAATTACTATTAGGAAAAGAGGCAATGGAGCGGCTCTCGCGTGCGAGGGTCGCTGTTTTTGGCGTCGGGGGCGTCGGGGGCTATGCCGTGGAGGCGCTTGTACGGAGCGGCGTCGGTGCGATCGATCTGATTGACGACGACAAGGTATGCCTGACGAATCTCAACAGACAGATTATCGCGACACGAAGCACCGTCGGAAAATACAAGGTCGATGTGATGCGGGAGCGCATTGCAGATATTAACCCGGCGTGTGAGGTGACGGTGCACAAGTGCTTTTATCTGCCCGAGACGAAAGAACAGTTTGATTTCCACAACTACGATTATGTCATTGATGCGGTCGATACGGTGACGGCAAAGCTTGCGCTTGTGATGCAGGCGAAGGAGGCGGGAACGCCGGTTATCAGCAGCATGGGCGCCGGAAATAAGCTTGACCCGACGGCATTTGAGGTCGCGGACATCTATAAGACCTCGGTCTGTCCGCTTGCGCGCGTCATGCGGCGCGAACTGAAAAAGCGCGGCGTAAAGAAACTGAAGGTCGTCTACTCGAAGGAAGAACCGTTAAAGCCGCTTGAGAATGAGGAGAGCAGTTGCCGGACAAACTGTATCTGTCCGCCGGGCGCGGAACGCAAATGTACCGAGCGGCGTGCAATCCCCGGTTCTACGGCGTTCGTGCCGTCGGTCGCGGGACTGATCATCGCGTCCGAGGTCATTAAGGATCTGGCGGGAGAGATCAAAAGATAGAGACAGCCGGGATGACAGCATGTGTGAAAGAAGCAGAGGCAATAAGACAGAAACAATGTAAAAGGAGCATGTATGTATCAGCGAACCATTGAGGAAATGGAACAGGATTTGCGGCAGAAAATCATTATTGATATCCGCAAGGAAGCAGACTACAGAAAAGAGACTTACCCGGGAGCACGGAATATTTACGGGGAAGAGCTGGAAAAGCATTTCATGGAATTGCCGAAGGAGCAGCCGGTTTATCTGATCTGCTATACCGGGGAGAACAGCCTGGCGCTGGCGCAGGAACTCAGGGAACAGGGCTATGAGGCGTATAGCGTCGAGGGCGGTTATCGCGCGTACCTAAAGCGCAGCCTGCTTGCGTCCATGCAAAAGGGAGAGAGCCCGGAGGGCAGGAAGGAGCAGGAAGAGCGCTGCAGGGAGATTGAGCGCAGCATCGTCAAGAAGTTCCGCAAGGAAATCTGGCGCAGATTCACCAAGGCGATCAATGAGTATGAGCTGATTTCCGACGGAGATAAGATTGCGGTGTGCATTTCGGGCGGGAAGGATTCGATGCTGATGGCAAAGCTCTTTCAGGAGCTGGAGCGCCACGGAAAGAAGAATTTTGAGGTCGTGTATCTGGTGATGAACCCGGGCTACAATGAACTGAACTATCAGACGATCTGCAACAATGCGAGGATTTTAAATGTGCCGATTACGGTGTTTGAGTCGGAAATCTTTGACATCGTGGCGGACGAGGAGGATTCCCCATGTTACCTGTGCGCGCGGATGCGCAGAGGGCATCTCTACAGTAAGGCGAAGGAGCTTGGCTGCAACAAGATTGCGCTCGGGCATCATTTTGACGACGTGATTGAGACGATCCTTATGGGAATGCTCTACGGCGCACAGGTGCAGACGATGATGCCGAAGCTGCATAGTACGAATTTTCCGGGGATGGAACTGATCCGCCCGCTTTACCTCGTCCGGGAGGAGGACATCATCCACTGGATGAACTACAACGACCTGCACTTTATTCAGTGCGCCTGCCGCTTTACGGAGCAGTGCTCCTCCTGCGGCGGCGGCAGCGCTTCCACTGGAAACAGTGCTTCCGGTGGAAACAGCGCTTCCGGTGGAAACAGCGCTTCCTGCGGAAGTGCGGAGAAAGGCTCCAAGCGCGCGGAGGTCAAGGAACTGATCCGGGAACTCCGGAAGAAAAATCCGTACATCGAGAAAAATATTTTCCGGAGCGTAGAGAATGTCAACCTTAATACGGTGATCGGCTACAAAAAGGACGGGAAGCGCCATTATTTTCTGGAGGACTACTAATACAGGACTATTAATGCAGGCATCATTTCACGAAATGGCTTGTCTGGGAGTGGGTACGCCGCTGCATCGGACGGAGATTTCTTTGGAATCGTCTTATTTTTATCCCCCATGGGGGCTTGTGGACATACCAGAACTCTGATAATCTTATAATAGATAAGAACTGAGGAGGAATTTGGTTATGCATATGGCAGATGCGCTGGTCGCACCAGCAGTTGCGGCGACGATGTATCTCGCATCGGGAACGGCGGGAGGCTATTCGATCCGGCGGGTACGCATGGAGGACGACGCGAAGAAGATACCGCTTATGGGCGTGATGGGTGCGTTCGTATTCGCGGCGCAGATGATTAACTTTACGATTCCGGGGACAGGCTCTTCGGGGCATCTCTGCGGAGGAATGTTGCTGTCCGCGCTGCTGGGACCGTGCGCGGGATTTCTGACGATGATCGGTGTGCTGCTCATTCAATGTCTGCTGTTTGCGGACGGTGGACTGCTTGCGCTCGGCTGTAACGTGTGGAATATGGCGTTTTACGGATGCTTTGTCGGAGCGCTTCTGATCTGGCGTCCGATTATGAAAAAGGGTGCGACAAAAGGAAAAATTGTGCTCGCTTCTGTTCTGGGCAGTGTGCTGACGCTGCAGCTTGGCGCGTTTTCCGTGACACTTGAGACGCTTGCTTCCGGGATTACGGAACTGCCGTTTGGCGTGTTTGTCGCGACGATGCAGCCGATTCATCTGGCAATCGGTACGGTAGAGGGGCTTATTACAGCCGCCGTGCTTGTATTTGTACATGAGGCGAGACCGGAGCTTTTATGGGGCGTCGGTGAGACGGCATCGGAAGGGAAGCTTACGTTTAAGAACACGCTCATCGTACTGGCGGCGGGCGCAGCGCTGATTGGCGGTGTGTTATCGCTGTTCGCATCCGCATTTCCGGACGGTCTGGAGTGGTCGATGGAGAAGGTCGCAGGAACGACAGAACTTTCGAGCGCCGGAGGCGTCTATGATGTGTTGGCGGCAGTGCAGGAGAAGACGGCGCTGCTCCCCGACTATGCGTTTAAGGGGTCGGAGAGTGCGGCGGGAACGTCGTTTTCCGGTATTGTCGGAGCAGTGATCGTCATCGCCGTCTGCGTCGGATGCTGTCAGTTGTTCCGCTTTTTTAAGAAGCAGAGGTAATATGAATAAATTTGATCGTGCAATCCATGAGATTCAGACGATGGATTCCATGGCGGAGAGAGACCAGTGGGTGAACCGGATTCATCCACTGGTAAAATTGTTTATAACTGTTTTTTATATTGCGACGGTGGTATCTTTTCCACGGTATGCGCTTACCGGGCTGCTTGGTATGTGTCTCTACCCGATCCTCCTGTTTTCTGCGGCGGAGCTGTCTTTTGGGGAGTCGCTCTACCGCCTGCGCATCGTGCTTTTGCTGGTCTGTGCCGTGGGCGTCTGGAATCCCTTTTTTGACCGGACGGTGTATGCGCAGATTGGAAGCTTTGCGGTGACAGGGGGAATGGTATCTATGCTCACGCTGATGGCAAAGGGCATATTTACCGTGCTTGCAGCGTATCTTCTGATTGCGACGACGACCATTGAGAAGATCTGCTATGCACTTCGCCTTCTGCATATTCCGAAGCTTTTTGTGACACAGGTCCTTTTGATTTACCGGTATATCACGGTGCTTCTCGCTGAGGCGGAACGCATGAGCCAGGCGTATGCGCTGCGTGCGCCCGGGCAGAAGGGGATTCATCACAAGGTGTGGGGGACATTTCTCGGAGGGCTTCTGCTGCGGAGTATGGACAGGGCGCAGGAGCTGTACGAGAGTATGTGCGTGCGCGGCTACCGGGGCGAGTTCTATTACGGGAACAGACAGCGGGTCAAAGCGGCGGATATCGCGTATCTTCTACTTGTGGCGGCGGGAATCCTTCTGTTCCGCTTTGTCCCGGTGTTTGAAGTAGTCGGCAGCCTGTTTGTTTAGAGAAAACGCATAGACTTGCCGCTAATAAAATGTGTAAGAAGCAAAATGTGTAAGAAGCAAAATATGTGAGAGGAAATTACCAATGAGCCACATAAATATAGATGTGGAAAACGTATCGTTTTCTTATGAGAAGGAACATCCCGTTCTGCGGGACATTACATTTCATGCGGGCGGTCAGGATGCAATCGGTATCATCGGTGCGAACGGTGTCGGCAAATCGACGCTTTTAAAGCTTTTAGTCGGACTGGTGCCTGATTTCTCGGGCAGTGTTCGCGTCGGGGATGTTCTGTTGGAGAAAAAGACGCTTCCGCTCATTCGGGAGAAGATTGGCTATGTATTTCAGGATTCGGACAGCCAGCTTTTCATGACAAATGTTTATGAGGACGTGGCGTTTGCGCCGCGCAATTACGGACTGCCGGAGGAAGAGGTGGCGGCGCGCGTAGAACAGGCGCTTTCGCAGACGCATACCGGGCATCTTCGCAACAGGCAGATTTACCGTTTGTCCGGCGGGGAGAAAAAGCTGGTGTCGATTGCGACGATTCTCTCAATGACGCCCGATATCCTTCTGATGGACGAGCCTTCGGTCGCGCTCGATCCGAAGAACCGGAGAAATCTGATTCATATTCTGAATGAATGCGGGTATTTGAAGATCATTGCATCCCATGATCTTGATTTTATCTGGGATACCTGCAGCCGGGTGCTTCTTATGGCGGAGGGCAGGATCATTCGCGACGGAAAAACAGAGGAGATCTTAAGGGACGGGGCGCTCCTTGAGCAGTATGGACTGGAGCTTCCGCTCTCCCTGTACAGGAGAAAATAGACAGAAGCGTTATAATTTAAGAAATGAATCAAAAGACTCCGGCATGTTCCATGCCGGAGTTATGTGGTTAAAATACAATCTTAGATCGGTTCTTTAGTAATCTGGCTCCGTTTACAATCAGAAGAATCCCGGCGGTAATGCCGCCTGCCAGAACACAGATTCCGACGGCGAGGCTTGCTGCGCCCGTAGAGCCCATCGTCTTATACACCTTCTCTTCCATAAAGAACAACCTCCTTTTGCTGATAGTATTCTAACATTATTTGGAAAAATATACAAATACAGATTAAAAAATGTATTATGGCGTCCAGCCGTCATCGCCGGAAAGTACGTTTTCCTTGGAAAAATGGGCTGCCTGCGCCTCGTCCAGAGTGCGCACGAAAGCAGCGCGGTCACAAAGACAGGTCTGCGACGCAGCCGCTTTATACCGGGCAACGTCCGTGTAGAGGACATTGCGGGGAGCGCCGGGGAAATCCTGCGAGTCATATTCCGCGAAGAATACAGTCTCATGTGCCTGCGCTTTGTTCCAGTCGTGGAATCCTGCCGGATGAATGTGTTTGCCAAGGTCGCATTCGATGAGTACCACCCGGGCATAATCGCGCCAGGGGCGTCCGAGATAGACGGACGCAGGCGGGCAGTCGTCTGATACGAAGCTGCACCCGCAAAAAACGTAGCCGTATTCCTGACCTTCCGGCGTGGAGGCGGCGGTAACATAGCCTTCTGCGGTATCGGCGGATGCAGAACCGGCATCGGAATCAGCGGAGCCGGCAGTGCGCCGCAGCGACTGGAGCGTACATTTCTCAAAATAGGCGGTCGCGCTTCCGAAAATAAAGTCGACGTCACCGCAGATGTAGCAGTTCCGGTAGTACTGTCTGCCGTTTACGCGCGGTGCGGATTCGGTAGGTCCGGTAAAGCCGCCCGGTTCGTATTCTTCCGGGGGAAGCGGTCCGGTAAAGAGCGTGTCCTGATGTCCGAGAAGACGGCAGGAGTCCACAAACAGACGGTCGCACTCGGCGTAGAGGGCAATCGCCTGACCGTGGGTCTTGGAATCCCCGGCTGCATTCTCGATAGTCAGATTGCGGAGCGTCACGTCGTGGGCGTGGACGAACAGCGTGTAAGAGCGGAAGGTTCCCCTCTTAGTGCCGTCCGGCATTTCTCCGTTGGCGCAATCGTCGTATGTGATGACCGTGTCCGCCGGAGATTCGCCCATGCCAAGAAGCGTGACATAAGGCTTCTCTAATGTAAGCTTCTCACGGTAAATGCCCGGCGCCACAAGAATGGCGATGCGGGTGTCGTTGTTGTCCGGGATGCTTGCGATGGCATCTCCAATAGTGTGAAATACGCCAGAGGCGCTTGCCTCTGGCGCTACGATAAGTATTTGCATAATAAAGCCCCTTTGTGAAAAGAATATTGAGAGCGGAGTTCAGCGCGCCATGAGATCTATAATTTCTGCAATGTACATGGTGTGCATATCACCGTCCTTGTACCATTTGTCTTTGATTTCCGGTAACAGGAAAGAATCCTCGGTAATCCGTGTGGCAGACATTTTTTCGCAGAGAAATACAAAATTGCCTTCGTCAATGTATGGAATATTGTGACGTGTGGCAAGCGTAAGCCCTGCCGCTGCAATCTTATCACCGTCTCTTCCCGAATGGGAACCGCAGTAATTTAAGGCGTCGCGGTACTGCTCGGAGAGAAATGTGATAGAAAAAAATTCATTTGCATCGAGAAGTTCCTTGGTATATCTGGAATCTCTGACGAAAATAAAAGCAACATTTTTGCCCCAGAGGACACCGACGCCGCCCCAACTGATGGTCATTGTGTTTGCCGAGCCTTTCGTTCCGGCAGTCACAAGCGCCCATTCTTTTCCAATCTTGGTGAAGGGATTCAGTTCGACCAGATCAATCGGCATAGGCTGGAATGTATGCATGCGAAATCTCCTTTTCGATAATATTTTCGTATTAAACTACTATTCCCTATTATAGCGTCTCGGGAAGAAATTGACAAGTCATTAAAGCAGAGATTCCGGGGAGAATGTGCAGAGATTCCGGGAAGAAAGGAAGAATCGGCGCTGCGGCAGTTGAAAAAGGGGCGTATTGTGCGTATAATGGTAATATAGTACTGAAAATTAACGGACATCTGGGTTACAAAAACAGAGCAACAGGGAGGACGAGGTATGAGTCTGATTGGTCACAAACAGGAACGGGGAGCATCTTTACAACCCCTGGATGAGATAGGGGGATTTCAGGTGCGCCCCGGTTTCTATAATACGGCGGGAGCCGTCCGGACAGCGCGGGGAGTCAGCTTTACGATTCATTCCGCAGGTGCGACGAGCTGTACGCTGCTATTGTTCAGACCGCGGGAGAACGAGCCGTTTGCGAAGCTCAGATATCCTGATGCATACCACATTGGAAATACATTTTCCATGCTGGTATTCGGGCTGCAGATTGATGAATTTGAGTATGCGTTTGAACTTGATGGTCCCTATGATAAGGAGAAGGGGCTTCTTTTTGATAAGAAGAATGTCCTCTTAGATCCGTTCGCACGTGCGGTCACGGGGCAGAGAGAGTGGGGAGAGCGGCCGGAAGGCGGAAAGAACTTTGTCTATCATGCGAGGGTCACGGAGAATAATTTCGACTGGGGCAAGCTGAAATCGCCGGAGATACCGATGGAGGATCTGGTGATTTATGAAGCGCATGTCAGGGGATTTACGAAGGATGCATCTTCCGGGATATCTGCGAAGGGCACGTTCGAGGGACTCAGACAGAAGATTCCGTATCTGAAGGATCTGGGGATCAATGCGGTCGAGCTGATGCCCATCTTTGAATTTGACGAGATGGAGAGCGCACGCGTTGTGGACGGCGTGCAGTTATATAATTACTGGGGATATAATACGGTCTGTTTCTTTGCGCCGAATACAAGCTATTCCTCTGTCATCGAGCACAACCATGAGGGGGATGAGTTAAAAGAACTGATCTATGAGTTAAAGGAGAACGGCATCGAGGTCATTCTGGATGTCGTGTTCAACCATACCGCAGAAGGAAACGAGGACGGACCGTGTTTTTCCTTTAAAGGGATTGACAACAATGTGTACTATATGCTGACGCCGGAGGGGTATTATTACAATTTCAGCGGATGCGGCAACGCGATGAACTGCAATCATCCGAGGGTGCGCAGGTTCATCATTGACTGTCTGCGCTACTGGGTCACAGAGTACCGTGTGGACGGTTTCCGGTTCGATCTTGCATCGATACTGACAAGGGATCAGAATGGAGCGCCGATGACCGATCCGCCTATTTTGCAGGGGATCGCGTGCGATCCGATTTTAGGACATGTGAAACTGATCGCCGAGGCGTGGGATGCGGCAGGGCTTTATCAGGTCGGCAGTTTCCCGGCGTTCCGGCGCTGGTCGGAGTGGAACGGCAGATACCGTGACGATATGAGGCGCTTCCTGAAAGGGGACGGCGGCATGGCGGGAACGGCGATCAACCGCATCACCGGATCGAAGGATCTGTATGATCCGGCGCACCGGGGAGCGGGGGCGTCGGTCAATTTCCTGACCTGCCACGACGGATTTACGCTGTACGACCTGTATGCATACAATACGAAGCATAACGAGAAAAACGGCTGGAACAATACGGACGGCGACAATAACGGCAATAGCTGGAACTGCGGCGTGGAGGGAGAGACGGATGATCCTAAGATTGAAGGACTGCGCCGCCGCATGATAAAGAATGCCTTTGCGACGCTTATGTGCAGCCGCGGACCGGCAATGTTTTTCGCAGGGGATGAGTTCTGCAACACACAGTACGGCAATAATAATGCATATTGTCAGGACAATATTATTTCCTGGCTGGACTGGAATCGCTTAGAGGAGTATCAGGAGGTGCATGATTTTGTGCGCTATATGATTGCATTTCGCAAGAAATATGCGATTCTGCGCAAGACGACGAAGACGGCAGCATGTAATCTGCCCGAAATCAGTATTCACAACGGCTATCCGTGGAACGGAGGAACGGATGCGAACAGCAGACTGATCGGTATCATGTATGCGGGCAGGGATGAGCATGATACGAGGGATGATGTGGTATTTTATTGTATGAATGCTTACTGGGAGCCGCTTATCATGCAGCTTCCCGAGCTCCCCAACGGGCTGCAGTGGAAGGTGTGCGTCAACACGGATGTGGAGTATGAGGATGGCAAGGATATGGAGAATTATACGGAGTTCTTCTATAAGAAGACGTTAAACGTGCCTGCCAGAACGGTGATTGTGCTCATCGCAGAGTAGCAGGGCGTAAGAAAGCTCCTCGAGGATATGCTTTTGACTGGAATGCATGGAACGGTAGTTGTTCAAAAGGAGGGTTTCCTGATCGTTTAGGGATAACTGCGGATAGACTTTGAGGCTGCTGTTTCCCAGCAGGTAATCCACATTGGTGCCAAGATATCTGGCAATCTCAGAAAGCGTAAGGCAGTCGGGGAGCCGTCTGCCCCGAATATAACCGTTCACAGTGGAGGGATTTAAGTGTAAATCGGTGGCGAGCTTGTACTGGGTAATTCCCTGTTCATTTAAAAGCTGCTGAATGCGCGCGCCAAGCTGCATATGTTTTCCTCCGGTGCTGTCTATATGAAACCGCCGTCGAGCGTGATGATCTGACCCGTCAGGTATTCATTTCCGGTAGCGAGTTGGACGGCGAGCGCTGCGACTTCATCGGGAGTGCCGAAGCGCCCGGCAGGAATTTCGTCCTCGAGTGCCTTGCGCTCCTCGTCGGAGAAGCAGGCGTTCATTTCTGTGTCGATCACGCCGCAGGCGATCGCATTTACCTGAATGTTGCTCGGCGCAAGTTCCTTGGCAAGCGCTCTGGTGAAGGCGTTTAAGCCGCCCTTGCAGGCGGAATAGGCAACCTCGCAGGAAGCGCCGACATTTCCCCAGATGGAAGAAATATTGATGATCTTGCCGGATTTCCGGTGGAGCATATAGGGGATTGCAAGCTTGCTTGTAGAAAATGCGGAGGTCAGATTGACGCTTATGATATGGTTCCATTCCTCGATCGTCATGTCGCCAAGCAGCCCGATGTGTGAGATGCCGGCATTGTTGACGACAATATCGGCGCCGCCGAAGCGGGCGGCGATCTGGTCAAATAATTGTTCTGTATATGAATAATCCGAGATGTCACCAACACTGGTGAGTATCTCGGAATGACAAGTCGTTTGTAATTCTGTTGCAAGCGCAGACAGAGCGTCCGGCGATTTGGAACAATTTATGATAAGACGGCAGCCTTCCCTCGCAAAGGCGCGGGCAATAGCGCTGCCGATTCCACGGGAAGCGCCCGTGACCAGAACAGTCTTATTCATAGTAACTCCTTAGAAGTGGATATTATCTGATGACATTATACCACATTCCTCGAAGAATGTGGAGAAGAAAAACGGAAGAAAGAAAATATTTTGTAACACTTTAGCCGGAAGGCATAACTTTTATAATAGTTTGTGTGGAAAAGGGAGGGAAGCGGAAAGGATGGAACAGGGAGAAACACGGAAGGAGAAGCAGATTCGTGAGCTGGTGTGCGCGCAGAGGCGCTATTTCTTATCGGGGGCGACGCTGTCTTATGAGGCGCGGCTGGACGCCCTGCGGCGTATCCGCTGGGCGCTTTGCAAATATGAGCCGCAGCTTTTGCATGCGCTCTATCAGGATCTTGGCAAGTCGCCGTCAGAGAGCTATATGTCGGAAATCGCCATGACGAAGGCGGAATTGAATTACTGTATGCGCCATCTGGCGGGCTGGATGAGGAGAGAGCATGTGAGAAATGAGGTTTCAAATTTCTCCGGAAAAAGCTTTACGATGGCGGAGCCATACGGGGTCGTGCTTGTTATGGCACCGTGGAATTATCCGGTACTGCTTTGCCTGGAGCCGGTGATCAATGCGATTGCAGCGGGAAACTGTGTGATCTTAAAGCCGTCCGCCTATGCGCCGCATGTGGCTGCGGTGATTGAAAATATGATTGCTGCGTGTTTTGCACCGGAGCGCGTCGCAGTGGTCTGCGGCGGCAGAGAGGAGAATACGGCATTATTGGAGCAGCGCTTCGACTATATTTTCTTTACGGGCAGCGTGGCAGTCGGAAAAATCGTTCTGGAGAAGGCGGCGCGCTATTTAACGCCTGTGACGCTGGAGCTTGGCGGGAAGAGCCCCTGTATCGTGGATAAGACGGCGGATGTCCCAAGGGCGGCAAGGAGGATTGTGTTCGGAAAGCTGTTGAATGCCGGACAGACCTGTGTGGCGCCGGATTACCTCATCGTACATCCCGATATTAAGTATGAACTGTTTCGGGCGATGGAGCAGGAATTAAAAAAGATGCTCGGGGAGGAGCCGCTTGCCTGCGGGGAATATCCGCATATGGTAAATAAAAAGCATTATCTGCGTGTGATGAATCTGATGAAGGGACAGCTCGCGGTGACAGGGGGATACGGTAATCCGGAAACGCTTCAGATTGCACCGACGATTTTGGATGAGGTATCGCTGGATGCGCCGATTATGAAGGAGGAGATTTTCGGACCGGTGTTGCCGGTCCTGACGTTTACGACGAGGGAAGAACTGCTTGCAATCCTGCGGCATTTCGAGAAGCCGCTTGCCTGCTACCTGTTCACAAGAGACCGCGCGATGGAACAGTGGGTGCTTCGCCACGTACCGTTTGGCGGCGGATGCATCAATGATACAATCGTACATCTGGCGACCTCCGGGATGGGCTTTGGCGGCGTCGGCGCAAGCGGCATGGGAAGCTATCACGGCAGGGCTGGCTTTGAGACATTCAGCCACAGGAAGAGCATTGTAAAGAAATACAACTGGATTGACCTTCCGATGCGGTATCATCCGTATGCAGACTGGAAGGACGCCGTCATCCGGCGCGTGATGCGTTGATATGGAAGAGGCATTTTTGTTTTCCCTGCGCCGGAAAATGGCACGGGGAGAGGATGAAAGAGTATCTGCCCGAATTTTTGCAAAAAATTAAAAAAAATAGTGGACAATGTGAAAAAGTTGTGATAATATAATTAAGCACGATTTGAGACAGCCATTTCAAATGATGCTTCAATCGGGTTACGATGCGTGGCTCAGCTTGGTAGAGCGCTGCGTTCGGGACGCAGAGGTCGCAGGTTCAAATCCTGTCGCATCGACTAAAAAGTGAGTGCCGTAGGTACTCACTTTTTGTCGATATAAAAGAAGTGAAGCGGTGAGCTTTAGTGAAGCAAATACAGGCGTTCGGGCGCAGAGGGTTCACGAGGTCCGGTGGACCTCGGCTTTGGACCGACCGAAGCGGAGCGGAGACCGCAGGTTCAAATCCTGTCGCATCGACTTTTGGTTGGAAAGCCGCTAATCCTTGAGAAATCATGGGTTGGCGGTTTTTCTTTGTCTGAAAATAACAGAGTGTATGTCTGTGGAAATCCGGCGTTACCCAAAATGTTACCCAAAGCGTTCATTATCCAAATAAATCGGCGGATGCCATCGAGATTTCGCTTAGGTCATTTTCGCTTGTATTCAGCCGTTGACGGTTGAAATGGGCATAAATGTTAAGCGTGGTCTGCGTGTCGGTGTGCCCGAGCCAGTATTGCAGTTTCTAAAATATATTACCCCTGTGTTTTATAGATTTGCAATAACAGAAGAACGTAGTTTTGGGTATACAATAAAAAGAAAATACAGTATAATGAAAAAAAGGATGTGATTGTATGATACAAGACAAGGAATTAAAAAGTATTTTAGATAAGCTGGCAGAAAGTTTGGTAAAGGTGTATGGTGATAAGCTGAAATCAGTTATACTTTATGGTTCTATCGCCAGAGGAACAGCCACACCTGAGTCTGACATTGATATTATGGTATTGGTGGATTCATCTGCCGAAGGATTAAAACAGTATCAGGATAAGTTATGTGATGTTTCAACGGATTTTGCATTAGAATACTTTAAGGTTTTTTCTATTATTGATGTATGCTATGCGGAATTTGTTAAGTGGAAACAAGTGTTGCCATTCTATCGTAATGTAGCAAACGAAGGAGTCGTTTTATATGCAGCCTAGCGAAAAGGATTTGTCAAAATATCGTTTAGAACGTGCCAAGGAAGATATTCAGACAGCACGAATAAATATAGAGAATGGACTATATAAAGGTGCAGTTAATAGATCGTATTATGCTATTTTTCATGCAATACGGGCGGTAAATGTATTAGATGGATTTGATGCGTCTAAGCATTCATCTGTAATTGCACATTTTAACCAATATCATGTGCATACGGGAGACTTTGGAAAGGGAACTTATAAAATTATTGACTCAGCTTACCGAATTCGCGAAAAATGTGATTATTCGGATTTTTTTATTGTTTCGAAAGAAGAGGCACAGGAGCAGTATGAGAAAGCAGTTGAATTTTTGGAAAGTGTAGTGAAATTTCTAGAGAAATAGGCTGGAGAAGTAAATGCCAAATTTAGAAGGAATATATAATTCGCATCCTTTTAGAACCAGGAAGCGGACTCTGGAATTTAAAAGCGTTCGGAGGTACAGATGGCGTCTATAGAATATAAAGATATAGTCAGAAGATGGAAGGAAAAGAAAGTTACTGACATAGCTTCGCTTGACAGTGCACTTTCGAATTATCGCATACTTTTTGCATACCATTCCAATCGAATCGAGAACGCCGGATTGAGTCTGCATGAGACCCGGGAGATATTTGAAAACGGTCGGACAATCAGCTATACAGGGGATCCGAGAGCCGTGTTTGAGACACAGAATCAGAAAGTCTGCTATGATTATCTGAAAAAGCGGATTATTGAAAGAGAGCCGGTTACACCGGAATTGATCTGTGATGTTCATTCTCTGTTGAATCAGGGCTGTTATGATGAAAGCCGTTGGCAAAAAGGTGAGCGCCCGGGGATTTATAAGAAAAATTATTATGGCGTCGGAGAAAACGCTGGGGTTTTGCCGGAGGACGTGCCAGATGAAGTTGCGTTCATTTGCAATCAGGTGAAAAATGTAAATGAAACACCCGGGGAAATATTGACGGCTGCAGCATATTTTCACTGCAATTTCGAGAGCATTCATCCGTTTGCGGATGGAAATGGGAGAACCGGGCGCACACTGCTCAACTATTATCTGATGATACATGGACTGCCTCCGATGATTATTTATGAGGAGGACAAGGAAACCTATTATCTGGCGCTTGCGGTGTTCGACCAGACGGAAAAGCTGGATGGGTTTGTCCGGTTTCTGGAGGAGCAAACAGTAAAGACCTGGGTGAAAGAGCCGTCGCTTAGGTCGAAGAAAACGAAAAAAATTATTTGCCTGTAGGCAGGATTGTGGGAAAGCTGCTAATCTTTGAGAAATCAAGGATTAGCGGCTTTTTTCGTATACAAATCCGCCATATTGAAGTATAATAAAAGAAAATCCGGTACGAAAGAACTATTCTTAAAGAGCACAGGAAAAGGGAAGGTAGCATGGAGAAAACAGTGGGGAAAAAGAACAAAATCAGGACCAAAAGGAGTATTCGAACGAAGATCATGGTGATGACTACCGTGATTGTCATTGGGGTGATGCTGGTCTGCACTGCCATTATGCAGTATTCTATGCAGCATCTGACGGAGTCTATTTTACTGGATGTGCTGCAGCCGATGGCGGGACAATCGGCGAAGGCGGTGGAGTCCAATATTCATTTGATGGCGGATCGGATGATGAGCCTGGCGGCAGATAGCAGGCTTGCGGGCGCACAGACACAGGCGGCGGTGCTTTCGGAGGCGCGCAATACCTACGAATTTTACGGAATCGGGCTGTATGATCTGAATGGCAAGGCGGTCAAAAGAGACGGAGAAATCTATGACAGCCTTGCAGAGACGGAATGGTTTGCGCTTTTGCAGGAGACGGATAATCTGACGATTGCGGATCCGCTTATTACAGAGCAATATGTGGGGGTTCCAATGGCGATGCCGGTAAAGACGGACGGGGCGACGTCCGCATATCTTGTGGGCGTGTATAAATACGATATGCTCAGCGACGTCTTAGGGGCGATTCACATCGGACAGAGCGGTATGGCGCTGATTCTCAATGAGGAGGGGAAGGTCGTAGGTCATCCCGAGGAAGCCGTGGTGCGTCAGGCAGTCAACATTTATGATCTTGATACGGCAGAATCGGCGCATCAGATTTTTGACCGCATGATTACGAGAGAGACGGGCTCTGCGGAGGGAATTGTAAACGGGCAGGAATCCTATGTGGCGTTTTGTCCGATTCGCGGAACCAGATGGTCGTTTGCAGTAGAGGTTCCAAAGACGGATTATATGGAATCCACGGAGATGGCATTAGATACGACGAAGAAAGGCACATTTGTGACGCTGGCGGCGGCGCTGTTTGCAATCTGGATTGTCACGACAGTGATTTCGGGTCAGTTAAAGCGGGCAATCGTGCGGATGAATGATTTGGCGGACGGCGATTTGAGGTCTGAGGTAGAGGTGATGAAGTCCGGGGACGAGGTGGAAATTCTGTCGAAATCCCTAAAGACTACGATAGAGAGCATAAACAGATATATCACAGAGATACAGAATGTCCTGGACAATATTTCCCGGGGAAATCTCAATGTGTCGGCGGACGGCGATTACAAGGGCGACTTTGTGGTGGTGAAGCAGTCTTTGACACAGATCATTGTGTCGCTGAATCAGATGATGAAGCAGATCAATGATACGGCGCACCGGCTGAACGATACGGCACAGAATATGGGAACCCAGTCGGAGGAGCTGCACCGTGCTGCGATGAATCAGACGGACGCCATGGAAGGTCTGAATGCAGAGGTAAAGAATATCCGGGATAATCTGAATCACGTGACGGAGAATACGAAGGAGACGAGAGAACGGGCGGCCGGAATCGCAGAGCAGATTGCAGGCGGCAGCAGTAAGATGCAGGAACTCAAAGAGGCAATGGAAGCGATTGAGCGGAATGCAGAGGATATAACGAAGATCAGCAAGCTGATCGAAGGAATTTCCCAGCAGACGAACATTCTGGCGCTGAATGCGTCGGTCGAGGCTGCCAGAGCAGGAGAAGCAGGCAGGGGTTTTGCAGTGGTGGCAGAAGAGGTAAGGAATCTGGCTGGTCAGAGTTCGGAAGCTGCCAAGAGCACCGTGGATATGATCGAGACGGCAAGTGCACTGATTAAGCACGGTGCGAAGCTGACGATGGAGACGTCGGATTATTTAGAGGAAATCAGCAGGGGATCGGCTGCGGTGACGGAGATTGCGGACCGTCTGTCTGAGACCGTACAGGTTCAGGAGGCGTCCCTGCGGCAGATCACGGAACGGATGGAAGATATTTCTGCGGTCACCCAGGAGAATCTGCAGTGTGCTGGAAATACCGCGGATGCAAGCGTGGAATTGGGAAAAGAATCGGAGAAGTTAGAAGAACTGCTGGAGAAATTCAGGTTTCATTAAAGGCGCAGCGGGCTGATTGGAGGGAAATACATGAAGAAATGGAAGATAGCGGGTGTCTGTTTGATGATGGTCCTGATGCTTGGCGGCTGCGGGGAAGCGCCAGTGCAGACCGGAATGCAGGACGGATCTTATACGGCGCAGATGTCAGATTACTCCTTCGGATGGAAGGAATATGTTACGATTACCGTGAAAAACGGCGTGATTGTGACGACGGAATACAACGCGGAGAACGCCAGCGGATTTATCAAAAGCTGGGATAACGCGTATATGAACAACATGAAACCGGTTTCCGGCACTTATCCGAATGAGTACACCCGTTATTATGCCGGGCAGCTTACCGGGCAGAGCGATGTTCCGCAGATTGAAGTGATGTCGGGGGCTACCAGCTCGGGCAATAATTTTCAGAGATTGGTACAGGCGGTTGTTGAGCGGGCATTGGAGGGAGATTCGACAATTGCAGTAGTGGAGACGATACAGGAAGCGGAATAAATGGTGTAGGCAGGTTTCTGTTGACGTTTTATTGCAGGAATGCTAATATCATATTAAAACGATATGAAAAGTATGAAGATGGTGATAAGATGTCAATAAAGAAAATAGCACAGATGGCAGGGGTATCTCCGGCAACCGTTTCACGAGTGCTGAACAACCCGGATTATCATTGCTCCGATCCGCAGAAGAGAAAGCGGATTTGGGATGCGGCGATGGAATTGGACTATGTACCGAATGAGAATGCGCGCAATTTGAAGAGAGGGAAAAGCACGGAGAGTGAAAAGACATACTATATCAATGTCCTGATGACAAGGACGGAGGAGAATCAGACAGATCCTTTTTTTGCGGAAGTACTGCATGTAATAGAAACGGAGATTCATAAGCAGTTCTGTATTTTGTCAAAGGTATGGTATATGTCTGTATTTTCCGATGAGCGCCAGTGCAGGCTTTCCAATCTGGACAAGCTGGTAGACGATTTATTTGAGGAAGCGGGCGGGAAAAGCGACGGACTGATTGTGATCGGGAAATGTAATAAGGAGGCGCTGCGCAAGCTGAATAAACGTTTCAAAAATGTGGTGTCCGTGAACCGCAACTCTACAAGACGTGAGGTCGACGAGGTGACCTGCGACGGCAGAAAAATTGCGTCACTGGCAGTGGAGTATCTGATTTCGCTGGGACACCGGGAGATCGGCTATGTCGGGGAGAGCCATAATGAGGCGAGGTACCGTGGATATATGGATACGCTTGTAAAGCACGATATTGAACCGACTGTGGGATATATCTATGAGACGAAGCAGACGGAGGCAGAGGGCTATGAAATCATGCAGAAAATTCTTGCCTCAGACGAAATCCCGACCGGAATTTACTGTGCAAATGATATCACTGCGATTGGAATGTTGAAAGCACTGGCAAAAAGCAGGAACCGCTACTTTAATATCTCGATTATTTCCAGCGACGATATTGAACAGGCGCAGTACGCATCTCCGATGCTGACCACAGTAGCGCTGCCGAAGGAGGAGATGGGCAGATTTGCGGTGTATCTGCTGATGGATCGGATTGAGGGAAAGCATAAGTCTGTCGTTACACTTGAACTGCAGGGGCAGTTGATGAAAAGAGAGAGCTGTATGAACCTGAATGACAGCAATGTGAATGATTATTACATATAAAAATAAAACAGGTCTTTTGTCCTATTGTAATTACACTTATAAAAATGCATAATAAAACTATATTTGCAGTAGTAGATTTAGAAGGAAAGTCAAAAGAAGAAAAAGAAGGACATAAGACATGGAATCTATCAAAGCACATCTGACCCATGACTGCGCGTTTGACACCGCAGATTTAGAAGAACTGCTTACTGAGGGCACAAAGATTTTAAACGCCGCTATCGATCTAAGCCAGGACATGGAAAACTCCATGGCGAACATTGCCGCCGTTTATGCCGAGATTGACGGCAGGGATAAGGACGGAGGACTTGGCAGCGCGCTAAGCAGCCTGCAGGGAACGCTGGTCAAAGAAGAATATTCAGAGACGATCAATCACTTGCAGACCATCATCGGAAAACTTCAAAGCGACGTCCCGGAATACGACAGCCGCCTTGCCGGGCACATGGATAGCCTTGGCGAGACACTTGGCGCAGTCGAAAAGCGCATTGCCGACTTACAAGGACTGCTGACCAGTGGAGACATCGGGTTAGGCTATGCCGACTTTACCGCCCGCTTAAATGACATCAGGAATTCGTGGGAGGACACTACTGAGGAACTTGCGGCGCGCCTTGCCGAAATTGAAGCGGAAATGCTCGGCGTTGCCGTTACAGCGGTAGCTTACAGCAAAGACCCGGTAAACTTAAGCACCGGAAACTTCATATATGACCATGAAGACCTTGCCATCCGCGGGGAAATACCGCTTTCCTTTCACCGTTACTATAACTCCAAAGACCACACCAAAGGGAGCCTTGGACGCTGCTTCCTGCATAACTACGAAATAAAGCTGACCGCAAAGGAGGACGGAACGGTCACTGTTCGGATGCAGGACGGGCAGACAAAGACATTTCACAAGCAGAAAAATGGGGAATATCTGTGCAGGAATGCTGCACTTGAGACGCTGGTGGAGGTTGAGGCAGAAATTGAATCGGCAGGAGCAGAAAAAAGTTACCTCCTGCGTTCTCTTGGCGGTGACGCCCTGCGCTTTGACAATGAGGGAAAACTTCTGCGCAAAGAAGATGCAAACGGCAGAGGCATTACGTTTACATATGACAGCGAAGGGCAGCTTGCACAGGCAGCAACCGACAACGGAGCTGCGCTCACTTACTCCTACGATGCGAAGGGCTATCTTATCACTGTCACCGATCATACAGGAAGAACCGTAAGTCTTACCTATGACAAATACAAAATCGCTACCGTTACGACCCCATCCGGCGCCGTCTATACCTACGAATATGGCAGAAACGGCAGGATCACGGAGATTACCAATCCGCGCGGTATCATCACCGTAGGCAACACCTACGACGACAGTTACCGCATCACTCACCAGAGCTTTCCGGACGGCGGGGAAATGCGCTATGAATACGACGACGCGGCACGCACTGTCACACTCACCGAGCGGAACGGCAGCCGTACCATCCACGAGCATGACGCACAATACCGCAATATAAAGACCATTTATGAGGACGGCACGAGCGAGGTTTTCACCTACAACGACAAGAACCTCTGCACGAGTAGGACCGACCGCAACGGCAACACAAGGAAAATGGCGTACGATAACCGCGGAAACCTCACCCAGACTGTAGATGAGGCGGGGCGGAAAATCAATCTCACCTATGATGCCGACAACCACCTCATCAACATCAGCATCAACGGGAAAGAACGCTTAAAAAATCACTACGACAAAAGCGGAAACCTTCTTGCGACCGAAAATGCAGAGGGAAGCCGTATGACCATCACCTACGGAGAGAACAAACGCCCGCAGACCATTAAGACAGCAGACGGCGGAACAATTACTCTTGCCTATGACGAGCGCGGCAACATCCGTGCTATCCGTGACGCCGAAGGCGCACAGACTGCATATGCCTATGACGATCTGAACCGTGTCAGGACGACGACGGATGCGAACGGCAACGCCACAAGTTACACCTATGATATGGCAGACCGGATTACCACCGTCATCAACGCCGCAGGCGGCACAAGAAACTACACTTACAACGAAAGCGGCAAGCTCACAGAGCTTATCGACTACGACGGCTACAAAATCATCGCTGCCTACAACAGCTTAAACCGCATTGAGACGCTCACCGACAAAGAAGGAAATGAGACACGTTACACCTATGACCTTATGTGGAACGTGGCATCCGAGACTGCGCCGGATGGGGCAGCACGAAGCTATACCTATGACAGAAATAACCGCTTAAGCAGTGTCGAACTGCCACAGGGCGGAACAGTTACATACACCTACGATCCGAACGGAAACCGGACAGGAATCACAGACGCGGAGGGAAACCATGCGGCGTTTCTTTATGATGCCGCGAACCGTCTCACAGAGGTCACAGAACCGGACGGAGCGATGACCCATTATGCCTACGATGAGGATGGGAATCTCTCGGACATCACGGATGCCCTTGGACACATCTGGCACTATACCTATGACCTCATGGGAAGACGCACCAGCGAAACAGACCCGTTAGGGAACACGACGAGCGTCCTTTATGACGCTATGGGAAAGACAGGGCGCGTCTGCTATCCGAACGGAAGTAGTATGACCTATATCTACAGTGAGACCGGAAAACTCATTGCTATCACTCGCCCGGACGGAACGAGCGAGCATTACACCTACGATCCGAACGGCAATCTCATCAAAAGGGAGAACAGCCTTGGCGAAGCCCTTCACATGGAATACGACTGCCTGAACCGTGTCATCGCAGTCACAAACCCGATGGGAGGCGTGCGCCGTTATGCTTATGATGCAGTCGGACATGTCACGGCGCTCACCGACGAAAACGGCAACACCACAACCTATACCTACAGCCCGAACGGGAATCTTACGAAAGTCATGGATGCGCTTGGAAATGAAACATGTTATACTTATGACTGTAGTGGACGCCTTACGAAAGTGGAACGGAAAGGAATTTCGGAGAGCGGCGCGAGCGGGCAAACCACGGCAGAACTTACTCAGACCACGACGTACACATGGAATCCGTTGGGAAACCTCGAAACAATGACAGATCCGCTCGGCAACATCGAGCGCTATGCCTATGACAAGAACGGACGCATGACCGCAAAGACAGACCGTGACGGCTATAAGACAGTGTTCACCTATGACCATGCAGGAAAAGTGACCGATATCCTGTATGCAGATGGAAGAAGTGTCAAGCTTTCCTATAATGCCCTGCACCAGTTAGAGCAGGTAAAGGACTGGCTCGGAAGTACGACCATCGAATTAGATGCACTCGGCAGACCGCTTACCGTCACAGACCCGTATATACAGACCGTAGGCTATGAGTGGGGAAGTATGGGAGAGAAGAGAACCCTCATCTACCCGGATGGCACACGCGCAGCATATGAATACGACGAGGCAATGCGTTTATCAAAGCTTCATACAGGAAACGGTGAAATCAGCTATGAGTACGACGATGCGGGCAGATTGTGTGAAAAACAGCTCCCAGGCGGCGTCACGACACAGTATGCATACAACAGCCTTGGACGAATCGCGCAGATTTCCCATGAGGGGGAGAACGTCCATGAGCGCTACACCTATCACTACGACGCGGCAGGAAACAAGGTCGGAGCAGACAAAGAGCGCGGCGGAAGCGTAAGCTGGCAGGAGCGCATTCTCTGCAATGAAGAGAGCGTTGACAACGGTAACGCGCTTGACAGCGGAAGCTACCGCTATGTTTATGATGCATTAAACCGCCTTGTAGGAGTCGAAAAAGACGGAAACACACAGCGGGAATACACCTATGATGCGTTCGGAAACCGGACAAAGAAGGTGGACTATACCATTCCGGTAATGTCCGGTGAAACAGCGTCCGACTTTAAGACGACACTCTACCGCTATAACAATGCGAACCAGTTGATTGCAGAGCAACTAGGAGCATCCGGGCTAAGCGGGGCGGTGCAGGAAAAGACCTACCAGTATGACAGGCGGGGAAATCTGACAGCGGTAAGTCAGGGAGAAGAACTGTTAAAGCAGTTCACCTTTGATACTGCAAACCGAATGAGCGGGTCTGCGGGACATGTAGATGGCATCTGGAAGCAGGCAGCATACCAGTACAACGGACTCGGGCAGAGAGTGGGACAGGAAATCCGGAATCTGCCGGAGAATCCCGAACAGAGCATCCGCTATACCTTAGACCTTACGAAACAGTATCATAACCTCCTGCACCTTGGAGACGCACAGAACGGAAAAGACCAGACTTTCTACTGGGATGGAAATGTCGTTAGTATGCAGGAAGACGGCAGAGAGGAAAGCTTTTACTTGCAGGACGACCTTGGATGCCCGATGGAACTGCTGGATGCGGAGGGAGGAATCAGAGAAAGCTATGCCTTTGATGAATTTGGCGTGCCGCTTATGGTGCAGAATGGATTTTCACAAAGCTTAGGCAGCGAAGATGGCACAGTCCCAAGTGTACTTCACAAGCCATATGAGCAGCTACAGCCTTTCGGCTTTACGGGCTACCAGACGGATGCAGCGGGAGGACTCTATTTCGCTCAGGCAAGAAGATACGATGCCGCTGCCGGAAGATTTGTCAGTGAGGATAAGGTCAAAGGATTTGCAGATGCACCATTTACGCTGAATCCGTACAGTTATTGCTGGAATAAGCCGATGGAACTGGTGGATTTGAATGGACTGGAACCAAACGGCTATATACCGGGCGGAATATGTGATACACTGTATGGAGACGAGACGACTTCTAATGCGAACAAGCGGACGACCACAGGAGCACAAGATCTATTACAGGAATTGAATGGTCAGAGCGCGGTGGAAAAGACGGTGACGAATCCATTAAATGTGTTTGGTGATATGCCGTTCGCAGTGGAGCAAAGTAATTATGAACCATGTGACAATGAGGGAACAGGTGTGGAGATAGAGAAAATATGTACATGGCTCGCAACTGATTATAAGATGACAGAAGTCGAATTAAATGAAGCGAAGGTGATGATAGATAATTATTATAAAAAGGGAACAACACAATACGACTTGAAATATTGCTCAAATGAGGCGATGTATGATTACATTTTGTTGACGGAGATGAGCGAGGAGGAAAGACATGAGTATAATCTCATGTGCGCATTGGAAAATAAATGCAGCACAGTATCAAGTTTTATGATTGGCTTGTTCAATGGGATGCCATTTATGGGGACATGGTTGGGTTACACGGAAAAGTGGATCGCGGAAGAAGATAATCCATATGCGGAACTTATTTCATATGAAGCAGTCTTGGAAAACAGCCGTACACAACATCCGATAGCAACCCCAATTGGCGAGGGTTTGATGTATGTAGCGACATCTTGGGATGTAATATGTGCAATTAAGGCTTTCGTATCGAAATGCGGAACGAAGATAGCGAATAGTATAGCGAAAAAAAGTATAACTGTAGTGGATAATGTAGTGGATGATGTAATCGGCGGAAGTGCGAATGCCGTAGATGATGTGTTAGGTAATGGTGTAAGTGTTATAGATGATGTAGTAGGAGGTGAAGTGAATGCTATTGATGATGTGGTGACTAATGGTGTGAGTACGATAGATGATGTTATAGAGGGAGGTAGTGATATTGCTGATTTAGCCAACACAGCGTTAAAACATCCACTAAATCGTCACACACCATCAAGAGTGGCAAATCAATTTAAATATATGAGTGAAGAAGCAATTCAAAATTATCTAGACACAGTGACATTTTTTAATAAATCATGGACAGAGGAACAGATAGTAGAAGCTTTGAATTATGGATATAAGGAGGCACTCGGTAATGGAATTAGTACAGGAGAATATAGCTTCAAATATTTAGATGATACTATAACTATTTATTTAGAAGATGGAGTTTTTAAGTCAGGATATGGCGATTATGTATATACATATGAAGAAATAATAAGTTTATTAGGAGAGTAAGAATGGTAAAAATAGAGTGGATTATTACAGATGACTTATCTAATATTAGTCTAAATGAATTTAATAATGAATGGAATGGGATAATATCCGGATATTTTGAGTTAGTTATTAATCAAGTAAAGGTAGGATTTTGCCCTAATAGAAAAATATGTGAAGAAGAGGAGGGAATGGAAGATATCTTATATTGGTTAAACCATTTGTTAGATGGAGTCAATATGATAAAAAAAGGCGTGGAGTATGAAATAATTCTTTTGACAATGAATCTATATAAGATGAATATGAAATTGGGCGAAAACATGGAAATTTACTTTATTAATAAAAAGACGAATGAAATTAAGTGGAATGAGGAAGTGGAACTGCAGGAATTTGAGAATGAATTATATAAAAGCACAAGGAAATTTTTGCAAGTAGTAAAAGAAACAAATCCCGAATTGCTAAAATCAAAATGGATGAGGAGATTGATTTCTGTTGATTTATATTGAAGTCAATTCGTATTATGCTGATACTTATCGAAGAAATATAGGGGAAAATAAGGGAATAGCGTTGCGTATTACATATAAGCGCATCAAAAATGTGCTGTAAAAACACAAAAAATCCAGAAAAATCAATGATGATTACGTTTTCAGAAAAGACCGTTTTCGATGAAAAAACGGTCTTTTTCTATGCGAAAAAACGTGGAAAAATGTTCCGGAATGTGAAAAAGTCTGAAACGTTTCAGAGTTTCGTGAAAACGTTATCAGATAAATAGTTTGCAAATAGGAATAGTAGGAAATATAATCGATTCAACATCAAGCAGAGAACATGAAATATATGGAATCTATAAATGGAAAAGACCGTAAGGAGGACAGAGGATGAGCGATTATATCATCAACGTGGAACACCTGAATAAGCAATTCTTAGTGGATAAGAAGCCGATGGAGGTATTGCGTGACATCAATCTCAAGGTAGAAAAGGGAGAATTTGTCACGATCGTAGGACATAGCGGCTGTGGAAAAAGTACATTGCTTAAGATCATATGCGGTCTGGTTGATTATGAGGACGGTGTAGTAGAACGAAACGGTCATGCGGTCAATGGCCCCGGTCCGATGTGTGGAATGGTCTTTCAGGATCACAGACTGCTTCCGTGGCTTAAGATCAAGGACAATGTCGGATTTGGCCTAAAGGACCTGTCAAAGGAAGAACGCGCGGCGAATGTGAAACGCCATCTGGAGCTGGTAGGGCTGGCAGGATTTGAGAACAGCTATCCGGCACAGTTATCCGGCGGAATGTCCCAGAGGGCAGCAATCGCGCGAGGGCTTGCAAATAATCCAAGTATTCTTCTTCTGGATGAGCCGTTCGGGGCATTGGATGCGCTGACCAGAATCCAGATGCAGAAAGAAATTCTCCGCATTCAGGAAGAGGAGAAGACGACAATGATTATGGTAACGCACGATATTGACGAGGCGATTTATCTGGGAAACCGGATTGTTGTTATGTCTGCCAGACCGGGAGAAATCAAAGAAATCATTAAGACCGATCCGGTTCAGTCAAAGAGACGCGGCAGCGCAGAGTTCGCAGCTTATAAGAAGAAAATCTATAATTACTTCTTTGAAGATTCGGATGTGGAATATGAGATTGAGTACAATATCTAAGTCAGGGGGGAGATGCGAAAGATGAAAAAAGATTGGATCAGAAAAACCATTTTGGCATTGATTCTTCCAGTATTGGTAGTATTTGCATGGTGGTATGTGACGACATATGGTTCGATTCCGGTTGGAATCCTTCCGGATATTCCGAGAGTGGGCAATACATTTGTTGAAATGCTTAAGTCGGGGCAGCTTAAGGAGGACTTGCTGATCAGTATAGGCAGAGTGGTTAAAGGATATTTGTTATCAGCTGCCTTGGGGATTATATTGGGTTCTTTGATTGGAATGTTCCGGACGGTGAGGGAAATGCTGCTTCCCATGATTACGGTCATACGCCAGATACCAATGATTGCGTGGATTCCGCTTATTATTCTATGGGCAGGAATTGGAGAGTCTTCAAAAGTAATTATTATAGTGCTTGCAGCGTTTTTCCCGGTTCTGGTGAATACGGAAAGCGGAATCTCAAGCACACCGGATAGTTATCTGGAGGTCGCAAAGCTGTATAAGTTAAATCCCTGGAAGACATTTGCGAGAGTATATCTTCCCCATGCTTTGCCGCAGATGCTTGTAGGGCTTAGGCTTGGACTTGGGGTGTCCTGGATGGCGGTGGTAGCTGCGGAACTGATTGCGGCAACCAGCGGTCTTGGATATAGAATGAGTAATGCGAGAAGTATGATGAGATCGGATATCGTTATTATCTGCATGATTGTGATTGGAATTGTGGGTGTGCTTATGGATAAATTGATTGGCTATTTGTTTGGTCTGTCAACGCCATGGCAGAAAATAAACACGAAGGAGTGACAGAATGAAAATGCGAAAGAAATCAGTAGGGGGGTTACCACGATGCAGACATATACGACGTATGAGAAATGGTATCACGGATAAGGAATAGAAAGAGGAGGAAAAAATGAAGAACAGTAAAAAAATATCAGCATTATTATTAGGAACAGCTTTAGTCCTTGGAGGACTCACCGCTTGCGCAGACACAGATTCCGGCAATGCGAAAAGTGCAGGAAGTGCGGAAAGTACGGGAGGAACAGAAAGTACAGGAAGTGTTGCGGAACAGGGAAAAGAGACGTTTAAGAAGTTAAACATCGGTGCAGCAGGTTCGGATGATTCAGTTGCCATGGAAATTGCAAATCTTGCATGTAATAATGGATATCTTGAGGAGGAACTGAATGCGGTTGGGTACACAGCAAATATTGTCGCTTTTCAGGAAGCCGGTCCCGAGATCAATGAAGCATTGGCTGCCGGAGATATAAATGCGGCAGTATACGGAGATTTTCCGGCGTTTACAAGCAAGAGTAATGGAATTGATACAACTGTTGTTGCAACAGTAAATAAGAAGCAGCAATTCGGTGTTTTGGCAACAGGCGATATTACTTCTGCAAAGGACCTTGAAGGGAAAAAAGTAATTGTTCTGACCGGAACGACAGCTCAGTATTATTGGGAACATTATGTTGCCGCATATGATATTGATGTTGATGCAGTAGAGATTATCAATGCAACAGACGCGACATCGCTGCTTTCAACAGGGGAAGCAGATGCATATGTTATGACACTTCCGTCTCTGGTATATTTTGAAGGGCTGGGCATAGGAAATGTTTTAGATGACAGCACTAAGGTGGAGGATGGTCACACTTCATATTTATTTGAGGTTGCAAGCTCTGTATTAGAGGAAGATCCTGAGGTTGGTGTCGCAATTAATAAAGCGTTAATTCGTGCCTATGAGGATGCTGTTGCAAATCCACAGGATTTATATGATGCTGTTGCATCAGCGCAGATTGGAGCAGACTGCTATGAAGCACAGTATGCATTTGATACTTCGCTGGTATATCTATTGCCTGAAATCACGGACGAAAGCCTTGCATATTATGAGAACTTAAATGAATGGTTAATAAATCATTCATTGATTTCGGAAGCAGTTGACATAGATTCATTCTTTGATACAAGTTATTATCAGAAGGCTGTGGACGAGTTGGCAGAATAATAAGATAACTATTTCATCAGAATTTGAAACATATGTATAGAGGGATAAGAAAATGGCAGATAAGAGAAAATTTAATGGAATAATAGGAAGGACGATTAATGATACAAAATTTAGCTATGCTACTGTAAAAAGTCCTTCCGACGGGAAACCGAACGTAATATACATAGTATTGGACGATACCGGGTTTGCACAGTTAGGATGCTATGGCTCAACAATTCATACGTCGAATATTGACCGGTTGGCAAATGAGGGACTGCGTTATAACAATTTTCATACGACGGCAATCTGCTCAGCCACCAGAGCAAGCCTCCTCACAGGAGCAAATCACCATTCGGTAGGAATTAGTACTGTTGCTGAAACAAATTTTTCGACAAGAAATAATCTTGGAGGAATCAATCCGGAGTATGGAACGATAGCGGAAGTGCTGCATGAGTATGATTACCATACGATAGCTATAGGAAAGTGGCATCTTAGTGCAAACGATGAGAGAAGCGGTGCAGGACCATATCATAATTGGCCGCTTAACAAGGGCTTTGATAATTATTATGGATTTTTGGCGGCTGATATGGATCAGTGGAATCCAACGCTTACCAGAGACAACACAATGGTAGAGGCGCCAAAGAAAGCGAGTGAGGGATATCATTTGTCAGAGGATTTGACAGAAAATGCGATTCATTATATTTATGAACATCATTTTTCATATCCCAAGCAGCCGTTTTTCTTATATCTGGCTTATGGTGCAATGCATTCCCCCCACCATGCCCCACAGGAATATATTGATAAGTATAAGGGCAAGTTTGATAAGGGCTGGGATGCAATTAGAGAGGAGTGGTTTGCAAACCAGAAAAGGCTTGGAGTTATCCCACAGGAGGCAGAGCTTACTGAGAGAAATGAGCATGTAAAGGCATGGGATGATCTCACGGATAACCAGAAAAAGGCTTACGCAAGATATATGGAGGTATTTGCAGGTTTCTTAGAGCATACCGATGCACAGATTGGAAAGCTGGTTGATTTCCTGAGGGAGCAGGAAATCTTGGATAACACAATAATCGTACTGCTTTCTGATAATGGGGCATCCGCAGAAGGAGGTAAAGACGGTCACTTCAATCTGAATACAAGTATGGATATTCTGGAGGAATATCCCAGAGATGTAGAGCTTGCCCTTCAGAATTATGATACCTTGGGAAATGAGTTTTCACAGCCGCATTATCCGACAGGATGGGCAAATGCCGGAAATACGCCATTTCAATGGTATAAGCAGTGGACATATGAGGGCGGAGTCAAGGATTCGATGATTGTTCGCTATCCGGAAGCCATAAGACAGCCGGGCAGCGTAGTAAGTCAGTTTGTACATGTTTCAGATATTACGCCAACGATTCTTGATGTATTGGGATTTGAAAAACCGAAAAATATAAAGGGTGTGGCGCAGGAGCCTCTACAGGGAATCTCATTTAAGAAAACCTTTGAAGACAAGGATGCCAGAACAGATAAGACGGTACAATATTTTGAGATGCATGGTAATCGTGCAATCTACAAAGATGGCTGGAAGGCGGTAGTAAATCATACATTCAACGATTCCTTTGGAATAAATTATGCAGATGATGTGTGGGAACTTTACCATGTGGATGAGGATTATTCGGAAAAGCATGATGTGGCGAAGAAATATCCTGAAAAACTTGAAGAGTTGAAGGAAGAGTGGCTTATTCAGGCAGGGCGGTATGGAGTATTTCCGATGCTTAAAACAGGTATGCTTCACAGTCACGATGCTATAAAGGAGGTACACGGACGTATGGCTCTTCCGGCAAAGACATATGTGTATAAGAATGTACGTTACCCATACAATCTGGTAAGCGATCCTGGGCTTGGAACGAGAACTCACTCAGTTATTATAACACTTAACAGAACGGATACTGCGGAGGAAGGTGCATTGCTTGCCAAGGGTGACCGATTCGGCGGATTGTCATTATATATCAAGGATAATAAGCCCAAGTTTGTGTATAATCTGGATGCAGATACTTTTTATATTGCAGAATCAGATGCAGAACTGCCATTAGGTGAAGTTAAGGTACGCTTGGATTTCGTAGTTGTAGGTGAACATCAGGCAGAGGCAGGCCTTTATGTCAATGATAAAAAGGTTGGCGCGACGAAAGTAGAGCAGTTCTTCTATACAGTCGGAGCAGGAACGCTTACCTCTTTGAAGCAGAACAAATTTACGTCCGTATATGATAATGACTATGCTTCACCATTTGAATATAAGGGAGAGGTGAAGGAAGTTATCATTGATGTTGCAGCGACAACAGTTGATGCAGAGGAAGACTTAAATAAAGCATTACATGTTGAATAAAGGAAGCGGGTTTCAGAGGTGACTGCCCTTAAAGTAAATAAATATACCTCAGTGTATGATAAGGATTGAGCAGCTTAGATTGAAAAATGTTGATAGGAGAAAGGAATGCCGGCAGCAAGCATATTAATTAAACCAACATCTGCAAATTGTAATATCGATTGTAAGTATTGCTTTTATAAATGCCTGAGCAGTAACCGGGAGAAATACAGTCTTGGATTCATGTCGGAGGAAACCTTGGAATTGCTGATTCAAAGAGCTATTGCATATGCCGATGGCTCTTTGACATTTGCGTTTCAAGGAGGAGAACCGACTTTGGCGGGAATTAATTTTTTCCGCAAGGCGCTGGAATTTCAGAGAAGATATAACGATAAGAATTTAATCATTGAAAATACGATTCAGACAAATGGCATTTTAATTGATGAAGAGTGGGCAAAGTTCTTAAATGAGAATGATTTCCTGGTGGGGCTGTCCCTGGATGGACCGCGCAAACTCCATGATTCTGCCCGTCTGGATGCCAAGGGACAGAGAACCTTTGAACGGTTGATGCAGACGGTTGATATTCTGCGGAAGTATCGGGTGAATTTTAATATCCTGACGGTCGTGACAAATGAAACTGCGGGAAAAGCAAGCGCTTTTTATAAATTCTATAAGAGGAATCATTTTCCGTATGTTCAGTTGATTCCCTGCATGGACGAACTTGGAAGAAATAGTCCATCAGCGCGTAACCCCTATGCAGTAACGCCGGAGGCCTACGGAAAGTTTTTGTGCCAATTTTTTGATTTGTGGTATGAAGACTTTAAACATGGCGAGATCATGGATGTCCGTATGTTTTCCAATCTTGCGCAAATGACGGTGGGATATCCGCCGGAGGAGTGCGGTATGAATGGATGCTGCAACTGCTACTTTGTCGTGGAAGGAGACGGAAGCGTTTATCCGTGTGATTTCTATTGTACGGAAGAGTGGAAGCTTGGGACGATTGAGGATAGTTTTTCGGGGTTGTTACAGAAGGAAGCTGCAAGGCAGTTTGTAGAGGTTTCGCGTCATGTGGCGGAGAAATGCACATCATGTCCATACCGCGCTCTTTGCAGAGGCGGATGCCGCAGATGGAGAGAGCCTTTTGTAGATGGAAAACCTGGGCTGAATTATCTGTGCCCGGCATATCAGATGTTTTTTGAGCATACATGGGAGCGGCTGCATCGTTTAGGACGGACGATTATTCATCCCGGCAGTGCTGTTTGGTAATTACAATTGAAAAAAAGTGCTTCGTAACAGGAAAACGGCTTCCATGAAAGGGGCCGTTTTCCTGTTACTGTTTCCATCCGACAGTCACTTGCGGTCGCTGTGTGGCTTTAAGCCGTAGTAGAGGCACAGCCCGTATTTTGCAGTAACAATCGCAATCAGCATACCGATAATCAGATACATGTAATCACCCCCATAAAGTATATGCGGTATGCCGTGGAAATATGCCAAAACTATGCCAAAAAATATGCAGGCGTTTTCATGTGCATAAATAAGAATCTGGCGCATAAAAGCCGCAGCAGAACAAAGTCCATGCGGCAGCTTGCAGCAGAACAAAGTCCATGCGACAGCTTGCAGCAGAACAAAGTCCATGTAACAGCTTGCACAGGACAAATCTGCGAAACTCGGGGCAGGAATGCGGAAACCGGGGCAGGAATCTCTTGTCAAACAACGGGTGCAAGTGTATAATAGCCACAGACATGAAACGGAGGATAATAGAATGGGAAGAGACGTTATTATTGCATGTGATTTTAACAGCAAGGCGGAGGTCATCGAATTTCTCGGAAAGTTCAAGGAGGAAAAGCCGTTCGTTAAGATCGGAATGGAACTTTTTTATGCCGAGGGACCGGACATCGTGCGTCAGATCAAGAGCATGGGACACAAGATTTTCCTTGATTTAAAGCTTCATGATATACCGAACACGGTGAGAAAGTCCATGGCGGTGCTTTCCGGGCTTGACGTGGATATGTGCAATGTCCATGCGGCAGGAACAAAGGGCATGATGCAGGCAGCGCTGGAAGGGTTGACCAGACCGGACGGCACCAGACCGCTGCTTATCGCGGTAACGCAGCTTACCTCCACGAGCGAGGAAGTAATGCAGCAGGAACTTTGGATTGAGAAACCGATCGACGAGACAGTGATGCACTATGCGAAGAATACGATGGAAGCAGGACTTGACGGCGTGGTGTGTTCACCGCTGGAGGCAGGCAAGGTACATGCGGTCTGCGGAGAGAAATTTCTTACGATTACGCCGGGAGTCCGCTTTGCGGACGGAGACGTCGGCGATCAGAAGCGCGTGACGACGCCTGCAAAGGCAAAGGAGCTTGGTTCGGACTACATTGTTGTGGGAAGACCGATTACACAGGCGGATGATCCGGTGGCGGCATACCGCAGATGTGTGGAGGAATTTGTAGGTTAAATGTACGGAAAAAGAGGAGAAGGAAAGAAAAGCGTTTCTCCTCTTTTCTTTTATTATTCGGGAAGGACTGGAACATATGCGGACACATGGAGTGAGCGGAAGCACGTTAAAGCTCATTGCGGTCGTTACAATGCTGATCGATCATATTGCAGCGGCGGTGCTTGCGAGGTTGTTAGTCACAGGGCAGGGAACGCCGGCGCTCTACCAGATTTATTTCGGGATGCGGGATATCGGAAGAATTGCATTTCCAATCTATTGTTTCCTTCTGGTGGAGGGCTTTGACCATACAAGAGACAGGAAGAAATACGCGCTCCGGCTGCTTTTGTTTGCGCTGGTTTCCGAGGTGCCGTTTGATCTCGCATTCAGCGGTACGCCGCTGGAATTTGGTTATCAGAATGTATTTTTCACGCTGCTGATCGGACTGCTTACAATAATGGCGTTTGACGCTGCTTATGAGAAGAATGAGTGGCACACGGCGGTGCGTGCAGTGCTTATGGCGGCGATCACGCTTGGCGGCATGGGGCTGGCGTATCTGATGCATACCGATTATGACGCCAAGGGCGTGATGGTGATTCTGGTGTTATACCTCACCAGAAAGATCAGAGGCTTACAGATTCTTGCGGGCTGTCTGGCGTTCTGCTGGTGGGAACTTCCGGCGATTGTGGCGTTTATTCCGATTGCATTTTATAACGGGAAGCGCGGGTTAAATATCAAGTATTTGTTCTATGCGTTTTATCCGGTGCATCTGCTGATTCTGTATCTGATCTGTCTTGGCATGGGAAACGCCGGAATTGCTGTTGTTTGATAACAGTTCAGTCAGGACTTAGCATTTATTGCTAAGTCCGTGAGGAAGCGTAGTGTTCGGAGATGCATCAAGCCAACCGCGAAGCGGTTTTTGCATGGCTTGATGCCTGTAGCAGGAAGCCGAAGGCTGAACTGCTACGTTGTTTGATGAAAAATATGGAGGGCTTATGGAATTATCGAAGGAGACGAAGAGACATTTGATGCAGGTCATTGCGTTTGCAATTCTGCTGTATTGCGGAATTGAGCATTTTGACGTGGTAATCGGCGCGGTGCGTTTTGTGCTTGGCATTATTATGCCGTTTCTCATCGGCGGTGCGCTGGCGTTCATTGCCAATGTGCCGATGAAGAAGATTGAGAAGTACCTGTTTCCCAAGAACAAAAAATTTCAGAAATGGAGAAGGCCGGTAGCGTATCTGCTAACGCTCGCCTGCTTTATCGGTATCATCACGCTGGCGCTCGTGGTCGTGATCCCGGAGCTTGGAAATACGATTACGCTGCTTGCCGAGCAGATTCCGGTGGCAATCAAAGCGGTACAGAAATGGCTTTCCGATATTCCAAGTCAGTATCCTGCACTTGCCCCGGCAATCGAGGAACTCGATATTGACTGGTCGTCTATTTCTACTTCCATCGTGAATTTCGTGCAGTCGATTGCGTCGGGTCTGGTAAGCTCCGGCGTCGGAATCTTCTCCGGCATTGTGAGCGGAGTGACAACGTTCGTGATTGCATTTACGTTTTCCATCTATGTGCTGTTCCAGAAGGAGAAGCTTTCCAGACAGGGAAAGCAGGTGCTCTATGCGCTGTTCCCGGATAAGGTCACAGAGAAGATACTTTCGGTGCTGCGATTGTCGAATCAGGTGTTTTCAAGCTTCCTGTCAGGACAGTGCGTGGAAGCTGTGATTCTCGGAACGATGTTCGTGATTTCGATGTCGCTGCTTGGTATGCCGTATGCGATGCTGACCGGAATTGTGATCGCGCTTACTGCGCTGGTACCGATTTTCGGTGCGTTTATCGGCTGTGCGGTCGGGATGCTTCTGATTGTGATGGTGAATCCGATTCAGGCGGTGTGGTTTTTGGTTCTGTTTCTTGTGCTGCAGCAGGTGGAGGGAAATCTGATCTATCCGCACGTTGTGGGGAACTCTGTCGGACTGCCGTCCATCTGGGTGCTTGCAGCCGTGACGATTGGAGGAAATCTGTTTGGCATCCCTGGCATTCTTGTGTTTATTCCGCTGTGCTCTGTGCTCTATGCGCTGTTTTCCACCTTTGTGAAGAAGCGGTTAAAGGAGCGGAAGGTGCCGGAGAGTAAGTGGAAGTGAGGAAATGTCGGCAAAGCAGCATTCGGAGGGAAGACCCCCTGATGCGTCAGGAAGATGGCAGAAGGAAGAAGGATAACGATGAAATTTTACGGAACGATGCTCTGCCCGGATTGTGTGGAGGCAGATAAGCTTTTAAAGAAAAAGGGAATCGAGTGCGAGTATATCAGTATCACGGATTCCACGGCAAATCTCAAGGAATTTCTGCGGCTGCGTGATATGCGGGCGGAATTTGACGAGATAAAAGAAGCGGGAAATATTGGAATTCCATGTTTTCTCATGGAGGACGGAAGCATTTCGTTTGAATTGTAATGACAAGGGAGCTTTCTCATGAGATATAAAAAGACTTTAGAAAATGTAGGAGATACTTTCTAAAGTCTTTTTCCATGAGGCGGCTGCACGGTGATGGGCACCTTGCAGGAAGCCTTAGGTTCTATATGTAAATCCCGACGGCAGAGCCGGCAGGAGAGTTTTTAGGCGGAACTGACAGAACCCTAACAGTGAAGTCAAAACTCAACAGCTCCTTTTGATGATTTTATCTTACAGGGAAATTGTGTCAGAACCTTGACGGCAAAGTGAAGAATATCTTAATATGTTATAATATATTTCTAAAATTTGGAAAGAAAAAATAAAGTGCCGCAGATGCGCAGATATGCTGTCTGTGGATGCGAAGAGAAAGAGGGAAGCGGAATGCTGCGGGAATGCATGGAAAATGTAAGAAAGACGACGCCGCTGATACACTGCATTACGAATTATGTCACAGCGGGAGACGTTGCGAATATGCTGCTCGCATGTGGAGCAAAACCGATCATGGCGGACGAGCCAAAGGAAGCGGCGGAAATTACGTCATGTGCGGCAGGGCTTAATATAAATCTTGGAACGCCGGGCGAGCGGACGATTGCTGCGATGCACGCGGCAGGCAGACGGGCGAATGAACGCGGACATGTGCTGTTATTCGATCCGGTCGGCGTCGGGGCAAGCAAATTTCGAAGAGAAGCAGCGGACGGACTGCTTGCGGAACTTCACTTTGATGTGATTCGCGGTAATATTTCGGAAATCAAAGCTCTGTGCGGATTAAAGCAGAAGGCTTCCGGTGTGGACGCGCTTGCGGCGGATGCTGTCACGGAGGAGAATCTTTCAGAGGCACTTGCATTTGTCAGAACGGCGGCAGAACAGCTTCACAGCATTGTGGCGGTGACGGGCGGAATCGATCTGATCTCTGATGGTTCACGCTGCTATGTTATCCGCGGCGGCAGGGCGGAAATGAGCCGTGTTACCGGAACAGGCTGTCAGCTTTCCGGGCTTATGACGGCGTTTGTTGCGTCCAATCCCCAAAATGCGCTTACGGCAGCGGTTGCGGCGGCTTGTGTGATGAAGACTGCCGGTGAGATCGCATGGGCAAATTTAAAGGAGGAAGAGGGGAACGCCGCCTACCGGAACCGCATCATCGACGCGGTATACCGGATGGATGGCGGGACCTTAGAAAGGATGGCAAAATATGAAGTGCGATAAAAAGGATTTGCTGCTTTATGCGGTGACAGACCGAAGCTGGCTTGGCGAAGAGACGCTCTGTATGCAGGTGGAGAAGGCGCTAAGAGGCGGAGCGACCTTTGTGCAGCTTCGGGAGAAGTATCTGACCGAGGAGGCGTTTCTTGCGGAGGCGGCGGAGATTAAGGAGTTATGTAAACAATATGGCGTTCCGTTTGTCATCAATGACAATGTGCGCATTGCAAAGGAGATAGACGCGGACGGCGTGCACGTGGGGCAGGATGATATGGAGGCGGGAAATGTCAGGGAGATTTTAGGGCAGGATAAGATTATCGGCGTGTCTGCGCACAATGTGGAAGAAGCACTCCGCGCCGAAGCACACGGAGCGGACTATCTTGGCGTGGGAGCGGCATTTTCTACCAGCTCGAAACCGGATGCCGGAAACATCAGCCACGACACGATCCGGGCAATCTGTGAAGCGGTGAAGATTCCGGTGATTGCAATCGGCGGAATTAACAGGGAGAATATTTTGCAGCTTGGCGGAAACGGGCTGTGCGGCGTGGCGGTTATCAGCGCTATTTTTGCGCAGAAGGATATAGAGGCGGCGACAGCAGAGCTGCGTAAGCTGTCAGAGCAGATGATACGGGTGTAAGATGTAAAGACGGATGTCAAACAGTGAGAAATCAGAGCACAGTCAGCAATCGGAGAAAAGCCGGGGCAGCAGGCGGCTGTGATTGGGAAAGGAACGGTCAGATGATAAGAGGCGCAATTTTTGATATGGACGGAACACTGCTCGACTCTATGCCGGTGTGGGAACATGCGAGCGAGCGGTATTTGCAGAGAAAAGGAATCCGGGTAGAGGAGAAGCTTTCGGAGGTTCTCTTTTCTATGAGTATGCGCGAGGGCGCGCGCTATGTGAAGGACAAATACGGGCTCACAGAGGATGAGGAGACGATTGTGGCGGGCGTAAACGGCATCGTGTTTGAAGCGTATGAGACTGCGGTACAGCCCAAAGAGGGTGTGAGGGAATTTCTGGAGCGTTTAAGGCGGGAGGAAATTCCGATGGTCGTCGCCACGTCGACAGACCGTCCGATGGCAGAGGCGGCGCTTGCGCGCACCGGACTTGCGCCGTATTTTCAGAAGATGTTCACCTGTACGGAGGTGGGCGCGGGCAAATCCAGTCCGGATATTTTTCTTGCGGCGGCGGAGTGCCTTGGAACGAAGCCGGGGGAGACATGGGTGTTCGAGGACGCGCTCTACGCGATAAAGACGGCGAAGGCAGCAGGTTTCCGAACCGTCGGGCTTTATGACGCGGCAAGCCAAAAGGAGCAGGGCGAAATCAGAGCGCGTGCGGATATTTATTGTGAAAGGCTCACGGAAGCGTTGTTGGGGAAAATGTGACATTTGTCATGCCAGGGGATGATACGGGTCACTTCAACAGAGGTCTGCATGGCGTTATAATCAGAAAAAAGAATCTGCGGAAAGCAGTTGTCTGTGATTGACCGCGGAGGCGATGGGAAGAAGAGGATACCTATGAGAACTGTGATATGTGATTTACCGAAAGAGGAATGGGCGAAGTTCGAAGGAGCGCCGCAGGATGTGGAAGTCATCCTGAACAATGGGAATATGAAGAAGTGCATCGGCTGTTTTGGCTGCTGGGTGAAAACGCCGGGGCAGTGCGTGCTTGCGGATGAATACCAGAAATTGGGAGAACTCTACGGAAAGACGGAGGAAATTGTAATCATCAGCCGCTGCTGCTTCGGAAGCTACAGCCCGTTTGTCAAAAATGTGATGGATCGTTCGATTTCGTATGTGCTGCCCTATTTTCAGATCCGCGGAGGAGAAATGCACCATAAGGCGCGTTACGGGAATCATATCCGAATCCGTGCGTTTTTCTACGGGGAGCATCTGACGGATGCGGAAAAGGACACCGCAAGGCGGCTTGTGGAGGCGAACGCCGTCAATTTTCAAGGGAAAGTTGAACAGATTTCTTTTGCAGAATCCGTTGGAGAACTTAGGGAGGTGTTTACATGGTAATTTTATTGAATTGCAGTTTCCGCGGGGAAAAGAGCAACTCCAACTATTTTCTCGGACTTCTGGAGGGACTGCTCGAAGAGCCATGCGAGCGCATCCAGTTGAACCGGATAACGGATGCTTCGGTTTTGGAAGAAAAGCTGGCAACGGCGGACGCCCTTGTGCTTGGGATGCCGCTCTACGTGGATGGAGTTCCGGCGCAGGCAGTTGAACTGATGGAGCGGCTATATGCAGACGGAGCGGGCAGTTATGGGCAGCTTGCGGTGTATGTCGTATCGAATCTTGGCTTCTACGAGGCAGAGCAGACACAGATTCAGCTTGCGATTGTGAAGAACTGGTGTGAGCGGATGGGGCTGACCTACGGCGGTGCACTTGCAATCGGCGCAGGAGAGATGATGGGAGGTCTTAGAAATGTGCCGATGGATCAAGGCCCCAATAAGGCGATGGGAGAGGGCTTAAAGAAGCTGGCTTCCCATATCAGTGCGCATTCCGTTATGGAGAACGCTTTCGTGCAGCCGACCGGTTTCCCGAGGTGGATGTATCTTCTGGCGGCGCAGATGAATTGGGCGCCGCAGGCGAAGAAGAACGGCCTGAAACGGAAGGAAATACGGCGGAGAAGACCGTAAACGGCACGCAGGGAAGGGCTGGCGCAGGCGGAAGAACGAAAGAGCCGGCGGGAAGGGCTGGCGCAGGCAGAAGAAGATAAGAGTCGGCAGGGAAGGACTGGCGCAAGCGGAAGAACGAAAGAGGCAGCGGGAAGGAGAGACTACATATGGAGAATAGCAAAAGAAAAACGGCGCTGACGATTGCAGGGAGCGATTCTTCAGGAGGCGCGGGAATCCAGGCGGATATCAAGACAATGCTGGCGAACGGCGTGTATGCCATGAGCGCGGTGACGGCGCTGACAGCGCAGAATACATGCGGCGTGGCGGGAATCATGGAGGTGACGCCGGAATTTCTGACACAGCAGATGGAGGCGGTATTTACCGATATTTATCCCGACGCTGTCAAAATCGGCATGGTGATGTCGGCGGAGCTGATTCATGTGATTGGCGAAACACTCCGAAAGTATCAGGCGAAAAATATTGTATTAGATCCGGTAATGATCTCGACCAGCGGGCACAGACTGATGGAGGATGACGCGATAGAGGCGATGGAACGGGAGCTTTTTCCGCTGGCATCACTGATTACGCCCAATATCCCGGAGGCGGAGGCTATTTGCGGCTGGGAGATTACAGGCAGTGCGGCGATGGAGCGCGCAGCGGCGCAGATCAGGGAGAGATACGGCTGTGCCGTGCTGCTAAAGGGCGGACACGCGGCAGGCGGCGCCAACGACGTTCTGTGGCAAGGAAACAAACCAGCGGCGGGCAGTGCGGGCGGCGCGGCGGGACATGCGGGTAGCGCGCGTTGGTACCGGGGGCGTCGCATTGACAATCCCAACACGCACGGAACAGGCTGCACCCTCTCCTCTGCGATTGCGTCGAATCTGGCAAAGGGAGTGCCGCTTGACGAAGCGGTCGCACTGGCGAAGGAGTATCTTTCCGGGGCGATTGCGGCGATGCTTGATCTGGGAGCGGGCAGCGGTCCGCTGGATCATGGTTACCGGATAGACAAGGGCATATCGTTTTGTTATGCCAATCAGGAAAGTAGGCAGGAAAGAGAATGAATAAGTTTGTGGTAAGACAGTCGCTTTTGCTTTTTCTGACGGCGACGATCTGGGGTGTTGCCTTTGTGGCGCAGAGTGTTGGTATGGAGTATATCGGACCGTTTACGTTTAATGCGGTGCGGAATCTGATCGGTGGTGTCGTATTGATACCGTGTATTGCACTCCTTAAGAAAATAAATGACCGGACGGCAGAACCTTTGTCAGAACAGGCGAAGACGGAAGCAGTGTCAGGAAATGCTGCACGGGAAGGAAATCGGACGCTGCTTTTGGGTGGGATAAGCTGCGGCGTCCTGCTTTTTATCGCAAGCAATTTGCAGCAAATCGGCATACAGTATACAACAGTCGGAAAAGCGGGCTTTATTACGGCGATGTACATTGTTCTCGTGCCGATTCTTGGCATTTTCTTTCGGAAGAAGGCGGGACTGCGCATCTGGGTTGCCGTTGTGATGGCGGCGGCGGGGCTTTATACGCTTTGCATGACAGACGGCGGCTTTTCCTTACAAAAAGGGGACTTTCTGGTACTTTTGTGCGCGCTGGCGTTTTCCGTGCATATTCTGGTGATCGATTATTTTGCGCCGAAGGTGGACGGGGTGAAAATGTCGTGCATTCAGTTTTTTGTGTGCGCGCTGCTTTCGGGTATCGGGATGCTTTTGTTTGAAGAGCCGGATATGGCGCTTATTTTGCAGGCATGGGTCCCGGTGCTCTATGCGGGCGTTCTCTCGTGCGGTGTGGCGTATACGCTTCAGATTGTCGGGCAGAAGGGGATGAATCCGACCGTGGCGTCTCTGATTTTAAGTCTGGAGTCTGTGGTGTCGGTGATCGCGGGCTGGCTGATTCTGGGACAGGCATTGTCCGCGCGGGAGCTTGCGGGCTGTGTGCTGATGTTTGCGGCGATTGTTCTGGTGCAGCTTCCGGAAAGAAAACGCTGATTTACAACAATTTTACAATTTTAACGTGGCAGTGCCATAGAAACTGTGGTATGATAGAAAAGAGCAAAGGCTTTCGGACTCCGAAGGCTTTTGTTATTTTGCGCCGAAGAAGAGCATAGAACGTAAGGGAAAGACGGTGTGGACATGATTCGCAGGGCAGAGCAAAAGGATATACCGGCGTTAATGGAAATTTATAATGATGCCATTCTGCATACAACAGCAACATTTGACACAGAAATAAAGGATAGGAAGGACAGAGAGATCTGGTTTGCCGAACATACCGGGCGTTATGTCATATATATATACGAGGAGAATGGAAGAGTGGCGGGGTATGCGTCGCTGTCCCGCTATAGGGACAGGAAGGCGTTCGACCCGGCAGTGGAGATCTCCGTCTATGTGCATAAGGATGACAGGGGACGTGGAATCGGCAGCAGTCTGATGAGGGAGACGCTTTCCTATGCAGAAGCGTGCAAAGAGATCGGAACGGTGATTTCGCTGATTACGAGCGAGAATGAAGCGAGTATTCATATGCATGAGACATTTGGTTTTTCTTATTGTGGTCAGATCAGGAATGCGGGTGTGAAGTTCGGGCGGGTATTGAACCTGAACGCATACCAGATGATATACGACAGATAGGGGCGTACCGCCCTTTTGCCGTGAGAGGGAACAAACGGATAGAAAGGCCCCGGTGTCCGGGGAACAGGGCGTGAATATGGTTAAGTATTTTATGACGGACAATCAGGTGATACATGAGGAGGAGCGGCTGCAGGGAGGCGTGTGGGTGCAGATGATAAGCCCATCCCAGCAGGAGTGCGAGGAACTTGCAGATACGCTTAATGTGGATATTGACGATATCAAGGCAGCGCTCGACGAGGAGGAGAGTTCCCGTATCGAGCTGCAGGACGGCTACACGCTGATTCTTGTGGATATTCCGACGACAGAGATACGTCATGAGAAGCAGTCTTATACGACAATCCCGCTCGGCATTATTCTGACGCAGGATATTATTGTGACAATCTGCACGGAAGATACGCCGGTGCTTAAGAATTTCGTGTTGAACAGGGTGAAGGAGTTCAGCACAAAGAAGCGTCTGCGCTTCGTATATCAGATTCTGTACCGCACGGCGACGATTTACCAGATGAATCTGCGCATCATTGATAAGCGCAGGACAGAGATTGAAGAGCGGATCGGAGAGCACACGGAGGACATCGATCTCATTGATCTTCATGAACTGGAATCCACGCTGGTCTACTTTGCAACGTCGCTTCGGGCGAACGGCGTAGTCTTAGACCGTCTGACGCGCTATAAGCGGCTGGAGCAGTACCCGGAGGATAAAGAGCTTCTCGGAGATGTTATCGTCGAGAACCGGCAGGCGATTGAGATGACGTCGATTTACCGTGATATCATCAACGGTACGCGGGAACTGATGTCATCTGTGATTGATAACCGCCTGAACAACGTCATGAAGTATCTGACTTCAATTACGATTGTAATGGCAATCCCTACCGTAATTTCGGGAATCTACGGAATGAATGTGGATGAGCGCTGGATGCCGTTTTCAGATACGCCGCACGGCTTTCTGATTATCTGCGTGATCACGCTGCTGATCTGCATTATCACAATGCTCTTCTTACGGAAGAAAAAGATGTTATAACCAGATTTAAAAAGTAAAAAGAGCGCAGAAAAACTACTGGATAAATGTAGAGAATCAAATGATTATCGAAAAGAGATATGGAGTATGACATATACAAAGATTTACGGAACGATCGGACCAGCCTGCCACGATGCGGACACGCTGGTCCGTTTATTTGAAAAAGGAATGACGGGCATACGGGTAAATCTATCACACTCGAATTTGCCGGAGAGTTCAGAATGGATTGAAAATATTAAACTTGCATATAAGAAAACAGAACGCTGTCGGGCGGATGCCGGCAATCAAAATGAGCCGGAAATCCTGATGGATCTCCGCGGACCGGAACTTCGCCTTGGGAAGCTTGGGACGGAGAGGGAGCTGCTCGTGGGGGATGCGCTGACACTTGTGGCAGAGGGGCAGAATAACCTGTTCGACCCGACAGAGCTTCCAGTGCCGGAATTGATCCTGCCGCACCTTACAAGCGGTCAGCAAATTCTGGTGGATGACGGGAAGATTCTGTTAGAAACGGAAGAACTATTCCGCACCCGAACGGGATGCGCGGCAGAATGTAGAGTGCTGCGCAAAGGCGTGCTAAAGAGCGGCAAGAGTATTGCCCTTCCGGGAGTCACGATAGAAGCGCCGACCTTAACGGAAAGTGATCTGGAAAATATCAGCCTGGCAAAGAAATATGGAATTACGGGAGTGATGCTTCCGTTCGTGCGAAATCAAGAAGATTTAAAGAACTTAAAACAGGCTTTAATAAATGTAGACGCGGAGGAAATTCAGATTTTTGCGAAAATCGAAAATATGGATGGCGTCAGGCGGCTTCCGGAGTTGCTGCCATACTGCGATGAAATCGTGATTGCGAGAGGCGACCTTGGAAATGTAATGCCGCTCTGGAAGCTTCCGGTCATACAGGAACAGATTGCAGAGATGTGCAGGGAGGCGGGAAAACCGTTTATGGTCGTCACGCAGATGCTGGCGTCCATGGAGCGGACGGCAGTTCCGACCAGAGCCGAGGTGTCAGATATTTTCCGCGCGGTGCAGCAAGGCGCGGCATCTGTGATGCTGACCGGAGAGACAGCCGCAGGAGAGTACCCGGTGGAGGCGATGGAGTATATGGTGAATACTGTGCGGGAGGCGGAAGACTATCTAAAATCATAAAAAGCAGTTGTGTGAAAAAATTACTTCACACAACCGCTTTTCTTCTGCGTGCGCCTGACGACGTACATTTCTATCGCTCAAATCTTCCGCTTGCCCCACACGGCAGCACCAGCCCGTTTGAGGAGACCGGAAGCCCGATTTCATCCGCGGTGATCGTGCCGCGGTATTTTCTTAATACGGTGTTCATCATGTAGCTCAACACCGCGGGCTGTAAGCCTGTCGTATAAGAATTGATCAAAAAGAACAGCGGATCGTCCGTAAGAAGCTGTTCGCAGAGCTGTACGAGAGGATAAATAGCGTCCTCAATTTTCCAGATTTCGCCCTTGGGTCCTCTGCCGTAGGACGGCGGGTCCATGATGATCGCATCATAATGGTTGCCGCGGCGGATCTCACGCTCTACGAATTTGACGCAGTCGTCCACGATCCAACGGATCGGAGCGTCCTTAAGTCCGGAGGAAACAGCGTTCTCCTTCGCCCAGGTCACCATGCCCTTAGAAGCGTCCACATGCGTGACGCTCGCTCCGGCAGATGCTGCGGCAAGTGTGGCTCCTCCCGTGTAGGCAAAGAGATTTAGGACCTTAACCGGGCGGTTGGCATGTCTGATCTTGGCGGAGAACCAATCCCAGTTGGCTGCCTGTTCCGGGAAAAGTCCGGTATGCTTGAAGCTGAAGGGCTTTAGGTTGAAGGTAAGACTGCCGTAATGGATCTGCCACTGTTCGGGCAGATCAAAAAACTCCCACTCGCCGCCGCCCTTCGCGCTGCGGTGGTAGTGCCCGTTCATTTTGCGCCAGCCCTTTTGGGTTCTTGGCGTATCCCAGATGACCTGGGGATCGGGGCGTACGAGAATATAATTTCCCCAACGCTCTAATTTCTCGCCCTTTGAGCAGTCAATCACTTCATAATCTTTCCAGTTATCTGCAATCCACATAAGAATCCTCTTTCTGTTGTTGATTTATTTCACCGCAGTGCGTTATCCGAAAACATGATTCCTTCGCTGTGCCCGAAATGTTGTTCCTTCGCTGCGGCATTTGTCCCGGCACTGCGTACTGTTTCTAGTATACTACTTACGCTGCGATAAGAAAAGCCCGGCGAGAATCAGAATGCACCCGGCAAGGGACATCGCAGTCAGCCGTTCATCCAGAATAAAAAAGGAGAAAACAAGCGTGACGACCGGAACCAGATAGATGTAGACGCTGGCGTGCACCGCACCCAGAAGGTCGAGCGCTTTGTTCCAGGTAATATAGCAAAGTCCCGAGGCAATCAGACCCAGAAACAGCAAAAGTCCGATAGAAGATGGTGTAAACAGCGCATCCGGCCGCCATTCATAGCCGCAGAAAAGCATGGCGGGAAGCATGGTGATAAGACCGTAGAAAAAGATGCGTCTTGTCACGGCAATTGAGGGATAGCCGGATTTCTGTACCATAACTGTAGTAAGAGAGTATACTGCCCAGCAAAACGAAGCGCCGAGCGCGAGAAGATCGCCCAGGGGATTTAACTTAAGGGCGAGCGTTCCATTCGCGGTAATCAGGACAATACCTGCCATGGACAGAACAAAACCGACCAGAAATGCCCGGTGCAGCTTCTCTTTGGTGATAAAGTGCGATAAAAGCCCTGTGAGAAACGGCGCGGTGGCGACGAGAATGCTCACGTTGGAGGCATAGGTGTAGGTCAGCGCAAAATTTTCACAGAGAAAATAGATGGTGACGCCGCTCGCCCCCGATATAAAAAACAGCAGCTCTTCTCTTTTTTCGGCAACATGCAGGGGATGCGGATATAAGATCCACAGCATGACATACCCGATAAGAAACCGGTAGAAAAGGATATCTACCGGTTCGAAAACTTCAAGAAGAAGCTTGGTCGCGATAAAGGTCGTGCCCCAGACAAACACGGAAAAGAGCGCCAGAGCATGTCCGGCAAAAGGATGGTTATTTTGCATAGATCCTCCTTAACAGGGTATTATTTCTTGCGCCAGGTGGACGGCATGAGCAGAATCATAAGCGGAAACAGCTCGAGCCTTCCGGCAAGCATGTCAAACATCAGAACAAACTTGGAAAAGACGGAGAAAATGGAAAAATTCTGCGTCGGTCCCACGAGATTAAGTCCAGGTCCGATGTTGTTTAGCATGGAGGCGACCGCGGTAAAGTTCGTTGTAAAATCAAACTCATCGACGCTGACAAGCAGCGTTGAAATGAGCAAAATCACGAAATAAATAACCAGAAATACATTGGTCGAGCGCAGGGTAGCGTGTTCTACCACATGACCGTCCATGCGGATTTTGCGGATTTCGCGCGGATGGATGATGAGGGAAAGCTCCTTGCGGATGGTCTTAAAAAGGATGACCAGCCGGGAAACCTTCATACCACCGCCCGTACTTCCTGCGCAGGCGCCGATAAACATCAGAATAACCAGAATCGTCTGGGACATTGGCGGCCATAAGTTGAAATCCGTGGTCGCGTATCCGGTCGTCGTGATGATGGAACCGACCTGAAAAAATGCGTGACGCACAGTCTCGGATGTGGTCGGGTATAACGAGCTCGTGTTGTAAGCAATCACTCCGGCAGAAACCAGAATGATGCAAAAATACCAGCGCACTTCTTCGATGCGGAATGCATCCTTAATTCTGCGCGACAGGAGGCAGAAATAGAATGTATAGTTCACGCCGCTTAAAATCATAAATACCGTCACAATGATCTGCAAGGCGGGCGAATAGCCGGCGATACTGTCATTCTTGATGCCGAAGCCGCCTGTTCCTGTCGTACCGAAGCTGGTCGTAAGCGAATCAAAAAGAGGCATGCCGAAAGCGCATAACAGCAGAACCTCGCAGAGCGTAATGGCAATGTAGATGCCATAGAGGATCTTGGCAGTATCTTTGACATGCGGTACAAGCTTGCTGACAGAAGGACCGGGGCTTTCCGCTTTCATCAGATTCATTGTCGATCCGCCCATTAAAGGGAGAATTGCCATGATGAAAACGAAAACGCCCATGCCGCCGATCCAGTGCGTAAAACTGCGCCAGAAAAGACTGGCGTGGGAGAGCGCTTCCACATCGGTAAGGATGCTGGCGCCCGTAGTCGTAAAACCGGAAATCGTCTCGAATAAAGCATCCACGTAGGAAGGAATATCGCCTGAGAGCACGAAGGGAATCGCGCCGAAAATACTCATGATAATCCAGCTTAGTGCAACTGTGACAAATCCCTCCCTTGTATACAAGGTGGAGGATGCGGGGCGTTTGCGGGTTAAGAACAAGCCGAACAGCAGACAAAGCACAGCCACAAGCAGAAACGGAACACCCTCCCGCTCTCTGTAGAGAAGTCCGACCAGGGCGGGAAGCATCAGGAACGCACTTTCAAATTTGAGTATCTGACCGAGGATATATAATACCATAGAATAATTCATTGCGCTTAATCCTCCAGAATCTCTTTGATATCGGAAATACGGTATCCGGAGAGTACAACGAGTACGGAATCCCCGGCGAGCATCATGTCCTGCCCACCCGGCAGAATCACCCTGCCGTTGCGGTAGATACAGCAGATTAATGTATTCTTGCGGAAATGAAGATCCTGCAGCGGAATGCCGGCAACGGCGGAATTATCCTTGATGATAAATTCGAGCGCCTCTGCTTTCCCTCCGGCGAGCTTGTAGAGCGTCTCAACATTGCTGTTCATGGAATTGCTCATGGAACGCACATATTTTAATATGTAATCTGCGGTGATAACGCGCGGATAAATGATGCTTCCCAGATTTAATTCGTTGATGACGGAATTAAAGCTGCTTCGGTTGATTTTTGTTACGGTCTTTGCATTTGATACATCGTTTGCATACAGGGAAAGCAGGATGTTTTCCTCGTCGAGCCCTGTGAGCGCTGCAAAGCCCTGCGCCTGTTCCAGCCCTTCCTCGGAAAGAAGGTCCTGATCGGTGGCGTCTCCACAGATGATCGTGGCTTCCGGGAGCAGTTCGCTTAAGGTATCGCAGCGGGCCGGATCGACCTCGATAATGGTAACGCGGATGCCGGACTTGATAAGGATTTTCGCAAGATAGAAAGCGACCTTGCCGCCTCCCGCGAGAATCGCATTTCCGACCCGGTTTTTCACAATGCCGATTTTGCGGAAAAAGTCAAGCGCGTTGTGGCGCTCTGATGCGATGGCGACGGTATCGCCGGCGTGAAACTCGAAATCACCGTTCGGGATGATGACGTCATTTCCGCGGATGACCGTACAGACCAGCACATTGCTGTGAAAGGTCTGGTGCAGATTAAGCAGCTTTAGGTGAATCAGCGGCGAATTATCGCTGACTTTAAAATGCAGTAGCTCCACATGCCCTTTGGCAAAGGAATCCACACGGATTGCAGAAGGGAACTGGAAGACCCTTGAAATCTCATTTGCTGCGGTGAGCTCCGGATTGATGATCATGGCAAGACCAAATTCCTTTTTCAGGAAGGCGCTTTCACCGTTATAAATCGGATTGCGGACGCGGGCGATCGTATGACAGTGCCCGGTCTTTTTGGCGATAACGCAGCAGAGCAGATTCTTTTCATCGTCGCCCGTGACTGCGATGAGCAGATCAGCGGTCGCGATGCCTGCTTCTAACAGCGTCTTGTGGTTAATGCCGTTCCCGACGATGCCCATGGCGTCAAGGCGGTCGGTGATATTCTGCACCTTCTCCGGTTTCTCGTCGATGACGACAATGTTGTGATCCTCGTTGCTTAACTGTTCTACAAGGGTATGGCCTACTTTGCCACAGCCCACAATAATAATGTCCATAAAAATCTCCTTGGTAAAAATATAAAAAAGTAGCGAGCCGTGCGCGGCACGACTCATTGCTTACAAGGTATGACTATTCCATTGATAAGAAGGTTTTGTAAATCTGTTCCGGGGTTGCTTCGGGACTGCTCTTTTCTACGGCGGCACAAATCTTGTCTATAAGCAGTGTATCTTCTTCTAATTCGGAAGCGATTGTCTCGGCAGACTTACCTTTTTTGAGTTTGCGGCAAACGAGCTGGATTAGCTTCAGCAGTTCTCCATCTTCGACACCTTCTTCATAGCGCACTTCCAGTGCATCTTCCATATTAAACTCCGTAAACAGCATATTGACCGCCTCCGTTCCATGCGCACGTACAAAATCCACCATAATCCCCTCTTTTTCACAGTCTTTGATGGAAGCGGTAATGGAAGCGTCGCGATTCATACCACTTGCCATATATTCTTTGATTCGTTGAATAAACCATGAATATTCATATAAGGGACGGCAACGCGCTAACAGGGCGTGCCCTTCCGGCAGATTAATGTTGATTACTTTCACTGTTAATTCTAACATAGGAGATTTACTTTTATCAAGATAGGCGTCGGAAAGTTTTAGAATCTGTTCAGATGGGAACGGCTCGTCGCCATTATAGAACACAAAAAACTCCGGTGTCGGAATCGAAATCAGTTTCCTGCGATAAAGCGCCTTGGGATCGATGAGCTTTTCCATTGTGCGCCCGTAATAGATAATGTCGCGCAAAGGCATATTGTTATTTACGGTTGACTGGTGTTCACTGATGACTAATACCCGGTTCTTGACGGTGAAAGCCATGTCGTTCTTGCGGGCGACAAAAAGTACGCCTTCTAAGGTTGTGAAATGAATGTCTTCCGGTGCGACTTCCACGCCCTCCAGCGCTGAATAGAGCTGTGCAGCATTTTTGGGGTCGCTGAAATAGGTCGTGAATGCACTCGACTTTACTTCGCGGTTCGAAGTCTGTTGTGTCTTGTTTTGCTCCATAGGCAAATACCTCCATCGTATGTTTGGACTCTAGGAAAATTTCGCAGAATTGCGAGAAAAAAGAAAAAAGATTTTCTTAGATATAGTGTGAGTATAGCAGAGAAAATGAGCGGCGTCCAGTAAAAAATAGTACGATTGGCATAGTTGTATTTTGGCAAATGGTACGCTACAATAGCCATACATTGATTTAAGAGGAGTGGAAGCACGGCGAGAGAGGCAGTGCTTTTGCGTTTGGCAGTCTGATGTTCGCGCTTGGCATTGGCGGCATACTGTACAGCTTGTAGAGTACGAATGAGATTTGGAAAATCGGAGGAAGATATATGTTGGATCGGTTGATAGAGTGCGAAAATCGTCTGCTCAGGGAGCAGAAAAACGTAAATGATCTGCTTGCAGAGTTCGGTTCGGGAAATGGCGGGGATGAGCTTACACGTATAAAGATAGAAGAAATACAAAAGGAAATTGATTTGCTCGGAAGGCAGCTTGCGGTCATGCGGGACGCTGTACAGATGACACAGGGAAATGCGGCGCAGATGCAGCCGCCGCAGACGGGGCAGCCGCAGCAATTTCAGACACCGCCACAGCCGCAACCGACCATGCAGCAGCCGCAGATGGGAGTAGCGCAGCCCGGACAGATGCCGCAACAGCAGATGGGAACACCGCAACCGCAGATGGGAACGTCGCAACCGCAGATGGGAACGCCGCAGCCGACCCTGTCGCAGCCACAGGAGAATCCGCTGCCGCAGCAACCCCGACAGATGACGCCGCAACCACAGCAACATCAGGGGCATCCGCAACCGCAGATGGGAGCACAGCAGCCTGGACAGATGCAGCTCGGGCAGCAGTTTCAGACTTCGTCGCAGATGCCGCAGCAGGCGCTGTATCGGCAGAACGCACCCCAAAAGGATTTTGAGAAAACCTTCGGCGAGGCGATTCTGCCCATCTGCGCGTCGGTTCTTATTTTTATCAGCTTCATTTTCTTTGCTGCAATCGTGCTGCCATATCTGAATAATACGGTGAAGATGGTGCTTATGTATGTAGCCAGCGCTGCCATTGCGCTGACCGGGGGTGTGTTCTTGCTGCGTGACAGCAAAAACAAGGGATTTGTTGCACTCACAGGATGCGGAATGGGAGCGTTGTATCTGTCGCTGATGCTGAGCAATATCTATTTCAGGGCAATGGGAGAGGCGGCGCTCTACATAGGCTTGCTGCTATGGACAGTGGCAGTGTGCGTGATGTCTAAACTGCGTTCGAACAGCTTTCTTATCATCGGGCAAATCGGCGTCAATTTGTCCGTGCTGCTTGGCGTATATTTGTGCACTGAGACTGAGGATGCGGCAAAGCTGCTGTTTTTGACCGTTTATACGCTTGCGGCGCAGGCGGTATTTTATATTTCGCATTTACAGAGGGAATACAACCGGAATATCGCCAATCATATCGGCTGGTGTGTGGGCTTGCTCCTGCTGGCATGCGGCGTCAACGAACCTTATCTTAAAGGGACGCTTTCCGGTGGTGCGGCAGCCGCTTTGCTGCTTCTGGCATTGGGCGCATTGATTGTGCTTAGTATCGTATTTTTCCGGACGGATGAGAAAAAGAGCGTTGCGTTTGGAATCCTAAATATTTTGTACGTCTGGGCTATGTATGCGCTGGTGGCATATCATTTCGCGCCTGCGGAGTTTTCTATGGCGGTAATTGCCGCGCTGGTGCTTGTTGCACTGGAACTGCGGATGCCGGGAGAGAGACATGCGGGAAAGACGATCTTTCAATGCGCGCTGTTTTTTCAGATATTTCTCGCATGGACGGGAGTGGATTTTCTGAAAGAATATGTCTCGGTATCTCTGCTTGCGGCGGTGTGCCTGTTCTATGGATTTTACCGCAAGAATGTCATGTACAAGATTGCGGGATTTGTATATCTGATATTGCTTGCAATCGTATCGATGAACGGCTTCGCGCAGCTTTTCTGGTGTCTGGCGCTTGCGGTCGGCGGTGCGATTCTGCTGCGCGCGTTCCGCAATCAGTACCGTACATGGATGAAGGTGACGGGATATCTGGTGTTTGCGGTTACGCTGTTGGAAGCTCTTTGCCGTATGCTGTCTGATTCGCTCTGGGATACGTGGGGGCAGAATCTGCTGATCGTTTCTGTGATGGCGGCGGTAAATATCGTTATGGCAAAGGTGCCCGCACTGCGGAGAAATCTTAGCAGCGGAGAGGAAGAGCAGGGAGTGCGGATTGCGACGGGAGTAGTTCAGATCCTGTTTATGCTCTATTGCTGTACATGCATTTTTCTGGTGGAAGGACCGGGCTACCGTTTGTGGGCGGTTCTGCTCGGAGCGGTGCTGGTCTGCACGAACTCGGTTTCTCTTGTGATAAAAGAAAAGAGTGAGGTGCTCAGCGTTTACGCCGGAATCAAGCTGCTGGTTTTTGTCATGGTAGTTCTGGGAGCTTATCATACCCCCGGCTTTTTGATCAGTCTGGCGGGACTTGTGTTTGCGGCAGCGTGCATCATATTTGGCTTTGCAACAGGCCGGCTGCTCGGAAAGGATCTGAAAGGCATCCGTATTTATGGTCTTGCCGTGGTGATGCTGTGCATTGTAAAGCTGCTGCTGTTTGACATTCATTTTGACAATCTGCTGTTTCGGGCGGCAGGGCTTTTCGTGAGCGGCGTCTTGTGCTTTGGAATCAGTATAATCTATCATCTGGTGGATAAGAGGCTGATGGGAAATAATGACAGAAATTCAGGCGGAAGAGAGGAAATTCGGTGATCGTAACAATTATAGGCGTTTCTTTGCTGGCAATATGGGGACTGACCTGTATCCGGCTGTTTTACAAAAGAGCGAGAGCGAAAGTGATTGCATCGGGTTTTGTGTTTCGTGTCAGATGTGAGCATTGTGGAACGGAATATGACGTGCCGGTGGAGGAGTTTTTGAAAAGTAATGCGATGAAATCCCGTTCAAAAGCCAGGACAAAGCTTCACGGCGCGGTATGCGACAATTCTCCGGTGTATTCCTATGCGGCAAAGCGTTTTTCCTGTCCGGGATGTCAGGGAAAATGCTGGGCGCAGATCTTGAACTATAATGAATACCAAAAAGAGAACCGCGTGGCGATCATCGGTTATGCGCTGCTCATGGCGTTTGGCTTTTATCTGGGAGCGAATATTCTTGCGGCGGTAATGAGACTGGTGGAACGGATTGCCGGGTAACAATATAATATAGAAGAAACACCTTCTGTGGCGTTGTATCGGAAAAAATGCAAAAATGTCAAAAAAATCCTTGCATTTGCCGGATTCATCGTGTATACTAAGCATTGCTGTGACATTGATAGCGTTGAAGCGTGAGGTTGCTGCAGAGATTGCAGGTTTTCCGTGGAGCGAATGTCAAGTTAGGAAACTGGCGACAAGTCACTGTATCACGAATAAGATCTACAGAAGGTAGGAAAGCGTGTAGATATCTGCTTGCAGGTATCAATCGGAGAGCGCAGCTTTACGATACACGCGGGTATGTGTGCAGTCACCGCTTGTCGTACGCAAAGCGATAGAATCGCTTGTTAAAAGTGCGAAAAGGAGGCGACTTTTTTTATGGCAAGTCAAGTAATGAGAATCACTCTGAAGGCTTATGATCACAAGTTGGTTGATTCATCAGCACAGAAAATCATCGAAACTGTAAAGAAGAACGGATCACAGGTGAGCGGACCGGTGCCTCTTCCTACGAAGAAGGAAGTTGTTACGATCTTAAGAGCAACTCACAAGTATAAGGATTCCCGTGAGCAGTTCGAGCAGAGGACTCATAAGAGACTGATCGATATCGTTACGCCAACCCAGAAGACGGTTGATGCGTTATCCCGCCTTGAGATGCCGGCAGGTGTTTACATCGATATCAAGATGAAGAATAAATAAGTATTTTTCATCCCAATAGCATCTTAATTAAGAAAATATCCTGAAGGGTTTTATATAGAAGCAATTAGGTAGTGATAAACTCCTCATTCCACTTATATGGACTTTCTAGGATGAACGGTTCCGCTACCCCAAGGATTTGGGCATGAAGCGTTCCGCTGTAGAGAAAACAGGAGGTAAAAGTATGAAGAAAGCGATTTTAGCAACAAAAGTCGGAATGACTCAGATCTTCAATGCAGACGGCGTATTAGTACCGGTTACTGTATTGGAAGCTGGTCCTTGTTCTGTAACACAGGTCAAGACGGTAGAGAATGACGGATACAGCGCAGTGCAGGTTGCATTCGTTGACAAGAAGGAAAAGGTTGTCAGCAAGGATGCGAACGGCAAGAAAGAAATCAGAAACAGACATGGCGTAAATAAGGCTGAGATGGGACACTTTGCAAAGGCTGGCGTGTCCGGCAAGAGATTTGTCAGAGAGTTCAAGTTCGAGAACGCTGACGAGTACAATCTTGGCGATGTCATCAAGGCGGATATCTTTGCAGAGGGCGACAAGATCGACGCAACTGCAATTTCCAAAGGAAAAGGTTTCCAGGGCGCTATCAAGAGATTGGGACAGCACAGAGGTCCTATGGCTCACGGTTCCAAGTTCCATCGTCATCAGGGTTCCAATGGTGCATGCTCCTCACCGAGCCGTGTATTCAAGGGAAAAGGAATGCCTGGACATATGGGCAGCGTAAAGGTAACAACCCAGAATCTTGAGGTTGTAAGAGTTGACGCAGAGAACAACCTGCTTTTAGTAAAAGGTGCCGTACCGGGCGCTAAGAAGTGCTTAGTAACAATCAAAGAAACAGTAAAAGCTGGTAAATAGTGCTCGATTAGGAAAGGAGGAACTAAACGATGGCTAAAGTAGCTGTTTATAATATGGAAGGCAAGGAAGTTGACAGCCTGGAATTAAATGACGCTATCTTCGGAGTAGAAGTAAATGAGCATTTAGTACACATGGCAGTGCTTCAGCAGCTTGCAAACAACCGTCAGGGAACGCAGAAGGCTAAGACACGTTCCGAAGTAAGCGGTGGTGGTAGAAAACCATGGAGACAGAAGGGAACCGGACATGCAAGACAGGGTTCGACCAGAGCTCCGCAGTGGACACACGGTGGCGTAGTATTCGCTCCGGTACCGAGAGACTACTCTTTCAAGCTCAATAAGAAAGAGAAGAGAGCGGCGTTAAAGTCTGCTCTGGCATCAAGAGTTTCTGAGAACAAGTTCATCGTTCTTGATGAGTTAAAGTTTGATGAGATCAAGACCAAGAAGTTCGTTGAGGTTATGAATAACCTTAAGCTTGAGAAGGCGCTTGTTGTATTAAATGACATGGATGTAAACGTAATCAAGTCTGCAAGCAATGTGCCGACCGTAAAGACCGCTCAGACAAACGAGCTGAACGTATTTGACGTATTAAAGTATGACACAGTTGTTGTAACAAAGGACGCTGTAAAGACAATCGAGGAGGTGTATGCATAATGGCAAACGTACAGTATTATGATGTAATCCTCAAACCGGTAGTAACAGAGAAGAGCATGGCGGCTATGGCTGAGAAGAAGTATACCTTCTTAGTTCATCCGGAAGCAAACAAGTCCATGATCAAGGAAGCAGTCGAGAAGATGTTCGAGGGCACAAAGGTTGCCAGCGTAAACACGATGAACATGGACGGCAAGAATAAGAGACGCGGTATGGTAGTCGGCAAGACTGCTAAGACCAAGAAAGCTATCGTTACTTTGACAGCAGACAGCAAGGACATTGAGATCTTCGCAGGTCTGTAAAGCGATAGCAACCTAGGCGCAGCGATGCGCGATAACAAACATCGAAAGGAGAACCAACAATGGGAATTAAGACATATAACCCATATACACCTTCCAGAAGAAATATGACTGGCTCCGATTTCTCCGAGATTACAAAGACAACACCAGAGAAATCACTCACCACTTCTTTGAAGAAGAACGCTGGTCGTAACAATCAGGGTAAGATCACTGTCAGACATCACGGCGGTGGAAACAGAAGAAAATACAGAATCATCGACTTTAAGAGAAACAGCAAGGACGGTATTCCGGCAAAGGTTATCGGTATCGAGTACGATCCGAACAGAACTGCGAATATCGCACTGATCTGCTACGCAGACGGTGAGAAGGCATATATCCTCGCTCCGGCTGGACTGACAGACGGTATGACCGTTATGAGTGGTGCAGAGGCAGAGGTTCGTGTCGGCAACTGCTTGCCGCTTGAGAATATTCCGGTAGGTACACAGGTACACAACATCGAGCTGCATCCGGGCAAGGGCGGACAGATGGTTCGTTCCGCTGGTATGAGCGCACAGCTCATGGCGAAGGAAGGCAAGTACGCAACCTTACGTCTTCCGTCCGGCGAGATGCGTATGGTTCCGCTGAATTGCCGCGCAACCATCGGTGTCATCGGAAATGGTGACCACAACCTTGTAAACATCGGTAAGGCAGGACGTAAGCGTCACATGGGCGTTCGCCCGACAGTCCGTGGTTCCGTTATGAACCCGAATGACCATCCACATGGTGGTGGTGAGGGACGTGCGCCGATCGGACGTCCGGGTCCATGTACACCGTGGGGCAAGCCTGCTCTTGGTCTTAAGACCAGAAAGAAGAACAAGTCTTCTAACAAGCTGATCGTAAGACGCAGAGACGGAAGAGCGATTAAATAATTTCTGCGAAATTATTTAATCGCTCGGGAGAATTGCTCTGGCAATTCTCCCCGGCAATCTAAAATGTTTCAGAGCGACAGGGAGAATTAGGTATTGATTCTTCCTGTAAACTCTGATATAATAACTAAGGTTTTTGAGTCCGAGGAAACACGTGGGTGCGTGTAAAGGACTGATAATATTAGGAGGTAAATTATGGCTCGTTCATTAAAAAAAGGACCATTTGCAGATGAAAGCTTACTGAAAAAAGTAGACGCTATGAACGCATCTGGCGACAAGAGCGTTATCAAGACATGGTCACGTCGTTCTACCATCTTCCCACAGTTCGTTGGTCTTACCATCGCTGTGCATGACGGAAGAAAGCATGTACCGGTATATGTGACAGAGGATATGGTTGGACATAAGCTTGGTGAGTTCGTTGCTACAAGAACTTACAGAGGACATGGAAAAGACGAAAAGAAATCAGGCGTTAGATAAGATACATTTTTTGAAAGGAGGTTTCATCCATGGCTAAGGGACATAGAAGTCAGATTAAGAGAGAGAGAAATGAAGTAAAAGATACCAGACCTTCCGCTAAGTTATCTTATGCAAGAGTGTCTGTTCAGAAAGCTTGCTTCGTATTAGATGCAATCCGTGGAAAGGATGTACAGACAGCACTTGCTATCGTAACATACAATCCGCGTTATGCTTCCAGCTTGGTTAAGAAGCTGTTAGAGTCAGCAATCGCAAATGCTGAGAACAATTATCCGGAGAAGAATTACAAGGCGGAGAACCTTTACGTTGCAGAGTGCTACGCAAACAAGGGACCGACAATGAAGAGAATCAGACCGAGAGCACAGGGCAGGGCTTACAGAATCGAGAAGAGAATGAGCCACATCACAATCGTGCTGGACGAGAAATAAAGGAGGTCAATTATGGGACAGAAAGTTAATCCACATGGCTTAAGAGTCGGCGTAATCAAGGATTGGGACTCTAAATGGTATGCGGAAGCAGATTTCGCAGATTTGTTAGTGGAAGACTACAATATCAGAACTTATCTTAAGAAGAAGTTATACGCAGCAGGCGTTTCCAAGATTGAGATTGAGAGAGCATCTGACCGTGTGAAGGTTATCATCTACACCGCAAAGCCGGGCGTTGTTATCGGTAAGGGCGGCGCTGAGATCGAGAAGATCAAGGGCGAGGTTCAGAAGTTCACAGACAAGAAGTTAGTTGTAGACATCAAGGAAGTAAAGAGACCGGACCGCGACGCTCAGTTAGTAGCTGAGAACATTGCATTACAGTTAGAGAACCGTGTTTCTTTCCGTAGAGCAATGAAGTCCTGCATGGGAAGAACCATGAAGGCTGGCGCAAAGGGTATTAAGACATCCTGTTCCGGACGTCTTGGCGGAGCTGATATGGCTCGTACAGAGTTCTACTCTGAGGGTACGATTCCGCTTCAGACCTTAAGAGCAGACATCGATTACGGATTTGCCGAGGCAGATACCACATACGGCAAAGTCGGCGTTAAGGTATGGATCTACAAGGGCGAAGTACTTCCTGTAAAGGGAAATAAGGAAGGGGGAGCTAACTAATGTTAATGCCAAAGAGAGTAAAGCATAGAAAACAGTTCCGCGGTTCCATGACAGGAAAGGCAACCAGAGGAAACACAATCAGCAATGGTGAGTATGGTATCGTTGCTTTAGAGCCGTGCTGGATTCGTTCTAACCAGATCGAGGCAGCCCGTATCGCTATGACACGTTACGTGAAGCGTGGCGGTAAAATCTGGATCAAGATTTTCCCGGATAAGCCAGTAACTGCAAAGCCGGCAGAGACTCGAATGGGTTCCGGAAAGGGTTCCTTAGAGTACTGGGTAGCAGTTGTGAAACCAGGTCGTGTATTATTTGAAATCTCCGGTGTCCCGGAAGACGTTGCGAGAGAAGCGTTACGTCTTGCTACACACAAATTACCTTGCAAATGTAAAGTAGTTTCTCGTGCGGATTTAGAAGGCGGTGTATCAAATGAAAACTAGTAAATATTTAGAAGAATTAAAAACCCAGTCTGTCGCAGATTTACATGCACAGTTAGTAGAGGCTAAAAAAGAACTTTTCAATTTGAGATTCCAGAACGCAACCAATCAGTTAGATAATACAAGCAGAATCAAAGAAGTAAGAAAGAACATTGCGAGAATTCAGACCATTATTACTGAGAAAGAAACAGTTGCGCAGTAGGATTCCAGAAAGGAGAATAGTCAGTCGTGGAAGAAAGAAATCTTAGAAAAACACGTGTTGGTATTGTTGTCAGCGACAAGATGGATAAGACAATCACTGTTGCAATCCAGGATAACGTAAGACATCCGCTCTACAACAAGATCGTTAAGAAAACATATAAATTAAAGGCTCATGACGAGAATAACGAGTGCAAGATCGGTGACAAAGTCAGAGTAATGGAAACAAGACCTTTATCCAAGGATAAGAGATGGAGACTTGTAGAAATCATGGAAAGAGCAAAATAATTAAAGGAGGCTACAAGCATGGTACAGCAGGAAAGTAGACTTAAGGTAGCCGATAACACAGGAGCAAAAGAACTGCTCGTTATCCGTGTTATGGGTGGATCTACTAGAAGATATGCGAATATTGGTGACGTTATTGTTGCTACGGTCAAAGATGCAACACCAGGCGGTGTTGTTAAAAAGGGCGACGTTGTGAAGGCTGTAGTTGTTCGTTCCGTAAAGGGCGCGCGTCGTAAAGATGGTTCTTACATCAAGTTTGATGAGAATGCAGCGGTTATTATAAAGGATGACAAGACTCCGAGAGGAACACGTATTTTTGGACCAGTAGCGAGAGAGCTTCGTGAGAAACAGTTTATGAAGATTGTTTCCTTAGCTCCGGAAGTATTGTAGGAGGACCGGAATATGGCAACCATGAAAATTAAAAAAGGCGATATGGTAAAAGTTATCGCTGGTAAAGATATCAACAGCGAGGGCAAGGTTATCGCTGTAAACAAAAAAGCAGGGACAGTACTGGTTGAGGGTGTCAACATGGTGACAAAGCATACAAAGCCAAGCATGCAGAACCAGCAGGGCGGTATCATTCACCAGGAAGGACCGATCGACATTTCTAACGTAATGTATCTTCACAACGGAAAGCCTACCCGTGTCGGCTTCAAGATGGACGGAGACAAGAAGGTACGTTTCGCAAAATCTACAGGCGAAGTAATCGACTAATTAAAGAGAGGAGGCCAATCAGGTGAGCAGACTGAAAGAACAGTACCAGAATGAGATCGTAGACGCTATGATCAAGAAATTCGGTTATAAGAATATTATGGAAGTGCCAAAGCTCGACAAGATCGTTGTCAACATGGGCGTTGGTGAAGCCAAGGAAAATGCCAAATTATTAGAGGCTGCTATCAAGGATATGGAAGCAATCACAGGACAGAAGGCGGTTGCAACCAAGGCAAAGAATTCCGTTGCAAACTTCAAGATCAGAGAAGGTATGGCAATCGGATGTAAGACAACGTTACGCGGCGAGAAGATGTATGAGTTCATGGATCGTTTGATCAACTTAGCATTACCTCGTGTACGTGACTTCAGAGGTGTAAACCCGAACGCATTTGACGGTCGTGGAAATTATGCACTTGGAATCAAAGAGCAGTTAATCTTCCCGGAAATCGAGTACGATAAGGTTGACAAGGTTCGTGGTATGGATATCATCTTTGTTACCACAGCTAAGACAGACGAAGAAGCTCGCGAATTACTGGCACAGTTCAATATGCCATTTGCCAAATAAGTAGGAGGGAATCTTAATGGCTAAAACAAGTATGAAAATAAAACAGCAGCGCAAACCAAAGTTCTCTACCAGAGCTTATACACGTTGCAAAATTTGTGGTCGTCCACATTCTGTTTTAAGAAAATACGGAATCTGCAGAGTATGTTTCCGTGAGTTAGCATACAAGGGCCAGATACCAGGCGTTAAGAAAGCAAGCTGGTAAAAGACCTGCGGCATGTGGCCGCAATCAATTAAAAGGAGGAAATATACATCATGACTACGAGTGATCCAATTGCAGATATGCTTACAAGAATCCGTAATGCAAACACTGCGAAACATGATACAGTTGACGTTCCTGCATCTAAGATGAAAATTGCTATCGCTGACATCCTTGTAGATGAGGGATACATCGCAAAATACGACATCGTTGAAGATGGTAACTTTAAGACAATCCGCATCACCTTAAAGTACGGTGCGGACAAGAATGAGAAGATCATCACAGGACTCAAGAGAATCTCCAAGCCGGGACTTCGCGTATACGCAGGCAAGGATGAGCTTCCGAGAGTACTTGGCGGTTTGGGAATCGCAATCCTTTCCACAAACCAGGGTATCATCACTGACAAGGAAGCAAGAAAGCTTCAGGTCGGTGGAGAAGTATTAGCATTTGTATGGTAAATTTTGCCCGTCATTGGACGGACAAAATTGGAAGAACCTGCGGTTCTTCCGGGCGCAATAAATAAGCAAAATTTTAGGAGGTACGGGCATGTCACGTATAGGAAGAATGCCAATCGCAGTTCCGGCTGGTGTTACAGTGGATATTGCAGAAAATAATCATGTGACTGTAAAAGGTCCTAAGGGAACTCTGGAGAGAACCCTTCCGTCTGAGATGGACATCAAATTAGAGGGCAGCGAGATTATCGTTACAAGACCGAACGATTTGAAGAAGATGAAGTCCTTACACGGATTGACAAGAACATTAATCAACAACATGGTTGTTGGTGTAACTGAGGGATATACAAAGGAGCTCGAGGTAAACGGCGTTGGTTACAGAGCTTCCAAGTCTGGAAAAGTCCTTACTCTGAACCTGGGTTATTCTCATCCGGTTGAGATGACAGATCCGGAAGGACTTGAATCCAAAGTTGACGGAAACAAGATCATTGTATCAGGTATCGATAAAGAGAAGGTCGGCCAGTACGCAGCGGAAATCAGAGATAAGAGAAGACCTGAACCGTATAAGGGCAAGGGTATCAAGTATGCTGATGAAGTTATCAGACGTAAAGTTGGTAAGACTGGTAAGAAATAATTAAAGGAGTGACGAAAAATGGTTAGTAAGAAATCAAGAACAGCAGTTCGCGAAAATAAGCATAGAAGAATGCGTCATCATCTCGCAGGCACTGCGGAGAGACCACGCCTGGCTGTGTTCAGAAGTAATAATCATATGTACGCTCAGATTATTGATGATACAGTCGGAAATACACTTGTGTCTGCTTCCACGCTCGACAAGGACGTAAAGGCAGAACTGGAGAAGACAAACAACGTCGATGCAGCAGCAAAGCTTGGTACTGTAATCGCTAAGAAAGCATTAGACAAGGGTATTAACACGGTTGTATTTGATCGCGGCGGTTTCATATATCAGGGAAAAGTTAAGGCTTTAGCCGAAGCAGCAAGAGAAGCTGGATTAGAATTCTAGAAGGAGGAAACGCAAACATGAGACGTGAAATTATTGATGCTAGTCAGTTAGAGTTAGAAGAAAAAGTAGTATCAATCAAACGTGTAACAAAAGTTGTTAAAGGTGGACGTAACTTCCGTTTTACAGCTTTAGTTGTTGTCGGCGATGGCAATGGCCATGTTGGTGCAGGTTTAGGTAAGGCAGCCGAGATCCCGGAAGCAATCCGTAAGGGTAAAGAGGATGCCATGAAGAAGCTCATCACTGTAAAGCTTGATGAGGTTGACAGCATCACACATGATGTTACAGGAAAGCATACAGGAGCTTCTGTATTGCTGAAGAAATCCCCGGAAGGTACTGGTATCATCGCTGGTGGTCCTGCGCGTAACGTATGTGAGCTTGCAGGTATCAAGAATATCCGTACCAAGTCCTTAGGCTCCAACAATAAGCAGAACGTTGTTCTGGCTACAATCAATGCTTTGAGCCAGTTAAAGTCTCCGGAAGAGGTAGCAAAGCTTCGCGGTAAGTCCGTAGAAGAGATCGTAGGCTAATGGAGGAATATAAGATGGCAGAGAAGAAACTGAAAGTAACATTAGTAAAATCAACCATCGGTGCTGTTCCAAAGAACAAGAAGACCATCGAAGCGCTCGGCTTGACAAAGCTGTACAAGACAGTTGAGCTGCCGGACAACGCTGCAACAGCAGGCGCACTTCGCAAGGTCGCACCGTATGTGAAAGTAGAAGAAGTTTAAAATAACAGGATAAGGAGGTGTCGGTAATGGACTTATCAAATTTACAGGGAGCTGCAGGCTCTGCGCAGAGTGATAATTTCAGAAGAGGACGCGGACACGGATCAGGAAATGGTAAGACTGCTGGTAAGGGGCATAAGGGACAGAAGGCTCGTTCCGGAGCACCAAGACCAGGTTTCGAAGGTGGTCAGATGCCATTATACAGAAGATTGCCGAAGAGAGGTTTCAAGTGCAGAAATTCCAAGACAATCGTTGGAATTAACCTCTCAGCTCTTGAAGCTTTCGAGAATGACGCAGTAGTTTCTGTCGATACATTGATCGAGGCAGGGATTGTAAAGAACCCAAGAGATGGCGTTAAGATCCTTGGCAATGGCGAACTTACTAAGAAACTCACTGTTCAGGCAGATGCATTCAGCGCAAGCGCAAAAGAAAAAATTGAGGCTCTTGGTGGAAAAGCAGAGGTGATCTAATGCTGGAAACACTCCGTAATGCATTTAAGATTAAAGATATTCGCAATAAGATTATTTTTACATTTTTAATGTTGATCGTCATCAGAATCGGAAGCTGTCTTCCGATTCCTGGTGTGAACAGCGAAGTATTTGCAAATTGGTTTGCGAGTCAGACCGCAGATGGAATGGGCTTCTTTGATGCCATAACGGGTGGTTCTTTCTACAGAATGTCAATCTTTGCATTGAACATTACCCCGTACATTACATCATCCATCATCATGCAGCTTCTTACAATTGCGATTCCTAAATTGGAAGAAATGCAGCGTGACGGAGAGGAAGGTCGCAAGAAGATCGCAGAGATTACCAGATATCTGACAGTTGCTCTGGCATTGATTGAGGCGGTTGCCATGACAATCGGCTTTAAGCGCGGCGGTTATCTGGAGTTCAGTGAAGGATTTCAGGGTGGTCTTGATATCGTTATGGTTATCTTCACTCTGACAGCAGGATCTGCAGTACTTATGTGGATCGGTGAGAGAATCACGGAGAAGGGCGTTGGAAACGGTATTTCCATCGTACTTACCATCAATATTATCTCGCGTATGCCGGATGATATCGGTACTCTCTATGAGCAGTTCATTGCTGGAAAGAATGTGCCGAAGGCGATTCTGGCGGCAGTCATTATCGCGGCAATTATTATTGCAATGGTATTGTTTGTTGTGCTTTTGCAGGGCGGCGAACGGAGGATTCCCGTTCAGTATTCCAAGAAGATTCAGGGAAGAAAGCAGGTTGGAGGTCAGTCCACCCATATTCCGTTAAAGGTCAATACGGGCGGCGTAATTCCGGTTATCTTTGCACAGTCCCTGTTGCAGACTCCGGTCATCATCGCGAGTCTCCTTGGTAAAGGTAACGGAACCGGTATCGGCAGCAAGATATTAAGAGGTATGTCACAGTCGAATTGGTGCAAGCCAAGCGAACCGATTTATTCGATCGGACTTGTGGTATATATCGCATTGATTATTGCGTTTGCCTACTTTTATACTTCGATTACATTCAATCCATTGGAGATTGCAAATAATATGAAGAAGGCAGGCGGATTTATTCCGGGTATCAGACCGGGAAAGCCGACCAGCGATTATCTGAACCGGATTCTGAACTATATTGTCTTTATAGGAGCGGTGGGGCTTGCGTTTATCGCATTCGTCCCGATTTTCTTTAACGGTGTGTTTGGCGCGGACGTATCCTTTGGAGGTACATCCATCATCATTATCGTAGGTGTCGTAATCGAGACCTTAAAGCAGATCGAATCACAGATGCGTGTACGCTACTATAAAGGTTTTTTGAATGATTGATCCAGCAGAGCTGTTGGATATAGGGAAGGAACGCTGGACTTGTTATAAGTTCAGCGTTACTTTCGATTTACGTGAGCAGCAATTAGGTAGCACGGATAAAACAGGAGTTTGTGTAGAAGGAGAGGTATTCCTATGAAAATTATAATGTTAGGGGCTCCGGGAGCCGGTAAAGGAACGCAGGCAAAACAGATCGCGGATAAGTATGAAATTCCACATATTTCCACAGGAGATATTTTCCGCGCAAATATCAAGAACGGAACAGAACTGGGGCAGAAAGCAAAGCAGTACATGGATCAGGGACTTTTGGTGCCGGATGAGCTGACTTGCGATCTGGTAATGGACAGAATACAGCAGGACGACTGTAAGAACGGCTTCGTATTGGACGGATTCCCAAGGACGATTCCGCAGGCGGAGGCGCTTACAGCAGCACTTGATAAAATAAATCAGAAGATGGATTATGCCATCGATGTAGATGTTCCGGATGAGAACATCGTGAACCGCATGAGCGGCAGACGCGCCTGCTTAAATTGCGGCGCTACATACCACATCGTATCCATTCCGACCAAGGTGGAGGGAATCTGTGATCGTTGTGGAAATCCGGTTGTCTTAAGAGATGATGATGCGCCGGAGACAGTACAGAAGCGTCTTAAGGTATATCATGAGCAGACACAGCCGCTCATCGATTACTATAAGAATCAGAATATCTTAAAATCCGTGGACGGCACGCAGCCGATGGAAAAAGTGTTTGCGGATATTGTAGCAATATTAGGAGCGTAGTATGTCTGTAACGATTAAATCCCCCCGGGAGATCGAACTCATGCGCCAGGCGGGAAAGATTCTTGCAAAAGTGCATGAGGAACTGGGAAAAGAGTTAAAGCCGGGAATGTCAACGCTTGACGTTGACAGACTCGGCGAGGAAATGATTCGAAGCTTTGGATGTGAACCTTCCTTTAAAGGCTATCAGGGATATCCGGCATCGATCTGTGTATCCATCAATGAGGAGGTCGTACACGGCATCCCGAGGAAGGACAGAATCATCGAGGAGGGCGATATCGTAAGCCTTGATGCGGGCGTCATTTACAAGGGATATCAGTCCGATGCGGCAAGAACGCACGGCGTCGGTGAGATTTCGGAGGATGCAAGACTTCTGATCGAGCGGACGAGACAGAGCTTTTTTGAGGGAATGAAGTTTGCGACAGCCGGCAATCATCTGCATCAGATCTCAGCGGCAATCGGTGACTACGCAGAGAGTTTTGGGTACGGTGTCGTCAGGGACTTATGTGGGCACGGAATCGGCACACATATGCACGAGGAGCCGGAGATTCCCAATTTCAGACAATTTCGCCGCGGTATTAAGCTGCGTGCCGGAATGACGCTCGCAATTGAGCCGATGATTGATCTTGGCACTGCCGATGTCGTATGGATGGATGATGACTGGACAGTAGTTACCGAGGATTTATCGCTTTCCGCACATTATGAGAATACGGTTCTGATTACTGAGGGAGAGCCGGAGATTCTGACGCTTACCGATTCCGAGATCGCGACGGGCAGATGGAATCAGTATTTGGGAAAACAGGAATAAGAGTGAGGAATATGGTAGAATTTGCAAAGTCCGTTGCAGGACACGACCGGAATCAGATTTATCTGGTGAAGGAGAGAGATGAGCGGTTCGTATATCTGGTGAACGGAGTGACAAAGCCGCTTGCAGCGCCAAAGAAGAAGAGCGTAAAGCATATCCAGATCATCCGGAAGCTCCCGGCGGAGGTGACCGGGTGTCTGTCGGAGGCGGTGACCGACCTTACGGTGAAGAGAGCAATCAAAGCATATGAGCGCATCCTAAGAGAGCGCAAGGAATCATAAACAGGAGGATTTATTTATGTCGAAAGCAGACGTTATTGAAGTAGAAGGAACTGTTGTGGAGAAGCTGCCAAATGCATTCTTTAAGGTAGAACTTGAGAATGGACATCAGATTCTTGCAACCATCAGCGGAAAGCTGCGTATGAATTTCATCCGTATTCTTCCGGGAGATAAGGTGACGATTGAGATGTCTCCGTACGATCTCACGAAGGGAAGAATTATCTGGAGAGATAAGTAAAAAATTGTTGACTTCTAATGAGTGTTCATGCTATAATACCAAATGGACACTTTTGGATAGTGCCTTTTTGTGCGTCTAAAACGCCGGAAAGAGCTATTATAGAACATAAGGGTGGAGTGCAGAATATGCCGCCCGTTGTTTGGAAAGGAGGATTTGCTGTGAAGGTAAGATCATCAGTTAAGCCTATTTGCGAGAAATGCAAAGTCATTAAGAGAAAAGGAAGCATCAGAATTATCTGTGAGAATCCGAAACACAAGCAGAGACAGGGCTAATCAGTTCTTGTCTTTTTGTGCTGTAACAGGAGACTGTTACTCATTCATTATGTGCGGCTGCAGTGGAACACCAGGATGTGTTGTTCACACTGTTATCATATGAAACAGCAGGGATAGCTGCTTTTTCGCGTTTACATACCGAGAACGCGGGAGAGATTCATCCAAATGAACAAAAAGCGCGAGGGCACACATTTCAGGCCGGATGACAACGGAGCTGCCGCAGCGTTTTTTGGCAGAAACCTATGAATATCGCTCGTATGACGGGAATGTTCTTATTAATAGGGAGAAAGCCATCAGGTCAAGTTGGCTTGCACGGGATGCGACCCGGTCGGAAGACCTGTCGCAGGAATCAGAAAATAACAAGATGCAGAAGTTATGTAGATTGGGCATCGTATGAATTAATGGAGGTTAAAAAGCACATGGCTCGTATCGCAGGTGTAGATTTACCAAGAGAAAAACGTGTTGAGATCGGTCTGACTTATATCTACGGAATCGGCAGAACAAGTTCTAACCGCATCCTTGCAGAGGCGAAAGTAGACCCGAATACTCGTGTCAGAGATCTGACAGACGACGAGGTTAAGAGAATCAGTGCAGTCATCGATGAGACGCAGACTGTAGAAGGTGATTTAAGAAGAGAGATCGCCATGAACATCAAGAGACTTCAGGAGATCGGATGCTATCGTGGAATCCGTCACAGAAAGGGTCTCCCGGTTCGTGGACAGAAGACTAAGACAAACGCAAGAACCCGCAAGGGACCGAAGCGTACTGTTGCAAATAAGAAGAAATAAGACTTCTTTCATTGTTGGTTACAGACAAACATTTGATTAATTTTGAGAAAGTAGGTTAGTTTAGATATGGCTAAAGTTACAAAGAAAGTGACAAAAAAGCGCGTAAAGAAAAACGTTGAACGCGGACAGGCACATATTCAGTCATCTTTTAACAACACGATCGTAACGATCACAGATGCTGAGGGAAATGCTTTATCATGGGCAAGTGCTGGTGGTCTTGGATTCAGAGGTTCAAGGAAATCTACTCCATATGCTGCACAGATGGCAGCAGAGACGGCAACAAAGGCAGCTTTAGTACACGGATTAAAGACTGTTGATGTTATGGTCAAGGGACCAGGATCAGGAAGAGAAGCAGCAATTCGTGCGCTTTCCGCATGTGGTCTTGAGGTTACAAGCATCAAGGACGTAACCCCGGTACCTCACAACGGATGTCGTCCACCAAAACGCAGAAGAGTTTAATTAGGAGGGAGAGACGAAAATGGCAGTAAATAAAGTTCCTGTTCTGAAAAGATGCAGATCCCTTGGTTTAGAGCCAAGTTACTTAGGATATGACAAGAAGTCCAATAGAGAGTTAAAGAGAGCGAACAAGAAGGTGTCTGAGTACGGTCTTCAGTTACGCGAGAAGCAGAAAGCGAAATTCATCTACGGTGTATTAGAGAAGCCTTTCCACAACTACTATGTGAAGGCTGACCAGATGAAGGGCATGACCGGTACGAACCTTATGACTATGTTGGAGTCCAGATTAGACAACGTAGTATTCCGTATGGGATTCGCGAGAACCAGAAAAGAAGCAAGACAGATCGTTGACCACAAGTTCGTATTAGTAAACGGCAAGCAGGTAAACATTCCGTCTTACCTTGTGAAAGCTGGCGACGTAATCGAGATCAAGGAGAAGAACAAGGGTCTTCAGAGAATGAAGGATATCATCGAGGTAACCGGTGGAAGACTTGTTCCGGATTGGTTAGATGTTGACGCTGAGAAATTACAGGGAACTGTAAAAGAATTACCTTCCAGAGAGCAGATCGACGTACCTGTTGACGAGATGCTCATCGTCGAGTTGTACTCCAAGTAATCGTGATTAGGCGGATGCAATACATTAGGCAAATTACCCGAGAAGGAGGGATTTTGTAGTGTTCGATTTTCAAAAACCAAAAATTGAGATCGCAGAAATTTCAGAAGACAAGAAGTACGGAAGGTTTGTTGTAGAGCCACTGGAAAGAGGCTACGGTACGACGCTTGGTAATTCTTTAAGAAGAATTATGCTTTCTTCTTTACCGGGTGCTGCGGTAAGCCAGGTCAAGATTGATGGTGTGCTGCATGAGTTCAGTTCAATTCCTGGCGTAAAGGAAGATGTGACTGAGATCATCATGAACATCAAGAATCTTGCAATCCGCAATAACAGTTCTACCAATGAGCCGAAGGTTGCATACATTGAATTCGAAGGCGAAGGCGTAGTTACAGCAGCGGATATCCAGGTGGATTCTGATATTCAGATTTTAAATCCGGATCTGGTAATTGCCAATTTAAATGGCGGAGCAGATTGTAAGTTATACATGGAACTCACCATTACAAAGGGCAGAGGCTATGTCAGTGCAGAGAAGAACAAGACAGAGGATACGCCGATTGGCGTAATCGCGATCGACTCCATTTATACCCCGGTAGAGCGTGTAAATCTCTTAATTGAGAATACCCGTGTCGGTCAGATTACCGATTACGATAAGCTGACGCTGGATGTATATACCAACGGAACCTTAGAGCCGGATGAGGCAGTCAGCCTTGCGGCAAAGGTTTTGAGCGAGCATTTGAGTCTTTTCATCGATCTGTCAGAGGCTGCACAGCAGGCGGATGTCATGATTGAGAAAGAGGATAACGCGAAGGAGAAGGTTCTTGAGATGAATATCGATGAACTGGAGCTTTCCGTTCGTTCTTATAACTGTCTGAAGAGAGCAGGCATCAACACCGTTGAGGAGTTGACGAACCGCACGCCGGAAGACATGATGAAAGTCCGTAACTTAGGACGCAAGTCTCTGGAAGAAGTTCTTGCGAAGTTAAAAGAGCTTGGACTTCAGTTGAACCAGGGCGAAGAGTAAAGCGAAGGCGAAGCCTGAGCGCTTCCTTCTGGACTGCTAATGTTCAGAAGGTACCTTGTGAAAGGTTTTTTGAACGGCAGAAACAGTAAGTCCAACAGGCATGGAGTATGTCGGTAGCCTAAAACTGGGAATAAATCGATGACGATTTATTCTTACGCGAACTTGTTCGCGTTGCATTGGGTGAGTAAGTCCAAAGAGCGTCGCCGGATGTACCATAGAATGGAGGAAAAAGAAATGGCAAAGTATCGTAAGTTAAGCAGAACCTCTAGCCAGAGAAAGGCTTTATTAAGAGGTCAGGTAACAGCATTATTAAACAACGGCAAGATCGTTACGACTGAGGCAAAGGCGAAGGAAGTCCGCAAGATTGCTGAGAGTCTTATCGCTATGGCAGTAAGAGAGAAGGATAACTTCGAGGAAGTTACTGTTAAGACCAAGGTTGCCCGCAAGGACAAAGACGGCAAGCGTGTAAAGGAAGTTGTAGACGGCAAGAAAGTTACCGTATACGACGAAGTAGAGAAGACCATCAAGAAGGATATGCCTTCCCGTCTTCATGCCCGCAGAGAGATGTTAAAGGTTCTTTACACAGTAAAGGAAGTTCCGACAGAGGCTGCCGGACGTAAGAAGAACACCAAGGAAGTGGATCTTGTTGCGAAGTTATTCGATGAGATCGCTCCGAAGTATGCTGACCGCAACGGTGGTTACACCAGAATCGTTAAGATTGGACAGCGTAAGGGTGACGGCGCTCTTGAGGTATTACTTGAGTTAGTATAAGACAGAGCTGATAGAAGAGATTTGATGACGGAAAACCGCTGTCAAATCTCTTTTTTGCTCTATAGGAAAGACTATGCTGCCATAAAACGTGAAAATGATGATCCCTATAGAGCAAAATTCAGGCGGATGGCGGAAGAGGGAATATGCGAATGAGATTAGATAGAACAAAGAGGATTGCATTGGCGATAACGCTTGCGGCTGTCATGGGATTGTATGGCGGCTGCGGAACGGGGGAAGATACAGGCAATGAAGCGGCGGATGTGAATATGGTGGATGTGGTGGAGACAGAAGTCTTAGAAGCAGATGCGTCAGAAGCGGGAGAGTCGATAGACGGCGTGTCAGTGACAGAAGACGCAGCGGGAACAGAAGACGCAGCCAGTACAGAGAGTATGGCGGGAACGGATTCTTGGCAGGGAACGGAGCGCACGAACGCGACGGAAGATACAGACGAGACAGCGGGCGAGACGTCAGCCGGAAAGAAGGAGGAATCTGCTGATGCGCCCCAGAACTCGGACGGGCAAAGTAAGAATGGATATCTGGTTGTAATCGACGCAGGACATCAGCAGCGTGGGAACAGCGAGCAGGAACCCGTCGGTCCGGGCGCAAGTGAGACAAAGGCAAAGGTGGCAGGCGGAACGCACGGAGTCGTGAGCGGTCTTGCGGAATACGAGCTGACGCTTCAGGTCGCCGAAAAGCTTCAGGCAGAACTTGAGTCAAGAGGCTATGAGGTGCTTATGGTGCGCACGACAAACGACGTGAATATCAGCAACGCGGAGCGCGCCCAGATTGCGAATGAAGCCGGGGCGGATGCATTTATCAGGATTCATGCGAACGGCTCGGAAAATTCGGGTGCAAACGGCGCTATGACGATCTGTCAGACCGCCTCCAATCCCTACAACGCAGCTTATTATGAACAGAGCAAAGCGTTATCGACCGCTGTTTTAGACGAGCTTGTAAGCGCGACGGGATGCAGGAAAGAATATGTCTGGGAGACGGACAGCATGAGCGGCATCAACTGGTGTGAAGTGCCAGTGACGATTGTGGAGATGGGTTATATGACAAACGCTTCCGAGGATGCGCTTATGGCAACCGGGGATTACCAGAATCAAATTGCGGATGGAATCGCGAATGGAATCGATGTATTTTTCGGTGAATAATCTATCGCAGACGCGCCAGATAAGAACGAGAGGTGAAACGTGCGCCCGCGAGGCGCACGAATAAAGGAGCATGACATCAGTCATGCTCCTTTGCCAGTGGCAGCGTAAAAATAAATTCTGTTCCGACACCCTCGGTGCTGATACAGTTGATATTTTCACCGTGCGCAGAAATGATTTCCTTTACGATAGAAAGTCCAAGTCCGGTGCCCTTTTTGTCCTTGCCGCGGGAGAGGTCTGTCTTATAAAAGCGCTCCCAGATTTTCTTGATGCTATCCTTGGGGATGCCGATACCGGTATCTTTGACGGACACAAATATTTTCTCATTCTTCTCTGTCGTCTCGATCGTGATGGCGGAATCTGCGTGACTGAATTTGATCGCGTTGTCAATCAGATTGTAGAGTACCTGCTGGATCTTGCTCATATCGGCGGAGACGAAAAGCTTTTCTCCGGTCAGAATCAGGTTGAATGAAATGCGCTTATCCTTGCAGGTTCCCTCGAAGGTCTGCACTGTCATACGGATCGTGTGATTGATATCAAAATCTGTGATATCGAGCATTGTGCCGTGGGAACCGAATTTGTTCAGCTCAAGCAGGCTTCGCGTCAGCTTATTCAAGCGTTCTGTCTCAAATAAGATGATGTTTAAGTATTTCTCCTGCATCTCTACGGGGATTGTGCCGTCAAGCATCGCCTCCACATAGCCTTTGATGGAGGTGAGCGGGGAACGGAAATCATGCGAGACGTTGGAGACAAATTTCTTCTGGTCGTCCTCGAGCGTATTCAGCTCATTTGCCATGTAATTGAGCGAGGCGGCGAGATAACCGATCTCATCGTTGGAGTGGATATCGATTTTCGTCTCGAAATTACCTGCGGCGTATTGATCCGCTGCCTTGGTGATGCGGCGGATCGGTATGTATACAACATACGTGAACAGAATCAGAACGACAAATGCTGCGATAAAAAGCAGACCCAGCGTCTCATAGGCAATCAGAATCAACCCGTTTGCATAGGACACGAGGCTGCTCATCGGCTTGTGGATGACGACATAGCCGCGCACCTTGTAATTGACGGTAATCGGAGAGAATACGCTTAAGGTTTCCGAGGAAAACTGGTCGTAAAAGGTGCCCACCTGATAATATCTGCTGCCGAAATCCGTGATATTAAATCCGGGGATAGAAACTCCCTCCTCGGGAAGGGACGGATTTGCGGTATTTAAGATAATGTTGCCTCTGGTGTCCACAATCCAGATCTCACCGGAGAGATAGGTGCTTAAGGTGGCAAGCTGCGTCCGGATTTCATCCAATGTCATTGATTTTGAAAAATACTCCGCCGCATAGTTGGAGGAAATCAGCGCCGATTCCCGGTAGAGGCTTGCGGCGTCACGCTTTTCTACAAAATCGAAGGTGATGTGGTAGGTAAAGGTCGTGATGATGATAAAACCGATGATACCGTACATGAGATATCCGGCAAGCAGCTTGGGATAAAGGGTGCGTTTCATAGATCACGCACCTCGAATTTATAACCGATGCCCCAGACGGTTGCGAGACTCCAGTTCGCATGGTCCTTGATCTTCTCACGCAGACGCTTTACGTGCACATCGACGGTTCTGGTATCCCCGATGTATTCATAGCCCCAGATATGATCTAAAAGCTGCTCTCTTGTGAACACCTGATTTGGTGATGCCGCAAGAAAATAGAGAAGTTCAAGCTCCTTGGGCGGCATATCCACTGCCTGCCCCTGATAGATGACCGAGTAGTTGGAGAGGTTGACCACCAGATCGGTGTATTTCACGCATTTTAACTCCGGCGTGGGCTCTTCCGTCTTGGTAGGCTGATACCGCCTTAAAACCGCCTTTACGCGCGCTACAAGCTCTTTCGAATCAAAGGGCTTCATCATATAGTCGTCGGCGCCGAGCTCAAGACCGAGCACCTTGTCAAAAATCTCACCCTTGGCGGAGAGCATGATGATGGGGACGTTCGCCTTGGCGCGGACCTCACGGCACACCTGATAGCCGTCGATGCCCGGAAGCATCAGATCGAGCAGGATCAGATTGGGATTGTACTGCTCAAAAGCGACTAACGCTTCTTCTCCGTCATTGACAATCTTTGTGTCGAAGCACTCCTTGGTGAGATACAAAGAAATCAGCTCTGCAATGTTGTTGTCGTCATCCACGATGAGAATTTTCTGTTTTGCTGCCATTATAATAACCTGCCTTTCCGTTGTCCGCAGCAAGCGTGCAGTCTCACACTGCACTGCGGGTACAATAGTTTAAATCAATCCTTAAATTCGGCAATTGTAACGCCGGCATCGCCCTCACCGAACTCGCCGAGGTGAAAGGATTTGACGTATTTCAGACGTTTTAAATGCGCCTGCACAGCGTTTCTGAGTGCACCTGTGCCCTTTCCGTGGACGATGCGCACGGAAGGCAGATGCGCCAGATAAGCGTCGTCGAGATACTTATCCAGCAGAGGAATCGCCTCGTCGGTCGTCTTGCCGATGAGGTTGATTTCCGTGGAAACTGTCGCGGATTTGCTCATTTTGATCTTTCCGGCTCCGGTCTTGTTGAACTTCTTGCCAGAAGGGGAGGTTTCCTCCTCGAGCAGGATCAGATCGTTTATATTGACAAGGGAGTTCAAAATTCCCATCTGTACATAGAGGTCGCCCTTCGCGTTCGGCAGAGAGTGAACCGTACCTTTCAGATTCATGCTGATGACTTTTACACTGTCGCCGATGCGCAGGTTCTTCGGAACCTTGTGATTCGGGGCGGCGGATTTTGCGGAGTCAGACATCTTTTTCGCGGCGGCATCCATTTTTCCACGAAGCTTTGTGCGCTCCTTTTCCATCTGGGAAACAGGCGCTCCGGCGGTTCCGTATTTGTTGAAATTGCGGATGGTCTCGTCGGCGAGATCCTTTGCTTCCTTGATGATATGATACGCCTGCTCATTGGCTTCACGCAGGATTTTGTCGCGGCTGTTATCAAGGCGTTCCTGCTTCTGCGTGAGCTTTTCCTTCAAAGCTTCGATCTCTGCTTTGTACTGGTTGATCTCAAGCTGTTCTTTCTCGATGGTAACGCGGCTCTTCTCAAGGTCTGCAATCAGATCCTCAAAGCCGCTTTCGCTCTCGCTGATGCGCCCCCTTGCATCCTCGATCAGATCCGTGGAGAGTCCAAGCTTCTCGGAAATCGCGAACGCGTTACTCTTGCCGGGAATACCGATTAAGAGGCGGTAGGTCGGGCTTAAGGTCGCAACGTCGAATTCACAGCAGGCGTTCTCCACGCCCGGTGTGGAAAGCGCATAGACCTTTAACTCGCTGTAGTGCGTGGTCGCCATAATCCGTGCTCCGTAGAGGTGGAGCTTTGCAAGAATGGAAATCGCAAGCGCTGCGCCCTCGGTAGGATCGGTTCCGGCGCATAGCTCGTCGAAGAGAACGAGCGAGCGGTCATTTGCCTGCTCCAAGATACGGATAATGTTCTTCATATGGGAAGAAAACGTACTTAAGGACTGCTCGATGCTCTGCTCGTCCCCGATGTCTGCAAATACCTCCTCAAAGATGCCGAGCTGTGAGCGTTCGGCTGCCGGAATGTGAAGTCCCGCCTGCCCCATAAGGGTCAATAGACCAACGGTCTTTAAGGAGACGGTCTTACCTCCGGTATTCGGTCCGGTCACGATCAGAAGACCGAAATCTTCTCCCAGACGGATGTCAATCGGTACGACCTTCGCCGGATCAAGCAGCGGATGGCGTCCTCTTCGGATGTTGATATGACCGTCATCATTGAAAACGGGAGCAACGCCGTTGTACTCCTGTGCATAGGAGGCTTTGGCGAAGATGAAGTCGAGCTCCGTCAAAACCTGATAGTCCGTCAGAAGCTGCACGGCGTATTCTCCGGTCAGATTGCTTAAGTTCGCGAGGATGACTTCAATCTCGTCCTGCTCGCGCAAGAGCAGCTCTTTGTATTCGTTGTTCAGATTCACGACCGCCATCGGCTCGATAAAGAGTGTGGAGCCCGTAGAAGACTGGTCGTGGATCATGCCGGGAACCTGTGACTTAGCCTCTGCCTTCACCGGCAGGCAGTACCGCCCGTCGCGCATGGTGATGACCGTATCCTGCAAATAACTGCGGGTCGTTGTGTTGTTGATCATCGAGTTCATCTGCGCACGGATCTTATCATTCATGCCGCGCATGGAGCGGCGGATGGAACGCAGCGTGCTGCTGGCGTCGTCCGCAATCTCATCCTCGGAGAGGATGCAGCGTCTGATCTCGTCGGAGAGCTTCGTGAGGGGTTCGATCTGTGCAAAAAAGTCTGTCAGAGAGTCCTGCAATTCACCCGATTCCGCGTCTGACCCGCCGCCCAATGAAGCGGCGGCGCCTGTATCAGAAGCGCCGCTCATGCGGTCTGCGCGACCTGCACTTGCGCGGGCAAATGCCTTGGCGCGTTTGGCAGCCTCTAACAGTGAGCAGATGCGCAAAAGTTCCATGGCGCTTAAGGAGCCGCCGATTTCGAGACGCTTTAAGGAGTCGCGGATGTCGCTGATCCCTGAGAAGGAGAGCGAACCGTACTTAAAAATGCGGCTTAAGGCGTCGCTGGTCTGTAATTGTAACTGCTCGATGACGGCGCGGTCCGTGATTGGACGAAGCGTCTTACAGCGCTGTTTTGCGTCGCTGCTGTAGGCGTGTTCCGTGAGCTGGTCTAAGATTTTATTGTATTCTAAGGTCTGTAAAACTTTTTCATTCATAATGGTATGTCCTTGTGGGGTAGTCATTTTATGGGCAGTGTGGGCGTTGGACTTATCGATCCATATCACTGCTAATGTACACCGCAGTGCGAATTCGGGAGCAAAGCTCCCTTATTCACGGGCATTCGCCCTATCAATCCGCAAAGAAACAAATATCTTCGTGCAAGCACGGATATTTGTTTCTTCACGTCTTGGCACTGCTCATTGCTTTCGTGTACATTATATCCTATTCGGATGTGCTTGGAAAGCGGATTTCAAAAGATTTCAATAATAGTATTGCAAGCGTATGTGATTCATTTTATAATATTCTGTGGTACGGTTTTCAGAGGTTCATGTGTGAAACACTTAGAAAAGAGGAAATCATGCAGCAGAAAGATGACGATCAGTTTTCTTTTATCAAAGAGAAAATCAAGGAGAAGCCAGTCAATAAGAAAAGGCTTCTGATGCAGGCAGGCTTCACTGTCGGGATGGCAGTGGTGTTCGGGCTTGTGGCGAGTCTGGTTTTTACATATTTTCAGCCGAAGTTTGCAGAATTGTTCTACCCCGAGGAGCCGCCGGTAGTCACGATTCCGCAGGACAGCATTGCGGAAACGGAAGAGCCGGAGGAGACGGAGGAACCGCAGACGGAAGCTACGCAGCCGGAGACAGAGCAGCCGCAGGTGGAAATGGTGATGCCGGAGCTTGAGATTGCGGATCTGCAGAATGTACAGAATAAGCTTTATGCGGTCGGACGCGAGGCGAACCGTTTTGTTGTGACGGTCACGGGCGTAAAGAGCGATACGGACTGGTTCAACAATGCGTATGAGAGCAAGGGGCAGGCTTCGGGGATTATCATTGCGGACAGCGGGCAGGAGCTTTTGATTCTGACCGAGCGCAAGGTGATTGCGGATGCACAGCAGGTATACGTTACATTTATCAATGATGTGACGGTGGAGGCCGAGATAAAGAAGTATGACGGCAATACAGGAATCACGGTTCTTTCTGTGCCGCGCGCGTCGGTGGATGAAGAGACTATGAGCCAGATCTCCGTGGCGCAGCTCGGCAATTCCCTGACGACAATGCAGGGGGCGCTGGTGATTGCAGTGGGAAGTCCGCTCGGAACGAATTACTCGATTCTGACCGGAAATATTACATCTACGAACAATAGTATTTCGACCATTGATAACAATTATACGGTATTTACGACAGACATCGTAGGAAGCAGTGACGGCAGCGGCGTTCTTATCAACGCGAACGGCGAGATCATCGGTCTTGTTATGCAGGATTATGGAAATGAGGCGGATCAGAGTACACTGACAGCCCTCTCTATTTCCGAGCTAAAGCAGATGATAGAGATGATGTCGAACGATCTGGATATCCCGTATATCGGTCTGCAGCTCTCGACGGTGACAACGGATATTGCGAAGGAAAACGATATCCCGAAGGGGGCATATATCAAAGAGGTAAAGATGGATTCCCCGGCGATGGCAGCAGGACTTCAGAGCGGGGACGTCATCACGAAGATGGACGGAGAAGCGGTATACACCGTAGACAGTTATGAGAGCAAGCTGCTTGCGCTCAAGCCGGGAGATACAGTCGAGATCGTGATTGAGCGGCAGGGTACTGAGAAATACGAGGAAATCACCTGCACGGTCGAGGTCGGCATATTGAAATAGTGCCGGAAGCGAACTGGCATAAGCAGGTATATGCAGTAAATAGAATATAGAAGTAAGAACGGCGGTGTCGTCTGACACCGCCATATTATAGAAATGAGGTTGGAAATGAAATACATCGAGAGTCTGCGCGAGGGCGAGAGAATTAACGAGATTTATTTGTGCAAGGTAAAGCAGTCGGCACTGACGAAGGCGGGAAAGCCTTATGACAGCCTGGTACTGCAGGATAAGACCGGAACACTGGATGCGAAGATCTGGGAGCCGGGATCGGTCGGAATCGAGGAGTTCGATTCGCTGGATTATATCAATGTGATGGGCGATATCACGAGCTTTCAGGGAAATCTACAGCTCAATATAAAGCGCGTCCGCAAGGTGCAGGAGGGAGAATATGACCCGAAGGATTATCTTCCGGTCAGCACCAGAGATATTGACGAGATGTACGCGGAGCTGCTTGCACTGATTGCGAGCGTAAAGCAGCCGTATCTGAAAAAATTGCTGGAGAGCTTTTTCGTGGAGGATAAGGATTTTGAGAAGCGTTTCAAGTTCCACTCGGCGGCAAAGACGGTTCATCATGGATTTGTGGGTGGACTTTTAGAGCACACGCTTTCCGTGGCAAAGCACTGTGATTATTTCGCGGCGGCGTACCCGATTCTGAATCGTGATCTGATTGTCTCAGCGGCGATTTTTCATGATATCGGAAAGATGGAGGAGCTTTCGACGTTCCCTGAGAATGATTACACCGACGCAGGACAGTTGCTCGGTCATATTATGATCGGTGCGGAATGGGTCGGGGAGCGCATCCGCACGATACCGGGATTTCCGAAGGGACTCGCGAACGAATTGAAACACTGCATTCTGGCGCATCACGGAGAACTGGAATACGGTTCGCCGAAGAAGCCTGCATTGGCGGAGGCGCTGGCGCTTAGTTTTGCAGACAATGTAGACGCGAAGATGGAGACGATTCGTGAGATTTTTGCGAATGTGCCGGAAAATAATCAGGAGTGGCAGGGATATAATCGTCTGCTTGAGAGCAATATCCGCAGATCGGGCAGGGAATAATGCAGGAAGAAGATAAGCAGCTTACGGAGAACGGAGGCTGCTTATTCATTCTTTAGGTAATATTATGTTGTTTTAAGACGGCGGAAAAGGCATTCGGAAGGAAAGCAGGCAATGGGGAATATTTTGGAGAAAAATCAGATCATAGAATTAAATATTGAAGATATGGGCGTTGACGGGGAAGGTATCGGAAAGTATGAGGGCATGACCTTTTTCGTGAAAGACGCTATTATCGGTGACGCTATCCGTGCGCGCGTGACGAAGCTTAAGAAAAATTACGGTTACGCGCGCGTGGAGGAAATTATTAAGCCTTCCGCGCGGCGTACCGAGCCGGAATGTGCGCTTCATGCACGCTGCGGCGGCTGCCAGATTCAGGCGATGGATTATGAGGAGCAGCTTCGTTTTAAGCAGAATAAGGTACGCGGAAATCTGATCCGGATTGGCGGCTTCGCCCCGGAATTTGTGGATGGAGTGATGCAGCCGATCGTTGGGATGGAACATCCGTACCGTTACCGCAATAAGGCGCAGTTTCCCATTGGAACCGATAAGAACGGAAATATTATCGCGGGCTTTTATGCATCGCGCACGCACAGCATTATTCCGGTGGAGGACTGCAAGCTTGGCGTGCCGGAAAATAAAGAGATATTGGACTGTGTGCTCTCCTATATGAACGAAAATCATGTGAAGCCCTACGATGAGACGACCGGAAAAGGTCTGATGCGCCATGTCTTAATCCGCTATGGGTTTACGACAAAGGAGCTGATGGTCTGTCTGGTCATCAATGGGAAAAAGCTCCCAGCGCAGGAAAAATTATTGGAAAAGCTCTGTAAGATAGAGGGCATGACAAGTATTTCCATGAATTTGAATATGGAAAAGACAAACGTAATCCTTGGAGACACGACAGAGACGATCTGGGGGCAGGCGTATATCACGGATTATATTCATTTGAGAAAGTGCGGCGAGAAAGATTTTCCGGTGACGGACACGGCAATCGCATACCATATTTCTCCGCAGTCCTTCTATCAGGTCAATCCGGTGCAGACGGAAAAGCTTTACAGCCTTGCGCTCGACTATGCGGGGCTGACCGGAAAGGAGACGGTCTGGGATCTCTACTGCGGAATCGGAACGATTTCACTTTTTCTGGCACAGAAGGCGGGAATGGTCTATGGGGTGGAGATTGTTCCGCAGGCAATCGAGGACGCGAGAAATAACGCGAAACTGAACGGCATCACGAACGCGAAGTTCTTTGTCGGCAAGGCGGAGGAGGTTCTGCCGGAGTTCTATGAGCGCGCGGGTAAAAGTAAGAAGCTGCAGCAGTCGGGGGCAGCAGGAAGCGTAAAAGGGGCAGCAGGAGCATCAGGCGGGACAGATGTGCAGGAAACCGGAGCGGACATGCGCCACCCCGATGTCATTGTCGTAGACCCGCCAAGGAAGGGCTGTGATGCGAAGTGTCTTGAGACGATGCTTAAGATGGCGCCGGAGCGGATCGTGTATGTGAGCTGTGATTCGGCGACGCTCGCGCGGGATTTGCGGGTGCTTTGTGACGGAGGGTATGAGATTAAGAAGGTGAGAGCGGTGGACCAGTTTGGGCATACGGTGCACGTTGAGTCAGTAATTCTGATGCAGTATAATGCGAACTCTGTTCGCATAGGAAAAGAGAAGAAATAGACGGGTTTGACTACAAGATGTTAGTGGTTAAACTCAAACAAGTTTGCGTCAGGGCAAAAATTGGAGCGAAAATCGACCAGTTTTTGCCCTATTTTTTAGCCGGAGTTTGACAATGACCTTGTCAGAAGGTTAACCCCAAGTAACAAAGTAGTCTCTGACGAGAAACTGAGTAGCCAGTTCAAGTCGGACAGTAGCGATGCTAACTGAGAAAATGGTGAATCATTGTATGTTTTTTAGGGAGAAAATGCTATACTAATAAATATAGTTAAAAAGATTGTGACCTGAATTTGTATGGAGGTAAGGCTATGTTAGCAGATGAAATAAAGGCAGGGGAATCAGCCAATATTGAATTTAAGGTTGAAGTGCCTAAAAGAAGCGAAAAATATATTAAAAGTGTCATAGCATTTGCTAATACGGCAGGAGGGAAAATCATTATTGGTGTTGATGATAAAAGTAACGAAATTGTGGGTGTTGATAAAGACGAAATTTTTAAGATTATGGATAATATAACAAATACTATTTCGGATATGTGTTATCCGCAGATATTTCCCAATATTGGAGTTGATACCATTGAGGATAAATGTGTAATTGTTATTGAAATATATCCGGGTGCAAACAGACCATATTATATAAAATCGCTTGGAAAGGAAGAGGGTACCTTTATACGCGTATCAGGAACCTCCAGACCTGCTGATGAAGCAATTCTTAAGGATTTGGAATTGCAGGGTTCCAATCATTCCTTTGATGAGATGATTTGTGTGGAGCAAAAATTTGATATTAACCAAGCACAGGAGTTATGTTCTGCTATTAAAAAATATATGGTAGAAGCAGCTAAAACGAAAAGTGAAAAAGAAAAGGTAAAAGATGTTACCTTGCAGAATCTTATAAATTGGGGAGTTGTTAAGAACTTAGATGGAAATTTGGTTCCAACGAATGCTTTTGTATTATTGACAAATAATACATTTCCTTTTGCAAAAATTCAATGTGCATTATTTAAAGGAACCGAAAGAGTGGTTTTTATTGATAAGAGAGACTTTGAGGGACCACTTTATATGCAGATTGAAGAAGCCTATGAATTTGTGTTGAAACATATCAATCTTGGCGCAGAGATAAAGGGGCTATTAAGAACAGAAGCCTATGAATTGCCAACTGAGGCAATCAGAGAGGCTATTGTCAACGCAACAACACATAGAAATTTTTTGGACAGAGCGTGTGTACAGGTAGCTGTGTATGATGACAGAGTAGAGATTACTTCTCCGGGGATGCTTTATGGAGGACTTACTATAGAGCAGATAAAAGAGGGAGGTTCCAAAATCCGCAACAGATGTATCGCTGAGGTATTCAGCAGAATGAAAATTATTGAAAGCTGGGGAACTGGTATAAAAAGGATGTTCAGTAGCTGTAAAGAATATGGAATTAGGGAGCCGGAATTATTAGAAATAGGTGATAGCTTTCGAGTGAATCTATATAGACCTTCTTACAATGAAGTTCACCAAAGTTCACCAAAAAGTTCACCAAAAAGTTCACCAAAAAATTTGAATTTGACACAACAGAAAATTGTGGAGATGATTTTAGACAATCCGAAGATAACACAGGTGACTTTAGCTGAAGAATTGGGTATTACTACAAGAGCTGTTAAGAAGAACGTTAAGGAATTGGCAGAACAGGGGATAATAGAGAGAGTGGGATCTGCCAGAAGTGGGTATTGGCAAGTGAAAAAAGAGATCAGCTTTTAGACAAGATAGAAAAATGGAATATATAACTATAAATAAATATATGCAAACTAATTTAGAAGGATGTGAGCGTTATGTGCAACTTGAGTCAGGGAATTGAGGAAAAAAGGATTGTAATTGGCGAAGCAAGGACTATTATGAGAATGTACAATAATGGCTTCACGACAGAACAGATTGCAACAGCTACGGATAAAAATATAGAAGATGTGGAGGCTATTATTAATGGGAAGGGACCAGTGTTAGCATAGTGGAAAATTGTGAAGAGTTGTTTGAATGAACTGGCTTACAGTTTGTAAGCTAAATAGTCAACAACTTATTGATGATTTTGAAAATAGTATAAATAGCTGGAATAAAGCCTCCAAGTTTCAACAGATTTGGGGGGCTTTATTCTGTCTGGTTTTAATTTTAGTATTTACAGTTCCGGATATATGGCAAGATTTGATTCAGGATATTACGAAAGAATCTTGTAAAGTTCAGAATATAAACTTTCAAATCTAATACTGAATGATCCTAAGGGAATCATACTTGCTATTAAGAAGTGGATTTAAATGATGAAAGAGCGAATATTAGCAATTGAGAGAATTGGGATGAGAAGAATAATGTAATGACGATTCGGTTACAAATTCTCTTAATATGGAACAACACTGAGGAATGTGATACAATAAAATGACAAAGATGAGAAGGGAGCTCTGCTATGAAAATAAAAAGGTTTGATATTCAGAATTTTAGAAAATTAAAATGTTGCAAGATTGAATTGAGCGATAAGACAACGGTTTTTGTAGGCGCAAATAATAGTGGAAAAACTTCAGCAATGGATGCTTTGGCGAAATTTTTAGCTGCAAGAAAATTTGTTTTGAATGACATTACATTGTCAAATAGAAAAAAACTGAATGATATAGGGATGACATGGGCCAAGGAAGAAGAAATAGACCCGGACAAATGGATGAAAGAAATAGAGACAATAATGCCGACATTGGATGTATGGATTGATGTTGCAGATAATGAATTACATTATGTATCAAATATAATACCAACGTTAGATTGGGAGGGTGGAGTTTTAGGTGTTAGATTTATTTACCTGCCCAAAGATATACAAAAATTGTGTGCTTTATACAGAGAATCGTTTGATGCGGCTGCAAAGACTTGTTCTAGTTCGCCAAAGGTAAAGTTATCTCTTTGGCCACAAAACTTGTGCGATTATTTAGGAAAGGGAGATTTTTTTCATACATTATTTGAAACAAAGGCATATGTTCTTGATCCAAGCAAAATGAATGATGATGCTTTGCAGCCTACAGATTATTTAATGGAATGTGCGACATCGAATCCATTATCAGGATTGGTAAAAATAGATATTATTAGTGCACAAAGAGGATTTTCTGATACCAGCGATGAAGGTGTGGGAGAAGTAAATTATCATGCCCAGAATCTTTCAAGTCAATTAAGAAGCTATTATGATAAGCATTTAGACCCGGAAAATGAACCATCACCAGAAGATTTGAAAACGCTTAAAGCAATGGAAAAAGCAAAAGAGGCTTTTAATGCAACTCTTTCTAATAAATTTCATGATGCAATACTAGAGTTAGAAGATTTAGGTTATCCTGGAGTTAACGATCCTAAGATAACGATTGAATCAAAGGTAAGTGCATCAGATACATTAAAGCATGATGCTGCGGTACAGTATGCACTTACATCGAACCCGAAAGATAATATGAAGCTTCCGGAGAAGTATAACGGATTGGGTTATCAAAATTTAATTTCTATGGTTTTTCTTTTGATGCGATTTAGAGATGACTGGATGAGGATAGGAAAAGCACACAGAGAACTGTTAGAAAACAGGATTGAGCCGTTACACGTGGTTTTGCTGGAAGAGCCGGAGGCGCATTTACATGTTCAGGTTCAGCAGGTATTTATTAGGAAAGCATATGATGTTCTTACTAAAAATCAGTTTTTGAAGGAACATAGTAATTTTCAGACTCAGCTTGTTATAAGTTCACATTCAAGCCATATAGCAAGAGAGGTAGATTTTAAAGATCTGAGATATTTTAAAAGACTGCCAGCTACAAAAGATTGTATTGTTCCCGTAAGTAAGGTTATTAACTTATCAGGAGTTTTTGGAGAAGATAATGAAACAACAAGGTTTATTACCCGTTATTTAAGAACTACACATTGTGATTTGTTTTTTGCTGATGCAGCGATTTTTGTAGAAGGATCGGCAGAGTATATGCTGCTGCCACATTTTATCCGAAATAAATATCAAAAATTAAATCAACGATATGTTACACTATTGGAGATTAATGGAAGGCATTCACAACGCTTAAAACCTTTAATTGAGAAAATGTGTTTACCAACCTTGATAATAACAGACCTTGATTCTGGAACACCTACAGGGCATCATAGTCATACACTTCCAGAAAGAGGAAAAGGTATTATAAGCACAAATTATGCTATTACACAATGGCTGCTTAAAGAGAAATCTTTAGACAAGCTGTTGGATTTATCTGAGAAGAAAAAGGAAAAAAATTTTACGACTCCATACGCATTTAAAATGAGGATTGCGTATCAAATGCCTGTTAATTTTGAATATAATGGTAAAATTTATGAAGCAATACCAAGTACATTTGAAGATAGTCTGGTTTATACTAACTTTAGTCTATTTTCCTCAACAACAGGGGAGGGATTGATGGGCGATATTTATGATGCTTGTAATGAGGGGCTTGATTTTAAGGATTTTCATGAAAAAATATATAATTTGTTTCGTGGAAAGAATGTACCTAAAGCTGGTTTTGCATTGGACTTGATTTATTCAGTTGATCCTCAAAATCTGCAGGTTCCAAATTATATTGATGAAGGTCTGCTTTGGTTACAGGCTTTGTTAGATAAACATGAATGAGGAGTGAAATAAATGGATGGCAAGAAAATAGTTATGGATGATAATCATGTGGATGACCATGTAGATGAAGAAATACAAGCATGCTTTGACAGGGAGAGTCCTAAGAGCTTTTTTACATATGCGGGGGCAGGTTCTGGAAAAACTCGCAGTCTGGTAAATACATTGAATTTTATTAAAGAGCAATTTGGCATTGAATTAAATATATATTCCAGACAGGTTGCGGTTATTACTTATACAAATGCTGCTTGTAATAATATTCTTGACCGTGTTGAGCATAGTCCTATTTTCTTTGTTTCTACGATTCATAGTTTTTTGTGGGAAATTATATCCCCATATCAGAGGGATATTAAGACATGGGTAAAAGGTAATATTCAAAAGAAATTGAAAGAAACAGAAATAGAGGAAGCTAAAGGACGTAAAGGAACAAAGACATCTCAGGATAGGTTGAATAGAATTGAAAATTATAAAAAGAGATTGGAAAAAATAGATTCTGTTCGTAAATTTTCGTACAATCCCAATGGGGAAAATGTAGGGTATGATTCACTTGACCATGCGGATGTTATAAAAATGGGTTCAGAATTTATTAAAAATAAAGCTATTATGCAACAGATTTTAATATGCAGATTTCCAATTTTGTTAATTGATGAGAGTCAAGATACGAAGAAGGAATTGGTTGATGCTTTGTTGGATGTTTATGCGGACAATGCAGATAAGATGATAATAGGAATGTTTGGCGATACAATGCAGAAGATATATCTTGACGGAAAAGAAAATTTGGCAAACACAATTCCTGATAGTTGGGTGAAACCTATAAAGATAATGAATCATAGAAGTGCCAAAAGGATAGTTCAATTGGCGAATTCAATTAGACTGTGCGTAGATGATAAGAAACAGGAACCACGGACAGATGCTGCAGAGGGAACGGTACATCTTTTTATAAGCGATTCATTGGAAGATAAGCAACAAACAGAATTAAAAATTGCTAAACGGATGTCACAATTGACATTAGATATGGGGTGGGAAGAAGGTGCTTATCAGAGTTTGATTCTTGAACATCATATGGCGGCAAGCAGGCTTGGTTTCAGAAATTTGTTTTTACCATTATATAAAAATAAGAAACTGGCGCAGAGTGTTCTGGACGGAAGTCTGCCAGAGGCAAAAATATTCTCACAAATTATTTTTCCATTGATTGATGCTGATATGGCAGGTAACAAGTTTGAGGTTGCGAAAATCATTAAACAATACTCGCCAATGATTAGTAAGGATAGCCTGCAGAAAATGGCTACAGATCAACGACAATGTCTGCGTAATGCAAATGAAGCTAAGAAGTCGCTATGTATGCTGTTTGAAGGGGATGCAGAGCCATCTTGTATAGATGTATTAAAAGAAGTCAGCAGTACGGGGCTATTTAACCTTTCTGAACGCATGCTACGATTAGTGTCAAATCTTGAGGACGAACAAGATATTCAGATTGAGGCCTTAAAACAAGCATTATCTGTTCCGGTAGGTGAAATGAGGAGTTATTGTTTGTATACAGAAGGAAATTCTTCATTTTCAACTCATCAGGGTGTCAAAGGATTAGAGTATCCTCGTGTTATGGTTATTATGGATGATACAGAAGCGGAAGGTTTTTTATTTAGTTATGAGAAATTGTTTGGTGCAAAGGAAATGAGTGACACTGATTGGGAAAATGAGCGACAGGGTAAGGATAGCAGTATTTCAAGAACCAGAAGGTTATTTTATGTCGCTTGTACGCGGGCAAAAGAAAGTCTAGCATTAGTGGCATACACACAAGATAAAGAATCTGTAAAACAAACAGTGCTTCGTAATAAATGGTTTTCTGAAACAGAAGTGGAATTTATATAGTGTAATTATATGAGAGAAATGGTTGGAATAATGCCTCCAAGTCCAAGCAGATTTGGGGGCTTTCTTCTGCCCATTTTGATTTCGGAAAGCCTATCCGAAAAAGCAAAACTATGGTACAATGGCAAGTAGCGATGAATGCCATAGCAAAGAGCAGACTTCAAATCAAACTGAAGCCAATCAAAGGCTCGTCTATGCCAAGCAAATCTAATCTTTTCTATGGCAGGTGCATCAAGGTGCAGTATGCCGTTTGTGCAGGTCCTGTAAGGGACGATTGCATCATTTTTGAATCCAAGGCTTAACCGAAAGCCAAGGGTTGTGCATCTAAATTGCACGCTCATGGCACGTGGAAGTTGTGTGTTTGCTTTCCAAACTTAAATAAACCATCATGATGAGAATTGAAAATTCTAAATAATATTGTATCAGGTTACTTTGATTGCGCAGAAATTCAGGCGATGCGCCATAATCCTATGTATATGGCAGATTATGTGGAGCATCTTGACAAGTATAAAAAGTATTTGTTCTCAATCCCCCGCTTTCTTCCACACTAAGTGCCCGCCGTTTACATCGGCAGTAATGGTCAGAAACTTCCCGTCATAGTTAATATGCCTCACCTGGGACTGATGTTCCCAGGTGGGATTCATACTGATATCAATATGGTGAATAATCACCGATTTCTCCGGTTTTAAAGTGTAGGTGCCGCAGTAAGCCATATATCCATGGGCAGCGGCTGCCATTTCCTCTGTTGTGCCGTTGTGCAGATCCTTGGATTTATAAGGCGCCCTTCCGATGCTTGACATTTGTGCAGAGACATGCCCGTCGGCGGTGTAGATCAGGTAAGCGGCGCAGTCTTTTCCAAGCGGGTAACGAATCTCGTTGTTTTCATCCATCATGGTGTAGGATTCAATTTTCCAGGTTCCAATTAACTCTTCGAGTGTAATCATAAGTTTCTCCATTCCGAAAGGTTTCTATGAACAATCTGATATTTCCTGAGTTTCTTTGATTATAATTGAAATAAATCGACAAAAAAAGAGCCGTATCGTATAATTATTTAAAAGAATTTTGACTATTATGGACAAATAGTGCGCAGAAAGTGCGCACAGAAATGAGGCGCGGTATGTTTATAACTTATCAGGAGTTGCTTTCTCTGCGTGAGATGGAGGAAGCCAGGGTGATAGCAGGGAGAGAGGGAATGTCCAAGATGATCAAATGGTGCCACGTAATCGAGATCGAGGATGTGGGGGATTGGGTCGCGGCAAATCTGCTTGTATTTTCCTCCGGTGTTGCTCTGACGGATAATATGGAGGAAGCCCTGCTTCATATGGTCGATGCGCTGTACCGGAAACAGGCGGCAGGGCTGGTGCTTGGAATCGGCGAGTATATTTCGGAAGTTCCTAAGACCGTGATCTCAAAGGCGGACGAGCTGAAATTTCCGATTATTGCCCTTCCCAGAGATGTAAAATTCGTAGATGTCACTTATAAGATCGGAAATTTGATCTTTGAGAAAATGGCAACAAACAACAGGCAGCATTTGTTGTTGGAGAATGTAATTACAGATTCCAGACATATGAACTATGAGGCGGAGCTTGAATATTACGGATATTTAAGAGGGGTCGCTTATCGTGTGGTCGTGATATATAAGTGCGCAAAGGGAAAGATATCAAACGATGTCGCAGACGAGATACAGCTCATGATTTCGAATATTCGCAATCAGATACACCGCAAGATTTTTCTCCTGAACAGAATGAATCAGTTCGTGCTGCTCATCCCCGATACAAAAGGGATAGAGAATGAGTATACTTTCGAGGAGATTCTGCAAAATCTTATGAAGGTCATTGAGGAGCAGGAGGACGTCTCTTTGTACCAGACGGGAGTCAGCGACTGGGCGGAACACCCGTCGCAGCTCCCGAAATGTTATGAACAGGTCTGCAGGGTATTTGAGAGGGGCAGATTCTTTTTCCCGGACAAAAGAGTGCTCTATTATTCGGATCTTGGAATCTTCAGTATTGTAGACATGGATGATACCTGCGAGCTGGAACGCATCGTGCAGAATACGATTGGAGAGCTGACCGGATCGGAGGAACTGGTCAATACCCTGCAGACATACATTGAATGTGATATGAATATGCAGAAGACGGCGGAAAAACTGTTTGTCCATGTAAATACAATGAAATACCGTCTGAAAAAAATTGATGCACTTCTGCCGGAGGGATTGCGCAAAAGCAGACTATTTTATATTCAGACCGGAATCTGTCTGTACCGGTTCTTAAATGCCGGTCGTAACTAAATAAGTGTCGTTGTAAGAAGAAAAATTATTGGTTGTTGTCCTTTTTGGACAAAAATATAGGAAAAATATTGTTTGAGAGGATTATTTACTTGTCCGTTCGATTTGCTTTATAATGGGCATACGATGACAAAGACGTCATGCACAGTTGGCTGTGCGGGCGTCTTTTTTTTCGCTCTATAGGAACTACCATGTTGTTATAAAGCATGAAAATACTGAGTCCTATAGAGCAAAAAGCCCTGCCGGGCGGGATGCGCACCTCGCGGAATGGGAAATAGCCGTAAACGGCACCGCTCGGGCGCGGGGAATCCGGCAGAGCCAGATTCTTTTTATAAAAAAGGAGGCGAACGCTATGGTAAAGAATCATCCGAATATTCTCTATTTTGAGACGGATTTCGATTATCCCTTAATTGTGAAGGGAAAAGGAATTTATCTCTATGATGAGGATGGCAAGCGATATATTGACGGCTGCGCAGGCTCTGTCAGCACCAGCCTTGGCTATGGCAGAAGCGAGATGGCGGAGGTGATGAAGAAGCAGGCGGAGGAGATTTCCTTTGTGCACAGACATCATGTCAGCTCAAAGATTGTAAACGAAGCAACCGATGTACTTAAGAAAAATTTCCCTGCGATGGATAAGTTCTTTCTGGTGTCCGGAGGTACGGAGGCGACCGAGTGCGCGACGAAGCTCGCGAGACTTCACTTTTATCATCAGGGAAAGCCGGGGAAAAATAAGATCATAGGGCGCTGGATGTCCTATCATGGGTACACGACGGACGCGCTTGCTTATGGAGGCAACCCCGGCAGAAGAAAAGAATTTGCTGCCATTTTAAGAGAAGACGGTCACATTATGCCGCCGTATTGTTATCGCTGTTGGGCGGGGAAAAGCCCCGAAAATTGCGCAATGGAATGCGCCAACGAGTTAGAAACCGCGATTTTGACGGCAGGACCCGACACGGTGGCGGCTTTTATCTGTGAGACAGTGGTCGGAACCACAATGGGATGTGTGACGCCGCCCAAGGCTTACTATAAGCGAATCCGGGAGATTTGTGACAAATACGATGTGCTGCTGGTTCTGGATGAGGTGATGTGCGGCTCGGGGAGAACGGGATCTATGCTTGCGATTGAGCAGTACGGAGTGACGCCGGATATTGTGGCGCTCGCAAAGTCCATGGGCGGAGGATATTTTCCGATTGGCTGTGTGGCATGTACCGGGAAGGCTGCCGCTCCCATAGAAAAGGCAGGAGGCTTTCCGGTCGGTCATACCTGGGCGGGGAATCCGATTGCCTCTGCAGTTGTCAAAAAGACGCTGGAAATTATCGAGGAAGAGGACCTTCTGGAAAATGTCAGAAAGCAGGGCAGTTATTTAAGAGAAAAACTGGAGGCGCTGAAAGAGAAGTATCCGTTCATTGGCGATGTCCGCGGCATGGGACTGATGCAGGCAATTGAGATTGTCAAGGACAAGGAAACGAAGGAATGTTATCCCAGATCAGAAAGAATTGCGGAAAAGATTTTCAAAGCCTGTATGGAGAACGGACTGATTATTATGACCTCCGTAAATATGGATCGCGGTGTACAGGGCGACGCAATTATGATGGGAACTTCGTTTGACGTAACGGCAGAAGAAATGGATGAACTGGTCGCTATTCTGGAGAAATCACTTTTGGAAGTGCTTTCTTAAGGGACGCATTGTTTAGAAAGACTGCGAGGAGTGCTTATGGAAGAACAGGTAGTATTTGAGATTAAAAATTTAAAGAAAAACTTTGGTGAGCTGCAGGTGCTGCGGGATATCAATATGGAAATCCGCAAGGGTGAGGTCGTGTGCATCATCGGACCTTCCGGTTCCGGGAAAAGTACCTTCCTAAGATGTTTAAATCTTCTTGAAACCGCCACGGACGGTCAGATTTTATATGAGGGCGCGGATATTACCGCTCCGAAATTTGCGGCGCATGAGTACCGCAGGAAGGTGGGAATGGTTTTTCAGCGCTTCAATCTTTTTTTGAATAAGTCTGTGATGAAGAATATAACCGTAGCGCCTATGGCGCTCAACAAGGTGGAAAAGGAGGCTGCGGAGGAAGAGGCGCTGGAACTTTTGTCAAAGGTCGGATTGAAATCCTTTGCCGGGGCATATCCTGAGACGCTTTCCGGCGGTCAGCAGCAGCGGGTTGCCATCGCGAGAGCTCTGGCAATGCATCCGGACGTTTTATTGTTTGATGAACCCACAAGTGCGCTCGATCCGGAACTGGTAGGCGATGTGCTTGAAGTCATGCGCAATATCGCGGCGTCCGGCATGACGATGATTGTAGTAACCCATGAAATGCAATTTGCCAGAGAGGTATCGGACAGAGTGATCTTTATGGCTGACGGCTATGTAGCGGAAGAAGGCACGCCGGATGGGATTTTTACCCGTCCGAAAAACCCCAGAACCAAAGAATTTCTGGCGCGTGTCTTAAAGGAAGAGGAGGAGTAAGCGATGGCACTTAATTTTGGAGATGCATTTGTAAACCTGATGCCGAAACTGATGAGTTCCCTGCTGGTAGTGCTGCAGATCACGGCGCTTGCCTTTATCCTGGCATTTGTGCTCGGTTTTCTGATTGCGCTTGGCAGATTGAGCAGCAAGAAAGCCTTAAATGCCATTTTGCTGGTAATTGTAGAGTTTATCCGGGGTACGCCGCTGCTGGTACAGTGTTTTTATATTTATTTTGTGTTTCCCGCGCTTTTTAAGCTGATGGGAATGAGTATTTCGATTTCAGCAGTGACGGCGGGTATTTTGGGCTTCGGCTTAAATTACGCCTGCTATATGTCGGAGGTGATCCGCTCCGCGATCCTTGCCGTAGATCATGGACAGGTAGAAGCGGGACTTGCGTTAGGGTTTAAGAAGAGCCATGTGATGCTGCGGTTTGTCATTCCGCCTGCGGTTCGAAATTCGATTCCGGTGTTCGGAAACTATCTGATTACGATGATAAAAGATACTTCGATTTTAGCGTCCATATCCGTAGCAGAGATGCTGCTTGTTACGAAAAACTATGCGGCAAAGACCTTTCAGACAATAGAAGCATATACACTACTGGCACTGCTCTACCTGATCATAAGCCTGCCGCTTTCTCAGGTGGTGAGAATTTTGGAGAAAAAACTGAATCATGCGAAACGCTGAACCTTGGTAACGTTAAATTGTTTACATATATTTTGAAGGAGGAAATGATTATGAAGAAAAAATTTTTAGGAATGATGCTGACGGCGGTTATGACGGTTACTCTCTGTGCGTGCGGTTCATCGGAACCTGCGGCAGACAGCACGGATACCGGAAGCGGCGATGCGGCGTCTGTTTCAGATGGCACGGTGAGTGAGACGCTTGCAGGCTATCGCGAAAATGGGTTCGTAATTGGAGCGGATCTCTTTGCCCCTTATATTTACGAGGATGAAGCGGGAGAAATGATTGGCGTTGACTATGATATTCTGGTGGCGGTTTTAAATGAGCTGGGAATTGAAAATATTGAGGTAAAGCCTACCGCTTACGAGTCGGTCATCCTTGAACTGAATAACGGCAATGTTGACTGTACCTGCGACGGAATGTACATTACCGAAGAAAGAATGAATCAGGGCGTATATTTCAGTGATGTATGCTATTACGAGAACGACTGTATTTTAATTCGCGCAGACTCGGATATCACATCGGAAGATGATCTGCGGGACAAAAAGATGGCGGTCTGCACCGGCTCTGTAGCGGCAGATTTAGCCGATGCAATGCTGGCAGACGGCAAAATAGCGGCTTTGGACTATTACACCTCCAATGACCTGACGTTTCAGGCGGTAAGCACCGGTCAGGCGGACTGTGTTCTGTGTGATTGTTTTGCAGCAGCGCCGGCAATGGGGGAGGACTCGAATCTGAATCTGAAGTATCTGGACAGCTACACGCCGCAGCTTGAGGATGCGGTTGCCGGTTTCGGGTTCCGTGCGTCAGAGAAGGAGTTTGTCGCAGAATTTAACGCGGTATTAAATGAAATGAAAGAAGACGGAAGACTGCAGGCAATTTTTGATAAGTGGAATATGAGTTCCACGGTGTTCTGCGGAGTCGAGGAAGGGCATACGAAGAACCTTGCGCAGTAATGGAAAATTTCTGAGAGAAGGGGGAACAGGAAAATGAAATACGTGATTGTTTTGAACCGTCAGTTTGGCAGTCTGGGGCGTCAGGTGGCACAGCGGGTATCGCAGCTTCTGAATATCGAATATTATGACAGAGACATTGTGGATGAGACAGCGAAAAAGATGGGCGTACCTATATCGAAGATCAGTGAGGAAGAGGAGAGCCATGGAGGAAAATTCTTAGGAATGCAGTTCCCGCTGGGAAATGGAACATCGGAAATCCGCGACCGTATCTTTGAGGAGCAGGAAAAGATTATCATGAATCTGGCGGACAAGTCTTCCTGTATGATTGTCGGACGCTGTGCAGATTATGTTCTCCGCAACAATGAAAATATATTGAACATATTTGTATATGCATCTTATGGCAGCCGTATCAAGAACTGTGTCGATGTACTGAATCTCGAGCCGGAGGAAGCGCTCAAAAGAATCAAGGGAGTCGACAAGGCAAGAGACAGTTATCATTTAAAATATGCCGGGTATCTTCCGAATGATATGAACCATATCCATGCGATGTTAGACAGCGGAACCTTAGGTGTGGAAGGAACGGCGCAGGCAATTGTGCAGATTGCAAAACTGCATTTTAATTTGGAATGACGGTTCAAAGCCAAATACGGTAAGGAGGGGGAAACAGCATGAGTCTGGAACAATATTATGAGAAACTGAAGGAAGAATACATAGAGCGCACGCCCATTTCGGGAAGGGCATTCAAAAAGGCGGCGAAGTATCTGGCGGGCGGTGAGACACGAACCGTCTCGTATTATCCGCCATATCCGTTGACCATAGAGAGCGGCAGGGGATGCCGGCTGATAGATGTCGATGGAAATAGCTACTATGATTTTCTCAACAATTACACATCCCTGATCCACGGACATGCCAATGAAAAGATTGCGAATGCGATATGCGACGCCGCAAAAAAGGGAACTGCCGTACCTGCGGGCATGGAGGAGCAGGTAAAACTTGCCGAGCTTCTCTGCGAGAGAGTTCCCTGCGTTGACAGCGTCCGCTTTTGCAATTCGGGAACGGAGGCGACGCTGTTTGCGACCAGGGCGGCAAAGGTTTTTACCGGGAAAAACGGGATTGTAAAGATGCTGGGAGGCTACCATGGAACTACAGATATGATGGAGTACAATGTGACTCCGCCGGTCATGGATTATGAGCATCCCCAAAACATGCTGATTCCAAAGCCGGATATCCGGGGCGTCAGCGACAAGCTCGCAGAGGAAATGTATATTGTTCCTTACAACGATCTGGCTGCGATGGAAAAGGTGCTGAGCAGTCATGCGGATGACATTGCAGGGGTGATCGTAGAGCCTTTTCTTGGAGCAGGCGGCGTGATTCCGGCAAAAAAGGAGTATTTGGAGGGACTTCGCGCTCTCACCGAAAAATATCATGTATTGCTGATTTTTGACGAGGTGCAGGCGTTTCGGCTTTCCGAGGGCGGCGCGCAGAAAAAGTATGGAGTAATACCGGATATCGCCGCTTTTGGTAAAATAATCGGCGGCGGTCTTCCGGTCGGCGCGGTGGGAGGACGCAGAGAGATTATGGAGGTCTTTAACGCCGCCGGGAAGGACCCGGTTACACAGAGCGGCACATTTAACGGAAATCGTGCTACCATGGCAGCGGGGTACGCAGCATTGATGCAGTATAAGCAGGCGGATTGTGACCGTCTGGAACAACTGGCGATCCGTCTGCAGACAAAGATGGAGGATGCCATCCGGTCTGTGGGAATGGAGGGATGCGTCACAAGGGCAGGCTCCCTTATGAATTATCATTTTATCAAAGGGATTCCCCGGAATTATACAGATGTTACGCGGGAGAATAAGGATCTGTGCAAGATCATCCATCTTGAAATGTTGAAACGGGGAATCTTCTTAGCGCCCAGAGGTCTGATCGCGCTGTCTACGCCTATGGATGAGAGCGTGATTGACATCTGTGCAGAGGCATTCCGGGATTCCCTTGTTTCGATCCGTAAAATATGGTAAGGAATCTGTGAGCATGGGATCGCCAGAAAAAACTAAAAAAAACATACCGAAATAAAATACGCACGATATTATGAAAAAACCTCTTTTGCTAGAATTTATTTTGAGAAAATGAGTTCTGGGAAAGGGGTTTTTTTATGGAAGCAATCATTAAGATGGCAGATATTAACAAGGAATTTAAAGTATTAAAACGGCGGGAAGGGATAAGGGGAAGCATCCGTGACCTTTTTTCCAGAGATTATCAGATACTAAAAGCAGTAAATGACGTGACGATAGACATTATGCCGGGGGAAATGGTGGGATATTTAGGACCCAACGGCGCAGGAAAATCGACGACGATTAAGATGATGACAGGCGTATTGGAGCCGACGAGCGGCGAAATCCTTGTAAATGGCAGGGTGCCGTATGAGAACCGCACCAGAAATGCGCAGGACATCGGCGTTGTATTTGGGCAGAGAAGCCAGCTTTGGTGGGCGCTCCCGGTCATCGAATCCTTCCGCATTTTAAAAGAAATTTACCAGATCAGTGACAGGGATTTTAAGGATAATCTGGAGTATTATGACGCATTGGTGGGGGCAAGCGAGCTCTACCATAAGCCTGTGCGCCAGATGTCATTAGGACAGCGCACGCTGTGCGATATTCTTGCGGCTTTTCTGCATAATCCAAGTATCGTGTTTATGGATGAGCCGACGATTGGGCTGGACGTGTCCATGAAAAGTAAAATCAGAGAATTGGTGGGGAGGCTGAATAAGGAGAAGGGGACGACGATTATTCTGACTACACATGACATGGGAGATGTGGACGCGCTGTGTAAGAGAATCGTTATCATTGATAAGGGCAGGATGATTTATGATAACGACATTGAGCATCTGAGAAGCTATTTTGGCGCGTACCGTACCATTCAGATACAGTTCGACAGGCACGCGGAGGATTTGGATAACGAGGTGTTACAGCAGCAGGCTTTAGAGGTGGAAGCGTGGCTAAGGTCGGAATTTGCGGGGTCTGAATCGATTGCTGTATCTATGGAGGAGAACTGGATACAGATTCTGATCAATGAGGAAGAAGTACATATGATGGATGTGGTGAACTGTATTCAGAAACAGCGGCAGATTGCAGATATGAATCTGCAGGAGATATCGACGGAACGTGTGATCCGCAAAATCTATGAGGGAGGGATTGTATGAGTAACGGGAACAAGCCGGGGGCTTCTTTAAAAAGATATGCGGCGGTTTTGCGGGGAAGTATTATGGAAGCATTATCGTTTCGCGCGAGTACATTTCTGCGGATTGCAGGTAATCTCATCTATCTGCTGATCATCTATTTTTTATGGAGGGCAATTTTTGATTCAAGCCCGGTAGATACAGTGAATGGGATGAGCTTCTATGACACCATGATCTATCTTGTTCTGGCGGCGGCGATGTTCAATTTCATGGATACGTTTGTAGTATACCGGATTGGGGACGATTACCAGACAGGTCAGATCGTACTGTATCTGACAAGGCCGATAGAGTACCAGCCGTTTTTGTTTTTTTCCAGATTAGGCAACTGTGTCATATCCTTTTTCGTTACGTTTATGCCAACGTTTCTCATTGTATATTTTGTGACAAAGGGAAGTATTGCGCTTGGAATAAATCTGCTTTTCTTCGTGGTGAGCATTCTGCTGGCAATCGGAGTCAATTTCTGCATTGACTTTTTTGTGGGAATTATCTGCTTTTATACCCAGTCTGTCTGGGGTGTGAATATCATGAAGGAAGTGGTGGTGTCATTGTTATCCGGCGCTACAATTCCTCTGGCGTTTTTCCCGGAGGTGTTTCGGAAAATCGTGGATGTACTTCCGTTTCAGGCAATTTATCATATACCGCTTCATATTCTGACCGATAAGACCATGCAGTTGCCGGATTATATGACAAGCCTTGGTATACAGCTCTTTTGGCTGGCAGTAATGCTCGGAATCAGCAGGTTGTTCTGGAAGGGTTCCGTCAAAGGGCTGACCGTGAATGGAGGGTGAAAATATGAAAAAAGAAAAACGGGGATTTGCTTATTATGCCCATATCTATAAAATGATTTTGTTGCAGGATTTAAAGAGCAAGATGAGTTACCGGGCGGATTTTATCATCTCCACGATCGGTATATTGTTTACCGATGTGGCGGGATTTATATCCTTCTGGATTTTGTTTCAGAATTTCCCGGAAATTAAGGGATGGCATTATTATGAGGTATTGTTTTTGTATGGTTTCTCTTTGATGGCGATGACGCCGGTGCAATGCTTTTTTGATAATAACTGGAACCTGATGGAAGCCTTGTATACCGGGAACTTTATGAAATATTGTTTTCGACCGATTAATCTGTTTTTCTACTTTATTTCGGAGGTGTTTGATATCAAGGGAGTGGGGCAGTTTATATTTGGAGTGATTACAGTGGTCTACTCGTGGAATAAGCTTGGCATTCTGCTGTCCTTTCGAAATATTGCAGGTTTTTTCGTCGGTGTGATTTCCGCATCCCTGTTCATGATCGCGATTATGAACTTTGCAGCGTCTGCCAGCTTCTGGATGTCGGGAGGCACCTCGCAGCTTATGATTTTAATGTTTAAATTTAAGGATTATGCACGATATCCGATTAAAATTTTTAACAGGGCATTTCAGATTATATTTACGTTTGTCATACCAATCGGCTTTATGGCGTACTATCCGAGCTTATATGTCATACGTCCCGAGGAGGTAACGGTACTTACGTACCTTACGCCATTCTATGGAATTGTGTTGGTGTATTTAAGCTACCTCGTCTGGATGAAAGGCGCAAGACAGTATTCCGGTACAGACTCATAAATAAATATAGGGTTTATTTTAAGGTACCTTGACTTTTCTGCGGCACGCAGTAAAATGATAAGGTACCTTTATTTATTGCAGGGGTCTCAAAGGAGGGAAAGCATATGAATGAGCGCTATGACGCGCTGGATGCGAATAATAAGCTGATATGGAATTTGCGGGACATCGGTCACACGATGCGCCATATTTCCGAAGGAAAGGGCAGTCAGAAACGGGTTCTGATGGTATTAAGGGAAACCGGGGGCATGACGCAGCGGGAGCTGACCGAATGGCTGGGAATACAGCCCGGCTCGGCGAGCGAGGTCGTCGGCAAGCTGGAGGCGGCGGGGCTGCTTCTCCGCACCACCAGTGAAAAGGACCGCAGAACAACTGACCTGCGCTTGACGGCGGAGGGGGAAAAAGCGGCGAAGGAAGCATTCATCAAACGGGAAGAACGGCACGATAAGATGTTTGCCTGCCTGACTGCGGCGGAAAAGCAGACGCTTCTGAGCCTTCTGGAAAAAGTGAATGCATCCTGGGATGAACAGTATCGCGGCGGCGATGCAGAACCGTCCGATTCAAATTTCAGAAAGGGTCAAAGGCATCATTGCCGCAAGTGACAGAAGGACAAAGAAATGTGGAAGTATATTAGGAAATATCTGCACTTTGCGGTGATTGCCGCAGCATTCATGGTCGGCGAGGTGCTGATGGATTTACTGCAGCCGGAGCTTATGAGCGCCATTGTGGATGACGGTGTCTTAGGCGCGGGCACAGGCGGTGTGGGGAATCTACACCTGATCTGGACGCTTGGATTAAAGATGATCTGTCTTGTCCTCTTCGGCGGTCTGTGCGGTTCGCTGAACAATGTATTCGTACATCTGACCGGACAGAATATCGGCAATGACATGCGAAAGGACTGTTTTCGCAAGATCATGGAATTTTCCTTTCCGCAGATGGATAGGTTCGGCGCCGGATCGCTGGTGACGCGCGTGACCAACGACATTACGCAGGTACAGAACTTTGTGTCCCAGTTCGTACGGGGAATGATTCGTACATCCATGCTGATGTTTGGAAGCATTTTCTTTATGTTCCGGTTGAACCGGGATTTTGGAAGGATCGTGCTGTGCGCATTTCCGTTTATCGTAGGGATTCTGGCGCTGTGCCTGAGTAAGGCGAACCCTCTGTTTGGAAAACTGCAGGCTCAGTTGGATGAGATCAACGCCATTATGCAGGAGGATGTATCGGGAATCCGGATCATCAAAGCGTGTGTCAGGGAGCTCTACGAGAAAATAAGATTTGGCAAGGCAAATGATGAGCTGGTGAAAACACAATTGCAGGTGCTGACGATTTTTGCATTTATGAATCCTGCGGTAAATGCGCTGATGTATGTGGTGGTTTTGATCATTCTGGCAGCAGGCTCGGTCGAGGTCGGTACAGGAACCGCCACCCCCGGTACGATTATCGCGGCGATCACATACACGACCCAGCTTCTCAACGGGATTCTGATGCTTGTCATGCTGTTTCAGAATATTTCCAGAGGTATCGCATCCTGGGGACGCGTCAGGGAAGTGCTCGACAGCGAGCCGGATTTAAAGGACGGCGGTTTCACCGGGAGCACGATGCTGCATGGACAAATTGAATTTAAGAATGTTTCGTTTGCCTATCCCGGCAGCCCGCAGGTCGTGCTGAAAAATATAAATCTGACGATTCATCCCGGCGAAACGGTTGCAATCATGGGAACGACCGGCTGCGGAAAATCCTCTCTGGTGAACCTGATTCCGCGGTTTTATGACGCGACGGAGGGGGATGTTCTGGTAGACGGCGTAAATGTCCGGGAATACGACCAGAAAGCGCTGCGGCGAAAAATTTCCATAGCGCTGCAAAAGAGTGAATTGTTCAGTGCTCCCATTCGGGAAAATATCGCATGGGGGAAGCCGGGGGCGTCTGCGGAAGAGATTGCGCAGGCGGCGAGGACTGCGCAGGCGGATGGGTTCATTTGCGCCGCCCCGGACGGTTATGACACTCTGGTGGCGGAGAGGGGAATGAGTCTGTCCGGCGGTCAGAAGCAGCGGATTTCCATTGCCAGATCCATTGTAAAAGGGGCGGAGATTTTGATTTTTGACGATTCGACCAGCGCCCTTGACCTAAAGACCGAAGCCGATTTGTATGCGGCGTTAAAAGAAACCAGCCCGGCAAGCACAAAGATCATCATTGCGCAGCGCATTGCGTCCGTCCGGCGCGCAGACCGGATCGTGGTGCTGGAGGGCGGTCAGATCGCCGCCTGCGGTACGCACGAGGAGCTGATAAAGAGCTGTCCGGTTTATCAGGATATTTATGATTCCCAGATGGGAGAGGAGGAACGGTATGGCTGATGAAAAGAAATTGATGGAACGCACCATACCCGGAATGAACCGCGGCGCGCGGTTTGCGGAAGTGGAACATGCAAAGAATGTGCGGGGAACGATGAAGTCCATTCTGGTCTATTTTGCAAGGGAGAAAGCGATGGTTGCCGCCATGCTTTTTATCGTCATATCCGGCACGCTCTGCGGTGTCTGTGCGCCCAGCTTACAGAGCAGATCCATTGACATCATAGCAGGCGAAAGAGTGGGAAACCTTGCATACACACTGGCGCTGATGCTTGCGGCATATCTGATTTACAGCGGATGCCAGCTATTGCAGGGGTTGATCAGCGCAAAACTCAGCCAGCGCATTGTAAAACAGATGCGCGAGGAACTGTTCGGGAAAATTATCGACCTGCCGATCCGGTATCTCGACACCCATTCGCACGGTGACGTGATGAGCCGGATGACAAACGATATTGAAAATATTTCGACTACCGTTTCACAGTCTCTGCCGTCATTATTTTCCGGAGTACTTACGATTGTCGGCACGATGGCAATCATGCTTTACTATTGCTGGCAGCTTGCGCTTTTAAGCGGTGCGACCGTACTTCTGACATTGCTCGCGACCAAAATCCTCTCCCGGAAAGTCCGCAGATTTTCCAGAAGACGGCAGATGCTCTTAGGCAGGCTCAACGGCACTGTCGAGGAAATGATTTCCGGTTATCACACAGTGGTTGCTTACAATCATCAGGACGCGACCATAGAAGAATTTTGTACGACGGCGGACGCGCTGACAAAGGCGGGAATCCGCACCGATATTTTCAGCGGTGTGATGGGACCGATCATGAACTGTATCGGCAATATAGGATTTGTAATCATTGCGGCATTCGGCGGTTATTTTGCTGTTCACGGGCTGATTTCTGTAGGCGTCATTTCCGCTTTTATCGTGTATGCAAAACAGTTCAGCCGACCGATCAACGAGATCGCGCAGATTTACGGGCAGCTTCAGACCGCCATAGCAGGCGCGGAGCGTGTATTTGCCGTTCTGGATGAGACGGGCGAAGCTATGGAAGGAAAAGCTCTGGCGCAAAACAAAAATGCGGCTGTGCACTTTAGGCATGTGAACTTCTCATATGTGCCGGAGCATCCCGTCATCCGGGATTTCAGTCTGACCGTTCCTTCCGGGAAAAAGGTCGCGCTGGTCGGCTCGACCGGAAGTGGGAAAACCACGATTGTAAATCTGCTGATGCGCTTCTATGATATTGAAAGCGGAGAAATCCGAATCGACGATCAGGATATTGCAGAGCTGTCCAGAAGCAGCCTCCGAAAAAATATAGCGATTGTCTTACAGGATACCGTATTGTTTTCTGATACGGTCCGGGGCAACTTAACATACGCCAACGAAGCGGCGACACAGGAGCAGTTGGAAACGGCGATTGATATGAGCCGTTGTAGGGAGCTGATCGATATGCTCCCCGAGGGGCTTGACACGGTGCTTGCTTCGGGCGGCGCCAACATCAGTCAGGGACAGCGGCAGTTGCTTGCTATTGCGCGGGCATTTGTGGCAGATCCCGACATTCTGATTCTGGATGAAGCGACCTCCAATGTAGATACACGGACAGAAAAAGCAATCCAGATTGCCATGCAGCGTATCATGCAGAACCGAACCAGCATCATTATTGCGCATCGTCTCAGCACCATTCGTGATGCGGATATGATTGTTGTTATGGACGAGGGCAGGATCATCGAAAGCGGCAGTCATGATGAACTGCTGGCACAGCGGGGCAAGTACTACGAACTGTATATGACGCAGTACGCAGGATTTACCACGTGACGGATTGCGAAAGCCTGCCGCGTGAAGAAAACAGATACCACAAAGCTCCCGCCTGCATTTTGACAAAAATGAAAAGGAATTAACAATTTGGAAACAAAAAACAAACAGTTCGCAAATAATAAAGGCTTATTCTTTTGCCATCAAGTGACACAAAACAAATTTTAAAAGAAATGGAGATTAAAAAGATGGCAAAATCAAAGCTCGTGAAAGCAAATGAGAAAATCGCCGAGAGTGTTGTCGGCGGTTACAAGAAAATCGAGGAGGGCGTTGTCGGCGGCTACAAGAAAATCGAAGACGGAGCAGTCGGAGGATTCAACAAAATTGCGGATAAGTTTGTGGACAGCTTCCTGACGAAGGAAGGCGAGTCTGTGGAAGAGGCAAGAGAAAGACTGGCGAAGGAGCAGAAGGCAGTCATTGAGGAGAATAAGCAGAAGGCGCAGAATGCAGTGTCCGGGGCAAATAGAAAGGTGGGTATCGGGGAATGAAAAAGAGTACATTTGTTTCTATGATCTTAGGAACCATCGGAGGCATTTTATTTGCACTCGGCATGTGCATGGCGCTGATCCCGGAGTGGAACGCATTTCGACCGGGCGTCGTTATGGGAACGCTTGGCGTAATCGTGCTTCTGATTATGGTACTTGTATGGAGAAAAATGGAGAACAAAGAGCCGATCCGGCTGTCGGGAAAGACGATCGGCGCAACGCTGATCGGGATTGCCGGGGCGCTGCTCTTTGGCATCGGTATGTGCCTTACGATGGTATGGAGCCATATGGTCGCGGGTATCGCAATCGGAATCGCAGGTATCGTGGTTCTTCTCTGTCTGATTCCATTTATCAAAGGCTTAAAGTAAAAAGAAGTGATGAACCTGACGGGGGTACTGCATCAGCGTATGTTAATGCGGCAGCCCCCATTTTTTCTGCAATAGGAAATTGCGTCCTATTGCAGAAAAAGCACTTCGCGCAACGATGCGCACGGATGCATAAGGTGTTTTATTGCTTCGCAATATGCATCCGGCGCGGCAAAAATGTGCTTCATTGCAGGCAGATGGAAGGCACGAGGATGTGTGAAGCACATTTTTTTGTGTTAGGAAATACTGTGTTGTTGTAAAACGTGGAAGCGTATGTTCACAATTTGGACACAATTCGCAAACAAAACACAAACAAATCCGGGTTATAATAGAAAAAAATCTTACAAGGTGAGCAGAAAAGGAATTTCGAGATATGAAGTCCCCAAAAGAAACAAGGAAGAGGAATTTAAGGAGACGTATTCCGTCTTTGCGTCTGCGATACCGGATGTTACTGTATTTGTTGACGCTCATCTGCATTGCGCTGTCTCTGCTGAATGTTGCCGCTGAATGTTTTCCCTATATGGCAGGTATCGCGCTTTATGTGCTGGCTGCCGTCACGCTTGCAGCAAGCTGTTATTGCAGCATCATTCATATCAGACGGAGCATCCGGGAAGTAATTAAACCTGCAATCGCGGCAAATCCGTATACGAATAGAGTGACAACCGATTACAGGCTGAGGACCATTCTGTTTGCAGTGCCCGGAACCATGAGCAATATAATATTTGCGGCATTCAACGGAGTGGTCGGCGCCGTCAGCCATTCTGCATGGTTTGGTACATTATCAGCGTATTACATTCTGCTGAGCATTATGCGGGCGGAGGTCATCAGGCAGGAACGGAAAATAGCTTCGATCGAAGAAGAGAAGGAGCATATGAGAAGGGAACTGTCTGTTTACGGCAGGGACAGCGTATTGTTCCTTTTTCTGGCGGTCGTGCTGGCAGGGGCGGTCATTTTGCTGGAAAATTCCCAGGGCGGCAAAAATTATCCGGGGTTTACGATTTATGCGGTGGCGGCGTATACTTTTTATAAGATTATCATGTCCACGATTCAGGTCATCAAGGTAGGAAAAAGAAAATCACCGCTTCTTTCCATCACCAGAAGAATCGGATATGTCGATGCCTGCGTTTCCATTTTGACACTCCAGACAGCAATGTTCGCATCTTTTGCACAGGGAGAGGAAGCGCTTGCAAAGCAGATGAACGGAATCACCGGGGCGGGCGTGTGCCTGATGGTCTTTGGTCTGGGCATACAGGGAATATGGACAGCGAACATCAGGAAAAAAGAATTGCTGGCGGGAGGAAATCGTAATGATTAACATACTTGTAGTGGAAGACGATGTAAAACTGAATCAGATTGTATGTACCTATCTGAATGACAGCGGATTTCAGGCAAAGGGATGCCTTTGTGTGAACGAGGCATATGAGGAAATGTACAATAATCTGTATGAACTGATTATTTCAGATATTATGATGCCGGAAATTGACGGGTTTGAATTTGCCCGGTCTGTCAGACAGGTAAATAAGACCATACCGATTTTATTTATGTCGGCAAGGGATGACCTCCCGGCAAAACAAAAGGGATTCCGGCTTGGCATTGACGACTACATGGTGAAGCCGATCGAACTGGACGAGCTGCTGCTCCGCGTCAGAGCGCTGCTTCGCAGGGCGAACATAGAAATGGAGCGGAAAATCACAGTGGGAAATCTGGAACTGGACGCGGATGGGATGAGCGCTGCGGTTGACGGAGAAGAAATCAGTCTTACGACAAGAGAGTTCAACATCATATACAAGCTGTTGTCCTATCCGAAAAAGACATTTTCCAGAGCGCAGTTGATGGATGAGTTCTGGGGCGTGGACAGTGAGACGAGCCTGCGGGCGGTCGACGTCTACGTGACGAAGCTGCGCGATAAATTGTCGGCGTGCGACGGATTTAAGATCGTGACAGTCAGAGGGCTTGGGTATAAGGCGGTATTAATATGAACATGAGAAAAGATAAAAAGCAGGAACGCGTCAGGGAAAGCAGATTTCCGCCGTCCCTGTTTGCAATCTATCTGGGCGTTCTTCTATTGATGTCAGGCGTCCATACAGGATTGATTGTGTTTATGAATGAGATGGAATCGAATGGGGTGGTGCAGTCCATTGTTCCTATCGTTTATTGGGGAATGGTGGCGGTGGCGCTTACGCTGTTTACCAGAAGAAAAATCCGAACCACCTATGAAGAGCCTATGCACAGGCTGGCAGAAGCAACTAAGAATGTCGCGAACGGAGACTTTTCCGTGTATGTCTCTACGCTTCACACGCAGGATAAATGGGATTATCTGGACGTCATGATTACGGATTTTAATAAAATGGTCGAGGAGCTGGGGAGCATTGAAACGCTCAAAACTGATTTTGTATCAAATGTTTCCCATGAGATGAAAACCCCGATTGCCATTATCAAAAATTATGCGGAACTGCTGCGGGGGGAACATATCACAGAGGAACAGAGAAAAGAGTACGCAGAGAATATTGAGGGGGCGGCAGTAAGGCTCTCCAATCTGATCAGCAATATTTTAAGACTGAACAAACTGGAAAATCAGAGACTTGTTCCCGAAACGGAGACGTATGACGTGTGCAGGCAGTTGTGTGAATGCATCCTTCAGTTTGAAGATGCGTGGGATGACAAGGAAATCGAACTGGAAACGGAGATTGAGGATGCGGCGCTGGTCGAAGCGGACGAAAGCCTTTTAGAGCTTGTGTGGAATAATCTTCTGTCCAATGCAATTAAATTCACTGAGCCGGGGGGAACCGTTGCGGTGAAGCAGACCTCAGATAAGAAATGTGTGAAAGTCTCGGTTTCGGACACGGGATGCGGCATGAGCCGTGACAGCATAAATCATATTTTTGACAAGTTCTATCAGGGAGATACTTCTCATTCCAAAGAGGGAAACGGTCTTGGTCTGGCATTGGTAAAACGGGTGCTGGAGCTGTTAGACGGCGATATTCAGGTCTCGAGCGAGCCGGGAAAGGGAAGCACCTTCCTTGTGACGCTGCCTGCGGCGGATGTATCGCAAAGGGAGGACGGAGGAAACGGCAATGGATGATACAGGAAAAAAGAAGAATGCATTTGTGGGATATGAATACAAAGAAATCGTCACAGATCAGAGCAGGGTATCTTTTCTGCTGGACGGATATGAGAATTTCGGATGGGAAGCAGACGGGAACGTTTACGGGTATGTAAGGGAACGCACAGACCCACGGAAACAGACAAAGATAGTTCTGCGGCTCAGGCGGAACCGGAAGATTGTCAATAAGATGGAACTTACGAGGCTCCAGCGGAATTTTGAAAGCTGCGTCAGGGAGATTGAGACGCTGGAAAAATCCAAAACCTCTGCGGCGACGATGTATGCACTGGTGATTGGCATTCTTGGCACTGCGTTCATGGCGGGGGCAACGTTTGCAGTGACGGCGCAGCCGCCCCATATCATCTTATGTATTCTGCTTGCCATACCGGGCTTTATCGGATGGATTCTTCCTTATTTTGCTTATAAGAGAGTGGTGGAACGGCGGACAGAAAAGGTAACGCCGCTGATCGAAGAGAAGTATGACGAGATTTACGCGATCTGTGAAAAAGGAAATAAATTGTTGTATTGACGATGAAAGGTGCAAGCGGAATATTGTTTTTCAGAGGGGAAATGGTATACTAATAGAAAAAATTACGCACAAAAGGAGCACCCCTATGCAAAATTGTCTTGTCGTCGGCATCGGCGGTTTCATCGGAGCTGTCTTAAGATATCTCATCAGTCTTGTTCCGGTAAAGTCACAGGCAGGCTTCCCGCTCAAAACACTCATCATCAATATCACAGGCGCATTTCTGATTGGACTTATCGCAGCGTGGGCAACGAAGAATCATGTCTCGGATTCGCGCATGGTATTGTTTCTTAAGGTGGGAATCTGCGGGGGATTTACGACATTTTCTACGTTCGCATTCGAATCGACAGAGCTTATGCAAAAAGGACATGCCGCGACTGCACTTACATATATGCTGTTGTCTGTCGGACTTGGCGTGCTGGCAGTGTTCGCGGCGCAGGCGCTTGTAAAATAGCATACGAAACAGGAGAAGAATGAACCTACACGAAATTTACACCCCCATAACCGCAACGCCGTTTAAGCGCAGCGAAAGCTACATCGAAATTTTGCCCCATGAAGCGTTGCGGCCGTATATCCGCTGCTTTTGGGGAAGTCCCAGACCATATGAACAAAAGAAAACAGACAGACCGGAGCAGCAGCTTATTGTGCCGGACACCTGCATGGATCTCATTTTTACAGCGAATTATACAGACAACCGGATAGACAGCGGCTTTTGCGGAATGGATGACCGGACGTTTCAGGAAGAACTGGTACAGCCGCGGATCGAGAAGACGTCTGTCTTTGCGATTCGGTTCTATGCGTGGGGCGCGGTACTCTTTGCAGACGATTCGCTGTGTGATGTGAAAAACGCCCGCATAGACGCCGGGCGTCATTTTTATGAACTGAAAAAGGAACTGGAGAACCGGATTTTTGATGCGGAAACGATAGAGGAGCGGATTGCGGTAACGGAAAGCTATCTGCTTGGACATATCCGTAAGGACAGGGAGAACCGTCTCTTTATGGAGACGGCAGCGCAGATTTTAATGGACAGAGGCAAAAGGAACATGGCGGACCTTGCAGGGGAGCTGCATGTCAGCACCCGTCAGATAGAGCGGATATTTCGTGAAAATATGGGAATTTCACCGAAGAAGTTTTCTTCTCTGGTGCGCTATCAGTACCTGTGGCAGGATATTTTGTTTTGGAGCCGGTGCAACGTGCAGGACGCCGTATACCGGTACGGCTACGCAGATCAGGCGCATCTTTTAAATGATTTCAAGCGTTTTCACGGTATGACGCCAGGGGAGGCGAGGCAGTACGCCCTGCGTGATGTCGCATTTTTACAAGAAAAGCCGGGCGAAATATAGTATCCTATTTTCAGACGTTACACACAGGACTGCCGTGGTTTTGGACGGGGAAGAAGAAAAGAATACGGAGGGGCATATGGCGAACAGGGAACTTGCAGAGTACATCATGGAGCAGCTTACGGGCTTGGGCGAGGTGCGGAACATTCCGATGATGGGAGGATATATTTTCTATTACAGGGAGCGCATTTTCGGCGGCATCTACGGAAACGGTTTTCTGGTGAAGGAGACAAAGGCAAGCAGGGCTTTTATGCCGGACAGTGTACCGGAACCGCCGTATGATGGGGCGAAGCCGATGCTTCCGGTCACGATTTTAGAAGACCGTGACAAAATGCAGGAAATGGTAAGAGCCATGTACCCGGAACTGCCCGAGCGAAAGCCGCGTGTCAGGAAGCGCTAGAGGCGATAACGCCGCGTACTTTTGGGAGGAGGATTCATATGTCAGAGAACAACTTTTATGAAACTGCGAAAAGCTTCGTTTACCGGAACGCCAGACCGCTTGATTTTGCGCTTTTCCGTTATCATTTTGAGGAGGGAGCGGCAGAAGACGTGCTGCGCATTCTGGCAAGCTACCAGAACAGTGACGGAGGCTTCGGTCACGCCTTAGAGCCGGACAACTGGAATCCGGCGTCCACACCGATCGCGACATGGGCTGCCACGCAGAAATTGAGAGCGCTCGGCATCCCGGCGACGGCGGATGGACTTGTGGCGCAGAAAACGGCGGCGGAGCAGACTGCCGCAGGACCGGATAAGAAGTGTTTGAGCGCGGGTGAACTGGCAGAGGCACAGCGGATCATAGACGGGATTCTCCGCTATTTAGACAGCGGGGCTGATTTTGCCGATGGGAAATGGTACAACACGGTCGCGGGGAACAACGATTATCCGCATGCAGTGTGGTGGAGTTGCGAGAACGGCGAGGGACTGCCGGACGACAACCCCACGGTCAGTCTGGCGGGTTTTGCGCTGTGCTATGCCGATAAGGGCAGCAGCCTCTATGAGAAAGCGGAGCAGATCATCACAAAGGCGGTCGCGGCGTTTATTGAGAAACCGACCAAGGAGATGCATGTGCTTAAGGTTTATCTGGAACTGCTTTCTTATCTTGAGAAGAGCGGGCGCAGCGCGCTTGTTGATATGGAAAGTTTTCGTGAAGCGTTATATGATACAATCAGAAATGATGTGTGCAAAGAGCCGGAAAAATGGTACACGGAATATGTCTGCAAGCCGTCTGTCTTTTATGACGGAACAGACCGTCTGTTTACAATTCTTGACCGTGCGCTGTGCGAAAAAGAAGCGGAGCTGATACTAAAGCAGCAGTGCCCGGATGGGGCATGGAATGTCACCTGGCAGTGGCATACGGAGTACAAAGAGTTTGAAATCAGTGCGAATTGGTGGAAGTCCTCGATGATTATCGACAATCTCCTTTATCTGAAAGCACTGGGGAAATTTTAAAGCGCATTTGGGGGCTGGTTTCATGGAACAAAAGGCGAAAATAACCGCATTAAAAGTGAATATCATATGCTTTTTTGTATCGTTGATAGTTTCCATCCTGTATCTGGGCGTCGGGGAGATTCTTGCATGGAATGACCTTTACTTCCGGACATGGGTGGTCAGGGTCGGGGAGCTTTTTGTGTTCGTATTCACGCCGGTTTTGCTTCTGCTTATCCTGGCGCTTGCCGCAGGGCAGGCGGCAAAGTGGCGGCAGACTGACGGGATGCGCACGGCGGCAACGGTGGTATGGGTATTAGCGGGTATCATCGGGTTTGCGTATCTTGCGGCTGGAACACTTGTATATGCATTCCTCAGGGCGGATTCCATTGAGCGGGAATCATGGCTTACGGAGGACATCATAGAAGGCGTCCACACGGAGTATTATGGAAGAATGGAAACATATCCGGTGTATCGGTATTATGAGCCATATACCGTGTTCTTAAAGAAAAGCTACGAGCCGATGTCTGAAATCATAGAGAAAAAGGCACAGGAGCGATACGGTGAGAAATTCACGGTAAGCAGGCAGGATAAGGAACGGGAGCAGGAAGAGAAGATAGGTGTTTACACTTTGGTTTCGGACAGCAATCCGGAGCTTGTCATGCATATGTATGCGGGCGATACGGTATATGGCTTTTCATGTGACTACCCGCAGGTAAGAGCGAACTGGCTTCTTGGTCAGGACGAAGCATTTGCCGCTATTGCGGAATTTCCGCAGGAGCCCGGCGAACCGGAAGAGGGAGGGATAGAAGACGTGCTGACGGAAGCACCTGTTGTTCCGGTTTACGATGAGGAGGACGGCGAGGCAAAAGCGCAGACAATCGCGGCGGCGATACAGAAGGTGCGAAAGGATGCCTTTTTCGCGGAATACGGAAAAAGGGACGTGTGCCTGTATCTGGAGCTTTACTATGAGGATGGAAATACAAATATGCTGCCCCTGTACTTCGACGGAATGGAAGCGGAAGCCGGGAATGCGGCGGGAAATACGACGCAGCAGACAAAGCAGCTTACCGCATACATCACAGAGCAGATCAGTCAGCGGTACGGGGAACATTCGGGAGCCTTTTGGGACAGCGGGAAAGCGGAGGCTGCCGATGGACAGAGCACAGAGCAGACAGACGGGCAGAGCACAGAGCAGACAGAGGGACAGAGCACAGGGCAGACAGAGGGACAGAGCGCAGAGCAGACAGACGGGCAGTCACAGGAAGAAGCCGCGGCGACACCACAGACCGTCGAGGGCGCTTATCTGTGCTTATATGAACAGATTTTTAAAGAACAGGGAGCGGCGTATAATTGCAACTACAATGCCAAGGGCAATTTCTATGCCTTTCTCTCTGAGGGACGGGATGTCCCGGACGGCGGAACGGAAGACCTTCGGGCGGAGTACACGGTAGTCTATGACAGGGAATCAAAGAACGGGAAATGCCATCTTTTTGCCTACTATGAGACGTTTTACAATGAGGACGGAACAGAATATGGTACAGCAATCCTTGATCTCTATGCGGTCAATAAGGAGACGGGAGAAGTGACGGCTTCCGGAAAACACGCGTGGGCGGATGTCGGAACTGCGGAGTATCAGGAGGCGACCGGAGAGAAGTAGAGAGGATAATCAAAAGCTGACAATGCAAATGACGCCTCCTTTGTGCCAAAAATAACAGAAAAATCGAATATTTTTTGACAATTCTACTTGTATAATCAGTACCAATTTACTATAATAGGACTATAATATCAGCGGCGTGACTATGGGAAGAGACGGACCAGAGGAGAGCGACAGGAGGATTGTATGTAGAGAAAGCAATCGGATAAGAACTGATTCTGAACCGGAGGCTTTCTTTTTGCGTTGTTCGGGAGATGTAGCTATGAAAGAGGACCTGGAACAGTTTTCTATGGAATATGCACTTGAGATGATTCTGGTGTTTGACGACGGCGGAAGGATCACATCTGCCAATCAGACGGCAAAGCAGCGCCTGGAATACGGAGAGGAATTGTGCGGCTGCTATATCTGGGACGTATTTCCGGGAGAGTTCGGCGTCATGGATTCGCAGTTTATTAAGGAATATCCGTTTGGAATGACAATCCGTGACTTGTCGGCATACCGCAAGAACAGGACGTGTTTTGCAAGTCAGGTCAGGCTGCTTCGATGGGAAGGACATCCCGGCTATTATCTGTGCATGGCATACGATGCGACCGAAAAGGATTTTATGGAAAAGCGCGCCGCGCAGGCGGAGGCGAACGCGGACACCGCCCTTAAGGTCAAGTCTGAATTTGTTGCGAATATCACGCATGAACTCCGCACGCCGGTCAACGGCATCCTCGGCAATACCAGAGAGCTGATGGAGCTTGAAGATGCGGAGGAGAAGCTTAAGCTGCTCCGGCTTGTGGAACGTGGGTGCAATGACATGCACGCAATCATCAACAACATTCTGGACTTCTCCAAGCTGGATGCAGGGAAGTTTGTTTTGGAGCCGCGCAAGTTCAATGTACGGTCGATGATTGATTATGTGAAGGCGAATCACAGCAACAAGATCACGGAAAAGGGACTGGAATTTTTCGTCACGGTCTCGCCGGAGGTGCCGGAGGAGATTATCGGCGACGAGCTTCGCATCGTGCAGATTCTGAACAACCTGTTGTCGAACGCTTCGAAGTTCACGTCCGTCGGCAAGGTTACGCTGGAGGTCTTAAAGACGGCGCAGATGAACGAGCGGGTGGAGCTGTTCTTCCTCGTCGTCGATACCGGGATCGGGATCAACAAGGCGGATCAGGATAAGCTGTTTAAGAGTTTTTCACAGGTGGACGCATCGATTTCCAGAAGGTACGGCGGCACGGGGCTTGGGCTTAATATCTGTAAGCAGCTTGTAGAGCTTATGGGCGGAAATATCCGGGTGGAGAGCCAGCCGGGAAAAGGAAGCATTTTCAGCTTCCATATCTGGGTGGATGTTCCGGGGGAAGAGCTTTTAAGCGACAGGGAACAGGCGGCGCCCTACGAGATGCCGCAGTTGGTCAGAAGTCTTTCAGATATCGAAGAGAATCAGAATATCTGGAATTACGGCGAAAAGGAGAATCTCGAGGAGATCCGCAAGAAGATGTCGAAGCTGATTCTCTCCGTGGAGATGGAGAACTGGGAGAAAGCGGAGATGTTTGCGGAGACGCTTCGTCAATTGACGAAAGATGCTCCGGGCGAGGTAAAAAGCGCTGCGCTGCGGCTTAAGATGGCGGTTCAGAAAGGCGATTACGAGAAAACGGTTGCAGCACATGAAAAGATGCAGTTGTTACTGTGACCGGCAGGGCGGGGGCATGGCATGCGCTGCCACGCTGCCGCAGGAGGATAGTTTATGATACATGAGGATAAGAAAAGAGAATCGCAGGGAATATTGATCGTGGATGATGTCGAGGAGAACCGCTTTGTCCTGCGGGATATTATTTCGGATATGGGATATCTTCCGATTCTCACGGAAAATGGCGTGCAGGCGCTTAAGATGGTAGAGAGATGCCGTCCGCAGCTCATTATTCTGGATGTTGCGATGCCGCAGATGGACGGCTATGAGTTCTGCAGGATTATGAAAGAGAATGTGGACACAAGGGATATTCCCATCGTTTTTATCTCCGCATTCGATAATCCGGCGGATATTGTACAGGGCTTTAATCTGGGCGGTGAGGATTATATCACGAAGCCGTTCATCCCGGAGATCGTCAAGGCGCGTGTCGGCGTGCACCTGAAGTTCGCTGAGATGAAGAGGAATATGATGGAGATTAACCGTCAGCTTCAGACGTCGGTGGGCGAACAGTTAAAGCAGATGGAGGCGGAGAAAAAGGACGTCATCTATGCATTGCTTCGGGTGGCAAGAGAGTGCGTAAGCTATGACGAGGCGTATATGGACAGGCTTAAGGCGAACTGCCGCACGCTGGCGGAGGCAATGCAGTTGTCCGCAGCTTATGGAAGCCTTATATCAGATTCTTATATTGACAGGATCGAGCTGATGGCGCCGCTCTGTAATCTTGGGAACGTAGCGGTTCCGACCGATATATTATCGGGAAAGGAGCATTTGTCCAAAGAGGAGCAGACGCTTTTAGAAAGCCATACCACAGTTGGGGCGGAGATTCTGCATGATATCCGCAAGATAAGGGACTTTAATGATTTCATCGAGATGGCGGAAGAGATCGCGCATTATCATCATGAGAACTGGGATGGCAGCGGTTACCCGGAGGGCAAAAAGGGCGAGGAGATTCCGCTTTCTGCACAGATCGTGGCGGTAGTTGATACGTACTGCACGCTGACGCAGGATGATGGGTGCGGCAGGCAGGAAGCGTTAGATATTATGGAGCAGGATGTGGGAAAGAGGTTTAATCCTGAGCTTTTCGGAATACTGCGGAGAATTGCAAAGCAGCTTCAATAGACGGCAGATGGAGCAGCGCGGCGGCGCCGCCCCGGGAAGGAACAGTAATGCGTCAAATCAAAGTGCTGGTAGTGGAGGACTCCCTTGTATTCCGGGAGCTTCTTGTACAGAATTTAAATAAAGATCCTGCGATCTGCGTTGTGGCGACGGCGCGCGACCCCTACGAGGCAAGGGATGCAATCATCGAGCATAAGCCCGATGTGATGACGCTGGACCTTGAGCTCCCGCGGATGAGCGGGCTGGAGTTTCTGAAAAAGCTCATGCCGCAGTATCCGCTTCCGGTCGTTGTCATCAGCTCGTTAAGCGACAAGGTGTTTGAAGCGCTGGGCGCCGGAGCAGTGGAATTTGTAGCAAAGCCGACGGTGACGGACCGGACGCAGCTTGAAGCGTTCGTGCGCAACGAGCTTCCGATCAAGATTAAGGTCGCGTCGATTGCGCATATCGGCGCGATCAAGAAGGCGGTCAGACCTGTGATCGCGGAGCGGAGCGGGAAGAAGAGTGACGATCTTATCGTTGCGATCGGGGCGTCTACGGGGGGACCGGAAGCCACGTCGAATATTTTAAAACAGTTTGGAACAGATATACCGGGCACTGTGCTTGTGCAGCATATGCCGGCAGGATTTACGGAAATGTATGCAAAGAGGCTCGACGATGAGTGCCGCGTCCGGGTGAAGGAAGCCAGATCCGGGGATCCGGTGCTGCCGGGGCAGGTGTTAATTGCTCCGGCAGGCGATTCGCATATGCAGCTTGTAAATGTGAACGGCGCCTATCAGGTGGTGCTCAAAAAGGCGCCCAAGGTGAACGGACACTGTCCCTCGGTGGATATGCTTTTTCACTCTGTGGCGGAGACGGCTGGGAAACATGCGATCGGCATTATCCTGACAGGAATGGGCGGAGACGGAGCCAAGGGGCTGCTTGAGATGCGAAACAGGGGAGCGCGGACGATCGGGCAGGACGAATCCACCTGTGTTGTATATGGGATGCCGAAGGTCGCATACGATCTTGGAGCAGTCGAATATCAGGAAAAGATCGGCGATATTGCAAGACGGACATATGCATTATTGGACAAAATGTAAGGAGGAACTTATATGAGAATCTTATTGGCTGAGGATGATTTTGTGACGCGCAAGTTTATGACGACGTTCCTGTCAAAGTATGGGGAATGCGACGTTACGGTAGATGGTATGGAGGCTGTAGACGCGTTTATGATGGCGCTTGAGGATGACCAGCCCTATGATCTGGTATGCCTGGATATCATGATGCCGGTCATGGACGGTTATCAGGCGCTTGTGGGAATCCGCAATCTCGAAAAAGAGCGGAATATCCCGGAGGATAAGGCGGTGAAGGTCATTATGACGACCGCGCTCAATGACGAGAAGAATGTGAAGATGGCATTTGAACTGGGATGCACCATTTATTCGGGCAAGCCGATCGATCAGGAGCGGTTTGAACAGGCGCTTAAGAAGCTGGGACTGATTTAGGAAGGAGGCGCAAAATGGCGGAGGAGTTCAACACAGACGGCATGCTTGACATGTACTTATATGAGAACGGACAGTTGCTTGAACGGCTGCAGGAGATCGTCTTAGAGCAGAAGGACGAGGAGTGCTTCGATGAGGAAAGCATCAATGAGATATTCCGTACAATGCACACGATCAAAGGCTCGTCCGGAATCATGATGTTCGACGACATTACGGCTGCCGCGCATAAGCTCGAGGATGTGTTTTTCTATCTGAGAGAGTCACATCCTAAGAATGTCCCGCATCTGGAGCTGGTAGAGCATGTGCTTGAGGTGGCGGATTTCATCACAGGCGAGATGGAAAAGATTGAGAACGGCGAGACGGCGGACGGCGATTCGAGTGAGATCATCGAGAAGATCGATAAGTTTCTTAACACCATAAAGAAAGAAAACGGAGACGCCGGAGCGGACGGGGAAGAGAAAAAGAATGTGCACGTTGAACCCAAGCAGTTCTACATTGCCCCCATGGCAACAAGCGACAGCCATTTTTATAAAATATATCTGACCTACAGCCCGGGAATCGAGCTTGCAAATGTACATGCATATAAGACGGTGTACGCGTTAAAGGGGATTGCCGAGGACATTCTCTATTCCCCGGAGGATATCATTTCCAACGAGCACAGCGCCGAGGAAATTTTAGAGAACGGCTTTAAGATTCTGCTTCAGACGCAGAGCACGGAAGCAGAATTAAAGAAGATGATTCAGACCGGTTACGAGCTTGAGAAGGTGGAGATTTATCCCTGCAGTGCGAAGGACTATCAGCAGGGCTTTGAAGGGATTGGTTCTGAGATAAGAATCGATCTGGATTCCAGCGTGGAGGAGATTACGGCAAAGGCGAAGCAGCAGGAAAAGGCGGAGCCGAAGAAAGAGATGGCGCCCGGTGATTTCGTCATCGCCTCCAAGGAACCCGGAAAGTCCAGAAAGCTCGCAAAGGATAAGCCGAAGAAGTCCGAGAAGGCGGCGTTCATCAGCGTGGACGTGTCCAAAATGGATATGCTGATGGATCTGATCGGCGAGCTTGTTATCTCGGAATCGGTGGTATTGCAGAATCAGGATCTCAAGGTGCCGGGGCTTAAGCTTGACAACTTTAACAAAGCGGCGGCGCAGATGGCGAAGATTTCCACCGATCTGCAGAACGTGATCATGAGTATGCGTATGGTACCGCTGACCAACACCTTCCAGAAGATGAACCGTATTGTCTTCGATGTGTCAAGAAAGCTCGGAAAGGACATTGAGTTCGAGATGATCGGAGAGACGACCGAGGTGGATAAGAATATCATCGAGCACATTTCCGATCCGCTGATGCATCTGGTGCGCAACTCCGTCGATCACGGCGTTGAGACGAAGGAGGAGCGTGAGGCGGCAGGCAAGAAGGAAAAGGGCAAGGTAACGCTCTCCGCAAAGACCGAATCCGGCAAGGTATGGATCGGCGTGACGGATAACGGCAGAGGACTGGAGCGCGACAAGATCATGGCGAAGGCGAGAAAACAGGGGCTTCTCGATCCGTCCAGAGCGGAAAGCTCGTATACCGATAAGGAGGTATATCAGTTTATCACGCTGCCGGGTTTCTCCACGAACGAACAGGTCACAGAATATTCGGGAAGAGGCGTCGGTATGGATGTTGTAGTATCGAACCTTCAGTCGATCGGAGGCGCGCTTGAGATAGAGAGTACGCCGGGAGAGGGAAGCACGATGCTTCTTAAGATTCCGCTGACGCTTGCAATTATCGACGGCGTCGTGATGGAGGTCGGCAATTCCTCCTTTGTCATGGAGACGGGCGTTGTGAAGGAATTTGTGAGTGTGAACGAAGATATGATGGTGCGCGAGCCAAACGGCAAGGAGCATGTCATGATCCGCGGCGAATGCTATCCGGTACTTCGGCTTGGCGACTGGTATCACCTTGACGGCTACAAGACCAATGTGGAAGAGGGCATGATGGTAATCACAGAGGTGGAGAAGAAGAACATCTGCATTTTTGTGGATCGTCTGGTCGGAAAACAGGAAATCGTTGTAAAGCCGATTCCGGGCTATATACGCAAGGTAAAAGGACTTACAGGCTGTACGCAGCTTGGTGACGGAAGCATTGCGCTGATTCTGGATGCGGCGGGAATGATAGAATGACTGCTCTTGGAGAAAGGAAAGGTACATATGAGTGAACAACATGACACGCAGAAGGATAAATATGTAACCTTCAAGTCCGGAAATGAATATTTTGGGCTTAAGATTGAATATGTCAATGAGATTATCGTGTTTCAGGAGATTACGGCAATCCCGGAAAGCGAGGATTACATAAAGGGACTGATCAATCTGCGCGGAAAAATCATTCCGGTCATAGATGTAAGAATCCGCTTTAAGCAGGAACCGTTTGAATACAATGACCGCACCTGTATCATTGTCATTAACGTCAAGTCCACGGTCGTGGGGCTGATTGTGGAGAAGATTGCAGAGGTGGCGGAGATACCGGAAGAAAATGTTCTGCCGTCGCCGACACTGGGGCACGGGGATAACTCGCAGAACCAGTATGTGTATGCGATTGGAAAAGTCGGGGATAATGTAAAGCTGCTGCTTGACCCGGATAAACTGATCAACGATGAGGATTTATCTGCGATGGAACAGGCACAGGAAGCGCCGGAAGAAGGAGAAGAAGAACTATGAAAAATATGAAGATGCATACCAAGCTTATCATTGGGTTTATCATTGTGGATATCCTGGTTATCCTGACGATATTTCTGGGATATTCCACAGCAAAAACAATTATCACGGTGGACGATCCGCAGCATTATCTGAAAAGCTACCGGATATTTTCGTATGTGCTGTTTGCTGTAGCGTTGGTCGTGATGGGCTATATTTCAATCGCTATGACAAGGGCGATCCGCAAGTCGACGGAAATGCTTTCCGAGGCAGCGCGCCAGATCGCTCAGGGCAAGGTGGATGTGGAACTTGAAAAGTGCAGCAACGATGAGTTTGGTGAGATGATTGAGGAATACCAGAAGGTCGTGGATAATATCCGCTATCAGGCGCATGTGGCAGAGACAGTGGCAGGCGGCGATCTGACGATAGAGGTTGCGGCGAAGTCAGACGAAGATCTTTTGGGCAATTCCTTAAAGCAGTTGGTAAAGACGAACCGTCACGCGATGTTAAATATCCGGGACGCGGCGGAGCAGGTATCGTTAGGCTCTTCGCAGGTAGCGGGCGCGAGCGAGGCGCTGGCGGAAGGATCGACAGAGCAGGCGAGCGCCATTGAGGAGATTACGGCGTCCATCGCGGATATTGCGGCAAAGACAAGACAGAATGCAGATGAGGCGATCAAGGCGGCGGAGCTGGCGGAGCAGACGATTGAGAATGTACAGCAGGGAAATGTGCAGATGCATCATATGATGGAGGCAATGGAGCAGATCAATCAGGCGTCGGAGAATATTTCCAAGATCATAAAGGTCATTGACGATATCGCATTCCAGACGAACATCCTTGCTCTAAACGCGGCAGTAGAGGCGGCGCGGGCAGGAGAAGCCGGAAAGGGATTTGCAGTCGTAGCGGAAGAAGTGCGGAATCTGGCGGCGAAGAGCGCATCGGCGGCGTCGGAGACTGCGGAGCTGATCGAGGATTCCATACATAAGGTTGAAGCGGGTTCCAGTATTGCAGACGATACGGCGAGAGCGCTTGAGCTTGTCACGGAGGCAGTGAAGGAGAGCGAAGGGCTGATCCGTGATATTGCCGATTCCTCCAATTATCAGGCGACGGCAATTGCACAGATCGATCAGGCGGTAGAGCAGGTGGCGCAGGTGGTACAGACGAACTCTGCGACCAGCGAGCAGTGTGCGGCGGCGAGCGTGGAGCTTTCCAATCAGGCGAACCGGATGCGGGATATGCTTGCAATCTATCAGCTTGGAAACGGAACAGAGGAAACTTATAGCGAGTAGGGGTTGCCCGATGAAAAGTCTGAAGCATACCGGTGCCAAAGGCATCGGTATGCTTTTTTCAACGGAGGCGTTACATTGGAAAACATCGATTATGATAAGCTGCAGCAGCAGAAAACAGAAAAGTTTGTGTTGATCCTTTTTAGCTTGTATGGATTCGGGATGGTTGCGGTATCAGTGGCGCAGGATTGGGCGGACTGGGTATCGTTCTTTTTGTTTGCCAACGCGGTGACAGGATGGATCTTGTACATCGGGCACTGGCGCGATTACCGGTCGCGCGCATTCCTCATCACAGTTATGATGGGGGTCATGCTCATGCTTTTCGGAGCGTATATGGAAGATATATTCCAGACGCTTGCGATTATGGCGTCCTTTGCCGTCATTGCCGGCTTCTTTGGGATTTGCGATCTGATTGGCATTATCGCGGTGGCGACGGCGGTCCTGCTCTTTTATCATGGGGTCATTCTAAAGACGATACAGTTTTCGTCGCTTGCAGAGAATTTACGTATCATCCTGCTGATAGCGAATATTTTTCTGGAACAGTTCGTTGTGTACTTATGGGTCAAGCACAGGAATATAAACGATGCGCGCGCCGACGAGAGCATTGCCGCACTGCAGCAGGCGGAACGCAGTAAGGATGATTTCTTAGCGAACGTCAGTCATGAAATCCGCACGCCGATCAATACGATCTGCGGAATGAGCGAGGTCGTGCTCGGGGAGAATGATCCGCAGAAGATCAGGCAGCAGGTCCGGTGTATTCAGTATGCCGGACGCAATCTTATGTCGATGGTCAGCGATATTCTGGACTTTTCGGAGCTGCAGGCGGGAACGGTCGAACTGGAGGAGGAGGCATATCATGTTACCTCTATGATGAATGATATCATTCAGATGGCTGTGGCAAAGAAAGGGGACAAGCAGCTTGAACTGATCGTGGACTGCGACGCGGGAATACCGTGCGGGCTTTATGGCGATGAGAAGAAGATACGCCGGGTGATCTTAAATATCGTGGAGAATGCGATCAAGTTCACAAATGAGGGATATGTGAGCATAAAGGTCACAGGGCGCCGGGAAGCCTATGGGATGAACCTGTGCATTACGGTGAAGGACACCGGAATCGGAATGAGAGAGGAGAGCCTGGAGAAGCTTTTTACGAGCTTCGCGCAGGTAGATACCAGAAGAAACCGTTCCGAGGGAGGTATCGGTATCGGACTCGCAATCTCACAGGCGCTCGTCCGTAAGATGGGCGGCATCATCACGGTAAAGAGCCGGTATGAAAAGGGGACGGAAGTCAGGATCGTCATTCCGCAGAAGATATGGAATGAGCAGCCGATTACGGATATTGCAGAGCGTGAGAAGTATAATATTGCGGTGTACGTCAATATGGAGCAGTTCAAGATGAATGCGACCAGAGACGAGTATACGCAGAATGTTGCGCATATGGTGGAACAGCTTAAGGTAAGGTGCAGGATCTGCCGTAATCTTGCAGAACTAAAGCGCAGGGAACAACGGGAGCATTTCACGCATATTTTTATCAGCGATGTGGAATACAGGGAAGACAGGGCGTACTTTGATGAACTGTCAAAGGAGGTTCGGATTATCTGCATCGTGGAGCCGCGCGGAGAACGGCGTGTGACGAATCAGAGAATCAGCCTTGTGTTCAAGCCGTTTTATATCCTGCCGATCGTGTCCGTGCTTAACGGGGAAATGGACGGGCAGTGCGCGCGCTATATAGAGCACAACCGCGGCTTTGTTGCACCGACGGCGCATGTGCTGGTTGTGGACGACAATGAGATGAATATCAGGGTCATAACCGCCCTGTTAGAGAAGTACCAGATTAAAGTCACGGAAGCTGGAAGCGGCAGAGAAGCCCTTGAGAAAATCGAATCGATGGATTACGACTTTGTGTTCATGGATCATATGATGCCGGAGATGGATGGCGTCGAGACATTACACCGTATCCGTGAAAAGGTTGGAAACTATTACCAGAGGGTCCCGGTAGTCGTGCTGACCGCAAACGCGATTGCGGGAATGAGGGAGAAATTCTTAAAGGATGGGTTTGCCGATTTCCTTGAGAAACCGGTGGAGGTATCTGTCTTGGAGCGTGTGCTGCGCCGCAATCTCCCTGTGGAGAAGCTGATTCCGATTGAAGGGGAAACGGAGAATGCAGCGTCTCCGCGGTCGTTGGAGCAGAAAGATGCAGCAGAGAAGGAAGCGGTGTCAGAGAAGGAAGCCGCGACAAAGACGGGCGGGGAACTGCCCGGATGGGATCGGGACGCAGCGAGGGAAGAACGCGCATCTGCACAGATTGAGGAGACAGAGAATAAGGAGACAGTTCCGGAGATTGAAGGAATTGACAGAGACACAGGTCTGCTCTACTGCGGGGGAGAGGAGGGGTACCGGAAGGTCCTTGAGAATTACAGCGCCCGCGGAGCGGAGCATTTGGAGAAGCTTTGGGAACTGTACCAAAACGGGCAGTGGGATGAGTATGTGATCGCGGTGCACGGCATCAAGAGCGCGATGCGCAGTATCGGCGCAATCCGGGTCTCCGAGCTTGCAAAGGAGCAGGAGATGGCAGGCAAAGCCGGAAATATTTCCTATGTCAAAGAGCATCACGCCGAACTGGCGGAGGCGTATGAGCGTGTTTTTACAAATATCAGAAGGTGCATGGGCGCTGACACGGGATCGGAAGAGAATACGCAGACGCGGCGGGAAGAAAAGGCGGAAGAGACGACGGAACTGCGGGAGCTGGACGAGGCGAAGCGCGACGCGTTTACAAAGGCGTTAGAGGAAGCGGTGTTCGGGCTGGACGCAGAGGCGATGCTTAAAATCGTAGAGGAACTGGAAGGGTACAGCTATTGCGGCAAGCCCTTAAAAAAGCTGCTTGAGCCTGTCCGGAGAAAAATCGGGATGGCGGATTACATGTCTGCGTTGGATGCCTTTGAGCAGATGTGCGCACGAATCGAAGCAGGAAGGAGGGAAGGCGGAATATGTTAAGAAAGCTTGGCGACAAGGTGCTTGGAAGAGAACTGGAGCAAAAAGAGCGAACGTTCCGTATTATCATTCTTCTTGGCGGAAGTATGTCGATTGCGGGAATCATAGAGTGTATTCTTGTGATGGACATCGACATTATTTTTGCACCGTTGTTCTTACTGCTTGTGGTGATGGGAGCCGCATTTTTTGCGACTTTTAAGTACCATAAGGTGGATATCGCTGCTGTGCTGATGGGACTTGTCATTATGGGCCTGTTTCCGTGTATGTTTTTCTTAAGCGGCGGAGTTGAGGGCGGTGCGACGATCTGGTTCGTGCTGGGCCTGTTTTATATATTTATGATGTTCTCGGGAAAACGTCTCGCTGTATTTTTCATTCTGACCGCGGCGGTGGACGTTGGAACTTATGTAGCGGGCTATCTTCATCCGGAGTGGATTGTCCCGATGCGGTCGAGAATGGCGGTATTCATAGATTCCTTTTTCGCGGTAACGGTGGTTGGAATTGCGGTTGGAAGCATCCTTAAATTCCAGATGAAGATATATGAGATCGAGCGGAATGTCACGTTACAGCAGAAGGAGGAACTTGAGAAAATCAGCAATTCCAAGAATGAATTTTTTGCGAATATGAGCCATGAGATCCGCACGCCGATCAATACGATCATCGGCTTAAATGAAATGATCCTGCGCGGGGGCAGCGCAGAGGAAATACAGGAATATGCCGGAAATATCCAGGTCGCAAGCCGGATGCTTTTAAATCTGGTCAACGATATCTTAGATCTCTCCCGTATGGAAATCAAGCGCATGGAAATTGTGCCGGAGACGTATGAAACCGCCGGGCTGCTTAAGGAACTGATCGATATGATTCAGGTCACGATCCGGGAGAAAAAGCTGGAACTGCGCGTAGACATCGACGAGACGCTTCCTGCTGCTCTTTATGGGGACGAGAAGCGGATAAAGCAGGTTCTCTTAAATCTTCTCACCAATGCGGTGAAATATACGGAGGAAGGCTCTGTTACCTTTGCGGTCCGTGCCGAGGAGATAAAGGACGGGGAGGTATGCTTAAGGATTACGGTGGCAGATACCGGAATCGGAATCCGCAAAGAGGACTTCGATGTGCTCTACGACGCGTTCCGGCGCGTGGATAAGAAGCGGACGAACCGTGTGGAGGGAAGCGGGCTGGGACTTGCCATTACAAAGCAGCTTCTTGATCTGATGGGCGGCGAGATTACAGTGGACAGTATCTATACGAAAGGCTCGACGTTTACAGTCATGTTAAAGCAGCGGATTGTGGATGAGAGACCGATCGGAAAGCTGGATTTTACAGGCAGAAGCCATATTGGCGCAGAGAGCAGCTACAGGCAGAGCTTTGAGGCGCCGGAGGCGCGGATTCTCATTGTCGATGACAACGAGATGAACGCCGTGATCGTACAAAGGCTTCTCGCCCAGACGAATGTGCAGACGGACATTGCGTGCGGAGGAGAAGCATGTCTTGAAAAAACAAGGCAGAAGTATTATCATGTAATCCTTATGGATTACATGATGCCGAAGATGAACGGAATCGAGACGCTGCAGGAGGTGCGCAGGCAGGAGAACGGCTTGTGCCGTGAATCGGCGATCATTATCCTGACGGCAAATATCCTGATGGATGCGCGAAGACTCTGTGCGGAATACGGCTTTGACGGATATCTGGAGAAACCGATACAGCCGGAGAGACTTGAGGCGGAAATTTTGAACTTCCTGCCGGACGATATTGTGGAGTATCGCAGGGAACTGCCGGGGACGCCGGCGGGAGAGGGGCAGATCGAACAGATCGCAAGCAGCAAAAAGAAAAAAATCTATATCGCCTCGGACTGCATCTGCGATTTGCCGGATGCGCTGCTGGAGAAATACGATATCCGGCTGATGTATCTTTATATTGAGACGAAGGAAGGGCGTTTCGCAGATACAAGGGAGATTGATTCGGATAATCTCTCCCTGTACCTGACACAGGACAGCAGTGAAGCGCATTCATGCGGCGCTTCGGTGGAAGAGTATGAGGACTTTTTTGCCGAGATGCTCACGCACGCCGAGTATGTCATCTATATTTCGATGGCGGCGCATACCGGGAAAAGCTATCAGACGGCGGTGGCTGCCGCGAAGGGCTTCGATCATGTGCACGTAATCGATTCGGGACTGATTTCCGGCGGAGAGGGAATGCTTGTGCTCTATGCCGCCAAGCTGGCAGGCGAGGGCAGAAGCGTTAATGAGATATGCGCAAGCCTCGAGCAGATAAAGGGGCAGATTGTAAGCAGCTTTCTTGTACCGAACACAAAAATCCTCTATAAGAACGGCCGCACGGACGTCGTTACGGCAAAGCTGTGCGAACTGTTTCACCTTCATCCGGTGATTATTATGCGTCAGGGACGCGCTGTGATCGTGGGAACAAGAATGGGAAGGATGGAGCAGGCATGGAAGCGTTTTCTGCGCTGGCATCTGCGCCGCAAGCGAAAGATCAATGCGGATGTAATTATTATCACGCATGTCGGGTGTACGCTAAAGCAGCAGGAAATGATAAGGGAAGAGGTCATGCGGTGCGTGCCGTTTAAGAAGGCATTTATGCAGAAGGCATCGTTTTCCAATTCCTGCAACGCGGGAATCGGCACAATAGGAATCGCTTTTTATACAAGGCAGTAAGAAAGGAGAATGCAACATGATGAATCCGTCTTCGATGATGAAGCTTATGAATGCAAAGAACAAATTTACGGGGAACCATCCGAAGTTTGTCGCGTTTTTGAACGCAGTATTTTCCAGAGGCGTGACGGAGGGAACGATAATCGAGATTACCGTGAAGCGCCCGGGTGAGGAAGCGCTTACGACGAACATGAAAGTGCTGCCGTCGGATCTTGAACTTCTGGATGAAATGAAGGAGCTTGCAAAATAAAAGACATGCAGCAGTTTACGGCTGCAGTGGAACATGAAGGCGTCCGGCGGCATATCATAGCATTGAAGTTATCTATAGGGAGTATAGAGTGGACTACAATCAGGAGCAATTTTTCCGCACGCAGTTTGAAGTGCCAAAGATGCCTTTTTATATGAGCTATCCGATGCAGAATCTTTATCTGACGGAGATGGAATACGAAAAGGATATGGAACGCATGAAAGAACTGTATCCGAGAGAAGTCGGGAAGATTCTGGAGTGTGTGGAAGACGAATGCGACAAGATGGAATATGAGGGAAGCCTGATGTTCGATGAGTATCCGGACCGTCTGATGCTTGAGATGGTAATCAATCGCATCGAGCGAAGATTGAATGGGGAAGAGCAGGACGCAGACATGGAGGCAGAGCAGTACCGGGGCGGCGGGCGTCCGCCGCAGGGACACAGACCGCCGCCAACGCCGCCCAGAGGGCAGGGAAACTATCTGCGCGAGCTGATCGGCGTTGTTCTGAATAATGAAATGTACCGGAGAAGATGCAGACATCGCAGATGCCGGCGCTGGTGGTAATAAAAAAGCATTGCAGATTTTTACAAAAATGCATACAATATAGCTATCGCGTTTGCGATAGCTATTTTTCGTGTATTAAGGAGGGACGACCGTGCAAAAAGGAACCATAAAAGCAGCCGTTCTGTTAATCATATTTATCATTGCAGTGCTTGTGTTCGGAAAGCTGACGAATCACACCAACGAGGATCTTACGACGGAGATGGAGGAGGCGACGCTCCCGGTTATTTCGCTGTATCAGGACGGCAGGGAACTGAATGAACTGCATGGATATGCGACGGAGATGAATGCGGCGTATATGAGGGATACGATCACACCGATCGGGGAGGACTGGAAGCTTCCGATTGCCATACAGACCTATCAGACGGCGGTGGACACGATTTCCTATGAGATCCGGAGCCTGGATGCAGAGCGCCTGATTGCGAATGCGGACGTCAGCTCGTATGAGGAGAAGCATGGAAAGATTACGGCGGAACTGCAGATTCAGAACCTGCTGGAGACGGGCGAAGAGTATCTGCTCATCATCCGGCTTGAGAGCGGGGACAAGCCGATTTACTATTATACGAGGATCATGCAGCCGAAGGACTGTTATGTGAGCGAATGCGTGGATTTTGCGCTGGACTTTCACGATAAGACCTTTAATGACGAGACGACGGGATCGCTTGCGACCTATATGGAGAAGACGACGGGAGATAATTCAACGCTGCACTTTGTTTCTTTAAATTCTTCTTTAAAACAGGTCGGATGGGCGAACTTCAAGGGAGAGGAACTGACGGCTCCGATTCCTTCCATCAAGGAGATCACGAGCACTTATAACGTGATCGTGCTTCAATATGTTGTGTCGAGCGTGGGCGAGAGCGGTCAGATTGAATATTATAACGTGGAAGAATATTACCGCGTGCGCTACACTGCGAGCCGTGTTTACCTGCTCAATTTTGAGCGCACGATGAACCAGATTTTCCGCGGAGAGAATGACAGCGTCTATGAGCAGTACATCCAGCTCGGAATCCGTTCCGGTGAGGTGGAGTACAAGACGAATGAGGCGGCAAGCAGCATTGCGTTTGTGCAGGAGGGAGAACTCTGGTGCTATAACACCGTGGAGAACACCCTTGCAAAGGTATTTGGTTTCCGTGGGTATGAGGGTATCGACAGCCGCGAGAATTACGGTGAGCATGAGATCAAGATCGTCGGGATTGATGAGGCGGGCAGCGTGGATTATATCGTCTACGGTTATATGAACCGGGGGATTCATGAGGGAGAGGTCGGTATTGCGGTCTATCACTATGACAGTCTGTCGAATACGAATGAGGAATTTGTGTTCATTCCGTCCGATAAGTCGTATGAGATCATGAAATCGGAGCTTGGACAGCTCATGTATGTAAATGAGGGCGGCGAATTATTCCTGATGGTGGACGGAACCATATACGGCATTGATCTGAATACGCTGAAAACAAGAGAACTGGTCAAGGGGCTGGCGGACGAGGCATTTGCAGTATCCGGGTCTGACCGCTATATTGCGTGGATCGATACGGCAGATTCTGCGAGAGGAAGCGATACGATTCATGTCATGAATCTGTCGAGCCAGAAGAGCGTGGAGATTAAGGGAGCCGCAGGAGAGGCATTAAAGCCGCTTGGCTTTATGGGAGAAGACTTTGTGTACGGCATTGCAAAGGAAGCGGATATTTTCGAGGATGCGGCAGGAAATGTGACGTTTCCGATGTACCAGATTAAGATTCTGGACGTCTCCTCGGAGGAACTTAAAGAGCTTAAGACATACGAGAAGAGCGGCTATTATGTTGCGGGCGTGGACATTGACGATTACACAATGCATCTGAGACGTATTCAGTACAATGGCACTGCCTATGTGTCTGCGGACGAGGATATGATTATGAACCGGGAGGGCGATACAGGCAGACTCGTTACGATTGCTACCAGCGTGAGCGAGGAAAAGGAGACGCAGGTCCAGCTTACATTGGCGGGCACGGCAAGCGAAAAGACGCCGAGGCTTCTGACGCCGAAGGAGACGATTCTGGAGGAAGAGAGAACCGTCGTATTAAAGGATGAGAGTTCTACAAGGCATTATTATGTTTACGTGAAGGGCGACGTCGTGCTGGCAACGGATAATGTCACGGAAGCGGTCATTGCGGCAAATGAGAATATGGGCGTTGTGATTGGTGATAATCTTGAATATGTCTGGAAGCGCTCGAGAAACGCGACGCAGCCTGCACCTTCCGAAATTGTGGTAGGCGCGGAGGATGCGGGAGCGGGAAGCATCGCGCAGTGTATTAACGCCATGCTTGAGATAGAGGGAATCAACATCAGCGTGAGCGCTCTGATTGAGGGCGGAGAGACGCCCAAGAGCATCCTGAACAATACGATGAAGGATGCGCAGGTGCTTGACCTCACAGGCTGCAGTGTGGATGAGATTCTTTACTATGTGAGCTGCGGCAGCCCGGTGTTTGCGATGACGGAAAGCGATCAGGCGGTACTCGTTGTCGGGTATGACAGCAGCAGCGTTGTCATCTATGATCCGATGATTCAGAGCACTTACCGTCGGAATTTGTCGGATGCCGGCGACATGTTCGCAAACGCAGGAAATGTATTTTTTACCTATATCAGTAAATGAAAATGCATAAAAAAGTGAACGAAGTAACGAATTATTCATGGAATTTTAACAGTTTTGAAGCTGGTGTATTGCAAATTCCCGGCAGATGGGTTATATTTCAAGGAGTAGTACTTGAAAAGAGGAAGTGGAGGATTATGAGCAGAAAAGAGGTAGTTGTATCAAATGTCTCAGAGGAACATAATAATCCGGTCGCAGAATTGGTTCAGGTTGCTTGCAGATTTGACAGCGAGATTACATTAGAGAGCAATAACCGCAGAATCAATGCGAAGAGCATTATGGGAATCATGGCATTCAACCCATCCAAAGGGATGACAGTGAACATCGTTGCTGAAGGAAGCGACGAAAAGGAAGCATTAGTAGCAATGGAGAAGTTCTTAGTGTGTGAGTAGTTTTTTTATTGAGGAGGAGAAGACTCATGATGGAAAAAAAGACGACAGCGAAGATTGACGAGACGAAGGCAGCGGCAAAGGCTGTAGAGACAAAGGCAGCAGCAAAGGTTGAAGAGACCAAGGCAGCGGCAAAGGCAGCAGAGACGAAGGTTGCGGCAAAGGTCGAGGAGACGAAGACAGCGGCAAAGGCAGTAGAGGAAAAGGTTGCCCAGAAGGCAGAGGAAGTTGTAAAAGAGAAAAAGACGAGAAAGCCGAGAACCAAGACGGCGAAGAAGGCTGCGAAGGAAGAGTTAAAGCCGGAAGTATATGTTGAGTATCAGGGCAACAGCGCGCTGGTAGAGACTGCAATTGAGAGAGCGAAGGAGCAGTTCGTTGCAGCAGGACACAGAGTATCTTCTATTAAGTCTCTTCAGATTTATCTGAAGCCGGAAGATTACGCTGCATATTATGTAATCAATCAGAAGACTGCAGGCAAAGTTGACTTGTTCTAATACATAATTTTATGACATAAGAAAGGAGCTGCACGCGAATGACTTAGCGTGCAGCTTCTTTTTTGAGTTTGCCGGATACATAAGAAAGGTACACGCTTGCGCCGGAAATGCGCAGGTGTGTACCTTTTCCATAGCAGACGATTTACTTCTGCTCTTCCTTATACCTGGAAACGAGACGCTGGATGCGGTCGTACGGGTTCAACAGATCGCTGATGGAACTGTCGTGGTTTAACGTGTCGATGATGTAGGCAATGTACTTGCTCATATCGCAGTTGATGTAATAAGGCTTTGCTAAAAGCTCCGGTGTCTGGTAGGTGAGGTTGGTGGTAACGACCTTGTAGATCGTGCCGTCTGCAACCGCCTCGTCGAAGCGCTCGAGCCCGTTCGTGAAGAGACCAAACGTAGCAACCACGAAGATGCGGTTTGCTTTTCTCTTCTTTAACTCGGTGGCAACATCGATCATACTCTCGCCGGAGGAAATCATATCGTCGATGATGATGACGTCTTTTCCTTCTACGGAGGAGCCTAAGAACTCATGAGCGACAATCGGGTTGCGGCCGTCTACGATCTTGCTGTAATCGCGGCGCTTATAGAACATACCCATATCCAGCCCAAGCACGTTGGCAAGGTATACGGCGCGGTTCGTACCGCCCTCGTCCGGGCTGATGATCATCATGTGATCGGCGTCGATCTGTAAATCCTTGACCTCACGTAAGATGCCCTTAATGAACTGGTAAGCAGGCTGTACCGTCTCAAAGCCCTTAAGCGGAATAGCATTCTGGACACGGGGATCATGTGCGTCGAAGGTGATGATATTGTCAACGCCCATCGCGGTAAGCTCCTGCAGCGCCAGAGCACAGTCTAATGACTCGCGCGCGGTGCGCTTGTGCTGACGGCTCTCATAGAGGAAAGGAATAATGGCTGTGATACGTCTCGCTTTTCCGCCGACAGCGGCAATGATACGCTTTAAATCAGCGTAGTGGTCGTCGGGAGACATGTGGTTCTCGTGACCGCATACCGTGTAAGTCAGATTATAATTGGTGACATCTACCATGAGATAGAGATCGTATCCACGGACAGACTCTTTGATAACGCCCTTTGCCTCGCCGGTTCCGAAACGCGGAACAGCCGTAGAGATAATGTAGGAGTCGCGGCGATATCCCTTAAATGCAGGATCGTCCTGATGCTGATGCTGTCTCTTCTCTCTCCAGCCTACAAGATACTTGTCTACTTTAAGACCAAGTTCTTTGCAGCTTTCGAGCGGAATGAGTCCAAGGATTCCGTCAGGCATGGTGTCTAAGTTTCTTTCATCGTTTGGCATGAATGGTTCCTCCATAAAAATTGTTGCGTTGATTTATTTCAATAGATTGCTCTAATGGAATACACTAGCGGTAGCGCTTTAGAATCCGGATATCTGCGCCGAAAAGGTTCATCACGGTGTAGCTGCTGGAAATCCTGGATAACACGCGCTCGGAATAAATATCGGCAAGCTGGTTCATTCTCAGATTCGTGGAGATGATCGTGGACTTGCGGCGCAGAATCCGTTCGTTTAAACACAGGAATAACTGCGACGACGTAAAGGAGTTGGAAAGCTCTGTTCCAAGGTCGTCAATGATTAACAGGTCGCAGTCGAAAATGTTCTGATGCGCATCTGACGCGTTCTCGTTTCGTCCGAACTTATCCTTGCCTAATATATCAAATAATTGGAAAGCCGTAAAGTAGATTACGGAATATCCGCGGTCAAGCAGCTCCTTTGCAATGCAGTTGGACAAAAAGGTTTTGCCAATGCCAGTATCTCCATAAAAATAGAGATTATTGAACTCGTCGTCAAAATGGTCGATAAAATAATGGCATTTCGCCACGGCGTCTTTTATGGTGTCCAAAGAGGAACGCCCGGTTGCAGGATTGATGTCCTCGCTGGAATAATAGTCATAGGAAAAGGTGTTAAAATTCTCTTTCTCCAGAACCTCCTTAAGGTTGGACTGCGTGTAGATCATGCGGATCGCAGCCTGCTTAAAACAGTGGCAGCGCTCGCCGTTTATATAGCCGGTGTCCTTGCAGTCCGGACAGGTATAGGACGGCTTGAAATAATCGGACGAAAGACCGTGCTCCTTTAAAAGAGCCGCTTTCTTACTGCGGTAAGCATCGAGCTGCTGTTTCAGCTCCTCTAATGCGTCAGAATCGCCGTCTAAGAGCTTTCTTGCCTGCGCTACGGAGCAGGAGGCGATCGCATCGTCAATCTCCTTTAAGCCCGGAATCTGCGCGTATGCCTCCTTAGTGCGGCGCTCTATGACATGCTGGTTGTGAAGCTGTCTCTCGTCATATGTTCGAAAAATCTCGTCGTACTGTGAATTACTTAAAGCCATCAGGTCTCCTCCGGAAATCAGTGTGCATTTGTGGTGAGAAGCATCTTCTCAAGCTGGTCGAAATCGTAGTCGCGCTGCTTGAAATTGTTGAACCTGTTCGGGCTGGCAGCAGTGGCTGCGACAGCGGCATTCTTCTTCTGGTTCTGATGCGCGGAATCCAGCTTGATGATATCCGACAGATGGTGCACTCTGGCGTCGCGCCAGTTCGCTAACAGCTTGTCCGCGTATTCGAAGCTTGGCTGGTGCAGGCGCTGCATCGTGCGATTGCAGGCTTCCGCGATAATATCATCAGAGAAACCGTATTCGTTGATCCAGCGGCTGATAAAGGCGGTCTCCGAGGGAACGAGCATACGCTGTCCGGAAAGACCAAAGCAGCTCATGACCTTGTAGTAGGTCTTGCCGAGCACCGGAGAGCCCTGCTTTGCTTCCTCCACGGTCGTGATATGCTGCTTTGCCCAGCCTAGGGCTACCTTTTCTATGTAACGGATGCTTGCGTGGTTGCTGCTCACACAGCTCTCAATCAGGTATTCGATCAATTCTGTGGAAAAACCAAGACCGTCCTTGTCATACAAATAGGAGATCGTATTGATATCTGTAGCGGTCAGCGTGCGTCCGAGATAACGCTCCGTGACAAACAGCAGGTCTGCGAAGGCTTCATCCTCGCGGAAACGCAGAACATCGTCCGGGGAGTAATTCTTCTTCGCGGGCACTGTGTCAGCACAAACATCCGGTGCAGCTTCCGGCGTCCCCGCAGGGGAAGCGGGCGCGATCGCCTGCCCGCCTGCGGATGATGTCTGTGCCGTCTTTACGGTCTGTCCTTCCTCTGGCATGGAGGCGTCCTGTCCGCCGCCCGTTACCGCTGTGCCGCCGGACTGTCTCGGAACGGAATCAAGCAGACGGATGCCGGTCAGATTCTTATCGCCATCGTACTCAAGCTGCAGCAGGTTCATGCGCTCCCAGTAGGCGAGCGCACGCCTGATATCCTTCTCCATGTGCCCGAACTTGTCCGCAATCGAGGAAATAGAAAAAGAAGCCTCCGGCGCGTTCATAAGGCGCAGTAAATAAAGGTAGATCTTGACGAACTCCCCGTTTGCATCGGACATATATTCATCGATAAAGGTGTTGGATACACTTGTTGCAGAAATCTGGTTGTCACTGTGAAGCGTGATTTTGGCCATAACGAATCATAACCCTCTTTCATAACGAAATACGGAAGTGAAAGGACAGTTCCCGACACGTTCCATTGATGAATTATAGCACAGGTATTCTGGAATGAGAAGTATATTTTTTTGAAACAAACCCAGTAAAATCAAGGGTTTGCAGAAACGTGGACAGTGTGGATAACTGGCGGGAAAATAGGCGGAAAAAGTTATGGAAACCAGTCTCGGGGCAAAAAAAGGGAAATTACAGGCTTGGATGCGGCAGGAAAAAGAAGTGTTATGTAAACAAAAAATCCACATTCAAAAGTTGAAGTTTTCCCCAATTTGAATGTGGATAATGTGGATAACTTATTTCCCGAGGAGATGTTCACCGACATTTACGATATCTCCTGCGCCCATAGTTATCAACAAGTCGCCGTTCATACAATTTTTTAATAAAAATTTCTCAATTTCTTCAAAGGAAGGAAAATAGTAGCATTCGCATTCCTTCTCCTTAAGCTTCGCGAGAATATCCCTCGAACTGACACCGTAGACGTTCTTCTCTCTTGCGGCGTAGATATCGGCGAGAACGACAATATCCGCGAGCGAGAGCACCTCGGCGAAGTCGTCCAGAAACGCCTTCGTCCTTGAGTAGGTGTGCGGCTGGAAAGCGAGCACCAGACGCTTGTGCGGATAATTTGCCGCGGCGGTCAGCGTCGCGCGGATCTCGGTGGGATGGTGCGCGTAGTCGTCGATGATCGTCACGCCGTCTACGCAGCCTTTGTACTGGAAACGGCGGTCGGCGCCGCCAAAGTCCGACAGCCCTTTTTCGATAACGCTGCAGGACAGCCCAAGCTCCGTCGCAAGCGCGATCGCCGCAAGCGCGTTGGCGACATTGTGCATACCGGGAACGTGAAGCGTGATCTTCGTGAGCGCGGTATCGTGGTGCATTGCGGTAAAGGATGCGCAGGCTTTCCCGTCGAACGTGATGTCTGCGGGATGAAAATCGCAGCGCTCATTAAGACCGAAGGTGACAACTTTGCAGGACAGCCCCTCTGTGATTTCCTGATAATCCGGAATCTCGCCGTTTAAGAAGATGACTCCGTCCGGACGGGTGTTGCCGGCAAATTGATGGAATGAGCGGCGGATGTCCTGAATATCCTTAAAAAAGTCGAGGTGCTCCGCTTCGATGTTCAGGATAATACTGTATTTCGGATAAAAATGAAGGAAGCTGTTCGTGTACTCGCACGCTTCCGAGAGGAAAAAGTCGGACTTGCCTACGCGCAGATTTCCTTCGATTGCCTTTAAAATGCCTCCGACGGAAATGGTCGGATCGCACTTGGCGGTAAGCAGGATCTGACTGATCATGGAGGTCGTTGTGGTCTTGCCGTGCGTGCCGGCAACGGCGATGGAATTCTGGTAGTTATCCATGATCTGACCGAGCAGCTCCGCACGCGGCATCATGGGGATGCCAAGCTCCTTTGCGCGGGCAAATTCGGGATTGTCCTCGCGGATGGCTGCGGTGTAGACGACCAGATCGATGCCGTCTGTGATGTTGTCTGCGGTCTGACCGTAGACGACCGTGATGCCAAGCCCCTCGAGGTGCCTTGTCAGTTCGGATTCTCTTGCATCGGAGCCTGAGACGGTGAAGTGCTCCTCGTGCAGGATCTCGGCAAGACCGCTCATGCTGATGCCGCCGATTCCTATGAAATGGATATGTATGGGTTCCCTGAAATTAATTTTATACATAATCATACCTGCCTGTTTCGTGGATTAATTGTAACGCCAATGCTAATTATAACCTTATATTATTAATTTGCAAATTCTTTTGGGATAAAATCTTTTCGACAAAAAAGGAAATCGTATGGTGAGACTGGAAGTATTTGTGCGAAATGTCAAAAAATAGGAAAAAGGTACAAGAAAATTGTGGAAAATGATGTACATAGGTGAAAGATTATGGTATAATTTGTAGTGCAAGGAGCAATAGACTGACTAGAAAGACGAGAGGTGATGGACGTGATCCGAAAAGAAATGATAGCTATGCTATTAGCTGGAGGGCAGGGCAGCCGTCTGGGCGTGCTCACTGCCAAAGTTGCGAAACCGGCAGTTGCGTTCGGGGGAAAGTACCGTATTATCGATTTCCCACTCAGCAACTGCATCAATTCAGGAATTGATACCGTCGGAGTACTGACGCAGTATCAGCCGCTTCGTCTGAATACCCATATTGGAATCGGTATTCCGTGGGATTTGGACCGTAACAGTGGCGGCGTGACGGTTTTACCGCCGTATGAGAAGAGCGATAACAGTGAATGGTATTCAGGAACTGCCAACGCGATTTTCCAGAACATGAATTATATGGAGCAGTACAATCCGGAGTATGTTCTGATTTTATCGGGCGACCACATTTATAAGATGGATTATGAGGTGATGCTCGATTTTCACAAAGAGAATCATGCAGATGTGACAATTGCCACGATGCCGGTGCCGATTGAGGAGGCAAGCAGATTCGGTATTGTCATTGCTGATGAGAATAAGAAGATTATGGACTTCGAGGAGAAGCCCGCACAGCCGCGCAGCAATCTGGCGTCAATGGGTATTTATATCTTTAGCTGGGATACGTTAAAGGAAGCGCTCTATGCGATGAAGGATCAGAGCGGATGTGATTTCGGCAAGCATATCATCCCATATTGCCATGAAGGGGGCAAGCGTCTCTTTGCATATGAGTACAACGGCTACTGGAAGGACGTAGGAACGCTTGGTTCTTATTGGGAAGCGAATATGGAACTGATCGACCTGATTCCGGAGTTCAATCTCTATGAGGAATACTGGAAGATCTATACGAAGAGTGATATTATCGAGCCGCAGTATCTGTCTGCAGACTCCGTTGTGGAGAAGAGCATTATCGGAGAGGGCACGGAGGTATACGGAGAAGTACATAATTCCGTTGTCGGCGCTGGCGTCACCATCGGAAAGGGCGCCGTGGTCAGAGATTCCATCGTCATGAGGGGCACGACAATCGGCGAGAATACTGTGATTGACAAGTCGATCATTGCAGAGAACTGTCAGATCGGAGCAGGTGTCGCGCTTGGTGTTGGAGAAGAGGCGCCGAATAAGCTCAACGCGAGCATCTATTCCTTTGGATTGGTAACAATAGGTGAGGATTCGATTGTACCGGATGGCGTTAAGGTCGGCAAGAATACAGCGATTTCCGGAGCGACCGGAAAAGAAGACTATCCGAATGGGATTCTTGAGAGCGGTGAAGTAATTATTAAGGCAGGTGACTCAGTATGAAGGCAATAGGAATTATTTTAGCTGGTGGTAATAACAGCCGTATGCAGGAATTGTCCAATAAGAGAGCGATTGCAGCGATGCCGATCGGCGGAAGCTACCGGAGCATCGACTTTGCGCTCAGCAATATGAGCAACTCCCACGTGCAGACGGTAGCGGTTCTGACACAGTACAGTGCGAGATCGTTAAACGAGCATTTAAGCTCTTCCAAATGGTGGGATTTCGGAAGAAAGCAGGGAGGTCTGTTCGTATTCAATCCGACCGTGACGGTGGACAACAGTTGGTGGTACAGGGGAACTGCAGATGCGATGTACCAGAACATCAACTTCCTTAAGAAGCGTCACGAGCCGTATGTCATCATCACAAGCGGCGACTGTATCTATAAGATTGATTATAATAAGGTATTGGATTATCATATCGCGAAGAAGGCGGATATCACGGTGGTATGTAAGGATATGGCGCCGGGCGAGGATGTCAGCCGTTTCGGCGTAGTCCGCATGAACGAAGACGCGAAGATCATCGAGTTCGAGGAGAAGCCGATGGTGTCCAAGTCCAACACGGTATCTACAGGTATCTACATTGTGCGCAGAAGACAGCTCATCGAGATGTTGGAGCGCAGCGCTGCCGAGGACCGCTGGGATTTCGTTACGGATATTCTGATCCGGTACAAGAATATGAAGCAGATTTACGGTTATAAGATGAAGGAATACTGGAGCAATATCGCGACGGTAGAGTCTTATTACCAGACCAATATGGATTTCCTGAAGCCGGAAGTGCGCAAGTACTTTTTCCAGGATGAGCCGAAGATTTATTCGAAGGTGGATGATTTACCGCCTGCGAAGTATAATGTCGGTTCGGATGTGCGCAACAGTCTGATTGCCAGCGGCTGTATTATCAACAGCAAGGTGGAAAATTCCATCCTGTTCAAGAAGGTATTTGTCGGAAAGAATTGTGTGATCAAGAACTCCGTGATTCTCAACGACGTATACATCGGGGATAATACACATATCGAGAACTGTATCGTTGAGAGCCGGGATACGTTAAAGGCGAACACCTACTATTGCGGCGATAACGGAATCAAGATCGTATCTGAGAACAACGAGAGATATGTGCTTTAAGCTGGACATAAAGGGGGACATAAGATTATGCAGATTACAGACGTGAGAATCAGAAAAGTTGAAAAAGAAGGCAAGATGAAAGCAGTGGTATCCATTACCATTGACGAAGAATTTGTGGTTCATGATATTAAGGTAATCGAGGGCGATAAGGGATTGTTCATCGCGATGCCAAGCCGCAAGGCGGCGGACGGTGAATACCGGGATATCGCACATCCGATCAACTCGGATACCAGAGAGCGGATTCAGAAGCTGATCTTAGAGCGGTATCAGGAGACACTTGAAGCAGAGGAATAGGTTTATAATTAAGGGGATAGCAATGTAACGAAAGGGGATGTCGCGGGACATCCCCTTTTGATTGCCAAAAACTCTTGTAAATTCTGAAAACTTCTGTAAAATGGAACATGGGCAAAAAAGCAATAGAAAACAAAAAATGCCAGAAATCGTCAATTACAAACAGGCGGCAGGAGGTCTATGATGAATCAGTTAAAAGCAGTGATACTTGCGGCGGGCAAAGGAACACGTATGAAATCCGATTTGCCGAAGGTCGTACATACCATCGAGGGTAAATGTCTCGTCGATTATGCAATCGAGGCGGCAAGAGGGGCAGGCGCAGAGGATATCTGTCTTGTTGTGGGATATAAATACGAGACTGTCCGTGAGACGATTCTTCATCAGGACGTCCGGTTTGTTTTGCAGGAGGAACAGCTTGGAACGGGACACGCGGTAAAATGCGCGAAGGATTTCCTCGGGGATGAGGGACAGACATTGATTCTTTTCGGCGATACGCCGCTGATTACGGCAGAGACCTTAACACGCCTTAAGGAGCACCACGTAAAGAATGGCAATACCGTGACGGTGCTCTCTGCAATGATGGAAGATCCGACCGGATACGGGCGTATCATCCGCGACGCGGACGGCAATTTTGTGAAGAGTGTGGAGCACAAGGATGCGACGGAGGCGGAACTTAAGTCGCATGAGGTGAACTCCGGCATGTACATTTTCGATACAAGGGAATTAAAGGAAGCGCTTGAGAAGATACAGCCGAATAACGCGCAGGGAGAATATTATCTGCCGGATACGCTTACAATTATTAAGGAAAAGGGACTGAAGGTGGATGCGTTCGCACTCGATGATCCGGAGGACATTACAGGTGTGAACGACCAGGAACAGCTAAAAGCAGCAGCGGTTGTGATCCGCCGCAGAAATGGGAGAAGATAATGTTTTTGATTGTAGGTCTTGGCAATCCGGGCAGGCAGTATGAGCATACACGCCATAACGCCGGATTTGATGTCATGGATGCCATTGCGGACAAATATAATATCAGTATCAGTGAGAAGAAGCACAAGGCGCTCTGCGGCAAGGGCGTTATTGAGGGGCAGAAGGTCGTGCTCGCAAAGCCGCAGACCTTTATGAACTTAAGCGGAGAGAGCGTAGCGGAGCTTCTGAATTATTATAAGCTTGACCCGACGGAGGAGCTGCTTGTCATTTTTGACGATATCAGCCTCGCACCGGGCAATATCCGCATCCGCAAGAAAGGAAGCGCCGGCGGGCACAACGGTATCAAGAATATTATCGCTCTGACCGGGACGCAGGATTTCAAGCGCATCAAGGTGGGCGTCGGGGAAAAGCCCAAGGGATGGGATCTTGCAGATCATGTGCTGGGGCGTATGAGCGACGAGGACAGGGAGCGGTTCGCGCTTGCAGTTTCGGATGCGGTATCTGCCGCGGAGATGATTCTGCGGGAGGAGACGGATCAGGCGATGAATGATTTCAATGGAAAGAAACGGGAGAATGAGTCATGAAGACGTTCACGAATCCCATGATGGGGCTGAAGGAGTTTGAGGATCTTAAGGCGGCGCTGCCGAAGCTTTCCGGCGTCCTTCAGATTTCCGGCTGCATTGATGCGGCAAAACCACATATGATCTACAGTATTGGCAATGGTTCTGGAAACAGAATCATTGTTACTTTTCATGAGCAAAAAGCGAAGGAACTGGTAGAGGAATACCGCTTTTTTGATAAGAACGTGGCATATTATCCGGCAAAGGACATCCTGTTCTATCAGTCGGATATCCGGGGAAATGTGCTGACGGCGGAACGTATCAATGCGCTCAAGTTGATGTCGGAGAGTGAGACGTGCACTATAGTTACGACATTTGACGGACTTATGAATCCGATGCCTGCGCCGGGAAGATTTACAGAGGCGGTGCAGAAGATTTCGGTGGGAGATACCATAGAACTTACGGAGTTCACAAAGCATCTCGCAGAGCTTGGCTATGAGAAGAACTATCAGGCGCAGACCAGAGGGGAATTTTCTGTGCGCGGCGGAATCATCGATGTGTTTCCGCTGACGGAGGACAATCCGTTCCGCATCGAGCTGTGGGGAGACGAGGTCGATTCTATCCGCTCGTTTGACGCGGAGAGCCAGCGTTCGATCGAGAACTTAGAGGAAGTGCATATTTACCCGGCGTGTGAGCTTGTGTTAAGCAAAGAGGAACGGGAGGCGGGAATCGGGCGCATCTTAGCGGAGGCAGAGAGCGTGGCAAAAAAGCTTCGCGGGGAAATGAAGACCGAGGAGGCATACCGCGTAAAGTCTGCGGCGGAGCAGATCGCAGAGGAAGCGGGCGAGCTTGGCATCAGCGCCGGATTAGACGCGTACCTGTCTTATTTCTGCGAGGAGCGCGTATCGCTGCTCGATTATTTTGCGGGGAAGGACACGCTGGTTTTTCTGGACGAGACGCCGCGCGGTATTGAACGGGGAATCGCCACGGAGACTGAATTTACGGAGAGCATGAAGCAGCGTCTGGAAAAGGGCTATATCCTGCCGGGACAGATGCGGGAGCTCATTTCCTGTAAAGAGATATTGGCGAAGCTTGCAAGGCGAAGATGTATTTCTCTGGTGGCGCTTGATATGAAAAATCCGCATCTTGAGATTACGTCGCGCATCAATATTCAGTCAAAGACGGTCAATCCTTACAACAACAGCTTTGAGCTTTTGGTGAAGGATCTTTTGCGCTATAAGAAGAACGGGTACCGCGTCATCCTGCTGTCGGGATCAAGGACGCGTGCGAAGCGCCTCGCGGAGGATCTGATGGATGAGGGCCTAAGCGCCTTTTATACGGAGGATTTCGACCATGAGGTAAAGACCGGGGAGATCATGACGGGCTACGGCAAGGTCAAAAAGGGCTATGAATACCCGATGCTAAAGTTCGTTGTCATTTCCGAGAGCGATATTTTCGGCGGCGAGAAGAAAAAGAAGAAGCACAGGCGTACCTATGAGGGCGAGAAGATCGCGAGCTTTACCGATCTGAATGTCGGCGACTACGTCGTACACGAGAGCCATGGACTTGGAATTTACCGCGGAATTGAGAAGATCGAGGTCGATAAGACGGTCAAAGACTACATCAAGATCGAGTACGCGGGAGGCGGCAATCTCTACATTCTTGCGACGCAGTTGGAACTGATCCAGAAATATGCCGGGGCGGATGCGAGAAAGCCAAAGCTTAACAAGCTCGGCGGACAGGAGTGGAACCGCACCAAGTCGAAGGTCAAGGGAGCGGTCAAAGAGATCGCGGAGGATCTCGTGCGCCTCTATGCCGTGCGCCAGAATGAAAAGGGCTTTGCGTTTGGACCCGACACCGTCTGGCAGAAGGAATTTGAGGAAATGTTCCCGTTCGAGGAGACGGAGGATCAGGACGCGGCGATTGCGGCGACCAAGAAGGATATGGAGAGCACGAAGATCATGGATCGCCTGATCTGCGGGGATGTGGGCTACGGCAAGACGGAAATCGCCATCCGCGCGGCGTTCAAGGCGGTGCAGGACGGCAAGCAGGTGGCGTTTCTCGTGCCGACGACGATTCTGGCGCAGCAGCATTACAATAACTTTGTGCAGCGCATGAAGGATTTCCCGGTGAACGTCGATCTGCTCTGCCGTTTCCGCAGCAGCGCAGAGCAGAAAAAGACGGTGGAACAGCTTAAGAAGGGACAGGTGGATATCATCATCGGTACGCACCGCCTGCTCTCGAAGGACGTGGCATACAAGGATCTCGGGCTTTTGATCATCGACGAGGAACAGCGGTTCGGCGTGACGCACAAGGAGAAAATCAAGCAGCTTAAGACGAACATCGATGTGCTGACGCTCACGGCGACGCCGATTCCCCGGACGCTTCATATGAGCCTGATCGGCATCCGCGATATGAGCGTCTTAGAGGAGCCGCCGATGGACCGTGTACCGATTCAGACCTATGTGATGGAGTACAACGAAGAACTGGTGCGGGAGGCGATCGCAAGGGAGCTTGCCCGCGGCGGACAGGCGTATTATGTGTACAACCGCGTGCGCGAGATTGCGGACGTCGCGACGAAAATTGCAGAGCTTGTACCGGAGGCGAACGTCGCCTATGCGCACGGGCAGATGAAGGAGACGGAACTGGAGAATATTATGTACCGCTTCATCAACGGGGAAATCGACGTGCTTGTGTCTACGACGATTATTGAGACGGGACTTGATATTTCAAACGTCAACACGATGATTATCCACGATGCGGACAACATGGGGCTTTCCCAGCTCTATCAGCTCCGTGGGCGCGTGGGGCGGTCGAACCGCACCGCATATGCATTCTTAATGTACAAGCGGGATAAGATGCTAAAGGAGGTCGCAGAAAAGCGTCTGGCGGCAATCAAAGAGTATACGGAGCTTGGCAGCGGCTTTAAAATCGCAATGCGCGATCTCGAGATCCGCGGGGCGGGCAGCCTCTTGGGCGAGAGACAACACGGGCATATGGAGGCGGTCGGCTACGACCTTTACTGCAAGATGTTGAACGAGGCGGTGAAGGAGGCGAAAGGCATCGCGGTGCAGGAAAGCTTTGATACCTCCATCGACATTGACATTGACGCATATATTCCGATGGGCTATATTCCGAACGAATTTCAGAAGCTTGATATCTACAAACGTATTGCGGGAATTGAGACGGAGGAGGAGACAGAGGAGATGCTGGAGGAGCTGATCGACCGCTTTGGTGAACCGCCGAAGTCCGTCGAGAACCTGCTCTATATTGCAAGAGTCAAATCCATGGCGCACAAGGTCTATTTCACGGAGGTGGCGCAGAAGGGAGAGACGCTCCGGTTCACGCTCTATGAGAAGGCAAAGATCGACGTGGCAAAGATACCGGAATTTGTCGCGGCGTGCGGGGAAAACGTGACCTTTACGGCGGACGCGAAAGCGCCGTATTTTACGTATCATCTGAAGAAAAATTCGCGTGACAGGCATGTGGATGCGAAGGCGGTCTTAGAGAAATTCCTTTCGGATGCGAAGATGCTTTTGCCTGAGGATGCATGACTGTCACGGCACAGCCTGAGGATGCGTGATTATCAGCCTGAGGATGCGTGACTGTGAAAAAAATATGAAATATATTGCGCCTTTTTTACAAAAGCACTATAATAAAGCAGGATTGTCCGCGGCAGACAGGGGCGCGGATGAGAGTAACCGGGTCTGTGACAGGATGCGCAGGCGAAAACAGGAGGAACTTATGAGAACAAAAAGATGGACCGCAGCATTGCTTGGTGGTGTGATGGCAGCATCCATGCTGACAGGATGCGGATTAAATAAAAACGCGACAGTGGCAACCTTTGATGAGACAGATGTACCGCTTGGCGTGGCGAATTTCGCGGCGCGCTTACAGCAGGCAAGTTACGATGATTTCTATGTGGCTTATTTCGGCGAGGAGGTCTGGTCGTCGGATATGTACGGGAACGGAACGACGATGCAGGACAATGTCAAGGACAGTGTGATGCAGTCGATGTTCGACATGTATACACTGGAAGCGCATATGGTCGAATACGATGTGGAACTGACCGACGCAGAGAAGACGGCGATTGCAGACACGGCTTCGGCGTTTCTTGCGGCAAACGACGATAAGGCGCTTGAAGCGCTCGGTGCGGATGAGGAGACGGTCGTGCAGTATCTGACACTGGCGACGATCCAGAGCAAGATGCACGCGGCGATCATTGCAGAGGCAGATACAAATGTAAGTGATGAGGAAGCAAATACCAGCACATACAGCTATGTGAGAATCTCCAATACGACTTATACGGATGCCAATGGCAATTCGGTGGAGTACACGGAGGAGGAGCTTACGGAGCTGGCGGCTACGGTAGGGCTTTTTGACACGGAGGCGAAGGCGGGAACGCTCGAGGACGCGGCGGAGAAGTACGGCTATACCGTGAGCACCGGAACCTTTACCGCAGACAACGACACGCTCGACGAAGCTGTGCTTACAGCCCTTAAGGGATTGGAAGAGGGCGAGGTGTCCGATGTTATTGATACCGAGAGCGCATATTATGTGCTGCGTCTGGATGCGAAGACGGATGCAGAAGAGACCGAGAAGACGAGACAGAACTTAATCAGCCAGCGTCAGAGCGATCACTACAGCGAGGTCTTAGAAGGCTGGGAGGCAGAGCACACATGGACCGTTAAGGAAAAGGTGTGGGAGAAGGTAGATTTCGACAATCTGTTCACCACAGTGGTAGAGAGCACAGAGAGCCTTGGCACGGAAAATGCAACGGAGCAGTAACAGAAAGCAAAGTAAGGTACGGCGGGATGCAGACGCATCCCGCTATTTGTTTCTAAAAGACAAATCAGGTTGATTTTTTTTGTGTGCCGGAATAAAATAATATCGTTGATTTCCCATTTCATTGACCGCAATTTGCGCGGATGCTATGCTTTGTTCAGATCAAACAAATGCATTGGCATGATATGAAAAGGGGAAATGAATATGAAGAAATTTACGAATGTCCGGCTTAAGGGTCAGAAGGAACTGGTATCTATCCTGACGGAGGATGGAATCATTACAGGAATCGCAAAGGAAATTCCGCAGGAATGTGAGACCGTCGATCTTGAGGGGAAACTTGTCGTCCCGCCGTATGTCGATCCGCATCTTCACCTGGATTATGTCTTTACGGCGGAGCTGGGAGAGCAGAATGATTCCGGCACACTGTTCGAGGGGATTCAAAGGTGGAGCGAATCCAAGGGCAATATGACCGTTGAACAGATGAAGGAAAGGATTTATAAGGGAATCCGCAAGGAAATGCTTCACGGGGTGCAGGCGATCCGCACCCACATTGATGTGACAGACCCCACCTTCACAGGGCTTAAGGCAGCGCTTGAAGTGCGTGAGGAGGTCAAAGACATCCTGGATTTACAGATCGTCGCTTTTCCGCAGGAAGGCATGTACGCGTATAAGGGCGGTGCGGAACTGGTCGAGGAAGGCTTAAAGATGGGTGCGGACTGCGTCGGTGCGATCCCTCACTTTGAGCTTGCAAGAGAATTTGGTGAGAAATCTATTCACAAGACGGTTGAGCTTGCGTTAAAATACGATAAGCTGATCGATGTTCACTGTGATGAGACAGATGATACGCAGAGCCGTTTTCTTGAACTGTTAAATGCGCTTGTTCTGATGGAGGGCATCGGAACGAGAACGACTGCCAGCCATACCTGTTCGTTCGGCTCGGCCGACAACAGCTATGCATTCCGCATGATGAAGCTGTTCAAGAAGTCGGGAATCAATTTTATTTCCTGTCCTACAGAGAATATCTATCTGGAAGGACGGCAGGATACCTACCCAAAGCGCCGCGGACTTACACGTGTAAAAGAACTGAACGACAACGGAATCAATGTGTGCTTTGCGCAGGACTCCATGTCTGACCCGTGGTATCCGCTCGGAAACGGAAATATGATGATGATCTTGGATCATGGAATCCATATCGCGCAGATGATGTCGCCGGAGGAGATTACGAATGCGCTCGATCTTGTCACGACAAACGGGGCGGTTACGATGAACCTTATGGACCGTTACGGCATTGCGGAAGGAAAGCCGGCGAACTTTATCGTGCTCAATGCGAAGACGGAATTTGAGGCGGTTTGTGAGAGAGCGGGAATCGTTGCTTCTGTCCGCAGGGGTGAGTTCCTGTTCCGAAAGGAGCCGGAAAAGGTCACAGGAGCAATCGATTTGCTAAAATAATATAAGGAAGAGTTTGTTATGTTCCAATGTAAGGATTTGCTTTCGCTGACAACCATGGCGCAGTCGCAGGTGATTGCGGGTAAGGGCGGAATGGACCGGGGCATCCGGTGGGCATATAAGGCAGAGAATTTGAACTTTGAAAAATGGGTGCATGGTCAGGAGCTTCTGATTATCAGCGCACCGGTCACGCAGCGCAAGAATTACGATTTGTACAAAACGATCGAGAAGGCGATTTCGTTAAAGATGTCCTGCGCGCTGCTTCTGGTCGGGGAAAATTATGTGACGGATATTGACGATATGGTAAAGGAACTGGCGGAAAGAAATGACTTTCCGCTTTTTACCATACCCTGGGATGTGCCGTTGGTAGATTTCTTTGAGGAATTGGGACATGCGATTTCTTATCTGGATGACCGCAAGGATATACAGGACAATCTGCTGGCGGAAATTATCTTCGGAAACAGCGTCAACGTTCACAACATTGAGCGCAAATGCGAGCAGATGGGACGTGACATTTCCGTTCTGGAGCAGGTCTTTGTCATGCATCTGGAGTCGCTTTCGAATGACGAGGTGCGCGCCGATGCGGAAATACTGAATGATCTTTTCGGGGAGCAGGAGCACCCGGCAATCATTTCCTGCTACGGCGACCGGATCATAGGCTTTATGAAGGACTGTACCGGGGAACGGGAGCGGATCACAGGTATTTTCAGAGAATTTGACGCGTTTCTTGGGAGGGAACATGACGGAATCCGCTACACGCTAAACATCGGTGAAAAATGCGGCAGCCTGCAGGAACTGCAGAAAAGCTTCCATGAGACGTCAAAGGTAAATTCCATTCTCTGGCATATCGGCAGGCACAACGAGGTGGTATTTCACGACCAGATGGGCTTCTACCGTTTTTTGATGGCATATGAAAATCACGAACCGATGCAGAGATTTGTGGATGAGATTTTAGGGGAGATTCTGGAATACGATGCGAAGAACCATACCCAGTTGATTGAAACCATGTGGACATATTTCGGGAGCGACTGCAATCTGCAAAAGGCGGCGGACCGGCTTTTTTCGCACAAAAACACGGTCAAGTACCGCTTGCAGCGCATCGAGCAGCTCACAGGAAGGGACTTTGACAACAAGTTCCAGAGCCTCGAATTATTCAACGCACTGATTATGTATTATTACCTTAATTAAGCAGATGGATGACGTTCATTTATTCCCCGGAAACAAAAGAAGGGAAGCATGTTTGTTTCCCGGGAATGAAAATAGAAGGGATGGTTGCATCTTTACGTCTGGGAAGCTAAGATTGCATTATCAAAAATAAATACATCGGATTTGGCAAAGGTGCCCTGGAAGAGTCGTTCCGGGCATTTTTTTGTTTTATTCCGTGTAAAAACCGCATGAAAGGATGAATAGTTATGAGTTATGGATTAATTGCAACGCTGATCGTTCTGGTTATCGTAGTCGGCGCGATCACAACAAAAAAATGCGAAGCGTTTCTCATTGCAGGATCAATGGTCGGCGCGCTTGTTTTGTGGAAACAGGATTTCCTGACACAGTGGGTCGCGACCCTCGAGAGCGTCATGAGCGCAGAGGCATATGTAATTCTCATCTGCGGTCTGTTCGGAAGTCTGGTAGCGCTTCTTACCGCGTCAAAGGGAAGCTTCGGCTTTACAAAGATTGTCACAAAATTATGTAATTCGGAAAGAAAGACATTGCTTACCACCTTTATTCTTGGTATTCTGATCTTTGTGGACGATTACCTGAATGTATTGTCGATCGGAACTGCCATGAAGGGCTCCTATGATAAGAAAAAGGTTCCCCGTGAAGCGCTGGCGTATATTCTTGACAGCACGGGCGCGCCGGTCTGTGTATTGATTCCGTTTTCTTCCTGGGCAGCATATTTCGGGGCGATTTTCCTCCAGCAGGAATGCGTACAGAAGCTCGCGGACGGAAGCCTGTTAAAGACATATATGATGGCGATTCCGTATTGCGTTTATCCGATTGTCGCCCTGCTCATTGTATTCTTATTCTGCATGGGCTGGTTCCCGAAGCTCGGCGGAATGAAGAAGGCGTACAGGCGTGTTGCGGAAACCGGAAAGACATACAGCGACATCAGCAGAAAATATAATGTGGCGTCAGAATATGGCGAAGAGGAAGGCAGAAGCGTGTGGTATTTCGTGCTTCCGCTTGCAGTACTGGTCGGAATCGCCGTTGCAACAGGCGATCTTGTCGTAGCCGCCGTCGTTGCCATACTGGTCTGTATGGTATTATATCTGGCAGGAAAGATCATGACGTTCTCGGAGTTCTGGGAGACCTTCGTAAAAGGCTTTGCAGATATGCTTCCGATCATTATCCTTTTGATCTCGGCTTTGACCTTCCAGAGCATTGCAAGTGAAATGCAGATGACAGAATTTTTCGTGGATCTCTGCAAACCGTTTATGTCAGGGGCGATTTTCCCGATGATCACATTCATCATTGTCGGCTTACTCGCATTTATGATCGCAAATGCATGGGGCGTATGTACGCTGGTGGCTCCGGTACTGCTTCCGCTTGGCGCAAGCGTCGGCGCTGATACGGTACTGGTGATGGCGGCAATTCTTTCGGGCTGTGCATTCGGCAACCACGCATGTTTCTATTGTGACACGACGGTGCTTGCTTCCCACGGTGCAGGACTTGATAATCTCGAGCACGCAGGCTCACAGCTTCCGTATGTGCTGATTGGCGCGGCTGTTTCGATCGTTGGTTTCCTGGTACTGGGATTTGTGAGATAAGGAGGGGAAAATCATGGAAAAGAAAAAGTATGTTGTTACGATTGCAAGGCAGTTCGGCAGTCTTGGACGTCCGATTGCAATGAAAATGAGCGAGAAGCTCGGCGTAGAGTTCTATGATCGCGATATTGTCGAGGAGGCGGCGAAGAAGCTGAATCTTCCGGTTTCCAAGATCAATGAGATTGAGGAAAGCGCCAAAAAGCATGTTGTGACGAACAATTTCAGGCGGATGATGTACCCGCTGGGCACACAGACGGACGATCTGCAGAATCAGTTGTTTGAAGCACAGGAAAATATCATCAAATTTCTGGCGGAACGCGAATCATGCATTATTGTAGGAAGGTGTTCGGATTTCATTCTTGCGGATGAGCCGAATGTGCTTCGCATCTATATATATGCGCCGTACGAGGCGCGGGTAAAAAACTGTATCGAGGACCTGAAGCTGGAGGAAGCCGAAGCCAGAAGGATGATAAAGGCGGTGGATGAGGCGCGCGATCATTACCATATGCACTATGCAGGATTTCTTCCGAACGATCAGAGATTCAAGGAAATCATGATCGACAGCAGTATGCTCGGCACGGAGGGAACAGCGGATTATCTGGTGGAAGCGGTAAAGAGACGCTTTGGACTGTAGGAACAAAAACTGCTGAAAAGAAAATTCATAAAGGGATAGAAAGAAGCCGGATTGTGCGCCGGCTTCTTTTGTTGCGGCAAACATGATTTTACTGCAGCTATGCTTTTGTTGCGGCAAACATGCGTTTTCTTGCGTTTGATGAGAAGATATGGTATGCTAAAATTTATGTAAGGAAGGTTCATATGAAGAAAAATATCGTATTGATCGGAATGCCGGGCGTCGGAAAGAGCACGGTCGGGGTAGTGCTGGCGAAGGTGATGGGCTACCGGTTCGTGGACGCTGATTTGGTAATACAGGAAAAAGAAGGGAAGCTGCTCTGTGAAATTATAGACGAGGTCGGCGCAGAGGGCTTTATCGAGGTGGAGAACCGCATCAACAGTCAGATTGAGGCGGAGCATGCCATTATTGCGACAGGCGGAAGCGTTGTCTACGGCGCGGAGGCGATGGCGCATCTTAAGGAGATTGGAACGATTCTCTATTTAAAGCTCCCTTACGGGGAATTAGAACGGCGCCTTTGCGACATCAAGGGGCGTGGCGTGGTCTTAAAGGAAGGACAGACGCTTCGGGATCTCTACGAGGAGAGAGTTCCGCTTTATGAGAAATATGCGGACGTTATCGTGGAGGAGACGAACCTGAACGTAGAACAGACGATTGAGAAAATTTTGGAATTGAAGGAATGTTTTCAATGAAGAACATAGATTTCACGAAAAAGGCGGTCGTACAGGCTGTGTTTGTCGGCGGAATGGCGGTTGCTATGATCGCTCTCGGCGTTTCGCAGAGAACCGCAATCGGACAGGCATACCAGTGTGTCACCGTCAACGGGAATGTGCTTGGCTGCGTCTCCCGGCGGGTGGACATGGACGAAGTTTTAAAAGAGGCAAGGCGCGAGCTGTCCAATGAGACGGGGGAGCGCATAAGCTGTGAGATAGGCTGGAGCGCGGAGATACGCCGGGAACTTTTTACAGGATTGCTGTCGGAAGATGAATTAAAAGAAGCCGTAAAGGGAATCCTTAGAGAAGAGGGAGCGCAGGGAAAGACGCGCGTCTATACGGTGGCGATCGGGGATTACCGCGCGAATTTTACGTCCCTTGCGGATGTAGAGACATTTCTGAATAAGGTAAAGGAGCCGCTTGATGAGGAGAATGCATACGGGACGGTTATTTCCCCGGGCGATTCCCATATCAGCGGTATATTGAACGCCCAGTTGGCTGAGACTGCGGAAGAAAGTGAGGCTGCCGGGGATGCAGCCGCGGGGGCGGATGCCGCTGAGGCTGCATCGGCAGAGAATACATCTGCGAACGGTGGAATTGCAGGCGTCAGCGCTGCGTTCTCCGGTGCGGGAGAGGCGGCTGAGGCGTCGGTGGACGGAGTGCTTGCAGGTGCGACCGAAGAGCTTTCCGATGTGATGGCATATGCGTTTGCGAACCCGGAGGATAACGGGTATGAGAGCGGCATTCTGGACATGGCGTTCATCGAGAGCGTGGAAGTGTACGAAAATTACGTGGATGCGGGGCAGATATCGGATATTGATACGCAGGTCGCAGAAGTAACCAAAGAGAAAGAATCGAATAAAATATATGTAGTGGAACCCGGCGATTGTCTCTCTGTCATCGCGCTGGATCATGATACGACGGTTTCTTCGATTGTCGCACTGAACGGATTTGAGAATGCCGATGTGATGATCCGGGACGGACAGGAGTTGATCATTGCAGTTCCGGAGCCGGATCTTAAGATACGGCTGACAGTCGGAGAGGTCTATGAAGAGGATTACACGGCCGATCCGGTCATTATGGAGAATGACTCGTGGTATACGACGAAGGAGGTCGTACATCAGGAGGGAACGACGGGACACCGTGAGCGAAACGACGTCGTGGTGTATGAGAACGGCGTGGAAGCGAGCCGGACGATGCTTCATGAGAATATCATGGTAGAATCGCAGGCTGCGGTCATTGAGCGGGGAACGATCATACCGCCGACTTATATTAAGCCGATTTCGGGCGGAAGATATACTTCGGGCTTCGGAAGACGCTGGGGGCGTATGCACAAGGGTGTGGACTGGGCATGTCCGACAGGTACGACGGTCTATGCATCCTGCGGCGGAACGGTCATTCAGGCGTCCTATAACGGAGGCTACGGCAATAACGTTGTCATTTCGCATCCGGACGGAAGAATGACCCGGTATGCGCACAACAGCAAGCTTCTGGTTCATGTGGGGCAGCAGGTAGAACAGGGAGAGCCGATCGCCTTAAGCGGAAGTACAGGACGATCAACGGGACCGCATGTGCATTTTGAAATCTATATCAATGGCTCGGCGGTTGATCCGTTAAAGTACATCAGCTATTAAATCAGCTATTCATATGGAAAAAGTTGTGCGGTATACAAAAGGGCTGTACTCGTGATATAATAGAAAAGTGATGCTTGTAAAGGCGAAGAATAGCTTGACAAAAACATATAATAGCTACTATAATTACATGTTTGTATGGAAGCGTTCGTAGAGGTGTGAGATGGAACAATATGTGATCAAAGGTGGAAATCCGTTGGTCGGCGAGGTGGAAATCGGCGGTGCTAAGAATGCTGCACTCGCAATTTTATCTGCCGCCGTTATGACGGATGAGACCGTTACAATAGAAAATGTCCCGAATGTCAGAGATACCAATGTCCTGCTCAATGCGATACAGGAAATCGGCGCGAAGGTCGAGCGTCTGGATGCGCATACCGTCAGGATCAACGGTTCGTTTATCCGGGATCTGAATGTTGACAATGAATATATCCGCAAGATTCGCGCGTCTTATTATCTGATCGGCGCGCTGCTTGGCAAATACAAGAGAGCAGAGGTCGCGCTTCCGGGAGGCTGTGATATCGGAAGCCGTCCGATTGACCTTCATATGAAGGGTTTCCGCGCGCTGGGGGCAAATGTTGATATCAAATACGGGCTTGTGATGGCTTCTGCCGACAGGCTGGTCGGGACGCACATCTATCTGGATAAGGTGTCCGTAGGCGCGACGATCAATATCATGATGGCGGCATCCATGGCGGAGGGCAAGACGATCATCGAGAATGCGGCGAAGGAACCGCATGTCGTAGACGTCGCGAACTTTTTGAACAGCATGGGCGCGAATATCCGCGGCGCGGGTACGGATGTGATCCGTATTGTGGGCGTGGAGAAGCTTCATGCAACAGAATATTCGATCATACCGGATCAGATCGAGGCGGGAACCTTTATGCTTGCCGCTGCGGCGACAAAGGGGGATATCACGGTCAAGAATGTGATTCCGAAGCATCTTGAGGCAATCAGCGCGAAGCTGTTAGAGGTTGGCTGTGAGGTGGAGGAGTTCGACGATGCGGTGCGTGTTGTCGCATCCAAGCCGCTTCATCATACACAGGTGACGACGCTTCCGTATCCGGGATTTCCGACGGATATGCAGCCGCAGATGGCGGTCGTGCTTGGAATTTCCCAGGGAACGAGCACGGTCACGGAGAGCATTTTCGAGAACCGTTTCAAATATGTCGATGAACTGACCCGGATGGGCGCGAGCATCAAGGTGGAGAGCAACATCGCGATTATCGGCGGTGTGGAGCAGTACACAGGTGCGCGTGTGAACGCGCCGGATCTAAGGGCAGGCGCGGCGCTTGTTATCGCGGGGCTTGCGGCAGAGGGGATTACGGTTGTCGATGATATTTATTACATCGAGCGTGGTTACGAAGCGTTCGAGCACAAGCTTTCCCAGCTTGGCGCATTGATTGAGAAGGTAAGTACAGAGAAGGATATCCAGAAGTTCTCGCTGAAAGTATCATAGGATGCGGGGAAGCGCAGGATGCATCTGACAATAAGCGGTACGATTGCAGATGCGTTAGATTGCGTTGAATAAGTGAATCGTTAGGCATAAAAAGGGGCTGTAAAAAACAGCCCCTTGTGTTTTATAAAACAGCCTGAATATGTAACCCGCCTGCCGTTGACAAATCGATGCAGGAACCGTCGTCCAACTGAACAATCGGCTTGGAAAGGTGCTGGTTGTTGAGCATGACGATATTGGCGCTTCGCCCGTCGCTTAGGAGAATCCGGTGATTCTGATAAGTGTTGGCGATATGGTTTAAGAATGTGAGGATAAACTTGGTGTCATACCGCTGTAAGCCCTCGCGTTCGAACTTCTCGATGACCTCGAACGGACATAACGGTGCGCGGTAGGAGCGGGCGGTCGTCATGGCGTCATAGACGTCTGCGATTGTGACAGCTCTTGCGTAGACGTCAATCTCGTCCTTTGAGAGACCATTCGGATAACCGGAGCCGTCACAGCGCTCATGGTGATACAACGCAGCGGCTTTGACATGCTCGTTCAGGTCAAGCGGCGCCAGCAGATCATAGCTGTACTGCGTGTGCATCTTGACAAGCGCATATTCCTCATCCGTGTATTTGCCCGGCTTATTTAAAAGCTCGTTTGGAATCTTTAACTTGCCGATGTCGTGAAGGAGTCCGGCGAGCGTTAAGGTCTTTAACGTGTCGTCATCCACCTTCGACCATTTCCCAATCTGACGGCAGATCAGAGCGACATTGAGACAATGCCCGTAAACGCTGTCGTCTGAGGAATGCATGTTGTGCAGCATGTTAAAAAGCTCCAGCGAGGTCTTGCAGGAATCAAATAATTCCTCTACTCTGGAAACCAGCAGTTCCGTGTCTAAAGGCGCGCCGTTGTTCACATAGCCTTCAAAGGAATCCTTGATCTGGCTTAAGACGATGGTATGGTCGATCTGGAAAGACTGAAACTTCTGCGACTGCTTGATCTTCTGCGAATATGCCGCCGGAGCGGATGAAACGTCCGGCTTTTCATCTTCCTCGTCCCGGATGAATGCGGACTGGATATTGTAGAAGGAGAGGCGCAGAATAGACTGTTTTGAAAGCGTCTTGCCTTTTTCTATAACGACCTGTCCGCTTCTGGTCGTCGCGTCCCGGGCAAGGATCATTCCTTCTTTGAGATTGTACGATGCAACTTCTTTCATAGCAAGGCTCCCCGCATTGTAAATTTGTTCCAACTACTAATAGTATAGGATTTTAGAACAGGAAAGTCAATAAAAAGCTTGACATATATAGGCAATGGGTATAATGTATTACCGTAGATTTGAAAATTCAATATTGTGTAAATTTTCTTATTCAGAGTGATGGAGATACATAGGATCTGTGAAGTCACGGCAACCCCTCTACGGAAGGTGCCAACCTGAGCGAGCAAATTACTGTTTTTAGACGGACTGCTGATGAGCGGAATGTCTGTGATAGTTCGAACAATAAGAGGATTTGATTATCTATATTTGTCACTTCCACTTGTTTTTCGCAAGTGGCTTTTTTATTTTCACGGGTGTTTTTGCACCGCACAGAAAAAGGAGTATAAGATGGAAAAGAGATTATTTACCTCAGAGTCTGTAACAGAAGGGCATCCGGATAAGGTATGCGATGCGATTTCTGACGCGATTTTGGATGCCTGCATGGCGGAGGATCCGATGAGCCGCGTTGCATGCGAGACGGCGAGCTGCACCGGATTTGTTCTGGTAACGGGTGAGATTACGACGAAGGCGAAACTGGACATTCCGGCAATTGTGCGCCAGACGGTCAATGAGATCGGTTACAATGACGCGAAGACCGGATTTGACGGAAATACCTGCGCGGTCATGGTGGCGCTGGACCAGCAGTCGCCGGATATCGCGATGGGCGTTGACAAGGCGCTTGAGGCGAAGGCGGGAGCGTTAAAGGACGAGCTTGACACAGGCGCGGGCGATCAGGGTATGATGTTCGGCTATGCGACGAACGAGACGCCGGAGCTGATGCCGTATCCGATTTCTCTTGCGCACAAGCTTGCACTGCAGCTTACGAAGGTACGCAAGGACGGTACGCTCCCCTACTTAAGACCGGACGGAAAGACACAGGTCTCTGTGGAGTATGATGAAGAGGGGAAGCCGGTACGTTTGGAGGCGGTCGTTCTCTCGACACAGCACGACGAGGATGTGACACAGGAGCAGATTCATGCGGATATCCGCAAGTATGTGTTCGATCCGGTGCTCCCGAAGGAGATGGTAGACGACCAGACGAAGTTCTTCATCAATCCCACCGGACGTTTTGTCATTGGCGGACCTCACGGGGATGCAGGTCTTACCGGACGCAAGATCATTGTAGATACCTACGGCGGATATGCGCGTCACGGCGGCGGCGCTTTCTCCGGCAAGGACTGTACGAAGGTAGACCGTTCCGCAGCGTACGCGGCGCGTTATGTGGCGAAGAACATTGTCGCGGCAGGGCTTGCAGACAAGTGTGAGATTCAGTTGTCCTACGCGATCGGTGTGGCGCAGCCGACGTCTGTCATGGTCGACACCTTCGGAACAGGAAAGCTTTCCGATGAGAAGCTGGTTTCTATTATCCGCGAAAACTTTGATCTGCGTCCGGCGGGTATCATCAAGATGCTGGATTTGAGAAGACCGATTTACCGGGGAACAGCAGCATATGGTCATTTCGGACGCACGGATCTGGCGCTTCCTTGGGAGGAGACCGATAAGGTGGAAGTCTTGAGGAAGTACCTGTAGGGCAAAAGCTGCGGCAGTCCGCTATTTATGAAAAGTTTAGATAATTTTACATAAAATAAATAGGTTTTTGGGCGTTTCGTGATATAATGGGTCATAGGATCATGTTCTATGACCCATTTTTTACTCTATAGGAAATTATGGACAAGAAGGGCATAATATGAAGTTCAAAAACAAAATTATCATTTCTTTTTGTATTATCATATTCATACCGATTCTTCTGGCGGTTGCCGTGCTGTTTAGTTTTCAGCAGATCCAGTTAAAGGCGATCCAGCAGACGTATGGCGTCGAGAATGATGACCTCAGTTATTTTTCCAATTCCATGCAGTTGCTCAGCCGTTTTACGCAGGAGGCATTTGAGAGACTGGAGGATCTGGCAAGTGAGAATCCCGGAAAGCTGGAGGATGAGAAGTATCTCGAACAGCTCAATGCGCAGCTTGAGGAGAAATATTCCTATCTGGTGGTGCGCAAGGAAGACGAGATACTTTATGTCGGCGGGGATGTCGATCTGCCTTTCCTGAAAGAGCTCCCGCCCTACGGAGGCGCCAAGGAGGGAGCTAACCGCGGAGTTTATGTAGACGGAGAGGAGCAGGCGCTCATCAAGCAGATCGATTTCATCTGCGAGGACGGCAGCGAAGGCAGTATTTTTATCGTCACGATTTTAGAGGAGACTGTTCCTGAAATCAAGAGCCTGATTGCGGATGGGCTTGTTGCGATTGCGATGATTCTTGTGCTGACGGCGGTCATGCTTACGATCTGGATTTATACGAGCTTTATCAACCCGATCAAGAAGCTTCAGGTGGCGGCGCAGAATATCAAGGATGGAAATCTGGATTTCACTGTGGATGTGGAGAGCAACGACGAGATCGGAGAGCTTTGCCGCACGTTTGAGGAGATGCGGCAGAGACTGAAGGATAACACGGAGGAGAAGCTTTCCGGAGAGCGTGAGAATAAGACGCTGATCAGTAATATCGCGCATGACTTAAAGACGCCGATTACGGCGGTCAAGGGCTATGCGGAGGGGCTGATCGACGGTGTGGCGGATACGCCGGAGAAGCGCGATAAGTATATTAAGACGATTTACAATAAAGCAAATGAGATGGATACGCTCATCAACGAGCTGACGCTGTATGCGAAGATCGACACGAACCGTATTCCTTACAATTTTGCGAAGCTGAATGTCTCGGATTATTTTAACGACTGTGTGGAGGAGATCGGACTCGATCTTGAGGCGAAGAATATCGGTCTGGGGTATTTCAACTATGCGGACGAGGATGTGCAGATTATCGCAGATCCGGAGCAGTTAAAGCGCGTTGTCAACAACATTATCGGTAATTCTGTCAAGTATCTGGACAAGCAGAAGGGACAGATCAATATGCGCATCAAGGACGTCGGCGATTTCATTCAGGTCGAGATTGAGGACAACGGCAGGGGAATTGCATCGCGCGACCTTCCCTATATCTTCGACCGTTTCTACCGCGCGGATGCGTCCCGCAATTCGGCGACAGGCGGAAGCGGTATCGGGCTGTCGATCGTGAAGAAGATCATCGAGGATCACGGCGGGAAGATCTGGGCGACGAGCAAGGAGTCGATCGGAACGGTCATGTATTTTGTAATTCGTAAATATCAGGAGGTACCATATGAGTAAGGTGTTGATTATTGAGGATGAAGTGGCGATTGCGGACCTTGAGAAGGACTATCTGGAGCTGAGCGGTTTCGAGGTTGAGACGGAGAATGACGGGACAGTCGGCTTAAAGCGGGCGCTCTCGGAGGATTTTGACATGTTCATTCTCGATCTGATGCTGCCGGGCGTGGACGGCTTTGAGATTTGTAAGGAAATCAGAGAGGAGAAGAATACGCCGATTCTGATGGTTTCCGCGAAGAAGGACGATATCGATAAAATCCGCGGGCTTGGTCTTGGGGCGGACGATTATATCACAAAGCCGTTCTCACCGAGCGAGCTGGTCGCGCGTGTCAAGGCGCATCTGGCGCGTTACGAGCGCCTGATCGGAAGCAATATGCCGGAGAATGATATCGTTGAGATCCGCGGCATCCGCATTGACAAGACGGCACGCCGTGTGTGGGTCAACGGGGAGGAAAAGCAGTTTACGACGAAGGAGTTCGATCTTCTGACATTTCTGGCGGAGAACCCGAATCATGTCTTTACGAAGGAAGAACTGTTTCGTGAGATCTGGGATATGGAGTCCATCGGCGATATCGCGACCGTCACGGTGCATATCAAGAAGATACGTGAGAAGATCGAGATGAATACCAATAAGCCGCAGTATATCGAGACGATCTGGGGCGTGGGGTATCGGTTCAAGCTGTAGAGAGTGAGCCCCATATTGTCGATAGTCGATTGAGGTGCATACCAAAGAACAGGAGTCAGCAATAGATTTGCTTTCTCCTGTTTTTTTGTAAGCTTTCAATATTGCTCGCTTAAATTATAAACATTACTTGCCAAACTTTGAAAACTACTTATCAAATTTTGGGAAGTATTTGTCAAGTGTTGCAATTTATATAACAAACTCAAAAAACATTTATCTTATTTTTAAAACTACTTATCAAAATAACCGATATACTTATCAAATCTTGACAACAAGTAATCATTTAAGTACAATATAATCATTATTTTGGAGGTTTGACGTATGCAGCCAGAAGCCCTTAAAAAACTTGTTTACGATATAAAAGCTTTGCGGACAGAAACGCAGACAGTTGAATTGAAAGCTGCCGGATGCGGCTGCCCTACGAGATTGTTCGATACACTTTCGGCTTTTTCGAATCAGGACGAAGGCGGTATTCTGATTTTTGGTATTGATGAAAAAGAGAATTATGCAATAAACGGTGTTTATGATGCGCAGGATTTGCAGAAGAAGGTGACGGAACAATGTAAGCAGATGGAGCCGTCTGTCCGTGCGTTGTTTACGGTGTGCGAGATAGACGGTAAAGCCATTGTATCTGCGGAAATTCCGGGGGCAGATGTCTCTGAACGTCCTGTGTTCTATAAAGGCGTGGGGCGCATGAAGGGCTCTTACGTCCGGGTGGGCGAGTCCGATGAGCCAATGAGCGAATACGAGATTTACAGTTACGAAGCGTTTCGCAAGCGGATTCGTGACGATATCCGCACGGTCGACCATGCAAAGCTGAAAATGTTTGACGAAAAGCGGATGGATGATTATCTTCTCGCAGTTAAAACAGAGCGAAAAAACCTTGCAGAGAATGTTTCTGATGAAGAGATTCTGGAACTGATGGGAGTGACGGTGGACGGGAAGACTACACTTGCCGGGCTGATGACTTTTTCGAAATATCCGCAGACATATTTTCCGCAGCTCTGCATCACGGCTGTCGCGCTTCCGGGCACGGAGCAAGGAAGCGTTGGCGAGGATGGCGAAAGGTTTATTGATAACAAGCGTATTACGGGAGCAATCCCTGATATGCTCGAAGAAGCGGTTGAATTTGTCCGCAAAAACAGCCGCACGAAAACGATTATTGACGATAACGGGCATAGAGCCGATAAACCGGAATATCCCATCAAGGCTGTCCGCGAGGCGATACTGAATGCTTTGGTGCACCGTGATTACAGTATGCATACGGAAAATGTACCTGTGCGCATTGAAATGTATCGTGACCGGATGGAAATTATAAACAGTGGCGGACTATATGGAAAAATCTCCATTGATGCACTCGGTAAGGTACGTCCCGAAACAAGAAATGCCGCACTTGCGAATATGCTGGAACTTTTAAAGATAACCGAAAACAGATATTCCGGAATCCCGACAATGCAGAGGGAATTTCTCAATGCGGGGCTGCCTGCTCCGGTTTTTTCCGCGGTTCACGGTGAGTTTAAGGTTATTATGAAAAACGGATATTATTCTGAAAATGTATCGCTCGCCGAAGCGATCGTGGAATTTTGCAGTATACCGAGAACCCGTGCGGAACTGATTGCGTTCACAGGAAAGTCGCGTACTTATACAATGTCGCAGTTGGTACAGCCTTTGGTGGATAATGGCAGTTTAAAGCTTACCCTGCCCCAGAAGCCGAAAAGCTCGAAGCAAAAGTTTGTAAAAGGAGACAACCATGAATCTGTCAATCTTATATGAGGACGAAGAGCTTCTCGTCTGCCGTAAGCCCGCGGGCGTGGCGGTACAGACGAAGAAACTGGGGCAGGCGGATATGGAGAGCCTGCTGAAAAATTACCGCGCGGGACGTGGAGAGCCGCCCTATATCGGCGTGGTGCACAGACTGGACCAGCCTGTGGAGGGCGTAATGGTGTTCGCCAAGACGAAAGAGGCGGCAGCGGCGCTTAACCGTCAGATCGCATCAAAGCTTGTGGATAAGTGCTATTATGCAATGGTGGACGGCACGCCGGAGCAGAAAAAGGGAACGCTTGAGGACTATCTGGTGCGTGACGGGCGGACGAATACCTCTGCGGTTGCAGAGCGCGGCGCAGAGGGCGCCAGACGCGCAGAACTCTCCTATGAGGTCATTGAGCAGAAGGACGGACGCGCCGTTTTGAAAATCAGGCTTGAGACGGGGAGACATCACCAGATCCGCGTCCAGCTTGCACATGCGGGGATGCCGATTGTGGGCGACCGCAAGTACAATTTCAGGGAAAATATGACGCCCTCGGGGAAGGAACTTTGCCTTTGCTCTTACCGGATTGGCTTCCGCCATCCGAAAAGTCATAAGAATCTTGTGTTTGAAATTGACAAGCCCTACCATTTATCATAAAATCTAAAGATGTGCAGAAGGTTTTGCACGGAAGACAACCTGAAAGCTGCTTGCAATGGCAGTAAGAGCTATGAAAAGGAGATAGATGATGGCAAAGGAGAATAAGAAGCTGGTCGAGGCGATTACCTCTATGGATGTAGATTTCGCCCAGTGGTACACGGATGTTGTGAAGAAGGCAGAACTGATTGATTATTCGTCGGTAAAGGGATGCATGATTATCCGTCCGGCGGGCTATGCGATCTGGGAGAATATCCAGAAGGAGCTTGACCGCAGATTCAAGGAGACGGGTGTGGAGAATGTCTATATGCCGATGTTCATTCCGGAGAGCCTGCTCGAGAAGGAGAAGGATCATGTAGAGGGATTTGCCCCGGAAGTGGCATGGGTGACACACGGCGGTTTGAACCCGCTGCAGGAGCGTCTTTGCGTAAGACCGACCTCCGAGACGCTGTTCTGTGATTTCTATAAGAATATTATCCAGTCCTACAGGGATCTGCCGAAGGTGTACAACCAGTGGTGCTCTGTCGTGCGCTGGGAGAAGGAGACAAGGCCGTTCCTGCGCTCGAGAGAGTTCCTGTGGCAGGAGGGACACACAGCGCACGCAACGGCGGAGGAAGCCGAGGAGCGTACGGTGCAGATGTTGAATCTCTATGCGGACTTCTGCGAGGAGGTTCTCGCAATGCCGGTTATCCGCGGACGTAAGACCGAGAAGGAGAAGTTCGCCGGTGCGGAAGCGACCTACACGATCGAGGCGCTGATGCATGACGGAAAGGCGCTGCAGTCCGGAACGAGCCATAACTTTGGCAATGGCTTCGCGAAGGCGTTCGGCATCCAGTTCACGGACAGGGACAATAAGCTTCAGTATGTATATCAGACTTCATGGGGCATGACGACGCGTCTGATCGGTGCGATCATCATGGTGCATGGAGACGATTCCGGTCTGGTGCTGCCGCCGAGAATCGCACCGGTACAGGCGATGGTGATTCCGATTCAGCAGTTCAAGGACGGCGTGATGGATGCGGCGAAGGACGTGTGTGAGCGTCTTGGCAAGGTATGCCGTGCGAAGTTAGACGATTCCGATAAGAGCCCGGGATGGAAGTTCTCCGAGCAGGAGATGCGTGGGATTCCGGTTCGTATTGAACTTGGTCCGAAGGATATTGAGGCAGGCAGATGTGTGGTCGTACGCAGGGATACCAGAGAGAAGATCGAGGTTCGTCTGGATGAGGTAGAGCAGAAAGTGCCGGAGCTTCTTGAGACAATCCAGAACGAGATGTTCGAGCGGGCGAAGGCACACCGCGACGCACATATCTGGGATGCGCATAACTATGAGGAACTTAAGGATATTGCAGCGAACAAGCCGGGCTTCATTCGCGGTATGTGGTGCGAGGATCAGGCATGTGAGGATAAGATCAAGGAAGAACTTGCAGTGACTTCCCGCTGTATGCCCTTTGACGATCAGGAGCAGATCGCAGGTACCTGTGTGTGCTGCGGCAGACCGGCGCATAAGCTTGTATACTGGGGAAAAGCATATTAAAAGTACGAGGGAACGTATGATGCATGCGTTCCCTTGTGTGTTTGAAGGAGAAATGTGTGGATAGGAACATACGGATTGAACTGCCGGAAAAGGTAAGCTATATATTAAATACCCTGAATAAAAACGGCTATGAGGCTTATGCGGTGGGCGGCTGCGTGCGGGATTCGCTGCTGGGGCGAGAGCCGCAGGACTGGGATATCACGACGTCGGCGAAACCGGAGCAGGTCAAGGAGCTTTTTCATCCGACGATCGATACCGGCATACAGCACGGCACGGTGACGGTCATGCTCGCCCACGAGGGCTTTGAGGTCACGACCTACCGGATCGACGGGGAGTATGAGGACGCGAGACATCCCAAAGAGGTCTGCTTTACTTCGAGCCTTCTGGAGGATCTGCGGCGCAGGGATTTTACAATCAACGCGATGGCGTACAATGAGGAGAACGGGCTTGTTGACGCGTTTAACGGAATCCGGGATTTAGAGCGCGGCGTGATACGGTGCGTGGGGAATGCAAGGGAGCGCTTCTCGGAGGACGCCCTTCGGATGCTTCGGGCGATTCGCTTTGCAGCGCAGCTTGGGTTTCACATTGATGAGAGAACGCGGGCGGCAATCGGAGCGCTTGCGGAGAACATTGCCAAGGTGAGCGCGGAGCGGATTCAGGTGGAGCTGGTAAAACTTCTTACGTCTGCGAATCCCAGAGAGCTTGAGACGGCGTATTACACCGGGCTGACTGCAGTGTTTCTGCCGGAATTTGACCGGATGATGGCGACGAAACAGAATAATCCGCATCACTGCTACACGGTCGGGAATCATACGCTTGCCGCGATGGAGGGCGTGCCGCAGGATAAGGTACTGCGGCTTACTATGCTGCTTCACGATGTGGCAAAGCCCGCCTGCCGGACGACAGACGACCGGGGAATCGACCATTTTTACGGGCATCCCGCGAAGGGGAGCAGGATGGCGCGTATGATACTGCAAAGACTGAAATTTGACAATGATACGACGGATCGCGTCTGCCGTCTCGTGCAGTGGCATGACGATAACCCGGAGCTGACCGGCAGAAGTGTCCGCAGGGCGATCAGCCGGATCGGAACGGAGCAGTATCCGGCGCTTTTTGAGGTGAAGCGTGCAGACATCCTTGCGCAGAGCGAGTACAGGCGGGAGAAGAAGCTTGCTTATCTCGATGCATATGAGCGGATGTATGAGGACATTCTGGCGCAGAAGGAATGCCTTACGATAAGGGAGCTTGCCGTGACGGGGCAGGATCTGATTGCGGCAGGCATGGAGCAGGGAAAGGAAATCGGAGTTATGCTAAAGAAGCTTCTGGAAGCCGTGCTGGATGAGCCGGAAAGGAATACGAAAGAAGAACTTTTAAAAATCGTATCAGAGCTTCGGTCATGAATTGGGAACCCCTTACATATGATGAATAGACACGGTGATTTGACCGTAGATGAATCGTATGGAGGGGTTTTCGTGTATAATCGACCGGAACAGGTATTGGAACAATATGAGCTGGAAGTGAAAGCTGTTTCCAAGGGGCGTGAAAGTTATATTTGTGACACAAGCGAGGGACAGAAGCTTTTAAAGGAATACAGAGGCTCTATGGAGCGTGCGGAATTTCTGGCGGGGATGCTTTCGCACCTTCGCGGGCAGGGACTGATGGCGGAGTCCGTGACCCGTACAAGGGAGGGCGCGCCGATTGCCGTGGCGGAGGATGAGACGAAATATATGCTGCTGTCGTCGTATCAGGGTGCGGAATGTGATACCAGAAGCCGGGATGATATGACTGCGGCGGCGGGAAAGCTTGCCGGACTTCATGAAGCGGCGGAGTCTTACCGCGAGGAAATTCCCCAGTTCGTGCGTTCTGATTCGAAAGAGCTTTTGCTCCTCTATGAAAAGCACAACAGGGAACTGGTAAAGGTGAAGAACTACATACGTACCAAGAAGAAAAAGAACGAGTTCGAGATGCTCTTTTTCGGACAATATCCGAGGTTCATGGAGAAGGCGCAGCGCGTTACGGAGCGCCTGCGCGAGATGGAACCGTCGGAGGAGATGGTCGGCTTCTGCCATGGGGATTACAATCAGCACAACGTGGTGTTCACCAGAAACGGTATGGCGATCGTGCATTTTGACAGCTTTGCGTATCAGATACGCGTGAGCGACCTCGCAAATTTCATGCGCAAGATGCTGGAGAAGAATAACTGGAATACCGGGCTTGGCATGGACCTCATCCGGGCGTACGACGATGTGCGCAGGCTGACGGGGGAGGAGCTTTCCTATCTGTATCTGCACCTTGCGTACCCTGAAAAATTCTGGAAAATTGCGAACCATTATTATAACACGCACAAGGCGTGGGTGTCCGGGCGCAACATTGAAAAGCTTGAAAAATTTATCAGACAGGAGGAGGACCGGGAACGCTTCCTCGAGATGTTGTTTCATTTTACCTCAAAATAGGGTATAATGTCCACGTAAGCAATGAGCAGTGCCAAGACGAAAACCCATGAATTTACATAAAGGAGAACCCACTTGAAGATAAAATTATTTCATTGTTTGATCCCGTTATGCTGCATCCTCATGCTTGCGGGCTGCGGCGGCAGAGCGGATTCGGTCGTTACGGGGCGTTATTACAATCCTGCGAACGAGACGGCAGAGGAGAGCACGCCGCAGGCGGAGCAGGAGAGCGTAACGGAGACTGCGGAAGCAGCGGAGGCGACGGAGCTTGCGGGAGAGCAGCAGGAACAGACACCGCTTAGCGCGGATCTGTTTATGATCACGACCAATGATATGCAGTCGGAATGCCTGATTTTAGAACAACTTGCCTCGGGGAAGCAATATATGTATAATTACTCGATTGCCACCAGATTCCTTGACAAATACGGCAACCGGACGATGGTTTCCTATTTTGAGCCGGGCAGGATCATCTGTGTCGGGGAAAAGGATATGCAGGGGCGGCTGCTTGAGGCGCAGGTGTCCGATGTGGCATGGGAGTACCCGGATGTGACGAGATATTCGTATGATGAAGAGCGCGGTGTATTTACAATCGCAGATACCAATTATTCTTACGGGGACGGGCTTTTCATTCATTCGGACGGAAATCTGCTTGCGCTTTCGGATCTGACTGCGATGGATACGCTGCGGGTCGTTGGAATTGATAAGGAGATTTATTCCATCTCCGTGACGACGGGGCACGGAGATTTAAAGCTCACGAACACGAGCCTGTTCGACGGAAGCTATATTCAGGTCGGCAGTAAGATTTTCTCGGAAATCACCGGGGAAATGACAATAGAGGTTCCGGAGGGAACCTATACCGTAGCGGTTGCAAATAACGGCTGGGGCGGCAGTACGGAGGTCACGATCGCCAGAGGACAGGAGACCGTGCTCGACCTTGATACCCTAAAGGGCGAAGGACCTAAGTTCGGCAGCATTCTTTTCGCGGTCGACGTCGAAGGGGCGGTTCTGCAGATTGACGGTAAGGTCGTCGACTACAGCGGCCCGGTGGAACTGCAGTACGGCGTTCACACGCTGACGGTGACGGCGGATTCCTACGATACCTACAGCAAGAAGCTGTATGTCAATTCGAAGGAAGCGACGATTGTGATCGGAATGACAGGGGGAGACACTTCTTCCGGTTCGGATGCGGCAGCGACCAATACGGATGCGGCGGGCGATACAGGAACGACGACGCAGGCAGCAGGAACGGCGGGATCGCTTGCAGGCAGCCTCGCGGGAAGCTACAGCGGAGGAAGCACGAGCGGTACAGGAAGCACGAGCGGTACAGGCAGTACGGGTACATCCGGTTCGGGCAGCGTGTCGAGCGCGACCAGCGAGGCGGAGTTAAATGAGATTGTCAGTGAACTGCTCGACGAGGAAGACGGGGAAAAGACCTCGGATTACCTCTCTACCATCGTAGAGGCGCTGCTGAATCTGAAAGATGAGTAAGAAAGAACGAATTGTATCACATTTGAACAAGAATAGTACTTGAAAAAGTGGTGCGTCAAAGATAAGATAGAGATAGAATAAATACAGGAGGTTAGTAAGATGGGATATAGGGAGAATTATGAAGCATGGCTGAATAATCCGTATTTCGATGAGGCGACAAGAGAGGAGCTTCGCAGTATTTCCGGCGATGAGAAGGAGATCGAGGAGCGCTTTTACATGGATCTTGAATTTGGTACGGCAGGTCTGCGCGGAATTATCGGAGCGGGAACGAACCGCATGAATATTTACACCGTGCGCAAGGCGACGCAGGGTCTGGCAAATTACATTGCAAAGGTAGGAGCAAAGGCGAAGGGCGTTGCGATTGCGTATGACTCCAGAAGAATGTCGCCGGAGTTTGCAGATGAGGCGGCGCTCTGTCTGGCGGCGAACGGAATCAAAGCGTATGTGTTCGAGTCCTTAAGACCGACCCCGGAGCTGTCCTATGCGGTGCGCAAGCTCGGATGTACGGCTGGTATCAATATTACGGCAAGCCACAATCCGCCGGAGTACAATGGATATAAGGTATACTGGGAGGACGGCGCACAGATCACGCCGCCGCACGATACCGGAATCATGGACGAGGTGCGTGCAGTGACCGACTATGCGACGGTTCAGACGATGTCTCTGGAGGATGCAAAGGCGGCAGGACTGTATCAGGTCATCGGGGCCGACATTGATGATCCGTATATTGCAGAGTTGAAGAAGCTGGTACTGCATCAGGACTGCATCGATGCAGTGGGCGCCGATATGAAGATTGTATACACTCCGCTCCACGGCACAGGAAATATCCCGGTGCGCCGCGTGTTAAAGGAGCTTGGTTTCCCGAATGTCTATGTTGTACCTGAGCAGGAACTTCCGGACGGAGAGTTCCCGACGGTCAGCTATCCGAATCCGGAAGCGGCGGAGGCGTTTGAACTGGGACTTGCGCTTGGCAAGAAGGTGGATGCCGATCTGATCCTTGCGACAGACCCGGATGCGGACCGCCTCGGCGTGTATGTCAAGGATTCTAAGACAGGCGAATATCACAGCCTTACCGGTAATATGTCCGGATGCCTGATCGGTGATTATGTCATCGGACAGCGCAAGGAGCTTTTCGGACTGCCGGCAGACGGCGCATTTATCCGTTCTATCGTATCAACGAATATGGCGGACGCGATTGCGGAATACTACGGAATAGAGCTGATCGAGGTTCTGACCGGATTCAAGTTCATCGGACAGAAGATTCTTGAGTTCGAGAAGACAGGCAAGGGAACCTACCTTTTCGGTATGGAGGAGAGTTACGGCTGCCTGACGGGAACTTATGCGAGAGATAAGGACGCCATCGTTGCATCCATGACATTGTGCGAGGCAGCGGCTTACTATAAGACGAAGAATATGACCCTGTGGGATGCAATGCTTGCAATGTACGAGCGTTACGGCTATTACAAGGATGATGTGACCTCCATTACCTTAAAGGGAATCGAGGGGCTTGCGAAGATTCAGAAGATTATGGATACGCTTCGCGAGAACGCTCCGTCTGAAATCGGTGCATATAAAGTCACGGCAGTTCGTGATTACAAGAAGGATACCATCACAGATACGGCGACAGGCGCAGTGAAGCCTACCGGTCTGCCGTCATCCAATGTTTTATACTATGAGATGACAGACGGCGCATGGGTATGTGTGAGACCTTCGGGAACAGAGCCGAAGGTGAAGTTCTATCTGGGTGTAAAAGGCGATTCCTTAGAGGATGCAGACAGCAAATCCAAGGCATTGTCCCAGGCGGTTCATACCATGATCGATGCAATGCTGTAGGAACCCGGACAGCCGTTTAACAGCAAGTCAAAAAAGACGCGGAAAATCCCCATATTTTGGGGATTTTCCTTGACAAAGGGGAAAAAAACAAGTATAAATAGGAAGTAGGTATTTTAAAGAAGCCTCGAATATCATTTATATTGAAAATCCAGAGGAGGAATTTTTAACATGAACAAAGCAGAATTAGTAGCAGCAATGGCTGAGAAGACTGAGTTAAGCAAGAAAGACGCAGAGGCAGCATTAAAGGCATTTACAGATGTTGTTGCTGAGGAATTAAAGAAGGGCGAGAAGATTCAGTTAGTAGGATTCGGAACATTCGAAGTATCCGAGAGAGCTGAGAGAACAGGAAGAAACCCGCAGACTGGTAAGGAGATGACCATTCCGGCTTCCAAGGCTCCGAAGTTCAAGGCTGGAAAGGCTTTAAAGGATATGATCAACGCCTAAGCTATAGATGCTTGCAAGAGTGGATTCCGCGTCGCGAAGTCCGCTCTTTTTTTGCTCTATAGGAAATACCATGTTGTTGCAAAGTGTGAAAGTACTGATTCCTATAGAGCAAAAAGCCCTGCCGGGCGGGATGCGCACCTCGCGGAATGGAAGATAGCCGTAAACGGCACCGCTCGGGCGCGGCAAAGTGTGCTCCGCATTTAAGTTGGAGCAAATTCGCGAGAGTGTGCGAAGCACACTTTGTTCCTCTATAGGAAATACCGCGTTGCTGTGAAGCGTGAAAGTATTGATCCCTATAGAGCAAAAAGCCCTGCCGGGCAGGATGCGCACCTCGTGGAATGGAAGATAGCCGTAAACGGCATCGCTTGGGCGCGGCAAAGTGTGCTCCGCATGTAAGTTGAAGCAAATTCGCGAGGAGTGTGCGAAGCACACTTTGTTCCTTTATAGGAAATTTCGCAAATAGTCAAAAATGGTGTATAATGAATTGAAAATAAAAAATGACATGACAAAAGAGCGAAGGTGCTACTTCGCCATGACGTTGTTTATGGA
>JAGBEG010000024.1 GCA_017937095.1 Roseburia sp. | reverse complement strand
TCGTTGCGTCGTCAATCGGTGTGCTCGTTCCCCGCTCAATGACCTGCATCCGCAGATCTCCGCGATCCACATTATCATTCTGTGTGTATCTGATATCTGGCATGAAAAACCTCATAGACTCTTTCTGTACATTCTATGCAGGAAAAGAAAAAATGTGCGAAATATCATATGCAAAAGCAGCGCAGTATTTCCTACACAGCAAAAAAGCAGCCCTGCTCCGCCAAGCAAGACCGCTTTTAAAACTCAGGCCGTCATTTCGATCTCTCTATAACGCCACCCGCCGCTTAATGTTATATTCTTCGCACCTTTGATCGCATATTCTTCGCACAGGAAGCCCGTCACCTCCGTTCCATCTTCCAGTTTCACGTTTCCAAGTCCCAAAGGCGCCGGTATCATCGTCAGCAATTTCCCAACGGACGCCGCAGGCAGCCTCCATATTTCCACCTCCTGCGCCGCTCCCAACGCATCATTTCGAACCAGTCCCGGTTTTGCGGGGATCGTATTCAGCTCATACATCTGATACACCGGCGCTGTCTTTGTCACGCAAAAAAACTGCCCTCCCAGATCAAGCAACTGCTTTTCCAGCGGAAAGCCCTTCATATGAAGCCCGCATACCGCGACAGGGAGCATTTCCTCCTCTGTTTCCTGCGCCGCATCCTTATCATACAAAAGCTTCCTCGCAAAACATGCCGCAAGCCCCTCCTGCCCGGAAGCTGCAAAGACCGTCACCCCAAACGGTAAATTTTCCCCTGCAAAACCCGCCGGAACCGCCAGCGCGCACAAATCCAGCAAATTGCAGTGATTGGTGTATAACCCCATCTGACTGTTCGTTGCGACCGGGTCTGCGTCTACCTGTTCTCTCGTAAAGGTACCGCCGCAGGTCGGAAGCACAAGTACGCTGCCCCCAAGCTTCCTGTGCGTCTGTTTTTTGATTTCCTCCAGACGGTGCATGGCTTTAAACAAGTCGGCTGCACTCCACTTATCCTGGCTTCCCCCGCATATGATTTTCCGGGTAACCGGGAAAAATGTATCCTCGTGTTCTAAGATATAGTTTTCCAATCCTGCATACCGTTCCGTGACCCATGGTCCGTCATACAATATACCCGCCGCCTCCGAAAGCGGCTCCGTATCAAGGTATTCTACATTTGAAAATTTCTCTTTGATCTCTGCTGCCGTCTTTTCCCAGCTTCGCCTGTAATCCTCTCCGTAATCGCCATAAAATGCCGGCATCTGCTTCGGGAGATATATTGTAACAGGCGCTTGTTCTTTGATTGCCGGAACCTTTTTCGAGTATGCATAGGACATGTCTTCCTTGCGGATAATTCCGTCAACCAGCACCGCGTCATCGAGCGTATTGGCAAATACGCTTGGACAGTCCAGACTCTTACAAGCCGGAACGATGCCCTGTGCGGACCATGCTCCGACCGAAGGCTTTAACCCGATCAGATGATTCAGCGCTGCGGGCACGCGCCCGCTTCCCGCTGTGTCTGTTCCGAGGGAAAACGCCGCCATCCCGAGCGCTACCGCCACTGAGGAACCGGAGCTTGAGCCTCCGCTGATCAGTTCCGGTCTGTATGCATTGTGCACTTCTCCATAGGGCGATCTGGTTCCCACGAGTCCTGTCGCAAACTGATCCATATTCGTCTTGCCGATTGGAATTGCACCCGCCTGAATTAACTCTTCCACAATAAATGCATTTTTCTCAGGCACAAATGCGTATTCCCGGCATGCCGCCGTCGTCGGCACGCCTGCCAGATCAATGTTGTCCTTAATGGCAAACGGTATTCCCCACAAAGGATGGGATGCGATATCCTTTTCGCCAAGCCCGGTTACATATTGCTCCAATTCTTCATCTGAAAGAACATAGATCCAGATATTATATTCCTGTGTTTCTTTTATCGTCTGTTTTATCTGCTCCAATACGGCCCGGACTGTCAATTTCTTTGACAGATATGCTTCCCGGAGCTCTGAAATAATAAGTGAATGTTTCTTTGTCATATCTTTCCCCCCTGGAAATATTGTTTTGTTATGCCAATTAAGATACGCCGTGCGCCGCAACAACCTTTTTCTTTTCCATGTGCTTTTCTTCTTTGGTCTGGCTCACTGTCTCTGTCTTCTCCTCATCCTTCGGAAGAACAAGATTTAAGACTGTCGCGATAATAAATGCCGCGACAATTCCGCTCTGTGAAAAAATGAGTTGTACTAACTCCGGCGTCTCGGCAAGTGCGCCTGAGCTGCTGAGTCCCGTTCCAAGTCCGAGCGCGAGCGCTACGATCACGCCGTTTCTTCCGCTCATCTTTTCTTTAAAGACCATCTGCATTCCGCTGATGACGATCATCGAAAACGGCAGCACGGTCGCACCGCCAAGCACACAGTTCGGAAGCGCCGAGAGCACCGCGCCAAGCTTCGGGCAGAACCCGCAGGCAATTAAGAATACCGCACCGCAGGCACAGCAGAAACGGTTTACGACTTTTGTCATACATACCAGTCCCACATTCTGGCTCATGGAGGTATTCGGCAGCACGCCAAACAGTGCTGCGACCGCACTTCCAAGCCCATCCGCTAAAACCGCTCCCGATAGTTCCGCATCGGTAGCCTCTCTCTTTAAACCGCCCATCGCGATTGCCGATGCATCACCAATCGTCTCCACTGCCGTTACAATGAACATAATCAAAAGAGGAATAATCGCGCCCTTATGAAATTCAAAGCTATATGGCATAAAATGCGGCAGACCGATCCATGCCGCCTCTCCTACGCCTGAAAAATCCAGCATTCCAAAGCATCCTGCCATAACAATCCCGACAATGATACCGATCAATATAGAAATGATACTTGTAAATCCTTTTGTAAACTGCTTTGTCAAAATAACAACCATCAATACGGTAAATCCTACCAGAAGATTCTGCCATGAACCGTAATTTTCTGTTCCTGCCCCGCCTGCCAGCCATTTCACACCCGTAGGCATTAACGAAAGTCCGATTGCCATGATCACCGTACCTGTCACAACCGGCGGAAAGAATTTCTTTAGGGGCTTCACAAAGAATCCCTCCAGGACTTCAAATAGCCCGCCGATAAAACAGGCTCCTAAGACCGCCTTATACCCGTAAGCGCTTGCCGCGGTCAGAGTTGCGATAAATCCGGCGCTTGTTCCCATGACAATCGGCAGATTCGCTCCGAATCTCCATACCTTATAGCACTGTATCAGCGTAAAAATACCGGCGATAAACATTGCGTTCTGCAAAATGACGCTTTTCTCCCCTGCCGTGAGATTACAGAGCGCCCCGATTACCAGAATCGGCGTGATATTGTTCACAAACATGGTAAGTACATGCTGCATTCCGATTGGAAATGCTTTTTTCAAAGGTACCGGTGCATTCAGTTCATAGATTGCATTTTCATTGTAGTTCTTCATAAACCTTCCTCCATTCCGAATGTTCCATTCTGTTTCATAAGTACAAAAAAAGACAAAGACCCCCATTTGACGTCTTTGTCTTTGTTCAAAAAGTATACGATTTGATTTATCTGTTATTATATAGAACCTGGAAATTCCCGCAATATAAAGGCTACACAAAATGATTTTTGTTCTTTTGTGAACAGTTCACAATGTTTTCGTTTGACAATCCTATTTTCGTTTCTTATTATGGAAGCAATGAATCGGGCGCGCTCCGCCCCGATTTGAAATATCATGAAGCGGCGTGATGGAGGTTCCTATGTTCGAGAAAAAATTTCGCGTAAAAGATCTGCTGTCCCTTAGTTCCCTGGAGGGAATCAAAGTGCTTGCCGGATGGGACTCCCTCGGCAACATCATCAATAATATCAACGTCATGGAAGTTCCCGACGTCGAAGACTGGGTACAGAAGGAAGAATTTCTTATGACAACCGGCTACATGTACCGGAATCACAGCGAACGTTTTCTTGCGCTGATACCGAAATTAAAGGAGCGTGGGATCGCCGCCCTCGGCATCAAGCCCAAACGCTACATGGATGAAATTCCCGCCGAAGTAATTGAATGCGCCCAAAGCTACGGTCTGCCCCTGCTGGCGTTGCCCGCGCAGACGACGTTTTCTCTTGTAATCCGGGAAACAATGGAAAAGATTCTATTATCCGATCTGAGAAAAGAAGAACGCATCGTCCATCAGATGCTGCATTGTGAAGGAATTACAAAAGAAGAGCTAACCGACCTTCTCACTTCCATAGATATCCGCCCCACAGCCGACACCACATACCATATCATTCTGCCTTTCTCTCATGAGAAAGACTCCTTCTGCGATATCAGTATGCTAAAACAGGAGCTGCGCGCAGCCCTGTGCGACTATCACGCAAAAATACTTTCCACTGAACACGAGACAACGGCTGTGCTAATCTGTATCTCTGACACCGAAAGTGACTGGGACGCCTGTCTTTTGCCCGCTGCAAATCCATTTTCCCGGACAGCGCAGAAGCACAAGGTCTCTTTCTTTATCAGCGAGCCGCAAACGAATCTTCTGAAATTGAATGAAACCTACGCAGATGTCAAAAATCTGTTCTTTTCCGCAAAGACGCTCTCTCTCCCAAGTTCCGTGATCACATGGCAGACCCTTGGACTGTACTCTGCCCTGCCTTTCTTAGAAAAGACGCCCTTCCACAGCTATGCCATAAAAAAATACATCGAACCGCTTGCCGCCTATGACAGCGTGCACGGTACAAGTCTGCTCGATACCCTGCGGGTCTACGTGTCCTTTAACGGAAATATGCGCGCTGCCGCCGGAGACTTGTATATCCACTACAATACAATGTGCTACCGCATGAATCTGATCAAAGAAACTCTGCGTCTTGATCTTTCTGACATCGACGAACTTACCTGCTTAAACCTCGCCTTTAAACTCTATGCACAGGCATCCCACTGAATTTGCAGCCTTCTCGCCGCAGTCTGTAAGCTATCTGTTATAAAATGTCAAGAAGGGCTTCCATATCCATTTCCGGAAGCACATAATCAGCCTCCGGCATGACCGGGACTTCCACGATCTTGCCCGCTTTATCCCGCTTCTTCTCCATCGGCAGCTTAGGCGAGATATTGGAATGTATGTAACAGGTCGCAATGCCTGCATTCTTCGCGCCGAAAATGTCGCTCTTCGCATCATTTCCGATCATAAGCGCACGCCCGACGTCAATCCGATGCTTTCCAATAAGCGCTTCAAAAAACCGGATATCCGGCTTCTTCACGCCGTATTCCGAGGAAATCAGTATGTCGTCAAAATAGTCTGCGATTCCTAACGTGTGCATCTCATATTCCGTAAAAATGCGCTGTGCGTTGGACAAAAGATATACTTTGCTTCCCGCCGCCCGAAGCGTCTTAAGCACCTTATCAACTCCGTCGTACAGGCGCACATATTCGGTGGACAAAATCCGAAAGAACTGCCCGGCATGAACCGCCAGCGTCTCGTCTGCTTCTACGCCTTTTTCCTTGAAAAGCGCGGCAAATACCTGCTCGATCTTTATTTCCGGGTGCGACTCGTGCACGTCGTCCTTCTTGTGAACCGCCCCGCCTGCCGCTGCTCCGCCGCCTGACCTCTCCTTAAGCGCTGCTTCGCCGTCCAGCCGCTCCTTAAGCGCTGCCTCTTTCCCAGACACCAGCTCGCCATACCGCCGCTTTAATTCCTCCGGTGTGTAATGTGCGTCATAATATCCGTAAAAAAGCGCCAGTTTGTCCCACAGCTCTTGACGCTCTTCATCCGTCCGGATGTCCACAAGCGTCCCGTATAAGTCAAAAATATAGCTCTCGTATTTCATTTTGTTACTCCACTTCTATACTCAGATACGCAGTCTTTGCTGCGCGATGAACCCCATTCCCATTTTTATTTCTATTTTTATTTCTGTTTCTATTCCTATTTCTTACTTCTTTGCAGCATCTCTGTTACTCTACCGTAACAACCTTTGCAAGATTTCTCGGCTTATCTACATCAAAGCCCTTGTCGGAGGACACATAGTACGCGAGAAGCTGCAATGCGACCGAAGCAGGCATTACCATAAATTCATCCTGCATATCCGGCAGCTTAAACACCTCGTATTCGCCCTCAATATTTTCGGCAATGCTCTCCTTGATGAAAATGACGACATCCGCTCCTCTGGACTTCACTTCCTTGATATTGGAAAGCTCCTTGGACATCAGCTTCTCCTGCGTCACCGCCGCAACGACCGGCGTATCCTGCGTAATCAGCGCGATCGGTCCATGCTTTAACTCGCCGGATGCGTAAGCCTCCGAATGGATGTAGGACACCTCCTTGAGCTTCAGCGAGCCTTCCAGCAGAATCGAATAATCCAGTCCGCGTCCGATCATGAAAAGATCCTTTGCGGCAAGCACCTTCTTTGCCAGCACATGGATGTCCCGGCGTCCCTTTAGCACTTTCTTCATCACCTCCGGCGTCCGCTGCAATTCTCGGATAAAGCTCTGCGTCTCCTCCGCCGTAAATACGCCTCTGCTGTGCGCCATTCTTGCGACAATCAGATAAAATACTGCAAGCTGCGTCGTATATGCCTTCGTACTTGCCACCGCGATCTCCGGTCCTGCATTCGTGTAGAGCACATAATCACTCTCACGCGCAATCGACGAGCCTTTGACGTTGATGATTGACAGGCACTTCGCACCGCGCCGCTTTGCATATTTTACCGCCTCTAAGGTATCGATCGTCTCTCCCGACTGCGACACCGCTATGACAAGCGTTTTCTCATCGATGACCGGATCGGAATACATAAATTCCGACGCCATTTCCACATCAATGTGCATATGGAGAATCGACTTCACAAGCGCCTGCGCTACCAGTCCCGCATGCATCGCCGTTCCGCACGCAATAATACTGATGCGCTCGCAGTCCGTAAACAGAGCGTCCGGCACTCCATCCAGCGAAAAATCCGGCATACCGCTTTTGATGCGGTTCGCGATCGTATTCTCGATGGCGTCCGGCTGCTCCATAATTTCTTTCTCCATATAGAACGGATATCCGCCCTTGCCGTCACTGCCAAGCTCCCAATCCGCCGTTAAGTACTCCGGTTCTACTCTTTTGCCGTCAAAATCCGTAAGCGTCAGTTCATCCGCCGTAAGCGTTAAAATGTGATACTCCGGCACAACGAAATAACGGTTCGTAAAACGGCAGAGCGCAGTCAGGTCGCTTGCCAGCATTGCCCCCTCCTCGCAGATTGTCGCCACGATCGGGCTGACGTTGCGGGTAGAAAAAATCTTATCTCCCTGATCTTCAAACAGAATTACAAGCGCAAATGTCCCTTTGAGCTTCGCCACGGTCTTCTTGATCGCCTCCATGGGATCGCCCTCGTAGAAACGGTTCAAAAGCGCTGCCACGACCTCGCTGTCCGTCTCCGATTTCAGTTCGTCCGCCAGATCGTAATCCGCAATGAGTTCTCTGTAATTCTCAATAATTCCGTTGTGTACAAGCGTCACCTTTCCCACCTGATGCGGGTGTGCATTGCCGTCGCTGACGCCGCCGTGTGTCGCCCATCTGGTATGACCGATTCCGCAGCCGCAGAGAACCTTTTCCGTCGCACAGATTGCCCGTAAATCACTAACTCTTCCGGCACATTTACGGACCAATGTGTTCCCGCTCTCTTTGTCCCGCACTGCGATACCTGCGCTGTCGTACCCTCTGTACTCCAGCAGCTCTAAGGCGTCAAGCAGAACCTCTCTTACATCTTCACTTCCTGTATAACCAATAATTCCACACATAAATCTTCCTCATTTCTACTATTTATAATCTTTATATACAATCAAACTATCACATCGTCGGAAGAATCGCCTGCGATTCTTCGACGCGAAATTAGAACTTCTTCGGCGGTGCACCCATTGGTGCAGCGTCGATTTAGAAGTTCTTTTCGCGTTTCCATCAAAACCGTATTTGTTTTGCGGTTACCCGCATATTTGCCGGTATGTCTCGCACTGGAAGGGTACGGAAAGGCATCCGCCGAATTTTCGATCACCTTTCTCCTCGTCAACCTGCCCGCCCGGCAGGTGCATGGCGCTTAAGGAAATTTATGGTGCATGGCACAGAAAAACTGCGTATCTGAATATATAAGCGTTATTAAATTTTCAAGGTTCAACGTGTTTACTATACTATGATATGAGAAAAATGTCCAGAGGTTATTCCAAATGATTCTCCGCAATATACTGATCGAAAATATGACCGAGAATCCACGAATCCACAAGCGCAATCAGCCCCGCCCCTGCAATGAGCAGTCCCGCGAATACGAAAATGCCGATTGCCAGAACACAGACTGTAATCGTAATAATAAGCAGCGTCCAGCCGAAATTCTTCATTGCAAGCAAAAACGCAAGCGCGAACAGATTCTTCACGGAATTATCAAATCGCGCAAGCACTGCAAAAATATAATGCGCCACCATCAGATAGACATATGTAAAAACAATCAGAACGATCAGAAACATCTTTGCAAAGGAAGTGTCCGACTGATAGTAAAACCACAGGTTGACGCCGAGAACGACGCCTGCTGCCGCAAGAATCAGCCAGATTATGGTCGCCTGCTTAAAATTGGTCTTAAACGTTTCCCAGAATTGCTTTATGATGGTTCCCTCTTCGTCCTTTACGATTTTCTGCGCCACATAGAACAGCGCCGTCGTGGACGCTCCGATTGTCACGATGGGCAGTGAAAATACGATCCACAGCATTGTCAGCCAGATTGCATCCCACACCCTTCCAAGATATTTCCACACCGGATTATCCATACTGAATAAATTTCCAAAATTCATATTATCCCCGCTCCTTCCCTAAATCCTGCCGCTTTCTCTGCCCGCCCTTATCATTGCAGAAAAACCCGATTTATTTTATAATAATATAACCACTTTTCTTACAACACATTATAGTAAAAAAGAACTTTTTCTTCCATATCTTATTTGATACTTTAGGAGGTAATATTTTTGAATCTGAAGAAACGACTGCAATATATCTGGGATTACTACAAGCTTCCGCTCATCGGCATACCGCTTGCAATACTTTTGATTATCTTTGTCGTAAAGAGTCTTTCTGTGAATACCGAGCCGGATTTCTCGCTGTATCTCATCAACCACACGGTCACAGAGGAAGCGCGCGCAGCATTTGAAGCTTCGCTTTGCGATACGCTCTGCCCGGACGCGGACGCTTCCGCGGTCTATGTTGACGCCACGCTTACCATCACGCCGTCCTCCCCGGACTACGAGAGTCAGATGTCCTTTACGACTGCGATTGCGGGGCACACCATCGACGTCATGATCGCAGACGGTGAATTTCTCACCTTCTATGCCGCAAAGGACGCCTTCTATGACTTATCCGAACTACTCCCAGAAGAGCTTTACGAACAGCTTACGCCGTATCTGCTTTACGCAGAGGATGCAAACGGAATTTCCCACGCATACGGCCTTGACGTCTCTGACTGTCCGCTGCTTGCAGAGCTTGGGCTAAACGCTCCGGTGCTTACTGTGGCGAAGGGAACGGAGCATGTGGATATGGTGTTGGAATTTGTCAGGGTCATAGCTTCTTTACTGCAATAAAACAGCTTATTTTATCAAAAAGCGCGAGGCGGTCAGCCTCGCACTTTTTCTGCATACTTTATTTTCCTGTTTTCTTAGCCTTTCAGTCCTGTGGAAGCAACCCCTTCTACAAAGTATCTCTGCAAAATCAGGAATACGATCAGCACCGGAATCAGGGAGATTACCGATCCTGCCATGATCAGACCGTAATCGGAGGAGTATTGTCCGATGAACATTTTAAGACCTAACTGGATGGTCTTTTTCTCCTGCGACTTTAAGTAGATCAATGGTCCAAGGTAGTCGTTCCATGTCGTTACAAACGTGAAGATCGTCAGTGTTGAGAGCGCCGGCTTGGAGAGCGGGAGCATGATGTTTGCATAAATCCTGTACTCGCTCATGCCGTCGATTCTCGCCGCCTCACACAGTTCATCCGGAATACCCTCGTAGAACTGCTTCATCATAAATACGCCGAATGCGGAGAACGCCTGTAAGCAGATGATTGCGAGCAGCTTGTCGTTCAATCCCATCTTACGCATCATGATGAACTGCGGAACCATGTATACCTGCCACGGCATTGCGATCGTGGAGAGGTACGCCATAAACAGCGCATTCTTATACTTGAATTTCAGCTTGCCGAACGCATACGCTGCAAAGGAGCTTGTCAGAAGCTGTAAGCAGGTCACGACAATCGTTAAAAACACTGTGTTCTGGATGAATTTTCCGAACGGGATCTTCGTCCAGATTTCTGAATAGTTGCTCCACTTCGGGTTTTCCGGAATCCACACGAACGGATTCATCTGGAATACCTCGCGGTCGCTCTTTATGGAAGCGGAAAGCATCCATAAGAACGGAACAATCATCGCAAGCGCTATGATAATCAATATTACATATATTATTACTTTTGAAAAAATCGCTTTTTTATGTGCCGATTTCATATATATCCTCCTTGTTTTCCGAAGGAAAATGCCACTCTGCCTGACAGAGTGTGCCCATTGGCGAGCAGAGGATTTTCCTCCTTTCCTGTCATACCACATGCTTATTCTGCATATTTCTTCTGTCCGCGGAACTGGATAATCGTTACGATCAGTACCAGTGCGAATAATACCATTGCAATCGCGCTGGAATAACCGAGCTTCCACTCCACGAATGCCTTTTCGTAAATGTAGTAAACAAGAACGGTAGAATTCAATGTCAATTCGCCTTTTCCACCGCCGGCAAGCATGATTGCCACGTCGTATACCTTAAAGCAGTTGATTGTCAGCATGACGATAACGAAGAATGTGGTGGAGGCTAACTGCGGCCATGTCACATAGAGGAACTTCTGCCAGGTATTTGCTCCGTCAAGGCTTGCCGCCTCATAAAGTTCTCCCGAGATTCCCTGTAAGCCAGCCAGATAGATAACCATGTAGTAGCCCATGTATTTCCATACGGAGAACAGAATCATGGATACCATGACCAGACCGCCGGAAAACCACTGCGGCAGGTTATCCTGCGCCACGCCAAATACGTTGAGTAAAATATTGTTGATCGGTCCCTTGGACGGGTGGAACAGCATCTTCCATACAGAAGTGATTGCCACCAGAGACGCTACATATGGGAAGAAGGACAGGGTACGGAAAATTCCGCGTCCGATAACCTTCTGATTCAAAACGATTGCAAGCGCCAGCGACATAATCATCGTAAGCGGAACCGTTCCTACGCAATAGATAATTGTATTTTTAAGCGCTGCGATGAAATGCGTATCCGATGCAAGCTTCTTAAAATTGCTGAGTCCCGCCCACTCAATCGGATTCGAACCATCCCATGTCATAAATGCGAGCAAAAATGCAAATACAATCGGAATCAGTGTGAATATGGCAAAACCGATAAAGTTCGGCGCGATGAAGGAGTACGCTACAAGGTCTCGCTTCGTCGACCGGCTGACCTTGCTGCCTGTCCGGAAGGCACTGATTTTTCTCTGAAGCAGGTCAATACGGGTCAGATCCTTTTTCTTCTGCTTTTCGTCCGCTTCTGTTCTTATCTTTACGATAAGCGCATTCAGCTCGCTCTGATATGTATCTACGTTTGCTGCGGTTATTTTCTCCATAACTTTATACGAAAAAGCCTACGGCTTCTCTCCTTCCTCTTTTTCTAAAAATCGGAGGCCAGACACCTCCAGCCTCCGACTTATGTTTCAATGCGTTTTACTGACCAAGGATTGCACCGATCTCGGTGTTCATGCTCTCAATTCCTTCGTCAACGGTGCACTCGCCGTTCATGATCATTGCATGATAGGTGTCTAAGATAGAGTTGATCTCAGATACGTTCTCTGCATATGGTACCTCAAGGTAAAGGTTAGATACCTCAAGCGCTGCCTTGGAATTGTCGTCTGTCGGGAATCCCTCAAGACCTGTAATTGTGCTCATAACCTCGTCTGTCATGATTGCAGGGAAGTTACCTGTGTCAGCCATTACCTGCGCACCCTCTGTGCCGCTTACCCATTTTACGAAATCCCATGCTTCGTCCGGCGTATCACTTGCTGCCGTTACAGCGAGACCTGTGATCGTACCTAAAGTAGAACCAGCCTCTACGCCCTCAGCGTGCGGATATTTAACAATACCCCAGTTGCCGCATAAGCTGCTGTCGTACTCGCCGCTTGCAAGGTTGTTGATCATCGTGGAAATGAACCATGATCCCATGTTCATCATTGCCGTATCACCGCTTGTGAATGCTGCGGAGTAATGCAGACCCTCTGTCGTCAGATCGGAATAGCTTCTGCATACGCCGTCCGCTTCCTCTGCAAGTACCATGTCATAATACTCCTTCATAAAGGAATAATCGCCGTCTAAGATGGTGTGCTGTCCGTCAAGAACGCCCATCAGACCGATGGTGGATCTCCATGTATGGTAGTGAGCGCCATATACCTGAGAACCAAACGTTGTATCGGTAACCTCTCTTGCCAGTGCGTCATACTCCTCCCATGTCATATCGTTGGTCGGATAATCAACGCCTGCGGCATCAAATATGTCCTTATTATAGAACAGTACCCAGAAATCGTTACGGAACGGAAGCTCATATAACTTGCCGTCTACCGTTACCTGATCGGTTGTACCTGCATACTGCGTGAGATCTACACCGTCTGCTGCAATGTAATCATCCAGAGGAAGAATCGCATTCTTCTGAACCAATGTCGCATATCCCGGTACATCCTTAATCGTGACAACATCAAAATCAGATCCTTCGCCGGACAACTCAGTTGCAAGAACCGTCATATAATCCGCAGAACCAAGATCTACCATCTCAATGGTTACACCCGGATTTGCTACCATGTAGGCATCCGCTAACGCCTGCCAGTAGGTCGTGGTCTCCTGATCCCAGATCGCCCATTTTAAGGTAACTGCCTCTGCGCCTGCTGCATCGTCTGCCGGTGCTGTCTCTGTTGCTGCCGGCGCTGCATCACCTGTGGTGTTGTCCGCTGCTGCGCTGTCATCGCCGCCGTCTGCGCTGTCCCCACAGCCTGCTACCATTGTAGCCATCATAGCGGCAACCATTAACATACTTACAAGTTTCTTTTTCATTCCCCAAGTCCTCCTTGTTTTCTTTCAGATTTCCTGTTCGGTTCTCTGTTGTGAGTTTATTGTATTTCTTTTTTGCCTTTTTCGGAATGGATATTTTCACGCAATTTATATAATTTCTTGTTCTTACAAAATTTTATATTTTTTTACAGAATATTCATATTTTGCATATAATTCTTAATTTTTTTCATTCCACTTGCCCTTTCGCATCGTTTACTATCATTTTGGTATCTGATATAATGTACGCGAAGGCAAAAGTGAACATACAACTATCACAGTTGGGAATACTTGCATGCGTCAAATGTGATAGTCGCTATGCAGATTTATACGGGTGGGATTATGTTTCAGAAGAGAACACATCACAGAACCATAAGACAAGAGCTTCTGCTTATTACACTTACCTTTTCCATTCTCATGGGAACTGTGATTTCCGCATGTTGCTACTACACCTATCATCGGTATTTAAAACGCAGCCTGATCCAGACCACAGACACGAAGCTTTTGTTCTTATCCGATTACATCGATCACGAACTGAATAATATTGACGAGCTGGTGCGCTATTGTCAGACCAACAGCAAGATCAGCGCTTTCGTAGAATCGAAGGATTCTTCTTCCACGAAAAAACGCATCGACGCTTATGAGACGCTTTCCGAGTACTGCCAGAACAGCACGTCATCCTCCTATCTTCACCGCGTGGTCATCACAAATCTTGCCGAGCAGTATATTCAGATTGTAGCGGCTAATTATTCCAGTACGACCAACATCGCCCGCTCCCTGCCGGAACAGGATTTCTATGAGGAAATGCTTGACGCCGGCTATGAAGACTATACCATCGGCTTTTTGCCGGACGTCTTCTATCCGGGCAGAACCAAGACCATCACGCCTCTGTTAAAACCGATCACCTACAAGTTCAACTCAAATCTGGGCGGTTACATTTTTATAGAGGTAAGCGAGGAACTGTTCGCCGACGCGATGGCGAACACCTTTGACGGAGACGGGAGCACCATTTACCTCACGCTCGGCGAACATACCTATTTATATAAGGATAATACTTTTACGGAAATTATTCCCACATACACCCTGACGGAAGCCAGCGCCGATGCATCCGAGGGTACGGAGGCCACCGTCCATCATATCAAGGATTCAGACGGGACAGACTATATTGTTGTAACGGAGAATTTAAAACGCTCCGGCTGCTATGTCAGTCAGCTCATTTCCCCGGAACAGATGTATCCCAATCAGCCGGCATTTTTCTCACTGCTCATACTGATTTTCATCGTCCTGCTTGGAATCGGCATTTTGCTCAACAAACTGTTGGACTGCACGATCAACGTTCCTGTGGCACAGATCAAGCAGCGTCTGATCCATATTTCCGAAGGCGATTTTTCCAGAGATACCGCCATTGAATGGGAACACGAATTTGGCGATATCGGAAGGGGTGTCAATGACCTTGCGGAAAATGTTGACAGGCTGATCCAGACGACCTTGGCAGACGAGAAGCAGAAACGCGATCTGGAATACAAGGTGCTGCAGAGTCAGATCAACCCTCATTTCCTGTATAATACGTTAAACTCCATCAAATGGATGGCTTCGATTCAGGGCGCGACGGGAATCACGGAAATGACGACCTCGCTCTCGCGTCTGCTGAAGAGTATCTCAAAGGGAACAAAGCTTTTGATCCCGCTGCGTGAGGAGCTTTCTCTGGTGCAGGACTACTTTACGATTCAGCAGTACCGTTACGGCGGCACGATCCACATGGCGGTCACAGTCGACGACGATACGCTCCTGGACTGCTCCATCATCAAGTTTACACTGCAGCCGCTCGTGGAAAATGCGATTTTCCACGGAATCGAACCGACCGGAACCTCCGGCGAAATCACGCTGCACATTTATCCGGTCGCCGATGAGGATTTACGCATCGACATCACAGACACCGGAGTCGGCATGTCCGAAGAAATGATTGCAAGGATTCTGAACGATGAATCTGTGAATACATCCGACTTTTTCAAAGAAATCGGTATCAGCAATGTGCACAAACGGCTTCAATATGAATTTGGCGATTCCTATGGAATTACAATTACAAGCCAATTGGGAGAATACACGACTATGTCCATTCTGATCCCGCGCAAAAAGGAGAACACACTCTAATGTACAAATTACTGATTGTTGACGACGAACCGCTTGTCCAGGTTGGAATCAAATCCATGCTGCCGTGGGAATCCATGCAGATTGAGATTTCCGGAATTGCATCCAACGGTCAGGCCGCACTTGCCCTGATTGAAAATGATATGCCGGATATCGTAATCACCGACATTAAGATGCCTATCATGTCCGGACTTGAACTCTGCCGCGTCGTAAACGAGCGTTTCGGCGACCGCGCCCCGGCTTTTATCATTTTAACCAGCTATGAAGATTTTGAACTGGCAAGGCAGGCGCTGACCTACCGTGTCTCAGATTATCTGGTAAAGCTTGAACTGACCCCGGAGGTCCTTCGCTCCTCCATCGAGCGCATTCTCGCGCAGATTGAAAAGACATCTGTAAAAGAATCACTTCCCGAAGAAGGTCTGACGCTCTACTCCTACCACGACAAGTTCTTTATCAGCCTGCTGCACAATCTCTTTGAGAACCGTGAACAGTTCCTGCTGCAGTGCCGGGAGCTTAAGATTGATTTTTCCAGCGCCGGCTATGTCTGCTGCTACTGTGAGATTGAAAACGACAGCACGGAACCGCTCTCCGACGATAAGCAGATCAATCTGTTCCACTCCTCTTTCCAGATGAGCAAGGAGCTGTTTTCCAAGTACCAGTTCTGCTATGATATGGTGCTCGATCTGCATCATTTCGCGCTCATCTTCTGCTTTGCCGAGGATACGGGCGATACATTCCGCGAAAATCTGCGCAGTGCAATCACGGATGTAGGAGGTACGCTGCACAATTATTTCAATGTCTCTCTGTACGCCGGCGTCGGCACATGGGTGACTGACCCGCTCGCCATCACCGAGTCCTACCAGTATGCCCGGGACGCCTTTTCCAACGTATCGGCAGACTGCCCGACGGCATTTTTCGATGACTGCCAGAAAACGGAAGATTACAAGAAGTCCTTCAACTTTGCCATCTTCAAGGATGATCTGGCACGCGCCTATGAAGAACTGGACGCTGATAAGCTCTACAATACTCTGACGGAAATTATCGACCTGTTTACCGCGCACCCGGGACATCATCTGCAGGCGCTCGACTGTGCGAGCAACATCCTGTATCTGTCCATCTCGCTTCTTCCCGGCGGCGAAGAACTCGTGTCCGGTATCTTTTCCGACAGCCCGGACAACTACCGCACGCTCTATAAGATGACGACGATGGAGCAGGTCATCGACTGGCTGACATATTTCCGCGACAGCCTGTGCGCGATTTTCCGCGAACGCAAAAAGGACTCCCGCAAACCGATTGTCTCTCAGGTGAAACACTACATCGAGGAGCATGTGACGGAACACCTCTCCTTAAACGAAGTCGCGGCGGTCTTTGCAATCAGCCCGAATTACTTAAGCCAGCTCTTTAAGAAGTACAACGATATCGGCTACAACGACTATGTGACGCAGTGCAAGATCGATGAGGCGCGAAAGCTGCTCGCCAGCGGGGAGTATAAGGTCTACGAGGTTGCGGAAATGCTTGGTTTTGTCAGCGCATTTTATTTCAGCAAGGTATTTAAGAAGGTCGTCGGTGTGCCGCCGACGGAGTATATGCAAAAATAGCAGGAGGTTCTCCTTCCTGCTATTTTTGCATGATAACTGTTGCTTTCTACCAATGAAGCGTATGTCCGACCTCCGTCATTTCATCCTTATCAAAGACAATCACATTTCCAAAGCCAAGACACCCGTCAGCTTCCACGAGATCAGTTGGCGAATTGACCTCCTGATGACAGAATATAATCACGTACTCTTTTCCGTCCAGTGTAAGCTTCACCGCCTCCGCCATCGCATCGGGATAAGTCGTTCCCTTTAACGCGGAGGACACCGGGATTTCCTCACAGCGCAGCGAAGGAAGCGCTCCCTTTGCTCCCGCGTGAATGACGGTCAGACAGGATGTAAAACCCTCGCCGCCCCACGCGGCAGTGACCGTCTCATTTTCTTCCTCATGATTATAGCGTCTCGACAGATGGGTTGTCTTTTTGGTAAGCGCTGTATTGCCGCTTACAAAGGTAACTACCGCATCGGCATGTTTCCCCTGATAGTACGCCCTGTTTTCCTCCAGCGTCACGCTTCCCTCATTGTTAAAATGAAAATAGCTCTCATAGGTGTGTCTGCCCGTTGCATAGCACTCGTCCATCACAATATAGATATCCGGTCGCAGATAGACGATTTTGCGGTTCACAAAAACGCCCTCCGGCATATAGCCGAGATGTCCCGCCTGCACGAACTCAAAGCGGTCTCCTGTCACAAACTGCTGCTTTACCGGAGCGGACAGTCTGCTGCACTCCCACGAGTCCTTGCATACCGTAAAGAGCTTTCCGTCCACCGTAATTGTGTTGTGCATCGTCGGGTCCTTGTACTCACAGCGCTTTTCCCCAAAAACATACGTATATCTGCCGCCATCCATCAGCACATCCTCGCCGTTCGCCACAAGATCGATGTGAAGCTGGTCGGAATGTCCGTGTCCCGCTCCGATCGTCCCGCAGTGCAGATGCATCAGATTGGCAGTTCTGCTCCAATCGGAACGGAAATAATAATTTCCGGTATCGCCAAGTGCCGCCGATACAAATTCCGGTTCTTTCACAGGAAGCGCCTCGTATTCACGGATTCCCTCGATTCCAAGCTCCCATGCCGACTCGAAATCCACCGTCTCATAAGCCCCGTGCTTTAGAACGCCGTCTGCAAAGCAGCAGGCCGCGCGGCACAGTGCAGAGCTGATATCAAAATCATCGCTGTCCCCCATCATGAACTCATGATGATCGGGCTTCTGCCAGATGAGATCTGCATACGCCATGCGCTTTACGCAATCACGAATGGTTTCCGGCAATGCAATCCCATTTCTGTCTGCAAGAAGAACGACGTCCAGATAGCATTTGAGCACCTCGTTGTGATACATCGGGGACTGCTCCCATTCCACGCCGTCCGGCATCACCGCCATGCGCGCCAGCTTCTCCAGATGGTCGATGGCTATACGGATATACTCCTCTGTCGCCTCGCTCTTTGGCAGCGTCAGCGCAATCTCAAACAGCCCATGATTCTCGATCACGCCCCAGTTGCTGATCAGACGGTACGGCGAGTGCATGGAAATCAGATAGCGCGCGTGCTCATGCAGGCATTCCTCAAACAGCGCGACAAGCTCATCCGTGACCGCAGGACTGTCCTTAAAATAGTAAAACGCCTTCGTCCAGTACTCCCCGCGAAATCCCGCCTCCAGAATGCGCCAGGTCGTCTTCTTATTTTCCTCCGTAAGCGGATTCGTAAGAATCCAGTCCTTTAACATGTCTGCATAGCACTTCGCATACTTCTCATCCCCGGTGAGCTGGTACGCCTGACCCAGCGTGATAAAATACCGATGGCGGTTGAACTGCCAGACGTATTCGGGATCGCCTCCGGGATTGTAGTCCCACTGGATTTTTTCGCCGTAGCAGACCGGATCGTCGAGCTGCTCCAAATCATGCTCCGTATTGAATAAAAACTCATGCCGGCAGAATTTTTCCGCATAGGCAATGACCTCTCTCACCTGATCCCTGTGATTTTCCCGGCAATACTCTACAACCGCCTTTCCATCATTGAAGAAATGTCCGGCATATCCCCGCTGTATAAATTCCTGTTTTGTCATGTTTCCTCCTCCCATGCACTTTTCGCTGCCGCCGATCCCGTTTCGGCATCGCTTACGCGCTCTCGCCTCTTACCAGTACTGGTTCCAATCCTTATGAAGCCTCGTCAGGGCTTCCATGTAGAAATAATCGCCCCAGATGTTGCACTCATCAACGCCATAGTGGTTGCAGGTGTTATACGGCGAGTGATTGGAATACGTCGCGTGCAGTACAAGCCCATTGGACTTTGCCGCATCTTTTACCGCATAATGATCATACAACGCTTTTAGCATCTTTCGCGCAATCCCCGTATAATACGCCGCTTCCTCCTTTTTCAGATACTTGCTCATCTCAAGCAGCCCGCACGCTACAATAGCTGCGGAAGAGGAATCTCTCGGCTGGTCGTCGCCGTCCGTAAACTCAAGATCCCAGTACGGAATCAGGTCCTTGGGCAGGTGGTTTAAATAATACTCCGTAACACGGCGGAATTTCTCAATATAATCCTCGCGCCCTGTGTAACGGTAAGCGCACGCCATACCGTAGACACCCCACGCCTGTCCTCGCGCCCATGCCGAACCGTCACGGTAGCCCTGACAGGTCGCCCCGTGATCCGGCGCTCCGGTCTTCATATCAAAGAAAAAGGTATGCCACGTTGAATAATCCTCCCGGATGACATTTGCAACCGCCGTATGGATGTGACGCTCCGCAATCTCACGGTATTTTCCGTCCCCGGTCTCCTCCGTCGCCCAGTAAAGCAGCGGCAGATTGAGCAGGCAGTCGATAATCAGGCGGTAGTTCTCCGGCGCATCCATCGGTCCCCACGCCTGAATAAATTCCCCGACCGGATGATAGCGTGTAATCAACTGTTCCGCAGCAAGAATCGCAGCCTCCCTCGCCTTCCTGTCTCCCGTCAGCTTATACGCCGCCACACACGACGGCGTATAGAGAAATCCCATATCGTGATGATCGACTTCGATTTTATTTTTAATACGGTTATAGAATGATTCCACCTGAACCAGCGCTGCCGCCTTTAACGCTTCCGCCCGCTTTAAAAGCGCCTCTTTCCCGGCGCCCTCCTTGTGCTTTGTCTGATCCATGCAATATTCGTAGGAAAGCCAGATTTCTCCCGTCCAGAAACCGTTTGTCCAGTCTGTGTTGTCGATCGGTTCATAAAAATTATTTACACTGTATGCATTCTGAAAACGCTCCGTAAACTGCGGCAGATTGCGCTCTACCTGTTCCAGAGAAAAGCGAAGCGCCGCATCTGTCTCCTCGTTTGAAATTTCCGGATATCCGGCAAGTTCCATGCTTTTTTCTTCCATAAGAATCTATTTCCTCCCTGCTTATGCATGAATCACTTTATCATGTTCTTTTCACTTGCGCTCATTATAGCTTCATCACGGAAAAAGTAGAATGCACTATTTTGCACATTTCATATATTTTTCTTCTGTGTTATTTGAAACAAAGTGTGCTTCGCACACTCTCGCGAATTTGCTTCAACTTACATGCAAAGCACACTTTGCCGCGCCCGAGCGGTGCCGTTTACGGCTATCTTCCATTCCGCGAGGTGCGCATCCTGCCCGGCAGGGCTTTTTGCTCTA
>JAGBEG010000023.1 GCA_017937095.1 Roseburia sp. | reverse complement strand
AAAATCCAAAAGTTTAGATTTTCCCACAATGCTTATCTTTTGGTCTTTGGTTCGGAATAGTGTAGTGCTGGCGGTCTATCTCTTGTTTTCGGTTGCTTGCTTCCTTACCGTACATGAGCATTAGCACCGGGGTTATCATTGCCGTAGCCTTCCAGAAGGTTGATCGCGCCCCAGATACCAAGACCTGCACCGAGGGCTACTACCAGAGTCTGCAGAACACCGACTGCTCTGTTGAAAAATGCCATAAGTTATTTCCTCCTTGTGATTGCCCGCCATATAGGTCGGGATGATAATAGAAAACCCTTACTGCTCCCGGCATGTGCACCTGCGGGGAGAGAAGGGCAGAAAAATAGCCAGGGCTGAGGGTTAGTCAGTTCTGGCTATGTAATGTTTATTCAATTACGTTGAGGAGAGTCACCTTAGGAGGATCTTTTTCACTCTGACGTTCAGGTATTATTTTTTATTAGGATCTGAATAAAAACTATTGAATGGATCTGCCCAGTTCATAGGCTTCTTTCAATTCATTCTTGCCTTCGGTATCACCGGGTTGGGTCACGTATCCGCACAAAATCTTGCCGATGCTTTTCCAGCCGATATGTTTTTCCAGATGGTCATACCAGTGTTCGCTCTCTTCGAAACCTGCTCCTTCAGCAGCCATAATAAGAACCGTCTGCTTCTTAGGATTGCGATAATTCGGGTCACACTCAGCAATTGCAAAGAGACGATCAAATGCATTCTTCAGGAAACCGGAAATAAACCAGTAATACAAAGGAGAAGCCAGAACAACCACATCCGCATCACGATAAGCAGGATAGATCTGATCCATATCATCTTGCTGACAACAGGGATGATTTGCATCTTTTCCACCCTGCCAGCAGCCCAGACATCCATTTATCTTCATTCCGGAAAGATGAAACTCCGTGACCTGATTGCCGGCTTCAACTGCACCCTTTGAAAATGCGGCCGTCAAAGAAGATGTGTTTCCGTTTCTTCGGGGACTACCATTTAGGATTACGATTTTTTTGGACATGTCACATGCTCCCTTAGAACTTATCTGCCAGTGCTGCAGCCTGTGCACAGCCATCAGTTTCATCAATGGCACCCACGTTCAGGACACCGGGAACAAGAACTTCACCAACCATCTTCCACTTCAGTAGAGCCGCACTGCGCTCAATGGGAACGCGGACACCATCCATAACGGATATATCGTGTTCTTCGCAGCAGGTAATCAGTGCACATTCCTTCCCTGCAACATCCTTACCTCCAACAACCAGCGAGAAAATCTTATCGATTACACCCTTGATCTGTGCAGGGATGGAGTACCAATATACAGGCATGGTGAATACAACAGCATCAGCATCCAGAATTGCAGGAGCGATGGTATTGAAATCATCATCAAAGGTACATGCCTTACCTGTAGAATAGCAGGTCTCACAGGCGTGACAGCCGCCAATATTCATCATAGCAGCGTCAAAACGGGTAACGGTATGTCCTTTGGCCTCAGCTGCCTTGATAAACGACTCGGTCATAGCGAAGCTATTGCCGTTTTTACGAGGGCTGCCGGTAATTACTACAATATTTTTACTCATTGAAAATCATCCTCCAAATCTGCGGGATTGACTGCTCCCGTCTCTGATATTATAATTTTAGCAAGAATGTAACAATAATCAAGTACGCACATTGAAGTGCAATACTTACCTAAAGGAGAGTGTAAATATGAGTGCACCATGTATTCAGGACGCAAAGCTTGAGGAAACCGGCTTCAGCTATACCATGTCATTGATCCAGGGAAAATATAAGATGTATATTCTTTATGCGCTTGCCGGATATGGCGTTGTTCGCTTCAATGAACTCAAAAAGTATATCAATACAATTTCTTACAAAACTCTCAGCTCCACCTTGAAGGAGCTTGAAAATGATGGATTGATCCATCGCGAAGAGTATCCGCAAATTCCGCCTAAAGTGGAGTACAGCCTGACAGAACGCGGTAAATCTCTCATGCCGATTCTGGACCAGATGTGTGACTGGGGAGAACAGAATCGAATTTGAATTCGTCTCTCCAACGGTACATCGTCCGTTTGCAGTTATTACATCATATATGTATACAAAACCATTCAAACATTTTGTAAACATCTATGTAATCAGGTGACTTGTGCCACCTGGCCGGAATTCCTGCTCCGGCAAACAGTCTGGCTTCGGATTAACCGAAGAGTCCGGAAAGCAGAGGTACCAGAGTGATACCGATGAGGGCCACGCCGCCACCGGCCATCAGCTGCTTCATACCCTGAGACTTTGCACCGGGGTTATCGTTGCCGTAGCCTTCCAGAAGGTTGATTGCACCCCAGATACCAAGACCTGCACCGAGAGCTACTACCAGAGTCTGCAGAACACCGACTGCGCTGTTGAAAAATGCCATAAATTTTTCCTCCTTGATTTGCCCGCCTATGTGGTCGGGATAATGAAATAAAAATTGCCCTCGCGACTCCCGGCATGTGCACCTGCAGGAAAAGAAGGGCGTAAAAATATCCGGGACCGATGATCAGTCAGTCCCGGATATGTAAACAGGCAGCAAGCTGCCGCCTGTCGCCCGAGTATTTACTCGTTTTGTTCTGTATTCCTGCAGCCGAGGGTTTCCAGAATCTCTTTCAGATACTTTGCGCTTCGGGCATATTTGTCTCCGGTATCCAACCGGATCCAGATAGTTGCTGTGCCCGGGATGTTATCAATGCTGATGATGTGATCTGCATTGATATACTCCTCGCCGGTGTATATGAATGTCGTCATTTTGCCTCCTTACCTGGCAGCTTCCTGCATCTTGGAGGCTTTTCCGGAAGGCCTAGCTGCCGCAGTTTCTTCCTTCCGGTCAGACAAGTGCGAGAGGGCAGAGCCTCTGGATTTGTCTTTATAGGACTCCATCAGGGCCTTCAGTTCCGTGTTGGTCACTTCTCTGGTCTCACGACCCCAGATGGATCTTCCGGTTTCATCCATGCCGGTCTTCACTGAACGGGAAAGGCGGGTCGTTCCATCCTCCGGAAGCTTCATCCAGACACCTTTTCCGAACTGATTATCGTGAATCATCTTCGGGGAGATCACAAAGGATTCCCAGGGACGGGTATCGGCCTTATCCGGATTCGGGATACTGACTTCCACCAGCTCCTTGCCGCTTTTCGAAGTAAAGGGCTCACCCACGAGCCCTTTACCAAATTTGATCGTTACCTCGGCCAGCGGCTGGCCAAAGGTTTCGCCACGCGCCATAGCTTCCTCCGCTTCTCTTACGAAGTCGGGAACATCCATCGGCAACGGATTTCTTTCATCTGCCATTGCGGCTTACCTCCTTAATTTTCTTCTTCCATAACAAAAAACTCATCCTTCAGATGAAGCTTTGCCCTGGTACTCAGGTACTTCTCAATGTCAAAGGTGAGTTTCTTATCATAATCGGCGGTGTATTTATAGTTCGGGTGCTGGGTCAGATCATACTTATCCGACAGGAAGGGACGGACGCCTCTCAGCTGCAGGACGCATTTGCTGCCGTCCATGACTGCCAGTTCATCACGGCTCATAAGCTCCTTACCCAGCTTCTGATAGTTGGTTCCGTAGCTTGGACTATTACCTCGTGTATCCGAGGTATTGAAGGTATCGATCGTTTCCTTGCCGAGCGCTTCGGAAAGCTCCTTCAGAGTAGTAGGTTCTGAGCCGCCCAGGAAGACCTGGCTGTCCATGTTGCCGATGATGGTATCGGCATTGTCCTTGTAAATCGCCTTCAGCTGAGACCGGGCCTGCAGCACCAGACAGGCACTGATCTCTCGGGAACGGATGGTTGCAACCAGCTTTTCCAAATTCGGAATCTGGCCAATGTTCGCCGCCTCATCGATCAGGCATCGTACATGCACCGGAAGCCTGCCGCCATAGACATCATCCGCTTTTTCACACAGCAGGTTGAACAGCTGCGTGTAGATCATACTGATCAGGAAATTGAAGCTGCCGTCTGTATCCGACATCATCAGGAACAGGGCAGTTTTTTCATCTCCCAGAGTATCCAGCTCCAGTTCGTCATACATAGTGATCTCGCGGACCTCCTGAATGTCAAAGGGCGCGAGACGGGCACCGGCAGACACCAGAATACTTTTCAGAGTCTTGCCCGCCGCCAATTTGAACTTGGCATATTGCCGGACTGCGAAATGATCCGGCTTCTTCTTTTTCAGGTCTTCAAACATCAGATCCACCGGATTCTGGAAATCCTCATCATCCTCGCGGACCTCCATGGCATTGATGAATTCGATGAGCGTGGCAAAGTTCTGTTCCTCCTTAGGTGCCTCATAATGGATGTAGCCGATGAGAGCACAATAGAGCAGTGTCTCTGCCTTGTCCCAGAACGGATCGCCGCCCTTACCATCACCCTTGGTATTCGCCATGAGTGTGGTAGTCAGCTTCAGGATATCCTTTTCACTGTGGATATAGGCAAAAGGATTATAATGCATGGACTTGTGAAAATTGATTGTGTTGAAGATTTTGATCCGGTAATTCGCGTGAACAAATGCATTTCCAACCTCGAGCAGGGTCGTGCCCTTCGGGTCTGTCAGAACATAGGAAGAATGCAGCTGCAACAGGTTCGGCTTAATCCAGAACCGGGTTTTACCGGAACCGGAGCCTCCGACGATCAGTACATTTTTGTTTCTGGCGTTCGCTGGATTCTTCGGACGGTTGCTCATCATCAGTCGCTCTGTCTTTGTGAGGATCACATTATTCTCAAAGACCGGATCGATGAAGGGCTCGATGTCCTTCGGCCCACCCCACCGGGCAGAACCATATTCAAGGTTATGCTTAAAATTTTTGGCATTCTTTCCCCGGATGTAGACGGCAGCCCTCAGACCTGCCCCGCAGATCAGGCCAACCATCAAGTCAATGGGATGAAAGCTCGGAAGAGGATTTCCGAAAGCAATGCCCATCGTCGTGAAGAATGACAGCAGCTTTTCAGAAGCATTCGCGCCCTCTGCCATGCGCCAGGCTTCTCCCAGATTGGTACAGACCATACCAATCAGGATATAGGGGAGGGCCCGGATCAGAAGCTTTTTCAGCTTAACGGTATCCAGGCTCATCGTGACTGCTCCCTCTGCTTGTCCCTGCTTACCACCTTCGCAGGGATATCTCTCACCGCATCGATCAGCTTATGCAGCGTTTTCAGAACGCTCGGACGCTTGTTCTTTGCCAGTATCTCTGCAGAGTAGGCATTGAATGCCGCTGTCATGGCATCCGCATCTCTGGCCTTAAAGAACACCAGGTACTTCGGTGGAAGTACGGATTTATCCTTGGTGATTGCATAATCAATGCCGTATTTCCGGGCATACTTTTCAAAACCCTTCAGGTCTGTTTTGGAGATGTCGATATTGGTGACGCCCTGATTTTGGCCGATCAGTTCCTGAATGGTCTGCTTGCCGGTGGGCTTCTCATTTTTCATTGCTGCTTCCTGAGATTTTCGCTTGATATAAGCGATACCCTTCAGGCCAAGTCGGACAATACTGCGAGCCGTAAGCTTGGTCGTGCTGATGGCCAAATTCACTGTCCTGTTTTCTACTTCCTCCTGCAATGCTCACCACCTCCTTCAGTTCGTTTTTCCGGCATCATGCCTTTTTTCCGGCGGAGCCCTCCACCTTCATAATGCCGTCAAGAGTCGTAGCGGCAATACGGAGCCTCTTTGCCAGACCAATATCGTCTTTGACCTGTCCATCCATCGAGTCGCCGCAAACTACGAGAATGCGGGATCTTCGGAGGAGTTCCGATGCCATTTCAATCCTGTCCTTGTGCTCCTGGGGAATCTCATCTCTTAAGAGACCTTCGTACATGAGTCTCGGACAGATAGGAGAAAACCCTGCATCATACACCTTTCGGCAATAACGCAGGGCCGTGCTTTTCGCTTCAAATTCATTATCACTCCAGTTTGCAGTGATATATGCCAGTGGTCTAACCATGTGTACCTCCTTATTTCAACATCATTAGTGACCGTCATGCTCAGGCCTTTTATGCTTCGGCTTACCGCCGATCTCTTCGGCAGCTTTCACCGCTTCGCGTGTCTGGAAGGCCTCTTCAGGAATCGGGATCGCCATGATGCTGCGTCCCATTTTCACGAAGGCCTCCGGCTGGTGGAATAACTCCTCAAACTTGCCGATCTGCTCCGGAGTGAGGGAACCGAAGCTGTCCTCCGTAAGACCGGTCACCAGGAAGGAACCGGCAATCACATCATAGACCTCATTGTTTTCATCACGAAGAGCACGGTTGAGAGGCAAACCGTTGATTTTTCCCTCCTCATTAACAATCAGACCAACAGGATCCTCGAAGGGATAAACAACCTCAATAAAGCCGCCTACCAGCTGCTGAAGATCTTCAAGGCCGGTTTTGGCTTCAATGACCTTCGGGTGCTCATTGGGTTCGACAAGGAGCATGGTGATCGTATCTGCCTCCATAAATCCGGCAGGCTCATCAGCAAGCATGGCTTCTACTCTGGCAGCCTCGCGGGCCTCAAAGGTACGGGCGTTTTCAAAGATGTGTTCCTCACTGTCATAATGGAATACATTGTCGGAGAGACGATCCGCAGGCGCGACCTCCGCCTCATTGATGCTTCGCACCATTTCTTCCAGATGACTGAGTTCCATACTTCCATCATCGGCAATGAACAGAACTTCATGGATCGAAGAAGGGAGAACGTAGAAATCGCCGCCCATCGTTTCAGCCGCCTGATCCAAAAAATCCGGATACTGAAGGATGCAGGCACCGTTCTGACCGCCCTCTACCGTAGCAACCCAGATGGGAGAAGGCTCATCCGGAAGAAACATACCGGCAGCATCGCCCATCATGTCACGCATGACGTCGTTCATGTTGCGAAGGGTCGCAGGATGGTTCTGCACAGCAGCTTCCAAAGCATCCGAATGAAGCTGATCCGCTGTAATATCATAGGTCTGAAGCATGTTGTTGGTTACGAGAATGCTGGCAGAGCCCTGTTCATTACTCTCCATCTCGAAGCGGTAAACAAGGGTCATGTCTTCCACATCTCTGTGAGGAATCTCGGAAAGCCTTTCCTCGTTTCCGGCAATGGGAATCATCTGAAGGGTCAGCTTTTCCTTCATCTGATCGTAATCCATCAGCGCCCGGGTATCGAACTGAGGCATACTTCCGGCAATCTCTGCCACCTGCTTTTCAATGTTATGAAGGGCCGTCTCCATAGGCATACCGTCCTCAACACGTTTGTAAACATATTCCAGATTCATCGTGGCGGCAACGTTACTGCCTGCAGGGCTGACAGCCAGTCCGGTATAGGATTCACCCTGCAGCTTCGAAACGGCCTGAATGCCAATATCCAGATCGGGAAAGCGTTCACGCATCTCATCGACAACCTGAATCTTAAACTGATCAAAATCCATGTGTTAGTCCTCCTTTTCCTCTTTCGGCAGCCAATAACCACAGATGGTCTTTCCGTCTTCACCGGTAATGGTTACGAAGTGCTCATTCAAAAAGATCATTGCAGCAAGAAAGTCCATAGCGGTAAGCTCCTCGCATTCGGTTTCATCGTCATTGACTCTGGCAATATAAACCGGAGCCGTGATGGTGATATCATCTTCGCTTTCCCAAGTGTGCTCCATATAGTGGAGAAACAGATGGTCGCCGATCTCAACACAATAAAACGTCTGTTCATCATCAAAGCCCGGGAACTTTGACAGGACATCTTCTTCCGTCATCAGCTGTACCGGCTTGCCGGGAACCGCAAAAAGGACGGTAACGTCCATACAGGCCATATCATCCTCGTCCCAGTCATCCGCGTCTTTGAAATCCTTTGTGTTCCAGGGATTCTTCTTTTCCTGAAGCAGGCTGGCAATTCGGGAAAGAACAATGGCACTGTCACAGAACATTTCTGCCAGCTCATCTACAGCATCTGCAAGCGCAATCGCTGCAGCCTCTTTTTCGGAAGGCTTTTTCCGGATACCAAGCAGGTCCTGCATCTGATTCATCATTTCTTTTTCAGTCATTGATTGATACTCCTTTTCGTATTTTGGGTAAAAAGAAAGCACTATCAAAAGGCTTACTTCTGACAGTGCTCGGGGTATGGGTATTAATTTATCGTTCCTGATCGCGGGCTTTCTTTTTCTGCCACTGATCCAGAAGCTTGATAATGGTGTCCTGCATCTGCTGTGTGGTGTAGGATCTGGGGAAATACTTCCTCAGCTGTTCATTTCGGAAGGTGACCCGTTCAAGATCACCCTTCTTCACTTCATTCATGATCTCTCTGGCAGCGTCCATGGTGAAATCGCCTTCCTGTGCCAGCTTCTTTAGGCGCTGAGCCTGGGAAAGAGACGGGGAGGCCTGCACTTCATCCATGGCCTGCATGAAAATCTCCTGCTCCTCCGGAGCAAGATAGGATAGTTCAACCGCCGGATTGAAGGAAATCTGCTTCTGATCGACCATTTCCAGAAGTTCGGGAATCAGGTTGGTGAGACGGATGTAGCGCTGGACCTGACGAGCGCTGTCACCAGTCTGCTCAGCTAGCAAGTCTCTTGTTTTCGTTCCTACAGACTTGTGGCCAACTTGACCACAAGTTAAATCATTTCTTTCCCCTTGTCTTCCCATGGCCTCCATCTTCATCTTATACGCATAAGCCCTCTCACTGGGTAGAATGTTTTCTCTCTGAAGATTGGAATCGACCATGAGCACCGTGGCGGCATCATCATCCATCTGCCTTACCAGAACCGGAACCTCCGTAAGCCCTGCCAGCTCAGCAGCATGGGCACGGCGATGTCCAGAGATGATCTCATAACCGCCGCCTTCCAGCGGTCTGGCTATCAGAGGCGTCAGCACACCGTACTGTGCGATGCTCTCCGTTGTTCGAAGCATGGCTTCATCATCGACCACCTTGAAGGGATGATCCTTAAAGGGCACCAGCTCGCCGATGCTGATATTCTGCACTCGTTCCAGCTGACTCTCTGCACGGCTTTCATCCGTTTCAAAGATATCATCGTAGCTGGTCAAGCTGATGTTTCCGCCTCTTTTCGGCATACTGAAGCACCTCCTTTGTCAGACTCCGGTAGGCCTCAGCGACCTTGCCGCCCGGATCGTGTTTGAAAATACTCACGCCCTCCGCACTGATTTCCGCAGCACGGACGGAGCGAGGGATGTCTGCGTCGTAGACCTTCAGCTTGCTGCCATAGGTATCACGGATCAGCGTGCTGATTTCCTTTGCAAAGTTGGTACGAAGATCCACCATAGTCAGCAGAATTCCTTCGATTCGAAGCTTGGGATTGATCTGACGCTTGACCTTGTTTACCGTCTGAAGCAGCTGCTCCAGACCCTTTGCCGACAGATAGTTTGCCTGAACTGGAATGAGAACCTGATCCGATGCGGCAAGCGCATTGACGGTCAGCATGCCCAGAGAGGGCATACAGTCCAGTAAAATATAGTCGTACTGAAATTTCAAAGCATCTAAAACCTGCCTTAAAACAGTTTCGCGGCTCATGGCGTTGACCAGCGACACCTCCATACCTGACAGCGTGATATTTGCAGGAACAAGATCTACGCCTTCTTCATGTGACAGGATACCCTCCTTAGGTGCGATGGGCTGATCCTGCATGACCTTCGCCATCAGGTCGGTCAGCGTGACCGGAAGATCATCCGGTCTGGGATGTCCAAGGGCAATGGTTAGGGACGCCTGCGGATCCGTGTCCACGAGCAGCACTCTTTTTCCCTCATTGGCAAGGCCAATGCCCAGATTTTCGCAGGTGGTAGTTTTACCGGTTCCGCCTTTCTGATTAACAACAGCCATGATTGTGGCTCTCGACATAATGATCACCTCCTAGATCAAGCCATTGGCCATATCGTGCTGTACCCAGTTCTGATAGTAAGAACTGATGGTAGTTGGTGCGTTGTAAAGGACCGCCAGCATGTACTGCTTCATGTCCTTAACGCGGGTTGTGTTGTTTGCCAGTGTCATCAGGGCATATTTGATATGCTCTGCATCCAGCTTCATAAATCGACTTTTTACGACTTCGATTGGCATATCTTCCCGATTGATACGAATGCTTTTTCTTGTGGAGCAGCACACATCAACCATGAGATCGACCAGGGCATGAAGCGCATCCTGATCAAGTGTCCTGTCCCGTGAAAGATAATCCAGCTCGAGAGATTCTCTGAAATAATCCTCATACTGAGCTCGAATCCGCATCGCTTCGCTTCCTTTCCCGACACCTCTGCCGGAATAGAAGGAATCGGTATCACTATACTCAGTATTAATAATATCAGTCTTATTTCCGTGTCCTTTTGACACTTCAAGAGATGTGATTTCGACACTTCCAGAAGTGTCATTTTGACATTTCAAGAAATGTCTCTCCACAGGGCTGTCCACCGATATGAAGTTCTTTACATAGATCAGGTTCGGCTTTCCCAGTCCCTGCCGCTTTCTCTCAATGAGACCGACCTTTTCCTCCAGATCCGAGAGCAACTGGATCGCTTTCTTGTTTCCGCAGTTCATGTCCGCCATGATTTCTTCAATCGTGCAGATGATATACACGCGGCCCTGTTCATCGATCCATCCGTTTTTCGCAGAGAGGGGAACGCGGTCCAGTAAGATGCCATACAAAGTTTTCGCCTCAGCAGACAGATATTTGAACCGGTCATTCGTAAAAAGCACCTTGGGAACCCGGTAGAAGGCAAACTGTTCTGCCTGGGCTCCGTAGAAATAATCAAACACTCATAGTCACCACCTGCTTTCAGGAGAATTTATCGCGCTTCAGAGGCTTTTTGCGAAACACATCCTTATCCTTGCCATAGGGGCATCTGGTGAACTGGCACCGGCGATACTTGAAATCCGGGCGATAGTAGAGGCAGTGAGCGCAGCTTCCGGGTTTATGCTCTGATGCACTCCCGGGATTTTCTCTCTTTGCAGCCCTCGCCAGCTTCTCATATCTGCGGAAGACCTCATCCTTCTTACTCATTTGCCGCACCTTCTTCCTTTGCGCGGTTAGCGCGGATTGCTCTGAGCCATGCGTCCAGTTCCTTGTAGCAGACAGCGCTGACACAGGGATGTCCTTTGGCGTAACAGCAGCCCTCACATTTCTTTTCCTGCTCGGTCTTTACTGCCTCAGCCAGGTAGTAGCAGTTCTGCGTACCAAGCACACAGCCGACCTTGCGATTCTTCCAGAAGAAGCACTTGCGGCAGGTATCCGGCTTGTCATCGTAGTATCTGATCCCGTCGATCAGAATGGTTTTGCGTTTCACTTTTTTTCTCATCACGATATCCTCCATAGTTTTGATCCGCCGCCGGGGAAGTCCGGAGACGACAAAAGCCCCGCAGTGATTTTCATCACCACGGGGCTATGTAAGATATCAGTATTCTGTTTTCTAATCCTTGGCGGTTGATTTTAGAAATCTAAAAAATGGACGTCTGATTTTCTAACGCCTTTAGAAATCTGTCCTCCAGTCTTTTCTTCCGTCATAGCATTTCCAGGTATCATATTCCGGATTTCTGCAGCAATAGGGGTGATTTATCACAGATTTACACCCAGATACACAGGTGAACACGAAAACATGCGCCATTTTTAGCCAAAAGTCATTTTGTGACGTTTTTTCTGATTAGCAAAATGTCCTGTGATTTTGGATGACATCTAATCCGGTTAGAAAAAAAGCGGGAGATTTTTCATCTCCCGCGCTGTTGACTGGCGTCCCTGGGCGGGCTCGAACCGCCGGCGTTCCGCTTAGGAGGCGGACCCTCTATCCAACTGAGGTACAGAGACGTGTATTAAAAAATGGCGTATTTTCAAGGTTTTTTACCCTTAGGACTACGTCTTACCTGCATTATTATAACTCAGCGGGTTTTCAAAATCCAGCGTTTTGAGATTTCAAAAACCCGCTGCATTCGAACTACGAACCTGATTTGGAAAAATCATTTGGCGCGTGATTAACATATTCTTAGGAGGCGGACGCTCTATCCTACTGAGCTACAGCAACAAACCCGCTGTATGCAGTAGCCGCATACAGCTTATTTATTTTATCACACTCTTTTCAAAAAAACCAGAGCTTACCGCAAAGATTTTCAATCTCTGATTTTTAATCTCTGATTTTAATCTCTATATCTGATGCTGCCCTGCATCCATACATTTCCTTTGAATCTTCTGCCGACCTCCGGTTCGCCGAGCAGATCCTTCTGGTTAATGCACACGTCGAACACCATATCGTTGCAGAGAATTTCCATGGAATAAACATTCTCCTGTGTGAGCTGGTTCTGCAAAAGCGCAACATCCATAATTTCCCCAAGGATGGAATACTGATCGCTCTCGATCCCATAAGGCATAAAATAGGAATCCACGATACTGAGCACATCCTCGTGTGCGATTCGTCTGGAGAGAAGCGAGTAAGTGTCGATATCCTCTAAGGTAAGATTCTCAATCGCGTCCTCGTCCCCATCCCGCGCAGCGGCGATCAGATGACTGCGGTCTTTGCCATCTTTCTTAGAAGAAGATGGCTTCTTCTCCGCCTTATTGACCGGAAGAAGAATTTTCCCTTCAGTGGACAGCGCACCCAAAATGATACCGTCCGCCAGATTCATATATCCTCTGCTGTTTCTGACAGCGAGATAATCCACGATATTCTGCAGATAAAAAATCAGGGTAACGCCAATCCGCACCTCGTCACAAATTCCTGCGTAGGACTCTTTTTCTGCGTGTTTTTCTACCTCAGCAGGCTCTCTTGTGGAAATATTTCTTCCGCACAGATACGGATAGTAATATTCCATTTCAAACGTATCATCCTCCCGGTATATTCCGCGAACTGATATTCCGAAAAAGTCGCCAAATTCTTTTGTGAGTTCCGCAAATTCGTTGCCCTCCGAATCAACAGCTACTTTCCGGACTGTCGGTGCTTTTATGATCTGCGCAAATATTTCTTCGAGTTCTTCTTTTTTCAACCCGGAAAATCCAATTGCCCTTAAAAACTTATGCATTTTCTATCCTCCTTCCATCACTCATCGTTCAAGATAGAATTTTCAATGCTCTACCTGAAGAATGGATACTTTCTTATTATCATCCAACTTATATCTGACATCTGTCAGTTTATCATTTTCATCCAATACGCCGATAACCGGACGGATGGAATTTTTTGACTGCATCAGTACGACACCAAACTCCCCTGTATTTAATGCAACCTTTGTTCCAACCGGGTAGCGCGCTACCATACCTTCGATCACTTTTATAATCTTTCTCTCAAACAGTACATCCGAAGTCTCCACAAGATATTCCAATGCCTGTTGTACCCCGATTCGCTTACATTCTATTCCGCTGATAAAACAATCCAGTGCATCACATGCCTGCACGATACCACAATCTAAGTCTCTTGTTTTCTGTTTTAAAGGAAATCCTGATCCGTCCCTGCGCTCGTGATGTGAAAGAATGATTTTCTTCGCCAGCGGGTCGATCCAGCTTTCCTCTTCCAATGCCGAGTAAGCAAGGATCGGATGCTTTCTAAATTCGAACACCTCAGACGAGGGCAGCATGTTCATTTCACAGTTCAGATACGGCACTGTAATATATCGCAGTCCCAGATCATGAAGCAGAGCACCAAGCGCAATTGAAGAAAGCTTCTCTTGTGCGACTCCGAGCTTTCTTGCGACCATTACAGAGAGTGTTGTGACCGAGAGCGTATGACCATAAAGATTACCGTTTCTCTCTTCCATATCAATCACAATGTCCCAATCGGCATTCAATACATCCTTCGTAATATCCTTTGCCACCTGCTCGATGTCACGAAGCGAATTTTTCCCATGGTAAATATGGTTTTCTAATATTTTCTGTACTTTATCAATATATCCTTCATAGCTGGACTTACAGATAATCCGCTGCGGCTTTTCTTCCGCTTCATACGGATCCTCGATACAGACCGTTTCAATCCCCAAAAAGGAAATCAGATCCAGATATTCCGTCTTCAATACGGTTCCCCTGGATATGAGAATTTCTTTTTCTTCCGTGATTACCGGTCCCGCAAGCCGTTCCCCGCCCTGCAGCGTCTTTACCAGTCGTATTCTCATTTTTTATCCCCGTTTTATTCGCCTGCTTTGTTCCCCATGGCTCTGCTTAATGCTTCTTTATCTTCCTCAGATAATACGATAATGGAATTTCCGTCGACAATTTCTTTGATGTATGTATAACATCCCTCTCTTGTATGCATGGCGTTGATGATAAATCCGTTGTTTTTCACATCAAGCATTGCAAGGGAAAAACTGAGCTTTCCGCCCATCTCATTGAACGCGTCATATTTAATGAGTCCCATCTTCTGGTAGGTATGCTGCATGTCATCAAAAAGCTCTTTAATATGTTTCTCATTGTCATCGTTGGCGGCAAGAAGCGAATCCACCTGATCCAGGCGTTTGATCAGCGTCTCTTCAAGATTCTTACCGTTTTTGCCTGTCATGAAAACCTTGTAGCTCTTTTTCAATTTCCGCATCTGCGACATATTGACAATGATAAGCACCAACAGAATCAATACCACCACAATAAGACCGATAATAATGTAATCCGAATCAAATCCTAAATATTTTGATATCATATACTTCCTCTTTCTAACAAGAACACTTGTTCTATTTCTTAATTGTACGAATCATGTCAATGATTCGATCCAGTTCATCCATCGAGTAATATTCAATCTCGATTTTTCCCTTCTTGTCATCCTTCTGATTAATAGAAACCTTCGTACCGAGAATCGCTTTCATATTTTCTTCCAGATCGTGATAAATGGCTTCTAACTTCGGATCAAGCTTTGTGCTCTCCTTAGCAGCCGGCTGATCCTTTTCCTGCTGTATCTTCTTAACAAGCTTCTCTGTCTCGCGGACGCTCAGCTTCTCATCAAATATTTTCTGTGCAGTCGTGTACTGCTTTTCAGAATCTTCAATTCCAAGAAGAGCTCTTGCATGGCCTGTCGTAATCATATCATCAATGACCATCTGTTGTACTTTATCGTTCAGCTTGAGGAGACGCATGGAATTTGTAACAGCAGTTCTGCTCTTTGATACACGCTCCGCAACTTCATCCTGCTTGAGATTAAATTCTGTCAAAAGTCTCTTATATGCAATCGCTTCTTCAATCGGATTTAAGTTTTCACGCTGGATATTCTCGATCAGAGAAATTTCAACGACTTCCTGCTCTGTGAGATTCTTGATGATGACCGGAACCTCTTTCAGACCCGCAAGTTTTGCCGCGCGCCATCTGCGCTCTCCGGCGATAATTTCATAATAGTCTTTTTTATCCTGTACAAGAAGCGGCTGTAACACACCGAACTGTTTAATGGATTCCGACAGTTCCAGAAGAGCATCCTCATCAAAATTCTTACGCGGCTGTTCTCTGTTCGGCTCTACCTTATTGATGCTGACAAGGATTCCTTCGACGACCTTTTCATTCTTCGCTTTGGCTTCCCCTGTATTTTCCACCGGCTTTGTATTATTTACTTTGTTTGGAATCAGGGAATCAATACCTTTTCCCAATCCGCCTTTCTTTGCAGCTGCCATATTTGATTACCCCCTACCTTTCCATAACTTCTTTTGCCAGTAACCGATAACTTTCCGTTCCTGCTGATTTTGCATCATACATATTAATAGGAAGTCCATGAGACGGCGCTTCCGCTAACCGGATATTTCTCGGAATCAATGTCTCATAAATTTTCGTGTCCAGATTTTCCTTCACATTTTCTACGACCTGATTGGAAAGATTTGTGCGGACATCATACATGGTAAATACGACGCCGTCAATTTTCAGATTTGGATTCAATCTCTGCTGTACAAGGTCAATCGTATGTATCAACTGGCTCAATCCCTCGAGTGCGTAATACTCACACTGGATTGGAACAAGTACAGAATCTGCTGTCGTCATCGCATTGATTGTCAGCATATTTAAAGATGGCGGGCAGTCAATGATAATGAAATCATAATCATCTCTGATATAATCTACGGCATTTTTCAGAATATATTCCTTTTCATTGATACCAAGCAGCTCGATCTCTGCTCCGGCAAGATTCACATTGGATGGGATAAGCTTCATTCCCTCAACGACCGTATCTGTCATACTTTCTTTGATAGAACACTCATCAAGCATCAGTTCATATACCGTATATTCTAACTCTGCTTTATCTACACCCAGACCACTCGTCATATTTCCCTGTGGATCAAGGTCAATCGTCAATACTCTCTTTCCTGCTTCTGCAAGACAGGAAGACAAGTTGATTGCCGTCGTTGTCTTACCGACTCCTCCTTTTTGGTTTGCAATTGCTATAATTCTACTCATAATTTTTCCTCATTTCGTCCTCTTTTTTCGTTTACTTGTCCATTATATCACTTCTATATTCTCATTGCCATACCAAAAAATGTTTCACGTGAAACATTTTCTTTCTATTTCAAATTGTTGTATTTTCTATTTTTTGAAAATACAAAATCTTGTGGAATCCTGTTGTGAAACAATTTTTTAATTTAATGTTTCACGTGAAACATTTTTATTTTTACATCTATATTGTTATTTCAGAATGAAATATTGGGCTGTATCTGCAATTTTAGCGGTTTTGAAGGTTTAACCGCATGTCCAAATGATTTGTTATTGCGGTACGATTTATCTGTTTTTCAATGACTTATAAGTGCATATTCTCGCCGTCATTCTTTTTACTATTTTGAAAGAATCATTACTGTTCTGTATAGCACATCAACATAGTACTTTCCATGAAAGTCTGAATTTCAAGATTTCAGTTCAACGTTCTTTGATTAAATCCTCGAATAATAAAAGTCTGTCCTATTTGTTTTTCCCAGTGCAAAGTGACATCAAAGTATTGTATATTTATATTTTTTGATACTCATTTCTTTTCTATTATAAAATAGACTCTGTCATTAAAGAAACTGTGTCATAAAAGAGGCTCTGTCATTAAAGAAACTGTGTCATAAAGGAAATAATATATTCAAAGGATTTATGCTATAAGACAATAGATAAAATAGAGATTCTGTCATAAAATAAATATAATGTATAAAAGAGGCTTTGTCATAAAAATAATTCTGGTTAAATACAAAGAAATTCGAAACAAAATCCGAACAGGAATCTCTGATGGATATTATAATCTTATAATTATTCTGGATTTTTAAAAGGTCTTTTAAAAAAGGATTCTTCATATATATAAGAGACTCTCTATCATGAAAAACACGAAGAAAAAGGAAACTTAGAACAGAATCTGGACAATATCTTTGATGGGTATTAATATCTTATAATCATTCTAGATTCTAAAAAAGTCTTTTTCAAAAAGGATTCTTCATATATAAGACACTTCTATCATAGAATACAACAAAACATAAATAGAGTCTGGACAAGATTCTCTGATAGATAGGTATTAATATCTTATAACTGTTCTTGATTATTAAAAGGTCTAAAAATGAATCTTCTATAATAAGAGATTTTCTATCGTGAAAACACGAAGAAAAAGGAAGCTTAGAACAAAATCTGAAAAAGAAACTTAGAACAAAATCTGGACGAAATATATTGATGGTTGATATTATAACATCATTCTGAATTTTTAAAATCTGTTTTTCAAAAAGATCTCTTCCATATATAAGGCTTTCTCTATCATAGAAATACAAAGAAACTTAAAAAAATATATACTAAAATACTGATGTGATGGCTGATGGATATGTTATAACATCATTCCGGATTTTTGAAAATTTTAATTTTTCCAAAAAGGATTCTTCCATATATAAGAGAAGATTATATACTATAAAAATATAAAGAAACTCCAAACAGAATATGGACAAAATATGTTGATGGCTGATGGATATGTTATAATAGCATCCCACATTCTTAAGAGTTCTTATCTTTCACAAAAGAGTCTCTCTAAAAAATATTTTAAAATACGAAGAATCCAAGAACAGAATCTAAATAAGAAATGTTATAGCTTAATATTACACATCTATAGCCTAAGCTGATAACCTATAAAGCAAAATTCCCGGATTTGTTTCATGTGAAACATCACCGGGAATATGCAGGTCTGACTAATGAACAGAAATCAGATTATTTCGAATTGCAAATACCGCCGCCTGTGTACGGTCTGTAACTGAAATTTTCTTAAAGATATTGGAGACATGATTCTTAACAGTACGTTCGCTGATTCCAAGACGCTCCGCGACCTCTTTATTATACATACCGAATGCAAGAAGCTTTAATACTTCCAGTTCTCTCTTCGTAAGATTCTCAATTTTCTCACTGTCTTTATCGCGGTCAATCATCTTCGCATTTAATACCGGAATAAGACTTGGCTGAATATAATCTTCTCCGCCAACAACAGTAAGAATCGCTTTCTTAAGTTCGGAGGATTCGGAATCCTTTAACAGATATCCGTTCATTCCGATATCAACTGCCTTGAGCAGATACTCAACTTCATTATGCACCGTAAGAACAAGTACTTTTACTTTGATTCTTTTCTCTTTTAATTTCTTAAGAACTTCCAGACCATTCATGTTCGGCATATTGATATCCAACAATAAAACATCCGGTGAAACGGTCTCTAATTTTTGAATACAGTCTACACCGTCACATGCCTCAGCGATTACCTGAAAATCTCCCTCCAATTCAAGTAACTGTTTTAATCCCTCACGGATCATGGAATGATCATCTGCAATCATCACATTTACTGCCATAAACTAAATATCCTCCTTATTTCTGATTGGTACTTTTACGGTGATTGATGTGCCCTTACCGATCTCTGACTCTATATGAATCGTACCTGACAATAGGTAAACTCTTTCTTTCATCATGGATAATCCAAAGCCTGAATTATCCTCTCTGAAATTTGTATCGTTCGCTTTCACATCGAAGCCTGTTCCATCATCCGTAACCACAACTGAAACATCGTCTTCCTCGTATTTTAAAATAACCTGTATCAATGTCGGATTTGCATGATGAATCGCATTATTGCATGCCTCCTGAATAATACGTAGAAGCGTGATTCCTATGATCGGCTTAATCTGATAAGGCTCTCCCTCTACAGAAAAATTAATTGTACTTGTCTCACTGTACTCCAATTTATCAAGTGCACGCTCAATCGTGACATCCAGTCCGATATCGTCAAAGGACATCGGGCGGAGATTATAAATCATTTGTCTTGTATCATTGATAATCTCCCGTAACGTCTTTGACATCGTTGTCAGCTCCAGCTTACAACGGAGCGGGTCCATCTCGACCAGCTTACTGCACAATTCTGTCTTGTGCACCATACTTGTCAGATTCTGAACAGTAGAATCGTGAAGTTCTCTTGAGATGCGCTGTCTTTCATTCTCCTGCGTCTCCAGGACAGAAGCACGGTATTTCTCATTATTAAAAATATCCAGTTCATTTCTGGCGGCAGTATTCTTTGCCTCTTTTATTACCTGTTCCAATTCTGCAAGCTTTTCCTGACAAGAATCAAAGTGCGTTTTTTCCCGTGCAATTGATTCCTGTATCTCCTTTTGCTCCTTTTCAAGTTCAAGAATCTTTTTCTTATTTCTGGAATTGACTTCCCTTGGAGTAAAGGACTCGTAATTCGGATCGTTCGTCTCCTCAAGCAGAAGAATAAATTTTTCTGTTTCACGAGACTTTAGCTGCAGACGGTTTAATTCTTTTTCACTCTCAAGCTTCTCCTGAAGATATTCTTCCTGAAGCTTTGTAAGATATGTAATTACCATATTTCTCCACCGAACGTATGTTTGTATTATAAAAGCAATATACCAGTATTATTTTATAACAATTACTTTGCTATGAAAAGTAAAATATTTCTCTTAAGAAAATTTTTTTGATAATCCAAATATTTAATTTGTATAACCATGAAAAAGCGGCTATAATATAACTATAAATTGATACTTGTTCAAAGGAGTATTCTATGAATCATTCAATGAAAAAAAATATCAGACATTTTTTCATTCTGACTGCGCTTGCCGCTGGAACGATTCATTTTGTGAACCGCTTCATCGACATGACCGCCGAAATGAAAAATATCTTAAAATCGCAGAACGGTGACTACTATGACTGGAAGAATGGTAAGATTTTCTATACTAAGCGCGGATCAGGTTCTCCCATTCTTCTGGTACACGAATTAAATCCTATCTCATCTTCCTATGAGTGGTGCAGGCTTGTGAAGAAGCTCGAGAAAACGCACACGGTATACACACTCGACCTGTTAGGATGCGGACGCTCCGATAAGCCTTATCTGACATACACCAATTATCTGTATGTACAGCTTCTTACGGATTTTATTCACGATGTCATTGGTGAAAGCCCGGATGTTATCACGACGAACAACTCCGTATCATTTGCAGTGCTTGCCCAGAATATGGACAGGAGTTTGATCCGCAGAATTATCGCAATCAATCCGCCGGCACTTGGTACATTTGAGAGAAATCCGGACAAGTACTCTTCTCTGAAGAAGACATTATTAGAGCTGCCGATTCTCGGAACCTTCATTTATAATGTAAGGACGCATGAGACTAATATCCAGAAGATTCTGCGCGAGACGTATTTCGCCAAGCCGCAGCTTGTTTCCAGTAAGATGCTCGACGCTTATTATGAGTCCGCTCACATGGACAAGAGTCACGGCAAATATCTGATGGCAAGCATTGAGGGGCACTATACCGACAATGCCATTGCACATGCGCTGAAGAAGATTGAGATTCCGCTTTACATCATCGAAAGCCGCACAATGAAAGACGCTGTTGCGATTGCAGATTCTTACGCGCACAAAAATTCCTGTGTGGAGACAGCCTACATTTCAAATGCCGGACTGGTTCCTCAGTTGGAAGTGCCGGATAAGCTGCTTAGTATTATCAATATGTTCCTGAATGATAAGTAACTTTGGAAAAAATAGTTCTTATGAAAATGAAATTGCCGCATTCCAGAATAAAAGGAATGCGGCGTTTTTTACATATCATTATTAAATCATTTTTTCTAATGTAACGGCTCCTTCGTCGGCGTACCTGCCTTTCTCGGATAGGTCTTTGGTGTTTTCTTTTCCTTTCGGATTAAGACAAAGGATCGCTTCTGTTCATACAGATCGAATTTATAGACGTCCTCTACCTTTCCGCCGAGCAGAAAAATTGCTTTCTTCGCCTGCTCCACTTCCTCGTCAATTTCGCCTGACTTATAGGAAATGAATCTGCCGCCTTCTTTCACAAAGGGAATGCAATATTCGCTCAGAGAGGATAAATTTGCCACGGCACGGGAAACGCATAGGTCAAATTGTTCCCGATATGACTTATTTCTGCCCATTTCCTCTGCTCTTGCATGAACAGCCTCGATCTTCTCAATTCCGAGCTGTGCAATCACATCCTGCAAGAATCGGATTCGCTTATTTAGAGAATCCGCGAGAACAAACTCGACTTCCGGGAAAGCAATCTTTAACGGGATTCCGGGAAAGCCTGCTCCCGTTCCCATATCAAGCACTTTGATGCTGCCGGATGCCTCCGGCAGATTCTTAAAATCATAGACCCGGCACAGTGAGAGACTGTCAAGGAAATGCTTTTCAATTACTTCGTCAAATTCCGTGATGGCAGTCAGGTTCATGACCTTGTTCGTTTCAACCAGAAGTTCATAATAGGTTAGAAACTGATTTAACTGCTCATCCGTCAGAGTCAGATTTAAGTCGGTAAGACCTTCTTTAAATTTATCAAGATTGTATTTCATAAACTTATTTTCCTTATCTTTCATATGGTTACTGCTTTTCCTCGGTCTTCCCATGATATTTCATCTGCTCCATATACACAAGCAGCACGGAAATATCCGCCGGAGACACGCCGGAAATACGGGAAGCCTGTCCAATGGAAATCGGGTTGTAGGTCTTAAGCTTCTGGCGCGCCTCGATACGAAGACTTGGAACTTCATCATAATTAAAATTCTCCGGTATCTTCTTCTTCTCTAACTTCTTAAAGCTTTCCACCTGCTTGATCTGTCTGGAAATGTAACCGTCATACTTAATCAGAATGTTTACCTGTTCCGTCACTTCTTCCGGAAGTTCCGGTCGCTCCTTGTCAATCGAAGCAAGCTTGTCGTAATCAAGTTCCGGTCTGCGAATCAGCTCCGTTAAAGTAACTCCTGTGTTGAGCGGAATGCTGCCGTAGCTCTCCAGCAATGCCTGCACTTCCCTGTTCGCTCCGACATGCACCTTTGCCACACGCTCAATTTCCTTCTGAATCATTTCTTCCTTTTTACATACCCAGTCATAGCGCTCTTTGGAAATCAGACCGATTTCATAACCTTTTTTCGTAAGACGCAAATCCGCATTATCCTGTCGCAAAAGGAGACGATATTCCGCTCGTGAAGTCATCATGCGGTAAGGTTCGTAATTTTCTTTCGTCACAAGATCGTCTATGAGCACTCCGATATAAGCCTCGGAACGGTCAAGTATCAACGGCTCCCTTCCAAGAATCTCCATCGCTGCATTGATTCCGGCGATCAACCCCTGAGACGCCGCTTCCTCATATCCGCTGCTTCCATTGAACTGCCCGCCCGAAAAAAGTCCCTTAATTTTCTTGAACTCTAAAGATGCGTAAAGCTGGTTCGGATTGATGCAGTCATACTCAATTGCATAGGCATTGCGGACAATCTTCGCATTCTCAAGTCCCGGCAGCGTCCGGTACATTTCATGCTGTACATCCTCCGGGAGAGAAGATGACATACCGCCAATGTACATTTCATTCGTATTAATTCCTTCCGGCTCAATAAAAATCTGATGCCTGTCCTTATCCGCGAACTTCACGACCTTATCCTCAATCGAAGGACAGTAACGCGGTCCTGTTCCTTCTATGATTCCGGCATAAATCGGAGAGCGGTCGAGATTATTCCGTATAATTTCATGCGTTCTCTCATTCGTATAAGTCAGCCAGCAGGAAACCTGATCGATCTGTACGTCCTTGGGATTCGTCGTAAAGGAAAACGGAACGACGCGCTCATCCCCCTTCTGCTCCTCCATCTTGGAAAAATCAATCGATCTTTTGTCTATTCTTGCCGGAGTACCTGTCTTAAAGCGGAACATTTCTACTCCATTTGCAAGTAAAGAGTCAGTTAGATGGTTTGCAGCCTGTAAACCATTTGGTCCGGTATAAGTAATCATTTCTCCGGTCAGACAACGGGCGCGAAGATAAGTTCCCGTGCAAAGAACCGCCGCCCTGCAGTGATATGTTGCGCCGGAGACGGTACGAACGCCTGTAATTCTCTTTTTCAAAACAGATGCCCCTGCAATATCTTCCGTAAGAATTTCGGAAACCTCCGCCTGCCGGATCGTCAGATGCTCCGTATTCTGCAGCGTTTTCCGCATCTCCATGCTGTAATTCGCTTTATCCGCCTGGGCGCGGAGTGAATGAACCGCAGGTCCCTTGGACTTGTTCAGCATCTTCGACTGGATAAATGTCTTATCAATATTGATTCCCATCTGTCCGCCGAGCGCATCAATCTCACGTACAAGATGACCCTTCGAGCTTCCCCCGATATTCGGATTGCAGGGCATAAGCGCAATACTATCCACGCTCACCGTAAAAAGAATCGTCTCAAGCCCAAGTCTTGCACAGGCAAGCGCCGCCTCGCATCCGGCATGACCTGCACCGACTACCACAACGTCATATGTTTCTTCTAAAAGATTGCGATTCATTGTCTCGCTTTTCGCTTCTATAGACATCTTCCGTCCTTCTTTCTATCTAACCTTCATTTTCTAAATCAGCTTTATACCAAAGTGTTCCGCCGTTTTTCAACACGAACTGTCGGTGAGATTCTGCTAACTCATTCTTTCCGGTGTGTCGTGCTGCCTGATACATATAATAATTTTTCATCACTTCCACCAACATCGAATTATAATAGGAATAAGAAGCCTGATACGCAGCATACAGTTCATCATATCTTCCTTGCTGCTCCAGATTCAAAAATCTAAATTGACTCAGCGATGCATTCAAAAAGAACGTCATCATTTTATTTAATGTGATTTTCTTTGAAAGAGACGTCAAAATCTCACAATCTCTTTGTAACTCTTCCTGATTCTTTTCAAAATAATCAATATGAGCACTTAAAAGCCTTCTTAAGAATAAATCCCGCTCTGTCATAAGATATTTATCCATAAGCAATACTATCTTTTTCGCATCTTCGATTCTTCCTACATAATACAAGGCACATCCTACATTATAATAATGTTCTCCCCAGCCCTTTTCCCTTTTAGCGTATGCAGTCAATGCGCCGCACCAGGAAATCATATGTTCGGGATCACACTGTTCTTGAAGAATTTCTCTGGTTTTCTTTATAAATCTTTTCTTATTACAATAATACAGAAAAAAATTGAAAACAAGCAGCAACATAATTACTGAATTAAACTGTTCGTACTTTTCCATCAGCAGCGAATTGCCTGTGAAATTCATAAATATAAGAAAAAGAAGAAGAATAAGTAGAATAAAATAAATAACTTTTATCCCATTCATTATACACATATACTGCTTACATGCCTTCTTATCCTCTTCTCTGATATCAATATCCACCAGAGAAATCATTTCTTCATACTGCCTCATCATAGAATGCCTTACCTTCATCCTTTCCTTTAGGAAAATCTGTAATCAATACAAGCTCTGTTCTCTCTGACCTGTTTGATAAAATCTCCAAATGCGATATGTCTTTCATCCTTCTGGTATGTCATAAGGTCTTCCATATTCTTAAAATCGAAAATCAAAGAAATCTCGTAATTGCTCTCCGGCGCCTCACTGTCATTTACGACCACTTCAAATCTCTGAATCTGCTCAATTCCACGCAACGCTTCTACACGTACCAGCGCTTCCTTTAAGTTTGCCTCTTTATTTTCTTCCTTCAACTTGAACATACAAATGTGTCTGATCATCTTAATCTCCTCTCAGCCTTTTCATTAAATTTTCTTGTATCACTTTCCCATACAGAACTTACTGAATATCTCATTCACGAGATCATCCTCCACCGCTTCCCCGATGATACTTCCAAGCGCTTCATACGCATTCATCAGGTCAATCGAATAGAAATCCTCCGGCATCCCGTCTTCGATACTTTTCTCTACTAAATGTAAACCAGAAAGCGCTTCCTGTAAAGCCGCTTTGTGACGAACATTTGTAATATACACTTCATCATTAAAGGAAATCTCGCCTGTTAAGAACATTTCCCTAATTGCCTCTTCCAATTCTTCCATTCCCGTCTGCTCCCTTGCAGACACGGAGATAATTCTATAATTTTGCCGCTCTTTATTTTTCAGAGCGGAATCTTTTTTATTTAAATTACCGGTAATGTCTTCATCTGCATTTCCGGTAATCTTATCCACACATTTTAAAATATCTTCCCCGGTTGTCAAGGTTTCAAGATCCGACTTGTTCAAAAGGACAATCGCCTGGCGTCCGGCAAGCAGCTCCATAATTTCATAATCATTTTCATCGAGCTTCGTGGAAGCGTCCACCACATAGATAATTAAATCCGCATCCCCCAGATATTTCTTTGCCTTATCTACGCCGATTTTCTCAACCACATCCTCCGTCTCCCGGATGCCGGCAGTATCAATGATATTTAAGAGAATACCGTTTAAATTGATCTGTTCCTCCAAGACGTCGCGCGTTGTTCCGGCAATATCCGTGACAATCGCACGTTCCTCCCCCACCAGCGTGTTGAGAAGAGAAGACTTTCCGGCATTCGGCTTCCCGACGATGACCGTAGAAATGCCCTCTGTCAAAATCCTTCCGTTATCACTGGTCGATAAGAGCTTTTCGACTTTCTTCGCCGCATCAGAAACAATCCCGGACAGCTTTTCGGGATAACCATCCAAACTGATATGCTCCGGATCGTCAAGTGCAGATTCGATAAATGCGATTTCATGTAAAATTTCTCCGCGGATTTCCTTCACCGCATCGGAAAGAGACCCCGAAAGCTGTTTCAACGAACTTTTTAATGCAAATTCATTTTTTGCCTGAATCACATCAATGACAGACTCCGCCTGAGAGAGATCGATTCTTCCATTTAAAAAAGCGCGCTTTGTAAACTCCCCCGGCTCTGCACATCTTGCACCGTATTTAATCACCGTCTCCAAAATCCGCTTCATGACATAGACGCCGCCATGACAATCGATTTCCACGGTGTCTTCTCTCGTGTAGCTTCGCGGCGCACGCATTAAAAGCACCACAACCTCATCAATCACTTCATCCCCGTCGCAGATATGTCCGTAGTGAATGGTATGCGTCGGCATCTCAGAAAAAGTTTTGCCGCCCGGCATACGAAAAATCTTCTCCGTAATAGAAACTGCATCCTCTCCGCTGATTCTCACAACTCCGATTCCCGAACCTGCCATCGCCGTAGCAATCGCTGCAATCGTATCTGTTCTCATATCTTCTCCCTCCCGAAATACACTGACTTTGCATCTTTCCATGCAAAATAAAAAACGCCGCTAAGACATATATGACGGCTTGTCCTGATTTTTCCCTGTATCAGAATGGGGTTGTCCAACGACAACCCCATCTTATCTTTCCTATGTATAAAACTAACGATCTCTCTTCGGTGTCACAACAACATGTCTGTACGGCTCTTCACCCTCGCTGTGTGTGGTAACGAACTTATCATTCTGCAGCGTAGAATGGATGACTCTGCGCTCAAACGGATTCATCGGCTCCAAGGAAACAGGACGTCTCGTTCTCTTCACCTTAAAAGCGATATTTCTCGCAAGATTCTCTAATGTCTCTCTTCTGCGCTTGCGGTAATCCTCCGTATCGATCTTGACCTTCACATATTCCTCTGCATTCTTATTGACTGCGAGGTTTGCAAGGTACTGGAGTGCATCTAAGGTCTGTCCTCTCTTTCCGATCAGGATTCCCATGTCGCTGCCCTTTAACTCTACGTTAATAACGTTGCTGCCCTCTTCCTTCTCGATTAAGATCTCCGCATCAATATTCATTGCGCCAAAAACCTTCTCTAAAAATTCACGGATATTGTCAACAACATCATTCTTCTTTCTTGCACGGATCACGGCGTCCTTTCTTGCAATGCCAAGGAAACCGGCGCTGCCCTTCTCAATTACCTCATACTCAATCTTGTCATGGGTTGTCCCCAATTTGATGATGGCTTCTGTAATCGCGTCATCCACTGTTTTTGCTGAAATCTCGATATATTCCATTTTCATCACCATACCCTTTCTGACTGCTCCGCCCCAGAATTATTTTCTGCTGTTTCTCTCATTAAACTCGCGAACCATATTAGCCTTCGCACTCATGCTTCCTGCCTTTGCCTTCGCTCTTGCGGCATTTGCCTTCTCAAGTTCAAGCTCCTTCTCTGCGGAAGACATCTGCTTCTTGCTTGCATCGACCATCTGTCTGGTATTCATTCTTGCCGCATTGGAAATCTGATTTTCCGAAATTCCCATCTTCTCGCGCTTTTTCTTTGCCTTCTCCTGATTCTTCTTAATGATGTCCTCAAGATCAATCTTCTCAAAGTGCTTATTTAAGAAAATCTGCTGTACAATTCTTACAACCGCACCGGCAATCCAGTATACACCAAGGCCGACCGGAACCGTAAAACACATTACCAGTGAGAACAGCGGCATCGTCTTATTCATCATTTTCATCTGCTGCGCCATCGCATCACTCTGCTCATTCCCTGAGGATGAGGTCGACTGCGGCATCAGCTTCATATTAAGTACCTGCGTCACATAAGAAACAATCGGAATCAAAAGCGCCGCAACTACCAGCAGATAAGAATGATTTGCGAAATTGGTCGTAATGATATGCCACGGCGTATCAGAAACATTCATTCCGAAGAAATTATTCACATGCGATACTGCTTCATAAGTAGATGAAATCACATCGGACAGAGAAGGAAACGCTTCCTTTAATGTATCCCATCCCGCGCTGTTCATCTTATAAGTAACATCAACGATAGAATTTGCAATTGCACTGGTATCAGAAGACATAAAATCCGCTGCGGGCTGTGTCACGATCTTAAGCTCTGCAGCCAGGTCCGTCATGGTCTGCTGATAACCGCTGGTCGCCATAATACCGTCAACAAGAGAAGTTGCGTTTCCGTCAAGCGGCTTTGTAAACAGGTTCTTAACTCCATTTACATAAGCAGGAACATTCATAAATACACGATACAATGCAAACAGAAGCGGCATCTGAATAAGTAACTGTACACAGCTTCCCATCATGGATACGCCGTATTTCTGATAAACTGCCTGCGTCTCCTCCTGCATCGCCATCATAGAAGCCTGATCCTTTTTCCCCTGGTACTTCTTATTGATTGCATTAAGCTCCGGCTGCATCTTCTGAGACAGCTTGGAGAACTTCTGCTGCTTATAAGTAAGCGGGAACAGGAACAGATAGATCACAATCGTAAATAAAATGATAGACAAACCTACATTTCCGATACCGACTTTATCCATCAGATAGTAGATTCCGTTCATCATCCATCCAAGTAACCGTGCAATCGGTCCAAGAATTGCACCGTCATATGCTGTTAATAACATTTCTGACACTTAAAATACCTCCACTATGGAACCGGATCATATCCACCTTTTGAAAAAGGATTACATCTTAGGATTCTCCAGAACGCCAACGCCCCGCCCTTTATCGCACCGTACTTCTCAACAGCTTCCAATCCATACAGCGAACAGGTCGGACAATATGGACACTTGGTCGTCTTCATCGGAGAAAGATACTTTCTATAAAATTTAATCAATGCTATCAATATTTTTTTCAAAATGATTCCATCTTCTTTTCTGAAATACAAACTATGATTCTTTACTGATAATCTTGTGAAGACCCCCAAGATGCAGCAGCGCACTCTCCACCTCATGATATGAAATATCACGCGCCGTGCTTCTTGCGACGACTACAATGTCCAAACCACTATTGAACATGTCCTCATGCAGCCTGTAGCTTTCCCGGATCAGCCGGGTCAGATGATGTCTTATTACACTATTTCCAACTTTTTTACTAACGGAAATCCCCAAACGATTCCCTTCGGTCTGATTATCGAGAACGTACATCACCAGATACCTGTTTGCATAGGACTTTCCTCTGCGATATACGTTCTGAAAATCTCTGTTTTTCTTCAATGACTCCGAATATTTCATTCCCGATTCATGCCCTTTATAGAAGAAAAGACCACATATGATGTGGCCTAAGCTGACAATTTCTTTCTACCCTTTAATCTTCTTGCAGCCAATACTTTTCTTCCGCCTGCTGTGCTCATTCTGCTTCTGAAACCGTGAACTTTCGCTCTCTGTCTCTTTTTGGGTTGGAATGTCATCTTCATATCGCATTCACCTCCTCTACATTAAAAAACATCATTCTCAATTATATCAGAAAAAGCCGCCAAGTCAAGCAAAAAATCGCATAGCAAAGCTGCCAGAGCTGTCTACATTTCCACACCCATCCGTCTGTGGAAAAAAATAACCACTATATATATAAGGAAGAAACTCGTTCCAACTATATCTTGTAAAAATGATTTCCACATTTTTTACACAAAAAATTTTAATTCCTATACACGGAAATATGCGGCAAAAGTAGTGTTTACATAAGTTATCCCCGAAATGTGGATAACTTGTTGATAATATATGGATAATCGAAGGACAACCCGTGCATAAACACGCAAAACCTTATTTTATCAATCTAAAACGCCGTATTTTGCCCAAATAGCCATTTTTTTTCATTGACAATGTCCCCTACGCCACACCCCGCTATGGACAAATTAGACGTTGATTAAAGCGTTAAAATGGTGTATGATAAAGAGTGTAGATTTTTTTAGAATGTATAGAAATTGGAGCGTTTACATGGACTTGATTTTAGAAAAATGGGACGAGATTTTGATGACGGTCAAGACAGAACATGACATCAGTGATATTGCATTCAATACGTTCTTGCGTCCTCTCGAATTTTACGGCGTGGAAAACAACACCGTGTACATCCTTGTTCCATCTGAGCAGCTTGGACTCAGCTATATTTCCAAGAAATACTATCTCCCCTTAAAGGTGGCGATCACAGAGATTACCGGCACGGAATACGAGATTAAATTCATTCTGCCGGAACAGACGAACCAGGTTTCCATCGGAACCAGACAGGGGAAGAAGCCAATCTATTCAGAGAATGCCGCAAGGTCGAATCTTAATTCCAATTATACCTTCGACACTTTCGTCGTAGGAAGCAACAACCGTTTTGCACACTCCGCATCCCTTGCGGTTGCGGAATCCCCGGGAGAAGCATATAATCCGCTTTACATTTATGGAGGTCCGGGTCTAGGCAAGACCCACCTGATGCATTCCATCGGTCACTTCATATTAGAAAAGAATCCGAACGCCAAGATCATCTACGTCACCTCAGAGGAATTTACCAACGAGGTCATCGAGTCGATTCGAAGCGGTAACGCCGCGGCGATGAACAAGTTCCGTGAGAAGTACCGCACCATCGATGTTCTCATGATCGACGACGTACAGTTTATTATAGGTAAGGAAAGTACCCAGGAGGAGTTTTTCCACACCTTCAACGCGCTTCATTCCGCCGGGAAACAGATTATTTTAACCTCGGATAAGCCGCCGAAGGAAATGGAGACCTTAGAAGAGCGAATCCGCTCGCGTTTCGAATGGGGACTGATGGCGGACATCGGTACACCTGATTACGAGACAAGGATGGCGATTCTCCGCAAGAAGATTGAAGCGGACGAGATGCATTTAAGCGATGATATCCTTAATTATATAGCGACGAACATCAAGTCAAATATTCGTGAGTTAGAGGGAGCATTAAATAAGCTTTTGGCTTACTCCAATCTCGAGAAGACGGATATTACGATTGAGATTGCGCAGAAAGAGCTGCAGAACATCATCACCCCGGACAAGCCGAAGGAAATTACGCCGCAATTGATCATTGAGGTCGTATCGGAGCATTTCCAGATATCACTGGATCAGATGATTTCCAAGAACCGAAGCAAGGATATCGCAAGACCGAGACAGATTGCGATGTATCTATGCAAGAATATGACGGATACGCCGCTTGATTCCATCGGGGCGCTGCTTGGAGGAAGGGATCACTCCACGATCATCCACGGCGTACAGAAGATTTCCGATGAATACGAATCCGACGAGACGACGCGCGGTCTTATAGACACCATCAAGAAAAAGATTAACCCGAACTAGATATAAACATTGGTATGTTGAAATTTTGTGCAAGCCCTGTGTAAAAGAATGGACAAGTTACATTATGTAAATGAAAAGCAGTTTATTTCCGTTTCATCCTTATTGTTTACATAATATTTTATGCACCGTTTATCCAAATGCAATCCGCAGACTTTTCACAGAGTTTTACCGCTTTTATTTTTTCCGAAACCTCTTAAGGATGAAGGGTTTGAAGGGTTATGAACATATTCACACCCTCTAATAATATTACTTTTAATATCTTTTCATAAATATCATGTACGGCGTGCACACTGCATGTTCCACGAATCACAGGAAGGAGTTATTAACAACTATGAAATTGATCTGTTCTAAATCAAATTTGCTGCATGGTGTAAATATCGTATCAAAAGCAGTTCCTACCAGAACTACCATGGCGATTTTAGAATGTATCCTTATTGATGCTTCTGCAAATGAAATCAAGCTGACTGCAAATGATATGGAGCTTGGCATCGAGACGAAAATTGAGGGAGAAATCGCAGAGAGAGGCGTTATTGCTCTGGACGCGAAGATTTTTTCTGAGATTGTCCGTAAGCTTCCTGACAGCGATGTAGTGATTGAGACAGATGCTTCCTTTAAGACAACGATTACCTGTGAGAAAGCAAAGTTCAACATCGTAGGAAAGTCCGGGGATGATTTCTCCTATATTCCTTATATTGAGAGAAATGAAGCAATCACCTTATCCCAGTTCACCTTAAAAGAGGTCATCCGCCAGACGATTTTCTCTATCGCGGACAATGATAACAATAAGCTGATGACCGGAGAGCTTTTTGAAATCGAGGAGAATCATCTTAAGGTGGTATCTCTTGACGGACATCGTATCTCTATCCGCAATATCGAATTGAAGAACCAGTATGACCACAGAAAGGTTGTCGTTCCCGGAAAGACACTGCAGGAGGTAAGCAAAATCCTGCCGGGAAGCGCAGAGGAAGATGTCAACATGTTCTTAACGGACAACCATATTGTGTTCGAATTTGACAATACGACAGTTGTCTCGAGATTGATCGAGGGCGAGTATTTTAAGATTGAGCAGATGCTATCCTCCGATTATGAGACGAAGATCAAGATCAACAAGCGGGAGCTGCTTAACTGTATCGACCGTGCGACCCTTCTCGTAAAAGAGGGAGACAAGAAGCCGATCATCATGAATGTGACGGACGGCAATATGGAACTTAAGATCAATTCCTTTATCGGATCGATGAACGAGGATATTGACATTGCAAAAGAAGGCAAGGATATTCTGATTGGATTCAATCCGAAGTTCTTTATCGATGCGCTGCGCGTCATCGACGAGGAGGAGGTCATCCTCTATATGGTAAATCCAAAGGCTCCTTGCTTTATCAAGGATGATGAGGGCAAGTTCATCTACCTGATTCTTCCGGTAAACTTTAATGCAAGTACCGTGTAGATCTGCGAACTGAAATACAGGTTTAGTTTCTGACACGGAAAATGATGTGATGGCAGTCTGTCATCAGATGGGAGATTTATGATAGAAGTCAGTATCAGGGCAGAGGATGAATTTATTAAGCTGGGACAGGCGCTTAAGAAAGCCGGTCTTGTGGATTCCGGCGTGGATGCCAAGCTGGTGATCCAGGACGGACTTGTGACGGTGAACGGCGAGGTAGAGGTGCAGCGCGGCAAGAAGCTGCACGGCGGCGAGCTTGTTTCCTATAACGGTGAGACGGTGAAGATAGTCAGATGATTATTAAATCGATCGAACTTAAGAATTTTCGGAATTATGAGGAATTAAAGCTCTCTTTTGATGACGGCACCAATATTTTCTACGGCGATAATGCACAGGGGAAGACAAATATCTTAGAAGCCGCTTATATGAGCGGAACGACGAAGTCGCACAAAGGAAGCAGGGACAGGGAAATGATAAGGTTTGGAGAGGAGGAGGCTCATCTTCGGACTATCGTACTGCGCGGCGGAAGAGAATATCAGATCGATATGCATCTTAAGAAGAACCGTGCGAAGGGAATCGCGATTGACAAGGTACCGATCCGCAAGGCAAGCGAGCTTTTTGGAATCTTAAATATCGTATTTTTTTCGCCGGAGGATTTGAATATCATTAAGAACGGTCCGGCGGAGCGCAGACGTTTTCTGGATTCGGAGCTGTGCCAGCTTGACCGCATCTATCTTTCTGACCTTACGAATTACAATAAGATTCTTGCACAGAGGAATAAACTGCTTAAGGATATGGTCTATCAGCCGGAGCTTTCTGATACGCTTCCGGTATGGGATATGCAGCTTGTGGAGACCGGGAAGAAGATTATAAGAAGGCGCAAGCAGTTTGTCGATGAGCTTCGCGAGATTGTTTGCGATATCCATTACCGCATTTCCGGGGGGAAGGAAAGCCTCCTGTTGAATTACGAGCCGAATATTGATGATATCTTTTTTGAGGACGAGTTGAACCGCGCGAAGTTCAAGGACAGAAAATTATGTCAGACATCTGTAGGACCGCACCGGGATGATCTGCTCTTTTCCATCGGGGACGTTGATATCCGCAGATTCGGGTCGCAGGGGCAGCAGAGAACCTCTGCGCTCTCTTTGAAATTATCTGAAATAGAGCTGGTGAGACGGTCGATTTCAGATACGCCGGTTCTGCTTTTGGATGACGTATTGTCGGAGCTGGACGGCAGCCGGCAGAATTATTTATTGAATAACATCAGTGATACACAGACGATGATTACCTGTACCGGATTAGATGAGTTCGTGCGGAACAGATTTACGGTAAACAAGGTATTTGAAGTGATAAGCGGGCATGTTTTCGAGAAATCAATCGATTCAGAATAGCAGTAGAAAGCAGGGCGTTCGCGCGCTGCGGAAATGAGGAAAATATGAGTACAGAGAATGAATATGGAGCAGATCAAATTCAGATATTGGAGGGACTTGAGGCAGTAAGAAAAAGACCCGGAATGTACATCGGAAGTACGTCTGCAAGAGGACTTCATCATCTGGTATATGAGATTGTGGATAACGCAGTGGATGAAGCGCTCGCAGGTTACTGCAAGAATATTGAGGTAACGATCAATCCAGACAATTCTATCACAGTCGAGGATGACGGGCGTGGGATTCCGGTCGGAATGAACCATAAAGCGGGCAAATCAGCTCTCGAGGTCGTATATACGGTACTACATGCCGGAGGAAAATTCGGCGGCGGAGGATATAAGGTGTCCGGCGGTCTGCACGGTGTAGGAGCCTCCGTTGTAAACGCGCTGTCTACCAATCTTTCCGTTGAAGTATATAAGGACGGACAGATTTACGGACAGAGCTATAAGATCGGAAAGCCGGATGAGCCTGTCAAGATCATCGGGACATGCGATATGGAAAAGCACGGAACAAAAGTAACGTTTATGCCGGACCCGACGATTTTTGAGGAGACGGTCTATGATTACGATACCTTAAAGCAGAGATTGCGTGAGACAGCGTTCCTGACGAAAGGTCTTAGAATTGTGCTTTCCGATACGAGAGAGGAGCCGGTGCACACGCATGAATTTCACTATGCAGGCGGAATCAAGGAGTTTGTGACCTACCTGAATAAGAGTAAGGAGGCGCTTTACCCGGATGTGATCTACTGCGAAGGAACGAAAGACGGCGTTTATGTAGAAGTTGCGATGCAGCACAACGATTCCTACAACGATGCGACCTACAGCTTTGTAAATAATATCATTACGCCGGAGGGCGGTACGCATCTTGCAGGTTTTCGGAATGCTCTGACGAAGACTTTTAACGCATATGCGAGAGCGAATAAGATTTTAAAGGACACGGAACCGGCACTGACCGGGGATGATATTCGCGAGGGTCTTACCGCAATCATCAGCATTAAGATTGAAGAGCCGCAGTTTGAGGGACAGACGAAGCAGAAGCTTGGCAACAGCGAGGCAAGAGGCGCTGTCGATTCCGTTGTGAGTGAGCAGCTCACCTATTTCTTAGAGCAGAATCCTGTCGTTGCGAAGAGTATCTGCGAGAAATCGCTGCTCGCGCAGCGCGCGAGAGAAGCAGCGCGAAAAGCGCGCGATCTCACCAGAAGAAAAACGGCGCTGGAAGGAATGTCTCTTCCGGGGAAGCTTGCGGATTGTTCTGACAAAGATCCGAAGAATTGTGAGATTTTCATTGTAGAGGGTGATTCCGCGGGCGGTTCCGCCAAAACGGCGCGCAGCCGTGCGACGCAGGCGATTCTCCCGCTGCGCGGAAAGATTTTGAATGTAGAGAAAGCCAGACTTGATAAGATTTACGGCAATGCCGAGATCAAGGCGATGATTACGGCGTTCGGTACAGGAATCCATGACGATTTCGATATCAGTAAGCTGCGCTATAACAAGATTATCATTATGACGGATGCCGATGTCGACGGCGCGCACATTGCGACACTGATGCTGACCTTCTTATACCGCTTTATGCCGGAGTTAATCAAGCAGGGACATGTCTATCTGGCAACGCCGCCGCTCTATAAGATCGAGAAGAACAAGAATATATGGTACGCTTACGATGATAATGAACTGAATAAGATTCTTACGGAAATCGGGCGCGACGGCAACAATAAGATTCAGCGTTACAAAGGACTTGGCGAGATGGATGCCGAACAGCTCTGGGAGACGACCATGGATCCGGAGAAGCGTATCTTAAAGCGCGTCATGATCGACGAGGAAAATTCCTCGGAAATCGACGTGACCTTTACGACGCTGATGGGCGATAAGGTCGAGCCGAGACGTGAATTTATCGAAGAGAATGCGAAGTACGTACAGAATTTGGATATTTAATGAATGGAGAATAGTCCTATGGATGACAAAATTTTTGACCAGATACATGACGTCGATCTAAAGAAGACAATGGAGAGCTCTTATATTGATTATGCCATGAGTGTTATCGCACAGAGAGCGCTGCCGGATGTAAGGGACGGACTGAAACCGGTACAGAGACGTGTACTCTATTCCATGATTGAGCTGAACAACGGACCGGACAAGCCGCATCGTAAGTGTGCGCGTATCGTCGGTGATACGATGGGTAAATACCATCCGCACGGAGACAGCTCCATCTATGGTGCGCTTGTCAACATGGCGCAGGACTGGTCATTTCGTTATACACTTGTAGACGGTCACGGAAATTTTGGTTCTGTGGACGGCGACGGCGCTGCGGCAATGCGATACACGGAGGCGCGTCTTTCCAAGATTTCCATGGAAATGCTTGCGGATATCGGCAAAGATACCGTTGATTTCGTTCCGAACTTCGATGAGACGGAGAAGGAGCCGACCGTGCTTCCGTCCCGTTTCCCGAATCTTCTTGTAAACGGAACAACAGGTATTGCAGTCGGTATGGCTACGAATATTCCACCGCATAATCTCCGCGAAGTGATTAATGGCGTGGTAAAAATTATAGATAATCAGGTCAACGAGAACCGCGGGACAGATATAGAAGAACTGCTTGCGATTGTAAAAGGACCGGATTTCCCGACCGGAGGTACGATTCTTGGAACTGCCGGAATCAACGAGGCATACCGTACCGGACGCGGGAAGATCAGAGTCCGCGCGGTCACGGATATTGAGCCGATGCAAAACGGAAAGAACCGCATCGTTGTAACAGAGCTTCCGTATATGGTAAATAAAGCCCGCCTTATTGAGAAGATGGCGGAGCTGGTAAGAGATAAGAAAATCGACGGAATCACGGATCTGCGCGATGAGTCCGACCGTCAGGGTATGCGCATCTGTATTGAACTGCGCCGTGATGTGAATCCGAATGTCGTGTTAAATCTGCTTTATAAGCATACGCAGCTTCAGGATACATTCGGCGTGATTATGCTTGCGCTTGTGGATAACCAGCCGAAAATTTTGAATCTGTACGAAATGCTCAACTACTATCTGATTCATCAGAAAGAGGTTGTGACAAGAAGAACCAAATATGACTTGAACAAGGCAGAAGAACGCGCGCATATTTTGCAGGGCTTATTAACAGCGCTTGATAATATTGACGAAGTTATCAACATTATCCGCAGCAGTAAGAACACGCAGGAAGCAAAAGAGCGTTTGATGGAGCGCTTCTCCTTAACCGAAGTGCAGGCACAGGCTATTGTAGATATGCGTCTGCGTGCGCTGACCGGTTTGGAGAGGGAGAAGCTCGAGGCGGAGTATGCAGAGCTGATGGACCGCATCACAGAGTTAAAGGCGATTCTTGCGGACGAGAAGAAGCTTCTGGGCGTTATCCGCGAGGAAATTCTTGCAATTTCCGAGAAATACGGCGATGACAGAAGAACGGCGATCGGATTTGACGAGTATGATATCTCCATGGAGGATCTGATTCCGGTGACAAATACCGTCATTACAATGACAAAGCTTGGATATATCAAGCGTATGAGCCTTGACAATTTCCGTGCGCAGAACCGCGGCGGCAAAGGAATCAAGGGAATGGAGACAATCGAGGATGATTATATCGAGGAGCTTCTGATGACGACCTCACATCATTACCTGATGTTCTTCACAAATACAGGGCGCGTCTACCGCATGAAGGCGTATGAGATACCGGAGGCGAGCCGCACGGCGCGCGGAACGGCGATTATCAATCTCCTGCAGCTTCAGCCGGGGGAGAAAATAACGGCGGTCATTCCAATCAAGGAGTACACCGAGGGGCATTTCCTTTTTATGGCGACGAAGAAGGGAATTGTCAAGAAAACGCCGATCACCGATTACGCGAATGTGCGGAAGACCGGACTTGCAGCAATTAACTTAAGAGAAGACGATGAGCTGATCGAGGTCAAAAAGACCGATAATAACCAGGATATTTTCCTTGTCACGAAATACGGTCAGTGCATCCGTTTCAGGGAAACAGACGTCCGCAAGACAGGAAGGACTTCCATGGGCGTAATCGGCATGAACTTAACGGACGGTGATGAAGTCATCGGTATGCAGATGGAATCCCAGGGAGAGTCTCTGATGATCGTTTCTGAGAAAGGTCTTGGAAAATGCACTTATATTTCCGAATTTACGACGCAGAACCGTGGTGGTAAGGGTGTAAAATGCTACAAGATTACCGAAAAGACCGGAAATATCGTCGGCGTTAAGGCAGTGAATAAGGATAATGAGGTCATGCTCATTACGACGGAGGGAATCATCATCCGCATCAAGGTAAACGATACGGCGATTCTTGGACGTATTACTTCCGGCGTCAAGCTTATTAATCTGCCGGACAATGTGACTGTGGCAAGCATAGCAAAGGTGAAAGAGGATAAGAGCCTCATAGAAAATGCAGATACCTCCGAGCTTCTGACAGATGAGGAGGAAGCCGAAAGTGCGGCTCTTGCAGCAGAGAATGCGAAGAAAGCTGCCGGAAAAGCTGACAGCGGTGAGACAGACGATGAACTGATGGATGAACTGTTAAAGCGTGCCGAGAAAGACGGAGAAGAAGAGGAATAAATACTCTCAAACTCAGAAAAAATATGAAATCGTCAAAATAATACTTTGATAATCAAAAAATTATTGACAAGAAAGAATTATTCCATTATAGTTAAAGCAGTTTATTTATTAAACATTATAAAATTTTTATTAAAAATTTATTAAGGAGAGAGAAAATGGATAACATGAATTTACAGAATAACGGGATGAATCAGCCGGGAAAGTCTGACGGAATGGGAATTGCCAGCCTTGTATTAGGTATTGTTTCAATTGTTATGTCATGTTGCATTACATACGTTGGTCTGATCTGCGGCGTTGTAGGTATCATCCTGGCAATTATGTCCAACAAGAAAGGCAAGAATAACATGGCGACAGCAGGTCTTGTTTGCTCTATCATCGGTATCGTGCTTGCAATCATCCTGATTATCGTGGCAGCAGTTTTCGGTACTGCTTTAACGGAAGCTCTTTACAGTGCAATGTAAATTATGAAAAACAGACTTTCACTGGAGGATGAGCTTTACAGGATTGGGATTTTTTTCTTGATCATTGGAATGACCGGATTTTTGGTATATTTTAAGCTTGTCTTACCAAACATAGAAGTACCGCCCTGCGTGATGTATTCGATATTGGGAATATATTGTCCGGGGTGCGGAGGCACAAGAGCCGTAAGGGCTTTATGTCACGGAGAAATTATAGAATCCTTGTGGTATCATCCGATTGTCTTGTATGCAGCAGTTCTTTTCGGAGCGTTTATGCTGACACATACATTGGAGAAAATAGGCGTGCCGCGCGTGAAAGGAATAAAATTTCACAATTGGTACTTGTATGGTGCAATCGTTATATTGGTTGCAAATGTTGTTATAAAAAATATTCTGAAGTTTGGCTTCGGAATTATGATGTGAATGAAAAATGTTTTCGAACTGCCGGAGCTTTTGAGGTCCGGCAGTTTTTTAATATATTAGAAAATCCTTGGAAATTTTGTTCCAATATTTACATTTAAAATCCCAAGTGCTATAGTAAATTCTGGATGATATTCCGCAGGGGCGGAAATGATACCATGCATAGAAGCATAGCTTCTAAAGAAGTAAAACTTTATTGGAAAAGAAAACGAACCGGACCGCATACTGCTTCCGAAGGGAGGCGGCTGTATCGAAGTGAATTGGAACCGAAAGGACAATATCCAGACAGATCGTATGCAGATTGGTTTTGTCGGCGCCGGCAAAGTCGGCGTGTCGCTTGGAAAGTATTTAAAGGAAAAGGGCAGGAAGATAGGAGGCTATTATAGCCTGACCCGCGCGTCTGCTGCATGGGCGGCAGAATTTACAGGAACAAAATGTTATGAGAGTTTAGAAGAAGCAGTAAGCAGTTGCGATATGATCCTATTTACCGTACCGGATTCCTGCATTGCTAAGGTGTGGGAAGAAGCGAAGCCATTTGCATCCGGGAAGCTGATAGGTCATTGCAGCGGTCTTTACAGTTCGCAAATCTTTTCTGATGCAGGCAGCAATCATTGTCATGCCTGTTCCATTCATCCCCTTTTTGCAGTAAGCAGCAAAGAACACTCGTGGAAGGAGCTGTCTGAGGTTCTCTTTACGATCGAGGGGGATGCCGTCTGTCTTCATGTCCTGGAGACAATATTTCACAGCATGGGAAATCATACCCGCACGATCTCAGCAGAAAATAAAATCAAATATCACGCGGCGGCAGCAGTATCATCCAACTATATGACTGCTTTATTTGCTATGGCAGAAGAACTCTTCTTGGAATGCGGATTTAAGGAAGAGGAGGCGAGGAAGGAGCTTTACAAGCTGGCAAAAGGAAATCTGGATCACATTTTAGCACAGGGATGCGCAGAATCGCTCACAGGTCCGCTCGAGCGGGGCGACCTTGAGACGATTGAAAAGCATCTTGATGCATTAGACCCCGAAAAAAAAGAGGTCTATCAGAAATGCGCCGGATATCTGGTAAAGGTAGCAAAGGAAAAGCATCCCGACCGCGATTATTCTGCAATCAGTCAAAGGTGCAGCAGCCGGTAAATACACATTCTATGCGCATAGAGCGCAAGAAAAGTGAAAAGAGAGGTCAGAAAATGAAGAACACAGTTTTAACGCTGCAGAAGCAGAAGGAAGAAAAAGACAAAATTATCATGGTGACGGCTTACGATTACACCACAGCGAAGATCATGGATGAATCCGGTGTTAATACGATTCTTGTAGGCGATTCCCTTGGAATGACGATGCTCGGATATGAAGATACGCTGTCTGTTACCATGGAGGACATGATCCATCACACAGCGGCGGTTTCCCGCGGTGTAAAAGAGGCGTTTGTGGTTGCCGATATGCCTTTCATGTCTTACCAGACGTCGGTGTACGATGCGGTGGTAAATGCAGGGCGGCTGATGAAGGAAGGACGCGCCAATGCGGTCAAGCTTGAGGGCGGTGTGGAATTTGCTCCTCACATTGAGGCAATCGTAAAGGCTTCGATTCCGGTCGTGGCACATATCGGACTTACCCCGCAGTCCGTCAATGCATTTGGCGGCTTTAAGGTGCAGGGCAAGGACGTGGAAGCGGCGAAAAAATTGATCGAGGACGCGAAAGCGATAGAAGCGGCAGGCGCGTGTATGGTCGTGTTGGAATGCGTTCCGGCAAAGCTTGCAGAAAGAATTTCGCAGGAGCTTACGATTCCGACCATTGGCATCGGCGCAGGCGCAGGCTGCGACGGACAGGTGCTCGTCTATCAGGATCTCCTCGGGATGTATGGCGATTTCAAGCCGAAATTCGTCAAGGTGTTTGCAAATGTCGGGGAAGTCATGAGAGAGGGAATGAAGGCCTACATCAGGGAGACGAAGGAAGGAACATTCCCGGCAGAGGAGCACTGCTTTAAAATCGACGATTCCGTGATAGAGAAGTTGTATTAAACAATTTAAGCAGAAAACATCCGGAAAATAAAAGGAACATTCATTTTAGAAATATGAGAAATTTGTAGAAGAAATAAGGAGCAGATCATGAAAATCGTATCAACCATAGAAGAAGTAAGAAATCAGGTCAAAGCGTGGAGAAAAGAAGGCTGTACCATAGGCTTTGTTCCGACAATGGGCTATCTGCATGAAGGTCATATGAGTCTGATAGATGCAGCAGGTGAGAATGATAAGGTCGTTGTCAGCATCTTCGTGAATCCGATGCAGTTCGGACCAAACGAAGACCTTGCAAGCTATCCGAGAGACTTGGACCATGACGCAAAGCTCTGTGAGGAGCACGGCGTGGATTTGATTTTCCATCCGACCCCGGAAGAAATGTATGGGGACAGTTTTTACGCGTATGTGGATATGAATACGCTGACACAGGAGCTTTGTGGATTAAGCAGACCAGTACATTTCCGCGGTGTATGCACAGTCGTGGCAAAACTATTCAATATTGTGACACCGGACAAGGCATATTTCGGTCAGAAGGATGCGCAGCAGCTTGCCATCATCAAGCGCATGGTAAAGGATCTGAATATGCCGCTTACCATCGTCGGCTGCCCGATCATCCGCGAGGAGGACGGACTTGCCAAAAGCTCCCGCAATACATACCTTTCCCCTGAGGAGCGGAAAGCGGCGCTCGTATTAAGCCGTTCCATTTTCCTCGGCAGAGAAATGGCGGAAAAGGGCGAGCGCGACTGTGAGAAAATCATTGCAGCTATGACAGCGGAGATTGAGAAAGAGCCGCTTGCGAAAATTGACTATGTGAAAATCGTAGATCTTGAGACAATGCAGCAGGTGAAGAAAATCGAGGGCGGAATCCTTGCAGCGATCGCTGTTTATATCGGAAAGACGAGACTGATCGACAATTTCATGTATGAGACAGAGGCTTAGGACATTTGAAATGATTCCGGGCAGCTTTATGGAGAGGTAGAAAATGACAATTACAATGTTAAAAGCTAAAATACACCGCGCGACAGTTACACAAGCGGAATTAGATTACGTCGGAAGCATCACGGTAGACATAGATCTGCTGGAGCAGGCGGGAATCTATGAGTACGAGAAGGTTCAGATTGTAGACGTCAACAACGGCGCGCGTTTTGAGACTTACACGATCGCGGGAGAGCGCGGAAGCGGCGTGATGTGTTTGAACGGTGCAGCGGCACGGATGGTGCAGACCGGAGATAAGATTATCCTGATGGCGTATGCACAGGTTTCGCCGGAGGAAGCAAAGGAGCTGCGCCCGACCGTTCTTTTCGTGGACGGGAAGAATCAGGTCACAAAGGTGACGAATTATGAGAAGCACGGGGAAATCTCATAAAATCCCTTGCATATCCCCTAGGGTCATATGTTATTTTTTAATCAGAAAGAGTATAATAAACATAAGCCAGGGGGTGATTGTATGACAATCAAAGAAGCGGCAGCAAAAACCGGACTTACGGAAAAAACCATCCGCTATTACGAGGCGCAGGGCTTCATTCATCCTGCCACGGAGGAGAAGAACGGGCGTAATTTCCGGGCATACAGCGAGGAAAATGTGCAGGAGCTGAAAAATATTGCCGTCCTTCGCAAAATGCGCTTTACAATAGAAGAAATCCGTAAGCTGCAGCAGGACAGTGCCGACGCTACGGAAATAATCACAGCTTATCAGCGCAGAATCGAACAGGAAATGAAGGAAATTTCTGAAATCTATGAGCTTACATCCCGCATGAATGCAGGAGAATTGCACAGCATAGCAGAAATTGCAGCAAAAACGGCGGCAAGTCTGAAAAAAGCATCTTTGCCGCAGGCGGATCTTGCGCCGGATTTTTGCCGTATAGACGAGATGGAGAAGAAACAGAATGTGCGTTCTATCAGAACTATAAATGTACGAGGAAGAGGAAGCATTTTCCCGACGCGCCTTAATATCGTACAGGCGCGCATCGTTTTTTATCTGATAGAAAACGAGCACACATTTACAGAAATCTGTCATTACTGTATTGCCCAGGGAATCACGAGCGATTCCCGTGCAGTGCGGAAAGCGGTAAATAAAATGAAACGCAGGAAGATCATTTCCGAGAAAAACGGAATGTGCCGGGCGCTCATTGACGGAAAAAATATTAAAGTAGAAGATATTGAGCGTATGGTGCAGATTGCTTCCACCGGATCGGGAAATCTGCTTTTCGTCTACAACTGGAACCCGCCGGGAGGCGTCAGTTCCATGCCCCACACAGGTATCTGAATACAAGACCTCCGGCGCAGTTAATCTGCCCGGAGGTCTTTATAATCATATGAAATCAGCAGACAGCTTTAGTTCGCCTCGAATGCGGAGGATAAGATGTTGATTGTTTTCGTGATCTCAGCCACCGATTTCTCAATATCGCCATAGATAGCAGCGGACTGTGAGGAGAGATCCTGCATACTTTTGGCAACAACGGCGAATCCTACGCCTGCCTCGCCGCTGCGCGCCGCCTCAATACTTGCATTGAGCGAGAGAATATTCTGCTTTGTCGCAATCGATTTGAGCTGGCTTGTATTCTTGTTGATGGTATCAATTAAGGCAGTAGCTTCGGTAATCTGATTCTGCACAGAATCCAGACGACCCGAGTTGTTACTCTTAAAGTATTCAAGATTCACAAGCTGGTTGACGATGATGCCAAGCAACTCGGCTGCAGCACGGATTTTCTTCTCTGTGCTGACCGGAACCTTGCGCAGAGCCTTGACATACTGCTCAGGATCAATGTTAAGTTCCTCTGCGGTCTTACGGAACGCATCCTCGTCTGGATGGCTCGGAAGAACCTGTCCGCCGATGATAGCGCCGATTTTCTCACCGTTTACAACAATATCCACCGAGAAATCCATCAGCCCTGCATGGCAGAAATAGGTTCCGGTGCACTCGTTATCACATTTCACACAGCGACGGTTTCCTTCCTCTGAGCCGCGTGTATACTTCATACAAAAGTCTGTAAAATTACTTCCTTCTGTAAGATACTCGCCGTGGATGCCTACAGCGATCGCTGCAAGACCGGTAGCATCCGAGAAACGGTCTTGAATTTCCTGCAATTTCTTTAAATCCATAAAATCCTTTAATTCCATAATATGTAATGTCCCCTTCTTAAAAAGATATTACCTAATTTCGTTCTTATTATATAACAACGAGGAATAATTTGAAATAAAAACAGTAAAACTATCTGGTCAAAAATCATTGTTTCATTAAAATCAATAGGCTATAATATTTCTCATAGGCATTTTAATGCAACACAGAAAATACGCTAAGGAGAAATGAATATGCCACAGAATTTTTATGAACTTGTCTGGATTTTTATTATTTATGCATTTATCGGCTGGTGTACAGAGGTGTCTTATGCTGCGCTGGATACGGGAAAATTCGTGAACCGGGGATTTTTGAACGGACCTTACTGCCCCATTTACGGCTGCGGCGTGGTAATTGTAGTTACAATCCTGACGCCGCTCAAGGAAAATCTGCTCATATTGTTTGTAGGTTCTTTTTTGCTCACCTCCGTTCTTGAGTACATAACGGGATTTATTCTGGAAAAAGCATTTCATAATAAGTGGTGGGATTATTCCGATAAGCCGTTCAACATCAAAGGATACGTGTGTCTGAAATTCTCGATTTATTGGGGACTTGCATGTACTTTTATCATGGACGTCCTTCATCCTATGATATATGCGGCAATCACATGGATTCCACACGTCGTGGGGGTCATCCTTTTAAGCATTTTAATGTGTGTGTTTACAGTAGACTGTGTGCTGACCGTGATGACGATTTTGAAATTTAATAAGCGCCTGAAAATCATGGATGAACTGGCGTCATCGATACATAAGCTTTCCGACGAAATAGGAGAAAACATCTACGAGAACGTTACAGGCGTCATTGAAAAATCCGAAGAATTTCAGGAAAACCACGCGGAGTTCATGGATAAGCTGAACGAGACGAAGGATAATCTCACAGAATTTCCACAGACAGCGAAGAATAAGCTGGCCGAGACGAAGGACAATCTCACAGAACTGCCGCAGACGGCGAAAAATAAATTTGCCGAGACGAAGGACAATCTCACAGAACTGCCGCAGACAGCGAGAAATAAATTTGCCGAGACGAAAGACAGCATCACAGAGACACTCGAGGAAAGGAAAAAGGAGCGCGAGCTTGCTCTTGAGCTTAAGAAAAAGGAGCGCGCAGAGCTTGAAGAGCGCTATGAGAAGCTGTATGAGGAGAAAATCTTTGGCTTTAAGCGTCTGGTAAAAGCATTCCCGGACATGAAGTCCCGCGATAACAACGAAACTCTTGAGAAATATAAGATTCATTTTAATATAAAGAAAAAAGACAGCAGCGACAATGATAAGTAAAATCAAAAACAGTATCAGGAAATGAGGAAAAGCATGGTAAGAACAGTAAACACCGACGAAATCATAGAGAATATTAAAGAAATGTGCATTGAGGCGAATCATTACCTGTCTTCGGATATGGATGAGGCAATGAAAAAAGCCGTCACGACAGAAAAATCCGAGCTTGGCAGGAAGATCTTAAACCAGCTTCAGGACAACTTAAAGATCGCGGATGAAGAGACGATCCCAATCTGCCAGGATACGGGAATGGCAGTCATATTTCTTGAAGTTGGACAGGACGTGCATTTTGAGGGAATGGCAATCGAAGACGCCGTCAATGAGGGCGTGCGTCAGGGTTACACCGAGGGCTTTCTGCGCAAATCCGTTGTGGGAGACCCGCTGATTAGGGAGAACACAAAGGACAATACGCCTGCGGTTGTCCATTACTCCATTGTACCGGGAGAGAAAGTAAAAATCACGATGGCGCCCAAGGGCTTTGGAAGCGAGAACATGAGCCGTATCTTCATGTTAAAGCCGGCAGACGGCATAGAAGGCGTTAAACGCGCGATTCTTACGGCAGTAAAAGACGCCGGACCGAATGCATGTCCGCCGATGGTCGTCGGCGTCGGAATCGGCGGTACATTCGAAAAATGTGCGCTCCTCGCAAAAAAGGCGCTCACAAGACCTGTAAATGAACATTCCGATATTCCTTATATAAAGGATATGGAAGAAGAACTGCTCGGCAAAATCAACCAGCTCGGAATCGGACCGGGAGGTCTTGGCGGAACGACAACGGCGCTTGCTGTCAACATCAATACGTATGCGACCCATATCGCAGGACTTCCGGTCGCCGTCAATATCTGCTGCCACGTCAACCGTCATGTCGTGCGTGAATTGTAAAAGAGAATCAGCAGAAACCTGATTAAATGTATAAGCATTGCAGATACACCGCATAAATAAAAGAACAGGAGACAGACATGGATAAGCACATAAATACACCGATTACGGAAGAAGTGACGAAGGATTTAAAAGCCGGCGATTATGTTTACATTACCGGAACCGTCTATGTGGCGCGCGACGCGGCGCACAAGCGCATGATAGAAGCGCTCGACAGGGGAGAGGAGCTTCCGATTGACATCAAGGATGCTGTGATTTACTACATGGGACCTTCTCCGGCGCGCGAAGGCCGTCCGATTGGTTCCGCCGGACCGACCACCGCATCGCGCATGGACAAATACGCGCCGAGGCTTCTCGACCTTGGAGAAAAAGCCATGATCGGAAAAGGAAAGCGCACGAAGGAAGTCATCGACGCAATTATCCGCAACCATGCCGTTTATTTTGCGGCAATCGGCGGAGCTGGCGCGCTTCTCTCAAAATGCATCACCAAATCCGAAATCGTATGCTATGAAGATCTCGGCGCGGAAGCAATCCGCAAGATCGAGGTCAAAGATTTTCCGGTCATCGTTGTGATTGACAGAGAGGGGAATAATCTGTATGAGACAGCGATTAAGGAATATCACACATTAAAAGAGATGTAAAAATCCGCTTTAAGAGTATAAAATTGGCAGAAAAATACATAATATGGAGGATGGCAATGCAAAAAAACTTAAAATGGGCAGTACTCGGATGCGGAGTGATTGCAAATGAGATGGCACAGGCATTGGACAAAATGGGAAAACACCTCTATGCGGTAGGTAACCGTACCCACGAAAAGGCGGCGGCTTTTGCCCAAAAATACCACGTGGAAAAAGTCTATGAGGATTTTCATGAGATGTTTCATGACCCTGATGTGGACGTCATATATATTACGACGCCTCACAATACCCATATCGAATTTGCACGGGAAGCGCTTTTAAACGGGAAGCATGTTCTCTGTGAAAAATCCGTGATGCTTAACAGCCGTGAACTGGAAGAAGCGATTGCACTGGCGAAGCAGAACCATGTCATTTTTGCCGAGGCGATGACGATCTGGCATATGCCTTTGTACAAAAAATTGTGGAAGCTCTTAGAGACAGGACATCCCGGAAATTGCGTAAAGGACAACATCACACAGTCACAGAACATGGAAGAATGTGCAGAGAGTGATATTCCTCCTCTTGGAAGAGTCCAGATGATCCAGCTTAACTTTGGAAGCTTTAAAGAATACGATATGACAAATCGTTTCTTCAATATGAATCTCGCCGGAGGGGCGCTGCTCGATATCGGGGTCTACGCGCTTTCCCTTGCGCGCAGCTTTATGGAAAGCCAGCCTGATCAGGTACTAAGTCAGGTAAAATATGCGCCTACCGGGGCGGACGAGCAGGCGGGAATCCTTTTGATGAACGAAAACGGACAGATGGCAACGCTCGCATTGTCCCTTCACTCCAAACAGCCGAAGCGCGCCGTGATAAGCTGCGAGAACGGCTATATTGAAATTATGGAATACCCGCGTGCGGACCGCGCCGTCATCGTCGAAGCGGAAAGCGGAAAAGTACATGAGATTACCGCCGGAGCCACGGCAAATGCATTACAATATGAAATGACAGACATGGAAGACGCGATATTAAACGGAAATGTGGCGGCAATGCGCCTGTCCGACACCCGTGACGTCATGGAGATCATGACCCGTCTGCGAAAAGAGTGGGGAATGAAATACCCGGGTGAAGAATGGTAGAAGGTCAGTAAGAGGTTTAAAATATGACATTTGAAGAAATGAATGAAATCGTACAGAAGAATCCTTTTGCGAAATACATCGGAATGGAACTTCTGGAAATTACAGAAGGATTTGCGCTTGGAAGAATCAGCTTTGAAAAACAGCACGAAAACATATACGGCGGAATGCACGGCGGCTGTGCATACTCCCTCGCGGACACGCTCGCAGGAATTGCAGCGTCTACCTACGGGGAATATGTCACAACGCTGGATGCGTCCATGAACTATCTACTCCCCATCGAGAACACAGAATATGTCTACTGCAGGGCGAAGGTGCTGCGCCACGGCAGAAAGATTTCTGTCATCCGTGTGGAAATCTATGATGATGCGGAAACGATTCTGATTGATGGAAGCTTTACCTTCTATAATTTAGGAAAAAAAGAATAAAATCAAAGAAATTTGAAAAAAAGTGAATAATGTAATTGACAAATGGCAAAAGCTTTAGTATTATTAACTATGCGTCACGGCGCAGAACAATATCATATTGTCAAATAATAATTTTGGAGAAGTACTCAAGTGGCCGAAGAGGTGCCCCTGCTAAGGGTATAGGTCGGGTTAACCGGCGCGAGGGTTCAAATCCCTCCTTCTCCGCTTTATTTGAAGATATGAGTTGTTCAATTTTTTTCTGAAAATGTTGTTGACAGATACGGTAATATATGATATATTATAAAAGTTGTCGCGTTTGGTAAATACAACAACATCACTTCAAAAAAAGTGATTAAGAAAAGAAAAAAGTTGTTGACAAACGAGTTCAAAGATGATATAGTTAATAAGCTGTCGTCAAGAACTGATTGGCAACAAAGTGAATCGAAGATTCGCTTGAACATTGATAACTGAACAGTGAATAAACCTTGAAAGATTCAAAAAACATGAAAAAACTTCGTTTTTTCTGATTGAAAAGTTTTGCTTTTCAGTTTGGTCTTAAGACCATTTGAGATTTCAAGCTGTCAGACAAACATATTTGAATGACAGACGAAAACCTTAAAACAGTAAATCTTGGTGCGAACCAAGATAAGCCAGATTTTATCTGGACAGGATGCGTT
>JAGBEG010000022.1 GCA_017937095.1 Roseburia sp. | reverse complement strand
CTGCTGCGATTCGGGAAGCTCATTCCCGGATTATAAGCATCCTTTTATCAACTGGTTTTCCAAGGATGCAGCGGCAATCCGTCTGGCAGAAGAGCAGGAGAGAGGGAGGCGTGAGCGGAATTACGACAAACTGGCAGGCTTTCGCAGCGGCAGTGTCAGCAGTGCATTTCGAATATTCAGTGATGAGGTAGATGAGATATGGAGCATTTATAATAATGCAATCGTGCCTTTCGAGAATACGGATGATGATTATTCACAGGATGCGCGTTTCTGGTATGATATGTGGGCGACGACTGGTAATAAGCTTGGAGACCTTGGGGAAGGAATCAAGAACTTGGGAAGAGGTCTTTGGGATGCGGCGGTCGATTTGTTGGACGGAGTGTTTTCATTGGCGGTGTTCCTCGTGGTGGACGGGTGTATTCCGCGGAATGAGCATGTAGTTCTGCCAGACTGGGCGGAAGAGCGCGTGACTGGCATGGAGGATGGAATAGTAGCTATATTTACCGATCCGGTGGCTGTCGTCGAGGCGATGGGACAGAGCATGATGGACACCTACGAAGAGGAAGGGATTGCTTATGCGGCAGGCTATCTTGTTCCGGATATCGCCATAGAGGTTGTGGGTACAAAGGGACTCGGAAGCGTGAAGGGAGCAACCAAAGTGGCAGATACGGCGTCCGATGCGGCGAGTGTAGCAAAGAAGGTAGATACGGTAACCGATGTTGCAGGAGCAGCGAAGAAGGTAGATACAGTAACCGATGCGGCGAGCGCAGCAAAGAAAGTGGATACAGTAACGGATGCGGCGAAAACTGCGGATAAGGTGACAGATGCAGCAAAGACAGCAGATAAGGTTTCGGATGCAACGGGAGCGGCGAAGAAAGTAGATACGGTAACAGATACGGCGAGTGCGGCGAAAAAGGCTGATACGGTTGTAAATAATATGCCACCGAACCATGTAGATGATGTGTTGGATGAAATTGAAAAGTTTTATGACGATATATATGAACAGCAAAGATATGTGGACGTGGAGTATGAGGAATTTCTTGATGATCTACAGAATGTGGATATAGATGTGCCGAAGGTTGAGAGCAGTTTAAAATCAGGATTGACACAAGAATTAATAGATCAAATTGTTTCTATGCCCAAAGGAAGTAGACCAGATCCGTTAATGTATTTGACACAAGAATATATTGATGCACATTTGGCACAATTTGATGATGGTGCATCGATTATTATGACAAAAGAACAATATGTGCAATATGTTAAAGGAAATAGTTATATTGGAATACCTGATGATGGCACACAATTTGTTATGCCAAAGAATTACTGCGATGAGATTGCTAACATAGCAAATGGAGATATTAGCATATATGAATCTAAGCTGGGATTTGATATAGGACATTTCGATGATGGTGGTGGACTTGTAAGAATAGATATTGATGATTTGAGTGGATTAGAACTAAGAATGCCATCTGGGAATGAATATGGTGCAAATAGTCATTGGATTCCTGGCGGAAAAACTGATGGAGGGATTCCAGAAGCGGTAACAGATTTAATACCTAATATATCTGACAATATTACAATAACAGAAATAAATTAGATGGGAGAATATTATGGAATATACAGATATGATATTTGAAGCAATAAAAAAGCATGAGTTAGAAAGGTTGTTGAAGGGTGAGGGAAAATATAAATTGGAAACATCACAATATGTACCAAGCGCAGAACCTACAGATGTTGGTAAAATGTTATCAAAAGTGGTGTATAAAGCATATAAGAAAGATTTAAGCATAAAAGAAAAAATTGAAGAAACATTACTGGTTATGCTTGGAAAAACAGATTATGACGTATACATAGTAATATTATACATCATGAGTGAGTTGTTTAAAGAAAAGAACGAAATATCACCGTTCAAGATGGATATGTCACATATCTTACCGAGATTAAGAAATGAAATAAACAATAGAGCAGATAAAATAAAGGAAGGAATAGTGTATCCAGATGGATTTTTAAAAAAAAGCGCATGGGATGAAATACAGAGATTCAATCATGTATGTCAAGAAGAATATGGAATAAAGCTATTTTAAGGTAACAGTCCAGCTTTCCACTAAAGCGTTTCTGGTATGATATGTGGGCGATGACCGGTAATAAGCTAGGAGACTTCGGGGAAGGAATCAAGAATTTGGGAAGAGGTCTTTGGGATGCGGTGGTTGATCTGTTGAACGGAGTGTTTTCGTTGGCGTTGTATTTTATATTTGGCGGTTTTGTGTTTTCGGGAACCGTATCGCGCCTGGATGTAGTAGGAGATAGAAAAGTATGAGCATAGAGAATTATTCATATTTATGGAATGAAAAGAAAGCAGATTTTGTTCTTGTGAAAACAGATTTTGGATATGGTATTGTAGATAAAAAAGAACAATCTATGTTATTAATATCGGATGAGGAATTAGAACAGAAAATAATAAGTAAGATGCTGGAAAATGGGAATAAAGTATATGATAACATAAATCAAGCATATAGTGATGTTTAATTGATAGCAGAGAAGTAGCAATTCTGGTATTGAAAATATTTTTTAATAATTCTAGCGACGATTTACATAGTGCATGTTATAATGGCACTTGCCAGAGGGTATAAGGGAAATAAATTCTCTTGATGACTAGAAAAAATATAGTATTGGCGATATTTCTTAAACCTAAAAGTTTTTGGAATATCGCCGACTTTCGATTTGTCACTTTAAATAGTGCTGTATTACTAGGCGACGTACCGCCATGGTATAAGTTTATTCGGGGGTAATTATCCATTGACGGATGATTATTCACAGGAAGCGCGTTTCTGGTATGATATGTGGGCGACGACCGGTAATAAGCTTGGAGACCTTGGGGAAGGAATCAAGAACTTGGGAAGAGGTCTTTGGGATGTGATAGTCGATCTGGTGGACAGAGTGTTTTCGCTGGCGTTGTATCTTATGTTTGGCGGTTTTGTGTTTTCGGGAACCGTATCGCTGCCGGATGTAGTAAAAAGGAGTAAAGGAATGAATAAAGTATTTGAAGATGAGTTTATGGATTTGCAATCAGCATTCATATCACTATGTATAGAAGTAGCGGGACAAAAAATCAGCAAAGTTTATGCATACTGTTCTAATGAAGAAAAGAGTAAAATGTTTAATGCTTTTTTTGATGTGAATGGAGAAATAAAGACATTAAACCAATTAGGAGTGCCGAATAAGTTGGCATTTCAATTTTTAAAGATTGGTACAGAAGATTTAGAGAAAGTCAACGCTATTTGTACAAAACATAATATGCCGATTCCAACTGAGATGAAGTTGTATTATGATGTAGAATCAGGAAAGTATGATGCAAAATACAAATATGAGGAAGTGTGCTCAGCAAAAACGGGAAAGAATGCGGGAGAAGTATTTTTAGAATGGATTTCAGAAATAAAGGGGTAGAAGGTCACAACACATTTTAAAATATCCGGTGATAGGGATCTCCTATGCGGCAAAAAAGCAAGTGAACCAGAAGTGGAAGGTGAAGCGGGTGGTACAACATCAGAAGAAAAATATTCAGAACATTAATTGTAGTTATAATTTATATAGAATAAATGTATTTGTAGAATAGAGAGGGAAAAATGGTTTTTAAATATGATGAATTAAAAGAATGTGTGGAGGAAGATTTTGAACGGTTTTATAAAATGGGATTTAATGAGAAACAGATTTTTCCTGCCGTTTTAAACGAATATGAACATGGAGAAGATTTTTGTCAGATAGAAAATATTTGTATTCATATTTTTTTGTCACTGAGTTATGCAGAAAAGGAATTAGATTTTAATAAAATAATAGAGAAACTAAAACAGTTAATGACAGAAGAAGTTGAAAATGAAGTAAAAATTGAGTTGGGAAATGAATATACAAAATATATTGCAGATTTAAATATTATCATGGGTAGAGGATATTATGATATGGAAAAGCGTCAGATCAGTTATTAGGAGCAGATTGTGAGCTGTGTGTAATAGGCGAAATTGACCTTGGAGCAATGTCGGTGCGATGCATGTGTCTCAAATTATGAAAGGCATGGATATGAGAGATCATTTAAAAAATGTAGAATATTTTAATCAATTTATACATGAAGATTCAGAAAGAATAAAAAAGTTTTCGTCAAAACTGGAAAGCGGAGAGGTAAAGGCAGAAAGAATATTTCCTGTAAAGTCTAAAGTGCATGATTTAAAACTCGGAATACTGATAGCGAAGTATTCAAGAGGGGATGAATTAGCCGAATTGAAGAAGGAATACTTTGAGCTGGCGTCCGGATGGGAGGAAGTATGGGAACCGGAATATTATAATAAGAATCTTAAGATGGTTTCTTTGGGAGTTCTTTTCGGAGCAGATAAAGATTTTGCGAAAAAAGTGAAAGACATGTTGGAAAAATCAGAAATATACGACGGACTATTATATTATTTGCTGGATGCGTTGGGCGATGAACCGATCGAAGAGAGAAAAGAAATGCTTTTTCCTAAGTCGTTTTCCAATCTGCAGAAAGTAGTGTATCAGGAAAATAAATTACAGGCATTGAAGAAATATCTATCGGATGATTGGTATAATGAAGATTGCGGATGTTATGAAGCTCATAAAAGTAAACAAAATATATACTATGGATATTGGAGCTTTGAAGCAGGCGCAATTGCTAAAATATTAAATCTGGATGACAGTAGTTTGAAAGATGTGTCATATTATCCATACGATCTGGCTCATTACTCAATGCAGTAAGAAAATCAAAGAACCAGACAGCTTCTCGCCTGCGTATGGGCAGGTGTAAGCAGCAGGTATACATTTATAGAACTTTCCTACAAATTTCGACGTTGTTAGCTTTCGTACTTCTGCTATGATATGTGGGAAGTGGCATTTAATTGTCATAGAAATGAGAAAAGGATATCATAGAGCATAAAAGAAGAAGGAGGAGTGAATGGCAGAAGGCGATAAACTTGACGTGGATTATACGGAAGTGGAAGAAGCGCTCTCTGAGATGAGAAGCGCGGCAAAGGACTTTGGCGATGCGGGCAGCAGCGCGTTTCAGGTGGATTGTGAGAATATGGAGCCGATGAATTCCGATTTTATCGGTCCGCTTTCCGACATTCTGAAACGTTTTCCGGGATGGTATTCCAAAGATATGATGGAGCATTTGGAGGGATTTTGCGGCGATGCCGAGACAATTATGAAGCGCCTTAAGGCAACGGACGAGGCGCATGACCAGAACAGACTGGAGGGAGGAAATGGGTGAGTTAAGCCAATCGGATGCCTGCGCAAAAAGAGAAAAATATAAACAGGTTTTTACAGATATAGAGAAGATGGCAGAGAAAGAGTTTTCCGACATGGATTTCGAAAATGCTGATAAGAGAACGAAGGTGCAGGAACACGTGGATGCTATAAAGGCGGAGTGTGCTGCTAAGATTTCGGAGCTGGATGGCTTATCATTTGAATAGAGGCAGGAGAAATCATGAAAAGAGACCTGAAGCTTAACATGGGGCATTTGTCCGATACGTTAGACTCCATACAAGGATATCTCGATCGGGTCAATCGTCTGGAAGCAGCATGTACGACATTCCTCTCGGTACTGAAAAAACAGGACAGTGTGTCTTATCAGACCTTGTCAGAGGAATGGGAAGAAGATGTCATAGGATACATAGGAGAAATCGGGGAACGTCTCGGACTTGTGAAGACGATGTTGTCCGGCTACATTGCTGATATGAAAGCGTATGTGGCTCCTGAGAGCGAAAGCGTGATGATGCGTGTGGACCGGAATGATATCTGGTGGAATATCACACAGATTGAGAGCGGAGTCACGAAAGTCTTTGACTTCATGTGGGATACGGGAAGTTCTTTCCCGGATTATAAGCATTTTAGGCTGGACTGGTGGTCGGAGGAAACAAGAGCCATAAGGGCGCAGGAGGAGGCGGAGCAAAGAAGGAGAGAGCGGAACTATGATAAGCTGGCGAATTTTCGCACCGTCAGTGTAAATGCGGCATATGAGGTCTTTTGTGATGAGGTATCTGCAATCTGGGATATTTATAATCAGGCGATTGTACCTTTCGAGAACACGGACGATGATTATGCATGTCAGGCGCGTTTTTACTATGACACATGGGGAACGTTTTTGAACAAGCTTGAGGATCTCGGAGAAGGAATCAAAGATTTTGGACGAGGTCTATGGGATGCGACAGTAGATCTGCTGGACGGTGTGTTTTCGCTGGCATTGTTCCTTCTCTATGAGAGTACGCCCGGCGCCCGGTTCATTCCGCTGCCGGCGCCGCTTGAAGCGCGGGTCACCGGAATGGAGGCAGGAATAGAAGCCATAGTCACAGATCCGATGGGCGTCATAGAGGCGATGGGGCAGAGCATGACCGATACCTATGAAGAGGAAGGCATGGCATATGCGGTAGGCTACATCAGCCTGGATATCATCGTAGAGGTGGTTGCAACAAAGGGACTTGGCAGCGCAAAGGGAGCAGCCAAAGCGGCGGACACGGCATCCGATGCAGCGGGAGCAGTCAAAAATGTGGAGAAGCTTGCGGATGCGGCAGACACGGCGTCTGATGCGGCAAGGGCGGCGGATGCAGCGGGAGCAGTCAAAAATGTGGAGAAGCTTGCGGATGCGGCAGACACGGCGTCCGATGCAGCAAGGACGGCAGATAGGGCGGCGGATGCAGCGGAAGCGGTCAAGCAGGTCGATAAGGCGACGGATGCGGTAACGGATGCAGCAGAAGCGGCAAAAAAGGCGGATATAGCAACAGATGCGGCAGGTGTAAAGACAAAGTTAGATTATATAACGTCAAACGGTCTGGAACTGGAAGCAACACCGGGGAAGACAACGACCGTATTAGGAACATATAACAAAGATACCGGGGCGATACTCGATGAGCTTGGAAATGTGAAGTCTTTGGATTTTGGACCGCGGGACGGCGGATTTAATTTATTGAACACGCCGGATGAGTTATATGTTACGCCCGACCAATTCTGGAACGAGTATAATAAACCATGGCTGGACAATGTCATTGCGAGAGATGATATCATTAAAATTGCAACCGAACCAACATGGGATAATCTTACCCGGATCAATAAGATTACAGGAAAAACAGAACTGACAGGATTTGGCAGGGAATATAACTATTTAAGGCAGCATGGATATAAATATGATCCAATAACAAAAACAATGAGCAAATAGGAGTTGAAACAGTGGAAAACATATGGACGAAAATCAACGAAGATATACCTTTATATATGGAAGGAATTTGTGAAAAGTACAAATTGGCTTGTATTAAGATATCACCGTTAAAAACCGCATTAGTAGGTGAGAAATATGCGTTAATTATCGCGATAGACAGATTTGAGGCGACGGTTTCTTATTTATGTAAGGATGGTAAAGAGACAAAACTGTATTCCTGTGATAATTTCTTTGCAGAAAAGTATGATGCAGACGACAGAGTCAATCTTCTTGGCGGAGAGGGGGCAGAAAACATGGTTCGCAATAATATCATTATTATTGCGAATGGGTTGGCAAATAAATGGAAAAATGTTTTAGAGGGAGAAACAGACTGGATTGAGAATTATAAAAAATCGAAATGGTTTTCGGTGCAAAAAATGTTGCCGGAAGAAATAGAAAAAATAGAGCAGTATATTTAACCCATTGACCATCAAACTACAATATGCTATAATCACTCCCGTTAGGACTTATAAAAGTAGGAGGAAAGAAAATGGCGTACATTATTGGGTATCTGGCACTGCCGGTAATTATAGCTGTGCTGCTCACGAATCTGCCAATCGCAAAGAGCTATCAGAAAAAGCACGGCAGTGAGATGGGAATGGGGAGAAGGATTCTCTACATAGTGGGAATTGCAGCAGGATTGCTGCTTCTGACAGCTTTGGGAAGTATTGCGTAAATCGCAGATGTTTTAACCGGTTTCACTGAAACCGGTTCTTTTTTTTGGAAAAAAATGAAACCTCCGTCTGTTCTTTCCGGTATTATTGGTGTAAATTACTAATAGCAGGATAGAGGAGGAAGATGAAATGAAGCGGTTAAAAGGGGCAGCGGTATGGAGTCTGTGCGCCGCACTTACGCTTACGGCGTGCGGTACGGATACGAGACAGGCGTCGGGCGAACAGCCGGCAGATGAGCCAGCGGCGGAGGCGCAGGGACAGACAGAGGACAGACAGGGAGCGGACGCAGAAAGCATCAGGCAGGAGCCTGTTTCGCAGAATGCAGTACTGATGATCTATATGGTCGGTTCCAATCTGGAATCTGAGGGAGGAATGGCGAGCCTCGACATTATGGAAATTGCGGGAAGCGGATTTGATGAAGAGAACATGGACGTCCTGATCTGCACCGGAGGCGCGAGCCAGTGGTGGATTGAAGGGATTCCGAGCGATGAATGCACGGTCTTTGAGGTGACGGACGGTACGATCGATCCGGTATATACGCTGAGCAACAAAAATATGGCGGATGCGGCAACGCTCCGCGAGTTCATCAATTACGGCTACATGAATTACGATGCGGGCTATTATGATCTGGTGCTCTGGAATCATGGCGGCGGCGCGGTGTTAGGCTACGGCGCAGATGAAAACTATGAGTATGATACGTTGTCCGTGGCAGAGATAAATGACGCCTTAAAGGGAACAAAGCTGGCGGCGGAAGGGGAAAAGTTCGAGTGGATCGGGTTTGATGCCTGCCTGATGGGAATGCTTGAGGTTGCAGATATGACGGCGGATTATGCCGATTATCTGATTGCGTCAGAGGAAGTGGAAGCCGGAACCGGCTGGGATTATGCCTGCCTTAAGACGCTCAGTGACGGAGAGCACTTCGAGGGAGAAGAGGCTGCAGATGTAATTATTACCGCTTACAGTAAATTTTACGAGGAACAGCAGCAGTATACGCCGGATTATACCTTATCCTGTCTGGACTTATCGAAGACGGACGCCGTTGTGGAAAGTCTGGAGCAGTTCGTGAATACGGCGTCTGTGGAACTGCAGGACGGCGGATATTCTAAGATTGCAAGGATGCGCGACCGGACGAAGACGTTCGGAAAAGTCAGTCAGGACAGCTTTTATGATACGGTCGATTTATACGACCTTGCGGACCAGATGATGCACCTGTACCCACAGGAGGCGGAGCAGGTACAGAGCGCTGTGCAGGAAATGGTCGTATGCCAGAAATCAAATGTGCGGGATGCGCATGGGGTAGCAGTCTATTTTCCGTATAGCAATAAGGAATACGCAGAAATGTTTATGGCGGCATACAGCGAAATCGGATTCAGCGAGACTTACACATCGTTTTTGACGTCATTTTCCGATACGCTTTCCGGGGAACAGCTTGCGCAATGGGATATTGCAGAGGCTGAGCCGGTGGAAAGCGAAGAGACGGTCGGGGAATACTACGTACAGCTTTCCGCAGAGCAGACGGCCAACTTCGGACATGCGAAATATTCTGTATGGGAACAGGATGGCGAGGATGAGGAAACTTATATTTGCTGGATGGATTCCTCCGACGTAAACTTAAGCGACGACGGTACTTTGAGCGCAGATTTTGACGGCAAGCAATTCTTCCTTGGCGATGCATCGGGTGAGCTGCATGTCTGCTGTGCAACGGAGCTTGAACGGAATGAGGAATATGCGAAATACGCCATTCCGATTATCATTGAGCGACAGACGGAGGAGACGGATGGAATACCGCATTTCGACTACCAGAACGCGTATATCCATGTGAAGGTTGACGAAGAGCATCCGGACGGTATCATCATCGGGGTTTATGAGTCGATGGATACGGACAGCAGTCTCTTCCCGGATAAGCAGGTGATAGAATTACAGGAAGGCGATTCCATTATGCCGTTTATTTTTGCCAGGGATATTGTGTTCCGGGAGGATGGAAGCGTAGCGCCTTTTGAGGAGTGGGAGGTCTCTTCCGGTGCGATTGAATATTTCCTGCTTGAGGGAGAGCTTACGGTAACCATGCAGGATACAGAGCCGGGGACAAAATATTGTTTCCTGTTCAACGTACACGATACGCAGGGGAATCTTTACATGACAAACCCGATCTACATTGAATATTAATACCACGCCCCAAAGCAGTAAAGGCGGGGAGGTCAGGAGCCGGAGCAATCCGGCTCCTTTTTGACGTGCGCCTGGCGGCGCACGTTTTCATGGGAAATAGCGTGTTGTAAAGGGTGAAAGCCGCCTCTTGGAATAATCAACCGACTCGTATATAATAAGAAACAAATGACAGGAAAAGAGGAAACGAACATGACAGAGACAGAAATTTTATTTGAGTTATTAAAAAAAGGCGTATCGCCGGTTCAGGTGGTAGATAGCTGCAGCGAGCGCCTTGCGGCAGCCGGATTTGAGGAGCTTTCTTATTCTGCTCCGTGGAATCTTAAGAAAAATGGGAAATATTATGTGAACCATCACCGCACGACGCTGTTCGCATTCACCGTGGGAGAGGACTTTGCGAAGACAAGCGCACCGCAGATCCGCATCGCGGCGGCGCACACGGATTTCCCGTGCCTGCGCATCAAGCCGTCGGCGGATGTTGTGTCAAATGGCTATGCGCAGGTCAACGTCGAGGTCTATGGCGGCGCGATCTTAAATACATGGCTGGATCGCCCGCTCGGCGTCGCCGGACGTGTGGCTGTGCGCGGCAGTGAGCCGTTTGCACCGGAGATTCGTACCTTCGCGTCGGATAAGAGTCTGCTCACGATCCCAAATCTTGCGATTCATATGAACCGTGAGGTGAATAAGGGCGTTGAACTGAATAAGCAGGTGGATATGCTTCCGGTGATGGCGCTGCTTACGGAGGAGGAGAAGAAGAAGGACTATTTTCTGACCTTCCTTGCAGAGGAGCTGTCTGTGAAGAAGGAGGATATCCTCGACTTTGAGCTGACCGTCTACTGCAGGGAAGAACCGCAGTATATCGGGCTGCACGACGATTTCATTTCCAGTCCGCGTCTCGATAATCTGACCTCGTGCGCGGCGCTCGTGTCTGCAATTATTGACGGAACACGCCAGAAGGGCGTGAATCTGATCGCGCTTTTTGACCATGAGGAGATCGGAAGCCGCTCGAAGCAGGGCGCGGGATCGATTCTTCTTCACGATATGCTGCTTCGTATCTTAAGAGAGCTTGGAAGGGAGGAGACGGCAGAGCAGGAGCTTTATGATGGTATGCTTCTCTCTGTTGATGTGGCGCACGGCGTGCACCCGAACCAGGCGGGCAAAATGGATATCACGAATAAGCCGGTTCTCGGAAAGGGCTTCTGCATCAAGGAGGCATGTTCCCAGTCCTATGCGACGGATTGTGAAGCGATTGCCATTATCCAGCAGATCTGCGAGGAAAAGAAGATTCCTTATCAGAAGTTCGTCAACCGCTCCGATATGCCGGGCGGTGGCACACTCGGGTCGATTGCATCCGCGCTGCTTCCGGTGCGGACGGTGGATATCGGAATCCCGCTGCTTGCAATGCACTCGGCGAGAGAACTGATGGGAACGGCGGATCAGCAGGCGCTTAAGGAGCTGGCGGAGGCATATTTTACCCTGTAGGGGCGACGTCGGAGGTAGATGGTGAAACGGAGAAAGAAAAGATTTTTATGCGCTGTGAGTCTTTCCGTCATCCTGCTGCTCGGCGGATGCGGCTTTGCAGAAGAGATCCGGCAATCCATTGCGGAAGAACTACAGACACAGTTCCCGGAAACCGGAATATCGGACGAAGCATCGTCGGAGGGAAGTCGGAATCAGACAGCAGAAGCTTCCGTATCATCGGAGGGAAGTTCTGATGAGCCGCAGATGATAGTGGAGTGCGTCTCCGACGGCTGCTATGTCTATGCCACGCTGGACGGGGAGACACAGCGCGTGTACGATGAGATTTACCAGACGATGCAAGAGCACAAAGAATCCGTGCGGGTGAGTACGTTGGAGGAAGAGGTCTTAGATGCGGCTTATAAGGCAGTGAATGCGGATCATGGAGGAATCTTCTGGGCGTCCGGCTACGTGTACACGCAGTATACCAGAGGAGAGGAACGGATCGGAATTGATTTTTCACCGAATTATACGATGGAGCAGCAGGAGAGGGAGGAATTGCAGGCACAGATTGACGCGAGGGCAGAAGAAATCACCGCCGGGATTTCCATGGAGGCTTCGGATTACGAAAAGGTGCGCTATGTCTACGACTATCTGGCGTCCAACATAGCGTATGACGAAGACGCGGACGATAATCAGAATATTATCAGTGTGTTCATCAATGGCAGGACGGTCTGTCAGGGCTATGCGTGCGCCACACAGTATCTTTTGGAGCGGCTTGGTGTTCAGTCTGCGATTGTGACCGGAAGGGCGAACGGCGAGCCGCACGCATGGAATCTGGTGCGGATGGACGGAGAATATTACTACGTTGACACGACATGGGGCAATTCCAGTTACACTGTCGACACGCAGGAGGAAGAACGCTTTGTGAATTACAACTATTTTGGCGTGACGACGGAGGAGATTTCGGTGACGCATGAGCCGGACAACAACTTTGTGCTGCCGTACTGCACTGCGAAGCAGGATAATTACTACGTTCGGCAGAACTGCTATTTTTCTGAGTGGAACCCGGATGCGATTGGCGCGCTCTGTGCGGGCGGATATGAGACGGGGAATACGGCTGTCTCGGTAAAGCTGGCAACGCCCGAACTGCTTGCGCAGGTACGGCAATATTTTATCGACGAGCAGCATATTGCAGACTACTGCCCCGGGCTTACTTCCCTGTATTATCTCGTGGATGAGCAGCAGAACGTGTTTATCTTCCGTTTTTCGTGATAATTTATAGAAAATATAGAAAACACCTCTATACAAAATATGGTTTTTGTGATAATGTTACATAGTAACAAATACTACGTATAAAGGAAATCAAAATTGCATCAACCGATTTTGGATAACAAATCAGAGAATTCATATAATAATCAGTGATTTGAGATGGAGGTAACAGCATGTATAAGATCGTAATTGACAGTTGTGGGGAACTGACAGAAGAATTAAAGCAGGACGGACATTATGAGACGGTCTCTCTGGAACTGGAGGTGGACGGTTACCGGATCAGGGATGACGAGACGTTCGATCAGCTTGATTTTCTGCGCAGGGTGAAGGAAAGTCCGAATTGTCCGAAATCCTCCTGTCCGTCGCCGGAGGAGTACATGGCGTCTTATATGGGAGAGGCAGAGCGCGTATATGTCGTGACGCTTTCCGAGAAACTGAGCGGCTCTTATAACAGTGCAGTGCTCGGCAGGAATCTTTACGAGGAGGAGCACGCGGACGGTAAGCAGATTTATGTGTTCAATTCCAGATCGGCGTCGATTGGAGAGACGCTGATCGGTCTTAAGGTGCAGGAGTACGAGGAAGCGGGCTGCTCCTTTGAGGAGGTCGTTGAGAAGACAGAGGCTTATATCGACTCCATGAATACGTTTTTCGTGTTAGAGACGCTGGAAACACTGCGCAAGAACGGAAGACTTACGAATTTAAAGGCGTTTATCGCCAATACGCTCAATATCAAGCCGGTCATGGGATCGACCAGAGAAGGCTCGATCTGTCAGCTCGGTCAGGCGCGCGGCATGAATAAGGCGCTTGAGAAAATGGTACAGAACGTCATCGAGAAGACAAAGGACTGCGAGAGCCGGATTCTTGCGATTTCGCATTGCAATTGCCCGGACCGCGCGCGTGTTGTCAAAGAGAAAATAGAAAAGCTTGCAAATTTCAAGAAAATCATTATTATTAATACTGCCGGTGTCAGCAGTATGTATGCAAATGACGGCGGCGTGATCATCGCAGTCTGAAAGCGACAACGGCTTCTTTCAGACGGATATCGAAAAAGTCGTGAAAGAAGAATATAAGAATGACTTACGAGGAAGTTGTAGAGAAGATCAACAATATCAGAAGGTTTGGGAACCTTACCGGGGCGGAGATCATGGGGCGCATGCTTCCGGCGCTTGGGGAGCCGCAGACCGGGATGAGGGTGATTCATATAGCAGGGACGAACGGCAAAGGCTCCGTCTCTGCTTTTCTATGCGAAATTTTAAGGGAAGCCGGGTGCAGGGTAGGGATGTTTACGTCTCCGCATCTTGTCGATTTCAGGGAACGCATCACGGTAAACGGCGGGATGATTCCGAAAGAACGGGTGCGTGTGCTCGGGGAAGAGCTTCTTGCGGCTGATTTTGGCGTGCAGCCGACGATGTTTGATTTATGCCTTGCGATGGCGTTGTTATATTTTAAGGAGCAGCAATGCGAAGTCGTGATTTTAGAGACCGGACTTGGCGGAAGATGCGATTCGACAAATGCCGTCGGCGTGCCGGATGTTTCCGTCATCACGAAAATCGGTTTTGACCATATGGCAATCCTTGGAAACACGCTTGGTGAGATTGCATCGGAGAAAGCGGGCATTATCAAGCACGGAACCGCACTTATTATGGAAAGCCAGGAGGAGGAAGCGCTTGCGCCGCTTTTGGCTGCCGCAGAGCGCGAGAACGTTGCGGATTGCCGGATCGTTGACCCGGAGCAGATACGCGATACCGGCTATAAAAACGGTATGCAGGAGTTTTCTTACGGCGCTTATGAGAAAATCTGTATGCAGATGCTCGGCGTTCACCAGTACGAGAATGCAGCCGCTGCACTGCTTGCGGCGGAGGCTTTTTTTGAGAGGGCGAAGGAGTGTGCGCCGGGGAAGGCGCGGGAGAGAGAGAGTATTTACCGCGGAATCAGGCGAACGAGGTGGCAGGGACGGATGGAGATTTTATCGAAAGAGCCGTTCCTTCTTGTGGACGGCGCGCATAACAGCAGCGGCGTGTGTGCCCTGCGCGACAGCCTTGCGGCGCTGTTCCCGGGAGAAAAGTTCTGCTTTATCATGGGTGTTATGGCGGATAAGGATTATGAGGAAATGGTGGAGCTGCTGCTGCCGTTTGCGTATGATTTTGTGACCTGTACGGTGGAGAGCGAGCGGGCGCTTACGGCAAAAGAGCTTGCCGCGTGCATTGAGAAAAAGGGCGTCCGTGCGTTTGCAGCAGAAGATTACCGCGCATGTTTTGCGCCGGAGAATCTGCCGCGGGAGCATAAAACCGTTGCGTTCGGCTCATTATATTTTATAGGGGAGATCGAGGCGCTTTTTGCCGCGGAATAATTACAGAATCATTACAGATTCATGGGATTATGACAGAAATAATACATTTTCACGAATTTTGCTTAATAGTTCGTCATTTGGGATTATTTCGCCTATAATGAAATAGTATGAAATCAGAGATGTATTATTTTAGAAAGAGCCTGAGGGATGGTATTCAGTAGTTTTGAATTTTTATTCCGGTTTTTGCCGGTTTTTTTGATTATATATTATCTTACACCGAAGAAATACAAGAATCTGACATTATTTGCGGGAAGTATCGCTTTTTATACAATCGGGGAGGCAGAATATATCATTCTTCTGCTCGGCTGCGTTGTCATTAATTATGTGCTTGCAAGGCTGATGTACAGGCATGATACGGAGGGGCGCGGTACGAGGCAGAAACTTTTGCTGATTCTGGCGCTCTGCTATGATTTCGGCGTGCTTTTTTTCTACAAATACAGCGGATTTGCAGAGGAACTGCCGCTTGGCATCAGCTTTTATACGTTTCAGATCGCGGCTTATGTCATCGACGTCTATCGCGGAAAAGTGCCTGCAGAAAAGGCGTTTGTCAGGCTGGGAACCTATCTTACGATGTTTCCGCAGCTTGTGGCAGGACCGATTATCAACTACGCGGATGTGCGCGGCGCGCTTCGTGACCGCACGGTGTCGGCGGAGCAGTTCGAGGAGGGCATCAGGCTTCTGGTGCTCGGTCTGGCGGCGAAGGTCATCGTTGCGGACCGCATCGGAATGCTCTGGAACAATATTCAGACCATCGGGTTTGCGAGTATTTCCACGCCGCTTGCGTGGATGGGTGCGTTTGCGTATTCGCTGGAGCTGTATTTTGATTTTTCGGGCTATTCGCTGATGGCGCGGGGGCTTGGTGCGATGCTCGGCTTTGAGATTCCGGTCAATTTCCGGTATCCGTATATAGCGAAGTCGGTGACGGAATTTTGGAGAAGATGGCACATCACGCTTGGAAAATGGTTCAGAGAGTACGTATATATTCCGCTTGGGGGCAACCGCAAGGGGAAAGCCCGCACGCTTTTGAACCTCTTTGTGGTGTGGGCGCTTACCGCGCTGTGGCACGGAGCGGATTATAACTATCTGATCTGGGGCGCGTCGCTTTTGTTCCTTTTGTTCCTTGAGAAGCTGGTTTTGCTGCCGTTTCTTGAGAAGAGCAGGGTCATAGGGCATGTGTACCTGCTGTTTGTCGTGCCGCTCACCTGGGTGGCGTTTGCGGTGGAGGATGTGCAGCAGCTTGCCGTTTATTTTATGCGGCTGTTCCCGTTTTTCGGAACGACGGGAGGCACGATCAATCCGCTTGATTATGTGCAGTACCTGGACGACTATGTACCGCTGTTTCTGCTCGGGATTCTGTTTTCTACACCGCTTCCGGCTGCGCTTTACAGGATGTTTGAGAAGAAATGGTTTGGAAGTGTTGTCGTGCTCGTAATTTTCGGACTCAGCATGTATTATCTGTCTGTGTCTGTAAACAATCCGTTCTTATATTTTAATTTTTGATGCGTGGTGAAATGAGAATTGAAGAAGTTGCTGAAATACCGGGTAACGCTGCTTGTGCTTCTGACGTGGGCGGCGTTATCGGCAGTTGGATATCTGGGAAAAGATACCATATATAAAAATTATAAAACAGACCCCGCCAAAACGCCGTATTTTGTTCTGGTCTTTGAGGGAATCCACGACGGAATCTATCCGTGGAGCGGTCAGGGGAATCTGGATGAATTGTGGGACGACTATGAGATTCTTTCTTTTCTGACCGGAGAGGGAGAGGAGATGCAGCAGGCGGACGGCGAAGCGAAGGAACCGGGGGAGAATATGCCACAAGAGACGCAGGCGACGGAGGAAGCACCTGCGGTACGGGAGTTTTGCGAGGTCGACGAGAGCTACTTTGACGATGCGGTCTTTATCGGGGATTCAAGGACGGTCGGACTGCGCGACTACGGCGGTCTTGACAAGGCGACCTTCTACGCGACGGTCGGACTTAACATTTATGATATGTGGACGGAAAAGTTCTGCGAAGTGGATGGGGAGAAAGTGACGCTTGAGGAAGCCTTAGGGCAGCGGCAGTTCGGAAAGGTCTATTTCCAGATCGGAATCAACGAGATGGGAAGAGGAAATCTGGAAAGCTTCATGCAGCAGTATGCGATGAGCGTGCAGAAGTTCCGGCAGCTTCAGCCGGACGCCATTATTTATGTGCAGGGAATTATGCGCGTGACAAAAGAAAAGTCTGATGCGGATAAGATTTTTAATAATGAAGGAATCTGTGCGCGCAATGACAGGATTGCGCAGCTTGCGGATGGTCAGACGGTGTTCTACATCGACATGAACGACGTCGTCTGCGACGGGCAGGGAAATCTGCGGGATGATCTGACATTTGACGATCTGCATCTGCTCGGTTCCAAATACGGAATCTGGGTGGATTTTCTGAAGACGAAAGGGATTAGACCGCAGGAATAATTTTCAGACAATTGGCTTGATTGTTTGTATTCCGGTTGCTATACTTACTATATGTACAAGTATAATGCAAAGCGGTGATGAACGATGAAGCAGAGCAGTTGGAAAGATACGTTAAAAACTTTTTTTCGGGCGGATGTGCTGCGGGAATGTGAGAAGACGGTAGAAGCGGAAAATATCAGGATGCTTTGCGTTCTGGATCTGATTGCAATGTGTTTCTCGGCGGTGCTGTGGATTTACACATTTGCCGCCGAGCGCACGGACTATGCGGGAGAGTGGGCATATGCCCTGTTCTTTCTGGCTGCCCTTTGCCTGTTTTTCTTTACGCATAAGGTTGCACGTTCGCACCCTGGGACGCTGCCGTGGCTGATTACAATCAGCTATCTGTTGTGGGTATGTTATTTTGTAGTTGAAAATATTCTGTGTCGTTCCGATATCTATATCACTTCTTACTATGTGCTCATCGGAATCGTGATGTGTTTCCTTATCAAGCCCGTTTACAGTATTTTACTGCAGGCGGTTTCCTGCGGTCTTATCATTGCCTGTATCTGTGTGTGTAAGCAGCCGGAGTATGTGCTGACGGATACGGTGAATGCGGTCGCCATGTTTATCCTTGGACTGTTCGCAAGCTGCGGCACGCTGTATTACAGGATGCTTTCGCTGCGGAAATTCGAGGAACGGGAGCACACGATCAATGTCGCGTCACTTTACCAGAGCATTATCGACGAGACGCAGACCGGCGTCTATGTGCGGGAACTCGGAAGCTATGAGCTTCGTTACCTCAACCGGAAGGCGCGGGAGATTTTCGGGGTGGCGGAAACGGATGCGACCGGGGAAAAGTGTTACCGTCTGTTCTACCATCAGGAAGTGGCGTGTCCGGAATGTCCGGCGAAGTACCGGAATATGGATCAGGTCGCGCCGAGGGAGGTGCTGCTCGGCGGACATTATTATGCGGTCAAGGGCAGAATCATCGACTGGTGCGGGCGGGAAGCCTATGTGGAATATCTGACGGATATCACAGAGACAAAGCTTGCGGGCGAGCAGATGCGCGCGGCGCATGAGAAGCTCCAGAAGAAGTATGAGGAAGAGCTTTTGTACCGTGAAAAGGCATCTTCGGAAGATGTATACGCGACCAGCCGGCTGAACCTGACGCAGGGGATTGTCGAGGAGATGCGCGTCGGCAGGACGGACGGCTATGAGAAGCAGTACCGGCACGAGATGGATTTTCGGGTAAGAGCGCAAGCGTTTGCACGGAAGAACTGGCTGACGGATGAACAGAACCGGAGGCTGTCGGCGGAGTATCTGCGCGAGCTGTATGAGAAGGGGGAGACGGGGCTTAGCGAGGAATACATAGCGGAGCTGCTGGAAGGAAGACATGTGTGGATCAAGACGGAGGTGAGGCTTGTCCGCCGTCCTGAGACGTCTGAGGTCATGGCTTTTATTTACAACCGTGATATCACAAAGGAGAACCTTCAGCGTCATGTGCTGGAGTGCATCATGTCGTATGAATATGATGAAATCTATGTCGTAGACCGCGTGAACGGCAGATTTTCGGCGATGGCGATCGGGCAGTACGCGATGGAAGAGCAGCTTGCGGGCGGAGACTACAGTGAGGAGCTTGCCTGCCTGAAAGAACGCGCAGTTTCTAAGGAGGATAAGGAGAAGCTTGAACAGGAAATCAGCATTCCTGCAATGGAGCGGCAGCTTATTTTAGAGCGCACGCGTGTGCTTGAGGTGACGCTGCTCTCGAGAAACGGAAAGCCAAGGCGCAAACAGCTCCGGTATCAGTACCTGAACCGTGAGGTCGGGATTTTTCTTATTACAATCACGGATATTGAGGACATGGTAAAGCAGGAAAAGGAGAAGCAGGAACAGTTGTCGAAGGCGCTTCTGCTGGCGCGGGAGGCGAATCAGGCGAAGAGCAGATTCCTTGCCAGAATGAGCCATGAAATCCGCACGCCGATGAATGCGATCATAGGATTGAATACGATTATCAGGGAAGAAATCGACAACCGCGCGCAGGTGCTCGACTGTACGGAGAAGCTCGATTCCGCGTCAAAGTATCTGCTCGCACTGCTAAACGATGTCCTGGATATGTCGCAGATCGAGAGCGGCAGTATGCAGCTTTTGCACCAGCCGTTCGACAGTGACAAGTTCTGGGAGAATGTCAACATTCTGGCAAAAACGCAGGCGGATCTTGCGTCTGTGAATTATGTGTTCGAGCGTAAGAGCAGGGCGTCCGGGGTATATGTGGGCGATGCGACGCGCTTACAGCAGATCATGATCAACCTGATCAATAACGCAGTAAAGTTTACGCCCGGGGAAGGAGAGGTCAGGGTTGAGGTCTCAGAGCACAGGGAGGCGGACGGCCGCGCTTTAGTCCGCGCTGCGGTAGCGGACACCGGGATCGGAATTGCGAAGGAATTTCTGCCGAAGGTATTTGATATGTTTACGCAGCAGTATTCGCAGAGTACGACGACCTATAAGGGAAGCGGACTTGGACTTTCGATTGCGCGCAATTTCGCGCGGATGATGGACGGGGATATTACCGTAGAGAGCACCGAGGGCGCAGGGACGACTTTTACCGTGGAGGTAAGGCTTGATATCGGCGAGGAGGAACCGGCTGTACCGCAGAGCGTTGCGGAGGAGACCGAGCGTGATTTTACCGGAAAGAAAGTGCTTCTGGTGGAGGATCATCCGCTCAATACACTTGTAGCGCAGAACCTGCTCACAAAGCGGGGAATCGAGGTGACGCATGCGGGGGACGGGGAGGAGGCACTGCGCATCTTCTCGGAGAGCGGGGAAGGCAGCTTTGATGCGATTCTGATGGATATCCGTATGCCGGTGATGGACGGAATCGAAGCGACAGTGCGTATTCGCGGGCTGGAGCGCGAGGATGCAAAGACAATTCCAATCATTGCGATGACGGCGAATGCATATGAGGAGGACCGCAGAAGGACGGAGAATGCCGGGATGAATGCGCATCTGGCGAAGCCGATTGAGCCGAAGCTTTTGTTTGCGGCGCTGGATCAATTTATAAAAGAATAGTTTTCTGGTGGAAGCACAGGTATAAATCCCCTTTTTGGTGACATACTACAACAAACAAGTAGTATGCGAAAGGGGATTTGTTATGTCACTGGTTATCACGATTATAGATGTACATGCGAGGGAGATTTTAGATTCCAGAGGAAATCCGACCGTGGAGGTCGAGGTGACGGCGCAGACGGAGACGACGGGGAGAAAGACTTCGGCGCGCGAGTCGGTTCCGTCCGGAGCAAGCACAGGAAAGTTCGAGGCGATCGAACTGCGGGATGGAGACCGGGAATACTTCGGGCTTGGCGTGCAGAAGGTCGTCGATCATGTCAACACGAAGATCAGGGAGGCTCTCTTAGGCATGAATGTGCTACAGCAGGCGCTCATTGACCGCAGGATGGTCGAGCTCGACGGCACGGACAATAAGGGCAGCCTTGGCGCGAACGCGATCCTCGGCGTATCGTTAGCGTGTGCGAAAACGGCGGCAAAGGCGCTTGATATGCCGCTTTACCGGTATATCGGAGGTGCGAATGCAAAGGAGCTTCCGGTACCGATGATGAATGTCGTAAACGGCGGCGCGCATGCAAAGAATCCGCTCGATTTTCAGGAATTTATGATTATGCCGGTAGGGGCGAAGAATTACCGGGATGCGCTGCGCATGGGAGCGGAGATCTATCATTTCCTGCGTCAGATTCTGCACGAGGACGGACTTGCGACGGCTGTCGGAGACGAGGGCGGCTTTGCCCCGGAGCTTAACGATGCAAAGGAGGTCTTCCGGTATCTCGGCAGAGCGGTGGAACTGGCGGGGTATCAGGTCGGAACGGACGTTGTCTACGCGATGGATGCCGCTGCGAGCGAGCTTTATGACGAGGCGGCGGGTGTCTATATTTTCCCGGGAGAGGACGGCCTGGAGCGTGATTCCGACGAGATGATCGCACTCTATGAGGAACTGACGGAGGAATTTCCAATCGTATCCATTGAGGACGGACTTTTCGAGGACGACTGGGAGGGCTGGCAGAAGCTTACCGCCCGGCTTGGAGAGAAACTGCAGCTTGTCGGGGACGATCTCTTTGTCACGAATCCGAAGCGGATCAAGTGCGGCATTAACCTTGACGCGGCGAATGCAGTCCTTGTCAAGGTCAACCAGATCGGTACGCTGACAGAGGCGCTCGATGCAATTGAGATGGCAAAGAATGCGGGATATCACACGGTCATTTCCCATCGCTCCGGGGAGACGGAGGACGCCTTTATCTCCGATCTTGCGGTAGCGGTAAACGCCGGACAGATCAAGACAGGCGCTCCGTGCCGCGCGGAGCGGACGGCAAAGTACAACCAGCTTCTGCGCATCGAGGAGGAGCTTGGCGATATGGCGAAGTTTTCACCGCTCGAAAATTTCTGCCGGTAACAACTTCCGATAACAGCAGTTGTGAGGCAGTTGTCGCGGACAGCAGGCTATGGCGCGAAAGGCAGCAGGCTATGGCGCGAAAAAAACAGTTGAAAACCAAAAGGTCATATGCTATAATGTCATAAGTTGTGAGTTGATGACCGTAGGAGGGAATTGTTTTGGAGATTTTAAAGACGATCTTGACCGTTGTTTTCATAATTGTTTGTTTGTTGTTGACAGTCATTATTTTGCTGCAGGAAGGCAAGTCGGCAGGACTCGGCGCGATTGCAGGCGCCGCAGACACCTACTGGGGCAAGAATAAGGGACGCTCCATGGAGGGAAGGCTGGTGACCGGAACGAAGATTCTGGTTGCGCTGTTTATCATTCTTGCTGTTGTGTTGAATTTGGGAGTATTCTAAAGCGGGACTGTCGCGGATGCGGCAGTCCTTTCACTTTGTGTGGGGAGTAATATGGATCAGGAGATTTTACAGGAAAGAAAGAAGATGATATATGAGTTCATCTGCGATGAACTCTATGTGCCGATGAAGGCGAAAGAAATGGCGATGGTGCTTGGCGTGCCCAAAAACCAGAGGCAGGAGCTTCAGGCGGTTCTCGACGCGCTGATTGCCGACGGAAAGATTGAGGTCTCCTCCCGCGGCAAGTACACAAAGTCCGAAGGAAAGTTCTTAACGGGCGTCTTTACGGCGCATCCCAAGGGCTTTGGCTTTGTCTCTGTGGAGGGGGAAGACGAGGACATCTTCATCGGGGAAACGCAGACCGGCGGTGCTTTTCATGGGGATACCGTACAGGTATCCCTGTTAAAAGACGGCGGGCACGGACGCCGCAGGGAAGGCAAGATTACGAAGGTGCTTGCGCGCGGAACGAACCATATCGTGTGTACCTACGAGAAGAGCAGGACCTTCGGATTCGCTATACCGGACAATCCGCGCTTTGGCAAGGACATTTTTATTCCGCAGGAGCGCTCAAAGGGCGCAGTGAGCGGTCATAAGGTCGTCGTGGAGCTGACGGATTTCGGCGGAGAGGGCAAAAAGCCGGAGGGAAAGGTCATTGAGATTTTAGGGCATATCAACGATCCGGGAACGGACATCCTTTCCATTGTGCGCGCTTACGATCTTCCGGCAGAGTTCTCGGAGAAGATCATGAATCAGGTAGAGCGCGTGGCAAATGAGGTTTCTCCTGCGGATATGGCGGGGCGCATGGATGTAAGAGACTGGCAGACCGTGACGATCGACGGCGAGGACGCAAAGGATCTCGACGATGCGATTACGCTGACGATGGAGGGAGAGCATTATAAGCTTGGCGTCCATATCGCGGACGTCAGCAACTATGTGCAGGAGCGCAGCGCGCTGGACGTGGAGGCACAAAAGCGTGGTACGTCCGTTTATCTGGTGGATCGCGTGATACCGATGCTGCCGCATAAGCTCTCGAACGGTATCTGTTCGTTGAATGCAGGGGAAGACCGGCTTGCGTTAAGCTGTATCATGACGATCGATGCAAAAGGAAATGTCATCGACCACGTGATTGCGGAGACGGTCATCAACGTAGACCGCCGCATGAGTTATACCAGCGTGAAGAAGATTCTTGAGGATAAGGACGAAGCAGAAATCAGGGAGTACAAAGAGCTTGTCCCGATGTTCGAGCGGATGCGCGAGCTTGCCGCGATCCTGCGGAAAAAGCGGATGAAGCGCGGTTCGATCGACTTTGATTTCCCGGAGACGAAAATCATTCTGGATGAGAGCGGCAAGCCGGTTTCGGTCATGCCGTATGAGAGAAATGTCGCGACGAAGATCATTGAGGACTTCATGCTGATCGCAAATGAGACGGTGGCGCAGGACTATTTCTGGCAGGAACTTCCGTTCGTTTACCGGACGCACGACACCCCCGACGCGGAGAAGATAAAGAAGCTTGCGACCTTTATCAACAATTTCGGCTACTCAATTCACATCGGGCAGGACGAGGTTCACCCGAAGGAATTGCAGAAGCTTTTACAGAAGATTGACGGAACGCCGGAGGAGGCGCTGATTGCCCGTCTGACCCTGCGTTCCATGAAGCAGGCGAAATATTCGACGATAGGAACCGGGCATTTCGGGCTGGCGACCTCGTATTATTGCCATTTTACTTCGCCGATCCGCCGTTATCCCGATCTGCAGATTCACCGCATTATCAAGGACAATCTGCGCGGGCGGATGAATGAAAAGCGCATCGAACACTACGAGAAGATTCTTCCTGAGGTGGCGAAGCATTCGAGCGAGACGGAGCGCCGCGCCGACGAGGCGGAGCGCGAGACGGAGAAGCTTAAGAAGGTGCAGTATATGTCCGGGCATATCGGCGAGGTCTATGAGGGCGTGATCTCGGGCGTGACCGAGTGGGGCTTTTATGTGGAACTGCCGAATACGGTAGAGGGACTTGTACATGTGACGACACTTGTGGATGATTATTTCCACTACAGTGAGAGTACCTATGAGCTGATCGGGGAAGCGACCGGGCGGCGCTATAAGCTCGGACAGAAGGTAAAGGTAGTTGTCGCGGGAACGGACACATTTATGCGAACGATTGATTTTCGTGTCGTTACCGGATCGGAGCATGAGGAAAATGAAAATTTGAGCGACAACGATATTGCAGAATAAAATTTTGTGGGGTATACTGGTCGTATGGCAAAGATAGAGAAAAAGTTAATTGCAAACAACAAGAAAGCTTACCACGACTATTTCCTCGAGGAGCGCTTTGAAGCAGGGGTTGAGCTGCACGGAACGGAGGTCAAATCCCTGCGCATGGGCAAGTGCAGCATCAAGGAGGCATTTGTCCGGATCGAGAACGGCGAGGTCATTGTCTACGGTATGCACATAAGCCCTTATGAGAAGGGAAATATTTTTAATAAGGATCCGCTCAGGCCAAAGAAGCTTCTGATGCATAAGTCTGAGATCCGCAAGCTCATCGGCAAGCTTGCAGAGCAGGGCTACACGCTGGTTCCGGTGGAGGTCTATTTCAAGGGCAGCCTCGTGAAGGTGGAAATCGCGCTTGCAAAGGGCAAGAAGCTCTACGACAAGCGGCAGGATATTGCGAAAAAGGATATGCGCCGCGAGGCGGAGCGTGATTTCAAGGTGAAGAATCTGTACTAGTGAATGTGTTACTACACTGGTATGCAGATTTTTACAGAAATTTAATCGGGGTTCCGGTTGTTGGAGCTTCGAAAACGTGTTATACTAATAAGAGAGAAAACCGTGTATGTCCGGTTATTTTCGGACAGAAGCAGTTTTTGATACAATAAAATATGGGCTAGTAATGGTTTCGACGGGGGCTATGCAGCTGGAGAAGCGAGCCGCATGCAATGCGTCAAATGGCAAAACTAAAATTAAACGCTGAAGATAATTTAGCATACGCTGCCTAAGGGCGGCAGTCCAACCTAGTGCACCTACACATTAGGATCTGGGCTTCGACGATGTAGGAAACGACACAGGCAAAGCTTTGAGCCTGCGGGCGTATCATGAAGCTACTAAAACCGCAAGGGTGTCTGTCCCCGGGCGGCAGAGGGAATGTCAAAGGACGGACTAAGCTCGTAGAAGGACAGGGAATTAGCTTTCGGACACGAGTTCGACTCTCGTCTAGTCCACTCGAAGCGGCAGAAACGAACTGCCGTCCAACCGCACAAATAGCTGTGTTTCGGAATGTCTTTAGTATTATTGTTCCGACAAAATCTAAAGATGTTCCAGAGTTGAAAACAGAAAAAGAAAGACTTGTGTTTGAAGCGTTTAAGTATTTTGGTCTTGTTTAGAAAGCGCATATTAAACATAAAAAGACACAGAGGATAGCTTGTCAACCCCTTTACCGACAGGCACTTGCTTTGCAAGTGGAGGTTTACAAGCGGAAGTATATTAGAACAATACACCGAACCATAGGAAAAGGGAATGTTTCAATTCATTTTATTGGAACATTCCCTTGATTACGTTTTATCTGTATTTTTATCGGTTTCATCTGGTAGAAATTTCGCAATTTCTGAAATATCACAGTCTAAAATATTACACAATGAATTAAGTGTGTTTGTCGATACGGATTCATCAGCCATTAGCCTTTGTATGGTTTTGCTATCCAAGTTGTTGATACCGCATTTATTTCTTAAGTAGTATGTAGTTATTCCCCTTTCTTCTAATATGTGACGCAATGGCTCAAAGGAAATCATAAAAACAACTCCTTTACTTTTCTATTATTATTGCATATAATGTAGAATGGATAATATGTGGAATATTCCTCATATAAAGATACATAAAGGAAACGAGGTAATAGTTATGAGAAAAAAATTTGTAACCTTATTAACCTTTGCTCTCACGGTTACAATGCTTGGGGGTTGTGGAAACACATCTGCTGACTTACCGGAAAGCACAGAAGCAGTAGCAAGCGTTGCAGAAATACAACCTACCGAAGCACCACACGAACACACCTACACCGAAGCAGTTACAACTAAAGCTTCCTGTGAGACAGACGGGGTAAAGACCTTTCGCTGTGAGTGTGGAGACAGCTACACCGAAGCCATTCCGGCGGCAGGTCACAGCTTCACAAACTATGTTTACAATGAGGACGCAACTTACACAGCGGACGGAACAGAGACAGCCAAATGTGACAACTGCGACGAGACAGACACCAGAACCGCAGAGGGCACAATGCTGACATACACCTTTAACGATATGTCTGCTACAAAGTACGCAAAGTCCACCGTGAATGTGAGAAATCTTCCCGACACAGACGGGGAAAAGGTCGGTTCATTATCATTAAATCAAGAGGTTGCTGTCACGGGACAGTGCAATGAAACAGGGTGGTTTCGCATTGAGTTTGACGGAAACACAGCGTATGTGAGCGACAGCTACTTAGTGGATAATAAGATTGAAACACAGACGGAAAGCACCGCAGGTACGACAGCTTCTGATACAAGCGCAACAGCTTCTGATACAAGTACAACAGCTTCAAATAATAGTGGAGAATGCCCGTATGCCTTATACACAGTCATTGATGAAGGTGGTGACAACGTATACTTTTATTGCTTATCAGACGGTGTAAACAATGTTGGTTTAATGTCCGGTTTTTGGGAAGCATATGATGCCTGCATTGCTATTTTAAATGAAAGACATGGCGGTAATGATACCGGAAATGCGTCTAGTTCAGAGAAGACAGACTATTATGTTGACGGATTGAGAGTTATAAAACAGATGCCTATTTCGTATTAGAGGAATAAGGAATAGGTAACATTGAGTTTAAAGAAAGACGAGGAAAAAACTATGAAAAGAAAAATGACAGCTTTATTGACCGTTGTTCTTATGTTTACCATGCTTGCAGGCTGTGGGAACAGCTCGCAGACAGTAACAACAGGCGGAACCACATCCGACAGTTCAAGCGGAATCTCTAAGGAAACCGCAAGTTCAACAGGCGGCACGTTAAGCGAATGCTTAAGCACGGAGAAAGTGATTGCTTACGAGGTTGATACAGTAGACAAATCGGAAACGCCAGACAACATCTATTTCTTTGAAAACGGGAAAGTGACGGTTATTCCGGGGAAAGAGTTTGGTCTGACTATGGGCGATTTTGCACAGATGACAGACGAAGAAATCTGGGAAAAGTTAGAAGCAGTAAAGACTTCTTATATCGAAAATTATGTTGACGCAGACAAAGAGGGGCAACTAAAATCAAAAGCTATAATGGAAGTAATAAATGACCCTGCTTGGTCTTCCGATAGGTACGATACTTTTCAAGAAATTTATACTGCTTTAGTTAATAACGAAGTTACAGAAGAAATGGAAATGGAAATGATACAGAGCTATTTACTGTACAATAACGTTGAAGACACAGATGCAATTTTGGAAGGATTTTGGGGCAAAACAGAAGTTTATACAGATGTTATTGCATATTGGAAAAATACTATTGAAGAAATGACGCAGATAAAAGAATCATTGTCTTATAAAGGACCATTTTTCGACTTGCCATTTGTGTTTGCAGTTGAAACAGATTCAAGTGGAAATAATGCGCAGAGTGAATCTTTAATCTATCCGACATTAAAAGATTCTTATGACATTGAAAACATAGATAAATTTTATGATTCTTTGGGCTTCGCATTGGGATTGACGACTGAACAGCAGATTTACGATACCACATATAACTGCATTGCTTTGTCGGGAAGCGGTCGGTTCTGCACCAGAGAGACCATGGAGACGGACACCATTGACAGCAAGAATGTTTTGGTTGATTTGAGCAAAGATGAAATCAACGAGCTTTTCAGAGAAGAAGTAATGGTAAGATACGAGTAAACAGCATTGTTAAAGGCATTGGTGAGTAAAATCATCAATGCCTTTTTTGGGGGGAGAATCAGAGCCTACGTTTCTTTCTCTATTTCGTTATACACAATCAACTGATGCTAAAGCAATAGAAATGGGAATATTTAATGAAACAACACAGGAAAGGATGCAAGAATTAGAGGAACGCAAACGATTGTATAATGATGAATTAACTGCTGAAAAAAACCGGCAGAAGTATGCGTTAAAGAAAGAATTTAACGAATATTTAGATAACCTTGATAATATAATGGAGTTTATTGACGCTCCAAGGGAAATAACAGATGTTTCAGAAGAATTTAGGAAAACGTTGGAATCAATGATAGCTAAGGACGAGGACGAAGAGTCTTTTTAAATGGCAGTTCGTTTCATAGTTCGTCTAGTACCGCTTCGTTTCCACTTTGGAATGCCTGGGAACAATAGTTCCCGGGCATCTTTTTTTCCGCAATAGAACGACACTCTTTGTGAAATGTCTGTGAATGTGCCTTGAAGGACGAAAATGTGTATGATAAAATGTGCACAAAAGCAACGAGAGAGCCTATGGCTCTCGAATGGCGCACTGCGGATTTGTGATGGAGTAAGCACAAGCGGTAAGAATGCTAAAAACTACAGATTAACAAAACGGGGAAGAGAGCGATGTCTGAGAAGAAAACGGAAACTACCATGCTGATTGCGGGATTTGTGTTCGGCAATGAGGCGGAGGCGGAGCAGGCGAAGAAGGAGGCACAGGGCGTAGCCTATATCAAGAACAAGACGGATATGGACAATCCTGAGATGGTGCTGCACATTTACAATAAGATGATACAGCAGAAGCTTTTCGAGACGGCGGTCGGCTATGCCTATCTGAAGGATCTGCAGGACTATCTGCAGTCGATTCCGTTTATCAGAAAAGAGGACATCCTGCCGATTCCGGTGCAGCATCCGAGCCTGGTGCAGAGCATAAAGCGCAGGGAACGCCAGAAACCGGCGCAAAAGCCAAAGGCGCAGACGGTGGAGAAGCATGTGAATTACAAGCAGAAATACCGGGTGACGCGTGCGGTTTCCATTATTCTTGGAATCTGTGTCGTGGCAATGTTTGCCATTACGGCGACGACGAATAATACCACGATTCTTAATTATGAGAATGAACTGATCGACAAATATGAGGCATGGGAGCAGGAGCTTAACGAGCGTGAGGCGGCGCTTGATGCGCGCGAGCTTTCTCTTCCTGCCGGAACTGAGTAAGAGAACGAGAAGGGAAGGAAGACCATGGAAAAGATTAAGATTCTGGTAGTGGACGATGAGAGCAGGATGCGCAAGCTGGTGCGCGATTTCCTGGTGCGTGAGAATTATGAGGTACTGGAAGCCGGCGACGGTGAGACGGCGCTTGATCTGTTTTATCAGGAGAAGGAGATCGCGCTTATTATACTGGACGTGATGATGCCGGGACTGGACGGCTTTGCAGTGCTGCGCGAGATCAGGGAGACGTCGAAGGTGCCGGTGATCATGCTCACGGCGAAGGGAGATGAGAGCGACGAGTTAAACGGATTTGAGCTTGGCGTGGACGAGTATATCTCCAAGCCGTTCTCACCGAAGATTCTGGTGGCGCGCGTCGGTGCGATCCTGCGCAGAAGCGGGAAGCTTTCGGAGGAGGGTGGGCAGCTTTCCATGGGCGGAATCACGCTCGATAAGACGGCGCATATGGTGACCGTAAACGGGGAGCGCATCGATCTAAGCTACAAGGAATTTGAACTGCTCGCCTATTTCATGGAGAATGCGGGGATTGCGCTCTCGCGGGAAAAGATTCTCAACAATGTCTGGAATTATGATTATTTTGGGGATGCGAGGACGATAGATACGCATGTCAAGAAGCTGCGCGCCAAGATCGGCGAGAAAGGGAAATATATCACGACGGTTTGGGGAATGGGCTACAAGTTCGAGGTCGCGGATTCGTAGCGCACTGCCGGCATCCGGCTTTGAAATCAGAATTGGAAAAAGGTGTATGGCATGTCGGAAAAGAGAAAGAACAGAAACGTAAGGATGAAACACGGTTCTCTGATGAAAGAAATAGCAGGGATCATTATCGGTCTGATCGTGGTTACGGTCATGCTCTGCTGGCTGCTCAATACCGTGTTTCTGGAACGTTATTACGTGATGAATAAACAGAATATCCTGTTGTCCGGATTTACGACAATTGACGCTGCGAGCGCCGGAGGAACGCTTGACGACAGCGCGTTTGACGTGACATTTGACAATCTCTGTGCGAATGGAAATATCACGGTGATGATCATAAGTCCCGACCGCACGATTGTAAGATCGTCCGTCAATGATACCCAGCGTATGCTGGTTGAATTTATGGATATCATTTTCGGTGAAGCGCAGAGCAAGGTCACGGTGCTTGCGCAGGCGGATAATTATGTGATCCAGAGGCGGACGGACACGCGTCTGGAATCGGAGTACCTGGTGCTCTACGGCACGCTTTCCAACGGCAATCTGATATTGATGCGCTCGGCGTTAGAGAGCATCCGCGAGAGCGTAAAGATATCCAATCAGTTCCTTTTATATGTCGGAATACTTGCTATCGCTGTAAGTACGATTGTCTCGGTGTTCGTCTCAAGGCGGGTGACGAATCCGATCGTGGAACTTACGAATATTTCCAAGCACATGACGCAGCTCGAATTTGAGGTGCGCTATGTTCCGCACAGCGGGAGGCGCAATGAGATTGACGAGCTGGGAACGCATATGAATGAGATGTCGCAGGCGCTCGAGAGGACGATTTCCGAGCTTAAGAGCGCCAATAACCAGTTGCAGATCGACATAGAGAAAAAGACGCAGATCGACAAGCAGCGCAGGGAATTTCTGTCGAATGTCTCGCACGAATTAAAGACGCCGCTTGCCCTGATTTCCGGTTATGCGGAGGGGCTGAAGGAATGCATCAATGATGACGCCGAGAGCAGGGATTTCTACTGCGAGGTCATCATGGACGAGGCGGATAAGATGAACCGTATGGTAAAAAAGCTTCTGACGCTCAACCAGCTTGAATCGGGGAACGAGACGGTCACGATGGAGCGTTTCAATCTGACGGAGCTGATACAGGGCGTGCTTCATTCCGTGGAGATTCTTCTGGAGCAGAACAATCTCACGGTCACGGAATGCCCTGCGGAGCCGGTATACGTATGGGCGGATGAATTTATGACGGAGGAAGTCGTGACAAATTATCTGAGCAATGCGATCCATTATGCGAAAGAGCCGGGAAGCATTGCGATCCGCTGCAGGGAGCGCGGCGATATTGTGAGGATCGGCGTTTTCAATACGGGCGATCCCATCCCGGAGGAGGAGCTGGACAAGATCTGGGGCAAATTCTACAAGGTGGACAAGGCGAGGACCAGGGAGTACGGCGGAAGCGGAATCGGGCTCTCTATCGTCAAGGCGATCATGGAGGCGTTCCACAGGCAGTGCGGCGTGGAAAATCACGCGGACGGCGTTGAATTCTGGTTCGAACTGGAAAAAGGAAACCGATGATAAAATGCGACGGAAAATATTTTTTTGTTGCTATATTTTCCCTAAAATGCTAACATAAAGATAGTATATTGTGTGAGGAATGGAATCCTATGAGAAGAACGAGAGTGCAAATGACAGCGGCGGCGCTTCTGGCGGCGATGCTGTTGGGCGGATGCGGGGAAGAGCCCTACGATCTGACCGAGAATGAAAAGAACGTGATCGTGAATTATGCTGCACATGTGGTGACGAAGTACAACACCTATCAGAGCGAGGGACTGACCTATGTCCTGCCGGAAGAGGAGACAGAGACTGTGGCGGAGCAGACCACAGAGCCGCAGGCACAGGGAGCGGATACACAGACGCCGGATGCGCAGGGCGCAGATGCACAGACGCCGGATGCTGCCGCAGAGACAGCGCCGCCGGTGAATGCCGCATCGCAGGCTACGTTTTCCGAATTGTTCGGCGACGGTGCGGCTGCACTGCAGTTTAGCTATGTGGGCGCAAGACTCGACAGCAGCTATCTGGAGAAGGATTATTTTGCAATGTATCCGGATACCGGAAATGTCTATGTGATTTTAGGCGTCGATGTGACAAATACCTCGGATGCGCCGGTCAGTCTGGATAATCTGTCCAGAAAGCCGGAGTTTACCGCCGTTGTGAACGGAACCGTTAAGAGCCCTGCGGAGATGACGCTTCTGGATTCGGATTTTTCTACGTTTCAGGGGATGCTCACGGCTGGTGAGACGCGTGAGATGGTGCTGATTTTTCAGGTGCCGGATACCGTCGTATCACTGGATGCGCTGGAGCTTTATGTGAAGCTGGATGAGAATATTCAAATTATTCTTGAAAATGCGTGAAAAACAATGCATTGATAGTACTATTGTGCTATAATAGAGCCAAGTATTACGGAGAATGCGCTACAAGGTTACGCGGGAGGAGAGAGAAGAATGGACACAAATATTCTTTTAGAGTCAGGAACGAACGAGATGGAAGTGCTCGAATTTACATTGGGCAATAATCATTACGGAATTAATGTTGCGAAGATCAAGGAGATTTTGACATATCAGCCGATTACGCCGGTGCCGAATTCGCATCCGAGCATCGAAGGTATTTTTATGCCGCGTGATGAAATGATCACGGTCGTGAACCTCAAGAAGTGTCTGGGTATGACAGATGGCAAGCAGGACGGCGGGCTGTTCATTATCACCAATTTTAACAAGCTCAATATCGCGTTTCATGTTGACACGGTGATTGGGATTCATCGTGTGTCGTGGGAGTCGATCATCAAGCCGGATTCGACCATTAACACCGAAGGAGGCAGTGCTTCTACCGGAGTCATCAAGATGGATGACAAGCTGATCATTATTCTTGATTTTGAGCAGATTGTGTCGGAGATCAGTCCGGAGACAGGGCTTAAGGTATCGGATGTGGACAGAATGACGGAGCGCGAGAGATGTGATTCGCCGATTCTGATTGCGGAGGATTCACCGCTTCTTAGCAGATTGATTACGGACTGCTTAAGAAAAGCGGGTTATACGAATCTGATTGTCACGATGAACGGACAGGAGGCATGGGATAAGCTTGTTGAGTTCAAGAAGGCAGGCACGCTATATGATAAGGTACACTGTATCATCACGGACATAGAGATGCCGCTTATGGACGGACACCGCCTGACGAAGCTGGCAAAGTCAGATGATATGATAAAGAAGATACCGCTTATCATTTTCTCATCGCTTGTGAATGAGGAGATGCGTATCAAGGGCGAACAGTTGGGAGCGGATGCGCAGTTGACGAAACCTGAAATCGGCAATCTTGTGGATGCAATCGATCGTTTAATTGATAAGAGTACGGATTGAGATTGAAGCGAAGAGGGGGTGTGATACAGGATCACATCCCCCAATTAAGTTATAGGTCAGTGGAGGGATCGGATGAGCGGGACAGAGGACTATCTGGATGGATTATTAAATTCGCTGGAGGGAAATAAGACGCCTGAGACCACGGAGACAGAGCGGCAGATAGAGGATATGGAGATTGATACAGAGGGAGAGCATATGGGTTCGGAAGATGAATTTTTAGACTCCTTTGAGAAGGAGATCCTTTCAGATGGCGGGGATGACGAGTTTATCCGCCAGTTTGAAAAGGAATTGAACGACGGGACAGAGTCCGGCAGCGGGGAATCCGGCGCGAAGGACGATAAGTTCTTCGAGAGCCTGGATGGAATCGTCAACAATGCAAAGCAGGAAATGCAGGCGGATAACGGACTGGATGATATGATGGTGGATACGCTGGGAGATTTTGCGCTGGATGTGTCCGGTGATGCCGCAGAGACGACGGCGTCTTCTTCCGGTGAAGCCGATTTTGTGGATGATGATGCAGACCTGATGGATCTTTTGTCGTCCGAAGGAGATTTTTCCGATATCGGAGATATGCTAAAGGCGGATGAAGAGAACACAGCGCTTGCGGACGAGAGCGATGCGCCGGATGCCGGGGTGCAGATGGCAGGGACGGAGGAAGCCGAAGCCGCCGGGGCGGAAGAAAAGACGGAAGGCAGGAAGCGCGGGAAGAAGGAGAAGAAGCCAAAGAACAGCACGGGTCAGGAATCCGGCAAGGGCTTCTTTGGGAAGGTATCGTCGTTTTTGTTCGGGGATGATGAGGAGGAAGAGGAGAAGCAGCCCCAGCCTGTGACGGCGGCGCCCGCAGCGCCGAGCATCGAGGATCTCTCTGACGAGAATCTTCAGATCCTGCAGGCATTGGAGGGTACGCCGGAAGCTGCCGCCGAGCCGGAGACTCCGGTTGAGACCGAAGAGGAGAAGAAGGAAAGGATAAAGCGCGAGAAAGCAGAGAAGAAGGCGCAGGCGAAGAAGGAAAAGGCGGAGAAGAAGGCGCAGGCGAAGAAAGAGAAGGAACAGAAGAAGGCGCAAAAGGTCAAGAAGCCGAAGCCTCCGAAGGAGCCGGACAACACACCGCCGCTGCCGAAGAAGCCGGTGGTTCTGATTTTTGTGATGGCGGCGTCCTTTTTGGCGCTTGTTCTGGTCGGAACGAACCTTTTCGGATATTCGAACAGTATGGAGCAGGCGAAGCAGGCATATCAGCTCGGCGATTATGAGCTTGCATATGCACAGGTTTCCGGTATGGAGATCAAGGAAACAGATACAGATACATATGAGAAGTACCGCATTATGGCAAACGCAGGCGGTGAGTACAGCGCATACCAGACCTTCATGGCACAGGGAATTTACGATATGGCGTTAGATTCTCTGATCCGGACGATCGGAAGATGCGACAAGTACAGCGCAGAGGCGGAGAGCTATGGCTGTGCGAATGAGCTTATGAATGTGAGAAATCAGGCAGTCGGCGCACTGGCAGGCTTCGGGCTGACGGAGGAGCGCGCGAAGGAGCTGTACGCGGTGGACGAGCGGGAGGAGTATTCCGCAGAGCTTTACGCGGTGTTAGCGGCGGCAGGACTTAGCGTAGAATAATTGCGGTGCAGAATGTGATGATTTATTTGATCACTGGGCAGATAGAAGATGGCAGCAGAAGTTTTCAGACAGACGGAATGGAGATAGTGAATGATAGCGATTATTGACTACGATGCGGGCAATATAAAGAGTGTGGAAAAAGCGTTTGGAGCGTTGGGGCAGGCGTGTGTCGTGACAAGGGATCACGATGAGATCCGCAGGGCTGACAAGGTCGTTCTGCCGGGGGTCGGTTCTTTTGGAATGGCGATGGAGCAGCTTAAGAAATACGAACTGGATAAGGTCATCCGGGAGGTGACGCAGGAGCAGAAGCCATTTCTGGGAATTTGCCTGGGGCTGCAGCTTCTCTTTGAGGGAAGCGAGGAGAGCGAGGGCGTCGAGGGACTGCATCTGCTGGACGGAAGGATTCTTCGGATTCCAGACAAGGAGGGACTTAAGATTCCGCACATTGGTTGGAACTCGCTTACGCTTAAGAACGGGGGCAGGCTTTTTGCAGGGCTTTCCGGGCAGCCGTATGTCTATTTTGTGCATTCCTATTATCTGAAAGCAGCGGATGCGTCGATTGTGAAGGCGCAGACAGAGTACAGTGTGGACATTCATGCTTCGGTAGAGCAGGGGAATATTTTTGCATGTCAGTTCCACCCGGAGAAGAGCAGTGCGGTTGGATTGCAGATACTTAGGAACTTTGCGAAGATATGATGGAGGCATACGATGTTTACAAAGAGAATTATTCCGTGTCTGGATGTGAATAACGGACGTGTAGTCAAGGGCGTGAATTTTGTAAATCTAAGGGATGCGGGAGATCCGGTCGAGATTGCAGCCGCTTACGATAAGGCAGGCGCGGACGAACTGGTTTTTCTGGATATTACGGCGACTTCGGATGCGAGGAACACAGTCGTTGATATGGTGCGTCAGGTGGCGGAGAAGGTATTTATTCCGTTTACGGTAGGCGGCGGAATCCGCACGGTAGATGATTTTAAAGCGTTGCTGCGTGAGGGTGCAGATAAGATTTCCATCAATTCATCGGCAATCAACCGCCCGGAACTGATTTCCGAGGCGGCGGAGAAGTTCGGAAGCCAGTGTGTTGTGGTCGCGATTGACGCGCGCAGACGGGCGGATGGCTCGGGTTGGAACGTATACAAGAACGGCGGACGCATCGACACCGGAATGGATGCGGTGGAATGGGCAATGCGGGCAGACCGCCTTGGAGCCGGTGAGATTCTGCTGACAAGTATGGACTGTGATGGGACGAAGGCAGGCTATGATATTGAACTGACGAGACAGATTGCAGAGAATGTGTCGATTCCTGTGATCGCGTCGGGCGGAGCGGGGACGAAGGAGCATTTTTATGATGCGCTGACGGCGGGAAAAGCGGATGCTGCGCTTGCCGCCTCGCTGTTTCACTATAAAGAGCTGGAGATTATGGATCTTAAGAATTATCTCGCAGAACGCGGCGTGTCGGTGCGGCGTTAGCGGGCAGCGGTAGTATGACGGCGGCAGATCGCGCCGCGTCATATGCGGTATACAAAAGGAGACGAGCATTATGGCAATGATAGACAATGACTGGCTTCCGGCAATCGAGGGGGAGTTTCGAAAGCCTTATTATCGTGAATTATATACCTTTGTGAGGGAAGAATACAGTAAGACGGTGGTCTATCCGCCGGCGGATGATATTTTTAACGCGTTTCATTTTACGCCGCTTAGCAAGGTGAAGGTGCTTTTGCTGGGACAGGATCCCTACCACAATGTGAACCAGGCGCACGGACTTTCTTTTTCGGTGCTGCCGGAGCAGAAGGAGATACCGCCGTCGCTGCAGAACATTTATCAGGAGCTGCACGACGACTTAGGCTGCGCGATTCCGAATAACGGCTATCTGAAAAAGTGGGCGGATCAGGGCGTGCTGCTCCTGAATACCGTGCTCACCGTGCGTGCGCATCAGGCGAACTCACATCAGGGCAGGGGCTGGGAGCAGTTCACGGATGCGGTGATTCAGGCGGTAAATGCACAGGACCGTCCGATCGTCTATTTCCTGTGGGGGAGACCGGCGCAGGCGAAGGAGCCGATGCTCACGAATCCGAAGCATCTGATTTTAAAAGCGCCTCATCCAAGCCCATTGTCAGCATATCGGGGATTTTTCGGCTGTAAGCATTTCAGCAAGGCGAACGAGTTTCTTATCGCGAACGGAATCGAGCCGATCGACTGGCAAATTGAAGATATTTAGCATGAATGACGGCTGTCGAATGAACATAATCGTTCATTTAGCAGCCGTTTTATGGTATAATAAATATATAAAATTGCAGACAGGAGGTATTTGTTATGCGTGTAAAAGCGATTATGATGCCTTATCACAAGCTGACGTGCATCAACCTTGACAACACGGTCGAAGAGGCGATGAAGATTATCGACGAGCAGGGACTTCTCTCGCTTCCGGTGGTGAGAGAGCGGGAGTTCATCGGCGTGTTGTCTAAGCAGTATTTGTTCGAGGAGTATTTCAAGAACTATACCGGAACGAAGGAAGCGTTTATGCAGCGCAGGGTCGGGGAGTTCATGAAGGCGAAGATCGACACGATCGGTGAGAATACAAGAATTGAGGAAGCTGCGGCGATGTTCATTACCTCGAAGGTGCGTTTTATTCCGATTACGAACGACCGGAATATCCTTCTTGGAATCGTCACGCAGCAGGCGGTGTTCAAGGAGTACCAGAAGATTTTCGGAAACAAGCATAATTCCATGGCGATTTACACCTACGATATCCGCGGTGTGCTCGGCAAAATCTGTGAGCTGATCGCAAAGGAGGGCGGTGACATCTGCAATATGATGGTGATTCCGACGGATGTGCTCGATCTTGCGGAGATTTTCCTGCGGGTGGAGGCGCCGGATTTTGAACGTGTCGTGCGTGCACTGGAACGTCATGGCTATGACGTGAGAGACGTAAAATATAACGATCAGAAATGAGGAACGACCCTGAATGGGTAAAAGAATCCGGCTTAAGGAGTGAAGCGCTCTTTCAGCCGGATTCTTGTCTTTAAAATGAGGAGTGCCCGGACACCGAAGCGCCCGGGCTATTATGAAAAAATTTATCAAGTATTTTATAACGTTTTACCATTTGTTGATAAAATTATTGTAGCAATAAGTTATGAATAAACTATGAACAATAGTTAAACATTTTACAAATGCTTTGTACGGGCAGAAAACGTTATGAATTGACGTTAAACTGTCATAAGTTCCCTTGAAAAATGTAAAAATTTGCGATAAAATGACGATATAGATGATAGAGAAGTACCGCAGGGGCTGCGGTGTAGTTATGACATGGAAGTCAACATTTTTTATTCAAAGGAGTGATATTATGGCAGGATATGATTCGATGAACACATTGTTTTCCAGTCTGGGGAGCGCGAACAGCAGTTCCGGTTCCTCGGATATGCTTGGGATCAGTTATACGGATTACGCGAGCATTAAGAACGGAAGCTATGGCAAGCTGGTTTCCGCATACTATAGGAATATGGAGAGCGAGGACGGGACGGCATCCGCTTCCTCGACCATTAAGGACAGCAAGGAGAAGCTGACTTCTATCAATGATGCGGCATCCCGGCTGAACGACTCGGCGTCTGTGCTTCTTGACAAGGGGAAGAACTCTCTCTTTAAGACCAAGGTGGACGGAGCCGGTCACAGCTATGTGGACTATGATACGGACGAGGTCTATAAGGCTGTGAAGGATTTCATTAACGATTACAACGATTTTCTTGACAGTGCATCGGAAGCGGACACGACGACGCTTCTTCGTGCGGCGAAGAATATGGTTTCTTATGCCAAGGCGAATGAGAGCGCTCTTAAGGCAGTGGGCGTTACGATCGGATCGGACAATAAGCTTTCTGTAGATGAGGAAAAGTTCAAGGATGCGAGCAAGGCAAGAGTGCAGTCGGTGTTCCAGTCGACAGGCGGGTTTGTTTATCAGGTCAAGGCAAAGGCGTCCACGGTTGCGAACTATGCTTCGGATATGGCGAAGAGAGTGAGCGAAAGCAGCACGCATAAAGATACCAGCACGACCTCCACTTCGACCTCCAAGGACACCAGCAAGACGCTGGCGGCGATTGAAGATGCGGCGGAGGCAGCGAAGAACTCCCTTTCCAAGCTGCGTGAGACAGGAACCAAGTCCTTGTTCAATAAGGTGACGCAGACAGGCGAAGACGGCGTGACGACTACGGATTACGACAAGGACGGCATCTACAAGGCTGTGAAGAGCTTTATCAAGGATTACAATACCCTGTTGGATAAGACCGAGGATTCCGACACAAAGAACATCATTCAGGCGAGAAAGACGATGATGAATTATGTTTCGGCAAATAAGACGGCTCTTTCCGCTGTGGGAATCACGATTGATTCTGACAATAACCTTTCCATCGATGAGACGAAGTTCAAGGATGCGGATATGAACAAGGTGAAGTCTCTGTTCCAGGGAGCAAACAGTCTCGGTGAGGATGTAGAGAGCCAGATTACCAAGATCAACAGCTATGCAGAGAAGGAAGCGTCGAAGTCCAACACGTACAACGACAGTGGTTCCTATACATACAACTACAACAGCGGCGATCTGTACAGTTCATTTATGTAGGATATTGAGCCGAAAGGCTTGCCAAAATGAGTCAGACATGCGATGATAGGCATGTAATGATGAGGGCGTCCCCCAAGTTTTTGCGGGACGTCCTTTTTTACTCTATAGAAAATACCATGTTGCTGTAAAGCGTGAAAGTAATGAGCCCTATAGAGTAAAAAGGCCCTGCCGGGCAGGATGCGCACCTCGCGGAGAGAAGTTGTTGTAAACAGCACCGCTCGGGCGCGGAGAATCCGGCAAAGCCGGATTCTATTTTAAGGAGACGGATTAGGAATATGGCTGGAAAAAAGGTAGTAGTCGGTATGTCAGGCGGCGTGGATTCGTCCGTTGCAGCGTATCTGCTGAAAGAGCAGGGATATGAAGTGATCGGGGTCACGATGCAGATCTGGCAGGACGAGGATTCATTTGAACAGGCGGAGAACGGCGGCTGCTGCGGCTTAAGCGCGGTTGACGATGCGCGCAGGGTGGCGGAACGTCTTGAGATCCCGTACTATGTGATGAATTTTAAGCGTGAGTTTAAAACGCATGTCATGGATTATTTTACTGCGGAATATCTGTGCGGAAGGACGCCGAATCCCTGTATTGCGTGCAACCGCTATGTAAAGTGGGAGTCACTTTTGCAGAGAAGTCTTGAAATCGGTGCGGATTATATCGCGACCGGACATTATGCAAGGGTAGAACAGCTTTCAAACGGGAGATATGCGATTCGCAATTCGGTCACGGCGGTGAAGGATCAGACCTATGCGCTTTACAATCTGACACAGGATCAGCTTGCGCACACGCTGATGCCGGTAGGCGATTATACGAAGGATGAGATTCGCGCGATAGCGGAACAGATCGGGCTGTCGGTCGCACACAAAAAGGACAGTCAGGAAATTTGTTTTATCCCGGATAACGATTACGCGGGCTTTATCGACAGGGAGTGCGGGGAATGTGTGCCGCCGCCGGGCAATTTTGTAGCTGTGGACGGTACGGTGCTTGGACAGCATAAGGGGATTACACACTATACGATCGGGCAGAGAAAGGGACTTGGAATCGCGTTTGGACATCCGGTCTTTGTCGTGGAGATACGACCGGAAACGAACGAGGTCGTGCTCGGAGAGGATCGTGATGTATACACGGATCGGCTGTATGCAAATAAGCTCAATTTTATGGCGCTTGCCGATATCACGGAGCCGGTGATGCTGAACGCGAAAATCCGCTACTCCCATGCGGGAAGTCCCTGCCGCGTCGTGCGCACAGGGAAGGATGAGATTTGCTGCGAATTTCCGGAGCCGGTGCGCGCAGTGACGCCGGGACAGGCGGTCGTGCTCTATGACGGCGAGTACGTCGCGGGCGGCGGGAGCATTGTCAGGTGAAGCTGCCGCAGGCGGCGGGAACATTGCCTGTCAAAGGAAGCTGCCGTGGGCGGCGGTAGTATTGTCAGATGAAAGTGTGGATGGCATATGCGACGCCGCTCTCCTCGTTGGAGCGCGTGACGAAGTCTGCAACTGCTTTTACCTCGTCGATTGCATTTCCCATGGCAACGCCGATGGCGGCGGTCTTTAGAATGTCGATGTCGTTCTGCGTGTCGCCGCAGGCCATCGTCTCTTCAAGTGGAATGCCGAGATATTCACAGAGAAAACGCAGGCCTTTTCCCTTGGTAGTTCCTGCCCTGGTAAATTCCAGATTGTGATAACCGCCGGAGAGAAATGTGATTTCCGGGTGAGAGGCGAGAAACGCCCTGACCTCCTCGCGGCTTTGGAAGGTGCCGTCGGGAAGCGGATAGAAATTGAGCGTCATCTTCTGCACGGCGAGATGATTGTCTTTTATATAGGCGGCGAGGTCGTCTGTGAAGGTGCGCGTCTCCCGGATATAGCGGCGTATCGACTCCGGCATGACGAGTCTGCTGATATTTGGCTCGCAGGAGCGCTTACTGTAGCCGTTGCCGTCAATAAAGGCATCCATGTGGATGTCTTTTTTTTGCAGTTCTTCAATGATCGGACATACAAGCTCAGGCTCCATGCAGCATTCATAGATACATTCGCGTTCGGGCAGACGGTAGATCGCTGCGCCGCCTGATGTGATGGCATAGCGTATGCCAAGCCGGGTGAGAAGCGGCACGGGAAGCCCGATGTAAGGGCGCCCGGTCGAGATGACGACGGTGACGCCCTGCGCGGCGGCGGAGCGGATCGCATTCTGATCCTCCGCGGAAATCTGACTTTGATTGTTAAAGAGCGTGCCGTCCATGTCGAGGGCGACGAGCCGGATTGCCTTTTTCTTATCGGAGACATCCTCCGTCTGGATTAAATTGCTGACATACGGCCGTTTGCCGGAAAGCACATCATCACAGACCTGTTTCTTGGTATACATGTTCATCTTCTCCTTATTTTTTACAAAAATTCACCATTTATTTGAAAAATCCTCTTGACCGGTTGTAACAACCGGAGAATATAATCGGTAGTATCAATCGGAAGAAACAATCGAATTGTAGCATGTTATAAGCAAAGATGCAAGAAAGGCAGGAGGGTGATTTGTTATGGTATTTTACTTTACCGGTACGGGCAACAGCCTGTACATTGCAAAAAAGATAGAAGAAATTCCAGTCAGCATTCCGCAGATCATGCGTCAGGAGCATCTGGAATTTGCTGCGGACAGCATCGGCATTGTCGCGCCTGTCTATGGACATGAAGTGCCGACTATGGTGAAGGATTTTCTGAAAAAAGCCGTTTTTCACACGGAATATTTCTACATGATTCTGACCTATGGAAACAGGCATGGCGGGGCTGCGGAGCTGGCGAAGAAGCTCTGCGACGAGTGCGGCGTTGCTGTCAATTATATCAACGTGATTGTAATGGCGGACAACTGGCTGCCGGGGTTTGATATGAACGAGCAGCGGAGCATGGATAAGAAGGTGGAAGAAAATATGGCGGCAATTCTGACTGATCTTGCGGCGCGCAAGAATTGGATTGCAGAGGTCACAGATACAGACCGCACCGCACACCGGGAGTTCCTAGCCCGCATGAGCCAGATGCCGCCGAATGTGTGGCAGCATCTCCTTCGGGTCACAGATGCCTGCGTCGGCTGCGGTATTTGCGAAAAGGTATGTCCGGCTGGCTGCGTTCATGTAGTGGAGAAAAGAGCGGTGCATATCCCGGAAAACTGCCAGACCTGTCTGGCATGCGCCCATGCATGTCCGCAGAAGGCGATCCGGCTCACAATCCCGGAAGTAAATCCCGACGCGCGTTATCGCAATGAACACATTTCGCTGCAGGAGATTATAGAGGCAAATTGTCAGGTCTGATTGTTACTGTTAATGTAGTACAAACGCGATGAACAGCACAAAAGAAGCATCAAAAATGAAAATAATAAAGGAGGAAGTTACGATGCAAAAATTTACATTTTCTTATCCCACAAAGGTATATTTCGGTGAAGGAAGCGCGGCGCAGGCTTTCGGCGCAGAGCTTGGCAAGGTCGGCGAAACCGTGATGCTCGCCTATGGCGGCGGTTCTGTCAAAAAGAACGGCGTTTATGACGAGATGAAAACACTGCTGGAACAGGCAGGCAAAAAGGTGGTTGATTTCTCCGGAATCATGCCAAATCCTACGTATGCGAAGGTACAGGAGGGTGCGGCGCTTGCCCGTGAACAGCAGGTGGACTTCATTCTGGCTGTCGGCGGCGGCAGCGTGATTGACTGTTGTAAGGTGATTTCCGCGCAGGCGGTACTCGACGAGGATATCTGGAATATGGAATATGGCGCTGGCAGATTTCCGGCGGCAGGGATTCCGATGGGCGCAGTCGTCACCGCGTCCGGCACCGGAGCGGAAATGAACGCAGGGGCGGTCATCACTTATGAAGAGAAGAAATGGAAAGGCCCTGTTTTTGGAACGGCGGCATCCTTTGCGGTTCTCGACCCTGCCTATACGATGTCGGTACCGCCTGTGCAGGTGCTTTCCGGTGCTTTTGATACCTTAAGCCATGCAATGGAAACCTACCTCGGCAGCTCGGATGAAGATAATGTGTCGGATGATGTGGCGCTGGCAGTCATGCGCAACACCGTTGTCAATATGCGCCGCCTGCTTGCGGATATCAATGATATGCAGGCAAGGAGCAACCTGATGTGGGATTCCGCCATGGCGGAAAACGGGATTTTGAAATGCGGCCGTCTGACCGATTTTCAGGCGCACCAGATGGAACATCAGTTGGGAGCTTATACCGACTGCAACCACGGACAGGGACTTGCTGTCATTCATCCCGCTTATTACCGCCATATCGTGAAGGATGCGCCGGAGAAATTTACGCGGTTTGCAAAGGTCGTATTTGGCGCAGATACCGCAGAGGCGGGTGTGGATGCACTGGAAAACTTTATTAAGGAGTGCGGACTTCCTGTAAAAATGAGCCAGCTTAAATCCACGGTGGAAATCACGCCGGAAGTGCTGCGGCAGGTGGCGGATAGCTGCAATATTATTAAAACGGGTCCCCGCGAGCTTGACCGGGATGAAATTTATGAGATTCTGATGGAATGTATGTAAGGGAGAGGTCTTTGCTGTTTATCTTTCTGGCGCATTATGGTTCGAAGGGGATTTTAAGATTGACCGGGAAGGAGAAAAGTCATCGGGAGGTGAAGAAAGCGTCAGGAAAAGATATGTGAAAAAAATGTCGGGAAAAGATCTGTGAAGAAAATGTCGGAAAAAGATAGGGCTTGCGCCTGCCCCTCGAAAATGGTATGATTGCGGAAAGATAGGGCGAACCAGAAGAAGGATAAAGCGATGACCAGAGAAGAATTTAAGACACTTGTACAGAGCAGACCGATCATCTTGGACGGGGCGACGGGAACAAATTTGCAGAAAGCGGGAATGCCGGTCGGCGTATGCCCCGAGCAGTGGATTTTAGAGAATCCCGAGGTTTTGGTAGAATTGCAGAAGGCGTATGTCGAAGCGGGAACGGATATCCTGTTTGCACCGACCTTTACGGCGAACAGAATCAAGCTTGATGAGTATGGGCTTTCGGAGAAGCTTGTGTCCATGAACCGGGAGCTTGTAGCGCTCTCGAAGCGCGCCGCGGGCGGACATGCTTATGTGGCGGGCGACCTTACGATGACCGGGCAGCAGTTATATCCGCTTGGTGAACTGATGTTTGAGGAGCTTGTCGGGGTATACCGCGAGCAGGCGAAGGTCATCTATGAGGCGGGAGCGGATCTCTTTGTGGTGGAGACGATGATGAGTCTTCAGGAGAGCCGCGCCGCAGTCATTGCAATCCGCGAGGTCTGCGATCTTCCGATTATGGTATCGCTTACGTATAATGAGGATGGGCGCACGCTCTACGGAACGGACCCTGCGACGGCGGTAATCGTGCTGCAGAGCCTTGGCGCGGATGCGGTAGGGTTAAACTGTTCTACAGGACCGGAGGCGATGCTTGCGCCGGTGGCGCAGATGGCGGAATATGCGACGGTTCCGGTTCTCGCGAAACCGAACGCCGGGATGCCGGAGCTTGTGGACGGCGTGACCGTCTACCGGACGACCCCGGAGGAATTTGCGGCAGTCGGTGCGAAGCTCGTGGAGGCGGGCGCTGCGATTTTGGGCGGCTGCTGCGGTACGACGCCTGCGCATATTGCGGCGCTAAAGACGGCGGTTGGCGGGATGACGGTGCGCACGCCGCTTAAGCAGGCACGACGTATGCTTACTTCTGAGCGGAAGCATGTCGAGGTGAAGCTAGACGGCAATTTTATGGTGATCGGAGAGCGCATCAATCCGACCGGGAAGAAGCTTTTGCAGGCGGAGCTTAAGGAAGGAAGCTTAAACCGTGTGCGAAAGATGGCGACGGAGCAGGAGGAGAACGGCGCGCAGATTCTTGACATCAATATGGGCATGAACGGAATTGATGAAAAGGAAATGATGCTCAACGCCATCTATGAAGTGACTTCAACGGTAGACTTGCCGCTTTGCATCGATTCGAGCCATGTGGATATCATTGAGGCTGCCCTGCGGATTTATCCGGGGCGCGCGCTGGTGAACTCGATTTCCATGGAGCAGGAGAAGATTGAGTATCTGCTTCCGATTGCAAAGAAATACGGTGCGATGTTCATCCTGCTTCCGCTTTCCGATGAAGGACTGCCGAAGGATTCCGCCGAGAAGCATGGAATCATCCGCGAGATCGTAAAACGCGCGGAGGCGATCGGTATGAGCGCCGGGGACATCATTGTGGACGGACTTGTGGCGACAATCGGAGCGAATCCCAGGGCTGCGCTCGAGTGCTTTGAAACCTTTTCCTATTGTAAGAATGAACTGGGGCTTCCGACGGTCTGCGGGCTTTCCAATATTTCTTTCGGACTCCCGGAGCGCTCTTACGTGAATACGGCGTTTCTTACGATGGCGATTGCGAACGGGCTTACGATGGCGATTGCGAATCCGTCGCAGGAACTTCTGATGAATGCGGCGTTCGCGTCGGACATGCTCCTGAACAAGGAGGAGAGCGATATCCGCTATATCAACCGGATGAATTTCCTTGCAGATAAGTATGAGGGGATGGAGCATGTCTGGGTTCCGGCGGGAACGAAGCCCGTGGCGGCAAAGAGCGCGCCGGAAGGAAAGAAGACGGCGTCGGGCGGCGCTGCGGATAAGGCGGCGAAGAGCAGCGTCTATGAGGCTGTTTTAAAGGGGAATAAGAACACGATTCTGGATGAGGTAAAGAAGGTGCTTGCAGATGGAGTAGGCCCAGAAGACATCATCAACGGTCATCTGATTCCTGCCATCAACGAGGTGGGCGATCTGTTTGACAAGCAGAAATATTTCCTGCCGCAGCTCATTTCCTCTGCAAATGCAATGAAGGTCGCAATCGAGTATTTAGAGCCGATGCTTGCGCGCGACGACAGGGAACCGAAGGCGACACTTGTCGTGGCAACTGTCGAGGGAGATATCCACGACATCGGCAAGAATCTGGTCGTGCTGATGTTAAAGAATTACGGCTATCATGTCATTGATCTCGGCAAGGATGTCCCGGCGGATGTGATCGTCGATACCGCCATGAAGGAGAATGCGAAGGTCATCGGACTTTCTGCACTTATGACGACAACGATGATGCGGATGAAGGACGTCGTCGAGCTTGTAAAGGAGCGGGGCTGTACGGCGAAGGTGGTCATCGGAGGCGCGGCGATCACGGAGAGCTTCGCTGAGGAAATCGGAGCGGACGGCTACTCAAAGGATGCGGCGGAATGCGTCAAGCTGGTCGACCGTCTGCTGGAGGAAGCATAAAATACGACAAAAAAATACGACAAAAAAATATCAAAAAAAGTGTTGACATTTTGGACATCGGATAGTATACTAATCAAGTCGGTTGCGTTAGCAGCCGACGAACATGGGATCTTAGCTCAGCTGGGAGAGCATCTGCCTTACAAGCAGAGGGTCATAGGTTCGAGCCCTATAGGTCCCATATTCATCTGAATATGGCGGAATAGCTCAGTTGGCTAGAGCACACGGTTCATACCCGTGGTGTCGAGAGTTCAAATCTCCCTTCCGCTACTGCTTAAAAGAGTCTCGAGAGCGTTGTATACGTTCAAGAGGCTCTTTGTTGTAAGAAGACTAATCTGTATATTGCAATCCCAAACTGCATATGTTATAATGCCAATAGGCAAAAAGATGTGGTAGTTCCATGTGAACAAAAGAAATGAATCCCTCAACCGTGCGGCAACACAGTTGAGGGATTCTTCTTTACTTTTATACTGGCAAAGCACCCAGTAGGCTATTTGTTGCTCTTATCGTCACTGTCTAGCCATTTGATTAGGTAGTATATCACAAGATGTAAAAACGTGGTTTATTTTCAGTTATTTTGTTTAGAATTATTTTATTTGACAGAGAGCAGCGGAGAAGTTATACTAATAAAAAAGTTCATCAGCGAACTAAATGGAGACGGAATATGGAAACAAGTGAGCTTATAATGTCGGGACTGCAATTAAAGAAGCTGATTGCAAGAAAAGCGGAGCCGGTCATGCGGGAATATGATCTGCGGCCTGTGGAACTGGATATTCTTGTATTTCTGAAAAAAGAGAAAGAAATTGACACGGCGCGGGGAATCATGCAGAAGAAGCATTTGTCGAAGGCGCATGTCTCAAAATCGATTGAGAACCTCCATACACGCGGGTTTATACGCATAACCGAGGATGAAGAGGATCACAGACTCTTGCATATCCGGCTGACAGATAAGTCGGAGGAGGTCGTTTGGAAGGTCACGAGCGTATATACCGAGTGCAAACAGATATTGCAGGAGGGAATCCAGGAAGAAGAATTTGCCGTTATGAACCGGGTCATCCAGAAGATGACGGAAAATGTGAACCGGGAACTGGGGGAAATATGAGGGCGTTCCGAAGAACAGAGAATAGCGGCAGGTTTTTATTTCACCAATAAGTTCGCTGACGAACTAAAAGGAAGGAGACGAGGAAGATGGAAGAGGCAGGAAAGTATGCACAGAGGCAATCGGAATTGTGTCTCAGAAATGACAGTATAGACCGTCAGCTATTTGACGAATATGGTGTAAAACGCGGGCTGCGCGACGAAAACGGCAAGGGAGTTCTGACGGGACTTACCAATATATCGCAGATCATATCTTTTCGAAAAGAGAACGGAGAAGAGATTCCGTGCGACGGGGAACTGCTGTATCGCGGATATGATATAAAGAAGCTTGCGCTCGGAGGAATCGGCAGGCGCTACATTTTTGAGGAGGGGGCATATCTGCTGCTGTTTGGCGACCTGCCGGATGAAAAACAGCTCGGCGAGTTTAAGACGGTACTTTCCGAATGCATGACGCTGCCGACCAATTTTACGAGAGACGTGATTATGAAAGCGCCCAGTGAGGATATTATGAATTCCATGATCCGGAGTATTCTCACACTGGCGTCTTACGACCCGGATGCAAATAATCTGGAAATCAGCAACGTCCTGCGGCAGTGTATGCAGTTGATCGGCACGTTTCCGATGCTTGCGGTTTATGGTTACCATGCATATAACCATTATGAAAAAGGCGGCAGTATGTACATCCACAGACCGAAACAGGAGCTGTCCATTGCGGAAAATTTCCTGCGGATGCTGCGTCCGGATATGCAGTATTCCGAGCTGGAAGCCCGCGTTCTGGATATTGCGCTGCTGCTGCATATGGAGCATGGCGGAGGAAATAACTCGACGTTCACGACGAGAGTAGTCACATCTTCCGGTTCGGACACTTACGCGACGGTTGCCGCTGCCATGTCGTCTCTGAAGGGAAAGAAACACGGCGGGGCAAACCTCATGGTCATGAACATGATGGATGATATCAGAGCGCATGTGACGGATTACTCTGACAAAGAGCAGATCGAAGCTTATCTGCTGAAGATTTTGAACAAAGAAGCATTTGACAGGAAAGGGCTGATTTATGGAATGGGACACGCAGTATATGCACTCTCTGATCCCAGAGAGGTCGTGTTCAAGAATTTCGTGGAGCAGCTTGCAAAGGAGAAGAACAGACAGGCGGATATGGTGCTTTACAATAATATCGAGGAGATCGCGCCGAAGGTAATCGCAAGGGAGCGGAAGATTTATAAAGGTGTGAGCCCGAATGTGGATTTCTACAGCGGATTTGTCTATGATATGCTGGGGATTCCGAGAGAGCTGTTTACACCGCTGTTTGCAATCGCGAGAATTGTGGGATGGAGCGCGCACCGTATGGAAGAACTGATAACGACTGACCGGATTATCCGGCCGTCCTATAAGAGTCTGGTAACGAAGCGGGATTATGTAGAGAGAGAAAAGCGATAGGAGGAAAGCATATGAGTAAAAGCATTGGAAATATTCTTAAGAGCATTCGGGAAAAGGCAATGTATACAACAGAAAAGCTTGCGGATTTTCTGGGAGTGGATGAAACTGTGATAGCGGACTGGGAGGCAGGAAAAAGCGAGCCGACCGTGACACAGGGGATGATGCTGGGAAATTTGTATGGAATGCCGATGGAAGAGCTGTTTGGGGAGGTTGACGTGTACGATGCGGTGCCGGAGGATGTACAGGGCGAATTTGAGCATCACGCTTGGCTCAACCGGGTGGCGAACTATTCGTGATTCGCGTATAAGCTTCATAACAGTTCCGTTTTCCGGCAGAACTGTTACGAAGCCGTGAAATCTCTCCGGTAAAAATTGACAGACAGGGGGCGCGAATGTTATTCTTCTTACATGACAGAACACCGGGGCAGCGGGTACGATTGAAATGCCGGCTGCCCGGGCAGAATAAGTAAGAAGGAACGCTGCGGAAATTGCGGCGGCATGGGAGAGATGGAATGAGAGTAGGAATGGGATATGACGTGCATAAATTAGTCGAGGGAAGGGATCTGATCATCGGAGGCGTGAAGATTCCGCATACACTCGGGCTTCTGGGACATTCCGATGCGGATGTGCTCCTGCATGCAATCATGGACGCGCTGCTCGGCGCGGCAGGGCTCGGCGATATCGGCAAGCATTTCCCGGACACGGATATGCAGTACAAAGGGATTTCCAGTATCAGACTGATGGAGCGCGTGGCAGAGCTGATCGCAGAAAAGGGCTATGTGGTGGAGAACATCGACGCGACGATCATCGCGCAGAAGCCGAAAATGCGTCCGCATATCGCCCAGATGGAGGCAAACATTGCGCGCGCGCTCGGAATCAGTGAGGAGCAGATCAATATCAAGGCGACGACGGAGGAAGGGCTTGGCTTTACCGGAACGGAGCAGGGCATTTCGGCGCAGGCAATCTGTGCGCTTTCTTCGATTTACGAGAGCAGCGTCGCCGTGGCGGATTCAGAGGCAGGCTGCAGCGGTTGTGCGGGCTGCAGACGGGATGCGTAGCGGAATCGTGTGGGGATGGCAGCGCGGGCGCAGAGAAAGCGGCGTCCGCGTTCCGGTGAAATCCCGCCGGTGAAATTCCGCCGGAAAATGATTGACAAATTTTCAGGAAGTGCATAAACTATAGTAAGCAGGAAAAGAAAACACTTTTCTGCCGAAGCATATTGATGGAAAAGCGAAGAACGGAAAGAGTAAGGATTCAGAAATCCGACAGAGAGAGACTGTCATCGGCTGCAAGCAGTCTCAGGAAAGAGAGTCCCCAAGTGCCTCCGGGAGCTGATCCGGTGAAGGGCAGCGGCATACGCTTCGAAGCCGAAGCGTCAGAGCCATGCGCATTTTGGTAGCCGGATACGTGCTGCATACGTTACGTGCATTGAGTGAAAATCAGTTGATTTTTAATAGAGTGGAACCGCGGATTATTTCGTCTCTTGGAGAGGAAATAATCCGCGGTTTTTTCTCTGGAAGGAAAGGCGGCATTTGCCTGGCTGGAAGAAAGAAGGAAGTGGAAAATGGGCATTATTCAATATATAAAGGAAGAGTTCGCAGTCATAAAGGAGCGTGATCCCGCAATAAAATCTCCGATGGAGGTTTTGCTTTATCCGACATTTCATGTTATGCTTAGTTACAGGCGGGCTCATAAGCTGTACTTAAAAGGTCATTATTTCTGGGCGAGGCTGATTTCACAGCGCGCCGCGCGCAGGACGGGAATCGAGATTCATCCCGGGGCGACGATCGGAAAGGGTTTTTTCATCGATCACGGGAGCGGTGTGATTATCGGAGAGACAGCCGTCGTCGGCGATAACGTGACGCTGTATCAGGGCGTGACCTTAGGCGGTACGGGAAAGGAGACCGGAAAGCGCCATCCGACGATCGGCGATAATGTGATGATCAGCGCCGGAGCGAAGATCATCGGCTCGTTTACCGTGGGCGAAAATTCCAAGATCGGCGCTGGAAGCGTTGTCTTAGAAGAGGTTCCGCCGAACTGTACGGTGGTCGGCGTGCCGGGGCGCATCGTCAAGAGAGACAATATCAAGATTCCGCGCGACGACATGGATCAGGTGCATCTGCCCGATCCGGTCAAGGAAGACCTTACCATACTGCAGCATGAGAACGCGGAGATCGTCAACCGTGTGCTCGATCTGGAACAGGCGCTGCGGACGCTTGCAGCCAAAGTGCGGTAAGCACGCGGCAGAGATGGAAGAGATTATGGAAAAGATTATAAGAGAGAATGGAGAATACCAAAGTGGAGAACAAATTTAAATTTTACAATACGCTGACAAGAAAGATTGATACCGTGATTCCGCACGAGGACGGAAAGATTGCAATGTATACCTGCGGACCGACCGTGTACCATTATGCGCATATCGGCAATCTGCGCAGCTATATCATGGAGGATGTGCTCGAGAAGGCGCTGCGCTACGTGGGCTATGACGTGAAGCGCGTCATGAATATCACAGATGTAGGACATCTTTCCTCCGATGCGGATACCGGAGAGGACAAAATGCTAAAGGGCGCCAGAAGAGAGCACAAGACGGTCATGGAGATCGCACAGTTCTACACGGATGCTTTTTTTGACGACTGCAAGAAGTTAAATATCAAGCGCCCGGATGTGGTGGAACCGGCGACGAACTGTATTCCGGAATTTATCCACATGATCGAGGTACTTTTAGAAAAGGGCTATGCGTATGTAGCGGGCGGCAATGTCTATTTTGATACGTCGAAGCTGGACGATTATTATGTATTTTCCTCCCAGAGCGAAAAGGAACTGTTGGTCGGTGTGCGCGACGATGTCGAGGAAGACGTCAACAAGCGGAATAAGAATGATTTTGTGCTCTGGTTCACGAAGTCCAAGTTCGAGGATCAGGCGCTCAAATGGGATAGCCCGTGGGGCGTAGGCTATCCGGGATGGCATATCGAGTGCTCCTGCATCAGCATGAAGCACCTTGGGGAATATATGGATATTCACTGCGGCGGCGTGGACAATATTTTCCCGCACCATACGAATGAGATTGCGCAGTCCGAGAGCTACACCGGACACAAGTGGTGTCCGTACTGGTTCCATGTGAACCACCTCAATGACAAATCAGGCAAGATGAGCAAGTCCAAGGGTGATTTCCTCACGGTGTCGCTGCTGCAGGAAAAGGGCTATGACCCGGTCGTTTACCGCATGTTCTGTCTGCAGTCCCACTACAGAAAGCCGCTGGAATTTTCCTATGAGGTGCTTGACAACATGAGCGCGGCATATAATAAGCTGGTGAAGAAGATTGCGGAGCTGAAGAACGAGGGCAGTATGGACGAGGCGCGTTTTGCGGCATACAAGGAGAAGTTTTCCGAGGCGCTCTCCAATGACTTAAATACCTCCATGGCAATTACGATCGTGTATGATCTGCTGAAGGATGATATGAATGATGCAACAAAACTTGCGTTGATTGAGGATTTTGACAGAGTTCTGTCTTTGAACCTTACGACGGCAAAAGCCGTAAAGCCGGAGGAGAACAAAGAAGTGGACGCGGAGCTGGAGGCGTACATTCTCGCAAAGATCGAGGAGCGTAAGGAAGCAAAGAAGGCGAAGGATTTTGCGAAGGCAGATGCAATCCGCGACGAGCTTGCCGCGAAGGGAATTGTGCTTAAAGATACGAGAGAGGGCGTCATCTGGCATAAGGAGTAGGCATGGAAAAAGGAATCGATTCATATCTGAAGGAACAATTTCACATTCCTGACGTTGATATCCGTACCTATTCGCCATTGACGCTGGCATATATCGGGGACGGGATCTATGATCTCGTCATCCGGTCTGTGGTCGTGGCGAAGGGCAACACGCGGGCAGGAGAGCTACATAAAAGGACGAGCCAGATCGTAAAGGCGCATACGCAGGCAGAGATGATGGAGGTGCTGCTTCCGCTGCTCACCGAGGAGGAGGCGGACGTGTACCGGCGCGGCAGGAATGCCAAGTCGCCGACGATGGCAAAGAATGCGACGATGTCCGATTACCGCAAGGCGACCGGGTTTGAGGCGCTGATGGGCTGGCTGTACCTAAAGGATGAATTTCCGCGTCTGGTAGAACTTGTGAAAGCCGGTGTGGACGGACTACAGTTGAAATTATAGGACGGATGCTTTTTTGGGTAAGCCGGAAGAAAAAAATCATTCCGTCCGAAAGGGAAAAGGCAATTTCCGGGCGGAAAAAAGGAGAATGTATGGGATACGAGGAATTAAAAATCGAGGGGCGCAACGCGGTACTTGAGGCGTTTCGTTCCGGTAAGACGATCGATAAATTATACGTGCTTGACGGATGCCAGGATGGACCTGTGCGCACGATCGTCAGAGAGGCGAGGAAGCATGATACGATTTTAAATTTTGTGGACAGGGAACGTCTCGACCAGCTTTCCGAGACGAAGAAGCATCAGGGAGTCATTGCGCTTGCGGCAGCATATGAGTACGCCGAAGTTGAGGACATTCTTGCGGCGGCAGAGGAAAAAGGAGAGCCGCCGTTTCTGTTCCTTCTTGACAATATCGAGGATCCGCATAATCTGGGCGCGATCATCCGTACCGCGAATCTCTGCGGTGCGCACGGCGTCATTATTCCGAAGAGACGCGCGGTGGGACTGACAGCCACGGTGGCAAAGACCTCCGCGGGCGCAATCAATTATACGCCGGTCGCAAAGGTCACGAACCTGAGTGCGACGATCAAGGAGTTAAAGGAACGCGGCATCTGGTTCGTATGCGCGGACATGGGCGGTACTACGATGTATGACCTGGACTTAAAGGGACCGATCGGACTTGTCATCGGCAGCGAGGGTGACGGTGTGAGCAAGCTGGTGCGCGAGAACTGTGATTTTGTGGCGTCGATTCCGATGAAGGGAGATATCGATTCCCTCAACGCTTCGGTGGCGGCAGGCGTGCTCGCCTATGAAATCGTAAGACAGCGCATGTCATAGGCGCACGGAGCGCAGGAAGCGGGAGATAATGCCGGGAAGAGAAGGCTTTAAGGACGAGGCGCATGGAAAAGCGTCAGATTCCGAAACGAGAGACGGGAAAGGCGGCAGGATGGCAGAGGAATATCAGAACTTGACGGACGAGCAGCTCATAGAGCGGCTCAGGGACGGGGATGACCGGATTATGGACTATATTCTGGACAAGTATAAGCCGTTGGTGCTCGGCAAAGCGAATGCCATGTTTTTGATTGGCGGAGACACTGACGATCTGATACAGGAGGGGATGATCGGTCTGTTTAAAGCAATTCGCGATTACAGGGAGGACCGGGAAGCATCCTTTTTCCATTTTGCCCAGATGTGCATTGCAAGACAGCTTTACAGTGCGGTGGAGGCGTCCAACCGGAAAAAGCATGTGCCGCTCAACACATATGTGTCGTTCTACTCCCATATGGGGGAAGAGGGGAAATCCTTAGCGGAGACGCTTGCGACAGACAGTATGGATAATCCCGAGCAGCTTGTGATTGCGCAGGAAAATCTGGCGCAGTTCTGGGAGGATCTGAAGGGGAGACTAAGCCCGATGGAACGGGAGGTGCTCGACGCCTATCTCTCGGGGCAGAACTACAGGCAGATTGCGGATGCGATGGGCAAAAGCCCAAAGGCGATCGACAATGCGCTTTCCCGCATCAAGGCAAAGATAAAATAGTCCCAAGGTACTGTACAATTTGTACAATTTTTGGATTGAATTTTTGTGAAGTTTGTGCACACTTATTTGAAAAGGCGTGCTATTATAATAACTGTAAAAACCCCCCAATACATTATATATAGTTTTTGCTATACCCCATAGTAAAAATACCTTCTCCTAAAAGGCAGCCAAGTGATTGGCTGTTCTTTTTTTGCTCATCCGTTTTGCTCATCCGTTTTTGGGATTGACAGGAGCATGAAATTAGGATAAGGTAGTAACGTACAAAGCGTGTTGGTCTATGAACTGGGACACGCAGGAATAGAATAATGATCGCAGAGGGACTGTGCGTGTCGGACACAAACGGTTGAGAAGGTGGAACCTGACTCTTTGAACCTGTCAGTTAATACTGTCGTAGGGAGCGGAAAATGAATTTGAAGGGATTCGGCGCGACTACGGCGTTGAATCCTTTTTGGTTCTACAGGAAATTTTTTATGCGAACAGGCAGATGTGGCCGAAAGCCTGTTATTTGCGTTTTGGAAGTATGGAAATATACCTAAAACCGTGCCCCTGCAGAAATGGAGTATGTATGGAACAGTACGCAACACAGATGGAAGCAGCCCGCAAGGGGATTGTAACAGAGGAATTAAAGAAAGTGGCGGCAAAGGAGCGAATGACGGTCGAAGAGCTGATGCCGCTCGTGGCAGAGGGCAAGGTTGCCATTTGTGCCAATAAGAATCATAAGTGTATCGATCCGGAGGGCGTCGGCTCGATGCTTCGGACGAAGATCAACGTGAATCTCGGTGTTTCGAGAGATTGCAAGGACTATGACATTGAGATGGAAAAGGTCATGGCGGCGGTCAATATGGGCGCGCATGCCATTATGGATCTCTCCTCCCACGGCGATACGATTCCGTTCCGCAGAAAGCTTGTAGCGGAATGTCCTGCAATGATCGGAACCGTGCCGGTATATGATTCCGTGATTCATTATCAGAGAGACTTAGCGACGCTCACCGCAAAGGATTTCATTGACGTGGTACGTCTGCATGCCGAGGACGGCGTTGATTTCGTGACATTGCACTGCGGAATCACAAGAAAGACGATCGAGCAGATCAAAAAGCACAAGCGGAAGATGAACATTGTTTCCAGAGGCGGTTCGCTTGTTTTCGCATGGATGTGCATGACGGGCGAAGAGAATCCGTTCTATGAGTATTACGATGAGATATTGGAAATCTGCCGCGAGCATGACGTGACGATCTCACTTGGCGATGCCTGCAGACCGGGATGTCTTGCGGACGCGTCCGATGTGTGTCAGATCGAGGAGCTGGTGCGTCTCGGCGAGCTGACGAAGCGCGCGTGGGAGCGTGATGTACAGGTCATGGTAGAGGGACCGGGGCACATGCCGATGGATCAGATCGCGGCGAATATGAAGCTTCAGCAGACCATCTGCATGGGAGCGCCGTTCTATGTGTTAGGACCGCTCGTGACGGATATCGCGCCGGGTTATGACCATATCACCTCTGCGATTGGCGGCGCGATCGCGGCACAGAACGGTGCGGCTTTCCTGTGCTATGTGACTCCGGCGGAGCATCTTGCGCTCCCGAATGTGGAGGATGTCAAGCAGGGCATCATTGCGTCCAAGATTGCGGCGCACGCGGCGGATATCGCAAAGGGAGTCCGCGGGGCAAGAGAGATCGATGATAAGATGGCGGACGCGAGACGCGCGCTCGACTGGGACGCACAGTGGGAGTGCGCGATCGATCCCGAGACGGCAAAGCAGATTCGCGACGACAGAAAGCCGGAGCACGACGATACCTGTTCGATGTGCGGAAAGTTCTGCGCGGTGCGCAGTATGAATAAAGCGCTTTCCGGCGAGTATATTGATATTTTGTAAGAGGAACAAACATATGAAGATAAATATAAGAAAGCTAGCGGTGGCGGGCATGATGACGGCGCTGGGCGTCGTGCTCTCCACATTCTACATACCGGTGGGCGTCTCGAAGTGCTTTCCGATACAGCATCTTTTAAACGTGCTGGCGGGAATTTTCCTTGGACCGTGGTATGCGCTCGGATTTTCATTCTGCACGGCGCTGATCCGCAACCTTATGGGAACAGGAAGCCTGCTTGCATTTCCTGGGAGCATGGTCGGAGCGTTCTGCTGCGGGATGCTCTATCAGCATGTGAAAAAGGTTCCGGTAGCAGTCGCAGGTGAAGTCGTCGGAACGGGAATCATCGGCGGGATGCTCTGTTATCCGGTGGCGCGGTTTCTGATGGGAAATGCCGAGGCGGCGCTGTTCACCTATGTCATGCCGTTTTTTATCAGCACGCTGGGCGGCAGTGCGCTTGCGGCGATACTGCTTGCCGCGCTGTATCAGTCGAAGGCGGTCGGCGTGCTTCGGGGAATACTGGAATAACCTAAGCAAGTTGTTTGAAGTAGGAAAGTCGAATCGGCTTTCCTATTTTCTTTTATTGTGATACACTATGAATATTCATGAAGGTAAAGGAGCGGCAAATGGCATCACACAAAGGAAAACGTCTCGTAAAATACGTGCCTGATTATGTGGTCTTTGACCTCGAGACAACGGGCATCAGCGTCATAAAGGATGACATCATAGAAATATCAGCCGTAAAGGTTCTGGGCGGACAAATCGCTGACACTTTTTCTACACTCGTAAATCCCGGCAGACCGATTCCGTATTATGCCACACAGGTAAACGGCATCACGGATGAGATGGTGGAGGATGTGCCGGATATCAGGGAGGCGCTTGCGGATTTCCTTGCGTTTGCAGGGGAAGCGGTGCTTGTCGGTCATAATATCCAGTCGTTCGATCTGAACTTCGTGTCGAATGCCGCAGAGAGCCTTTTTGGGAAAACAGTGGAAAACGATTATATTGATACGCTGTATATGGCGCGAAGCTGCCTGCCGGAGCTGTCACATCACAAGCTTGTGGATGTGGCGTCGCATTTTCACATCAGCGTGGAGGGAGCGCACCGTGCGTTAAACGACTGTATCATGAACCAGAAATGCTTTGAGGAGCTGGGAAAGCTTCAGGCGGATCAGAAGCTTGACCTGTGTCCCAGATGCGGCGGCGAGCTGCGGAAAAGGAACGGAAAGTTCGGCGAGTTTTTCGGGTGCAGCAATTATCCGGCATGCCGGTATACGAGAAATATATAAGAAGACCCCGGTGGGATATATGGAGAGAATCCGTTTATCCCTGCCGGGGTTTTCGTGTATGGCGCATGGTTCATGCGTGAATCTCTGCTTTGTAGCCAAGTCCGCGGATCGTGATGATCTCAAATTCCTTCCAGCCGTCGAATTTGCCGCGCAGGCGGCTGATATGTGTCTTGATGGTATTTTCGTCGCTGTCCGTGTCATAGCCCCAGATATCCTCTAAGAGCTGGTCTTTGGTGAAAATGACGTCGGGGTAGGAGAGCAGCTTGTAGAGCAGCTCAAATTCTTTCTTAGGCAGGGTAAGCTGTTCGGATGCTCCAGCGGGAGAGCCGGAAGCTGCCGTAGGCGCATCGGCGGATGGGGCGCGGCTTACGGTATAATTTTCTGCATTGACGGTGACGGTGCCGATGACAATTTGGCGGTCGGTGTTGATCCGGGCACGTCGGAGCAGCGCCTCGATGCGCCAGAGCAGCTCTTCGTAATTCACAGGCTTTGTCATATAGTCGTCCGTTCCGGTCTTAAAGCCCTCCTTTTTTGCCTCAAAGGTCTGCTTTGCCGTGAGCATGATAACGGGAACATCCTGCCGGTATTCGCGTAGCGTGCGCACCAGCTCATAGCCGTCCATGTTCGGCATCATGATGTCAGCGACGATCAGGTCGATATGCTGTTTATAAAAGATGTCGAGAGCCTCCTCGCCGTCGCACGCTGTTACCACGTCATAGTACGGCTTTAAGCGGGCGGTCGAAAGAAGCCTTGTATTTTTATCATCCTCTACCACAAGTATTGTAGCCATAGAAATCCTTCCTTTCACAGAGATTGTTAAAACAAAAAGCAGACAGTCAGGAGAGATACTGCAAGCCGTTTGATGGGCTGTAGACGGTATCAGGAATTTGGAAGACGCACGGTAAAGGTGCTGCCTGCGCCCGGTGTGCTCTTTACCTCGATTCTGCCGCCGCAAAGCTCGACGATGCGGTGGGCAATCGAAAGTCCAAGTCCCATGCCCTTCGTGGCGTGGGAGGGGTCTGCCTGATAATATTTATTGAAAATATGCGCCATTTGCTCTTCGGTCATGCCTTTTCCGGTGTCCGACACACAGACAAGGATCTCGTTTCCCTCCTGCCGCATCGCGACGTCGATCGTACCGCATTCCGGGGTGAACTTGATGGCGTTGTTCAGCAGGTTCATCCAGATGTGGGACATCAGATCGGCGTTTCCGCAGTATGTCACAGGTATAAGATCGACGCCCATATCAATTTTCTTATCCGTCCATTCGCGGGAGAGCAGGATAATATTCTGCTTGATCTGCTCGTCAAGTGCGTACGGCGACTTGTCGGGAATGGACTGCTGGTTGTCGAGCCGCGACATCATAAGCGTCTGGCGGGAGAGCGCGGCGAGGCGTTCCGATTCATCGGCGATAATCTGCAGATACTGCCGCTTTTCTGCCTCCGGCACTTCCGTGTCCAAAAGCAGGTTGGCAAAGCCGTTGATCGAGGTGATCGGGGTCTTGAACTCATGGGAAAAATCGTTGATAAAATCATTGCGCAGAGTCTCGACGCTGCGAAGCTCTGCGGTCATTTTGTTAAAATTTTCCGCCACCTCGGTAAATGGCGACAGCTTTTTTGCATTCAGCGTGATGTCGTAATTGCCGTCCGCCACCTGATGAATGCCGGAAATAATCTGATTGAGCTTCTTATAGATGACCTTCGAAAAGAAATAGGTAAACAGCTCCATCATAAACGCCATCGGAATCAGCATTCCGAGCCCGACAAGCGGATCATAATAGGGATTTGGACGTATGACCGCATTTACCAGATATTCGATGAGTTCGTATGCCAGAATGGAGAGTACCGCCGGGACGATGGCAAATATGGCAAAATAATTCGGAAGCTTATAGATGTCGTCGAGATGCTTGTTTTTCTTCATAGGAATATGCTCCAATCTGTGTTCTGATTTTATCATACGGGATTTGCGGCAGATCCGCAATGTGTTTTTCATGGTTCTTTAAGGAAACATTTTTCTGTCACGAACGCGACATGGCGCTTACGCCGGAGGCGACCAGTCCGCCGTCACAGAGGATGTCGACTCCGGTCAGATAGCCGTTTCGCTCATCGACAACCGCGGCGAAGAGGAATGCGATTTCTTCCGGTTTTCCAAAGCGCTTTATCGCGGCGTATTTTGTAAATTTGTCCGCTTCCTCACGCTCAAGGCTTCCCATCGGCGTCTCAAAGTTACCCGGGGAGACGCAGACAACCCGGATGTCTTTTGAACCGTATAAAAGAGCGGACTGTTTAGAGTACCAGATAACGAAATCCTTGGAAATGCCATAGGCAACGCCGGAACGCACGCTCTTTGGGAAAAGGCGGATACGGCGCATCATTTTCTGAAAAAAGAGGTCCGTATCGGTCAGGGCAAGCCGGTAGAGACGTCTTGGCATGACGATGGAAGGGGTTAAGTATGCGGACATGGAGGAGACATCTAAAATGCAGCTTTTGCTTTCCATGATTCTGGCAAATTCCGTATTGATATAGATGGTTCCAAGTGCGTTGACCGCCATGATTCTGGCGGCGTCACCCATGTGCGGGCTTAAACCTGCCGCGTGGATCAGCGCCTGCACCCTGCCGCGGGAGGCTGCATGTTCCGCGAGTTTTTTCACAGACCCGATGTCTGAGACGTCACATGGAAACGCCTCACAGTCGATGCCTTCCTTTTGCAATTCCTCGATCGCGTGCGTGAGCTTTGAGACAGTTCTTCCACAGATAATAATGAAATGGGTTTTTCCGAGAATGCGTGCGGTGGCAAGTCCCATGCCGCTCCCGCCTCCGGTGATGACACATACATTTTTCATAAAAGTACCTCCGATTTCTTTTTTATAGAAAGAAAGATACGGCGGAAAAGTAAACTTACCGTAAACGAAAAAAGTGCAGTCTGTTTACAATCAGTTTACTTTGTGCACTTATGATTCACAGCGTAGACGAAACACAACCGTTTTTGGAAAGGAAGGAAAGAAAGATTATGATGAAGAATATGATGAAGAAAATGGCAGAGGCAGTGAAGGAAGCAATGATGGTATGGTATGGGGAAAATGTGGATGTGGCTTTCCTGGGACAGATGTGATAAAATAAAAAAGGTTCCAGCCAGCTAAGGGATTGAATGAAGAAAATATATTTAGTTGACAGTGAGAATGTAGGAGACATATGGGTGCCGCTTCTGGCAGCCTCACAGGCGGAGGACGAGGTGATCGTGTTTTACACGCAGAAAAGTCCGCATATGAATTATGAGAATGTGAGGATGTTAAAGGAGACGGACAAGGAAGCAGATTTTATCAAATGTTTTGAGGGAAGCAATGCACTCGATTTCCAGCTCGTATCGGAGCTTGGTTATCGTCTGCATGAGAACCAGGAGTGCGACTACGTTATCGTATCCAATGATACAGGATTCGATGCGGTCGTCCGCTACTGGACGCAAAGAAAGATGCCGGTGAGCCGTCTGAGCGGCAAGGACTGCTACAGACAGTTGAACGGCAAGAAGAAGGGCGCAGGAGAAAAGGCGCAGCCGCAGGAGTCGCAGGAAACGACAGCGGCACAGGAGATGACCGCAGCGCAGGAGACGACAGCGGCGCAGGAGACGACAGCGGCGCAGGAGATGACCGCGGCAGATGCGAAGGAGCGGGAAGCGGCGTCCACTGAGAGGGCTGCTGACGTGGCAGAGGTGCAGCCGGGTGTTGCGGAATCGCAGCCGGATGCAGAGCCAGAGGCAGCGGAAGCGGAGAAGAAGCCGGAGCTCGCAGGACAGACCGCAGAAGCGGAAGCAGGGAAGAAGCCGAAGCTTGCAGGACAGACCGCAGAAGCGGAAGCAGGGAAGAAGCCGAAGCTTGCAGGACAGAAGGCAGCGGAAGCAGAGCTTAAGACGGCAGGACAGACCGCAGAAGCGGAAGCAGAGGTGAAAGCAGAGAAGCCGGGGGCGGGAGAGCACCAGACAGATGCAGCAGAGATGCAGGCGGAAGATGCAGGAAAGCCGTCGGGCACGCAGCCTGCCATGGATGCGGATACGCTTGTCAAAACGCTTGCCTGCTGTATCAGCAAGGAGAATCTCGTGGATTTCCACAATGCGCTTGTAGCGCTTTTGGGCGAGGAGGAAGGAAAGAGGCTTTATCAGGAGATTAAAGGGAATGCAGAGTATACGCTGTACTGGTCTGCACTTCCTGCAAGCAGCCAGAAGGAGAAGTTCGAGCTGTATTGCAGTCTGGTATTTGCCCACAGCGAATTTGCCGAAGAAGCCCCGGAGGATTTTGCAGGATTTCTCTATCAGGCAAACGGTAAGCGCAAGAATCTCAACTCACTCCGCGCCGCACTGCAGGGACACTATGGCAAGGACAAGGGAATGAAGTATTATTCTTTGTTCAAGTCACATATTAAGATTATGAATCGTATGTAATGAAGGAGAAGCTGGCTGGAACGAAGCAAGCCCCCGCCGCACCAAACGGTGCAGCGGGGGCTTTGTGGTGTTCAACCTCGATATATTATATGTATTTCCTTTCTAAGCAAGATTTGTTTCATTAAGCTTCAAAAAAGTATGAAAGAAAAAATGAGAAAAAATTTTGGCATATGAAAAAAGTGGGAGAAAATGAGGAAAAATGTAAGCATATGAATTTGCATTGACATACGGTGTACCGTAGCGATATCTTATTAATAGATCTTGATTTGGAGGTGTAAAATATGTTAAGACCTACAGCCCAAAAAGTTATTGCAAAAGATGATTATATGCTTGATATAGAGTTTGATAATGGAGAGAGAAAGCAATTTGATGTCAAACCATATATTAAGGGAGAATGGTATGGTAAATTGCAGGATATCAGCTATTTCAAAGCGGTTGAAACCGACGGATTTACGATAGTATGGCCAGATGGACAGGATATATGCCCAGATGAGTTATATGAGATGAGCAAAACGCTGGTATTGGGATGACGGGTATGAGTATAGAAAAGAGAAGACCACAGGATAGGTGGAACGAGAGGGCAGGGCTGATAAGCAAGTCATATAAGCTGAAAAGAAATTTGACAGAGGAATTTGCAGCAGCCTGCGATATTGCCGGAGTCAGTCAGGCGGGGCAGATTAGTAAGATGATGAGAGCGTTTATTGATGAGATTAATAATCGCGAAAATGTTCATTTGGATGTATAATATTGTTGTTAAAAGAATGATAGTGAGCCGAATATATGAGATTATAGCAAATCTTATGTATTCGGCTTTTTTTTATGACAAAATTATGACAAAAATAATCGCCGGAAACCATTGATTTTCTAACAAAACTTTGATTTCCCGCGATTTTCCATATAAGCTGCTGACGGGTAATACACCGGTTGCCGGGACAAGCACGGCAACAACGGCGACAGGAACATCAAACAAGAGCGAGGAGGAATACGACATGACAACAATCAAGAGAGGTAGCAAGGGGAAAGCGGTCAAGGTATGGCAGATCATTGTAGGGGCAACAGCAGACGGAACCTTCGGCAGCGGCACGGAGAGCAAGACAAAGAACTGGCAGGCGAGCCACGGGCTTATTGCGGACGGTATTGTTGGACCGAAGAGCTGGAAAGTGGGTCTGGAATCGTTGTAAGAGGGATGACGACATGGAGGAATCTGTGTCGGATTTCGTGTTGCAAATCGTGTTGCATATGCGCTAATTTGTGTTGTATTTCGGTACATTCCGTTGCACGAAAGTGTAATGCAGAAAAACCGAAAGCCCCAGCAAATTCAAGGAAATCTTGATTTTACTGGGGCTTTTCATATAAGCTGCTGACGGGAATCGGACCCGTGACCTCCGCACTACCAATGCGACGCTCTACCGACTGAGCCACAGCAGCATCTGTGTGAATTACCTCAACACCTGTACTACTATACTATACGAAATTCATGTTGTCAAGACAATAATTCTAAAAATTTGCACTTTGATACCTATATATGTAGCGCAAATAGACTATACAGCAAGTTCATCAGAACCTAACCGTTTCTTTAGAAAATCTTTGGAATTTTCTGCAGGGGATTTTTGGATGAATCCGGTAGGATAATATAGCAGGAGAGGAGGAAGGACAGATGGATATGGAGACGATCATGCAGTATTTTATCACATATGGTCCGATTGCAATTTATGTGATTGTACTGTTGGAGTATTTGAATCTCCCGGGGTTCCCGGCGGGGGTGATTATGCCGCTTGCAGGAATCTGGGCGGCGCGGGGCGGACTTAACTTTTTTTTGACGATGGTGATCACCATTGCGGCGGGGCTGACGGGAAGCATCATACTCTACGCGCTCGGAAGGGGCGGCGGGGAATGGTTCTTACAGAAATATTATCGTAGATTTCCGAAGCATCGTCCGCTGATTGAGGAGAAAATGGCGTATCTGAGAGAGAAGGGAAGCGTTGGAATCTTCGTGAGCAAGCTGATGCCGATGGTGCGTACGCTCATCTCGATTCCGGCGGGAATCATACGGATGGATTTCCGCAGTTATGTCGTCAGTTCGATGCTGGGGGTGGCTGTGTGGAATCTTGTATTTGTCGGCGCGGGATATGTGTTCGGGGATGCGGTATTTTCCATGTTCCATATCGGATAAAATGTGAGCCGCAGGAAAGCCGGGTACAATGACTACAAATGCGAAGAATAGGAAATGTCAGTGAAGGACGAAGGGAGAGGAAGCTATGAGAATAGCAATGTTTACAAATAATTACAAACCGTATATCGGAGGGGTTCCGGTTTCCATTGAGCATCTGGCGGAGGCGCTCCGGGCGAGGGGACATAAGGTGTGGGTGTTCGCGCCAAGCTATGGAGAAGGGGAGGAGGAGCCTTATGTGATAAGATATCCGTCTTTTCCGTTCAGGGTGGCGGGCGCGCCTGTGCCGGATGTGCTGACCGGAGTTTTCTTAAAGAAAGTGCGGGAGCTTGAGATTGACGTTATTCATGTGCATCACCCCGCGCTTGTCGGAAACGTGGCGCTGCACATCCGCAGAAAGCTTGGCATACCGGTTGTGTTTACCTATCACACAAGGTATATGGAGTATCTGCATTACATACGTGGTTTGGAAAGCTTTGAGGAGCATACCGGATTTCTGGACTGGTATCTGCGCCGTTTCTGCAACCGCTGCGACCTTCTGGTCGCCCCGACGCCCGGAATCCGTTCCTATCTGTACGGAAAAGAGGTGATAAAGCCAGTGGAAGTGCTGCCGACGGGAATGCCGCAGGATGCGTTCTCACCGGATCAGAAGATTGCTGCGGAAATCAGGCAGCGCTATATCGGGGATGCGGACTATCTGTTCTGCACGGTATCAAGGCTTGCAGCAGAGAAGAATCTCATATTCCAGATGCAGGGGCTCGCCCATCTGGGACGTCTTCTTAAGAAAAAGAAGCGCACGTTTCGCCACCTGTTTATCGGCGACGGACCGGAAAAAGAAAATCTCATGCATCTGGCAGAGGAGCTTGGGCTGTCGGAGCATGTCGTTTTCGTAGGAAATATAGAGAACAGCGAGATGAAAAATTATCAGGCGGCTTGCGACGCATTTCTGTTTACTTCGCAGTCGGAGACGCAGGGAATTGTGCTGCTTGAGGCGATGGCGGCGGGAAATCCTGTTGTTGCGCTGGATGCGTCCGGGGTGCGGGATATTGTCTCCGACGGTGAGAACGGATTTCTGACAGCAGGGGATGCCGCAGACTGGGCAGGCAGGGTCGCGGCGCTCGTAGAGGATGAAAAGCGGAAAAGGCAGATGGGAGAAAACGCTGTCAGAACCGCGATGCTCTATGCGGAGGAGGAAGTCGCAAGACGCGCCGAGCAGTATTACAGAAAGGTATGTGGAAAAATGTCAGAGGAAATCAGTCAGATGGTTCCGGTGCAGCGCAGAGGTGTGGTATAGTATACAAGTAGGGCACAAATACACGAAACTACGACACATAAGGAGCACGCAATGGAACAGTACAATATTCTCATCGTAGAGGACGATAAAGAGATTCGGGACGGAATCGAGATATTTTTAAAGAGCCAGAATTATAACGTTTTTAAGGCGGCGGACGGAGTAGAAGGTCTTGCCGTGATAGAGAAAGAGGACATACATCTTGCAATCGTGGACATCATGATGCCGCGCATGGACGGCGTGACCATGACAATGAAGCTTCGGGAGTCCCATGACTTTCCGGTGATCATGCTCTCTGCGAAGTCGGAGGAGACGGACAAAGTCATCGGGCTTAACATCGGGGCGGATGATTATGTGACAAAGCCGTTTACGCCGCTTGAACTGATGGCGCGCGTCAATTCCCAGCTACGCCGTTACATGAAGTTTTCCAATAAAGGAAATGCGCAGGAAGCGAGCGACCGCGTGTATGTGATCGGCGGGCTGGAACTGAATGAGGACACGGTGGAGGTCTTTGTGGACGGAAAGCCGGTGAAGATGACGCCGATCGAGTTCAAGATACTGGCGCTTTTGATGAAAAGCCCGGGAAGGGTCTATTCTGCGGAAGAAATCTATGAGCGGGTGTGGAATGAGAAAGCAATCAATACGGATACGATTATGGTGCATGTGAGAAACATTCGGGATAAGATTGAAATCAACCCGAAGGAACCAAAATATTTGAAGGTGGTGTGGGGCGTTGGATATAAAATCGAAAAACAGCCATAACAAAAGAATGGCAATTACTGTTGTAGGAATCCTGCTGGTGACATTGGTGACGCTTGCATTTTTCCCGTCAATCTATGAACGCGCCGGAAAGAGAATTGAAAACCGGCAGAAGCAGGCTGAGGAGGCGGCGGATGAGAGTGTCGATGAGGATGTCATTGCAAAGCTTTACAGGGGATGCTTCTGTCTCTATCTTGAGGAACAGCAGAACCAGCAGAATATGACTGCCGCGGACGTCTATCTGATCAAGACGGGAATGGTGGAAGGAACATATGCAGACGCGATGGAGGAGATCCTCGAAGGTTGGCAGAACGAGTTCGAAGAGACTTGCTGGGAGATTGATTACTGCATTTACCGGAGTGATATCGATTACGAGAAGAACACCGACAGACCGCTGGAAGAGGTGATAGGGTATAACAGTTCGGAACCTGACGCGCAACTGCTGAACGATTACTCTGACTTCTTTATTTTAAGCTTTGATGAAAACGGGGCATTTGAAATCGAGACGGTCTATGACCGTTACATCACGCCAAGCGCGCTGATTAAGAATTTCCAGCACGTAGACCGGAAAAATCTTCTGCAAAGAGATATGGAAAACTATGCAATCCCGGATGAGTACAAGGCGGGAAAGCCGAAGAATTTCACGGTCATTTATGGAATCCCGAAAGAGGATAACGGGAGTTTGTCGCTCGGATTGGATGCGGGGGGCACGGATTACAACGTCTATTACCTGTGGCAGGACGCCTGTGAGGAGGAAGGCGGTCTTATGCTGTATCTGGGCGGACTGGCAGCCGTGGCGGTTCTGGTGCTTATCACAAGAAGCAGGCGTATCTGGAAAGAGGATATTTCTATGGAACGTCCCGGAAACTGGTATCTGATGGAAGCCGCATTCATAGGAGTTATGTTCGTGTTTAGCATGGAGACGCTGCTTTTGGAGTCAATTTCGCAGTACTCCTACTATGAGGACGGCTTTGGCGTGCTAAAGACAGGCGCGGCGCTCGAGGCGGTGTCACAGTTTGGGGGAATCTTCCTCACCGTCGCAGTGATGTACGTCATATGGTATCTTTCGCTATATTTCCTGTACCCCGTATTGCCGCTGGGACTCCGGGCATATATAAAAGAATACAGCTTTATCTATCAGATTTTCCCATGGCTTAAGAAAAAGTGGGAACAGCTAAAGGATGAGGTCCGCCACATCGACTTTTCAGAGAAATCGACCAAGACAATTGTAAAAATTGTGACGATCAATTTTATCGTGCTTTCCGTCTGCTCCGTCATGTGGTTCTTCGGAATCGGCGCGCTGCTCATCTATTCTGTCATACTGTTCTTCCTGATCAAGAAATATTACGACAGGGCGGGACGCGATTATCAGGCGCTTCTTCGCGCGGTAAACCGGATGGCGGAGGGGGATCTCGACACGGAGATCACAGAGGATCTCGGCATCTTTGAACCTTACAAGGCGGAGCTTGCAAAGGTGCGGATCGGATTTAAGAAAGCGGTTGACGAAGAGGTAAAGAGCCAGCGCATGAAAGCAGACCTGATTACGAACGTCTCGCACGACTTGAAGACGCCGCTCACCGCGATCACGACTTATGTGGAACTGTTAAAGAAGGAGGATATCACGGAGGAGGAACGCCGCTCCTATATTGATACGCTCGATAAGAAGGCGGCAAGGCTTAAGGTGCTGATTGAGGATCTTTTTGAGGTGAGCAAGGCGACCAGCGACAATATCGTGCTGCATCCGATGGAGGTGGACGTCTGCAATCTGTTAAAACAGGTGTCGATTGAGCATGTGGAGAAGTTCGAGGAGCTCGGCTTTAAGCTGCGCTGGAATCTGCCGGAGGAAAAGGTGATTCTGATGCTCGATAACCAGAAGACCTTCCGTATCTTCGAAAATCTGTTTCAGAATATCCAGAAATATGCGATGCCGGGGAGCAGAGTTTATGTGGCGGTGACGGAGAATACCGTGGAAATCACATTGAAGAACATGTCTGCAAGCGAGCTGAATTTTGATGCGGGAGAGATTACGGAGCGGTTCGTGCGCGGCGATGTATCGAGAAATACGGAAGGCTCAGGGTTAGGGCTTGCAATCGCAAAGAGCTTTACCGAGGCGCAGGGCGGAAAATTTAACATCGAGGTGGACGGAGACTTATTCAAGGCAGTCATCGTATTTAAAACTGCATGATCTTATTATATATAGAAGAAAAAATTTTATGCCGGAGGCTGTTTCAGGAGCAGTTTTCCGGCACAAAAAAAATGTACCTGTATGGAAAAAGCCATTTTTAGGTACACTTCATTATATAGCTTACCACAACCGCGATTATAAGTCTAGTACTTTTTTTCTTTTCTGTTATCCTTTAACCATACCATTGATGTGCGGGAAAAAGAAATGGGAGGCAGAATATGAAGGAAGAATTGGAACATTTTAAGATGTGCAGGGAGGCGATCCGGGAAAATATCAGTGGCTATGAACAGAAGGTAGCCGCCGGACGGCAGGAGACCGAAGAACTGTACGCTGCGGTGGCTGCCGGGGATATGGAGCTGTACAATCAGTTGATTGTGAGCAGGGATATGCTTTTTCACAATGAGAACGCCCTGCGCAAGAATCGTGCGGCGCTGGAAAAACCCTATTTTGGCAGGGTGGACTACAGGGAAACCGAAAACGGCAGAACGGAAAAGCTCTACATCGGCAAAAACGGCGTCACGAGGAACCGCACGGATGTGCTGATCGTGGACTGGCGCGCTCCGGTCTCCTCGATTTATTATGAAAACGAACTGGGAGCGGGGAGCTATTTCGTGCCGGAGGTCGGCGAGATCAAGGTGGATCTGACGTTAAAGCGCACGTTTGACGTAAACGGCGGGGAACTGCTGGGCTATTATGATAACGATACGGTGGCGACGGACGAACTGCTGGTGAAGTACCTCTCCCAGAATAAGGATGTGGTGCTCGGCGATATCATTTCAACGATCCAGAAGGAACAGAATGAGATCATACGGGAATCGCCCTACTGTGACGTAATCGTGCAGGGCGTGGCGGGAAGCGGCAAGACGACGGTGGCGATGCACCGGATTTCCTATATTCTATACAATTATGAGAAGAAATTCGTACCGGACGAATTTTGCATTATCGGCGGAAACGATATGCTGCTCCACTACATCACAAGCGGTCTGCCGGAGCTTGACGTCCATAACGTCAGGCAAAAGCGGATGGATTTATTTTTCCGGGATCTGCTGGAGAAGGAGCAGGGAAAAGCGCTTGCAAAAATCTATGGGAAAAAGAAGGAGAAGGAGAAAGCGGCTGCGCCTGTTCCCGCAGAAGACGCTTATAAGAGCCGGATGGAATTTGTGCTTGCATTGGAGCAGGCATTGGCGAGGCGAAAGGCGCGGCTGATTCCCACGGAGGATATCCGTGATGAGAAAATCGGAGTGATTTTACCGGCGGAGAGCATCGCTGATACGCTGAAGGAAAATCCGGAATACTCCATCTTACAGCTTCAGAAGCTCTTAAACGAGCGGATTCAGAAGCGGATCGCGTTTCTGATGACAGAGGAGGAGAGCGCAGAGAAAAAGAAAGCTGTCAAAATGCAGTATAAGGGCTATTTTAAAATGGAAAAGGCGGATGCGGACATCTTAAAAATTTATGAGGAATTTTTAGCGGAGTATGCAAAGAAACGGCAGGCTGCGCCCTGTACGCTGCCGCAGGCAGGACACTTTCACGTCTACGATCTGGCGGCGCTGGTGTTGATCTGGAAGCGGGTGACGGCAAAGGCGCTTACCGATGAATACGCCCAGATCATTATTGACGAGGCGCAGGATTTCGGGACGGCGGTGTATTATGTCCTAAAGCAGGTGTTGTCGAACTGCCATTTCACCGTTATGGGGGACGTGTCGCAGAACATCAACTATGAGACAGGCATGAACAGTTGGGAGGAGGTGAGAGAAGGCGTGTTCGCGGGGGAGCGGGAACGCTTTCATGTGCTTTCCAAGAGCTACCGGAATACGATAGAGATTTCCGAATATGCCGGAAAAATCTTAGAGAAGGCGTCCTTTGGCGCTTATAAGATCACTCCGGTCATCCGTCACGGCAGAGCGGTGGAATTCCATCATGCAAAAGGGAAAATGCAGGAAATAATTCGTAAGGTGCTTTCGGATATCGCAGGACGGGGATATGGAACTACGGCAGTCATCTGCCGGGACGAGGCGGAGGCGGCGCGCGTGAGGGTGTGGCTTGGCGAGACGGAGGAGGAGACAGACTTTACACAGGGCGTCATGGTGCTGCCGATTCATCTGACGAAGGGTCTGGAATTTGACGCGGTCATTCTGGCAGATCCCACGTCGGAGGCTTACGGGGAGAGTGAGGGGGACGCGAAGCTCTTGTATGTCGCAGTGACCCGGGCGCTGCACGAGCTTCACATCGTATATGAAGGGGAGCTTTCACCGCTGTTCGGCGAAATCGGAGGCTTGCAGAATAAGGAGATGGAAACTTAAGAGAAATAGCTCTTGGATTTCAGAAAAAATGTGGTACACTCAGTATAGGACAGCGCGGGAGTGCGGGCGCAGAGCGCCCTTCTTCCCGCAAAAACAGACGGAGGTGTACACAGATGGAAACAATGGACGATTACAAAGAGGAGCTGGAAGCGTCTTTCCGCAAGGTGAATGAGGGGGACATCCTTTCGGGAACGGTGATTGACGTGAACGAGGAGGAGGTCACCTTAGACCTCAAATACTACGCACAGGGAATCATCAAGGTCGCGGATTTAAGCAGCGACCCGGATTTCTCAGTGGCGGACGAGGTGCATGTGGGAGACGTTCTCGAGGCGACGGTAGTAAAGACCGATGACGGGCAGGGCAATATCCTGCTTTCCAGAAAGGAAGCGAACGAAGCGCTTGCATGGGAGAAGCTGAAACAGATGATGGAGGACGGCACGACGGTCACGGTCCGCATCAAGGAGAGCGTCAAGGCGGGCGTGGTCGCATACTTAGAGGGCATCCGCGCATTCATTCCGGCATCCCAGATCACATCGGCTTACGTCGAAGATACGGAGAGCTGGGTAGGCAAAGAGATTCCGGTTCGCGTCATTACGGTGGAGGAAGAGCGGGAGAAGCTCGTACTCTCCGGCAAGGCGGTAGCGCTTGAAGCCGAAGCGGAGGAGCGGGCCCACAAGATTTCGATGATCGTGCCGGGGACTGTCATGGAGGGAACCGTGGAAAACCTGATGCCGTACGGCGCATTTATCGATCTTGGCAACGGATTGAGCGGTCTGGTTCATATCTCACAGATCTGTGAGCGCAGAATCGGAAAGCCGTCCGAGGTGCTTAAGGTGGGACAGAAGGTAAAGGCGAAGGTGTTGAACACCAACAACAATAAGATCAGCCTTTCCATGAAGGCGCTTGAAGAGGAGATGGTCGATACCGAGGGCGCGGCGGATTTAGAGGAATACACCGATCACACGCCGACCGGAACAAGCCTTGGATCGCTGCTTGCAGGATTTAAGTTTGATTAGCCCAAAAGTGGCGTTAGCAAAAACAGAGCCAATGATTGTGATACATGCTTTTCACAATTCATTGACTCTGTTTTGATTTTGCGGAAATTATCGGTTTCCTGTGTACAGGTCTGCCTCCTGCACCTATACCTTATAAAAGCTGTATTCCGTTCTTCTCGCACGCGGCAACGACGTCTTCCGGCCACAGGGAAGACTGCACCTCGCCGATATGCGCTTTTCTTAAGAAGAACATACAGATGCGGGACTGTCCGATACCGCCGCCGATCGTATAAGGAAGCTCTTCGTTTATGACTGCTTTCTGGAACGGAAGCTCTGCACGCTCCTCACAGCCTGCCTTCTTAAGCTGTGAGAGCAGCGCCGCCTTGTCAACGCGGATTCCCATGGAGGAAATCTCAAGCGCGATATCGATCAGCGGGTAGTATACAAGGATATCGGCGTTTAAGGACCAGTCGTCGTAGTCCGGGGCTCTGCCGTCATGCGGCTCGCCGTTCTCGAGCTTGTCGCCGATCTTTAAGAGGCATACCGCGCCCTTGGTCTTGGTGATGTAGTACTCGCGTTCCTTCGGCGTATTGTCCGGGAACATCTCGGCAAGCTCTTCCGTCGTGATGAAGAAAATATCATGCGGAAGCAGTTCCTCTATGTAATCGTACTGGATCGCCATGTATTTCTCTGTCTTGCGCAGGCATTTATACACGGTAGTCACCGTTTCCTTTAAGGTCTCGAGGGTGCGCTCCTCCTTGCGGATAATCTTCTCCCAGTCCCACTGATCCACGAAAATAGAGTGGATATTGTCGGTATCTTCATCCCTGCGGATGGCGTTCATATCGGTATAAAGACCTTCGCCGTATTCGAAACCGTATTTCTTTAAGGCGTAGCGCTTCCATTTGGCGAGCGACTGTACGACCTCGGCGGTTCTGCCGTCCTGTTCCTTAATATCGAAGGTGACAGGGCGCTCGACGCCGTTTAGGTTGTCGTTAAGGCCCGATGACGGATCGACGAACAACGGCGCAGATACACGGGATAAATTCAAACGCAGTGCCAGAAGACCCTGAAAAAAGTCCTTTACGGTCTTGATCGCAATCTGCGTGTCATGCAGATTCAATTCAGAATGATAATCTTTGGGGATCATAATATTGTCCATGTATGGTTCTCCTCTCTGGTGCAGCCAAAGTGTCTGCACTAACCTTCCTAATTATAGCACAGGGTTATTGATTTTCAAGAAAAAATTGCATTGACACTGCTGTATGTAAATGAGACAATATACCTATACAGTTATGCAATTTTGATATATGTCAGAAACATAAGAAAAGGGAGTTGGGAAAATGGCAAAAGAGAACGCAGAGCAGAAGGGAATCGTGTCCATTAAGCTGAAGCTTTTGGGGGTAATCGTGCCGATCGTCATAGTCATTATTGTGGTGCTGGTGCTGATTGCGTATATGACTTCGGCGAGAGTGATCGAGAATTATTCCGAGAATCTGCTGGAATCCTCTGTGGAGAACCAGGTGTCGCAGATCGAGGCATGGCTGAATGAAAATATCGCGGCGTTTCAGATCGTAAAGAGCACGATTGAGACTACGCAGCCGGATGAGAAGGAACTTCAGACGATGCTGGATACCTACTATAATTATAATTCCGATTATCCGCAGGGACTTTATATCGCGGATGAGAACGGGAAGGTATGGAAGGCGTCGGAGTCCGAGATGAGTGAGGATGACCCGCTAAACAGCACATGGTATCAGGAGGGGCTTTCCAGAGTCAATATGGCGATCGGTTCCCCTTATACAAATTCCCAGGGCGTGAATGTCATCAGCGCATCCGGTATATTAAATGACGGTTCGGGAACGACGAAGGTGATTTCGGCGGATATGACGTTAGACCGCATCACGGTCATCGTCAACGCCTTTATCGAGATGAAAAATGCGGAGGCATTCCTCATTGACGTCAACAGCGGTACGATTTTGGCGCATCGTGATTCTGCGCTGATTTCCACGAAGCTTGGAGCGGAGGGAAGCACGGTATTTGAGAAGAGCGTTGCACAAAAGATTGCGGAGCGCGACTATGATTTCTGCACATTGGAAGGAAACATGACGGTATTTAAGGAGGTTTCCGGCACAAGCTGGGTGCTGGTATCCTACATTCCCACGAAGATTGTTCTGGCGGATATGATGGAGCTGCGGACGATCATGATTATTATCAGCGTCATTTCCATTCTGGTGTTGTGCGTCGTGATTGAGCGTGTGACCCATATGGTAATCAATCCGGTCAAGAAGCTGACGAAGGTGATTACCGCTATGACAAACGGCGATTTTACTGTATCTGTGACGACCGAGGGCAACGACGAGATCGGAGTGATGAGCCGCAGCGTAGAGCAGTTCATCGAATCCATGAAACGGATGCTCTCTTCCATGGGAGATATCTCGGGAAGACTTGGCAGGCAGGCGGATTCCAGCGACAATGTATCAAGGGAAATGCACTCGGCAGCATCCATCCAGTCGCAGTCGATGAGTGAATTGAACATGACGGTGGACCAGCTCTCTATTTCCGTAAATGAGATCGCGGATAATGCGACGAGACTGGCAGGCGTTGTGTCAGATACGAAGGATGACAGCCTAAACGTCGAGAATAAGATGCGCGAGACGGTCAGGGTTTCCCAGAAGGGGCGCGGAGACATGGAGCGCGTCGGCGAAGCGCTTGAGGATATCCGTACCTCGATAGAGAATCTTAAGACGGCGGTCAACAAGGTAGGAACGGCGTCCGGAGAGATCGTGCAGATCGTGCAGCTTATCGGAAGCATCGCCGAGGAGACGAATCTGCTGTCGTTGAATGCTTCCATTGAGGCGGCGCGGGCAGGCGAGGCAGGAAGAGGCTTTGCAGTGGTCGCTTCGGAAATCGGAACACTGGCAAGCAACAGTACGGCGTCCGTTGAGCATATCTCCAGACTGATCGATCAGGTCAATTCCCTTGTAGGAGATACCGTGCGGCAGGCGGGCGACAGCGCGGAGCATATCAATGAGAGCAGTAAGCTGATCGACACGGCAATCGAGACGTTCGATGTGATTTTCAATAACATACAGGAGACAAGCGATCTGATCGATCAGATGGTAGAGAAGATCAATCAGGTGGATGAGGTCGCGACGAACGTTGCGGCAATCTCCGAGGAACAGGCGGCAAGCTCCGATGAGATTCTTGCTACTTCGGAATCGATGTTAGAGCAGGCAAAGGGCATCGCGGAAAACAGCCAGCATGTGGCGAACGAGTCCAGAAGCCTGACAGAGTCGTCTGAAGAACTGGCGAAGCAGGTCGGGCTGTTCCGCATATAAGGAGGGGAACAAGATGAAGAAAATAATGAGTGCGGTCTTAACGGCTGCATTGGGAGTCGGCTGTCTGTGCGGCTGCGGCGCGGGAAACGGGGCGTCGCAGACTGCGGGAAACGGAGACGGCATTAAGATTTTCGTATCGCTCTCACAGGCGGATACCTTCCGAAGCGTGCTGATTGCGGCAGCGCAGGAGACGGCGGAGGAGAACGGCGCATCCATCGTTGTGTATGACGCGGAAAATTCCATTGAGAATCAGGTGGCGCACATCAAGCAGGCGGTGGCGGAAGATTATGACGTTATCATGTGCGGTCCGGTAGACGCCGATACAGTGTTGGAGCTTGAGGCGACTGCGGGCGACGTGCCGATCATATTCTACAATAGCTGCCCGGATGATTCGCTCCTTGAGCCGGACAAATATATGTATGTGGGTTCCAGTGAGGAAGTGGCGGGACAGTATCAGGCGGAGTACATTCTCGAACAGATGAGTGACAAGAGCGAGATCAATGTGGTACTCTTAAAGGGACCGCAGAATCATTCGGCGACCAGGGGAAGGTCGGAGGCGCTTAAGAATACGCTGAAAGCATCCGGCAAGACAATCAACATGGTATTTGAGGACAATGCAAATTGGGAGCAGGGAATCGCGGAAGAGTATTTCGATGTATTCTTACAGACAGGCAGGGAATTTGATGTTGTGGTGTGCAACAATGATTCGATGGCGCTCGGTGTAATTGATTCCTGCAAGAAGAACGGAGTGACCGGAGTGCCGATCCTTGGAATCGACGCGACAGCGGACGGCTGCGCAGCGATTGAAGCGGGGGATATGGCATTTACGGTATATCAGTCGGCAACCGGACAGGGCGAGGCGGCAGTAAAGGCGGCGATCGCGCTTGGCTCCGGCGGCACCACGGAGGGAATGGAAGGACTTTCCGAGGATGGCAAGTATGTATGGGTTCCGTTTGAAAAGGTTGACAGTTCCAACGTAGCGGATTATAAATAAATAAGAGAGGATGCGGCATCAGTGAAGCACTGGTGCCGCTTTGATATGGGAGACTTATGGAGCTTACACATGTGGTTCACACGTTTGAACCGGTATTTGACGAGACGTCAGAAATATTGATTCTTGGTTCGTTCCCTTCGGTGAAGTCCAGAGAGAACCAGTTCTACTACGGGCATCCGCAGAACCGGTTCTGGAAGGTGACGGCGGGAATATGCGGGGAGGAGGTTCCCTGCACCATAGAAGAAAAGCGGGAGTTTCTTCTGCGCAATCATATCGCGGTGTGGGATGTGATTGCCTCCTGCGATATTGCAGGCTCATCGGATGCATCTATTAAAAACGTAGTTGCGAATGATATGAACCGTATTCTGGGACATGCGGATATCAGGAAAATCGGCGTAAACGGAGCCACGGCATATCAGCTTTTCTTAAAGTACTGCATGAGGGACGGGATGCCGGAGGTGTGCAGGCTTCCCTCGACAAGCCCGGCGAATGCCGCGTGGAACGTGGAGCGTCTGGTGGAGGCATGGAGAAAGAGCCTGTGGGAGTAAGCGGATGGCAGGAAGCAAAGCGGATGACAGGAAGATAAAGAGAGCAGCAGGAAGCAAAGCAGATGACAGGAAGATAAAGAGAGCAGCAGGAAGCAAAGCGGATGACAGGAAGATAAAGAGAGCAGCAGGAAGCAAAGCGGATGACAGGAATGAGGGAAGGAGTGCAACGCATGAAGAAGAATGAACTGACATGGGCGGCAATGCTCGCGGAGGCGGTAGGACTTGTGGCGGCCATGGTCTATCTGGGGCTTCAGATTTATTACGGAATCGCTTACGGCGCACAGGTTCTGGATATCGTGATGAATGTGGCGGCGATGCTCTTGATCTATGCGGGGCTTACGCTTCTTGGCGTTTATCCCGAGCGCGTCAATGGGCTTACAAAAGAAGTATGCAGCGGCGCGGTGAGAAAATACACGATTCGCATGGTGCGGTCAGCCAAGCTGATTTTTGTGGGAGGGCTGCTTTTTACAAGTATCTGCGATGTGATGAGAAAACAGCTAAAGCCGGGCTACAGTCTGATCGTGGTCGTGCTCATGGTAGCGGACGCTCTCTATTATGAGTACCGGATCATCCGCATCATTCGCAGGCAGAATAAGAAATAGGCAGGGCGGCGGTTATGACGAACGATATGACGGAGGGCGCGATTGCGCCTTTACTGGTAAAATTCACGATTCCTCTTGTCCTGGGGAATCTTTTTCAGTTGTGTTACAATGCGGCGGACAGCATGATCGTGGGAGGGTTTGTCGGGGAGGAAGCGCTTGCGGCGGTGGGAACATGCAGTCCGCTCATGGCGCTTGCCATTCTGTTCATCAGCGGTATGTGCATGGGTGCAGGCGTTTTGATGGGGATGCATTACGGAGCGAAGGATTATGAGACGCTGGAGCGTCAGATCAGCTCCACGATGATCGGCGGCTTATGCTTTTCTGTACTGTTTGCACTTGTGTGCATTCTGTTTACACCGCAGCTTCTCTGGCTGATCCGGACGCAGGAGGAGGTACTTCCCACAGCGACGGCATATCTGCGGATCATCTTTGCAGGGCTGGTCTTTACATTTATATATAATTTTTATGCGGGCACGTTAAGGGCGCTTGGAGACAGCCGCTCGCCGCTTTACTTCCTTATAATCAGCGCGGTGCTCAATATTGCGGGAGACTTGTTCTTCGTTGTCGTGCTAAAGTGGGGGAGCAACGGGTGCGCCGTATCGACGGTGATCAGCGAGGCGCTGTGCTGCCTGCTGTGCGGTCTTTATATCAAAGGACGGGTGGAGATTCTCTGCCTTGGAAGAAAATGGATGATATTCGACTGGAAATTGTTTCAAAAGACAGTGCGCTATGGCTGGGTCAGCGCCATGCAGCAGGCGACTGTGCAGCTTGGCAAGATCGCAATCCAGGCGATCGTCAATACGATGGGCGTCCCGGCAATGGCAGCGTTTGCAGTCGTAAACCGGATTGACGATTTTGCATATACGCCGGAGCAGAATATCGGACATGCAATGACAGCGCTGATTGCACAGAACAAGGGGGCGGGGAAGAAGGAGCGCATCCGGGAAGGCTTCCGGTGCGGGCTTGCGATAGAGACGGTGTATGCCGTCGTCATCTGTCTGGTTTGCTTTGCATTTGCGCGTCCGCTGATGGCGCTTTTCGTGGATGATACGGAGGTCATCGGGCTTGGCACAGCGTATCTGCGCGTGATTGCGGCGATGTATCTGCTGCCTGCCTATACGAATGGGATTCAGGGATATTTTCGGGGCGTGGGCGATCTGAAGGTGACGCTTGTGAGCAGCCTTGTGAATATGGGCGTGCGTGTTGCGTCGGCAATTCCGCTGGTATTTCTGACGAATCTTGGAATCGTGGCGCTTCCGGTCTCCTATCTGATCGGCTGGGCGGCGATGCTGCTTGCGGAAGTGCCGCTGCTCGTCCGGCAGAGACGGACGGAATACAGGTAATACATGACATTTTTTCCTGCTTTACAAAGAAAAATGATAATGATAGAATACCAATAGGTGTTTTTTGTACGGAAAGCACAAAGGGAGGAAGCGTTTATGGCAAACCTGTTTCAGCTTTTACTGGCGCAGATTCACCCCAGATCAGGCAGACCCGCGAGGGAGCCGGCGCGGATGGAAGCACACAGACCGGCGGAGAGGCAGACAGAAAGAACGACGGAAGCGCGGGCGGAAGTACACAGACCGGCGGAGAGACAGACAGAGAGAACAGCGGAAGCGCACAGACCGGCGGAGAGACAGACAGAGAAAACGGCGGAAGCGCGCAGACCGGCGGAGAGACAGACAGAGAGAACAGCGGAAGCGCGGACAGATGAATACAGACCGGAAGACGGCGGGGGCTATGACACAAAGAAGAGCACGCAGGAACGGGAAAGGACACAAAGCGAAGTGGAAAAAGAAGATTTCTTATTAAGTCAGATTGATGAGTTCAGAGAGAAAGCGAAACAGCTTCAGGATTTGCTTGCAGCGAAGGAGAACAAGGTTCAGGAACTGCAGTCGATTGTAAATGAGCGCGAGGGCAAGGCGCAGGAGTGGCAGAATATTCTGACAGAGCGTCAGGAGGAAGCGGATAAGATCGTAATAGAGTTCACCGCAAAGGTAGATGAGCTTGCGGACCGTGTTACGAGGAAGATGACGGAGATTGAGACGAGCATTTCCCAGCAGGTCGTGCAGGTCAGGAATGCCAGCGAGCAGCAGCTTGAGTCGAACCGCAGGCTTTCTGAGGATCAGATCGAGGCAAATAAGAAGCTTTCCGAGGAGCAGCTTGCGACGAACAAACAGTTTCTCGAGGAGCAGGCAATCGCAAATAAAAAGCTTTCCGAGGGACAGATCGCAGAGGTCAAGGCTTTGCTTGAGAATGCGACTGCGCAGCTTGAGTCGATCAAGACAGATCTCTCCGAGAAGGTGCATTCCGAGAATGTGAAGTGCTACCGCAACATTCAGGATCTGTTCAATGAATTTGATTCCAAGATTGAGAAGATGGACGAGATGGAGCAGGGCGTCGGTTCTGTTAAGGGCTATGTGAAATGTCTGACATGGTTTTCAATTCTTAATTTTGTAGTTTTGATTGGATTTATCTTATATTCATTGGGTGTATTTAATTTCTAATGACGGATAGAAGCAGCAGGACGCCGGCGAAAGCCAGCGTCCGCTTTGTTAGAAGGGAGCGGCGGAAAGAAAAGCATGAGTACAGACACAAAGAAGAAGGTATGGGTCGTTGGACATAAGAATCCGGATACGGATGCAATCTGTGCTGCGATTTCATATGCTTATCTGAAAAATCAGACAGAGGATAAGGAGTATATCGCAAAGCGCGCCGGGAATATCAACGAGGAGACGCGCTATGTGTTAGAGCATTTTGGCGCCACGGAACCGGAGCTTGTGACCTATGTGGGCGCGCAGATCAAGGACATCAGCATCCGCAAGACCGCCGGAGTCAGCAGCCAGATTTCCTTAAAGCGTGCGTGGGAGCTGATGAAGAAGCTTGAAGTCGTGACGCTTCCGGTGACGAGCAGATTCGGTATGCTCGAGGGCGTCATCGTAACGAAGGATATTGCGACTTCCTATATGGATGTGCTCGATAACCGGGCGCTTTCTGCGGCGCGCACCCAGTATAAGACAATCGCGGAGACGATTGACGGCGAGGTCTATGCGGGAAATGAACACGCGTATTTTGTGCGGGGCAAGGTCGTTGTGGCGACCTCCAACCCGGAGTATATGGCGGATTATATTGAGGACGACGATCTTGTCATCTTAGGCGACCGCGAGGAAGCGCAGATGCAGGCAATCCGGTCAAATGCGAGCTGTATCGTCATCGGCGGCGGACTCGAGGTCAGCGAGGAGGTAAAGAAGCTTGCGGAGAGGCATGACTGCGTTATTATCACGACGCCGTTTGATACTTTTTCCGTCGCGCGTCTTATCAACCAGAGTATGCCGATCAAGCAGTATATGACGAAAAAGGAGCTGGTCACGTTTGACATTGACGACTATGTGGATGACGTCAAAGAGGTCATGTCCAAGGTGCGCCACAGAGATTTCCCGGTGCTCGGGGAAAACGGCAAATACGTCGGGATGGTATCCCGCAGAAATTTGATGAGTATGCAGAAAAAGCAGATCATCTTAGTCGATCACAACGAGAAGTCCCAGGCGGTGGACGGCATCGGAGAGGCGGAGATTTTAGAGATTATCGACCATCACAGGCTTGGAAGCTTAGAGACGATTTCCCCGGTCTATTTCAGAAATCAGCCGCTCGGCTGTACCTCGACGATCATTTACCAGATGTATGAGGAGAAGGGCGTTACGATTCCGAAACAGATTGCAGGACTTCTGCTCTCAGCAATTATTTCCGATACGCTGATGTTCCGCTCGCCGACCTGCACGGCGCTCGATAAGGCGGTGGCGGAGAAGCTTGCAGAAATTGCGGAGGTCGATATCGAGGAGCATGCGAAGAAGATGTTCCGCGCAGGAAGCGATTTCAAGAACAAGACGACAGAAGAGATCTTCTATCAGGATTTCAAGGTATTTCATACAGACGACTGCGATTTCGGCGTCGCACAGATCAGTGCGATGAGCAGGGAGGAGCTGGACCGCATCGGGGAACAGCTTCGTCCGTTCATGTCGCAGGTGCTCGGCGAGAAGAAGCTTGATATGGTATATGTGATGCTGACCGACATCTTAGAAGAGTCCTCCGTGGTAATTTTCTCCGGGGAAGACGCGGGCAGGCTCCTTGCGAGAGCGTTTAAGAAGCAGGAGGATGCGGACGGTATTCTGCTTGACGGTATTGTTTCAAGAAAGAAGCAGATGATTCCGACGCTGATGAATACGCTGGCAGAGCGCGCGTAGATTTATGGAGATGGCTGCCGCGCAAGCACATATTTTAAATATGCATAATTCCTATTATCAGAACGTTAATATGCTGCATTCCGGAATGAGAACGGAATGTGGCATATTTGTTGGAACAAAATCCGAGCAATTCTTCGCGCCCGATTCGAACATCAAATTCTGTGTCTCTTGCACTGGGCGGGGAATCTGCCGGATGTGCTTCGGCAAGCGAAAGACAATAGGGCGAATTTCCTATTGCTCAGAAGCCTGCCAAGTGCCGCACGAAACTTCTTAATATTGTCGTTCTGCTTGCGAACACATTCCGGCAGAATGCCCGAACATTGGAAAGACACGGAAAATCGAAGATGTGAGAACGGGCGCGTTAGAAATGCCGGATTTTGCGACCAAATTGATACAGCCGTTCTCATTTGGAATGCAGGCGTTTCATTACGGATAATAGGAATTATGCGTAAATAGCAATCGTTCTTAGCGCGGCAGGCATCTATAAAAGGCTTTGGCGGTAATCCCTCGGGGATTCCCCGAAGCTTTTTTTGTAGGCTCTCGAGAACGTGGAGTAGTTCTTAAAGCCGCAGGCATAGCAGACGTCGGTGATCGGCGTTCCGGCGGCAATGTACTCCTTTGCGAGAAACAGCCGCTTCGTCAAAAGATACCCGCCGATCGTGTAGCCGGTCTGCTCCTTGAAGGTGTGCATGAGATAGTAGCGGCTTAAGTAGAAGCGTGAGGAAAGCTCGTCGATGGAGATATCCTCGGTCAGATGCTCATTCAGATAAGAAAGAATCGCCACAATCTTCTCATTTGAGGCGGAGTCGCCGATGAATTCAATATGGTTGTGCAGGGCGGCACGGTTTAGCTGTATCATAAATTCAAGAAACAGGATGCGCTGATGGAGCTCGCAGGCATAATCCTTATCCTTCGCGGAGGCGTCAAGCTTGCGGATGGAATCGCCGAGGCTGCCGGTCCTCGAGGCGTGCAGGCGCAGTACATGCGCCTGCTCGGCGAAAGCATGCTGAAAGCAGAGCGAGAGGTCGCCGTCGTCTGTCTCATACCCTGCGAGAAAGTCCGGGGAGACATAGAGGATAATGCGCTCATAAGGTGTGTCCGAGTGAATGATGGGCTTGTGCACCTCTCCGGCGTTGACGAGCACGATGTCTTTTGCGGAAAGCGCGTAGGTGCGCCCTTCGATGCAGTAGGTCACGTCTCCGCTTAAGAGAATCAGAATCTTGTGGAAATCGTGATAGTGGTAGGTAAATTCCTTCCGCTCGGTATCTTTCAGGTGAAACATTTTAAAACTGCTGGTCAGATATCCGACCTTCTTGTACTCCGGCATGGTGCTTGTTTCCTTTCGTTAATTTCTTTTGCCGGGGCGTGCAGATACACTGCATTTCCCCGTATCGGAATCATGATATATTTACTCTAATACAAAAAAGCACTATTTGCAATATAAAAAAGCACTGGACGGGTATATATTCTAAAAAGTGTTTTGTATAATAAGACTATGAGCAAAAAGCATGTCCGGCAAAGATGGAGGGAAGAATAATATGAAGAATTTCAGCAATTACACAGATTACGATACCAAAGACGAGCTGCATTTTGAGTCGAAGGCAGTGCACGGTGCGCTTGGTACGGAGCCGCTTACAGGCGCGGTGAGCATGCCGATTTTTCAGGCTGCGACATTTCGTCACCCGGAGCTTGGAGAGTCTACGGGCTTTGCATACAGCAGGCTGGAGAACCCGACCAGACAGGAACTGGAGCGCACGATGGCGATTTTAGAGGGCGGTATCAAGGGATTTGCGTTCTCGAGCGGTCAGGCTGCGAATATGGCGGTATTCTCCCTCTTAAATCCGGGTGAGCATGTGATTTTGTCGGATGATATTTACGGAGGAACGTTCCGTATTATCGGGGATGTATTTGGAAAATACGGTATCGAGCACACCTATGTGGATATGTCAGACCTTGCGGAAGTGCGCGCGGCAATCCGGCCGAACACGAAGATGTTCTTCATCGAGACGCCGACGAACCCGATGATGAAGGTCGCTGATATTCATGCGGTGTCTGAGATCGCGAAGGAAATCGGAGCACTTACGGTTGTAGACAACACGTTCTTAACCCCTTATTTCCAGAAACCGCTCGCGCTTGGCGCGGATATTGTAACGCACAGCTCAACCAAGTATCTCGGCGGGCACAACGATACGATTTCCGGTATCGTGGTAGTGCGTGATAATCAGGAGATTGCGGATAAGATTCATATCCACATCAAGTCTCACGGCAGTCAGCTCGCGCCGCTCGATAGCTGGCTGGTACTGCGCGGCATCAAGACGCTTGCCGTGCGCATGGACCGTCACAATGAGAATGCGATGAAGGTCGCAAACTGGCTCCGCACCCAGCCGAAGGTGAAGAAAGTCTACTATGTGGGCTTTGAGGATCACAAGGACTATGCGGTGACGAAGAAGCAGACGACGGGTTTCGGCGGTATGATTTCTTTTACGGTGGACAGCTTTGAGACGGTAAAGAAAATCTTAAAGGGCGTGGATATGATTATGTTCGCGGAGAGCCTTGGCGGAACGGAGACGCTCATCACCTACCCGACGACGCAGACGCACGAAGATACGCCGCTCGATATCAAGGAGAAGCTCGGCATTACGGACAGCTTCCTTCGAATGTCCGTGGGAATCGAGAATGCGGACGATATCATTGCGGATTTAGACCGCGCGATGAACAGCTGAGGAGGAAGAAATGCGATTTACGAAAATGCAGGCGTTCGGCAATGATTATGTCTACATCGACGCCATTCATCAGGAATTAAAGAATCTGCCCGAACTGGCAAGATTTGTCAGCGACAGGCATTTTGCAATCGGCTCTGACGGCATGGTACTCATCTGTCCGTCTAAGAAGGGGGATTTCCGTATGCGGATGTTCAACCCGGACGGCACGGAGGGCGAAATGTGCGGAAATGCGCTGCGCAGCGTCGGCAAATATGTCTACGACCACAGGCTGACCGATAAGACCGAGCTTGTCATTGAGACGCTGGGCGGCATGCAGCATCTGACGCTTACCGTCACGGACGGGCTTGTGTCGAATATCCGGGCGGACATCGGAGAGCCGCGCCTTGATACGAAGGTGATTCCGGTAAACGTGGATATGCCGGAATTTATCGAGCAGCCTGTGACGGTGCTTGATAAGACATTTCACATCACGGCGGTATCGTGGGGCAATCCGCACTGCGCGATGTATGTGGATTCAGTCGCAGATCTGGATGTGGAGGGCTACGGCAGGACGATTGAGCATATGACTTCACTTTTTACGAACAAGACGAACGTGACGTTTGCCGAGTTTGTGCGGCGCGATTACATCAAGATCCGTGAGTGGGAGCGCGGAACCGGAGAGACGATCGGCTGCGGGACAGGCTGTGCGACGGCGGTCGTGGCAGGCGTGCTGACCGGGCGCACCGACAGGAAGGTCACGGTGGAGCAGATTGGAGGACCGCTTCTGATCGAGTGGGATGAGGCGACGAACCATCTGTTCATGACAGGACCGTCCCATACGGTATTCGAATCGGAAATTGACGCGTCACATATCCTGGCATGAAAAGAGGAAGCAAAGATGAAATTAAGTGAGATTTGTAAGGAATTAAAATACGAGTGTCTGAAAGGGAGCATGGAGACGGAGATCCGCGATATTATCTATGATTCCCGCAAGCTGACAGAAGGAACGATGTTTGTCTGCATGGTGGGAGCCGTGACGGACGGTCATAAATATATCCCGGATGCGGTCGCAAAGGGCGCTTCGGCGATCGTGATAGAGCGGGAGGAGGAAGCGGCGCAGATTCCCGACGGAATTACCGTGCTTAAGGTGGCGTCTGCGAGAAAGGCGCTGGCGTTCATGTCGGCGGCGCTCTTCGGATATCCTGACCGGAAGCTTGTCACAATCGGCATCACCGGGACAAAGGGCAAGACGACGACCACCTACATGATTAAGAATGTTCTGGAGATGGCAGGGAAAAAGGTCGGACTGATCGGAACGATCGGCGCGATGATCGGGGACGAGCACATTCCGTCGAAGAATACGACGCCGGAATCCTACGAGCTTCACCGCATGTTTGCGGCGATGGTGGAGGCGGGCTGTGAGTATGTCGTGATGGAGGTGTCTTCACAGGGCTTAAAGCTCGACCGCACCGCGGGCATCCAGTTTGATTACGGTGTGTTCACGAACCTTTCGCCGGACCATATCGGTCCTGCCGAGCACGAATCGTTTGAGGAATATCTTTTCTGCAAGAGTCTTCTGTTCCGCCAGTGCCGCGTCGGAATTGTCAATGCGGACGATGCACACTGGGAAGAAATCCTAAAGGGACACACCTGCGAGGTGCGGACATTTTCGGCGGCGGGCAACGCTGTGAAGGATAACGTCGTAGATCTGTTTGCGTCGGATATCGGTTTTATCAACGAGGACGGAAAGCTCGGGATGCATTTTACGGTGAGCGGCTGCATGGACTGTCAGGTGAAAGTGCATATTCCGGGAAGATTTTCCGTGTACAATGCGATGGTGACGATGCTTGTCTGCCATTTGGCGGGAATTTCCGATGAGGCAGTCCTTGAGGGCTTAAATAAAGTACAGGTCAAGGGGCGTGTGGAGATTCTTCCGGTGTCAAAGGACTACTCCATGATTATCGACTACGCGCACAACGAGGTGAGCACGAGAAGCGTCCTCACAACACTGCTTGAGTATCATCCGAAGCGTCTGATCTGCGTTTACGGCGGCGGCGGAAACCGCTCGAAGCTGCGCCGCTATGACATGGGCGAGGTGACAGGTGAGATGGCGGATCTGTGCGTGCTGACCTGCGATAATCCAAGAGACGAGGAGATTCGTGACATCAACGCGGATATCAAGGTCGGACTTGCGCGCAAGAACGGAAAATATATCGAGATCGACGACCGCAAGGAGGCAATCGCCTACTGTATGACCCACGCCAAGCCGGGCGATATGATCGTGCTGCTCGGCAAGGGACATGAAGACTATCAGGAGATCAAGGGCGTGAAATACCACTTCGACGAGCGCGAGGCGGTCGCGGAGATATTAGACGAGATCAAAGCCGGCACACGTAAGCTGGTACAGGAATAAGCAGGCATTTTCAACCCTCGCTCTGTCCGTCAGGCGGGGGTTGACTTCTTTCCCGGCAGATGATAATATATTATTCATATAAAGATACTATGATAAAGAGCGCAGAAGAAGCATGACAGCGCTCTTTTTACAACAATCTGTGGGAGGAATTTATATGAAGATATCAACAAAGGGGAGATACGGAGTGCGTGCGCTGATCGATCTGGCAGTCAATTCCGCGAATGGACATGTATCGCTGGTCAATATCGCGAACCGGAATCAAATATCCGTGCACTATCTGGAGCACGTTTTTTCGAGCTTAAAACGCAGCGGCATTGTAAAGAGCGTCAAGGGCGCGCAGGGCGGCTATGTCCTTGCGGATGCGCCGGAGCATATCACGGCGGAGCAGATTCTGTTGGCGCTTGAGGGAAGCTGCAGTATCGAGCGGGAAACGGTAAACGGCGACGCGCTGTGTGAGACGGTATCGAAGGTCATGGACGGAATGCTCTGGGAGCGCATCAATGAGGAGAACCGGAAGATTCTATCCTCTGTGACTCTGGCAGATCTGGTAAATGAATTTACGCGTCTGTATGAGACGGAGCAGAGTATGTACTATATATAAAGCGCTGCGCGAAGACAGGCGGTCTGGAAAAGCAAAGAAGCTGCAGAATTACATCAAATCGTAAGTTCTGCAGCTTCTTTTATAAGCAATCAGATATGGTGCAGCTTGCGCTCGTATTTCTCCTCGCGAACCGGAAGGCGGAACGGATTGTTCACGTAGACGATCATATACATTCCGGCAGCCATAATCATTCCGGTCACAACATCGAAGACCGAATGCTGTTTTAAGAACATGGTGGACAGGATGATGCTCACCATCAGAACGGCGGAACCGTAACGCACCATACGGTTGTTCTTGAAATTGTCGCACTGCCATACGGCAATGTTGACGGCAATCGAGTTGTACACGTGGATGCTCGGAAACAGGTTCGTGGCGGTATCTGTAGAGTAGAGCCATTTTACCAGATCGACAAAGATGTTATCCCGCGCAAAGGTCGTAGGTCTTAAGTAATGTCCGTTCGGGTAAATCGTAGATACAATGAGGAAAATAGTCATTCCCGTAAAAAGCATCGCGCACAGACGGAAATACGCATCCTTATTCTTCAGATAGAAATATCCCATGCCCCATGCGACATAACCGAACCACAGAAAATATGGAATGATAAAATATTCGCAGAAGGGAATCACATCGTCGAGGGCGACGTGGATTACATGAAAATGTGTTGTCACTGTCTTTTCAAGATGTCCGAACCATGGAAGATAGATCAGAAAATACAGCAGCAGAAAACCATGTTTATTTTTCTCGATAAAAGCGTTAAACGCGTCGCGCATTCCTGTTTTCATGGAATCACTCCTTCTAAAATCTTTTACTTTTGCGATTATAGCACACGGATTTTCCCGAAACAATTCCATTCTGGGCAAATTAAGAAAGATTATCGAAAATTTAAGAAATAATTAAAGAGCGCGGGAAGATTTTGTGCATATGTACAACGAAATCAGACGAATATTTTACATAAATGTTACGATTCCGGGAATTTATTGACAAGCATTTTTGGAGAATTATAATAAACCGTGTGCTTTCATGGAAAGTTACATTCGCTTTTATAAAAATACATATGTGACGGAATTTGGAATATGTTTACTATAAGAAGAAAGGGAACAAGAGGATATGAAAAAACGCATCGGACTTGTGATCGCGGGAATCCTGGCGGTTCTGGCGGCGGTCTATATCGGTATGGCGGTATTTTTTCAAAGTCATTTCTGCATCGGGACGACGATTGACGGAATTGAGGTCGGCGGTCTTGGCGTAGAAAAGGTGGAACAGCTTGTCACGGAGGAAATCAACCGTTATGTCTTAAAGCTTGTGGAGAGAGAGGACGGGGAGGAGACGATTGCCGGGGATGCGATCGGTCTTGCGCCGGTCTTTCACGGGGAGATTGACGGACTGTTGGAAGAGCAGAACGGATTTGCATGGATTGCCACGCTTTTGAATGGCAGTGAGCTGGAACTTCAAAAGACAGTCACCTACGATGAGGAGAAGCTGGATGCGGTGCTTGGGGAGCTTTCCTGTATGCAGGACGAGAATCAGCGCAAGCCCGTAAATGCGTCCTGTTCGGGCTATTCGAAGGAGGACGGTTATACGCTGGTGCCTGCGGACTATGGCACGACCATTCAGAAGTCTGCATTGAAGGACGCGGTCGTAGAGGCTGTGGAGTCGCTTGCGGACGAGCTGAATCTCTCAGAGAGCGGCTGCTATGACGATCCGGCGGTCGGAGACGACGATACAAAGCTGCTCTCTTTGATCGAGGAGATGAACCGCTATGCGAAAACGAAGATCACCTATGAGTTCGGGGAGGAGAAGGAGGTTCTGGACGGCGGGACGATCAGCACATGGCTGTCCGCAGTGGATTATGAGCCGGTAGTCGACGAGGAAGCGGTGCGCGAGTATGTCAAAGGGCTTGCAAAGACCTACAACACTGCATATAAGCCAAAGACCCTTATGACCTCCTATGGAAAGGAGGTCACGATCTCGGGCGGCGCCTACGGCTGGAAGATCGACAATGAGGGTGAGGTAACGCAGCTCCTTTGCGACCTTGCGACCGGAGAGGAGATAGAGCGCGAACCGGTGTACTCCCAGACCGCGAACAGCCACGGGGAGAACGATTACGGGGATTCCTATGTGGAAATCAATCTGACGGCGCAGCATCTGTTTGTCTATGAGGACGGCAGGCTTGTGATAGAGAGCGATTTTGTCTCGGGAAATGTGGCGAAGGGGCATGGTTCGCCGACCGGAGCATTTGCAGTTACATATACGACTACGGACGCCGTATTGCGGGGCGAGGATTATGAGACTCCGGTGAAATACTGGATGCCGTTTGCGGGAGATGTCGGGATGCACGATGCGACCTGGCGAAAGAGCTTCGGCGGCAATATTTATAAGACGAACGGTTCTCATGGCTGTATCAATCTGCCGCTTTCCGTGGCGAAGACCATCTATGAGACGATCGAAAAGGGCGATCCCGTTCTGGTGTACACACTTCCGGGCACGGAGAGCGCTGCGGCGGTACAGCAGGATGCGCAGACAGTGATCGATCTGATCAACAGCATCGGTCCGGTGACTTTAGAGAGCGAGCCTGTCATCACGACAGCGCGCAACCTCTATGATGCGCTGCCGGATTCCGGGAAAACATATGTAGGAAATTATGATGTGCTTGTGGCTGCGGAGGCGGCTTTGGCACAGCTTAAGGCGGCGCAGCCGCCGGCGGAGCAGGCAGGTATGTAATGCCTGCTCTTTTGATGTGGAAGGATGATGTGAAAGGATGGAGAAGCGATGATACAGGATATAATGCCGTCTCGTCTGCGGAATGAATTTGAGAACAGACAGCCGGAGAAGGACAGCCGGATGATGATGTTCCGCGGAAATGAGATTTGTATAAAGAAGGACGGGGAGCTTGATTTCCCGCGGTATGAGGAGTTGGAAAACTGGTGCGCGAAAGCGGGAGGGAAGACGCCGGAGGCGGTCTATCTCTTCTCGGTCGGAGAGGAGAAATATTTCCTCGCAGGATTACCGGAGAAATCCGAGGAATCGCCGGAGCGGAAAGTCTCAGAATCGCCGGAGAAGGAAGCCCCGGAATCGTTGGAGAGGGAAGTCCCGGAGCCTCCGGAGGAGAAATTGGGGGAACCGTCGGAGAGGGAAGCCCCGGAGCCTCCGGAGGAGAACTTTGTATTCGTGCGGATGTTTGCGGTGCGCGCAATGCATCCGAAGAAGCGCGTATTTGCCGCGGCAACGGCGTGGCATCTGTACGGATGGTATCGTGACAATCAGTACTGCGGCAGGTGCGGGCACAGACTTTCCCACGACGAAAATCTCCGTATGCTCTCCTGCCCGGCGTGCGGCAATCAGGTCTTCCCGAAAATCGCTCCGGCAGTCATCGTCGGCGTGACGGATGGAGAGCGGATTCTTATGACGAAGTATGCGAATCGCGAGTACAAGCGCTATGCGCTGATTGCAGGCTTTACGGAGATTGGGGAGACGGCGGAGGAGACAGTGCGGCGCGAGGTCGCCGAGGAGGTCGGGCTTCACGTGAAAAATATCCGCTATTACAAAAGCCAGCCGTGGGGGTTCGATTCAAATCTGCTGCTGGGGTATTTCTGCGAGCTTGACGACGCAGGCGAAATTGTGCTTGATACCGGGGAGCTTGCGACGGCGGAATGGGTGCATTATAAGGATATTCCCGATGACCCCGAAGGGCTTTCCCTGACAAGGGAGATGATGACGGTATTCCGGGATAAGTTCCCAAAATAGAGGACTGGCATTGCGCAGATCAAAAACGGCAGAAAAATCTTGACAGGAAATAAACTCTATTGTATTATTACAACAGTACAAAGATACAAAACCTTTAGAAAAACGGTAGGAAAACGAAAGAATTCTTAAGTTTTACTTAAGTCCGTTTTTTTTGAGGTGTGATAATGGTACAATCACCATAAATTGTAAAATCATGACAAGGGAGAGACGAGAATGAAAGACAAAAAGGGCACAGTAAACAACAGCACCGCAGCGGTTGCAAAGCCGAAGAAGAAGAAAAAGGTGCTGATCGTTGTGTTGGTCATTATAGCGCTTCTGGCGGTGATTATTGGCACAGCGGTACATAATGCGACGAAGGAAGTCGCGATGGTAAGCAATACGGTGGAGATAGAGCCGGTGCAGAAGCGGGATCTTTCCGATACGATTTCGTTAAAGGGAACGGTTGCGGGGGTAAGCAGTACGAACGTGACGTCCAAGGCGGCTTCCGAGATTACATCCATGAATGTGCAGGTCGGCGACATTGTACAGGCGGGGGATGTGCTCTGTACATTAGATTCCACCTCGATCGAGGAGAAGATTGCTGATCTCGAGAAAACGATTTCCAATTCGAACGCGGTGGACGGCATCAATAACCAGCAGGCGGCGGACGCCGTACAGCAGGCGAAGGACGATCAGGCGACGCAGCTTGCAGATGCGCAGCTTGCAATCCAGCGTGCACAGGATGAGGTCAACCGGATCGCCGCAGCGCCGGTAGACCCGGAGAACCCAAATTCCAAGGATGATGCGGCGCGTGCAGCAAATCAGGCGCTTGAGGACGCGCAGACAAATTACGCGAAGGTGCTTGAGAGTACGAACCGCGCCATCCAGTCGGCGGAGCAGAACGCCGAGCTTAACCAGTACAAGGATTCCGACAGTACTGCCAAAGATACGCTCACGGATTTAAAGGAGCAGCTTGCGGACTGTGAGATTGTAGCGCCAAGCGGCGGCGTAGTGACCGCGGTCAATTCCAAGGTCGGTGACGTCAACACAGAAAAGAATGTCATCTTAACGATTGAGGATACGAGCTCTCTTAAGATGGTAGCGACCGTGCAGGAGGCGGACGTCTTAAAGCTTGAGGAGGGCATGAAGGCGACTGTGACCGCAGATGCGACCGGGGAAGAGGAGATTTCGGGAACGGTTACACGTGTAGTACGCGTGAAGAGCCAGAGCACGGGAACAGGCGACGGAACGGCTGCAGGCGGCTATTCTGTGGAAATCTCAATCGACAGCAGTGATCTTCTGATCGGAATGGCGACAAAGGCAAGAGTCATGATTCAGGAGAAGGGTGAGTGTCTGGCAGTGCCGTATGATCTGATTCAGTATGACGAGAACGGAAATGCGTTCGTTATGGTCGCTGAAAAGGCGGCGGACGGTTCGGCGACAGCGCACCGCAGGAACATTGAAGTCGGCGCGGAAGTGGATTATTATACGGAGGTCACCGGAGGCGATCTGAAGGAAGGCGACATGCTGATCTACGATTATTCTTTCTCGATCGCGGACGGTCAGACATTTGCGCCGGAGCAGTTATACTCTGAGCAGGATATGGGACTTGATGCAGGTGACGGAACAGACCCGGTATCGGGCGCGGAGGTTGTTGAATAGTGAGTGAACCAGTAATCCGAATGGAAAAGATAATAAAGACATATTACGAGGGAAAGCCGAATGAACTGGAGATTCTTCACGGCATTGACCTCACCGTGAATCAGGGAGAATTTGTTTCCATCGTCGGGGAGTCCGGTTCCGGAAAAAGTACATTGATGAATATCATCGGCGTGCTGGATCGACAGACCGCAGGAAGTTATTTCCTTGAGGGGCAGGATGTGGGCGGCATGAGCGATGAGGTGCGCAGCGCGATCCGCAACCGCAGGATCGGATTCGTATTCCAGAATTTCAACCTGCTTCCAAGGGCGAATGCACTTAAGAATGTCATGGTGCCTTTGATGTACGGGGAGACAAAGGTAAAGGACCAGAAGGAACGGGCGATGGAAATGCTCGCCATGGTCGGCATGGAAGAGCGCGCAGGGCATCGTCCGAACGAGCTTTCCGGCGGACAGAAGCAGCGTGTCGCAATCGCAAGAGCGATGATCAACGATCCGGCGATTATCCTTGCAGACGAACCGACCGGAGCGCTTGATTCCAAGACGGGACATATGGTGATGGATCTGTTCCACAGGCTCCACGAGGAGCAGGGCAAGACCATCGTACTTATCACGCACTCCCAGGAGCTTGCTTCCGAGACGCAGCGGATCGTGACTCTCTTAGACGGTGAGATTGTGGCAGACAAGGGAGGTGCACGATAATGTTTTTGGAAAATATCAAAGAAGCGATTACCAGTATCTTCTCAAATAAGATGCGGTCGCTGCTTACGATGCTCGGTATCATCATCGGCATCAGCTCGGTCATTATCATTACGACAATCGGCGGTTCCATTCAGAGCACGCTGACCGCGACCTTAAATTCCATGGGCGGCAACACGGTCTCTGCCTATGTGGAGGCGAGATATCCGGAGACAGACGAGGAGTGGGATACCTGGGTATACCCGGATATGACGGATGAGGATTATGTGACGCAGGAGATGATTGACGGATTGATTGAAGCATACCCTGACGAGATCAGCGGTATTGCAGCACAGAGCAATCTGGGCTACGGGCAGATCAAGGATGAGACGGACGCGGACAATTACGCGAATGTCAGTGTCGCGGGCATCACGCCGGAGTATCTTGACTATATGAAGGTCGAGATGTATGCGGGGCGTAATCTGACAAAGACGGATAACGAGACGCAGAAAAAGGTCTGCGTGATTGCAGATACGATGGCGGAACGCTATTTTGACGGAAGAGATCCGATTGGCGAGAAGGTTTCCGTGGTGCTTTCGGACGGATCGATTCATGATTTTGTCGTTGTCGGCGTCTATAAATACAATCAGGCGCTGTTCGGACAGGTGGACACCTCCATACCGGAGAAGGACAGGAGTACGATGATGATTATTCCGCTGCAGACCTGTTTCAAATTGCAGGGAACGGATCAGACCGGATATGATTCATTTAACCTTCTGCTCACGCCGCTTGCGGATGTAGAGCAGGCGACAGCCGATATTACGTCATACTTTGATAAGATTTATGCGGACAATGAGAATTTCCACATCTATGCGTATAACATGCAGTCGGATCTTGGAATGATCAATACGGTGCTCAATGTCATTACGGTGGCGGTATCCGGTATTGCGGCGATTTCCCTGATCGTAGGCGGCGTCGGCGTTATGAATATCATGCTGGTATCCATCACGGAGCGCACGAGAGAAATCGGCGTGCGTATGGCGCTCGGTGCAAAGCGGCGCACCATCAGACAGCAGTTCGTCATTGAGGCGATTGTGCTCTGCCTGATCGGAGGTACGATCGGTATTTTGATCGGCGTTGGAATCGGCGCGCTGCTCGGAACCGTGGCAGGCTTTATCATCCAGAACATGTATGCGGAGTATGCGAATTACATTATTATGGAGGTACATCCTTCCGGGTCGGCGATCATGCTTTCGCTGTTCTTCTCCATGCTCACAGGCGTGTTCTTCGGATATTATCCTGCGAACAAGGCGGCGAAGATGGAGGTCATCGATGCACTGCGCTACGAATAAGGAGAAGGCAGGGCAGACCAGCTTCTAACGGAATACAGATAGCAGAGAATCATAAACAGAGATTTTGGATGAATCGTTCATCCGGGATCTCTGTTTTTTATTTGGCACAAAATTGCACTTTGCCACCGACAGGGGTATAATAGGAGAAAGGAGGGGACTGTTATGACAGATGTATTGTTTTATCAGAATTATACGCCGGTTGCAGACGTCAGTACGATTGCAATCTGTATCATATACGGTTGTTTATTGAGATCCACCTACACGATGAGGCAGAGGAATCTGACATTGTTTAAGCTCGGAAATTCGCTGGTTTTTCTTGCAGCGGTTTCGAGTATCGCATTTCATTATGTGATGGATGCGCTGAGTGAGAGCAATAAGCTGCTGGCATATGCGCTCCGTGATATTTCCTACATTGCATTAATCTTTACGTACGTAGTATTTTGTATTTACATAAGCAATTTTGTGGATATGACCGAAAAGGCGAAGCGGATTGCAAATGTTTGCATCTGGGGTGTGTTTGCAGCCTTTGTGATTGCGGAGGTAACCTCGCCGCTTACGAAGTGGGGCTTTTATATTGACGGGGAGCTTCAGGTTCACCAGAATTATTATCTGGATGTGTTCCGGTTCGCCTATGTTTACTATACGCTTGTCATGGTAGTCATACTGGCGGTTTACCGGAGAAAGTTCATTACGAAGATGTTCCGCTGCCTTCGCAATGTCATGATCGTGTCGTTTCTGGTGATGGTGTTGGAGGCGGAGCTGCTTACCACGTCGTATACCTGTATGACCTTTGCTTTCCCGTTTATGGCGGCTCTGTTTTTGTTTCACTATAATTCCTATGACAGAGATACCGGAACGCTGGATTCCAGAGCGTTCGGCTCGTATATTAAGGATCTGGGCGGCAGGAAGTTTTCCATGATCTTTATGTATCTGGAGGATATGAATTTCGAGAAGTTAAGGGGAATGTCGGATGAGTTTCTATGTTTTAACGAAAAGTATTTCGATGCGTCCTGTACCTTCCGTCTGAGGGATGACAAGCTTGTGCTGGTGTATGCGGACGATAAGAACAGGCGCGAAAAGGAGCAGCGGGAAGCGCTTGTGTGCGATTTTGAGAAGTTCTGCGACAGAGCGCAGATCGGCTACCGCCTGGTCGTCATCCATTCCGATGACGGGCTGACGCACAGCCGGGAATATCTGGCACTGGACGAGTTCATAGAGGAGCGTCTGCCGCTCAATACAATTTATGAGTGCGTGAAGAAGGACATTGAGGATTACCGGAAATCCGCCTATATTCTCAGTGAACTGCGGAATATCCATCAGAAGGGCGATCTGGACGATGCGCGGGTGAAGGTCTACTGCCAGCCGGTACTTAACACCGTGACAAATACGTTTACTTCCGCGGAGGCGCTGATGCGTCTGGAACTGCCGGAAACCGGAATGGTGTTCCCGGATCAGTTCATTCCTTTGGCGGAGAAGCATGAATACATTCATTCGCTCAGCAGGATCATACTGAACAAGACCTGCAGGCAGATAAAGGAACTGGAGAAAAACGGTTATCAGATTGACCGCATTTCCGTGAACTTCTCGATTGTAGAGCTGCGGAACAGAAATTTCTGCGAGGATATCATGGAGATTATCCGGGACAATGAGATTCCGTTCGAAAAAATTGCGGTAGAGCTGACAGAGAGCAGGAACGAGAAGGAATTTGAGAATGTAAAGAATATTATCACCAGTCTTCAGGAGCTTGGAATCAAGTTCTATCTGGATGATTTCGGAACAGGTTATTCGAATTTCGAGCGAATCATCGGACTTCCGATCGATGTGATCAAGTTTGACCGGTCGCTCACGATCTTGGCCGGAAAGAATGACGAGGCGCGGTTTATGGTGGGAAGCTTCTCCGATATTTTCAAGAAATCCAATTACCAGATCCTGTTCGAGGGCGTCGAGGATGAGCGCGACGAGAACCAGTGCAGAAATATGAATGCGCTTTACTTGCAGGGCTTTAAATACTCAAAGCCGATTCCGATTGAGCAGTTGGCGGGATTCCTTAAGAAGGCAGGGTGATGCATAGTTAGCGGTCTTGGAAAAATACGGCTGTCGCAGGAAAAATGTCTTACGTGTATAATTCCTATTATGAGAACGGAAATATGCCGCATTCCGAAATGAAAACGGAATGCGGCATATTTGTTGGAACAAAATCCGAGCAATTCTTCGCGCCCGATTCGAACATCAAATTCCGTGTCTCTTGCACTGGACGGGGAAGCTGTCGGATGTGCTTCGACAAGCGAAAGACAATAGAGCGAATTTTCTAGCGGCACTAAGGCAGGCTTCTTCACAAAATTGTGATAAAACCGCGCAGCTCGAAACTCGACGCCATCTGCAATTCAAATGCAGGGCAGATGACGTCTCAGACATCTTGCTGCGCGGTTACTCTTTGCTCAGAAGCCTGCCAAGTGCCGCACGAAACTTCTTAATATTGTCTTTCTGCTTGCGAACACATTCCGGCAGAGTGCCCGAACATTGGAAAGACACGGAAAATCAAAGATGTGAGAGCGGACGCGTTAGAAATGCCGGATTTTGCGATCAAATTGACGCAGCCGTTCTTCATTCGGAATGCAGGGATTTTATAATGTCCATAATAAGGATTACACATAATATTTTTTCCTGCGGCAGCCGTATTTTCTTTTATACCTCGACGATCCGGCAGTCCCACGGGGAAAGCAGAAGCGTTTCATTTTCGCCGACAGCCTTTTCGGAGCGCAGCTCTGTGCCCGCCCCTGCAGCATGGAGAACGGTCTGTTCTTCGCCGGAATAATTGAAGTAGTAATACAATTCTTTGCCCAGATCATTTGTTCCGTGTTTTACGATGACAGGAAAATGCGGGGCATGCTCCGAAAGCTTCGCATAGCCGTTTTTCGTAAAAAACGAGGAAAGCAGCGCTTCAAGCAGTTCTTCCCCGAAAAACGCAGCGAGATAGAGGGAAGCGCCCTTTCCGTAGGAATTTTCTGTCGCGGCGGCGTAGCTTCCCCATGCCGGATGGTCGTAGCGCGCTACAGGAACTGCGGTATCACAGGTCACAAGCTCCATCCAGTCGTGCGCCGGGCTGCTTAAATCCGGCAGGGCGCCCCCGGAACAGGAGACGACGGCGACGTCCTTCGGGTAGGTGAACTGGTCATAGTGGATGCCAAGGCATTTGTTTATAATGTGCGGCTGCCTGTCGTGATAAATCTTAAGCTGCTCGTCGGAAAAGCCGCTGCGGAACGTTGCAATCAGATGACCGCCGTCCGCCACGTAGGTATCGAGCGCGTTGAGCAAATCCTCTGAGGCGGAGTAGAGCGCCGGAACAACGAGAAAGTCGTAGCCGGAGAAATCGCGCTCCCCGGAGGAAACCATATCGAACTCAATATTCATGCGGTAGAGCGCGTCGGCGAGCCAGCGCATGACAGCATTGTAGCTCTGATTTCCCGTCGTCTCAAGAGGGAACTCCCGAAGCCCTGTCAGAGAATTGTTGTCGAGCAGCAGGGCGACGCGGTTTTCCTTTTTTAAATTGATGAGGTGCGCGCCGATGCGCTTCCATTCCGCGCCGATGCGGCACGCCTCACGGTAGGTTTCATTTTCCGAGAAATCGTGGGAGAGAACGCCCTTCCAGTAGCTCTCGATGGCATTGTGAATCGAGTGCCAGTGCCAGTACATGACGCTGTTCGCACCGTTTGCAATGTGGCTGTAAGCCTGCAACAGAAGCTGTCCCGGGTAGGGCAGCCATGCGGTAAGCCCCTGCGCCTCCGTCTCTAAGATCAGATAATTTTCATTCTTTAGGCTTCTGGCAATGTTGCCGCAGACCGCGATCTCCGCGCCGGTCAGATCGCCCTGGGAAGGGTGGTAGATGTCGGCTCCGGCGACCGTCATGCATTTTGCAGCGTCGTACTGATTGACCTCGGGCTGGTAGCCGTAGGAATAATCGATCCAGTCGAAATCAAAGTTCTGGGTGATGAACTGATCCTCGCGTTTGTATTCCCGCACGATATCCGCCTGCCACGACAGAAAATCCGTCACAAGGGAACGCTGGAACTTCTGAAATTCGGCGGCAAGGCTCTGGTTGATCGTGCCGCGCACATCCGGAAAATCCGCCCAGTCGTTTACGCGGTTGCTCCAGTAGTCAAGCCCGAACTCCCGGTTGAAATCACGGATGTCGGGATATTTATCCTTAAGATATGCGACAAACATCTGCTGGACTCCTGGTCCGGCAGTGCCGTAGCTCTTCGTCTCGTTGTCGAGCTGAAAACCGATGACGTGTGGAACATCCTTTACGCGCTCCATCAATGCGCGGATAACGCGCTCGCAGTGCATCCGGTAGCCGGGGTGCGTGATGTCCATATTCTGACGGTGCCCGTACAGCTCCTGCCCGTTTTTTGTGACGGCAAGAATATCCGGATATTTCTTTGCAAGCCACGCCGGAATCGCATAGGTCGGCGTACCGATGATGACGGAGATATGATGTCTTGCCGCGGCGGCAAGAATACGGTCGATGTATGTGAAGTCGAAAACGCCGTCGGACGGCTCTAAAGTGCTCCAGGTAGATTCTGCGATGCGGATGGTATTCATGCCCGCCCGTTCCATCATTTCCATATCCTGTTCCAGGCGGTCGCAGGGAAGGTATTCCAGATAGTATGCGGCGCCGAAAAGTAAGTGATCTGTTCTCATAAGCTTATTCTCCATTCTGTATATAGAACAACCGATTGCGCCATTATTATAGCATCCCGGCAAAGTGATGTAAATATACAGGAACGCCCTAAAATAGCGCAAATTCGGCGAAAATAAAGCGAAGCGTTAAAATGTGCAAAAGGGATTGATTTTTCCCAAAATTGTGCAATAATAGAATTAGTTGCGCAACCAGCGCAAACCGTAGAAAACCGGCGGAGAAATGCCGGGCGGGAGGAGTTTATGGAGAAAGAGGACAGGAAGGATATTACCATTGCGGATGTGGCGGAGGCGCTGGGCGTGTCCAAGACGACGGTATCCCGGGCGATATCCGGCAAGGGCAGGATCGGAAATGAGACAAGGAAAAGAGTCCTTGCATATATAGAAGAGCACGACTACAAGCCAAATGCAATCGCGAAGGGGCTTGCGCAGTCGAAGACCTACAACCTCTGCGTGGTGATGCCGCGCGATTATGAGGTGGTGGACTGGAATTTCTTCCAGAGATGTCTGTTCGGAATCCAGGAGATGGCGGAGACTGCCGGGTATGATATTCTGCTCACGATGTGCCGCATGAACGACATTGCCTCTCTGGAGCGGATCGTCGCCAATCACAAGGTGGACGGCGTGATATTGATGCGCACCTTTTTAGAGGATGCGCAGATTGAATTTCTGCAGCAGAAGAATATCCCTTTTGTGGTGACAGGAAGTACAAACTACGAGGGAGTATTCCAGATCGATCACAATCACAGGAGCGCCTGCCGGGAACTGACGTCTATTCTGCTGATGAAGAATATGAAGCGGATTGCGTTAGTCGGTGAGGATGAAGGCTATGTTGTCACGCAGAGCCGTCTCCGCGGATTCCGGGAGGCTTATAAGCAGATGGGAGAGAAGCTCGATGAGGATCTTCTCTATCTGAATCCCGAGAACCGGGTACGCATCGATAAGACCGTGAATGAGATATTGGAGCAGAACGTGGACTGTATTCTGTGCATGGACGACGCAGTTGCCAGCCGCGTGTTAAAAGCGCTCAGACAGCATCATGTGAAGGTGCCGGGGGATGTGCGTGTCGCGTCCTTCTATGACAGCACCATACTGGAGACGCACGTACCGTCCATCACTTCGCTTTCCTTCGATGCGAAGGAACTCGGAAGGGTTGCGTGCAGGACGCTGCTTGATCTGGTGGAGGGGCAGGAGGTCATGCAAAAGACACTCCTTCCGTATGAGGTCGTTCTAAAGGAATCGACGAAGTAAATACAGTATCGCAAAAGGGTATTCCGAACCGGATGGATCGGAAATACCCTTTTTTTGACTCTGCCGGTCGAACGGCGCTTTGTCCCTGCGTTGGGAAACGGCGACGCGCAAAAACGGTGTAAAGCAGAAAATTCACGCCAAAAACCCTGTAAATGTTGGGATTTTTTGAAAAAATGACCGAATATGCGCATATTTTAAAGGTTTATCGGTTGCACAAAAAAGAAAAATGAACTTTTTTAATGCCGGTGAAAGAGGGGCGCTTGTGCATTTCTGCCAAAAAAACGCAAAATTTATTGGAAATTATACACATTGACACAAATAGTCACTCGTAATATACTTTAAACATAGAACAACCGATTGCGCAACGGTGCGCACGTTGTTCTAAGAGGTTTGAAAAAGGAAAGGGAGGAATTTCTAAAATGAAGAAAAAAGTTTTGAGCGCACTGTTATGTGCGAGCATGGTAGCTACCATGGTTGCAGGATGCGGCGGAAATGACGAGAACGCAGCAACAGACAGCAACGCAGGCGGAGAGGCAGCAGCTCCGGCAACAGAGGCAGCAGCAGATGACGGCGCAGCAGCTCCGGCAACAGAGGCGGCAGCAGCAGATCCTGTTGCAAATCTGATCGCAGCGACAGACGGAACCGTTTCACTTGAGCTGTGGTGCTCTGAGACAGACGCTTATCAGACAACGATGGCTGAGTTAGTAGAAGGCTTTAAGGCACAGTACCCGGATGTTGATTTCGATATCACAATCGGTGCAGTATCTGAGGCAGATGCAAAGGACAGAGTTCTTGAGGACGTTGAGGCGGCAGCAGATGTATTCGTATTCGCTGATGATCAGGTAAATGACCTTGTAACAGCAGGTGCATTACAGAGCGTAGACGCTACATTTACATATGATCCGACTGCAACAAACTCCGCTTCTACTGTTGAGGCAGCTTCCAAGGACGGCAAGTTATATGCATATCCGCTGACAGCTTCTAACGGATACTTCTTATACTACAATTCAGAAGTTTTCACAGAGGAAGACGTACAGTCATGGGAGTCTCTGACAGCAGCGGCAGAGGCAGCAAATAAGAAGGTTGGTATGGATGTCGGAAACGGCTGGTATCTGTATGGTTTCTTCGCAGGCGCAGGCTGCAACCTTACTATGAACGATGATCAGTCCAATACATGTGACTGGAACAACGAGACAGGTGTTGCTGTAGCAGAGTCCATCCAGAATATCGCTTCCAGCTCCGCATTCATTTCCGTAGCTGATGCAGATGCACAGGCTATGCTTCCGGACGGAGACCTGGCAGCATATGTTTCCGGTACATGGGATTCCGGTATCTTCGAGGAGAACTACGGCGCTGGTTATGCAGCAACAAAGCTTCCTACCTTCGATGTAAACGGAACAGCTACACAGATGGGTTCCTATGCAGGATATAAGTTCGTAGGTGTGAGCGCATACTCTGAGTTCCCGGGCTGGTCCATGCTTCTTGCTGAGTACTTAACAAGCGAGGACAGCCAGGCTAAGATCGCTGAGGCTACAGGCGAGGGTCCTGCTAATACAGCAGCAGCAGCTACCATTACTTCTCCGGCACTTTCTGCACTGGCAGCTCAGGCTGAGTTCGCAGACCAGCAGGTTGTTGGTGGAAACTTCTGGGATCCGGCAGCATCTCTTGGCGCAAGCCTTGTTGAGGGAACAGATGATGTTCAGGGCTTACTTGATACCGCAGTTGAGGGTATTACACAGCCTGTATCAGCACAGTAAGACAGTGACATGAGGTTTAATAAAACCCACACTCGCGGGTGTGGGTTTTATTATTTATAACAGAAAGTCCGTTTGACTCTACAAAAGGAGTTCGCTATGAGAAAAATTTTGGATGGATTAAAAAAGTATTTCGGCGACTTTGGAAAAAGCGTCGCGAAGGGTGATATCTGGACGAGATTATCACTGGTTGTTATGGGTGCCGGGTATATAGGAAGAAAGCAGATCGTAAAGGGTATCCTTATTACGCTGCTTGAGGTTGTTATTATTCTGGCTGAGGTTCTTGTGACCGGACCATACATGGCAAAACTGAATACGCTGGGAACTGTACAGAGGGAAGAAGTATTAGACCTTACAACGTTGACAAAGACCGTAAATGATTACGATAATTCACTTCTGATATTGCTTTACGGTGTGATCGGTGTACTGATTATTGTGGCGTTCGTCTTTTTATGGATCAGCAATATGAAAGCGGTATACCGTCTTCAGGAAATGAAAGAAAATGGAGAGCATATCAATAGTTTTGCACAGGATGTGAAGGCTCTCTTTGATGGTAAATTTTATATAACACTTTTGACACTGCCGAGTCTGGGCGTAATTATGATGAATATCATCCCGATCATTTTCATGATCTGTATTGCGTTTACCAACTACGACCAGAATCATCAGCCGCCGACCTACCTTTTCACATGGGTAGGATTAGAAAACTTTAAACAGTTGTTCACTTCGGGAACGACCGTTACCTTCAGCTATGCATTTGTAAGAATCCTTATCTGGACCCTGATCTGGGCGGTCGCAGCAACCTTTACCACCTTTATCGGCGGTATTTTGCTGGCACAGTTCATTAACCACCAGAACACGAAGTGCAAGAAGTTATGGAGAACACTGTTTATTGTCACTATTGCGATTCCGCAGTTCGTAACGCTGCTTCTGATCAGTAAGATGTTCGGAAATTATGGTATTGTAAACACGATTTGTTCCAATCTTGGAATTACGGATTTCCTACATAACATCGGACTTGTGAGCAGCAGCCTTGACTATATCCCGTTCCTTTCCAAACCGGGATGGGCGCATGTGATGATTATTTTGATCAATATCTGGGTCGGTGTTCCGTATCAGATGCTGGTTGCAACCGGTATTCTTATGAATATCCCGACAGATCAGCTCGAGAGTGCAAGGATTGACGGTGCGAATAAGTTCCAGATTTTCTGGAAGATTACAATGCCGTATATCCTGTTCATCATGGGACCGAGCCTGATCCAGTCCGTTGTTTCCAATATCAATAACTTTAACGTTATTTATCTGCTCACGACGGGTTATACGACGACCAACATGGCGTTTGCAAACTCCAATGCGAAGGAGACGGATCTCCTTATCACATGGTTGTTTACATTGACCAATGATTACTCGAACTACAAGATGGCATCGGTAATCGGTATTATCACATTCGTGATCTGTGCTGCAATTACCCTGCTGAGTTATACCAGAATGATTAGCGGAGATAAAGAGGAGGAATACCAATAATGAAGAAAACAGTGAATATTATTGTAAGACATATCGTGTTGGCATTACTGGCGTTTATCTGGCTTATACCGATCATCTGGCTTGTTGTTACGTCTTTAAGCGCTTACAAGGGAGTGAATTATGCACATTTCTTCCCGACAGAGTGGTCGCTTGACAACTACCAGCAGTTATTTTTCAGACCGGATACCGCGGCAAATTTCCCGGCATGGTTTAAAAACTCAATGATCATCGGTGTATTCACCTGTATTATATCCAGTGTGTTCGTGCTTATGGTTTCCTATGCATTCAGTTGTATGAGATTTAAGGCGAGAAAACCGCTGATGAGTTTTTCCATTATTCTTGGAATGTTCCCGGGCGTACTTTCCATGATTGCAGTTTACTTTGTATTAAAGCTTTTGGGACTTACAGACAGCCTTGCGGGTCTTGTGTTTGTATATTCGGCAGCTTCGGGTCTGGGATTCCTGATCTGTAAGGGGTTCTTCGACACGATTCCGGTTTCGCTGAGAGAGGCTGCAAAGCTTGAGGGAGCGTCCGAATTTACGATTTTCTCGAGAATTGTAATTCCGCTTTCCAAGCCGATGATCGTATATACGGTAATCAATTCATTCTTAAATCCGTGGATGGATTTCGTAATGGCAAGACTTATGATCAAGTCGAAAAATTCCGCGGACTGGACCGTTGCAATCGGACTTTATAACCTGCTTCAGCGTTCGCTGATCGGCGATTATTTCTCCGTATTCTGCGCGGGCGGTGTAATTGTTGCAATCCCGATTTCCATTCTGTTCATTATCATGCAGAAGTTCTACGTTGAGGGAATCACGGGTGGAGCTGTGAAGGGCTAAATCGTAAGGAGAACATCTAAGACATTGCGCCAATGGGCGCAAAGCCTAAGATGTTCTAGACCTTACATTAGAAGAACGCAAGGGCAGCGTTCTTCTGCGATGGCAGAAAGCGCCGCCTAAGTGTTTCTAATCTTGCATTATAAATGCGGGCGATGTCTAAGGACTTCCAGCTCGCATTAGAAAGAAAGAGATATTATAATTTAGGAGGAAGAAAATGGATCAATTTGTTTTGAACTTGATTCACAGACCGGAGATGGTTCCGGAGTATTCGGCGACCGTCACAGGACAGGGAAAGGAAGAGGATATCGGAGACAAGGCGCTCCTTACGGAGTCTCTTGACATTTTTAAGACGCAGCAGAGACTTGCGCATGAGAATGGACTTAAGGTGACGATTCAGATGACCTACGCGTCCCTCTTTAATGATGAGGCGGTGGAGATCGCGAAGCATGACCATGAAGTATATGGGGATGAGATCGCATTGTCCCTGCTGGGCCTACCGTGTGAGGAGTTCCGCGAGAAGTATAAGACAAAGGATTTCTGTATCTGGATGTTCTCTATGGAGGACAAGAAAGCAATTGTCAATGATGTGTTCGAGAAGTTCCACGACAGATTCGGCTTCTATCCGGAGTCCACAGGCTCTTACTATATGGACGCTGATCTGACGAACTATATCAAAGAGAAGTATCCGATGGTAAAGTGTGCGGTCGCAACCTGCTGGGAGGAAGGACCAAAGGCATACCATACCTGCAATAACTCCTGGTACACACTGTTCGACGGAGGCCCATGGGCACCGTGGATTCCATCCAAGCAGAACACACATGCGCCGGCGGCAAATGAGGCGGAGGACAGCGGTATTGTCGCAATCCCGCATCTTTCCCGTGACCTGATCGCGTGCTATGACGGAAACGGATCGAATTTCGGAACGCATCCGCAGAACGTACTTCGCGGAATGATCTACGATACGAAGACATGGGAGTATCCATATCTTTACAATCTGATTGACCAGTATCGTTCTCTCGAGAAGTACAACAACGGATACGCATATAATATGATGTTTGTCGGACCGGGCTGGATGAATAAGATGGGGCGCTGGGAGCAGCCATATGAGCTTCTCTACAAGTCCTACAGCGACGGCTGCGCTTACTATGGCAAGTTGAAAAAAGAGGGCAAGCTTGTAGATATGACGATGTCTGAGTTCGCAGACTACTACCGCGAGAAAAAGGGCGTGAACGGCGGCAATTACAATGAGCCGGAGTGCGCGCTCTGGAGAGATATCTTATACGGATCAGACAAGCAGTTATTCTGGTACTGCGATCCGTACATGAGAGCATGTGTCAATATGGATCAGGGCGGTGCAATCGTTGACCTTCGTCCATACGCAGCGAAGCTCGAGTGGCCGGTCGGCATCGGCACAAAGCATGTGCAGGATGCGTCCTACCCGTTCCTGATTCAGGAGAAGTACCGCGCAGGCTATTTCACACATTATGCAGGCGAGGGTACGGTAAGAAGCGCAAAGCTTTCCTATAAGGGCGAGGAAGTGGACCTGTGTCTGTGCCCGACAAAGGCGCATTTTTCACAGGAGGGCAAGACGAGAATCCTTACGCTCGATCCGGTAACGATTGAGTTCCGTGATCTGACGATCAAGCTTCAGACGAAGGAGTACTTCGAGGAAGGCTCCTCCAACATTAAGATTGAGCGTACCATCCTTGAGATGAGCAATCCGGATGCTGAGGTGCTGCTGAACGAATACATGGTAGCCTGCTACGGCACGACCGAGTATTCCGAGGATATGACAGGTATCACATTGAAGATTGACGGACCGGAGGAGAAGACGATTTCATACGAATACAAATGCCGCGAGGAAGGTGTAGTGGGTGCGACAGAGGTAAGCGCAGTCATCCCTGAAATCGAGACAAGAGTATCTATGACAGCATCCGATGCGAAGGCAGAGGGATATGTGAAAGAGGGATATGCATTCTCACCGATGTTTACATTGGGATACAGAAAAACAATCTCAGACAAGGAGGTATTTGCGACATGGCTCAACTTGGCAAAGGCAAATTAAATTACAGATGCCCGTCCTGCTTTTTAAGAGATCTTGACATCGATATGTTTTATAACAAAGAGACGGGTATTTACAGTTGTATCCGTTGCCAGTACCGCGGAACCGAGGAGGATGTATTGGAGAAAAACGAAATGATCCGTTTCCGCTATAAGGCAATGCACGAGAGAATTACAAAATTTGATTTCGATTAAAACGTTGATAATTGCGAAACTTATACGGAAACATCTTAGGTTTCGCAATTATTTTTTACTCTATAGGAAATACCGTGTTGCTGTGAAGTGTGAAAGTGATGACTCCTATAGAGCAAAAAGCCCTGCCGGGCAGGATGCACACCTCGCGGAGAGGTAGATAGCCGTAAACGGCACCGCTCGGGTGCGCAAGTGCCAGGCGAGCTGGCACTTGGTTCCGCGAGTAAATGCCGGAGGGCTGAGAGAAGGCATAACAGAGAATGTGAAAAAGGGGTAACTGACATGGGGAAAAAGAAGAAAGACACCATCGAACTCCGTTTTTACGAGATACCGCAAAATGAATATGTACTGGCGCTTCTGGGGGATAGCTGGATAAGAGATTACGGTCATGATGAGTTCAGTCTTCATTTCCATAACCTGATGGAAATCGGAGTGTGCAGGAACGGCACGGGGGAGCTGGTTTTGGACGAAGAGCATGTCCCTTACCAGCCTGCCATGATGAGCATTATACCGAGCAATTATCCGCATGTGACAATCAGCAATATAAAGGACGGCCCCAGCTTTTGGGAATATCTGTTTTTTGATCCCGTGCAGATTCTTGCCGAGATGTATCCGAAAGATGAGCTTTTGCAGAGGGAATATTTAGAGAAGGTCGGAAGACGCGCGCTCTTTGTACATGAGTGGGAACACCGCAATCTGTCGCTTCTGGTGAAGCTGATTATGGAGGAGATGCGTTCGCTCCCCGCCCATCATACCGACAGTGTCCGGGGACTGCTTCTGGCGCTTGTCATTGAGCTGATCCGGCTGAATGAGCAGGACGGCGTCATAGCTGACAAACAGAATGCCGAGCTTCGCAAGAACGGAGGCATCACGCAGATCGCGGCAGCGCTTGATTATGTGCGCGCGGAATATGTGCACCTGATTCGTGTGGAGGAACTGGCGCAGGTCTGCCATATGAGTGAGACGCATTTTCGCCGGATTTTTGAGGCGAGCATGAATATGTCTCCGGTGGATTATATTAATCTGGTGCGAATCCAGAGCGCATGCGATCTCTTGAAAAAGACAAACGATTCGATGGACATTGTTGCGCAGAAGGTCGGGTTTGCAACGACTTCGACCTTTAACCGCAATTTTAAGAAATTCCTTAATACATCGCCTTATCAGTGGAAGATAAATCCGGAAAACTATGAGAGAAAGCTTCTGAACTATAACATATCTGCACGGAAGGGATGGTAGTCTTCACGTATAAGTGAAAGCAAATGCGCGAGCGTGTGCGAAGAACACTTAGTTCCGGACAAATGCGATTGAAAATGCGTGTTTTGTGCAGAAATATAAGCACAAAACACGCATTTTTTTGTTAAAATGTAACTTAGATACAGGTTGCTTTGCAACCTGCACAGGGAGCGAAGCGAGCTGTGAGCCGCGAGGCGGCATCGAAGTTAACGAAAAAAATAAAGCGGCATCTAAGAGAAATATATGGGGGTAAGGTCATGAAGGAATTTGATGTGAAGAAATTACGTGATCCGGAGTTTTTTATGGAGAACCGCATGGCGGCGCATTCCGATCATGTGTGCTACAGAAGCTGGGAAGAGGCGGCGGACACCTATGGGGCGGTGCGTGATATCTCTGCGGTGAGGGACGGCGCCTGCGGTGCGTCGCTTGCGTTCGACCCGTTGGGGAAGAAGAGCAGCTTCCGGCTGTTTTTAGATGGAACGTGGAAGTTCCACTATGCGAAGAATTATGAACAGACGATACCGGGGTTTGAGAAGGACACGTGCGATTGCAGGAACTGGGCGGATATCCGTGTGCCGGCGCATATTCAGATGGAGGGCTACGACAGTCCGCAGTATGCCAACACCCAATACCCGTGGGATGGCAGAGAGGAAATCTGGACGGAGGAGATGCCGGAGGAGTTCAATCCGGTGGCAAGCTATGTGAAATATTTCACATTGCCGGAGCGCTTTGCGGGGGAGCGCGTATTTGTCTCGTTTCAGGGAGCGGAGAGCGGACTTGTGGTCTGGCTCAACGGTCAGTATATCGGTTACAGCGAGGATTCCTTTACGCCGTCGGACTTTGAACTGACGCCGTATCTTAAGGATGGAGAGAACAAGCTGGCGGTGCAGGTATTTAAGTGGACGATTGGAAGCTGGTGTGAGGATCAGGATTTCTACCGTTTTTCCGGTCTGTTCCGCAGCGTGTATCTGTATGCCGTGCCTAAGACGCACATCTGGGATATGAAGGTGCGCCCGCTCGTGGAGGCGGATTTAGAAAAAGCGCAGCTTGATCTTACGTGTCAGGCATGGGGCGCAGGAAGCGTCAGACTTCGTTTACTGGCGTCCGGTCGTCTGGATGACGCAGACAGCCGCTACGGAGAGCCTGCGGGCAGCGTCGTGCTGGAAAAGGAAGAGACGCTTCGGGAAACGCTTCATGTCGCCTATCCGATCGAAGCGCCGAAGCTCTGGAGCGCAGAGGAGCCGTATCTGTATGAACTTCGCATAGAGGTTTTGGATGAGGCGGGGGAGCTTTCCGAGGTGATTTCCCAGAAGATCGGCTTCCGCCGCTTTGAGATGAAGGACGGGCTGATGTGCCTGAACGGAAAACGCATTGTATTTAAGGGCGTGAACCGCCACGAGTTCAGTTCGCTGAGCGGACGCGTTGTGAGCCTGGATGAAACGCTTCTGGATATTGTGACGATGAAGCGGAATAACATCAATGCCATCCGTACCAGCCATTACCCGAACAGCGTCGGGCTCTATGAGCTTTGCGACCGGTACGGAATTTACATGATTGCGGAAAATAATCTGGAATCCCATGGAACATGGGATGCGGCGATTTTCAGAAAAAGCGCCGGGCCGGAGTCGGTAGTGCCGGGAGATAATCAAAAGTGGGAAGCGCGGATGTTAGACCGCGTCAATTCCTGCTATCAGCGGGATAAGAACCATCCGGCAATCCTGATCTGGTCGTGCGGCAACGAGGCTTACGGCGGCAGCGTGATTTACCATATGTCCGAGAAGTTCCGTGAGCTTGATGCGGACCGTCTCGTGCATTATGAGGGCGTCTACAACGACAGACGCTATAACGGCAGCAGCGATATGGAAAGCCAGATGTACCCGTCCGTCGAGCGTATTTTAAAGAATCTCGATGAGCAGAAGGAAAAGCCGTTTATCTGCTGTGAATATACTCATGCGATGGGAAATTCCTGCGGGGCAATGCACAAGTATACAGATCTTACTGACAGTGAGCCGCGTTATCAGGGCGGATTTATCTGGGACTATATCGATCAGTCTATCTCGGCGAAGGATCGTTACGGCAGCAGGTTTCAGGCGTATGGCGGAGATTTTATGGAGCGCCCGACGGACTATAATTTCAGCGGAAACGGAATCTGCTACGCGAAGGACCGTGCGCCGTCTCCGAAGATGCAGGAGGTAAAATTCAATTACCAGAATATCAGCGTCCTGTTTGCAGAGGACAGCTTTACGGTGCGCAACAAGAACCTTTTTGTGAATACGGAAATTTATGACGGCGTCCTGATGCTGCAGAAAAACGGCATCTGTGTTGAGAAAAAGAAGCTGTCTCTTGCAGTGCCGCCCCTTTCGGAAAAGACGTTTTCGCTGCGCGAATGCGGTTTCGGCAGCGAGCTGCTTTCCTATCCGGATAATGCAGGCGGCGCGGGCGCGGAATATGCGCTTACGGTATCATTTGTCTTAAAGGAAGATATGCTCTGGGCGAAAGCCGGACATGAGGTCGCGTTCGGGCAGAAGGTATATCCGGTCAGAAAGGAAGCGGCAAGCCGGGCGGCGGAAGGCGCAGCCGGATGGCGAAAGCCGGACACTCTGACGGAATCAGCCGGACAGTGCGCAGCCGGAGGAAATGCAGCGTTTCGCGTGATTCACGGAAAGTGTAATCTCGGCGTGAAGGGCGAGGATTTTGAGGTCCTGTTTTCCTACAATAGCTGCGGTCTGGTATCGTACCGTTATCAGGGCAGGGAGCTGATCGAGAAAATTCCGATGCCGAATTTCTGGCGTGCGCCGATCGATAACGACTGCGGAAACCGTATGCAGGGAAGGATGGCGCAGTGGAAGATTGCGAGCCTTTATGCGGGAATGAGCAGCACGGGATTATTTGATTATCAGCCTCCGGTGGTCGTGGAGCGGGAAAATGCCGTTTCAATTACATATGTCTATTGCCTGCCGACCACACCGCAGAGCAAATGCGAGGTGACGTATACGGTGCTTTGTGACGGAACGGTGGAGACAAAGCTCTTCTACGATCCGGTGAAAGAGCTCGGCGATATGCCGGAGTTTGGAATGCTTTTTAAACTGAATGCCGATTACGACAGACTTGAGTGGTACGGGCTTGGACCGCAGGAGACATACGCGGACAGAATGCGCGGGGCAAAGCTTGGCATTTATAGAAACCGTGTCGCAGACAATATGGCAGAGTACCTTGTGCCGCAGGAGTGCGGAAATAAGGTCGGCGTCCGGTATGCGAAGGTCACCGACGAGCGCGGAAGAGGAATGCTCTTTACGGGAGATAACCTGTCGTTTAGCGCACTGCCTTACACACCGCATGAGCTGGAAAATGCAATGCATGCCTATGAACTGCCGCAGGTACACTACACGGTCGTGCGCGTGGCACTTATGCAGATGGGCGTAGGCGGCGACGACAGTTGGGGGTCGCTGGTACACCCGGAGTATCATATCGACGTCACAAAGCCGTTAGAGTTTACATTTAAGTTCCGTGGAATCTAAGCGACGGTGCGGGGGCATCAATCAAGCGGAGCGGTCGGATGGCAGCGCAGTCAGATGAGCAGGGCGGTCGGATGGCAGCATGGTCAGGCGGCGACGCAGCAAAAATGATACAGATATAGTTTTGATACAGAAGGAGGGAAATTATGAATTTTGTAAAAGGAATGGATTTATCCACGCTGCTTGAGCTGGAGCGGTGCGGGGCAAAATATTATGACGAGGGAAAAGAGGCGGATATTCTCGCCATTATGAAGAAATACGATGTGGATACCATCCGCATCCGCTTATGGAACGATCCGTGGTCCGAAAGCGGCGAGTCCTACGGCGCGGGAGAGAATGACCTTAAGACCTCGCTTGAGATCGCAAAGAGGGTAACGGATGCCGGATTCGGCGTGCTCCTTAATTTTCATTACAGCGATTTCTGGGCGGACCCCGGCAAGCAGTTCAAGCCGAAGGCATGGGCATCTTACGGTGTGGAGGAGCTTGAGAAGGCGGTCTATGATTTTACACTGGATACGATGAACCGATTTTTAGAAAGCGGCGTCAACATCACGATGGTGCAGGTCGGAAATGAGCTGTCAAACGGTCTGCTCTGGCCGGAAGGAAAGGTGCCGAATTATGATAATATCGCCCGTTTTGTAAATGCGGGAATCCGCGCGGTGCGCAAGGCGGACGAAAGACGTATTCTGGGTGTGATAAACGGCGTCAACGAAAAATGCAGGGAACTGGAAAAGATTCCGGTGATGATTCATCTGGATAACGGCGGCAACAACGCGCTCTACCGCGAGTGGTTCGACAATTTCACTAAGCGGGGCGAGGACTTCGAGATCATCGGACTTTCCTATTATCCGTTCTGGCATGGCTCGCTTCAGATGCTGAATGACAATATGAATGACATTGCAGAGCGTTACGACAAGGATCTGATCATAGCCGAGGTCTCCATGGGCTATACGATGGAGGACTACAAGGACTACGAGAAGCTTTCGGATGAGGAGCGCAAGGGCTATGCGACAAGACCGGCGCTTGTCGAGAAGATCGAGTACCCGATGACAAAGCAGGGACAGTATGACTTTATGGAGGATTTCTTAAACCGTATCAGCCATATTAAGGGCGGAAAGGGAAGAGGCTTCTTCTACTGGGAGCCGGCATGGATTCCGGTAAAGGGCTCCGGCTGGGCGACTCCGGCGTCATTAAAGTACATTGAGGACCCGGGTCCCTGCGGCAACGAGTGGGCGAATCAGGCATTGTTCGATTATGATGGAAACGCACTGCCGACGCTGCAGTTGATCCGGGATTTTAAGGCAGAGTAGTATATGTAATATTGTTGCATGAATTTTAAGCTTTGTTGCAACTTAAGAAAGACCTGTTGCAATGGCGCAGATACAAGCTATAATAGAATTACAGGGAATCGATGACCGGGCAATCCGCATGGCGGACAGAAGCTGCGGATGGGAGAACCGGAAATTACAATTTGGAAAAATGATGTATAGGAGGAAGAAGATGATCTGGGAGACAGTACTTGCAAAGTTCAGGGAATTATTTGGGGATGAAGGAGAAATCGGCGTATACTTCGCGCCGGGACGTGTCAATCTGATCGGTGAGCACACGGATTACAACGGCGGACACGTATTTCCATGTGCGCTTACGATCGGTACCTACGGCGTGGCGAGAAAGAGAGAGGACAAGAAGCTTCGTTTCTACTCGATGAATTTCGAGGAGCTTGGCGTGATCGAATCTTCTGTGGAGGGCTTGAAGCCGGAGAAAGAAGCGGACTGGACGAATTACCCGAAGGGCGTCATCTGGGCGTTCGGAGAGAAGGGCATGAAGGTGGATTGCGGTATGGATCTCGTATTGTTCGGAAATATCCCGAACGGCTCGGGACTTTCCTCTTCCGCATCTGTCGAGGTGCTGACAGGAGCAATTCTGCGCGATATGTTCGGCTTTGAGGTGACGAATCAGGATCTCGCACTGATCGGACAGTATTCCGAGAATAAGTTCAACGGCGTCAACTGCGGTATCATGGATCAGTTTGCAATCGCGATGGGCAAGGCGGGTCATGCGATTTTCTTAGACACAGCGACCCTGAAATATGAATATGCACCGATCAAACTGGAAAACGCAAAGATTGTGATTTCCTGCAGCAACAAGAAGCGCGGTCTCGGCGATTCCAAGTACAATGAGAGACGCAGCGAGTGCGAGAGCGCATTGGCACAGATCAAAGAGGTCATCGAAATCAATGCGCTCGGCGATCTGACCGAGGAGCAGTTTGAGGAGCACAAGGATGCGATCAAGGACGAGGTATGCCGGAGACGTGCAAAACATGCGGTCTATGAGAACCAGAGAACCGTAAAGGCAGTGGAGGCATTAAAGAACAACGATATCGCGCTGTTTGGTGAGCTGATGAACGCTTCCCACGTATCTCTGCGGGATGACTACGAGGTGACTGGCATCGAGCTTGATACGCTTGTTGAGGAGGCATGGAAGGTTGACGGCGTGATCGGTTCCCGTATGACGGGCGCAGGCTTCGGCGGATGCACAGTCAGCATCGTAAAGGATGAGGCTGTGGATAATTTTATCGAGAAGGTCAGCGCTGCCTATAAGGAGAAGATCGGCTATGCGGCGGATTTCTATGTGGTAGAGATCGGCGACGGTCCGGTAAAGCTTGCGTAAGAAGGGCGAGTGCATCTGGCAGCAAAGCCGGCACAGAAAGCGGCGATGCCGGGCATAGGAGAAGCGATAGGCAAAGCAATATGCGTAGAGAAAGAATTTCGTGAAGTGAGGGAGAATGCGATGATTCAGGAACGGATTTTGGAATTGACGGAATATGGTCTTGTGACGGGACTGGTAAAGCCGGAGGATAAGCGGTACACCATCAACCGCCTGTTGGAGCTGTTTGGCTTAGAGGAACTGGAGGACGAGGTGGTTTCCTCATATGAGAAGAGAACGCCTATGACACAGGAGAGTGCAGAGGAAGCGTTGGAAGGAATCCTTGCGGAGATGCTTGATTATGCGGTGGAGCAGATGCTGATTCCGGAAAATACGATTACATACCGCGATTTGTTCGATACGAAGATTATGAGTGTCCTGATGCCAAGACCAAGTGAGGTCATTACGATGTTTCGTGGTCTGTACAACCACAACAGCCAGCAGGCAGCCACAGATTATTTCTACAAGCTGAGTTGTGACAGCAACTACATCCGAAGATACCGCATCAAGAAAGATCTCAAGTGGACGGCGGACACGGAGTTCGGCACGCTTGACATCACGATCAACCTTTCCAAGCCGGAGAAGGACCCGAAGGCGATTGCGGCTGCGAAGCTCGCAAAGCAGAGCGGTTATCCGAAGTGCCTTTTGTGCAAGGAGAACGAGGGCTATGCAGGGCGCATCAATCACCCGGCGAGGCAGAATCACCGCATTATCCCGGTGACGATCAACAACAGCGACTGGTTCTTCCAGTATTCTCCGTATGTGTACTACAATGAGCACTGCATCATTTTCAATGCAGAGCATACGCCGATGAAGATTGAGCGCGCGACCTTCGGCAAGCTTCTGGATTTCGTGCAGCAGTTTCCGCATTATTTCGTGGGCTCGAACGCCGATCTGCCGATCGTGGGCGGTTCGATCTTAAGCCACGACCATTTCCAGGGCGGACATTACGAGTTCGCAATGGCGAAAGCACCGATTGAGCGTGAGATTTCGTTCGAGGGCTTTTCCGATGTGAAGGCAGGAATCGTGAAATGGCCGATGTCTGTCATCCGCATCAGCGCGGCGGACAAGGAACGCCTGATCGAGCTTGCAGATAAGATTCTTCTGGCATGGAGAGGCTATACGGACGAGGCGGCGTTTGTCTATGCCGAGACGGACGGCGAGCCGCACAATACGATCACGCCGATTGCGAGACGGCGTGGGGATGCGTATGAGCTTGATCTTGTACTGCGCAATAATATCACGACCGAGGAGCACCCGCTTGGGGTGTATCACCCGCATGCGAAGCTGCATCACATCAAGAAGGAGAATATCGGTCTGATCGAGGTTATGGGACTTGCAGTGCTTCCGGCGCGTCTTAAGGATGAGATGGCGGCACTGGAGCAGGCACTCCTCGACGGAGAAGATATCCGCATGGACGAGACGCTCTCCAAGCACGCGGACTGGGTAGAGGAGTTCTTGCCGAAGTACGGCTTTACCGCAGGCAGCGGACTGGAAGGCGAAGTCACACCGGAGAAGCTGCATGAGATGGTGCAGACGGAAATCGGTCTGGTATTTATGGAAGTACTGAAAGACTCCGGTGTTTATAAATGCACGGAGGAAGGACGCGAGGGATTTATGCGGTTCATAGAATATGTGAACGCATAACGTTACGATTCAGACCTGTGAACGGGTGGAACAGCAACCGCACAGCAGGATTTGAGAAAACAAAACAGAAATAGCAGGACAAAGATGTCAGCGTCAGTTAAAATAACTGTGTTGGCATCTTTTTTTGTTCCATTTTCATAAGAGCACAAGAGAAAAGGAGGTTCTTTATGGCAGTGTCATTGCGTCAGCTATATGAGGGAATCCGTCATGCAGAGGAAATACAACTGGTTGCAGGCGAGGCGGGGCTGGATCATCCGGTGCGCTGGGTGCATATGGTGGAAGGTACGGACATTTCTTCTTTCCTTGAGGGAGACGAGGTGGCGTTTGCGACCGGAATCGCGCTCAAAGGGGCGGAGGATCTGCTGGAGCTGGTACGGTATAACCAGAAGCAGGGAGCGGCGGGCATGGTCATCAATGTCGGACCTTATATCGAAGAAATACCGCCGGAGGTCATTGCATTCGGAAATGAGAAGGGATTTCCGGTTTTCCGCGTGCCGTGGCGCGTGCACATGGCGAATATCATGCGTGAATTTACCACGCAGATCAACATGGATGATTTCAAGGAGATGGAGGTAGAAGCGGCGCTTAAAAATGCGATTTTTCTGCCGGAAAATACAGATATGTATCTGCCCGCGCTAAAGAAGCACGGCTACAAAAAGGAGTGGTCCTACTGCGTTGCTGTGCTGGAAGTCTGTGACAAAACGGGAATGCGCATGACGGAAAGGTTTAAGAAAAAACTTCTGCGCTATGCGTCGGATTTCTTCCGGGCGTATCAGAGACAGTCGGCGGTGCTCGAAAACGACGGCGCAATGGCGGTCTTTTTCTGTAATGTGACGGAGGACGCCGTAAAGGAGCAGCTTGCTCTGTTCGTCGGGAGCGTCAGGGAATATCTGTCGGAGGATTTCTGCTGTTACATGGGAATCGGAAGATGTGCAGGGGAGGCGGGAAAGATTGCGGCAAGCTTCGCGCAGGCGGAGCAGGTCCGGCGCTTACAGAAGAAGCGGGGACGGAAAAACGAGCCGGTGATGTATTCGGAGCTTGGGCTATATAAGCTTTTGTTTTCGCTGGAGAATCAGGAGGTCATGGAGGAATACTATACGGAGACGCTTGGAGTTCTGGAGAAATACGATCATGTCAATGAGACGGATTATCTGTATTTTCTGGGCAAATACTTTGCGCTGGACTGCAGCGTGCAGGAATTGGCGGCACAGATGCATCTTCACCGGAACTCTGTGACCTATAAGCTTCACAAAATCGAGGAGATATTAAAGCTTTCCGTAAATGACCCCGCTGACCGCACAAAGCTGATGGTGGCGTTCATGATCCGGGAAATCCGTTGACAAAACAAAAAAATGCGTATATAAATGATACATATCGGAAATCTGTTCTTTGTGTTTCCCTGTAAAGCAAAGAAGGGAGATTTCGAATGTTAAACGAATTGTTATTTCAAATTGTATTATTTCTGGCAAATACCATGCAGACGATCACCGGATTTGCGGGGACGCTGCTCGCCATGCCGTTTTCCATCCGTCTGGTCGGGGTGGAAGAGGCAAAAGCGGTGCTCAATATTTTTACCATGCTTGCGTGCCTTGTCATTACCGTGCAGAACCGGAGGTATATAAACCGCCGCATTCTGGCGCAGATGGTCTGTGGGATGGCAGTCGGGATGGCAGTGGGCGTCTGGCTGTTCGAGCGGATTCCGCTTACGATTCTTTTGCAGCTCTATGCGGTGCTGGTAATTGCAGTCGCGGTAAAGAAGATGTTCTGGAAAAAGCAGATAGCGCTCCCTAAGGCGGCGATGGTCTTCGTGCTTGCCGCGGCAGGTATCATTCACGGGATGTTTTTGTCCGGCGGGGCGCTTCTGGTAATCTATGCGGTCAGCGTCCTGAAGGATAAGAATGAATTTCGCGCGACGGTAGCCCCGGTGTGGGTCATACTCAATGCTTGCTTAATTGTATCGCATTACAGGGCGGGGTATTATACGGCGCAGTGCCTTCGGGCGGTGGGAATGAGTATTGTTCCGCTGATACTGTCTGTCATTGTCGGAAATATGTTATATAAAAGAATCAATCAGGAACAGTTTTTGAAAATCACATATGTGCTCTTGCTAATTTCCGGTGCATCCCTTCTGGTGTAGGGAAGCTTTTGTGCATGTGCACAAAAAACTTTAGCCCCGTGAACGTTGAACAAAGCCCTGCGGTCGTCTATGATAACTACAACAGGGAAATACAAATAAGATGACAAAGGCGTCAGGAACGGACAGAGTGTCCGCAACTGGCGTCTTTTTGTATGGACAGAGGAAAGGAGTCAGCAATATGAGTTTAACAGGAAAAGAAGTAGCAGAAATGCATAAGCAGTATGTGATGCAGTCATGGAGCAAATCGGGCGTGGAGGCGCTTCCGGTGGAGCGGGCAAAGGGAATTTATTTCTGGGATTATGACGGAAAGAAATACGCGGATATGGCGTCCCTTTTAGTCTGCTCGAACTTGGGACACGAGCTTCCCGAGATTGTCGAGGCAATCAAGGAGCAGGCGGATAAAATGTGCTTTATGGCGCCGGCATATGCCTCAGAGCCGAAGAGCACGCTTGCGAAAATGCTGGTGGAGGCAGCCGGAGCGGATACCTACAGGAGAGTATTTTTCACGAACGGCGGAGCGGAGTCAAATGAGAACGCGATCAAGATGGCGCGTATGGTGACAGGCAGAACGAAGATTTTCTCCTGCTACCGCAGTTATCACGGGGCGACCTTAGCCGCATCCAATGCATCGGGCGACTGGCGGAGATTTGCGGCGGAGATCGGCGGAGCGAACGGGTTCGTCAAGTTCATGAATCCGCAGATGTACCGCGACGGCTTTACCTATGGCGTGGATGACGAGGCGGTGACGAAGAAAGCGTTAGCCGATCTGGATTTACAGCTCCGCTATGAGGGAACGCAGAATGTAGCGGCAATCCTGATGGAGACGATTGTAGGAGCGAACGGCGTCATCCTTCCGCCGAAGGGCTACATGGAAGGTGTGCGCGCGCTCTGTGATAAATACGGCATCCTGATGATCTGCGACGAGGTCATGGCAGGCTTTTTCAGAACCGGGAAATGGTTCGCATGGCAGAATTTTGATTTCAAACCGGATATGATTACCTTCGCAAAAGGCGTTACCTGCGGATATGTACAGCTTGGCGGAGTCATTGTCAATGAGCGTGTGGCGAAATATTTTGAGGAAAATGTACTGCAGTGCGGTCTGACCTATTCCGGTCATACGCTTGCATGTGCGGCAGGCGTGGCGGCAATGAATTACTATAAGGATCATGAGATAGAAAAGCATGTTGCAGATATGCATGAAATCGTTGCCTCCTTTATGGATGAGATGGTGGAAAAACACGCGTGCATCGGCGAGGCGAGATGTATCGGCTTGTTCGGAGCGCTTGAGGTCGTAAAGAATAAGGAGACAAGAGAGCCGATGCAGGAGTACGGAGTGCCGGGACCGTGGATGCCGTGGATTTTTGCAGAGTTAAAGAAACGCGGATTTGCCACCTTCGGCAGAGAGAATTTCATTGAAATCTGTCCGCCGCTCATCATCACAAAGGAGGAACTGGAGGAGTATCTTCCGATTCTGGATGAGGTGCTTTCCATGGTGGATGAGAAGATTGCTTCAGGCGAGATTGCGTAGGAGCAGAAAATGAGAAAATTGCTTCGGGCGAAATCGCGTAGGAGCGGAAAAGAGGTATCGGTATGAATTGGGAATATTTACAGCCCGTGACCATCCAGTTTGGAAACGGGATTCGCAAAGAACTAAAGGCGGCTGCGGAGTCTCTGGGATGCAAGGACGGTCTGCTCGTTGCCGATCCGTTCTTCGCAGCCAGCGGTCTTGCAGAACAGCTCGTGTCGGAGAGCGGCGGTATTCTGACCGGGATTTACAGTGAGGTGTCTCCGAATCCCGATGTCACGGAGGTGGACGCCTGCGCGAAGCTGCTGCGGGAGAATAAGCATGGGTTTGTGGTGGCGCTTGGCGGCGGGAGCGCGCTTGACTGTGCGAAGGCGGCGGCAAGCATCTGCCTGACAAATGATTCCATCCGCAAATATCACGGAACAGGGGAGGCAATGCCGCTTGCACATCTGCCGCTTATCGCAGTTCCAACGACGGCGGGAACCGGAAGCGAGGTGACCTGTGTCTCGGTGCTCACAGATCATGCGAACGGAAAGAAATCGCCGATTGTATCGAATGGGTTTTATCCGTCGATTGCGCTGATCGACCCGGAGCTTACCTATTCCATGCCGCCGAAGGTGACGGCAAGCACCGGAATCGATGTGCTCTGTCATGCGTTGGAGGGCTTCTGGAGCAAAGGACATCAGCCGGTGTGCGACGCGCTGGCGCAACATGCATGTAAGCTTGTTTTCACCTATTTAAAACGGGCTTATGTGGACGGCAGTGACAGGGAAGCAAGAGAAAAGATGGCGGAAGCGTCCGTGATTGCGGGGCTGGCGTTTACGCTGCCGAAGACGACCGCATCCCATGCGTGCTCGTTTCCGCTGACGAATCTCTATCATATCCCCCACGGGGAAGCATGCGGTCTGACATTGGATTATTTTGCAAGAATCAATGCATCGGCAGAGGGTGGAAGACTGGAAACTTTCGCAAAGGAAATTGGCTTTGCCGGCGTGGAAGAAATGGCGGAGCGGATTCATGCGCTCAAAGAAGAACTGGGACTTTTAACTGATCTGAAGCATTTGAATCTGACGGATGCGCAGATCGATGAACTGGTCCGCATCAGCCGTCATCCGAATCTTTATAACAATCCGGTGGAGATCACGGATGAGATGCTCTCTGGGATGTATGAGTCGTTTCGGTAAAAGGAGGGAGGTCCGTGTTGTACGGACGTTCCGGTTGTAGCAGAAGGGAGGCTATAATATGAATGCAGCAATGATAGCGCTTGGGCTTGCAAGCATCATGATTTGTATAGGAATGGTGCTTCGGGCAAAAATTCCGTTTTTGCGGAAGATGCTGGTACCTGTCAGCGTCATCGCGGGAATCCTGGGATTTATCTTTATGAATGTGGTTCCGAACCTGTTCCACACGGAGCTTGGCGGGGCAAATCCGGATATGTTTACAGAAATTGTAAATGTGATGTTTACGATTTCCTTTATTTCCATCGGTCTTACGGATGCGAAGAAGAAAAAGACAGACCCGGACGCCGCGAAAAAAGGCTCCGGTATGATGAAGGGTGCACTCGGTATGGGAATGATCTGGTGCGCGCTCTATATTTTAACACCGGTGGTCGGTTATCTGCTGATCGCGGTCGTTGGAAAGCCGTTTGGGATGGCGCCGGAATACGGTATGCTGATTCCGTTCGCGTTCTGTCAGGGACCCGGGCAGGCGGCGACCTACGGACAGATCTTTGAGCAGCAGTACGGTTTTCCAAATTCCTCACAGGTGGCAATTTCCTTTGCGGTGGTAGGATTTCTGGCGGCGTTTCTGGTCGGCGTACCGTTGGCGAAGATTGGAATGAAGAAAAAGATTCCGCGCAATACCGGAAAGATGAATGAATCCGTGGAGAAGGGCTACTTCCAGACAGAGGAGCAGCGCGAATCCATGGGAAAGGTCACGACGCACAGCGGAAGCCTTGAAACGCTGGCATTTCACTTCGCGGTAATCGGCGTCTGCTATATCGTGGCAATCGGAATCTCGAAGCTGATCGCACTGATTCCGATTTTCGGACCGACGTTTTCCAGCATGATGTTTTTCTGCGGTATGCTCGCAGCCTATGTCGTAAAGGCGGTCATGAAGAAATTAAAGCTTACTTTCCTGAAAAATGACGTGCTTTTAAGCAAGATTACAGGCTGGCTGTCCGATTATCTGGTTGTCTGCGCATTCATGGCGGTCAAGCTGGAGTTAGTCGGAGAATGGCTGATTCCGATTCTGATTGAAAGTGCAGTGATTACGGTTCTGACATTGTTCGTCTGCCTTTATTTCGGACAGAGAATCGGCGGAGAGAATGATTTTGAGCGTGTACTTGGCGTATATGGAACCAGTACCGGAACAACGCCGAGCGGCATCGCACTTGTGCGCATCGTAGATCCGAAATTGATGACGACGACATCAGTAGAGCTTGGCATGATGAATATGACGATGCTGCTGTCGGCGCCGGGCATGATTTTTCTGACGCTGGCGATGACAAATGTGATTTCCGTACCGCTCTGCGTGGGTATCATGGCGGTATTCGGCATTATCTATCTGCTGCTGTTAAAGCCAATGCATCTGTGGAACAAGCCGACCTTTGGTCTTCACAGAGGACGTATTTCCGACGGCTCCGATGACGGAGATCTTGGATTTGTACAGGGCTTTCTGCGGGAGCCGGGCGGCGTGACGCAGATGATAGAATGACGTCGATGGAATGAAACAGATGGTAGAATGGCACAGATGATTGAAGAGAAAAGGAGAATGATTATGATGAAGATGATATGGGCAGTTGTAAGACCGGAGAAGGTATACGAAGTGACAAGCGCGCTTGCGGAGGCAGGCTATAACGCATCGACCAAGTGGCAGGTAGGCGGCAGAGGACGCCAGAAGGGAATCCAGGTAGGAGACGTCTGCTATGAGGAAATTACGAAAAATGCACTGATGGTCGTTGTGGAGGATGACGATAAGAATGAAGTCATTGACATCATTATGCAGACCGCAATCACGGGAGAGAGCGGCAACTCCGGCGACGGAAAGGTGTTTGTGCTTCCGGTGGAGGAGAGTTATACGATTTCAAGTTCTTCCAAGGATGATTAAGAGGATGCCGCATAAGAATGATTAAGAGGATGCCGCATTAGGGAAGAATGTATATATAACAAAAGGAGGAGAACTATGCAGAAGTTATATTACGGCGGTGATATTATCACCATGGTAAATGAGAACGACGCGCCGGAGGCAGTGGTCGCAGAGGACGGGGAAATCACGTTTGTAGGAAAACTTGCCGATGCGAAGCTGCTGTGCGGGGCGGATGCAGAAGAGATTGACTTAAAGGGAAAAACCCTGATGCCGTCGTTCATTGATGGGCACAGCCACATGGCAATGTACTCCCAGTTCTCCTCTTTTCCCGATGTGTCGGGCTGTACATCCTTTGAGGAAATCATTTCTTTTCTCAGAGCTTACTTAAAGGAGCATCCCCTGCCGGAGGGCGGCGTGCTGTTTGCGACCGGATACGACCACAATTTTCTGACGGAGGAGAGGCATCCCGACAGGAAGGTGCTGGATCAGATTTCTTCTGAGATCCCGGTCTGCCTGTATCATGCGTCCGGTCATATGCTTGTCGTCAATACAGCGCTTTTAAAAATGGCGGGGCTAAAGGAGGACGCGGCTGATCCCAAGGGCGGTCACTACGGCAGATATGAGGACGGCACGTTAAACGGTTATCTGGAGGAAATGGCGGCGTTCGGTCCGGTCCTGATGAAGGTGTTCGCAACGTTTCAGATGGATCCGGTAAAACAGATGCAGAATGTGCAGGACATTTATCTGAAATACGGAATCACGACGGTGCAGGACGGCGCCACCGGCAGGCAGGCGCTCGAAGGGCTCATTCAGATGGCGGAAAATCACATGTTCAAGGTGGATGTGGTCTCCTATGTCATGGCGGAGGATGCGCCGGAGAAGGCTTTCCATGACCATGCGGCGTATGCGAACAGGTATCATAACCGCTTGAAAATTGGCGGCGCAAAGATTCTCTTAGACGGCTCGCCGCAGGGAAAATCGGCGTGGCTGACAAAGCCTTACGAGGGAGAGGAAAGCTATGCGGGCTATCCGACGCACGAGGATGAAGCGGTGGAGGCGGCAGCCGTATGCGCAATCGAAAACGGCTATCAGCTTCTCGCACACGCAAACGGAGACGCCGCTTCGGATCAGTTTATCCGCTGTTACGAAAAAGCCATGGAACAGACCGGGAATCAGGCGCCTGACTTACGTCCGGTAATGATCCACTGCCAGACGGCAAGGAGAGATCAACTGGAGGAGATGGCGAAAATCGGAATGCTGCCGTCGATCTTTGTAGCGCACACCTATTATTGGGGCGACGTTCATCTGAAAAATCTCGGAGCAAAGCGCGGCGCGAATATCAGCCCGGTCAGATGGGCGCTTGACTGCGGGCTAAAATACAATTTTCATCAGGACTGCCCGGTGCTCGCGCCGGATATGATGAAGACCATCTGGTGTGCAGTCAACCGCGTGACAAGGCGCGGTGCAAAAATCGGCGCAGACCAGTGTATCAGCGTTTTCGATGCGTTAAAGGGCGTGACGATAAACGCCGCGTACGCCTATCACGAGGAGGAGAGCAAGGGTACGATCGAGACGGGCAAGCTTGCCGACCTTGTCATTCTGTCTGAGAATCCGTTAAAGGCAGAGAAGGAGCGGCTTGCGGACATTGAAGTCCTTGAGACGATAAAGGAGGGACAGACGCTTTACCGTAAAAATAATTGAAAATTTACACCTCGCTCATTCGGTGCTATAATATTCCAAGGGATTTTAGAAAACGATTTACTTTGATATGGTAATTTGATAAAGTATAAGAATGAGACAGGCGCAAATGTGAGAAGAAGAGAAAGCAGGATTTTTCACAGTGGTCGTGCGCCGGAAAGAGGTTTGTATGGTTTCAAAAAAAATTCAGAAGGCACTTTTGGGAAATTCCGCTATTCGTGCAATGTTCGTAGAGGGCAAGGAAATGGCGGCAAAATACGGTGCGGAAAATGTCTATGATTTTTCGCTGGGGAATCCCGCAACACCGGCGCCGGAAGCGTTTCACGCAGCGGTGCGCGATCTGCTTGACGAGGCGGATGCAAACGGTGCTGCGGGTTCTCTTGCGCTTCACGGCTATATGGAGAATGCCGGGTATCAGGAGGTGCGCCAGACAATTGCGGACAATCTGAACCGGCGTTTCGGCACGAAATTCGACGCGCACAATCTGATTATGACGGTCGGCGCAGCGGGCGGTCTTAATATTATCTTTAAGACGATTCTCGATCCGGGGGACGAGGTCATTGCGTTCGCGCCGTTCTTCGGGGAATACCGCCAGTACGCGGCGAATTTTGATGCCAGGCTTGTGACGGTGCAGCCGGATCTTGACACCTTCCAGCCGGATCTTTCCGACCTTGAGGCGAAGATCACAGCCAAGACAAAAGCGCTGATCGTCAACACGCCGAATAATCCGACGGGCGTTATCTATAAACCGGAGACGATGCAGAGCATAGGCGCGATTTTAGAGAAGAAGCAGAAGGAGTACGGGACGGATATCTATCTGATTTCCGATGAGCCGTACCGCGAGCTGGTATACGATGGAAATTCTGAGGATTTCCTCACGAAATATTACAAGAATACGATTGTAGGTTATTCGTTTTCCAAGTCGCTGTCCCTGCCGGGCGAGCGCATCGGCTACGTGGTCGTGCCGGATGAGGCGGCGGACGCCGGGGAGCTGATCCGCGGTATCGAGATTTCCAACCGGACGCTCGGGTTCGTCAACGCGCCGTCTCTGGTGCAGCAGGCAGTCGCGCGCTGTCTTGAGGAAAAGACGGACGTAAGCTTCTATGATGAGAACCGCAAGAAGCTCTACGAAGGGCTGACAAAGCTCGGCTTTACGTGCGTTAAGCCGGAGGGCGCATTTTATCTGTGGGTGAAGTCGCCGATGGAGGACGAGGAAGCATTTGTCAATGAGGGCAAGAAGTTCCATCTTCTGATGGTAAAGGGCGGCGCTTTCGGCTGTCCGGGCTATGTGCGGCTCGCATACTGCGTATCGCATGAGACGATTGAGCGCTCGCTCCCTGCGTTTGCGAAGCTGGCGGAGAGCTGCGGACTGACCGCAGAGAAGTAGAGCGGCAGAATGGGCGTAAACAGCAGTGGAATCAGAGTGAAAGACTGCAGAATAAAAGCGGAAAGTGGCAGAGGTAATGCGAGAGCCGCGGGATGACTGAGTGGAAGGATGGAGTGAAAGCATGGAAAACTGGGAAGCTTATGTAAGAAAGGTCGTGCCGTATGTGCCGGGCGAGCAGCCGCAGGACGAGCGGATGATCAAGCTGAATACAAATGAAAATCCGTACCCGCCGGCGCCGGGTGTGCTGCGCGCCTTAAAGGAATTTGATACGGATAAACTGAGACGCTACCCTGAGCCGACCTGTAAGGTGCTTGTGGATGCGATTGCAGAAAATTACGGTCTGGACAGCAGTCAGGTGTTCGTGGGCGTTGGCTCGGATGATGTGCTGGCAATGATTTTTCTGACCTTTTTTAATTCGAAGAAACCGATTCTGTTTCCTGACATTACTTATTCGTTTTATGATGTCTGGGCGGATATGCTTCGGATTCCGTATGAGGTGCGGGCGCTTGATGAGAATTTTCTCATTAAGAAGGAGGATTACTACGGTGAGAACGGCGGCGTGATTTTTCCGAACCCGAATGCGCCGACAGGGATTCTGATGGAGCTTTCGGAGATTGAGGACATCATCGCGCACAACCGGGATGTGATCGTGGTCGTGGACGAGGCGTACATCGATTTCGGCGGCGTTTCCGCGCTGCCGCTGATTGAGAAATACGACAATCTGCTGGTCGTGCAGACGTTTTCCAAGTCGAGATCCCTTGCGGGAATGCGCGTCGGCTATGCAATGGGAAATCCGAAACTGATACGCTATATCAACGACGTGAAGTATTCGTTCAATTCCTATACGATGAATCAGACTGCGCTTGCGCTGGGCGTTGAGGCGATTCGTGACAGGGCGTATTTTGAGGAGACGAGACAGAAGATCATTGACACGAGAGAATGGACGAAGAAGGAGTTAAAGGTGCTGGGATTTACGTTTGGGGATTCCATGAGCAATTTCATCTTTGCGGCGCATGAGCGGGTTCCGGCGAAGGAGCTGTTCGAAGCGCTGCGGAAGGAGCACATTTATGTGCGCTATTTCTCGAAGGAACGCATTAGCGATTATCTGCGCATCAGCATCGGTACGAGAGAAGAGATGGAGACGTTTGTAAGATTTTTAAAGAATTATCTTGGGTAAATGCATGGCGGGCACAGGACTTACGCCTGCATGGCGGACACAGGACTACGCTTGCGCGGCGGTATCTGCTTTGGCAGCGTCCGCTGTGCGGGCGTTTCTTTTTCTGATGCCGAAGTAAAAAACAAGAAGACCGCCAGCGGTCATTGCGATACCGAACAGGAACCAGAAAATCACAGAGAACACGGAGTCGCCGATCCAGATGTATTCGGAGATGACGGTTCCCCAGAAATTGAATAAAATGTGCAGCAGGATGGAATAGTAAATGCTGCCGCCTTTTTCACAGACATACCCGAGAATCACGCCGAGGCAGGCGGCATAGATGCCCTGCATGATATTCATGTGGAAGATGCCGAAGAGGACTGCCTGAATCAGATTGGCGGCCCAGAAGGGCAGGCATTTTAGGAGCTGTTTCATCGTCACGCCGCGGAATACCAGTTCTTCACAGAAGGGTGCGAAGAGAACGGAGCAGAGAATCATCAGCAGGGAAATATTTTCATCCATTCCTGCGGTCTCAAGAAGCTCCTCGTATGCATCCATCCAGTTGGGAAAGAGGGATGCGACAAATGCCATGATATATGTAGTCAGATATTGCGTGCCCGGGGTGAGCATCACGATGCCAAAAAGCGCGGCGGGATGAAACGTCGTGCGCGGGTTCGGCAGATAGTTGCCGCCGTATTTCATATAGTACCACAGTCCGAAAACAACGATGGAAAATGCATTGTAGATCAGCAGGATTCCCGTGTTGAAGTCGGAAGACATCCATAGATTTTCGATGTCGTAAAGGACGGTGGAAATGTCTGCGGAATCTGAAAAAGCGTACCAGGAATTTTCGACGAGCAGGGAAAGCCCCATGGCAAAAAAGCTGGCGAGATACTGGATTCCGATGACGAGAAGCGACGGAACAAAAGCGAACATAAAGTGCTTGAAATTCTTCATTATTATAATCTCCGGTTATATCAGATATGAAACAAAGTTCTTGCAATTTCCAAATACTTCTATTATTATAACAATCGGATGTGTGCAATGCAAGCCCAGGAAAAACTTGGTATTTACTTTAAAACTTTAATATGCTAAAATAACCAGAGAGTGAATTTGGAAGAAGGAGAAGGAATAATGAGCAAGAAGCTTAGGACAGAGGCGGTAGATCACCTGTTTGATGCGATCTTAAGCCTGCAGAACAGAGAAGAGTGCTACACTTTTTTTGAGGATGTCTGTACCGTGAATGAGTTGCTTTCTTTATCGCAGAGATTTGAAGTTGCGGGGATGCTTCGGGATCAGAAGACATATCTGGATATTGCAGAGAAGACCGGCGCATCGACAGCTACCATCAGCCGTGTGAACCGCTCTTTAAATTATGGAAATGACGGCTATGATATGGTATTTTCCAGAATGCAAAATTCCAAAACGGAATAGAAGTGTTCGCCGCGAGGCGCGCAATAAATAAGCCGCGGACGAAGGGACAAGCCCTTTGCCTGCGGCTTTTTCGATGCGTTTATTTCTTTGGCTTATCCGGTTTGTCCGGCTTTGGGCTGGCAGCCGCCGTATCAATGAGCCGTTCGATGATCGTCTTTTTCACATAGACGTCATAACTGAGCATACAGATCAGGCTGAAATTGCGGAGAAGCTCGGCGTCCTCGGGCGAGGCGTCGGCAAATGTCTGGCGGGATGTGGTGAATTTCTTCGCCAGATCTTTCATGATATTTTTCGTTTCCTGATTCTCAAGGCTAAAGACCTCGCGGTAAATGTCCTCGAGACTATAGCTTTCCTCGCTGCCCTTTCCGAAGTACTTGTCCGTAATCGGATTAAGGATGCTCTGGATGTCGCTGATGCTTAAGATGCTCTTAAAATAGTAGATAAAGATCAGCGTCAGAACATGCTCCTTTGTGTATTTCTTCTTCTCCGGCGGAGGAAGCAGATCGTTCTTGGCATAGTTGTTGATCATGGTCTTTGTGAGAATCTTGTCGTCGTCGTGACGCTTGGAAGCCGCAAGCTGGGAGTCCATGAAGGTCGTAATCTGATCCATGTAAAGGTCAATATTCGGAATATCCTCCGGTTTCACATAATCAATTTTTTTCAATTCGGTTAAAAGTTCATTTAAGAACTGCTTTGTATCAATGTCCATTTATGTCACCTCATATCACATTATATAGTTTTCAAAACCAGATGGCAAGAGACAAAAGACAGTAAATGTATATTTTACAGAAAATATGTTCTGTTTCCTATCGAAAAGTGAAGGGATGTATGGTATAATGTCCGCGTAAGCAATGAGCAGTGCCAGGACAGGGAAAGACAAACCGACAGCTTGCTGGCGAGGGTGTCTTTGTCTGTCCTGATAGGGCGAAGCCCGCGAATGAGGGAGCTATGCTCCCGAATGGCGCACTGCGGGCGAATGCCATATATTTTTATGAGAAAAGGAAACAGCAAATGAGTAGTTATGATACACTGAATGAACAGCAGCGATTGGGAGTCACGACGACGGAGGGACCGGTGCTCATCCTCGCGGGAGCGGGATCGGGCAAGACGAGAGTACTGACGCACCGCACGGCATATCTGATTGAGGAGGTCGGCGTGAATCCTTATAATATCATGGCGATTACCTTCACGAACAAGGCGGCGGGGGAGATGCGGGAGCGAATCGACCGGCTTGTGGGCTACGGTTCGGAGAGTATCTGGGTGTCAACCTTCCACTCTACCTGCGTGCGGATTTTAAGGCGGCACATCGACCGTATCGGATATGACACAAATTTTACGATTTACGACGCGGACGATTCCAAGGCGGTCATGAAGGAAATCTGTAAGCGCCTTGATGTCGACACGAAGATTTATAAGGAGAGAAGCCTTCTCGCAGCGATTTCTTCCGCGAAGGACGAGCTTGTATCGCCGACCCAGTTCGCATTGCAGGCAGCGGCGTCGGGGGATTTCATGAAGCGGAAGCAGGCGTTGGTCTATCAGGAATATCAGGCGGTGCTGCAGAAGAATAATGCGCTCGATTTTGACGATCTGATTGTAAAGACGGTGGAATTGTTTCAGACAGATGCAGAGGTGCTCGCTTATTATCAGGAGAGATTCCGCTATATCATGGTGGACGAGTATCAGGACACCAATACGGCGCAGTTCGAGTTGATTCGTCTCCTTGCGGGAAAGTACAGGAATCTCTGCGTTGTGGGTGACGACGACCAGTCTATTTATAAGTTCCGCGGTGCGAATATCTATAATATTTTAAATTTTGAAAAGCATTTTCCGGATGCGGTGACGATCAAGCTGGAGCAGAATTACCGCTCGACGCAGAATATTCTGAACGCGGCAAACAATGTGATCGCGAACAACGTAGGAAGAAAGGCAAAGACGCTCTGGACGGCAAATGACGCCGGAAAGAAGATTGATTTTGAGCAGTTCGACACGGCGTATGAGGAGGCGGATTATGTCGCCAGGGAGATTTTATCGGGCATCCGCGACGGAAGCTACGGCTACGGAGATTATGCGGTGCTCTACCGCACGAATGCGCAGTCACGCCTGTTTGAGGAGCGGTTTATTGTGTCGAACATTCCGTATAAGATTGTCGGAGGCGTGAACTTCTATGCGCGCAAGGAGGTCAAGGATCTGCTCGCATACTTAAAGACCATTGACAATGCAAAGGACGATCTGGCTGTCCGAAGGATTATCAATGTGCCGAAGCGCGGAATCGGCGCGACGACGCTAACCCGCGTGTCCGATTATGCGGACGCGTATGGAATCGGTTTTTACGATGCGTTAAAGCGGGCGGAGGAAATCCCGTCAATGGGCAAGAGTGCGGCGAAGATCAGACCATTCGTGAATTTCATTCAGACGATGCGCAGCAAGCTGCCGTACATCGGCGTTGCCGACCTTTTGCGGGAGGTCATTGAGGAGACGGGTTATGTGAGAGAGCTTGAGGCGGAGGGCACGGACGAGGCGACCGCGAGGATCGAGAACATCGACGAGCTTTTGAGCAAGGTCGTTGCCTACGAGGAAGGGGAAGAGCAGCCGACCTTAAGCGGCTTTTTAGAGGAGGTCGCGCTCGTGGCGGATATCGACGGACTCGAGGAGGGCAGCGAGTATGTGGTGCTCATGACGTTACATAGTGCGAAGGGACTGGAGTTCCCGAAGGTATTCCTGGCGGGAATGGAGGACGGTCTGTTCCCGAGTTATATGTCCATCACTTCGGACAATTCGAGTGCGGAGCTCGAGGAGGAGCGCAGGCTTGCCTATGTCGGCATCACGCGTGCGATGAAGGAGCTTGCAATCACCTGTGCGAGACAGCGGATGATCCGCGGAGAGACGCAGTACAACAGGGTTTCCCGTTTCGTGAAGGAGATTCCGGCGGAGCTTTTGAACGGGGAAATCAAAAAGCCTGCATTTATGGAGAGCAGCAGGCAACGCACGCCGGAGCAGGTGCGCCCGGCGAGACAGTCGATGCGGCAGCAGCCTTCGGGGCAGAGTATGCAGGCGCGCGTGTTTTCATCGGTGCACACGGAGAACGGAAGCTTAAGCTATGGAGTGGGTGACCGCGTGGCGCATGCCAAGTTCGGTGAGGGAACGGTGACAAATATTGTCGCGGGCGGAAGAGACTTCGAGGTGACAGTCGATTTTGACAAAGCAGGAACCAAGAAAATGTTTGCAGCCTTCGCAAAATTAAAAAAATTATAAATTCTCTGTTTTTATAAATTTTTTATAGGCGAAAAGGGAAACATATGCTATAATAAAATAACAAAGTTTGAATAATTTGGTTCTATGGAGTATAAATGGCGAGGAGGGCAATCCAATGAACAAGATGGAAGATTTAATCAACATGACAAAGTTAAACGAGCTTTTGAACAAGAAGGAGGAGGTTGAGGAGAAGAAAGCCTCCAAGGTCGTATGGGTGTTCGCGATTATCGGCATCATCGTTGCAGTAGCGGCAGCGATTTACGGCATCTACCGCTTCTTCACTCCGGATTATCTGGAGGACTTTGAAGACGACTTCGAGGACGATTTCGACGATGATTTCTTCGAGGACGATGAGGAGGAAGAGGAGACAGCAAAGCCGGAGAAAGAGACAACCGAAGAGTAGTAAGGGCAGGGGCTGCAGAGAGTGCAGCCCCTTTTTTTCTCTGTAGAAAATACCATGTGGTTGTAAAGCGTGAAGTATTGATTCCTATAGAGCAAAAAGCCTTGCCGGGCAGGATGAGGAACGAAGCAGAATGAGAGAAAGGCAGGAAGTTTTCATGGATCACGGACAAAAAACCGCAAAAAAGCGTGCGATGGTTTTATTTGTTTCTTATTTATGTATTGCGTTGGTTTGTTTTGGAATTTTTGCTTATCTTGTGATTGTAAAACGCGCGGAGAAAGCTGTGAGTGACCGACTGGTAACGGTCAGTCAAATCATTGTCTTTGTGGGGATATTTTTCCTCGTATTGGCGTTCGTACATATCCTGCCAAGCCTGATTTCGCACAATAAAATTTGCAGTGAAGCCAACATGAGGCAGACGTTGGGCAAATACATACCGCGCGGGGAGACTTTGCTGGCGGGCATATATGCGACTGTGCAGGAAAGCAGTGTGACGGCTGTTTTTGGGAAGTGCCGCTGCATGGAAGGACGGCTGGTGCCGGATGAAGACGGGGATACGCTTGCGCTTATCAAGAAAAAAGAGCTCGAGTATGAAATTTACCTTGGCATGACACAGTCGTATCTGCTGATTGGTGAGTGCGGCAAAAACCGGCATGCCTATCAATGTGTTGACAATCCGGATGTGCGGGAGGAGGATGTACAGGAGCTTACCTCGGAGCTGCTTTGGGAAGATATCGGAACGAGTTTCCCATTGGAAGATGTGCAAAGCTGCGAGATAAAAAAGGGGCGGATGGGTGCTATTCTATGTACACTTACCATGAAAAACGGCACTTATTTCAAGCTCACGCTGCCGGATAATGCCGGGCCGAATGGGGATATGCCGCATCATACCAGGTACCGTGAGATGATTCTTGCGCGGTTGGGCGGAATGCATGTTGTTTGAATGTGAAAATTAAGAAGAGAGATTTATAGACGGAGGATTGGGTTTGAAAAAGGGACAGGTAATCGAGGGAGTTGTGGAGCGTGTGGAGTTCCCGAATAAAGGAATCGTTGTGACGGAGGATGGCGGACGTGTGATCGTAAAGAACACCATTGCGGGACAGAAGGTGTCCGCATCGATCAATAAGGTGCGAGGGGGCAAATGCGAGGGACGTCTTCTGTCTGTTTTGGAGAAGTCGCCGCTCGAACTGGCGGAAGCGGGCTGCGTTCATGCAGGCGAATGCGGCGGCTGTATGTATCAGAGCCTGCCGTATGAGGAACAGCTTGCGCTGAAGGCGGCGCAGGTAAAGAAGCTGATTGACGATGTGATCGCGCCGGAGAGCGCGGGCTACGAGTTTCTTGGAATCAAGGAGAGCCCAAGGCAGAAGGGCTACCGCAATAAGATGGAATTTTCTTTCGGCGACGAGTATAAGGACGGACCGCTCGCGCTTGGAATGCATAAGCGCGGCAGTTTTTATGATATCGTAAATGTGCCGGAATGCCAGATCGTGGATGAGGATTTCCGCACGGTTCTTTCCGTGACGCTTTCGTATTTTAAGGAGAGAAAGATTTCTTATTATCATAAGCTGCGCCATACGGGATATCTGAGACATCTTCTGGTGCGAAAGGCTGCAAAGACAGGTGAGATTCTCGTTGATCTGGTGACGACGACACAACTGAATGACGATTGCAGATGTGATTCGGTCAAGGCGGAACGGATTCCGGATGACGGAGGACAGAAGGGAGAAGCAGAATGCCGCGCGGCGGGGAACTATGAGACGGAAGGACAGAATCTGCGGTCTCAGAGCAGGGAAGAGGAACTGCTCGATGGATGGAGGGATGCGCTGCTTGCAGCGTCCTATGACGGAACGTTGACGGGGATTCTCCATACGAGAAATGACAGCGTTGCCGATACCGTGACGAATGAGGGAACAGACGTGCTTTTCGGACAGGATTATTTCTATGAAGAGCTGCTTGGACTGCGGTTTAAGATTACGCCGTTTTCCTTTTTCCAGACAAATTCGCTTGGGGCGGAAGTGCTCTACGAGACGGCGCGCGAGTTTATCGGGGATGCACTGACGGAGGCGGCGCAGTCCGAAGCGGAAGCGTCTGAGGCAGCGGGTGAGGAAGACTCTGCGGTGGAGCAGTCCGGCGGGAAGGAAATTTGCGGGAAGGTCGTATTTGACCTGTATTCTGGAACAGGCACGATCGCGCAGATGCTCTCTCCGGTTGCGGGTAAGGTGATCGGTGTGGAGATTGTCCCGGAGGCTGTGGACGCGGCGCGGGAGAATGCCGGACTCAATGATCTACATAACTGTGAGTTTATCGCCGGGGATGTGTTAAAGGTCATTGATGAGATTGCTGATAAGCCGGATTACATTGTGCTTGACCCGCCGCGGGATGGGATTCACCCGAAGGCGCTCGAGAAGATCATCCGTTATGGTGTGCCGCAGATGGTCTATATTTCCTGTAAGCCGACGAGCCTGGCGCGGGATCTTGAGGTGCTGCAGGCCAGGGGGTATGAGGTGAAGAAGGTGTGCTGTGTGGATATGTTTCCGGGGACGGTGCATGTGGAAACCGTGTGTCTTCTGTCGAGAGAAGTCCAATAAATCAAAGAATTTTTCCATTTTGGAGGAAAAAGGATGTGTGTTTCTGGTTCCGTGGAGTGATGATATAACCGGAGGTTTACCTCAGTGGATAGGCTTTGGGGAACAGGAGATATACATTTTGGCGAAAGGGTACTTTTTCGCAAAAGTTGTTTCACGTCATGAGGATGAGAAGATGAGTAATGATTTTGAGAATTCACAGGAGTATAGGAAAGCATTTGAGATAGCCAAGAAGCAGAAAGAATTATATAAAAATGTTACGAAAGCGATATCTCCAGAAGCGTTAGCAAAATTTCAAGAACTCAGTGACAAACTAAATGAATGGAAAAAGTCGCTTAACAATATGCCGGGGCTTTTAAAGCTGGCAGAAATGCTTAAAAATTATGAGCAAGAGGTCAGCGAAAATGAAGGTTTAACAGAATCTGAATTTGAAGAAAAATATAGGGCTGAGATTGAGTGGAGTGAAAAGTTCGGGAAAAATGGATGGGTTATTTCTGAGCATTCAAATCCTGCAGATATTAAGAATTGGGAACAATTATTATGTGAAGGGGAAGCAAAGGTAGCAGAGTTTTTTGACGGAGAAGATATTGTAATTCTTGATGCGATTATAGAGGGGTTACAGGAAAAGTACGTTTCAGACGAGATACAGTTATATTTTAAGAATGGTATGCAGGCTTTTGAAAATGAAGATTATATGACTGCAGCTATGTACTTGCTTGCATTACTTGATAATAGGGTAAATAAATTAGTTGATTTTCCGAACCAACGTATGAGTTACAAAGTTAAATATTCTAATGAGGGATTTGCAAATCAGAAGGCGGAGGATTTTAGACAGCTTACCGAAAAACGAGGGTTCATATCAAAGAAAATATACTTTTTGGAAATGTATCCTTCGTTAATAACATATTTGAATAGGATATTTATAGACGGTTCATACAAGTTCGAAAATGGCATCGAACCTCCGTATTTGAATAGAAATTGGTTAATGCATGGTCGAATGAGCAGAAGCGTTGAAAGATATGAATGTATACAGATTTTGAATGCACTGAGTGTTATAGAGTTTATGTTTGGAGAAAATGCTAATTGTTGTGGAAAAGATATGAATACCAGAAGATTATTTGAGGATGAGGAAACATTATGATTTTAGAAGAAAAATTAGTTCAACAATATTTTGATGTTATAGAGAAGAAAAGCAATACAGAAAATCAGATACAGGAATTTCTTGAGGAAAATACTATATTTATTCCGATGCCTTTTTTACTAAATCATCATTTGCATATGAATTGCGTGATTTCTAAATTTAAGTTGGGTAATGAATTTGTGACGGATTTTGCATATTTAACTAAGAGTTCTGATTATTGGGAATTTGTATTAGTTGAATTGGAAGATGCAAAAAAGAAGATTTTTACAAATGATAAGGAAAATATTTATTTTCACTCACAATTTAATCATGCATATGATCAGATTATATCTTGGAAGGCATATGTAAATAAAAATAGAGAAGCAATTCTTCATCAAATAGACAAATTAAGAGTTCCTCTAAATGAGAATTCTGTAAGGTTTAAATATGTGTTAGTTATTGGAAGAAATTCTGAGAAAAATAATTCAGAAAAGCGAAGAGCAATGTTTGCAGAAAAATCTGATAATGATATTCGTGTGATGACGTATGATAGCCTTGTTTCGCAATGTGAATCTGTGCCTTATAATGGTGAAAAGATAATATTATCTACTTGGAAAGAACAAGGATTTAAAATTAAGAAGTTACCAAAGCAAGAAATTTCCACGAGTTTGTTTGCGTATATGAAACCAGAATATTTGCAAATTTCAGAAAGAGATATTGAAATCTTAAAAGAACAGGATTATCAAATAGATATTTGGTTAAGCGGAAGGGCGTTAAGTTATAATGACAAGTATGATGCGGCATCTTTGGCTGAAAGGACAACTAATCCATTGGCAAAAGCTGTTTTACTTGCCGAGGCAAAAAATATTAAATAGTGAAGGGCAGATGGGGTAGGTTCCTTACCCCACTTTGAAAATGTGGGTTTGTCAAACATATGTTACACGAGTGTGTGAACAAAAGTCTGTAAATACAAATCTTCTATGATAATAACTGGGCTGAAGGCTCTCAGATGAGCTTTCAGCCCTTGCTTTATATATAACAGGACATGCCGGTGCATGTCAAGAGCAGGCGGTGATTTTCGCCTGTTTTTCGATGACTCATGCAGAACTTATTCTGGTAAACATCCTTCGTACATGATACTCAGTTCGCCATAAACCTGTCCCCGGTTCCGTGTCGGCATAGTCCATTTTTTCGTAGCCTCAAAGGTTGAAAGATAGAGTGCTTTCAGCAACGCTGTATCACTTGGAAATACGCTGCGCTGACGGTTCAGCTTCCGGTAAGTGGCATTCAGACTTTCGATTGCGTTCGTGGTGTAAATAACCTTCCGTACAGTAGTGGAAAACTTAAAAATGGGGGAAGGGCATTATTCCTCAGCGCGGATCAAGTTGCTGACATACGGGCGCTTACCGGAAAGCACTTCATCATAGAAATTCTGCTTCCAGTTGATATAGGCTATGCTGTCTTCTAATTGCCGGATAGAAGCCTGCAGCGATTCTTGCTTTTGGGAGAGCATTTCTTTACGCTGCATAATCGTGGATTCTCCTTGCAGACAAAGGTCTAAATATTCTTTCATTTCCAGAATACTCATGCCGCATTTCTTTAGGCAAGTGAGGTCCTTGATCCATTTTACATCTCTCTCGTCAAAAATACGACGGTTATTTTCATCTCTCTTGACATTGGGAATCAGCCCCTCGTTGCAATAGTATTTTAAGGTCTGATAGGTCATATTCAATTCCCGGCAGACCTGCATCATCGTATACATTGTGATTGCCTCCTCTGTTGTTCACAAAAAAAACATAGAAAAATTGTAAACAGATATTGACCGGTAGTAACTACCGTAAATTATAATCGGTTATAACAATCGGTTCAAACAAACGCATTGTAGCACAAAATCTGAAGAAAAACAAGCGTGAGAAATGAGGAAAGCATGGAGGAGAGTTTTATGAGTAAAGAGACAGTAGAAAGGATTCAAAAAATGTTTAGCGGGGCTGAATCCCCTTTAAGCAGAACAGATCCTGAGTTTATGGAAATCATTGCTAATTTTTCGCAGGATGAAGTAATAAAGGCAAACAAACTGACAGAAAAGGAACAACTACTATGTATTTTATCTGCATTGCTCGGTTGTCAGGGAATGGGAGAATTTCAGAATATGCTCCATGCCGCTCTCAATATGGGCATTGATCCCATTGCAATTAAGGAGGTCATCTATCAGGCGACCGCTTATCTTGGGATTGGCCGTACCTATGATTTTCTCACGGCGGCAAACCGGATTATGGAGCAGCATGGTATCGGGTTGCCGCTTGCAGCCCAGGCGACAACAAAAGAAAACACCAGATTTGAGGATGGTCTTGCGAAACAGGTTGAGCTATTTGGGGAGGATATGGCGAAGCGGCAGGCAAATAGCCCGGTTCTTCGCCGGAATATTAACCGGTGGCTGGCGGACAACTGCTTTGGTGATTACTATACCCGGAACGGCCTGAACGATCAGGAGCGTGAGATGATTACGTTTTGCTTCATTCTCGCACAGGGCGGCTGCGAGAACCAGCTTCGCGGTCATACGGCGGGAAATTTGGGAGTAGGAAACGATAAAGAAAAACTGTACGGCATCGTGGAACAGTGTATGCCTTATATTGGTTATCCCCGCAGCCTGAATGCTATGAATATCATAGACGAAGTATCAAGAGCGGTGGAAAACCAATGACCTGCCACTGACAACCATACCGGAAGTCGGAGGACATAGAAAATTCACATTTCGTTTTTGAAAGGCTATTGACCGGTAGTAACTACCGCAAATTATAATCGGTTATAACAATCGGTTCAAGCAAACGCATTGTAGCACAAAACCTGAAAAAACAAGGAGGATGGCTGTTTTATGAAAAAACCCTATACAATCTGTCACATATTAAGCGCGCTGGACGGAAAGATTACAGGAGCTTTTATGGGAACGAAGTCAGTGCAGGAAGTAAGCGGAGAATATGGACGTATCCGTTCTGAGTATCAGGCAGATGCATGGCTTTATGGGACGGTAACGACGAAAGAGTTTACACAGGGACGTAAACCGGAGCTTGATCCAACGGCAGATGTCCCGGACGGTGATTTCGTGGCAGAAAATGATGCGGCGCTTTACTATGTTTCTGTGGATACACAGGGCGAAATCGGATGGGAAAGCGGTACATTCCGAAAAGCAGGGAGGCCGGACGCCCATGTGATCGAAGTACTGACCGAAACGACAGCGCCGGCTTACCGGGCCTATCTTCGTAAATGCGGCGTATCTTATATTCTGGCAGGCGCAGACCGGCTGGACGGCAAGATTGCCGCTGAGAAGCTGTACCGGCTGTTTGGAATCGATACGATGCTGATCTGCGGCGGCGGAACGATCAACTGGACGTTTTTGCAGCAGGGCGTTGTGGATGAGCTGAGTCTGCTGATTGCTCCGGCTGCAGATGGAGCTTCGGATTCCGTTACCGTATTTGAAAGATCGGAGTTCCTGCCCAATGGTATGCCGGTTGAATTTCAATTAAAAAATGTAGAACGCCTGAAGGCGAATGGCATTCGTCTGGTGTATACCGTAAGCAACAAAGAATAACAGGAGGCGGAAATGAAAAAGAGCGTACTTTTTATGCTCTGTATACTTACACTTGTGTCGTCGTCATTGGGCGGATGCGCCAGAAACGGCGATGATTCTATATTGCCGGAAGAGTCGTCTGCCAGCGGCGCAGTTGAAGAAGAAACAGAGATAGCGTCAGTCCCGGAAACGGAAAATATGCAGGTATCTGAGGCGCTTACTTATGAATATGAAACGCAGGAATTATATGCGCAGCGCGATGGGAATCAGATTTATGGACTGCTCTATATTCCACAGGGCGCAGGTGAAAAAATGCCGGCGGTTATTTTCTCCCATGGATTTGGAGGAAATCATCAGGTCGGTGCGCAATATGCCAAGGCGCTTGCTCAGAAAGGTTATGTGGTCTATTGCTTTGATTTTTGCGGAGGAAGCCCGGGAAGCAGAAGTGACGGTTCTACTCTGGAAATGTCTGTTTTTACGGAGCAGGCGGATTTAGAAGCGGTAATTCGTATGATGCAGGAACAGGCCTTTGTAGACAAGGATAATATTTTCCTTATGGGAACCAGTATGGGCGGTGCGGTATCAGCGATTACCGCTGCGGCGCATGAAGAAGAAATCCAAGGTGCAATTCTTTTATATCCCGCCTTTGTTATGGTGGACGATGTAAAGGAACGCTTTGAAAGTGCGGAGGATATTCCAGATAGCTTTTATCACATGTGGATGACGGTGGGACGTGTCTTTGCGGAGGACTTGCTGGATTATGATATTTATGGAGCGATTTCAGCTTATAAAAAAGATGTGCTGCTGATCCACGGGGATGCGGATGGCATAGTTCCCCTTTCCTGTTCGGAGAAAGCAGTGGAGGCTTATGATTCGGCCCGGCTGGAAGTGCTTCCGGGAGCCGGACATGGTTTTTCGGGCGAGGATGCCAGACAGGCGACCGACTGGATATTAGAATATTTGAATACACACAGAAAATGATTTCCGCGGGCACTGACCGAAGCGGAGCGCAGATGGTGCGAGAACTGCATACTTTGTATGCGGCGTCGAGAAAGGATGGTACACAATGAAAATCAGAAAAAGCATTTTACTTCTTACTTTAATGTTGGCTCTTAGTTTTGTGCTGGCAGCCTGCGGCAACAGCAACTCTTCCGCAGAAACAGCTTCTGCGGCTGACGAAACCGAAACTGTGACGGAGGCGCTGCAAACAGAAGAGACTGCAGAAGATGTAAGCGAGGAAACCACAGAAGAACCGGAAACAACGGAAACGGAAAGCGCAGAGACAGATGCGGACGGCGGAAATGTTTTAGTTGCATATTTTTCCTATACAGGAAACACAAAAGAAGTAGCGCAGATAATTGCGGAATATACCGGCGGCGATCTTGCCGAAATCCAGAGGGCGGAAGAATATGGAGATTTGCAGGAAGAGGCCGAAGCGGAAATTCTGGATGGCGTACACCCGGAGATTACCGTGTCTGTAGATAGCATCGAGGGGTATGACACGATTTTCGTGGGTTATCCGATCTGGTGGGATGAGGCTCCGGCGATGATAGCGACTTTCCTTACAGAGAATGATTTTTCCGGAAAGACAATCATCCCATTCTGCACCAGCGCCAGCGACGACATCGGCAACAGCCTCCATATTTTCAGCGAGCTCTGCCCGGACGCTGAGATTGCAGAAGGACTTACCGCAAATGATCTGAATGATATCGAGCCGTGGATTCAGGGGCTCGGACTTATGGAATAAGGGAGAAAGCCTATGTTCAAAAAAGCACTTGGCGTCGCACTGCTTTTTTCTATGCTTTGCTCTCTGGCGGCCTGCGGAGCAGCCGGGCAGCAGGATGCAGAGGCGCGCGACGTATCTGAAAACAGCAGCTATGAGAGTGTAGAAGGCACTCAAATTAAAATGATTACCGAAAATACAGAGGTAGTTATCACGTTAAATGATTCGAGGGCTGCTGCGGATCTGGCGGCAATGCTGCCGCTGGAAATGACCCTGATCGAGAGGAACAGATTTGCAAAAGGTATGACGCTGCCGGAGCATGGCAGCATGGCGATATTCAAAGGAATCCTGCAATGCAGGAAGCATACCAGATGGGGAAAAGCATCTGTTGACATAGATTACTATAATAAAATAAAGGAGCAAAATTCAATGAAAAGATTAACAGCCATACTTCTTTCGGCTCTGCTGGTGCTTTCTCTGGCTGCTTGTGGCAATAGCGATCGGAATACTGTAGAGAATACACCGGCAGAAACAGAGGTAACAACTCCGATAACGGAATTCAATGGCAGCAGTACGGAAGAGAGCGCAGTGGAACCCACAGATGATGAAACAGAAAACGCAGAAACTTCGGATACAGCCGAAGCAGGAAGCGGTAATATCCTGATCGCATATTTTTCCGTCATGGAAACAGACGGCGTGGATACAGTAGCCGGTGCGAGCCGCGTGGCAGTGAATGGCGAGGTTTTGGGAAATAACGAGTACATTGCCCAGCTTATTCAGCGTGAAACAGGCGGCGATCTGTTCGCCATTGAAACAGTGCAGGATTATCCTACGACCCACGATCCGCTTCTGGAATTTGCTTATAATGAGAAAGCCGACAATGCCAGACCGGAGCTTGCAGCACAGATTGAAAATCCGGACAGCTATGATGTGATTTTCCTGGGTTATCCGAACTGGAATGCTGACCTGCCGATGCCGCTCTATACATTCCTTGAAGAATATGATTTCAGCGGCAAGACCATTATTCCGTTTACTACCCATGGCGGAAGCGGATTTTCCAGAACCATTCAGACGATCTCGGAATTGCAGCCGGACGCAACCGTTATTTCCGACGGACTTTCTATTTCCCGAAACAGTGTATCAGGAGCAGAGGGTGATGTTGTGAATTGGGTGAACGGTCTTAATTTAACCACAGAATAGGTATTCTGCGGTTATGAAGGCGTCGAATATCCGCTAATGCATATGATAGCAGGCAGGTCCTTATCTGCAAATGGGAGGAATGTTTCTGATGAAGAAAAAATTTATATGTAAAATCGTCATTGATATGATAATGACAGTGTTATTGCTGTTTTTAATGGCGCGGCAGCTCACCGGGGATTTGGCCCATGAGTGGCTTGGAGCCGGTATGTTGATTCTGTGGATCGCCCATCACATTTTGAACCGAAGCTGGTACATCCATCTTTTCAAAGGGAAATATACGCCTATGCGCATTTTTCAGACCGTGACAAATTTCGCCGTGCTGCTTTCCATGTTCGGCTTAATGGTGAGTGGAATCATTCTTTCCAGAGAGGTTTTTGCTTTCCTGCCGATTTCCGGAGGGGTTGCACTGGCAAGACCGCTTCATGTGCTTTCCGTATTTTGGGGATTTGTGCTGATGGCCCTGCATCTCGGCCTGCACTGGAATATGATTCTCGGCATGATGCGCAAAGCTGCCGGGCCGGTTTCTTCTAAACCGCTGCAAGTCCTCCTGCGCATAGCCGCGGTCCTGGTTGCCGGATATGGTCTTTATGCTTTCCTGAAAAACCAGTTTTTGTCCTATATGTTTTTGACATCTCCCTTTGTGTTTTTTGATTTTGAAAGACCTGTCCTGCTCTTTTTTACGGAGTATATCGCTATCATGGGTCTGTTCATTTTTCTGGCACATTATACTTCCAAGGGGATTCAAAGGCTTGACGGAAGGAGGAAAGAACTTGTGGAGGAAAAGAAATAAATTCGTTTCCCTTCTGCTCTTATTTGCGCTGCTGCTTTCCGGGTGCAGCGCACAGAGCAAATCAGCGGAAGAACACACAGCCGGAGTGTTCGCAATGGGTACATACATGACACTGACTGCCTACGGAGAATCTGCGGAGGAGGCGCTTACGCTTTCCGAGAATAGAATTAAGGAACTGGAAGCCTTGTGGTCAACCACAGATGAAAATAGTGATATCTATAAAGTAAACCACAGCGGCGGCGCGCGGACAGAAGTCAGCGAAGAAACCGCAGAAATTCTGCAATTTGCGCTGGATATGGCGGAACAAACGGGCGGTTCGCTTGAACCGACCATTTCCCCGGTGGTTACCGCTTGGGGCTTTATCAGCGGAGAATACAATATACCTACTGATGAAGAATTGACAGACCTGTTACAAAATACAGGCTACGAAAAAGTGCTTTTAGAAGAAAACGTTGTAACCCTGCCGGACGGGATGCAATTGGATCTCGGCGCGGTGGGAAAAGGATATACAGGCGACATAATCGCGGAATTACTCAAAGAACAGGGAGTTACTTCGGCTTTGCTTGATATAGGCGGAAATATTCAGATGGTCGGCAGAAAGCCGGATGGCAGCAGGTGGCGGCTTGGTATACAGAACCCGTTTGGAGAAGGCAGTCTGGGTGTTTTGGAGAGCGAGGACGGCGCTGTGGTAACCTCCGGAAATTATGAGCGGTATTTTATAGGCGGGGATGGGAAGCAATACGGGCATATTATTGATCCTTCTACCGGATATCCGGCAGAAAGCGGTTTAGCCTCTGTCTCCATCATTGCAAAAGAAGGCAGGCTGTGCGACGCCCTGTCTACAGCCATTTATGTGATGGGTCTTGATGAGGCAACAGAATACTGGAAAGAAAATGAAGGTTTTGAGATGCTGCTGGTAACAAGCGAAAATGAAATCTATCTGACGGAGGGAATCGAGGATGATTTTGCTCTGAATGAGAACTTTTCAGATATGGAGATATATGTGATAACGAGATGAGCAAACATAAAACTTTGATAAGGGTGTGCGGTGCAATCTTTTTTATAGGGGCGGTGGGAAGCATGTTTTTACGGAACCGCCCGCATGGCACGCGGTAGAGATTCGGATTCCGAATCTGATACAAAGACCCGGTGTACCCCGGGTCTTGCGGACAGGAAGCTTGCTCTGTTTGACAGGGATGATGCTCCTTCGCAGACCTCCAATACCTGATGGACATTCGGGTGTCGGTGTAGCGCTGAATACCTGCACGCATCTTGGTCTGGAGGATGCAGCGGATGAATTGAAGCGGATTGCGAATATCCACATTTATAAAGGAAAGAACACATTGACGCTCTGCTTTGGCAGAGCGTTTTTTCTGCATTCCCCACTCCCCAAAGCCCGTAACTTATGGTAGAATATTCGCAGTAGTAAAATACCCTCGTTCTTACTGTGATTTTAATGCGTTTCATGCTCTGGGTAGAACACGGCATTTTAGGAGGATTTTCGTTTATGATAAAAGTATTATTTGTTTTCCATGGCAGGACTTTCTGTTTTAAGAAATTTCCTTATTTTATATGGCTTTTTAAACATTAGAGGAAGATTTTACAACGGTTTTACAACTTTTAAAAGACGTTCCGATATGATGAAATTTGGAGTGATAAAAAGTCAACAAGGGAGATAGCACAATAAGATTGTGTATCTCCCATTTCTCATTTACATATCTTGATTATTTCACTCTGATTTCAAATTTCAAGATTGATTTTATCATTTGCCCTAACAAAAAAACTCGTACAAAACATACCGTTTGTACGAGCTATAAAAAACACATCTGCAAGTCCATATAATGCTTATTTGCTGATTAGATTTATATTTACCTTAAAAGAGCAATGTTCTATTATCTCGGCATTGCTTTGGAACAGGGTGTGTATCAGTATTACGTGGATACCCTAATAAGAGTTGCATAACAGCATAGTAATCGTGACGAATGTTCCATTTTTGCAAAATCTCCTGTCCGTATGGGTTAGAAAATGCTGCCCAGTCAGCTCCAATGTAGCAAGAAGCAATACCGAGAGAATCGGCAGTTAAGGTTGCTTACCTTGTACGAGAGCTGGAGAAGAAAGGCTTCACGATAGTGAATGCGAAGGATTTTGAAGGGAGTGAAGCAGTGAACAATTTGTTCGCCTTTGTGCAAGACAAGACACAGAAGGTGGAAACCGGGCTGATGGTAACACTTCCTCGCAGTAAAGTGAATCCCGACAACCTCGCAAAAATCATTGAGTCCAAAAGTGGTCTCATTAAAAATGCGCTGGGGATTGATTGCCTTCCGATGGATGTCACTAAATCCACAGTTTCCTTTATGTTGACCGAAATGTGAATATGTCAGGCTTATTCTGATGAGGAAAATGGAATAAACGATGATAATAATGATTGTAAAATAAATACAGTATTTCTTAGCGAGCACAACTCATGTGGAAGGTAACTAGGGTTGTGTCTTTTTTTAGTGTTAATCAAAAGCGTGACTTATAGTCCGTAGACTTATAAGTCACTAAGTGAGAAAATATCAAAAGGAGGTTTTGTGCATGATAACCGATAAAGTTGGAAAACGAATTAAAGAACTACGTAACCTAGGCGGAATTAGCCAAGAAAAATTGGCTCTGAAAGCAGATCTAGACAGAACTTATATTGCAGGTGTGGAAAGTGGGAAACGCAATTTGTCTATAAAAAGTCTTGAGAAAATTTTAATCGCATTAGATGTATCTTTTGAAACTTTTTTTAAGGATATGTAATGTTGACTATAAGTAACAAACGTGATATTATATTGGAGGTGTTTTTATGGAACTGATGATTCAAGATCCTACGTATGCAGCAAGTATGAGATTAGGTGAGGCTCTGATTGATGCGTGCAATAAAGGAACTGATGGAGCTGGCGCATTTGCTTTTGCTGAAGAAAATGGTATCGACCTATTTTTGGGGGACAATGATTTTAGTAACTACATCAAAACATATAGCTATGTGCTTGTAGTAGGAACAGATTCTATTACGGATTCTAAAGCCGTTAAGAGCCTCAGAGATTATTGTGCAAAATATAAAAACTTGTCGGTATATGCATATGTGCATGATTCTAGGAAGTATTTGTTTCATCCAAAGTTAACTTGGTTTGAAACGGCAGTCGGAGGGCTATCCATCATCGGTTCTGGAAACTTAACCGAAAGAGGTCTATTCCATAACGTTGAAATGTATTCCTACAACGATCTGAACAATTTAGATTTTGCGAAATTAAAAACGGATTGGGAGGATTGGTTAGATTACTCTATCACTAATAATTTGGTTTTTGACATTTCCGATCCAATTGTTGATCATGCCGTGAATCTTAGTGCTTCAAGGAAAAAAGGGGCATTCTCAGCAAAGAGCACTGCTGGAACGGCGAGCAAACTTGATACATCATTGGCGGCACTTTACAAAAAACAGCCAAAGACTATATCGACAAGAAAGCCTACCACTGCTACAAAAAAAACAGTAGCGAAGAGAAAACCCAAAACAGCAACAGTTGTTTTGGCAACGCCAGTGCCCACTGTTGCCCCTGTACCAACAACGCCGTTCCCGAATCCTGTTTGGACAGTATCGGCTACGGATCGAATTTTGGTTGCAGAAGTGCCAAAAGCAAGCACTAGATGGAAACAGGTGAATTTTGACAAAGCTTCATTTGAAAACTATTTTGGTGCCACTCCTGGAGGAGCCAGTGGTACGTATAGAATCCTTTTGAAAAACGTAGATGCTGCAGGAAAATTGGATGCTACCGAAACCAGACCGAGTGTTTCCGTAGCTAGTCATAACTGGCGTTTTGAAATAAATGCAGCCAGTGGATTACCCTATCCCACAGGTGGAGACAGACCATATGTAATTTTCTCGGAGGCGTCAACACGTTCGTTTATCTACGAATTGATAATGCCCGGAGATTCAAGGTATCCGGAAGTAGATAAGTATGTGAAATCATGGAAAAGCGCCCAAGGCGTAACAGGGATTGCGAGGATTATTACTGATGTTAATGGTATTAAGCCTTCTACTCCAACGTTAGGGCTCTGGAAGGTGTAATTTGTATGGAAACTGCTGTTAAAACAGTTCATTATTTAGGAAGCAAAACAAGAATGTTAGCTTCGATAAAACAATACATCGATGAACTTAATCCGGAAAACGGAAAGGTGTGTGATTTGTTTTGTGGCTCAGGAGTAGTATCTGAATATCTCCTCCAGCAATACGATGTGCTGGCTGTAGATATTCAGAATTACTCAAAAGTGTACTGTGAGGCTCGTTTGACAGGTGGAATAAAAGATATTGATCTCCACGGAATCGAGTCAACCATCAAAAGTTCATTGGTGCGTAAAATCAATTTGAATGATTATAAACCTGTACTAGATTATGAGGAGGAATGCAAAAAGGCGTTGGAGCAAGGCAACTTGGAACCAATGTATGAAATCATAGAGAAGGGATCTCTATACGCATATTTAGAAAATCTTGAATATGCTGATTCTGCATTATCAGCGGAATTAGCAAAAGTTTTCTCAGGGGTGCAGAAAAATATAGCTGATAGGAATAACTCTATAGATTCGGTTTTTGTTCGCTACTACGGTGGACTTTATTTTACGTATAAACAGGCTATAGATATTGATGCAATAGCCTCGTATGCGTTCGAGCAAAAGGAACCTTTAAAGAGTAAAATGCTGGCTGCATTAATGGGGGCAGTAACGGATGTTGTCAACACCGTTGGGAAGCAATTCGCCCAGCCACTAAAGGTGAAAAACAAAGACGGATCGTTAAAGAGGAATCTTGCACATAAGATAAAAACAGATAGGGGTATGGATATTTTCGAATATTTTAATACATGGCTATCCTATTATGTGGAAAGACCGCAAACAACTCACGACTTTAAAGTGGTTTGTGATGATTACACCACCGCACTCCGCAATTTAAAACCGGGTGACGTTAAAGTCGTGTATGCGGATCCTCCATACACAAGATATCATTATAGCCGTTATTACCATATCCTTGAGACACTATGTTTGCATGATGCACCTCAAATATCAACCACCTTCCCGAATGGAAAAGGTGGACTAAGCCGAGCTATTTATCGAAACGACAGGCATCAATCCCCTTTTTGCATTAAAAGTAAGGCTCCTAAGGCATTTGATGATATGTTTAGATATGTGTATGATGCACAGGCTTCGCTAATATTATCCTATTCTCCTTTTGATGCAAACAGTGGAGCTACTCCTAGATTGTTATCCATTGATGAGATAGTTGATTTGGCGAAAAAATATTATCAGCATGTTGAGGTTGTTTCTCCGGGTCAATTTATGCATAGCAGGTTTAATCGGCTGGATAACAATTATGAAATCAATTATGAAGCTGAACGATTAATTATATGTAGAAAGTGAGCGATTTCGTGGTGATAAAGAAAAAAACATTCTTAGGAAAGAAAGATTCTTGCCCACATATTTTGATACTGGGTGATAACCACTCCGTTTTAAAGGATATTCATCCGCTATATGCGCAGCAAGTTGATTTGATTTATATTGATCCACCATATAATCGTGGAGATAATTTTAAGTTTTACAATGATGCTAAAAATCATGATGAGTGGCTCTCCTCAATGAACGATACACTTTTTGAGTTGAAGGATTTTTTGCAAGAAGATGGAAGCATTTGGATTTCTATCGATGATTCCGAAATGGCGTATCTGAAAGTCTGTTGCGATAATGTTTTTGGAAGAAAAAATTTTATATCGACTATAGTCTGGCAAAAAAGAAACACAAGAGAAAACAGAAATATTTTTTCAAACAACCATGAATATATTTTGGTGTATGCAAAGGATATAAAATCCTTTAAGAAAAAAAGAAATTTACTTCCAGCCACGGATGAGCTTTTGAAACGATACAAAAATCCAGATAATGACCCGAGAGGATTATGGCAGTCAGTCACTTTGTCGGTGCAGGCTGGGCACGCTGTTAAATCGCAATTCTATTCGATAATATCGCCAACGGGGAAAAAACATGATCCGCCGAAAGGAAGATGTTGGATTTATAACGAAGAAAGAATGTTAGATGAAATCAAGAAAAATAATATTTGGTTCGGTAGCGACGGTAATGCTGTTCCTAGATTGAAAAAGCTTCTTAGCGACTCGAAGGTTGGTGTCGTTCCTGAAACTTTATGGAATGTTGAGTTTGCAGGAACAACAAAGGATGCAAAGCAGGAACTTCTAGCCTTGGATATTTATAATGAAGATATTTTTGACACACCTAAGCCAGAACAGTTATTGTATAGAATCCTGCAAATTGCAACAAATGAAAGCGATTTAGTGCTGGATTGTTTTATGGGTTCAGGAACAAGCGCAGCCGTTGCACATAAAATGGGTAGGAATTATATCGGGATAGATATCGATGAAAAGGTTTTCAAATACGCATCTGACAGGCTTACGAAGGTTTGTAAGGGAGATACAGGTGGAATATCTTCAACAGTTGAATGGGCTGGAGGAGGAAAATTTCAAATGTGTAAATGGGAATAGTTGAATTCAGGTAGGCATGACTCTTGAGCAGTCGTGCCCGCTATGCTAGTACAGTGGGATTAAATGAAGCCACAATAAAAAAGTATATACAAGATTAAGATCAAGAAAAGGCGCATATTATGCAGGATAAACTTGGTGTAAAGGAATATGAAGCCCCTTTTAAGGGTTAAAGCTAGGTAGTACGAACGCCCCTTTAGGGGGCAGCGACGAGTCAATAGCGATGTGGCTTGAACGGAACCATGGGATGGATGTGTAACAGACTTCCGATAGCATAAAAGAGAAAGCTAGCGTTTTGAGGCGCAGCCAAGTAGGGCGTGCTTAGAGCCTGCGTTCCGAGCCACCCGTTTTACGGGTGGGGCGACTTGCTGTATTGTATCTTCCACAAAGAGGAGAAAGACTATTCAATCCGGTCTGAATCTTCAAATCCCTTGATGGTCGGCGCTTTCGATAAAATCTCCCTGTCCTCGTCCACGTGGGTATTGATGATAACTTCTCCCTCGTCAAAGTCTGTATAGGGATTCATGTGTTTATTCCCCTCCAAATTTTCCACGAACATATCGACACTGTATAAATCATCATAGCGTCGTATCAGTTTTTGAAATTTGAAATATTCAATCATTTTTTTCAACGGGTACAGGTCAGACGCTTTTCTTTCCTCTGCATTGATGTATTCCATAATATATTCACGCAATTTTTCCAGTTCGCAGGCTTTCCATTCTTCCTCGCTGTCAAAGAAGTTATCGTACTGCCCATGTGCCAGCTCCACATTCAGCCTTTCTTCCTCTTTCAAAAACTGCATGATGTTCTTTTCCATTGGAGAAGTATTCTTCCATTCTCCCGATAACAGTTCATTTGGGGCAACCCCCAGCACTTCCATTATTTTTTCCAGCGTTTCAAAGGTCGGGTAATTTACGCCCCTTTCAATCTTGGAAAGGCTCTGCATATTGATTCCCACAGCGTCCGCAAGTTCCTGCTGTTTCATTTTTTTCAGCTTTCTCACTGTCTGTATATTTTCTCCCAAATGCTTATAATTCATGGCATAACTTCTCCTTTCAATCAAATTATAAACCTATTATGCTTAATTTAGCTCGAAAAGTCAAGAAAAATATCTTGAAAAGTAACCATGACAGCGTTATTATACTATCGGATAGAGTGATTAAGCACAATAAGGTGAATCACAGGCTTGAGTAAGCATTTAGAGAAGATGTTTTCACTTTGACAGTATGAATACATATGGACTGTCGGACTGAAAATCGTGGTTTCCAAAATCGGCTGGCTGGACGGGGCACGTTCCCCAAACGTGTTGCGGACAGACAGACGGTTTTGGATAGGAACGCCTTCAGGCGTTCCGCTTGCAGGGCGTATATGTAACACTGCCCTGCGTATATCTGTCACAGCATCACAAAACTGCGATAAATCAAGGGGAAAAGGCTGTTTCCCCACTGCACAGAAATTTAACAAACGAAAGGAGAAATGTAGTATCGCAAAAAGATAAAATTTAACCGTCAAGATTGATTACATCAGCATTGTATTTGACAGTGCAAAGGCGGAGGACGTTATAAGGCACGTTTTGGAACTTCCGCCCGATATTTTTATCACTTACCCTAAGAAAGTCGCATTTAAGACGTATCAAACCTGTTGGCAGATTGGAGATATTTATCTGTCGGGCAATGCAGAAAAGACAGAGGACAACCCACAGGGAACAGGCTGTTATCTCGTTATGACGGGCAGAGGGTGTGATGATATTTTCCGAATCCTTGATAACAGAGGGCATACCTTTGGGGAACTGTTCAGACAGTGCGAACGCTGGTTTGGTACAGAATTTCATTTTACAAGGCTGGATATTGCCATTGATGACAGAAACGAGGTTCCGTTCTTTACACCACAGCAGTTAAAGAAGAAATGCGAAAAGGAAGAATATATATCCAGCAGTGAATACTGTAGGAATAATGAGAGCAAATATCCCCATGAGGATTGGGCTGGCACTCTTTATACCGGTGCTGGAAAATCGGATATATCGTTCCGCATTTACGATAAGGACAGAGAAGTCAGCACAAAATATAACCGAATGCTGGAAGAAATCGGGAGCTGGAAACGAACGGAAATCCAGTTGAGAGAAAAACAGGCTCATGCGTTCGCCATGCTTTTGAAAGACAATCCGCTGGATTTAGGAAAGCTTGCTTTCAATCTGCTATCTTCCAATCTCCGTTTTGTTGTTCCGAACGTGAAAGAGAGCAACCGTAGCCGATGGAAAACCTGTCGATTCTGGGAGCGTTTTCTTGGGAATGTAGAGCCTTTGAAACTGCATATCCCACAGATACATAATACGCTCATGGAAACACAGCAATGGCTCAAAGAGGGCGGGGTATTGTCGGCGGTCAAGGGATTTTATTACTTGGAGAAAAATAACGCATTGGGGGATTTGGAGAGTGTAGACACTATGCTGGAAAAAGTCAGTTACAGTCCTTCTCTTGCCGGAAAGATGACTGCACACTTGCAGAGGATAGGCAGAGAGGAACTCATACCCTTTATCCTGTATGATACAAGGCGTTAGGGGGTGTACGGATTGAGTAGTAAGATAGATATTCCCGTATGGGAGAAATACACCATGACGGTAGAAGAAGCGTCAAAATATTTCACGCTCGGTCAGAATAAAATCTGCTGGCTGGCAGAACAGAACCGACACGCCGACTGGTACATTATGAACAGAAACCGCCTGTTGATTAAGAAAAAACAGTTTGAAAAGTTCATAGATGAAATAAATACTGTTTAGTGCAAAAGAGCCTTGAATGTGATATTATTGGGATAAGTCATATCGGGGCTCTTTCAAAAGTGGAAAGGAGCGAAGATAAGCGAGAAAAGACGGGATAATAAAAACCGTATTTTACGCAATGGAGAGAGCCAACGTAAAGACGGACGTTATATGTATAAATATGTGGATAATGCCGGCAATGTAAAATATGTGTATAGCTGGAAGTTGGTCAAGACCGATACCGTTCCGCAAGGAGCAAAAGATGATATTCCATTGAGGGATAAAGTAAAACAGATTCATAAGGATTTGGAAGATAATATTGATTCTTTTGGTGGAGATATGACGGTGTTGGAACTTGTAAAGAAATACATTTCACAGAAAACAGGTGTAAGGCAGAATACAGAAGCAAATTACAATTTCGTAATCAACATCATTGAAAAAGAAGCGTTTGGACAGAAACGAATTGATAAGGTAAAATTATCTGACGCGAAAGCTTGGCTGATAAAATTACAGGCTGACGGTAGAGGCTACAGTACCATACATACTGTAAGGGGCGTAGTAAGACCAGCTTTTCAGATGGCAGTTGATGATGATTTGATACGAAAAAATCCTTTTGAATTTCAACTTGCAACCGTAGTTGGCAATGACAGCGTAACAAGAGAAGCTATCACACGAAAGCAGGAAAGAGTATTTTTGGAATTTGTGAAAAACGATAAGCATTTTTATTCTGTTTAAGACTGGACTTCGGATTTCTGAATTTGTAGGATTGACGATAGCAGATATAGATTTAGATAAGGGAGTTATCAATGGCAATCATCAATTACAGAGAAAAAGAAATATGGAATACATTATAGAAGATACGAAAACGGACAGTGGTACAAGATTAGTACCCATGACGGATGAAGTAAAAGAATGTTTCCGTAAAATCATTCACAATCGTAAGAAACCGAAGATAGAGCCTATGATAGATGGAAAAACGGGTTTCTTGTATCTTGATAAAAATGAAATGCCAATGGTTGCCCTCCATTGGGAAAAGTATTTCCAGCATATATGTGAAAAGTACAACAAGATTTACAAAGAAGAATTACCAAAGATTACACCTCATGTATGCTGACACACTTTTTGTTCTAACATGGCAAAGTCTGGAATGAATCCTAAGACTTTGCAGAAGATAATGGGGCATTCTGATATAGGGGTTACATTAAATACCTACACACATTTAGATTTTGATGATATTCAAAAAGAGATGAAAGAGGTATGTAATCAATGAGTTGTAAAGTTGTAAAATAGATGTGGTTTTACAACTTATTTTACAACTTTTGCCCATGAAAATATGTGAATTTATAAAAAGATACATGAACTGCAAGAAAAATCAAAGTTGTAAAAATTCTTTAAATACAAGGAAAAACAAAGATATGAGGAGTTATGAGAACATGATAAAAATACTATTCGTCTGCTTAGGCAACATCTGCCGTTCACCCATGGCAGAATTTATCTTAAAAGACATGACCACCCGCCGCGGCATCGCCGCGGACTTTTCCATCGCCTCCGCTGCTACCAGCAACGAAGAAATCGGAAACGGCATCTACCCGCCCGCAAAGGCAGAACTCGCCTGCCATGGCATCGGAACGGATCGCCTGCGTGCGGAGGTGGCGGCAAAGACAGCGCGCCGCATCCGCCGCAGCGATTACGCGGAATACGATTACCTGATTGCTATGGAGAATTTCAACATCCGCAATATGATGCGGGAATTTGGGGATGACCCGGAGAATAAAATCTGCCGCCTGCTCGACTTTACCAATCGTCCGGGAGATATCGACGACCCTTGGTATACGCGTAAATTTGACGTGACCTATGAGCAGATTACGGCAGGTTGTGAAGCGCTGCTTGAGAAGCTTGGATATTAGAAGCGGCTGCTGGAAAGACAATTGGATTGTAAAATGTATTCGAAGAAATCGACAAGTCGATATTTGAGAGGTGAAGCTGTGAGAATTGGCGAAGTAAGTTTAAACACAAACGATGTGGTAGCACTTGCAAATTTTTATAAGAATCAGTCTGGCATTTACGGTGGAAGACATTGCGGCAGAATATCAGAAGCTGCTTGAGATGGGAGCGGAAATAATTGAAAAGCCTGTGCAACGTCCTTGGGGAGCTACTAATATGAGTTTTTATGACCCTGATAGAAACATCATCTATGGGAAATTATAAGGCATTTTTCGCCTGCAAAATCAATAAAAAATATAAGAACAGCAGATGGCAGATAAAACGCAAGCGCAGAGAAAGGAACGGCAATGTATTACAATGAGAAAACAGTCCTTTTGAAAAACGGAACAGAGTGTACGCTGCGCAACCCCAGGGAGAGTGAAGCAGAAACGTATATCGCGCATTTGCGCCGTGTGGCGGGAGAAACACATTTTCTTGCTCGATACGAGGAAGAGGTCGTAACACCGCCGGAGCGTCAGGCACAGATTATCCGCGAAGCGTTAGAGTGCGACGACCGGATGCTGCTTGCGGCATGGATAAACGACAAGCTAATCGGCAGTATCGGAGTGAACCGGGTATCGCCCCATAGTAAGATGCAGCACCGCGCGCAGTTTGGAATTTCAATCGAGCAGGAATATTGGAATGCGGGATTAGGAACGATATTGATAGAGGAAGCTCTTGCTGCGGCGCGGAATATGGGCTGCGAACAGATGGAGCTTGGCGTTTATTCCGACAATGAGCGAGCAAGGGCATTGTACCGGAAATTGGGCTTTGAGAAATGGGGTGCAATCCGCAATGCATACCGCCTAAAGGACGGAACCTACTGTGATGAAATCATCATGGGCAGAAGACTGTGAAAAATTTCCTCTTGAAAAACTTGTATTTTTTCAAAAAATATCTTGCAATCGGAAAAAGCATGTGGTATAAATGTTACAGCATTAATTTGTTAAAGTGTTAAAAGCGATGAAGGAGACTCTTATCTTCAGACGTCGACAGGAATACAGCGTCACCGACTGAGAGCGCTGTTTGGAAGAGGAGATAACGGGAACACTCTGGAGCAGACTGGTTGAACAGACGGCTGTCGCATCATGGAAGCGGAAGCATTCCAAGGGACAGAAGCAAAGTAGGTCAGTACGTGAGTGCGCGTTAAGCACATAGAGTGGAAAAGTGATTTCTCAGAATCATTTTTCAAAGCGGGTGGTACCGCGGGATCATAAGCAGAAGACTGTAGAAGAATATCTCGCCCCAGGAAGACAGAAATGTTTTCCTGGGGCTTTTTGAGTTCTTCCAATCGCAGCGACCTGACACTTGTAAGAGCACTATTCGGGTTTGCCGTAGAAAAATCGCTGCGAGTCAACGCTCGTAAGAATGCCATTTGGATTTCCCGTCCCGCACCTTATTATTTTAAAAGGAGTGTACAATATGGAATTTATGACAGGAGTAAACAGGAAAGACACCATGGAAATCAGCGAGCTTCTCGCAGGGGACTTCGAGGGTAAGCAGGTAAAGGTAAACGGAGCCGTGCACACGATCCGCGATATGGGTGAGGTCGCATTCATCATCCTGCGCAAAAGAGAAGGGCTTCTCCAGTGTGTATTTGAGGAGGGCAGGACGAAATTCGATTTAAAGGATATAAAGGAGGCGGCCGCCGTTGAAGTGGAGGGCACGGTAAAGGCGGAAGACCGCGCGCCCAATGGGTTTGAGATCCGGCTCGATACGATCCGTATTTTATCCGAACCGGCGGAGCCGATGCCCTTTGCAATTTCCAAGTGGAAGCTGCCGACGACGTTGGAGACGAACCTTGATAACCGCGCGATTGCGCTGCGCAATATCAGAGAGCGCGCGAAGTTCCGCATTCAGGAGGGCGTTGTCAGAGGCTTTCGTGATTTCCTGTATCAGGAAGGATTTACGGAGATTCATACGCCGAAGATCGGTGCGAAAAGCGCTGAGGGCGGTGCGAACTTATTCCGTCTGGAATATTTCCACAGACCGGCAGTCTTACAGCAGAGCCCGCAGTTTTATAAACAGATGATGGTCGGTGTGTTTGACCGCGTATTCGAGACTGCGCCTGTGTTCCGCGCGGAGAAGCACAACACCAAGCGTCATTTGAACGAATACACCAGTCTTGACTTTGAGATGGGCTATATAGACGGTTTCGAGGACATCATGGCAATGGAGACCGGATTTTTGCAGTATACAATGAAGCTTCTGGCGCGCGATTATGCGAAGGAATTAAAGATTCTCGGCATCACGCTTCCAAACGTGGAGAAAATTCCTACGGTACGCTTCGATGAGGCAAAGCAGAAGGTCGCAAAGAAGTATAACCGCCAGATTCGCAACCCATACGACTTAGAGCCGGAGGAGGAAGCGCTGATCGGTCAGTATTTTAAAGAGGAATGCGGGGCGGACTTCGTATTTGTGACCCATTATCCGTCTAAGAAGCGTCCATTCTATGCGATGGACGATCCGGCAGACCCGACCTACACCTTAAGCTTTGATCTTTTGTATCACGGACTTGAGATTACGACGGGCGGTCAGCGAATCCACGATTACAATATGCTGCTTGAAAAAATGGAAAAACGCGGCATGACGGATGAAGGAATGGAGCAGTATCTCGCTGTATTTAAGCACGGAATGCCGCCGCACGGCGGACTCGGCATCGGTCTGGAGCGCCTTACAATGAAGCTTGTCGGCGAGGACAACGTTCGTGAGACGACATTATTCCCGAGGGATTTAAGCCGATTAGAGCCATAAACGAATGAAGAAATATAAGAAGGCTTAAATCCCTCTGGGACTCTGAGCCGCCTTGAGCCGTAAAAGAAGGAAAAAAAGAGAGGCTCAAGTCGCGTTGGGATTCTAAGCCGATTAGAGCCATAAACGAATGAAGAAATATAAGAAGGCTTAAATCCCTCTGGGACTCTGAGCCGCCTTGAGCCGATTAGAGCCATAGGAGATATTTTCATGGATATTCAAAAGAGCATCGAAGCCTATCAGCCCTACAACGAGCAGGAGGAGCGCGACAAAGCAATCATGCTCGCACTGCTTGATACACAGCCGGATTTGTTTACGAGAGAAAATCAGGTGGCGCACATGACGGCGTCCGCATGGCTGTTAAACCGCACACACGATAAGGTGCTGATGATTTACCACAATATTTATCACTCCTGGTCGTGGACGGGCGGACATGCGGACGGCGACCGCGATCTGCTTGCTGTGGCGAAGCGCGAGGCGATGGAGGAGACGGGAGTCACCGACATCCGGGCAGTCAGTGAGGAGATCTTTTCGCTAGAGATTCTGACGGTGGATGGGCACGAGAAAAGGGGCGTGTATGTTCCGTCACATCTGCATCTGAATGTGACCTATCTTCTGGAGGCGGATGAGGCGGAAGTGCTCCGGGTAAAGCCGGATGAGAACAGCGGCGTGCGGTGGTTTTCGTTCGGGGACGCGCTTGACGCATGTACCGAGCCATGGATGATCGAGCGGATTTACCGGAAGCTGAATGAGAAGCTTGGCGGCGGCAGCCGGAAAATAGAAGCAGGAAAAGGAGAACGACAGTGAAGCATTTGGGAACGAGGAACATAGAAACGGAGCGTCTGGTGCTGAGACGATTTGTCTTGGAGGATGCCGATAAGATGTATCAGAACTGGGCGAATGATTCAGAGGTGACAAAATATCTTACGTGGCCGGCGCATGAGAGCGTCGAGGTGACAAAGAGCGTACTTTCGGATTGGATTTCTTGCTATGATAATGAGAATCAATATCAGTGGTGCATTGCGAAGAAGGAAAATGACGAGCCGATCGGGAACATCAGTGTTGTAAATTCCAACGAGAAGACGGAGTCATTTGAAATCGGCTATTGCATCGGCAGGGCATACTGGCACCAGGGAATTACCTCCGAAGCGCTTGCGGCAGTCATGAAATATCTGCTGGATGAGGTCGGCGCAAGACGTATTGAGGCAGCACACGATACCAGAAATCCGCATTCCGGTGCGGTGATGCAAAAATGCGGATTGCACTACGAGGGAACCCGCATTCAGGCAGGCTATAACACTACCGGAATCTGTGACATAGCGCTGTACGGCTATGTCAAGGGCGTGACAGAGGCACAGACGGCAAAAGATGCAGCAGCGGACGCGCGATTGGCAGGAAATGCGGCGCCTGTAGTACAGAATGGCGGAGCGGCAGAAGGCGGCTTATCCGAAGGATCAGGCAGCGGAGCAGCAGACGGCGTGTCTGCGGCACAGGAACCGGCGGCAGATACCCGCACGCCGAAAAATGTCATTTCGGATGAGACCATCGAATATGTCGGCATTCTCGCAAAACTCGAATTAAACGCTGAGGAAAAAGAGCGCGCGAAGAAGGATATGGGCGAGATGCTCGACTATATCGACAAGCTGAACGAACTGGACACAGAGGGCGTAGAACCGATGTCCCATGTATTTCCGGTCAACAATGTGTTCCGCGAGGACGTTGTGACACATGGAGACGGCAGCGCGGATACGCTTGCCAATGCCCCGGTAAAGAAAGACGGCGGATTTAAAGTGCCGAAGACCATAATGTGAGAAGATGCACTAAGACATCACGCCAATGGACGTGATGCCAAGTGCATCTGAGTCTCACAAGCAGGAAGGAGAATAACAATGGATTTGATGAGTCTGACTGCCGTGGAACTCGGCAAAAAGATAAAGGCGAAGGAAGTGACGGTGGAGGAAGCAGTGAACGCCGCACTTTCCGCCATCGAGAAGAAAGAAGAGGCAGTGCACAGCTTTGTGACGGTGGACAGAGAGGGTGCGCTTGCGCGTGCAAAAGAAGTGCAGAAGCGGATCGATGCGGGCGAGCTTACCGGGCCGCTTGCGGGCGTTCCGGTTGCGATCAAGGATAATCTCTGCACGAAGGGGCTGCTCACCACCTGTTCCTCAAAGATTCTGTATAACTTTGTCCCGACCTACACGGCGGAGGCGGTAGAAAATCTGGAGCGCGCCGGGGCGGTCGTGATCGGTAAGACGAACATGGATGAATTTGCAATGGGAAGTACGACGGAGACGTCGGCGTTCGGCGCGACGAAGAATCCGTGGAATACAGAGCATGTTCCGGGCGGTTCGTCGGGCGGTTCATGTGCGGCAGTCGCAGCGGAGGAGTGCAGCTATGCGCTTGGCTCTGATACGGGCGGTTCGATCCGTCAGCCGAGCTCGTTCTGCGGTGTGACAGGAATCAAACCGACCTACGGAACGGTTTCGCGTTACGGACTGATTGCTTACGGTTCTTCACTCGATCAGATCGGACCAATCGCGAAGGATGTGACGGACTGTGCGACGATTTTAGAGACGATCGCGTCCTATGATACAAAAGATTCTACGTCTGTAAAACGCGAGGACTGCGATTTCACATCTGCGCTTGTCGATGATGTGAAGGGACTTCGTATCGGAATCCCAAGAGATTACTTCGGGGAAGGACTTGATGCGGAGGTAAAGGCGGCGGTATTGGCGGCGGCAGAGGCACTCCGCGAAAAGGGCGCTGTTGTGGAGGAATTTGATTTAAGCCTCGTAGAATACGCGATTCCGGCATATTATGTTATTGCATGTGCGGAGGCAAGCTCCAATCTGGCACGATTTGACGGTGTAAAATACGGCTACCGCACCGAGGAGTACGAAGGACTTCACAACATGTACAAAAAGACCCGCTCGGAGGGCTTTGGCGCAGAGGCAAAGCGGCGCATCATGCTGGGTTCTTTCGTCTTAAGCAGCGGTTATTACGATGCGTATTATTTGAAAGCGCTCCGTACAAAAGCGCTCATCAAGCAGGCATTTGACAAGGCGTTCGCGCAGTACGATGTGATTTTGGGACCGGCGGCGCCTACGACAGCGCCGAAGCTTGGAGAATCATTAAGCGATCCGATTAAGATGTATCTGGGCGATATCTATACAATTTCCGTAAATCTGGCTGGTCTTCCGGGAATCACGCTTCCGTGCGGCAGGGATAAAAACGGTCTGCCGATCGGACTGCAGCTCATCGGCGACTGCTTTCAGGAGAAGAATATCATCCGCGCGGCATATGCGTTTGAGCAGACCAGAAGCTATGAGCACAGTCCGCTTGCACAGTGAGGCGGTTTTGAAGTGAAATCGTTTCACAGACTGGAATGGATTTAAGTTGGAGGAAGAAATAGATGAGCAAAACATACGAAACAGTAATCGGACTGGAGGTCCATGTTGAATTAGCGACGAAAACAAAGATTTTCTGCGGCTGCTCCACTGCATTCGGCGGCGCGCCCAACAGCCATACCTGTCCGGTCTGCACCGGAATGCCGGGATCGCTTCCGGTACTCAATAAGCAGGTCGTCGAGTACGCGATGGCGGTCGGTCTTGCGACGAACTGCAAGATCACGCAGTACTGCAAATTTGACCGGAAAAACTATTTTTACCCGGACAATCCGCAGAACTATCAGATATCACAGCTCTATCTGCCGATCTGCAGGGACGGCGGTGTCGAGATTGAGACGGCGGCGGGAAAGAAGACCGTCGGGATTCACGAGATTCATATGGAGGAGGACGCCGGAAAGCTGGTGCATGACGAGTGGGAAGATGTGTCGATCGTCGATTACAACCGTTCCGGCGTGCCGCTGATTGAGATCGTGTCCGAGCCGGATATGCGCTCTGCGGAGGAGGTCATCGCATATCTGGAGAAATTAAGACTGATTATCCAGTATCTCGGCGCATCTGACTGTAAGTTAAATGAAGGCTCCATGCGTGCGGACGTCAACCTGTCCGTCCGCGAGGCAGGGGCAACAGAGTTCGGCACGCGTACCGAGATGAAGAACTTAAACTCTTTTAAGGCAATTGCGAGAGCCATTGAGGGCGAGCGCGCCCGCCAGATCGAGCTGCTTGAGGAGGGGAAGAAGGTCATTCAGGAGACAAGACGCTGGGATGACAACAAGGAAACCTCCCATGCGATGCGTTCCAAGGAGGACGCGCAGGATTACCGTTATTTCCCGGAGCCGGATCTTGTACCGATCGTGATAAGCGACGAGTGGATCGAGCACGTGAAAGCCCGCCAGCCGGAGATGCGCACCGAGAAGATGGAGCGATACCAGAAGGAGTTCGGATTGCCGAAGTACGATGCGGAAATACTGACCGGGGACAAATCCTTTGCGGACTTGTTCGAGGCGGCGACGGCGCTCTGCGGAAAGCCGAAGAAGGTCTCGAACTGGATCATGGTGGAGACGATCCGTCTGTTAAAAGACAACGAGATGGACCCGGATGAAATCCCGTTCTCCCCGGAAAATCTGGCGAAGCTTGTGAACCTGGCGGATTCCGGCGCGATTACGAACACCGTGGCAAAGGAAGTATTTGAGCTGGTGTTTACAGAGGACATCGACCCCGACAAATATGTGGAGGAGAAAGGACTTAAGACTGTAAATGACGAGGGTGCGCTCCGCGCCACGGTAGAGCAGGTGATTAAGGACAATCCGCAGTCCGTGGAGGACTACCACAATGGCAAGGAGAAAGCAATCGGATTCCTTGTCGGTCAGACGATGAAGGCGATGAAAGGCAAGGCGAACCCGGCGATGGTCAATGAACTGTTAAAAGAATTGTTATAGGAAGCAGCTTCCACAAGAAGAATGTGGAAAATGTCGTACAGATGCTCGGATAAAATGTGAAAAGAACTGCCGCATAAACAGTTATTGTTGATGCGGCAGTTCTTTTGGCGAAACGTTATCGCTTGTTCGGATTCCGGTATTTTTCCTCGCAGTACTTGCAGCGGTAGATTTCCTTTTCCTCATCGGTGAGGACGAAGATCTGATCCAGCTCCTGTTCGATGGAGGTGATGCAGCGCGGATTCTTACAGGTGATGACATTCTTGACCTGCTTTGGAAGATGCAGTTCCTTCTTCTCAAAAATCTTGTCGTCCTTGATGACATTGACCGTGATGTTGTGGTCGATAAAGCCGAGAATATCGAGGTCTAACGCCTCTACCGGGCATTCCACCTTTACGATGTCCTTCTTGCCCATTTTATTGCTGCGCGCGTTCTTGATGATGGCAACAGTGCAGTCAAGCTCGTCCAGTTTCAAATCATGGTAAATCTGCAGGCTCATGCCCGCCTTGATATGGTCTAATACGAAACCCTCATGGATTCCACTGATATTTAACATAGATGCGTCCTTTCTATCCCGTATACGGCAAAGCGCAGCCGGGGGATGTTTTTGATTAGTTGACTTCGATACCGAGCAGCGTCAGAATCAGCGCCATACGCACATAGACGCCGTACTGCGCCTGACGGAAATATGCGGCTCTCGGGTCGTCGTCCACCTCGACGGAAATCTCGTTGACTCTTGGAAGCGGGTGCAGCACCAGCATATCTTCCTTTGCCAGTTCCATCTTGGCTTTGGTCAGAATGTAATAATTCTTCAGGCGGACATAATCCTCCTCGTTGAAGAAACGCTCCTTCTGTACGCGGGTCATGTAGAGAATATCAAGCTCCGGCATCGCGTCCTCCAAGCGCTCTACCTCAGTAAACGGAATCCCGTTTGCGACCAGCACATCCTCGCGGATATAGCTTGGAATCTTAAGTTCCTCGGGAGAGATCAGCACAAAGCGGATTCCCGGGTAGCGGATCAGTGCGTTGATCAGTGAGTGCACGGTGCGTCCGAACTTTAAATCACCGCACAGTCCGATGGTCAGATCGCCGAGCCGTCCTTTTAAGGAGCGGATGGTAAGCAGATCGGTCAGGGTCTGTGTGGGATGCTGATGACCGCCGTCACCGGCATTGATAACTGGAATCAGGGATTTCTGGGAGGCGACAAGAGGGGCACCTTCCTTTGGATGACGCATTGCACATATATCTGCATAGCAGGAAATAATACGAATTGTATCAGAAACACTTTCGCCTTTCGCAGCGGAGCTGGAATCGGCACTGGAAAAACCTAAAACAGAACCGCCAAGATTTAGCATGGCAGCTTCAAAACTAAGTCTGGTTCGTGTGCTTGGCTCGTAGAAACAGGTTGCAAGCTTTTTCCCTTCGCATGCATGGGCATATTTTCCGGGGTTCTTCTCAATATCATTGGCAAGGTCAAGCAGCTTGTCCAATTCGTCGACGGAGAAGTCCAATGGGCTCATTAAATGACGCATAAAATCCTCCTTATAAGTATAGCCTGATTTATTAGAGAAATGAATGTATATCCTCAGGCATTTTTACTATCATATAATAATCATCCGGCAAATTCAAGAGCAAAAAAATTTACGCGCGAATCGGGAAATGTGGTGCGTTTTTTCTGATATTTTGTTGCAACGGAAGTGAAAATGAAGTAAACTACAGGTACACCGCCCGGCTGCAGGAAGATTGACGGCGGTGAATACTTTATAATGGAGGATAACATGGCGGAAGAAGTAAGAAATCAAGCAGCGGATGACGAGGTAAAGTATAAAGAGCGCAAGCGCCTGCTTTTCTTCGGCTTACCGTGGACCTTTACCAAATATATGATTACGGCAGATATGATTACAATCGACGAAGGACTCTTAAAGGTCGAGGAGAACGATTGCTACATGTATAAGGTGCAGGACGTGAAGTTGACGGCAACGCTCCCCGAGCGGATCTTCGGGCTTGGTACGATTGTCTGCTACACCGGAGACGTCACCGATAAGGAGTTAAAGCTTGTGCACATCAAGCACGCAAGAGAAATCAAGAACTACCTGTTAAAGGCGTCCGAGGAGGCGAGGATCAAGCGGCGCACCTTAAATATGCAGGATATCGGGGCGAGCGCGGATGATCCTGAGGATTTGTAGACATCAGCGCCCGGAATGCGGCTTTTTGGCGCCGCCGTCCATGTGCAGCAGGATGCGTTCGAAGAGAAGCCCGGCAGCCATCCAGAAGGGCGCGTAATCCAGCCGGATCAGACCGTCGACGCTCGTTTTGGCATCACCGTAGTCCCAGGGACACAGGTGGTGCCTTTTTAAAATAGAGCCGCTTAAGTATTCGAAGGAAAAGATCCCGATACTGTAGATGCCTCCGCGAAAGAGCGCGGGGAGCTTTCTGATTTTCCGGTAGACCGGACCGATACACGCCGCCATTCCATAGATGGGGAACATCCACACGGAGGTCTGCCCGATCATCCGCTTGTCATGCTTTAGCAGGCAGCCCGCAGAAGTAAACAGAATTTCCATACACCAGCCTGTCAGACCACAGACCAAAAAATTACGACCTACCATCACATCTTTCCTCCATTTCGTAAATCCAATGCGGCGTCTTCGCAGCGTTTCGTTTCCTTTGAAGCTTATCTGTAGCATAGTTTTTCCGCAGAGGTACAGATTATATACATTTTCTGAAATAAAAATGAAAAAAGCGGGGATAACTTGTAAAACGGGGAAATCTGGCATATAATAAAAAAAGTGTATTCAGCGAAGGGGCAGAATGCAGTTAGACAGATTAGTATCACAGCTTACATATGAACGAGTGCAGGGAAGCCAGAACCGCGAGATAACGGATATTTGTTATCATTCCGGGAAAGTGAAGGAAGGCTCCCTATTTGTTTGCTTAAAAGGGCTGCACGCCGATGGACATGATTATCTGATGGATGCGCTTAACGGCGGCGCGGCAGCCGTCGTGATCGCGGCGGAGAATACGGTGCGGGTCGAAGGGGACATCCTTTTGTATACGGAGAAGTTCGGCGCGCGCATATCAGAACTTCAAAGAGACTGGGGCGTTGCCGTGATTCTCGTGGAGGACACGAGAGAGGCGCTTGCAGAGCTTTCAGCGGCGTTCTTCGGACATCCGGCAGAGAAACTCTGCATGATCGGGATTACCGGAACAAAGGGCAAGACCACGACGGCGTATCTGACCGCAGCGATTCTTCGGGAAGCAGGCTATAAGACCGGAATGATCGGCACGATCTGCATCGACGACGGAGAAAGGACGCTGCCTGCCACACACACGACGCCGGAGGCATATGAGATACAGAAGTATCTTGCAGGAATGGTCGAAAACGGCTGTGCAGTCTGCGTGATGGAGGTTTCCTCCCAGGGGCTTAAGATGCAGCGGGTGCGCGGCATCCGCTATAAGATCGGAATGTTCTTGAACATCGAACCGGATCATATCGGACCGGGAGAGCACGCGTCGTTTGCGGAGTATCTTTTCTGCAAGAGCCGGCTGCTGCGGCAGTGCGAGCTTGGCATTGTCAATCGCGACGATCCGCATACAGAGCGGATTTTACAGGGACATACCTGCGAGGTGGAGACATTTTCCGTAAGGCATCCGGCTGCTGTGACAGCGGACAATATCCGCTTTTTCATGGAGGAGGGCAGGCTGTTCGGAAGCTTTAGAATGTGCGCGGGAGACGGACAGCTTCCGGTGCGCATGCAGCTTCCGGGTGTGTTCAATGTGTACAATGCGCTTGCGGCGGCTTTGGCGGCGCGCCATCTGGGCGTGACGGGGGAGCAGATACAGCGTGCGCTCTGTGCGGCGCAGGTTCCGGGCAGATGCGAGAATATAAGCCCCTCGCGCCGTTATGTGCTGCTGCTCGATTATGCGCATAACGAGATGAGCCTTAAGAATCTTTTAGAGACGCTGAGGCAATTTGCACCGCGGCGGCTGGTCGTGATTTTCGGATGCGGCGGGAACCGCTCTGTGCTGCGCCGCAGCAGGATGGGAGAGACGGCGGGGCATCTGGCGGATCTTTCGATCATCACCTCCGACAACCCGAGATGGGAGGAGCCGGAAGCGATATTGGACGATGTTGAGGTTGGAATCCGTGCGACAGGCGGCGCATATGTGCGGATTGCCGACCGGCGCGAGGCGGTCAGTTACGCAGTGGCGCAGGCGCAGGAGGGGGATATCCTCGTACTTGCCGGAAAAGGGCATGAGGGCTATCAGGAGATACGCGGAGTCCGGTATCCGATGAGCGAATATAAGCTTGTGGAGGATGCATACCAAAAAGCCTGCAGCGCAGAAGAAAAGCGGCGGGCAGATGAGCCGCAGGAGGGACACGGCTGAAGCGTCATCCGGTTCGCTGGAAGAAGCAGTCGAAGAACATGGTTGAAGAAGCGCCCGATTCGTTGGATGTGAAGCAGAAATGGAGAGAAAAATGGCAGAATATGCGAAAATCATTGTGGATATCTCGCATGAAAAATTAGATAAGACATTTGATTACCGCATACCGCCGTATTTAAAGGAGCGGATCGCTATCGGAATGCAGGTATACATTCCCTTTGGAAACCGCCGGATCACCGGATATGTGGTGGAGCTTTCCGACGAGGCGTCCTATGACGAGTCGAAGCTTAAGGACATTGCGGGAATCGTAGAGGACGGAGTTTTAATCGAATCGCATTTAATCGCGCTTGCGGCATTTTTGCGGCAAAATTACGGCGGTACCATGAATCAGGCGCTTAAGACTGTGATTCCGGTCAAGGAGAAAAAGAAAGCTGTTCTGCATAAGCGCGTGCGCCTTGCGCTTCATCCCATGGAGGCGAAGAACCAGCTCGGGGAATATGAGAGGAAGCACAATACCGCGCGCGCAAGGCTGCTTCGGGAATTGATTGCGCAGCAGGAACTGGACTGGGATATCATCACCGGAAAGCTGAACGTATCCGGCAGCGTGATCCGCGCGATGGAAGAAGCGGGGGTATTAAAGGTCATCCGTGAGACGGCGTACCGCAACCCCATCGGGCATCTTGCCAGAAAGGAATACGCGCTTACTCTGAATGAAGAGCAGCAGCGTGTGGTCGATGCGGTGTTTGCAGACTACAAGGCGGGTGTCCGGGGCACTTACCTGTTAAAGGGCGTGACGGGCAGCGGAAAGACCGAAGTGTATATGGAGCTGATCGCGGGGATCATAGAGGAGGGAAAGCAGGCAATCGTGCTGATTCCCGAGATCGCGCTGACCTATCAGATGGTGATGCGCTTCTATAACCGTTTCGGCGACCGGGTCTCTATCTTAAATTCCCGGATGACGCCCGGCGAGCGGTATGATCAGTTCCTGCGGGCGAAAAACGGTGAGATCGACATCATGATCGGACCGCGTTCTGCGCTGTTTACCCCGTTTTTAAATCTGGGTTTAATAATTATCGACGAGGAGCATGAGCCTTCTTATAAGAGTGAAACGGTTCCGCGCTATCACGCGAGGGAGACGGCGATCGAGAGGGCGAAGATGCTTGGGGCGAGCGTAATTCTGGGCTCTGCGACCCCGTCCGTCGACAGCTATTATAAGGCGAAGAGCGGCGAATACCGTCTTCTGACATTGACGCGCCGTGTAAAGGAGCGTGCGCTTCCTGCGTGTGAGGTCGTGGACTTAAGAGAGGAACTAAGACGGGGGAACCGCTCGATCTTAAGCGGAAGGCTGGATGAACTGATGGAGGATCGCCTAAGGAAGGGCGAGCAGACGATGCTGTTTATAAACCGCCGCGGCATGGCGGGCTTTGTCTCTTGCAGAGCTTGCGGACATGTGATAAAATGTCCGCATTGCGATGTTTCTTTAAGCCAGCATGGAAACGGGCGGATGGTCTGCCATTACTGCGGCTATTCCGAGGCGGCGCCTTCGGTGTGCCCGTCCTGCGGTTCGAAGTATATCAGCGGTTTTAAGGCGGGAACAGAGAAGATAGAAAAGCTTGTGAAGGAGCGGTTTCCGCAAGCCGGGATTCTTCGCATGGATATGGACACGACGAGGAGCAAAGAGAGCTATGAGCAGATTCTCTCCGCGTTTGCCAATCACAAGGCGGATATCTTAATCGGCACGCAGATGATCGTCAAGGGACACGATTTTCCCGATGTGACGCTAGTGGGCGTCCTTGCGGCGGATCTCTCGCTGCATGTCGGCGATTACCGCGCAGCGGAGCGAACCTTCCAACTGCTGACACAGGCGGCGGGAAGAGCGGGCAGAGGTGCAAAGCCCGGGGCGGTGGTCATCCAGACCTATGACCCGGAGCACTACAGCATTGTGACGGCGAAGGAACAGGATTACGATGCATTTTACGAAAAGGAGATTGCATACCGCAAGCTGATGTTTTATCCGCCGGTGTGGCATATGCTCGTGATTTTATGCGCTTCCAGGTCTGAGGAGACGGCGCTTTTTGCGGCGGAGCAGCTTAAGGGGCAGGCGGACGCTTATCGTGCGGCGCATCCCGGGCAAAAGGTGTATCTCGTCGGTCCGGCGGACGCCGCGGTCGCAAAAGTAAATGATATTTATAAGAAGGTCATTTACCTGAAAGCAGAAAATTATGGCACTTTGGTAGAGATAAAGGATATGGCGGAAGCGTTTACAAGAGACAATCGGGATTATAAGGATGTGACGGTTCAGTTCGACTTTAATTCGGTGAACGGCTTTTAGCGCAGAATGGAGGACATTATGGCACTTAGGACAATCAGAATACAGGGCGATCCTGTATTGACCAAGAACTGCAGGCAGGTTACGGAGATTACGCCAAAGATCAAAGAACTTGCGGAGGATATGCTCGAGACGATGTACGAGGCGAACGGCGTCGGACTTGCAGCGCCGCAGGTCGGCATCTTAAAGCGTATCGTTGTCATCGATATCGGAGAGGGACCGATCGTTATGATCAATCCGGTCATCTTAGAGGCGTCCGGCGAGCAGACCGGGGACGAGGGATGCTTAAGTCTCCCGGGCAAATCGGGAACCGTGACAAGACCGAATTATGTCAAGGCGCATGCGTTCGATCTGAACATGGAAGAGTTCGAGATCGAGGGAACGGAGCTTCTGGCGCGTGCCATCTGCCATGAGCTGGATCATCTGGACGGTCATATGTACACCGAGAAGGTGGTCGGACCTCTGCGCGAGGTGACGTATGAGGAGGACGAAGACTAGTGTCTTGCCTGATTATCAATGAGACAAGATACTAAACCGGAGAACAGATTCCGGCAGGAGGATTTGACATGAGAGTTATATTCATGGGAACACCGGATTTCGCGGTGGGAACGTTAGAGGAAATCATTAAGGCGGGACATGAGGTCGTGCTTGTCGTCTCACAGCCGGATAAGGCGGTGGGAAGAAGCAAGGCGCTCAAATACACGCCGGTCAAGGCGTGCGCGCTTGCACACGGCATCGAGGTGTATCAGCCGGAAAAGATAAGAGACGCCGCCTGCGTCGAATATCTGCGCGGATATGAGCCGGATATCATAATTGTCGAAGCTTTTGGGCAGATTATACCGAAGGCGATTCTGGATATGCCGCGCTTTGGCTGCGTCAATGTACACGCGTCACTGCTTCCGAAGTACCGCGGGGCTGCCCCGATCCAGTGGGCAATCATCAACGGGGACGCTGTGACGGGCGTTACGACGATGCGCATGGATGAGGGGCTCGACACGGGTGACATGATTCTAAAGCAGGAGGTCATCATAAGAGAGGACGAGACGGGCGGAAGTCTGTTCGACCGTCTCTCTGAGACAGGCGCGAAGCTTTGTGTGCAGACGATGGAGGCAATCGAGGCGGGGACGGCAGTCTACACGCCGCAGGATGAGTCTGCTGCAACGCATACGAAAAAGATTTACAAGGAGCTCGGAAGCATCGACTGGACGAGGGATGCAAAGAGCATCGAATGTCTGATCCGCGGGCTTGATCCGTGGCCGAGCGCATACACGAGACTGGGCGATAAGACGCTTAAAATCTGGAGGGCGCAGGTGATCCCTACGAATTCCGGGGCTGCGCCGGGATGTATCGTAAAGGTTGAGAAGAACCGTATTCTGGTACAGACAGGCGAGGGAATGCTCGCCCTTTTGGAGGTGCAGCTCGAGGGCAAAAAGCGGATGCCTGTGGACGCGTTTTTAAACGGCTATGAGGTCGAAGAGGGAACATATTTTAAACGAGGTTAAAAAGCGACGGTTTTTCGCCTGCTTTGTGCATGAGAAAGGGTGAGGAATATGCCATATTCATATTATTACTGGGGATTCGATCCGACTTATATTCTGGTCATTATCGGGATGGTCATCTGCCTGCTTGCATCCGCACGGGTGAAATCCACCTATAATAAATATTCGTCCTACCGCAGCATGTCGGGAATGACCGGCGCGCAGGCGGCGGAGCGGATTTTGCGTTCGGCGGGTATTTATGATGTCACAATCCAGCATGTTTCGGGAAATCTGACGGATCATTACAATCCGTCGAAGAAGACGCTGAATCTGTCGGACAGCGTGTATGCAAGCACTTCCGTGGCGGCGGTGGGTGTTGCAGCGCATGAGTGCGGTCACGCAATCCAGCATCAGCGGGGATATGTGCCGCTTACCCTTCGCACCGCGATTGTTCCGGTCGCAAATATCGGTTCGACGTTAGCGTGGCCGCTCATATTGATCGGCCTGTTCTTTACGAGAGACACAGGGGCGCTTTTTATCAATCTTGGAATTATCTGCTTCTCTTTTGCGGTTCTCTTCCAGCTTGTCACCCTTCCGGTGGAATTTAACGCGTCAAGCCGTGCGCTGCGCATCTTAGGCGAGCAGGGAATCCTAAGCGACAGCGAGCTGCCCTACACGAGAAAGGTGCTGAAGGCGGCGGCGCTCACCTATGTGGCGAGTGCGGCGGCAGCGATTTTACAGCTTCTGCGTCTGGTGCTGCTCTTTGGAGGAAGAAACAGAGATGACTGATTCCGTAAATACAAGAGAACTGATTCTTGGGATACTCTTAGAGGTGGAAACAGAGAAGAACTACAGCCATCTTGTCATCCGCTCCGTGCTGGAAAAGTACCAGTATCTTGACAAGCGGGAGCGCGCCTTTATCACCAGAGTGTCCGAGGGGACGATTCAGCGTAAAATTGAGCTGGATTACATCATAGATCAGTTCTCCAGGGTAAAGACAAAGAAAATGAAGCCGGTCATCCGTGAAATCCTAAGGATGAGCGTATACCAGCTCAAATATATGGATGCGATTCCGGCGTCCGCAGCGTGCAATGAGGCGGTAAAGCTCGCAAAGCGCAAGGGGTTTGCGTCGCTTGGCGGCTTTGTGAACGGCGTGCTGCGGAATATCAGTCGGAATCTTACTGCTGTTACATACCCGGACGAGGAGAAGGAACCCGTCAGGGCGCTGTCAGTGCGCTATTCAATGCCGGAATGGATCGTAGAACAGTGGATTTTGGATTACGGAAGCGCGCGCACGAAGGAGATTCTTCGCGCATCGCTTACTCCGGCGCCGCTTACGATCCGGACGAACCTAAGCCGGATTACACCGGAAGCGCTTAGAGAGCGGCTTGCCTTAGAGGGCGTTACAGCACAGCCGTTAGAGAAAGAGAAATATCCCGAACTTTCGTATGCGTTTGCCATTTCGGGTTTTGATTATCTGAATGGGCTTTCCTGTTTCCGGGAAGGCTTGTTCTATGTGCAGGATATCAGTTCCATGCTGGTGGCGGAATATGCCGCTCCAAAGCCGGGAGACCGTTGTCTTGACGTCTGCGCCGCGCCGGGCGGCAAGAGCATTCATCTTGCGGAGAAGTTAGACGGTACGGGGCGTGTTGTGGCGCGTGATTTAAGTGAACAGAAGGTAGCGCTGATCGAGGAAAATATCGCACGCTGCGGTCTTAAAAATATTACGGCGGAATGTCACGATGCCACGGTGTATGACGAGACACAGAAGGAGGCGGCGGATGTGCTGATCGCAGATCTTCCGTGTTCGGGTCTTGGGGTTCTGCGCAGAAAGACGGATATCAAGTACCGGACGAGCGCGGCGGACTGTGCGGCGCTTGCCGCGCTCCAGCGGCAGATATTATCCGTCGTGTGCGGCTATGTCAGACCGGGCGGTACGCTTATTTATTCGACCTGTACGATCAACCGTGCGGAGAATGAGGAGAATGCCGCGTGGTTTGCAGCAGAGCATCCCCAGTACGAGCTGGTTGCGATGCGGCAGATGTTTCCGGAGGAGCAGGCGGGCGACGGCTTTTTTATCGCGAAGTTTAAGAGGAAAGCGGACGTATGATGCAGCAGGAGAAAACGGATATCAAATCAATGAATTTAACAGAGCTTACTGCATGGGTGGAGGCGCTTGGTGAGAAGAAATTCCGGGCGAAGCAGATTTATGAGTGGCTTCACAAAAAGCAGGCGTCCTCCTTTGAAGAGATGACGAACCTTCCGAAGAGCCTCATTGAAAAGCTGCGGGAGCAGTGCGTGTTAGTCTCCCTTAAGAAGGAAGCAGTGCAGATATCAAAGCTTGACGGCACGAGAAAATATCTCTTTGCGCTGTCCGACGGAAATGTGATCGAGAGCGTTCTGATGCGCTATAAGCATGGCAACTCCGTGTGCATTTCCTCGCAGGTGGGCTGCCGGATGGGCTGCCGCTTTTGTGCGTCCACGCTTGACGGACTGGTGCGGGGGCTTGCGCCTTCCGAGATGCTGGACCAGATTTACCAGATCGGAAAGGATATCGGGGAGCGGATTTCCAATGTTGTCGTGATGGGAACCGGAGAGCCGATGGACAATTTTGAGAATCTGTTGAAGTTCATCGAACTGTTGACGGATGAGAACGGATTAAACATCAGCCAGCGGAACCTGACCGTCTCGACCTGCGGGATCGTTCCTAAGATGCGGGAGCTTGCAGAGAAAAAGCTTGCGATTACGCTTGCGCTTTCCCTGCATGCATCCAATCAAAAGAAGCGTAAGGAGCTGATGCCGGTTGCAAACCGTTATGAGATCGGCGAAGTGGTGGAAGCGTGCCGGTACTACTTTGCGCAGACGGGGCGGCGCGTGACCTTTGAGTACAGTCTTGTGGCGGGAGTCAACGATACGGCGGAGGATGCGAGGGAGCTTGCGGCGCTGATCCACGGTATGAACTGTCATGTGAATCTGATACCTGTCAACCCGATTAAAGAGCGGAATTACAGGCAGCCGGATGCGCACGCGGTCCTCGCGTTTAAAAATAAGCTTGAAAAATACGGGATAAATGTTACTATAAGAAGGGAAATGGGCAGGGACATCGACGGTGCCTGCGGACAGTTGCGCAAACGCTATATGGCGGATGCGGGAGAGTAGTGTGGAGGAATAGCATGAAGACGTTTTCCATGACGCACATTGGACAGCGGCGTGAAACGAATCAGGATTATATGTATACATCGGAGACAGCCGTTGGAAATCTGCCGAATCTTTTCCTTGTGGCGGATGGTATGGGCGGTCATGCGGCGGGAGACTATGCTTCGCGGTTCACGGTCGAGCGGATTGTGGAGTACGCTGCGCGGGCGGAGAATACGGAGCCTGTTGCCGTGTTAAAAGAGGCTGTCATGTACGCAAACCGTCTGCTCATTGATGAGGCGCATGCAGATGCGAGCAAGAGCGGAATGGGAACTACAATCGTTGCGGCAGTTGTGGCGGGCGACAGACTGTATACGGCAAATGTCGGCGACAGCCGTTTGTATATCATCAATCAGGAACAGATCACACAGGTGACGAGAGATCATTCTCTGGTAGAGGAGATGGTCCGGCTGGGCGAGATGGATAAGGAGGATGCAAGGATGCATCCCGATAAGAATATTATAACAAGAGCAATCGGTGTGATTCCCGAGGTTTCGGCGGATTTTTTTGAGACGGTCTTAAAGCCGGGCGATACCGTGCTGCTGTGTTCTGACGGGCTTACGAATATGGTTGAGGACGCCGAGATCAGGCGTATCATACTGAGTCAGAGGGATATTGTAGAGAAGACGGAAAGTCTGGTACAGACCGCCAATCGAAACGGCGGCAGGGATAATATTACGGTTGTCTTGATCGAGCCGTTTTCAGATGAGGAAAAGGATTAAAGGATTCTGTTCTTTTACGAAACAATTTGGAGGTTAAGTATGTTGACAGAAGGAATGTATATAGCAGACCGCTATGAGATCATCGGGAAAGTCGGTGCAGGCGGTATGTCAGATGTATATAAAGCAAAGGATCTTACACTGGGACGTTTTGTGGCAATTAAGGTGTTGAAACCGGAGTTTTCGGAGGATCTGAACTTTGTGACAAAGTTCCGCACGGAAGCGCAGTCTGCCGCAGGCTTAGAGCATCCGAATATCGTAAATATCTACGACGTCGGAAGCGAAAAGGGCATGCACTATATCGTGATGGAATATGTAGAGGGCATCACGTTAAAGACCTATATTGAGAAAAAAGGACAGTTGTCGTTCAAAGAAGCGGTCAGCATTGCAATTCAGGTCGGGAGAGGTATTGAGGCGGCACATAATAAGAACATCATCCACAGGGATATCAAGCCGCAGAATATCATTATTTCCACGGAGGGCAAGGTAAAGGTAACGGATTTTGGAATCGCCAAGGCGGCGAGTACCAATACGATCAGTTCGGATGTGATGGGGTCGGTACATTATTCCTCACCGGAGCAGGCGAGAAACGGCTTTGTGGACGGCAAGAGCGACATTTATTCACTCGGTATCGTGATGTATGAGATGGTGACCGGGCGTGTGCCGTTCGACGGAGATACAACGGTTGCGGTTGCAATCCAGCATCTGCAGGAGGAGATGGTGCCGCCAAGCGCCTATGCGCCGAATCTCCCGATCAGCATGGAGAAGATTATTCTAAAGTGTACGCAGAAAAATTCTGACCGCAGATATGAGTCCATGACGGCGCTTCTGACCGATTTGAGGAAAGCGTTAGTCAGCCCGAACGAGGATTTTGTGGTTATGGTGCCGACGGCAAGTCAGGATAAGACGAGGATCATCGGTGCGGACGACTTAAAGCAGATCAAGGAGGAAGCGGGAAGCGTTCATCTGAAAGCTGACGAGGCGAAATATGCCGACGAGGATGAGGACGATGAGCTCGATGACGAAGATGACAGCGAGTTAAATCCGAAGATGGAGAAGGCGATTACGATCATGGGAATTGCCGCAGCGGTTGTCATTGTTATCATTATTATTGTGCTGCTCGTAAATCTCTTTGGGGGCATTGGCGGAAGAAGCAATGCCAGCACAGAGACGGAGACGCAGACGACAGAAACGCAGACGACGGAGCAGAGTGAGGCAGTCAAGGTTCCTGATGTCAGGGGCATGACCTATGACGAGGCAAAGGATGAGCTAGAGAAGTTCGGACTTAAGATTGAGAATAAGGGCGAGGTTTCCTCGGATGATTACGAGGAAGGCGAGGTAGCAAATCAGGATCCGGTAGCTGACGATGAGGTCAAAACGGGCGCGACCGTCGGCGTAGTCATCAGCAACGGCAAGGGCAGCGTCGATGTGCCGAATGTGAAGGGTTCTGCTGAGGATGATGCGGTAAAGGCGCTTGAGGATAAGGATTTCAAGCCGAACAAGACCTATTCCTACAGCGATACGGTACAGGAGGGCTATGTTATTTCCCAGACGCCGGAGGGCGGAGCCAAGGGCAAGAAGGGAGATACGATCACAATCGAGATCAGCAAGGGCGCAGAGGCAGTGACGGTGCCGGATGTGACCAACAATTACAAATCCGAAGAGCAGGCGAAAATCGAGCTTAACGCGGCGGGATTGAATGTTACCACGAAGAGCGCTTATCATGACGAGATACCGGCAGGCATCGTCATCGGACAGAGCATCGATGCGGGCAAGCAGGTGGAGAAGGGAACGACAATCACGATTACCGTGAGTCAGGGACCGGAGCCGTCGCAGAATGTGACAGCGGCGACGTATAGATGTAACGTCACGATGCAGCTTTCGAGTGATAAGATTGATGAAACGACTTTGGCGGCGGTATCAGCGGCAAGTGCTGTGCTTTATGATGCATCTGGCAATGTAATTGCGCAGTGGGGAAGTCAGCCGCTTTCGGCAAATGAAACTGGAAAGAGTGTAAACTTCAGTCAGGGAGGGCTGTTAGTTAGTAGTGGTAAATTGGTAGTGACTTATCTGGATGCAGAGGGTGGAAAAATTAGTGAGCAGGTAGAGAATGTCGAACTTCGACCAGAGTCATAATGGAAGCTAATATGCAGGGAAAGATTGTAAAAGGAATTTCCGGATTCTACTATGTGCACATAGCGGAATCCGGAATTTACGAATGTAAGGCAAAGGGGATTTTCCGCAATCAGAAGGTCAAGCCTCTGGTGGGTGACAATGTGGAGATTGCCATATTAGACGAAGCGGAGAAGCTTGGGAATATCGAGCAGATTCTTCCGAGAACAAACGAACTGATTCGTCCGGCGGTCGCCAATATTGATATGGCGCTTGTCATTTTTGCGGCGGCAAAGCCGAAGCCCAATTTTAATCTGCTGGATCGCTTTCTGATTATGATGGAATATCAGAAGGTGCCTGTGACGATCTGCTTTAACAAGGAAGATTTGCTGTCCTTGGAGGAACTGCGCGAGTTTGCGGATATCTACGAGCAGTGCGGCTATCCGGTGCTCTATACCTCTGCGAAGCGGCAGGAGGGAATTGAGGAACTGCGCGCGGCTTTAAGCGGAAAGACTGCGGCGGTCGCAGGACCGTCGGGCGTGGGCAAGTCCTCTCTGATCAACTGTCTGTCTGCAGAGCATAAGATGGAGACGGGCGCGATCAGCAGGAAAATCGAGCGCGGACGTCATACGACGCGCCACTCGGAAATCATTCCGATCGGGGAAGATACCTACATTATGGACACGCCCGGGTTCTCGACGCTTTATATTCCGGGGTTTGAGAAGGAAGATTTGCAGCAGTATTACAGGGAGTTCGTAGAGTATGAGCCGTATTGCCGTTTTGTCGGGTGCAGCCATATCACAGAGCCGGACTGCGGCGTGCGCGCGGCGCTTGCGGAGGGGAAAATCAGCGAGCTGCGCTATGAGAACTACAAGCTTCTTTATCAGGAACTGAAAGAACAGAAGAAGTACTAAAGCAGGGCGGAAAGGATGAATAGGAAGATGAATTGTTTGTCACCATCCATATTGTCAGCAGATTTTTCAAAACTGGGCGAGCAGGTGCGCGAGCTTGACGAGGCGGGCGCCCAGTATGTACATATCGACGTCATGGACGGTATGTTCGTGCCGAGTATTTCCTTTGGAATGCCGGTCATCCGGTCGATTCGTGCGTGCAGTGACCGGATTTTCGACGTGCATCTGATGATCGAGGAGCCGGGACGCTACATTGATGATTTTGCGGAGGCGGGCGCGGATCTGATTACGGTTCACGCGGAGAGCTGCAAGCATCTGGACCGCACGGTGGAAGCCATTAAGCAGAAAGGGATTCTGGCGGGCGTGGCGTTGAATCCGGCGACGCCGCTTTCTGCGGTGGAATACATCCTTCCGCGCGTGGATATGGTGCTTATCATGACGGTCAATCCGGGATTTGGCGGACAGAAGCTGATTCCGTACACGCTGCAGAAGGTGCGTGATTTAAAGCGGATGATAGATGCAGAGAACCTGAAAATCGATATCGAAGTGGACGGCGGGATCACGCTTGAGAATGTCACGGAGGCCATGGATGCCGGAGCGAATATTATCGTCGCCGGAAGCGCCGTGTTTCAAGGGGATATCGCTGAAAATACCCGGATGTTCTTAGATATTTTAAAATCATAGTGTGCGCCGTCATTGGAAGAATAGCGCGCATGGATGCCGCAGAGAGGAAGAGCATGAAGCAGATTGTTGTAGTTTCCGGCGGAGCCGTCTGTGATGCATTCGCAGACCGCATTTTAGAAGAGATAAAGCCGTTCGCCGTGATCGCGGCGGATTCCGGCATGGAATATTTTTACCGCAGCGGGAAAAAGCCGGATGTCATTATCGGAGATTTTGATTCGGTGAAAACGGAGGCGCTTTCCTATTTCAGGGGGCAGCCGGATATAGAAATCCGTGAACTGGTTCCGGAGAAGGACGACACGGATACGGAGGCGGCGATTCGGCTTGCTATCTCGATGGGCGCTGAAGAAATCACACTTCTCGGGGCGACAGGCAGCAGGCTCGATCATGTGCTCGGCAATATTGAACTGCTGGGAATCGGACTGCAGTCCGGGGTGCCGATTTATATGTGTGACGAGAATAACCGCATCCGCATGACAGACCACGGGATGAAGCTTCGGAGGGACGGGCAGTTCGGAACCTATGTCTCGCTGATTCCCTATACGGAGCAGGTCGAGCATCTGACGCTGACCGGATTTAAGTATCCGCTTAGCGATGCGTGTCTAAAAGGGTTCTGTTCCCTTGGCGTGAGCAATGAAATTGTGGATGAGGAAGCCGAAATCGCATTTGACGGCGGAATCCTGCTTGTGATAGAAGCGCGGGATGCGTGCTGAGAGAAGAAAAAGAAGAAAGCAATTATGCAGTCAGGATAATTTCTGAATGTACGATTGCTTTCTTTTTTTTAAGAAATATAAACAGTGGAGATGGAAATGAGAAATATTTTCGATAAGACTTTTTCATTATTTATAATTTCATGATATAATGCGTTAGCGGCAACTAACTAAAAATGTGAAAGCCGAAGCACAGGGTTTCGTACAATAAAAGAGGCGGCAAATTGACGCTGCCATGAAAGGACGGAAGAAATTTATGAAGGTAAAACTTGACGGTGTACAGGAGACATTGCTGATACCGCTGATTGCAAGGGCGGTGGAGACGAAAAAAGCCAATCCGCGGATAAATGATAAAAATGCAGTAGAAGTCGTAAATAAAATTGATTACGATTTTTCAAAGTTTGAAAAGGCTTCAAGCCAGCAGGGAGTTATCGCAAGAACCATGATTCTGGACAGGGAGACGCAGCGCTTTGTGGAGGAGCGTCCGGATGGAATCTGCATCGCCATCGGCTGCGGTCTGGATACCAGATACCACCGGATTTGCCATAAAAATATCACATGGTACAATCTGGATTTTCCGGATGTGATCGCGCTCAGAAATAAGGTTCTGGATGAGGGCAATCAGATAAAAAGCATAGGAAAATCCGCGCTGGATGCTTCATGGCCCCTCGAGGTGACAGAGCAGAACAAGGCGGTACTTATCATTCTGGAAGGGATTCTGATGTACTTTACGGAGGAGGAAGTCATACAGCTCCTTGCAATGCTCAAGGAGCATTTTCCCGGCTGCACGATATTGGCTGAGATCATGAATCCCTTTATTGCGACCCAGTCCAAGCATCATGACACGGTCAAGAAGACCTCGGCAGTATTCAAATGGGGAATCAGGTCGGGCAAGGATATGGAAAAGATGTGCGACGGTCTGCGTTTCGTGCGGGAGTGGAATTTGTTCGATGAACTGACGGATCAGGGGTTCTTTTTTAAGATCGCTCCGAAGCTGCCGCTTATCAGAAATATAAATAACAAAATTGTGCTGCTTCGTATGGAGAGCCGTTAGAAAATAATTTACTTTTGCTCCTTTTTATGATACACTCTAATGCGGTATAAAGGCTTTTGGGGTATGCAAGCAGATCCCGGGAATATGAGAACCATATATAAAAAGGAAGACAAAGGAGATATAGATAAATATGAAACTGGGCATTGTTATAAATTGACGATTCCGATACAAGTTTCTATATCTCCATAAAGTTCAATAAAGCTTGATATTTCAAGTGCTAGAGGAATTTTTGAAAACGATAAAAGTCGATATATCTTTATGAATTTGCTACGGAAATTGGTACGTAATTGGTACGTAGATATTCTGTGGGATGAGTTGAAAAATGAAATTAGATACGATATCAAAATAATAATGCCCAGACAACTGTAAAGAAAGCACTGTCCGAGAAAGTCGGATGGTGCCTTTTTATGTTATGGGTCACGAACCATAACATAACTGATGCCCAGAGGGCCGAAAGGCTCTTTGGGCATCAGTATTTTTGATTATTAAGTTTAGAAATCACTCATAAGATCTCACATCATGTTGAATTGTTCTATGCGATATGATTATTGGATTCCCAAAAGTTTACAAATGTGAAATCTTATTATAAAGATCTTTAAGTGCCCAATCCGAAATGTCAATTAATGGCTCAAACATAAAGGAATTTAAATGGATACTTTCTGGAGTTATTAGATTTACTTCCTCAATGATTGCTTTTTGAGCAGGGGTTAAGAATGGCACTGCTTGAATAAACCATTCTCTTGTTTGATTACTACTTGCATCGATGCAAGTTTGTCCATTAGCAGTAATAGTTCGTTGTAAAAACTTCTCAGAACACAGACGAATGGCGATAGCGATTACAAGTTTATTATCCAATAGAACCTCATTAGTAGTATCATTAGCACATATATTTGCAATTCTTATTATAGCAGAATAATAATCCTCATCTATCCCAATGAATGGTGCATTATTAAGAAACGGGTTAATTATGTTCCAAAGATCGGACAGTTTAACTGATAATGTATCAAGAGGATTTGTTTTCAAGTGTAAAAAACAAGTCAACTGTAAGTATTCCGACTCCTTTCCACTATACTCGCAAAGATTTCTATAAAATGGTATGCTTGAAAATAATAATTTTTTCTTATTATCATCAGAAATATTACCATCTTTAATACCCTCGATGACTACATTCTTAAAAAAGTCTCTTTGATACTTAAACTGTGTTATGGAAACAACACCCTCTTCATCTCGCTGAGCAATATAGCAATTGGGGCGAGAAACACCTAATCTCAACTTGATTGTGCGATAAAAGTCAAAATTATGGGTAAGAACTAAAAGGTCAATACCAGCAGTATTTCCCAGATCATTCAGATATTCAATGATTGCATACTTGTTTTTATAATCGAATGAATCTGCTATGTCGTCTGCGATTATCAAGAACTGCCCCCCGCCAGCACTTGCTTGCTGCCGAATTCGTTCAAGATCAAAAAGAATATATAGCAAATATAGTGCACGTTTTTCTCCGGTACTTAAGGAAACCATTAATTCACCTTTTTTCAAGGTTGCTGTCTGTTGAGTTAAGATTCCTCTTGTATATTTGAATGTTAAATTGGGCGCTTCATCTTTTAATAGGAAATTTGCTTTGTTTTCAATTTGCACTTCAAATGGAACACGAAATCTTCTGTTAAATTCATCAACTACCGCTTGCCATCTTTGAGATTGTGCAGATGCCTGTTCGTACAATGCTCTGATTTGGGTCGTATACTGTGATATTCGCTCATAGTAATCAGCAAAAGGAACATCCAGCTTCGAAAAACAATCCAGCCATGTCTGCACCTTTAAAGTACTTATGTTCCTTAACGCTGGAATTATTTCTCGGTGTGCTATGATGATATCTCGAAGTCGAGAAACTTCGCCATTAGCTGTAAGCATTCTTTTTAATTTCTGGAATATAGTACTGAGCTCTGGTGCTGTATAAAGTCTTTCCAATTGAGTATTCACGACAGCATTCCATTCTTCAAGTGAATGGATTTCCGTAACGCCATCTTTCAAGCGAATTGTGTGATGTGCGTCAAAAAGATTATGCTTTGCCAATTCCTTTCCGAGAGTTTCTGCATTCTGCTCAGTGAATCTTTCGTTTAGGATAGGGTTATTTTCCAATAGGGAATTAAGATTTGAGATGTATGACTCGACAGAATTAATAAATTCTCTTTTCCCGTAAACAGCCATGACTTTATCATTGAACAATTCGGTATATTTGCAATTGTCTAAATACCCAAGTATTTGGCGATTGGCAATTAATTCGTTTATTTTTTCAAAAATATCTGTCCAGTCAGATGTTGCATTTAAGTTTAAATCATTGATAAGTTTGCCTTTAATTTGTGGTTTGGTTAGTCCTGTCAAGACTCTCAATCTGTCTTCAATTTGCCGAATTTCTCCGCTGAACTGTGCAATAAGAACATTGTACGCATTTCTTGTTGTTTCATCTGCGAGTAAGGTGCTGACAGTTTCTTTTGTAAATTCAAATGAATCTGAAAAAGTGTTAACTACATAAATGCGATCTGTTGGAGTTGGAACGGTTCCTGCATTAGCTGAACTGAAAACATACTGGCTAGTATAGTGTGTCACAGAATAACTGCTGACAACATTCTGAAAGATACGATCGCTTGTTGCAGCCCCTTTTGAAATATCGTCAAAAACTTTTGAAAGGGAACTTTTCATTACACCATTAGGGGCATAAATAAGTGCTTTATTGCATTGGGTAAAATTTATATTTGGTAGATTGAATTGTTTTAAGCCGTAACAATTTTCAAAATGTCCATTAAGCATAGTTTTCTCCTTATATAATGATTTTTAAGATATCAATGGTGGAAGTATTCTTCTATAGCATTCATCATATCGGCTGTAGTATCTGATTCATGATCTATAAAAGTTGCTGTATGTTCATCAAGCTCAATGTCTATATTAAAGCGTACATTAAGCTTTAAATACGCGACCTCAACATAACTGCTATGATCTTCCGGATCAAAAGTGATTTCAATATCGCATTCAATTTCTGCAAGAGCTTTTTCAAAAGTAACATCGCTGTATGCTGTAAAAATATAAGCTCTGTCTTCATGGTCCCAGATGGATCTATCTTCATCAAGTACTGTGGCAAATCCCGTAACTTCAAGTTCTATAGTTGTACGTAGAAGTATGCTACTGTCTGTGATTTTTAATGGCACGAACAAATCGCTGATGGATTTTATACTAATTTCCGTGATTTCAGGATCATCAATTATTTCATAACCCATTAATGTAAATGGTTCAGACTCAAGTTGCGAAAGCGCTTGACGCTCTATATCTGGCAACGCCTCTTTGAAAACAGGCAACAGCTCATCGCAGTTCTGTAATATTCGCATGCCATCACCGATCGAGTCTGCAAGGATTGCACGTGGGATATTCGCAAGAGCATTCTTCCAATCAGAGTCATCAGTGAGAATTAGAACGCATTTTGATGGATGTGATTGGATATACTGCTTGAGAGCAAGAATAACAAAGGCATCGGGAAATTCACTTTTCTTATTTCCAGTAGATGAAAATGGTGGTTGACCTGCAAAATATAACGCAAATACATCCTCGACATCTGGATAGGGCAATTCCTCTGAGTTTTTTAATGTAGTGAAAAATGCATTGACAAGCTTAGTCTCTAGATCTAGTTTATCAATGGATTGGCTAATATCATCTAAAGAAAGATTAATTAATGGGAGAAAGTTTTTATACTTTCGTAGAGATGCCTTAAGGTTAGACAGTTTGTTAATGATTTCCGATTCCGAAATATGCCTTTTTATTTCTTCGCATAAAACAGGATGCGAAAGAAGTTTAATTTTCTTTTTATTCAGCATGCTAAAAAAAGCAGGTAGAATTGGATTTTGTATTCCAAGAAAATCACACTGTTCTTTATGAAACGCAGATGTATCAACAATGACAGCATCAATAGGACTGATAATACCCATATATAAGAACCTCCTGTTGGTTTTAGTTATAATTAATGAAAAGCACTCTTATTATATCGGCTTATTATTACCTCAAAAGAATAATCGTTAGCAAATATCGTACCTTCAAATTAATAAAAGTGGTGTTTTGCTAATTTAAAGTATACATTTACATGGAAATAATAGCAAACAAACATTTTACGAACAGTACAAGAACACAAGTGATGATTCGGGGAATGCTTGTGAATAGTAAGCAGAAACGATGGGTACTATCAATTGTTGGTAGTACCTTTTCATTTCATGAAATTCTTTTCAACTAGTCTTCAAAAGGATAGTTTGCATATCAAATTGACCCTATAAAGGTCAAAATCTTATTTTTTTCCAAATTATAATTAATTTAACAATTGAACAGCAATTACAGCACGAGAAAATCCGGTTGGAAATCAGAATTCAGACTTATTGGCGTGAGTTTGAAGTTAGTTTGCGATGAGACTCAGTACCGAGAGGGAAAAGGTGTAGCGAGCACTGATAAGGTAACATCTAGGCGGAGGATAATCACACCTATGAGGATTCGCAGTCCTTATCCCTACAACATCTGGCAGGGGAGATAGTGCTTGGAAGAGATTCTGAGGGCGTCGGGTAAGTAGTCGTAAGACGAAACGTGCAGTTTGAAATAGTATAGATTTCAAGCGTTGTAATTCCCATTCATACGGGCGATGAGGGGCAGAGACCAAAAGTATGAGACAAACATTTACTTTTATTTCTATGGAGGAAAATACGATGAATTTTGAAGAATTCAAACAGCAGTTAATGGAAGACCTGAAAGAGGCATTGTCCAGACGAGTAGGAACTGAGGTAGCAGTCGAAGAGAACGAAGTGCACAAATTACAGCAGGAATCTTATGATGGGATTGTTGTCAGAAAGGAAAATGAGTCTATTGGTGTCAATGTAGATGCCACAAGATTATATTCCGATTTGGAGCAGGGCAGAACCTATGAGGATGTATTGCATTACGCAGTAGATATTGCTCAGAAAGGCTTTGAGGATGCACCGAAGATTGATATTTCCCAGATTATGAATTATGAGGTAATGAAGCACAGTTTGATTACACAGCTGATTCCGGTGGCAGGCAATGAAGATATGCTTGCAAATATTCCTCATAAAAAGATTGAGGATTTAGCATTAGTGTATCGCTTTAGTGTTGGTAGGGATGAGCATGGTCAATCAACTATCCTTGTTAAGAATGATATGTTGGACCGTTATGGTATCACAGCAGAGCAGCTTCATGAGGATGCGATGATGAGTGCACCACAAATTGAAGCACCATCTATGAAAACACTCTTTGAAACAACCGCAGAGATTATGGGAGAAGATTTCTTTGAACTTATGGGTGAAGTAGAACCTGCAATGCCGGGGGTATATGTTTGTACAAATGAATCAAAGCATCATGGAGCATCGGTATTGATGTATCCGGATTTTATGGACGAAGTCGCTGATAAACTCGGCGGCGATTTTTATATTATCCCTTCGTCTATCCATGAAACTTTACTTTTCCCTGCAAAGGATGTAGAAAATTATCATGATCTGGAAGCAATGGTTCGTGAAGTGAATGAAACACAGGTAGCACCGGAAGAACGTCTTTCTGACAATGTATATCATTATGATGCCGAAGCAAAAGTGTTTGAGCTTGCACAGCATCATGAGGAACGTATGGCTGATATGGAAAAAGATTCCGGAGACAGAGGCGAAAAAGCATCCGTACTTAAGGATTTAACTGCAAAGAGTAAAGAAGTGGCAGAAAAAGCACCAGCACCAAAGGAACATGCTGCACCTAAGAAATCCAGAGCGGAGGAAGCTTTGTAATGGGTAATTTGTATGCAGAAGATAAACCGAAGGATTGCCAGTACTGCTACTGGTGGAGTCCACAGAAAAAGAGTTGCATACTTACCAAGGAGCGATGCTATTACTTAATTAAAGCTCCGGAGCCTAAGAAAACACCGTGTACCGGATGTCCATATGGTCGTGTAGAACCTTGTATTGGATATTGTCTTAAAAAGATAATGGGGCAGGGAGGTGTAGAATAGTGGGATACTATCATGAACTTAAGTTGATAAAGCTTATGGAGGAGTGCCCCATGAATTCTACACATGAAATACCCAAAGGATGCAGAGGGTGTATGTATTATCAGCCTGATTGGAAATATCGTAAGTGTACATGGACGAAATGCTGTTATGGGATATGTGATAATGTCTTTCGAAAGCAACCACTAATAAATGACAAGACAAATATAGTAGATGGGAAAAGATGAATTTTGATTATTACTATGGCTCAGAATGTGAGCAATTTGCCTTTTATCGTATTCCCAAAATTCTGTTTACAGATGATGCATTTACTGAGATTTCTGTTGAAGCAAAGACGCTTTATGGCATTTTCCTAGACAGGATGCAGTTGTCTGCGAGAAATGGTTGGCTGGATGACAGAGGTCGTGTATATATCGTATTCACAATCGAACAAATTATGGAGGCTATGGGATGCGGAAATAAAAAGGCAATTAAGCTTTTGGATGA
>JAGBEG010000021.1 GCA_017937095.1 Roseburia sp. | reverse complement strand
GAGCAAAAAGCCCTGCCGGGCAGGATGCGCACCTCGCGGAATGGAAGATAGCCGTAAACGGCACCGCTCGGGCGCGGCAAAGTGTGCTTTGCATGTAAGTTGAAGCAAATTCGCGAGAGTGTGCGAAGCACACTTTGTTCCTTTTAAAAATTATGAAAACGGCAATTTCCTAAAATAAGTATGAAATATCCGCAATTTTCTTGTGATTGTAAGATATTTGCATTATAATAAATCTGATTCTTAAAGGAAACCAGTACAAGGGGAGATTTTGGATGAATAACAATGATTATAGAGAAGTGATCGACGAGGAGACGAAGGTCACGGACAGCATAGAGGATAAGGAGGATGCGGGCGAAGACGCAGGGCATTCCGATAAGACAGAGCTTGCCTCCGCCGATGAGAAAGAGGAAGGGACAGGGAACGAGTACGAGGATATCTGCTATATCTGCAGACGTCCGGAGCATATCGCGGGAAAGATGATCCGGATTCCGAACAATATCTGTATCTGTCAGGACTGTATGCAGAAGACCTTTGACAGTATGAATAACAGCGGATTTTCCATGGATGATATGATGAATATGAACATGGGAAGGATTCCGAATATCAGCATGATCAATCTGGCAGATCTGCCGGGAGGTATGCCAAGCAGTCAGAAGCTTAAGAAGAAAAAGCCCAAGGAAAAGAAGGAGGCTGCCATCGATATTCGCAAGATTCCGGCGCCGCACAAGATCAAAGCGTCGTTAGACGAGTATGTGGTCGGACAGGAGCAGGCGAAGAAGGTCATGTCCGTGGCGGTATACAATCACTATAAGCGCATTGCTTCCGACCAGAACGATGATGTGGAGATCGAGAAGTCCAATATGCTTATGATCGGACCGACCGGATGCGGCAAGACCTATCTGGTGAAGACGCTTGCAAGGCTTCTGGACGTTCCGCTTGCTATCACGGATGCGACGTCCCTGACGGAGGCGGGTTACATAGGCGACGATATTGAGAGCGTTGTGAGCAAGCTGCTTGCAGCGGCGGATAACGATGTGGAGCGCGCGGAACACGGCATTATTTTTATTGATGAGATCGACAAGATTGCCAAGAAGCGCAACACGAACCAGAGAGACGTCAGCGGCGAGTCCGTACAGCAGGGGATGCTAAAGCTGCTTGAGGGCGCCGAGGTCGAGGTTCCGGTCGGAGCCAGCAGCAAGAATGCGATGGTGCCGATGACGATGGTGAATACGAGGAATATCCTCTTTATCTGTGGCGGCGCGTTTCCGGACCTTGAGGATATTATCAAGGAGCGCCTGAATCAGGAGGCTTCGATTGGGTTTAAAGCGAAGCTTAAGGATGAGTACGACGAGGATGAGAATCTGCTTTCCAAGGTGACGGTCGAGGATGTGCGCAAGTTCGGTATGATTCCGGAGTTCTTAGGGCGTCTGCCGATCATGTTCACGCTGGATGCGCTCACGGAAGATACGCTCGTGCGCATTTTAAAGGAGCCGAAGAATGCGATTCTAAAGCAGTATGAGAAGCTTCTGGCGATGGATGAGGTCAAGCTTGCGTTCGATGATGATGCGCTGCTTGCAATCGCAAAGAAAGCGAAGGAGAAGAAGGTGGGCGCGCGTGCACTGCGTGCCGTGATCGAGGAGTTCATGCTCGATATCATGTATGAGATTCCGAAGGATGACAGCATCGGCATGGTCACGATCACGAAGGACTATGTAGAGAAGAAAGGCAATCCGCTCATCACGCTGCGCGGCTGTCCGCAGATTGCAGCAGGAATATAATGGAATAAATATAAGAGCTCCGGCATCTATTTATTAATAAGTAAATGGATGACCGGAGTTTTTTATGCCCGATTGCAGAGAACAGGTATATTCCAACGATTACTATGATTTTATCGTGCCGTACGGCGTGCTGATGGAGGAGCGCGTTTCGGACGGATGCGTACAGCGGATTACGGAGGACTACGATATTTATTTTGAGTCGCGGGAGGGACCGCCGCCGCTTAGTGTCAGGAACTACACCTATACCACGATTCCCAAGTGCTACGGACTGCTGGATACCACGGCTCTTGAGGCGTCCGGGATCATAAGGCTGCAGGACCAGCCGGTGCTTTCGCTCAAAGGCGACGGCGTGCTGGTCGGATTTGTGGATACGGGAATTGACTACGTCAATCCGCTGTTTCGCTATTCGGATGGGAGTACGCGCATCCTGCGTATCTGGGATCAGAGCGTACAGGACGGAACGCCGCCGAATGGAATCCTGTACGGAGCGGAATATACGGAGGAAAAGATTAATCAGGCGCTTGCCGCCGAAAATCCGTATGATATTGTTCCGTCAAGGGATGAGGACGGACATGGAACATTTCTGGCGGGCGTTGCCTGCGGCGGCGAGGATGCGGCGAATGATTTTATCGGAGCAGTTCCGAATGCGAAGCTTGCGGTGGTGAAGCTAAAGGGGGCAAAGCAGTATTTAAGAGATTTTTTCTTTGTGCCGGACGGCGTTGCGGCGTATCAGGAGACGGATATTATGATGGCTGTGGCATATCTGGATGCGCTGGCAAATGAGCTTAATATGCCGCTTGTCATCTGCATTGCACTCGGCAACAGCATCGGAAGCCACGGAAAGGACGGTCCGCTTTCCGATTTGCTCAATTTTATCTGTACGAGAAGACGGCGCTCGATCGTCACGGCAGCGGGAAATGAGGCAAATTCGAGACATCATTTCGAGGGGCGCATTTTGGGGGAAATGGAATATGAGGACGTGGAAGTCAGCGTTGAGGAGGATATGGAGGGGTTCTTCATGGAATTGTGGGCGGAGGCGCCGGAGCTGTACGCGGTGTCCGTCATATCGCCCACGGGGGAACAGCTTCCGAAGATTCCGCTTCGCACCGGAACGTCGGGGGTATTCCGCTTTGTGTTTGAGGGGACGACCGTTACGGTGGATTACCGTATTGAGGCGCGGGAGACGGCGAGCCAGCTCATTTATTTCCGGTTCCTTCTTCCTAAGAAAGGGTTGTGGATTGTGCGGGTATATCCAGAGAACATCGTGACGGGTCTGTATAATATGTGGCTTCCTATGCGGCAGTTGACAGACGGAAATGTATTTTTCCTGCGTTCCAGTCCGGACACCACATTGACGTCACCGGGGACGGCAAGTCAGGTGATTACCGCAGGGGGCTATCGGGTGGCAAATCGCAGCATTTACCCGGAATCCGGGCGGGGCTATCCCGTCTCCGGGGGAATCAAGCCTGATTTCGCCGCTCCGGCGGTGGACGTCTATGGACCAGGACTGCGGCAGAATTACGTCGCCTACACCGGAACAAGCGCGGCGGCAGCGGTGACGACCGGGGCGGTGGCACAGATCATGCAGTGGGCGCTTGTGGAGAGAAACGAGCCGTTCCTGTCCAATGCAGGCATTAAGAATATGCTGATACGCGGAGCGGGAAAATCAAGCGACAGGAGTTACCCCAACCGGGAATGGGGATTTGGAACACTCGATGTGTACCGGGCATTTGAAATATTGAGGGGATAATAAGTTTAGATATGGTATCATGAAATGGTTTCCGGCTTGCGTGTGGGAAACCATTTCAAAATGCGTTCATAATTGCGGTCTTCATTGCGAAAAGTGTTCAATGGGAATCTGTATTTCACTGTGCCTGCTGTTAAAGCTGGATTTGTGTAAGGGCATGTTAGAAATGATGACTGTGTTCAGTTCTTTTGTTTTAAAGTTTTCTCTTAAAATGTCTAAAATGTTTGTCTGATGCGTCACATCGATCTGCATACAGGAAAAATCTGCTTCCGGGATGCGGATTACCTGTTCATCCTGCGTGGACGGATGTAAGACCTGAACAAAGAACGAGTATGAGACAGGAGTAGTTTTACAATGAATCAATATGCCGGCGGGAAATACCGGCGCCATATCCTGTTCCTGCGCATAGTGGAATAAGTCCATCGCTGCTTTTTCTTTCCTGGTCAGATCGTTCCAATTCCCATAAAACGGGGCTTCAATAAAGAAACGTTCCTCAATTCTGCGAGTATAAATTCCCTTCCGGCTGCTGTATTTCTGATTTTGATCCATATTGTTCAAATTAAACTGCGTAATTTCAACGCCTGTCTGCATAGCGGAAATCTGTTCCTGCATGGCTTTTTTTCCGCTTTCTAAAATACGCTTTTCATCTAAGTTCCCATTTTTGTCAATATATTCTTTTAAATTCTTTAAGGGTATGCCAAGCAAAGTACAAAGTGTGATGGTATCCAGAACACTGATCTGCTCCGGCAGATAATAGCGATATTTTGTTTTCGAATCTATCCGGGCAGGAACAAGTATTTTTAATTTTTCATAATAGCGGAGTGAGCCGATACTGACATTTCGCAGCTTTGCAAACTCACTGATGGTTAAATATCTATTTAACATAATGTGCTCCCGTTCCTTTTATAGATAGAAAAAATTGTGCAAATAAACTAAATTTTCTGCAAAAATCTGCTTGAATTTATTTTGCATACCTATTGACCCTGCTATTATAGCAGAGTTTAAAATGCCTGTAAAGCAGGGGAAAAGGAGGTTTGGAATGAATGATACGAAAACGATAAATGAAAATCCGCTTGGAACGGAAAAAATCGGAAAATTGATTTTGACGTATGCGCTTCCAAGTGTTGTATCTATGATTGTGAATGCACTTTACAATATAGTGGATCAGATTTTTATAGGGCAGGGTGTCGGTTATTTAGGAAATGGTGCAACAAATGTAATTTTGCCAATTACGGTCCTGGGATGTGCGCTTGGTCTGCTGTTGGGCGACGGCGGGGCTACATACCTCAGTCTTCAGCTTGGCAGGGGGAAAAAAGAAGAGGCGTCAAAGGGTGTTGCCCATGTATTGGTGGGGCAGTTTGCAATCGGAATCTTAATGTGCATCATACTGCTTGTTTTTCTTGAACCGCTTTGTCTTTTGTTTGGCGCAACGGAAAACATATTGCCTTATGCAAAGGATTACGGACGGATCATAGCGCTTGGATTTCCCATTGTGGTATTTAGCTCCGGGATGAGCAGTATTATCAGGGCAGATGGTTCGCCGAAACTGAGTATGGTCGGTCTGTTGGCAGGATGCATCGTCAATGTCGTACTGGATGCGGTATTTGTTCTTGGTTTCGATTGGGGCGTTGAAGGCGCTGCGGCTGCCACGATTATAGGACAGTATTTAAACGGAATAATTTTCCTTGTATATCAGTGGCATTATAAACAGGTGAAATTGAAAAAGGAATATTTCCGTGTAAGATTATCCGTATTCAAAAAAATCTGCGGTCTTGGGCTTTCAAGTTTTATCACACAGATGGCGACCGTTGTGGTTATGACGGTTCTGAACAGACTTTTAGTACATTACGGAGCGTTATCAAAGTACGGCGAGGATATTCCGATTACGGCGCTGGGCGTTACCATGAAGATCAACAATATCCTGCTTGCTGTTTTTACAGGCGTAGCGACGGGATGCCAGCCCATTATCAGTTTTAACTATGGATCAGGTCAAAAGGAAAGATGCCTGCAGACATTTCAGTGGGCAGTCATAGTCACCACGGTTTGCGCAGCAATAGCAACATTCTTTTTCCAGTGCTTTCCGATGGCGATTGTCAGCATATTCGGTACGGAATCGGATTTGTATAACGAGTTTTCTGTAAAATGTCTTCGCGTTTTTCTGATGCTGTGTATTTTTGACGGGTTTAACAACGTTTCCGTTTCATTTCTGCAGGCGATTGGAAAGCCTGTGCAGGCGTGTTTTGCTACATTGATCCGGCAGGCGGTTACCATCATTTTAGCGGCGCTTATTTTCCCGCTCTTCTTTGGTATAGATGGCGTCCTGTATTCGGGTCCCTTTGCGGTCAGCGTTTCCGCAGTCATTATTTTCTTCATTATCCTTCCGCAGCTAAAAAGGGTAAAAGCAGGAAAAGAACATAAGTAAACATATAAATTTTAAAACATGTGTATAGAAAGAAAGGATGAGAAAAATGGATGTAGAAGCAAAAATCAAATTACTTGAGAATCGATTAGAGATTTTAACCGCCAGCGAAAAAGAGAACCAGGGTGTCTGCAGAAGAATACGGCGTGACATCAGAAACCTCAATAAAAAGAGGATTAAGGAGGCGCAATAGGATGGAAAACGCGGTAATTACGATTGGTCGCCAGTATGGCAGCGGCGGACGTGAGATTGGAGAAAAGCTTGCCGGAAAGCTGGGATACGCGTATTATGACACGCTTCTTCTGGAGAAATCTGCAAAGGAAAGCGGACTGTCGCAGCATATCGTAGAGCGGTATGATGAATGCCTTGCGGACAAGTGGTTAAATATATCATTGGCAGGCGGAGTGAAGGATGTAAGCCATCTGCCCCTCCCATTACGGGCTGTATTATCGCAATTTGAAGCGATTGAACAAATCGGAAAAAAGGGATCAGCAGTGATCGTCGGCCGCTGTGCAGATTACGTTCTGCAAAACAAGGAAAATGTTTTTTCTGTTTTTATTCATTCTGAAATGAGCCGCCGGATTGCACGTGTTGCACAGAGAAATCAAATCAGTGAAAAGGAAGCTGGGAAAAGAATCCGAAACACGGATAAGCAGCGCGCCTCGTATTACAATTATTATACGGACAAAGAATGGGGCGCTTCTGAGAGTTACAATATCTGCGTTGACAGCGGGAAATTTGGAATCGACGGCGCCGTTGATCTGCTGCAGGCATGTGTACAAAAACTTTCCGGAGAGAGTGAATAAGTAATCAGGGGGAGTATTTTAAATATGGAAAAAATCTGGAATAAGAAATTTGTTTTATTGTTTATCACGAATCTGCTGATGATGGCTACTTTTTATGCATCGGTTCCTATATTGCCGATTTATTGTCAGGAGAATGGAATTACAGGTTCAAAGATCGGGATTGTCCTGACGTCAATGTCAATCGCTACGGTACTGTTCAGACCATTTGCGGGCTATATTCTGGATAACTTTAATCGTTATCATGTGTACATGCTGTTTTTGGCGCTGTTCTGTCTTCCGTTTTTGGGATTTGCAGCATTTCCGGTCTATGGCGTGCTCATTGCGATCCGTCTGTATATGGGCGCTGTGTATTCGGTATGCGGTTCTGCAACAACGACGCTGGCGGGGGATGTACTCCCTCCGGATAAGGTGGGACAGGGAGTCAACCGCTTCGCACTGACGATTTCGCTTGGCATGGCTGCGGGACCGTTTATTGGCATTCAGGTACAGAATCATATGAGCAGTAAAGCGTCCTTTATACTTCTGTTCGCTCTTACCGTGCTTGCATTGATCTGCGTATCATTTTGCAAAATCGAGTACCCAAAAGTGGAACGGAAGAAATTTGTTCTGGCGGATGCATTTTACAAACCGGCGTTACCGTTTATGTTTGATATGATGTTTATTATGGTGCCGTTCGGAGCCGTAATTGCGTATTCTTCCATATTCGCGCAGGAAAAAGGATTGTCGGCAGTCACCCCGTATTTTTATATATTTCTGGTGGCGGGAATGCTGATTTCAAAATTTTCCACACAGAAGATGATAGATGCCGGGAAACATAGGATTCTGGTCGTGATGAGCCTGCTTGTTCTGCTGGTCACAATGGGCAGCTATTACTTCATGGCTGCAGCGTTCCATTTTCTGCTGGCAGGATTTTTGTTAGGGCTTGGCTATGGTATTTTGCAGCCGCTGTTCCAGTCATTTGTCACCGGAACGACTCCGGGGCCAAAGCGTGGTACGGCGAATGCCACCTATTTGTTATCTTATGATATTGGAATCGGAATCGGTTCTTTTGTAATGGGGGTATTTCAGGAGAGCATCGGATTATCGGCGGGATTTGCAGCCACGGCGGCGGCTTATGTGATCGGTGGAATAATTTATGCGGTTTATGTTGATAAATATTATTTAAGATTATTACATAAGGCGGAATAATCGGTAAAAAACATACGGAATCTTTTTTTGATGATTTTTCTTAACAGCCATGTTGCACCTGCCCTGCAAAAATAGTAAAATAAAGGCAGGCGATGCAAAAGAGGAATGGTGGGGCTGTGAAGAGAAAAAGTATACGTTTTGCAATCAATGAACTGGTCATATTGCCGTTGGTGTGTCTTGGCGTTCTTATGCTCATCGTGTCTGTGCCGGTGATTTACGGGGCGATTGTTTCGGAAACGGAAGAGGGGCTTAGGAACCTTTCGCATGTGCTGCTGGAAAAGTGCAACGCCGCAGAAGAGGGAGATTACAGTCTGGAAAACGGCGTGTTGTGCAAGGGAGGCGTTCCGCTGGGAGAGGATCAGTACATTGTGGACAGTGTGAAGGAGATATCCGGGATTGACGCGACTGTTTTCTGGGGAGATACCAGAATGCTGACGACTGTGCGGATGGAAAACGGGGAACGGGCAGTTGGCACGAAAGCGTCCCGGGAGGTGACGGATAAGGTGCTGGGGAACGGAGAGGATTATTTTTCATCCCGTGCTCTGGTAAACGATGCATATTATTATGGATATTACACGCCGATTGAAAATAGCGACGGTACGATCGTTGGAATGGTATTTGTAGGCAAAAGCAGAGAACGGGTCGTGAATACGATTTTCCATGTAGTACTAAGAGTGCTGATAGCGGCTGCTGCGGTGATGGCAGCGGCATTGTTCCTTTCCCTTAGGTATGCAGGGAGAATGGTAGGCTCTTTGAGCAAGATCCGGGAATTTCTCGGGAATGTGTCGCAGGGCAGACTGGAATGTGAGATAGATGGGAAGCTGATCGCAAGACCGGATGAAATCGGGGAGATGGCACGGTCGGCGCAGATGCTTCAGAAGTCGATTTTAAAGCTCGTGGGAACAGACCCGCTGACGGGGCTTTATAACAGGCGGAACTGTACGGAGGCATTGGAGCGGGCAATGCATAAATACCGGGAGAGCGGGAAGAAATATCTGGTTGTCATTGGTGATATTGACAACTTTAAGCGCCTGAACGATACTTACGGGCATCCGGCGGGAGATCAGGTGTTAAGGGAGCTTTCCCAGATTTTTCAGACGAGTATGCAGGGAAAGGGAGTTGCTGCCCGTTGGGGCGGAGAGGAATTTCTGTTTCTCTATGATGAGGAGGAAGGCGCGCTGCAGGCGCTGGATGATATGATGCAGAGAATACGCGGTTTACAGATTTGTTACCGGGAGCAGAAGATAAAAGTGACGATGACGTTCGGCGCGGCGGTCTGCGGGGAGGCGGATACGACGGAGAGCCTTATCAGGCGGGCGGACGACCGGCTTTACGATGGAAAAGCCAACGGAAAGGACCGGATCGTGTGTGAATGACGGTTGTTGGTTTAAAAGAGTTTTGGCACTAAGGGATGACGCCAAAACTCTTTTTCTATTTCTTGAAATATGGCAGCCTGTGCCAATATAATAAAGACAGAAACAAGGAAGTGATTGGCCAGTCACACCCTATAAAAAGAGAAGATTATGAGGTGTGAAACTATGAAAGAAAAAGTACAGAAATTTGGGCGTTTCTTAAGTGGAATGGTAATGCCGAATATCGGAGCGTTTATTGCCTGGGGGTTGATTACGGCGCTGTTTATGGAGACCGGATGGTGTCCGAATGAGAAATTTGCGCTGTTTATTACGCCGATGTCCCAGGTGATGCTGCCGCTTCTGATCGCCTATACCGGCGGTGAGGTGGTAGCCGGGAAACGCGGCGGCGTTATCGGTGTGATTGCGACGATGGGCGTTATCGTGGCGTCCGATACGCCGATGTTTATCGGCGCAATGATTGTGGGACCGCTTTCCGCATGGATTTTAAAGAAATTTGACATGCTGATGGAGAACCGCATCAAACCGGGATTTGAGATGTTAGTCAACAATTTTTCCATCGGTATCATTGGTGCGGTCTTAGCGATTCTCGCCATGATCGGCATTACGCCGCTGGTAAACGGGCTGAATCTGGTCATGAGCGCCTGCGTGGGCTTTTTGGTGGATCACAGTCTCCTGCCGCTGACAAGCGTCTTTATCGAGCCTGCAAAGGTGTTGTTCTTAAACAATGCCATCAACCACGGAATCTTATCACCGATGGGCATCCAGCAGGTGGAGGAGACAGGGAAATCCATTTTCTTCCTGCTTGAGGCGAACCCGGGACCGGGTCTTGGAATCCTGCTTGCCTACTGTATCGCAGGAAAAGGGAATGCAAAAAGTTCGGCGCCGGGGGCGGTGATCATTCACTTCTTCGGCGGAATCCATGAGATTTATTTCCCGTATATCCTGATGAATCCGCTGCTGCTTGTCGCAGCGATTGCGGGAGGAGCGACCGGAGTTCTTATTTTCAGTATATTCGGAGTAGGACTGACCTCGCCTGCATCACCGGGAAGTATCATCGCATTGTTGATGATGGCGGAACGCCACTCCTATCTGGGACTGATTCTCGGTGTGATTGCCTCCGCGTCGGTTTCTTTCCTCATTGGTATACCGATCTTAAAATTCATGGGGAAGGACACGACGCTGGAAGAGGCGCAGCAGAAGAAGGACGCCATGAAGCGCGAGGCAAAAGGCATTCAGCAGGAAGCTGCACAAACGGCGGCAGGACAGAGAATCAATAAAATTGCATTTGCCTGCGACGCGGGTATGGGTTCGAGCGCCATGGGGGCCTCCGTGCTGAAAAAGAAGATTCAGGCGGCAGGGCTTTCCGGAATCGAGGTCATCCACACTCCGGTATCTTCGATACCGTCCGACGTGCAGATCGTTGTGACGCATCAGGAGCTGGGAGAGCGGGCGGCTCACAGTAACCCCGATGCGGAACTGATACTGATTACGAATTTCCTTGCAGCGCCGGAGTATGACGCGCTGATCGAGAACTTAAAAGAAAGAAATCAGTAAGAGAAAACGAAATAAATTGTTTCCGTGTCAGGAAAATGCTATAATTTAAGTATAAGAGAAAAGGTCAAAATGAAAGGATTTTGACCTTTTCTTGGTTTTGACGGAACATCCGGAGAATACAGTGATATTTAAACGGGGAAGCATCATGAAGCATATACGCAGAATCGGGAAGTATTATACGGGAATTATCATGAAAAACATAGGCATTTTCCTGTGTATCGGTCTGCTGCTGGTACTTTTTGGAGAGCAGGGCTGGATGCCGGATACGCGTATCTGCGAGGTGGCTATGCTGCTGTATCAGGTAATCCTTCCGACGATGATTGCATACGAGGGCGGGGCAAAGCTTGCGGGGACCTCCGGAGGAATTTTAGCTGTGCTGGCGTTGGCAGGCGCTTTGAGCACGGATTCCGGGAGCGGATTGTTCGGGGCTATGGTGATCGGCCCGCTGGCAGGATATCTGTGGAGGCAGATCGCGAAATGGTTGGAGAAGACGGATTTTCGAATGAAAATGCTGGTTTGGAATCTGTCGCTGGCAGTCTGCGGCGGTGTGCTTTTGCTTCTGGCGCATACCTGCGTCCTGCCCGTTCTGGAATGGGGAATCGGGAAGCTCTGTCAGGGCGTGCATTTCCTGATTGCGCATCACATGACCTTTGCGGCGAGTATTCTGCTGGAACCGGCGAAGGTGTTTTTCTTAAATAATCTGATGAACCATGGAATTTTCGTACCGCTTGGGATGAGTCAGGTGCAGGAGACGGGAAGCTCCGTCCTGTTTCTGATGGAGACGAACCCGGGACCGGGACTTGGGGTGTTGCTGGCGCTGTATTTTCGAAATAAGGAATATAAGAGTGAATATGTTTCCGCTATGCTTGCCCAGAGCGTCGGAGGGATTCATGAGGTCTATTTCCCGTTCGTGCTTTCGGATCTTAGGCTGCTATTGCCCCTGATATTGGGAGGAATGGCGGGAAACATCTGCTTTGAGCTTCTGGGAGCCGGGACAAAAGGCGTAGTGTCGCCGGGCAGTTTTCTTGTGATTCTTCTGATGGCGGGAAAGGAAGGCTTTTTTCCGGCGCTGGCGGGAATGGCGGCATCTGCCGCCGTCTCATTTGCGGGCAGTCTTTTTCTTCTGGGAGCCGGAGGAGGAAAAGAACCAAAGAGAAAGCCACAGGAGGAAGAAGTGCGGGATGAAACGGCAGAAAGAGAGACAGAAGAACTGCAGGCGGACGAGACGCCAAAAGAACAGGTGCTAAGGGATGACGATAAGATGCAGGAAAAGAAACGGATAGAACAGATTGCGTTTGTCTGTGACGGAGGAGTCGGCTCGAGTGTGATGGGAGCGGCGCTTTTGCGCAGGCTTTTGGCGCAAAAAGGAATTGAGGGAATAAAGGTGCAGGCGTTTGCGGTGGATCTGGTACCGCAGGAGATAGAGGTTTTAGTCTGTCAGAAGGATTTTTACCGGATGCTGCCGGAAGAATTGCTTGCAAAGGAGATCTTGACGGTGGACAGTCTGGTGCAGCCGGAGGGATTTGCGCAGATTCTGGAACAGATTGAGCAGAGAAACGGGTAGGGGACGATGGATTTTACACCACGAATGAAACAGATTTTTCAGGTATTATTGAGGGAAGAAGAGGCGATTCCGGTGAAGACGCTGGCGGAAAAGGTGGGCGTCAGCAAGCGCACCGTACAGCGCGAGCTGGAATATATAGAATCCGCATTAAAGGCTTATGAGATCAGATTTATGTCGAAGACGGGCGTAGGAGTCTGGTTAGAGGGGAGCGCCGGGGAAAAAGAACGCCTGCTTATGGAAATCAGCGGGGGCGACGATTATGACGTTTCCAACCGGGAGAACCGCAGAAACCGGCTGATTTTAGAGATATTAAAGGAGAAGGGGCTAAAAAAGCTCTTCTATTACAGCAGCCAGTTCGGGGTCAGCGAGGCGACTATCAGCGGGGATTTAGAGGCGATTGAGGAGTGGCTGAACCGCTATGGGCTTTTTGTGAACCGCAAGCCCGGGAGCGGTATCTCGGTGGAGGGAAGCGAAGATGATTACCGCAGGGCGATCCGCGCTTTTATCAATGAGAACATGGACACGCAGGCAGTGCGGGAGGCATATCAGGATGTAAATGGGAATGCCGCTTCCTATGAGAATCTGAAGAAGAGCAGCATCGGGCAGCTTTTGAGTGACGATATCATAAGGCGTGTCATGGACTGCATTACGGGCATGAACAATGCGAGGGTGCTGACTTTAACGGAAAGCTCTTATACCGGTCTGATCATACATATCTCCATTGCGATCAACCGTATCTTAAAGAATGAGGTGATCGAACCGGATAAAAGCTGGCGGGAAGAAAACGGCAGGGATGAGGATTACCGGCTTGCGGAAGCGATTGTAGCCGAGCTGGAAGAGGAATTTGAAATAGAGATACCGAAGGTGGAGATCGGTTATATCTGCCTGCATATCAAGGGCGCGAAGCATGAAAAAATCCAGTGGGAGGACGATAAGATACCCGAGCTGGAAAACGGTCAGATGCAGCAGCTCTTAAATGCCATGGTAGATGCGTTCGATCCCGAAAAAGCGTATCTGCTAAAGCAGGACGATGAATTTATCCAGGGGCTGTTAGCGCATATGCAGCCCACTTTGATCCGGCTGCTGCACGGGATGCAGATTCAGAATCCTGTATTGGACGATATAAGGAAGAATTATCCCGACATATACGCCCGGTGCGAAAAGGTGGCGAAGGTGTTGGAGGAGGCTGTGCACAAGCCTGTTCCGGCGGAGGAAACCGGATATCTGACCGTGCATTTCGGGGCTGCGCTTGTCCGTTTGGAGGAACGGAAGGAGAAGATCCGCAAGGTGCAGGTGGGAGTCGTCTGTTCCAGCGGGATTGGCATTTCCCGTCTGATGTCATCAAAGCTTGAGAAAATCTTCCGCGACCGCATCGCGATCACGACCTACGGAAAGAATGATATCACACCCTTTGTTGCAAGCCGTGTGGACTTCTTTATCACCAGCATTACGCTGGAGCAGGCGCCAATCCCGGTGCTGGAAGTAAATCCCCTGTTAAATGAGGAGGATATCCAGAGAATCCAGCATATGGTATATAAGTATGAACGAATGCCGGGGAAGCAGCAGGAGACGGACGAATTTACCGTGCAGCTCGAGGAGATCAACCTTGTGGCGGCGCAGATTAATACAGTCATCAAATACATGGATTTCTTTAAGGTGGACAACCGGATTACCTTTGAGGAGCTTCTGATCGCCATCGGGGAGCGGATGTCGCCCTATTCGGACCGCAGAGAGATGATACGGGAAGACATTCTGCGCCGGGAGCGGATCTCAACGCAGGTTTTTGCAGAGTTCGGCTTTGCGCTGCTCCATACCAGGACAAAGGGCGTGATACGTCCAGGCTTTTCGGTATGTATGACCAGAGATCTGCAGGCTTTTTCGGACCCTTATTTTAAGGGGATTACGGTAGTGTTTGTCATGCTGGTTCCGATGGACGACAGGATATCGGTCAACAACGAGATCCTTGGATATATCAGCAGTATGCTGATCGAGGAAGTGGAATTTATGGATGTGGTGAAGAGGGGAGATAAGGAAGAGATACGCAGTTATCTGTCCAAAAGTTTAAAGAAATATTTTAAAAAGTATTTGTGGGGTCTGTCGTGACCCCGCTTTTTTTATGTAATTTTGGCGCTATCGGATGACGCCAAAGTCCATTTTCTTTGAATTGAAAAAGTGCTGTTTCCACCCGTATAATGAAGTCAGAAAGAAACAAAACCCGGGTGAAAAAATTCAAAGGAGGATGTGACCATGTTTTTTAAATCAAAGAAAAAAGAATTATTGTACCGTGAAAATATCCGAGTGGGATGCAAGGCGGACTCTAAGGAGCAGGTCATCCGGGAAGTCGGACAGATGTTAGTGGATGGCGGATATGTAGACGCGCCTTATGTGGAGGCGATGCTGGAGAGGGAAAAATCCTTTTCTACCTTTATGGGAAACGGACTTGCACTTCCGCATGGCGTTGAGGCTGCAAAGAAAGAAATCAAGGCGTCGGGAATTGCAGTTATGACCTTCCCGGAAGGAATCGACTGGGGCGGCAACGAGGTTAAGGTCGTCATCGGAATCGCAGGAGTCGGCGAGGAGCACCTTCAGATTTTATCCGTCATTGCAGACAAGATGCTGGATGAAGCGGCGGCAGAGCGGCTTGCAAAAGGAGATGTAGAGACCGTATATCAGATTCTTGCAGAAAAGGAGTAAAAGCATGATTATCACAGTTACAATGAATCCGGCGATTGATAAGACCATAGAGATTGACCGGCTTGTGGCAGGCGGTTTGAACCGGATTCGTAAAGTCGAGTACGACGCAGGCGGAAAGGGAATTAACGTTTCAAAGACGATTCGGGAACTTGGCGGGGAGAGTATCGCGACCGGATTCATAGGCGGAAACGCAGGCAACACCATTGCAACCGTATTGGAAGAGAAGGGAATCACCTGTGATTTCGTAACGGTGGATGGAGAGACACGGACCAATACGAAGGTTTTTGAAAGCTCCGGAGCGGTAACGGAACTAAATGAACCGGGACCGACGATAACGGCAGCGCAGATGGAGCGGTTACTGGAAAAACTCTCCGGTTATGCGAAGGAAGATACCCTGTTTATCTTAGCGGGCAGCATTCCAAGCGGCGTGGACAAAGAAATCTATGCAAAGATCATCCGTCTGGTACACGAAAAGGGCGCCAAGGTGCTGCTGGATGCAGACGGAGAATTATTCCGCAATGCACTTCCTGCCGGACCGGATATCATCAAACCGAACCGCGTGGAGCTGGAGGAATACGCGGGGTATGACTACCGGGCAGCGACGGAGGAATTGCTTAAACTTGCAAGAGATTTCGTGGCGCAGGGCATTGAGACGGTAGCCGTTTCCATGGGAAAGAGCGGTGCGCTGTTCGTGCGGGACGGTTATGAGGCGGAGTGTCCGGCGCTCTCCGTGAAAGCGCATTCCACGGTCGGAGCGGGAGACGCCATGGTGGCGGCGTTAGCTTATGCGTGGAACAACAAATTAGATAACGACGATACGGTGCGACTTGCAATTGCGACCTCCGCCGGAGCGGTGACGACGATTGGAACAAAGCCGCCGACCAGAGCGCTGGTGGATGAGCTTATGACACAGGTTGTCATTGAAAGGCTGTAGCAAATAAGAGGAACGGACAGAAGGCGCGCTGTGTCAGGCGCAGCAGAATGGGATAGCAGAAAATAAAATCAGAAAAAGGAAAGGGAATCAGATATGAAAACGAAAGCAGTCAGAATGTATGGAACAAGAGATTTGAGATTAGAGGAATTTGAATTACCGGAGATCAAGGACGATGAAATCCTGGTAAAGGTCATGAGCGACAGTATCTGTATGTCCACCTATAAATTGGCGGAGCAGGGCAAAAAACACAAAAGAGCGCCGCAGAACATTGACACGAACCCAATCATCATCGGACATGAGTTTGCGGGGGTCATCGTCGAGGTCGGCGGGAAGTGGAAGGATCAGTTTAAGCCGGGCATGAAATTTGCGCAGCAGCCTGCGTTGAACTACAAGGGCAGCCTTGCGTCCCCGGGATATTCCTACGAATATTTCGGAGGAGCCTGCACCTACTGCGTGATTCCCCACGAAGTGATGGAGCTTGGATGCCTGATGCCATACGAGGGAGACAGCTTCTTTGAGGCGTCTTTGGGAGAGCCGATGAGCTGCATTATCGGCGGCTATCACGGCAATTATCACACCAACAAGAGAAATCATGATCTGGCAGGCGGCACGAAGGAGGGCGGCGATATTATCATCCTCGGCGGCTGCGGACCGATGGGACTTGGCGCAGTAAGCTACGGTATCCAGTTTGAGAATAAGCCGAAGAGAATCGTTGTCACCGACATTGACGACGCCAAGATCGCCCGTGCAAGGGAGGTAATTCCGGAGTCCTTCGCAGAGAAGAACGGCGTGGAACTTTTGTATGTGAATACGGCAAAGATGGCTGACCCGGTACAGGAGCTTAAGGACATCACCGGAGGAAAGGGCTATGACGATGTATTTGTCTATGTGCCGAACCGTCAGGTGGCGGAGCTGGGCGATAAGATTCTTGCTTTCGACGGCTGTATGAATTTCTTCGCAGGTCCGACCGAGAATCAGTTTAAGGCGGAGATCAACCTTTACAACGTGCATTATACCAGCGCGCACATTTTAGGAACCACCGGAGGAAATAATGACGACCTGATCGAGGCAAATGAGCTGGCGGCAAAGGGCAGAATCGAACCGGCGGTTATGGTAACTCACGTAGGCGGAATCGACAGCATCGCAGAGGCAACCTTGAATCTTCCGAACATTCCGGGCGGAAAGAAACTTACGTATACGCAGTTTGATATGCCGCTTACCGCGATCGAGGACTTTGAGGAACTTGGAAAGACAGACCCGTTATTCAAAAAGCTTGACGAGGCATGCAAGGAGAACCGGGGGCTTTGGAGCGCGAAAGCGGAGAAAATCTTATTTGAACATTTCGGCATAGAGGCATAGGAGGGGATAGTATGGTATCAGCAAAGGTTATAGTAAAAAATCCATCGGGTCTTCATGCAAGACCGGCGTCGGTTCTGGCACAGGCTGCCGGAAAATGCAAATCCGAAACAATATTGCTGTACGGGGAGAAACGGATTCAGCTAAAGAGCATTTTAAATATCATGTCCGCCGCAATCAAAGCGGGTTCCGAGGTGGAAATCCAGTGCAGCGGCGACTCGGAAGAAGAAGACTTAAAGACACTTGTAGAGCTGGTTGAAAGTGGATTGGGTGAGTGATATGGAAGTAGTAAAGGTTGAGAAAACAGCTTCACGAGGTATCGCTGTGGCTCCGGTATATTTATACCAGGAGCCGGATCTCACACCTGATTCGTATGCGATTACCAGGGAGCAGGCAGAGGAAGAGCAGAAGAAGTTTGCCGATGCAAGAAGCGCAGTGGCGGAAGAGTTAGAGAAGCTTGCCGGAGAAAATGAAATATTTGCGGCGCACCTTGAAATGGCAAATGATTTCATGCTGCAGGACGGCGTGAATAACCGGATCGCGATCGACCAGAAGAATGCGCAGATTGCAGTGAAGGAGACCGTTGAGGAATTTGCGGAAATGTTTGCAGCTATGGAAGACGATTATATGCGGGAACGCGGAGCGGATATCAGGGATATCGGAAAACGTCTGCTTGCATGTTTAAAAGGGAAGCGTCTCCCGGACTTGGGCAGTCTTGATGCGCCTGTCATTGTGGCGGCAAGGGATCTGTACCCGTCTGACACGGTAAAGCTGAACCCGGAATTTGTAAAGGGAATTGTGACCGAGGAGGGCGGCGTGACAAGTCATGTCTCCATTATCGCAAAGAGCATGAATATTCCGACACTCGTAGGAATCGGCGGAATATTAGAAAAGCTTACAGACGGGGAAACTGTCTGCATGGATGCCGGGCAGGGGATTCTCGTACTTGCGCCGGATGCGGCCACATTGTCGGAATATCAGCAGAAAAAGGAAGTCTACGAGAGCGAACGCCGCCGCTTGAAGGAACTGCGGAACACGCCGGCGGTGACAAAGGAAGGAAAGCGGATTTTTCTCTGCGCGAATGTCGGAAATGTGGAAGATATCAAAAAAGCGCTGGAAATGAACATAGACGGAGTGGGCTTGTTCCGCAGCGAGTTTTTGTATATGGAAAACAGCCATTTTCCGACAGAGGAAGAACAGTTTGCGGTATATAAGGAGGCGGCGGAGTTATGCCCGAAGGAGCTTACCATCCGCACGCTGGATATTGGCGGGGATAAGGAATTGCCGTATTTCACATTTGAGAAGGAAGACAATCCGTTTCTGGGCTGGCGTGCCATCCGCATCTCTCTGGATATGAAGGAGATGTTTAAAGAACAGCTTCGGGCGATCCTGCGGGCAAGCAGCTACGGACATGTACGGATTATGTTTCCGATGTTGATTTCTCTGGAAGAACTGCGGGACGCCAAAGAGATTGTGGAAGAGTGCAAGAAGGAACTGACTGCTGAGGGAAAGGATTTTGATGAAAATATTGAGCTTGGCATGATGATGGAGACGCCTGCGAGCGTGATTCTGGCGGATGCATTTGCAAAGGAAGCGGATTTCTTCAGCATCGGAACGAATGACCTGACCCAGTATCTTTTGGCAGTGGACCGGGGAAATAAAAAGATTGCGGACCGCTACAGCTATTTCCATCCGGCTGTCCTTTCTGCCATTAAGCATATTATTGAGGCGGGACACCGGGCGGGCATCAAGGTCGGTATGTGCGGAGAAATGGCGGGAGATTCCAAGGCAGTCTTAAAGCTGCTGGAATTTGGTCTGGATGAGTTTTCCATGTCAGCAGGAAATATCGACTATGTGCGGGAACAGATTTTAAATGCTTAAAAAATGAAAACAGATGCAACCAACCTCTCTTTTTTGCGTCATACCTTGTGAAAGAGGAAAATCTTTTGTAAGGAACACGCAAAAAAGGGAGGTTTTTATTATGAAAAAAAGAGAAAAAATGGTTCGGATAACAGCGGGGATGCTGGCATGTCTGGTGGCGGCAGGCGCAAGCGGCTGCGGAGGGAACGGGCTTTCGTCATCCACGAAGGATCTGACGAAGCAGTACCGGGGAGACAGCGGAACGAATAAGCAGATACATACGGGAGACGGGCAGGAGACGGCGAAGGTCACGCCGGAGTTTGCCGCGTCTTATGCGGATTTCTCACTGGAACTGCTCCGCAGCAGTAAGCGTCAGGAACAAACGGCAGGAAATGATCCGTCAAATACGATGGTATCGCCGCTTTCTGTGCTGACGGCGCTTGAGATGACAAGACAGGGGGCAAGGGGAGAGACGCGGGATGAAATGGATGCGGCGCTCTACCCGGGAATTACGGCGGAGGAGGGAAAATTGGGTCTGCTCGCATTTTCGGACGGATTGCCGGAGGAAGAGGGAGCGCGGACGCATCTTGCAAATTCCATCTGGCTGAATACGGGAGAGGACAGATTTACGCCGGATGAAGCATTTCTTAAGACAGAGGCGGAGGAATACGACGCGCAGATTTTCGGGGCGCCTTTTACGGAGCAGACCTGTACGGATTTGAACCGTTGGGTGGAGCACGAAACGGACGGCATGATAACCGGTATTTTGGATGAGATTCCGAAGGACGCTCTGATGTATCTTGTAAATGCAGTCGCATTTGAGGCGGAATGGGCGGCGGCGTATGAGGCCAATCAGGTGCATGACGCGACCTTTTACGGAGCGGACGGGAGCGAAGCGGTTGTGTCCATGATGTATGAGGAGCTTCACAGTTATCTTGCGGGGGAGGATGTCCAGGGCTTTCGAAAATCATACAAAGACGGCTATTATTTCGTGGCGCTGCTGCCGGATGAGGGGACTTCTTTGGAGGAATATCTTGCGGGACTGGACGGGGAAACATTATTGGAGACAATCACGCAGGAGAATGATACAATAGTAGAAACAGGGCTTCCGAAGTTTGAGGCAGAGACAAAGCTGGAACTGTCGGAGACGCTTATAGATATGGGAATGCCGCTCGCATTTGACGGTGACAGAGCGGATTTTACCGGGATGGGAAGCTGTGCGGATGGTGGGAAGCTGTCTATCGGCCGTGTACTGCACCAGACGTATGTGAAGGTGGATGAGCTAGGCACGAAAGCAGGGGCCGCGACTGTCGTGGAGATGTGCGAAGGAACGGCGCTGCTTGTGGAGGAGCCAAAGCGAGTGATTCTGGATCGTCCGTTTCTGTATGCGATTGTTGAGGAGGAGAGCGGACTTCCGGTGTTCATCGGAACGGTCGAGAAGCTGTAGCGGCAGCAGAGAAGTTATAGTGACGGCAGAGGAAAAGACAGATGAAGTTCGGAGCGCGAATAGAGTCTGTATAGAAATGGGGAGCAGGATGGAAGACGAGAAGATTATCGAGTTGTATTGGGAAAGAAATCAGACAGCCATCTGTGAGACAGAGCAGAAATACGGAAGGTACTGCGGCAGGATTGCACACAATATTCTGCACGACGCAGGAGACGCGGAGGAGTGTCTCAATGACACATGGCTGCGGGCGTGGAATGCCATGCCGACGGAACGGCCGGGAATCTTATCCGCATTTCTGGGTGCGATCACGCGCAATCTCTCGCTGGACTGCTATCGCAGAAAGCATTCTGCGAAGCGCGGCGGCGGTGTGATGCCGTACATCTACGATGAATTGCGCGACTGTGCGGGCGGGGAAGAACCGTTTCACCATGTCGCGCGGGGAGAACTTGCAGCCGCCGTCAATCGTTTCCTTGCGGACATGGAGAAGGAGAGCCGTGTGATTTTCGTGCGCAGATATTGGTATATGGACGGAATCGGTGAGATTGCGGAGCGTCTTGCGGTGAGTGAGAGCAAGGTAAAATCCTCCCTGTTCCGCTCCAGGAAGAGGCTATACGATTATCTGAAGAAGGAAGGGCTTTTATAGCGGGAATACGGCAGAAGACTGCTGCACGGCGGAAAAGTGCAACATGTGGCGTGTGCGAGAAAGGCGGGGAAGCAGAGTGAGAATAGATGAACTGCTGGATGCGATCGGTGAGATTGATCCGGTCTATATAGAAGAAGCGGAGAAGACGCGTTTTGTCCGGCGCAGACGCGCGAAATACTGGGTTCCGGCGGCGGCATGTGCCGCACTCCTTATATTGGGAGGAAGCTTTGGCTTGTGGCGGCTGGATAACGGCGCGGCGGATACGGCGGAGAGTGCCGGGGCGGCGTCGGACATGGCGGAGAGTGCCGGGGAGACGTCGGACATGGCAGAGAGCGCCGGGAATGCTGCGGATGCCGGGGATATGCCAGAGGAAGCCGGGGAGGCAGCGGATATGGCACAGAACGCAGCAGACGCAGCGGATGCGGCAGCGTCCGGTGAAGAAGCGGCAGCGGCGGAAGGCACAGCGCCCCGGAATGATGAGGAGACGGTGACCGGAGCTGCCCCGGAATACGCAGAGGATCTCGAACCGGAGACGGCGGAAACGATATGGAAGGTGAATGAGGTAGACGAATTGCAGACGGCTGTTGCGTGCGGTGCGGCTCCTGCAAGCGTGGAGTACTATACGGCGGAGGAGCTGGAAACCTATTACGGCATTCGTATTCTGCCGGAAACGCTTCCAGGGGACTATGCGCTGGAGGATGCAGCAGAGAAGAAATATACAGTCGGCTACGGCAGCGACGGAAGTGTGATCGAGGACAACTGCACGCTTCTGTTTCATGATACGCATGGCGGTGAACTGCGAATATCTGCGCGAACTGTTGATATGGGTGAGATGACTTCCTTTGCGGACACGAAGCTTGCATCATCTGTAATCGGCGGGACCAAAGTCACGGTCGGACATTACCGCACCGGAAACGGCGGCGGGGAAAGCGGCGGCTATCTGGCGGTTTATGAGAAGGACGGCGTGACCGTGACGGTAGAAGGAATCGCAATGAAGGAAGCGGACTTTAAGAATGTGCTTGAAAGTCTGCTTAAGTGAGGAATTTAAGGTTGAAATGATGTTTGACGTATGCTATAATTTCGCAAAGCATATTTTTTCTTATATTTCACAAGGATGGATTCCTTATCCAATACACATTTCTATACAGTATTCCTTGCCGTGTCACAGGATGCTGTAGCTTCAACTCAGAAAATTCATGCTTTTATTTCAAAATCTAAAAGCAGGAGTTTTCGGTGAGGTGCTCCTGCACACACAGGAGGAATTGAATATGGTACAGGATTCGGG
>JAGBEG010000020.1 GCA_017937095.1 Roseburia sp. | reverse complement strand
CCGGATAATGATCCTCGATACGGGACTTAAATTCCTCGTTCCAGCAGTAGATATTTAAAACCTTGCCCTCATCGGCTGCTGCTGCGTCAGATGCTGCGCCGGCTGCCGCTGCATCGCCTGCCGGCTCTGCTGCCTCGGTTGCTGGTGCTGCCGCTGTGTTGTCTGCCGCTGTGCCTGCATCTGCTGCACCGGAATCATTTCCGCAGCCTGCTGCCATTGTTGCTGCCATGGATGCCGTCAGTAATGCTGCTAACATTCTTTTTTTCATTTTAATCGTCCTCCCTGTTTCTTTTTGTGTTGTGTTTCTTTACAAAACATATTATAGCTGTCCGGGATTTTCCCTTATATAAAATCGTTTGAAAAAATATCAGATTCATGACATAATATATCTATTCTATGATGTACCTGTTACAGGAGGTTTTAACGCCATGAGTCTGCAGAAAGAATGGTATTTACAGGAATTAGAAAAAAGCGAGGAACATGTCCCGCATCGCCCCATGGAAGAGGAATATACCTTTTATCATGCCGTCAGTTCCGGCGACATCGACTATGTCCGTGAGAACTGCCGCAAGGACACCTTCGCCAACCCCGACGGCATGGGTATACTGTCTCGCTCTCCCCTTACCAATATGAAATACCATTTTGTTATCACAGTCGCAATGATTACCAGACATTGTGTCGAGGCTGGAATGGAACTCGAGCAGGCATACCGTCTCAGTGATTTTTACATCCTGAAAATGGATTCCTGCACCAGCATAGAAGCCATCTCCGAACTGCACCACAATATGGCGTTGGACTTCACCGGAAAAATGCTACTGCTGCAGAAGAACGCCATCATATCCAAGTCCATCGTCATGTGCATGGACTATGTGTACAATCACATTCACGAACGGATCACCGTCAACGATCTGGCAGAATTTACCGGCTTATCTCCCAGCTACCTCTCAAGACTTTTCAAAAAGGAGCTGGGCATTGCCGTAAGCGACTACATTCGCGAGAAAAAGATTGAGAAAGCCCAGAACCTTCTGAAATATTCCGATTTCAGTTTCATCGAAATTGCCAATTATCTCGCGTTCTCCTCTCAGAGCCACTTTATCCAGACCTTTGAGAAGCTTGTGGGAATGACCCCCAAGAAATACCGCGACCGCTATTACCGCACCTCCTGGTGAGACATGATCAGCTCAATCTCATTCTGCTCCTTCAATACATCCTCCGGAACATAATTTCCATCCATCTCTGTGCCGTTTACGATCAGCTTTACACAGCCCGACTCCGCATGTCCCGGATTGTTCACCACAATATGCAGATGCTTTCCCCGGAAATCCTTCTGTATCTCAAAAGATTCCCACTTCTTCGGAATCGAAGGTGCGATCCGCAGTCCATGAAAATCAGGACGCATCCCAAGGATTCCCTCCACACATCCTACCATGACAGTCGATGCCGTTCCGGTGAGCCAGTGTACATGGGAGCGTCCGAAGTGCGGGCTTGCCTTCCCTTCCGTAAACTGTCCATAACAATATGGCTCCAGCCTGCGGATTTCCGCCCGGTCATTCTGTGCCGCAGGCGCATTTTCCATGAAGTAGGTGAATGCCCGCTCTCCGTGCCCGCGCAGAGCCTCCGCCAGAATGATCCAGCCCTGGGACTGTGAGAAGATTCCGGCATTTTCCTTTGTTCCGGCATTATAGATAACGGCAAGCGCCCCGTCAAAGGCATGCTCGTGATATGGCGGGTCCATTAAGATCGCACCGTACTGCGTATTCAGCCGCTCGTACACCGTATTCAGCGCCGTATCCGCCTGCTCCTCTGTCGCAAACCCGCTGATTACCGCCCAGCTCTGCGGATTCAGCCACATGTTCGCCTCCGGATCGGTGCGCTTTCCGATGACCTCTCCTTGCTCCGTAAAGCCCCGGATAAAGCGGTCTTCATTCCAACAGAGCTCTTCTATAATACTGCCTAACGCCGCCTGTCTCTCCTCCAGATATTTCAGATACTCCGTATCCTTTTTATACTCTGCAAACTGTCTTAAGATTGTCATTGCATAGTAGAACTGAAATGCTACAAAGGAAGACTCCCCATCCTTTCCAAGTCTTAAGCAGTCGTTCCAGTCTGCATACAATCCCGCCGGCATCCCATGAGGTCCTAAGTGCTTCATGGAAAAATCAATCGCGCGCTTTAAGTGCTCATACACAGTCCCCTCCCCCTTATTTGCAAACGGAATCACCTCGTCGATAAAGGAAAGATTTCCCGATTCGGAAACATATTTGTATACGGTCGGGAACAGCCACAACGCGTCATCCGCACGGTACGCGGGATGTCCCGTCTCCTTCACATAGGACGGATCATCCGGCGTATCCTCATGCCCCGGATTGTGGGTAAACTTCACAAGCGGCAGTCCGCCGCCGTTGTCCACCTGGGCGGAAAGCATAAAGCGGATCTTCTCCTCCGCCATCTCCGGCGCCAGATGAATCACACCCTGAATATCCTGCACGGTATCACGGTAGCCGTACCCGTTGCGCAGACCACAATATGTAAAGGACGCGGCTCTTGACCAGATAAAGGTCATAAAACAGTTGTAGGCATTCCATGTATTGATCATAGTGTCAAATTCCGGGCTTGGGGTCTTGACCTTGAAATGCGAAAGTTTCCCATGCCAGTAGCTAATCAGCTCGTCTAATTCCAGTCTGCAGGCTTCCCCCGGCTTCTGATAGCGCGCTAAAATGTCCTGCGCCTCTTTATCATTCTTCATTCCCAGTACAAAGGCAATCTCCTTCGTCTCTCCCGGTGCCAGCGTAAGAACCGCAGACAGAGCGCCGCAGCCATTCTCGTTATAATTCAGTTCTCCGCCCAGATCCCCGCTCATCACGCCTTCCGGGTTCTGATAGCCGTGATAAGCCCCAAGGAAGCACTCTCTGTCTCCGCAGTAAGAAGAAACCTTTGCCCCCGCGAGTCCGAAGAACCGGTCGATGACGATCTTCTCATCCACCTTCTTCCCCTCCTCTAGCCCGTCGAGATTGCCGTGGATCATCTGACGGATGCGGTCACCGCAAAAAACGGTTCTGGTGATGAACTGGGAATACTGAAGATTCACCTGATCCTGTTCGTAATTGCTGTTATTTGTAAATTCCGCATATCCTGTCACAGTCAGGCTTCTCTCTGTCTTAGATTGATTCGTCAGCTTTAAATTCCACACCTCGTATGCCTGATTCAGCGGAACATAATAAAGCGCCTCAGAATGAATCCCACTGTAATCCGCAAGCATTCTGGTATACGCTGTTCCGTGACGGCATTCGCTTTTGTAGCTTTCCGTGTCCTTGCCAACCGGCTGCCATGACGCCGACCAGTAATCTTTGCTGTCATTATCCCTGATATAGAGATAACGCCCGGGCCGGTCGAAATCATTGAAAATATAGCGCAGGATTCTGCCGTTCGCGCCGGATTTGGCAAAGCTGTAGCCTCCTGCATTATTGGATATCACTGCGCCGTACTCCGGAGAGCCCAGATAATTCGCCCAGGGCGCCGGAGTGTCTGGTCTGGTAATCACATACTCCCGTTTCTCATCATCAAAATAACCATATTTCATAACAATCATCGTTCCTTTCTCTCAATATTCCTTTATTTTTCAGCAAGCTCTACCACGATGTGGTGCAGGGAATCATCCAGTGCCGCAATGCGTTCTCTGTCAAGAACCGCGTCTGTACCGTTGCAGGAAAGCGCGATACTTCCGTCACAGACTGCCTGCTTTATGCAATATGCACCGTAAGACAGTCTCTTTGGATTTTCAAACACGACCTCAAAACACCGCTCCGCGAAAATCAACTGAATCGACGCTCTTCCCTCCGCGTCAAACTGTTCTTCTACAAGTTTCGGACAAATTACAAGTTTCCCGAGATTTCCCCGGACGCCAAAGACCTCTGTCATCATCGTCAGCATATACCAGCTTGCGGCTCCGGTCAGATAATGGTACATTCCACGCCCCTCTGCATTAAAATACTCAGGGATGCCCGGATAGATACGGCTCACCTCGAAATTCAAAGCTGTCCCAGCAAGGGTGGAAAGTGCCTTATGCCCCTCTTTTACAAAGCCTCTCCGGTACAGGGCGTTGGCATACATCACCGTCATATGGGAAAATACTGCTCCATTCTCCTTTTCCCCATAGGCAAATCCGAACATTCTGCCCAGATCGAACTTCCGCTCGCCGAAATTCGTATTGAGACGGTAGCCGCCCTTTTTTGCGTCATACAGATATCGGTCAGCACTCCGGCAGATGCGCCGCACCTGTTCTTCCTCTGCGGTATGGCTCATAATCGCAAATACCTGCCCTGTCAGCATCATGCGGACCCCGGACGGGAAATATCCCTCGACTGCATTTCCGTGATTATCGTAATAGCTGTTGAACCAGCCTTCTCCCTCTTCGCCTGCGATCCACTCTGTCTTTTTAATATGCTCCATCAGCCAGTCCGCCTTATGCTCCAGATTCGCCGCAAGTTCTCCGGCGGATATGCGGTACTTTTTCCCGCTGACATTGTGTCTGCACAGCATCAGATACGACTGTAAAAGCTCCTGTTTCGCCTGAACGCTCTCATACAGTTCTTCCTCATCCCTTAAGAGAATGCGCGCTTCCTCCAGCAAGGAAACCTCTTTCCTGCCGTCCTGCGCCGCAAGCACACGCAGATATGCCGCAAGCTCCTTTAAATTTCCGGCATAGGCGCAGGTAAACGCAACGCTCTCGCCGCGCTCCCCTGCCATGTCCAGCGCATCGTTCCAGTCCGCGTCCCGAAGGCGGATATGATTGTGCTCCCCGACTTCGTAGAACGCACACAGATTCTGCAGGAGCAGATGCTCGAGGACGCTTCCGCGATATACCTCTCCATCCGCATCCTTCTGCTGCCTTCCATAACTGTCCGTCCACCCGGAATCTGTATTCTGACCGCGCTCAATCTGCCCGTCTTTAAAATATGCCGCCTCTTCCTCCAGAATCCCAAGATCCCCGGTCTGGTCGATATAGAGCTTTGTTGTCAGAAACGGCCATACGCCGTGATCCATCCAGACTCTGGTAATATGGTTTCGATCCGCCAGAAATTCTCCCTGCCTCTCGCCGATGATCGTCGCGTTGGTGCCATCCACCCGAACGCCTCCGTAATTGTCGAGAATCATCTGCCGGACTCCCGAGGGGTCCATCAACAGCAGGGAAAGACAATCCTGCCACAGATCGCGCCAGCCTCTTCCGCCTCTTCCATAATCATGATGCGGCAGGAAAGAACAGCCGTATATCCGTCTTAAGATCGGCTGAAAGCTGACCCAGCGCATATAATTGTCAAAGCGCATATTTCCGGTATGGTATCTGACATTGACCTTCTCCTGCCAGTAATCCTTCATCCGCTGCAACGCCTGTGCGACCTGTTCTTTGTTCCCATAGGACGCTACCATATCCGGGATCATCTCCTCCGAAACCGTTGTGCCCAAAAGAATCGTATAGGATGCACTTTCTCCCGGCTCCAGCACGACCGCCCGAAACCTAAGACCACCCATAGCCTCTTTTCCTTCGAGATGCGTTCCCGCCGGAACGCCTTCCTCATTCCTTAAAACAGCGCGGGGATGTGTGAAACTTCCCCCTTCTCCCAGATAGCGTTCCGCCACCGGATAGAAAGACGCGGGCGCTTCTTTGTCCCCTGTCACACCGCACACGAAATAGGTGAGATCATTCTTTTTGTGCCCCCGCTCATCGAAAGACATGGTAGGCTTCACCAGAACTCCGTATGGAACAGTATCGATTTGATGCAGCAGCGATGTCACATGTCTGTGATCCCTGATATTATCCGCGCTTCTTCCATAAATGGGAATCGCAGCAACCGGTGTGACGTTCTGCGTTTCTTTGCCGCTGTTGCAGATTTCCACCTGCATGATCTCCACATTGTGCCCTAACGGAACAAAAGAAGTCACCCGGGCAGTCAGCCCGTATTTCGCAGACTCCCTGCTCACGCTCTGCCACATAAATCCGGCGGTCAGCTCGCTCCAATCCTGCCCGTCCGTGAACTTTCTGCTTTCTTCCTCCGCGGATGCCCCCACAACAGACCAGCACCCCTTCCCTTCCACATGACACCAGAAATTTCTGCCGGAACGATTGTTATGCAGATTTTCCACGCTGACCGGCTCCATGATAAATGCATTCTGATTGAGTTTGCTGTCTCCGCCCAGATTCGGAGAGAGTGCGCTCTTTATTCCCTGCTCTCCCGCAACCGGAAAATAAAGGCCGCTGTAATTTTCCGGCTGTTCTATGGTAAATGTTCCGTCCTCATCCAAAAACCGTATTGTTTCCATGCTACAAATATGATCTCCTTTCCTCGATTCAGTGTTATTGATCTTGCACCTATTATAAGGAGATTTTTCTAAAAACCGCTATAAAATCCATGACGTTTATATCAGATTCATGGCGTGTTCCGAGAGGTTTTTCATACCCAAAAAAGGCAGACACAGACATTTCTGTCCGTATCTGCCTTCTATCCATCCTGTGCTCATTTTGCAGACGGCTATTTCGCCGCCTTCTCTAACGTCTGGCGAATCCGCCCCAATAGCTGATCTGAATCAAAGGGCTTTAACACGTAATCGTTAATTCCAAGCCTCGAGCTTTCGATGATCGTCTCCCTGTCGTTCTTGGAAGTGAGCATGATGACCGGAATATCCGCCCCGTTTTTCATGGTGCGAATCTCCTTTAACGTTTCAATGCCATCCTTGTGCGCCATCTGTATGTCCAGCAGGATCAGATCCGGTCTCTCACACAGAAGATAACGTATCGCGCGCTCACCGGAATTTACGGTAATCACCTCATACTCGTTCCGAAGCGCCAAATCGATTGCCTTAAGACTGATTGCATTATCATCCACTGCCAATATACGGGCTTTGCTGTTCATTTGATATCATTCCTCCTCTTTAAGCCTATTTAAAAGTTCGCGCAGCAACTGCTCTGCCTTATCATCCTCATACATCTTAAGCTGCTCTGATATTTCCTCAAGCTTTTGCCCCACATCATCCTCCATCCGGTATTTCCGCAGACTTTCAATCTTATGCGCACATTCTTTGGAGCGGAAATGCTCAAGCAGCTCCAACGCTTCCCCTATTTCCTGCACAAGCTTCTCGTTCTCAATAGTTAGCGCTTCCTTCTCTTCTTTCCCTTCATCCGCCCCAGGTATCGTATCCAGATACTCCTTTATGTCGCCAAGCTGATTCTCGTATGCCGTAATCAGATCTGAAAAATGCATCTTAATATATTCGATATCGCCTCCGGAGGCAGCCATTTCATGCGCTTTGGCGCAGGCGGACAGTTCCATGGCGCCGATATTTGCCGACGCGCTCTTAAGTCCGTGCACTTCCACCTCGTAATTCTTGTAATCCCCTTTTGCGAGAAGCTCATTCAACAGAACCAGCTTACGTTTGCCGTCCATATAATACAGGCTCAAAAGCTCCTGATAATCCGTGATACTGCCGGAATACTGCGTTATGACCTGATTGATATCGATTCCGTTGATAACGATGTCCGCCAGACCTTCGCCCCTGCGCAAATGTTTCCTGCCGGGCTCCATCGCTTTCTTTCTCTTCTTGCGATCATCGGGAATCCATTTTTCAAGCGTCGCATGCAACTGCTTCCGGTCCAGTGGCTTTGCCACGAAATCATCGAATCCGTTCTTTAAAAACCGCTCCCTGACTCCGTCCATCGCATTTGCCGTGAGTGCAATAATGATTGGCTTTGTGCCGTTTTCGCCGCACTCGTTCCGGATGATCCGGACAGCCTCCAAGCCGTCCATCTCCGGCATCATGTGATCCATAAAGATGATATCAAATTGATTTTTGCAGACAAGCTCTATTGCTTCCATGCCGCTGCCTGCCTCGGTCAGATCAAATCCATAATTCTTCAGAAGGCTCATGACCACATTCCGGTTAATGCGGTTGTCATCCACGATCAGCACCTTATAGCCCTCCGCAAGAAACATTTCGATCTTCTCCTGATCCTTGTGCGGCACCTTCGGCATCTCCGTCAGCGTCCGTTTGTCCACAATCTTCTGCGGAATTGTCACGGTAAAGGTCGTACCCTGACCGTAGACGCTTTTGACCTGAACGTTTCCGCCCATCATCCGAACCAGATGTCTTGTGATGGAAAGTCCCAGTCCCGTCCCCTCCACGCTGCGGTTGTGTGCGGAATCGACCTGCATAAAGTCCTCGAAGATCCGCTCCATATCTTCCTTGCGGATGCCGCAGCCGGTGTCCTCGATTTCAAAAATAAGCTGCTCCATATCGGCGGTATCCCCGGGCACGCCTCCCACGGAAATTCTCACATATCCCTCTTTTGTAAACTTCAATGCATTGTTTAAAATATTGATGAGAATCTGCTTGATTCTGCCTGCATCACCATGATACTGACAGGGAATCGTCATGTCATATGCACACTTCATCACCAGACCCCGTCTGGACGCCTCGACTCCCATCATGTTCACGATTTCGCTCACAATACCCTTGATATAATAATCTTCCGGTATCAGCTCCATCCTGCCCGCTTCTATCTTGGACAGATCAAGGATGCCGTTTATAATGGTAAGCAGATTCTGGGCCGCCTCCTTGATATTGCACGCATAGGTATACACCGCCCGCCCCCAGCTCTCTTCCATAATAATGTCGCTCAGACCGGTAATCGCATTCATCGGTGTGCGGATTTCATGAGACATATTAGCAAGAAATTCGCTCTTCGCCCTGTTTGCCTGCTCCGCCTGTTCTCTCGCAAGCTTGATTTCTTCTATGTAATTCTTTGTTTCCGTCCTGTCCAGTATCAGAATCACATACCCCTGATTTTCTTCATTTTTATCGGAAATCTGCTTTACATGGCACTCATAGAAACGGGCGTTCCACTCAAATTCTCCTTTGCCTGCTCCGTCCAGCATATTTGCCGTGAAATCGTGTATGTCCTCGATATTGTCTCCCGCCACATGCTCCCTCAGTTCCGGAAAAATATTAGCCGCCGCTGTATTATAGCTGACAAGTCTCTCATCATCGTCCAGAACGATCACGCCGTCCGCCATGTTATGGAGTACGACCCCGGATGCCAGACTGCCGAAGTCGTAGTTGCGTCTGATCCAGACCAGCATCACAACGGCGGAAAGCACCAGCCCCAGAACCGCGGGTGTAAAGTCGAGCCCGAACGTAAGCTTCCGGGCATACGCAAACAGCGCCGCGACAGGAAGAATCGACAGCACAATCATTGTCTTATACTTTCTGCTTGCCGCATGTTCTGATTTTAAAATGATAGCCCGAACCAGCGCATAGAAAGACAGTATATACGGTATCACACATCCGCACGCCAGAAACACATAATAGAACGGGCCATATACAATATTTAAGTAGCCATGTCCATCCGCGCCATAAATCCATCCCACCTGCCGGTAATAAAGATGATGCCATTCATTCGTATAAATAACCATCAAAAGCCCTATGTCAACGAACGACAGCAGCTTCAGCAGCTTGTTTGGAACCTTCTCATAACAATAGCTGAACATAAACCGGCAATAACACAGGGGAATAAACGGCGAACCAAGATACTGCATCTTCACGGCAGTCACCGCCGCCTCCATCGTAGGCGCGATCAATTCCAGCACATAACCTGCATTCTGAATCAGCGACCCGCCTATAAAATAGCCCATCAGCTTCTGCTCTCTCGAGCCGTCCCCGTTCAGAAGAAGTCCCAGACACGAAAAAAGCATAATGATTGTAAATATCTCTATAACGATAAGTGCATTTACCATGTGATCCCTTCATTTCGTAGACAATACTGCACATTTTCTTAACTGCTCTGTCAATATAGTACCAATTTCTCATAATTTTGTCTACAAAAATAAAGGATATCATTTTTCATTTACTGCCATATTCCTTCTCTCACACCCCAGCACGGACTCCAGCACCCTGTCCGTCTGTCCCGGCTTTGCATAATACACCGCCACATGCGCCTCGTCGCTGCTTCTGTCTGAAAACGACGGAAAGAGAAACCCGCATTCCGGCTTGCCCGGTTCATACTCACCCACAAGCGGACAGATAGCGCAGATCAGATACTCATAGACCTCCTCCGATTCTCCCATGCGCTCCTTGTCCGCCGCCTTTACGGGAACGTCATACCGGTCATGAAATACGAAAACCGCATACTCCTTCCCCGTCTGATAACGCTCTGCCACCAGTTCATAAAAGGTGTACATAAGCGCGTCATTCTTCAGCCCGCATTCCTTCATCCCCGTCAGAAGCTGCCGCATTCCCGCCGCCTGCCTCGTTTCCTCAAAAGTATATTCCTTAAGCTGTACATTGGTCTCCGAAAACGGAATCGCCTTGGCAATCGCCAGATTTTTCTCCTTCTCCGCCGCAGAAAGATTTAGAAAATTCGTATTGAAGCTCCCGTCCATCTCCCCGTCCCGGTCCATATATGTCCCTGCGATTCTTGTGACCGACGTCCGCTTTACCGTCATCCTGCGGGTCAGTTCCAACATATCTTCTCTGTTTAACATAATTTTACTGCTCCTTACAATTATCTATCTGCATTATATCATACAAAAATAAAAAGCGCCTTTTCCTTTTCTTTCATATGATATATAAGAACGAATCCAAAGGAGCATTTCATATTTTATGGCGACTGGTTACTTAACTTTGCAGACAAGGACGGCGCACGATGCCGTTCCGCTTGCCGGAGCAAAAATTACCGTTTTCGATAACTGGAATAATATCCTCTATACGCTGACGACCGACGAGAGCGGCGAAACCGGAAGCGTTGCGTTAGACACGTTGGACAAACGCTTTTCCCAGGACCCCGGCTTTACCGGAACACCCTATTTCACCTATCATGTACTTGCCGAGGCAGCGGGCTTTCAGCCGCTCTTTGTGTCGGATATCCCCATCTTTGACGGAGAGACTGCCACCCTGCCGCTGACGCTGACGCCTCTGCAGCCCGGAGCACGCAGCGCCGCACCTGAAAAAATCTCCATCGGCGCGCCCGCCGTCACGTTGCCGCTTACCCGCATACAGGACGGACGCCTGTACGAACCGTCCCGTGTGCTTCGCCAGGTCGTGATCCCAAATCCGATTACCGTACACCTCGGCGCGCCCGCCTCCGCCGCCTCCAATGTACAGGTATCATTTCCCGACTATGTGAAAAATGTAGCGAGCAGCGAAATCTATCCCACATGGCCCGCTTCCGCCCTGACCGCCAACATTTACGCCATTATCACCTTTGCCCTAAACCGCGTCTACACCGAGTGGTATCGGGCGAGAGGCTATGACTTTGACATCACAAACAGCCCCGCTTACGACCAGTACTTTGTCTATGGACGTCCGATTTACAGTTCCATCAGCGAAATTGTAGACCGCATTTTTAACGAATATGTGCGCCGCGCCGGACAGGAAGCGCCCTACTTTACCTCTTTCTGCAACGGAACGACGGCTACCTGTCAGGGACTTTCCCAGTGGGGCACGGTCACACTGGCAAATCAGGGGCTTTCCCCTTTGCAGATTCTCCGCTCGTATTACCCGAACGACATCGAAATTGCGGAGACGAACATTATCACAGGCGTCCTCTCCTCGTACCCCGGCACGCTGCTTAAAACCGGCAGCAGCGGACTTGACGTCCAGACGATCCAGACCTACTTAAACCGCATCCGGAGAAATTATCCCGCCATCCCTGCCATCACCGACGAGACAGGCGTCTTCGGAAACAGCACAAAGGCGGCAGTGACAAAATTCCAGCAGGTATTTTCTCTCGTTCCCGACGGCATCGTAGGAAAGGCGACCTGGTACAAAATTTCCAGCCTGTACACTGCCGTGACCCGCCTCGCAGAACTGGACAGCGAGGGAACCACGCTTGGCATCGGAACCGTTCCGCCAAATGTAATTCTGCGCCGCGGCTCCCGCGGGCAGGATGTGATTACGCTCCAATATCTTCTGGACCTGATTTCCGAATATTATCCGACCATTCCTGCTCCGGTACAGGACGGTATTTTCGGCGGCGGCACAAGAAGCTCTGTCATCGCCTTCCAGCAGGCAATGCAGCTTGCAGCCGACGGCATCGTAGGTCCTCTCACCTGGCAGCGCCTTTACGCGACCTATCAGAGCATCTCACAGAATGTGCCGTCCTCCGGCAGCTTTGCATACACCGTACAGTCCGGCGACACGCTCTGGCAGCTCTCCAGACGCTACGGCACGACCGTGGATGCAATCAAGCAGCTAAACGGTCTGACGAGTGATCTGATCCTCGTCGGGCAGGTCCTGAAGATTCCGTCACGGTAATTCCGCGCACGAAGCTTCATATCCTGCCCGGCAGGATCATCCTGCCCGGTAGTTTTTTTGCTCTATAAGAATTATTTCTTTCACACTTTACAATAACATGGTATTTCCTAATAAAGAAAAAGGGGCTGTTTTTTTACAGCCTCTACATATTAAGCATATCATGTCAATTCTACCATCCCAAGTCAAAGCTCCAATACCGCCCCTGTAGCCAAATAGCACATTCGATCAGAAAGCCCTTCCTTCAAAATTCCAAATGCTTTCTGTCCGGTGCAGTGGCATGTATAATAAGATGTATCATCTCCTGTAAGCCGCCCTGCAATCGCCTGCACTAAGACATCACTCTCCTGCTTTTTTGTGACCGGATTATACAAATGTAATCCGCCGATCACATGTGTCAATTTCCCATCGATGATATGCTCCGCCTCTCTTTTGATATTGATGATTCCGGCATGGGAACAGCCTGCAATAAGGATTCTCTTATCCCCCTCTGTAATCACCAGATTCTGTTCATGTGAAAAATCATCCGGAAAAATCCGCCCGCCTCTTTTCGTATAGAGCGCGCGATTTGAAACTGAGCACAGCTCCTTCGCCTCTACTCCGGAAAAAAGCACCAGTCCATCATCCATTACCGCCCTGTCCTTTGTCAATACTACCTGCGGATGGTGTTTCAGCGTTGCATCAATGCCGACATTCGCATAAAATCCAAGCACTTTGGTATAGTGCTTATCAAAAGCCCGCTCCTGCACATACACTTTTGCCGTGTGATTTTTCTCCAGAAAAAGCGGCAATGCGCCGCCATGATCGTTATGTCCATGCGATATCACCACCGTATCCACCGCTGCTATATCAACTCCCATTTTCTCTGCGTTCCTAAGGAACAGCTCATTCGGACCTAAATCAAACAGCATTTTATGCGCTCCCGTTTCTATGTAAAAACAAATCCCGTGCTTTGCTTTATATTCGGGTGAAACGGATGTATTTTCCACCAGGACTTTCAATCTCATTTTGCATACACTCCTTCCTCATCACATTTTTGAGCAATCAAAACACATTCGGGAAGCGGTTTCGCTTTCAGTAAATATACTCCTGTAACCTGAAACCCACGCTCACTGACATACGCTGCAAGCTCCCGCTTCCGCCACTTGTGATAGGTCTTAAATCCAAGCCGTTCCATCATCCAGATAGACATTTTCGAATAACCTTTTTCATATACAAAGGTTGGCGCGAACAGGACGCCGTCTTTTTTCAGAACACGGTATATTTCCTTAAGAGCAGCATCAGGGTTTGGCATAATATGCAGAGCGTTTGCAATCACGACCACATCAAAGGTTTCCTTTTCATAGGTCAGTCCGGTCGCATCCTGCACGCAAAAAGAGAGATTGCTGCACCTTCTATTCCCTGTATTTCGCCCTTTGGCTTCCTCTACCATATTTTCTGAGTAATCCGTTGCCACCCACGACTTCGCCTTCCCCGCCATACGATAGGTAATCTGTCCTGTGCCGCACGCCAGTTCTAATACCTGCCTCTCGTTATCTATGTATTTTTCCAGGTGTTCACAGATTGCATCGTATACCGCATCGTTTCCGGACATAAATCGCGTGTAGATTCTCGCAACTCTCTCCCAAAAAGTTTTGTTGGTGCTATCTCTTGCCATGCCGCTTCTCTCCTGTCTGTGTGGGTTTCTTATCTTCTGGCTGTGTGTGTTTCTTATCTTCTGGTTATGTGTTTCTTATCTTCCGGCTGTGTGTTCCATTATTTTGCAGTTGTATATTCTTTTATCTTTCTGTTATGTATTTCCGGTTCTTCTTTTGCGAATTAAGTCTTATATAATTATATAAACATATATTTATATGTTTGTCAAATCTTTTATTTTATATACAAAAGATTTGTATGACGCAGCACGTTCTGTTTTCCAGCGGTCCTATAAAGAATTACAAAAAGCTCCAAGCCATGTATCAATTACATAGCATGGAGCCTGCATCATAATTTATTAAAAAAGCTATCTATCTTCTAACTCCCAACCGTCTCCTATCAAAAAAACAAATGACAGGAGATGAAATTCATTTTTAGCCTATAAAATATCTCGTTCACTCAAGTATACTTTTACTGTCTCTAAAATATATTCTGCCGTTTCATATTGCTTTTTCGCATCTTCTTCCGAGACTACAAAAAAATCGCTGTAATCGCTTTCTTCGCGCATCATTTTAATCCTGCCCAGCCTTCTTCCCAATTCTCTTGGGAAAACATCAGTTGCCACGTATGTTTTATTAAAATAAGCAACAGCATCCTTATGTCTCTTAAAATCAATGCTCTCTATCGCTAATATTGCTTTTATAGCATAAAAAGCCACCTAATAGGAGCGGTTAATACAATCGCGATAGAAATGATTGTCTAAGCACATCTTTGCATTTGCCAATGTCTCTTCTGCAAGCGAGAATCTATATTTTGAAAGTTCTCTATCCTTATCCTGCATCCACAACTACCCCCTCGTCTCTGACATTGCGATAATACGGTAAATTATCAACCCAATAATTGAAATGTTCCTCATTCTTAATTACAGGCGAAATATCAATACCATATTTCATCAAATACTCAAATGCACAATCTGACACCTGATCGGAATATTTTCTAATAGAATCTTCTGGTGTTTTCACGAGTATCATTACATCAACATCCGAATTTTCTGTATAATCACCTCTGGCATAAGAACCATATACAACGATTCGGCATAAGTCCATTCCAAATAGCCGCTTCATATCCTTTGCAAATTCACATACCAAATTTTTGATAGAAACAGGCATTATCCTCCCCTCCAATCTTTCTCTGTGGCCTAATCATAACACATTTTTATCTGCTTGTCATTGCAAGCCTTTTCATAAGCACTTAAAGCAAGCCATTTCGACAATCTTTTAATAAATTCACAAAAACAAAACCCCGAAAGCTATTCAAAGCTCTCGAGGTTTTCTCTGTACAGGGGATGAGAGAATCGAACTCCCACCAAAGGTTTTGGAGACCCCTATCATACCATTTGACCAATCCCCTATATTCTATAAAAATGACGTATCAAATACGTCATTTTTTATCTTACACAATATCGCTGCAAAAATCAATAGGACTTTTGCCTTATTGTACCTTCAAAACTTCATACAGATTCCGAAAATAATCTTTTCCGTAAGTTGGTCCGCTCGACTACGCATAGCTTCGTCTCGCTGTCATCTGCAACTCATTTACGAGTTTGCAGATTGACCTCTGCTCTAAGTAGCCATGATTCTGCAAGCAAGCTTGCTTCATCCTGTCTACTCCTCGCAGACCACCTTACTCCTTACTTGGTCAAGCCCTCGAT
>JAGBEG010000019.1 GCA_017937095.1 Roseburia sp. | reverse complement strand
TATCACGTTTTCCTTCGGTCATTTGTACTTTGTGTACGGGTTTCTTTTCTCTTGCCATAATAAAAGGCCTCCTATGATTTAGATTTTATCATAGAAGACCTATTACTAATAACTATTTACAGAAAAAGTTTCATACTCTCGTTCATGAATTATTACCATTTTCATTTCCTGCTTTGCTAGGGGCGTATGAGTTTTCTCTTGCAGATACCATTTGCTTTCTAAAAAAATCTTGATTTCGTCAGGGATTTAGTTTCATCTGATTTTAGCTGTTTTATCTTTTGCTTTTTCTTTGCGATAGGCTATCCAGGTTTTTGTATAGGTTGCCTCAATGACCTCTGACTTAATCCTTATTCTAGACATAATATCTGATGTCACACGATACCAATGCTTTATAGTATAAGATATTATTATCTGTAGTAAGTTTTGGGTAAGTAAGATGCTTATTGACAGGAGCGCTTTGGTTGCTTTTTGCAGGAAAAATCGGTATACTTGCGATAATATAAGATACATCAGAGGGGACGCTATATGAAGGAAATATTGATTGTGGAGGATGACAGTGATCTTGGCAGGGGACTTGGGCTTGCGCTGCAAAGCGCAGATATTTCCTGTGATATATGCAGTAGTATCGGGCAGGCAAGGGAGCAGAGAGCGAAAAAGAATTATGCGCTGATTCTTCTGGATATCAATCTGCCGGACGGAAACGGCATGGATTTTCTGCGGGAAATTAAGACGGACAGCAATATGCCGGTCATTCTGCTCACCGCGAACGATACGGAGATGGATGTCGTGGCGGGCTTGGAGCAGGGAGCAGACGATTATATTACAAAGCCGTTTTCCCTGGCGGTGCTAAGGGCGCGGATACAGACGCAGCTTAGGCGGGGAGAAGCGGCGGAGAGTCACAGTGATGAGAGCCTGCATCGAAACGGCGGCAGTAAGACAAGCGGACGGAGCGCAGGAAAAACGGAATACTGCTTTGGCGCGTATCGCTTTTGTTTTGACACTATGGAATTTCGCTGCGGAGAGCGTGCGGTGGAGCTTAGCAAGACGGAACAAAAGCTGCTTCGGATTCTCGTGGAGAATGCGGGAATTACGTTGAACAGGGGAACATTAATTGACCGGATCTGGACAGACGGTGCGGAGTATGTCGATGAGAATGCCCTGTCCGTGACGGTGAAGCGGCTTAGGGACAAGCTGGATGCTGCGGCTTATATTAAGACCGTGTACGGAATCGGCTATACATGGAAGTGGGAGGAATCATGAGAGCAGAGATTGCATATGCCGTTGCTATCGTAGCTGTGGCGGCGGCAGTGACGGCGGTGCTCTGGTATCGCTTACGGACACGCCGTTTGCTGAAACAGCTTGAGGATATGCTAGAGGACGCCATGAACGGAAGCTTTTCAGAAAAGAAGTTCGATGAGAGCAGGCTTTCGGCATTGGAAGCGAAATGGAGACGCTATCTGGGAGCGTCGGAGGTGTCGTCGCGCAGACTTTCGGAGGAAAAGAATAAGATTAAGGAGCTGATTGCAGATATTTCGCATCAGACCAAGACGCCGATTGCGAATCTGCTGCTGTATACAGGGCTTTTAGGTGAACAGGAGCTTGAGCCAGAGCAGAGGGAGCTTGTTGCGGCGGTAAACGGGCAGGCGGAAAAACTGCGGTTTCTGATTGAGGCGTTAGTGAAGCTTTCGCGCCTGGAGACAGGAATACTGACACTGCATCCGGTGCGGGGAGCAGTGGCGCCGATGCTTAAAAGGGTGCAGGAGGAGTTTGCACCGAAGGCTGAGGGAAAAGGGATTGCGCTGTGCCTTGCAGATACGGCGGGCGAAGCGGTATTTGATGAGAAATGGACGCTGGAAGCGCTTGGCAATCTTGTGGATAATGCGATTAAATACACACCCGAGGGTGGAAAGGTTCTTCTCCGTGTGGTGAATTATGAGATGTTCTGCTGTATTGAGGTCACAGACACCGGAATGGGAATCCCGGAGGCGGAAGTGCCGAAGGTATTTGGACGTTTCTATCGGGGAACGACGGTGCATAAGGAGGAGGGCGTCGGAATCGGGTTGTATCTGGCGAGACAGATCGTATCCGAAGAGGGCGGCTATATCAAGGTGAAATCAACGCCGGGGGCGGGCAGTACCTTCGGGTGCTATCTGCCGCGGGGCACATATGGGGCAAATGTTTCAGAACTGTAAGAATTTTTTTTGCAGTGGAAAGAGTGTCGAAAGATTGTTGTGAGAAAATCTGTATCGTAGAGATGTGATACAGATTTTTTTCTGTAAAAGAGGAAATATCGTATTGTGTTTATGAAATCAGCAGGAGGAACAGGAATGAACATATTGACGACAAACGGATTAAAAAAGATTTACGGGAGCGGAGATAACGCAGTACATGCGCTCGCGGGCGTGGATCTTGCGGTAGAGAGCGGGGAGTTCGTCGCCATCGTGGGAACTTCGGGAAGCGGGAAGTCTACGCTGCTTCATATGCTGGGCGGGTTGGATCGCCCCACGGAGGGAACCGTGACGGTGGACGGTAAAGATATTTTTTTGTTAAAGGACGAAGAACTGACAATTTTCAGACGACGCAAGATTGGCTTTGTGTTTCAGAATTATAATTTGGTTCCGGTGCTGAATGTCTATGAAAATATTGTACTACCCATTGAGCTGGACGGAAATGTGCCAGATGAGGGATATGTGAACAGTATTATTGAGACGCTGGGACTATCCGAAAAGCTTTCCGCGCTTCCGAACAATCTCTCAGGCGGTCAGCAGCAGAGGGTTGCGATTGCAAGAGCGCTCGCGACGAAGCCTGCAATTATTTTAGCCGATGAGCCGACCGGAAATCTGGACAGTAAGACGAGTCAGGATGTGCTGGGACTTCTTAAGGTGACGAGTCAGAAATTTTCACAGACGATAGTGATGATTACGCATAATGAAGAGATTGCGCAGATGGCGGATCGGGTAGTACGGATTGAGGATGGCAGCGTGAGAAGTACTTCTAATGCTTATGCCAATGGGCATTAGAAGTACTAAATCTCACGCAGGAGAATGCCCGGAATGCGGGCATTCTCCGAACTTTACGGATTATGGATATGAATGGAGAATCATTATGAGAGTAGCGAATAGAAGGTGCATCCGCCGTCTTGGTATACGGAGTATGAAAGCGGCGGCGACGCGGAACATCATTGCGGTGCTGGCGATTGCTTTGACTACAATGTTGTTTACAGCGTTATTTACGATTGCCGGGTCGATTGGTTATGCGGTCGAGCAGGCGAATTTCAGACAGGTTGGCGGATATGCTCACGGAGCTTTTAAGTATCTGACGAAGGAACAGTTCATGGAGCTGCGGGAGGATGAGCTGATCAAGGAATGGGGCGCGCGGCGGTTTGTGGGAATGCCGGAGGGAGAGGCATTTTCCAAGGCGAGTGTCGAGGTGAGCTGGTGTGACGCTAACGAGGCAAAGTGGATTTATGCAGTGCCGGAAACTGGCAGCCTGCCGGAGGAAGGGACGACGGAAGCGGCGACGGACACGAGGGTATTGTCTTTGCTTGGGATAGAGCCGGAGCTTGGGACAGAGTTTACGCTTACGTTGGATGTGGACGGTAAAGAGATCACGAAGAACTTTACTCTGTGCGGATGGTGGGAATATGATGAGGCATGCCCTGCCAGCCATGTGCTGATTCCTGAGAGTCGTGTGGATGAAATCTTAGCGGAGCGGGGAGAATTGCCGGAAGGGTCTGTTTATGGTCTGTATACACTCGACCTGATGTTTCAGAATTCGGCAAATATCGTGGGAAATATTCAGGAGGTCGTCACGCGCCACGGTTATCAGTTTGAGGACAAAGGAGGGGAAAATTATATTTCCTGTGGCATCAACTGGGGCTATATGTCTTCCCAATTTGCAGGAAACGTAGACCCGATGGTCGTGATTGCCATTATAGCGATGCTGATGCTTATCATCTTTACCGGATATCTGATTATTTATAATGTTTTTCAGATTTCAATATCGAATGATATTCGCTTTTACGGTCTGTTGAAGACGATTGGAACGACAGGACGGCAGATTCGCCATATGGTGCGGATTCAGGCATTTGCGCTGTCTGTGTTTGGAATTCCGATTGGACTTCTGGCAGGCTATGGTGTGGGAGCGGCGTTGATACCGGTGGTTTTTAGCGAGTTGAATGATAGGTTTAAGGGTGTTCTCTCTGTCAATCCGCTTATTTTTGTCGGCGCGGCGCTGTTTGCACTGATTACGGTAACGATTTCCACCCGAAAACCGGGCAGGATGGCGGCGAAGGTTTCTCCGGTGGAAGCAGTGCGCTACACGGAGGGAGCGGTAAAGGGGCGCAGGAGAACGCTTAGGAAGCTGCACCGGAACACAAGGCAGAAAGTGCAGGCTTCGGACGGGGCGTCTCTGCGGCGCATGGCATGGGCGAATCTTGGACGAAACCGCACGAAAACAGTGGTAACGATCCTGTCGCTGACGCTTGCCGTAGTGCTTTTGGATATGACGGTGGTGTTTACGAAGAGCTTTGATATGGATAAATATGTGAGCAAAAAGACGTGCACAGATTTTGTTCTGTCAGATGCGAGCTATATTCAGGGAACATATGGCTTCTGGTCGGATTCGATGGAGGTGCCAACGGAAGCTATTGACGATGTAATTGGTACAGGAAATGTGTCGGAGGGAGGAGCGGCTTATGGCTGTACGCTGGGAGTCAGGGATTTTGTAACGGAGGAGTATTACAGACAAAAATATGGCGAATGGTATACAACGGAAGCATTGAAGCAGGCCATTTCGAATGCGGAGCGGAACGAAAACGGACTTTTTATGAGTAATGCAGGACTTTACGGCATGGAGGATTATGTACTGGATCATCTGAAGGTTGTTTCCGGTTCTACGGAAAAGCTCTATGAGGACGGAGGTCACTATGCGGCAGCGGTCTATGAAGATGGGGATTACGGTGAGACTCTGACGGATTCCAACTGGGCGAAGGTGGGGGACAAAATCACCCTGCGTTATGAGTTGGAGTATGCATATTATGATATGAAAACGGGAGAGCTTCTCGATCCAGAGCATATGGATGGGAAAGAGGATTACTATACGCGTACGACAAAATATAAGGATGTGGAGTATGAAATTGTAGCGGAAGTGATTGTGCCCCAGAGTCTCAGCTACCGGTACGGCGGACCGGATATGTTTTTACTAAATGATCAGACCTTTATACAGGATACAGGGACGGACGCCGTGATGCTGTATGCTTTCGATGCGGCGGATGGAGCGGAGGATTCGATGGAGCGCTTTCTTGCGGACTATACGAACGAGGTTCTGCCGCAGCTTGATTATGAGAGCAGGGCGATTTTTGAGGCGGATTTCCATGATATGCAGAATACGTATCGGATGCTCGGCGGAGTGTTGAGCTCTATTGTCGGTCTTGTGGGAATCCTAAATTTTCTAAACGCGATACTCACTGGAATCGTGACCCGCAGGCGGGAATTTGCAGTATTGCAGTCGATAGGAATGACAGGCAGACAGTTGAAACGAATGCTGATTTGGGAGGGAATCTTCTATGCCCTTGGCTCGGTCGTGCTCTCCCTCGTACTGTCTGTAGCGATCGGACCGCTGGCAGGCAAGGCATTTGGCAGTTTGTTCTGGTTCATCACTTATCATGCGACGATAACGCCGGTTCTGGCAGTAGCGCCTGTTTTTATCGCTTTTGGTGTAGCGCTTCCGCTTTTTGTTTACCGTGCGGTATCGAAGCGGACGATTGTGGAGCGGTTGCGGGAGACAGAATAGAGAATACTTCCCTTTTCAGACAGGCTGATGTATAATGTCCGCGTAGGCAGATGAGCAAAGCGAACAAGTTCGCTTGCCAGAGCGGAGAGAAGGAGAGTATCATATGAGCAAGATTGGAATTTTTATGGCGGACGGATGCGAAGAGATTGAGGGACTTACTGTTGTAGATGTGGTGCGCCGCGCGAAGATGGAGATAGTGATGATCTCCATTACAGGAAAGCGCGAGGTGACAAGCTCCCACGGGGTGACTTTCCTTGCGGATGCGCTTGCGCCGGAGGTGGATTATGACGGACTTGACGGTATCGTATTGCCGGGAGGTATGCCGGGAACGCTGAATCTGGGAGCGGACGCGACCGTCAATGAAGTAATCAAAAAGTTTGCAGAGGCAGGAAAGCTTGTCGCAGCCATCTGTGCAGCGCCAAGCGTGCTTGGAGCAGCGGGAATCCTTGCGGGGAAACGTGCGACCTGTCATCCGGGCTTTGAGGAGAAGCTGACCGGGGCGCAGACGAGTGAGGACGCCGTTGTTGTCGATGGAAATATCATCACAAGCCGCGGAATGGGAACGGCGATTCCGTTTGCACTGGAAATCGTGCGTTATTTTGCGGATGATGCAGCAGTGGAGCAGATTAAGACAGGTCTTGTGTACCACGTTGTGCAATAGCCGTCGCAGGAGTGCATGAAACCGGAGGCGGTATGTTTTTATATCGGAAAAAGGCTTCGCACCATTTTTTGGATGATGCGAAGCCTTTTTTGCGTCAGTCAGATTTATTTGCCTGACATCTGCTCTTCCTGCTTCATGATCATTTTCTTGACCATCTCGCCGCCGATGCTTCCTGCCTGCGCGGAAGTTAAGTCACCGTTGTAACCCTCTTTTAAAGGTACACCGATCTCGCTTGCAACTTCCTGCTTAAAGCGGTTCATTGCTTCCTTTGCCTGCGGTACAGCCATCTGGCTTGTGTTGGAACCTGAATTGTTAGATCCACTCATGGTTTTTTTCCTCCATACTATCTGATGTTTTCCCGACGGACAATTCCGTCCGGTTCGTTTGGAATTACAATTTTGATTTACTGTAGTTCCTAATCCTATTATTTACAGACGGGTAAAAAATATGTTGGTAAATTTTGAGAATTTTCTTGACAATTAAAAAAACATGTGCGTATACTAGTTTTTGTAAGACAACATGTAATCAAATTTTAAGGAAAGAGAGGTAAGAAATATGTTTGGAATTACACGTATGGTCGTCAAAGAAGATAAGCAGAAACATAAGATTACCTCGGTGGGGGCTATTCGGCAGTCGTGATATGTGAATGCCGTATGGACTTGATGCGGCGTTTCTGACAGCGCCATTCCTGAACATAGACCGTGGTAATCATTTGGTTGCCGCGGATTTTTTTGCGCAAAAATGCGAAAAAGGGTCCGTTAGGACTCTTTTTCTTTTGGTCGCAAAGGAACTGCGCGCAGGAATAAAGACACCGGGAATGAATAAAAAGGAGGAGTCAGGTTTTGAAGAAATTATACACTTATGTGGGGCGTTACTGGTATGGCTATCTGTTTGCAATATGCTGTATGGTAACGGCAATCGTTTTGGATATGGTGTATCCGAAGATTACACAGCAGATTGTAGACGATGTTATTTTGGGCGGAAATCTTTCGATTTTGACGAAACTTCTTGTAGGAATCGTCATTGTGGGAATCGGGCGCAGTATTTTTGGGTACTGCAAGGAATTTACATTCGATGTGCTGGCGTCGAAAATTGGTTCGCAGATGCGCAAGGATCTTTTTGATCATATTCAGTCATTGTCGATGGGGTATTTTGAGGAAACAAATACCGGAGAGCTGATGGCGAGGGTCAAGGATGATATTGATAAAATCTGGAATGCCATGGGCTATGTCGGAATGCTTGTCATCGAGGTCATCATTCATGTTTCAATGGTGCTCTACTGCATGTTTTCGCTGAACTGGAAGCTGGCGTTCGTGCCGCTTTGCACCATGATCGTCTGCGGAGTGGTCGCGGTCGTGATGGAGCGAAAGCTCGATAAGATTTATGAGGAAATCAGTGAGGAGAACGCGGTTCTTACGACGGTAGCGGAGGAAAATCTTGCGGGCGTGCGCACCGTAAAGGCATTTGCGAGGGAGAAGTTTGAAATCGAGAAATTTCTTTCCCACAACAGCCGCTATTATGAGCTGAATATCACGCAGGCAAAGGTGCTGACGAAGTATTATCCGCTGTTTTCTTTTGTGGGAAAGGTGCTTCCGGTCTGTGTCACGATTCTGGGCGGAATTTTTGTTATGAATGGAGAGATGACGCTCGGCGCGCTTGTGGCGTTTGTCGAGTACAGCAGGAACTGTACCTGGCCGATGGAAATGCTTGGATGGCTGACGAACGATGTTTCCTCCGCAGTCGCATCCTACAAAAAAATCCGCAAAATCTATGCGGAGAAGCCGCAGATTGCGAACAGCGAGAACCCGGTTTTACTGGATAAAGTCACAGGAGAAATCACTTTTGAGCATGTTTCGTTTGCGGTTGAAGGGCACAAGGTACTCGACGATATCAATTTTACCGTTCCGGCGGGCGGAACGCTTGGGATTATGGGAGCGACGGGATCGGGAAAATCTTCGATTGTCAATCTGCTGCAGCGCTTTTACGACGTCACGGACGGTGCGGTAAAGGTGGACGGCACAGATGTGCGCAGCATGGATATAAGACAGCTTCGCAGCAATATCTCGGTCGTGCTTCAGGATGTGTTCCTGTTTTCAGATACCATCGAGGAAAATATCAAGATGGGACGGCGCAGGGAGCTTCCGATGGAGGAAGTTCGCCTTGCGGCGGAACATGCAGAGGCGCGGGGCTTTATCGAGAAAATGGATGAACAGTATGAGACGGTCATCGGAGAGCGCGGCGTCGGGCTTTCCGGCGGACAGAAGCAGCGTATCAGCATTGCGCGTGCGCTCGCAAAGTGCAGCCCCATTCTGGTACTCGACGATTCCACCTCGGCGCTTGACATGGAGACGGAGCATGAGATTCAAAAGACGTTAAACGGACTTACCGGAACGACAAAGATTATCATTGCACATCGTATTTCCGCGGTGCGCCATGCGGATGAAATTATTTATCTCAAAGACGGTCAGATTGCGGAGCGCGGAACGCACGAGGAACTTCTCGCCAGAAAAGGACTCTACTACGACACCTACGCTGCACAATATTCCGCGTTAGCAATGAGCAGCGCGCCTGGCGCAGGTGACGAAGTAGCTGCTTGCAGCTAACTTCGGCGGAAGCGGCAGGGATGCGGCGAATGCCGCGAAATGAGGGAGCTTCAGCTCCCGAATGGTGCGCTGCGGGGTAAATTGCGGGTGCGGACGGAGTAAGCCTAGCTGCTAGCAGCTAAGGCTAACGGAGGAAGCAGCCATGCGGCGAATGCCGCGAAATGAGGGAGCTTTAGCTCCCGAATGTGCGCTGCGGAGTAGATTGCGGGTGCAGACGGAGTAAGCCTAGCTGCTTGCAGCTAACTTCGGCGGAAGCGGCAGGGATGCGGCGAATGCCGCGAAATGAGGGAGCTATGCTCCCGAATGGTGCGCTGCGGAGTAAATTAGAATTTAGGAAAAAGAGAAAAGGGGGACTGAAAACGTATGGCAGTCAATTCCTATCGTGAAGACGAATTTATGGAAAACACGGACAAAAAGAAGATTTTCCGAAGACTGTTTTCCTACCTGCTGGAATACAAGGGCATCTTAATCGGCGTGCTGTTTTGCATGGGCGTGACGGTTGCTATTTCACTGGTCAACCCGCTTCTGATTGAGGAGGCAATCGACCATTATATTGCGGATTCGGATTTCGAAGGTCTGATGAAGCTTGGAATTTTTGCACTGATTTTAAATATTATTTTCATTATTATGGTGAAGATTCGGATGTATGTGATGGCAATGGTTTCCAATAAGATATTGCTCCGCATCCGTCAGGATCTGTATGAGCATATCCAGACGCTGTCATTTTCCTTTTTTGACAGCAGACCGACCGGGAAAATTCTGGCGCGAATTATCGGAGACGTCAATTCTCTTAAGGATGTGCTCGTCAATGTCGTAACGACTCTGGTGCCGGAAATGATTACTGTGCTTGGCGTTGTGGTGATTATGGTGGTCAAGGACTGGAGACTTGCGTTAGCGTCGCTTAGTACGATCCCGGTCATGGCGCTTGGCGTCTGGTTCGTGCAGACAGCGTCGCACAAGCGCTGGCAGATTTTCCGCAAGAAATCTTCTAATCTGAATGCTTACGTGCACGAGGATATCGCGGGTATGAATGTTGTGCAGAGCTTTGGCGCGGAGGACGAGACGAAAGAGATTTTTGGAAATCTGACAGACGAGCATCAGCAGTCGTTTGTGGATGCGGTGCGTTACGCAGATATGTTCGGTCCGGTCGTCGATTTCTGCTGGGGCTTCGGAGCGATGATGCTCTACCTTGTGGGCGTGCGCTTCCTGGGCTTCGAGAAGGTATCAGTCGGACTGCTGGTGGCGTTCGGTACTTATATCAACATGTTCTGGAATCCGATTATGAACCTGAGTAATTTTTACAACAATCTCGTGACGAATCTGACGGCGGCGGAGCGTATTTTTGATATTCTTGATACGGAAGCGGACATTGTCGATGCGGCGGATGTGACGGAGCTGCCGGAGGTAAAAGGAAAAGTGGAATTTTCCCATGTGAATTTCACTTACGACAAGGGAACGCCTGCGGAGACGAAGGTCTTAGAAAACGTCAGCTTCACAGTAGAACCGGGCGAGACGATTGCACTTGTCGGTCCGACCGGAGCAGGTAAGACAACGATCGTGAACTTAATCAGCCGTTTCTATGACATTGAGGACGGAGTAATTTCCGTGGACGGTTATGACCTCACGAAGGTTTCCATTGAGAGCCTGCGGCGGCAGATGGGCGTCATGACGCAGGATAACTTCATTTTTCATGGGACGGTTCGCGAGAACATCCTTTATGGAAAATTGGATGCGACCGACGAGGAAATGATCGCGGCGGCAAAGGCGGTCAATGCGCATGATTTCATTATGAAGATGGAAAAGGGTTACGACACAGAACTTAAGGAGCACGGAGCAGGGCTCTCCATCGGGCAGCGCCAGTTGATTGCATTTGCGCGGACGATGATTTCCATGCCGAAAATCCTGATACTCGACGAGGCGACTTCAAGCATCGACACGCACACCGAGCTTCTGGTACAGAAAGGCATCGAAGCGCTGCTTTCCGGCAGAACGAGCTTCGTTATTGCGCATCGACTCTCTACAATCCAGAATGCCGACCGTATCTTCGTCATTGATAAGGGAGGCATCTTAGAGCAGGGAAGCCCGGCGGAACTCATGCAAAAAAAAGGCGCCTACTACGACCTCTACATGGCACAATTTGCGGGACTGCAATGAGCCGGGGCAAGACGTGAAGATACAAATATTTCTGCTTGCAGAAAAATATTTGTATCTTTGCGGATTGGTAGGGCGAATGCCCGCGAGCGCCGAGCGGTTTACCGCTTGGCGCTTGTCCCCGGCGGGGTAGATAAGTAGCAGGAAAATTTATTTATGACGGGGCTGATAGGGCGAAGCCCCCGAGCGAGATGAAGGGCGAAGCCCGAAATCGAGCGCGGAGCACGGCGGAGTAGAGAGTCGGCAGGGATTGATAGGGCGAATGCCCCAAAGTCAGCCAAACTGCCTCGGCGAGATGAAAGGGCAAGGCGAACAAGTTCGCCGCCGAAATCGAGCGCGGAGCACGGCGGAGTAGAGAGTCGGCAGGGATTGATAGGGCGAAGCCCGCGAGCCGCAACACATCATTCCAAGGAGTTTACACTATGATTGAAATAGAAAAATGGCTGAAAAATTTTACAGAAACCATCCAGCGCACTTTCGACGACCGAATCGTGTGTATTGGAATCCAGGGCAGTTACGGGCGCGGCGAAGCCACAGACCAGAGCGATATTGATGTGGTCGTAATTCTGGATAAACTTACACCGGATGATATCAGACAATATGATACGGCAATTTCGAAGCTCCCGAACCGAGAACTTATTTGTGGTTTCCTGTCCGGAAAAGAAGAACTTTTCCACTGGGAGCCGTCTGATTTATTTCAGTTCTATTTCGATACAACGCCGCTTGTCGGAGGCTTGGAGCCGCTTCGCGCGCTGCTCACAAAGGAAGCAGTAGCGCGGGCAATTCAGATTGGCGCAGGAAATATATATCATGGCTGCGTACACAATATGCTCCATGAAAAGAGCCGGGAAGTGCTCAAAGATTTGTACAAAGCATCAGCCATTACTGTGCAGGCGGTTTATTATCAAAAGACAGGCGAATATGTGAAGCAAAAAAGTGCGCTTTTGGAGCGGGCGGATATGCCGGAGCGCGAAATTCTGAAAAACTATATGTGCGTAAGAGCAGACAATGCAGAGTGGGATTTTGCGGAATTGTCAGAAATATTGTTTCTCTGGGCGCAGAGCCTGCTTGGCGGGGAGGTATAGACAGACATGGAAAACGTTGTATTTGACATGGGAAATGTATTAACGAAATACACGCTTGCCGATTACATATGGAATTATGCCGAAGATGAGGAAGCTTTTCACCTGATAAAGAACCAGATTTGCGGTTCTGTGGAGTGGATTTGCATGGATCGCGGAACGATGACCGACGAGGAGGCAGTCGCATCCATAAATAAGCGTATGCCAGAGAAAATGTGGGCGCTCACAGAGCGTTTTATCCGGGAATTTCGCATGAAACAGGAGCCGAATCCGCCGATGGAGGCGCTGCTTGCAGAATTAAAACAGCAGGGGTACAATCTGTATCTGATGTCTAACGCATCACATCGTTTCCGGCAGTTCTCGAGGAATATTCCGTCAATTTCTTATATGGACGGTATCTGGATTTCCTGTGAGAACGGGTATTTAAAACCGGAGCGGGAAGCTTATCTGGATTTCTTTGAAAAGATGAAAATAAAGCCTCAAACGTGCTTTTTCGTGGATGATTCCCCGGCGAATATCGAGGCGGGAATGCGGCTCGGAATGCAGGGATGCGTGTATCATCAGGATATGGGCGAATTGCGGAAAAATCTGCGGGCGGCAGGGTTTCTGGTAGAAGAGGGTTGATTATGCAGAAATATCACAAATGGAACGGATTACGGCTTGAAATAGTGGAATATTGTCAGAAAAATCATATATCTGAAAACGATTTTAGATTTCTGCGTATTTATGAATGGAGAAATGTTTATGAAAGAGTACGGGAGCGTTTTGTAGATGAGAGATATGCAAGAAATCACGGGCTATATTGGTCCAATATTGAAAATGGTTTCCAAAAGAATATGAAGAGAATTTATGCTTTTGCAGAAGGAGTAGAAAACAATGCCTCTTATGAATGGATTGAAAAACTGCCTGAAATTGTAAAATGTGAAAAGGTATATCTTCTTCTTGAAGATGATGAAGGGGACGCGAAATATTGGATAACAGAGTGCAGTCCTGCTGTCGTCCATCTGATCATTAACGAGGCATTAGAGCCGATAGATTATTATATTACTGATAAAAAGTTTCGTTGGCTTATTACAGAAAATCATCATGATTTTGTTCAGTTTATTGGTGAAGGGTTGGATGCGGATATTATAAAAGCGGTATGTACAAAGTGAGCAGGAGTAGTTCTTGAAATCAGAATTTTCTAAGGGATGGGAATATGAAGATCATAACGGTATGCGGCAGTTTAAGATTTATGAAAGAGATAATGGAAATAACAGAAGAAATGGATTTACAGGGAAATTGTATGTTAAGCATAATCTATCCTGCCAAATCGAATAAAGAAGATTATACAGAGGAAGAAATTATTATGCTGGATAAAATGCATAAAGAGAGAATAAAATTGTCGGATGCTATTTTGGTTGTAAATGTAGACAACTATATAGGAAGCAGCACAAGAAGTGAAATTGAATTTGCCAAATCGCTGGGCAAAGAAATTATCTATTATACGGATTTGAGGTGTTGATTTGATAAGGATAATGACGACAAACGATTACGAGGAGCTTTTTGTAATGTGGAAAAATACGCCTAATATGGGGTTGCGCAGTTTAGATGATTCCAAAGAAGGAATTTCTTCTTTTCTAAAGCGAAATCCTTACACAAATTTTGTGGCATATGAAGATGATAAATTAGTGGGGGCAATTTTAAGCGGGCACGATGGCAGAAGAGGATATATTTATCATACGGTTGTTTTGCCGGAATATCGGGGCGGGGAATCGCTTCCGGCTTAGTAGACGCCGCCGTAGAAGCATTGCAGAAAGAGGGCATTACGAGAGTATGTTTGAATGTGATGGAAACAAATGAGCAGGGGAAGAAATTCTGGCTCAGTAAAGGTTGGGAGAAGAAAGATTTTCTGGGATTTTACAGCAAAGCAATAACAGATAAAGAAAACCTGCCCCTCTTTAAAGTATAGAGCACGGGCCGGGTAGTATTCGGTTTATAGAAGTTAGGAGGAGAACAATATGGGGAATTTCACAAACTATTTTGTAGAAGGCCTGCAGGGAGCAGGGAAAAGTACCATGATTGGGGCGCTTTCCGCCAAATTGCCGGAGTATAAAGTATTTCGTGAGGGAGATTATTCTCCGGTTGAATTGGCATGGTGCGCGTATGTCACAGAGGCACAGTACGGGGAGGTATTGGCGCGTTATCCCATGTTGGAGCAGGAAATTGCTGACAAGACGGTTATTGAGGACGACCACAGAATTATCTGCTATACACAGATTCTGACAGACGTAGAAGGCTTTCATAAGGATTTGGAGCAATACGAAATTTACAATGGAAATGTTGCGAGGGATTTGTTTGAAAACATTATATTAAACCGTTATCAAAAATGGAATGGTACGGGACAGATTTTTGAGTGCTCTGTTTTTCAGAACATCATCGAAAACCAGATGCTTTATCTGATGATGACGGATGAGGAGATTCTTGATTTTTACAGAAAGCTGGAACAGGTTCTTAGCAATAAAACATATAAAATCATTTATCTTGATGTGGAAGATATTTTCGGAACGATTGAGGTGATCAGGAAGGAGCGTTCTGATGATGAGGGAAACGAATTGTGGTTTCCACTCATGGTTCAGTATTTGGAGGATTCTCCATATGGAAAGCGGCATTTGCTTCGCGGGATGGACGGTCTTTTGATGCATTTGGAGAGAAGAAAAAAGCTGGAGCATCGAATTATAAGCGAAATATTGAAAGACAGGGCTCTCGTTGTAAGGTCGAAGGAGTATGATTTGGCAGGAGAAATGTGGAATTGAAGCAATTATAAATGAAAGCTGCGGAGGTGCTATGTTAGATAAAAACGAAATCGTGTTATTTGAAACACGGGATAAGACCATTAAATTAGAAGTTCCTGTTGAGGAAGAAAACGTTTGGCTGACGCAAGCTCAAATGACGGAGCTGTTTGACAGAGATGTTTCTGTTATTTCAAGGCATATTCATAACATATTTAAAGAAGATGAAGCAGAGAGGGAAAGCAATTTGCATTTTTTGCAAATTGCAAATTCAGACAAACCCGTGGCATACTATTCGCTGGATGTCATCATCTCAGTGGGCTATCGTGTAAAATCAAAGCGTGGCGTTGAATTTCGCCGTTGGGCAAATTCGGTACTGAAAGAATACATAATCAAAGGATATGCCGTGAATCATAATCGTATGAATCAGTTAAACGAGGTGATACGGGTTATGAAGAGAGTGGAAAATCATCTGGATACGAAACAGGTATTGACTGTGGTGGAACGATATAGTCAGGCATTGGAGCTGCTGGATGCTTACGACCATCAGAGCATGGTACGTCCAAACGGAAATGAGGCGACGTATATTCTGACCTATGAAGAATGCAGAAAAGTTATTGACAGTATGAAATTTGGTGACAAAATATCACAGCTTTTCTGACGGAAACAAGCGCATTGCTGCAACCATGTTTTTATATTTTCTGGACAAGAATGGAGTTTTGTTCAAAGATGGAGAAAAGCTGATTGACGACCACACGCTTGTAGCGCTTACCATTATGATTGCGGAATCCAATCCGGAAGAAAAAGAGATGATGATAAGTGTTGTTATGAACTGTATGAAGTAAAAGGTAAAATAAAAAAAGTGCCGAGATGGTAAGCTCTATAAACCGGTATTTGTGGAGAGATTTCATGAACTTTCCTTATTTTTCAAGGCTTTCAGCCTCTTAGATAGTGAAATGATATGTATTTTCCCTTATTTTTGCCCTTGTGAGATAATCGTGAGGGAAATAAGGGAAATTTCTTTTTATTCATTGCCTGCCACCTTGTCGACAAGCCTTGCTGAATCTCGCTTAGCTTTTCTGGTGGAGTGAGCATTGACATTCATAGTGGTACTGACATCTGAGTGTCCTAGCAGCTCCTGCACATCCTTCGGAGCAACTCCGTTTGAGAGTATGTTGGTTCTAAACTTCCCAGGGGTGGTATTATAATACTTATGAAAAAGTTCACAAAAGTAACTGCTATTTGAAAATCCACAGGTATATGCTATCTCAGTAACAGACATGCCAGTATTTCGAAGAAGAAAAACAGATTTTTCCAAACGATAGCGGCTCAGATATATCATAGGTGAAGTATTCAGATATTTCTGGAAAAGGGAAGTGCATTTTGTTTTGCAGCAATTTCCGGAGGACGAAATATCTTTAAGCAAAATTTTTTGGGGATAATTTTTCTGCACATATCCAATCATTTCAGTGAGAACCAGAATGTCCTCTGTATCTTTATCATAGTCTGGAAAACAGTTCATATTTTCAGCAAGCAGCCGGAAAATATGAACTGTTCTTTCCAGAGTAATAAATGGCTGTATTTTGTCCATATTTTTTTCGTAAAGCATTTCAAGGTCACGAAGAACAGAATTCTGCCACTGAATAGATGGATTCAGTTTTTGATAGGGAAAACGAATATTCTGTATCAGAGGATTTAAACAATTTTCTACAAAATAAGTATTTACAGAAAGTAACAGGGGGGATAACAGAATACAGATAAAGAGACATTCTGTATGAGTATCGGAATAGCCATAATGAAAGCAGCGGCTGTTTACAAAAATCCCCTCTCCCGTTTGCAAAGAAATCTTCTGACCATTCACATCATAAAACATCTGTCCCTCTAAAATCAGGATAAATTCCAGATCGTCATGCCAATGACTGACTGCACGAAAATCAGGATAGCTTGAGAGCTGTCCCTTTTTTATATATGCAGGAAAGTCCGGATTGTTATAGGCAACATTTTCAGATGCATCCGAATTTAAAGCAGTGCTTGGACATACTTCCATCAAAATCATCTCCTTTGCGAACGTTTGTTATATTATTATGGCTGATTCTGGTATAAAAATCAATAAAATTTGTTTATCTTTATATTGCGCGCAGAAAGGAAAAAAATTATAGATGGAAAACGAATTCAGAAATAAAATTCTGAAACTTGCCCTGCCCATTACAGCACAGCAGTTTATGCTGGCACTTGTAAGTGCATGTGATGCTTTTATGCTGGGAGGACTAAATCAGAACGCTCTGTCAGCAGTTTCGCTGGCTTCGCAGATCACATTTGTTTTCAATTTGATTTTAACAGCACTTACAATAGGGGAAAATATGTTTGTTGCACAGTATTATGGAAAAAAAGACTTTGATGGATTACGGACATCAGCAGGACTTGTATTAAAATATGTATTAATAATTTCAGTCCTCTTTCTGATTGCAACATTATTTATTCCTGAAACTCTCATGCGACTGTTTACAAACGATACTACACTGATTGATTATGGTATTAAGTATTTGAAACTGATTGGATTATCCTATATGTTTTCGGGAGTTCTACAAGTTTTGCAGGGAATATTGAAAAATTGCGGTTATGCAGGCAAATGTACTATGATAAGTACAGTCGTTGTCTGTGTTAATATTGTACTGAATGCTATTCTAATTTACGGATACTTTGGGTTCCCAAGAATGGAGATTGCGGGTGCAGCATTGGCTACTGTCATTGCAAATGGGCTTGGTCTGGTTATTACAATATATATTTTGCACCTTAACAAGGAACTTTGGATTGGAATAGCAGACACAAAAGACAGGGAAGTCAATATAACAAGGAAATTCTGGAAGCACGTTTATCCGGTACTCTTTAATGAACTTGTCTGGGGTGGTGGATTTACCATGTATTCTGTCATACTTGGACATCTTGGTTCCGATGCTGTCGCAGCCAATTCTATTGCAAATATAACCAAAAATCTTTTAATCTGCGGTTGTACTGGTTTTGGATATGGTGGAAGTATTATCGTTGGAAATCTGCTTGGTGAAGGAAACTTATCCGAAGCAAGGAAAAACGGAAATATTTTATGCAAAATTGCAGTATTTTGGGGTTTGCTGACGGGGGGAATGATTCTTCTTGTGACACCTGTAATTTTGCATTTCACGAATCTGACCGATACAGCAACAGGATATTTAAAGTATATGCTGTTTATAAGCAGTTATTATGTAATAGGAAAATCAATCAATTCTATGACAATAGGTGGTATTTTTCCAGCAGGAGGAGATACAAAATTTGGCTTAATGTGTGATGTGGTTACCATGTGGTGCTTTGCAGTCCCGCTGGGATGTATCGCGGCATTCGTACTGAAATTGCCGGTGCGGATGGTGTATTTTGTCTTAAGTCTTGATGAACTGGTAAAACTTCCGGCAGTATTTAAACATTACAGACAATATAAATGGTTAAAAAATTTAACAGAAACGGAGAATTAAATTATGGACATGAAAAAAAGAAGAGATATGCAGCTTGCTTACGTTTCAGATGAAGCAGTCATGGAAGAACAGATGAAGTGCAGAAAAATCCTGCAAAAACTTAATTTTGCAGATCGGTCGGATTTTGATGGGATTGCAGAAATAGTAAAAGAACTTTTGGGAAAATCTGAAGGTGCATGTATTAACCCGCCTTTTTACTGCGATTATGGTTCACATATTGAAGTAGGTAAAAATTTTTTTGCAAATTATAACTGTACGATTATAGATGTGGCAAAAGTAAAAATCGGTGATAACTGCCAGATGGCACCTAATGTATCTATTTATACGGCAGGACATCCAATTTATCCGGATACGCGTAATTCTGCTTTTGAATATGGAAAAGAGGTTACCATCGGGGATAATGTATGGCTTGGAGGAAATACAGTAGTGTGTCCTGGCGTACATATTGGAGACAATGTAGTAATTGGTGCAGGCAGTGTTGTAACAAAAGATATCCCGGATTGGTCTATTACAGCGGGAAATCCATGTCGTGTGATCAGAAAAATAACAGATGGAGACAAGAAAAAATTGTTTCACAATGAAGAAATTGATGATGAAGCATGGGATATGATATGTGCACAGGAGGAAAAATAATATGACCATGAGAGAACGTATTGTAGCCGGAAAATTATTTACAGATTATTGTGAAGGGCTTCCGGAAGATCGGACAAACTGTAAAAAAAGAATGATTCAGTTTAATTCTACTATGCCTGATGATGTAAAGGCGAGAATGCTGGCATTAAATGAGCTTTTAGGAAAAGCTACAAATGCGTGGGTAGAACCGCCTTTTTACTGTTGTTATGGGACTAATATTACCATAGGGGAAGGCTGTTACTTAAATTTCAACTGTAATTTCGTTGATGATGGGAAAATTATCATTGGTAAAAAAGTAATGTTTGGTCCGGCGGTTACAATAGCTACGGTAGGGCATCCTGTTAATCCAAAGATGAGGGAGTATATGTATACGGATTCGGTAACAATTGAGGATAATTGCTGGATTGGAGCTGGTGTGACCATTTGTCCGGGTGTTCATATTGGAGAAAACAGTGTGATTGGAGCTGGAAGTGTAGTGACTCATGACGTTCCGGCTAATTCAGTTGCAGCCGGCAATCCATGCAAAGTGATTCGTGAAATTGGAGAACAGGATCAGATTTATTATTATAAAGACCGTGTGATTGATGAATTTGATTTGGAAGAAGAACGCAAGCTACGATAGGAAATGGAAGTGAAAGGTAGAACAATGAAGGCAGATTATCATGTGCATACAGAATTTAGCGATGACTCCGTATATTTAATGGAACAGGTTGTAAGGGACTCTATAGTAATTGGGCTTGATGAAATATGTTTCACGGATCACGTTGATTATGGGGTGAAAAATGACTGGGATGATGGTGAAAAAGTAAGGTACCGGGAAGGAATACCGGGGGAACCGGAAAATATGCCGATACTCAATGTTAACTATCCATTATATTATAAAACTTATCAGAAGGTGAAAGCGCAGTACGGAGATAAGATTACGCTAAAGTTTGGAATGGAATTTGGTATGCAGGCACATACAATAAAACAATATGAAAAATTGTACGCTAAATATCCTTTTGATTTTATCCTTCTTTCAGTTCATGAAGTGGAGGATAAAGAGTTTTGGACTCAGGATTTTCAATGTGGCAGGACACAAAAAGAATATAATGAACGCTATTATGAGGAACTACTATATCTTGTTCAGAACTATCACAATTACAGTGTTTTAGGGCACATGGATTTGATTACCAGATATGATAAAGCAGGTACTTATCCATTTGAAGAATTAAAGCCGATACTAACTAAAATTTTAAAAATAGTAATTGCTGACGAAAAAGGAATCGAGGTAAATACTTCCAGTTACAGATACGGATTGTCTGATCTCACCCCGTCACGAGATATTTTAAAATTATATCAGGAATTGGGAGGACATATACTTACCATTGGAAGCGACAGTCATAAACCAGAACATCTGGGAGCGTTTATTGATGAGACAAAACAAGAATTAAAAACACTTGGTTTCAAAGAGTTTTGTACTTTTGATAAAATGAAACCCGTCTATCATCAACTATAATAAGCTTTTGTGTAACATTAACAATTTCGAGAATGTCACCGTATTTATAGGTGGCGTGAGTGTTTTATTATAGTCAATCTCTTGCGATTCAACCAAATATGTAAAATAATATTTCAACGATTATACTAAAAAGGCATATCTGATATTGAGTTTTATATATCAGATATGCCATATAGTTTGCTATATTTCCAAGAAATCTTCTGCATCAACCCACATCTGCATAGCCCCATCAAGATACAGCCTGGCATATTCCAATGGTTCATCAATCGCAAGAGCATTTAAAGAGCATTGTGAGCAGGGAGTAGTTTTTCATCCATCTTCTGCTTTAGTACAGTCAACGCGTAGCATATATCCAGCGGATGTGTAAATGTCGATACTATTATGGTACATATTGTATTCTGCGTAAATGGTATTCATGTTGTGTCTCCTTCAAATCAATCAGAAAATATAGAAGCATCTCAATCAGTTCACCATGTCAGTTTTATTTTGTGTTATACTGTTTTATATGATTTTCTTTCCCTTATTTTTTTCCTTATCAGAGTTCGTAAACTTATATGGGAAGATATAACACAAGGGAAAGCTCACCTGTCACAAACTTAGTGTTTTCAAGGGCTTGTGAGAAATTTAATAACAAAATATAACAGTTATTAAATTCCTTAAAACAGGTGAAAGCTCAATCAGAATTTGGAGGAGAAATTCAAAAGATGTTATGTCTAAGACCATATAAAAAATGTGATGCACAATATATCGTTAAATGGATCAAAGATGAACGTTCCCTGCGTAAATGGAGTGCTGACAGGTATGAATCATTTCCAATCACAGCGGATGATATAAACAGGAAATATACAGATTTCAACGGCGATTGCGTTGAACCGGATAATTTTTATCCGATGACGGCTTTCGATGAGAATGGTATCGTCGGACATCTGATCATGAGGTTTACAGATGAAAAGAAGTCCACTTTGCGTTTTGGTTTTGTAATAGTAGATGATTCCAAACGAGGTATGGGCTATGGAAAAGAAATGATCCGCCTTTCCATAAAATACGCATTTGATATATTAAAGGCTGATAAGATTACAATAGGCGTTTTTGAGAATAACCCGTCTGCCTATTTTTGCTATAAAGCAGCCGGTTTTCAGGATGTTTGGACCGCTGAAGCGGTGTATTATCCGGTTATGGGTGAACAATGGAAATGTTTAGAACTGGAGCTGACGGCTGATTGGGTGAAAACGAAAGTCTGATGGAAAATTGATAGGGGCGAACCATTATGGAAGAATTGTTGGTATATGCTTTATTGCTTTATGAGGGATTTCTATTAGAAGAGGAATACCAAAAGTTTCTGGATGATTTATTTGTTAAGAATCCGACAGATGATGTTTTGCTGGAATTGGAGTTTATGTCAGGTAGTCTGAAAGAGAGCATCATATACATAAGAACACATTTTGATTACAACAACTTTGACCATGAAATCTTTGGACAGATGTTAATGGAGAAAATAAAGGTGTGTTATGACAGCACCGAACTAAAACAATTTGCTGAAAAAATGTATTCGTTATGGGAAAGCCTGCCGGGAAACATACAGGAGGAAGAGCCATTTTTTATACTGAGCTATGCGGATGACCCGCTTTCATGGGGAGATGAAGGGCAAACAAGAGAATTGTATGAAGATATGCTGGTTTATTATAATTGACAGAGATTACTAAATTAATATTTTGTGATAAGGCAGACATAGCGAACAAAGCGACAAATGGGAGTTTGAGGAATTTATGATTAATCTTAGAAAAATTACAGAAGAAAACTTTATTGACGCATTTAATTTAAAACTTGCATCTGAACAAGAACGTTTTGTTTCACATCCGATTCGTAGTCTTGCACAGGCTTATGTCTATAGGGAACAATGCCAACCTTTTGGAATATATGAAGGTGACACTATGGTTGGTTATGTTATGGTGATTTACGATTATGATATCCCTGAATATGATATATGGCATATGATGATTGATGAATCAAATCAGAGACGGGGCTATGGTAGAGTTGCATTGGATCGGGTGCTTGATTATATCCAAGCTAAACCTTTTGGCTCTTCAAATCGGGTAACCTTAACCTGTAACAGAGATAATATCCAAGCACTAAATTTATATAAAAGCAGAGGATTTACAGAGACTGGAGCGGTGGATGAAGATGAAATAGAACTATCATTGATGATGCAGTAACAAATTTAATTTGCGGAGGAAAATAAGTATGCCATATACAATACGTGAAGCAAATGCAAACGATGCTGACCGGATTAACGAACTGTTTATCCAGATGTTGCAGACAATATACGAGCGGGATGATGTTCAGGGATATGAAGAAGGATATCTGGACAAGTTTTTTGAGTCAGGCAATGATCTGATCTATGTTGCCAAAGCGGATGATCTGGTAATCGGATTCTTGTCTGTGGAAGGGCATTGTAAAGAGGAAACACCGTTTATTTATCTCGATGATTTTTCGGTTGCAAGGGAACACCGGGGAAATGGAGTGGGAAGAAAGCTTCTGTGTCTGGCAGAGAGGTATGCCACAGAACATGATTTTGAAAACATCTTTCTTCATGTGGAGGAATCGAATGTGCGGGCGCGCAAGCTGTATGAGAAGTTCGGATATGAAGAATATGAGACATCTGCGGGCAGGATCAAAATGATAAAGCGAGTACATAAGCCATGAGAAAAAAAGATGTCTTATTTAAAATTTCTTGTTGCGCTTTCCTGTTTTCCATTATGGCTTTGCCGGGGTGTACAGGAGAAAGCGGAGGTGTGATCGACCATCAGGCGTCGGGAGTGCAGGCGTCTGAAGACACGAGCCAGACGGAAGATATGAGCAAAGCGGAAAACATGAGCCAGACGGAAGAAGCACCCGCAGAAAAAATAACGCAGACAGAGGAATCAACGGACCTAATTCAGAAAGAAGCGGTCGAACCAATGATAACAGAAGTGGATTGGTCGAATTACTTTGAAGAAATAAATGGTGCTGCTGTTATCTATGACCCGACGGAGAACGGCTATCAGATATATAATCAGGAACTGGCTCTCACCAGACGTTCCCCATGCTCTACCTTTAAAATAATTTCTTCTTTGATTGCACTGGAAAATGGAATCATTGAACCGGATCATTCTACCCGCATATGGAGCGGAGAAGTATTCTGGAACGAGGACTGGAATCAGGACATTAATTTTTCTGATGCATTTCATGCCTCCTGCGTCTGGTATTTCCGCGAGGTGATTGACGAAATCGGAAAGGATAGGATGCAAGATGAGTTAAACGAGCTTCAATACGGGAATTGTGATATTTCTGATTGGAATGGAGAATTAAATACAAATAATAACAATCCGGCTTTGACTGGCTTCTGGATTGAATCATCCCTGTTGATTTCACCAAAGGAACAGACAGAGGTTATCGAGCGTATTTTCGGGGATGAAACAAATTATTCCGAAGAAACACGAAATCAATTAAAACAGGTCATGCTGCTGTCAGAGCCAGTCGGGTCAGATATATTAATTTATGGAAAAACTGGAATGGGTATGAGTTATGGTATTGTCGTTGATTCGTGGTTCACGGGCTTTGCAGATACTCCTGAGAAAAGAATTTACTTTTGTGTATATTTGGGCGAAACAGAAAATAAAGATGTGTCCAGTGCTAAGGCAAGGGAAATCGCGATAGAAATAGTTTCTGCTTATTTGAATGAATCGGCAACATTATGATATGGGAGTGATAAAGCAAAGAATTGGATAAATCGGGATGGAGGGGTTTTAGATTATGGAGAAAACGAAATATGCGGTATTAATTTACCCGGATTTTTCTTTACTGGAAATAACCTGTTTAACATCATGCCTTACGGTATGGTTCGGAGAAAAAATCGATATTATTGCAGGCGAAAAGAAAGCATATACAAGTGAGGACGGTTTTCAGGTTATTCCGAATAAAACCGTGGATGAAGCAGAACCTTCCGATTACGCTTGTCTTATACTTCCCGGAACGGTGAATCCGCTGCCTGCATTGTACGATCATAAAGTAATTGATTTTCTGAAAAAGGGAAAAGGCGCGAATACAGTATATGCTGCGATTTCATCTGCCCCGCTGTTACTTTTAAAAGCAGGATTGTTAGACGGCAAAGATTTTACGGCGGGATTTTTTATGCAAATGGCAGATACATTTCCGTTTATTGATAAAACGCATTTTGTTCATAAAACGGTAGTGGAAGACGGAAATGTGATTACAGGCATTGGGATGTTTTTCAGGGAATTTGCCCAAAAGGTCTTGGCTAGAATGGGATACGACGTGGGAAAAGACTTTATGTTGGAAGGAAAACGTGAATATACAGAGGAAGAACTGACTTTCTACTGGACGGACGAAGAGTATAAAGAATTTCTTGAGGATTTAAAAGAATATACGGATTGAGCATATGGGGAATGTTGTAATCATTTTTTTTCGGTGATTGATTCTTATGATCGAATGCTAATTGAAACAACCACATCAATTTGAATTAGGGGGAATTTTATGGCGGATTTTAGTATAAACGAAATGCAGGAAATGCAAAAGAAACTTCAAGAACAGTATAAGGATAAGTGGGAACCAATTTGTCCTGAAACAGGGAAAAATAAAATGCTTTGGATGATTGGTGAAATTGGCGAAGTGATTGATATTGTTAAGAAAAACGGAGATCATAAGACATTTGCGGATATTGAATTAAGAAAAGACCTTATGGAAGAGTTGGCGGATGTTCTTATGTATTATAACGATATATTGTTATGCTATGGAATATCGGCGGATGAATTAAAGCAAGCGTATACTGAAAAATTTGAAAAAAATATGAAGCGTTGGTAACTTCCAATTTTGTTTGTGAGGACATATTTATGGGTACAGAAATAAATCATAATAAAATCATAAATCAGGCAGCGAGAAGCGTTCTAAAGAAGAACGGACTTTTTCAAAAAGGCTCATCACGAACGTGGATTGATGATAACGGATGGTTCCTAATTGTAGTTGAATTTCAGCCGAGTAACTGGGACAAGGGTTCATACCTGAACGTTTCCATTCACTATCTGTGGCGGATGCAGGATTACATAAGCTTTGATTTCGGACACCGGGAAAATGATTTTGTTGCTTTTTCGGGCGATGAGGAACAGTTTTACGCAGACATGGTTCGTCTGGCGAACAAAGCATTAGAAAAAGTAACTGAATACCGCCGATTCAGAGAAATTGAATATGCCAAAAAGCAGATACTCCATAGGAACGGTTTCGCGTCTGCATCGCATGAATTATATAACAAAATAATGATATTGGGGCTGGCGAAGGATTTGCGCGCAAAAAATTATTGTACGGCACTTCTGAAGGAAACGGAATATGCAGAAGGCGGGGCGGACGATACCGCAGCCGCACCCTTGGCGTATGATGTGGAATATCGCCGTGAATTAGTGGAAGAAATTTTACCGCTGATTGATGATCCCCTGGCTTTTGAACAATACATAAAATCAAAAATAAGGAAGCAGAGAGAATTTTGGCATGCGAAGGCAAGCATGAAGAAATTAAGCGTGGATGAGGCATTTTAAATAGCAGGAGGAGGAATGCAGAAAGATGAAAAGCATCAAAGAAGACTGGAATACAATGGCGGCAGCATACGAGGAGTTCAACACGGCAGAGGATTCCTACAGCTATAACATTGAATGGAGATGTATTTGCGAATTGCTTCCGGAATTAAAAGGGAAGTCTGTACTTGATATAGGGTGCGGCACAGGTATTTTTACGTTTCTGTTGGAGACATTTGAACCGGAACGTCTGGTAGGCATTGATTTGTCGGAGGAAATGCTTGCGATTGCAAAGAAAAAGGCTGCTTCGCAGGCGTCAAGGGCAGAATTTATTTGCGGGGATGCCGCTGACATTAGGGAGAAAACAGATGCACAATTTGACTTTATTTTTTCCTCGACGACAACACGCTATATTAAGAATCTGGAAACAATGTTCGCGGGGATCGCAGATTGTTTAAAGTCGGATGGCAGGTGTATTTTATCGGTGATACATCCGGTGTATTCTGCCATGTATCCGGTGGAGCACGGCGGGACTTTCCCGGAGGATGACGAGTGGCAGGTGCGGTATTTAGACCAGAGCATTCGTGCATATATACAGCCGTGGATTGAGTACAATGACGCTTGTGAGAATCATTTGAGCGTCAGCTATCATCATCTGTTTGGCGATTATGTCAATGCAGCAGTGAGAGCAGGCTTAAAAATCTGTGGGGTTCATGAGCCGATGCCGCCGGAGAACTGGAAAAAAGAGTTCCCGGGCAGATATGAGAGTTTTTTGGAAACACCCACATATCTGATTATGGAATTATCAAAGTAAAAGGGGACAAAACGTGCGTAATAAATATTTGAATATGCTGGAACGGCAGCTTGCATAGCGGTTGGCAAATGGACGGTAAACAACAGAGAGGTGGTTTCTATGCAATTAATGAGGAATGGTAGAAGAGGAATTGCATATAGCAGGAGTTTTATCCTTGTGCATTTAAATGGATATACGAATTAGGGCATATGGAGAGAGTTTATGTTAGAAACAGAGAGATTATTTATACGCAATTTTGAAATGGAAGATGCGCATTCCTGTCTCAAGGGTTGGGGAGAGGACAAAAACCTTGGGAAATATATACTTGGCTATCCAATGGAAGAAGACCAGATGATATCGTTTGTATCTGCCTTGGCTGAAAACAAAAATGCATGGGTCATTGTTGAGAAAGTGAGTCAAAATTGCATTGGATATATCACAATTGATATACCATATATGCAACTTGGAATTGGGGAAATCGGATATGTAATTGGTGAACGGTATCAACATAAGGGTTATGCACATGAGGCAATAAACTGTATTCTTCAGGAATATTTAGTAACCAGAGATATGTATATGATTGAAGCAAAATACAATGTAAACAATATTGCGTCCGGAAATTTATTGAAAAAACTTGGTTTTCAGGTTGATGGAGAACTCAGAGACAGAAGAATTGATCTGGTATCAGGGAAGCGTAATAACCTGGTGGTTTGTTCTATTACGAAAGAAGAAAATATGAGTGCGAATAAGGGGGACAAATCATGAGTAATAAATATGTGAATATGCTGGAACGGCAGCTTGCAATAGACTATGATGGTTTTCAGAACCGGAAAATCTGATTGCGCTAAACGACAAATTACTCGAGCACGGACAGAAATTGGCGGATGCACATCATCATTATATTCCGGCAGCAGATAGTGCTCCGGTAGAACGTCGTTTTCAAGTGAAATGGTATGAAAAGGACGACATAGAAATATTCCGGGGAGACAGCCGGTTTTGGGAAGCCCTTTTATTTGACGAGAGAACACCCGATATGCTGGCAGTGTGCGCGGTGGATGGCGATACTATACTTGGCATGGCAAGTGTGACCAGGGACGGCGATCTGCTGTGGCAGATCGGGGTGAACGTTACCGTAGAGGGGCAGGGAAAAGGCGTTGGAGCTTATGTAACGGCGCTTTTGAAGGAAGAGGTATTGAAAAGAGGCATTATTCCGACCTATGCCACTGTCGAAAGCCATATCAAGTCGCAAAAAGTCGCATTTGGGGCGGGATTTGAACCGGCTTTCTATGAGATTTTTTCTGCATAGCGGTTGGCAAATGGACGGTAAACAACAGTGAGGAGGTTTCTATGCAATTAATTTGGAGAGAACCGGGATTTGATTATAGTATGAAAAGTATTATGCAGTTTCAGACAGAAGAGGCAGGGGAGTATTGGATGGAGCCGCTGTATTACTTTTTCCCGGAGATAAAAATGGAGATTGCGCAGACTCTTTCTGACGAAGAGAGGGCAGATTATATCGGGGAGAAACTACAGGTATTTTATGAACAGGGGAAAGGGATGCTGGAAGAAAAAGTGCTGGCTTATCAACAGCATTGGGAAAAGTGTAAAGAACCGATTGTAGAGGCATTCTCCGACGCATTTGAAATGGACTGCCGGACGCGCTTTGAGAATATCACCGGAAACATTACGCTCAATCCGATTGCTCCAAGATATTTAAAGGAGCGTACATTTGATGTATTTTATCTGAACAGTGAGCGCGGCGCGCTTGGGCTTGCGCTGCATGAGATGATACACTTCGTGTGGTTTGACGTTTGGAAACGTCATTTTGGGGATGATGATGTGGAATACGAGATACCGCATCTTCCATGGATTTTAAGTGAAATGACGGTGGAACCGATTATGCATGATCCGCGGCTTGCATCGGTAAATCCCTATTTTGAACGGGATTATGAAAAGAAGGAAAACGGATGTGTATACGGCTGTTTTTATGATATGAAAATTGACGGAGAGCCGATTCTGGAGACGCTGTACCGCGAATATCGGCAGGAATCGATTACGGATTATATGGAGTGGGCGTATGAGTATTGCCGGACTTATGAGAAAGAAATCCGCAGTCAGATGCGTGAGGTGTTAGGAGAATAAGCGGTGACGGCTTAGATCGAGAAGTCAGCAAGGGAGGTATTGGGAGCAATGATTACATATAGGGAATTTAACGCATCTTTACTTGAGCAAGTCAAAGAAATTTACCGGAAAGAGTCATGGAACGCCTATTTGCAGGATGATGGAAAACTGATGCGGGCGTTTGACAACTCTATGTATCTGTTGGGCGCGTTTGAGGGCGATAAGCTGGTCGGATTCGTCCGCTGTGTCGGTGATGGTGAGCACATTTTGGTCGTGCAGGATTTGATTGTGGAACCGGAGCACCAGAAGCAGGGAATCGGGACACATTTGTTTACCGCTGTCTGGGAAAAATACGAGAAGGTGCGGATGTTTCTGGTGATTACGGATATGGAAGATGCCGTCGATAACCATTTCTATCAGTCGTTTGGAATGAAAAAACTCACAGAGCGCCATATGGCGGGCTACATCCGCTAGAGGAGGCGAAAACGATGAAGGGCTGCGCAAGGATATCCGTCAGAAGATTGGAAAACAGCCGGGCGATGTGGTACACGTTGTGCTGCGACGGTCATCTGGTCGCGAAGATATTCCGGCTGCTGGAAGAGGAGATAGCAAAAATCGGGGTGGCAGGAGATAGACTGCATAACGAAAAATAGAAGTATATACAAAAAAGCAGATAGAAAAAATAAGGCAGTAGGATATTAAAGTAGGAGAATGAGGATGAATATGGAGAGAGCAATACTGGAACAATTAAGACGGCGTCTGCCGGAGTATGATTTGTGCGAGGGCAGCAGGGAGCATCTTGCAGACATTTACCGCCTGCTTGCGGGAAATGAGGAGTTTCTTAAGAATACGCAGGCGCATGAGCAGACGATGGCAGAGTGCGAGGAAGCTCTTGTGGTGCGCCCACCGCAGGTGGCAGCAGAGAACAAACATTTTCTGGTCATCTATGAAAACAAAGAATGCGTGGCACTACTGGATTATCTAGAGGGCTATCCGGAGAAAGAGACTGCATATATCGGGCTTTTCGTCGTGGATGCATCAAGGCATGGAAATGGAATCGGTCGCAGAATCAGCGACGCATTCATGCGGGCGGCACAGTATTGTGGTTACGCAAAAATAAATCTGATATGCCATCAGAAGAATGAATCCGGTTATTGGTTTTGGCGCAAGAACCGCTATATAGCAGAGTCGGTGACGACTTTGGAAAAGCACGGTGAGCGATATGAGGTGTTCAAAATGGAGTGTGACATTTCCGATCCGCATATGTTTGAGTCGGAAGAAGTGCGTGGGACAATCTATCGTCTGGAAGAGGAGAAGGATTATCGGGCAGCGGAGTCCATGACAAGGCGCGCCTTCTGGAATAAGCATCAGAAAGGCTGTGACGAACACTATCTTCTGCACTGCCTGCGAGGCGACGCAGCGTTTGTGCCAGAGCTTTCGCTCGTGGCGGAGGTGGACGGCAGAATCGTGGGCGGTATCTGGTATTCGAAATCACAGGTAAAAACCAAGACGCAGACGCATCCGATTTTGACCTTTGGACCACTCTGTGTTGCGCCGGAATATCAGGGAACAGGCGTCGGCGGACAACTTTTGGAGAAATCCATGCTCATTGCGAAGGAAGCCGGATATTCTGGAATCATTATTTTTGGTGAACCGGGCTATTATCCGAAGCATGGGTTCGTCACCTGTGATAACTTCGGCATCACAACGGCGGACGGTAAGAACTTCGATGCATTTATGGGAATTGAACTGCAAGACGGGGCATTTGAGCAGATACGTGGCGGCAGATTTTTTGAAGCGGAGGTATTCGAGCATCTTTCTGCGGAGAAGGTCCTGGCGTTCGATAAAGAATTTCCACATATGGAACGGCTGCGGGTGCCGGGACAATGGGAGTAAAGATATTGGCAAGAGGGGAAGAACTGAAACTCGTGCCTCAGAAATTCGTCAATATGACTAATTGAAAACAGAACATAAGTTCGATATAATAACTACATGGAGTAATCGTGTACAAGCTCCGGGAAACCGGAGTCGGTGGGTAGCCTCCCTACCTTTCAAGACGGCAGTCGCCGTCATGCCATTCGGCATAGATTCCATTCTGGAAAATTTGGAAGAAGGGAGGTGGCGCAAATGACTACATATGAGGCAATATCTTTAATGATAACCTTTGGTATGTTGATTGTGGCGTTGCTTTCTTATGTTGATAAGAATAAGCGAAAATAAAAATGCCTACCCTTGTACTTTGCCGGTGCTAGGTAGGCATTTGCCATACTTGGGAGGCTAACCCACCATGTGGGCGATTGCTCCTTTTTCTTGATTTTAACATGGCTATTGTCAGTTGTAAAGTTTTTCTGTCTGATTAATTTTAAGGAAAACACAAAGGCTAAGAATACATAGAGTGCACCAACCCCACAGGAGGAACAACATGAGATTTGAAGAAAAGGAAATTATATGCAAAGACGGCAGAACCTGTATTCTGCGAAATGCAGAACTGTCAGACGCGGAGGCGCTGATGCATTATTTAAAGCAGACAGCGGGGGAGACGCCATACCTTATGCGCGAGCCGGAGGAAATCTCAATTACACTGGAACGGGAAGAGGATTTTCTTAGGAGTAAGCTGGAAGATACGAGGGAACTAATGCTGATCGGAACGATTGACGGGGAGCATGTCGGCAACTGTTCGCTCATGTCTATGGGGGATTACAGGCGCTACGCGCATCGCTGTACGGTTGCAATCGCATTGTATCAGAAATACTGCGGTCTTGGAATCGGAAAGGCAATGCTTAAGGAGGTACTTCGCGTTGCGAAGGAGCTTGGCTACGAGCAGGCGGAGCTTGAGGTCGTAAGCGGGAATGAGACGGCAATCCGGCTGTATGAGAGCCTTGGATTTGAAATCTACGGAACGCTTCCCAATAGCGTGAAATATAAGGATGGCACTTATGCTGCCGACCACTTTATGGTAAAAAGGCTATAGTCAATAGGGACATAGAGAAAGCAGAAAGTATGGAAAAGAAGAAGGGGATATCATGACAAATCAGGAAGTCTATCAGATTGCATTACAGCAGTCGGCTTATGATTGTAGCTGTGCGCCGGAGGATTTTTTGCAGGAAAGAAATGTCATTGTGGAGTCGAAGGAGGACACGCGGGCGCGGAGATACTTAACGCTGCCGTTTGACTGTCAGCTTGTGTCTTACGGCGGCAATATTGTGGCGTCTGTGCGCGGCGATAGGAAGGAAATGGTGCGCGCATACATAGACCGTTATCCTGCGGAGCGTTGTTTTGAGACGCCGAATCTGCATATCTTAAATGACGAATTACAGAAGCGGGGCTCGCGCGTCTGCTTTATGGCGGAATACTTTCTGCCGGATTTGGACAGGCTTCGCGCGCTTTCCTGCGCGTATGAGACAAGAGTACTGACACAGCCGGATTTTGCAGACCTGTACACCGATACATGGGGAAATGCGCTCTGTGAAAAACGCAGGGAGCTTGATGTGCTTGGAGTCGGCGCTTACGATGGCGATAAGCTGATTGGATTGGCGGCTTGTTCCGCAGATTGCGATACGATGTGGCAGATCGGAATTGACGTGCGTACAGAGTACAGACGGAAAGGAATCGCGTCGGCTCTGACAAGCCGGCTTGCAATGGAAATACTGGCACGCGGGAAAGTACCGTTTTACTGTGCGGCGTGGTCGAACATCAAATCGGTGCGAAATGCAATAAAAAGCGGATTCCGCCCGGCGTGGGTGGAGCTGACCGCCAAAAGCGCGGCGTTTGTGGAAGATATGAATATGGGGAAGTAAGACGGCAAGGAAACAAAATTGCATAAGTAGAAGATACTATATAGAGTTGAAAACTGCATAAAAGCGGTATTTATGCAGCGGAAGAAGAAACCTGTCCGCCAGAAGCGATTTGATTATTAACGGTGGGATAGAGGATAGAAGACAGGAGGCAATATGGACATTACATTTAAGACAGAAGAAGGCAGATTTAATTACAGGGTCTGCGGGATCATGATCCGTGACGGAAAGCTGCTCGCAATGAAGGACGAAAACTCTGTTTATTATTATCTTCCGGGCGGAAGGGTCATGCTTCACGAGACGGCGGAGAGCGCGATAAAGCGCGAACTGCGCGAAGAGATGGGCGTGGAACCGGAAATCATAAGACCGCTCTGGCTGGCAGAGAACTTTTTTACGGAGGACGTAAAGCAGGAAAAATACCATGAATTATGCCTGTATTTTCTGATGGATATTTCCGGGACGGAACTGCTGACACGCGGGGAATGTTTTGAGCGCACGGAAGGAAAGCACCACCATACATTTGAGTGGATTCCGTTTGAAAGGCTGCGTGAGGAATACCTGTATCCGCTTTTTATCAAGGAGAAGATTTATTCCCTGCCGGAGCACCTGGAATGGCTTACGGTGTATGAGTAGAGGCATGCGCATGGACGCAGGGTACACGCATTGGACACTGTTGTATGACGGTGTAAGGCAGAAAAAGAAGGAAGATGCAGGGGGTGGATTATGGCAGCGGAATTATTAGAGATACTGGAAACGGCGGCAATCGCCATCAGTGGTTTCCTGATAAAAAAGTACGTGTTTTTAGAACCGGATATGGAAGCGGGAAAGCAGCGTATTTTCTATGCGCTCAGCTTTATTGTGATTGGCGTTGTGTTTTTTGCGTTCGGGAAGGATGCGGCATCACTGGCGGCGTTATTTATGATTGGATTAAATATCTGTCTTGGCAGGAAAACGCACAGATTGTGGGGAATGGTCCTGATCATACCGTTTTCGGGCATTATCAACGGGCTATTGGTTCCGGTTCTGCTTGTTCCGCTATATTTGTTTGCAATGTCAGCACAGGAAATGCTGCTCTATCAGTTTGTACTTTATGGGGTATTGACCATGCTGCTTATTTTATTCTATGTGAAAGGGCGGAACTGGCGGAGTTGGTTTCGGGAGAATATGCAGCACAGAAGTCTGCGGAAATCAGAGAAGTATCTGCTTTGGGTAATAGGGATTTTGATGCTGTTCTTTTCAAATCAAATGGCAATGCAGATCACGCAGGACGGCGGGAATGTGAGGGCGGCGGACGGCATGTATGGGCGCGGACTGGCTCCCTTTATCGGAATTGCCAGCGTCTCTGGCTTTGTCATGACGGTTACGATTATTGTGCTGATTATGCAGGGCAATAAGCGTTCTTTTTATCATGAGCGGGTTTCCAATATGCAGTCCGGCATGATTACGTTCATGGCGGAGGTCGTGGAGAACAGGGACGATAATACAGGCGGGCATATCAGGCGCACGGCGGAATATGTGGAGTGTATTGCAAAGGAGCTGAAAAGGCAGGGGGTATACAGAGATATTCTGACAGACAGGTATATGAGTGACATGGTGGTGGCAGCGCCGCTTCACGATATTGGGAAAATACATATATCGGACGCTGTGCTCAATAAGCCGGGCAAACTCACGGAAGAAGAATTTGAAATTATGAAGACGCACACCACGGCAGGAGAAGAACTGCTCACCCATGCAAAGGCAGAGCTTGGGGAATCGGGGTATCTGAACATGGCGGTGGAGATGGCGGCGTATCATCACGAATGGTGGAACGGAAAAGGCTATCCTTATGGCATAAGCGGGGAGAAAATACCGCTCTGTGCGAGGATTATGGCGGTTGCGGATGTATTTGACGCACTGACTTCCAGGCGATGCTATAAGAGCGCCATGCCGCCAGAAAAGGCGTATGCGATTATCAGGGAAGAATCTGGCACTCATTTTGATCCGGCGGTTGCGGAAGCATTTCTTGCGGCAGTGTCCGGGCGGGATAACGGTTGATATGATCCTCTGATTTCCGGCGCACTGAAAGAAATCAAAAAAAAGCTAGTATTTTCCGATTGGTTATGTTATAATCCTAAAATGACTGTAATAGTCGTAGTACGCCCTTTGAAGAGAAATGTACATGATATTTCATATATATATTAAGGAGGAAGATAGTTATAATGAGTGTACAGGTAGAAAACTTAGAAAAGAATATGGCGAAGCTTACCATCGAGGTTGCCGCTGAAGAAGTGGAGAAAGCAATTCAGTCCGCTTACCTCAAAGAGAAAGGTAAGATCAGCATTCCGGGTTTCCGCAAGGGTAAGGTTCCGAGAAAGATGATTGAGAAGATGTACGGTGAGGCTGTATTTTACGAGGATGCGGCAAACACCCTGATTCAGGAGAATTACCCGGGCGCAGTAGAGGAGAGCGGCGTTGACATTGTTTCCAGACCGACCATTGACGTAGTTCAGATCGAGTCCGGCAAGCCGTTCATTTTCACAGCAGAGGTTGCAGTGAGACCGGAAGTAAAGCTTGGCAAGTACCTGGGCGTTCAGGTAACCAAGGTCGACACCTCCGTATCCGATGAGGAAGTAGAGGAAGCGCTTGAGAAAGAGAGAACGAACAATGCGAGAACAATCACCGTGACAGACAGACCGGTTCAGAATGGTGATACCGCAGTGATCGATTTTGAAGGATTTGTAGACGGTGTTGCATTTGAGGGCGGCAAGGGCGAGAACCATCCGCTTGAGATCGGTTCCCATTCCTTCATTGATACCTTCGAGGATCAGTTGGTAGGCAAGAACGCCGGAGACGAAGTAGAAGTAAACGTTACTTTCCCGGAGCAGTATCAGGCAGCGGATTTAGCCGGCAAGCCTGCAATGTTCAAGGTTAAGATTCATGAGATCAAGTGTAAGGAGCTTCCTGAGCTGAACGACGAGTTCGCACAGGATGTATCCGAGTTCGATACGCTGGCTGAGTACAGGGAGGACGTTAAGAAGCGCCTTGTAGAGCAGAAGGAGAATGAGGCAAAGCGTACCAAGGAGGACGAGGCAATCCAGAAGATTATCGACAAGTCCACCATGGAGCTGCCGGAGGCTATGATCGACACGCAGTGCGAGAACATGGTAAATGAATTTGCACAGAGACTTGCACAGAGCGGTCTTTCCATGGAGCAGTACATGCAGTTCTCCGGTCTGACACTCGACAAGTTAAAAGAGCAGGTTCGTCCGGAAGCTGAGACGCGCATCAAGAGCAGCCTTGTATTAGAGCAGATTGCCAAGGAAGAGAATATTGAAGTAACCGATGCTGAGATCGACGCAGAGGTTGAGAAGATGGCGGCACAGTACGGCATGGAAGCGGATAAGCTCAAGGAGTACATGGGAGATTCCGAGAAGGAGTCCATGAAGAGAGATCTCGCAGTGACCAAGGCTGTCGATCTGATCATGGAGAATGTCAAGGAGAGAGCGAAAGCGAAATCCAAGAAAGATAAAGAAGCAGAAGAGAAAGAGGGAACAGAGGAGTAATTCCCCTGTCGGTTCTTAGTGCAAACAGACAGACTGGCTCTATTGGGCCGGTCTGTTTAAGCTTATAAGTAAAGATTAAAAAAGTATAAAGAAATCAGCAAAGGACGCTGTGCTTTGATACAGCGGCGGAAATGGAGGATGAAAATATGAGTTTAGTACCTTATGTCGTAGAACAGACCAGCAGGGGAGAACGCAATTATGATATATATTCCCGCTTGTTAAAGGACCGTATCATTTTCCTTGGCGAAGAGGTGAACGAGACGACGGCAAGCCTTGTAGTGGCGCAGCTTTTGTTTCTGGAGTCTGAGGACCCGAATAAGGATATCCAGTTATACATCAATTCTCCGGGCGGTATGGTGACGGCTGGTATGGCGATTTATGATACCATGCAGTACATCAAATGCGACGTATCTACAATCTGTATCGGACTCGCGGCGAGCATGGGAGCATTTCTTCTGGCAGGCGGGACAAAGGGCAAGCGCTACGCGCTGCCGAATGCAGAGGTTATGATTCATCAGCCGTCCGGCGGAGCGAAAGGTCAGGCGACGGAGATTCAGATCGCAGCGGAGAACATCTTAAAGACCAAGAAGAAGCTGAATGAGATTCTTGCGGCGAATACGGGGAAACCGTATGATGTGATTGCCGCTGACACCGAGAGAGACTATTATATGTCTGCGGAGGAGGCAAAGGCATACGGGTTGATTGACGACGTCATTGTCCGCAAAGAGACAAAGAAAGAGGATAAATAATAATGGCAGGAAGAAGTGACGATAGACTCCGCTGCTCCTTTTGCGGCAAACCACAGGAACAGGTGCGCAAGCTGATTGCAGGACCGAACGGTGCATACATTTGTGACGAATGCGTCGATATCTGCGCGGAAATCATCGAGGAGGAGCTTGAGAACGACGAAGAAGCGGGCGGATTCGATGAGACGGAACAGATTAACCTTTTAAAACCGGAAGAACTGAAAGCGTTTCTGGATGAATATGTGATCGGACAGGATCAGGCGAAGAAGGTGCTGTCGGTTGCTGTCTACAATCACTATAAGAGAATTATGGCTGGCGCCGATCTTGATGTGGAGCTGCAGAAGAGCAATATTCTGATGCTGGGACCGACCGGTTCCGGTAAGACGCTGCTCGCGCAGACATTGGCGCGTGTCTTGAACGTTCCGTTTGCGATTGCAGACGCGACGACGCTGACCGAGGCAGGCTATGTCGGCGAGGATGTAGAGAATATCCTCTTAAAGATTATACAGGCGGCAGATTATAACATTGAGCGTGCACAGCACGGCATTATTTACATTGATGAAATTGATAAAATCTCCAAGAAGTCCGAGAATGTCTCCATCACAAGAGATGTATCGGGCGAGGGCGTGCAGCAGGCACTCCTTAAGATTCTGGAGGGAACGATTGCATCCGTACCGCCGCAGGGCGGCAGGAAGCATCCGCAGCAGGAACTGATCCAGATAGATACGACGAACATTTTGTTTATCTGCGGCGGAGCATTTGACGGTCTTGAGAAGATTATTGAGACGCGTATGGATCAGAAGGCAATCGGTTTTAATGCGGATATCAAGTCCAGAAATGAATACAACATCGGCGACGTTTTAAAGCACGCGCTGCCGCAGGATTTTGTGAAATTCGGTTTGATTCCGGAGTTCATCGGGCGTGTTCCGGTGACGGTATCTTTAGATATGTTAGACAGAGACGCTTTGATCCGTATCTTAAAAGAGCCGAAGAATGCTCTTACCAGACAGTACGAGAAGCTGTTTGAATTAGACGGCGTGACGCTGGAATTTGACGCGGATGCGCTTACGGCGATCGCGGAAAAAGCGTTGGAGCGCAAGACGGGAGCGAGAGGACTTCGGGCGATCATGGAGGCGGTGACGCTTGATCTGATGTATCATATTCCATCGGATGAGAGTATCACGAACTGCCGGATTACCAGAGATCTGGTAGAGGAGAAGCTCGCAATCGAAGAGCAGCAGTTGAAGACGATTGAAGAGAAATAGAGGACCAAATTGGATACAATGATCTTAAAAATGCCCACGGTGGCGCTTCGCGGTATGGTAATCCTGCCGGGGATGATTGCTCACTTTGACTTAAGCCGTGACAAATCAATCCGGGCGATTGAGCAGTGCATGATGGATTCCCAGAAGATATTTCTGGTGACGCAGCGCGACGTGGAGCAGGAAGAGCCGGACACGGACGACCTGTACAAAATCGGCGTGATCGCGGAGGTCAAGCAGGTCATAAAATTACAGAACAATATCATCCGCATTCTGGTAGAGGGAATGGAACGCGCGGAGCTGTCATCCTTCGTTCAGACAGATAATTATCTGATTGCCGAGATCATCCGTTTCGATGAGGAAGTGGACGAAGGACTGACTGACGAGGCGAAGGCGGCGATGGTGCGCAGCATTCAGGAGACTTACAGCAGATATCAGGCGGTAAATCCGAGAGCAGGGAAGGAGCTTTTGCGTCAGGTCAGTTCCATCACGAATCTGGAGAAGCTGATGGACCAGATCGCCAATAATCTTCCGGTAGCCTATGACGAAAAGCAGAAGATACTGGAGGCAATCTCGCCTGTCGAACGCTACGAGGTACTGATGGCGCTCCTCTTAAAGGAAATTGAGATTACGGCGATCAAGAACGAGTTCCAGACGAAGGTCAAGGAGCGCGTGGAAAAGAATCAGAAGGAATACATCCTGCGCGAGCAGATGAAGCTGATCCGTGAGGAACTGGGCGAGGATAATTCTGAGTCCGATGCGGACGGCTATATGCGGGCGGCTGCAAAGCTCAAGGCGGATAAGGAAGTCAAGGACCGCATTAAGAAGGAGATTGAACGTTTCAAGAGTATCAGCGTCAACTCCTCCGAGAGCGCAGTGACCAGAGGCTATATCGAGACGATGCTGGAACTGCCGTGGAATAAAGCGTCTAAGGACAACAAGGATCTTAAGAATGCAGAGCGCATTTTAGACGAGGATCACTACGGACTCGAAAAGGTCAAGGAGCGCGTGCTGGAATTTCTTGCAGTGCGCAATCTGACAAGCAAGGGCGAAAGTCCGATCATTTGTCTTGTGGGACCTCCCGGCACGGGCAAGACGAGCATTGCGCGCTCTGTGGCGCGTGCGCTTGACAAGAAGTATGTCCGCATCTGTCTGGGCGGCGTGCGTGATGAGGCTGAGATTCGCGGACACAGGAAGACATACGTAGGAGCTATGCCGGGGCGTATCGTAAACGGGCTGCGGAGCGCGGGGGTGAAGAATCCGCTGATGCTTCTGGATGAGATTGACAAGATGAGCAGCGATTATAAGGGAGACACGGCGTCCGCGTTGTTGGAGGTCTTAGATTCCGAGCAGAACAATAAGTTCAGGGATCACTATGTGGAGGTTCCGATCGACCTTTCGGAAGTGCTGTTTATCGCGACTGCCAACTCCGTGCAGGATATCCCGCGTCCGCTCTTAGACCGTATGGAGATTATCGAGGTCACGAGTTACACGGAGAATGAGAAGTTCCATATCGCGCGCGAGCATTTGTTTGAAAAGCAGGCGAAGCGCAACGGTATCAAAGAGGGACAGCTTGTTATCAGCGACGACGCCATGCGGCGTATTATCAGCGGCTACACGCGGGAGGCTGGAGTGCGCGGGCTGGAGCGCAGGCTTGGAGAAATCGCCAGAAAAGCGGCGCGTGAAATTTATGAGGGCGAGTGCGCGAAGACCGAGGTCACGCCGCAGAATCTTGAGAAGTACCTTGGCAAGGAGAAGTACAGCTTCGACAAGAAGAATGATACGGATGAGATCGGTATTGTGCGCGGACTTGCATGGACAAGCGTGGGCGGAGATACGCTTGAAATCGAAGTCAATATTATGCCGGGCAAGGGCGAAGTTCAGTTGACAGGGCAGCTTGGCGATGTTATGAAGGAATCCGCACAGGCGGGCATCAGTTATATCCGTTCCGTGAGCGAGGAATACCATATTCCGAAAAAGTTCTTTCAGGAGAACGATATCCATATTCATATTCCGGAGGGGGCAGTTCCGAAGGACGGTCCTTCTGCGGGTATCACGATGGCGACAGCGATGCTCTCTGCCATCACGAAGACGCCGGTACGCGCCGATATTGCTATGACAGGCGAGATTACCTTAAGGGGACGCGTGCTGCCGATCGGCGGATTGAAGGAGAAGCTGCTTGCGGCGAAGAATGCGGGCATGAAGACAGTCTGCGTGCCGAAGAAGAACGAAAAGGACGTCGAAGAGATTTCCGATGAGATCAAGATGGGGCTGGAAATCATCTATGTCGAAAAGCTTGACGAAGTGCTCAAGGAAGCGTTTTGTGAGAAGAAAAAGCCTGCCTGAAAAGAGAGAAAGGAACGGGAATCACACATGGTCATTAAGAATGTGAATCTGGAAACGGTTTGCGGAATCACGAGTAAGATTCCGGACAATCCCTATAATGAGGTCGCATTTGCGGGCAAGTCCAATGTGGGGAAATCCTCGCTGATCAATGCGCTGATGAACCGCAAATCGCTGGCGCGTACCTCGGCGCAGCCGGGCAAGACGCAGACGATTAATTTCTACAATGTCAATGATGCGATGTATCTGGTCGATCTGCCGGGCTACGGCTATGCCAAGGCGTCTGAGGAGGTCAAGGCGAAGTGGGGGAAGATGATAGAGAACTATCTTCACACCTCAAAGAAGCTCAAAGCGGTATTTCTGCTCATAGATATCCGCCATGCGCCGTCGGCGAATGATAAGATGATGTATGAGTGGATGGTATATCAGGGCTTTGCACCGATCATCATTGCGACGAAGCTGGACAAGATCAAGCGTAGTCAGATTCAGAAGAATATCAAGATCGTCCGCGAGGGTCTGGGCGTGCAGCCGGGCACGACGATCATCCCGTTTTCGGCGGAGACGAAGCAGGGAAGAGACGAGATCTGGGAGCTGATTGACTCTCTTGTGCTGCCGCAGGAAGAAAGCCCGGCGGGCGCAGAGAACCCGGCAAAATAGCCGACACGGGAGAGGAATACGCGACAGGCGCAGAGAACCCGGCAGAACAGCCGACACGGTGAGACATGAGCGAGAAAAAGGAAGCGTTTATCTTCCGAAGCCGGAGGATAGGCGCTTTTGTATTCTGGCGGCGAAAACAGGGGAAACTTTAACGGTTCTGTTACAAGTTCACCATTGCATACCATAGGTTGTTCATGATACAATGAGCGCAAGCGAGAAGAGTATGCTTGCATACTCGAAGAGCGGCGAATGCTGATTATGTGCTGCTTTTGCACATAATACAATGAGCGCAAGCGAGGAGAGACAATTATTACGCTGCAAAAGCATCGGAGGAAATAGATATGAAAAAGAAAAAAATTGTTATCGCATTGGGACATGAGGCATTGGGAACGACCCTGCCGGAGCAGAAGGAAGCGACAAAGCGCGCTGCAAAAGCAGTGGCTGATTTTATCCGCGAGGACTATCAGGTGGTGATTACGCACAGCAACGGTCCGCAGATCGGGATGATTCACACGGCGATGAATGAGTTCTGCCGTCTGTATCCGGAATACACGGCGACGCCGATGTCTGTCTGCTCTGCGATGAGTCAGGGTTACATCGGCTACGATCTGCAGAATGCGATTCGCGCAGAGCTTTTGAACAGAGGAATTTATAAGACGGTATCTACGGTGCTGACCCAGATGGTCGTCGATCCGTATGACGAGGCATTCTATAAGCCGAGCAAGATCATCGGACGTGTAATGACAGAGGAAGAGGCAGAGGCTGAGGAGAAGAAGGGCAATCATGTAAAGAAGGTCGAGAACGGCTACCGCCGTATCGTGGCAGCTCCAAAACCTGTGGATATTGTCGAGATGGATGCAATCCGTGCGCTGATCGATGCGGATCAGATCGTTGTCGCATGCGGCGGAGGCGGAATACCGGTGCTTGCGCAGGATAATAACCTCAAGGGCGCGAGTGCGGTCATTGAGAAGGACCTTGCAGCGGGCAAGCTGGCGGAACTTTTGGAGGCGGATATGCTTGTGATCCTGACCAGCGTGGACAATGTATGTCTTGATTATGGCACGGAGAATGAGCGTGCACTCTCTGCTATGACGGTCGCTGAAGCGAAGCGCTATATAGAGCAGGGACAGTTCGGTGAGGACGATATGCTGCCGAAGATTCAGGCAGCGGTTGATTTTATCGGCGATTCCGCGATCCGTTCTGCTTTGATTACAAAGCTTCACAAGGACGGAAGCCAGTTGACAGGCGGAATGGGCACGATGATTACGAAGTAAATAGGAGTGAGAGAGGAAGATAATGTTTAGAAAGACCAAGATTGTATGTACGTTAGGACCATCCACGGATGATGAAAAGGTGTTAAGAAGTCTGATTGAGGAGGGGATGAACGTAGCGCGTTTCAACTTCTCACACGGTTCGCATGAAGAGCAGATGGGACGTCTTAAGATGTTGCGTGCGCTGCGCGAGGAACTCAAGCGTCCGGTAGCGGCATTGCTGGACACGAAGGGACCGGAGATCCGGCTGATGGAGTTCGCAGGCGGCAAGGTGGAGCTTAAGAGCGGACAGACCTTTACGCTGACGACAGAGGAGATCGTGGGAGATGAGACGCGGGTATCCATTACTTACAAGGATCTGCCGAACGATGTGAAGCCGGGAGATACAATCTTGATTGACGACGGTCTGGTCGGCATGGAGGTAAGGAAGATCGAACCTGTCTTAGGGGCGAAGGCGGACCATGAAGGCAGAATGCCGATGAACATTGTCTGCACTGTGGCAAACGACGGTGTGATTTCCAATAAAAAGGGCGTCAATGTGCCGAACGTGGAACTGACGATGCCGTATATCAGCGAGAAAGATTACAGCGATATTGTGTTTGCGGTGGAAAATGACTACGACTTTATCGCGGCGTCCTTTGTCCGCTCGGCGGACGATGTGCTTGCCATCCGCAAGATTCTTGAGGAAAAAGGCGGCGAGGGCATTCACATTATTGCGAAGATTGAGAATATGCAGGGCGTGCAGAATATTGATGAGATCATCCGCGTATCGGATGGTATCATGGTAGCCCGCGGAGATATGGGTGTGGAGATTCCGCTTGAGGATGTTCCGGTCATCCAGAAGATGATTATCAAGAAGGTCAGCGGAGCGGGCAAGGTCGTTATCACAGCGACACAGATGCTTGATTCCATGATGAAGCATCCGAGACCGACGCGTGCCGAGGCGACCGACGTTGCCAATGCAATCTATGACGGAACGAGCGCGACCATGCTTTCGGGTGAGACCGCTGCCGGTCTGTATCCGGTCGAGGCGCTAAAGACGATGGTCCGTATTGCCATCCGTACCGAGCAGGATATCAATTACCTGCAGCGTTTCAGGGATCGCAAGACGATGAGCAACCCGGATGTGACGAATGCGATTTCCCATGCGACCTGTATGATGGCGGCGGATCTCAACGCGGCAGCCATCCTTACCGTAAGCAAATCAGGGCGCACAGCGCGCATGATTTCCAAATACCGCCCGTACTCCCCGATTATCGGAGCATGTCTGACGCAGAAGGTATACCGTCAGCTCGGTCTTTCCTGGGGCGTTGCGCCGCTTCTCTTGGAGGAGAAGAGCGAGGCGGAAGAGCTGTTTGATTACGCCGTGGATACCGCTGAGAATGCAGGCATGATCAGCAAGGGGGACGTTGTCGTGCTGACGGCGGGCGTACCGCTCGGCGTATCGGGTACGACGAACCTTATCAAGGTACAGGTTGCCGGACACATTCTTGTAAAGGGCAAGGGCGTGGCAGGCAAGAAGGTGTGCGCGAATCTCTGCGTCTGTCACAACGAGGCGGACCTTGCGAACTTTAAAGAGGGCGATATTATCGTGGCATCCGATACGAACAATCATATGATGGAGCAGATGCGCGCCGCATCGGGACTGATCGTAGAGGCGGACAGTGAGAGCTGCCATGCGGCGATTGCAGGCTTAAGTCTGGATATTCCGGTACTGATCGGAGCGAAGAATGCGCTTGATATCTTAAAGTCCAGTGCATTTGTAGAGCTTGACTGCGAGAGCGGCGTTGTGAGCGCGAATTAACGAGGAAAATGAACGAGACAATCAGACAATTATATGCTAGAAAATCAATGCGCGTTTTTACCGAACGGGAAATTTCCGATGAGGATAAGCGCGCGATCCTGGAGGCGGCAGTACAGGCGCCGAGCGCAGGAAATCAACAGTTGTATACAATTCTTGATATAACGGATCAGGAGTTGAAGGAGAAACTGGCAGAGTCCTGCGACCATCAGCCGTTTATTGCCCGGGCAAAAATGGTTCTTATATTCTGCGCAGACTGTCAGAAGTGGTACGACGCCTTTGCGGCGGCGGGATGCAATCCGCGCAAGCCGGGAGCGGGGGATTTGCTGCTTGCGGTGTCGGATGCGCTGATTGTGGCGCAGAATGCGGTAGTGGCGGCGGAAAGTCTCGGTATCGGCTCCTGCTATATCGGGGATATTATGGAAAACTGTGAGCTGCACCGGGAAATGCTGGGGCTTCCTGCGTATGTCTTTCCTGCGGCAATGCTTGTTTTTGGCTATCCGACGGAACAGCAGAAGGACCGCCCGAAGCCGAAACGCACCGACATAAAGCATATCGTACATGAAAACGGATACCGCCGTCTGGATAGGGAGGAGCTTAAGGAGACGGTTCGTGGCGGGGCAGAGGAACAGGAAGCCTACGAATCGTGGATTCAGGCATTTTGTGACCGGAAGTACAATTCCGATTTTTCCAGAGAAATGTCGCGCTCGGTAGATTGTTATCTGCAGTCGTTTGCGCCGGATGAAAAATAGAATTACAGAACAGAAAATCCGCTGCACAATACGTGCAGCGGATTTTTTACTCTATAGGAAATACCGCGTTGCTGTGAAACGTGAAAGTGCTGATTCCTATAGAGCAAAAAGCCCTGTCGTCCCGTCTTACTGACGGTCGATGACGATATGACGGGGCTGTCCGGTAATCATAATCGGCGTAAGTTCTGCCTGAATCAGAGGGCGGATATAGTTTACCAGCTTATCGCTCACATAGGTGCCGTCCTCGGTAATCCATTCCAGAGGAACCTTCTTCTCGACGTTTGCAACCTTATGTACATCATAGAGATCTGTCGTGCAGATATACGGATCGTTCGAGACGCGCTTTAAGATCACGACCTTGCCCGTATCGCCGTCGAAGGCCGCCTTTACGGCGGAACCGCCGACCTGGTATGCCTCTGTGATATCGACGCGTGAGGTCAGATGTCCGGCGCAGCGCTGCAGGGTAGACAGCTCGATGGAACGCGACTTGCAGCCGAATTTCTCGCTGACTAAGGAAGAGAGATAACGCGCCGTACCGCTTAACTGCTTGTGACCGAAGGAGTCAACATACTCCGTATGGTTCGTAAGCTCGAAGACATATTTGCCGTCGGCTGTCTTGATGCCCTCGGAAACAGCGACTACGATAGAATTTTTCTTTTTCAGCAATTCGCCGATTTTTTCAAGGAAGGAATCTACGTCGAAGGGAAGCTCCGGCAGATAGAGGAGATCGACGCCCTCGCAGTCCTCGCAGCGCGCAAGCGCGGCGGCGCCTGTCAGCCAGCCTGCATTTCGTCCCATAATTTCAATGACGGCGACATTCTTGACGTCATATACAAGACCGTCCCGGATGATTTCCTTAGTGACGGATGCGATATATTTTGCGGCGCTTCCGTAGCCCGGGGTGTGGTCGGTCGCGGCGAGGTCGTTGTCGATGGTCTTTGGAACGCCGATGAAACGGATATCGCTGTTGATGATGATCGCGTAGTCCGAAAGCTTTTTGATGGTGTCCATGGAGTCATTTCCGCCGATATAGAAGAATGCAGTGATCTGATATTCCTCTAAGATAGAAAAGATTTTCTCGTAAAGCTCCTTGTCGTCGCAGATATCGGGGAGCTTGTAGCGGCAGGAACCTAAGAACGCGGACGGCGTCCGCTTTAACAATTCCAGATCCAGATCGGAGTGGATCTTATCGTCCATGTCTACAATATTTTTCTGAAGAAATCCCTGAATGCCGTATCTCATGCCGTATACCTTCCCGGCGCCGAGATCCTTGGCTGTCTTGTACACTCCGGCAAGACTTGAGTTGATGACGGCGGTCGGACCGCCAGATTGTCCCACAATTACATTACCTACCATATCTACCTCCTATGTGTAAAAATGAACCAAATATGTTTCAGTGTAGCACATTTTGAAAGCGCTTACAATAATTGATAAAATATTGTCATGACTGATAAATTATTGTCAGGTATGATAAAAAATTGACAGACGATAGCGGAAGGATTTCCGCAAAAAAGTCCCCGGATGATCGGATTTTCGTCCAATCATCCGGGGCAGATTCACTGCATGATATTTTTGCTGTGCCGTCTGACGCGTGCCTGCTGCGGGTTTGGCATGATCCGGCATCCTCCTGCTGCGGGTTTGACATCAGCCCATCACAACTTCGACATTCAGTTCCTTCTTGCCGTCTGCAAGCGCAATCGGAATCATGCCGATGCCGCGTCCGTTTGCGGTGGCAATGTCCACGGAAGCGCCGTCTACGGTCATGGAAGCGATACCCTTTTCGGCGTGGTTCGGATTCTTTACCGTGATGTGATAAGTCACGCCGCGGAAGTCACGCTTTGCGGTGAAGCCTTCCAGAGAGGAAGGAATACACGGATCGACGATCAGTCCGTCGTAATCCGGGCGGATGCCTAAGATGAACTGGGAGACGTCAAGGAATGTCCACGCTGCAGTTCCGGTCAGCCAACTGTTCTTTGCCTCACCGAAGTTCTTCGCATCCTTTCCGGCGATCATCTGTGAATATACATAAGGCTCTGTGCGGTGAATTTCGCTGATATCCTCGATGTAGGCAGGACAGGTTCTCGTGTATACCTGCCATGCGCGGTTGCCGCGCCCCACAACGGTCTCCGCAATGGAAATCCACGGATTGTTGTGGCAGAAGATCCCGGCATTCTCCTTATATCCCGGCGGATAGGAGGAAATTTCGCCAAGCTCCACGTGATATCTGCGGTAAGCAGGCTGTAAGAGCACGATACCGTACTTCGTGTCGAGATATTTCTCGACGGATTCCATTGCTTTTAAGCAGTTGCCTTCTTCTAAGCCGATCTCTGCCATAACGCAGAAGCCCTGCGGCTCAATGAAAATCTTGCCCTCCTCGCATTCGTTCGAACCGATCTTGTTCTTATAGTGATCGTAGGCGCGTAAGAACCATTCGCCGTCCCAGCCGGCATCCAGTACGGTCCTTTCCATATCCGCGATTGCTTTTTCTGCAATCGCTGCCTCGTCGTCCAGACCTCTGTGACGGCAGATTTCTACGTAATCCTTTCCGTAGCGGACGAACATACCCGCAATAAAGACGGACTCGGCGTTCGGCCCTTCCGACGGACCGAAGGTCTGGAAGGATTCGCCCGGCTCGGTCGAGAAGCAGTTTAAGTTCAGACAGTCGTTCCAGTCGGCGCGCCCGATAAGCGGGAGACCGTGCGGTCCGAGGTGCTCCATCGTGTAATGGAAGGAGCGTCTTAAGTGCTCCATGAAGTCGGTTGCCTTGGATGGGTCGCTGTCGTAAGGCGTCATCTCGTCTAAGATGGTGTAGTCTCCCGTCTCCTTGATATAAGCGGCAGTACCGGCAATCAGCCACAGCGGATCGTCATTGAAGCCGCTTCCGATGTCGGAGTTGCCCTTCTTGGTGAGCGGCTGGTACTGATGGTAAGCGCTTCCGTCCTCGAACTGGGTCGCAGCGATATCTAAGATACGCTCTCTTGCGCGGTCGGGAATCAGATGAACGAAGCCAAGGAGATCCTGGCAGGAATCGCGGAAGCCCATGCCGCGCCCGATGCCGGACTCAAAATAGGAAGCGGAACGGCTCATGTTGAAGGTTACCATACACTGATACTGATGCCAGATATTGACCATGCGGTCAAGCTTCTCCTCGGAGGAGGAGACGGTAAAGTGGGAGAGCAGCTCATCCCAGTATGCTTTCAGCCCGGCGAGCGCGGCGTCCGCCTTCTCTGCGGTATCGTAGCGGGACATAAGAGCCTCTGCCGGAGCGCGGTTGATGACACCGTCTTCAGCGCGTCCGACCCATTTCTCCTCTGCCGGATTCTCTATGTAGGCAAGAACGAAGACAAATGTCTTTGACTCGCCCGGCGCGAGCGTTACGGCAAGGTGATGGGAACCCACCGGAGCCCAGCCGCTTGCCATGGAATTTTTGGAGACGCCTGATACGACGACCTCGGGCGCAGAATTTTCCCCGTAAGCGCCAAGGAAAGAGTCGCGGTCCGTATCAAAGCCTGCGACAGGCGCATTTACAGCGTAGAGCGCGTAGTGATTGCGGCGCTCGCGGTACTCGGTCTTATGGTAGATCGCAGAGCCGTGCACTTCCACCTCTCCGGTCGAGAAGTTGCGCTGGAAATTCGTCATATCGTCCATCGCGTTCCAGAGACAGAACTCTACATAAGAGAATACGGAAAATTCCTTTGCAGAGCCGCTCGTGTTTGTGAGCGTGAGCTTATTTACCTCGCAGTTGTCGTTTACCGGAACAAATGCGGTCAGTTCGGCGGAAAGCCCGTTCTTTGTGCCGCAGAACGTGCTGTAGCCCATGCCGTGGCGGCACTCGTAGGAATCAAGCTCCGTCTTTGAGGGCATCCAGCCCGGATTCCAGATCGTGTCGCCTTCCTTAATATAGTAGTAATGACCGTTGCTGTCATAAGGTACATTATTATAACGATATCTCGTCAGGCGCAGAAGCTTTGCATCCTTATAGAAGCTGTATCCGCCGCAGGTGTTCGAAATCAGGGAAAAGAAATCCTTTGATCCGAGATAGTTGATCCACGGGAGCGGAGTCCGCGGGGATGTGATGACGTATTCTTTTCTTGCATCATCGAAATAACCGAATTTCATAAGTAAACCCTCCGTATTCATAATTAATAGGTGTACAGAATCGTCTGCATCTTCGAAATGCTGTAAGTCAATCGGCCGTAAAAAAACAAGATGCGAAAACGATTAAGCTGACGTTTTCTGAATAAAAGTATACATTGCAAAAGGAAGAAAAGCAAGCAGAAATCGCTTAAAATAAAGGAAAATAGCAGATTCAACAAAAAAGGCACCAAAATATGGAAGAAAGACACAAAGAAGGGAAAACGGGACAAAAAACTTCATATTACGAAAACGTGTAAGAAAAGCGGGGCAAATTTCGAATGAAGAACGAATGAGAAGGTAAAAATGCATAAAAAATCGGAGAAAAAAGTGTATAAGTTGACGAAATGGCAAAAAACTGTTGCAATTGCAGCACAAATGGAATATAGTAAAAGTACGAAAACGATTAAGTAATTTTCGAAAACGAGTGGAGGACACATGGTATCATTAAAAACGATTGCTGAAAAATGTGGTGTCTCCACTGCAACGGTAAGCAAGGCACTCAATGACCAGAAAGATGTCAGTGAAGAGACAAAGAACCGTATCAGAAAGACGGCGGAAGCGCTTGGATATTTTCCGAATGCGGCGGCGAGGGCACTTAAGACCAACCGCTCCCATAATATAGGAGTTCTCTTTGAGGAGGAAGCGGGCAGCGGTCTTACCCATGAATATTTCTCGGGCGTGCTCAACGGACTTAAGGTTCAGGCAGAGAAGCAGGGATATGATATTACCTTTATTAATACCTGTTTTGAAAACCGCAGGATGTCCTACTATGAACATTGCAGGTATCGGAATTTTGAGGGAGTCGCGATCGTCTGTGCAGATTTTAACGATCCGGACGTCATGGAACTGATGAACAGCGATCTGCCGGTCGTGACAATCGACTATGTACATCACAACTGTACGGCGGTAAGTTCGAACAACATTCAGGGAATGGAAGACCTTGTGAAGTATATTTACCGGCAGGGGCACCGGAAAATTGCATATATCCATGGGCAGGAGGGTTCCTCGGTTACGAAGGACCGGCTCGCAAGCTTTTACAGAACCATGGAGGGACTGGGACTTGAGGTTCCAGAGGAGTACATCCGGACCGCTGATTATCTGGAGACGAAGGAAGCAGAGCGGCAGACGAAGGAACTTTTAAACCTTAAGGATGTGCCGACCTGCATCATCTATCCCGATGACACCGCCTTAATCGGTGGGAGAAATGTCATCATGGAGATGGGACTTCGGATACCGGAGGACATTTCGGTCGCAGGGTATGACGGAACAAGGATTTCACAGCTCTTACATCCGAAGCTTACGACAATCCGTCAGAATACCGAGCTGATCGGATGCGAAGCAGCCAGACGATTGATTGGCTCAATTGAAAAACCGCGAACAACTCTCGTTGAGAGAGTCGTTATAGAAGGAAGCTTAGTACCGGGGCAGTCCGTAGGACGAATCACTCCGTAAGGAGAGGGAAAGGTTTCCGGAACCAAAAAACGGCGAAAGCCACATGTATAAGGAGGAGGATTTTCTATGAAGAAGAAAATCATTAGCGCACTTTTATGTGCATCCATGGTAGCGACAATGGCAGCAGGCTGCGGAAATGATTCCGGTGCAGCAGATGCAGGCACAGCGGCAGACAACACAGCGGCAGCACCAACAACCGAGGCAGCAGAGCCGGCAGGCGATGCAGCGGCAGCCGGCGCAGCATCTGACGCAGCAGCAGCCGATGAGGGCAAGGTTTTAAATATCTACTGCTGGAACGAGGAATTTAAGTCCCGTATCGAGGATCATTATCCGG
>JAGBEG010000018.1 GCA_017937095.1 Roseburia sp. | reverse complement strand
CTGCATAGAATGTACAGAAAGAGTCTATGAGGTTTTTCATGCCAGATATCAGATACACACAGAATGATAATGTGGATCGCGGAGATCTGCGGATGCAGGTCATTGAGCGGGGAACGAGCACACCGATTGACGACGCAACGATTGCCATATCTTATTCGGGAGAGCCGGAGAGCACGGTAGAGGAGGTGACTACAGATAATTCTGGAATGTCCGAAGAGATTACGCTTGATGCGCCTCCGCTTGAATACTCTATGCAGCCGTCCGAGACACAACCGTACGCCGAGTATACCATTCAGGTCACTGCGCGAGGATATCGCCCGATCAATATCTCCGGAATTGAAGTGTTTTCGGGTCAGTTGTCGCTTCAGGAAGTCAGGATGGACCCGGAAGAAGCGACCGAAAACCTGACGGATAATATTGTCATTCCGGCACATACCCTGTTCGCGGAATATCCGCCGAAAATCGCAGAATCCGAGATCAAGCCGGTGACGGAGACAGGGGAAATTGTCTTAAGCCGTGTAGTGATACCGGAATATGTGGTGGTACATGACGGAGCGCCGAGCGATCCGACCGCAAGAGATTATTACATCCGCTACCGTGATTACATCAAGAATGTGGCGTCCAGTGAGATTTATTCGACATGGCCGGATGCGACCATCCGGGCAAATGTACTTGCAATCATGTCCTTCACTTTGAACCGCGTTTATACGGAATGGTACCGGAATAAGGGCTACAGCTTCACGATTACGTCGTCGACGGCGTATGACCAGAAATTCATGTATGGGCGAAATGTGTACCAGAGTATTTCTGACATCGTCGATGAAATGTTCCAGAATTATCTGTCCAGACCGAATGTCAGACAGCCGATCTTAACGCAGTACTGCGACGGACAGCGCGTGACCTGCGCGAACTGGCTGAGTCAGTGGGGGAGTAAGTATCTCGGCGATCAGAACTATGAGGCAATCGAGATTCTGCGCTATTATTATGGAAATAACATGTTCATCAATACGGCGGAACAGATATCCGGGATTCCGGCGTCCTGGCCGAGGATGGATCTGTCCGTCGGTTCTACCGGAGAAAAGGTCCGTCAGATTCAGGAGCAGCTTGCGCGCATTTCGCGCTCCTATCCGGCGATTCCTACGGTGACGCCGGACGGCATTTTCGGACCGGCGACGAGAGAGGCAGTGGAGACATTCCAGAGAGTCTTTGGATTGCCGGTCACGGGAGTCATCGATTATCAGACATGGTACCGGATATCGGATATTTATGTGGCTGTCACAAGAATGGCGGAGCTGGTTTAGAGGTTGGTTTTTTCCCCGGTTTGTGATAGAATGTGCACGAAAGCAATGAGCAGTGCCAGGACGGGGAAAGCCAAACCGACAGCTTGCTGGCGAGGTTGGCTTTGTCTGGACTGATAGGGCGAAACCCGTGAATGAGAGAGCCTGTGGCTCTCGAATGGCGCACTGCGGACTTATAGGCAGACGGCGAATGTCGGTCATGTACCGATTTTGTACATGACAAGATAGGGTCACGAACCGGAGGGGGAGACAATGAGCAATTATCGGATGGCAATACAGTATGACGGTACGCGTTACCGGGGCTGGCAGAGTTTAAGCGACACAGACGCAACGATTCAGGGGAAGCTTGAGACTGTGCTTTCCCAGATGACGGGCGAAGAGGTTGCGGTGATCGGCTCCGGCAGAACGGATGCTGGCGTACATGCCATCGGACAGGTCGCCAATTTCCATTTGCAGGGAACGTTTGATGAACATGCGCTGCTTGCCGATCTGAACCGGTATCTGCCGGAGGATATTGCGGTGAGCAGTTTAGAACTCGTGGATGACCGTTTTCACAGCCGCTATCAGGCGACGCGAAAGACCTACCGCTACCGGATTCACACGGGCGAAATACCGGAGGTGTTCGAGCGGAAATATGTCTATGATTACCGCACGCCTCTTGACGTCGGACGGATGAGAGAGGCGGCAGGGCTGCTTTGCGGTACGCATGATTTCAAATCCTTCTGCGGCAACCGCAGGATGAAAAAATCCACGGTGCGCACGATTTACGAGATCCGTGTGGAGGAATTACCGGGGGAATTGCAGCTATATTTTACCGGAGACGGATTTTTACAGAATATGATCCGGATTCTGACCGGCACATTAATCGAGATCGGGGACGGCAGGAGAGCGCCGCAGGACGTCACACGGATACTGGCGGCTAAGGACAGGGAAGCGGCGGGCTACACAGCCCCGGCGTGCGGGCTTACTCTGATAAATGTAGAATATTGACAGGTATTTGACAGACGAAAGAGCGTCAGCCGGCGGGCGCAGCGTGTGCAGCACACATGCCGGAATATTTAGAACAGGCGTAGATACATATGGAAAAGTGGTTTGTAATACAAAAGGGCGCGGATTTCAACGCAATCGCGAAGCGTTTTGGCATCAGCCCTGTGACAGCCCGCCTTATCAGAAATCGTGAGATCACGGACGAGGCTGCGATAGAGAAATATTTAAACGGAACATTGTGTGATCTTTATGATCCGCATCTGCTTTTGGATGCGGATCATCTCGTTGAGATTCTGGCGGATAAGATCGCGCAGGGCAAATCGATCCGCATCATCGGCGATTATGATATTGATGGCGTTATGTCAACTTATATTCTGTATCAGGGCATCCGAAGATGCGGCGGAACGGTGACGACCAAGATTCCCGACCGGATGCGGGACGGATACGGCATCAATATGCATCTGATCGACGAGGCATATGGGGAGCAGGTCGATACGATCATCACCTGCGATAACGGAATCGCGGCGATTGAGGAAATTTGCCACGCGAAGGAGCTGGGAATGACGGTGCTCGTGACAGATCACCATGAGATTCCCTATCTCGAGGAGGCGGGAGAACGGCGGTATTTAAGGAGTGAGGCGGATGCTATCGTAAATCCAAAGCAGCCGGATTGCCCCTATCCTTACAAGGGGCTTTGCGGTGCGACAGTTGCGTGGAAGGTCATCCAGATTCTCTATGAGCGCTTTGGGATTCCGGCAGAAGAAGCGTATGATTTCCTTGAGAACGTCGCATTTGCCACGGTGGGCGATGTGATGGATCTGACGGACGAGAACCGGATTCTGGTACGCGAGGGGCTTAAACGGCTGCACCGGACGAAAAATCCCGGGATGCGTGCGCTCATTTTTAAGAACAAGCTTGCCCCGGAGCAGATTACGGCGTATCATATCGGGTTTGTGCTTGGACCCTGTGTCAATGCCAGCGGCAGGCTTGAGACGGCAAGAATTGCACTGAATTTATTCCTGCAAGAAAATGAATATGATGCAGGAAAAATTGCAGAAGAACTCGTGGAGCTGAACGCGCAGAGAAAGGACATGACTGCGGACGGCGTAGAAGAGGCAAAGCGCGTGGTAGACGAAGGAGAAGCGGGGGAAAAGGTGCTTGTCATCTATTTGCCGAAGGTGCATGAGAGCCTTGCGGGGATTATCGCGGGCAGAATCCGGGAACTCTATCACAAGCCCGTCTTCGTCCTGACCGATGGGGAAGAGGGCGTCAAAGGCTCCGGGCGTTCCATCGAGACATATTCCATGTACGACGAGCTTTGCAAATGCAGGGAATGTTTTTCGAAATTCGGCGGACATCCGATGGCGGCAGGACTGACGCTAGCGGAAGATGTAGCGGTTTTCCGGGAGAAAATTAATACATGTTGTGAATTGACAGAAGACGATTTTATCCCTAAGATAAGGATAGACATTGCAATGCCGGCGGCGTATCCGACGATTTCCATGGTGCGGGAGCTTGCATTGCTTGAGCCGTTCGGAAAAGGAAATAACAAGCCGCAGTTTGCGGATAAGAATTTGTCCGTTGCCCGCGCGTCTGTTGTCGGGAAGAATCAGAATGTCTTAAAGCTGAATCTGAAAACGGAGCATGGACAGCCGGTTTCGGCGGTATACTTCGGGGACGTGGAGGCGTGGAAGGCTTATTACGGCGCGAAGTTTGGCGCAGACGAGGTGGATGCCGCATTTTCGGGCAGGGCAAACCGGATCCGGATGTCGGCGGTATACTATCCGGAGATCAACGATTATCAGGGGATGGAGAGCGTGCAGCTTATCATCCGCAATTATCAATAAAGGAAGCTGGAGGACTGGATATGTTTGGTGGGAAGAGAGAAAAGGCGCTGGAAGCAGAGCTTGCCGCTGCAAAGAAGGCGAATGAGAGGAAGCGGGAGCTGCTTTTGGGGATTGCCGGGCAAAGGGACAATGCCACAGAGCAGTTTGCGCGCATGACGGCTTCACGAGCACAGATGGAGAAGGATATCGAGGGCTTAAAGGAGCAGATGCAGCAGGTGCATGAGCTGGCGGAAAACAGTTCCAAGGCAGCAGGGGAGATTTACAGTGCAATCATTGAGTTAAATAACGGTATGGGAGTCTTTGAGGCGAACCATTCCGTATTTGTGGATCAGGTGAGGAAACAGAATGAGAAGATCGTGGAAATTGTAGAGAATAACAAGCATTTTACCACGCCGATGAAATATATCACAGAGACGCCGGCGGCGCTTCGCGAGGGACAGACCGCGTTAAGGGAGCGCGCTGACCGGATGATAGAACTGTCGAAGAATATGAGCGTTCTCTCGCTTAATTCCGCGATTGAGGCGGGCAGAATGGGAGAGAGCGGCAGTAAGTTTGTTGCGGCGGCGGAGGAAATCCGTGTCTATTCCGATACCTATGAGAAAGAGGCGCGCGAGCTTAAGGAGCAGCTTGCGGGTGCGGACGCGCGGATTGCGGAGCTGGAAGAGCAGGCGCATCACCTCGCCGAGCTTTTGAAGGAAAATAATATTTCCATGGGAAAGCTGTATAAGGATTCCTCGCAGAGCATGGCGGCATATGAGGAGCAGCAGATTGAACCAAAGGGGCTGATGCCGGAGGGCATCGTCGGGAGAACCGATGCGCTGCGCCAGTCACAGGAGGAGAATGCAGGCACGCAGGAGCGCATGCTCGGGCAGATGAAGGAGATTGGCGAGGAACTTGGGGAACTAAAGGGCGGCGCCGACGAACTGGAAGAAATCTGCAAGCGGATGCAGCAGTCTGCCGAAGAGGGGAAGCAGGAGTGAGAATTATGAACCTCTGAAAGCCAGAAGCTGTCAGCGAAAGAATATAGGAGAAATTGAAAGGGGATATTATGACAAAAGAAGAACAATTCAGTTTTTTATCAACGGATGGTAAGACGACGATCCACGCGGTCAAGTGGATGCCGGAGAGCGGGGAGTATAAGGCGATTTTACAGATTACGCACGGCATGATTGAGTACATTGAGCGTTACAGGCCGTTTGCGGAGTACTTAAATACACAGGGATTCCTTGTGGTCGGACACGACCATCTGGGACACGGCGCGTCGATTCAGTCGGAGGCGGACTGGGGCTTTTTTGCGGAGAAGAATCCGAGCGATACGGTCGTCGAGGATATGCACAAGCTCCGCGTGATGGTGCAGAAGGAGAATGCGGGCGTGCCTTATTTTATGATGGGGCACAGCATGGGCTCTTATATGCTGCGAAAATATCTGTGTCTCCATCCGGAGGGCGTTGCGGGAGCTGTCATTATGGGAACCGGAAGTGTGCCGGACGGGACAATGAAGCTTGGGCTTTTCCTGTGTAAGGTGATTGGAAAGTTCCACGGATCGCACTACAGAAGTAAATTCCTGCAGTCGCTTTCCTACAGCAAGCCGTATAAGAAATATGATCTGTACGGAAAGGATTATGCAAATAGCTGGCTGTCGAAGAATGTGGAGAATGTAAAGGAATATTACGCCGATCCGCGCTGTACCTTCCTTTTTACGGTAAACGGCTATCAGGGTCTGATGGAGGCGGTGCTTTTTGACAATCAGATGGAGAATGTGCAGAAGGTTCCAAAGGAGCTGCCGATGTTCTTTGTCTCCGGCGCGGACGATCCGGTCGGCGATCTGGGCGAGGGCGTGAAGCGCGTCTATGCCATGTATCAGAAGGCAGGACTTACCGACATTACATACAAGCTCTATGAGAATGACCGCCACGAGATACTAAACGAGACGGACAGAGACCGGGTCGCTGCGGATATCGCGGCATGGCTGAATGTCCGTGTGAAGGAATAAGGCGAAAACGGGAAGATTTTGGAAGAACAAATCTTAAAAATATATTAAATGCGGGCAAGAACAGGCCTTGCGGGTTGTTTTTGGGTGTGGTTCGTAGTAAAATGATGACTTGTTTCAAGAAGACATGAGACAAGGAGGAATTACAGTGAAAAAGAATATGAACAGACGAATCAGTCTGCTTATGGCAGCAGCGATGCTTATAGCGTCACCGGTGACAGCGGCGGCATCAGAGACAGATACAGGCGTGCAGACGGATGCGGGAAGCCAGACGGATGCAGGCACACAGACGGACGCGGGAGGCCAGACGGATGCAGGCGCGCAGACAGATACGGGAAACCAGACGGATGCAGGCGCGCAGACAGACGCGGGAAACCAGACGGATGCAGGCGCGCAGACAGACGCGGGAAACCAGACGGACGCGGGCGCACAGAGCGTGCAGGGTGACGTCATCGTGGACAATACGAACCAGAATACCCAGAGTAATCAGGGAACAAAGAATAATCAGAGTACCCAGAGCAGCCAGAGCGGTGAAGCAGCATCCGTTCAGGGGGATGTAACGGTACAGGGGACCGGCGATAAGGTAGAGATCAAGGCGAATGACAAGCCGTATCTGTCGCTTGGCGCGGATCTTAGCGATGAGCAGCGGAACACGGTACTGTCCTTAATGGGAATCGACCCGGCGAATCTGTCGGACTATGATGTCGTATATGTCACAAACGCGGAAGAACATCAGTATCTGGACGCTTACATCGACGCATCACAGATCGGAAGCAAATCGCTTTCTTCGGTCGTGATTGTCGAGCGTGAGAAGGGGAGCGGAATTAATATTTCCACGAGCAATATCACGTACTGTACCGTCGGCATGTACAAGAACGCACTGGCAACGGCAGGCGTTACGGATGCGGACATTATCGTTGCAGGACCGACCGGTATTTCCGGTACGGCAGCGCTGGTTGGAATATTTAAAGCTTATCAGGAGATGACAGGGGAGACGATCGACGCGCAGATTATCGACGCCGCGTTAAATGAGCTTGTCATCACCGGACAGCTTGAAGAGACGATTGAGGGACTTACCGATGAAGAGGTGGAGGAATTTATCGCTTATATTAAGTCGGTCATTGCGCAGAACGATCTGAAGGACGAGGCGAGCATCAACGAGGCGATCGACGATGCGTGTGAGAAGTATCAGGTCACATTGTCAGATTCCGAGCGTCAGCAGATTGTAGACCTTCTGCTTAAGATCACGTCGCTCGGCATTGACTTAAACGGTCTGGTGGATTATGCGGAATCTCTGTACCATTCCTATAGAGACGGCGGTGGAGATGCGAGCGGGCTGTTATCGTCCATCGGTTCATTTTTCACCAATGCATTTACTGCAATTGCAGATTTTTTCAAGGGATTATTTTCTTAAGTAACGGCAGTGCAGAGGAAGTAGCGGGATTCCTCTGCGCTGCTTTACGGCATATGTGGAGTTGGAGGAAGTTATGATAGACAGAAAGAGAAGATTGGACTGTGCGAACGGTGTCTGCAAGGCGGATCTCGTCTTAAAGCACGGCAGAATACTCAATGTATTTACGGAGGAAATCATCGACGCGGACGTGGCGATCTGCGGGGATACGATTGTGGGCGTTGGCTCCTATGAAGGCATACGTGAGATTGACTGCACCGGGAAATATCTGGTGCCGGGCTTTCTGGACGCACATATGCACATAGAATCCAGCATGGTCGCGCCGGGCGAGCTTGCCAAGGTGCTCGTGCAGGCGGGGACGACGACAATCGTTGCAGATCCGCACGAAATTGTGAATGTGTGCGGTACGAAAGGCATGGACTATTTCTTAAGATGTGCGAATCAGTCGCTTGTCGATATTTTCTATATGGTCCCGTCCTCTGTGCCAGCGACGGATGTAGAGACGAACGGCTGCGGTCAGTTCCTTGCGTCCGACATGATGAAATATGTGGACAACACCCGTGTTCTGGGACTCGGGGAGACGATGCGTTTTGCGGAATGTGCCACAGGCGAGCGCAGGATGGCGGACAAGCTGGAGCTTTTCTCGAAGAAGCACATTGACGGACATGCACCCGGAATTACCGGAAAAACGGTGCAGGCGTACCGCCTTGCTGGGGTTGAGAACGACCACGAGTGCGCAACGCCGAAGGAAGTGCTCGATAAGCTGCGCGCCGGATTCCACATCTATATCAGGGAGGGCAGCGGCGCAAAGAATCTGGAGACGCTGATCGGTACGCTCTTAGATGCGGAGGTGGCTCTGGATCAGTGCGCGTTCTGCACGGACGATAAGCATATCGAGGAGATTCAGCAGGAAGGACATATCAGTACCTGTATCCGCAAAGCGATCGCGCTGGGGGTTCCGGTGGCGAAGGCTTATAAGATGGGAAGCTACCAGACGGCAATGTTCTATGGACTGAAAAATTACGGTGCGATCGGCGCAGGTTACCACGCGGACATTGTATTTCTGGATGATTTAAAGGAAGTGCGCCCGACGGCAGTCATGAAAGCGGGCAGGATTTTAACCGACAGGGATTACGCGAGGAAGTATTCGGTGGAAGTGCCGCAGGAGCTGCTTTGCACGGTTCATGTCGGGGATGTCACAAAGGAGCGCATTCAGCTTGCCTGTGACGGGAAAACGGATGTGATTCTGATGAATGCGCATCAGATCGTGACGACGCATCTGGTGGAGGAAGTACCATCGGAGCAGGGATATTTCGTCCCGAATGAGGTGTACAATAAAATCTGTGTCGTGGAGCGTCACGGAAAGACCGGAGAAATCGGTGTGGCGCCGCTGAAAGGCTTTGGGGTAAAGGGCGGCGCAGTCGCGACGTCTGTAGCGCACGATTCTCATAACCTGATCGTGGCAGGAGACAACGACGATGATATCCTGCTCGCGATCAAGGCGGTAGAGGAGCAGCAGGGCGGCTACGCGATTGTTGCGGGCGGCAGGGTCGTAGATGTGCTGCCGCTGCCGATTGCAGGACTGATGAGCGACCAGCCGTATGAGAAAGCGACCGAGAAGATGGCGGCTATGTTAAAAGAGGCGAGAGAGCTTGGCATTTCCGAGGACGTCGATCCGTTTATTACGCTTTCCTTTATGGCGCTTACGGTCATTCCGGAAATCCGGGTTACGGAGCGCGGAATTTACCTTTTCGGTGAATAGGACCTCCGCTTTTGGAGCGGTGGGCAATAATGATTCTGATGGAAAAGATGAAGGAGATTTTATGCAGGAGAAGATTCAGATTATCAGCGACGGTTCATTAGACCTCTCAAGAGAGATTACCGATAAGAGAGATATACGCGTGGTGCCTTTTTATGTGTCATTCGATGGAGAGACCTATCGGAAGGAAGGAGAGGAGTTAGATATCCGGGAATTTTATCAGCAGATGGTGGAGCACCCGGATGTATTTCCCAAGACCTCGATGCCTTCCGTGGACGACTATTATCAGGTCTTTTTGCCGCTGGCAAAGGAAGGAACGCCGATGATCTGTATCTGTATCACGACGAAGTTCAGCGGCTCGATGCAGTCGGCGAACACGGCGCGCGATATGGTTCTTGAGGAATATCCCGATGCAAGGATCACGGTCATCGACGCTACGGTGAATACGGTGCTGCAGGGACTGTATGTGCTCGAGGCGTGCAGGCTGCGCGATATGGGGTGGGAGTATGACCGCATCGTAGAGCGCATCTTGGCAATCCGCGAGAGCGGCAGAATCTTTTTTACTATCGGAAGCATCGATTATCTAAAGCACGGCGGCAGAATCGGAAAGCTTACGGGGCTTGCCGCCGGGGCGCTCAAGATCAAGCCGCTCATCACCTTAAAGGAAGGCGAGATTTTCAATTCCGGCGTGACGAGAAACCGCCACAAGTCCATGGAGAAGGTCGTACAGATGCTCAAAGCCTATCTCGATGAGCGGAATGCGAAGCTGGGGGAGTACAGCTTCGCCATCGGTTTTGGATATGATTACGGGGAAGCCTGTCAGTTCCGTGAGATGTTAAAGGACCTGGTGCGGGAGCGCCTCGGAATCAATGAGATAAAGATTTACCAGATCGGAGCTACGATCGGCGTTCACACGGGACCTTATCCGATTGGCGTCGGTATTATCAGGCGCGCGGATTGGGAAGGTTAGTGAATGTGTCGCTACACTGGGAAGACGCCAGAAAGGAGCCGTACTGCGAGGGCAGTACGGCTCCCTTTTTTTGCATGTCCAAAGTAGCGTGATACGGGAGTGTCGTGATTCGAAAGAACTGCTTTTCGGAAGTACTGCGTTATGTATATATCAAAAATAGTACATTTTTCAAATAATAATGTTGACAAAATGATATTATATAATATATAGTATTGATAAAGAAATAATATTATAAAAGATAGATAATATAATCTCATAACGAAAGGGGCACGGAATATGGTGTTTAATACGGGTGCCGCTCTGTTGGACGCGATTGTTCTGGCGGTCGTTTCCAAGGAGGAGGAAGGCACGTACGGCTACAAGATTACCCAGGACGTCAGAAGGGCAATCGAGGTGTCGGAGTCAACGCTCTATCCGGTTCTGCGCAGGCTGCAGAAGGACGGATGCCTGATTGTCTATGACAGGGAATGCGGAGGACGCAACCGCCGGTATTATAAGATCACGGAAGCAGGGAGCGCGAAGCTTACGGAGTACCGCAGAGAATGGGATGACTATTCTTCGAAAATAACAAAGCTATTTTCCGAGGAGGGAGTTTGAAAATGAACAAGGAAGAATTTTTAAGACAGTTGGAGGCGCTTTTGTCCGGGATTTCGGAGGAGGAGCGCAGGGAGGCACTTGCATTTTACCGGAGCTATTTTGAGGATGCAGGGGAGTCGAATGAAGCGTCGATCATTGCGGAACTGGAGTCCCCGCAGAAGGTCGCGGAGAGCATTTTAAAGGATATGGGAATTGACGGAAACGGGAGCGGCTACAATGCGTTTGCCAACCGTGACGAGGAATATTATAAGAATGTAAATCAGACGATTCAGAATCTGAACGGAGCGCAGAAGACGAAGAAGAATCATGGAGGAATGACGGGGCTTACAGTGGCGCTTCTTGCGATTACTTCACCGATCTGGCTTACGCTCCTTCTTGTGATTCTGTGCGTGCTGCTCGCAGTCGTTGCAGCGCTGTTCGGTGTGGCGGTTGCGGTGATCGCGGTCATGGCGTCGCTCATTTTTGTGGGATTTGTATTGATCGGCTGTGGAACCGGCCTTATGTTCAGCGGTGCTCCGGCAGTCGGAATCGGGCTTTGCGGCGGCGGACTGATTGTTCTGGCACTCGGGATTCTTGCGGTATTGTTAGTGATCTGGGTGTTCGGCGTATTCCTGCCATGGGCACTTAAGGGAATCTGGAACCTGTGTAAGAAACCGTTTGACAAGAGAAAGGAGCGTGTTGCGGCATGAAGAAATTTACGAAAGTAAGCCTGATCATCGCGGCGATACTTGGAGGAGTCGGGATCCTGCTCTGCGGGATTGCTTCCCTCATGGACGGAAACAAATCGATTCGCCAGATGGCAGACGACGGAGAACTGAATTACGGAAACTGGCATATCGGACTTCACGGTATATACTACAACGATTCTGATGTGGATTTTGGATGGGAAGACCTGGAAGACTATGTGGACGTGGGCGATATCGATGTAGGCGATATCGATGTAGGAGACGTCGAGGATGATGACAATGCAGATAGCGATTCGGACCATGACGCTGGGGCTGCCGGAACAGCGGAAAGCACTTATACCTTTGCGGCTGCGGAGGCAAAGAATCTCAAGCTCGATGTAAATGCGGCGGTCGTTGATTTTAAAGAGGGAACAGACGATACGAATATTATAGTCAAGACATACCGTATTCATGAGAAGTATTATGACAACGAGGTAAAGAACGGTACACTTACTGTTCTTTATGATACGGAGCATCATTACCGCACAAATAATCACGCGAAGATCGTCATTGAGATTCCGAAAGGAATGCAGTTCGGTACGGTAGAGCTGAATATCGGAGCGACGGATGCAGAGATTGAGGGGCTTAGCTGTAAGGAACTGACACTGTATGTCGGAGCAGGCGAGCTTACGACGACGGGCTTTACCGTGACGGAGAAGATGACCGTGAGTCTTGGAGCAGGGTCTTTGGACATCGGCGGCGGTACCTATGGAGATGTCAATCTGGACTGCGGAGTCGGAGATCTTTCCATGGCGGGAACTGTGAATGGGGATCTTGTGGCAGACTGCGGCATCGGCGAGATGGAGATCGAGCTGCTTGGAAAGAAGGAGCAGGATTACGATTATAAGATAAGCTGTGGCATTGGTGAAGTGGAAGTAAACGGCAAGTCCTACTCCAATTTAAGCGGAAGCTATCAGGCGACCAATGAGGGAGCAATCGGAACGATTGAATTAGACTGCGGTATGGGCAGCATTGATGTGGAGATTGGACGATAAGAGAGCGTAAGAGATAAGATGGAGGTCTGTGATGGAGGAGAAAGTCGGAGTCGGAAAAGTAATCGGCGGGATTATTCTGGTGCTTGTAATTATGATTGGGGCTAATATTGCTGCCCAAGTGGCGGCTATTGCACTTGCCATGCTTCCACTTCCGCTGGATATCGGTGTGGTTGCAGAGGGCGTAATCTATATTGCGTGCGTTTATTTTCTGATAAAGCTTCTGATTACCCGCTTTTTAAAAGGCAGCTTAACGGATTATAATATCCCGCGTTTTCGAATTGATTTAAAATGGCTGCTTACGGCATTTCTCCTGCCGCTTGCTGTCACCGGAATTTATCTGTGTCTGCCGGGGGAATTTGTAAGAAGCGATATGACGGTATGGGATATGATAAATACAGTTATCATGGCAGTCTTTTTTTACGGGGTTTCTGCCGGAGCGGTAGAGGAACTTGTCTTCCGGGGCGTGATACTTAATCTGCTTGACAAGCGGTTCGGAAGATGCGCCGCCATCATCATACCGTCGGTTCTGTTCGGTATGCTGCACTTAAGCTCTGACCTTAGCGTTCTTAGTGCGATTCTGGTATTGATTGCGGGAACTGTGGTCGGAATTATGTTTTCGCTGATCTCATTGGAGGGAAGGTCTGTCTGGAACAGCGCGGCTGTCCATGCCGTGTGGAATATCATCATTATAGGCGGCGTTCTTGGTGTAGGAGAAACCGCGGATTCCGGCAATATCTGTTCCTATGTCCTCTCTTCGCGGCATTTCGCAATCACCGGAGGAGAGTTCGGCGTGGAATCCTCCGTCATCGCGGTGCTCGGCTATCTCATCGTCTGCTGCGTCGCGTATGCGGGAATGCACCGCAAAAATTAAAACGCAAAAACTGAAACGGTTACTGTACTTTTTTTCTCCGTTTTCCTGTTTTATAATGATAGCACATGGTGGCTGGCAGGAAAACGGAGGATTTTTTTATGGAAAAACGGGGGAGATACACGGGCAGCCTGCTGCTGCTTTTCCTGTTGTTTGCGATGACGGCGGTGGCTTCGCACAGCCCGCAGCCGGGGGAAGCGGGCGGGCAGCAGTATGCGCCGGATGAGGAGCAGATTCTTATCGTGTACACGGCGCACAAGAAAGAAATCTATGAGCCGGTCATTAAGGAATTTGAAGAGCGGACGGGAATCTGGGTACAGGTCGTAGACGGGGGGACCAACGAGATATTAGGGCGGATTGCAAAGGAGGACGGTATGGATTCCGGCGACGTGATGTTCGGCGGCGGAGTGGATAATTTAAGTGCATATAATGATTATTTTGAGACATATGAGTGCAGACAGTCGGAAGTACTAAGGAGCGATTATTACGATCCTGATGGAAAATGGATTTCGTTTTCCAGTCTTCCGATTGTCTTTATTTATAATAACAAGCTTGTTTATTCTGCCGGTGTGCCCACAAGCTGGGAGGAACTGCTTGACGGCAACTGGAAGGGGAAGATTTCCTGTGCAGCGCCGGATACGTCGGGAAGCTCCTGCACGGCGCTTCTTACGATGATACAGGTGCTTGAGGGCGAGGGATTGACACAGGATGAAGTTATAACTTCATTTGTAGATAATCTGGACGGAAATATCGCGCCGGATTCGGTGCGTGTTTTGGAGGAAGTCGCATCGGGAACACGGATGATCGGAATCACAAACGAGGAGAGCGCCAGAAAGCAAATGCAAAAAGGCGCGGATCTTAGCATGGTATACCCGGTGGAGGGAACTTCGGCGCTTCCTGACGGAACTGCAATAATAAAGAATTGTCCGCACAGGGAAAATGCGGAGCTTTTTATGGAATTTACAGTGAGTGAGGAAACACAGAGATTTCTGGTGGAGCAGTGCAACCGAAGATCTGTCAGGACAGATATCACACAGGAAGCAATCCCAAACGAAATTCATTATGACTTGGAGCGCGCCGCAGAGAGCCGGAGCGAGATGCTGGAAAAATGGGCGGCGCTGACGGGAACATGATGCAGAAGCGTATGATGATGAAGAAGAAAATAAAATGGACATTTAAAAAAGAACTTCTGATTTGTTTTATCGTGCTGTCAGTCATCCCGCTTATTATTTCCAATTGCTTTCTGATCGGGATATTCCAGACGGCGATCACGCAGAAGGAACAGAAGCGTGCGGGAGGGCAGCTTGAAGCAATGGAAGCGCTGCTGCTGGAGAAATTCGAGGCGTTTGACCTTGCGGCGGAGAGGATTTGTGGGAATCAGCAGGTAAAAGAGGGAATTACTGCAGAAAACCGCTGGGAGCAGAACCGGGTCTACAATTTGCTGTATCAGGAGACGGAGGGACTGCGGGAATACGCGGATTTCCGTATCTGCGATGCCGGGGGAGTAACCAGATATGCGACGGGCAGCGGTACATACGATGTTACCATGCCCGATTACTGGGGAATTTTAAAGCAGGCGGGGACGAATATCGACCAGCTTGTGCTGCGTGATGCAGTGGGATATCAGATCGCGGACGGACTTTCCATGCAGGCGGCGCGTGCAATCTATAACGAAGAGGACGAGTGTATCGGATATCTCGTGCTTGATGTTACGGAGGAGCATTTCGACACACTGTGCGCCGGAAGTGTGGAAGAGGGTACAGGCTTTTGCCTTCTGGATTCCTTTTTTGAGGAGATATACAGCACTAAGGGAGCGAAGACAGGCGGCATTGCCGGTACGCTTCGTGAGAGGCTGCTAAGCGGGGAAGCGCCAGACCGGGAAGCGGATTCGGTGTATTATGAGGTGCGTGCGGTCGGAGATACCGGGCTGTATCTGGCAATCGGCAGGACGATGGTGTTTACGGAGGAGATTCTGGCGCAAATGCTATTCATTCTTGTGATTATGACGGGAATCAGCCTGTTGTTATGTCTGGTCGTAGCACAGATCCTGAGCAGCCGTCTCTCGGAGCCGGTCAGAATGCTTTCAGAAGCTATGCGTCTGGCGCAGAACGGTAATCTGGACGTCCGGCTTCATGCAAAGCGAAAGGATGAGCTTGGCATTCTGACCGGAAATTTTAACCAGATGGCGGGAAAATTAAAGAGATATATGGAACTGCAGGTGCGCCAGCAAAAGGAAATAAACGATGCGAATATTGCCATGATGCAGGCGCAGCTCAATCCGCATTTTCTCTACAATACGCTTGATACCATGAAGTGGATTGCCAAGGCGAATCACGTGGATGAGCTGGCAGTGCTCGCCTCGGGGCTGGCGACAATTTTCAGAACGAGCATTTCAGAGGAAAAGTGGATTACATTAAGCGAGGAACTCCGATTGGTGGAGGGGTATGTTGAGATTCAGAGAATCCGTTTCCATGACAGGTTCGAACTGGATATTGAAGTACCGCTGGAACTGGAGGACTGCCTGATCCCGAAGCTGGTTGTCCAGCCGATTGTGGAGAATGCCGTCATCCACGGACTCGCGGAATGTGAACACGGCCATATTTTTATTAATATTTATGAGAAAGGGCGGGTCATGTATATCGAGGTGTCGGACGACGGCTGCGGCATGGACGAGGAGATGATCGGGCTTTTGAATGGCAGAAACAAGGAAAAACTGCGGGGACATCTCGGATTTCGCAATGTTGACACGATTCTGCGCCTGTATTACGGAGAGCAATACGGGCTTTCTGTGGAAAATCAGCAGACAGGGGGAACGAAGGTCGTGCTGAAGCTTCCTCATGAGGCGCCCGGGATGGATGATTGAAAAATTAGGATTGAGGAGATAAGACGGGGGAAAACAAAATGGATATGGTGAAGGTGCTTGTGGCAGATGACGAGGAAGTTGTAAGACGCGGCATTGTGCTGGAGACGGACTGGAAGGCGCTTGGCTGCGTGGTAGTTGCGGAAGCAGAAGACGGCGAGGAGGCGCTTCTTGCGGTGCAAAAATACCATCCGCAGCTTATCATATGCGATATTAAAATGCCGAAGATGACGGGCATGGAGATGCTGGAACATCTGCGGGCAGAGGGAAACAGCGCATATGTGATTTTTCTGACGGCGTACAGCGATTTTGCGTACACGAGGAACGCCATCAGGCTCGAGGCGGCGGATTATCTGTTAAAACCCTTCCGGGACGGAGAACTGGAGCGGGCGGTAGCGGAGGTAAAGGAGAGAATGCTGCGAAAGCTGCCGCAGGAGGGCGGTAAGGAGGAGTATCTGCTCTCGCTTCCCAAGGGGGATAAAAGCAAGTATGTGGCGGAGGCACTTGGGTTCATTGAGGAGCATTTGGGCGCTCCCGATTTGTCCGTGGGAATGATTGCGGAATACCTTGGAATCAGCGACGGACATTTAAGCCATGTCTTTAAAAAGGAGACCAGCTACACAATTAACAACTACATTGTACGTTACCGCATCCGCCGCGCTATGGAGCTGCTTGCGGACTGCCGGATCAAGGTCTATGAGGTGGCGGAACAGGTCGGCTATCGGGATATCACATATTTTTCCACGGTATTCAAGAAAATTGTGGGCGTGAATCCTTCCGAATTTCAGGACAGATGCAGGCATTGGTAAAAGATTACAGAAATTCAAAAGTAATCGCATGATTACCGTATATATTTCACAAAACAGAATTTATATAATAATCATATCCCAAATAACTATATGCAATGTGTTCAAAAAAGGAGGAGAAAACATTGAAAAAGAAGGTATTTGCACTAGTTCTCGCAGGCTGTATGACAACGGGGGTACTGGCAGGCTGCGGGTCAGCAGCAAGCGGTAACACCGGAGGGGCAGAGGGAACAGAAACCATGCAGAATGCATCGGGGGATGCAGACGAGGCAAAGGGAAATGACACGGCATCAGACGACGATCTGACCGCGACACAGAAGATCATCAAAGAAGCGGAGGGGATGACCTTAGAGGAGCTTGCGAAAAAGGCAATCGAGGAGTCGAACGGGCAGACATTTTACGGGGTCGGCAACTCCAGCCGCGGTAAAGCGGCACTTCCGATATTCATCGAGTACCTGCAGTCGATCGATCCGTCCTACTCGATGGAATATGAGTGGCAGCAGCCGAAGAACAACAAGATTTTCGAGCAGCTTACGGCGGACTCTTTAAAGCCGACCGGAACTTTTGCGATGACGCTGATTCAGGACGGCAATCAGATCGAGTCCAAGATGGTCCAGACCGGTATACTTGATACCTACGTCCCTATGGAGTGGGCGACGGCGAATGCGACAACGCCGGACGCGTACGAGGGATATCTCCCGCTGCAGGCACAGAACAAAGTATTTGAGTACAACTGTACGGGAAGCAAGGAGTATACGAACTGCTGGGATTTTGTGGGGAAGGACGTTCATGCGCTGTTTATGGATATCGATTCCGAGGTAGTCGGCAAGAACTTTTTATACATGCTGACGGAGGACACCTACGCGGCGATGCTACGAGAGGCGTATGAGGCGCTGGACGCCGACTCGCAGGCATATTTTAAGCCGGTCATTGACGAGGTGGCGCAGGATGCCGAAGATCTGGGACTTGGTGCAGACGGAAAATATGCGCTGGCGTGGATCAAGCTCTGGGTAGAAAGCTACAACGCGCAGACGGATGACGGCCCGATCTGCAATACGCTGGTAGCTGACTCCGCAACGAATCAGTGCGGACTTCTGGTCTATAACAAGTTCCGTTCCGTAGAGGAATCACCTACCGTATCGGTAAATAACGTCAAGGTTGCGGCATATCAGGACGGCTATCAGGGAATCGGCGGATATGGGTACTGCCATTACTTATTCGTGACGGACAACAGTCCGCTGCCGTGGACGGCATGTGCGTTCATTGCATTTATGACCTGTACGGAGGATGGTTACAGCGCGTGGGGCAAGGATATGGGAAGCTACTCCTATAATCCTGACGTGGCAAATGCAATCGAGGCAACCTATGGACACAGCAAGGCAGGCTGTGACGAGAGCGGAAATGTGGTGTGCGATAATAAGAATGACAGGGGCTTTGAGTGGTGGAAGAAGGAAGGACATCTGGTCATGGAAGATCCCGAGTACTGTGCTTCCGTTTCCTTTACCGTGGGAAGCTGGATCGAGATGTTAGGGAAATACGGGGAAGGCAGCGTAGAGTAAGAAATATCTAGGATAGCTTCAAAGGCGTTCCCGCGTCTTTGAAGCATTTAAGGAGAAGGTTATGGGACAGAAAACGCAAAACAGGTCAAGGGCGATCCGAATCAATAAAATCAGAACCTTTTTTTCAAAACCGCAGAATGTGATTTTGCTGCTGTTCGGCATTGTGCTGACATTTACTACGGTCGCACCCATTGTGGCGATCATAAAAGATACCTTTCAGATTCATCCGGGAACGATCGACGCGCATCTTTCGGGGAAAGCCGAAGGTTATACGGCGGTAAATTACACGGATCTTTTTACCAGCAGGCTTGCAAAGACCAATCTGTGGATACCGATGTGGAATACCGTATGTCTGGCGGTGCTCACCTGTCTGATTGCGATTGTATTCGGAGGGCTCTTAGCATTTCTGATTACAAGAACCAATATGAAATGCAAAAAATATTTGAGTTCTATTTTTATCTTTCCGTACATCATGCCGCAGTGGACGCTGGCTGTCGTATGGCAGAACTTATTTAACAGCAATGCGGTCACAGGAACGGCGAACGGGCTGTTAGCTTCGCTTTGCGGAATTACGATGCCGAATTGGTGGTGTCAGGGATTATTCCCAAGCGCGGTCGTTTTAGGGCTTCACTATGCGCCGTTTGCCTATATCATGATCGGCGGCATTTTCCGCAATATGGACGCGAATCTCGAGGAGGCTGCGACGATACTTGACACGCCGAAGTGGAGAATCATGTTTCGCGTGACGCTTCCGATGGTAAAGCCGGCTATCCTCTCAACGATTCTTCTGGTATTCGGAAGCGCGATGGGAAGCTATCCGGTGCCGCACTATCTGGGGCTTACCACATTGTCCACCAAGTATGTATCGCTCAACAGCAAATACACCGGAGAGGCGAGCATCCTTGCAATTATCATGATGATTTTCGGCGTGATGATTCTCGGGCTCAACCAGATGAGCTTAAAGAGCCGGAAGAGCTATACGACAGTCACCGGAAAATCCGGGCAGATTTCTAAGATCAACCTCGGAAAAGCGGGGAAATACGTGATTGCAGGCGTGCTCGTGGTCGTTACCTTTTTTACCAGTATCTTCCCGATCATTTCTTTCGCAATCGAGACGTTCCTGCCGAATCCGGGAGATTACAGTTTCCTTTACACGGGAGATGCGGGCAATCTCACAACGAAGTGGTGGCTGACAAGAAGCAACAGTGCGGACAGCTCGATGTTCGGGCAGAACGGTATTTTGTTCAACTCCACGATATGGCATGCGCTGGGAGGAACGATGCTCGTTGCCGTATGTTGTGCGCTGATTGCGGGAACGATCGGTATGCTGATCGGATATGCGGTGTCAAAGAACCGGCGCAGCAAGTGGGCGAATTATGTAAACAATATGGCATTCCTGCCGTACCTGATGCCGTCTCTGGCAGTCGGAGCAGCATATTTTATCCTGTTCTCGAACGATAAGATCAATCTGTTCAATACATATGCGCTGCTGATTATTGTCGGCACGGTAAAGTATATTCCGTTTGCGAGCAGGAGCGCATTAAACTCCATGCTGCAGTTGAGCGGTGAAATCGAGGAGGCGGCGATCATACAGGATTTGCCGTGGCATAAGCGGATGTTATACATTATTATTCCGATTCAGAAATCGTCCATTATCAGCGGTTATATGCTGCCGTTTATGACGTGCTTAAGGGAATTGTCTCTGTTTTTGCTGCTGTGCACACAGGGATTTATCTTATCGACCACGCTGGACTATTTTGACGAGATGGGACTGTATGCATTTTCGAGTGCAATCAATCTGATTCTGATCGTGATTATTTTATTCTTCAATACGCTGGTAAATAAGCTGACAGGAGCAAGCCTTGACGAGGGAATCAGCGGGAAATGACGCAGCAGGGAAATGGAAAAAGAGGATAACCGGAAAATGAGGAGGATATGACAATGCCGCAGATTATATTAAGAGATGTAACCAAAAGATGGGGGAAATTCTATGCCGTAGACCATCTGGATTTAGAGATTGAGGACAATGCGTTTATCACATTGCTCGGACCTTCCGGCTGCGGAAAAACGACGACGCTTCGCATGATCGCGGGGCTTGAGACGCCGACGAGCGGGCGGATTCAGATCGGCGATACCGTGGTCTATGACAGCGAGGCGGGAATCAATATTCCCGCCAACAAGAGAAAGGTCGGCTTCTTATTTCAGAATTATGCGCTCTGGCCGAACATGACAGTGTACCAGAATATTTCGTTTGGATTAAGCAATATCAGGGAAGAAATGCCGACCTATGATTTCGCGGCGAAGAAGAAGGCGGCGCTGCTTGCGGCTCTTAAGAATCCTGCTGAAATCGTGCGCATCACAGAGGAATGCAGGGATAAGCAGGGAAAATTGGACGCCGGCAAGGCATACCTGAAATTGATTGACGCTTATACGCTGTCGATCGACACGGCAAAGGAATTGTTTTCGATGAAGCTGCATGAGGCGCCGGATGCAGCGGCGGAGGCAAAAAGGCTTTCGGAGCGCCTTAAGGGACAGTTGGAGGACATCAGGAAATCGCACAGGGGGAAGGGGGAAGAACTGAACGAGGAGTTCGCCCTTGTGAAAGGCGGTAAGGTAGTTACGTCGGTGCGCAGGCTGACAAATGAGGAGATAGATCTGTCTGTCAGAAGGGTGGCAAGAATCGTAAAAATCGGTATGTTCATGGACCGTTATCCGGCGGAACTGTCGGGAGGCCAGCAGCAGCGTGTTGCGATTGCGAGGACGCTCGCGCCCAAGCCGCAGGTTCTGTTTATGGATGAGCCGCTGTCAAATCTGGATGCAAAGCTGCGTCTGGAAATGCGGTATGAGCTGCAAAGGCTCCATCTGGAAACGGGAAGTACATTTGTCTATGTAACGCATGATCAGATGGAGGCGATGACGCTCGCAACGAAAATCTGTCTCATCAATAACGGGGTATTGCAGCAGTACGACGCGCCGCTTTCCGTGTACAACCGCCCCAATAATCTGTTTGTAGCTGATTTCGTCGGAAACCCGTCGATTAACTTTGTGGAGGCGAAGGGCAGTCAGGAGGAAGACGGTTCGATAAGGCTTTCGATGTTAGACGGCGTAAAGGCAGTTTTTTGGAGCAACGAGAAGCTTTCTCTGGCGCAGTGGCTCACAGAAGCGGAGAACGAAGAGAAAGAGAGACAGGAGAAGACGAGCAGACAGAGCAAGGATAAGAAATACGTGGAAAAGGGAAATAAGGACGAAACGTTCCGTTACCATATCAGCCGGATCGACGAAGAACCGGAGAGTATGCAGGCGCAGCAGGTATTGACGGACGAGGATTTCGTGCTGGGAATCCGGCCGGAGAATATTGGTTTTGGAGAAGAGGGGGAGATTGGCGGAACGGTGTTTGGCGCGATGCCGACCGGAATGGAATCGACGATGAAGATTGCGGTGGGGAACTATCTGCTCACGAGCGTGATTTTCGGAAATACGGTCTATAAGATCGGTGAGACGGGGAAGATCCGCGTCAATGGAAATCAGGTTCTGCTCTTTGACCGGAAGCATGGGAAATGTATTGCAGCCGGAAGCCTTGCGCTTATGTCATGAGAAGAGAAGCGGGGAATATCCTCATAAAATATGGCATAAAAAAAGAAGAAATGAGCATTTTGTATTTTCTGCATTTTTCATACAATGGAAAAAAGAATGGGAGTACCAGCCGCGTGCGGTCTGACAGAAGAGGCGGGCGGCGGAAAGGATGAAATTATGCTTACGTGGAAAATACAGGATGCTGCGGGAAATACAAAATTTGTCACGCATGGGGAGCGCGAGGTCGGGCTTGTGTGTACGGCGGAATACAAGGAGGGCGACCGCATTATCTTAGAACAGCCTAAGGAAGGCGCTTATCTGTGGGTACAGGTGGATGAATGTCTCGGGAGTTCGCTTGTCTATCTGACAGGTTATCTCACTTATACGGTTCCGTTCGGAGAGGGGCATATCAGCTATCCGCCCAATGCGTTCGCGGGAGAACGCCATTATCTGTTCGCGCGCTATGCGACCGCGGAGGAAATTGCGCAGTACCGCAATCTTGCGGTGAACGTCAACGACCAGCACGGTGATACAGGCTGCTATCCGCATGCGACTGCAAATGTAGAGACACGCGGCGAGGCGGTGTTCGCGGCGCGCAACGCGATTGACGGAATCGTCGAGAATCATTCCCATGGGGAGTGGCTCTACGCCTCATGGGGAATCAACCGCAGGGAGGACGCTTGCTTTACCCTCGAGTTTGGAAGAGAGGTCGAGGTGGATAAACTTGTGATTTATGAGCGAGCCGATTTCCCGCATGACAACTGGTGGAAAGAGCTTACCGTGCATTTCTCGGATGAGGCGTGCATGGTGTGTAAACTGAAAAAGACAGACCAGGGGCAGGAGATTACATTTCCAAAGAAGCGGATCACATGGCTTAGACTCGAGCATCTGATCAAGTCGGAAGAGCCGTCGCCGTTTCCGGCATTGACGCAGATACAGGTGTTCGGAAGAGATATCTGCACGGCGGAAGAAGAGAGATGGGAGGAGAAAAATGGAAAATTATCTGCAGAATTTTAAAAATCCTCCCGCGGAATTTCGCGGGAAGCCCTTCTGGGCGTGGAATTGTAAGCTGGATAAGGAAGAACTTTTAAAGCAGATTTCGTATTTCAAGGAAATGGGCATGGGCGGCGCGACGCTGCACTGTCGGACAGGACTTGCCACGGAATATCTCGGGGAAGAATTTTTTGAGACGATGGAAGCTGTGGCGGCGGAGTTAAAACGCGAGGACATGCTCACAGGACTTTACGATGAGGACCGCTGGCCGTCCGGCTTTGCGGGCGGAAAGGTCACAGAGGAGGATACATACCGGAAGCGCTTTTTAGTGTTTTCTCCGTGGAGAAAGGAAGAGCACGAAGAGCGGATGCGTGATGTGAAGGGAGATAAGAGCTTCTGGGAGCGTTCCGCAGGCTGCGGCACGCTTCTGGCGCGCTATGAGGTGAAGCTTCGCGACGGTTATCTTGCATCCTGCCGGAGGCTTTCGGAGGGAGAGGCGGCGGAAGACGGAGAAGAGTGGTACGCCTATTTGGAGCTTGCAGCCCCGAATCCGAAATTTAATGGAAAGACATATGTAGATACGCTGAATAAAAAAGCATTGGAGCAGTTCCTTGCAATCACGCATGAAGAATATGCAAAGCATTTCGGCGCGGAATTTGGAAAGTCGATTCCGTCGATTTTTTCGGACGAACCGCAGTTTACCTTCAAGCAGTTTTTCGGAACGGCGGAGGAGAAACGGGAGCTTTTGATTCCGTATACGGATGATTTCGAAGATACCTTCTGCGAGAAGTACGGGGAGAGCTTTCTTGCGCATTTGCCGGAGGTGTTCTGGGAACTGCCGGATGGGGAAGTGTCTGTTATCCGTTACGAGTATCATGAGCACGTGACGGAACGCTTCGTGGAGGCGTTTGCAGATACGATTGGCGCATGGTGCAGGGAGCATCAGCTTGTATTTACCGGGCATATGATGGAGGAGCCCACACTCTATTCACAGACAAGCTGCACGGGTGAGACAATGCGCAATTACCGGGGCTTTGGCATACCGGGAATCGACATCCTGTGCGATAAGCGGGAGTATACGACGGCAAAGCAGGCGCAGAGCGCAGTACAGCAGATGGGCAAAAACCAGATGATGTGTGAAATCTACGGCGTTACGAACTGGGATTTCGATTTCAGAGGGCACAAGTCGGAGGGCGATTATCTTGCAGCGCTCGGCGTGACGGAGCGCGTGCATCATCTGGCGTGGGCGAGCATGGCGGGAGAGTCCAAGCGCGACTATCCGGCGTCGATCTTCTATCAGTCGCCGTGGTACCGGGAGTACAGCGAGCTGGAAACCTATTATGCGCGGCTGAATACGGCGCTGCGCAGCGGCAGCCCGGTGGTTCGCATCGGCGTGATTCATCCGGTCGAGAGCTACTGGATGGTCTACGGCCCGGAGGCGCAGACGGCGGACATCAGAGAGAAACTGGAAAAGCAGTTCCGGGAAATCACGGAATGGCTGCTGTTTTCGCTGCTGGATTTTCACTATATTTCCGAGGGGCTGCTGGAATCTCTGGATGAAGAACCTTCGCTTGTAAAAAGAGATGCCCTGACAGAGGACGGAGCATCCGGTGCAGAAGCACTGTCCGGCAAAGCGGCTGCTTCGGCAGAGGAGGGCGCATCCAGTGCAGAAGCACTGTCCGGTAAAGCGGCGGACGATTTGGAAGATGCCGGGCGGGGTGCGACATTTGCGGTTGGCGCAATGCGCTATGACTGTGTGATCGTGCCGGGCTGTCTGACACTGCGCGAGCATACGTTAGAGCGTCTGGCGGCGTTTGCGGCTGCCGGGGGAAAAGTTATTTTCCTCGGGGATGTACCGGAATTTGTGGCGGGCAGGAAGGATGAAAGACCTGCGGCGCTGGCGGAGTGCACCGTGCGGCTTCCGTTTGACCGGAATCGTCTGTTGGGGGAGCTTGAAGCATACCGCATGATCGACCTTAAGAATGCAAACGGTGTGCGCACAGACCGCTATGTTTATCAGATGCGCCGCACGGAAGGGGAGACGCTCCTTTTCCTTGCGAATGCAAAGAAAATCGAGAAGCCGGACATTCCGGTGCGCTGGGACGGTGTGCTGACGCTGCGCGGCATCTATCAGGTGACAAATATGGATGCGCTGACCGGAGAGGAGACGGTGCTTGCGCCCTCATACCGGGATGGGAATACGTATCTTCCGGTGGGGCTTTACGAGTACGACAGTCTGCTGCTGCGGCTTCGGGAGACAGAGGCGGCTGCGGAGACGGAGCAGCGAAGAGAGTCTATGGCATTCGGCGCGGACGGAGCACGGAGGAGAGCGGCTGCGTATTTTGGAAGTGCACAGGCGGGCGGCAGGAAGAAACAGCGTGAACTGATTGCAATCCTGCACGAGGTCACAGATTACTCGTTGGAAGAGGAAAATGTCCTTGTGCTCGATCAGGCGGAGTATGCCTTAGACGGAGAGACGTATCAGCCCGCAGAGGAATTGCTCCGTATTGACAAAAAGCTTCGCGAGCGCGTTTCCTATCCGCTCCGCACGGGCATTTCCGTGCAGCCGTGGGCGCGCGGGCAGGAAGCGGAGCATGTCGCGGAGCAGAAATGCAGCGGGCAGCAGGCGGGGCATGCCATGCGGCAGAAATGCAGCGGGCAGCAGGCGGAGAATGTCGTGGAGCAGAAGGCGGCGCTGCACACACTGCGGCTTCGTTTTGCCGTGGAGTCTGAAGCGGATATTTCCGACTGTAAGCTGGTATTAGAGGAGCTTTCGCAGGCGCGTGTGTTCTGGGATGGAATAGAGAAAGATACAGCGCAGTGCGGCTTCTTCGTCGATCATCACATTCCATGCATGAAGCTTGGTACAGTGGAGCGTGGAACGCATATTCTCGAGGTGGAGCATCCTTTTACACCGGAGACAAAAGTAGAATGGCTGTATCTGACGGGAGATTTCGGCGTGAAGGTGTTTGGAAACCGCGCGATCTTAACGTCCGCGCCGGAGCGTGTTGCCTATGGAAGTCTGACAGAGTACGGATTCCCGTTCTACGGAGGAAATTTTACATATCAGCATGAAATCGAAGTGAAAGAGGATGGGGATTATGAAATCGAGATTACGAAGTTCCGCGCCCCGCTGTTGAAAATCTGCGTAGACGGTGCGGCAGTCGGAAGAATCATGTTTGCGCCGTACCGGTGCAGTCTCGGACGCCTTGCGGCAGGAAAGCACCGGATTGGTATTACGTCATTCGGCAGCCGTATCAATACCTTTGGACAGATTCATAACAATGACGACACGTTCGGATATTACGGACCGGATTCATGGCGCACCGAAGGAGCTTCCTATTCCTATGAATATCAGCTCTGGAAGACCGGAATCCTGTCTGCGCCGAAGGTCTTTAGGATTACCGGAGAGGACTGACGGCGGCAGATGCAGATTCGCAGGCAGGAAGCGGTTATTCCTGCTTTGCATATTGCCTGCGGTATTCGCGCGGCGTCATGTGAAAATGTTTCTTGAATGTCCGGTTGAAATAGGAGAGATTCTCGAAACCGACTTCCGCCGCAATGTCAAGAATCTGGGACTCCGAGGAGACGAGGAGCCTTTGCGCCATCGTCAGGCGGTAATCATTCAGGTACTCGATAAAAGAAGTACCCATCGTATTTTTAAAATATTTCATGAAGTGGGACTGGCTCAGTCCCACTTCTTCTGCGACATCTGCGATGGTGATCTTATCCATATAATGATTCTCGATGTACTTAAGAATCAGCTTCATTTTCTCAAGCGACTTGTAATCCTTTTTCGGCGGCTCTTTCAGACGACATTTGCCGACAAGAATAAAAAAGAGCATAAAAAGCTGGCTTTTGATATAGAACTGGTAGCCTGCCGGATTCGTGCGGCTGATTTCGTCGTTCGCATCGATGCAGGCGGCAATCTCGCGGTAGTGCGGAGAGTCCGGCGTGTATAAAAGCGGCACGGACAGAGCGCCGGAGAGCAGCGGAGCGAGCAGCTCCGTATAGCTGGTATCCGTTTTCTTTGAAATCAGAATCCCCGGATGGAAAATGATATTTTCGTATTCCATACTGTCCTGCTCGTGCTGTTCGATCGAGTGGAGCTGTCCCGGAATAATGAGCGCGATTGTCCCTGCAGTCACCGTGTAGGACTTGAAATCGACCGTAATCGTGCCGACGCCCTTCTTGATATAGATGAGTTCCATCTCGTCATGCCAGTGCAGCGGCACGTTCGGGAAATCGAGAGGGATTGAGCACGGGTAGGTGATATAAGGGAATAAGGGATTCCCGTGTAAAATTTTTTCCTGGTAATTTTCGTATTCTAAGATGTTCATGATAGGATTGTACCTCGTGTGCCTACGACCTTGAAAAATCAAGGAAAACAGGCGCTCTTTTTATTTCATGATACTACTTTGATACTATTTTTTCCAGCTTTTCAAGCACGATATCTTCCTTTTCCGGGGACAGAGCATTCCGGTGTCGCACACTGAGGAGGTTTTATTTTGGGTATTGAAAAATTCTTAGGTATTGCATATAATATACTTAACAAGAGAGCCGAAAGCTAGAGTACACCTAGCCGCCGGAAATAAGGTTATAAAAAATAGCGCTTAGTTTACCAGACGGAGGCGCTATTTTTTGTGTCTAAAATTAACAACAAGAGTTATTACGGCACAAAGCATAATTACGAAAGTGAATAAATCACTGTATGTAACCATTGGCACCAGCTCCTTTCAAGTGCTCGGCAGCTGACATATCGCCCCTTCGGCTCCCCTGATAAGTATATTATAATTGTTTCTATAAAGGTAAGTCAATGGGATAACACAATTACGAATTATAAGGAGAATGTTGTCTATGAATTAGAAAGCAGAGAACTAAAGAAAAAAGCTTATAAGAAAGCAATTCGGTTTGGAATAAATGTATGCTATTTAGCAGGGTAATTTCAAGCCATTCGAAAAGTTAATGCAGTGAGGCGCAAAAGAATAGGATAAAGCGTGATACTTTTTGAATTGTGATAGGATTGTACCACTTTTGCGACCAATATTACAAGAAAAACCTGACCGCAGCACATATAATAGTCACATAAAGCAAATGACATACATGTTGAAGCTAAATTGGGGAACGATGAAAATGCTGGCGCGGGGCGCCGGAAGGATGGAGGTCAATCATGAATTTACAGGAAATCGTAAGCAAGAGATGCGGCAAGAACATCGCACAGTGTACCAACGAGGAAATCTATTATGCACTGCTTGAGATGACAAAGGGCATGGCAAAGGAGAAAGAGAGCAACGCAGGAAAGCGCAAGCTGTACTATATTTCAGCAGAGTTCTTAATTGGTAAGCTCTTATCCAACAACCTGATCAACCTTGGCATTTACGAGGATGTGAAAAAGCTTCTGGCTGAGAACGGCAAGAGCCTTGCAGAGGTTGAGGAGGTTGAGCCGGAACCGTCTTTAGGAAACGGCGGACTTGGCCGTCTGGCAGCGTGCTTTGTTGATTCCATTGCAAGCCTTGGCTTAAACGGTGACGGTGTAGGACTCAATTATCACTACGGTCTGTTCAAGCAGGTTTTTGAGAACAATTTACAGCGTGAGACACCGAATCCATGGATCGAGAAGGAGAGTTGGCTGACTAAGACAGATGTGACTTACCCGATTCAGTTCGGCGGATTTACATTACAGTCCAGACTGTACGATATTGACGTAATCGGTTATGAGAACCGCACGACAAAGCTTCATTTATTCGATGTTGAGACCGTAGACGAGAGTCTGGTCGGGGACGGCATTGACTTTGATAAAGAAAATATCGCAAAGAACTTAACACTGTTTTTGTACCCGGATGATTCCGATGATAAGGGACGCATCCTTCGTGTGTACCAGCAGTACTTCATGGTAAGCAACGCAGCGCGTCTGATTATCGACGAGACACTTGCAAGAGGCGGCGATCTGCACAAGCTGCATGAATACGCAGCAATCCAGATTAACGATACACACCCGAGTATGGTAATCCCGGAGATGATTCGTCTTCTCATGGAGCGCGGCATCTTAATGGATGAGGCAATTGACATCGTATCGAAGACCTGCGCATACACGAACCATACGATTCTTGCAGAGGCTCTTGAGAAATGGCCGATTCATTTCCTTGAGAAGGCCGTACCGCAGTTACTGCCGATTATCTACGAATTGAACAGCCGTATCGTGCGCAAGTATGACGATAAGTCTGTTGCAATCATCGATGACGAGAAGCGCGTACATATGGCGCATATGGATATTCACTACGGTTACAGCGTTAACGGTGTTGCATTCCTGCACACAGAGATTCTTAAGAACTCTGAGCTTAACAACTTCTACAAGCTGTACCCGGAGAAGTTCAACAACAAGACGAACGGTATCACCTTCCGCCGCTGGCTGCTGCACTGCAACCATGAGCTTTCCGAGTTGATCGAGTCTTTGATCGGACCGGGCTTTAAGAAGGATGCGAACGAGCTGGAGAAGCTTGGCGCATTTGTAAATGACGAGGAAGTATTAAACAAGCTTCTGGCTGTAAAGGGCACGAGAAAAACAGAGCTTAAGAACTATCTGGCAAAGACACAGGGCATTACTCTGGATGACAATTCCATTTACGATATCCAGATTAAGCGTCTGCACGAGTATAAGAGACAGCAGATGAACGCGCTCTATGTGATTCATAAATATTTCGAGATCAAGGCCGGCAAGAAGCCGTCCCGTCCGATCACAGTTATTTTCGGTGCAAAGGCTGCTCCTGCTTATGTGATCGCAAAGGATATTATTCATCTGATTCTCTGCCTGTCCGAGCTGATTGCAAAGGATCCGGAGGTTGCTCCGTACTTAAAGGTCGTAATGGTAGAGAACTACAATGTCACACTGGCAGAGAAGCTGATTCCTGCAGCAGACATTCACGAGCAGATTTCTCTTGCTTCCAAGGAGGCTTCCGGTACATCCAACATGAAGTTCATGTTAAACGGTGCGGTGGCAATCGGAACGATGGACGGTGCGAACGTAGAGATGCATCAGTTCGTCGGAGACGACAATATCTATATCTTCGGTGAGTCCTCTGAGGCAGTCATCGAGCATTACGAGAAGGCTGATTACGTGTCCAAGACCTACTATGACAACGATGCAGATATCAAGCGCGCGATTGACTTTATCGTGAGCGATGAGATGCTGGCAGTCGGATGCAAGGAGAACTTAGAGCGTCTCTACAACGAGCTTCTGAACAAGGACTGGTTCATGACCCTTCCGGATTTCAAGGATTATGTGGCAACCAAGGAGCGCATCTACGCAGATTACGAGGATCGCATGGCATGGGCAAAGAAAATGCTCGTCAACATCAGCAAAGCCGGATTCTTCTCCTCAGACCGTACGATTGCACAGTACAACGAGGATATCTGGCACTTATAAAATAGCTTGCTTCTAAATTATTATATTTCTTTCAACAAAGGAGGATGCCTTTCGGCATCCTCCTTTGCGTTTACTGTGCAGGAATATTCTTTTGTAATAGAGACTGTGATATAATGGTAAATGAAATAGGCGGAGCAGAAGAAAAGAGCGAGAGGGAGAAATACATGAAGAAACGAAGTGTGGGAATGCTGCTTTTTTTAGCTGTATTTATGATTGCGGTAAGTATGTCAGGGAGTGAAAAGAAAAAAGATGTGGAGGAATATCCATTTTTTGGAACATGGCGCATTGAAAAGGTGGCAGTAATATCAGAGATGTATACAGGAACAACATTAGATGGGGTTTCGGAAGAAGATTTATACGATTCGGAAGATTTTCTTGGATATGAATTGGAGTATACACCTCAATATTTTCGAATAGGGGATGAAAAATATAAAGTGTCTGAATATGTTGTATCATATCGAACCGTACGTGATGTTAACGATGGAGGAAAGTTCTGGCCGTATCTCTATACATTTATTGAGAAAGAGGAAATAAAGATTAACAATATGGAAGATTATACACCAGAAACACTGCTGATGGAATTTGATGTAAATTTTACGGGACAGGTATCTTATGGACAATATAATTTTATACCCGTAGGAACGCAATGTGTGCTTCTGAATGACGATACCATGATTGTAGGAATGTGGGGAAAAACTCTTCTGGCACGCAGGGTTGAATCAAATAATACCGGAACCCCGGAAGAATTAGAGGATATTTGTGCTGAGAGTTCAACGGAAACGGAAAATGAAAAGGCAAGAAGGGCATATTACGATGTTTGTTTTAAGGGCGCAGAGTCGGAATATCTCGCAGAAGAGGAAAAGGAGCGGATGCAGTATTTTCTGCCGATTGGCGGCGAGGATATGTATTTCATCATAAAGGATATGGATGATGACGGAATCGATGAATTGCTCATCGGAGGAGAAAATATAGGCGGGATTTCGGAGATTTCCCGGTACACATATGATATGCTTTGTACAAAGGTTTATTTTATATTTTCCTATGAGGACGGAAAAGTAAAAGTTCCGGTCATAGACGTCAATGATTATGACGGCGGCAGCTTTGCTTTGGAGAATGGACATTTTGGAACAAAATACTGGAGCAGTCTCTATGAGCTTCCTGAGGAGAGCAAATATTACGGAAATGAAGAAATATTTGCGTCCGGTACGATGTTTCAGATTTGGGAGGACTATCATTGCAAGAATTGCCGGGTGACGTATCAGGCAGTTCGCTGTTCCAGTGAAGAAGGGTGGATTGCGGACGAATATTTCGTAAATGAGGAGCTCGTATCGGAAGAGGAATGGAGAGCGTCTATTGAGGAGAATATCATAAGTCATATCGTGCCGGAAGACGAGATATATTCTTTAAGGGAAGAAAATCTAAAAAGCATTTTATTAGACAAAGCGATGATTTATTGAAAATGGAAGGAGCGAACAGAAGGTCATGAATTATATTGATATGCATTGTGATACATTGGCGGAGGCGCTGGTCAGGAAAAGCAGCACGGCGGAGCATCTGGAGGGAACGATGGTTGACGCGGCGCGGTTAAAGGAGAGCGGGGCTATGGTCCAGTTTTTCGCCATGTTTCTGCCGCAGCGGAATGAGCCGGGCTGGTTTGGCTGTCAAAAGATGCCGGAGCCGGAAGAACTGATGGAAAAGATGTATGAGGTGTTCCAAAATACAATGCAGGCGTGCAGCAGTTATCTCGCACCTGCACATAACTTTGCAGAGCTGGAGCGCAACCGTAAGGAGGGGAAAATTTCCGCATTTTTAACCATTGAAAACGGTGACCCGGTACGTGGGAAAATGGAGAATCTCAAGCGGTTTTACGATATGGGCGTGCGGCTTATCACGCTGACCTGGAATGATGCAAATTGTTTCGGCTATCCGCATTCCGAACAGGCGGAGGAGATGAAACAGGGACTTACGGACTTTGGAAAAGAAGCTGTTTCCTATATGCTGGAGCTTGGCGTGATCGTGGATGTTTCGCATCTGTCGGACGGCGGATTCTATGATGTTGCAGAACGCGCGCGGAGGACGGCAAAACCGTTTGTGGCATCGCATTCGAACTGCCGCGCCCTAAGTCCCGCCACGCGGAATCTGACGGATGAAATGATCCGTATTCTGGCGGATTGCGGCGGCGTGGCAGGAATTAATTTTGAACCGACGTTTCTCAATGCCGACGTGACGGATCATTTCAGCCGTGTGGAACGGATGTGCGATCATGTACTGCATTTTATCGATAAGGGCGGCGCAGAATGCGTCGGAATCGGCACGGATTTTGACGGAATCAGCGGGGAGTTTGAGATTTCGGACTGCACGAAGATGGAGCTTCTTTTTGATGCACTGCACAGAAGAGGACTGTCGGATGACGTTCTTGAAAAAATTGCTTATGGAAATGTGGCAAGAGTCATTCGTGATACGATGTAGAGAAACCTTGCAGGCGGTAAAAGAATTTTTTGGGTGGGATGCGGCAGGAGCGCATATCCTGCGCAGTCTTGTCAGGAGAACGAACGATGACGAACAGGAAAAAATTTATCTTAATCATGAGTTTCATCCTGCTGTGCAGCGGATGTGCCAAAGAAGATACCTCCACACCGGAGCTGTCTTCTGAAAAAGATACGGAAGAAATGCCTACTACATCCGTATTTGAATCACAGACAGACGTCTGCGAGGAAGAAAAGGCAGATATTTCCGGGGAAGAACAGACAGATATTTCCGGGGAAGAACAGACAGACGTCCCGCAAGAGGAACAGGAGGGATTTTTTCTGTGTTATGACGGTAAAGACACGGGGGTCTGGATTCCTTTTTTGGATTGCGTCTGCGAATATGAGGACGATGGGATTTTTGTATATTCCTACTACCTGCAAAACGGATATGAACAGGGGATATCCCTGCCCTATTTTCAAAATGCGCTGTATATCAAGACGCCGGAAGATACGATGCAGATCTATCCGGTAAAGGATTTTCTGGTGGATGCGGAGGAGGGCTCCCTTTATATGGTATGGGAAGAAGGAACGTTTGAGAGGGTGCAGGGGATTGATTTTGTAAAAAATCAGGACGATCTGGGCGGATATAAAATGATAAGCACATCTTCACTGGAGGAATGGATCGGAAATGCTTACGGGCTTGCCATGGATGCCATAGAAATGAATTTTACCGGGCTTCATGCAGAGCTGGAAGAAATTGACGCGGAGAACGGAGGGAGAATCCTAAAGGGAACGGCGTCAGGGATTTATAAAAATACAGGGAAAAAATATTACATTGACTGGGAGATAAACCGCACGACGGGAGAAGAACAGGTAAGGTCATATCTGCTCAATCGGGAGATTCCTTCGTTGTATATGCGTTTTTTGTACGGCGATATTACCGTGCAGAATCCATTCGCGCAGGGGATGGAAGAATATGACCGGACGCTTGGTTTCTTTGATGATGAGAAATATGCAAAAAGGGAAACGGTATTTCATACAGCCTATAAAAACTTTGCTCTTTCCGATGCGGACGGAGACGGGGAAGCGGAACTTCTTTTTCAGATAAAGGGAAAAAACGGTCCCGACGAATTGATTTATATTCTCAAAGAAAGGGCAGGAGAATTGATCTGTCTGGACGTTTTTGAAAACCATTTTGCACATGCGGCGGACGGGGAGGACTGGCTTCGCGCGGAATACGGACTGGAAGATATCATATGGTCTGACTGCGCGGATTTTGCGGATATCCCGAAGGAAGAACCAGGGGATGTGCCGGACCGCGGCGAGGTATTCCGCCAGATTGAGCAGGGAGACTATTCTTCCCTGGAAGATGCGGAAGAGAAAGCGCAGCTTGAAAATGCCTGCGCTGTTATCTCTGAGCATGACGGCAGATGGCGCCTTGCCGATGTAAACGGAGACGGAATGGAGGAGCTTATTCTTCAGTCGGAAGTACAGTATAGAGGCAGCATCAGGCCGATTGATTATATATTGACCTATGTTTCGGGAAAAACGGAAATTGTATACAGAGATTTGAACGATGCCACAGAATTTCTGTTTCTCGGGAAAGAGGACAGGTTGATTTATTACAATCAGTTTTACGGCGTATATGCGTGGAATGGCTATACGGAATGCAGGTTTGACGCAAAATGGAATCTTGAGAAAATCAGCGGACTGGAAATATACGGATTGTCTGATTTAGACAGTTATGATGAAGAAGAACTGGCGTGGATCAAAGAGCATCTTCCGGAAAATGCCAGACAGGAGGGATGTTGTTTTTATAAAGACCGTTTGAAAACGCCGGAGGAACTGCAAGCCGGTGACAATGAGGAATTTTGGACGGAAGAGCCCCTGTCACAGGCGCAGTTTTTGGAAGAATATGAGAATATGACAGGAAGGGATTTCAGAAAGGATAATCCGGATTGGGAGGGAAAACTGTGAGCGTGCAGGAAACTCTTTGCGGGGATGACATTGGAATTTGTAATACTTGTCACGGGATGAAATATCGTATATACTTTTTTGAGTGAAATAGTTTGTCGTGTGCTGTAAAAAGACCAAACAGCAGAACGGAGTCAGAATGAAGAACAAGAAAAGAATGATAACGCTTACAGCGGCGGCAGCGCTTTCGATCGCTGTGCTTTCCGGCTGTACCAACGAACGTCTTGAGGAGGAGCTTTCCTATCGGCAGTTGGGCATCGCCAGTATGCAGAAGGGCGATTACGAGGAAGCAATCGCGGCGTTTGACAGCGCACTGTCTCACTGTGATGGGAAAATCAGCGGGACGGAGCTCGACATCTGCTACTATAAGGCGGCGGCGCTGTATGCGTCAGGTGATGCAGAAGGAGCGCTTGATACCTATAATGCATTGCTTGCGTACGATAAGAAGGACGCAAACGCTTATTATCTGAGGGGCTGTCTGCTCTTAAAGAATGGAGATTTAGAAGGGGCGAGGGCTGATTTTGCCAATGCAGTGACCTACAATGCGTCCGATATAGAACTGTATATCAATATTTATCAGAATCTCGCCGCTAATAATTTGAGCGCCGAGGGGGAAGAGTACTTAAATAAGGTGTTTTCCATCAAAGGAAATGATGCGGCAAGTCTCGCAGGACGCGGAAAGGTCTATTATCTGCTGGGCGAGAACCAGAATGCGCTGACAGAGCTTGAGGCGGCAATCGACGCGGGAAGTGTGGATGCAAATCTGACGATCGCACAGGTGTATGAGACGCTGGGGGACGGCGCTGCTGCGGAGACATATTATAAAGCATACTTAGATTCGGGCGCGGCGGATGCGTCGGCAATGTGTGCGCTTGCGGAGCTTGAAATGGCGAAGCAGAACTATGAAGCGGCGCTTTCCTATGTGAATCAGGGGCTTGCGATGGACGAGATTCCGAACCGCAGACAGTTGATGCAGAATCAGATTATCTGTCTGGAGTATACGGGAGATTTTGACGGCGCATGGAACGTCATGGAAGAATATATGTCGCTGTACCCGGACGATATGGAGGCGCTGCGCGAATATATCTTCTTAAAGAACAGATACAACGTTGAAGCGCAGGCCACGCAGGAGATTCAGGCTGAAATCATCCCTTCCACGGAGGAAGCACAGACGACGGAGAGCGGCGAGTAGACGCAGACGACGGAGAGCGGCGAGTAGTCGCAGACGACGGAGAGCGGCGAACAGACGCAGACGACGGAGAGCGGCGAACAGTCGCAACTGCTCCGGGAGGGAAGCGAAGCGCAGGAGCGAAAACAGGAAGACGGAATACCGGCTGGCAGGCAGAAACAGGGGAGAGGCAGCAGTATGGCAGAGATGATCGATATAGAACAGATGGAAGAAAAGGTGATTCTTGTCGCAGTGAGCGGGCAGGAGACAGATGACGTTCGTTCCGATCTGCGGGATTTCACCGAGGATTCCGTTGCGGAACTGGCGGAACTGGTAAAGACGGCGGGCGCTTCCGTTGTGGGAACGATGATCCAGAAGCGGGAGCTGATTCACCCGGGGACTTATGTGGGAACCGGAAAGGTGGCGGAGCTTGCCGCGATGATCGCCGAGCTTGGGGCGACCGGAATCGTATGTGACGATGAGCTTTCTCCGGCGCAGCTTAAGAATCTGGAGGAGGCGCTTGCGACGAAGGTCATGGATCGGACGCTGATTATTCTGGATATCTTTGCGGCGCGTGCGACGACGAGCGAGGGAAAGATTCAGGTCGAACTGGCACAGTTAAAATACCGTCTGAGCCGTCTTACCGGGCTTGGGCGTTCGATGTCGCGCCTTGGCGGCGGTATCGGAACGAGAGGACCGGGTGAGAAGAAGCTAGAGACGGACCGCCGTCTGATCAAGAACCGTATCGCTCAGCTTAACCGGGAGTTAAAGGAGGTGCGCCAGCACCGTGAGATTACCCGTGCGAAGCGGATGCGAAAACAGATTCCGGTCGCTGCGATTGTGGGCTATACCAACGCCGGAAAATCCACACTGTTGAACCGGCTGACCGATGCGGGCGTTCTGGAGGAGGACAAGCTTTTTGCGACGCTTGACCCGACGACCCGCACGCTTGCGCTTTCCGGCAGTCAGGAGATTCTGCTGACGGATACGGTCGGTTTCATACGCAAGCTGCCGCATCATCTGATCGAGGCGTTTCGCAGTACGCTTGAGGAGGCAAAGTACGCGGACTATATTCTTCATGTGGTGGACGCATCCAACCCGCAGTGTGAGCAGCAGATGCACATAGTCTATGATACGCTGTATCACCTTGGTATTCAGGATAAAACAATCGTGACGCTTTTTAACAAGCAAGACGCGGTCACAGATCCCGAACCGCTGCGTGATTTCAAGGCGGATCATACGCTCGCGATTTCGGCGCGCGAGGGAACGGGCTTAGAAGAGCTAAAGGAACTTCTTTCCCGACTGCTCAGGGAAAATAAGGTGCTCGTGGAGCGGACGGTTGCCTACGCGGACGCCGGAATCCTGCAGCAGATCCGCAGCCGCGGGGAGCTTTTAGAGGAAGAGTACCGCCCGGAGGGCATCTATATCAGAGCATATGTCCCGATGGAATTGTATGGAAAACTTTGATTGAATATGTTAAGATAGGAATCAGATGGAGAATAAAAGGCGGCGATAAGGGACGCCGTGAAAACAATGCAGTCAGGATATAAATATACAAGGAGAGAGCGATATGACGATACTAATTAAAAACGGCAGAGTCATCAATCCGGCGACTCAGATGGACGAGACGGCGGATGTATTGGTAGAGAACGGAACCGTGGCAAAGATCGCCAAGGGAATCAAGGCGGAGTGCGACCGTGAGATTGACGCGAAGGGCTGTTTTGTTATGCCGGGATTTATTGATATGCATGTGCATCTGCGCGATCCGGGATTCGAGCAGAAGGAGACGATAGAGACAGGGTGCAAGGCTGCGGCGCACGGCGGATTTACGACGATTCTTGCCATGCCGAACACCAAGCCTGTCGTGGACAACCCGGATGTGGTAAATTATGTGCACAACAAGGCGAAGATGGTCGGTGTTGTAAACGTGCTTCAGGTCGGCGCGGTGACAAAAGGACAGAAGGGAAAAGAGCTCTCCGATATAGAGGGTATGGTCAAAGCCGGGATTCCGGCGATCAGTGAGGACGGCAAATCGGTCATGAATGCGCAGCTTTACCGCGAGGGTATGGAGCTGGCAGAGAAATACGGTATTGTGGTGCTTGCGCACTGTGAGGATATCAATCTGGTAAACGGCGGCGTCATGAATGCGGATGAGAACGCAGAGAAGCTGGGTGTAAAGGGGATCACAAATTCCGTTGAGGATATTATTATCGCGCGCGATATCATGTTAAGCCGTGATACGGGAGCGAAGCTGCACCTGTGCCACTGCTCGACGAAGGCTTCCGTCAGTCTGGTAAAATATGCCAAGACAGAGGGAATCAGGGTGACTGCGGAGGTGTGCCCGCACCATTTTACACTGACCTCGGACGATATTAAGAAGATTGAACCGAAAATGGACCCGGAGAAGAAGCTTGCGATTGACGCGGATGCGGACACGAATTATAAGATGAATCCGCCGCTCCGCAGCAGGGAGGACGTGCAGGCATTAAAAGAGGGACTTCGCGATAATGTGATGGACGTCATCGCGACGGATCATGCCCCGCACACATTTGCGGACAAGAATACATCAATGAAGAAAGCGCCGTTCGGCATTGTAGGTCTGGAGACAGCGGCGAGCCTTACTTATACAGAGCTTGTGGCAGGCGGTTATCTGACGCCGATGCAGATGGCAGAGAAGATGAGTTATAATCCGGCGAAGATCATCGGACTGGATAAGGGTGATATTGCACCGGGCAAAGTCGCGGATATCGTCATCTTTGACCCGAAGAAGAAGTATACGATTGATAAGTCGACCTTTGCGAGCAAGGGAAGAAATACACCGTTTGACGGCAGAAGCGTGACCGGAAAGGTACGCACCACGATCGTCGGCGGCCGGATTGTATATGAGGACGCTGCGAAGTAAGAGGGCACTGCGAAGTAAGAGGGCACTGCGAAATACGAGAGCACTGCGAAATACGAGGGCACTGTAGAATACTCATGAGGAGAGACGAGGAGAGCAGATTCATGCATACGACACATGAGAAGTTTGAGGAAATGGCAACCATATTAAAGCAGGAGAAAATTGCCGAAGGCATATACAGCATGTGGCTTGGTACGAAAGAGATTGCCGCACACGCAAAAGCGGGGCAGTTCGTATCACTCTACTGCAACGAGGGGAGCAGACTGCTTCCGCGGCCGATCAGCATCTGTGAGATCGATCAGAAGGAGCATGCAGTCCGGCTTGTGTACCGGGTCGTTGGAAAGGGAACGGATGAGTTCTCCGGGATGGATGCCGGGATGCAGCTTAAGGTCGTAGGACCTCTTGGAAACGGCTTCCCGAAAGGGGAGAAAAAGGCGTTTCTGATCGGCGGCGGTATCGGCATTCCGCCGATGCTTGAACTGGCGAAGGAGCTTGACTGCGAGAAGCAGATCGTGCTTGGATTCCGCGACGAGCTGTTCCTTATGGATGAATTTAAGGAGCAGGGCGAGGTCTATATCGCAACGGAGGACGGCAGCGCCGGAACAAAAGGGAATGTGCTGGATGCCATCCGTGAGAATGCGCTTACGGCAGATGTAATCTATGCCTGCGGTCCTGCGCCGATGCTTCGCGCATTAAAGGAATATGCGCAGGAGAATGACATCGAGTGCTGGATCTCAATGGAAGAGCGCATGGCGTGCGGCATCGGGGCATGTCTTGCCTGCGTCTGCAAGTCAAAGGAAGTGGACGCGCATTCCAATGTGAAGAATAAGAGAATCTGTAAGGAAGGACCGGTATTTGCTGCCGGGGAGGTGGATTTCTGATGAATCTGAAGGTAGATCTGTGTGGAGTGACACTTGAGAATCCTGTAATGACAGCCTCCGGTACGTTCGGTTCCGGTGAGGAATATTCAGAATTTGTCGACTTAAATAAGCTTGGGGCAGTCGTGACAAAGGGGGTTGCAAATGTGCCGTGGGAGGGCAATCCGACGCCGCGCGTGGCGGAGGTGTACGGCGGCATGTTAAATGCCATCGGGTTGCAGAATCCGGGTATCGACCTTTTTATTAAGAGAGACATCCCGTTTTTGAAGCAGTACGACACGAAGATCATCGTCAATGTCTGCGGACATACGACCGAGGAATATATCGAGGTCGTAGAACGGCTTTCCGATCAGCCGGTGGATCTTCTTGAAATCAACATTTCCTGCCCGAATGTAAAAGAGGGCGGTATCGCGTTCGGACAGAATCCGAAGACGGTCGAAGGAATCACAAGGGAGATCAAAAAGCACGCAAAGCAGCCGGTCATCATGAAGCTGTCCCCGAATGTGACGGATATCACGGAGATGGCGCGCGCGGCGGAAGCGGGCGGCGCGGATGCACTCTCCATGATCAACACGATTACCGGTATGAAGATTGATATTCACAGAAGATGCTTTGCACTGGCGAACCGCACCGGAGGTATGTCCGGTCCTGCGGTTCATCCGGTCGCTGTGCGCATGGTATACCAGAGCGCGCAGGCGGTGAAGATACCGATTATCGGTATGGGCGGTATCTTAAACGCGGAGGATGCGATCGAGATGATTCTTGCAGGCGCGACGGCGGTATCCGTCGGAACCGCGAACTTTACGAATCCGCGTGTGTCGGAAGAGGTCGTAGACGGCATCCGCGCTTATATGGAGCGCTATCAGGTGGCGGATATAAAGGAACTGATCGGCGCAGTGCACGACAGATAAAGGAAAAGCTTTATTTGCCCATGCGTTTGCAGAAAATGCAGATGCATGGGTGTTTTTTGTTTTTAAATATTGCGCATAATAACAATTATGGAACAGACGCAGATCCTTTACCACATTTTGATCATGAAATGGTCTGGTAAATTTGGAGAGAATGTACTAATTATTCAACAGTTCATCGGTAGTAATATGAAGTATTTGAGCAAATGCTTTCAATTCGATATCTGTTACAAAACGTTTTCCTGATTCAATTCTTTGAATAGCGTTTTTATCTAAATCAATCCCTTTTAGTTGTAACTGGTCTGCGAATGCTCTTTGAGAAACCTTTGGCGATAATTGTTTGCGTAAAGTTTGTAAGTTCTTTCCACAGATATTATTATTTCCATTGGACGATTTATTTTTGTACATAAGAAACCTCCTTGACATAATTAAAATGACATTCAGTACTTGTCAATGTAGATAGTCTATGATAATATAAAAGAAAAAATGACATTCACTAGATGTCAAAACAAAAGGGAGGAAGAAAATATGTCTAAAAAGTTAATTAGAAATTGTATGTTGTTTGTGGCTATTTGTTTCTTAATACTTGGCGGCATTTTTAAAATGACAGCAAAAGAACACGAAGGAACACAAGCAATAACAGGAGTGATGATTAATGGGGAATTTCAATCTATATCATCAGGGAGACTTGGTGCAAATCAGGAAAAATATGAAACACTAAATACGGGAGGAAACGTATTTTTGGTTTTTGCAGGTATAACGGGAATCGTAGGAATCGTTATGTTTGTTGGAGATAGAAGAAAGTAAAAAGCAGGGGGAAAAAGAAATGAATGTTAATGGAAACAGCATAGATCTTGTAGAGGTAATTCTTATTTTTTCTGGAGTCTTGATAGGTATTTGCATTTTAGCAATACTTTTTTTTGCATTTGTTAAGAATAAGGATAAAAATAAAGAATTGATTTCAAAGAAGGTCACCGTTTTGGAAAAACCCATTCAGCAGGGAAATATAGAGTGGTATGTGATGGAATGTCAAAATGGGGATAGAATAAAATTAAGAAGTTTTCAGGGAAATAGCTTGTTTATCTCGGTAGGGGATAAAGGAATTGTAAGTTATAGAGGACAAACAATAGAATCGTTTAAAAGGCAATAGAAGAATTGATAAACGCAGCCAACAGCACATTATACAACAAAGGACTTGTAAGGTCACAAACCTTGCAAGTCCTCTTGTCAGTTGTTGGGCGTTGATAGACTGGTAGCAGATAATGATAAAAGAAGTCCCGGGTGTTAGTAATCAAATGTTTGAATAGAAAAAGGCTGCTTGCAGGCAGATGCATGAGCACTTTTTTACATCATGAATTGAAAACCTATTTCATATATGGTAAGATTTGTAGGTCAGAAAATTTTTCCATGCGGATTTATGCCGTCACGGAACATACTTATAAATAGGAAAGCGGTTACTGCCGCAAAGATGGAGGTTCTAAGAAGATGGAAGCTTATAAGAGCGAATTTATTGAGTTTATGGTGGAGAGCGATGTGCTCAAGTTTGGCGAATTTACATTAAAGAGCGGGAGGAAATCCCCGTTTTTCATGAATGCGGGCGCTTATGTGACGGGAAGCCAGTTGATGCGTCTCGGCGAGTATTACGCGAAAGCGATTCACGAGCACTACGGGGATGATTTTGACGTGCTGTTCGGACCGGCGTACAAGGGGATACCGCTCTCAGTTGCAACGACAATTGCGTTTTCAAAGTTATACGGCAAGGAAATCCGTTATTGCTCTAACCGCAAGGAGGTAAAGGATCACGGCGACACCGGAATCCTGCTCGGAAGCAAGATCAAGGACGGAGATAAGGTCGTCATCATCGAGGACGTGACGACCTCCGGCAAGTCGATTGAGGAGACGTTCCCGATCGTCATGGCACAGGGCGATGTTAAGATTCTCGGACTTATGGTGTCCTTGAACCGTATGGAGAAGGGGCTTGGCGGCGAGAAGAGCGCATTGGATGAGATTCGTGAGAAGTACGGCTTTGAGGCAAATGCGATCGTTACGATGGAAGAGGTCGTGGAGCATCTTTACAACAGAGAGTGTCAGGGACGCGTGGTGATCAATGACGAGATAAAGAACGCGATTGATGCGTACTACAAGCAGTATGGATGCGGCACGCTTCATGCCTGAAAAAAAGCACCGTCTGGTAACGGGGATATTATTTCTGGTGTATTTTATCGTGCTGTTCTATTTCCTGTTTTTCTCAGAGGAAATGGGGCGCACCTACAGTGAGCGGGCGTATCACTATAATCTGGTTCCATTCAAGGAAATCGGCAGATTCGTAAAGTACTGGCGTGTGTTGGGAATGAAGGCAGTGCTTTTAAATATTGTGGGAAATGTTGCGGCGTTCGTGCCGTTCGGTATTTTCCTTCCGATGTTCTCTGCGAGGAGCAAGAAGCTGTGGCGGACTGTGTATTACAGCTTTGAACTCAGTCTCTTTGTGGAGCTTTTGCAGTTGATTACCAGAGTGGGCAGCTTTGACGTGGACGATCTGCTCCTTAATACGCTGGGCGGGATGGTAGGATTTCTGGTCTATCAGCTTGCCTTGCATGTGCAGAAAGGAAAAGACAGTGGCAAGACGACGTAGAAGAGGATATAAGTTTACAGAGAAGACACAGTCGAAGCGGGGAATCGCGGCGCTTGTCCTTGCCGCGGCGTCTGTTGCCGTGTTTGTTGCTGTCGTTGTAAATTCCTATCAGAACAGGGGCGCCGGCAGCATGTATCTGGGGAGCGCCGGGGTTTCCTCATTTATTCTTGGCGTGGTCGCGCTGATTCTTGCCATAAAGAGCCTTAAGGAGGAAAATTCATTTAAGCTGTTTCCTTACCTGGCGGTCGTCTGCTCGTTTCTGATTACCGGAATCTGGGCGGCGCTTTATGTGGTGGGATTTTTGGCTCTATAAAACGGCACCGCCCGGGCGTGGAGAGAGTAAGCGGCATTCGCGGAACAGGAGAGAAATATGACAGATTTTGAAAAACAGATCGCGTTTATCATGGAACTGGATAAGATTAAGAAAATCGGCAGACAGACCTATCTGTCGGATGCGAGCCGCAAGGAGAATGACGCCGAGCATTCATGGCATCTGGCGCTGATGGCGTTCGTATTTGCGGACTATGCGAACGAGCCGGTTGATGTCCTTCGGACGATGAAGATGGTGCTGCTTCATGATGTGATCGAGATTGATGCAGGTGACACCTATGCGTATGATACGGAGGGAAATAAGACCAAGCGTGAGCGCGAGGTGAAGGCGGCAGACCGTATTTTCGGACTGCTCCCTGAGGAGCAGGCGGCGGAGTACCGCGGACTGTGGGATGAGTTCGAGGCGATGGAGACGCCGGAGGCGAAGTTTGCCAATATGTTAGACAAGGTACAGCCGCTGCTTCTCAACGATGCATCCGGCGGAAAGTCGTGGGAGGAGCACGGTGTGAAGAAGTCCCAGGTTCTGGCGCGCAATGAGAGAACACATGAGGGCTCAGAGGAGCTGTGGGCGTATGCCAAGTCTCTCATCGAGAAGAATACCGCAAACGGCAAGCTGATTGACGCGTAAGTGATTGTGGAGGTAATATCGGATGCACTTTAAAGAATTATACAGGGAAGCAAATGAGCAGGCGGCGGAGCGTTTTGCGCTGGTGGCGGAGCGCATTGCGGGCATTGCAAAGGAGGCGGAGACGGCAGAACCGTATGCTTCCTATTTTAAGAAGACGGCTGCATTTCTTGTGGAGCTTGCAGGGCTTTACGAGAGAGAGGAGCAGGGTACGTTTTTTTCGGAGAGTATGGAGGAGTGCGGCAGGATCAATCATGCGCTCTATGCCGATATTCTCCCGGAGGCATACGAGAAGAGTTATGCCAATCCGGCGTATGCGGTGTCTGTTTTCGGGGAGCAGTTCGGAACAGCATTTGCACTGCTTGCGGCACATATCCGCGGATGCATCAGAGAGGTGTTCCGTGGTAATCTAATGAGAATTACAATCGTAATGGAACTGTTCGTGGAAATCTATAACAGCCTTGAAGGGCTGACGGCGGACGCTTCCCCGGAGGAGCTTCTTTCAAGGGAGAAGGAAATCCGGCAGACAATTTACTGGTATTTTCATGATTACAGCGAGCTTTTCAACGAAACGGCGGTAGAACGGCTTGTGAATCCGGCGGAAGACTTTGAGACAGAAATCGTGATGAAATCTGATTTGAGCGACCTGCGTTATCTGTACCGTTACGGCGCATATATTGGGGAGAATGAGCGGGGAATCGCAGCATTTTTAAACGGCATGTCAGAGGAAGAGGTACAGTCGATGGCGGATACCTACACGGAGGGCTACCGCATCGGCTTCGAGGTGACAGGCAAGGATCTTTCCAAGAAGCAGACAGCGCAGATCCGCTATCCGATCGGCTTCGAGCGTATGGTGCGCGCGGCGGTTCTGAATTTTGAGAAAATGGGGCTTAAGGTCACGATGCGCGCGATGGGTACGGCGGCAAATAAGCAGTATGACTACGATCACAGGGAGGATGCGGCATATTACCTTGATAAGGCGTATGTGGAACGTGCGCTTGAGTCGTGGAGAAACAGCTTTGAGGAGCGGAAAACGCTTGCGGCGGGGCTGGCTGGTCCGGCGGTGATCGAGGTGTTTGGCGAGGAGCCGTTTTCACCGGAAAGCAAGAAGGAAGCGCTTCATTACAGTGATAAGCAGCAGAAGCTGTGTGTCTATCAGAGGAGCCAGGAAGGGCAGATTACCAATCAATACATCAAGGGTGAGGAGCGCAGCTTTACGATTATCGCGTATCCGCTGCCCGCGATTGGAGAGCGGTTCGCGGAGATTTTTGCAGAGACGGTGAAAATCAATACGCTCGATTATGTGCTCTACCGCGATATGCAGCAGAAGATGATCGACGTCTTGGATCAGGCAGATAAGGTGCACATCACAGGAAAGGGCGCGAATAAGACGGATCTGTATGTCAATATCTGGAAACTTAAGGACCCGGCGAAGGAGACAGCTTTCGAGAACTGTGTAGCGGACGTCAATATTCCGGTCGGCGAGGTATTTACCTCTCCGGTATTGGAAGGGACGACGGGCAAGCTGTTCGTGAGTCAGGTGTACTTAAATGAACTGAATTATCAGAATCTGGAGATTGATTTCAGGGATGGGATGATAGAGCAGTATACCTGTACGAATTTTGCTGACGAGGCGGAGAATCAGAAATACATCCGCGATAACGTGCTGATGCACCATGAGACGCTTCCGATGGGCGAGTTCGCGATCGGAACGAACACGACGGCATACCGGATGGCGCGGGACTTTGATATTGCGGCAAAGCTGCCGATTCTGATTGCGGAGAAGACAGGACCTCATTTTGCGGTGGGCGATACCTGCTACAGCCATGAGGAGGACAATGTGTCCTATAACCCGGACGGGAAGGCAATCGTGGCAAGGGAAAACGCCGTTTCCGCGCTGCGCCATACCGATATGGAAAAGGCGTATCTGAACTGTCATACGGATATCACGATTCCGTATGATGAACTGGATAAGATCACGGTCATCCGTGCGGACGGCACGACAGTGGATATTATCGCGGACGGCAGATTCGTGCTTGCAGGCACCGAGGTGTTGAACGAGCCGTTAGACCGCGCATAGGTCAGGGAATGAGGCGTGGCGGTGGCTGCTGCGGCTAACGACAACGCTGCAGAGGAAGGTTCAGGCAAGTCATTTAGAAAATGTGAACGTGTCGAAACGCCAGATGACGGCTTGGATTTTTTGTAAAAACCAGATATAATAAGAGAAAAATACCTGTGTGCCGCGTCATTATGCGAAATGCGGATGATACGGCGCAACGGATGCCGGCGCATACTGCCGGAGAAAAGGAGAGAACAATGGCAAAAGTTGGTATTGTAATGGGCAGTGATTCTGATATGCCGGTAATGGCAAAGGCTGCCGATATTTTAGAGAAGCTTGGAATTGATTATGAGATGACGATTATCTCGGCGCACCGTGAGCCGGATGTATTTTTTGAGTATGCGAAGAGCGCGGAGGCGAAGGGCTTTAAGGTCATTATCGCAGGCGCGGGCATGGCGGCGCATCTGCCGGGTATGTGCGCGGCGATCTTCCCGATGCCGGTCATCGGTATTCCGATGCACACGACTTCCCTTGGCGGGCGCGATTCCCTCTATTCGATCGTGCAGATGCCGTCCGGGATTCCGGTTGCGACGGTTGCAATCAACGGCGGAGCAAATGCAGGATTACTTGCAGCCAAAATTCTTGCGACATCAGATGATGCAATTTTGCAAAAATTAAAGGAATATTCAAAAGAATTAAAGGAGCAGGTGCAGGCGAAGGATGCGAAGCTTCAGGAAGTAGGATACAAGAACTATTAGAAAATGCCGGACAACGTTTAAAAAGATGTACAAAAACGTTGTGAGCAGTTGACAAAAAGGTCTATTCGGTATAGACTACTCTTAAGAGAGGTCTATATAGAATAGACCTTTTGCGTTACAGGGCGTTTCCCGAGCGGGACGCCGGAAAGGAAGAAGAGGAAAAGAAACTGCAGAGAAAGATGCAGGCGAAGCAGGAGGGAGCGATTTTTATGAGGGAATACCGTCTGGCGGAAGCAGAAGCACGTTTTGCGGATCTGGTCTGGGCAAATGAGCCGATCGGTTCTACGGAATTGGTGAAGCTGTGCGAAAAGGAGCTGGGCTGGAAGAAATCTACGACGTATACGGTGTTAAAGAAGCTGTGTGTGCGGGGCATTTTCTGCAATGAGAATGCCACAGTGACCGCGAAGCTTTCCAGAGAGGAATTTTACGGCGGCAGGAGCAGACAGTTTGTCGAGGAGGAGTTCGGCGGTTCACTGCCTAAGTTTCTCACCGCGTTTATCGGGAAAAAGAAGCTGACGGATGCACAGGTTGAGGAGATGAAGGCGCTTATTGAGAGCTATCGCGAGGAGTGAGGCAGAGGATGCCTGACACATTCTGGCGGAAGAGAACTGCCGCAGATGGGTGTGTGAAAAAGGGATGATAGCTCTGTGGGTGTCATCCTGGCGGAAGAAAAATCTGGGAATAGGGGGAACGGTGATATGGAAGAGATGTTTTTGCGTGTTCTGAATATGGGAATCACGGCCGGCTACTGCGTGTTGGTGATACTTTTGCTGCGGCTGTTTCTTAAGAAGCTGCCGAAGATTTATTCCTATGTACTGTGGATCGTTGTATATTTCCGGTTGGTGTGCCCGGTCTCCGTCAAAAGCGTGTTCAGTCTGCTTAAGGTCAATCCGCAGACGGTTCCGTCCGATATCGGGACGCGGATCAATCCCCGCATCACAAGCGGCATGCCGCAGGTGGATGCGGTCGTCAATGCGGGACTTGCGCAGGCGGCGCCTGCGGTGGAGGCGAGCGCCAATCCGATGCAGGGCATTGTGTATGCGGCGACGGTTGTCTGGGGCATAGGCGTGCTGCTGCTGTTTGGCTACAGTGTGTGGTCCATGTTGCGCCTGAAAAGACAGCTTGGGGATGCGCGCCGCATAGAGGGGAATCTTTATGAGTCAGAGCGGCTTCATACGCCGTTCGTGTTGGGCTGTTTTGCGCCCCGCATTTATCTTCCGGCGGGTCTGGGCGATAAGGAGCGGGTTTATGTGCTTGCGCATGAGAGAACGCACATCAGAAGGAGAGATTACCTTGTGAAAGAGGCGGCGTTTCTTGTGACCTGTATCTACTGGTTCCATCCGCTGATCTGGCTGGCGTTTTATCTGATGTGCCGGGATATGGAAATGTCCTGCGACGAGAGCGTGATTCGCAGCATGGGAAGGGAAAATAAAAAGGAGTATTCGGCGGCACTGCTTTCCCTTGCCTCGGGCAGGCAGATTCTAAACGGCAGCCCGCTTGCATTCGGCGAAGGAGACATCAAAGGACGAATTACAAATGTACTCCACTATAAGCGCCCTGCATTCTGGGGCGGCGTTGCGCTTGCCATCGTTCTTGCGGCGGTTCTTCTGGGGCTTGCCTTAAATCCGAAGGAGCAGTATACGCAGGACGAGAGCTACAAGAGCGAAGAACAGCCGGGAGAGGAGGGCGATAAAGTCGTAGCAAAGGCGGGAAATGAAGGAGAGGCGGCGCTTCCGGCGGACAATGGCGCAGCGGGGACGGATGCTGCGGCAGATGCGGATTCTTTTCAGCAGGCAATGTATTACGCGGGATATCTCGACGCAAGTCCGTATTCGATGTGGAAAAATGACTGGAATGACTGCGACTTTGATGGAGACGGGGAGCGCGACCGCGTCTACCGCAGTGTGACGGAGGATGCCGTTTCCTACCGAATTGAGTTCGGAAACGGTGATGTCCTTGACATTGGAAGCTTTGAGGATTTTTTCATCGGGCTTTCCTTACAGTCTGCGGATGTGAACGGGGATGGAGAGATGGAAATCCTTTTCGTGGGTGCGCATATGGCAAGCACCGATCCGTACAGCGGCAGTGAAATAGCGCTTTTCCATAAGGTGAACGGAAGTTATCAGATGGCGAGCCTGCCGCGGCTTTATGACGACACGGGAAATGAACGGGGAGCATATGAAGCGGGCTGGGATTTTTATGCAAAGGATAACGGAGCGGGGAGCGTGACCTTTTCCTCCGAATGGCTTGATTTTGAGGAGACGATCACATTGGAAGATGGAATGACGTTTGAAGAAATATTCAGTAAGGACGAGACGGAGGTTTGTACTGCGCGCATGGCGTATGACGCCGAGTTCATAGAATATGACGGAGAGGTATGTCTTGCATTTTATGAGAATCCGGGCGGGAGACGGCTGTATCAGCCGGTTGGCATTCTTTTTGCGGTGGATGAACTGAATGAGCAGGGCATTCGTTCGGGCAGAATCAGGGAAGCGCGTCTGCTGACCGAAGAGGAAGCGGCGCAGGGTACGATTCTTGGAATCAGCGCCATGAAGAAAACAAATGCAAAAACGGTTGTGTCGCAGAATACGGGCAGTGACGGAACGGCGGTGCACCGGGAAGGCTTTATGGAGCCTGTGCTTCATCTGCATGTGACGGATTATCTTGCGGATTCGGAGTACATTGATACGTCGCTGCTTCCCGAGGAGGAGCACAGGGCGCTTGCCATTTTGGCATTGCAGGAGCTTTATGATCTGACCGGAACGCAGGTGGAGGAGTGCTATTATTATTACAATTTGGATGGAAGCTTTCTGTTCGCAATGAGCGAGGCGGATATGGACCATGACAGAACCTTCTATTCCAGAAGCTTTGGCGAAGAGGACTTTGCCGGTGCAATCGCTATTCCGCAGATGCATTTTTCGAACGCGAGACGTACCTGGTTTTCTCCGGTTTACCAGTATGATCTGCCGGAGAATTTTGCAGATCTGGCGGATGGGGAGAAGGCAGTCTGGTTCTTAGAGCACAGCGCGGTTTTTAAGGGAGGTACGGCTGCGGACTACTGGCAGCCCTATGGAGACGATATACCGCAAATGTGGCGGATTGCCATGGAGGACGGCACGGCTTATGAAGTACTGCTGGATGAGAAAATTGATGCGGTGACGGATATTATCGGTCCTTATCCGACGAGTGATTTTGAGCATTAGGGGGAAGCGAAGAACGGGGCGAAGCAAAAAACGGGGGCAAAGACCGGGCAACCGGAACATTTATAATGAGGGAAAAGAGGAAGAAAAATGAAAAAGAGAGAGCTTATATTGGGAATGACTGTATTGTGTTTGAGCATGGCTGCGGGATGTTCGGCAGCAGGAACGCCGCAGGATGCGGTGACGCAGCAAAACGAGGGCGCAGATGGCAAAATGAGCGCGCAGGATGATTTACATGTTACAGAGGAGGAAGCAGGCGCGGGAAGTACAGGTGCAGACAGTACAGGTGCAGACGGCACGAACACAGGTGCAGATGGCGCGGCGCAGTCTGCGAACCAGAATGGATTGCCCAAGGAGGCGGAGCAGATTAAGGATCAGACCTTTGATACAGAACTGAACAGCCTCGGAAATGTAACATTTGCATCCTATACGACGCGGACGGACGCACAGCCGAACGGTGACGCGGTATTTGCGATTCTTCGCGGGGATGAAGTCGTGCAGATTTTAGAGGGAATCGAGGCGGATAATGTGCGCACTGACCGCCGCTTAGAGTCGGTGGCGGCAGTCTCTTTCCCGGATTACAACGGTGACGGAATCAAGGATATCATCACAATCTGCAATTATGAGCCGCTTGACGGGGATGAGGAAAAAGCATCGGAGGTTCGCATCTATACCGGAGAAGCGGACGGTCATTTTACACTGGCGCGTGAACTTTCGGCGGAGACGGATTCTGCGCTTGCCGAGAAAACGATAAAGAGTGTGCTGGGCTTTTTGGGAGCGCCGGGCAGCAGGACGGAAACATCGGACAGCAAAGCGGCGGACGGATGGCAGCAGGCGTATATTGACTGTGTCAGCCAGCAGAGTGCCGATGAAGTCGAGGGATATAATTTGATTTATCTGGATGATGACGCGATTCCGGAGCTGGTGGTAATCGGAAGCTATGAGGCTGCGGGCTGCCGGATCGTCAGCTTCTGTGACGGCAAAATTTATCAGAACCAGCTTAATCGCCTTTATTTCAGCTACATCGAGGGCGGGAATCTGCTCTGCAATTCCGAGGGAAATATGGACTGCTATTACGATCTGGTGTACAGGCTGGGCAAGCAGGGGTTAGAGTCGGTCGCCGAAGGCTATTACGGAGCGGAGGATAATTCCAACGTGCAGTACGATGCGTCGGGCGAGCCGGTTTACTACTATGAGTGGAACGGTACGCGCATGACGAAGGAGGAGTACGCGAAGGCGTTAAACAGTGTTTACGATATGAGCAGGGCGAAGGATGGCTACGAGTATGGGAAGACCTATACGGCGGAGCAGGTGATTCAGCTTTTGCAGGGAATGTAGGGAACGGAGGAAGAAAAAGTGCAGGAACGGAAAGGAAAATACAGTGAGAAATAAAAATGAGGGAGCAGGAAGAAATGTCCTGTAAGAACAGAAAGAGAAGGGATGCGGGAGGATGAGAAAAAGAAAGACAAAGATTGCGGCGCTGGGAATGCTTTTTTGTCTGACGCTCGGTGCGTGCGGCATCGGAACTTCCGGTGAAGCAGCGGAAGAGGATAATCGGCAGCAGGATGCAGAGGAAACGTCAAAAACAGGGGAAACGACGGAAGGCGAAGACGCCACAGCGGAAAACAAAGGCACGGCATCAGACAAAGCTGAGGATAAAAAGGAAGGGGAAGCGCAGACGCCCGACGGAGCAGCGGAAAATGGGGCAGCGAAAGAAGGCGGCGTGGAGCGAAGTCTTACAGAGGAGGAACTTCAACAGTTTTCTGATTATGTGAATCAAAACGAAAATTATGGATTCCTGATGTCTGTATATGACACGCCGGCTGATATCGATCTGGATGAACTTTTCTACAGCGGAGCGGGCATCGAAACAGAGCGTGCGGATGACGAGGAGATCGCGGCGTATCTGAAGGAGACGGGCTATGAGGAATTATATACGGATCTTACGCATCTTACGAGCCTGCAGATCGATACCTTTTTACAGGAAAAGACAGGGCTTTCTTACAGTCAGATGAACCACCCTCTGACATGGGTCTATCTGCCCGAATATGATACTTATTACTGGGAACACGGCGATACGAATTATCAGTCGTTTCGCTGTATCGCGGGCAGCACCGCAGACGAGAAGACTTTTACGCTTACGTTTGTGCCGGAAGCCGGATATGAGGGCGAGAATCAGAGCGGCTATCACATCATACCGTATGAGACAACAGTGACAAAAAGCGGCGCGGGCTATCGGTTTGTCTCAAATCGTATGCAAACCGGGGAAGGACAGATCAAAGACCAGACCTTTGATGTGGAGATGGAGCCGTTTGGAAAGGTAACGTTTGTCACTTATGAGGAGGATTGGGAGCGGAATCCGTACTGTGACGTCACGTTTGCCGTGATAAAGGACGGTCTGTGCGCCACGGTGCTGCCGGGCATGAACGGTGAGCGGAATATGCTGGCGGCAGCGGAGAGTTTTTCGTCGGTGGAGGCGGTCTCTTTCCCGGATTATAACGGAGACGGTTATACGGATGTAATCGTAATAATCTGTTATTCGTATGTTCAGGGCCCCGATGTGGGTACGGGCTATAAGCAGGCGCGCATCTATACCGGTCATGAGGAGGGATACTTTACGTTGGAGTGCGAACCGTCGGTTGCGGCGGGAAATGCCCTTGGCGACGAGATGACGGTCGCGGATATCCTTGCGTTCGCGAAGGAGCACGGGGCGGAGTATGGATTGTAAGTGAAGCGGACAGTGCGGAAGACATGATACACTATAAAATAAATGATAATGATATAAAATCACGGGAGTTGTGAAAGTATACTTTTATAACTCCCTTGATTTTATAAAAATACACTATTATAAATATACCTTAGATCATGATTGCGGATGCGGCGATCCGCAACGCGGTTCTGATGATTGACGATGTCCTCTCCGATGAGATGGAGCTTGGAATGATGGTCGAGACGGCTGTGTATAAGCATATGGTTTCCTTCTATCAGGGAAGTACGGCGCGGCTGGGATATTTCAGAAAGGCGAAGGACAATTTCTGCTCACAAAGCAGCTAAACGACATCGGAGTTACTGCGCACGGCGCCGAGGTGCCCATTATGCGGGTTCCGGCGCTGATGTTTCTCTATCTGTTCGGGAAAGCCGAAGCCGATGGGATGAGCGGCAGACTTTAGATAATTTATTAGAAAAACGAAAAATAGTAAAAGAATATATAAGATAATCTAATAAAACAGATTATAATATATAATTGGAAAATATACGGATTTAAAGCTATACTATACATGGATGGTCAGCAGGAAGCGCCATCCATACCGGCATGGCGGAAATTGTATGCCGGGAGGCACAGAGCATAGAAGGAAATCCGGTGCAGCTTGCTGGACATTGCACCTGCAAGGCAGAAACGCAACAAGCTGAGTCATAGTTTCCTTCGGAAAACAGGGAGGATTACATATGGATTACAAAAATTCCGGCGTTGATATCGAGGCAGGATACAAGTCAGTAGAGTTGATGAAGAAGTATGTGCAGGGAACCATGCGCCCGGAGGTGTTAGGCGGGCTTGGCGGATTTTCCGGTGCATTTTCCATGGAGCGCTTTAAGGAGATGGAAAAGCCTACGCTGGTATCGGGAACAGACGGCTGCGGAACCAAGGTGAAGCTGGCGTTTCTTCTTGACAAGCACGATACGATCGGTATCGACTGCGTGGCAATGTGCGTCAATGATATTGCATGCGCCGGTGGTGAGCCATTATTTTTCTTAGATTATATTGCCTGCGGCAAGAATTATCCTGAAAAGATTGCGACGATCGTAAGCGGTGTTGCAGAGGGCTGCAAGCAGGCAGGCTGCGCTCTGATCGGCGGAGAGACCGCAGAGCATCCGGGACTGATGCCGGAAGACGAATACGATCTTGCGGGCTTTTCCGTGGGAATCGTGGACGAGAAGGATATTATTACAGGTAAGGATCTGGCGGCAGGGGATGTGCTGATCGGTATGGCGTCCTCCGGCGTACACTCCAACGGCTTTTCTCTGGTGCGCAAGATTTTCCGCATGGATGCAGAGACGTTAAATACACATTTTGATGAGCTTGGCACAACGCTTGGCGAGGCGCTTCTCGCTCCGACAAGAATTTATGTAAAGGCGCTGCGTTCCATCAAGGAGGCAGGCGTTACAGTGAAGGCATGCAGCCATATCACAGGCGGCGGCTTCTATGAGAATGTTCCGCGTATGCTTCCGGAGGGCAAACATGCTGTAATTAAGAAGGACAGCTACGAGGTTCCGGCAATCTTTAAGATGATGGCGCGCGAGGGCAACGTGGCGGAGCAGATGATGTACAATACCTACAATATGGGTATCGGTATGGTGCTTGCTGTGAACCCGGCAGATGTGGATAAGACAATGGCGGCTATTAAGGAAGCCGGAGATACTCCGTATATCATCGGAGAGATCAAGGACGGCGAAAAAGGAGTGACCTTATGCTAAAGCTGGCGGTTTTGGTGTCTGGAGGCGGAACGAACCTTCAGGCGATTCTGGATGCAATCGATGCGGGAAAGATTACAAATGCAAAGGTAGAGGTCGTTATCAGCAATAATCCGGGCGCTTATGCCTTAGAGCGCGCCGCAAAGCACGGCGTGGAGGCGATTTGCATTTCCCCGAAGGAGTATGAGAGCCGCGCGGCGTTCAATACCGCGTTTCTGGACAGGCTCAACGCCTATCAGGTGGATCTTGTCGTGCTGGCAGGTTTCCTTGTGGTGATTCCGCCGGAAATGATCGCGCAGTACCGCAATCGCATCATCAATATTCATCCGTCGCTGATTCCGTCTTTCTGCGGAACAGGCTTTTACGGACTAAAGGTACACGAGGGTGCGCTTGCACGCGGCGTGAAGGTCACGGGGGCGACGGTCCATTTCGTAGACGAGGGAACGGATACGGGACCGATTATCTTACAGAAGCCGGTCGAGGTGTGCGAGGGAGATACCCCGGAAGTATTGCAGCGCCGTGTCATGGAGCAGGCGGAGTGGATCATTTTGCCGAAGGCGATCGATCTGATTGCTAACGGTAAAGTGTGCGTAACAGACGGACATGTAACAATAAAAGAATAAAAAAGCAGGAAAACGCCCATCGCAAGCTGGACGTTTTTCCCATGTCAGAAACATTGCGAAGAAGGAGGAATCAGATGAAGGTATTAATAGTAGGAAGCGGCGGACGCGAGCATGCGATTGCGACAAGTGTAGCGAAGAGCCCGCGCGTGGATAAGATTTATTGCGCGCCGGGAAATGCAGGAATTGCGGCTTTGGCAGAGTGTGTTCCGATCGGTGCGATGGAGTTCGATAAGCTCGTAGCATTTGCGAAGGAAAAGGCAATCGATTTTACCATCATCGGTATGGACGATCCGTTAGTCGGCGGTATCGTGGATGCATTTGAGGCAGAGGGCTTAAAGGTATTTGGACCGCGCAAGAATGCCGCGATTCTGGAAGGCTCCAAGGCATTTTCCAAGGATCTCATGAAGAAATACAACATTCCGACAGCGGCTTATGAGAATTTCACTTCCGCAGAGGAAGCATTGAAATATCTGGAGACTGCGAAGATGCCGATCGTCTTAAAGGCGGACGGACTGGCGCTCGGCAAGGGCGTTCTGATCTGCAACACCTTAGAGGAGGCGAAGGCAGGCGTCAAGGAAATCATGGAGGACAAGAAGTTCGGTACAGCCGGAAACACGATGGTCGTGGAGGAGTTCATGACAGGCCGTGAGGTATCTGTGCTCTCCTTCGTGGACGGTAAGACCATTAAGATCATGTCCTCCGCACAGGATCACAAGCGCGCAAAGGACGGCGATCAGGGCTTAAATACCGGAGGCATGGGGAATTTCTCTCCGAGCCCGTTCTACACGAAGGAAGTCGATGATTTCTGTCAGAAATATATTTATCAGCCGACGGTAGATGCGATGGCGGCAGAAGGAAGACCGTTTACCGGAGTCATTTTCTTTGGTCTGATGCTGACGGAGGATGGACCGAAGGTACTTGAGTACAATGCCCGCTTTGGCGATCCCGAGGCACAGGTCGTGCTTCCGCGCATGAAGAATGACATCATCGACGTGATGGAGGCGTGCGTGGACGGCAGGCTCGATACGATTGATTTACAGTTTGAGGACAACGCGGCAGTCTGCGTCGTGCTTGCGTCAGACGGATATCCGGTCGCTTACGAGAAGGGCTTCCCGATTAAGGGGTTGGAGAAGTTCGACGGCAAGGAGGATTATTTCTGTTTCCATGCAGGAACAAAGTTCGATGAGGACGGCACGATCGTTACGAACGGCGGACGCGTGCTTGGCGTTACCGCTACGGGCAAGGATTTAAAGGAAGCCAGAGCAAAGGCTTACGAGGCGACGGAATGGGTAGACTTTGCGAATAAGTACATGCGTCACGATATCGGGAAAGCCATTGACGAAGCGAAGTGAGTGCGGCAATACGATGAAGCTGATTGAGCACGGCGCTGTGTGTTTCTTTCGGTTTCCCGTCTATGTCTGCAGCATCAAAATGGGGACTGCTTGATCGTCAGTTTTGGCGGTTAAGCAGTCCCTTTGGCTGACAGGGAGCGGAAATGAAAAGATGTAATTATGCCATGGAGCGATTGCTTGCAAGAGTATACAGGAACGGTGTAACGCCATTTTACACACAGCGTATCTGGGAGAAGAAAACGCTGGACGGAAACCTGTTCTGGGGAATCGGAAATTTTTGTGGGATTCCTGTGGATGGGGTAATAGAATATGGAAGGAAACTGACGGAGTTGGAATGGCAGGGCAATGAACTGTTTTTCTCCGATGAGAATCAGAAAAAGCTGGAGAAAGAAGTCATTGCTGCTTATCTGGCACTAAAAAAGCAGATAGAAGAGGATTTTTCGCAGTGGATATTCGACCTGATCGTTTCGGTCGATGAAGAAAATCACACAGGATGTATCCGTTTTTATGGACTCCGGGATGGATACCATTATATAGAGCCGACACAGGAAAATCTGTCCGGGTTTGAAACGGAGGCTGTCCTCATGGAAACGTTAAATGAAGCTCATCTGGAAACGAAATGATGTCTTTTAAGGAGGAATGAAGTTATGAGTATGGCACAATTGCCGCCGGTAATATGGAAAATGTATCATGAAAAAAGCCTGCATGATTTGGATTTCTTTTCTATGACAAGTATACTCGACTGGTCGAAACAGGGGGATGACGATCAGATATTGGAGCCGCTGGTCCAATATCTGGCGAAATGGCCGGATGAGGTGATTTTTGTATTTGAGGATAAGATGGCGGAGCTGCTTCATGCGCTGGATAAGCCGGAGATCGCAAGGCGCACATACCGCTCTGACCGCTTTTTTTCCGGGGATGATTTCCTCTATGCCAGATGCGTGGCGCTTATAAACGGGCGGGCATTTTACAATAAAATTCTGGACGGCAGGAAAAAGCTGGATAAGGATATGGAGTTTGAGGCAATCCTATATGCCCCGGCGAAGGCATGGGCAAGGAAGCATGACAGGGAAATGTCCGAATATCCGCACATTGCCAGTCCAAGCTATGAGACAGGAAGCAATGAAGACTGTTGGCGCGAGGAGAATCTATGGACAGAGTACAGGCTTCCTCTGGGCTGGCAGATATCCGTCCCGGGAAATTGGGAATGGGAGACGGGGGAGAATGGAGAGATTATTTTTTCTCCGGGGAAAAGTGAGCTTACAGTCCGGATTACTCCATTTCACGCAGAAAATGCAGGGAAGCTTGCTCCGGCGAAGGTGATGGAACAGGCTTTTATGCAGACGATCCCGCCGGAGGCTGCACAGATGAAACCGGAGGGATATAGCCTGCCGGGATTTCGTGCGAAATTCTTTGAAACGACGGAAACGGAGGCGAATTTGCCTGTCTGCCACATTTATGCGGGCTATTTTGCAAAGGGGGAGCTTTTGGCTGTCAATATTTATGGAAGAAACAGGGATGAGTGTATAGAGGCGCTGCCTGTTTTGCAGACTTTGCGGAAGGGGACAGAAGCGCCGTCGTGCTGATGATCTGGTTTTTCACTTTTGCATGTTTACAAAATGGTAAACAAAAGGTATAATATATTTAGCAAGACAGCCGGGTGATAGACATGACCTATCTGCTCCGGCATGAAACAAAGTTAATAAGTTACAAAGATAACCGCCTAACCTTTAGCCAGGAGCTGGGCGGTTATTTCTTGTGCTTAAAGCTACTGACAAGAGTAACTACTGCACAAATCATAATTACAAAAGTGAATAAATCGCTATATGTAACCATAGGGCATCGCTCCTTTCGCAAGACTGGAGCAGATGGGAACCGTCCTACCGGCTGCCTTGGTAAGTATATTATATTGTCAAGGTGCTATGAGGCTCCGCTGAATATGCGGCTATGTACTTGTAGCGTGATACTGTTTTGACACTGAAATAATGTGAATAAGAACAAAATGTGGTAAAATACCGTAAGACTTGAAATGGCAAGCGTTACGAAATGTGATAAAATCGCTGTATAAAAAATGCAACATTCCTTATAAGAATGTTGCATTTTTTATTTACACATTTTATATCGGAGCCTATTTCAAAAACTTTACCCCTTATCATAAAAAAACTTTCAAAATTTCAGTCCCCTGCCATGGCGCTTTGCATGGCATTCACTTCGAGAAATTCATCTGCATGAAGAGCGAGTCACGTTCATCCTGCTCGATGCCAAGATATTTTTTGGTGACGGTATAGGAAGAATGATTGTAGATGTCCATTAACAGGGCGGGAGGCGTTCCCTGCTTCCACGCCTGATAGCCAAAGGTTTTTCGAAGGGAATGGCAGCTAATGTGCTCCTCGTGCAGCGCTTCCTCCGCCGCGTGCTTTACGATGCGGAAAGCAGACGAACGGCACAGAGGAGTGTGGTAGTCTGTATTTCTGGTAAAAATATAGTCGCAGGCTGTGACGCCGGGTCTGGTCTTAAGAAATGCATCCAGTGCGGCTATTACATGTTCATTTAAGGCGATTACCGTTCTTTTGCCTGTCTTTTTCTCCTGTACAAAAAGGTGTTCCCTGTAGCGGGAGGTGTCAAAATCATAGACGTCCGCCCATTTCAGATTAAGGATGTCGCTGATGCGAAGCGCCGTATATAAGCCAAGCACAATTAACGCATAGTTCCTGGGCACGGGATGTGCCGTCTGATAATATTCCACGAATTTTTTCAAAGACTCTTTTTGACGAATTGGCTGTGTTGTACCCATGTTTTCCTCCGTTCTGCCGCGGTCATATGCCGCGTGCGTTTATTTATGGCAATAGAAAGCCCCCGCCGCGGCTGTTCTATTGTTCTGCAACTTTATTATAAGAATTGTTGCAAAGGTTTCAACTGGATGGCACACAAAACAGGGAGGTTCGAATGCTCAAGCTTACATTAAGACCGGGAGAATTTATTGATATCGGCGAAAACATCCGCGTCATTTTTTCGGGCGGTTCGTCGAACAACATCCATCTGCTGGTGGACGCGCCCAGAGAACTCAATATCGCGCGAAGCTCCGCCGGGGAAAACAAAGCGGCGTCCCCTTATTTTAAGGAACGGGGAATTTCCGAGGAAGCAAAGCGGGAGATCAGGGAAATTCTGCGAAGGGAGAGAAGAGACGCAGGAGACAACAGACGGTAATACACCGGGCTAACCTAGGGGCTCGGTTTATTATAACGGGAACGGATTCCCGGAATAAACCGCATAAGCGGAAAAACATTTATCACACGGAGGTAAAAATTTATGGTAGTACAGCACAACATGTCAGCGATGAACGCAAACAGAAACTTGGGAATCACAACAGGACTTCAGGCAAAGTCTTCCGAGAAGTTATCTTCCGGTTATAAGATTAACCGTGCAGCAGACGATGCGGCAGGACTTTCCATTTCTGAGAAGATGAGAAGCCAGATTCGCGGTCTGAACAAGGCATCCGATAATGCGCAGGATGGTATTTCCCTGATCCAGACAGCAGAGGGTGCGCTCAATGAGTCCCATTCCATCTTGCAGAGAATGCGCGAGCTTTCTGTTCAGGCAGCCAACGGCACCGAGACGGACGAGGACCGCGAGGCAGTACAAAACGAGATTGAACAGCTTCAGGAAGAGCTGACAAGAATCTCCGAGACAACGGAGTTCAATACCATGAAGCTGCTTGACGGAAGCAGATCCGGCAGCACGGCAACAACAGGTTCAGGTCCGAAGTTCGGAGTAGTGGATAGTACTCTGGACGGCGCGCTTGTTACCTCAAATGTTGCAGGCATTAAAGTTGCGACGACGGCTGCGACAACGACAAAGGCTGGTCAGGAGACTGCAATCTGGGATGCGACAGGAAAAACGTTAACGTTAAATCTGTCCCTCAATAAGGTATATACGCAGGATGAAATCGATGAGCTGATTGAAAATGCCAAGCAGGAGGACAGCACTGCTAGCGGAGCACCGGCAGAAGTGAAGGTTACTCTTAAGAATGGTATTTTTAATGCAGATGCGGCAACTACAGCAGGAACAGGGACGGCAGCAGGTGTGAAGGCAGTGTCCGATGAGGCGACTATCACAGGATTTGTAGGAGCGAATACAATTAGCTTTACTGCAAATAAGTACGGCGCTGAGTTTAATGGTACAACCTTTGATTTTGCTTTCGATAAAGAGGCAGGGAAAGAGGAAGTAGAGACAGACACTGCGATTACTTACAGTGCAACGAACGGGATTACTGCAGGGGCATATACGATTCATCTTGCAGCAGGAAAAGAGTATACGGCAGAGGATCTGGAGGATATTCTTGCGCAGGCTGGATTTGATTTTGATGTCAAGTTAAGCGGCGCTACACCGGATGAACCGAATACATTGTTTGCCACCAGCGGAGCGTCTACAGTAACGCAGCTTACAATGGGAGATACAGCAGGTGCAGGTCTTGGCAGCACAAAGGCTATGTGGAGTCAGGAAGGTTATGACGGCGTTTCCTCCGGGGAAGGACTCACCTTACAGATTGGCGCAAACGAGGGTCAGACCATGAGCTTCTCCCTTGACGACATGAGCGCAAGGGCGCTTGGCGTTGACGGCAATAAGGTAGACTTAAGCACGCAGGAAGGTGCACAGAAGGCTACAACTACAATCGACGCTGCAATCAAGAAGGTATCTGAGCAGCGGGGCAGAATGGGTGCAATCCAGAACCGTCTGGAGCACACGATCGCCAACCTTGACACTGCGGCTGAGAATACACAGACAGCAGAGTCCCGCATCCGTGATACCGACATGGCAGAAGAAATGGTGGAGTACTCCAAGAACAACATCCTTGCACAGGCAGGACAGTCTATGCTTGCACAGGCAAATCAGTCTACACAGGGCGTTCTTTCACTTTTACAGTAGTAAAAGCTTGTTGTAGTAAAGTTTGTTACAATAGGAAAAAGCCTGTTACGGCAGGATGCCGTGTTGCAGGAGAATACGGATATTGCAGAAAGAGGCGGAAACGCCTCTTTTTGTGATGGGACGCATTTATTTGACATCTGTAAGCAGGTATTCCGCAGGAAGGCGCAGCGGTTACCGTTTATAAATATTTAATGAAAATAAAATTGGAATACGAATGTCTGTCTGCTATAGTAGTTTCAAAGCAGAATTTCTGACGTCTACTCACGAAGGGAGATTTATTTCCGGTGAGGGGCGCTCTATATGCCGTTTAGGATAGTGACAGTTGTTCTGGCGGCTCATTTCTTATTTTTCATGAAAATCATGCTTTTATCGTTTGCGAAATCCAATGAAATGTATTGGCTAAAACAGAAGAAGGAGAAACCTGCCTATGACAGAAACGGAGAAACATTATGATCTGCATGCGCTTTTGGAGGAAATCAGGGCATCTGAGGGATTGCCGGAGAACCTCTCCACTGAAGCACAGCTATGGGACGAAATCATGAAGAAAGAAACCTTTCTTATGCCGGAACAGCTTTTGCCGCTGATTAAGGAGGTACATGGGAAAACGTATGAGAGAGGCACAGACATTCGCCCGCTCGCAACGGAATTTTCGGTGGAGCGGTCGGATACGAAGGAAATCACATCGATTCGCGCGGATATTACGGTGATTGTTGCGGAGCGTGATATTTATCATTTTGAATGCGAGATTCACAACGACGGTACAATGGTAATGAGAATGTTTGAATATGATGTGCATATTGCGCTCAGCTACCGCAAAGAAATGTCGGGGGAAATGGTATTGCAGTTTCCGCATTCGGCAGTATTGTATCTTCAGGATAACGGAAATACACCGGAGGAATTGAACTGTGCCATTCATTTTCAAGACGGAGGAACTTATGTGTACCGGGTACCGGTGCTGAAGGTGCAGGCTTACACCATTGAGGAGATTAAGGAAAAGCACCTTTGCGTGCTGATTCCGTTTTTGCCGCTTCGGTTCCGAAAGAGGATTTCCGGACGGAAAAAAGAGCAAGGCGTGCAAAAGGAGGAATTGACTTCCTTTTACCAACAACTTATACTTGTATTAGAGGAAGAGGTAGAAGCCGGATATTTAAGTGAGACGAACCGTAATACGATAATTTCATTGCTTGGGAAGTCGATGATCCGCGTATTTTACCGAAACGAAGCGTTGTTGAAGGAGGTTGTGGAGATGACGGAACCGATTCTGGAGCTTGAATTTGAGAAATACGAGAAAGTGATTGCGGAACAGGCGCGTGTGTTGGAGGAAAGAGATAAGATATTGTCTGAGAAGGATAATGAGATACAGGAATTAAAAAAGAAAATTTCCGAGATGGAGCGAAGAGATTCCTAAGAAAGATTCCCGGCATATGTGCGTTAAATGACAGGAGTTCCCACGAATATCCCTATCCGTGGGAACTCCCTTTTTGGTGTGCCGCTAGAAGCTTACCGCTCTTCACGTAGCAGTTGTCTGATTCTGTCCACAACCGCCTCTTGCGGAACCTTTTCCTGCAGGCTCTTATCGCGGCTTACCAGCTCCACACAGTGCTCGGAGAGGTTGCGCGGGCTTACGATGATGCGGTAGGGAATGCCGAGCAAGTCTGCATCCGAGAACATGATTCCGGCACGGACGCTTCGGTCATCGTAGAGAACCTCCACATGCGCGCCGTTTAACTGTTGATAGAGCGAATCAGCGCAGGCGCGCACCGACGCATCGTCTACGCGTACGGCACAAAGGTGCACCTGCCATGGTGCGATCGAAAGCGGCCAGATCGGGCCGTACTCGTCGTGATGCGCCTCGCAGACAGAGGCGGCGAGCCTTCCGACGCCGATGCCGTAGCAGCCCATAACAGGAGTGTGAACGCTTCCGTCGCTGTCAGTATACTCCATATGCATGGCTTCCGTGTACTTCGTGCCGAGCTGGAAGATGTTTCCGACTTCGATTCCGCGCGAGATGCGGATGGTCTTTTTGCCGCAGTGCGGGCAGATACCGCCCTCTGTAATCTTGGCAAAATCGTGAAAAGAAATATCGTATTCTGCGGCGAGATCCCGGTCTATAGACAATTCGGTATAGTGATAATCCGGTCTGTTCGCGCCGCAGACAATATCGGCGGCGTGCTCCAGGGAACGGTCAAACAGAACCGTACTTCCGGCAGCAAGGCATTTCGTCAGCCCGTAAGGACCGATAAATCCGGCGGTAAGCCCGGAGTCTTCCGTGATAACGGCGGGATGCACCTCACAGCCCAGATAATTCGTCAGTTTCGTTTCGTTGACCTCAAGATCGCCCCGCAGAAAAAGCACGATGTAGCTGTCGTCCGTATTTTTTTGATAGACGACCGCCTTGCAGCTCATTTCCGGCGTGCTGTGCAAAAACGCGCAGACCTCTTCTATAGTGTGACAGTCCGGCGTGTGCACCTCGGTTAGCGGCGCATGGGAATTTCGGGAACCATCTTCGGAACAAGCCGAAACAGGTTCTGTGATGCATTCCGCAGCCTCCATGTTGGCGCGGTAGCCGCAGGCATCACAGAGCGCGATCGAATCCTCGCCTACGGGGGTGAGCAGCATGAACTCATGTGAGAGATTTCCGCCCATCATGCCGGAATCGGAGGCGACGGAGATGACCTCCGGCACACCTACTCTTGCAAAAATGCGCTCGTAAGCGGCATGGCAGCGCATATAATATTCCTCCAGATCCTCCTGCGAGGTGTGGAAGGAATAAGCGTCCTTCATCGTAAATTCCCGCACGCGGATCAACCCGGCGCGCGGTCTTGCCTCGTCGCGGAATTTGGTCTGAATCTGATAGATCATAAACGGATATCTGCTGTAGGTCTGCCCGTATTCCCGCACGAGCTGTACTGCCGCTTCTTCATGCGTCATGCCAAGCACCATAGGGCTCCCGTTCCGGTCGGCAAAGCGCAAAAGCTCTTTTCCGACGCTCTCATAGCGCCCGGATTCTTCCCACAGCGAAGCGGGAAGAGCGACCGGAAACTGTACTTCCTGTCCGTCGATTGCGTCCATCTCCTCCCGGATGATCTGCTCGATCTTGTGCGTGATCCGGCGCAGCGGCAGATAAGAGGAGTAGATGCCGTTTGCCACATACTTGATATAACCTCCGCGGAGCATCAGGGCATGGCTGTCGATGATGCAGTCGGCGGGGCGTTCCTTAAAACGATCTCCAACAAGTTTGCTTAATTTCATGATAAAATCTCCTTTCTTAGAATAAAAATTTGTGCGCGAAGTGCAGTTGTGTGACAAAAGGAATTTTCCGCTGCACAAAAAAAGCCCCAAACCGGCAAACTGCCGATTCAGGGCGAACATACAATCGTCCGTGGTACCACCTGATTTTGGAAAATCCACACTCATCTGTACAGGGCGTCCGTCAAAGGAGTCCGATACATCATCTCTGTAACGGGAGAACCCGGCAGTGCCTACTTGCGATCAAACAACGATCGCGTTCAAACTGCAGCTCAAAGACCGGTTCGATGGCTGCTCCATAAAGGCTTGCACCGACCGCCTTCTCTCTGGAATGTTGCAGAAATCTACTATTTCTTCTCAACGCCTGTGTCATGCGGACAGATATGAAGAACACTGCCCTTGGATTGTACCTATTCTAACACCGCAAAAATCCGCTTGTCAATAAGAAGTTTTGGCAGTCCTGTCCTTCGATTCGAAACTTTTTCAAAAAACTTTGCAATGACGTGTTGACAAATAAGTGTGTTGGTGATATGGTTAATTACACAAGTAACTAACTAATAAACCTAGATGGTTTTAAAAAGAGGAGCACCCGGGAAATTCCCGGGAGAAGGGAGTGAAACCGTGCATGAATGAGATACTGACACAGGAGAAGTCCATTTATCTGCAGATTGCAGAGATGATCGAGACGGATATCCTGCGCGGCATCCTGTTGGAGGAAGAACGGGTGCCGAGCACGAATGAACTGGCGAAGCAGTACGCGATCAACCCCGCAACCGCGGCGAAGGGAATCAATATTCTGGTGGAGGAAGGCGTACTTTACAAGAAGAGAGGGATTGGCATGTTTGTTGCAGAGGGAGCAAAGGAAAATATTTTAGGGCGCAGACGAAGCGCATTTTATGAGAACTATATCAAGACGCTTCTTAAGGAGGCGAGGAGTATCGGGCTGGACCGCGAGCAGGTCATTGCCATGATTCGCGGACAGGAGGAGACGGCGGAGCCGGAAAAGCAGGAATAAAATACAAATGAATAAGACAAAAAATCGGAACGAGGAGGAAATTGGTATGGAAACAATGAACTGCAATAAAGTGACAAAGCGCTATGGCGCGAATGCTGTGATAAAGGACTTTGATCTGACGCTGGAAAAGGGAAAGATTTACGGGCTGATCGGAAGAAACGGCGCAGGGAAAACAACGCTGCTGTCTATGATGTCGGCGCAGAATCCAGCGTCCGAAGGAAGCGTGACGTTAGACGGAGAGAACATCTGGGAAAATGCCGATGCGCTTCGCCATATCTGTTTCGCAAGGGAAATCAGTCCGAGTGCGAATCAGAACTCGCTTGCAAATATGCGGGTGCGCGATTACTTAAAGACTGCCTCATGGTTCTATCCGGCATGGGATAAGGAACTGGCGGAGAAACTGGTGAAGAAATTCGAACTGGACGGGAAAAAACGGCTCGGAAAGCTTTCAAAAGGAATGCTCTCGGCGGTTACGATCATTGTTGCGCTGGCAAGCAAGGCGGATTTTACATTTCTGGATGAGCCGGTGGCAGGGCTTGACGTAGTCATGCGGGAATATTTCTACCGGGTGCTTTTGGAAGAATATACGAACTCGGGCAGAACGTTTGTCATATCGACACATATTATCGAGGAGGCGGCGGATGTCTTTGAGGAGGTCATCATCATAAAAGAGGGAGCACTTCTGCTAAAGGAAAATACGACGGAACTTTTGGAGCGCGCATACCGCGTCAGCGGGCTTATCGAGGTGGTAGATGAGGCAGTGAAGGGCTTAAAGTGCTATCACGAGGAGAAGAGCGGGCGTGCAAAGAGTGTGACGGTATTGCTTGGCGAGGGGGAGCGCCTGCCGGAGGGGTACGATGTGAGCATACAGCCGCTGACACTGCAGAATGTGTTCGTGGCGCTGTGCGGAATGGAGGAATAGCGATGGAAAAATCAATGAAAAAGCAGAGTGTATCACGAACAGTACGATTCTGGGGCGGCTATGTGGAAAAAATTTTCTTAATGGTTCTGGTAATCGGTGCAGTCTATGTCCTGTTTCTGCCGGTTCTGATTAACGAAGATATGAAAGGAACGGAACTTTTTCTGCTGAGAGCCTCGTATGCTGTGATGATGGAAGGAATCATAATCTTTGTGCTGCCGTTTTCATATCCAACGTATAATCTGCCGCTTGCGCTCTCGTTTGGTTCCGGGCGCAGGGAGGCGGTTGCCGGAATGCAGCTTTCGAATCTGCTCGCGGTAGGGCAGAATCTGCTGATCGTTGGTATTGTTGAACTGGCTGCAGGCAAAATGGCGGCAGTATCCGGGCGGGAGTTTTTTGCATACGCAGGCACGGGATTTGCCGCGGCAGCGGGAATTTTACTTGCGATTGCGGCAATCGGGCAGTTCGGTGCAGCGCTGATCCTGAAATTTGGCGCAAAAGGTACGGCAATCTATATTATCGTCTTTGCACTGGCTGTTTTTGCAGGGGCGCTTACCGTTGGCTTTTCGGTCGGAACCGGGCAGATCGATGATGCAGAGATTCTTTCTATGCTGCTGGATGCGCATGTGTTACAGATGATAAAAAGGATTGTAGGTGTGCTGCTTACAGTTGACGTGGCGGCATACATTGTAGGGTATCTGGTGTTGAAAAGAACGGTGATGCGCTATGAGGTGCGCATGTAGAAAATGTTTTTGCCTGTGGCATGGCATGGAAGTGCGAAGAAGGCTGCAGGCATTGGAAAGGTGTGATACTGGTATGGAGATGTTTCGGATACAATGTAAAATGGGTAAAAACGAGTTTTACTGGCTGATAGGCGGGATTCTCGGCGCGTATCTTCTGGGCACCGGAATCTGGTCGGCGGTCAGCGCAGGGGATGACGGAATGGTCAGGGCGTTTCCTCTCGGAACGGTGATCGCGGTATTTGGCACGGTCGTGGCGCATCTGCTTGGCTGCACCTACAATATGCTCAGTGCGTTTGGGCTTTCTGTTTCGATGGGAGCGACAAGGAAGCAGTTTGTCAGAAGCTATGCTGCGCATGGCATGTTGGAGCTGATTCTTGCCTGTGTGCTCATCCGTGTACTTTACGGGTTTGAGAAAATATACTATCTGAAAGTGTTTGGGCTTCCGGTCTATGAGATGGCGGGGCTGTCGGCGGTTGGCTATCCTGTATTGTCGGTCTGCACGATTGCAGGACTTATTGCAATCGAAATGTTCTGTGGGGCATTGATCCTGAAATTCGGTGTGAAGGCGGTCGCCGGACTGTGGCTGTTTTTCATGGCAATTTGTTACCTTCCGGGTATTCTGTTACGCACGGAATTTTTTTCCGGCTTGCTGTCAGCCGCGCGGTCCGGGGGAGAGAATCCTTTGACAGTGCCGGGAATGCTTGCGGTGTTCGCGTTTGCCTGCGCCGCAATGTTTTTCGCGGCATGGGGGATGCTGCGCAGGCAGCAGGTAAACGGATAGAAAAATTTGAGCCTCTGGTGCTGCTCCACGAACTCATTACGATATGCATAATTCTTATTATGAGAACGGAAATATGCCGCATTCCGAAATGAAAACGGAATGCGGCATATTTGTTGGAACAAAATCCGAGCAATTCTTCGCGCCCGATTCGAACATCAAATTCCGTGTCTCTTGCACTGGACGGGGAATCTGCCGGATGTGCTTCGACAAGCGAAAGACAATAGAGCGAATTTTCTAGCGGCACTAAGGCAGGCTTCTTCGCAAAATTGCGATAAAACCGCGCAGCTCGAAACTCGACGTCGTTTGCAATTCAAAAGCTTGGCAAAAGGCGTCTCAAACATCTTGCTGCGCGGTTACGCTTTGCTCAGAAGCCTGCCAGGTGCCGCACGAAACTTCTTAATATTGTATTTATGCTTGCGAACACATCCTGGCAGAGTGCCCGAACATTGGAAAGACACGGAAAACCAAAGATGTGAGAACGGGCGCGTTAGAAATGCCGGATTTTGCGACCAAATTGACACAGCCGTTCTTCATTTGGAATGCGGGGATTTTATAATGTCCATAATAAGAATTATGCAATTTCCCAATAGGTATTCGTCGACAGCACCGGAGGCTCAAAGCTTTTGGACGGCAGCATAATATGAAAACAGTCAGTGACAGAAAAATAGAGATATGATAAGATAATACCGTGTCGGCATTACGTAGGAATCGGACACATACTGCAGGGCGAAAATATATGGAAAAGGAAAAGTTTATGAGTAAAATATTCGATGAATTTAAACACTATTTAGAGGAAATGGACCAGTATAACCATGTCACGGAGCTGATTTTCTGGGATATGCAGACGACGGTACCAAAGCTTGGACAAAAGGCGCATGTGGAGGCGCTGACCTATTTTTCGACGAAGAGCTTTGAGATGGAAACCTCGGAAAAGCTAGGGGAGTTCTTAGAAGCGCTCGCTGCGCCGGGAGAGTATGAGGCGCTCGACGATACATGGAAATTTATTGTGACCCGCATGAAGCGTGACTATGACCGCAATAAGCGCATCCCGGCGGATTTCTACGAGGCGTTCGTGCGGGCGCAGGCGGAGTCCGGCAATGCATGGAAGGAAGCAAAGGCTGCCGCTGATTTTTCCGCTTTTGCACCGCATCTGAAGAAGATGATCGATATGACGGCGGAGATGGCGGGCTATACCGACCCGGGGATGGAAGTCTACGACGCCCTGTTGAATCAATATGAGGAGGGAATGGACTCTGCGACAATTGACGGACTTTTTGAGGATCTGAAGAAGGAACTGATTCCTCTGGTAAAGCAGATCACTGCGAAGCCTTATACGCATCCGCAGGTGTTCTCGGCATATGCCGACCCGGACGCGCAGCGCAAGGTACAGTGGATGCTGATTGATTACATCGGTTTTCGCAGGGATGCGGGCGCAGTCGGTGAGACAGAGCATCCGTTTACGATGAATTTCTCGTCAAAGGATGTGCGCGTCACGAATCATTATTATGAAAATGCACCGCTTTCGTCGATGTTTTCCGCCATTCATGAGGGAGGTCACGGCATCTTTGAGCAGAATGTCGACCCTAAGTACGATCACACGGTGGCGGGAAGCTGCAGATACATGGGCGTTCATGAGAGCCAGTCGCGCTTTTATGAGAACATCCTCGGACGGAACCGCAATTTCTGGGCGCCGGTTTACGGCAGGCTCTGCGAGCTGCTGCCGCAGTTTAAAGAGGTTTCCCTCGACGAGTTCTATCGGGAAATCAATCAGGTGGAGAACAGCATGATCCGCACGGAGGCGGACGAGCTGACCTATTGTTTTCATGTGATTCTGCGCTATGAGATGGAAAAAGCGATTTTCCGTGAGCATGTTCCGGTGGAGGAATTGCCAAAGCTCTGGAACGAGAAAATGCAGGAATACCTGCAGATTACTCCGGCAAATGACGCCGAAGGCATCTTACAGGATACACACTGGGCGGACGGCTCCTTTGGATATTTTCCGTCCTATCTGCTCGGAAGCATCTATGACGGCATGTTTTTGGAGGCGATCGAGGCGGAGCTTGGCTCTGTGGACGAGCTGCTTGCGGACGGGCGTATCGGGGAGATCACAAAGTGGCTGAACGAGAAGATCCATCAGTACGGCAGCACGCGTCTGCCCAAGGACGTCATTGCGGAGGTGTGCGGCAAGGAGGTATCTGCAAAGCCGCTGATCCGTTACTTTAAGGAGAAATATTCGAAAATCTATGAATTAGCGTAAATGCAGGCGGCGTCGGGAAAAGAAAGAAGATAAATTTAGGAGAGCAGGCAGATGAAACAGGGCATTATTTTTGATATGGACGGGACATTATGGGATTCCGCAGAGAACGTGGCAAAGTCGTGGAACCTTGCCATTGAGGAATCGGGTTTGTTGAAAAAAACGCTGACAAAAGAGGATATCTCCGGTGTGATGGGAAAGACGATGGACGTTATCGCCGATCTGCTTTTTGCGGAGCTTGCCGGGGAGGCGCGCATGGAGCTTCTGGAAGCATGCTGCGCAAGAGAGAACGATTATCTGCGGGAGCACGGCGGCATTCTCTACGATAAGGTCCGTGAGACGATGCAGAAGCTTATAGAGACGGGGTATCATCTGTATATCGTGAGCAACTGTCAGAGCGGTTATATTGAAGCCTTTCTGGATTACTACGGACTGTGGGAGCTGGTCGAGGACATCGAGTGCTACGGCAACAATCTGCTCCAGAAGGGGGAGAACATCAGGCTTGTCGTAAAGCGAAATGCACTGGATCAGGCGGTCTATGTGGGCGATATCCAGGGCGATTACGATGCGAGTCAGAAGGCTGGCGTGGGGTTTATCCACGCTGCATACGGCTTTGGCACGATTGATGCAGAGGTTCCGGAAATTCACGCATTTGCGGAGCTTTCCGGCATGGATATTCCGACATATATGAAGTGAAAATGATTGCTTTTATGGGGAAGCCTTGAGACATTTGACGATGCGTGCTTTGTGATGAGGCGGGGGAGACGATGAGAAACCGGAGGAAGAGATGACAAGATTTGAACAGTTGCTTGAACAGATAAACAGAGAGCATGTCTATATCCAGACGCACAATTTCCCGGATCCGGATGCGATTGCGAGCGCCTACGGCTTACAGCGGCTTTTAGAGACGCGGGGAATCCGTGCGACGATCTGTTACAAAGGGAAAATTGACCGCTACAGCACGGACAAGCTGCGGGAGATTCTCGGCATCGAACTGCACAATGTGGAGAATCTTGGGGCGATTTTAAGCGACGAGGACGAGGTCATTCTCGTGGATTCGCAGAAGGGAAATTCCAACATCATCGATATTACCGGGGATGAGATCATCTGTATTGACCATCATCCGTACAACGATAAATTTGGCTACCGTTTTATGGATATCCGGCCGGAAAACGGGGCGTGCGCGACGATGATTGCGGAGTATTTTGTGGAAAATGATGTGCCGATGGACGAAAAGATAGCGACGGCGCTGACCTATGGCATCCGTATCGACACGAACAACTTAACGCGGGGCGTTTCCAAGCTGGATGTGGAGATGATTTACCGGATGTTCGATTTCTGCGATTATGAGACGATTCATATGCTCGAGAACAGCACGCTTTGCTTTGAAGATCTGGTCGCTTACGGGAAAGCGATTTCCAGTATCGAAGTCTACGACAACGTAAGCTTTGCGGACACGGGCGAGGATTGCCCGGTCATCGCGAATATTTCAGACTTTATGCTGGCTTTAAAGGAGGTCTCCTTTTCTGTGGTGTATTCCAGAAGAGACGGCGGAATCAAGCTTTCTGTGCGAAGTGAGAAATCGACGCTCGACGCGGGGAAGATTATTGCGAAAGCTCTTGAAGGCATCGGAAACGGAGGCGGACACGCTTCGATGGCGGGCGGTTTTGTGCCGTTTTCGGGCACGGAGAGCGAGGCGGCGATTCTGATGGACGAGATCAAGGAGCGGTTCATTGCGGTCATCGGCGGACTGCATGCATAAATAAACTGTATAAGGAGGCAGAAGCAAATGTCAGAAACAAGCGACAGAATCAGAAGAGGATTTAAGGAGAGCGACGACAAGCGGGATGCCGGGTTAAAGACGCCGGAGGATATCAGTCGCTGCGACGATATCGTATACGGCGACGACCCTGTGTGGCAGGTGTTGGACGTATACCGCCCAAAAGTGTTGGAGGGAGAGAAGCTTCCCGTCATTGTAAGCGTGCATGGCGGCGGATGGGTGTACGGCGACAAGGAGCGTTATCAGTACTACTGTATGGATCTGGCGAAGAGAGGGTTCGCGGTGGTGAATTTTACATACCGACTTGCGCCGGAATTTCAGTATCCGGCTCCGCTGGAAGATACGGATCTGGTGTTCACATGGATACTTTCGCATGCGGATAAGTATGGCTTTGATACGGAGCATATTTTCGCGGTCGGGGATTCGGCGGGAGGAAACGGTCTGGGGCTGTATGCGGCAATCTGTACGAATGCCGGTTATGCAAAGCATTATCCCTTTATAGTACCGGACGGACTTTCCTTAAAGGCAATCGCATTGAACTGCGGCGTATACCAGATTCGCGTGGACAGGGAAGAAGATGAGCAACACCGAAATCTGATGTGGGATTACCTCCCCGGGCATGGAAGCTGGGAAGAACTGGAACTGCTGGACGTGACAGCGCATGTGACGAAAGATTATCCGCCGGTATTCCTTATGACGGCTGTAGACGATTTCTTAAAGCCGCAGGCGACGCTTCTGGCAGAAAAGCTGATGGCGTGCGATGTACCGTTTGTATGCCGCCTGTACGGAGATGCGGACAACCGCCTGGGACATGTGTTCCACGCGGATATCCGGACGAAGGACGCTGCGCTCTGCAACGACGAAGAGTGCGCTTTTTTCCGTAGATTTGTGAAATAGAGTTTTTCATTTTCCAAGCTTGACAATGGGAAAATATAACTATATACTATCCATAGTAAAAAGCAGTCATACTGCGACAAAGGCAATGACGAAGACAGTAGTTCATCAGAGAAAGTGTCAGAGAGCCGGGAGGGTGGAAGCCGGTACGAGTATCTTTTGAATGAACATCACTTCCAAGCCGCAGCCCGAAATGAATCATCAGAGTAGGCGCTGACGCATTCCCTGCGTTATTTGGGACAGGTATCCAGATTTTCTCCGGGCACACAGGTTTATCGAGACGGAAAGTTCCCGCAGGGCTTTCGGTCGGGAGAGAAGCTGCGTACATTGTAATTAGGTGGTAAACGATCAGAGGCTCTTCGTCCTATTTACAGGAGGAAGAGCCTCTTTTTAGAATAAGCGGAGGTACAAGATGTATAACAAAGTTGACACCAACCTGAATTTCGTTGACAGGGAGAAGCAGGTGGGAAAGTTCTGGAAGGACAATGATATCTTTAAGAAGAGTATGGAGCAGCGCAAGCAGGGCGAGACCTATACGTTCTATGACGGACCGCCGACTGCGAACGGCAAGCCGCATATCGGTCATGTGGAGACGCGTACCATCAAGGACATGATTCCGAGATTTCAGGCGATGAAGGGCAAATATGTGCCGCGTAAGGCGGGATGGGATACCCATGGTCTGCCGGTAGAGCTTGAGGTGGAGAAGATGCTCGGTCTTAACGGCAAGGAGCAGATCGAGGAATACGGCATGGAGCCTTTCATTAAGAAATGTAAAGAGTCCGTGTGGAAATACAAGGGAATGTGGGAGGATTTCTCCGATACCGTCGGTTTCTGGGCGGACATGGATGATCCGTATATTACCTACGATGATAATTTTATTGAGTCCGAGTGGTGGGCGTTAAAGCAGATCTGGGATAAGAAGCTTCTGTACAAGGGCTTTAAGATTGTTCCGTACTGCCCGCGCTGCGGAACCCCGCTGTCCTCTCAGGAGGTGGCGCAGGGCTACAAGACCGTCAAGGAGCGTTCCGCAGTGGTACGCTTTAAGGTGGTCGGCGAGGACGCTTATTTCCTTGCATGGACGACAACGCCGTGGACGCTTCCGTCCAACGTGGCGCTCTGCGTGAACCCGGATGAGACGTACTGCAAGGTAAAGGCGGCGGACGGTTATACCTATTATATGGCGGAGGCGCTGCTCGATAAAGTGCTTGGCAGGCTGGGAACTCCTGCCGCAAAAGGTAAGGACGGCGAGCCGGATACCGCAGAGGGTGCGGCTTATGAAGTGCTTGAGACGTATGTAGGAAAAGATCTCGAATACAAGGAATATGAGCCGCTGTTCGCATGTTCCGGCGAGGCGGCAGCAAAGCAGCACAAGAAGGGACATTTTGTGACCTGCGACAGCTACGTTACGATGTCCGACGGTACCGGTATCGTACACATTGCTCCGGCATTTGGTGAGGATGATGCCAATGTCGGAAGAAAATACGACCTTCCGTTCGTACAGTTCGTGGACGGCAAGGGTGAGATGACGAAGGAGACGCCTTATGCGGGCTTATTCGTTAAGAAAGCCGATCCGGAGGTCTTAAAGGATCTGGACGCGCAGGGCAAGCTGTTTGACGCGCCGAAGTTCGAACATGATTATCCGCACTGCTGGCGCTGTGACACGCCGCTCATCTATTATGCAAGAGAGTCATGGTTCATCAAGATGACGGCTGTCAAGGACGATATGATCCGCAACAATAACACGGTCAACTGGATTCCGGAGTCCATCGGAAAGGGACGTTTCGGCGACTGGCTCGAGAATATTCAGGACTGGGGTATTTCCCGTAACCGTTACTGGGGAACACCGCTCAATATCTGGGAGTGTGAGGGCTGCGGACGTCAGGAGTCCATCGGAAGCCGCGCGGAGCTTGCAGAAAAGAGCGGCAACCCGGAGGCAGCGAAGGTGGAGCTGCACCGTCCGTACATTGACGAAGTCACCTTTACCTGTCCGGACTGCGGTAAGACGATGAAGCGTGTTCCTGAGGTCATCGACTGCTGGTTCGACTCCGGTGCGATGCCGTTCGCACAGCATCATTATCCGTTTGAGAATCAGGAGGTGTTCGAGCAGCAGTTCCCGGCGCAGTTCATTTCCGAGGCAGTGGATCAGACACGCGGCTGGTTCTATTCCCTGATGGCGGAGAGTACGCTGCTCTTTAATAAGGCGCCGTTCGAGAATGTCATCGTTATGGGGCATGTGCAGGATGAGAACGGACAGAAGATGAGCAAGTCCAAGGGAAATGCGGTCGATCCGTTCGAAGCGCTTGAGACTTACGGCGCGGATGCGATCCGCTGGTATTTCTATACGAGCAGCGCACCTTGGATTCCGAAGCGTTTCCAGGGCAAGCTGGTACAGGAAGGACAGCGCAAGTTCATGGGTACGCTGTGGAATACCTATGCATTCTTCGTGCTCTATGCGAACATTGACGAGTTTGATGCGACGAAATACACGTTAGACTATGCGAAGCTTTCCGTTATGGATAAGTGGCTTCTTTCAAGACTTAACACGGCAATCAGGGGAGTGGACGATCATCTTTCCAATTACCGCATCCCGGAGGCGGCGAGAGTTCTGGACGACTTCGTAGACGACATGAGCAACTGGTATGTCAGAAGAAGCCGTGAGCGTTTCTGGGCAAAGGGCATGGAGCAGGATAAGATCAATGCGTACATGACGCTCTATACTGCGCTTGTGACAATTTCTAAGTGCGCTGCGCCGATGATTCCGTTCATGACGGAGGATATTTATCAGAATCTTGTCCGCTCGATCGACAAAAACGCGCCGGAGAGTATTCATCTGTGCGATTTCCCGGTAGCGGATGAGTCCTGCATTGACGCGGAATTAGAGAAGAACATGGATGAGGTCTTAAAGATCGTTGTGATGGGGCGTGCGTGCCGCAATACGGCGAATATCAAGAACCGTCAGCCGATTGGAAATATGTTCGTAAAGGCGCCGTCCGTATTGCCGGAATTTTTCACGGAAATCATTGAGGATGAGCTGAATGTCAAGAAGGTGAACTTTACTGATGACGTGAGCGCATACACAAGCTACACCTTTAAGCCGCAGCTTCGCACAGTCGGACCGAAGTACGGAAAGTTCTTAGGACAGATCCAGAAGGCGCTTGCAGAGCTCGACGGAAACGCTGCAATGGCGGAGCTTAAGGCAAACGGCGTGCTCTCTCTCCCGTCGGTGAGCGATGAGGTCAAGCTTGCGGAGGAAGACCTTCTGATCACGATGACGCAGATGGAAGGGTATGTGACCGAGGGCGACAACACCGTGACGGTCGTTCTTGATACGAATCTGACGCCGGAGCTGATCGAGGAAGGCTTTGTGCGTGAGATCATCAGCAAGATCCAGACGATGCGCAAGGAAGCAGGCTTTGAGGTTATGGATAAGATAACCATTTACTATAAGGCAGATGAAAAAGTATCTGGTATTTTTGACCAGTATGGTGATACAATTAGGAAAGATGTACTAGGTCTGGACATCATAGCGGACAGAAACGGGGAATTTGCGGCAGACGCCGAGCCGGATGGCATATATCACAAGGAGTGGAATATCAACGGCGAGCAGGTTCTTCTTGGAGTGAAAAAGGGAGGAAACTAATGAAAGAGAATCTTTTTGATAAGAAAGCTTTTATTCAGGATGTACGTGATAATGTTAAGAATCTTTACCGCAAAACGCTTGAGGAGGCGAGCCAGGAAGAAATTTTCCAGGCTGTCTCCTACACGGTAAAGGATATGATCAATGACAGATGGATTGCAACACAGCAGGCATTTGACAAGGAAGACCCGAAGATCGTCTACTATATGTCGATGGAGTTTCTGATGGGACGCGCCCTCGGAAATAACCTGATCAATCTTAAGGAGTACAAGGAAGTGAAGGAAGCGCTTGAGGAAATCGGGCTGAATCTCGATGTGATCGAGGATCAGGAGCCGGACCCGGCGCTTGGCAACGGCGGTCTGGGACGTCTTGCAGCATGTTTTATGGATTCGCTTTCCACGCTTGGCTACGCGGCGTACGGCTGTGGCATCCGTTACCGCTACGGAATGTTCAAGCAGAAGATTCAGGACGGCTTTCAGGTGGAAGTACCGGACAACTGGCTGAAGAACGGCTATCCGTTTGAACTGCGCAGACCGGAGTATACCTATGAGGTAAAGTTCGGCGGTCGTGTACGCTCTGAGTATAGCGAGGAGGAGGACCGTACCCGTTTCGTGCACGAGGATTATCAGTCCGTGCTTGCAATTCCGTACGATATGCCGATCGTCGGCTACGGCAACAATGTAGTCAATACGCTGATGATCTGGGATGCGGAAGCGAAGGAGTATTTCGGACTGGAATCCTTTGACAAGGGCGATTACCAGAAGGCGGTCGAGCAGCAGAACCTCGCCAGAAATCTTGTGGAGGTTCTCTACCCGAACGACAATCATGTGGCGGGCAAGGAGCTTCGCTTAAAGCAGCAGTATTTCTTTGTTTCTGCGAGCGTACAGCGCGCGCTTGCGCGTTATAAGAAGAATCATGCGGACATCCATAAGCTGCCGGAGAAGGTGACGTTCCAGCTCAATGATACGCACCCGACCGTGGCAGTGGCAGAGCTGATGCGTATTCTTCTTGACGAGGAGAATCTCGGATGGGATGAGGCATGGGAGATTACGACGAAGACCTGTGCGTACACCAATCATACGATTATGGCAGAAGCGCTGGAGAAATGGCCGATCGAGATCTTTAAGAGACTGCTTCCGAGAATTTACCAGATCGTTGAGGAAATCAACCGCCGCTTTGAAGAGCAGATCCGTGAGAGATTCCCGGGGGATGAAGGAAAGGTCGCACGTATGGCAATCCTCTATGACGGGCAGGTCAAGATGGCGCATCTGGCGATTGCAGCGGGCTATTCCGTCAACGGTGTGGCGAGACTGCACACGGAGATCCTGAAAAATGAGCAGCTTCATGACTTCTACGAGATGTTCCCGGAGAAGTTCAACAATAAGACGAACGGTATCACGCAGCGCCGTTTCCTGATGCACGGCAATCCGCTGCTCGCAGACTGGGTAACGTCCCGTATCGGCGACGGCTGGATCACAGAACTGATGCAGCTTAGCAGACTTGCTCCGTATGCGGATAATGCGAGAGCAAAACAGGAGTTCATGGAAATTAAGCGCAAGAATAAAGTACGTCTTGCAAAATATATCAAAGAACACAATGGCATCGAGGTCGATCCGGATTCCATCTTCGATGTACAGGTAAAGCGTCTTCACGAGTACAAGCGCCAGTTCTTAAATATCCTGCATGTTATGTACCTGTACAACGAGCTGAAGGATCATCCGGAGATGGATTTCTATCCGAGAACCTTTATTTTCGGTGCGAAGGCGGCAGCGGGCTACAAGAACGCAAAGTCTACGATCAAGCTCATTAACAGCGTTGCGGACGTCATCAACAACGACAGCAGCATCGGCGGCAAGATCAAGGTCGTATTTATCGAGGATTACCGTGTGTCCAACGCGGAGTGGATTTTTGCAGCGGCGGACGTCAGCGAGCAGATTTCCACCGCCAGCAAGGAGGCGTCCGGAACCGGAAACATGAAGTTCATGTTAAACGGTGCGCTGACCCTCGGAACGATGGACGGCGCGAATGTCGAGATGGCAGAGGAAGTCGGCATGGACAATATCTTTATTTTCGGTATGAGCTCCGACGAGGTCATTGCGCATGAGCGCAGCCGTGACTATGATCCGATGCAGATTTACAACAACGACGCGGATGTGCGCAGAGTATTAAATCAGCTTGTCGACGGAACCTATTCGCCGAATGACCCGGGATTGTTCCGCGATCTCTACAATTCGCTGCTGAATACGCAGTGCACACAGTATGCAGATACTTACTTTATCCTGAAGGATTTCCGCTCCTATGTGGATGCGCAGAAGCGTGTATCGGAGTACTATAAGGACAAGGAGGCGTGGGCGAAGAGCGCGATCTTAAACGTAGCGCACTGCGGTAAGTTCTCCTCCGACCGTACCATTCAGGAGTATGTAAATGATATCTGGCATCTGAACCGGATCACGGTGAAAGATGAGAAGGTAAATAGCGCGAAATGAAGGAAACGCAGCTATTTTTCTTCCAGAAACCGGAAAAAGGGAAGCTGGCATAGCAGGCAGGGCAGAAGAAGTTTCTTCGGAAGGTAAATGCTTTGTATAAAGAGAATCCGCCCGGGGCAATGTTTTAGAAGCAACATTGCCCCGGGCGGTTTTTTTACGTTTTTTTGGACTAAAATAAAAACATATTTGACATTCTAATATTAGATGTTATAATTTTAGTATAGAAATGAAACAGGGTTTCATAATACGAAACATTTACACTTTAGGAGGATTCATTCATGGCAAAGAAAGTCGTTACATTTGGTGAGATCATGCTTCGTCTTGCACCGGAAGGATATTACCGTTTTGTACAGGCTCCGTCCTACGGCGCTACCTATGGCGGCGGTGAGGCAAACGTTGCAGTTTCTCTGGCAAACTACGGAATGGAAGCAAGCTTCGTTACAAAGCTTCCGGCTCATGAGATCGGACAGGCTGGTGTCAATGCATTAAGACAGTACGGCGTAGACACATCGGATATCGTTCGCGGCGGCGACAGAGTAGGTATCTACTTCTTAGAGAAGGGCGCAAGCCAGAGACCGTCAAAGGTTATCTATGACCGTGCAGGCTCTGCGATCGCAACAGCAACGACAGCAGATTTTGACTGGGATAAGATTTTTGAGGGCGCTGACTGGTTCCATTTCACAGGAATCACACCGGCACTTGGCGATAACGTAGCAGCAATCTGCTTAGAGGCATGTAAGGCTGCAAAGGCAAAGGGCATCACAGTAAGCTGTGACTTGAACTACCGCAATAAGCTGTGGTCTAAGGAGAAGGCTGGTCAGGTGATGGGCGAGCTTTGCCAGTATGTTGACGTATGCATTTCCAACGAGGAGGATGCAAACGACGTATTCGGTATCAAGTCTGAGGGTACAGAGGTAACTGCAGGCGAGCTGAATAAGGAAGGCTACAAAGAGGTAGCACAGAAGCTGACAGACCGTTTCGGCTTCAAGAAGGTAGCGATCACCTTAAGAACTTCCATTTCTGCAAACGATAACCGTTGGGCAGCAATGCTTTACGAGGATGGACAGAGCTACTTCTCCAAGGAGTATTTAATGCATATCGTTGACCGTGTAGGCGGCGGCGATTCCTTCGGCGGCGGACTCATTTACGCTTGCTTAAACGACTACGATCCGCAGGCTACGATTGAGTTTGCAGTAGCAGCAAGCTGCTTAAAGCACTCCATCGAGGGCGACTTCAACATGGTAGGCGTTGACGAGGTTAAGAAATTAGCCGGCGGCGATGCTTCCGGACGTGTACAGAGATAAGTGCCACAGGCATTTATTGCGGAAGAATGATATCGTCATTCTTTCCGGATTATATATGATAATTCCTTTCCCTAATTTAATATACCATAGACGCACAGCGTTCATGGCATTTGCCGTGGGCGGCGGATGCGCACTGCGGTTTCCCTACCGCAGTTTCGGGACAGCATTTTACCCATTACTGCTGTGCCAACGAAAAGAATCCGGTTTTGCCGGATTCTTTTTTTTGGCAATAGGAAATAGCGTTCTATTTATTTCATTTCATGTTGTTTCTCATTTTTCTGAATGTTATTTGATATAAAATGACTGCAAGAATGATTGACAGGATATCTGCGACGGGCTGTGCCCATACAAGTCCTGTCACGCCAAGGGCAGCTCTTAAGACAAAGAGCGCGGGAATATAGATGATGCCCTGTCTGCTAAGGTTGATAATTAAAGATGATACTGCCGCACCCATTGCCTGCAAAGCATTTGTCAGGACATAAAACACGCCGAACAGCGTACTTGTCGTCAGCAGAATCTTTGCGAAGCGCACAGCGTAATCAAATGCGTTTTCATCTGTCAGAAAGACGCTGACGATCTGGTTTGTGAAGAGGTAGCAGAAAATTGTCATTATAAGACCCAGGAAGAATGCAAACCACAGGGAGAAACGCATGATCTCTTTATAGCGTTCCCACGTTTTTGCACCGACGCAATATCCTAATAACGGTTGAATCCCCTGACCGATTCCCATAGCAATCATGCCTGTAATCATGGTAACTTTCATCGCAACGCCGATTCCGGCAATCGCCATATCGCCATAGCCTGCCATCATACCATTCATTACCATTTGTGAAATACTCATCAGGACAGAAGCGAGAGAAGCAGGAATCCCGATTGCAAGTACGCCGCTGCATATTTTGTTTTTTACGGAAAAGTCTTTTATGCTGATACTAAGCGAAGATTTTCCGCGCAGAAAATAAATAATGTAGTAACTGGCGGCAGCCACATTTCCAATCACCGTTGCAATGGCGGCGCCTGTAATATTCCAGCCAAAGCCCAAAATCATAAGGGGATCAAGGACAACATTTAAAAGATTGCCGATGATCTGCCCGGTCATAGCCCTTGTCGCCTGTCCTTCTGCCCGTAAAATATTGGAATAGCAGTTGGAAATGAGCACAAAGACACCGCTGTAGGAAACAATGGTAAGATAGCTTCGGGCAAATTCCCATGTGTCGTCGCTTGCGCCTATCAGCAGAAGAATCTCATCCATAAAAAGCAGGAACAGGAGCGTCATTGCAAGTCCGACAAGCACACACGCCCACATGCAGAAGGAACACACCTTTTTGGCATATTCTTTTTTGCCCTCGCCCATAGCCCGTGAAATAACGGATGTGCCGCCGATACCGAATACCGTGCCGACTGCCATAAACATTAAGAAAACCGGTGTGGCTAAAGATACGGCTGCAACCTGATAGGCGTCATGCGTCTGTCCGATAAAAAATGTATCTGCCAGATTGTAGATTAGTACCATAAGCATAGCGATCATTGCAGGAACAGTATTTTTGATGACAGCCTGCGGAACGGACATCTTGTTAAAAGCATCTAAAGTTTTTTCGTTTTCCATAAAAACACCTCTCAATTCATAAGTTTACTATTGAAAGCATCATATTAAAAGTATGCTATTGAAATGAGCTTTTATAATGCCCGCATGATAAGCGGACATTATTTTAAAGATTCATTCACTTTCTGGAGCAGGCTGCGGAATGTGCTTTTTTCTGTTTCGGTCAATCCCGATAAAAGCATTTCTTCCGCCTCGTACATATTTTGTTCGGCTCTCCGGCAATATTGTTCTCCCAACGGCGTTATTTTAACAAGCTTTATCCGTTTGTCAGAAGGATCACCATAGCCTGTGACAAGCCCCTTCTGTTCTAATCGGCTGATAATTCCGGCAGTCGTGGATTGGGCTACATGCAGTAACTTCTCCAATTCCTTCAGAGAAATCTGCTGCGCCGGAAAATCCCGGATCGCTAGTAAAGCCGATACCTGCGCAAAGGTTAAATCCTGCTCTCTTAAAGCATTGTTTGCGTTTTTTTCCAATGTGCTGTTGAGTTGCTTGATAAGCATACCACAGGAAACATCTTCTGTCATTGTCAATTCCTCTTTTCTGAAAAAAGTATAGCATGCTATTATTCTAAAGTCAATAGTATGCTTTTGTTATTTGGGGAAAATAGACAATAGCGCGCCTATATAATTTTGACGATTTTCACGAAAATGAGCAAAAATTCAGAATCCTCTGATTTCACCCGATTTTTTGTGTTAAAATAAAAGCAGACGGCTTTCGGTCGAAAGCGGTGCAAAGAGGCAAAAGTCTGTGGTGAAAGGAGAATCGGGGGACCATGTTTGAAATCGGAGAGTATATTGTGTATGGCGTGAAAGGTGTTTGTCGGATTGAGGATATTACCCATATTGACATTTCCGGGGCTGACAAGAACCGTTTGTATTATGTCTTAGCCCCGATTGGAGATGGAAACGGCAGAATCTATGCACCAACGGATAATCAGAAAATTACAATGCGCAGGGTGATTTCGCGGGAAGAGGCGGACCGGCTGATCGCGGAACTGCCGGAAATTGAGATGCTCTGGGTGCCGGATGACAAGCAGCGTGAGGCGACCTACAAACAGGCGCTTAACACCTGTGATTACCGTGCATGGGTCAGCATTGTAAAGACGCTCTATATGCGCAAAAAGGAGCGGACGGCGCAGGGCAAGAAGATTACGGCACTTGACGAGCGGTATATGAGAACGGCGGAGAATGAGCTTTACAGCGAGCTTTCACTCACGCTTGGGATTCCCAAGGAAGAGATGGAGCAGTATATCATGGAGCGGTTGAAGACAAAGTAAGAGCTGCGGAAGGCTGTATGAGTGACATGAACGAAAGAGGAACTACGATGCGAATTGGTTCGTACCGTAGTTCCTTTTTGTGTGTATGAAATAGTTTCGTATGTATGAAACAGTTTGTATGTATGAAATAGTTTCGTATGTATGAAATAGTTTCGTATGTATGAAACAGTTTGTCCGTGTGAAATAAAAATTATACTGTCGTATTCACCCCGTTGACAGCGGCGTGCTCGTTCTCCTCCATCGGGATGACAAGGCATTTCTGCCCGCCTATGACCTCGGAATGAATCTGTCCGACCTTCTCTGGCTTCACGCGCAGGATGACATCGTAGGTCTTGACTGCCGGAACGTCTTCTTCGCCCTCCTCGGCTGCAACCGGAAGGGCGCGTGTCTCCTCAAGCTGCTGCTTCAAATTCTCCACCTGATGAATCAGTTCAAGCTTCTCCTTGCGCTTGCCGTTCGCCTCGACAAGCTTCGGGTCGACAAGCTGCTCCGCCTCCGGGAGCTCCTCCCCGAAGACGTCCTCGTAGGTCTTTTCGATGACGGCTGCCTGCTCTTCGGCTACGCCGCTCTCGGCGAGTACGTCGGCAATCGCTGCCTTTGTCACGATGACAGGCTCAGGTTCAACCGTTTCGTCCTCTGTGACGGGAATCATATTATTGAGATTTCCCTGAATATCCAGAAATACGGCGTCGCTTTCTTCCTCGTCCTCACCGATCACCTCTTTTACGATGCTCTGGAAGGTGAGCTTCTTCTCGGTGGCGGTGAACTTTGGATTGCAGCCAAGACCGGATTCCATAAACTCCGCATGCGGGGTCTTCGTGTCTCTGGTGTAGAACATGACTGAATGTATATCAGTGCTGCGGTCCGTAAATGCCGGGAAAACGAATCCGGTGTCCGGCACGCCGACCACCCAGTCACGGATGCGCGGACCGATGCGGTTCTCGTCCTCGCGGTAGCCCAGTCCCGGCTTGGTCAGGGTCACAGGACAGATTGCACACAGCAGGTATTCATATACTTCCTCGGACTCGTCGAGCTTATTGTTGTCGGAGGTCTTTGTCATGACGTCGTAGGCGTCGTGGAAGACGAGAATCAGATAGTTGCCGACATAACTATAACTGCCAATAACCAGATCGTAGAACGCGTCCATCAGCTCGTCGCTTTTTAAGGCGCTCTCGCGCAGACCCATCAGAAACTGCTGTCTGCCGCCCGGCGCTTCCTCCGCAGTCGGAAATTCCAGTTCCAGAATGTTATTTCCGATTGTGCCGGACATGACCTTCTTGGCAATCTCAAGATATTTGTAGAACTCCTCGTCTTCGAGATTCAGGAAAGTCTCGCCGAAGGTCGTCACTTTATTGTGGTCGGCGTCCACATAACAGCCGCACAGCCTTGTGAATGTGCAGGCGTCTTTTTTGAAACGTCTTTTTAATTCTAAGATATCTTTTTTATTCATAGATTCCTCCGTATATGTACAGCGGCGTGAAATGCACAAAATACAGTAAAGACTGCACTGGCATTTGGCCGGATGAAATAATTTTCCCTGTGTATGCCGCGGGAAACTGCAAGGAATATTATAATCGGAATTTGAAAACGGTGCAAGGGAAACTCTTTCTTGAATCGCAGGATTATCTTTTATATAATGAAATTATTCAAAGGAGCGAAAGAAGAGAGGGTGGAACGCGTGCAGGGGAAAATGTCCGGTTTTAAGTTCATCGTAGTTGGCTTTCTGGCGTTTTTGCTTCTGGGTCTTCCGACGCCGGTTCTGGCGGGGGAAGAGACAGAGCAAAAACTGCTTGCCGACTATCAGGATTACAGGATGCGTCTGGAAGCCCCAGAACAGCAGTCAGACCTTGCAGATTACGGTTTTGACGTGATAGAGGATCAGATTTTTCCGCTGGAAACGGAGGGCTATGGCAGTGTTTTTCTGGTTCCGGCGATAGAAGAACAGTATCACCGTCTGGCTCTTTTTCTGACAGATGAGGACGGAACCGTGGTCTACCGGACGGACGAGCTTGCAGTCAATCACTGGAGGGAAGGAAAGTTAGAGCAGACCGTGCAGGAAATATCGGCGATTTCTTTTCTGGATCTGAACCGTGACGGGCTGTCGGATATTGTGTTGCTCGTTACCTGCAGGAACCGTGACGGATCGTATGCAGGCAGGAATTATAAGGTTGGGGATGTCCTTTTCCAGAAGGAAGACGGATTTTACTACGACTATAGGATTTCTGACAGGATCAACCGGTTCGGCATGAATCAAAGCGCCAGAAGTATTATCGCCCATGTCAGGGGTGGGGCATCTACGGAGTTTCTCTATACGGCGTCGACGAAGGAAGAGCTTTTGGAGAATGGATTTGTGGTCGCAGGGGAGCAGGATTATTTCCGGCAGTTTGAAAAGCTCGGATATCTTGAGGTGCTCCCGGGGACATACAAGATAGCGGATTGCGCTGTTTTTATGATATATCTGGTGGATGAACAGGGAAACATTGTGTGGAGCTTTCAGCCGATGGGGGATTATGACAATCTCTACGCGCTCAAGGGAATTACCTGTAAGGATATCGACGGCGACGGCATGAAGGATCTGCTTGTGCTCGCCGGCTATAATTACGCGGATAGCGGAGGCAATCCTGTCCCGGAATATGATTACCGGATTTATTATCAGCGGACGGACGGCTTTGATACAGATACGGAAGTGAGAAAAATGCTTTCCTGCAGCGAGGAAGATACGGCGGCAGGACTGGTAGAGAAGGCACGCGCTTATTGGGGGTGGAATAAGGAGTCATGATAAAGATACTGATTGTGGATGATGAAAAGCCGATCTGTGACCTGATCGATATGAATCTTTCGGCTGCGGGCTATTCCTGCGTGGCGGTGCAGGACGGTATCGCGGCGATTGACGCGATTGAGAAGAATACGTTTGATCTGGTGCTCCTCGATATTATGCTGCCTGGGGCAGACGGTTACGATGTTATGGAGTATATCAGACCTTATAAGATTCCGGTGATCTTTATTTCCGCAAAGCACGAGGTCAGGGACCGGGTAAAGGGTTTAAAGCTTGGGGCGGATGATTATCTGATCAAGCCTTTTGATATCACGGAGCTTCTGGCGAGAGTGGAGGCAGTGCTTCGCAGGTACAATAAGACAGAGAGCAGGCTTGTCATCGGGGACGTCGAGATTGACATTGAGGCGAGACGGGTCACACGTGCCGGCAATCCGGTAGCTCTGACAAGCAAGGAATTTGATCTGCTTCTGCTTTTTGTGGAAAACAGAAATGTGGCGCTGTTTCGCGAGAACCTGTACGAAAAGGTCTGGGAGGATGAATATTATGCGAACAGCAGGACGCTGGATCTTCACGTACAGAGACTTCGGAAAAAGCTCGGCTGGGAGCACGAGCTTGTCGCAGTGTATAAGGTGGGCTATCGCCTGGAGGTAAAGTGAAAATGAAATTTTCTCTGAAACTCTTATTATGGACGATTATGGTCATAGCGCTCACCCTTGGGTTAAGCGGCTTTTATTTCGTCAATTATGTGTTTGAGACGGCGCTGGAACGGGAAATCGATCAGGCGCTGGATGAAAACAGCATATTGCGGTTCGCATTTGAGACGGCGGCGCTCAATGTACCTGTGAAGTACGATCTGCTGTCGGACGGTTCCATCGAACAGATTGCTTCCAATCTGGAGACGGGCAGTCAGTCTGCAAGTCGGCTTCTACGCCTGTCGGATGAAGAAAAAACGGTTCTCTATGCCAGCGATGGGTTCGAGACAGACGATGCGCTGCTTTTGCAGACGGAGGAAAACCAGTATTCCTACCGTGTGATCCGTTTGGGAGAGCGTTTTTACGTACAGACGGCGCGCAGCGTGGACGCCCTCGGCAGAGTATTGTATCTGGAAACCCTGCGGGATGTTTCACAGGTTTTTGAGGAGCGGGATATGGGCTTTCGGGTCTATCGGCGCATGACGGTGCTTATGCTGCTTTTGGGAAGCGTGATAATGTATGTGATATCCTCCCGCCTTGCCAAGCCGATCCGGCTTCTGATGGACGCTACGAAGAAAATGGCGGCAGGGGATTACAGCTACCGGGCAAAGCAGGTCAGCAGCGATGAGCTGGGGCAGTTGACACAGGATTTCAATCACATGGCGGAGGCTCTTGAGAATACGATCGACAAGCTCGAGGACGAAATTCAGGCAAGGGAGGAGTTCGTGGGCGCTTTTGCGCATGAGTTAAAGACGCCGCTTACTTCCATCATCGGTTACGCGGATATGCTGCGCTCGAGAAAGCTGGATGAGGAAAAGAGCTTTCTTTCGGCAAATTACATCTACACCGAGGGGAAGAGGCTGGAGGCGATGTCGCTTCGTCTCCTCGATATTATCGTGGCGAAAAAGGGAAGCGCAGATCTGAGGAAGGTTTCGGCGGGAAGCCTCTTTGAATATCTGCGCAGTATGTTCGGCATGAATGAGAACATGGAATTTGTGTATTCCTATGAGCCGGCAACGGTGCTGGCGGACTTCGGGCTGATTCAGACGGTGCTGGTAAATCTGGTCGACAATGCATCAAAGGCGTCAGAGCCGGGAAGCCGGATTGAAATACAGGGTCACCGGGTGCAGGACGGTTACCGTTTTACGGTCAGGGATTTTGGCATAGGGATTCCAGAGGAGGAAGTCTCAAAGATTACGCAGGCATTTTATATGGTAGACAAGTCCAGAGCGCGCAGCAAAAACGGAGCGGGGCTTGGGCTGGCGCTTTGTACGGAGATTCTTGCGCTCCATGGCAGTAAGCTGGAAATTGACAGCACGCCGGGAGAGGGGACTTTGGTCGGATTCCTTTTGCGGGAGGAAGGAAAGGAGGCAGGGGATGAAGAAATCCAGTCTTAACCGGGCGCTTGTTGTGCTGACGGTCGTTGTCGTGATTTTGTCCATCTGGGGACCGGAAGCGCTCGCGGTGTATAAGGAGCGCAGCATTTTGAATCAGGTACAGTCCGGGGAGGAGGAGACGGGAGGCGAAGGATACCGCTACCAGCTTAGCAGCAACGAGAAGCTTTATATCTTGTCCCAATGTCTGAACAGCCGGACGCTGCCGGAGACAGAACTGAGCGCGCAGACGAAAGCAGAGGAAACATCATATCAGGAATTGACAGGGACGTATGCCTTTGTCGTGAACCGTAAAGGTCCTTCCGGGTGTGAAATCACAGATGAAGAGATTTATGAGACGACAAACAAAGGACTTTCCGCATTAAAGGAGCTTGGCATTCTGCCGGATTCCATCCGGGAGGTGCAGGCGGGTGATTATGAGGCAACGCTCTACTCGGCGATCGACGTGCCGGAACCGCGAAATAATGTGGCAGTCTGGAAGGTGAGCCTGATTGACAGTCTGCAGAATACGAATAAGGAGAACCGGCTGATTGATGCGTACATTGATGCGGATGACGGAAAAATCTACGAATTTTATGTGAGGACGCAGATGGATTGGGAGGATGTGGATGCGGACGCACTGATGGAAGCGTGGAGCTCCTATATGGAACTTGGTATGCCCGAGGTCTACGAGACGGACAATCCGCTTTTGGAGACGACGCCCTATTACAGGAAATATGTATTTTCCGGTATGGGGGACGAGAGAACCATCGTTACCGTAGGCTTATATGACGGAATCGATGAGCTTTTCCTGAAAATCTCGAAATGATGCAAAAATGATGCAAAAATGATGGAACTCTGTGACAAAAATGATGAAATTATGATGCACGCTTCCTGTATGCTTTTAAGCAAATACAGGGAGAGGAGCATCATTTTTTATGCGTGCAGAGGAAAAAGGAAACCGGAGAGTACAAAAGAAAAGGGAACAGAGAGTGAAAAAGCGGTCGGCGTTCCTGTCGTGCCTGCTTGTGAGCTGTCTGCTTGTCATTTTTACGGATAATGCCGCAAAGACGGTCGGGGCGACGGAGGTCGCTGCGGCGGAGAAATCGGCGTTGGGAAGCGTAGCGGCAGAGGCGGCAGGGGCAGGCGCGGAAGAAAGCGGGGCGGAGGAGGCGTCGGGAGAGGAAAGCGTGGCAGCGTCCGGGGAAGTGGCGGAGAAAAACAGGGCAACGTCCGGGGAAGCAGAGGGGACTGAGGCGGAGACATTGGTTGCGCCGGAGGAATCGCCGGAAGAAAATACTGCGACTGAGACGGAGCTGGCAGAAGAGGGAAGCGGGGCGGCATCCGGGGAAGGGGCGGAGAAAAACGGGGAGACAGAGGAGACGGCGCCGGAGGAATCGCCGGAAGAAAATACTGTGACTGAGACGGAACTGGCAGCAGAGGGAAGCGGGGCGGCATCCGGGGAGACAGAGGAGACTGCGACAGAGCAGGCGGCGGATGCAGATACGAAGATCATGTATCTGACCTTCGACGACGGTCCATCGGCGGAGAGTACGGAGCAGATTCTGGATATACTTAAGGAGCGTAACATCAAGGCGACCTTTTTTGTGATAGGCGAGAATGTGCGCAAGCATCCGGAGATTGCAAGACGCATCGTGGAGGAAGGACATACCATCGGGATTCATTGTGATGTACATGATTATGAAATGCTTTATGAAAGCGTTGACAGTTATGTCGCGGATTTTGAGAAGGCATACGACACTGTGCTTTCTGTGACGGGTGTGGAAGCAAAGATTTTCCGTTTCCCGGGAGGCAGCGTCAATGCCTGCAACAAGGACGTATGCGGCGATATTATCGCGGAAATGGAAGCGAGGGGATTTGTGTACTTTGACTGGAATGCGAGTGTTGAGGATGCGACGGGCGGTAAGCCCACGCCGGAGGAGTTGGTGCAGAATGCAGTAGACACGTCGCTTGGCAGGAAGAGGGTCATTTTGCTTGCGCATGACCGGGTGGAAAATACGGTGCTTGCCCTAAACGCTTTGATTGATGCATTTCCTGAGTATCAGATGGAGCCAATCACGGCGGAGACTGCGCCCGTTCAGTTTTGACACTGCATCTGGAAGCATGCTATAATATCCCCAGTCTGCCGTTATGAGCCGATGAAAAAAGCTCTGGCATGCCTTAAAAAGCACTGTTCGGCGGATGGAAGAGAAAATAGATTGGAATATAAGAAAATGGCAAAGTTATATTTTTACTATGGTGCAATGGGAAGCTCGAAGACAGCCAATGCACTGATGACGCATTTCAACTACGAGGAGGTCGGGCAGAAAGCACTGTTGTGTAAGCCCGCAATCGACAACCGGGACGGAGAACGGATCGTGCATTCAAGGATCGGGCTTTCTCACGCGTGCATTCTTTTGGAGGAACTGCAGCAGATGCCGGAGGAAGAAATCCGGGCGTATGACTGTATTATTGTAGATGAAGTGCAGTTCGCAGCGCCGGAGCAGATTGATTTCCTGTCCGACATTGTAGACTTCATGGAGGTTCCGGTGGTCTGCTACGGATTGCGTGCGGATTTTCAGAACCGGCTGTTTCCGGGCAGTGAGCGTCTGATTGCGATTGCGGATGTGATTGCAGAGTTAAAGACAGTTTGCTGGTGCGGGAGAAAGGCAATCTGCAATACGCGTTATAACGAGAAGGGCGTCGTGCGCTCCGGCCCGCAGGTCATGCTCGGGGCAAACGACAGCTATGTGGCGCTGTGCAGGAAGCACTTTAAACTGGGAATGTTAGGGCCGGAGAATGGAGGAGAGAGTAAACAGAGTGTATAGCGGAATGAAGTATATGAAAATATTACCGGTACTGTTCTGTGTTTTTTGCCTGACAGGATGTTATGAAACAGAAAATGAAATCGGCGAGACGACAGAAACAAGTAGTGAAGGTGAAACAGAAGGAACAACGCTGCAGGAATCATATGCAAATGAATCAGAAAATGAAGAAATTACACAAATAAATGAGGAAGAAGAAAATTCGGATGAAAGTGATTCCATAGAAAAAATTGAAAAATATAAGATACCGGAACAATCATTTGATGTTTACTTAGATGACTGGGGCGAGGTCACATTTGTATCTTGCAAGCCGTCGCCCGATGAGCTTAATGATTGGAAAGTTGCTTCATTTTATTTAATCAGAGATGAACAGATATTATACAAATTTCCCTATCGGTTTGAAAATAATTGTTCCAGAGGGTATATAGGTTCTTATGCTAGTGTTGGTGCAGTTGGTTTTCGTGATATAAATGATGATAAAAAAGAGGATATTATTATCATAACATATTATTATTCAGGAGCAGGTCCGACAGGTATGGTTCCACGTCCCGGTGTTACAATATATTTAGCAGGAGAAAATGAATTTTATCTTGCGATGGATATGATAGAAGACGTGGAAGAAAATATAGTGGAAAAAGACAGAACCATCGAAAATATTTATAATTATCTGCAACAAAAAGAAGAGGGTTTGGCGGAAAAATAAGGCGGGAATTTTCCCGCCTTAAATATTACAGGTTAATGAAACGGTCCGCCTCATCGGTCAGGGTTCCTGCAACCTGCCGGTTGTCATTCATTGCGTCTGCAATCTCGCTGATATCCTTCACCAGATTCGAGGTGTTCATTGCTACGTTTGTAGCGCCTTTTGCACTCTCACCTACGGCTGTGTTAATGCCATTGACGGAATCGGTGATGCTTTCCATCAGTTGCTTTAAATTGACGGACATATCGTTGAATCGTGTAACGATCTCATTGACATGTACGGCGTCCTCGTTATATTGCCTGCCGGCATTTACGAAGCCTTCATAATCCGGAAGGATGTTTTCGTTGATGTAATTTACAATAGAATCTGCGCTGTCGGTCAATTCCTTAACAGCCTCGATGACCATGTTATTTGTGGTCTGGATGTTGTTGGCAGCTTCCCGGCTCGAGTTTGCCAACTGGCTGATCTCATCGGCTACGACCGCAAAGCCGCGTCCCGCTTCACCGGCTCTTGCAGCCTCGATGGAAGCATTTAAGGACAGGAGGTTTGTCTGACTGGTAATACTTAAAATCTCGTCGGTCAGATCGTTGACGCGGTCGACGCTCTTGCTGCTCTCGATTGCCTGCTTTAATTTATCAATGATGTTATTGATGATATCGCTTGTATTCTGCTTGTTCTCAACCGCGTTGCGCTCTAAATTCTCGGCTCGTTTCTGCATTTCCGCCGCATAATCGTACAGACCCTGCGAGGTGTCGGAAAGCTCTATGATGTTCTCGTCTACAACGCCTACATTTTCCTTGATATCTGTGATGGTCGAGGAAATCGTATCCATGGATGCGGACAGCTCTTCCATAACAGCGGAAATGTCGTAGGAATTGTTGTTTGCGGTAGATACCTTGTCGGACACGATATTTACGATGGAACCAAGCTGACCGGAGCTGGTATTGATCTGTCCCATGATGCCGTGCAGCGTCTCGATAAAGGTATTGATACCGGATGCCAGCGTACCGATTTCGTCTGTACAGAAGCACTGTACACGCTTGGTCAGATCGCCTCTGCCAGCCTCGATGGTAGCGATGACATCACGCAACTGCGCATTGATGTTGATTAAGCGCTTGCAGACCCACTTCCAGCAGATAAATACGACAAAGAGCAGAACCAGAACACCTAATACGACCAGAATGATAATCATGCGCGTTACCGAAGCATAGGTGGCTTCCTGCGAAGCGGTTGCAGCTTCCATGCCCGCTTTGTTGACGGCGGTCATGGAATCCAATTCCGCCGTGAGCGCAACGCCGGCGTCTCTTAAGTCGTTGCTTGCAAGCTCGGACGCTTCTTCCGTCTGATTGTTGGCGCTGTATTCTAAAATCTGATCGTAAATCACGAGGTAGTTTGCATAATCAGCTTCGAACTGCTTAAAAGCGTCTTCTTCCTCACCGGGAGTAAGCGTTTTTTCGTATTCTTCACACAGGGCGCTGATCTCAGCTTTGAGGGAATCCGCTTCCTCCACCAGCGTTTGCTTGGAAGCCGCATCGTCCTCCACGATATGTGCAAATGCCACACGCCGCAGCGTCTGGTAAGCAATCACGGTATCGTCCAATTGCTCGATTTTTATCACATATTTGCCGGAAATTTCCTCGCTGGCATCCATAATCTGACTGGCGCTCTGAAGGCTCATGATTCCCAGTATGAGCATCAGGCATCCAAGGAGAGCAACCGGAAGTAAAATCTTATAACGGATGCTCAGGTTTTTGAAAAACATCATCATATTTTTCCTCCTTCAAAAACATTGTTAATTTTTCATTTTCGACAAAAATCAACAAAATATATTAATATTTATTATACATTTTTACTTGTAATCTGTCTAGCAAAATGAGAATAAATTGGAAATTTGCTAGTTACTTGAGTTGTAAAACTGGCATTTATAATGTATTTTCAATATAATAGTGTCAGACGGAAAAGGTTTCTTTGGCACCACAATAGAGCGGTGTTCAAAAATGAACTTATTTCTCTCGTGTTAAATGAAAATTATTACAACTTATTGCTTGCTCTGGATGGCGAAGTGGCGCTGGGCGGTAAGCAGGTCTGTTATAAGTTGTTTGATGAAGAAAAAAATCTCTTAAATGCGTGTGGGGAAATCGAAGAAGCTGCATTTCGGTATTTTATGGAAAAATGACTTGTTTGAATATTGGAGCAGGCGCTAGTTTTGCACGGACCGAAGCGGAGCGGAGACCTCGAACGATCGAGTCCGGCAGGACTCGTTTATTGCAAAAAGGACATCCATTTGGATGTCCTTTAAAAAAAAGAGCGCGAGACGGGACTCGAACCCGCGGCCCCGACCTTGGCAAGGTCGTGCTCCACCAACTGAGCCACTCGCGCATATTGTCTGTTGCCAGACATCGATATAAAGTTTTATGAGAGCGCGAGACGGGACTCGAACCCGCGGCCCCGACCTTGGCAAGGTCGTGCTCCACCAACTGAGCCACTCGCGCATGCTGCTGTGTCATTGATTTCTGCCAGACACATATAGCATAATACAACGCCGCAATGTTTTTGTCAACTGTTTTTTTCGATTTTTTCATAAAATTATGACAATTCTTTTTCCAGGGGAATTTCATGAAAACAGTCATGCCGGGTCTGCTGCTTCATATAATATAGTAATCAGTATTTGGAGGCTTAAGGTGAGTGCAAAGACAAAGATTGTGGTTCTTCATATGAAGGAACTCATTTATACACTGATTTTTGCGGGACTTGGAATATTACTTATTATTCTGCTGCTGTTCATGTTTTTACCGAGAGAGAAAAATGGGGAATCCGTCGAGACAATGAATTATGTGGCGGGGGTCTACACATCTTCTGTGCAGTTCGGCGACAACACGGTGGATGTGCAGGTAATCGTGGATGAGAACCGGATACAGTCCGTTTCCATGATCAATCTGAGTGAGACGGTGACGACGATGTACCCGCTCATGGAGCCGGCGCTGGATGATATTGCAGAGCAGGTCATCGAAAAACAGTCCACAGAGGGGATTACATATAACACGGATAATCAGTACACCTCAATCGTATTGCTTAACGCGATTGAAAACGCGCTCTCAAAAGCTGCGGTAGCGGATGGAGAAGCGGCGGAGTAAGAACGAGAACATCCTGCATAAAAAGACCCGGAGTGCCCAAAAGGCGGAACTCCGGGTTTGTCTGGTCTGTCTGATAAGATCAGATGGCAAAATTACTCTTCGGCATCGAGTGAATCCATGTAGTCGTTGATGGCGTCCAGATTTGCATAGATGGTCTCAACGGGCTTACTGTTCTCATAAATATTGTACGCGGAGACGCCTGCCCAGCCTACGATGGCGATTGCAATCACCCAGCCGCATACGACGGCAAGCACATGAAGGCGCTTTTGACGCGCCATTGTCTTTTTGCGGTTTGCTTTTTCCTGTTTATAACGGTCAACTTTTGCCTGGCTCATAAATATCTCCTTTTAGTTCAAAAAATACAAAAATAATATAACGCATCTGAATAAAAAAAGCAATCCACCTTGTCATTTTTTGTGAAATTCGGTACAATTAGAAATTAGCAGAGTTTTAAAGAAAATCATGGGACGCGTGTTCGTCCTTTCAGACAGGATGGAGGTTTGGCAGAATGAGCCTGGCAGATAAGATTTTTGTAGATATGTGTAAGGATATACTGGAGAATGGAACAAGTACCGAGGGGGAGAAGGTACGTCCGCACTGGGAGGATGGGGCAAGCGCCTATACGATCAAGAAGTTCGGCGTGGTGAACCGCTATGATCTCGCGAAGGAATTTCCGGCAATTACGCTTCGAAAGACCGCGATCAAGACCTGTACGGAGGAAATGCTCTGGATCTGGCAGCGGAAATCGAACAATATTCATGATTTGAACAGTACAGTATGGGATGAGTGGGCGGATGAGAACGGCTCCATCGGAAAAGCATACGGCTATCAGCTCGGCGTGAAGCATCAGTACAGGGAAGGCATGATGGATCAGGTGGATCGCGTGATCTATGATCTGAAGAACAATCCGTTCAGCCGCCGCATTATGACGAATATTTATGTACATCAGGATCTGCACGAGATGAACCTCTATCCGTGCGCATACAGTATGACCTTCAATGTGACATGCCGCGAGGGAGATGAGAAGCTGACGTTAAATGCGATTTTAAATCAGCGCTCACAGGATGTGCTTACGGCAAACAACTGGAATGTCTGCCAGTATGCGGTACTTATGCATATGCTGGCGCAGGTGTGTGATATGAAGGTCGGCGAGCTGGTGCATGTGATTGCGGATGCGCATATTTACGACAGGCATGTGCCGCTCGTGAAGGAACTCATTGCAAGGGAACAGCATCCGGCGCCGAAGTTCAAGCTGAACCCGGAGATTAAGGATTTCTACCAGTTTACGACGAACGATATCACGATTGAGGACTATGTGACGGGAGAGCAGATTAAGAATATCCCGGTTGCAATTTAAGGGAAATTTATATTGAAGTCACGTCAAATCGAAGATTGCCAAAGGCAGACTTCCCATCAGTGGGTGCGTCTGGGAGGAAGAACTTCCGCCACCTTGGGGGAAGAATGCAAAAGGAGCTTTCTTCCCCTGGGGCGTGGCAGCCGGTAACAGAGGAGAACGTATGCAGATTGATTTTCGGAAGGCAAATTCCAAGGACTTGGATGAAGTGTGCACCATGGTGCAGGCTGCTGTTGCTCATATGACAGAACAGAATATTTTCCAGTGGGATGAGCTGTACCCGGCGAGAGAGGATTTTGCGGAGGATATTGCAAAGCGGCAGCTTACGATTGGCATGGCGGACGGGCGCATTGCGGTCATCTATGTGCTCAATCGGGAGTGCGACGCGGAGTATGCAGACGGAGACTGGAAATATAAGGACGAGCCGTTTTATGTGATTCACAGGTTATGCGTAAGCCCCGGTTTCCAGAGGATGGGGATTGCAGAGAACACATTGCGCCATATCGAAGAGACGCTTGCCGCCATGGGGATTTGTGAGATAAGGCTCGATGTGTTCAGCGGAAATCCGTGTGCGCGCGGATTATATGAGAAAGCCGGCTTTTGGAAGACGGGAGAAGTCAACTGGCGAAAGGGAACGTTTTATCTGATGGAAAAACATATTTCGTGCGGCAGTTGATGACGGCAAATTTCACAGAGGTAAATTTCACAGAGGATAGAGAAAGGAGAAAACTATGAATTTAATTGCAGCAGTAGATAAGAATTGGGCGATCGGCAATAAGAACCAGCTTCTTGTGCGCATTCCGGCGGATCAGAAGTTTTTCCGTGAGACGACGACCGGGAAGGTGGTCGTGATGGGAAGAAAGACGTTGGAGAGCTTTCCGAACGGTCTTCCGCTTAAGAACCGGACGAATATTGTGCTGACGCATGATGCGGATTATCGGGTATCCGGGGCAATTGTAGTTCATTCCATGGATGAGCTTCATGCGGAATTGGAGAAATACGACAGCGAGGACGTCTATGTGATCGGCGGGGAGACGATTTACCGTCAGCTCCTTGACGAATGCGACGTAGCGCATATCACGAAGATTGATTTTGCCTACGACGCGGACGCATATTTTCCGAATCTGGATGAGAGAGACGATTGGAAGGTCACGGCAGACAGCGAGGAACAGACGTATTTCGATCTGGAGTACTATTTCTATAAATACGAGCGTGTGAAATAAAATGATGGAAATAAAGAAAGCTGTGCAATGAAATGGAGAATTTTATCTACAGTGTGAACGTGACCCTGCCGATTTTTCTGGTGATGGTCATTGGTTATATATTAAGACAGATTGGCATGTTGAACGACAATTTTGTCACGGTGGCGAACCGCTTTAATTTTAAGGTGACGCTGCCGTTTATGCTGTTCCGGGATATTTCCGGTGTGGATATTAAGTCCGTGTTTGATTTAAAATACGTGTTGTTCTGTGCCATCGTGAGCACCGTCTGTTTCTGGGCGATCTGGGGCGGCGTGAAGCTGTTCCTTAAGGATAAGAGTATGCGGGGCGCGTTCGTGCAGGCGTCGTTTCGCAGCAGCGCGGCGGTCATGGGGCTGGCGTTCATACAGAATATTTACGGAACCTCGGCGATGGGACCGCTGATGATTGTCAGTGCAGTGCCGCTCTATAATATTTTTTCCGTGATCGTGCTGACGTTTGAGGGAGCGCATGCAAATGAGGAGAACCAGACGCAGAAGATTAAGGAAGCGTGCGTTAATATTGCAAAGAATCCGATTATCCTTGGAATCCTGGCGGGTCTGATTGTGGGATTGCTCGGATGGGATTTTCCGGTCGTCGTGGATAAGACCATTAACAGTGTGGCGCAGATGGCGACGCCGCTCGCGCTGATTACGATTGGCGCAGGTTTTGAGGGACGAAAGGCACTTGCGAAGATGAAGCCGACGATTGCAGCGTCGCTTATCAAGCTGGTGATCCAGCCGCTCGTTTTTCTCCCGGTCGCAGCGTGGATGGGATTTACAGGGGAGAAGATGATTGCGATTCTGATTATGCTTGCATCCCCGACAACGCCGAGCTGCTATATCATGGCGAAGAATATGGACAATGACGGCGTGCTGACGGCGAGCGTCATCGTGATGACAACGCTGATGGCGGCGTTTACGCTCACGGGATGGATATTTGTGTTAAAGACATTAGGATTCATAGGATAAAGTTGATGTATTTTAATGTTCTTGATTTTTCTTTGGATAGGATTGCATTTGTGCCGAAGATAAGTTATAGTTTTGTACAATAATCATTTCTGCGTGCGGAAGGTGACGGTATGCAGGAGGAAAGGCGAGGAGACGACATGGATATTACAGGCAGAAAGTTATTTGTGAAGGCTTTGCAGGAAGAGGGCGTAACCACCATTTTCGGTTATCCGGGGGGCACGGTGACGGATCTTTTTGACGAACTATATAAGCAGGATGGTATCGAAGTCGTCTTACCGAGGCATGAGCAGGGCCTGATCCATGAGGCGGAGGGCTATGCCAAATCCACCGGGAAGGTGGGCGTATGTCTGGTGACGAGCGGTCCGGGTGCAACGAATATCATGACGGGACTTGCGGATGCGCATTACGATAGTATTCCGCTGGTGTGCTTTACCGGGCAGGTGCCGCTTTCTCTGATCGGGAACGACGCTTTTCAGGAGGTCGATATTGTGGGAATGACCCGCAGCATCACGAAATACGGCGTGACGGTCCGCAGAAGAGAGGACTTGGGGCGGATCATCAAGATGGCATTTTACATCGCATCGACTGGAAAGCCGGGACCGGTGCTCATTGATATCCCGAAGGACATCCAGACGGCGAGCGGTCCGGCAGAGTACCCGTCCAGCGTACAGATCCGGGGCTATAAACCGAATGAGACGGTTCATGTAGGACAGTTGAAAAAGGCATACAAGCTGCTCCGCGCGGCAAAGAGACCCCTGATCTTAGCGGGCGGCGGCATTAATATTGCGGGGGCGAACGACAAGCTTTTGCAGCTTGCGGAGAAGATGCAGATTCCGGTAGTCACCACGATTATGGGAAAGGGTGCGATTCCTACCGGCAATCCTTTGTATATCGGAAACAGCGGTATGCATGGAAAATATGCGGCGAACATGGCGGTCAGCAAGTGCGACGTACTTTTTTCCATCGGAACACGCTTTAATGACCGGATTACCGGAGATTTGAACGAGTTTGCGCCGAAGGCGAAGATCGTACATATTGATGTGGATACGGCATCGATTTCAAGAAATGTTGTCGTAGATGTTCCGGTGGTATCCGATGCGAATCTGGCGCTGGAAAAGCTGCTCGAGTGGGCGGAGTCAAAAGATACGGCGGAGTGGCAGGCACAGATTGCGGAGTGGGATAAGAAGAATCCGCTTGAGATGCGCAGAGATCACGGCATGACGCCGCAGATGATTTTCGAGCATGTGAACCGCACCTTTGGAGAGGCAATTTATGTGACGGACGTCGGACAGCATCAGATGTGGGCGACGCAGTATCTGGAACTGGACGCATGGCATCAGCTTATCACTTCGGGAGGACTTGGCACGATGGGCTTTGGGCTTCCGGCGGCAATCGGTGCGAAAATCGGGAACCCGGAGAAAGAAGTTGTCTGCTTTTCGGGTGACGGCGGCTTGCAGATGAATATTCAGGAAATGGCGACGGCGGTCGTGCAGGGCGCGCCTGTCATCATTTGTCTCTTTAATAATTATTATCTTGGAATGGTGCGGCAGATGCAGCAGTTGTTCTACGGAAAGCGTTACGAGGCGACCTGTCTGCGCAGAAGAAAGAACTGTCCGGCAAACTGCAAAGGACCGAATCCGGCATGTCCGCCTTACACTCCGGACTTTATCGCGCTGGCGGAAAGTTATGGGGCGCACGGAATCCGTGTCGAGCGGGAAGAGGACATCCAGGCGGCGCTTGATCAGGCGCGCACCTATAAGGATGCACCGACAATTATTGAGTTCATGATTTCCACGGACGAGATCGTGCTTCCGATGGTAAAGAGCGGGAACCCGATGAGCGAGATGATCCTGAAATAAGAGAGCCGTGCCAGAACGTGAAGATACAAATATCCATGCTTGCATGAAGATATTTGTATCTTTGCGGGATGATAGGGCGAACGCCCCAAGCGAGATGAAGCGAAGCGAAATCGAGCTGTCGCACGGCGAGGGAAGAGCCGGGGCGCAATCGAGCTGTCGCACGGCGGAGCAGAAAATATGAAAGGAGCGAGCCATGAAGAATAGATGGATTGCATTATATGTAGAGAATCAGGTCGGCGTTCTGGCGAAGGTGTCAGGTCTGTTTTCGGGAAAGTCTTATAACCTTCAGAGCCTTACGGTCGGAACGACGGAGGATGAGACGGTTTCCCGTATGACAATCTGTGTGACGAGCGACGATATTACGTTCGAACAGATCAAGAAGCAGCTAAACCGCATGGTCGAGGTCATCAAGGTCATCGACTTGACGGATGTGCCGCTTCATATGAAGGAGATTCTATTTGCAAAGGTACTGGGAATCAATGCGGCGGAAAAGCTTGAGGTGTTCCAGATTGCCCAGGTGTTCCATGTGGAAGTATCGGACGTTGGAAATGACAGCGTTCTTCTGGAATGCAAGCTCACGGAGCGCCGGAACAACGAACTGATTGCGCTGTTAAGGTCGAAGTTCCGCAGAATCGAGGTCGTGCGGGGCGGTGCGGTCGCAATCGAGTCGATCAGTACCTCATGCCGTTGAAAACGGCGTGCGATTGAAAACGGCGTGCCGATAAAAAAAGAAGCGTCCCGGAAATTCAAAACTGGATTTCCGGGACGCTTCTTTTTTACTCTATAGGAAATACTGCGTTGCTGTGAAACGTGAAAGTATTGATCCCTATAGAGCAAAAAGCCCTGCCGGGCAGGATGCGCACCTCGCGGAATGGAAGATAGCCGTAAACGGCACCGCTCGGGCGCGGCAAAGTGTGCTTCGCATGTAAGTTAAAGAAAATTCGCGAGAGTGTGCGAAGCACACTTTGTTTTCATGGAAACTGTCATGTGATACAGGACTCACACTCTCTTATTCAGGAACGCAATAAATTTCTCGAAATGCATCGGTGTTCCCTGAATCTTTTGTACCTTCAGGCGGTTCTCCTCGGAGAAGCCGACTAAGATATTATGATTTGCCTCGGAGAGGTAATCAATGATACCGTCGATGTCCGACTTGATATTTTTCGGACACTGGATATACAAATGTCGGTTGGCGCTGATGTGCAGCGTGTAGGAAATGCTGAAATGATACCAGAAGAACTTGTGCAGCGTCGAGTATTTGTAGATCCAGATGATCTCGTCGATCGGCACGATGGCATTTCCGTAGACGGAGGTCTCGATAAAAAAGTGCTCCGTGATAAACATGTCCTCTGTCGCAAGCTGCGGCAGTGTGGCAAGCTCGTCCTCCGCCTGCTCCAAAAGCTTTTTCGGATTGCCGAAAAGCGCGAGATCCTGACAGGTCGGCGAGAGCAGCGGAAAGTTGATATACACGATGAACAGGACTAGGCAGACAAGCGCATAGCAGGCTGTCGCGAAAAACAGAGTGTATAGAATCGCATTTCCGACCAGATTATAGTCCGGCTGACTTAAGAGATATTGCGAGACTTTGTTGTGGATGCCGTTTTCCGTCCAGTTTAGGTCTTGCGCCAGATTATTTAACAGAACCTCGTAGCTTTCGGTACCATGGATAATTTTGGCGAACAGCGTTGTCCGGTCGATGGTGGGGAGCCCCTGCTCGCAGGTGTTCGGTGAGAGCAGGACGATGATGCATTCGTCCCCGCGCATGGTGTAGTAATAATAACCGGTCACGTGCCCGAAGAGGCTCTGGGTATACCCGGTAAATTTCAAATCGGACAATTCGACAGAGACATATTCCACACGCTCCCGGTAGACGCTTTCCAATGTGTCCGTATCTTTCAGAGAATCAGGAAACAGCGGAGCCGACAGAGAGAAGAGCACCCAGAGAAAAACAAGGAAAAACAGATACAGGATAGGGGCTTTTAGCCTGCGTTTATAAAATGCCTTTATGTTTTTTGTGATATAATGTTCGTAATTTTCGGGCATAAATATATGAAATCCTTCTAGTGCAATCTTTGCGGAAGCGAAGATGCTTCCTATTTCAATATGACAGTTACATGACATAAGTATACGGGTTGCAGGAAAAATAATCAAGAAGCCTTTTCCCTGAAACTTGATTTCCCCTGCAAAACTTGATAGTATAACATAGAAATGTTTTACCTATACAAAGAAAGCGGTGAGAATGTGGAAGCGTACCAGAGCTTTGCGAGAGTGTACGACCTGTTTATGGACAACGTACCTTATGAAGAGTGGTGTGAATATATCAAAAGTCTGCTGCATGAGCATGGGATAGAGGACGGACTGGTGTTAGACCTGGGCTGCGGCACAGGAAAAATGACGCGGCTTTTGCAGGCGGCAGGCTATGACATGATCGGGGTAGATCATTCTGAGGAGATGCTGGAAATCGCGCGCGAGGCGGATGAGGAAGTTTCCGGGGAAATGGAATCATGGGAAGATGAGGAAGTTTCCGGCGAAGGCGCAGAGCATCCGATTTTGTACCTGCTTCAGGATATGCGGGAATTTGAACTGTATGGGACGGTCCGGGCGGTCGTCTGTGTCTGCGACTCCATAAATTACATCTTAGAGGAGTCGGAGCTTCTCACTGTATTTCGTCTGGTCAACAATTATCTCGACCCTGCGGGTGTTTTTATTTTTGACCTGAATACGGTATACAAATACAAAGAAGAGCTTGGAGAGACGACAATTGCAGAGAACCGCGAGGAGGGCAGCTTCATCTGGGACAATTATTATGATGAAGAGAGCGGCATCAACGAGTATGACCTGACGCTTTATATCAGGGAAGAGGACGAACGGTACCGCAGATACGAGGAGACGCATTATCAGCGGGCGTATGAGCTTGATACGGTAAAGCGCCTGCTTGCGGAGGCGGGGCTGGAATTTGTCGCGGCATACGATGCTTTTTCCAGAGAGCCGGTGCGGCCCGACAGCGGGCGTATCTGCGTGGTTGCACGGGAATATAAGAAATGCATGTAAAAAAGGGCATTGCCTGTGACTTGTAAATGGAGCGCAGTCTATGCCATAGAAGAAATATAAGCGGAAGCGAGGAAGAAATGATGAGTGATTATATTGTAAGAGCAACGGCGGCGGACGGGCATATCCGGGCGTTTGCCATCACTTCGCGTGACACGGTGGAGGAAGCGAGAAAGGATCACGGGACAAGCCCTGTCATCACGGCGGCGCTTGGCCGGCTGCTTTCTGGTGCAGCGATGATGGGAGCAATGATGAAGGGGGAGAAGGATCTTCTGACCGTTCAGATTCAGTGCAGCGGACCGGCGCAGGGGCTTACGGTCACAGCGGATGCGAATGGACATGTGAAGGGATTTCCAAGGGTTCCCGTTGTGGAACTGCCGCCGAATGCACAGGGCAAGCTGGACGTTGGCGGAGCGTTGGGACTTGGCGTCTTAAGCGTGATCAAGGATATGGGATTAAAAGAGCCGTATGTGGGACAGATTGCACTGCAGACCGGAGAAATCGCAGAGGATCTGACCTATTACTTTGCGACGTCCGAGCAGATACCGTCGGCGGTAGGACTTGGCGTGCTCGTAAATCCCGACTGTTCCGTGCGGCAGGCAGGCGGATTTATTATCCAGCTCATGCCTTTTACACCGGATGAGGTCGTGGATGCGCTCGAGAAGAAGATTACAGAGATTGCATCTGTCACGGAAATGTTGGAGGACGGGAAGACGCCGGAGCAGATTTTAGAGCTGATTCTCGGTGAGTTCGGGCTGGAAATCAATGATACGATGGAGGCGGGCTTCTGCTGTGACTGCTCGAAGGAGCGCGTTTCAAGGGCAATTGCGACGTTGAGCCGCAAGGATCTGGACGACATGATTAACGACGGGGAGGGCATTGAGGTAAAATGCCAGTTCTGCAACAAGGCGTATCATTTTGACATTGATGAGTTAAAGGAAATGAGAAAATGAAAGATGGATTTGTAAAGGTTGCGGCGGTCACGCCCAAGATCAGGGTCGCAGATACCGCGTATAATGCAGGAGCCATCTGCGAGGCAATCGGACAGGCAGCCGCAGAGGGCGCGAAGGTGATCGTGCTGCCAGAGCTTGCGGTTACGGGCTACACGTGCAGCGATCTGTTCCTGCAGGATGCGCTGCTTCGGGGTGCAGAAGATGCGCTGCTTTCAATCGCAGAGGAAACAAAGGAGACAGACGCAATTATTTTTGTAGGGATTCCGTTGGCTTATAACGGGAAATTATATAATGTGGCGGCTGCCATAAGCTGCGGAGAGGTGCTTGGATTCGTGCCCAAGACCTATCTTCCGACCTACAACGAATTTTACGAGGCGCGCCATTTTGCAAGGGGAATGGAAACGCCGGTGGAGGTCGTGCTTGGAGGGAAGAAGATACCGATGGGAACGCAGCTTCTGTTTTCCTGTACGGATATGCCGGAGTTAAAGATTGCGGTTGAAATCTGCGAGGACCTCTGGACGCCGGAGCCGCCGAGCATCCGTCACGCGAGGAACGGGGCGACGGTGATCGTCAATCTGTCCGCTTCCGACGAGACGACCGGGAAGGACGCTTACCGCAGGGAACTGGTAAACGGACAGTCGGCGAGACTTGTGTGCGGCTATCTCTATGCGAGCGCGGGGGATGGCGAGTCCACGCAGGACGTCGTTTATTCAGGACACAATCTCATTGCCGAGAACGGGCGTATGCTCGCAGAGTCCAGAGCTTTTACTGTGGGTGTCACGGCGGCGGAAATCGACGTCAGACGGATTCTGACCGAGCGCAGGCGGATGACGACCTTCGAGATGCGAAACGATTGTTACCGGGAACTTCCGTTTTCCCTGAAAACAGAAGAGACGGCGCTCACAAGGAAGTTCGATCCGATGCCGTTCGTGCCGGACGACCGCGCGGACCGCGAGAAACGCTGCGACGAGATTCTGGCGATTCAGGCAATGGGCTTAAAGAAACGGCTGGAGCATACGAACTGCAAGACGGCGGTAGTAGGAATATCCGGCGGACTGGATTCCACGCTGGCGCTGCTTGTGACCGTATATGCCTTTGATCTGCTGAAAATGGATCACAGGCAGATCAAGGCAGTGACGATGCCGGGCTTTGGAACGACCGACCGCACCTACGACAATGCAGTGCATCTGATCAAGGCGCTGGGAGCGGAGTTTATCGAGGTCGATATCAAAGAGGCGGTGAACGTGCATTTCCGCGATATCGGACAGGATCCGTCCGTGCACGATGTGACTTACGAGAACGGGCAGGCGAGGGAACGGACGCAGATTCTTATGGATATCGCAAACAAGACGGGCGGTCTGGTCATCGGAACGGGCGATTTATCGGAGCTTGCGCTTGGCTGGGCGACCTACAACGGCGACCACATGTCGATGTACGCGGTCAACGCTTCCGTGCCAAAGACACTTGTAAGACATCTGGTGCGTTTTTATGCGGACACCTGCAGCGACGCGGATCTGGAAAAGGTGCTGCTCGACGTGTTGGACACCCCGGTATCGCCGGAGCTGTTGCCGCCGGAGGACGGAAAGATTTCCCAGAAGACGGAGGACATCGTAGGTCCTTATGAGCTGCACGACTTCTTCCTGTATCATATGCTGCGGCAGGGCTTTCCGCCGAAGAAGGTCTACCGCATTGCAAAGCTTGCGTTCGCGGGTACCTACGACGATGCGACGATCTTAAAATGGCTGAAGATTTTCTACCGCAGATTTTTTGCGCAGCAGTTCAAGCGCTCCTGCCTGCCGGACGGACCGAAGGTCGGAAGCGTCGCGGTATCTCCGAGGGGCGATCTTCGGATGCCGTCGGATGCCTGCGCCGCGCTCTGGCTTGCAGAATTAGATCAGATTATTATATAAATGCAGGAAATTATGCATAATTTATCAGAAATGAGGACAAAGATGCAGTATCGCAAGGACAGGAACGGAAATGATATTTCAGTGCTCGGCTACGGCTGTATGCGCTTTACGAAAGAAGGCAGCCGCGTTGACCTTGACAAGGCGGAGCGGGAAGTCATGGCGGCGATTGACGCCGGGGTCAATTATCTGGATACCGCGTATGTCTATGCGGGAAATGAGGCTGCAGTCGGGGAGATTTTGGCGCGCAATCACTGCCGCGAGAAAATTTATCTTGCGACCAAGCTTCCGCATTATCTCATCAAGTCCATGGACGGCGTAGAGAAGATGTTTGAAGAGGAACTGCGCCGTCTTAAGACGGACTACATAGACTATTACCTGATGCATATGCTGACCGATATTCCGACGTGGGAGAAGCTAAAGGCGCTCGGGATGGAGGACTGGATCAGGGAAAAGAAAGCATCCGGGCAGATTAAAAACATCGGATTTTCCTATCACGGCAGATCGGACATGTTCAAGCGGCTTGTGGACGCCTATGACTGGGATTTCTGCCAGATTCAGTACAATTACATGGACGAGCATTCCCAGGCGGGCGTGGAAGGACTCCGTCATGCGCATGCGAAGGGGCTTCCGGTCATCATCATGGAGCCGCTGCGCGGCGGCAGGCTCGTAAATCTTCTGCCGGAGTCCGCAAAGGAACTGTTCCGGAAGGATGAGGAGGGGCGCACTCCCGCGGAGCTTGCCCTAAAGTGGCTTTACGACCAGCCGGAGGTGACCTGTGTGCTCTCCGGGATGAATTCGATGGAGATGGTGGAGCAGAATATAAAGACGGCGTCCGAAAACGGCGTCGGCTGTATGACGGATTCGGACCGCGCGCTTGTGGCGCGGGTGAAAGCGGAGATCGAGCGTCATGTCAAGGTCGGCTGTACGGGCTGCGGCTACTGTATGCCTTGTCCGCGCGGTGTGGACATTCCGGGAACGTTCCGGTGCTACAATGCGATGTATTCCGAGGGAAAGAAGTCCGGCAGACGCGATTATTTACAGTGCACGGCGTTCCGCAAAGATACGGGCAGCGCATCCCAGTGTATCGGCTGCGGCAAATGCGAAGCGCACTGCCCGCAGCATATTGAGATCCGCAGAGAGCTTAAGAATGCGGCGGGTGAGCTTGAGAATTTTAAGTACAAGGCGATGAAGACCGCAATCCGTGTATTGAAGCTCTGGTAAACGCAGCGAACATAATTTTATGTGGAAAATCAAAAAAGACTGTGCTATAATGGGCGGCGGATGATAACCGCGGTGAAGAGACGGTTATCTGCTTAAGAAAGATATGATACACGAGAGGAGAGAAGCATTCTATTATGAAGATGAAGTTTGGTATCAAAGAAGTTGTAGCAATCGGTATCGGTACGGCGCTGTTCGTAGCGCTGACAGAGGTTCAGATTCCGCTTGGTTTTATTCCGAATACGGCATTGCAGCCAAGAGCCGCTCTGCTTGCATTTCTGGCGGCGGTTTTCGGACCGGTAGTCGGCGGAGTCGTCGGGCTGCTTGGACATGCCATCGGTGATGCGCTGTTCTACGGAAGCGTATGGTGGAGCTGGGTGTTCCCGGAAGCGGTATTTGGCATCGTTGTGGGCGTCTTCGCAAAGAAATTTGCAGTAAAAGAGGGCGGCTTTAACGGAAAAGCGATTGTTTTATTCAATATCGTACAGGTCGTTGCGAATGTGCTGGCATGGATCGTTGTAGCGCCGTTTCTGGACATTATCATCTATGCGGAGCCGGCTGCGAAGGTGTTCGCGCAGGGCGCATGGGCATGTCTTGGAAATGTGATCATTATCGGAATCCTCGGCACGCTGATTACGGCAGGCTACTCCAAGATCGGAGCACAGTCTTCGAGCCTTGAGCAGGAAGACTAAGCGCATTTATTTGATCATCTGAAGAAAGTACTCATGTACGCGTGTATCGTCGTTCAGCTCTGGATGGAAAGCGGTTACAAGCTGGTTTCCTTCCCGGGCGGCGACGATTTTTTTATTTACTGTAGCAAGAATTTCGGCATTGCCGGATACCGCTTCGATATAAGGCGCACGGATAAAGGTCATGGGAATCCTGCCGACGCCCTGCATTTCCTCCTCAATATAAAAGCTTCCGAGCTGCCTGCCGTAAGCGTTGCGCTTTACGGAAATATCCATTGTCGCAAAATGACTTTTGTCGTGTTCGACATTTTTTGCGAGGAGAATCAGACCGGCGCAGGTCCCAAAGACCGGCATACCGGAGAGGATGCGCTCGCGAAGCGGCGCAAACAGACCGAGTTCCAAAAGCAGCTTGCCCATGACGGTGCTCTCCCCGCCCGGCAGGATGAGAGCGTCGAAGGGACGCTCCAAATCCTTTTTCTGGCGAAGCTCAAAGTGATCGACCGAAAGGCGGTCTAACATGTATCCGTGTTCTGCAAATGCCCCCTGCAGGGCAAGGATTGCAACTGTCATAATCGTTCTCCTTTATTTTCCGCGCTCTGCCATGAGCAGAGAGATTTCCTGTTCGTTGATGCCGACCATTGCTTCGCCGAGGCCTGCGGATAACTCTGCAATCAGCTTTGCATCGGTATAGTTGGTGACTGCCTGTACGATGGCGGCAGCGCGCTTGGCGGGATTGCCGGACTTAAAGATGCCGGAGCCGACGAAGACGCCCTCTGCGCCAAGCTGCATCATAAGCGCTGCGTCCGCAGGCGTTGCGACGCCGCCTGCCGCAAAGTTTACGACCGGAAGCTTACCGTTCTCATGTACGTATTCCACAAGTGAAACGGGTACGGCAAGCTGCTTTGCCGCCTCGAAAAGCTCATCTTTCCGCATGTTCTGGATGCGCCGGATTTCCGAGTTCATCATGCGCATATGGCGCACTGCCTGTACGATGTCGCCTGTTCCCGGCTCACCCTTGGTGCGGATCATGGATGCGCCCTCGGCAATACGGCGGAGCGCCTCCCCAAGATCACGTGCGCCGCAGACGAACGGCACTTTAAAATCATGCTTGTTGATGTGGTAGACATCATCCGCAGGGGAGAGAACCTCGCTCTCGTCGATATAGTCGATTTCGATTGCTTCGAGAATCTGCGCTTCCACGAAGTGACCGATGCGGCACTTTGCCATGACAGGAATCGATACGGCGTCCTGAATGCCCCGGATCATTTTCGGGTCGCTCATGCGGGAGACGCCGCCTGCCGCGCGGATATCGGCAGGGATGCGCTCGAGCGCCATGACGGCGCAGGCGCCCGCTTCCTCTGCAATTTTTGCCTGCTCCGGTGTGGTGACATCCATGATGACGCCGCCTTTTAGCATCTGTGCAAGTTGTTTGTTCAGTTCATATCTGTTTTCGCTCATCTTTTCCTCCATGCGTGCCCGCTTCATGGACGAATCGGTCCCTGCAGGCGTATTTCTGCTTTTTTCCGCTTGATGCGGCTGTGTGAATCGTTATATGCTGCCATTATACTGAAAAATGGCATTGCTTCAATGTCCAGTTTTACTATTTTTAACCATGCCAGTTTGACCGGACAAGATTTCTCTTCCATTCCGGGCTGTTATCAAGTATAATAGTCGGGAACTACCAGAACGAAGGAAGATGGGGAATTTTGGCATGGAACCGATCATAGAATTTCAGAATTTTTCATTTAAATACCGCTCCCAGAAGGAGCCGACGCTAAAGGATATTAACCTCGCGATTTATCCGGGCGAGAAGGTGCTTATCGTAGGACCTTCCGGTTCGGGCAAATCGACGCTGGCGCACTGTATCAACGGGCTTGTGCCGTTTTCCTATACAGGTGAGGTGACAGGGACTTACCGCGTCGGGGGAGAGAATCCAGAGAAGCTCGGTATTTTCGGGCTTTCAAAGCATGTCGGAACGGTCTTGCAGGATACGGACGGACAGTTCATCGGTCTGACGGTCGCGGAGGATATCGCGTTCGCGTTGGAGAATGACTGTATGAAGCAGGAGGAAATGTTCCGGCGCGTCGATGAGGCGGCGGAGCTTGTCGATGTGAAGGCGCTCTTAGACCATGCGCCGGGAGCGCTTTCCGGCGGACAGAAGCAGCGCGTCTCGATGGCGGGCGTGCTGGTCTGTGATGTGGACATCCTGCTGTTTGACGAGCCGCTTGCAAATCTCGATCCTGCGACCGGAAAGCGGACGATCGAGCTGATCGACCGGATCAAAAAGGAGAAGCAGGCGACGATCTTAATTATCGAGCATCGCCTTGAGGACGCGCTCTACCGGGACGTGGACCGCGTCATCGTCGTGGGAGACGGGCGCATTGTCGCCGATACGACGCCGGATGCGCTGCTCGCAACGGACATTCTTGCCAGTCAGGGAATCCGCGAGCCGCTTTATATTACGGCATTAAAGCACGCTGGGTGTGTGATAGAGCCCGGGATGCATCCGCAGCATATCGGGACGATGGAGCTTACCGCCTGTGAAAGCGCGTTGCGGCAATGGAATGAAAATACGAAGCTTCCGGAGGCAGAGAAGCCGGGAGAGGAGCTTCTTTCCGTGGAAGGGCTTGATTTTTCTTATGACGGAAAGACGCCGGTGTTAAAGAATATCAGCCTTACGGTGCGCCGCGGGGAAATGCTTGCCATCGTCGGGAAGAACGGTGCGGGGAAGTCCACGCTCTCGAGCCTGATCTGCGGATTCCTTAAGCCGGATGCGGGCGTTATCCGCTTGAACGGGGAGGATATCAGAGACTGGTCGATTGCCGAGCGCGGCGAGCGAATCGGACTTGTGATGCAGAATCCCAATCAGATGATCAGTAATCCGATGATCTATGACGAGGTGGCGCTCGGGCTTACCGTGCGGGGCGTGCCTGCGGAGGAAATCAAGGAGCGCGTGCATAAGACGCTTAAGATCTGCGGTCTGTACCCGTTCCGCAACTGGCCGGTATCGGCATTGAGCTTCGGGCAGAAGAAGCGCGTGACGATCGCCTCGATTCTGGTGCTAAATCCCGACGTGCTGATCTTAGACGAGCCGACCGCCGGGCAGGATTACAGGCATTACACGGAAATCATGGAGTTCTTAAAGGAGCTCAATGAGCAGCACGGAATTACAATTATCATGATTACGCACGATATGCACCTGATGTTAGAATATACGAACCGCGCCGTCGTCATTGCGGACGGCGCGCTTATCGCGGATGGGACGCCCGCCTCCGTACTCACGGATGAGGAAGTGGCGGACCGCGCATACCTTAAGAAAACGTCGCTCTATGATCTGGCGGTGCGCTGCGGAATCGGGGATGCGACGCAGTTCGTGGAGCGGTTCATCGCGTATGAAAGAGAACTGCGAAAGCAGGAGAGAAAGGGGGAGGCGTAATGTCCCGGGTATTGTCCTATGAAGAAAAAGATACGTGGATTCACCGCTTAAGCGGTGTGACAAAGCTGGTTTTCTTCCTTGTGTGGTCGGTTGTCAGCATGATATCTTACGATACGCGCGTCCTGCTGGTGATGTTTGTCTTAAGCTTTGTCGTCTTTGCAATGTCTAAGACCGAGTGGAGACAGGTGGGAACGGTATTTAAGCTGATCCTGCTCTTTCTCGCGCTGAATCTGATTGCGATTTTCATTTTTTCACCGGATCAGGGCGCGAAGATCTACGGAAGCGAGACGCCGATCGTGCATCTGTTTGGGCGCTATACGCTCACAATGGAACAGCTATTCTACGAGTTCAATGTCATGATGAAGTATCTGACGGTTATTCCGGCAGTGTTTATGTTCATCGTGACGACGAATCCGAGCGAGTTCGCGGCGGCGCTAAACCGCGTGGGCGTCAGCTACAAAATCAGTTATTCGGTGGCAATCGCGCTCCGTTATATACCGGATGTGCAGGAGGATTTTGCGAAGATCAAGCATGCGAAGGAGGCGAGGGGCGTGGAGATGTCCGGAAAGGCGAAGCTTATGGACCGCATCCGAAATGTGGCGGCAATCATTTTCCCGCTCATTTTCTCCTCGATGGACCGGATCGATGTGGTGAGCAATGCCATGGAGCTGCGCGGTTTTGGAAAGCATAAGAAGCGGACATGGTATATGAGAAGACCGTTAAAGCGTGCGGATTACGCGGTCATCCTTGGAACGCTGCTCTTTGCGGCTGCGGCAATGTGTGTGACCTTCTCCAATGGCAGCCGGTTCTATAATCCGTTTGCATAGCACGATACCGGAAGCCGCATTGGAAACAGTATCTGGATATGTTGAATTTTAAAGTATGGTGAACGAAAAGAAGTTTAGGGAAAAGAAGTTTAGGGAAAAGAAAATTTCATATATCAAACCGCTTGACCGTGTGATTCTGATCGCTGTGTTTGTGATGTTCATTGTTCTGCTCGTCGGAATAAGGATAGGAACGCAGAGCTACAAGGAAAGTCAGATTGTAGCGCTGCAGGATTTTATGGATATTCTGGCGGAGACGCAGAAGGCGCAGTTCGAGAGATATGTTTCAGAGAAGATATCGCTGCTGCAGGGCTGGGCGACGTTTCCGGAAATTTATGAGATGGACACTGCACAGCAGGAAGCGTTTATCAAAGGGCGCTCTAAGGCAATGGGCTTCCATCACATTTTTATCATCAGAGAGGACGGTATGGGAATCTATATCGAGGAAAATACCATCCGGGATCAGAGGAATGAGATTTTCTATGAAAATGTGATGAAGCAGGATATCTATATTACAGAGCCGTTTTATGGCGGGGACGCGGTCACCATGACGATCAGCGTGTCTATCCGCGATGAGAACGGGGAGAAAGTGGGCGCGCTGTGCGGCGCGATCGATTTGAACGAACTCCAACGGATGTTCAGTCAGAACCGCATGTTCATGAAGGGCTTCAGTTATCTGATCAACAGTGACGGAGCCTATATCGCTTCCACGGATATGAACAAAGTCTACGATAAGGAAACGATCTATGAGGAAGAAGGTACGGATAGTTCCCTGATTTCCGAGGCGTTTGCACAGTCCGCTGATATGAGCGGCGTGATGATGCAGGACGATGTGGAATATCTGGCGAACATTACCTACCTGAAAGATTATGACTGGGTAATCGTGCAGGGCATCAGCATGGAAGAGATTTTCAAAGGGGTGCGCTATATCGATGACTGGTACTATTTTGCGCTTGCGATCATAGTGGTTCTTATTGTCTGCGTGGCGAGAATTATTTTCTATTGGAACCGGAATAACCGCAAAATCAATACGGATACCCTGACCGGATGCAGAAGCCGCGCGGCGATGCAGAATCTGCTGGAGTATCTGGAGCATATCTATAAATATGATATTACCGTCATTTATTTTGACCTGAATTATTTTAAACAGATTAACGATACTTATGGACATGAGCAGGGAGACAAAATATTGTGCCTGTTTGCAAAGACCCTGATGGAGGTATTCGACAGGTGGGGACAGGTCGGACGCATGGGCGGTGACGAATTTATGGTCGTATTGCGTGATGTGCCCGAAGAGGAGACAAGGCAGTTGTGCCGGCAGCTTTCGGAGCGCCTTACGGAGCAGAAGCGTAAATTGGATTTTGCGTGTGAGCTGAGTACATCCTACGGGTTTGCCACCCGCAAGCAGGGCAGCAGAGAGCCGCTGGATAATATCATCATACAGGCGGATCAGAATATGTATCGTTTTAAAGAAAAGTACAGATAGTTTTTCTGCGTTGCAGAGAAACAGATGGAGGATGATTTGGCATGGATCAGTTCAATGCGTTAAAGGAATATATAAAGGAGAAGGAAAAGCTCGTCGTCGCGTTTTCGGGCGGTGTGGATTCCACATTTCTCTTAAAGGCGGCGCATGACGTGCTTGGGGACAATGTAATCGCGGTGACGGCGAAGTCCTGTTCGTTTCCGGAAAGAGAGCTTCACGAGGCGGAGGCGTTCTGTGAGAAAGAGAACATCCGCCATGTGATCGTGGAGTCGGAGGAGCTTGCAATCGAGGGCTTTTTTAAGAACCCGCCCGACCGCTGCTATATCTGTAAGAAGGAATTATTCACGAAAATCCGGCAGATTGCAAAGCAGTATGAGATTCCCTATGTCGCGGAGGCGTCCAACATGGATGACAACGGTGATTACAGACCGGGACTGCGCGCGGTGGCGGAGCTTGAGGTGCTTAGCCCGCTGCGTGAGGTCGGAATGGACAAGCAGACCATCCGGGAGCTTTCGAGGGAACTGGGGCTTCCCACATGGCGCAAGCAGTCCTTTGCCTGCCTTGCCTCGCGGTTCGTCTATGGGGAGGAGATTACCGAGGAGAAGCTTCACATGGTAGATCTGGCGGAGCAGTATCTTCTGGACGAGGGCTTTCATCAGGTGCGCGTGCGCATTCATGGCAGTGATAAGGGAAATATCGCCCGTATCGAGATCGGAACGGAGGAATTTGCGCATATGTTAAAGGACGGGCGCGCGGAAAAGACCAACGCGAGATTAAAGGAAATCGGGTTTTCCTATGTCACACTCGATCTCGGCGGCTACCGGACGGGAAGTATGAACGACAGTATTTTGAAAAATAAATAGCTGACCGGGCAGGATGTACCGGAGCAGAAGCGGAGAGAGGATGTGTTTCCATGCGGAACGCATCTTCTTTTGTTTTATTAGGAAATACTTCCATATTTTCCATAAAAATAAAAAACATACTTGACAGACAGGAAAAGTAGGAGTATATTTCATATAAATCACATAGGAATAATAAGGAAAAAGATGTGAGAGCAGCAGGGAAAGGCTTAGAAGAAAGAAGAGGAGGATTACATTATGAAAAGCTGGTTTTTAACGGGTAAAAGGATGATCGCGCTCACGCTGACGGGGGCGCTTGGCGTAGGTGTATTCGCAGGCTGCGGTGACGGGAAGGCTTCCGGCAATGCGGCGGAAGCTGCAGACAGCGCGGATGCCGGGCAGAACAGTGCGGAGGTTGTGGAGATCACGAATGTCTCCTACGATCCGACCAGAGAACTGTATGAGGATTACAACGAACTGTTCGGGGCGTACTGGAAAGAGAAGACGGGGCAGGAGGTAAAGGTCGTGCAGTCGCATGGCGGTTCCGGCAAGCAGGCGCTTGAGGTCGCCAATGGTCTCGAAGCCGACGTGGTGACGCTCGCACTCGAGGGAGATGTACAGGTCGTTGCGGACGCGGGACTGATCGAGGATGGCTTTGCGGAAGAGTTCGATCTGGACAGTTCCCCCTATACTTCCACGATTGTTTTTCTCGTGCGAAAGGATAATCCGAAGGGGATCGAGGACTGGGATGATCTCCTGCGGGAGGATGTCGGAGTTATCACGCCGAATCCGAAGACCTCGGGCGGCGCGCGCTGGAATTATCTGGCGGCGTGGTACTATTTTGAACAGCAGGGGCAGAGCGAGGAAGAGATACTGGAAAGCATGAAACAGCTTTATGCGAATGTGCTGGTACTTGATTCGGGCGCGCGCGGTTCGACGACGACCTTCACCGAGAACGGACAGGGCGACGTGCTTATCGCATGGGAGAATGAGGCGTTTCTCTCATTGGAGGAAGCCCCGGGAGAATATGAGATTGTCGTTCCGTCCGTGTCCATCCTCTGCCAGCCGACTGTGGCGATCGTCGATGAGGTCGTGGACTACAGGGGAACGCGGGAGGTCGCAACCGAATATCTGAGCTACCTGTATTCTGAGGATGCGCAGCGCCTTGAGGCAAAGAATTATTACCGCCCGTCCAATGAGGCGATTCTGGGCGAGTTCGTGTCAGAGACAGAGGGCAAGACGATTACAGAGCTTCCGGCGGACGGAAAGTGGATCATAAACGATATCACGCTGACCGACATTGCACATTTCGGAGGCTGGAACGAAGCCGGTGAGAAGCATTTTGCGGACGGCGGACTGTTCGACGCAATCTATGAACAGTAAGAATATTAAATATATAGGAATAATAAGAATATAAGAAATGGAAGAGAGGAAGCGGACATGGGAGAGAGAAGGAAGAAAAAGAAACGGGTCATTCCCGGATTTGGGTTATCCATCGGGATTACGGTTACCATGCTGGGCCTGATTGTGGTGATTCCGCTGTGCTCCCTGATTCTGTTTTCCGCGCAGCTATCCCTTCCCGGATTTATCGAGACAGTCACAAGACCGAGAGTGCTCTCGAGCTACCTTGTCAGCTTCCAGACTGCGCTTGCGGCGGCGGTGGTCGATGCAGTGATGGGACTTATCATTGCGTGGGTGCTGGTGCGGTACGATTTTCCCGGAAAGGCGGTCATGAACGGAATCATCGAGCTTCCCTTTGCACTGCCGACCGCAGTCGCAGGTATTGCCCTGACGCATCTGACGACGACGAACGGCTGGGTGGGCGGTTTCTTTGACAGGATGTTCGGCATCCGGATTGCATATACGAGGCTTGGAATTACGGTCGCGCTTATTTTCATCGGAATCCCGTTTGTGGTGCGCTCGGTTTGCCCTGTGTTGGAGAAAATCGATCTGCAGTACGAGGAGGCGGCAAATATCCTCGGGGCAAACAGCAGGCAGACCTTGTTCCGTGTGATCCTGCCGGAAATTACGCCCGCGCTTCTTGCCGGATTCACGATGTCCTTTGCAAGAGGGCTTGGAGAGTACGGAAGCGTCGTATTTATCGCCGGAAATATGCCCTATGAGACGGAGATCGCGCCGCTTATGATTATGTCGGAACTGCAGGAATTTGACTATGCAAGCGCTACGTCTATCGCGTTGGTAATGCTTCTGACTGCATTCGTAATTCTGCTTGCCAATGCGGCGATCCAGAGCCGCAATTCAAAGATTGTAAGCGGGATTTCCTAAGGTGCAGGTGCGGAGAAAACAGATGGGAGCAATAGCAGGGGAAAAGGAGAGAATCATGGAAATCAGAAAAAATTCAGGCGTGTTAAAGTGGGCGCTTATCGGAATCAGCGCAGTGTTTCTGACGGTTATGCTGATATTGCCCCTGATATACGTGATGTACACGGCATTTGAGGAGGGAATCGGTGTATTCCTTGCGGCAGTCACCGACGAATACGCATTAAAAGCAATCGGACTTACGGTCAGGGTCACTGTGCTTACCGTCATCATCAATACGGTATTCGGAATTTTTGCATCCTGGTGCATCACGCGCTTTTCCTTCCCGGGAAAGAAGGTCATTTCGGCGCTGATCGATCTGCCTCTTACGGTGTCCCCCATTATCGCGGGGCTTATCTATGTACTCACATTCGGCAGGCAGAGCATTTTATATCCGTATCTGCAGGGGGCGGGAATCAAAATCATTTTTGCAGTGCCGGGCATCGTGCTGGCGACGATTTTTGTAACATTCCCGTTTATTTCAAGGGAAATTATCCCGGTGCTGAATGCGCAGGGAACGGATGAGGAGGAAGCGGCGGCGCTCATGGGCGCAGGAGGATTCACCATTTTTCGCAGGATTACGCTTCCGCATATCAAGTGGGCGCTGCTCTACGGGATCGTGCTCTGTACGGCAAGGGCGATGGGAGAGTTCGGAGCGGTGTCGGTATTGTCGGGGCATCTGCGCGGCAAGACGAATACCATGCCGCTTTATATCGAGCTGCTGTATCAGGGTTATGATTTTACCGGAGCATTTGCAGTTTCTGCAATTCTGGTCCTTATGGCAGTCGTCATTCTGGTGCTTCGGAGCGTGCTTGAATATAAGGGAGCAAAGAGTGGGGAGCAGGCGCATAAATAGGAACGCCGAAACAAAGGGCAGGCGCGCGGATAGAAACAGCGAAGCAAAGAGCAGACGCGCAGTTACAAATATCGAAACTGCAATAAAATGCGCAGTGCGGCAGGCGAATCAGAGGGAGGTTGACATGGCAGGCGAAACAGAAAATTATGTGGAATTGAGACATATCAATAAGACATTCAAAAACTATAAAGCATCCGATGACATTCATTTCGGGATTGAGAAGGGAAAGCTGGTCGGGCTGTTAGGACCGAGCGGAAGCGGCAAGACGACGATTCTGCGCATGATTGCCGGGCTCGAGACGGCGGATTCCGGCGATATCGTAATCGACGGCAGGGTGGTAAACGACGTTGCGGCGAGCAAGCGCGGAATCGGATTTGTATTCCAGAATTATGCGCTGTTCCGTTATATGACCGTGTATGACAATATCGCATTCGGGCTCACCGTAAATAAATGTAAGAAATCCGATATCAAAAAGCGCGTGGAGGAATTGATCGAGCTGGTGGACTTAAAGGGCTTGGAACGGCGCTATCCGAGCCAGTTGTCCGGCGGTCAGAGACAGAGGGTCGCATTTGCGCGTGCGCTTGCTCCGAATCCCGAGCTCCTGCTTCTCGATGAGCCGTTTGCGGCGATTGACGCCAAGGTGCGGCAGGAGCTTAGAAGCTGGCTCAGGGAAATGATTACACGTGTCGGCATCACAAGCATTTTTGTGACGCACGATCAGGATGAGGCGATCGAGGTCGCGGATGAAATCATCATTACGAATCGCGGCAGAATCGAGCAGATCGGAAGCCCGGGAGACATCTACAGCGCGCCGAAGACAGCCTTTGTGGCGGAGTTTATGGGAAGCCCGACGAGAATATCCAATATCAGCGAGTTCAAGGGATATGAGCAGTTGGACAGAACCATTCATGCGGTCGTGCGTCCTGAGAACGTCAGCGTTACGAAGAAGACGGAGAAAAGCCGCTACCCGGCGTCCGTGGAGCATGGTATCGTCGAGCGGGTGCTGTTCCGGGGCAGGGAGTTGGAACTGGCTGTCCGCGTGCACGGAGTACTGCTTACGGCAAACCGCAGGCTTGAGGAGGCGAGGATCGCGGAAGGGGAAGCCGTGGATGTTTTTATCTACCGCGTGTATGCATTTCATGAGAATGAGGAAGTGCAGATTGTGGACAATGCAAATGTGGGAACAGAAAATTTATTCTATATTTAACTAATAAAATTATATCTTGATTTTATAATTTGAAAGGAACGCTGCTATGGAGAGAGAGAGAATCGTCACGGACGTTCTTATCATCGGAGGCGGTACGGCGGGCTGCTATGCGGCGCTTACGATTGCGAAGGAAAGTCCGGGAACGAAGGTTGTCATCGCCGAGAAGGCAAATATTATAAGAAGCGGCTGTCTCGCCGCAGGAGTCAACGCGCTGAACGCTTATATTACGCCGGGACAGACGGCACAGGATTATGTGGACTATGCGAAACGGGACGCGGCTGGGATTGCAAGGGAGGATCTGCTCCTTTCGATGGCGGAGGGCGTGAACCGGGTAACAGAGCACTTAGAGCAGCTTGGACTCGTGATCTTAAAGGATGAATACGGCGCGTATGCGGCTCGCGGAAAGCGCAACATTAAGATCAACGGGGAGAACATCAAGCCTCTTCTGGCGGAGGCGGTAAAAAAGCAGAAGAATGTCACGGTCATCAACCATGTGAACATCACGGATTATCTTCTGGCGGACGGCGGTATCGCGGGAGCGGTCGGATTCCATGTGGATGAGAGAAAGGCATATGTCTTTCTGGCGGACGCCGTGCTGTGTGCGACCGGAGGTGCGGCGGGGCTGTACCGTCCGAACAATCCCGGATTTTCCAGACATAAGATGTGGTATCCGCCGTTTAACACGGGTGCAGGCTACGCGATGGGAATCCGGGCGGGGGCGGAGATGACGACCTTCGAGATGCGCTTTATTGCGCTGCGGTGCAAGGACACGATCGCACCGACAGGCACGATTGCACAGGGCGTGGGTGCAAGGCAGATCAATGCAAAGGGGGAAGTCTACGAGACGAAATACGGGATTACGACGTCGGAGCGTGTCTACGGCACGGCGGCGGAGAATCTTGCGGGAAGAGGTCCCTGTTATCTGCATACCGAGGGGATTTCCGAAAGCCAGAGCGAGGATTTGTTAAAGGCATATTTAAATATGGCGCCAAGCCAGACCTTAAAGTGGATCGAGAGCGGCAGGCTGCCGCATGAGCAGGACGTCGAGATTGAAGGAACAGAGCCTTATATCGTAGGAGGGCATACGGCGAGCGGTTACTGGGTGGACACGGACCGAAGGACGACGCTGCCCGGACTTTACGCCGCGGGCGATGTGGCGGGCGGCTGCCCGCAGAAATATGTGACCGGAGCGCTGGTCGAGGGAGAGCTTGCGGCGCAGGCGATTCTCGCCGACCTTGGGGCGGCAGGTTCGCCGCTGCGCAGGGCGGACGAAAAGCGAAGGAGACTGAGAGAGGAACGCATCGCGACAGAGACGGAGCGATACCTCGGCGAATATGAGGCGCATCTTTCCTCCGGCGGCAGCCCTGCGATGTTTACGGCGGAGCAGCTTGAGGAAGCAATGCAGAAGGTCATGGACAATTACGCCGGAGGCATCAGCACGCACTACCGCTACAACGAAAGACAGCTTCACATTGCGGACGACAAGATTCTGATGTTGCAGAAAATGACGGAAAAGTTGCATGCAGACGACATGGATGAATTATTGCACGTCTATGAATTGAAAGAGCGCCTGCTCGTCTGCCGGGTGGTGATTGCGCATCTTGCGGCGCGCAAAGAGACAAGATGGCACGCATTTGCGGAAAACACGGACTATCCGGGGCAGAGCGACGAGTGGCTGAAATATGTAAACTCCGTGTATAGGGATGGGAAAGTAAAGATCCGGTTCCGGGAGCTTACAGATACCGGAAAACAGGAAAGGGCGGAGGTGTATGGCGGATGAGTATTTTTATCAGTCGGGAGGCATGTGTCGGCTGCAGACGCTGTGTGGAGGCATGTCCCGGTAATCTGATCAAGCTTGACGCGGACGGGAAGGCATATATCAGGCATCCGAAGGACTGCTGGGGCTGTACCTCCTGTGTGAAGGAATGCGGCAGAGAGGCGATTTCCTTTTTTCTGGGAGCGGACATGGGCGGAAGGGGAAGCAGACTTACGACGCATAAGGAAGGAGACTTCAGGTACTGGAAGATTACGGATGCGGCGGGACTGGAGCAGACAATTGTCGTAAATCAGAAGGATGCCAACCGCTACTAATTCAAAAATGAACGTGCCTGCACATTGGAAGACGCACGGCAAATCCATAAAGAGAGATAGAACTGAGGAAGGACAGGACCGCGGACGCGGCAGGACAGATAGAAAATCGAAGAGAGAGGAGAAAGTTATGAGTGGATTATCACATTTGGATGAACTGGAAGCGGAGGCAATCTATATCATCCGCGAGGTGGCAGCGGAGTGCGAGAAGCCGGTAATGCTCTATTCCATCGGAAAAGACAGCTCGGTAATGCTGCATCTGGCGTTAAAGGCTTTTTATCCCGAGAAGCCGCCATTTCCGTTCATGCACATTGACACGACATGGAAATTCCGTGAGATGATTGAATTTCGTGACCGTATCGCGAAGGAGAACGGGATTGAAATGCTGGTGTACACGAACGAGGACGGGGTAAAGCAGGGAATCAATCCGTTCGATCACGGTTCGGCGTATACGGACATCATGAAGACGCAGGCGTTAAAGCAGGGCTTGAAGAAATACGGTTTTACCGCTGCATTCGGCGGCGGAAGAAGAGATGAGGAGAAATCAAGGGCAAAGGAGCGCATCTTCTCCTTCCGCAACGAAGCGCAGGCGTGGGACCCGAAGAACCAGCGTCCGGAGATGTGGAAGCTATACAATACCAAAATTAATAAGGGCGAGAGCATCCGCGTTTTCCCGATTTCCAACTGGACAGAAAAGGATATCTGGCAGTATATCAAGCGCGAGAACATCGATATCGTACCGCTGTACTTTGCGAAGGAACGCCCGGTCGTCTATCGCGACGGCAATATCATCATGGTGGATGACGACCGCTTCAAATTCTGCGAGGGAGAGAAGCCGGAAATGAAAAAGGTGCGTTTCCGGACGCTTGGCTGCTATCCGCTGACCGGAGGCGTGGAGTCCGACGCCGTGACGCTGGATGAGATCATTGAGGAGACGTTAAGTGCGGTTTCTTCCGAGCGCACGAGCCGCGTGATCGACAACGAGGCGGCAGGAAGCATGGAGCGAAGAAAGAGGGAGGGATATTTCTAATGAAGGGATTACTGAAATTTATCACATGCGGGAGCGTAGACGACGGTAAGTCCACCCTGATCGGACATATCCTCTACGATGCAAAGCTCCTTTACGCAGATCAGGAGAAAGCGCTCGAGCTGGACAGCAAGGTCGGGAGCAGAGAGGGAGCAATCGATTATTCGCTGCTGCTCGACGGTCTGATGGCGGAGCGCGAACAGGGAATTACAATCGACGTAGCATACCGCTATTTTACGACCGACCACAGAAGCTTTATCGTGGCGGATACACCGGGGCATGAGGAGTATACAAGAAACATGGCGGTCGGCGCGTCCTTCGCGGATCTTGCAATCATTCTTGTGGATGCGAAGCAGGGCGTGCTGGTGCAGACGAGGCGTCACGCAAGAATCTGTTCTCTGATGGGAATCCGCTATTTCGTATTTGCGGTCAACAAGATGGATCTCATCGGCTATGACAAGGAGAAATTCGATGTCATTGCAGCGCAGATCGGGGAGCTTGCAAAAGAATTATCCTTAGAGAGCGTGAAGATCATTCCGGTATCTGCGACCGAGGGCGACAATGTCACTACAAAGTCCGGCAATCTTCCGTGGTATGACGGCGAGCCGGTTCTCACCTATTTGGAAAATGTGGACGTCGGCAGCAAAGCGGAAGCGGGCTTCTATCTTCCGGTACAGCGCGTATGCCGCCCGAACCATACGTTTCGCGGTTTTCAGGGGCAGATTGAGGCTGGGAGCATCGCGGTAGGAGATGAGATCGTCACTCTGCCGAGCAATGAGACGGCGCACGTTAAGAGCCTGCTCGTCGCAGATAAGGAAGTGCAGACGGCGCAGGAGGGCTCTCCGGTCACGATACAGCTTGACCGCGAGGTAGACGTCTCAAGAGGCTGTGTTCTTGCGAAAGGAGCCGATCTTAAGATTGCGCGCAAATTTACGACGACCATCCTGTGGATGGACGATGCGAAGCTTGCGCCGGGCAGCGACTTTTTCGTAAAGCTGGGTACAAAGCTGACAACGGGAACCGTGACGGATATCCGCTACCGGATCGACGTCAATACCGGTGAGCACCAGAAGGCAGATGAGCTTCAGAAAAATGAGATTGCTCTCTGCGAGATTGTGCTGGATGAAAAGATTGCCATGGATGCATTTCACACACACAAGACGTTAGGCGAGTTGATTCTGATTGACCGTGTGAGCAATATGACATCCGCGTGCGGCGTGGTGGAGAGCATTCAGGAGGGAGACGGCGCAGAGGAGCCGGTATTCTATTACGGCGATCTGAAGGCGCGGGGCGACATTTTTGAAGAGTTCTTTTATAATACTGACAAGATGGCGGTGACAAAGCACACGCCAAAGCGCCATTCCTACACAGTCGGCGATCAGATTCCGGTCAGGGGCGAGAGTTATGAATACCCGGATTACTTTGATATCGTGATTCTGCGCGACGGGGTGGCGGTCAAGGTGCGGGAGGACATCATCACGGAGATTCTTCCGCTTGCAGAGTATTCCTACAGCGGAGTTCCGATCGTCAACGGACGCGGCTTTGAGGTGCAGGTAAGGTCGGCGAAGGATTTTGCCGAGTTCCTTGCAGCATATGAGAAGGACCCGGAAACAGCGGAGTTCTGGAACCGCTGGACGAAATTCGGAACATACAGGAATGTGCTGTTTCACAGTAATTACTGGGAAATCTAGGTTACCGGAACGGTCATTGGAAGAAAACAGTGACGAATGCAGGAGATGAGACACATGGCAGAAAAAATGAGATTCAATACCGCCTTACTTCACAGGAACAGGCAAAGCGACGCAAAAACAGGTGCAACGATGACGCCGATCTATCAGTCGAGCGCTTTTGAACAGGAATCGGCGGAAAAACTGGAAAAGATATTTCACAATACAGCGCCCGGATTTTCCTATACACGCATTAACAATCCGACAATTGCGGAGTTTGAAGCGCGGATCGCAGGACTGGAGGAGGGAACCGCCACTGTGGCGACCGCCTCCGGGATGGCGGCGATCTTCAATGCGGTGATGAATGTGGTAAGATGCGGGGATGAGATCGCGGCGAGTGCTTCTCTGTACGGCGGGACGATGGATCTGTTTGCAGACCTTAAGAGCTATGGCATCACAACACATTATGTGACGGAGATGACCGCAGAGGCGCTTGATGCTGTGGTGACGGAGAGAACGAAAGTGATTTTCGCGGAGACAATCGGGAATCCCAGGCTGAATGTTCTTGATATTCCGGCTGTGGCAGAGTATGCTCATACGAGAGGTATTTTCTTTATCGTGGACAATACGGTCGCGACGCCCTACCTGTGCAGACCGCTTGCACTCGGTGCGGATGTGGTCATCGAGTCCTCGTCGAAGTACATAAACGGCAGCGGCAATTCAATCAGCGGGCTGATTACCGATGCGGGCAGATTCAGGTGGGACGTCAGGCGCTATCCGGATATGGAGCCGTATCTTAAGATGGGACCGTTCGCGTACACGGCGAAGCTTCGGAATGCGCTGTTCCGGGATACCGGGGCATGTCTGTCGCCTTTTAACGCTTACTTAAACAGCGTGGGGCTTGAGACGTTTGGACTCCGCATGGAGCGCGCCTGTTACAATGCGCTTACACTTGCAGAATGGTTCGCATCCTCCGGGCTTGTGGATGCGGTCGGTTATCCGGGGCTTTTGGACAGCCCGGATCATGCGCTTGCAGCAAAGCAGTTCGACGGCGGCTACGGTGCGATGGTGACAATACGGGTCGGCAGCAAGGAGCGTGCATTTTCCGTGATCAACCGTTTGAACTATCCGCTTAAGGTATCGAATATCGGGGACAGCAAGACGCTGGTGCTTCATCCGGAATCAACGATTTTCTGTCACGGAACAGAGGAGGAGAACAGGAGAGCAGGCGTTTACCCCGATCTGATCCGCATCAGTGTGGGAATTGAGGATGTGGAGGATCTGATATGGGATTTTGAGCAGGCACTTGCGCGGGAGTAGCAGCGGGCGGAAAGCTGAAGCATGGCAAGGAAAAAGGCAGAGCCGAAGGAAAGCGGTATATCACATGGAAAGATAAAACTACATAAGCAAAAAAAGGAGCGTACATATGGCACAGGCAGATTATGCAGCATTAAAAAAGGGCGGCTTCATGCGCCAGAAGCAGAAGGGTTATTTTTCCCTGCGCTTACAGGTCGTCGGGGGAAATCTGACGGCGGAGAACATTAAGAAAATATCTGAGGTGGCGGAGAAATACGGACACGGATATGTGCATCTGACCTCCAGGCAGGGCGTGGAGATTCCGTTTATCAATTTCGATGATATCGAGGAGGTCAAGGCGGAACTGGCAAAAGGCGGCTGTAAGCCGGGTGTCTGCGGGCCGAGAGTCCGCACGGTAACGGCGTGTCAGGGCGAGGGCGTCTGTCCCAGCGGAAATATTGATACGTTAAAGATTGCCACAGAGCTTGACATGCGCTATTTTGGAAGGGAGCTTCCGCACAAGTTCAAGTTCGGCGTGACGGGATGTCAGAATAACTGCTTAAAGGCAGAGGAGAATGATCTTGGCGTAAAGGGTGCGCTGGACGTTGCATGGGTAGAAGAGAAGTGCATTCACTGCGGCGTCTGCGAAAAAGCGTGCCGTACCGGAGCGCTTTCCAGTCAGGACGGAAAGATTATTTTAGATGAGGCGAAGTGCAATTACTGCGGACGCTGCGTCAAATCCTGCCCGACGGATGCATGGGAGGGCGAGAGCGCTTATCAGGTTTCCTTCGGCGGTCTGTTCGGAAACACGATCAACAAGGGAGACGCGTTTTTACCGCTGATTAAGTCTGAGGAACAGCTTTACCGTGTGACCGATGCGGCGATCCAGTTCTTTGCAGATCACGCAAAGCCGGGAGAGCGCTTCAAGTTCACGATTGACCGGATTGGATGGGACGAGTTCAAAAAAGCGATGGAGGAGGCGTACAATGGCTGATTACAAAATTGATGATACAGTGGACATTACGGATGTAGTCTGCCCGATTACCTTTGTGAAGGCGAAATGCGCGATTGAGGAGTTGGACGACGGACAGATTTTATCTGTGCATATGAATGACGGAGAGCCGGTGCAGAACGTGCCGCGCAGCTTCAAGGAAGAAGGACATCAGATTTTAAAGCTTATCGACAATGAGGATGGAACCTATGATCTGATCGTAAAAAAGGTGGAGGAGTAAGGAGGGCGGCTATGGCAGCGAGAGTTGGTAAGGACACATTTGAGGCGGAGGTGCTGAAATCCGAAAAGCCGGTGCTCGTGGAATTTTATTCGGATACCTGCATTCCGTGCAAGCAGATGTCCCCGGTTCTGGGGGATATCGAGGACGACTACGAGGAGCAGCTTAAGGTCGTAAAGGTCAACGTGAACTTTGACGCGGAGCTTGCGGCAGATTACAGTGTGATGGCATCCCCGACCATCCTTTTCTTTAAAGACGGCGAAGAGGTGACAAGGTTGCGGGGATTGCAGAAGAAGGCGGATATAGAGGCAGTCGTAAAGATATTGGTGTAAATCATACAGAAAGAGAGGAAAATTGCATGAAGCTTACAGTAGCGGGAAAGAAGAAGGAAGTAAAGGACGGTATCACGGTGGCAGAGCTGATCGAGGAGGAGCAGATCGAGAATCCATTGTACGTGACCGTGACAGTCAACGAGGAATTTCTGCAGAGGGATGACTTTGAGACGACGAAGTTAAAAGATGGCGATGAGGTGGAATTTTTATACTTTATGGGTGGGGGCAGCGTGCGGTAGCCTTATATCGAAGCTACCGCACGCCGAAGAACGCCGGAGGCGTTCTTCCCAGGTATGTGAAGTTAGATATCGAAGCTACCGCACGCCGAAGAACGCCGGAGGCGTTCTTCCACTTATTTCGGAAAGGGAGAGGAATGGAATGGCATTTACGAATGAGCAGTTAGAGCGGTATTCCCGCCATATTATTTTAAAGGAAGTCGGTCCGAAGGGGCAGAAGAAGCTTTTGAATGCGAAGGTTCTGATTATCGGCGCGGGCGGTCTTGGCGCTCCGGCGGCGATGTATCTGGCGGCAGCAGGCGTGGGGACCATCGGCATTGTGGATGCGGATGAGGTGGATTTGTCGAATCTGCAGCGGCAGATTATCCACACGACAAACGACGTGGGAAAGGCAAAGGTGAAGTCCGCGAAAGAGACGATGAACGCAATCAACCCGGATGTGACGGTCAATACCTACAGACAGTTCGTGACGTCCGAGAATATTATGGAACTGATTGCAGACTATGATTTTATCATTGACGGAACAGACAATTTCCCGGCGAAATTCTTAATCAACGATGCGTGTGTCATGGCGAAGAAGCCGTTTTGCCACGCGGGAATCATCCGTTTTAAAGGGCAGCTTATGACCTATGTGCCGGGCGAAGGTCCGTGCTACCGCTGTGTATTCAAGAATCCGCCGCCAAAGGATGCAGTACCGACCTGTAAGCAGGCGGGCGTGATCGGCGCGATGGGCGGCGTCATCGGCAGTCTGCAGGCGATGGAGGCGATCAAGTACATTCTCGGAATCGGCGATCTTCTGGTCGGAAAGCTTTTGACTTACGATGCGCTTAAGATGGAGTTCTACACGGTAAAGCTGCCGAAGAAGGTTGTGGATTGTGCGGTATGCGGCGAGCATCCGACGATTACGGAACTGATTGACTATGAACAGACCGAGTGTCCGGACAAGGCGTGAAACGTACATTGACGGATTGATATAATTGCATAAATAGTAAATACGCGCCGGATAAATCCGTTTGCACCCGGCGTACATCCGGGGTATGGAGGATTCGAATGTTATATATTGAAAAAAAAGATTACGATAAGATATTAAAACATGCCACAGACGGGCTTCCGAATGAAGCGTGCGGTCTTATCGCAGGCACGGCTGACGGAGAAGAGAAGTATGTCAGGGAGGTATATCTTCTGACGAATATCGATGCGAGCAACGAGCATTTTTCCATGGACCCGAAGGAGCAGTTCGCAGCAGTCAAGGATGCGAGAGCAAAGGGCTATGAGCTGCTCGGAAACTTCCATTCACATCCTGAGTCGCCGTCGCGTCCGTCCGAGGAGGATAAACGCCTTGCGTACGATTCCAAGGCGAATTATCTGATTCTCTCCTTAGAGGACAGGGAGCATCCGGTCTTACATGCATTTTTGATCGATGAGAATAAAAATGTGACGGAAAATCCGATTGTAATCCGTTGAGAATGCAAAGGAGGGGCTGCCGCATTCACGCCTGTCAAAAGCAGGCGGAAATGCACCAGCCCCTTCTCTGTAATTATAGGGTCTTCATCCGCTGTGTGATAAAGTCGGCGAGATAGGCAGCAGTGCCGTCAACACCCAGAAAACTGCTGTTGATCATGATATCATTGTGGTTGAAATCGCTGGGCAGATACCCGGCGAACTGCATATGGTAGGCGTCTCTCGCCTTATCCACCTCCGCAATCATTTTGCGTGCGGCATCGGGTGTCATATGAAGATTTTCCACGCAGTTCCTGTAGCGAGCCTCCTTTGGCGCATAGATGAACACGCGGGTCAGGTGAGGATGATTCCGAAGCACATAGTCGGAACAACGCCCGACAATGATGCAGGATTCTTTGTCTGCAAGTTCTGCGATAATTCTTTTCTGGGAGTGAAAAATATCCTCCTGAATCGCAGATGTGCCGTTGCCTAACGGGAACTTCATATGGAAAAAGCTTGACTTTGCGCTTTCCTCCGCGTCGCTGACAGCGGAGACGGACAGATGCATTTCTTTGGCGACGGTGTCTACGATGTCGCGGTCATAATATTCAATATTCAAGAGTTCTGACATTTTTCTTGCAATCGGTCTGCCGAGGCTTCCGAATTGCCGGTTGATGGTAATCACGAAATTGTCCATAATATCCCTCCTCCATTATAAGAGCCTGAATGCCTTTTCGTATGCCTCTAAGGTGAAATCAATCACGTCGTCCGTATGGGCGGTGCTCATGTTGTAGCGGTTGCAGGGTTTGTTGTAAATGCCGTTCAGCAGCAGGGCATAATCCATTTTCTTGCGCGTTTCAAAATCTGATTTCTGGAGGTCGCGATATGTTTCGATGGCGTCAAGCTCTGTGACCACGACATTGAACATAGAACCAAGCCCCGGCGTCAGAACATGGATTCCATGCTTTGCATAGAGCTCGCGGATGCCGGATTTCAAACGTTCGGTGCGCGCCAACAGGGCGTCAAATTCCTGTTCCAGAATCTCGATCGTCTTAAGTCCGGCGTTTAAGATCATGGGATGCCCGTTGTATGTGCCGCTGTGATACAGAACCTCGGCGGCGGAGGCGCTTATATTGCTGCTGTCGAGGATATCAGAACCCTTCGGTGAAGCCATGGAGAGAATATCGCGTCTTCCGCCGACGATGCCGACCGGAAAGCCTGCGCCGATTACCTTGCCAAGGGCGGTCAGATCGGGCGCAACGTGGTAGTATTCCTGCGCCCCGCCGAGCGTCACGCGGAATCCGGTTTTTACTTCATCGATAATCATAAGGATGCCAAGCTTTTTGGTAATGTCGCGGATTCCCTGCATAAATTCAGGGGTTGCCGGAATCGTTCCGCCAAATACCGGCTCCATGATGACGGCTGCGATTTCGTCCTGCTGCTTTGTAAGAATCTCTGTGCACGCCTCTAAATCGTTAAAGGGAAGTACGACGGTGTCGTTTAACATCCGGTCGGAAATACCCGCGGATTCCGGCAGACCGATCGGATGGCGCGCATCTCCGGCTTTTGTTACATCAGGGTTGACGCTGACTAAGACCTCGTTAAAGCCGCCGTGATAGTGTCCCTCGAACTTAGCAATCTTATATTTTCCAGTAAAGGCACATGCGGTCCGGATGCAAAGCAGTGTCGCCTCTGTGCCCGAATTTGTATACCGGAGCATTTCGATGCCCGGAAAATGTTCCTTGATTTTTCTGGCAAAAATATCTTCCAGCTCGTGCGGCGTGCCGTAGAGCATGGTCCCGTGCTCTGCAAAATACTGTTCGATGGAAGTAAGAATTTCCGTTCTTCCGTGCCCGAGAATCAGCGGACCATAAGAAAGCACATAGTCGACATAGCTGTGTGAATCGACGTCTGTAAGCCATGCGCCGTGTCCCTCCTTCATAAAAAGCGGGAAGGGGGCAAAGTACTTGACATTTGCGGAGATTCCGCCGGGAATGTCATTGCACGCCTTTTCGTATGCCTTTCTGGAAGCGGGGTTTTTCGCCGCATATTCATTTATAAGCGCATCAAGTGTCATAACAATCTCTCCTTTGCTCGTATTTTTAGGGTCATTATATTTCCGGTAAAACAGAATGTCAAGAATTTATTCAAAAATAATTTTATGAAAAATATTTTGACATTTCTAAAATATGTGGTACGATATATAGAGTAAAATAATGGGGATTCTATCGAAAAAAGCGCATATTTCCAAGGAGGGCTTTGAGCAGGATGAAAGAAAAGATTACAGAAAACTATGAGAAAATGAGCAAGACGCAGAAAAAGATTGCAAACTACGTGCTGCAGAATATCACGGCTGTTTCGTATTACAATATCCAGCAGCTTGCAAAGGAGGTGGGGACGAGTGAGGCGAGTATCTTAAGGTTCTGCACATTTCTTGGATATAAGGGATTTCCGGAATTTAAGGCGGAGATTCAGAAGCTTGCGAAGGAGCAGATGAGCATGAAGGACCGGCTTGAGATTTCCTATAAGGCATACGATGACAAGGAGGCAGGCATCGCAGAAATTTTTCAGCATGATATCGACCGGATACAAAATACTTTGCACGAGCTGGATATGGACACGTTTTTTAAGACCTGTCAGGAAATCATCCTTGCAAATAAAATCTATATTTTGGCGGCGCGGAGCGCGTCGGCTCTGGGGCAGTTCTTTCAATATTATCTCAATATGACGCTTGGAAATGTGGAGCTGATTACAAGTATGGACTGCCACGCCGATCTGCTGTGCGATATTTCGCCGGAGGACGTGGTCATCGGAATTACCTTCAACCGGTATTCCAGAATTACGGATGAAATGTACCGCTATGCCTATGAAAAGGGAGCGGTGACGGTGGCGATTACCGATACGATGGTTTCTCCCATCATCAAAAATTCCAGATATTATTTCCTCACGGAAACGTCCATGCCGACCTATCTTGATTCCTTTGTCGCCCCGCTCGTGCTTATCAATGCGATTCTCACGGAGATCGGAAGAAACAGAAATATTGAGTTAGAGCACAGGCTATCGAAGCTCGATGCGTTCGGAGAACATTTCTCTACATTTGAATAATTAGTTTCAAAAATAAAAAAATGAAAAAAATTATACATTTTCTGTTGACAAATACAAAAAGGGAGTCTATGATAGGGTCAACAGGAAATCTACAAGGGCGTAGGTGCAATAGAGCATCTGCGCCCTTTCCTATTTGAAACAAAGGAATCAGGAGGATAAAAGGATGAAAAAGAAATTTGTGAGTATGGTAATGGCAGTTGTATTATGCGGCGTTTTCACAGCAGGCTGCGGCGGAGCAGAGGGAGAGACTTCCGGGGAAGCGTCTCCGGCGGGCGAAGCGGCGGGCAGCGCGGCGGAGAGTGAAGCTGCGGACGCATCGGAGAGTGTGCAGACGGAAGCGTCAGACACGGAGGCTGCGGCAGGCGGCGATTATGAGGGAGCGCTCTCCGGCGTTACCTTAAAGGTCGGAACAGATACGAGCTTTGTGCCGTTCTGTTTCCCGGATGACAACAATGTGTATACGGGCTTTGATATCGAGCTGCTTGAGGCGGTCAGCGATTATCTTGGATTTGAATATGAACTTTCGCCGATGGATTTCACGGCGCTTCTGATGTCAGTACAGACGAATAAGCTCGATATGGGACTTGCGGGAATCACGATTACAGACGAGCGGAAAGAGGTCATGGATTTTGCAGATCCTTATTACGATGCAGGACTTCAGATTCTGGTAAAATCAGACAACGAGGATATCAAACAGATCGCAGACCTCGAGGGGAAGAAGGTCGCACTTAAAGAAGGAACTGCATCCGTAGACTATGTAAATGAAAATGTGTCGGACTGTACCGTGACGACCTTCCCGAACATTGAGGCGGCTTACATGGAAGTGCAGAGAGGCGCGGCGGATGCGGTCGTATACGACGCCCCGAATATGCTTTATTACACGAATCAGAACCCGGACAGCGGATGTAAGGTCGTAGGCGATCTGGTCGATGGATGCCAGTATGGAATCGTTTTACAGAAGGACTCTGAATATACGGAGTACATCAATGCGGCGCTCGCAAAATTCCATGAGGACGGAACCTACGATGCGATTTATGAAAAATGGTTCGGACAGCAGTAAATAGAAGAATGTGAGACATGGAGGAAAATCCTCTGCTCCCACAGGGGTGGTCGCATTTTCTTTCGGAAAACATGGAGGATTTATTATGGAACTGCAGTGGAGTTATACCATAAGTGTTATTCCGACATTGCTGAAGGGCTTAAAAATGACAATGCTGATTGCAGTATTAGGTATACTGCTGGGTTTTGCGATAGGTCTTCTGGTCGGTCTTGCAAGAAGCGGCAAGAATAAAATCATATACCGTATTGCGGGCGTTTATGTTGCAATTATCAGAGGAACGCCCCTTATGGTACAGGCGTTGTACCTGTATTTTGCAATCCCAATGATGCTTGATTTTGAATTGCCGGCGCTTAGTGCAGGAATTATCGCGATCGGACTTAATTCCGGTGCCTATATTTCCGAAATCGTGCGCGGAGCGATCCAGTCGATTGATATCGGGCAGCATGAGGCAGGGGAATGTCTGGGACTTAGCAAGTTTCAGATCATGACAAGTATTATATTGCCGCAGGCTTTAAAAATCATGCTTCCGAGCTTGTGCAACCAGTTTATTATCAGTGTGAAAGATACGTCGCTGCTCACGGTCATCGGCGTTGCCGAAATGACGCATCAGGCAACGCAGGCGGTTTCCTCCACGTTTCGAACGGTGGAAATCTATACCGCGCTTGCCTTGATGTATTTCATATTAAATACCATTCTGTCATTTCTTCTGTCAAAGCTCGAAAGGAGGATGAAATAGTGAGTGAAGCGATTGTAAAAGTAGAGAATCTTTCGAAAGCCTTTGGAGAATTGGAGGTTCTGCGCGATATTAATATGGAAGTAAAGGAAGGCGAGGTCATCAGCGTCATCGGTCCTTCTGGTTCGGGAAAAAGCACGTTCTTAAGATGTATCAACCTTCTGGAGACGCCGAACAGCGGAACCATCACTTATGAGGGAAATATAGTCACGGAAAAGGGGTACGACAGACGAAAGCTGCACAGGGAAATCGGTATGGTATTTCAGCGTTTTAATCTGTTCCCTCATAAGAGCGTGATCGACAATATCATGCTCGCCCCGCGAAAGCTAAAGCTTGGCGCGAAGGAGGAGCTAAGAGAACAGGCAATGGAGCTGCTTGCAAAGGTCGGCTTGGAGAGCAAGGCGGACGAGATGCCGGGAAACCTTTCGGGCGGACAGCAGCAGAGGGTCGCAATTGCAAGGGCGCTCGCGATGAAGCCGAAGGTACTGCTCTTTGACGAACCGACCTCAGCGCTTGACCCCGAGCTGGTCGGCGAGGTGTTAAAGGTCATGCAGAATCTCGCGGAGGACGGCATGACGATGATCGTGGTGACGCATGAAATGGGATTTGCCAGAGAGGTATCGGATCATGTGATATTCATGGAGGGCGGCTATATCGTGGAAGAGGGAAAACCCAAGGATGTCTTTGCAGCGCCCCGGAACGAAAGAACGAAGAAATTTCTGGCAAGTGTATTATAAGGCGTGTGGAAGAAGCGTGATGCGGTCTGTGCGGAAGAATTATGATGAAATCTGAGCATAAGAATTGTGATGGGATCTGGACAGAAGAATTGTGATGGAATCTGGACGGAAGAATGGTGATGGAATCTGGACAGAAGAATTATGATGATGCTGTGTATGACAAGGTGAGGAAAAATATGAAGGTTGGATTAATACAGATACATTCGATTCCGGCAGAAGTCGAAACAAATGTGAAGCGCGGAATGGAAATGTTTTGCCGGGCGGCGGATGGCGGGGCAGAGCTTGTCGTGTTTCCGGAACTATGGACCTGCGGCTACTATCTGGAAACGGATGGGTTTCTGGCGGCAGTCAGAGAAAACGACTGGATTCTGGAAAAGTTCTGCGAACTTGCAAGAAAGACGCACACCGTCGTTGTGCTGCCGTTGCCGCAGAAAATAGAAGAAGAGCTGTTCATAGGCTTATATGTGATAGAAAATGACGGAAAAATTGCAGGGGAGTATCAGAAATCATTTCTCTGGGGAAGAGAGCAGCAGTATTTTACCCATGGAAAGAGAGAATATGAGCCGGTTGAGACGTCCCTGGGAAAGCTCGGTGTGTTAATCTGCTACGACATCGAATTTCCAGAGCCGAGCCGTATACTGGCGCTGAAGGGAGCGCAGATGCTCGTTGTTCCGTCGGTATGGAGCGTTCCGGCGCTGCATCGGTGGCAGATTCAGCTTCCGGCAAGAGCGCTGGACAACACCGTGTTTTTAATGGGAATTAATGGCGTAGAGGAAGGCGCGTGCGGTCATTCCAAGGTGGTATCGCCGATGGGCGCTGTGCTGGCGGAAGCTTCCGGGGAGGAAGAGGAAGTTCTTTTGTGTGAGATTGATTTAAATGATATCGCGGAGACGAGAAGTAAGATACCATATTTAAAGGAATATGATATGGCGCTTGCACCCGCTAAGATGTAATAAGAAACAGAGTATTTACCAATATAATCTATAGATGCAATCTACAGAATGCAGGACGATTTTGTCCTGCATTTTTTGTACAAAATCATCTGGACATCACCGCCCGTTATGTTATGATAGAGGAAGTCCAAAAGAAGAGAAGAAAAGGTTACTGTTTGGTGAACGGAGTGGACAGTAGCAGGAAAAGTGAGCGGAGAGAAGAGAACAGGCAATGAACTGCATCGGAGTGAATTATAAAAAGATTCCTCTGGAAATAAGAGAGCGCTATGCGTTTTCGGCGGAGGAGCAGAGGGAATTTCATAAGCGGTTAAAGAGATATGCGCACTGCGCCGGTTCGGTCATTGTATCGACCTGTAACCGCAGCGAAATCTATTTCTGCGGGGAGATGGCGGCGAGTTTTCAATTGCAGGAGACAGCGGAGCGTCAGAGCGGGCAGAAGGCGGCGGAGCGTCAGAGCGGGCAGAAGGCGGCGGAGCGCCAGAGCGAGCAGGGGACGGCGGAGTGTGGCGGCAGAAGAACGGAAGCCGCGCTTATAGCGGACATAGAACGTGAGCTTGCGGCATATAAGCAGATAGACGGGCAGGCGATGCTGGGGCAGATTTATGTCTACAGCGGGGACGCCGCGCTGCGTCACCTCTTTCATGTCACGTGCGGGTTGGATTCGATGGTGCTCGGCGAGGATGAGATTTTGCGCCAGGTCAAGGACGGGTATCTGCTCGCGCAGGAAGAGGGCGCGGTCTGTAATGAAATCAACATTGCATTTCAGGGAGCAATGAGCAGCGCAAAGAGTATCAAGACAAATACGCTGCTCTCCAAAACTCCGGTTTCGATGGGAACGCTTGCGGCGAACCGGATCGAGAACTTTTTGCAGGAGCATGGTGGGCGCAGGGTACTGCTCGTCGGAATTACCGGGCAGATCGGCGGCATTCTGGCAAAGAACCTTTACAGCAAGGGAATCACGGATATTACCGGAACCAGCAGACACCACGGGGGCACGTTTGGTACTGGCACAGGCGGAACTATTCGGATGGTGGACTTTGCCGACCGGTACAATTATGTGGAGGAGGCGGATGTGATTGTCAGTGCGACGACGGGACCGCATTATACATTTGTAGCGCAGAAGCTGGCGGAGCATTTGACGACGTCAAAGCCGCGTCTTTTCGTGGACCTGGCGGTGCCGAGGGATATTGACCGCGCAGTTATGGAGCTTGCACAGTGTGAACTGGCGGATGTCGATGATTTTAAGCGTGCGGCAGACCATAACAATGAAATCAAGCTGCACGAGACGGACAAGGCGGAGCTGATTCTTGCGGAAAAGCTTGAGGAGACGAAGAAGAGCATTTATATGTCCGGGTTCATGGAGCGTGACGGGGCTGTTTTTGCAAAGTGGAAGGATAAGAACTTTGGGAGCGTGTTCTACCGGCTGAAGGATCAGATGACGGCGGAGCAGTTAAAAGGGCTGATGGAGGCTCTGATGGAGTTGGAATGATTCTGAGATAACAGGAATTTGAAACGCATAAGGCAATATGTAAGTGTTTTGAAAAGGATATTTAGGGCTTGCAAGACCGGCATAAATCTGGTATGATTTGAATAGAATAAAGGCTGTAATGCGTTACAGTTTTGGTCTGGGCGAAAGCTCTTTGGACCACCGCAGGCGGGAAGAATTTCCCGCCATTTCTAATTATATAAGGGAAATGCAAATGAAAGAACTGAGTATTTTTATTGATGAGTCAGGAGATTTCGGAGAAGTAAGAGAACGTCCTGCATATTATTTGGTAACATTTGTTTTTCATAATCAGGATAATAGTATAGAACGGCAAGTCGCAAAATTAGAAGAGAGCATAAGAATTGCCGGATTTGATGTTGAGTATATACACACCGGACCAGTTATCCGCAGAGAGGAGATATTTGCAGGATACTCCATTGATGAAATTCGTGTATGACAGTTGTTGTAGATAGAAAAGAAGCCGTGGATAAAGTTGCGTTGTCAGGTAAGCTCGCAAAGGCGATTAATGTGGCGATGAGCGAACATCAGGAGTTTTTTGTGAGTTTCGATAAAATAATTGTGTATTATGATAACGGACAGAGCGAGCTTAGTGCAATTTTGAATGCTGTTTTCTCAATACAGTTTTCAAATGTTGAATTTAGAAAGGCAGAGCCGCAAAGGTATAGACTGTTGCAGGCGGCAGATTTTATTTGTTCTATGGAATTGTTAAAAATTAAAAGAGACGAAAAAAGATTGAGCAGATCGGAGGAGCAATTCTTTTATAAGCCACAGGAGTTAAAGAAGACATTCTTGAGAAGTATAGAGAAAAAGAAATTATAAATGCGTGTAATTACGAAGTGTTCAGAAGAAATTTTAAAACATGTCAGATATAAGATATCATTGTTAAAATCGAATGAAACGAGCAGAGAAAGCGTTACTGCAAACGGTAACGGGAGCGGCGCAGGGCTTTTGCGCCCGGAGGGAGAGAAATGGCGTATTTTCCTATATATATAGAGCTTGAGGGGAAAAAGTGCATCGTCGTAGGCGGCGGGAAGGTCGCAGCGGGAAAAGTGCGGCAGCTATTGGCGTTTGAGGCGAAGGTTGAGGTCATCTCTCCGGAGCTTACACTGGAGCTGGAACAGCTCGCCGCAGAGGAACGCATTCTATGGAAGCAGATGTCATTTCCGCAGGATGAGAGCGGCGATGCGTTTCTTTGCGATTGTGCGCTTGTCGTGGCGGCGACCGATCAGCGGGAGATCAATGTGAGGGTATCAGAATTGTGCCGCGCACAGGGAATCCCGGTGAATGTGGTCGATGTGAAGGAACTTTGCACCTTTTATTTTCCGGCAATCGTAAAGCGCGGGGACGTCGTCGTTGGAATTTCCACCGGAGGGAAAAGTCCGGCGCTTGCGGCGCGGGTCCGGCGTGAACTGGAGACGGTGCTGCCGGGGAGCTATGGAACGGCGGCGGATATTCTCGGGGCGTGCCGGGAAGAAATCCTGACACGCGTGCCGGATGGCAGGGAGCGGAAGAAATTATTTGAACTGCTATTGTCGTATCTGCTTGACGGGGAAACGCAGGGAAAAGATAACTGAAAAATATAGCGGAATCAGACGGAAGGACAGAAAGGAATTGTGTAAAATGCCGGAAGAAAGAGACATGGGGGAAGGCAAAGTGACCGGATGGGAAAATAGGGTAGAAATGACGCGGCGATGCGCCGTGCCTGCACATATCCGCATCGGTACGAGAGGAAGCGCGCTGGCGCAGGCGCAGACGGATCTGTTCATCGGACGTTTACAGGAGGCATACCCGCAGATTACCTGTGAGAAAGTGATAATCAAAACGGCGGGAGATAAGATTCTGGATAAGCCGCTGCAGGCATTTGGCGGCAAGGCGGTATTCGTTTCGGAGTTTGAGGAAGCGATTTTAAACGGGGAAATCGATTATGCGGTGCACTCAGCGAAGGATATGCCGATGGAGCTTGCCGGGGGGCTTGCCGTGGTCTGCGTACTGCCGCGGGAGGATGTGCGGGACGTTCTGCTTACGCGCCGCGGAACACAGATCGAGAAGTTAAAAGAAGCTGTGATCGGAACGGGAAGCTTAAGGCGGCAGAGCCAGATTGCGGCGTTGTACCCGAATGTCCGCTGCGAATCGCTGCGCGGAAATGTTACGACGCGCATTCAGAAACTAAAGGACGGCGGCTACGACGGCATTATCCTTGCGGCAGCCGGGCTGCGGCGGCTGGGACTTGATTGCGACGAGGAGCTTTCTTATCAATATCTGGATGTGGAGCAGATGCTCCCCGCAGGCGGACAGGGAATTATCGCGATTGAGGGAAGGACAGACGGACAGGAGTTCTTACAGGCGGTGACGGACGAGAGGGCTGCGCTTGCGCTTACGGTAGAGCGCGATATCTTAAGGCGTCTGGACGCCGGATGTCACGAGGCGGTCGGCGTTTATGCCGAAGTGACGGATGCACCCGTACAGGCAGAGAAATCCGTTGCGGAAGGGAAAAAGAGCCGGGCGGCGGATGAAGAAATTTGCATTCGAATTTTCCGGGAGCAGGACGGCATCCTCTGCCATCAGAAAGAAAGCGCATCCGTAACAGAGTGGCAGACGCTTGCAGCCGGACTTGTGAAGAAGCTTTGCGACGACGCGCCGGGAAAAGGAAAAGCGCCAGAATGCGCCGGGAAAAGGAAAAGCGCCAGAATGCGCCGGGAAAAGGAAAAGCGCCAGAATGCGCCGGGAAAAGAAGATGAGCCGGAAACGCGCCAGAATGCGCCGGGAAAAGGAAACGCGCCGGAACGCGCCGGGATGGAGAGAAAAATAAAGGAAGCATGTGGACATGGGAAAGGTGACATTGATCGGAGCGGGACCGGGAGACGCATCGCTCATTACGGTCAGAGGACTGGAAAAATTAAAGTGCTGTGACGTCGTGATCTATGACAGACTGGCATCGGAGGAGCTGCTCGACGTCGTGCGGGAGGACTGCATCCTTGTGTATGTCGGCAAGAAGCCCGGCGCACATTCGATGCGGCAGGAGGAAATCAACCGCGTTCTGGTAGAATACGGCGGGAGATACGATAATGTCGTGCGGCTAAAGGGCGGCGACCCGTTTGTGTTCGGCAGGGGCGGCGAGGAGATTCTGGCGCTCGCCGGGGCAGGAATCGCTTACGAGGTAATCCCGGGGGTCACTTCGGCAATCGCTGTGCCGGAGCTTGCGGGAATCCCGGTGACGCACCGGGGACTTGCAAGAAGCTTTCATGTCATTACCGGGCATACGGCGGAGGAGGGCGTGACGGATGATTACGAAGCGCTTGCGAAGCTTTCCGGTACGCTTGTCTTTCTGATGGGCTTATCCAATCTGGAAAAAATTACGGCGGAGCTTTTGCGTTACGGAAAAGCGCCCGGTACGCCTGCGGCGGTGATCGCGGAGGGCGCAACGCCGTACGAGCGGATCGTGCGCGGTACGCTTTCTGATATCGCAGAGCGTGTGAGGGCGGCGGGGCTCTCCTCTCCGGTCATTATCGTAATCGGGGAGGTCGCGGACTTTTCCTTTCGATGGGAGCATGACAGACGGGAAAGTGGCGGTGAAATCGCGGGGCGCAGTGCAGCAGGTGAAGAAAGCATCACAGCCGCAGAAAAAACGGAGCGCTACGGCGTGGTTGCCACGCCGCGCACGCTTTCTGCATTCCGCCGCAGGATGGAGGAAGCCGGGAAACGGATGGTTCCGCTCGTGACGATGCAGACCAGACGGCTCCCTGCATATGACACGTTAAAGGAGCAGGTGACAAGGCTTTGTGATTATGATTGGGTGCTTTTTACGAGCAAGCAGGCGGTGGAGCTGTTTTTTGAAGCGGTGCGCGAGTGCGGTACGGATATCCGTGTGCTGGCAGGATGCAGATTTGCGGTTATCGGGCGCGGGACAAAGGATGTGTTAAAGGAGCATGGCATTTGCGCGGATTTTCTTCCGAGCCATGCGGACACGGAGACATTTGCCGGAGAACTTGCGGAAGCGCTTCGCAGAGAAGCAGTTGAGAAGAAGGGGCAGGAGACTTGCGGTCATGTGGACGAAGGGGAGCCTGTGCGCATCCTTTTTCCACATGCGGCGCAGGCAAACCCCATGACGGCGGAGCTGCTGCGGGAGGCTGGAATTGCTGTCACAGAGGTGTCTGTCTATGATGTAGAGGGGAAACGGTGCGGTGATTTTTCGCGTCTTTTAGAGATTTCGGATTTCGTGTTTTTCAGTGCGTCCGGTGTGCGGGCATTTTTTGATGGGATAAAGCGCGGCGGGTATGCCGTTCCCGGGGAACGCGGCTTCTGGTGCATCGGGAATCCGACGAGGGAGGCGCTTTTATACGAGCTTTCGCGTCTGAAGAATGGCACATCGGAAGGTCATAAGATTCATGTGGCGGAAGAGGCTTCTGTAGAGGGACTAGTATCGTTCATAATTAGCCAAACTGCACTGCCTGAATGAGACAGTACACTAGCGGAGCGGATAAATCAGTCCGAAGCAGAAACGGGTATTAGGAGATGATTCCGAAACAGGATTTAAGGCAGGAGCGGCGATACGGCATATTAGGAAACAGGCGGCAGGAGGGCGCTGGGAGATGGCAGAAATCTGTAAGAAATGTCTGCTCCGCGAGATGGCGGAGGCGGATCAGAAGATGATAGAAAAATACCGTGCCGCGATCAAAGCGGCGGATAGGATCGATGAAGCGGGCTATGAGGCGAGGCTTGCCGTCTGCAGGGAGTGCGACCTTCTGAATGCAGGTACGTGCGGCGCCTGCGGCTGTTATGTGGAGCTTCGCGCGGCGGCGAAAGTCAGCAGATGTCCATATAAGAAATGGTAGAAACCGAGTTAAATGCTTTTTAGGCATAACTCAATCATAAAAACTAAGCATTTGATATAACTTAATGGACCGGATTATAATATGGGTGCAGAGGGAAATTACCAGATTGGTAAAAGAAAATGGAAAAATAAGGAGAATTTATTATGAGTTATCAATTTTATGTACCGACCCGCACCCTGTTCGGCGCCGGAAAACTGAATGAACTTCACACACAGACAATGCCGGGAAAGAAAGCGATGGTCGTGATCTCGAATGGCAGGTCCATGAAGGAAACGGGAACGCTTGACCGCGTGTTAAAAGAATTGGCGGATGCCGGTGTGGAGACGACGGTGTTTGACCGTGTGCAGGCAAATCCCCTTCGTTCTACTGTTATGGAGGGCGCAGCTTTCGCAAAGGAAAACGGCTGCGATTTTATCGCTGCATTGGGCGGCGGCAGCGTGATGGACGCTTCTAAGGCAATGGCGGCGATGGCGACGAATGACGGCGACATCTGGGATTATATGAACGGCGGCACCGGAGGCGGGAAGACCCTCACGGAAAAAGCATTGCCGGTGATCTGCATTACAACAACGGCGGGAACCGGCTCAGAGGCGGATCAATGGGGCGTTATTACAAATGACGAGACAAATGAAAAAATCGGCTTCGGAGGTTATGACTGCCTGTTCCCGGTATTGTCTGTGGTTGACCCCGAACTGATGGTTTCGGTTCCGCCGAAATTTACGGCATATCAGGGATTTGACGCGTTGTTCCACAGTACGGAGTGCTATATTTCCAAGGCGCATAACCGCATGGGCGATATGCTGGCCTTGACAGCGATTGAAAATATCGGAAAATATCTTGCCCGCGCGGTAAAGGACGGCGGAGATATTGAAGCCCGTGAGGGCGTAGCCTTTGCGAATAATCTGTCCGGGCAGGTGATGACCGTTAGCTGCTGCACGAGCGAACATTCGATGGAGCACGCCATGAGCGCTTATCATCAGAAACTGCCGCATGGGGCTGGGCTGATCATGATTTCTGCCGCGTATTATCAGCATTTTGTGGACTGCCACGCCTGTGACGAGCGGTTCATTGCGATGGCAAAGGCGCTCGGAAAGCAGGACGCAGACTGCGCGCAGGATTTTGTGGATCTGTTGGTGCAGCTTCAAAAGGATTGCGGCGTGTATGATTTGAAAATGTCCGATTTCGGCATTCGGGAAGAGGAACTTGATACGCTGGCAGAAAATGCCCGTCAAACAATGGGCGGTCTGTTCACAGCCGACCCCAAAGAGTTATCCCATGAGGAATGTGTGGCGATCTATCAGAAGTCGTATAGATAAAGCTCTGGTAGGGAATGAAGGAATACTGCGCCTGATGTCCGGCAGGACCGGGAAAACAATACCTCGTTTTTGGTAGCTTTTCTGACGGAATGTGCTATACTCTATAACAGTGCATGCACAGAGAGAAAACGAGAGGAAAACGAGGAGGATTCATTATGCATAGATTAAGAAGACTGCGCGTCAGCGAGACGATGCGGGACATGGTGCGGGAAACGAGAATCGACAAGAGCGATCTGGTATATCCGATGTTTGTCATCGAAGGGGAGAATATCAGGAATCCGATTGACTCCATGCCGGGCATTTACCAGTATTCGATTGACAGGCTTGACGAAGAACTTGACCGGGTGAAAGAGGCAGGGGTACACGCAGTGCTGCTTTTCGGCATTCCGGCGCATAAGGATGAGGTCGGAAGCGAGGCGTACAATGACGAGGGCGTGACGCAGCGAGCCATTCGCCATATGAAAAAGCGGATGCCGGAGCTGCTCGTCATTGCGGACGTCTGCCTGTGCGAGTACACCTCCCACGGACACTGCGGGCTTGTGTGCGGGGGTGAAATCTTAAACGACGAGACGCTTCCGCTGTTGGCGAAGATGTCCGTGAGCCTTGCGAAGGCAGGCGCGGATGTGATCGCGCCGTCAGATATGATGGACGGGAGAGTGGCGGCAATCCGGGAAGCACTCGATGAGAACGGCTTTTGTAATACAATGATCATGGCGTACAGCGCAAAGTTTGCGTCCGGCTTTTACGGACCGTTCCGCGAGGCGGCGCATTCTGCACCGAGCTTCGGCGACCGCAAGACCTACCAGATGGACCCGGCGAACCGCAAGGAGGCGATCCGCGAGTGCCTGTCGGATATCGAGGAAGGGACGGACGTTATCATGGTAAAGCCCGCGCTTTCTTATCTCGATGTGCTGCGCGAGGTGGCGGACCGCACGGATTACCCGCTTGCGGCATACAATGTCAGCGGAGAATATTCGATGGTGAAGGCGGCAGCCGCAAACGGCTGGATCGATGAGAAGAAGATTGTCATGGAAATCATGACGGGCATCAAGCGCGCCGGGGCGAAGATCATCATTACCTATCACGCACTGGATGTGGCGAAGTGGCTTTCCGAATAAAAAGCAGAAAGAATAGCAACTTTTTATTGGAGACATAGCATCATTCAGAAAAGAGGTATCACTATGCAGTTTACAGAATCAGAAAAATTATTCGAAGCGTCAAAGCAGTGCATACCGGGCGGCGTCAACAGCCCGGTACGGGCATATCAGGCGGTGCACCGTCCCCCGGTATTTATAGACCATGCGGGCGGTTCCCATATTTACGATGTGGACGGAAACGCCTACATTGACTATGTGTGTTCCTGGGGGCCCTGCATCCTCGGACATGCCTATCCGCGCGTCATAAAGGCGGTGCAGGCGGCGTGTGAGAACGGTCTGACCTACGGCGCGCCCACCGCAAAGGAGTTAAAGCTTGCCGAATTGATCCGGTCATGCATTCCGTCGATGGAGGTCTTGCGGCTGGTAAGCTCCGGCACGGAGGCGACGATGAGCGCCATCCGCGTCGCGCGCGGCTTTACCGGAAGGGATATGATCATAAAGTTTTGCGGCTGTTATCACGGGCATTCCGACGGGCTTTTGGTAAAGGCGGGATCGGGCGCGCTCACACAATCCGTGCCGGACAGCAGGGGCGTGCCTGCGGACTACACGAGAAATACGCTGGTCGCGGAATACAACCAGCCGGATTCGGTAGAACGGCTGTTTGAAGCGCATGGAAAGGAAATCGCGGCGGTCATTGTGGAGCCTGTGGCGGCAAATATGGGCGTTGTCCTGCCGGATGAAGGATTTCTTGCATTTTTGCGGAAAATCACGGAGGATTACGGCGCGCTTCTGATTTTTGACGAGGTGATTACGGGCTTTCGGCTTGGTGTGGGCGGCGCACAGGAATATTTCGGCGTCACGCCGGATCTGACGACGCTCGGCAAGATCATCGGCGGCGGTATGCCGGTCGGTGCATACGGCGGCAGGAAAGAAATCATGGATATGGTGGCTCCGGTCGGTCCGGTCTATCAGGCGGGAACGCTCTCCGGCAACCCGATCGCAACAACGGCGGGCATCGAGACGCTTACGATCTTAAAGGAATCGCCGGAGATTTATACACAGATTGCAGAGAAGGCGAAGACGGTCGCGGACTGCATCAAAGAGACGATGGGGGATGCGGTCTGCGTCAACCGGATCGGCTCGCTGATGAGCGTTTTTTTCACGGCGGATGCGGTCTCGGATTATGCGTCCGCGACTTCCTCCGATGTGGAACAATATGCGGCATACTTCGGCTACATGCTGGAGCACGGCATTTATCTTGCGCCGTCGCAGTTCGAGGCAATGTTCGTGTCTGCGGCGCACACGGCGGAAGATATCGCGCGCACCTGTGAGGTGATACGCGGATACCGGCGGTAATGCGCCAGAGGGAGGATGCTTCCTGAGAGAGGCATCCTTTTTTGTTGTACAAAATAAAAAACATGTCCGAAAATTTGTATTGGATATTGACAAATAGAAAATATACTATTACTATAAATCATATCATATAACTATGATATGAAATAAGAAAAGGACATGGTACAGAGAAATGGAAAAAAAGCTTATATACATGGATAATGCGGCGACCACACCGGTGAAGCCGGAAGTACTTGAGGCAATGCTCCCGTATTTTACGGAGAAATTCGGGAATCCCTCCAGCATCTACAGTATCTCTTCCGAGACTAAGAAAGCCATCACGGACGCCAGAGAAGTGATCGCGCGCACAATCAACACCACGCCGGAGAACATTTATTTTACAGCGGGCGGCTCGGAGTCGGACAACTGGGCGTTAAAGGCGGCTGCCGATGCCTATGAGTCCAAGGGAAAGCATATTATCACAACGAAAATTGAGCACCATGCGATTCTGCACACCTGCGAATATTTGGAGAAGAAGGGCTTTGAGGTTACTTACCTTGACGTGGACGAGAATGGTCTTGTGAAGCCGGATGAGCTTCGTGCTGCCATCCGCCCCGATACGATCCTGATTTCCGTGATGTTTGCAAATAACGAGATCGGAACGATCGAGCCTGTTGCAGAGATCGGGGAAATTGCCCATGAGCACGGCGTATTGTTCCACACGGACGCCGTACAGGCGTACACACAGGTGCCGATTGACGTGGAAGCAATGAACATTGATATGCTAAGCGCCAGCGGACACAAGATAAATGGTCCGAAGGGAATCGGATTTTTGTACATCCGAAAGGGCGTGAAAATCAGATCTTTTGTGCACGGCGGCGCGCAGGAACGACATAGAAGAGCCGGGACAGAGAATGTGGCGGGAATCATCGGTCTTGCCAAGGCGGCGGAGCTTGCTACGGCGAACTTAAAGGAGCGCACCGAAGCGGAGAGAAAGGTACGCGATCATCTGATCTCGCGCATTGAGAAGGAGATTCCTTACGCAAAATTAAACGGCGACCGCACAAAGCGCCTGCCGAACAACGTCAATTTCAGCTTCCGCTTTATCGAAGGAGAGTCGATGCTCATTCTACTGGACGGAAAGGGAATCTGCGCGTCGAGCGGTTCGGCGTGTACCTCCGGTTCGCTGGACCCGTCGCATGTGCTGCTTGCGATCGGATTGCCGCATGAGATCGCGCACGGTTCCCTGCGTCTTACAATCAGCGATGACACTACAATGGAGGATGCGGATTTTGTAGTGGACAACTTAAAGGAGATTGTCGGGCATCTGCGGGAGATGTCACCGCTTTATGAGGATTTTATAAAGAAAGAGGCGTAAATTTATGATATAGGATTGCTGAAGCTGCGCATATATGCCTGTGGCAGAAAGCTTCGGCAGTGAGAAAGGAATGGCGGATATGTATAGTGAAAAAGTAATGGATCATTTTCAGAACCCGAGAAATGTAGGGGAAATAGAGGATGCGAGCGGCGTCGGCACTGTTGGAAATGCAAAGTGCGGCGATATTATGCGCATGTACCTGGATATCGACGAGAATCAGGTCATCCGGGACTGCAAATTCAAGACCTTTGGCTGCGGCGCTGCGGTCGCAACGAGCAGTATGGCAACGGAGCTTGTAAAGGGAAAGACCGTTCAGGAAGCACTTTCGGTTACGAATAAGGCGGTCATGGAGGCGCTCGACGGGCTTCCGCCGGTCAAGGTGCACTGCTCGCTTCTTGCGGAGGAGGCGATTCACGCGGCGCTCTGGGATTATGCCGAGAAGCACAATATCAAGATCGAAGGACTGGAAAAGCCGAAGAATGATATCAGCGAGGGCGAGGAAGAGGAAGATTATTAGAGCGCGTCCGGCAGGAAGGGAATGATGGATGGTTGAAGATAACGACAAAGGGAAGATATGCAATTCACATTTTGTATGATCTGGCGCAGAACGGAACGGAACACCCGGTGTCCGTCAAGGAGATCGCGGCGAGACAGGAGATTTCGGTCAAATACACGGAACAAATTATATCTATATTAAATAAATCCGGCTGCGTGAAGAGCAGCCGGGGCTTTCAGGGCGGCTATCAGTTGACGAAGCCTCTTGAAGAGTATGTGATCGGCGACGTCTTAAGGCTGACCGAGGGAAGCCTTGCCCCGGTCGAATGCTTAAGCACAGAAGAAAATCCGTGTCCGAAGCAGCATCGGTGCGAGACGATTCTCCTGTGGGAAAAGGTAGACGAGGCGATCCGGAGCGTGGTGGACCATGTGACGCTTAAGGATCTGGTTGACTGGCAGGCGCAGGAAAAACGAAAATAAGAACATAATGAAATAAAGGATGTAAAAATATTATCCTCGAAGAGACGGTCGTTTTGCGGTTTTATCGCAGAACGACCGTTTTTTGCTCTATAGGAAATACCGTGTTGTGATAAAGTGTGAAAGCGATGATTCCTATAGAGCAAAAAGCCCTGCCGGGCAGGATGCGCACCTCGCGGAATGGATGATAGCCGTAAACGGCACCGCCCGGGCGCCAGACAAAAGCTGTGCTGTCAACTGTGATATTTCTTACAGTCATCCAGATAGTCGCAGAACAAATTGATGCTGCGCTCAATATATTTCTGTTCTAAGAGGGGAAGCCGGTTGAAATTCTCCATGGCGGCGGGACCGGTCTGCGTTGGGTAATTGCCAGTCAGAACGTAATCTGTCGTGAGATTTAGGTAGCTGCTGATTTCAAGAAGAAGCTCTAAGGACATACCGGCATATCCGTTCTCAATTCTGGAATAGTGGTTCTGGGAGATGTTCAGCTTCCTGCAAGCCTCCTGCTGGGAAATTCCCAATTCTTTTCGTCGCTGTCGGATACGCTTGCCAATTTCCGGTAGATTGACAGTACTCATTCGGCGCCTCCTTTTATAAAAATAAGTAAGAAGTGTTCACAAATACTTTTATTTTAGCATTTGCGGGAAAAACAATATTATCTTGTAGATAATAAAAATTGACAAATATTATTTATTAGATATATAATGTGCATTGCAAAGAAACATGTTATAAACGTATTTGCAAAAATGTTTATAACGCAAATGAGGAAGCGGACAGACAAGAGAATCTGATGAGGAGAGAGAAATGGCATACCAGTCGAAGGATACAGGAAGGCGTCTGCGTCATCTCAGAAAGCAGAGCGGCTATTCAAGAGAGCAGGTCGCAAAGCAGATCGGACGGTCCTCAAAATATTATGCGGATATTGAGCGCGGAACCTGCGGGATGAGCGTGGAGACGCTGATTGGTCTTGCAGAGTTATATCATGTGTCGCTTGATTTTCTGGTGGACGGCGTAGGTGAGGAAGCGGGCTGGAAGGATGTAAGGACGGAATGCCTGATGCGGGAGATCGGCAGTATGGGAGACGAAGAGAGAAAACGTGTGATAGATATCATCGCTTATCTGGTGGAGCGGGAGAGGACGACGGATGAGTAAGAGGGTGGCGCTGGTTTCTCATGAGATGTCCTATACAGGAGCGCCGAGAAGCCTCTTAAATCTTGCTTTGGTCTTGAGGAGCCAGGGGGCAGAGGTGGATGTCTGGTCAATGAAGGACGGACCGTTTGCGGCAGAGTTTGCGGCATGTGACATGAAGCCGCGGATTGTGGATGAAGCTTTCCCGCAGCAGTTGAGGCGATATGACGTGGCTGTTTTTAACACGATTTTTACTGCCAGTCTGTGCAGTATGGCGCAGAAGGATGTCAGGGCAGTGCTTTATGTGCGCGAAGCAAAAAACATTGCCGATATCGCAGCAGGAAACGCGGGGATGACGGAGCATTTGTGCCGGATAGAGGAAATGATATGCGTGAGCGAATACGCCGAAATGTATATTAAGAAATATCATCCAAAGACGGTTCATGTCGTACACAATTTTGTGAAAGATGTGTACCGGGGCGGTGTCAATTATCCGTGGGACGGTATCGTGCATTTTCTGGTGTCCGGAACACTTGAATGGAGAAAGGCACAGGATATTGCAGTCGCTTCTTTTCTGGGGCTGCCGGAGAAATTAAGGCATATGGCAAGGCTGCACATTGCGGGAGGGAAGCCCCAGTGGGCGAGGGAGTATTGGGAAAATCTTAAGCTCTCTCATCCGGGGGTCGTCTGGCACGGCGAGATACAGGATGAAAAAGAAAAACTGGCATTCTATCGGAAAATGAATGTATTTGTGATTCCGTCATGGGATGAATCCTGCTCGCTTGTCGCTTTAGAGGGCGCCATGCTCGGCAAGGCGGTCATTGTGTCACAGAACGTCGGCGCGAAATATATGATGCGGGATGAAAAATACATTTTTGAGACGGGAAATGGATGTGATCTGACAAGAAAAATGGCGATGCTCTGCAGCCGGAGGGAATTGCTGCGGCAGGGACTAAAGATGCGGCAGGGCTACCTTAGAACATCGGATGAAAAATTGTACCGGAAGGAAATAAAAAAGATACTTTTGTAGGAGGAAAAAGTTATGAAAGAACTGCAGATAGTGCTCATTTGTGATGACAGTTACAGAATACCAACCTATATAACGGTATTTTCTATAAAGCAGAATAAGTGCGACGGCGTTTGCTGCCGGATTCATATCATTGCAAATACGGATGCGCCGGAGAAATATGGCATTTTTTTAAATATGCAGACAGAGGATTTTAAGATATGTCTGCACTGTGTTTCCGGCGAAAAGGTCAATGAACTTGGCAAAAGCGATGGAGAGAGTTTCTGTCAGGCAACGCCGAGCGCGCTTCTGAAATTTTACATACCGGATATTTTGCCGGAAACCGACCGGGTGATTTATCTGGATGGTGATGTCATTGTAAGAGGGGATCTTACGGGGCTGTATGAGACGGAACTTGGGGACGCATACATCGGTGCGGTGAGAGACAGCGGTTGTCTTTATTCCGGGAGAAAGAACGTGCAGGAAAATGAAACCTATTTCAATTCGGGTGTGATGCTTCTTGATTTAAAGAAAATGAAGAATCTTATCCCTGTGCTCGTGGAGGCAAAACAGCGGCAGACGGACAGGACACTTATGGATCAGGATGTGTTCAATGAGGTTCTGGAGGGGAAGGTGCGCCTGCTTCCGCTGCGTTATAATCTTCTATATACCAATCTGGTGCGGGCGCGGGAGAAATATGCCATGGCGGATGTAAACCGGATATTTGGCACGGATTACCGCTTTTTGCAGGATGCATACCGCGACGCTGTCATTCTGCATTTTTCTTCCAAGGACAAACCGTGGAAATCGACACAAAGTCCTATGGCGCGCGTGTGGTATGGCTGTTACAGACAGGCGAAGGCGGCGTTTGGAAAGGACGCAGAGAAAGAAAACCCGTTTGCGGAATTTGAGGAGCTGCTGCCGCAGGACAGAGGACTTTTAAATGCCATGGGAGCCGGGAAGGACGCTCTTATGGCGGAGGACAGAAGGGTCATTGCATCGCTGACGTCTTATCCCGCGAGACTTCCGTATGCCGTCCGGGTGATCGAGACGGTTCTTGCGCAGGCGGAGGTACCCGACCTTATTATCCTATGGCTGACGGAAGAGGAAATCCCCGGGAAGGAGAAGGAGCTTCCAAAAGAGCTTCTGGATCTGCGGGAGCATGGCCTTATCATTGGATGGTGCAGGAATCTTAAGCCGCATAATAAATACTTATTTACGCTGAAGGAATATCCCGAAGATATTATAATTACGGTTGACGATGACATTGTCTATGAGCCATGGGTTTTTCAGCAGTTGTACAGATCATATCTGCTCTATCCCAGCGCAGTATCGGCAATGCGGGTGCATGTGGTAGGATTTGATGAGAACGGCGGGGTGGCGAAATATACGGATTGGGAGCAGGAGATAGAACATGCGCTGTTGGAACCGCGGTATGACCTCATTGCTACGGGCGTAGGAGGTGTTTTATACCCGCCGCATTCGCTGCATGAGGAGGCGGTAAATGAAGACTGCGCGGTGAAATATTGCCCGACGACGGATGATCTGTGGCTTAAGATCATGAGTGTGAAGAACGGTACAAAGACCGTGCTGGCTTATCCGAATGTGGAACTGCATGTGTTAAAGGAAAGCCAGACAACGGCGCTTTACCGTGCGAACCGTGCAGGAGGGGAGAATGACGCACAGTTTCAGGCGGTTCTTGGGCAGTACAATATGCTGGAAGACGGAAAGACGATTACAGGGCTGCTTTTGCCGGAGTACAGGGAAATGACAGAAAGACTGCAAAAGCCGGTCGTATCGGTCATCCTTCCGGTCTGCAACCGCGAAGCGCCGTTTCGGAAGTGTATTGACAGTCTCTTAAAGCAATCGCTGAGAAATATAGAAATCCTTGTATTTGACAACGGAACGAAGGGGCGGATTCTGGCGGAATATATGGGAAAGGATAAAAGGATTTCCATATATACTGCAAAAAAGACCTTCGGTTGGCTTGTAAACGAAGGGATTGATATGGCGCGCGGCGAGTATGTCGTAATTGCGGACTGCGGTACGGAATATGAGACATATTGGTTGAAAAATCAGTACCTGCGCATGAAGCAGAATCAGGCGGATGTCGGTATCTGCAAGATAAATTATTGGGATGAATTAAGCGGGACATATCGACTGAATGACTGGGAAAAGCGTTATTATAAGCTTCCGGCGGCGTCCGTCTTCTCCTTTGACGGAATCAGGGAGGACAGATTCAACGCATTTACCTACCGCATGGATGATAAGCTTTATCGCAGGGAGTTCCTTAGGGAGAACGGTATTCGGTTCGATGAGATGGTTACGGGATATACAGACCTTAGGTTCATTTACGGTTCTCTGGTGGCGGCAGAGCGCATTACATTCAGCGACGAAATTGCAGGACATCTGGACATCTGGCAGGAAGTAATAGAAAGCGGTCTGGTAAGCTGGGAACTGTTGTATCATTCGCTGACAAAACTTCGGATGCATCTGTGTGAGAAAAAGATTCTGCCGCTCTACAAGAGGGATTTTGATAATTTTGCACTGGCATTGATGCTGCGGGAATACCGGTTCTGCAGCATGGCGGAGATCGAAGCGCGTTATGAACGGCTGCGGGAGAACGATTTTGAGTCATATGGATTCGGGCAGTTTGAAAAGTCGTATTTTTACAATGAGCAAATGTACGAAGAGTATCGATATATTTGTACATTCCCGTTCAACAGGCAGATCGTGAAAACGGCGCTCTCGCATGAAAACAGGGAGATCAAAAAGCAGGAAGAGTGGAAAAAGCAGATAAAGAATTTAAAAAGTCTGCGTGAGGAGTGCGGCAGACTGCGCGCACAAAACAAGCAGTTAGGCTATGCCGCGTATTGTCTGGAGGAAGTGCGGAAATCGAAATCCTATAAACTAGGTCTTGCGGTCACTGCGATTCCGCGGGCATTGAGAAAGACTATAAATGTAAATAATAAGTGACGGAAGTATACGGTGAATACCGGAAAATAGAACGGAGATAACTGACGGCGGACACGGAACGGGGAAAAGGACATACGGCACAGAAGGGAGAAAAATGACAGCGGACACGGAAAAAATTTCGGAGGGAACAATTTATCTCTTGGCGGAAACAGGAGTGGACAGAAGGGAAACGGAAACAGGGGTGAGGTGGCTGCAGGAAAATCAGATCCCCGTCAGCCGGATCGTCAGCATTACAAGCCCGGATGAAATTGCGGCAGATACTTATGTGCTGCTGAAAGGGGATTACGCATATGTTGAGAGAATGGCGGCGGCGCTCGCAGAGCAAAACATTCCTTTCGACTATGCGGGGAACTGGCTGGGATGTGACATTGATACGGGGTATCTGCAAGCTATGCATGCCCGGGAGTATATGGATCTGTATCAGAATAAGATTCTGCTTGCACGAAAGCTTCCGGCGGGGATTATTGTGAGGAGAACTGCGAGGGGAGAAAGAATTTTCACAAAACAGAATACGATCAGAATCGGAAGTGTTAAGTATGTAACAAGACAACTGCTTTTTATATTATATGGAAATCGGGGATATATCAGAGTAGGGGATGACTGCACCTTCCGAAACTGTGAGATTGAGATTGGAACGCGCGGGCATGTGATAATCGGCAGAGATGTCATGGTTTCCAGAGGCGTAGTTCTTTTTCAGCACGACGGACATCTCATTTTTGACGCGAACACGGGAAAACGACTTAATGCGGGAAAGAACATTATTGTCGGCAATCATGTGTGGCTGGGGCGGCAGTGTATGCTGCTCGGCGGCGCGCAGCTTCCGGATAATACGGTTGTCGGGGCAAAGAGCGTTACTTCAAAGCAGTTTACCGAAACCAATACAATTATCGCAGGAAGTCCCGCACGCGTTGTGAGAAGAGGGGTGTTGTGGGCGAGAGATACGACTACAAATGATTTTCAGAATTATGAGGAGTGCAGGGATCAGGAAGCAGTAAAATACATGATAAACGACGAATGTAATGAGGGGGGGGGTACTGGAACGTGTAGATAAGCGCTTCCCACAAAAATCCGTCGCATCATACCCCAGAATGATCTGTTTCCCTCGGAAGATCGCAGGATTCATGGGCAAGAGTTCAGGGGTAAAAGTGCAGGGGAGACTTGCAATTTTATACGGGAATACCATATAAAGAGAAAAACAACATCAAAATAACAACAATATCATCATGAGGACTGATTAGCCTCTGCAAGCTTTTTCTGTAATTCGGCGATAAGAGCATCCTTTTTGGAAAGGAGAGTATCTTTTTCGGAGATAGCAACATCTTTTTCGAAAATGGTAGCATCCTTTTTGGAAAGCAAAGCATCTTTTTCGGAGATAGCAGCATCCTTTTCGGAAAGGAGAGCCGTTTTCTGCTCCACCTCTTTCTTCAGTTCATCCACCATAAAGCGCTCCGTATTACGGTCAGCTTCTAAAAATACGTTTGAATACATATGAATCAGCTCCTCCGGTCTGGTGCGAAGCTCAAAGATTTCCAGATAGATATCGGAAAAGTCCGGGAACTTGCAAATCAGTTCTTCAATGCGGCCAAGATCACGCGTGGTGAGCAGCATCAGCCATGCCTCCAACGGTGTTTCTATGGGTTTATTTTGCATGAATGCATGGAAAATGTCAAGCGCTACATAGACCTGTTTCGTGAGGTTTTCAAGACGGATTCCGGTGTCAGATTTCATGGACAGACGATGCACATAGACAGAGGGAAATTTGTGGAAATTTCCGGGGCTTGATTCCATCAGCGCGATGGAAAGGACGGGCGGCATTTTCTGGTAGGTGAATTTTTTGCCGTGCAGTTCGCGGAGACGGTTATATTCCCGCATGATTAAGTCGGCACTGTAGCAGTCAAAGCGTTTCCCGGAGAAGTCGTAGCCGTTTTTCTGCATTTCAATGTTAAGGATCGAGGAATCGGAGAGACGGACTACAATGTCTACGACGACAAAGGAACCGCGGTCAGAGAGGCGGAAGCCTTCGTTCGGAATGATTTCAATGATAGTGACAGGCTGTCCAAGAAGAGCGGAGATGAACTTTTCCAGCCGTTTTGGATGGACGAAGGGATCGAATATCTTTTTGAAAAAGGTATCATAGCAGAGATAGACGCCGGTGTGCCCGCAGCAGAAATCGAGAAATTCCTTCCGGTTGTCCGGGGGAAGTGACGAAAAGACGGAATAGGCTTCAGGGAACTCCAACAGACGCTGCACGACTTCCGGCGCGTCAAAAGGGGCTTTGGGTAATATAGACGAGTTTTCAGGCATAGAGAATCCTCCTTGTTTTCCGAAGGAAAATGAACTGCATTTGTGGGGCAGAGAATTTCCTCCTTGAAGTAAATAGTACCGGAATAAATCGGCGAATTGCCGGAAGATAAGCCGGATAGAATGTTGAAATACCGAAATTTATACTCTGCAAGAGAAGCAGAAAATATAGTATGATAATAGCATAGGTTTATCATGGAAACAAATAAAATTTCTATAAAATTACACTTGCAGAGATAGCAGTAATTTTTTCGGAGACAGCGGCATCCTTTTCGGAAATCAGAGCCGTTTTTTTGTTTGAAGAAGTAAAAGCGGATGTTAAGCAACGAAAGCGGACGTTAAGAATATCAGATTGTAAAGATATGAATTATATGCTATACTTTTCCAAAAAGCGGGAAGGCGTCGTAGTGTGAAAAATAAGCTCGATAGCTTATTTTTCACACGGCTATTTGTGCCGGAGCGCCACAAATAGCTCTGATGGCAGACGGGAAATCGCCTTCGCGAATTTCTCGTCGCCCCGTCGCTTGCGCTCCGGAATGGAGATTATTATGAAGATTTCTACAAAAGGAAGATATGCACTGCGGCTGATGCTGGATCTTGCTATGAATGAAGAAGGTCATGTCGTCAGAATCAAGGACATTGCAGCGCGGCAGGACATTTCGGATAAGTACCTGGAACAGATTATTTCCATATTGAATAAGGCGGGTTATGTGCGCAGTACGAGAGGACCGCAGGGCGGTTATACGCTTAAGAAAAAGCCGGAGGAATATACCGTTGGCATGATTCTGCGCCTGACCGAGGGAAGCCTTGCTCCCGTGGCGTGCGTGGAGGAGGATGCAGTCGTCTGTGAGAGAGAAGAACAGTGCGCGACTGTGGAGGTCTGGAAAAGACTCAATCAGGCGATCAGCGGTGTGGTGGATCAAATGACACTCGCCGATCTGGTCGAGATACAGAAAGCAAAGAAGCTGGAGCAGTAGGAAAAGAGGCGTTTATTATGGCTAAAATTTATCAGGGAGTACAGGAACTTATCGGACGCACGCCGCTCGTGGAGCTGACGCATCTGGAACAGAAGTACGCACTGGCGGCGAGACTTCTTGTGAAGCTGGAATATTTGAATCCGGCGGGAAGCGCGAAGGATCGCGTGGCGCTCGAAATGATCGAGGACGCCAGACGCAGGGGCGTTTTAAAGGAAGGCGCGACAATCATAGAGCCGACTTCCGGGAATACGGGAATCGGCCTTGCTGCAATCGCTGTGCCGCAGGGTTACCGGGTGATCATTGTTCTCCCGGAGACGATGAGTGTGGAGCGGAGGAATATCATAAAGGCATATGGCGCGGAAATTGTCTTAACGCCCGGCGCGCTTGGAATGGCAGGGGCAATCGCGGAGGCGGAGCGTCTGTCAGAGGAGATTCCCGGGAGCTTTATCGCCGGGCAGTTTGTAAATCCTGCGAATCCGGCGGCACACTATAAGACGACGGGACCGGAGATCTGGGAGGATGCCGACGGAAAGGTCGATGCCTTCGTTGCCGGAGTCGGCACGGGCGGTACGATCACTGGCGTTGGCAGGTATTTAAAGGAGATGAACCCGAATACATATGTAATTGCGATGGAGCCGGCGGGCTCGCCGTTTTTGTCAAAGGGAGTGTCCGGTGCGCATGCGATTCAGGGAATCGGTGCAGGATTTGTCCCGAAGGCGCTTGATACCGGAATTTACGATGAAATCGTGACGGTGGAGGATGACGAGGCATATGAATATGCTAAGGCAATCGCGCGCGAGGAAGGACTTCTCGTCGGGATTTCATCGGGAGCGGCGTTAAAAGCGGCGATCGACTGGGCGAAGTGCAGGGAACATGAGGGAAAGACGATTGTTGCACTCCTTCCGGACAGCGGAGACCGCTACTACTCGACGCCGTTATTTACGGATTAAGTGAAGAATAGGAAGAAGAATCAAATATAAAATGAAAAACCCCTGCTGTGGCGTTTGCAGCCGCCATAGCAGGGGTTCTTCCATTAAGAAGGGGGTTTTCTCGGTTTATTGATCAACCCAACGCCGATTTTCATCGACGAAATTATCATATCATATTTTCGTAAAATGTCCAGTAGTATATTGTGAAATTTTTGTCTATGTTTGGGAACGTTACGAAAATAGCGATTATCTTGACGGTTATTGCCATCGTCATTTATAATGGATGAATGTGGACAGGGAGGAAAAAGCAATGGCAATCGATCAGAGTAAAATCAGAAATTTTTGTATCATCGCACATATCGATCACGGCAAATCAACGCTTGCCGATCGTATCATAGAGAGCACGGGAACATTGACCAGCAGAGAGATGCAGGCGCAGGTTCTCGACAACATGGATCTGGAACGGGAGCGCGGCATCACGATCAAGTCGCAGGCAGTCCGCATTATTTATAAGGCGAAGGATGGGGAGGAGTATATTTTCAACCTCATCGACACACCGGGGCATGTCGACTTTAATTATGAGGTGTCCAGAAGCCTTGCAGCCTGCGACGGCGCGATTCTCGTCGTGGATGCGGCGCAGGGCGTGGAGGCGCAGACGCTGGCGAACGTGTATCTGGCGCTCGATCATGATCTGGACGTCATGCCGGTCATCAACAAGATCGACCTGCCGAGCGCGCAGCCGGATGAGGTCGTAAAGGAAATCGAGGACGTGATCGGCATCGAGGCGGCGGACGCACCGCGCATTTCGGCAAAGACCGGGCTGAACATCGATCAGGTCTTAGAGCAGATCGTGGAGAAGATTCCTGCGCCGTCGGGTGATCCGGCAGCGCCGTTGAAAGCGCTGATTTTTGACGCACTCTACGATTCCTATAAGGGCGTGATCGTATTCTGCCGCATCAAGGAGGGCACGGTGAAGGTCGGCGACCCGATTCGGATGATGGCGACAGGCGCGCAGTCGGAGGTCACGGAAATCGGATATTTCGGTGCGGGGCAGTTCATTCCGTGCGACGAGCTTTCGGCAGGCATGGTAGGCTATATCTGTGCGAGTATCAAGAACGTCAGGGATACCCGTGTGGGTGACACCGTGACAAATGCGGCGCGCCCTTGTGACGAGCCGTTGCCGGGCTATAAGAAGGTCAATCCGATGGTCTACTGCGGTATGTATCCGGTGGACAGCGCGAAATACCCCGACCTTAGGGATGCTCTGGAGAAGCTTCAGATCAACGACGCTTCCTTGCAGTATGAGCCGGAGACTTCCCTTGCGCTGGGCTTTGGTTTCCGCTGCGGCTTCCTTGGGCTTTTGCATCTGGAAATCATACAGGAGCGCTTGGAGCGCGAATTTAACCTCGATCTCGTGACGACGGCGCCGGGTGTTATCTATAAGGTGCACAAGACGAACGGCGAAGTGATCGAACTGACGAACCCGTCGAATCTGCCCGATCCGTCGGAAATCGAATACATGGAGGAGCCGGTCGTATCGGCGGAAATCATGGTGACGAGCGATTATGTCGGCGCGATCATGACGCTCTGTCAGGAGCGCCGCGGCGTCTATATCAGCATGGAATATCTCGAGGAGACGCGCGCACTCATCAAATACGATTTGCCGCTCAACGAGATTATCTACGATTTCTTTGATGCGTTAAAATCGCGGTCGAGAGGCTACGCGTCGTTTGACTATGAGTTGAAGGGGTATGAGCGCTCCGAGCTTGTGAAGCTCGATATTTTAATCAACCGCGAACAGGTCGATGCGCTTTCCTTTATCGTGTTCAAGGACAGCGCTTATGAGCGCGGCAGAAAGATGTGTGAGAAGCTGAAGGAGGAAATCCCAAGACATCTGTTTGAGATTCCGATTCAGGCGGCGGTCGGCGGCAAGGTCATTGCGCGCGAGACGGTAAAAGCGATGCGCAAGGACGTGCTCGCGAAGTGCTATGGAGGCGATATTTCCAGAAAGAGAAAGCTTTTGGAGAAGCAGAAGGAAGGAAAGAAGCGGATGCGTCAGGTCGGCAACGTAGAGATTCCGCAGGAGGCGTTTATGAGCGTGTTAAAGCTCGACGAGGATTAAGCTGTTTTTGCCAGAGCATAAAAGAGTACACAAGGCATTTTTACAAACAGACAGGCTGTAACCGGAAACGGGGACAGCCTGTGTCTGGATAGAGAAGACGCAAAACGGCAGGTCTTGGGACGGGAATATGTCAGTGCATGGGCTGCGGCAGTCAGGGGGGACAATCGGAAGAAATGAAAAGAAGGCAGGGAATGGCGTGGAAAAACCGGATGATAAGGACTGCCACAATGATCGTTCTGACGGGAATGCTTGTGTTTGCGGCGTCCGCGGGTGAGCGCAGTTATCACAAAGAACGCTGCGTGGAAATTACTGAAATTATAAAAATTATGCTTGTAAAGGATAAGCACGGCGGTTTTGAACCGGCGGGAAATGAAAACTCTGCGGATGAGGCAAACTATGTCAGGTCGTGGGTGACGGCGGTCAAGGCGGGAGATATTGAAACGTTAGCGGGAATTCCGTTCGGGACGGAATTTGATTATGACAAATTTGAACAATGTGAATGGTCTGATGACAGTGTGTGGTATCGTCGGAAGGATGATGCGCAGGACGGACTTATGTATATGTTCGACGGAGAGGGACATCGCTTTAACGGGCTTGCCGTCAGATGGAGCGGCAATTTTTTTGGATGGGAGATTGGAGAGGATTCGCTTCATACCGTCCTGTTTCAGTTCGGTGTGCCCGATTCCTTTGGAGTAAAAGAAGACGGATGTCTGTCTGTGACCTATGAGCTTGGAAGCCGTGCATATGGAAGCGTCATCTTATCCGTGGACATCAAGGAAGGAAAAATCTGCAGGGTTTCTTATACCGCTGCGGAAGAGACAATGGCAGCAAATGTTTCGCCTGATGTTCTGACAGATTTCGAACAGGCTGTGCAGACGGACTATGATGACGCGGAGACGATCTATGAATGGGGAATCGAAGACAAAGTCTATTATAATCCGCGTGACGAGGGGTATGATTTCGGACAGGTCGATGCGTTTGTGGAAGACTATCTGCACAGTCAGGGAATGGAAAACATGACGCCCGACGGCGTCAGTGCGGCATGGGATGAGGATTCATATGTCGCGTATTATATCGACCGAAAGCAGCAGAAGTGCTGCTTTGTGATACATATGTGGGGCGATTACTGGGTGGATTATGAGGCGGGCATCAGCCAGTATGCGGATGCGGTCTATTGTGCGTCGTGTGATTTTCATGAGGCGGAGCAGACGGGAAATATCATCTATCACTATGATACCGCACAGGGCATCACGCAGGAAACAGCGTATGATGCATGGGGAAAGCGTATGGCGGATATTTCCTATCAATATATAGAGGGCGTTCCGGTTCCGTTTGTCACAGAAAGCTGGAATCTGGATACGGTCTATTCTCCGGTCTGGGCGCTGTGCAGAGGACAGAAGACCTGGCTTTACCTGGAAACGGCGGTAACGGATGAGAGCGGACGGATCATAGGAACAGACGAGGTTGCTGACATGTCAGAGCATGGGGAAATAGCTGTCTTGTCAGATCGCAGAGTGTATTTGCCGCATGCCTGTGTGCTGCATTATGATGAAAACGGCAGATTGACGGATATCCAGGAAGAAATGCAGCCCTATGATATCGAGGAGGGCTGGGGCTGGTGGGATGACAGCATTGATTACTCAGGGCAGATGGAGTTTTTCTACAGGGAAGACGGCACGTTAAAAGAGGTGGAATACCTTCGTTCCTCGTACACACACGGGACATGGGATTCCCATGGAACGATTCAGTATGACGGGCAGGGCAGGATGATTATTGACAGTTATTACGTCACCCACGGGGGCGATGCAAGTATCTATCTCTACGAAGGGAATGAGACGCGTCCTTGGGCACGGCTGGACTGGTGCAGCTTTCAGCCGGGGATTGAGAGTGTATCTGTTTTTGTTCCGGTGGAACAGGATATGAATTGATCAATCAGGGCGAAACAGGGTTTGAGAAAAGGAGAAACGTGAAATGTCCATGCGCAGGCGAGTTTTTCTATTAAATATGCTGATGATGGTGACGGCAATGCTAATCCTGTTCGGCGCGATAACCGGCTTCATGCGGTATCGGCTGTCGGACTATGACGAGAGCCGGGAATGGATTTCAAATGTAGATGACAATGCTTTTACGGTAATGCGGATACTTGAAAATGCGGCAAAGGAGCCGTCTGACTGGGAAGGAATGCAGCGGGAGATGGATCCCTACGGATATATGCTGTTTGTATGCCGGGACGGGGAAATCATTTATCCGAAGGATTTTGTCGTGGAGAACAGGGATTGGATCGCGGAAATCCGGCGAAATGCCGCGGAGGGAATCCATGTGGCTTACGGTAACACCTATGCGGATGTTTCTTTTGACTCGGGGGAGCATACATACTATCTCGCGGCGCTGTGTGTGTCGGATGAGACAACGATGGACAGGATGAATCACGGTCAGATTTTGGCGTACATTTACCGCATCGTACTGATTGGCAGCGTTACAATTCTGATTGTGGCATGTCTGGGCTGGGTGTTCTCGAAGGCTATGGTAAACCGGGTGGTAAAGCCGTTGGATCTTCTCATCGACAGCTTAAAGGTTGTCGGAAGAGGCGAGAGGGCGAAGCCGATTGTCTATCACGGGGATAAGGAATTTGAGCGGGTATGTGAGACATTCAACGCCATGCAGGAGGAGATTGCGGACCATGAAAGGGAGCGCCGCAAATACGAGGAGCAGCGGACGGATATGGTGACGAGTATTTCCCATGATCTGCGGACGCCCCTCACTTCGATCAAGGGATATATCAAGGCAATTATGGACGGGGTGGCGGACACGCCGGAAAAGCGCGACAGATTTCTGCAGATTGCCTATGATACGACAGGGGAAATGGATCAGCTTTTGCAGAAGCTATTCGTCTTTTCCAAAATCGAGACGGGAAAGATGCCGCTGTATCCGGTAAGAATCGACATGGAGGAATACCTCGCGCAGTACGTGGAAAGGAGAAGTTCCGCATGGACGCCGGAGGAAATGACGCTTATCATGCAAGGGTGTGGGGAGCATTATGAAGGGCTGTACGATGTTCTCCAGATGCAGCGGGTGTTCGATAATCTGTTGGAAAACAGCCTGCACTATGCGGGCTGCGCTCCGGTACAGATAACAATTACGGTTGCAGAAAATGACGCGGAGGAAATCATTTCCTTCCATGACAACGGCTGCGGCGTGCCGGAGGAAAAGCTGCCTTATATCTTTGACCGGTTCTACCGCTGTGACGAGGCGAGAGGGCAGGAGGGAAACGGTGTGGGGTTGTATATTGTAAAATATATCGTGGAGGCGCATCAAGGCAGAGCGGAGGCGGTAAACAGGGACGGCTTTGAGGTCAGTTTACATTTCCCGAAAGGAGGAGCGGATCGTGAGCAGGATATTGATTGTAGAGGATGATAGAAAAATCGCACAGCTTGAGCAGCTTTATCTGGAAATGAGCGGCTATGAAACTAATATTGTCGCAGATGGCAGCAAGGTGGAGGAAGAAACGGATCAAAACCGTTATGACCTGATTTTGCTGGATCTGATGCTGCCGAAGACGGATGGAATGACAATCTGCCAGAACATAAGAGAAAAAACGGACATCCCGATTTTAATGGTGACGGCAAAGACCGAATCCTTAGACGTTATACGGGGATTGGGTCTGGGAGCGGACGATTATATCACAAAGCCCTTTGATCCGGCGCAGCTTGTGGCAAGAGTAAAGGCGCATCTGGCGCGCTATGAACGGCTCAAGGGAAATTCCGGCGGGGAAGAAAAAAAGAAGGACAGGAAAGTCATAGAGATAGGGGATATTACATTAATTCCGGAGAACTGGAAGGTATATCGCAGGGGTGCGGAAATCAAGCTGCCGGGAAGAGAATTTGAACTGCTGTTGTTCCTTGCGGAAAATCCGAATATCGTATTTTCCAGAGAACAGCTATTTGAGCGGATATGGGGATGCAATTATGAATCGGATGCGGCGACGGTGTCCGTACATATCAACCGGTTGCGGGAGAAATTAGAAGAAAATCCCAGAAATCCAAGGATGATAGAGACTATATGGGGTGTGGGATACCGCCTGAACCTGTAAGGCAAAAAACACAGATGCTTTGCTAAAACCATGGCAAGGCATTTTTTATGGAAAAATTATCGCTTATTTAAAAACTGTTTAAAAACTTTTATAAGAACCTTTAACAATCGTTGCTATTCTGGAAAAGAAATCAAACCAGTAATGGGAAAAATTGTTGGAGGAGAGAGACAATGGAGAGAAATATCTCTGCGGCAGAGAAAAAGGACGGCATGAAAAAACTGCGGGAACGGGCAAAGGGAAAGCGTACCGGCAAAATGATACTTGCGGTACTCCTGATTCTGATCCTGCTCTTTGTAATAATCAATCAGAACATGAAGAGAAGTATGCAAAGTGACAGGCAGGCAATGGCGGTATCGCAGCAGACGGAGGAAGTCACCAGACGCTCCCTGACCAAAAGCGTAGGGGCGACGGGAACCGTCGTGAGCGTAGAGACAAAGGATTTGTCCGTTTCCCTGACGGGAATTAAGGTGCAGTCCGTGAATGTTTCCGTGGGTGATACGGTGACGGCTGGTCAGGAGCTTCTGGTGTTTGACACGGAGGATATTGAGGAGAATCTGGCGGACGCCGAGGATACGCTTGACCGGGCAAAGCAGAAGAACAGTATTTCACAGGCAGATGCGCAGCGCAGCGTGTCGGATGCGCAGCGCACGGAAAGCTATCAGGTCGATAATGCCCAGAGCAGCGTGGATTCAGCCTATAATGATTATCAGAGAGCCGTGGCGGAATACAACGAGTCGTGTAGCGGACTTGACGAAGCCCGGAGCGCGGAAAATGCGGCGTATAGCAGTTATACGGCGGCGCAGGAGTCGGTCAGTGCGGCGGAGACTGCCCTGAACGAAAAAAAGACCGGTCTCGCGGAAAAGGAAGCTTTGTATAACAGCGCTAAAGCCGCTTACGAGGCGGATGCGGGAAACGAGACGTTAAAGCAGGCATATGAGAGCGCTACTGCGGAATATAATACCGCGAAAACGGCGTATGAGAACGCCCAGACGAATTACGATACGGTGCTTAACAGTCTGATAAATGCACAGAGCGCCTACAATACGGCAAAGACGGCGAGAGAAACACAGGAGGAAGCGCTTTCCAATCTGCTGCTGCAGGCGCAGACCAAGCAAAGCGCTTACGAATCGGCGGTGAAGTCCTACGACAATACGGCGGCAAGTCAGGCGAGTGCGGTTGCCAGCGCGAAGAGCAGTCAGAGCACGGCGGCGCTGAATGCAACGACAAATAACGAAGAAAAACAGGTAGAACAGTATCAGGAACAGCTTGAGGAGGGGGTATTAAAGTCTCCAATCGCAGGAATTGTCACGGCGGTCAATTATGAGGAAGGAGATACCTATACGCAGGGGACAATTGTAACCGTTCAGGACTGCTCGTCCTATGAGGTGGAGGCATATATCGGAGAATATGATATCAGTGATATAGAGACGGGGCAGAAGGTTCTGATAAAGACCGATGCGACCGGGGACGAGGAGCTGGAGGGAACCGTGATCTTCGTGTCTCCTACGGCAACCACGACGACAACCACGGCAGCGGCAGCCACGACAGCTTCCGGCGGTGATGTAAATTATAAGGTACGGATTTCCGTGGATACGCCAAACGACAGACTTCGGCTGGATATGTCCGCAAGCTTAAGCATCATCATTGAGCAGCACGATGATGTACTTACCGTTCCCTACAACGCCGTGCAGACGGATGAGGACGGAAATTCCTTTATCCAGACCGTATCAGAAGACGGCACGGAGACGACGGATATTCCGGTCGAGGTCGTCATGGAAAGCAACTATTACACAGAAATCAAATCGGACAAAATATCGGAGGGGCAGAAGATAAGGGTAGTAGATTCTGTGGATGACGAAATGAATATGGATATGGGCGGAATTATGGGCAGAGGAGGATTTTAACATGGCACAAAAACAGGATACCAGCATTCTGCACCTGAGCAATATCATCAAACGCTTTTACATTGGGAAACCGAATGAGCTTCAGATATTAAACGGCATTAATCTGGATGTCTATGAGGGAGAGTTTGTATCGATTGTTGGCGCCTCCGGTTCCGGAAAGACGACGCTCATGAATGTCATCGGTCTTTTGGACCGCCCGACGGAAGGAAAGTATATCATCGACGGGGTGGATATCGACGAAGCGACCGACAAAGAATTGTCTTACATACGCAATCAGAAAATCGGTTTTGTATTTCAGACCTATAATCTTGTCTCGAAGACAAACGCCATTAAGAATGTGGAGCTTCCGATGCTTTATGCGGGGGTTCCGCGAAAGGAGCGGACAAACCGCGCGCAGGAGCTTTTGGAGCTTGTGGGGATGGGAGAGCGTATGAAGCATCTGCCGGAGGAGCTTTCCGGCGGACAGAAACAAAGGGTTGCAATCGCGCGCTCCATGGCGAACGATCCGGCGATCATACTGGCGGACGAGCCGACCGGAGCGCTGGATTCGAAAACAGGAAGGGTCGTCATGGATCTGTTTCACAAATTAAACCGTGAACAGGGCAAAACCATCTTACTCATTACCCATTCCAATGAACTGGCGGATGAGACGGACCGCATTATTACCATCAAGGACGGGAACATCATGGGAGAAAAGGCAGGGGGCTGGAATTTATGATGATGATAACAGAAAATATAAGGATGGCGTTGACAAGTCTTAAGGCGAACAAGTCCAGAGCAGTCCTTACGATGCTCGGAATTATCATAGGTATTGCGTCCGTAATTGCAATTATGACTGTAGGAAATTCTCTGACGCTATCCGTATCCTCCGCCATGCAGTCTATGGGAGCGAACAACATCACGGTTTCGGTGCAGAGACAGAGCAGCGAGACGGAGGAACGTGAAGACGGGATTGTTTTCGGAAGCGTAAGCAAAACAAGGAGCGTCACGGAAGACGATTATATCACGGACGAGATGATATATCAGCTTCTGCAGGATTTTTCTGATTCCATCGAAGCGATATCTGTTAGTGAATCCGTGGGGAGCGCATCGGTAAAAAGCGGGAAAAATACGGCGTCCATCCAGGTACAGGGGGTCAGTCAGGGGTATTTTACGGCGAACGATATTACCATGATTGCCGGAAGCAGATTTTCTTCAAAAGAGAGCACAGGGGCGAAAAATGTGGCGCTGGTGACGGATCGTTTTGTGGACGATCTGTATGGGGGGAGTTATGCGGATGCGGTCGGAAAAGATTTCTCCGTGGAACTGAACGGACAGACGGTAGAATATACAATTGTAGGAATATATGAGTACGAGGAATCCGAAGTGGGGATTAACGGTTCTTCCGATAATGTCACGACCACCTGCTATATCCCGCTGACCACGGCGCAGGATTTCAATCACAGTAAGAACTATTCCTCCATCAGCGTGATTGCCACTGTGGGTATCGATTCGGAGGAACTGGCGACGAAGATTGAGACATACCTCAAGGGATATTACCGAAGTAATCAGTATTTTACCGTAGGCGCCTACAGCATGGCGTCCATGGTGTCCGCGCTGAACGATATCATGGGAAACATCACCATGGCGATATCCATTATTGCCGGTATCGCGCTGCTGGTAGGAGGAATCGGCGTGATGAACATTATGCTTGTATCTATCACGGAACGTACAAGGGAAATTGGAACCAGAAAAGCGCTGGGGGCGACGAACAGTTCCATACGGATGCAGTTTATTATCGAGGCGATGATCATCTGCCTGATCGGAGGAATCATCGGCATCATACTGGGCATCATGCTCGGAGCCGCAGGCGCAGGTCTTCTGGGATACAGCGCAAGTCCCACCATATCGAGCATATTGGGGTCGATGGCATTTTCACTGGCAATCGGCATTTTCTTTGGATATTATCCGGCAAATAAGGCAGCTAAAATGAACCCGATCGATGCGCTTCGTTATGAATAAAATATTTATATCTTTCACTCTTTTTCTGTGTCAGATAACATAGTCTGCCGATAACCAGACCGCTGTATCGGGCATAGGGGATATATCTGTTTTGGTTTTGGTGGAATAGGGGCTGTGGCATTCATGCAAAGGATGATTTGCATGAATACTACAGCCTGTTGCGGCTTCATATTATCTCAGGTTTTTTTTCGTATTATTTCAGGTTTTTTTTCGTATTATTTCAGGTGTTCTTTTCATATTATTTCACGTGTTTTTGTACTTGCATATGTAGTATTTATGTGTTAAAATATCTTTATCTTATTTGGCGGCGTTCAAGCTGCCGATCTTAGTTTTCATGCCTGTTTCAGGCGGTATATCCAATATTTTTATTATTTACACAGGAGGACATTGCCTATGACGAACAAACTAAAAGAATATTTTCCACTGCTAAGGGAGCGGGAGGAGTTGCTTGCAGAGATTAAGGGCAGCAGGGAACTGTACGCCATGTATGAGGAGTGGAGCCGCGCGCAGCGGGAGGAATTCTTAGATTTCTGCACGGGCGTGCGGGGAATGAAGATTCTTTATGATTCCTTTTTCAAAGAGGTCATGAATCCCGAGTATGCACCGGAGCGCCTGGAAG
>JAGBEG010000017.1 GCA_017937095.1 Roseburia sp. | reverse complement strand
AGGCGGAAACCACCGCCTGCTCTTGACATGCACCGGCATGTGCTGTTATATGTAAAGCAAGGGCTGAAAGCTTATCTGAAAGCCTTCAACCCAGTTGTTATCATAGAAGATTAGTATTTACAGACTTTTGTTCACATACTCGAAGCCCGGCGCACACCGTAAGGCGTGCCGCCGGGCTTCCTTCTTTACTTCTAAAGCCAAAATCCCTGCCGGGCAGGATGTGCAAGCGTGCGTTTCCACGAAAGAAAAGCGCCCTGCTCTTATTTTCCCTGATAAAATGCTTCCAGCGCATCCGCAAGATACACCGTAAATCCTGTTCCATACACCGCATCCTGCGCCTCCTGCATCTTCTCATTGCTGCGGTATTCCTGCGCCATCTCAAGCATAAGCGCCGTGATGTCCTTCATCTGGTAGAGCTGTTTCGAAACAAAATCGTACTCTCCGATGATTTCCTTTACTGCAAACGAATGAACATCCTCGCCCTGCTTCTCAGACAGCTTTCTCATCACTGCTGACAACCTGTTCTGATATGCGGCGTAAATTTGGGGGGTTGCCGGATTTGCTGCAGCGTCAAGTACCGCCTCCTTCGTTCCATACCATTCCACAAGCTTTGCATAATTCTTCTGCGCCTGCTCACTTTCTGCATTCTCCTTAAAATGCTTCTCGTACCCTTCCATGCCGCCATACTGCCCTGCCAGCTTTTCGCGTTGTTCCTTTGGCATATTCTGCACCAGCGCATCGTACATCGACGCTATATCTTCTTTGTCAAATACGGTAAAATCCATCTTGTTCTCTCCTTTCAGAATGTCGTCGATACTGCTAATCAGGCGCTCTAAGTGCGCTTTTTTTGCCTCCAGCATCTTCCTCTGACTGCATAATATCTGGTTTCTGTCAAAGGCAGGATTCTCCATGATTGCGCTGATATCCTTTAATGGCATATCAAATTCCCGGAAAAATAAAATCTGCTGCAGACGCTCAAGGGCTTTATCGTCATAAAGCCGGTATCCCGCCTCACTGATTTTGGTCGGGCGAAACAGCCCGATTTCATCGTAGTAATGAAGCGTGCGCACGCTGATACCTGTCAATTCTGCAACTTCCTTTACCGTTCTCATATGCAATCCCCCTGTCTCTGATAAAAACAGCCTATCCTATGACGCAGCGTGAGAGTCAAGATGATTTTTAAAATTCTTTTTCACGTCAAATCGGCTATGACAAAATAGTTCCTATCATGCGTCTAATTTGGGATAATACCGGGAATTTCTCCATTCTTCCAATGTGTATGTTTCAAATTCATTTTCCAGCCATACTGTGTTCTCCCAGAGAACCTCATCAAATGTTACACTGACATAGAAATACCCCCAGTTGACACTGTGATCCTCCCACATTTCACCTACATAGACCGAATAATATTCCCCTAAATATTCGCTCCCTGCTCCGTTCCGGTAGACATCCCGCACACCTTCGTCACAGCGCTGGTACAAATATGCCTTTCCCCCGCTCTTTTTCTCTACATAATCCGTCCAATCATCAATTTCCGGGACTTCTTCATAAAGGCACTGCATGATATGATCTATCGTTTCTTTATCCTGTGTTTCCTGTTCTGATTCGCCTTGTATTTCCTGCTGTGGTTCGTTCCGGCTTTCTCCGATATTTCCATCTTCATGTGTAGTCTTATTATAATTGCAGGATGTGAACATCGTCATCGCCAAAAGCGACAGGAAAAATACTTTTGCTCTCATTTAAAATTTCCCTTCATGCTAATTTCCTCTGTGCTCCTCCACATACGCCAGAAATTCCGGCGTCTTTGACCAATATTTTACGCCCCAGTTTTCAAAGTTCCACTCATCCATATATTCATTACATTCGTAATCAATATAATACAGCACTCCATCCTGTACCACAAAATTTGTAGGAAAATAGTCGATGTTGATATGTGCACTGTAACACTGTTCGCACATCCGCTTCATCTGCTCTAAATATTCCGCTTTCATCTCATCCCGCAAAACCAGATCGTAAATCGTATCTCCCTTAATATATTCCTTTAGAATACGCTCCTTTTCCACATCGACCGCAAGCAGCTTTGGCAGCGTGACCCCGATTTTCCGCAATTTTTCATAGTCCCTTTGCTCTGCCTCCATCTTATCCCCAAATGCATAATAGGAGCATGGCTCATGGTGAATCTGCTTCACCACATACTCCTTCCTGCCATCCCATGCAAGGTAGGAATATCCTCCTTTGCCCTTTCCGAGCAGCTTCACGATATGGTAATCCACATCCTGCACCGTTAAAATATCAGGACTTTCCTTCCGGTATTGCGCCCGCGTCATACCGTACACCTCTTTATTCAACTTCCTGCCGTCATATCCCTTCCGATACTTTTCCAGACGGGTCAGCCAGAAAAACCCCAGCTTTTCTATCACACGCTTTGACTGCATGTTAAAGTCAGAATGCAGGACAATAAGCTTCTCTGCTCCAAGCTCTTCAAAGGCGTATTGTATCACCCGCTCTGCCGCCTCCGGCATCAAGCCTAATCCCCAGTATTCCTCTGAGAGCACAAAACCAAGTTCTCTGTCGCAGATAAACGCTTCCCTCTTCGTCCTATGCAGTCCGACTGATCCGATAACCTTATGATTTTCTTTTAACTCAAGCGCCCACACATCGTCCGCCCCGACAAACATATTCCTTAAAATCTGTCTTGTCTCCCCGATATCCTCGTGCGGTTTCCATCCCGCCATCGGACCGACCTTATCTGTGGAGGCATAAGCATACATATCCCATGCATCCGTCATGCGCCACGACCTTAAAATCAGCCGCTTCGTCTCAAGCCGCTTCATCCGCTCCGCCAGTCCGCTGATTTCTCCCTTCTCATCCAAAATGATATCTTTTCCCTCATCCAGACCGAGTTCCCATACCCGCGTCTCCTCCATCTGCATCGTAACCTCCTGTCCCTGTTCTCCGCGCAGAATCATCGTATCCATCGCAGGTCTTCCCTCCGGTCTTCCCTCACAGCCGAAATCCGGTTCATCGATTCTTATTATTGTATATATACCTTTGCACATCTCTTTCGTTTCCTCACGTTTCTCCGATTTTGGGTATCATAACATGTTTCCCAAGGCTTTACAAGTTTTCCTGTGCTTCTCTGTTGTAAATCCACCCAATCGCATGGTCTACACCATTGAAAATCAATGCGTTGAGGATTCTTCCATTCCATATGAGGACGGCGCCCGAAAAATCTTTTTATATACCCGGGGAACGGAAGGAAACCCTAGCCAGGAACTCAAAGATATGTTAAAATACATAGAGGAAACGACAAAAGCAAACGTTACCAATCAGACGATTGAAACCATTCACAACCTTGTCAGACAGGTAAAGCAGAAGAATATCTCCAGAAATACTGGTAGCATCTATTATCCAAAAAACAGAGGAGACCATACTATTGTTATGACCTCCCCTGTTTTTCCGTTCATTACGCTAAATCATTCGCAAAGCTCCGAGAGCGGCGCAAACGTATAGCCCATCTCCTCCCACTTTGTCAGCAGTTCATCCAGAATCTCCCCGTTCGTCTTTGACGTGCTATGTAACAGGACGATTGCACCCGGATGGATTCTTCCAAGAAGCTTATCAAACGCTTCCTCCTTCGTCGGCTGCTCATCCACATTCCAGTCCACATAGGCAAGACTCCAGAAAAAGGTATGATAACCCAGTTCCTTTGCCATCTTTAGATTCTCCGTACTGTACTTGCCCTGCGGCGGTCTGTAGTACTTTGTCATCTCCTGCCCCGTCACCTCTTTAAAAAGCGCGGCGTTGTCATCCATCTCCTTCTGAAACGAAGCCATATCCGAAATGGACGACATATCCGGGTGATGATAGGTATGATTGCCTACGGTATGTCCTTCCTCCACCATCCGTTTTGCAATGTCAGGCGCGCTCTCTAAGAAATGTCCCACCACAAAAAACGTCGCCGGGGCATTGTGTTTCTTTAATGCATCCAGAATTGCCTCCGTATTTCCGTTCTCATATCCACAATCGAAGGTCAGATAAATCACCTTCTCCGTTGCATCTCCCACGAAATAAGTATCGTACTGCTTCAATTCCTCCGCTGTCGCATTTCCTGTCGGCTGCGTTCCCTCCGTGCCAAACCCAAGCCCCCAGTTCTGCGCCTCCGCCGCAATCGAAGCGGTATCTACCGTCCGTTTCTCCCGTATTTTCGCCACCTGCCAACCCGATAAGAACATCAATGAAAACAAAAACGCGATACATAATCCCTTTTTGCAATGACTCTGCATAATATCATCCGGTTTTCTCTTTTATTACCTATATATATTAAGAAACCTCCCTGTCTTATTCCTCTTAACCATTGTTTTGATACCCGCATTTCGGGCAGACAGTTCCACCCTTATATTCACAGCCACACCGGAAGCAGCAGATAGTGTCGTGCTTTTCACTCGCAAGATACGTCACCTTTCTGGAATCCGGCTTCTCAATCAGATATTTCACAAATGCATCCAACACGCCCGCATAATCCGACAGTTCCTTCGCATCCACCGCATATGGTATCTTATACTTCGCGCCATGCTTCGGATGCACATAAAGCCCGCGGTTCAAAAGCCCGGTCGATGCAGATATTCCGCGGATTTCCGCAATCTCCGTTCCACAGGCGGAAAATGCCGTGCTGTAAAACAGATGATCCGGGGTCAAGATCATTCCCTCCCTTCCGGTTCCATTCCGCGTCGCATCCACGACCAGAATCGGATATTCAAACAACCCTCTGCCCGCCGCATATGACGCCATTGCAAAATCAATCAGCTCGGTTTCCTCCGGCGCCGCCTGATTCATCAATACTCTTCTCGCCGGATAGAAATGATGTCTCGCATTCTCTGCAATCCCTGCCTCTGCAAGCTCTGCCTTAAGCTTCTTTACCAGCAGCTCGCACTCGTCTGTCTTAATTCGCGAAAGCCGCTTGGAAAGCGCCTTTAACGCATCTTCCTTGAGTTCCGGGAGAAAATCCCCCTCCTTAAGCTTCCGGTATGCCTCCATGCCATCCTCAAATGACATCTGCAAAGGAGCAGGACAAATTTCCGCAATTGCATCCGCATCAAGCTGACGGATTTTCTCCTCAATGCGTGCTATATAAGGCGCTGTCAGCTCCGGTAAAAAGTCTTCTTCCTTAAGCCTCGCCTCCAGTTCTCTGTAGTCCTCCCTGCTGACCTTTCTGGCGCGTTTCACTAAGTTGGCAAGCTCCCTTCGCTCCGCCGCTTCCCTTCCCTCCGCAAGCTTCTCTTCGTAAGGACTTAAGTCCACATCCTCATATTCCCTGAGTCTTGCAAGGTATTCCTGATATTGCCTGCGGTCAAGATTCGGCGGCATCTTTGCGATAAGCTGCTCTACCTCGCGTTTTGCCTGCGCATCCATCCAGAGCTTAAGCTGCTCAAGTATGGGGTGCTTGGATTTCTCCGGGATATCTGCAGCCTTTACCTCCTCAGTTACACGCTTCATCACCGCATAGTTCTTTCCCTCGCAGGCATCCGCCTTCCCCTTAAGGCGCGCTGTCAGATCTCTGGAAAGCTTTTCTTTTATCTGATCTAAATATGTTTTCTTCTCCTCAAAGGTCAGATATGTTTCTCCTTCAAGCTGGCGCTTTAATTCCTTTAACTGGCGCTCGGAATAGCGGTCGAGCTGCTTCATGCGCGCCTCGTACTTTTCCTTTGCTGCCTGCTTTTCCGAAGAATCAGCTACAACCGCCTCGTTCGTATGGCACTGCGCCGCTTCCGCGCGTCCATCCTCTCTTCCCGCATCCATATATTCAAAAACGCCGTTTCTCTCTCTGCCCACTTTCTCCCCGGCTTCATCCCATCCGGCTTTCCGACGATTCCCGGCAGCCTCACGTTCCCCCGCAGCACTCTGCCCGATTTTCTGACGATTCCCGGGCGTCTGATGCGCGCCTGTCTTTCTCTGCGCGCCTCCGCTCTTCTCCCCGGCAGCACCGCTCTCCTCAGTCTTCCCGTGCGCGCCCTGTTCTGCCGCCTGTCCACTTCCGCTATCGCCCTTTCCTATGCCGTCACGCAAGCCGTCTCTGCCTGACGCTCTTCCCCGCCTTTGCGCCTGCACCCTCGGCTCGTACTTTGCAATGCTCTCATCCGAATAAAAGCCTTCCTCCATGCGCGCCGCGAGCTTTCTAAGCTCCGCGTCGGACAACTCCGGCAAATTGGCGCAAAGCTCGTCCAATTCCTCCTCCAGATCCGCTTCGTCCTCCGGCGCTCTTCCATCTGCAAATTCATTTGTATGGTAATTTGACACGCGGTCGCCATCCCTCCCCAGCAGCTCCAGATAATCCCCGTACGCCGCCTCATCCTCCTCGAAATCAAGCGTATAGATATCCCCCTCGGCAAACAGCCTGTGCGGGCGCGGCGTATAGAACCGAAGGCAATGGCTGCACACAGCCGCCCTCGCCAGAAGAACGCCTCCCTCCTCCGTCTCGACGAGAAATTCCTTTCCCATCGGATAGACGACCATATGAAGCTTCTCTTTACACAACGGACACAGATACCCCACTAAATAAAAATTATTTCCAATGCGGCTGGCTCTTCGCTCTTTAATGGTTGTTTCCACGTGCACGAAATTCACACGCGCCTTTTTCCAGACAATCTTGCGCCACAAGCCTCCCGCTTTTTCTTCCTCCCCAGCCTCATTTTCCTGACCGGATTCTAACGCCATCTGAATGACGTCCTCATAAGTAATGCGCATGCCGTGACGGTAGAAGCGGAAATACATCTGCGTATACTCCGGCTCGACGCCAAACTCCCGCATAACGCCGACAAAAAGCTCGTTAAGCTGCTTATGGCTCTTCTCCACCTTAAGCCCCTTGATCGTTCCCCATTTTCCGAATGCATAAAGAATCATATTGATTGCATTCTGTACCTTTGTATTCCCCTCTGTTCCAAACACTTCCTGCTGCGCCGGAATATCAATAATGTTCGTGGCTACTTTTCTGGTATCAAAATGAAAAAACAGGGAGCGCACTTCTCCCTGCAAAATAATATAGTTATCGATTACCACAAAGATGCCGTTCCACTTTACCGGCACTTTCATCGTCTCGATCAACGTTGTGAATGTCTGCTTTAATTCCGGATTCGCCTGTAACTGTATCATAGAAATTCCCTCTTACCTTTTCTGCCGTTCCCTGCATCTCAGTATAATATGATTTCCTTAAAATTTCAAATTTTTTAGCGGCTGAATTATTACTTTATAATTTTTTCATAATTTAAGAAAATCCCTTATTTTCAAGGCTTTGCGCAAAATTGTTAGCACTCATCTAAAAAGAGTGCTAATTTTCTATTGACTTTTTATTTTTACGGTTATAATATTTTATCTATGGGAAACGAATCTTGTATCTGCATTCTGTTTCCGGTACCTCGTACACAATTATTTTCAGATAAAGGAGTGTTCATTATGGCAAACAAACATGGAAGTCTTTCAATCGACAGCGACAATCTTTTCCCGATTATCAAGAAATGGTTATATTCCGACCACGACATCTTCTACCGTGAGCTGATCAGCAACGGCTGTGATGCAATCACCAAGTTAAAGAAGCTCGACATGATGGGCGAATACACCCTTCCTTCCGATTTCAAGGCGAAGATCGAAGTCATCGTAAACCCGGAGGAGAAGACCTTGAAATTCATCGATAACGGTCTTGGCATGACCGCGGACGAGGTCGAGGAATACATCTGCCAGATCGCATTTTCCGGTGCGACCGACTTCATCGAGAAGTACAAGGACAAGTCCACAGACGATCAGATCATCGGTCATTTCGGACTCGGCTTCTACTCTGCATTTATGGTCGCAGACGAGGTTGAAATCGATACCCTCTCCTACAGAGACGGTGCGACAGCCGTTCACTGGAGCTGCGACGGAGGCACGGATTACGAACTGACCGACGGCAGCAAGGACACTGTCGGGACAGAGATTACGCTTCACTTAAACGAGGACTGTCTGGAATTTGCCAATGAATACCGTGCAAGAGAGGTCATCGAGAAGTACTGCTCCTTCATGCCGACTGAGATTTACCTGAGCAAGGCGAACGCAGAGACACAGTACGAGACCATCGACGCCGCCGACAAGCTGGACACCGATACGGTTGTAGAGGAGATTCACGAGGAAGCCAAGATGGAGGAAAAGGAGAACGAGAACGGCGAGAAGGAAATGGTCGAGGTTTCCCCTGCCAAGGATAAGCTTAAAATCGTAAAGCGTCCTGTTCCGTTGAACGACACCAATCCGCTGTGGCTTAAGAACCCGAACGACTGCACCGACGAGGAGTACAAGGCATTCTACCGCAAGGTATTCCTTGATTACAAGGAGCCGTTATTCTGGATTCACCTGAACATGGACTACCCGTTCAATTTAAAAGGAATCCTCTACTTCCCGAAGATCAATACCGAGTATGATTCCATCGAGGGAACGATCAAGCTGTACAACAACCAGGTATTTATCGCTGACAATATCAAAGAAGTCATTCCGGAATTTCTGATGCTCTTAAAGGGTGTGATCGACTGCCCGGATCTGCCGCTTAATGTATCGCGTTCCGCGCTGCAGAACGACGGCTTCGTAAAGAAGATCGAGGAATACATCACCAAGAAGGTTGCCGACAAACTCATCGGCATGTGCAAGACAGACAAAGAAAGCTACGAGAAATACTGGGACGATATCAGCCCATTTATCAAATTCGGCTGCTTAAAAGATACGAAGTTCTGCGACAAGATGAACGACTACATCCTCTTTAAGAATCTGGATGACAAATATCTGACTCTGCCGGAGCTTCTTGTAAAGGAAGAGGAAACGAAAGAAGACGAGGCAGGCGAAGACACCGCTTCCGCCGAGGTCGTCGATGCCGACGGCAATCCTGTCAATGACGACAGCGCAAACGACGCTTCCGATGCGGCGGACGATGCAGACGAGGAAGAAAAGGATGAGCGCAAGATTGTCTACTATGTCACCGACAAGGTACAGCAGGGACAGTATATCAAGCTGTTCAAGGAGCAGAATATGGATGCGGTCATCTTAGACCACAACATCGATACCTCCTTTATCTCCCAGCTTGAACAGCGCAATGAGAATTACAAATTCATGCGCATCGATGCAGACCTCACCGAATCCTTAAAGGACGAGACTTCCGAGGAGGCTTTAAAGAACGAGACCGATGCTCTCACCGAAGTATTCAAGAAAGCATTGAACAACGATAAACTCACCATCAAGGTCGAGAAATTAAAGAACGAGAACATTTCTTCCATCATCACCCTCTCCGAGGAAGGAAGACGTATGCAGGATATGATGAAGATGTACGCGATGGGCGGCATGGGCGGTATGGACCCGAATATGTTCGCCGCAGACCAGACGCTGACCTTAAACGCCAACAACGAGCTGGTAAAATACATCTTCGAACACAAGGATTCCGAGCATGTTCCGATGTTCTGCGAACAGCTCTACGATCTGGCAATGCTCTCGAACCAGCCGCTGTCCGTTGAGGCGATGGGAAAATTCGTTGAGCGCAGCAACAAGATCATGATGCTGTTAACTAAATAGTGACAGAACGCTACAACCACAGTTTCTATCATTTTGAAACTGTGGTTGTTTTTCTCTGTTCTCTGACAAATTCCATATTCATTTTCACATACAGCCCAAAAGAAACTATTGCGGAGCAGGAATTGATGTGTGATAATAAAAGTTATAAGAAATTCTATCAGTAAAAGACATAAAGAGGTTTTATCATATGAATGACTATCAGAACTGGAGCCGAGCCGGGGAACAGATCAAAGACGCCGTAACAGACGCCCTGCAAAGCGGAGATTTCAGTAATCTGAATCATCTGGTATCTCAGACCGTCGTCAATACATTAGACGAGGTCGGTATACATATTACACAGAATGACGATTACCTGAACCGAAAAGGTCAATACACTTACACAAGTTTTTCCAAAACTGAAAAAACGCAGACGCAGGCATACTCACAGGCACAGCCATACCCACAGACGAACGTTCCGCCCAGGCAGCAGCAGACGCAGGGAAGTCAAAGACAGGAAAAGATGCAGGCTTGGCAGAAACAGACGCGTCAGCAACCGCCCAGACAGTCCGTTCCTGTCAATAACAGCTTAAACGCAAATCTCTCTTTTGTAAAAATGAAAAAGGTGGGAAATGTATCAAGTGTTCTGTATCAGGTCTTCGGCGGAATCGGTCTTGGCATTACCGGAATCGTAACTTTTATACGTCTGCTTGCGCTCGCCGCCGATGCCACTTCCCCATTCGGCTGGATTGTAAACATTGCTTTTCTTGCACTCTTCTTTGGCATGATCCATCTTGGAATCAGTCAGAAAAAACGCTTAAAACGCGCGGAACGCTACGTTACGTTTTGTGACTATCGAATGTTCGGAGAGATTAAAACACTGGCAAAAAATACCGGAAAAAAGGAAAGCTATGTTATAAAGGATCTTCAGAAAATGTTAAAGCTTGGCATCTTTCCGGAAGGACATCTGGATGAACAGAATACCTGCTTTATGCTAAACGACGTCGTTTACCGGCAATATCTGGAGGTGGAAAACAACCGGATACAGAGGGAAGAAGCCAGCCGGAAATCTCCGGAGCCAAAAGGAACCGGACAAGCTTCCAAAGCATCATCCGCACCGGAGGAATTACACGGGCAGGAGTCGGAACTGAATACCATGGTAGCGGAAGGAATGGAATATATACGAAAGCTGCGCGACCTGAATGACCAAATTGCCGGAGAAGTCATTTCTGCAAAGCTGTTTCGTCTCGAAAGTCTTTTAAAAGAGATTTTTGACCGTATCCGGGAACACCCCGAACAAATGCATCGAATGCATAAGCTGATGGACTACTATCTGCCTACCATATTAAAGCTGGTGGAGGCTTATGAAGAATTTGACCAGATAAGCACCCCGGGAGAAGAGATCATAAAAGCCAAAGCAGAGATAGAAAATACGCTTGATACCATTAATCAGGCCTTTTCAGAGCTTTTGAACAATCTGTTTCAGGATACTGTATTTGACGTGACTACAGATGCGCAGGTACTTAAGACCATGCTTGCAAGAGAAGGATTAACGCAGGAAATGGAGTTTGCGCCAAACAAGCGGGAATCATAATAAATTAGATGGAGGATAACCAAATGAACAACGATTTAGACGAAATGCTCAAAGAAGCGCCTTCTTTGACCCTTGCTCCCTTTCCGGAGGCAGGCGACCCCCAATCCACAGGAAATCAAATGCAGGTGTTAAAGGAAGAACAACCGGAGATACCGGAGATGGTACTGACACCCGAAGAACAAAAGATGGTAAACGACTTTGCCGCCCAGATTGATATCACCAACGCCCAGATGGTCATGCAGTACGGCGCGGGAAGCCAGAAAAAGATCGCTGATTTTTCCGAGAATGCACTGAATAATGTGCGTACCAAGGATATGGGCGAAATCGGTCAGATGCTGACCGATGTTGTCACCGAACTGAAAGACTTTGAAGCCGAAGAAGAAAAAGGATTCCTTGGAATTTTCAAAAAAAGCAGTAATAAGCTGGAGAGCCTGAAAATAAAATACAACAAGGCAGAAACAAATATCAACAAAATCTGTAAAGTAATGGAAGATCATCAGATCACATTGCTTAAGGATGCCGCTATGCTTGACAAGATGTATGAGCTGAATCTGAATTATTTCAAAGAATTGTCCATGTATATTCTTGCAGGCAAACAGAAGCTTACACAGGCCAGAACCGTAGAACTTCCCGCCCTTCTGAAAAAAGCAGAACAAAGCGGACTTCCGGAAGATACGCAGGCTGCCAACGATTTCGCGTCCATGTGTGAACGTTTTGAAAAGAAAATTTATGATCTGGAACTGACAAAGGCGATTTCCATGCAGATGGCTCCCCAGATCCGGCTGATCCAGAGCAACGATACCGCCATGTCAGAAAAAATCCAGTCCACGCTTGTCAATACAATACCATTGTGGAAAAGCCAGATGGTGATTGCCATAGGTCTGAATCATTCCAGCGAAGCTGCAAAAGCCCAGAAGGAAGTGACAGACATGACCAATGCCCTGCTTCGGAAAAATGCAGAGACACTTAAGACTGCAACCATAGAGACCGCCCGTGAAAGCGAACGCGGCATTGTCGATATCGAAACCTTGACGGCTACCAATAAAACATTGATCAGCACCTTGGACGAGGTCTTAAAAATTCAGGAGGATGGACGCGCCAAGAGAAGAAATGCGGAACAGGAACTGGGAAGAATTGAGGATGAAATGCGCCAGAAACTTCTGGCAGTAAGCCGCAGTTCCGGACAGATGTGACATTTCAAGAACTTCTTTGCGAACAGTCTTTGCTGTGAGCATTAGAAGTTCTTTTCACGCTACCCTTTCAGGAGACATTCATGAATTCTTTTTCTTTTATTTTCCAATATATTAAAAAACACAAATTTCAATATATCGCAGGCATCATCACCCTTTTCGTGGTCGATTTCTCCAACCTTTTTATTCCAAAGCTGACCGGAGTGATTACTGACGGGCTGACCGCGCACACCATGAACTGGAACGGCGTGGCAAAATGTCTTATCTGCATTTTTCTGCTCGGGCTTCTGATTTCTGTCGGCCGTTTCCTGTGGCGCTATTTTATCTTCGGTGCTTCCCGCTCCATCGAGCGCGAGCTGCGTAACGATATGTTCGCGCACTTAGAGCAGATGGATGTGGAATACTATAACGAACACGGAACCGGAGATCTGATGACGCGCTTTACCAGCGACTTGAACGCGGTGCGCATGTCCATCGGTCCCGCCGTTATCTGCGTGTTCGATGCCTCCGTTATGACGCTTATGGTCATCGGACAGATGATGTACTATGTCAGCATTCCGCTGACGCTTCTTGCCATTATCCCGATGCTGCTCATCTGCTTCGGTGAGATCTACTATGGAAAAATCATGGATAAACGCTTTCAGGCAAGGCAGGACGCCATCTCTGATCTGACTGACTTCGTACAGGAAAGCTTCTCCGGCGTGCGCGTCATCAAGGCATTTGTCAGGGAGCGCGCCGAGCGCTACGCCTTCGCTGCAGCGAACCGCCGCTCGATGGAACAGAACTTAAATGTCGTGCGCCTGCAGTCTGTCGTCATGCCGCTGCTTGACGTCATCATCGGACTCTCGAGCCTCGTGACCTTAATCTACGGCGGCTATCTCGCGCTCATTGGAGAAATCACGCTCGGACGGTTCGTCGCCTTCAATCAGTATATCGGTATGCTCGTCTGGCCGATGCTCGCCTGCGGCGAAGCAGTCAATATGTTCTCACAGGGCGCTGCATCCACACGCCGCATCAAGATGGTCTTCGATGCAGACCCGGATATTTCCGATGCGCCGGACGTCACAGACGTCGTACAATTGCATGGAGACATCACCTTCTCCCATCTCACCTTTTTGCATCAGGGACATACCGAGCCGACCTTAAAGGATATCAACCTGCATGTTCCTGCGGGCACAACGCTTGCAATCATCGGGCGCACCGGAAACGGAAAGACTACGCTTGTCAATCTTCTGTTGCGTCTCTACAATACAAAACCGGGGATGATCCTGCTCGACGGAAAGGACATCAACCACATCGCCTTAAAGACATTGCGCGAAAATATCGCCTACGTCCCGCAGGATAATTTCCTGTTCTCGGACACCTTAAAGTCCAACATTGCCTTCGGCGCGGATGACTGGGATATGGATTCCATTATTCAGGCGACGAAAGCGGCATGCATCCACGAAAGCATTGTCTCCTTCCCGGACGGCTACGATACCGTCGTCGGAGAGCGCGGCGTTACGCTCTCCGGCGGTCAGAAACAGCGCAGCTCCATCGCAAGGGCGCTGATGAAGGACGCACCGATTCTGATTCTTGACGATGCGCTCTCCGCCGTGGATACCGACACGGAGGAGCACATTTTAAAAAACTTAAAGAAAAACCGCGCAGGGAAAACGACGATTCTTATCGCGCACCGCATCTCAACAATTCAGAATGCAGATATCATTATGGTCTTGGACGATGGAGAGGCAAAGGAAATCGGAACCCACAGCGAGCTGATGCAGTTAAACGGTATCTACCGGGATATGTTTACAAAGCAGCAGCTTGAAGCGCGGCAGGCAACGGAGGGATTCCACGCAGACATCTATCAGAAAGGAGGTGCACGGTCATGAGACGGCTTCTCGCTTACTTAAAACCGCATAAATGGGTCATGGCATCTGCTACCCTTCTGGTTCTTTTTATCATTGTAGTGGAGCTTTACCGCCCGATCATCATTGGTGATGCGATTGACGACTATATCAACGGCTACTACACGCCTTACACGGTAACGACCGAAGATGCGCCGGGTGCTGTCGCCTACCATGGCATTTACCTTACGAGGGATGGTTCTGTGACCAACGCAGATAGCTCTTCTGACACTGATACATCTGCAAATGCGAACAGCAGCACAGAAGCTTCTGCAAAGACAGATAGCGGCAGTGCGCCTTATTATCAACTTATTCTTTACCAGGACCGCTACTATATGGCAGAAAATCTCACCGCCGAAGAGTGCGTTCTCCTTCGCGACACGGATTATCAGACGCTCTCCTCCTATGTGGCGGACGGCGCCGTAAAGCTTACTGCTGACGACTTAAGGGAACTGCGCCGTTATGATTTTATCGGCATCCTCCATGCCGCGCTGCTCTATCTTCTGATGCTTCTGCTTGGATTTGTCTTAAATGCCGCAGACACCTGGATGCTCCAGAAAATGGGGCAGAAAATCATCTACCAGATGCGCGAGGATGTGTTCTGCCACATCCACAGCTTATCGCTTGGCTTTTTTAACCAGACCCCGGTCGGCAAGCTTGTCACGCGTGTCTCCAACGACACCGAGGCGGTCAACGAACTGTTTTCCACAATCCTTGTCAAGCTGTTCAAAAACATTGTCCTCATCATCGGCTACGCGATCGTCATGCTCTCCATCGACGCGCGCATGGCGGGATTTTCCTTCCTGCTGCTTCCGCTCGTCGCCGTGCTGACCTTCTTTTTCCGGTTTCTGTCCAGAAAGGCATACCAAATCACAAGAAACAGGATCACGGAGCTTAACACCTTTTTATCCGAGCATATCTCGGGAATGCGCCTGATTCAGATTTTCGCAAGGGAAGAGGAAAAATACCGGCAATTTGAGAAAAAGTCCGGCAAGCTGTTTGCCGCAAACTGGCGGGAGGTCATGACATTTGCAATTTTCCGTCCGACGATCGACCTTCTGTCCGTCGTCGCCACCATCATCATCCTTGGCGTGGGAAGCGCCTCTGTGCTTCATGGCTCACTTTCCCTCGGCACGCTTTTTATCTTTATCACCTATATCAGCTCCTTTTTCAAACCGATCCAGGAGCTTGCCGAGCAGTTCGGAACGCTGCAGTCCTCTCTCGCTTCCGCTGAGAAGGTCTTTTCGATTTTAGATGAGAAACCGGAGATTGTAAATCCAGAAAATCCGACGAGCGTAGATATTAAGGGCAGAATTGAATTTCGTCACGTATGGTTCGCCTACGAAAACGACGACTACATCCTAAAAGATGTCAGCTTTGTCATCCATCCGGGAGAAAAGATCGCGTTTGTGGGCGCAACAGGCGCCGGAAAATCGTCGATTCTCAATCTCATCGGACGCTATTTTGATATTCAAAAAGGGGAAATTCTCATCGACGGCGTTGATATCCGCGAAATCGACACGGATGTTCTCCGCTCCGCCATCGGGCAGGTACAGCAGGATGTGTTTATCTTCACCGGGGATATCAAGAGCAATATTTCCCTGCGGAACGAAGCGATTTCTCTGGAAGATGTAAAACGCGCCGCAGAAATCGTGGGCGCCGACTCCTTCATCGAGAAGCTTCCGGGCGGCTATGACGAGCCTGTAACAGAGCGCGGAAGTACGCTCTCCGCGGGGCAGCGGCAGCTTCTCTCCTTCGCGCGGACACTCGCCTACAATCCTGCCATTCTGGTGCTCGACGAGGCGACCGCCAACATCGATACCGAGACAGAGGTCATGATTACGGAAGCCTTGGAAAAGCTGATGGAAGGGCGCACGACCATCATGGTAGCGCACCGCCTCTCCACCATCCAGCACGCAGATAAGATTATCGTCATGCACCACGGACAGATTGAAGAATGCGGCACGCATCAGGAGCTGCTGGCGCAGGATGGGATTTACCGGAAGCTTTACGAGCTGCAGTTGGCGGATGGGTGAGATTACAAAATCTTCGTCGTCCACTTCGAGCAGTCCCACACCTCGCCGACAATATCCTGATAAAACTCCGGCTCATGACAGATAAGGAGCATACTTCCGCGATATTCCTTTAATGCGCGCTTTAGCTCCTCCTTCGCCTCCACATCAAGGTGATTCGTCGGCTCGTCGAGAAGCAGGACGTTCGTCTCGCGGTTCATCAGCTTGCAGAGACGTACCTTCGCCTGCTCGCCGCCGCTTAAGACGCGCACCTGACTTTCGATGTGCTTTGTCGTAAGTCCGCACCGCGCAAGCGCCGCGCGCACCTCATACTGGGAAAAAGCTGGGAACTCCTCCCATATTTCCTCGATGCAGGTGCGCTTATTTTCACCCTTGATCTCCTGCTCAAAATAGCCGATCAGCAGATTCTCTCCCTGCTCCACCGTTCCCTTCACCGGCGGAATCAGCCCCAGAAGACTTTTTAACAGCGTCGTCTTTCCGATACCGTTCGCACCGGTCAGCGCGACCTTGTGTCCTCGCTCCAGCGCAATGTCAAGCGGTTTTGAGAGCGGCTCATCGTAGCCGATGACAAGCCCCTTCGTCTCAAAAATATATTTTCCCGGCGTGCGCCCCATCGGAAACGAAAATTCCGGCTTCGGACGCTCTGCGGCAAGCTCGATGACTTCCATCTTGTCGAGCTTCTTTTGTCTGGACATCGCCATATTTCTCGTCGCGACCCTTGCCTTGTTGCGCGCGACAAAATCCTTTAACTCACTGATTTCCTGCTGCTGCTTGCGGTAGGCGGCCTCAAGCTGCGACTTCTTTACCGCGTAGACCTCCTCGAACTTGTCGTAGTTTCCCACGTAGCGGTCAAGATGCTGATTTTCCATATGATAAATAATATTGACGACATCGTTCAAAAACGGAATATCATGTGAAATCAGGATAAACGCGTTCTCATACTCCTGCAGATAGCGGGTGAGCCATGCGATATGCTCCGCGTCCAGATAGTTCGTCGGCTCGTCCAGCAGTAGAATGTCTGGCTTCTCCAAAAGAAGCTTTGCAAGCAGCACCTTCATACGCTGCCCGCCGCTTAAGTCAGTCACATCATGCGAAAGTCCAAGCTCCAGAAGCCCAAGCGCGCGTGCGACCTCCTCCACCTTTGCGTCGATCGTATAGAAATCGTGCATGGCAAGCGTATCCTGTATCACGCCAAGTTCTTCCATCATAGCGTCCATCTGCGCCGGTTCCGCCGTGCCAAGCGCGTCACAGATTTCATTCATCTTCTCTTCCAGCTCAAACAGCCAGCCGAACGCCGACTTAAGCACGCTCTCAATCGTCATGCCCTTTGTCAGCGTGGAATGCTGATCCAGATATCCGACGCGGACATTCTTCGCCCATTCCACCTTGCCCTCGTCCGGCATCAGCTTTCCCGTCACAATATTTAAAAAAGTAGACTTGCCCTCGCCGTTCGCCCCGACAAGCCCGATATGTTCTCCCTTTAACAGGCGGAAAGAAACGTCTTCAAAAATGGCGCGGTCTCCAAAGCCGTGCGTCAGATGCTCTACGTTTAAAATACTCATATGTTGTTCTATCTCTCCTATCGCTCTCTCACTTTAGTAATCCGGTATTTCCTATCGCATAAAAAGCGGAAAAAGCAATCGCCTCTTCCGCTCATTTTTCTTCTTCTGCGGCTGTTCTATTTTAACAGGAAAAAATACGCCAGCACAAGCGCGCCCAGCACAATACGATACCAGCCGAACACCTTAAAATCATGCTTTCTTATGTAACCCAGCAAGAACTTGATGACGACGATGGACACGACGAATGCGCTCACCATTCCGGCAAGCAGAATCATCCATTCCGTTCCCGTCAGCGCAAACCCAAAATCCAACAGCTCAAGCAGGCTTGCGCCGAGCATGACCGGAATCGCGAGGATAAATGTAAACTCGCTTGCCGCTTTTCTGGAAATGCCGATTAAAAGCGCACCGATAATCGTCGCACCCGAGCGCGAGGTCCCCGGAAACGCCGCGGCAAGAAGCTGGAAGATTCCGATCAGAACCGCCATTTGAAACGTAATATCACGCATTTCTTCGACGGATGCGTTCCTTCCCGCATTGCGGTTCTCCACCAGAATAAACGCGATACCGAATACGATCAGCGCGATGGAGACACAGACCGGGTTGTAAAAAAGACGGTCGCAGGTATCATCCAGCCCAAGCACGACGAAAACAATCGCCGGCAGACAGGATACTACGATTTTAAGCCAGTTTATAATAATGGGCATCCGTACAGCAATCGGTCCAATGACCCAGTATTCCTGCTGCCAGAAACCGCCCTTCTTTCCCGCAGTGCCCGCCGCGCCGGAGCTTACAACCTGCTCCGAGGATGTAAGCGAAAACGGCCAGATCAGATTCCAGAACAATACCACGACTGCAAGAATCGCCCCCAACTGGATGACAACAAGAAACATATCCCAGAACTCCTTGCTGACCTCAAGCGTCACAAATTCGTTCAGAAGGATCATATGTCCTGTGCTGCTGATCGGAAGCCACTCAGTGATTCCCTCCACAATGCCAAAAAGTATTGCTTTTAAAATTTCTATCATAAATCCTCCCTGTTTTCCTCCTATTCCACATTTAACATCCGCTTTGTCTTCTTAAACACATGAAAATATGCCGGGAACAAAAACATATCCGCAAAAATCCATGCCACCGGACTCGCAAAGCACGCCGCCGGATATCCGAAAACCGGAACAAACACAAAGCCGACAATTGTCCGCGCCACCATCTCAAAAACACCCGCAAGAATCGCAAACTTACTGTAGCCCATTCCCTGAATCAGGAACCGCACAATATTGACGAACGCCAGCGCTATATAGAACGCACTGTTGATAATCAAAAACAACTGCGCGTCTTCAATAATCGAAGTCTCTGCGCTTTCGATAAAAAAGGCTGCCAGACTTCCGCCTGCAAAGTAAAGCACTACAAACGCAATCAGCGAATAGCCTATGCCGAGAATCGAACAATCCTTAAGCCCTTCCTTGATACGGTCCATCTTCTTTGCTCCCACGTTCTGCCCGCCGTAGGTCGCCATCGTAGACCCCAGCGCATCATACGGACAGCAGAAGAACATACCGATCTTGCTTCCCGCCGTCATCGCCGCGACCGCATCCGAACCAAGCGTGTTGACCGCACTCTGCAGGATAACGCTTCCGATTGCCGTGATCGAATACTGCAGCCCCATCGGAACGCCCATACCGCAGAGCGTCTTCATATAAAATGTATTGATTTTCCGCTCGTCTTCATCTGTGTGTAAAATCTCAAATTTCTTCATGCTGTAGATGAGACATCCGACACCGGAAACCGCCTGCGAAACCACCGTTGCAAGTGCAGCTCCCGCCACACCCATATCAAAGCTTATAATCAGTACAAGATCCAGTACGATATTTAACACAGAGGCAATCGTAAGAAATACGACAGGTGTCTTGCTATCTCCCATCGAACGGATAATTCCCGAGATCAGATTATAAAGATACGTCGCGGGAATGCCCGCGAAAATGATAACGATATAAATATAAGCGTCATCAATAATATTGTCCGGCGTACGCATCAACTTAAGAATCGGCTTACAGTACACTACGGTAAGCACCGTCATCACCGCCGCAAAAACGACCGCAAGGTACACGGCATTCATCATAAACGCACGCATTGCCTTATAATCTCCTGCGCCAAAACGATGCGCAAGCGGAATTGCAAAGCCGTTGCACACACCCATGCAGAACCCGATAATCAGGAAGTTGATTGAACCGGTAGCGCCGACAGCCGCCAGCGCGTCCACACCGAGAAATCTTCCTACAATCAGCGTATCTACCAGATTATAAAACTGCTGAAATAAAAAACCGAACAAAAGCGGCACGGAAAATCCTAAGATCAATTTCATCGGAGATCCGTTTGTCATATCTTTTGTCAAAGAAAACACCTCATTTCTCACGCTATATATCACTACAGTATTTTTCAAACACCGAAAAAAAGCTGTTCGTCGTCATCGTTCCGTCCGTCTGCAGCGCAAGGCTATCCCACAGTTCCACATTGAGATTCGAACTTAAGGATGAAACAAACTCATTATACACATCGTCAAACGCTTCTTTTTCCCGTTTTTCCACAATGTTAGATTTATTCGCCTCCGTCAGCTCCTCATCGTACTTATTCAGGCACTTAATAAAATAGTATCCATTCTCCGTCTCAATCATTCCTGAAATCTCGTCATTATCGAGCCGGAACGCGATTTCCTCCACCTCATCCGGCAGATCGTCCCGCGCGACTGTGACCTGAATTGCGGACTTCTCATTATAGTTATTCGCAAGCGAAGCAAAATCATCTCCCTGCTCCAGCTTCTGCCTTACCTCCCACGCATCCGTCTTTTCCGTCACATAAATCTGCATGATTTCCATGACCCTCGCCTCGTCGTCGCTCACCTCGTCATTTACCCCGTCCGTGAGCGAATTATAGAGCTTCTGTGCAAGCGCGTAGTGCGTGTAGTACTCTTCAATGTCCATTTCCGAGACTCCCATATATGTAATCTCTTCCTCCGACAGTGAATCGTAGTATTCCTTCGCCGCCTCGGACACCTTAAGCAGCTCCTCCTCGGAGAGCGCCATTTCCTGTGACTGCGCCAGAAGATCCATGCAATAGACACGGGTAAGCTCTTCGAGCGCAATATCCTTCACATACTGCGTCAGGGAATCATCCCCGAAATCATGCTGCCAGAGATCAATCGTATATGCAGTTCCGTAGATATTCTGGTAATTCGTCAGATAGACCTTTGCCTCCTTCAGACCGCATGTCGTCTTATTCAGCGCAAATACCTGCTTATTATTCAGGCTGCCCGAAACGACAATCTCTTTGTTTCCAATCTGACATCCCGAAAGCATGACCGCCATGCAGCATACACATGCAGCCACCTTCGCAACCCATTTTCTCTTCATCGCAACACACCCTTGTCTATGCCATCGTCTTTAAGATACTTCTCGCCACCGAAATACCGTTCGCGGACGCCTGCTGCAAGCCTCTCGTCACGGAAGCGCCGTCTCCGATCGCACGCAGCCCCCTGACACTGGTCTCAAAATCCCTGTTGACCACTACCTTATTGGAATAGAACTTGACTTCAACACCGTAAAGGAGCGTCTCGTCGCTCGCAAGCCCCGGCGTCACCTTATCAAGCGCCATGATCATCTCCTCAATATCCACCATAATACGGTGCGGGAACACAAGCGACAAATCACCTGGTACGGCATCCTTTAGCGTCGGAATCAGATTGTTCCGGCAAAGGCGCTCCTCTGTCGTTCTTCTTCCCCTCTTAAAATCGCCGAAGGTCTGTACCAGAATCTTGCCGTCGCAGAGCATATTTGAGAGCTGTGCAATCTGCTTACCATATTCAATCGGCGTCTTAAACGGCTTCGTAAAATTCTTTGACACCAGAATGGCAAAATTGGTATTGTTCGTCTTTAAATCCTTTGACTTGTACGCATGACCGTTTACCACGGCAAGCCCGTTGTCATAGTACTCGGTCGCGACCTCGCCGGACGGATTCGTACAGAAAGTCCGCACCTTGTCATCAAAGGTTGGCGTATGGTACACGAGCTTTGCCTCATAGAGATTCTCATTCAAAAATTCCATGACCTCATCGCGCACCTCCACGCGCACGCCCACATCGACCGTGCCGACCTGCGTCTCGATGCCATGCTGCTTACAGATATGGGAAAACCAGTCCGCACCCTCGCGTCCGACCGCAGAAATGACTTCGGGCGCCATGTAAGTCTCGTCCTTATCGGTGATAATTCCCTTTACCTGTCCGTCCTCGATCAGAATATCCTGCACCATCGTGCCGAACTCCATTTCCACGCCCTCTTCCAGAAGATGTTCCTGAAGCCTTGCGTAGATCTTGTACCCTTCCTCTGTTCCGAGATGGCGGATCGGACACTCGATGAGCTTTAAGTTCGCATTGATTGCCTTTCTGCGGATCTCACGAATCTCCTTCTCCTTGTCAACGCCGTACACCTTCGTGTCAGCCCCGAATTTCAGATAAATGTCGTCGGATTCCTTTAACAGCGCGACCGTCTCATCATAGCCCAGAATCTCCGGCAGATTGCCGCCGACATCCGGGGAGAGCGAAAGCTTTCCGTCGGAAAACGCGCCCGCCCCTGCAAATCCGGTCGTAATCGAACACGGTTTGCAGCCCACGCAGACCTTCGTCTTCCGCTTTGGACATTCGCGTTTCTCGATCCTTCTTCCCTTTTCGATCATAAGAACCTTTAAATCCTTCTTCGCATGAATCAGCTCATACGCACAAAAGATGCCGGAAGGACCGGCCCCGATAATAATCACATCATAATTCTTCATTCTGTTTCCTCATTCTTTCTTATTATAGGCACATTACGCCTCCACGATCAGGTATCTGCCGTCCGGCAGCGCGAACACCTCCGCCGCATCCGCAAGTTCTTCCTTGCTCATGCCCGCAATGTCCGCTCCTTCCTTTTTAAAATATTCCCGTACTTCCTTCAGATTCTTAACGACCACCGCCATGCAGTCTTCCAAAAACGCTTCCGCTTCCTCACGGCTTTCCGCCACGTTCTCCTTAAACAACTTCCCCTGCTGCTCTAAAAATGTGTCCAGACAAACCTCATCGTACATAATATTCCTCCTTACCTTACCATAAATAAAGGTCAATTCCAAGCTTCTTTAACTCCCGGTAAATCGCCGCCACCGGAAGCCCTACAACATTATTATAGTCACCGTCGATTTTGTCAATAAAAATCGCACATTTTCCCTGAATCCCATATGCGCCCGCCTTGTCCATCGGCTCGCCTGTCGCGATATAGCGCCGGATTTCCTGCGCATCCATATGACGCATCACAACATCGGTTCGCTCATGAAAGGTAAGCTCGCCCGCCTTCCCTGACGCGGCAAGCAAAATAATCGAAACGCCTGTATACACCGCATGTGTATTCCCCGAGAGCAGGGAAAGCATACGAAACGCATCCTTTTCATCCTTTGGCTTTCCGAGAATCTCCTCTCCATACGCCACAATCGTGTCCGCGCCGATCACCATGACATCCTGCGGCGTCACAAGCTCCTCATGCTCCGCCCCGTATGTCTTTACCATCCCGGCAACCTCTCTCGCCTTCTGGCTGGCAAGCTCCTCTACGGCCTCGCCCGGCACGTTCTTTGTGATGATCTCCTCTCCCTTTGCCGGGCAGACGTCAAAGCAAAGTCCGATCTGCTCTAAAAGTTCCTTTCTCCGCGGAGACGCGGAAGCTAATATGATCTGTCCCATGTTTTCCTCCATAATACATATATCTGATTTAAAAAGAATCCGGCCCGGCAGGGCTTTTTACTCTATAGGAATCAGTACTTTCACGCTTTACAACAACACGGTATTTCCTATAGAGTAAAAAGACTGGACAAGCTACAGACGTTTCCTTCTGTACTTTATCCAGCCGCTGGCAAAATCACTGTTTTATCCCATATTCCTCATACAGCTTTTCCCGAAATTCCTTCTCTTCCGTTGCCCGAAGCAGTTCCTCGGCGCGTGACTCCTGTATCAGCTTCTTCGTCAACGCCGCAAAACACTCGGTTCCTGTCTCAATTCCCTGTTCAATTCCAGCCTCAATTCCCTGTTCAAACGCCTCATCTGCAGCAATCCTCCGCTCGTTTTCAATATGTGCCTGCTCGTTATACTCCGTCAACAGCATAGAACGCACCTCCTCGCGGTTCTCCCGCAATACATCCTCTAAAATTCCGTTCTGCACACACTCCTGTACCGCAAGGTCTATCGCCTGCTCAATTACGTAATCCTTCCGCTGATATTCCCTGACCTTCCCTACAAAGACAGAATATTCTTCCAGCCGCCTGCATTTTTTCATCAACTCCTGGTTATGCCCGGCATTGATGTTAATTAATGTTGCCCGGCAATCCAAATCTGCATCAGCCGCTCTATACTTCTCTGGAAATGAATCGTGCAGATACAGGATCATACGCTCCGGCTCTTCCTGCAATCCATTATAAAATATCACGAACCTCGGCAGAGGCAGCGCAATTCTCCGGCTGCTGTACAAATCCTCGTGATTTGCCAACAATTCCGATACAGCGCTGCGAAATAAAGCATCCCGCGCAGCGGCAAATTCGGTGACATCGTGCTCTGGTGCTCATAGAGATTCAGCCTTTCCTGCAGGAGAAATGAAATATCATTCTTCATTCCCATGTATACAACATCCTCTAACGTATTCACCACAATGTCCTCCGGGTTATCATACGCTGTATCATTAAGCGCGTTATACAGTTCCAGTAAGTCCTGCTTCTCCCGGAAAATCAATTTGAATAATCTGTCCTTGTACTCACGATTAGTACTCGATTGTGTGCTTTGATTCATATGGTTTCCTCCATTATAAATTCTTTCTGCTGTCTGTGCAATACCAAAAAACGCTTTGCTCACTTGGAATGTCTGGCGAACTGCCGTGATAAAAAGACCAAGTAGAATATATAGAATAAATATAAATGTGATGTATCAAATGTAGCACACTTTTCATTATATTACAAGCATAAAATCTATACAAAAAAGCGGGAAGAAAGATTGCTTTTTAAGCTTCCGCTTCTTTCCAATCTTTCTATCCCGCTATGGTCCATATCTTTTACGGCATCGGCATTACATTCGAAAACAACATACGCATGGCGTCCGCAAACTCTGCGTCTTCATTTAAGTACTTTAACGCCAGACCGGAGGCATCCGCATACTGCCCCTGTTCCTTCCGGTCCGCATACTCTAAAGACGCCTTTTTTAGGATATCCGCCAGCCTCTCGCCATAGCCTTCGGGCAGAGCGACGGGCAGCCCGCCTTTTCCGCCAAACGCTTCATCAATCTGCCGCTTTATCTCCTGCGACTCTGCCGAAAATTTCAAACTGTCGGCAATGCTGTCAAACGCCTGGTTCAGATATGCCGTATCCTCTTCCTGCGTCACCTTATGATATTGCAATTTCCCATTTTCGTCGATACCGTCAGATACGTAGATGTCACGTAAACCTCCCTCATAGGACTGCTGCAGGGCATCGTATTGTCTGACATATGCCTCCATACGAATGGAAATCAGATCGTCAAGCGTATAGTTTCCCTTTGACTGTTTGATTGCATTTAAGGAGCTTTGCATATCATCCCGCATCGCCCACAGGAAATCATCGGAAGGATTCATGCAAAGCTTCGGAAGGATTTCCCGCATACGCATGATTTCTTCGACGTCAATATGCCCCGGCATACTCTGTACCTGACTGCGCAGAGCCGCCATGCCCTCTCTGGAAAATGTGACGCTGTCCGTGCTTATTTTCCTGTCTTTCAACTCCGGTATCACATCTTTTATGCTCTTTCGTTCCTCGTTTTTGACGGTTCCGGGCTGTTCCCAAAGATTCCATTTCTCTATACTCTGTATCGGCATATCATTCTCCTGTTATTTTTATTGATTGTTTTGTCTGCATTTTACGGTTATCCGCGGAAATCATACCTGCCTGACACTGCCGCGTAAGTGTTCCCCGCCATATTATACTGGCTGGAAATACTCTGGATTTCCGCCTGCGCATTCTCGGAAATCCTTGAAGCGATAAATGCCGCTTTTTTTGTAAAAGTACCGGAAACCCCAAGCGCTTTCTCAAGGCTTTCATCCGCCGCCGATTTCATTTTGTTTTTGTCGAGGCTTAATGTACCATCCTTTTCCATGGTGATTCCGACGTCATTAAGAGCCGCCGCATTTTCTACGACTGCCTCCCCGAGCATCTGCCCATAATACTGGTTCAACGAGTCCGATGTCTTCTGTAGTTCTTTTATTGCAGCATTATAGCTTTCGACCAGTTTTTCTGCGCTCCGGTAAATGTCCGTCCGGTCGCCGCTTTCCTTTGCCTTTTCAAAAACGGATTCCTCTCCTTCCACTGTAAAAACGCCTGCCGCCTGTGCCAGGTGATCCGCCTGCTGTCTGAGCTTTTCGCCACCGGTCTTATTCAACGAATTAAGCAGTGCATTGATATTTCCGTTGCCGCTGCTTATTGCAGAACTGCTGCTGTTCTTGTTCAGCGCATCAAGCAGTGGATTGCCGCCGGACGTGTTGCTGTTGTTGACATAATCCAACAGTGAATTACCGTAAGAAAACGGAAGTCCTGTCTTTCTTGCAGATTCATTTAACATCTGGGTTGTAACTCTCATCGTATTCCTCCTTGCTTCTCCCGTCTGATAGCGCCTGTACCTTTTCACCGGACGATTCTTCCAGCCTCTCCCCGGACAGTTCTTCCAGCCTCTCCCCGGACGTTTCTTCCGTTCTCTCCTCTGACAGTTCCTCTGTCCTCTGCCGCGGCAGTCCCTCTGTCCTCCGCTTTGACAAATCCTCTGCCTCCTGCTCTGGCAAGTCCTCCGCCGTCTGCTCTGACAAGTCCTCCGCCGTCTGCTCTGACAAGTCCTCTGCCTCCTGCTGCTGCGCCTCTTCCAACCGTTCAGCACTCTCGAGCATTTCTTCCAGGATTCCTTCGCCGTTCCCGGTTCCTGCCGCTTCTTCTCTTATCTCTTCCGCTGCCTCTTCTTTTCTCTCCTCCGGTGTCTTCGGCTCTGCTTTTTTTGCACTTTCTGCAATTTTCTCGCCAATCTCCTCTGCCTCATCCATAATATGAAACATCTGCTCGCTGTTATATGCTGCCTTTGCCGCCGCGATTTCTTCTTCATAGGTATGAAACATTTCCAGCTTTCTGGCGATTTCCTCTACCGTATCGCATTCCATCTTTTTGAGATTTTCCTTCTGATTTTCAAAAAAAGCAACCTGACGATTGCATTTTGCCTGCCGCTCCAGTTTTTCCTGCGTACTCTTTAAGCCCCTTTTTGCAAACATAGGCTGATTCATTACGGACAAGCTATAATTTCCCTGCAATTTTATATTCATAGACAACACCACCTTTGATGGTTATATCGAATCCCCGCCGGAATTTAATAAATAAATCGTCGCAAACCGTCCGTTTTTTGTCATAAAAAAAGTGCGTATTTCCTATAGCGTAAAAACAGCGGTGCAGGGGATTCCCTACACCGCTATCACTTCTCCTAACCGGAACGAATAAAGCAGACACTCCTTCACACGGAGTTTTGTTCCGTTCCCCTTATTAAAAATGCGCTCTAACGCCTCACCGTACAGCTTTAACTGCGCCGCATAACGGTTTTTAAGCTGCTCTGCCGTATCTACGCGGTCGGTCTTGTAATCGAGCACAACGATACCGTCCTCCTCGATCCAGAATACGTCGATAATTCCCTGTATCAGCGTAAGATCCTCACCGTCCGGTGATTTCACCTCACCCGGATTTCCGCGCATTCCATCTGCATTTTCCTGCACGCATGACATACCCGCGTTCTTCTGCATCTCGCCGAATCCGAACGCTGCCAGTTCCTCCGGCGTAAATCCCATGACAAACGCTTTCTCACGATACAGGCAGCCCGCCTGCTCCGCCGCGCGCATCCGCGCCCCGATATCCGACTGCAAAAAGTTCTCCACGAGTGAAAGTTTCACCAGCTTTCTCATTTCCTCCGAGAGTTTTCCGTCGGCAACCATCTGTTCTACCTGCTCTGCGGCGCTCCTACCGGATGCAAAATCATAGCACTCCATGACCCGGTGCACCGCCGTACCGCGAAGCGCTCCCTGATTGATTTTTTCTTCTCCCTGCTCCATCCTGCGGACAAATGCCGGGACATACGGAACGATTTCTTCCTGCAAAAAGGCTGACGCCGTCTCCTCTTCCTCCCGCTCCATGTACTCTCTCATTGCACGGTGTTTAAGCTCGGAAACCGAGTACTTATTTTTCTGTTCCAGCCCGCTTCCATACGGATATCGAAATGAAAAGCGCGCATTCAAATTCCGGACAAGCGCCGGGTTCGCGTGCTCCGCCGCATCCAGACATAACGCTTCGTCAAGTACGTCAGCCGCCTGTGTCTCAATCTCCTCTGCAACCAGCCCCGCCGCAGTAATGATCTGCACCGGATAGCGCTCCCCATACGATACGACCGCCGGAAGCAGCCAGTCGAGATAGCCCGCTGCACCTTCTCTTACCGTATAAGGAAGAGGCGTGTCTTTTGTTTCACTCGCCCCGCTCCCGCCGCACACCTCACCGCGCAGGCGCGCAAGCTCCTCCGCCGCGTCTTTTCTTGCTCCTGTGAGAATCAGCTTCTCCTTCGCACGTGTCAGCGCCACATAGAGTACGCGAAGCTCCTCGCCGAGATTCTCCAGATCGATCTGCTTTGCAATCGCCCGCTTTGCAATGGTCGGCGACTTCAGCCGTTTCGCGCCGTCCATGCAGTCGATCCCCATTCCAAGTTCGGGATGAAGCACCATGCGGCTCCTCACATCCTGCCTGTTAAAACGCTTGCCAAGCCCGCAGACGAACACCACCGGAAATTCCAGACCCTTGCTCTTATGAATGCTCATAATACGCACGACGTCCTCATTCTCGCTCGTCATATCCGCCTCTCCGAAATCGACGTCATACTTCTGCAATTCATCAATATAGCGCACAAAATGAAACAGTCCCTTGTAGCTCGTTTTTTCAAACGCGATCGCTTTTTCCACCAGCATCTGCAAATTCGCGCGCCGTCTGTTTCCCGCAGGCATCGCCGCCGCATAGCTGCCGTATCCCGTCTCCTGCAAAAGAATTTCGATCAGCTCGTGAATCGGCGTGTCCGGAACAAGTTTTCGCAGTTTTTTATACATTGTATAAAAATCATACAATTTCTTCTCATAACCACAGAGTTCCCGCAAACCCCGGGATTTTTCCGCAGATTCCGGCGAAGCCACACTCTTTTTCACTGCTTCCGGAGAACCCATCATTTTTTCCGGTCCTTCTTCAGCGTCCGTGCTTTTTTCTGCCCCCTCCCCGGAAGCCTCCTCTCCACATAACTCCTCGCATTTTTTCAGAACGCATCCGCAAAAGCTCTCCTCACGGTCGAAAAGACGCACCATCGCAAGCTCCTCGTCCGTCATCCCCACAATCGGGGAGCGAAGCACCGCGGCAAGCGGAATGTCCTGTCTTGGATTGTCGAGAATCCGAAGCATCGCAAGCACCGTCTGTACCTCCACCGCCGAGAAATATCCGGTCGCAAGAAGTGTGTGTGCCGGGATTCCCGCATCGTTTAAAACGGCTGCAAACGCATCCGCCCACCCGTTTAAGCTGCGCAGCAGAATCACGATATCCGAATAGCGGACGTTCCGCAGCTCCCCGGTCTCTTTGTCCGTCACCTGCTGCTCTTTTATCATGCGCCGGATGCGCTCCGCCACCATTTTCGCCTCCAAAAGCTTCTTATCGCCTGAATCGATTCCTGCGCCGCCTGCAGTATTTACTCCTTGCTTCTTATCGCCTGCATCCGAAGCGTCCGCGTCAGAAAGCAGCTCGTCATTGCTGTCGACAAGCAGAATCTCCGGGGCAAACATCCCTTCCGGGGCATCCGGGTAGACCGCCCCCGGATAAAGAGCCGCCTCGCTGTCGTACGCCACATTTCCCAGATCCCTCGCCATAATTTTATAAAAGATATCATTCGTGCAGGAAAGCACCTCGTTTCTGCTTCGGAAATTCTTATGCAGATCAATGCGCTGCTTCGCGCTCTCCTCCGTCGAATAGGTATCGTACTTTTCCATGAAAAGCTCCGGTCTTGCCAGACGAAACCGGTAGATGCTCTGCTTGACGTCCCCGACCATAAAAATATTATTCTCCCCTCGCTCCTCCGTCGAGATGGTCCGAAGAATCGTCTCCTGCACATGATTGCTGTCCTGATACTCGTCAATCATGATCTCCGCATAGGTATCGCGGAACTCCTCCGCCGCCTTTCTGGGCTGCTTTGTCTCCTCATCCACCAGAATATCGAGCGCAAAATGCTCCAGATCGTGAAAATCCACGAGATTCCTGCGCCGCTTCTCCGCCGCGAACGCATCGGAAAACGCCTCCGTCAGGCGCACAAGCTCCTTCGCATACGGCGCCGTCTTACGGAGCGCCTCTGCCATCTGCTCCGGCGCACAATAAAAATACTGCTCACCGAGCTTCTTTACCAGCTTCTTTGCGCCGTCCCGAAGCTCCTTCGCGCGGGAAAGCTTGTCGGCGTCACCGTCAAACCCACGGCTGGACGGAAGCCTGTCATAGGTGAGCGTCTTTATCGCCTCATAGAACTGTAAATAATCCTCACACGCTGCCAGCGACTCATACTTCTCCTTATCGTTTTCCAGCACGTTCTCATACATATACGGCCCATCGTCCGCCCTTGCAAGGGAGAGCGCCTGCTCCATCTGACGCACAAGATCTGCAAAGACTGCGCGCACATTTGCAACAAGCGGCTTCATCCACTCCGCCTCTAAAAGCTCCTTCTCATCGGCAGGCTCATACCCGCGGACACAGTCGTGAAGCCATTCCTTCGGCCACGGGTAGCTTCTGGAAAATTCATAGAGCGCTAAGATCATCTCCCCCGCCTTTGCATCGCTCCGACCTGCGGCATAGCCTTCCATGAACGCAGTAAATTCCGGGCGGCACTCCTCATAATTTAAAAGCAGTACCTCCTTTAGCACATCCTCGCGCATCAGCTTTAACTCGCCCTCGTCCCCGATTCTGAAATTCGGTTCTAAGTCAATCTCATGAAAATGGTTGCGGATGACATACAGGCAGAAGCTGTCGATCGTCGTAATCTGCGCATTGTGAATGAGCGTGAGCTGTCTCTGCAAATGCTCGTTTTCGGGCTGCTCCATAAGCGCCTTTTCGATCGCCGCACTGATTCGCTCGCGCATCTCCGCCGCCGCCGCATTCGTAAACGTCACGATCAAAAGACGGTCGATATCCACCGGATGCTCTCCCTCCGTGATTCTTTTGATAATGCGCTCGACCAACACTGCGGTCTTGCCGGAGCCTGCCGCCGCCGATACCAGAATATTCCGTTCTCTTAAATCAATGACCTGCTGCTGTTCTCTGGTCCATGTAACGCCCATTATTTCTCCTCTCTCATCCGCGCAAGAATCGCATCCTCACTGTCGAATTTCTCCAGTTTCCGGTACGAAAAGCCCGAAAGACGCGGGTCAAACCCGCACACCATATGATAAGGGCAATAATCGCACCCCGTATGATCTGACAGCTCATACGGCTGTATGGCAACGTCGCCGTCCATCATCCGCCTGCCCGCATCCCCAATCGTTTTTCTGACATACTCCGACATCACAAGGAAATCCTCCCCGCTTGCCGTTTTGGAGGTCGCCTTTAGCGAACCGTCCGTCTTCTCCGCAACCGGAATCACCGCCGAGCTTCCCGAAAACTCTGTGTCCATCGCGCGGTAAACTTCCTGCTGTTCATTGACCAGACCGTTTAACTTCAACTGCGCAAGCACCGCCTGTCTGATTTCCTCCTCCGACTCCGCTCCGGTTCCGTCTACCATCGGATTCTCAATATGATAATAGAAAATTCCCGCCGCCTCCGCCGTCTTCCCCGGATGACGTTTCTCCATAAGCTCCAGCGCGGCATTCAGATAGACTACAAGCTGAAGCTGCAATCCATGATAGAGATTCAGCAGGGAAAAGCTCGTATTTCCCGACTTGTAATCGATGACCTTCACATACACCTTATCGTCCGTCTCATAAGTGTCGATGCGGTCGATCCGTCCCGTAAGACGCATTTTTTCCTCATCGCTCAGCGCAAAATGAATCGCCTTTAAATCATCCGCCCTCGAAAAGGATACCTCGAAATCCTCCGGCACGAACTTTCCTTTCTGCACCTGTACGGTCAGCGCCCACACGGTCTTCCGGAGCGTCTCCTTCATCCGAAGAAGCAGATAGCGGTTTCTCGCATCATCAAAGACTCCCGCGTTCTTCGCCCCCGCGATTGCATCTTCCATGCTCTCCTCGATCCACTGCGCCCGCACATTCTCCGGCAGATCAAACCATGTATACTCCGACGACCGGACGCGCTCCGCAAAGTGCTCCAACGCCTCGTGATAGATATTTCCCATATCCACACTCGCAAATTCCTGTAATCTCCGCTCTGAAAGCTTAAGACCATACTGAAGATAATGTGCGAACGCACACGCTGCAAAACGCTCTAACCTCGTGACACTGTTCTCAAGCGTCGTTCCGTAGAGCGCCCGCGTCACCGCGTGCCCGATCGGCTCAGAGGTGTGAATCCGGTATGCCGCATCCAAAAGCCGCTTCGCTTCCCCCGCAAAATCAGCGCTTGAAAGATACCAGTTTAAGAGCGCCTCCCAAAGCGCCTCTTCCTCCCTGTCAAACTCCTGTCCGTTTCCTGCACGCTTATCGTTCAGTCCCTCTAAGAAAAACTGCATAGCGCTTTTGGGCGTTAAAATATCGCATGCCGCCGTCCGCTCCCCCTGCACCGTCACGGAAAGCTCCGGGAACATATGAAGCAGCGTTCCGATAAGATACGACCTGCGCAGCGCCTTGCCGTTTGCATCCACTCTGGAAAAGGTCACATAAAGCGCGTCGGAGGGCTTTGTCATATTCAGATACAGATAGAACTTCTGAATGAACACTTTCTCCCTTGCCCCCGGCGCAAGCTCCAGATGATGCTCCGCCATCTTCTCGCGCTCGAACTGTGAGATAATGCTCCCGGTATTTCCCGCCTTCGGCACAACGCCGTCGTTGACGCCGACAAAAAAGAGTACCTTCACATGATTTAATCTGGTGCGCTCAATGTCTCCGATGGTCACCCGGTCATTGCCCGGCGGAATGATTCCGACCTTCGCCGCATCAAAGCCCGCATCGAGAATCTCCCCATACTCCCGGATGGAAAGCTCCTCCTCCCCGAGCAGCGCCGCCACCTTATCGAGAAGATCCATGACGATTTTATATATCTGCGCGTACTCCTGCGCCCTCGCCGCGCTTGTCCGGTCCGCCCTGTTCTGCTTTGCATACGCCTCGAACTCTTCTTCCTTCGCCGCAAGCTTCGATTCAACGTCAAATGACGCTATGAACTGATACAGTGCGTAGGTCTGCTGCGCCACCGTATGACCGGAACGAAACGCTTCAAAAAGCGGCGCAAACATCTCCGCTGCCTGCTCCCTGATTGCATTTAAGCGAAGCATTTCCCCCTCTGCGGCGTCCTCCTGTGCGCCGCCCTGTGAGATTACAAACGTCCACGGCTCACTCCAGCGCTTCCTGCCGCGGATGCCCCTCGCCAGCACATAATTTTCCAGACGGTCGATATCCGCTTCTTCGATTCCGCTAAGACCGCTCCGCAGGAACCGGAAAATACTCTGATAGGAGAAATCATTCTCCACCACCTCAAGCGCCGCCCGGATAAATTCCAGAAACGGATGGAACAGAATATTTCTCGTCTGGTCGATAAAGCAGGGAATCGCGTACTGTTCAAAAATCTCCGGCACATAACTGGCATACTGCGGCACATCTCCTGTCACGACCGCAAAATCCCGGTAACGATATCCCTTCTCCCTCACAAGTCTTGTGATTTCACGCGCTACAAAGATCAGTTCCTCCCTTGGGCTTCTAAGCTCTGTGACGCTGATGTGCTCCGCCTTCCCCTGCCATCTGCGATAAGACGGACGGAACAGATTCTGCTCCATGAAAAACAGTTCCGGCGCATTGCGGTAACGTTTCTTTTCTCCCGGTTCTAATATAATTGGCTCTTCGACTGGGACAGAACTGCCCTCCGCAATCTTTAAGAGAACCGCGACCGTTTTCTTACTCATGGCGAACAGTTCATGCACGCCCCTGCTGTGGTAAAAGTCCTCCCTCGTATCCATGGAGACCGACACCATGACCCGGTCCGCTATGACAAGGAACTCCCGCATCAGCCGGTTCTGAATCGGCGTAAATCCGGTAAACTCGTCAAACACGATCACACTGCCCTTAAGGATATCCGACTCCCCCGCGACCTCGCACAGTAAGGAAAGCACCTCCTCCGACGTGATATATTTCCCCTCCATGTAATCGCGGAAGCCGCGATACATCACAAGAATATCCGATAATTTAAGGCGCAGCGCCTCCCCCACGCTCTCATCCTGCAAAAAGCGCTCCAGATCCTCCGGCGTAATATTGTACTGGGTCAGCTCGGAAAGAAACGACTTCACTTCACCGATATAACCCATGCGGTTCATATTGCCGCCGAGTACGGAAAGCTCTCCCTTCTTCTCCTCCGCCACCCTGCGCAGCACAAGATTTTTTCCCGTCTCCTCTAAGATGACAAGCTCCTGCCGTCCAAGCTCGTCGAATACGCGGTACGCAAGTCTCGCAAAGCTTAAGACCTCTACATTCATAATTGCATGTGTCTCATCGCGCATCACCAGTTCCCGCTGCGTCTGCATCGTGAACTGCTCCGGCACGAGAATCAGAAAATTCTGATTGGGATGCCCGGCTGCTTTGGCAAGTACATGTTCATATAGATAATCGGATTTGCCGCTTCCTGAATTTCCAAAAATAAACTGTAATGACATAATGATCTCCACTTCACGGGCGGTCGCCCTGGCAGTTTTCGCTGGTTTCTACTCCGCAGTGCCCACTCGCGAACATAGTTCGCTCGTTCACGGGCTTTCGCCCTATCAGTTCTCGCTGATTTCTACTCCGCAGTGCCCACTCGGGAGCTAAAGCTCCCTCGTTCACGGGCTTTCGCCCTATCAGTTCTCACCAGAACAAATCTCTCCGTGCAAGCACAGAGATTTGTTCTGCCTCGCCCTGGCACTGCTCATTGCCTTCGCGTACATTATATCACGTCATAAAGACGTTTATTTTCTGTAAATTTGTTTAAAATTGTTGTAAAGTTTCACAATTCTATGTCGATATAGATAATGTAGAGAAGGAACTCTGATAACCCAATATTTTGTGATTTTCTGTCAAGGAGGATGATTGTCGCAATCTACGCAAATGAATTTACCATCGTGTTACCCGTTCACCCCGTAAACCGGATCGACCGGTCTGCACCAGAAGGCAAGAAGCAGCAGCGCGGAAAGCACAGCCCGCATTCTTTTGCAGCCATTTTAGATACTGCAATGGCGGCGGAAGACCCGGACGATGCACATGCGTTTGACATGCTCGCCTAAAGAGGTTTTATGAGAATTACCAAAAAACACATAAGAAGAACCCCGGTTGACTGACCATATTCGTCGCCCGGGGTTTTTCCTGTTATCAACGCATCATTTCTGACGTATCAAACCGTATGATTTAATTCTTCGCCTGTTTTTTCTTAATAGAAGCGATCACTGCCTGCAATACGATGAAGAAGCAGAGCAATGCAGAAAGCGTGATACGAACCCACCAGCTTGAAAGCGTTCCCTGCGTCGTGATAAGGCTCGTAATCGTACCCTTGATCAGGACGCCAAAGAGCGAACCGATGACTGTTCCAACACCGCCGCTTAAAAGCGTTCCGCCGATAACGGCTGCGGAAATCGCATCCATCTCAAGCCCCTTCGCCTGCTCAACGAAGCCTGCGCAGCTATTTAAGCAGAACAGGAAGCCGCCGAGTCCGGCAAGGAAACCGTCCAATACATACGCCTGCATCTTGGTCTTTTTTACATCAAGTCCCATCATAAGGGCGCTCTGCGCATTTCCGCCGATCGCGTAAAGCTTTCTTCCGAACTTGGAATATTTGAGCACGATTGAAATCACTATGACAACCACAAGGGCGATCACGACCGTCGGATAGATATACGCCTGCTGAAATTCGCCGTTCTTATTGTAGGAGCCGAACGGCATCATAATTTTGCATTTTGCCCATGCCATGAACGTCTCATTCGTGATAGCGATCATGTCGGTGCTTACGACCGCCGTCATGCCCCTGCCAAAGAACATGCCGGCAAGCGTTACGATAAACGGCTGAATTTCAAGGTAAGCTACCAGATACCCCTGCACGATTCCGTACAGCGTACCGATGGCAAGCGCTATCACAACCGCGACGTAGGCATTCATGCCCTTATTTTCCATTGCATATGCCATTACCATGCAGACAAGGGCTGTAACTGAACCGACGGAAATATCAATGCCTCCAGTAATCATGACAATCGTCATACCGCACGCGATGACAATGAGTCCCGCATTGGAGATAAACAGATTCAAAAACATCTGCGGCTTCGCAAAACCGTTCTCCCGGAAAATGATCATTCCTGCGATGTACATTACCGCAAATAACACGATGGTAATCATCAGAAGGAATGTATTACTGTTTATTTTCTTCGTTCTCTTCATCTTAGTTACCACCTTCCGCTACCTGATTTTTTGCTGCGCGCTTCGCTTTCTGCTCCGCCATAAATCTGTGAAACGCCGGGCTCTGGATAATAACGATAACAATAACTACAATCGCCTTATATACCGGAAGTCTGTCCGAGGAAACGCGGAACGCATAAAGCGTCGTCGTGAGCGCCTGAATCGTATAAGCGCCGATGACAGAACCCATCAGGGAGAATTTACCGCCGCCGAGCGCATTGCCGCCTAACGCCACCGCAAGGATGGCATCCATTTCAAGATTCAGACCGATATTGTTTGCATCTGCGGAGTAAATACGGCTGGACGCCACAATACCCGCAACACCTGCCAGAAGACCGCAGATCACATAGGTCAGGAACTTGATCATCGTCGAATTAAGACCGATCAGTCTCGACGCCGCGCCATTGATGCCGACACTCTCGATATAGAGTCCGAGCGCCGTCTTTTTCAGTACAAGAAATGCAAGCGCTACCGCTGCAATCGCGAAGAATACCGGAGTCGGAACCGGGCACTTCCCGATGAAGCCGCCCATTACCTTGTAGGATTCTACACGGATGTATGTAATCTGTCCCTTTGTCACGAGCTGCGCGATACCGCGTCCTGCGGTAAACAGAATCAGAGTCGCTACCATCGGCTGGATATTCAGCTTCGCCACAAGGAACCCATTGAATGCGCCGCAGAGTGTCGCTGCGATCAACGCCGCAATAATTGCCAGCGCCAGAGGATTCGCAAATTCATTTACCGAAGTCTCCCCGCCGGAAAGAATCTGGCAGCAGACTGCCGCTGCGACCGCCATCACCGCCCCGACACTGATATCCTGTCCGCCGGATGCCGCCGTCACAAGCGTCATTCCAATTGCCAGAATGACAACCTCGGATGCTCTGTTTACAATATCAACCGGATATCCGTACAGCACATTGTTGTTAATGGATACCGCAAAAAAATCCGGAACGAAGATTCCGCCTACGATCAGCACGGCTGCAAGACACACAAGCGGCATGAATAAGCGATTCCCCGTAATTTTTCTTATATCAAATCCCGTCTTAGCCATGGCTTTCTTCACCTCCTGCAATTGTCTCCATGATCTTCTCCTGCTTCAGCTCATCCCCGGTAATCTCTCCAACCTTCTTTCCATCTCTTAAGATGTGAAGCGTGGAACAGGTGCGGAGCATCTCCTCCACCTCGGAGGAAATAAACACAATGGATTTGCCCTCATCCGCAAGCTTTAACACCAGCTTCTGAATCTCGGTCTTGGTTCCGATGTCGATTCCCCGCGTCGGCTCGTCGAGGATCAGAAAATCCGGATTTGTCAGAAGCCATCTTCCGATGATGACCTTCTGCTGGTTTCCTCCGGAAAGGCTCTTGATCGGCGTCTCACGGCTTGCCGTCTTAATCTGCAGCATATCGATATACTTATCCGCCGCCTCCTCCATCTCTTTCCTGCTCATCGGCTTTAACATGCCGCGTTTTGCCTGCAATGCGATAATGATATTCTCCCGCACAGAGAGGTCTGCAATGATTCCCTCCTTCTTGCGGTCCTCCGGCAGATACGCCATACCGAGCTTCATCGCCTCAAGCGGCGTACCGATTTTTACTTCCTGTCCCTTTACCTTAAGCGTTCCGCAGTCCGGCTTATCCGCACCGTAAATCGTACGCACCAGCTCGGAACGGCCTGAACCGAGAAGTCCCGCAAGACCTACCACCTCGCCCTTGTGGATCGCAATGTCAAACGGTCTGATCGTTCCCTGATGCCCTAATCCCTTTGCCTCGATCAACGTCTCTTTTGCGTCAATGCCTCCGGTTCTTTCGCTCTTGATATCCGCAAGATCATCAAAATCCTTCCCCATCATTTTCGCGACCAGCATGACGCGCGGCAGGCTCTCCGTCTCATACTCCCCTACGAGCTCACCGTTTCGAAGCACGGTGATTCTGTCGCATATTTCATATACCTGCTCCAAGAAATGCGTGACAAATATGATTCCGACGCCCTTATCCTTTAAGCGCCGCATCAGTCCGAATAATTTCTTTACTTCCTCATCGTCTAGTGAGGAGGTCGGCTCATCCAAAATGAGTACCTTACACTCCATGTCCACGGCTCTCGCAATCGCGATCATCTGCTGGATTGCAATGGAGCATTCCTCTAACATGCCAGTCGGCTCCACCTCGATATTTAAGGATTTCAAAAGCTCTGCCGCCTTTTTATTCATTGTTTTCCAGTCAATCATACCGAATCTGCGCGGTTCCCTGCCAATGAAGAGATTCTCCGCAACCGTCAGATTCGGGCACAGATTGACCTCCTGATATACGGTGCTGATACCGTTTTCCTGTGCGTCCTGCGGAGAATGGTTGACGATACTCTTTCCACTCATCGTGACCTCTCCCGAATCAAATTCATAGACACCTGTGAGAACCTTGATCAGCGTCGATTTTCCCGCTCCGTTCTCCCCCATCAGCGCGTGCACTTCCCCTTCGCGCAGCATAAAATCTACATGGGAGAGCGCCTTTACGCCCGGAAATGTCTTACTGATGTCCTTCATGGATAATACAACTTTGGATTCCATCCTGCCTTCACCTGCTTTCCTGCTTCTGCCTTTTTCGTCAAAAATGGCGTGATACAGTAAAATCCGGCTGGTTTTCCATATCACGCCATTCCACTTCTTCTATATACACTCGCGCGGAGTGCCCCTTATTGATTAATATGCACGGGCGTCAATGACATCCTGCGTTACAACGGTAACTTCATAGTCAACGCCATCTACATTTACCGTTGCTACGGTTCCGTCTACCGCAAAGATTTCCTCATCAACATACTGCTCTTTCTCTACCTCTCCGCCAGCCTCAAGCTTCTGGATGATATCTGCTACACGCGGTCCGTGCAGCGGGTTACACTCGGTATTGCAGGAAATCTTGGTGTTTAATACATCGGTCAGACCTGCATTCGTGGAGTCGAAGGACATTACGATCATATCTCCGTCAAGACCTACGGTATAACCTGCCTGCTCAATCGCATCGATCGCACCGAACGCCTCGTTATCGTTCTCACAGTATACAACGTCGATCTGATCGCCGTACTGCTTTAGCAGGGACTCCATGACCTCCTGTCCTTTTGCCTGTGTGAACTCACCTGTCTCTGCTGCAAGCAGCGTCCAGTTGTCATGCGCGTCAACGGCTGCCTGAAGACCGTTAGTACGTCCGATCTGAGCGGATGCTCCGATGGTTCCCTGAATGTCAACGATATTGATTTCTTCCTCGCCGCGTCCTGCCGCTGTCAGGTAAGCATCCAGCCATGCTGCCGCTTTCTCGCCCTCTAACTGGAAGTTCGAACCAACCCATGCGGTAAATAAGCTGTCATCCGATACCTCTACCATACGGTCAACGATGATAACCGGGATTCCCGCATCCTTTGCTTCCTGTAAAACGGCATCCCATCCGGTCTCTGTTACCGGTGCTAATACGATATAATCAACTTCCTGCTGGATAAAGTTACGGATCGCTGCAATCTGATTCTCCTGCTTCTGCTGTGCATCGTCGAAGATCAGTTCATAGCCGTTCTCCTTGGAAAATGTAGACTTCATGGACTCAGAGTTCGCTGTACGCCAGTCAGACTCTGCACCTACCTGTGAAAAACCTATCGTAATGGTTCCGCCTGCTGCACTGTCTTCTGCTCCTGCATCTGCTGCCGGTGCGCTCTCTGTCCCCGCCGCACCTGCATCCGCCGTTCCCGCGTCCGCTGCCGGCGCATCTGCTGTGGTATCCCCGGAACCACCGCACGCCATCATGCCAAGCGACATACATGCTACCATAAATGCTGCCAGTACTTTCTTTTTCATTGTAAAATCCTCCTTTAGTTGTTGTTTGTTACAAGTATTATTATAGCTTTTTGCCCCCTCATTTCCATGGAGATTCTTCCCAATTACTTTTAATATTTTACTCATAAAAGACCCGCCGGACAAAAAAGTATGTTTTTTTCTTATATCGGTTCAATATTTTCCGACAGGCGGACAGCAACGCGCGTGCCCTTTCCGTATTCGGACTCAATCGTAAGCCCGTAGCCCTCGCCAAAATACAGGCGGATGCGGTCGTTTACCGCGGCGAGCCCAAAGCCTTCCCGTTCCCCGCCGCTCAATGATTTTCTCATCTGTGCAAGACGCTCCGGCTTCATGCCGATTCCGCTGTCCTCCACCGTAAGTATGATATCCCCGCTCTCTTCACGCTCTGCCCGGATTCTGATACTGCTCCTGCCTCTCTTCTCCTTCGCCCCATGATAGATGGCATTCTCCGCCAGCGGCTGTAAGGTCAGCTTCGGAAGCATCACGCCGGAAAGCGCGTCCGGTACTTCGATACTGTAATCCAGAATATCGCGGTAGCGCGTCTGCTGAATCTCCATATAGCTTCTGGTATGCGCAACCTCATCCGCCAGACAGATCACATCCGCCCCCTTCGAAAGCGAGGTGCGGAAAAACAGCGACAAATCTCCCAGCATCTTTACCGCCTCGTCGTTCATTTCCGATTCCACCAGCCACACGATCGTGTCCAGGGTATTATAAAGGAAATGAGGATTGATCTGCGACTGCAGCAGTTGAAGCTGCGTCTTATGCTGAAGCTTTTCCTCCTCCTTCACGCTCAAAAGAAGCGCCGAAATACGTTTTGCCATTCTCTGGACGCCGTCGTTGAGTTCCTGAATCTCATAATCACTCGCCGCAATCTGCGGAATCTCAAATTCCCCATGACCGACCTTCCTTACATTCTCACACAACCCCTGAATCGGTTCTGTGATTCCGCGTGAGAATACAATGACCCTTGATAACAGAAGAACCGTCACCACGCTGACAAATATCCCTGCAAGCAGAATAACAATGCGTATATTCTGAAGCATTTCACGCTCGATTGTCGCCATATATCCCGCCTCATAGTAAATATAATCCATCATCTTATTCTGGATCAGCGCCGTCAGCACGTAGATATTATTGTTGAGCTGGCGCATTCTGCCATCGTAATCCGGCGTTTTCTCGAGTTCATACATTTTCTCTTTGAGATTCTCACAATAATCGATGACATTCTGGATGACCAGTCTGCTCTCCTCCCGGTAGGTCGTCTCTTTGAGCGACTCCGCCAATGTAATCGCAGAATCGACCTCCTCGATGGGAAGTTCCTCCTGATAACGGCTCCCCACCGCGTAATAATACATATCCAGATCGATATCTTCCTTAAAGCGGATGTTGAACTCACTCCCTACGGACACATTCTTCGTAATCTGCTGATACTTTCCCGCGTAAAAGCCCAGAATGACAAGCAGCACGATGATACAGAAAATCAGCGGCGTAAGCATGGTAAGTATGATGCGGCGCAGCTTGGCATTGATGCCGCCTGCAGGTCTGTTCTTTTCTCCGGTTCTCTCTCTAGTTCGGCTCATCCGCATCGTTCCTTTCCGCCGTACGCTCACCAGCCCCCGATATTCCCTTCCGGTACTCGCTTGCCGTGCATCCGCAGGTCTTCTTGAACAGGAAACTGAAATAGTGCGGATCCTTATACCCTACTTCCAGCGCAATCTCACCGGAACGCATATCCGTACTTCTAAGCAGCTCCTTGGCGCGTTTCATCCGAAGTCCGGTCAGATATTCGATAAAGGTCTCCCCCATCTCCTGTCCAAAAAGCGCCGAGAAATGATTTGTACTCACGTTCGCCGCACGGGCGACCTGGTTTAAGGATAAGGAATCATCCGTATAGTGCTCCTGTATAAAACGAAGCGCCGTCTGGATCACGCTCTTGTACCGGCTCTTTGCGCTCTCATCCCGAAGCGTGATTCCAAAGGTAAGAGAGGCAATGATACTCTCCCGCACCTCCTCTGACGACGCGCTCTTTCCCACGTCCGGCTGCATGCCGCTCTCCTTTAACTTATCCTTATCAATCCCCAGCTTCTGAATGAAATTCATCGTGCAGAAATGCACATACAGCACAACGTACTGGCGGAACATCTGTGAGCGGAGCGCTTCCTGTCCTACCATACGCATATAATTTCCGGCAAATTCTTCCACCTCGCCCGGAAGCGCATTCCACAGAAAATTATACAGAACCTCAGCATCCATCACGTTCGTGTCGATGCTGCTGATATCAAGCTCGCACGCTTCTTCTCCTTTTACGTCCATCTTTGCCCCGTAATAGACGATATTCTTATTCTCAATATAGCGGAGCGCAAATGCATGTCCTGCCGCCTGATAGCTTTCCTTCAACATGGAAAGCCTCTCCACCGGCTTTCCGGTACAGATAAAATAATCGTCCTTCGTTCCCTTCTGCTGCAGCATCCCGCCTAGCGCATTCACGCACTCCGCCGTTTTCGCCTCTATGGAATCCGGCTCGCCCTTCACGATGACCGCATAGCTGAACATCTGGTTGCGGAAGAGCAGATACGCCGTATGCTCCGCAAAATAGCCCTCGATCCGCTCGAGTATCTTTGCCTTCTCGTCGGAATATCCCTCGCTGCCCGCGTTGTTATCCTCCATCGTAAAAAGCACGATATTGTATGCGCCCGCTAAAATATCAATGCCAAGCTGCTCCGCCCATTCATAACGGTTCCGCCCATTGGGACCGCCGCCCACCAGCGCCTCAAAGAAATCCCGGCGCGAATTTTTCTCGTACTCCCTGATCTCACGCTGGAACGTCTCATAATAGCTCTTCTGCGCGTTATCCTTCTCGTATTTTTCCCGTATTCCGCCTAAGACCTCAAGGAGCTTTCCCTTCGACACCGGCTTTAAGAGATAACATTCGATTCCGAGCGTAATCGCCTGCTGCGCATATGTAAAATCATCATATCCGCTGATGATCACGATCTTTGTCTCCGGCATCTCCTTTTTGACAAGCTTCGCAAAAGTCAGACCGTCCATAAAGGGCATCTTGATATCCGTTAAAATCAGATCCGGTTTCTCACTTCGGATGAGCGGCAGCGCCATCTCACCGTCCGACGCTTCTCCGCAGAACGCAAATCCATACTCATCCCACGGAATCATCCTGTGAATCGCTTCCCGGATCACGACCTCGTCCTCTACAATAAACACTTTCATCCTGCTCATCACTGCTTCCCCCAACTTCTTTCTTTTCCCACGAATCCAAAAATGCCGTACAGCAGCATTCTTCTTCTGCTGCTGTACGGCTGCCTCTTATTCCACGCACTTAAAACAATATTTTGTCTTCGACCGGTAAGTCTCGCCCGGTCTTAAGAGCGGCGCTTTAAAATTCTTCTCATTGACTGCATTCGGGAAATACTGCGTTTCCAGACAAAAACCATGCCGGAAACCATATGACGCGCCTTCCTTTCCCGTGTGATTCTCCACAAAATTGCCTGCATAGAACTGAATCCCCACACAGTCTGTGTATACATCCATGCAGATACCGGAATGCACCGCCCGCGCACGCGCCGCAAGCTGCATCGACCCATCCGCCTTGTCGAGAACATAATTATGGTCGTACCCGCCCGCATAGATAAGCTGGTCGAAATCCGCCCCGATTTCCGCTCCGATCTTCTTCATCTCACGGAAATCCATCGGCGTGCCCGCCACCGACACAATCTCGCCGGTCGGGATCGCCTTGCTGTCGATGACCGGCGTATAATAGGACGCCAGTATCTCAAGCTCCTGCTCCTCCACGCTGCCGGACGTATGACCGTCCAGATTAAAATAGCTGTGGTTCGTAAAATTGGCAACTGTCGTCTGGTCGGATACCGCCTCGTATGCAATGACAAGCTCATCCTCATCCGTCAGCGTATACGTCACCTTCGCCGTCATATTGCCCGGAAAATCCTGCTCACCGTCGCGGCTTAGGCAGCAGAAGGTAATACTCTGCGGCTCTTCTCTTTCGACCTCCCAGAGCATGGCGTGAAACCCGTTTGTGCCGCTGTGCAGATTGTTCTCATTATCATTCGCCTCAAGTGCAAATGATCTGCCGTCCAATGTGATCTTCGCATGGTCGATGCGGTTTGCATTTCTCCCGATCGCCGCACCGAAATAGTAGGTGTGGTTCTGATAGTCCACCGGATTGTCATAGCCGAGCACGACGTCGTAGAGCTTGCCGCCATTGCCCTTTACCTTGACAGAGGTAATCGTCGCGCCTAAGTCAATGACGGAAACGCACATGCCGCTCGCGTTCTCCATCGTATATTCCGTGACTTTCGCGCCTTCCTTTGTTGTGCCGAAAAATTTCTTCTCCATTCTTCTGCCCTCTCCCCTAGTTCTGTCCATAGTATGCATTCGCACCGTGCTTGCGATAGAAATGCTTCTCCTTGATGGAATCCGGAGCCGGAAGCACCTGTGGATTGATCAGCTCCGTATTTCTCGCCATCTTTGCCACTTCCTCAAGCACAACCGCGTTGTGCACCGCCTCCGCTGCATCCTTTCCCCAGGTGAACGGTCCGTGATTGGAACAGAGAACTGCCGGCGTATACATCGGCTTAATTCCTCTCTCCTCGAAGGTCTCAATGATAACCAGACCCGTATTCTTCTCGTACGCCTCTTCAATCTCTTCCGGCGTCAGATTTCTCGCGCACGGAATCGGTCCGAAGAAATAATCTGCGTGAGTCGTACCGTAGAGCGGAATATCTCTTCCCGCCTGTGCCCATGCGACCGCCTCCGGCGAATGGGTGTGCACGATACCGCCGATTTCCTCGTATTTCTTGTAAAGCTCAAGGTGCGTTGCCGTATCGGAGGACGGTTTGTATCTGCCTTCGATCTTATTGCCGTTTAAGTCCATGACTACCATATCCTCAGGGCTTAACGCGTCATAGTCCACGCCGCTTGGCTTGATGACAAAATAACCGCTCGCGCGGTCAATCCCGCTGACATTTCCCCATGTATACGTGATAAGGCCCCTGCGCGGAAGCTCCATATTCGCCTCATAGACCTGCTTTTTTAATTCCTCTAACATCGTATCCCCTCTGCCTTTCCTGTTTCAGCCTCTATCTCTATTTCATCTCAGCTAATATGCGTTTGGCGATGCCCTCCGCATCCAGTTCGTACTTGTGCAGCAATTCCTTCGCCGGACCGGACTCGCCGAACACATCGTTGACGCCGATTCTCGTAAGCTTTGTCGGGCACTTCTCACCGAGCACCTCGGCAACAGCCGCGCCGAGTCCTCCGATAACGGAATGCTCCTCGACGGTAAAGACTCTTTTCGTCTTCCTGGCTGCCGCGATGACAAGTTCTTCATCGAGCGGCTTGATTGTGTGGATATTGATGACCTCTGCCTGAATACCGTTCTCTGCTAATGTCTCCGCAGCCGCAAGCGCCTCGGAAACGCATAAGCCGGTCGCAATAATCGCGCAGTCGCTTCCTTCACGGAGCGTCACACCCTTTCCGATCTCGAACTTGTAGTCCGGGCGGTCATTGATGACCGGAACCGCAAGTCTTCCGAAGCGGAGATAAACCGGACCGACATACTCATATGCCGCACGCACTGCCGCTCTCGCCTCCACATCATCAGAAGGGTTGATGACTACCATGCCCGGGATTGCACGCATCAGCGCGATATCCTCATTGCACTGATGGCTTGCGCCGTCCTCTCCGACGGAGATTCCCGCATGAGTCGCACCGATTTTTACATTCAGATGCGGATAACCGATGGAATTTCTCACCTGCTCATAGGAACGCCCTGCCGCAAACATTGCGAAGGTGCTCACGAATGGCACAAAACCACAGGTGGACATTCCGGCTGCAACGCCCGTCATATTCGCCTCTGCGATTCCGCAGTCGATATGACGCCCGGGAAATGCTTTCTTGAATACTCCGGTCTTGGTCGCCGCCGCGAGATCCGCATCCAGCACCACAAGATTCTCATGTTCTTTTCCGAGCTCTACCAGAGCGTTGCCATAACTTTCCCTGGTTGCTATACGCTTTACTTCTGACACAGCGCCTCACCTGCCTTTCTAAGATCTTCCATTGCTATCTCATACTCTTCGTCATTCGGCGCTTTACCGTGCCAGCCGACACTGTTCTCCATATAGGAAACGCCCTTGCCCTTTACAGTGTGGGCAATGATTGCGGTCGGCATACCCTTTGTTGCCCGCGCCTCGTCAAATGCCTTCTTAATCTCATCAAAATCATTTCCGTCAATATTGATGACATGGAAATTGAAGCTTTCAAACTTCTTGTCGATCGGATAAGGGGAACATACCTCGTCGATCGGTCCGTCAATCTGCAGATTGTTATTGTCAATAATCACGCACAGATTGTCAAGCTTTCTGAATCCGGCAAACATTGCTGCCTCCCAGATCTGTCCCTCCTCGATCTCGCCGTCGCCGCAGAGCGCATAGACGCGGTAGGACGCATCCTTCATCTTTCCTGCGAGCGCCATTCCGCACGCTGCGGAAAGTCCCTGTCCCAGCGAACCCGAAGACATATCCACGCCCGGAATATGCTTCATATCCGGATGTCCCTGTAAATATGATCCGGTATGACGCAGTGTGAGAAGATCCTCCACCGGGAAATAGCCGCGGTTTGCAAGCGCCGAATAAAGTCCCGGCGCCGTATGACCCTTAGACAGGACAAAGCGGTCTCTGTCCTCCTTCTTCGGATTCTTCGGATCAATGTTCATTTCCTCAAAATACAGATATGTAAAGATGTCAGCCGCAGACAGCGATCCGCCCGGATGTCCCGCCTTCGCACTGTGCACGGAAGAGACGATGCCCTTACGGACCTCGACCGCCATCTTCTCGAGTGCCAATTTATCCATGATTCCCTCCTAATCTCCGAACACGGCTCTGTAGTCCGCCTGGAACTTCTCGATTCCTGCGTCGGTCAGCGGATGCTTTGTCATCTGCTCGATTACCTTATAAGGAACGGTCGCAATGTGTGCGCCGGCAAGTGCGCAGTCGGTTACATGGATCGGGTTGCGGACAGACGCTGCAATGATTTCTGTCTCAAGACCATAGTTATCGAAAATCTGAACGATATCCTGAATCAGGTCGATACCAGCCATGCTGATGTCGTCTAATCTGCCGAGGAACGGAGATACGTAGGTTGCTCCTGCGCGTGCTGCAAGCAGAGCCTGATTTGCGGAGAAGATCAATGTCACATTGGTCTTGATTCCCTCTGCGGACAATACCTTCACTGCCTTTAAGCCCTCGACCGTCATCGGAATCTTAACTACCATGTTCGGATGGATTGCTGCGATCTCGCGTCCTTCCCTGATCATACCCTCTGCGTCTACCGTAGTCGCCTTTACCTCACCGCTGATCGGTCCGTCCACGATGGTCGTAATCTCCTTGATTACCTCGTTGAAATCTCTTCCCTCTTTTGCGATTAAGGACGGGTTCGTGGTAACTCCACAGATCACTCCCATATCATTTGCCTTGCGGATATCCTCTACGTTTGCTGTGTCAATAAAAAATTTCATGTCTTCTCCTTTCATATGTGCTCGTGCACATTATCCTTTTTCTATATGGTATCGCTCTTATTTCAATAAATCAATAGATGTTTTCTTGTTTTGCAAATTTCTTTATGTGCATGTGCACGCCATCCACTTAAGAAGCGTTGCACATGCATACTTTTCCTAACGGTAGAACAGGTTTCCGAGCATCAGATCCTTCTTGAAGTCACGGATGTTCGTATCCTTGTCAATGTAAACGGCTTCAATGCCCATTGCATTTGCCCAGTCGCCCATCTGCTCAGCGGTAAGATCGTAGGTAAATGCCGTGTGATGTGCGCCGCCTGCTAAAATCCATGCCTCTGCGCCTGTATAGAGATCCGGCTGCGGTGTCCAGAAATTCGTTGCTACCGGAAGCTTCGGCATCGGCTTTTCTACCTTCTTGCAGTCCACATCGTTGATGATAAGACGGAAGCGGTTGCCAAGGTCGATCAAGGACGTCGCAATACCCTTGCCCTCTTTGGATGTGAATACGAGTCTCGCCGGATCCTCTCTGTCTCCCATAGACAGCGGCTGGCACTTGATGCTGATCGGTCCGTCTGCGATAGACGGGCAAATCTCAAGCATATGCGCCTGTAAGATACCCTCTTTGCCCTTCACAAGGTTGTAGGTATAATCCTCTAACATGGAAGTACCCTTTGCGTCCTTCACGCCGGCGGTCATAATTTTCATCAGACGCACCATTGCAGCAACCTTCCAGTCGCCCTCTGCACCGAATCCGTAACCCTTTTCCTCAAGTCTCTGGATTGCAAGTCCCGGAAGCTGCTTTAATGCACCCAGATCGCCAAAGTGCGTCACGATCGCATGGTAATTCTTCTCCTCCAGGAAACGCTCGAAACCAATCTCGATCTGTGCCTGTACCGCTACGTGGCGCTTGAACTCCTCCGGATCGCGTCCCTCTAAGAGAATATCGTATTTCTCATAGTACTCGTCTACAAGTGCGTTCGTGTCGGACTCCGATACGGCTGCGACCGCCTCCGCAATCTCATTGACCGGGTAGGTATCTACTTCCCAGCCGAACTTAAGCTGTGCCTCTACCTTGTCGCCCTCGGTTACGGCTACGTTTCTCATGTTGTCGGCAACGCGCATCACGCGGATATGGCTGCTCTCGATCACGCCGACTGCGGTGCGCATCCACGAACCAATGCGGCTCTGTACGTTTGCATCAGACCAGTGCCCCACAACGATCTTGCGCTCGATTCCCATACGGGTCACAATGTGTCCCCACTCTCTGTCGCCGTGCGCCGCCTGATTCTCGTTCATGAAGTCCATATCGATCGTGTCATACGGAATTTCCTCATTGAACTGGGTATGGAAATGCAGTAACGGCTTTCTTAACTCCTTTAATCCGAGAATCCAGGATTTTGCCGGGGAGAACGTATGACACCACACAATAACGCCCGCGCAATCCCCGTCCATATTCGCCTCATTGAAGGTCTTTCTGATCAGTTCGTTGGTGATTAACGTCGGTTTCCATACAACCTCATAAGGAAGCAGACCGGACTCGTTCAACTTTCCAACGATGATCTTTGCGTGCTCCGCCACATGTGCCAGACACTCATCCCCGTACAGATCCTGTGATCCGGTACAGAACCAGAACTTGTAATTTTTTGTTGCTAACATGCTTTTCCCTCCATATGTTAAATATATTTATCATCAGAACCGCGGGCAAAAATAGCTTCCCCGCCGCTCCCCTTACCTGAAATAAAAATTATAACGGCATTGCCTCCACGGCCGCCTTCTCCGCCGCAAGCGCCTTTTTGTATGCTGCGATGTACTCGTCGAATCCGGCAACGTCCGCTGCATCCGGCTCCATCACGCTGCCGTTCTCTCCGCCGAATACCTTCTCGCTTAAGTAGTGCTCTAAGGTCTCGCCGTCCGTCTTTCGCATCATGTAGGATGCAAGCAGCGCCATGCCCCACGGACCGCCCTCACCTGCCGTCTCCATGACAGCTACCGGGGCATCCATCGCCGCCGCGAGGATTCCCTGTCCGACGCCCTTCGTCTTAAACAGTCCGCCGTGTCCGTAGATGGTATCGACTTTTACATGCTCCTCCTTAAACAGGATATCGCATCCGATCTTTAAGGTTGCAAGCGACGCGTACAGATGGGTGCGCATAAAGTTTGCCAGCGTAAAATGCGCGTCCGGTTTGCGCACGAACATCGGTCTTCCCTCGTTTACGCCTGTGACAGGCTCCCCCGAGAAATAGTTGTACGCGATCAGTCCGCCGCAGTTCTTGTCTCCCTCTAACGCCTTATTGTAAAGCGTTCCGAACAACTGGTTCATATCCACGTTCATGCCGAAGGTTTCTGCAAACTCGCGGAACAATCCCACCCATGCGTTTAAATCAGAGGTACAGTTGTTGCAGTGCACCATCGCGACCGTATCGCCGGACGGCGTCGTTACCATGTCAAGTTCCTCATGCACTGCCTTTAAGTCCTCCTCGATCACGACCATCGCAAAGACGGACGTTCCCGCAGACACATTTCCGGTGCGCACCGCCACGGAATTTGTAGCCGCCATTCCGGTGCCTGCATCGCCCTCCGGCGGGCAGAGCGGGATTCCTGCCGCAAGATTGCCGCTCACATCCAGAAGCTTCGCTCCCTCTTCGGTCAGCGTTCCCGCGCTCTCGCCTGCTACAAGTACCTTCGGAAGGATTTCTTCCAGCTTCCACGAATACTTCTGCACCGCGGGAAGCGCATCGAACTGCGCGATCATCTTCTCGTTATAATTCTTCGTATTCGCATCGATCGGGAACATACCGGATGCCTCGCCGACACCAAGCACCTTCTCGCCCGTGAGCTTCCAGTGGATATAGCCCGCAAGCGTCGTGAAGAATGCAATGTTATCCACATGCGCTTCCCCGTTTAAAATCGCCTGATACAGATGCGCAATGCTCCAGCGCTGCGGAATGTTAAAGGAAAATTCCTTCGTGAGCGCCGCAGCGGCCTCCCCGGTGATCGTGTTGCGCCAGGTGCGGAACGGAACAAGCAGCTCACCCACCGCGTCAAACGGCATATATCCGTGCATCATGCCGGAAAATCCGATCGCACCGAGCGTCTTTATTGTCACGCCGTATTGCTTCTTTACGTCCTCCGCAAGCTTTGTATAGCAATCCTGTAAGCCCGACCAGATCATATCCAGGCTGTAGGTCCAGATTCCATCTACAAGCTGGTTCTCCCAGTCGTGTGCACCGGAAGCAACCGGCTTATGTTCTTCATCTACCAGAACTGCCTTGATTCTCGTAGAACCGAACTCAATTCCCAGCACAGCCCTTCCGTTTTCAATCGTCTCCTTCGCATTTCCCATGTGTTATTACCCCCTTGCCTTTCTCCTGTTTTCGTTCTACTAACAGCATATAACTTGTATGCTCGTAACAACAAGTTGTTTTTTTTACATTTTTATCCACGAAAATTTGAATTTTTTATGATTTTGTGTGAAAAATGACGGAAACATACACATATAGCCGTTCCGTCACTGCAGACGATACAGCCCAGCTCCGTGGACAGGTATCATATCGCGCAGTGTCTGGTCTGCAAGCGAAAGCGTCCTGCCGCTCCACAATTCCTTCGCCTCATGCAGTTCCCCGGTCAGATGAGCAAACTGCTCCACCCCGGATAACTCTACGGCAAGCTCCTGCTTACTCTCCTTAAAATTAAACAGCGCAAGGTAGCGCTCTCCCGTCTTCTCATTGCAGCAGCTCCACACGGCATGATTCTCATCGCGCTCCGCCTGTCGTCCCACGTAATCGTTCGACAAAAGCGCAAGAACCTCCCGGTTCGTCAGGAGCGAAAGCGTCCATTCATCCAGCTTTGTCAGTTCGGCTCCGATCATGAGCGGCGATCCGAACACGCACCAGAGCGTCAGCATCGTGCGCTGCTCCTCCTTCGTAAAGTTCGTCGTCCATTCCTTCCCGAAGCCTTTTCCGAGCTGTCCGATTGGAAGCATGTCGCAGTCGGGATATGAACCTGCTCCCACATGGTTCTGCCACAGTTCGCAGCGCGAGAACATATCCAGAAGAAGATCCCAGCGATCCCAGAAATCGTCTGTGATCCGCCACATATTCGCATATTTCTCATAATGCCATGCCTTCTCGATCAGCGCAGGTCCCGGCGAAAGCGACAGCACGATGTCGCGCCCGCATTTTGCAATCGCACGGTGCAGCATCTCTACCTCGTGCGCCGCAGAATACGGATTGTCCACATACAGATTTGTATTACAGATATCGTCACATTTGATAAAATCCACGCCCCATTCGGCGTAAAGCTTTAGAATGGAGTCGTAATACTCCTGCGCTCCCGGCTCATCTTTTCTGATTCCGTACATATCGGGGTTCCATTTACAGATCGACGACGGATCGGCGATATCACTCGCAAGCGCACTGCTGCCATACACCGGAAGATGCCTGTGCGCCGCCTCTCGCGGGATTCCCCGCATGATATGGATTCCGAATTTCAGCCCAAGCCCATGTATGTAATCCGCGAGCGGTCCAAAGCCCTTGCCGCCCGCCGACGACGGAAACTTCTCCGTACACGGCAAAAGCCGCCCGAACGCATCCATCTCGACCTCCCCGAACGGAATGTACTGGTATTTCTCCCGCATGCTTCCCGTATGCTTCGCATACCACTCAATATCTACTACGATATACTCCCAGCCGTACTGCTTCATATGCGCCGCCATAAAGTCGGCGTTCGCGCGCACCTGTTGCTCTGTCACCGTCGTGTCGTAATAGTCGTAGCTGTTCCACCCCATCGGGGCGCGATTCATCCGATATTTCATCTGTCCTTCTCCTTCCCCCAAAAAAGGAGGCCGCCGCATTAAGAACGCCATGATTTGTGTATCTTTCCTGTTACACACATCTGATTTTATTCTTAATACGGCAGCCCCCTCCTGTAACATCACAAATGTTCGATTGATGATATAACAAGTGTATGACTTGTATGCTCGTATTGACAAGTTGTTTTTATTTTTCCCAAGACGCTTCCGCAGAAGACTCTTTCGAATACTCCCGGCTCGACTCACGCACGATCAGTTCCGGCTCAATGAGAACATGCGACTCCCCTTCCTTTAAGCTGCCCTCCCGGATAATCTTAAGCAGAAGCTCCGCCGCCATCTCGCCAAGCCGCTCCTGCGGGTGCGCCACTGTAGTCAGCGGCACCTTGCAGGTCGCCGCCAGATAAGAATCGTCATAGCCTGTGACAGACACGTCCTCAGGCACACTCAGTCCCATGTCGTTCAACGCGCGGATCACCTCGATTGCGACCTGATCGTTATAGGCGACGACCGCATCGAAGGGGTGGCTTTTCCGCTCCTGCGCCATCTGGCGCATCTTCTCGTAGGGGTGCGTCTTTCTGTCCTCCGTATAGAACCAGACGACCAGATCCGGGTCATACGCAATCCCCGCCTCCTGCAGCGCCTGTACATAGCCCTTGTGCCGCTGCTGTCCCTGTGTGTCGTCCGACTTGAAGATTCCGACGATCCTGCGGTGTCCGAGCGCGGTCAGATGCTTTGTCACAAGATATCCCCCGCGGCAGTCGTCCAGCAGAATCTGCGGTCTGTCCTTCATCTGCGCGTGGACGCCCTGAATGAACACATAGGGAATCTTGTATTCGTCCAGCATCTCATACAGATTCACATGACGGCAGAAAATCTGGCTCTTGCTCGGCTCGATGATCAGACCGTCAATATCCTTCTGCAGCAGCTCCTCAAGACACTTCGCCTCAAGGCTTCTGGAGTTTCTTGTATTCTTAAGCAGAATGCTGTAGCCGTTCTCCGTAAAAACACGGTCGATTCCCTGCACGATGCGCGGAAAAATGTAGTCCGACAGATACGTCGTCACAACCGCGATATTTCTGGACGATCTGGTGTGGCGCATCATCTCGGAGCAGAATGTTCCTCTCCCGTGCTCCGCATAGATATAGCCCTCGTTCTGCAAAATCTGCAGTGCCTTGCGCACCGTCTGACGGCTGACCCCATACTCCGCCGACAGTTCGTTTTCGGAGGGAAGCTTTTCCCCCGGGCGAATCTCGCCGGATATGATCTTCTGGTGCAGATTTTCCATCAGCTCATAATATTTCAGCTTCTTGTCCATCTTCTTCCTCCCGTCACAGATTTCCCACCGCTTCCTTTGCGAGCCTGTCCGCTTCCTCGTTTCCTTCCACGCCGGAATGTCCCTTTACCTTCACAAAATGAAGCCGAATCTTCTCTCTGACAGAGGCAATGTAATCATGATAGGCAATCGTTCCCGCTTTATTGCGTTTCCACGCTCCCGTCGCCCACATCTCAATTCCCATGTAATCATAATAGACCGTAAGCTCTGTCAATCCAAGTTCTACCGCCTTCTCGACCGCAGCCATGCTGCCTAAGACCTCGCCTGCCACATTGCGCATTGAAGCCATCTCCGGCTCACTGCCCGCGCCCTGCAGCACTTCCTTTCCGCCGTCATGGACCAGAAAGCCGCCGTAACCGTAGACGCCTGTCGCGGCGTTGTACGATCCGTCCACAAACGCGTAGGTTTTCGGAAGACCATCCTTATCCGCAGAATGCACTACGCTATTCGTTGTATTTCCCACTGCCACGTTCCCGCTGTCTCCTCCTGCCGCAGCAGTTCCAGACGCCGCGTTCGCGGCCGCTCCCGCCCCGGCGTTTAAAAAGGCTTCCGCCTCCGCTCTGGTCTTAAAGCTCTTATAAACTGCGCCCGGATAACCGTGAACCATCGCTTTGCACGCATCCCAGCTCAGATAAATTCCGGGCTTCTTCCCGGTTCTCACCGCGTAATATTTTCCTGCCATATCCTCTTTCCTTTCATCGCCGTCTTAACGAATCATATAATACAAAATTCCATACAGCTCGCGCACATAATAGGTCGGCAGATAAAGAAAAAACGTATGGCTGGGCGTGCTGTAGCTTGTGATGCCAAGCCGCTCTGCGACCTTATTCGCCCTGTATTCATGAAACTCGCTCGTCACGATTGTGATTTCTCCTTCGATTCCCTGCTCCTTTAAAAGCGCCATGGAATACTTAAGATTCTCCTCCGTCGTCGTGGACGCATCCTCTTTCAAAAGCCGCTCCGGTGCGATTCCCTTCTCTGTCAGGTAGCGGTACATACACTCTGCCTCGCTGATGTCCTCCCCCGGTCCCTGTCCGCCGGAAAGCACGCAGACTGCTTCGGGATTCTCCTCTAAATAGTCATATGCCGCTTTCAGCCGCTCCTCTAATATCCGGCTCGGACGCTCTCCCTTGACGCTGCATCCCAGTACGACCGCCGTCACATTCTCAGGCGGACGATTGGCGGCGGCACGCACGATGCCGACCGTCTCCGCCAGCGCCGTCACAAACGCGCAGGCGCACAGCACGACCAGGCACACCAGCACGACCCTTCCGCCGCGGCTCTGCCGCACATGTGAAAGCCATGCGTGTACTCTTTTATAGCGAATCCCGTAGTAAAGGAGCAGCCCGGACACAAGGATTCCCGTCAGATTCCCGCTGTTAAGAATGCCCCGCCCGATGAAAGGCGCCGCAAACCACAGGAAAAAAACTGCCGAGACGACCGTAAGTACCGCATGCAACCGATCCATATTTCTACCCTCCACATTTAAAAATCCGGAGCCCTGCTCTCACGCAGATCTCCGGAAGCCAATTCTGCCTTTATGAAATCTCAAGCCTGCAATTCGCGCGCATCTTCAGCGGACATTCATACACATTCTCGCTGTTCTCCTTCGCAATGTAAGACAGCGGGCATTTCCTGCAGTCTCCCCTGACGAAATCGCCGCCGACCTCAAAGGAAAGCGTCGCCTTCTTCGTACCGCTCGCCGCCTCCTCGTGCCGGATATGCGCCCAACTGATTACCTGACTGCATCCGCCGCACTTCGATTCTCCCAGCGTAATCGCCCGCTTACAGGTCGGGCACGCGTAATACGTCTTTCCGGAACGCTCCGTCATCTCAATTGCTTCCGCCGGGAACTGTTTAATGAGTTCCGCTCTCAAATCATCCTGCATACACCATCTGCTCCTTGTCTTTTGTTTTTGTTAGCAATATCATACCACATCCCGTCTCCGTTTGTAAATTATTTCGTGGAGAAACGGGCGCAAACCTCCATCTGGTACGAAATACATCTTTTCTAACAGGCAAAAATATGAGAAAATAATGATATAAACCTACGGAAAGGCAGACCATGGAATGAAAAAATTTGTACAAGCCAGCTATATCATCTGCATGGCAGGACTGATACTGCTGTTCTGCGTGATGGCTGCAAAGATGAAGGACGATGTATTTCAAAAACGCCAGGAGACCGGCTATCAATATCTGACGGACTATGATTCCCGCCTGATTACAGATGACGCTGCACCCCTCGGCGTAAAGACGGAATATCTGCTGTATCTGGATGAGCTGCCGGAAGGCTCTTCGACTCTGATGTTCTATACGATACATCAGAGCGTGGAGGTGTCCATTGACGGAGAACTGATCTACAGCGTACATCCCGATGAAGACAATCTTTTCGGAAAAACGCCCGGGAACAACTGGAATTCCATTCCCATCTACGGGACGGACAGGGGGAAAGAGTTCCGCATTGTGCTCATTCCCGCATATGAGAGCTCCGTTGACATTGTTCCCCAGTTTTATCTTGGCTCCGGCCTAAGCATATGGATTCATCTGATCAGCAGGAATATTTTTGCCTTTTTCCTAAGCCTGATCACCATATGCATCGGTATCATTTTCCTGCTGTTTACGCTTTCCACTTACCGTAACGCCGAGGTCAATAAAAGTCTCTTGCTGATGGGACTGTTCTCCTTCAACATAGGTCTGTGGAAGCTTGCGGATCTGGATTCGACCGCCCTGATATTTCCCTACAGCATACCGCTTTCCTATGTTCCGTTTATCACGCTGCTGTTGGTTGTCATTCCGTTCGTACTATATGTAAAGGAGCTTTTCTCGAGAAAAGAAAGTATTCTGTGGTATCTGCCCTGTTTCGCAAGTATCGCCGTGATAGTTGTCTCCACCGTTCTGCAGATTGCAGATGTGGCTGATTTCAGACAGCTCCTCTGGCTGAACCATGCCGTGATGTGCCTTCTTGTCGTTCTCGTTCCCGGAATGATCGTCCATGAGCTGCGGACCGTCGGCTGGAATCCGCGGTTAAAGCTGACCATGGTCTGTATGATTTCCTGTCTGGCAGGTCTGATTGCCGACATCCTTATATACTATATTTCCAAAGGCACTTCCGTCACCGTGCTTGGTATGCTTGGGTTCATGGTCTATATCATTGTTCTGGGTATTTCTTCCTTCCACGATGCCAGAAAGCTGATGGAAATCGGCGTGAAAGCAAAGCATTTTAGACAGATTGCCTACCACGATCAGCTCACGGGACTTTATAACCGGACAGCATATGCGGAGTATACGACACTCGCAGGTTTTAATCCGGAAAACTGCATTCTTGTCATGTTTGACTTAAATAACCTCAAACAGTGCAATGATACAAGCGGTCACGATAAAGGAGATCTCTACATTACCGCAAGCGCGCGCCTGATCGAGCAGAACTTTGGGGATATCGGGAACTGCTACCGGATGGGCGGCGATGAGTTCTGTGCGCTTCTGCCCGATGTCCGCACCGAGCTGTGCACAGAACGCCTAAAAAAGCTCAAAGCCGAGGTGAGAACCTACAACCGGCAGCATCCGGATGATTTTCCAATCGGTATCGCCTGCGGATTTGAGCGCTACGACAAGGAATTGGATTACGATATCAGCGATACCTTAAGACGTGCCGATAAGATGATGTACCATGAAAAATTTCTGATGAAGCATCCGGCGTCTGCCCGGTAGATTTCGTTTTTCAGGGAAAATCGTCACCCCAAAGCGACGTCCAGAATCATCATGATCAGAAATCCTGCCGCAAATCCAAGTGTGCTGACGTTGGAATGCTCTCCCTCGGACGCTTCCGGCATCAGTTCTTCTACGACTACATAGATCATCGCTCCTGCCGCAAATGCCAGCAGATACGGCAACAGCGGCAGAATAACGCCTGTCAGAAGAATCGTGATGCCCGCCGCAATCGGTTCTACCACACCGGACGCCATTCCGTAGATGAACGCCTTCTTCCTGCTTCCCCCTTCGCTCTTAAGCGGCAGGGAGATAATCGCTCCCTCCGGGAAGTTCTGAATCGCGATTCCGACGGAAAGCGCAACCGCACTCGCCAGCGTAATCCCGTTATTTCCCGCAAGAAGCCCTGCGAACACGACGCCGACCGCCATCCCCTCCGGAATGTTGTGGAGCGTCACCGCAAGTACGAGCATTGTCGTCTTTTTCAGCTTGCTCGGCAAACCCTCCGGCTTGTCGTCATTCAAATGCAGATGCGGTATTACCCTGTCCATGGCAAGCAGAAAAAAAATACCAAGTAAGAATCCAACCGCAGCGGGTACAAAAGCGAATCTGCCAAGCTCCGGTTCTGCCATATCAATCGCCGGAATCAGAAGCGACCAGACGGACGCCGCCACCATCACGCCCGACGCAAAGCCAAGCAGACCTTTCTGTACCAGCCGGTTCAGTTCGTCTTTTAAGAAAAATACACACGCTGCCCCGAGCGTCGTTCCCACAAACGGCACTAATAATCCAATCGTCAATTCCATCTCTCTCCTCCTTACTCTCTCCTCGCTCTGCTGTCCCTGATGTAATTTAAGATATAATCGGCTGTCTCCTGCCACTGCTCTTCTCCGGACACAGCCGCCTCTCCATCGCCCTTCTGCTCCCCGTAATTTCCGAAACCGGCATGGTTGCCGCCCTCGATGACATACTCCGTGCACACATCCGCAAGCACGATCGATTTCTCGTATTTCTCCTTATTTAAAACTTCATCCTCGCTTCCGTAAATCGAGAGCACCGGAAGCTCCTTTAATTCCTTTGTCGGATATGCCGCGAGAAGAATCAGCCCGGAAAGTTCACTCTCATGCTCCGCCGCAAAGTTTGCCGCCATCGCGCCGCCGAGCGAATGTCCCGCGAGATACCATTGCTCTACGCCGTCGTACTTCTCCATGATCTCCGCCGCCGCATTTGGATCAAGCACAGCCAGACGCTCCGGCATCTTTACCACAACACAGAACAGTCCATCCCCGGCAAGCGCATCCATAAGCGGCGCATACGCCGTCTCTTCGACCTTCGCACCCGGATAGAAAATCAGCCCTGTGCTGCTTTTCTCATCCCCGTATGCAATGTAATCGTCCGACTCCTCCACCGGAGAAGTCTCTGTCTCATACGCCTTCGCATGATAGTAATTGCCCGTGTATGTGCGGAATGCCACGATAACGGCTGCAATGAGCAGTACTACGATTATGGTGATCCGTATCAGTTTCTTTTTCTTCATATGTATTTCACCTTCACTTTTCATTCTATCATGTGCAAAACCAGCACATGATCGGCATTCGCCGTCTACACTCCGTTACGGTCCACGCTAAGCAGATGTCCACCGGACATCTAGCGCCGTCAATCCTGCAAGCAGGTTGACTCTCTTGCGCTCATTTTATCATATGCTTCCGCCCGGGGCGGGTACATTGTCTGACGTCATTTTGCCATGGAATGTAATACGCAGTACACTCATTATAACACAAAAGAATTGAAAAAGGCAGGCTTTTGGGCGCCGATGCTACCGAAAAGCCTGCCTTTTGTTATGGTCTTACCCGCAGTCTGCTGTTACTTCTTTACATGGAATGCTTTCATTCCCGGATAAACGCTGCTCTCGCCAAGTTCCTCCTCAATACGTAGAAGCTGATTATACTTTGCCACGCGCTCGGAACGGCTTGGCGCTCCTGTCTTGATCTGGCAGGTATTAAGCGCCACCGCCAGATCTGCGATCGTGGTGTCCGCCGTCTCGCCGGAGCGGTGGGAGGAAATCGCCGTATAGCCCGCATTGTGCGCCATTTTGATTGCCTCTAATGTCTCGGAGACAGAGCCGATCTGGTTTAACTTAATTAAAATGGAATTGCCGCAGCCAAGCGCAATGCCCTTTGCCAGTCTCTCTGTGTTGGTCACGAACAGATCGTCCCCGACAAGCTGCACCTTATCGCCAAGCTCCTTCGTCAGCTTCTGCCAGCCTTCCCAGTCCTCTTCATCCAGCGCGTCCTCGATGGAGATGATCGGGTATTTCTCAACCAGAGCTTTCCAATGCTCGATCAAGCCCTCGGAAGTAAATTTCGTTCCAGCCTTCGGCAGTATGTATTCGCCTTTCTTCTCGCCCTTCCATTCGCTGGATGCCGCGTCCATGGCAATCATGAAGTCCTTGCCCGGCTCATAGCCTGCCTGCTTTACCGCCTCCAGAATATACTGGATCGCCTCCTCATCGCTCGCAAGGTCCGGGGCAAAACCGCCCTCGTCGCCTACGGATGTCGCAAGCCCCTTGGACTTTAAGAGCGCTGCAAGCGCGTGAAATACCTCCGCACACCAGCGAAGCGCCTCCTTAAAGCTCGGCGCGCCGACCGGCATAATCATAAATTCCTGTACATCTACGGTATTCGCCGCATGAGCGCCGCCGTTTAAGATGTTCATCATCGGCACCGGAAGTCTGTTCCCCGAAACGCCTCCAAGGAAACGATACAGAGGGATATTTAAAGACACTGCCGCCGCTCTCGCCGCTGCGATAGATACCGCAAGAATTGCATTTGCGCCAAGCTTTGATTTGTCCTTTGTGCCGTCCGCTAAAATCATGGCCTTGTCTACTGCGTAGGTGTCCGACGCGTCCATGCCGGTAATCGCATCTGCAATCACGGTGTTGATATTCTCCACTGCCTTGGAAACGCCTTTTCCCAGATATCTGCTCTTATCGCCGTCACGAAGCTCTAACGCCTCAAACTCTCCGGTGGATGCCCCGCTTGGCGCCGTTCCTCTTGCAACGGTTCCATCCGCTAAGGTGATTTCCGCTTCCACAGTAGGATTTCCTCTCGAATCCAGAATCTCTCTTCCGATCACTTTTTCAATCTGTAAATTGTTCATTCTCATCCTCATTTCCGCGCACGCTCATCTGGTTTTGTCCGGTAATCGCATATCCGGTCTGTGTCAGGTGCGCCAAGACACAAATCCTGCTATGGATGATCCTCCCGGAAGGGAGTTCTTACCTTCCGGCAAAGCGGTGTCAGCAGCGCCGCTTTTCGAGGAGTCCATATGATCTACGCTAAGTTAGTCGTGGCTAACCAACTAGATGATATCATTTTCCACTCCACACCGTCAACAAATATCTCAGGTCGCTATTGATTGTTTTTCTCATTGAACCGGATTCCGCCGTCAAAAGCTGTTTTCCGAAGCATTTAACTTCCAGCCGATGGCTTCCTTTCTGCCAAGAACGAAATCCGCATACATGCCCTTCTGTCCGATCAGTTCTTCATGCCGTCCCTGCTGGATGATATTTCCGTTATCCACGACAAGAATCTGATCGGCATTGCGCACCGTCTTCAGCCGATGTGCGATCATGATAATGGTCTTGTCCCTTGTCAGCGCTTCAATGGCTTTCTGCAGCCTGTCCTCGTTCTCGGGATCTACATTTGCCGTAGCCTCATCGAGGATGACAACAGGCGCATCCTTTAACATGGCGCGGGCAATGCTGATGCGCTGTTTCTCGCCGCCGGAAAGAGACGCCCCGCCTTCGCCGATCACTGTCTGATAACCGTCGGGAAGCGCTTCAATGAAATCGTCGCAGCACGCCGCCTTCGCCGCTGCAACGACCTCCTCGTGCGTGGCGTCCGGTTTGCCGAACTTAATATTATTCTCTATTGTATCTGCAAACAGATAGACATTCTGGAATACCATACTGATCTGCTCCATCAGCGCCGCAAGCGTATACTCCTTCACGTCCCATCCGCCGATGCGGATCACACCGTCGTTCACATCCCGGAATCTTGCAATCAGATTGACAAGTGTAGTCTTACCGGACCCGGAGGGTCCGATGACTGCAGTGGTACTCTTATCGGGGAACTTCGCGCTGATGCCGTGCAGAATTTCCTTATTTTCATAGGAAAAATGCACGTTCTCAAATTCGATTTCATGCGTTTGGGGGCGCAGTGTTTTGCCGCCCTCTTCCATCTGCTCCATCTCTTCCGTCTGCAATGTGCGGTCGATGCTCGCCGACGCCAGACGCAGCATGGAAATACCCATTCCAAAAAGCCTGATCTGCGAAAATACAAGAAAGGACATGACAATGCTCATCAGTGCATCGGCGGCAGACATCGTCCGGTTGATCCATAAGACAACGGCGGCAAACATCATGCCGACGCCCGCTATCTGCAGCACCAGATCTTCCAGAATACTGTAGGGCGTCATGAGCTTTTCCATATCGAGGTTGCTCTTCCTGTTAAATTCTACGGCATCCTGTACCCTTTTATCGCCCCTTCCGCTTAGATTAAAGGATTTAATCACGCTCATTCCCTGCACGTATTCAAGCACGGCGGCGGTAAGCGCCGTCTGGGATTTCTGGGCATTCGGCGCAATCGCTATGGATTTCTTTTCCATGCAGGAAACAATCAGGCAGTACAGGATGATTCCCGCCACGACGATCAGCCCGATGCGCCAGTCGAACAGCAGGATCATATCCGTAAATACGACCGTTCCGATAAGTCCTCCCATAATATTTACCAGTACCATCGGCACCAGCATTTCAATATTGCCGAGCACCGTCGTACACACGCCCGTCACCTCGCCCAGACTGTTCTCATTGAAAAATCCCATGGGAACGCCTTTTAAGAGATTTCCGATTTTCACTCTTTCATTGGCTGCCATAAAATAGCCCGCGTGCGTCTGCTGCAGCTTGGAAATGCTTCCCGTCACCCCGTTTCCGATAATACTTGCCAGTATAAAAAGCAGGGCGATCCACGCCGTTTTCGTCCCCTGTTCTCCGTTTGTGAGCGCCAGTATCACAAAATAGACCGCTCCGACCTCAAACATGTGAAACATGGCGTTTAAAAAGCTGACCGCCACGGATTTATTGATATTTGCTCTCTCTTCTCCGGCAAACCGCCATATTTTCTGAAATGTACTTATCATGCCACGTCACCGTCCTTTGCTCCGATATGCGCCTGCCACATGGATTCATACAGCGGGCTGCTCTTTCTTAATTTATCGTGGGTTCCGACCGCTTCGATCCGTCCGTCCGCTACCACGGCGATCTGATCCGCATCCCTGATCGTGGAAAGCCTGTGCGCGATCACAATGACCGTCTTGCCGCGCACCAGTTTTCCAATTGCCTTCTGGATCACCGCTTCGTTCTCGGGGTCAATATAGGCAGTCGCCTCATCCAGAATGACGATGGGCGCATCCTTTAGCATGGCTCTTGCAATGGCAATCCTCTGGCGTTCGCCGCCGGAAAGATGCGCGCCGCCTGCGCCCACTTTCGTGTCGTAGCCCGCTTCCAGCCCACGGATAAAGCTGTCGCATCCCGCTGCCCATGCTGCCGCTTCCACTTCTTTGTCCGTCGCAGACGGCTTTCCCATACGGATATTTTCTCTGACGCTTTCATCAAAAAGATAATTGTCCTGCGAGACAAATGCCACCTGATCGTAAAGCTGCTTTAGCGGAATCTCCTTTTCATCGACGCCGCCCATAAAAACAGCGCCCTCCTCTGCATCCCAGAATCCGGCGATAAGCTTTGCAATTGTGGATTTACCGGAACCGGAGGGACCTACCAGCGCCGTCGTGCTTCCCGCCGGAATCGACAGACTCACATCATGCAGAACGCTCCTTTCCTCGTGATAGCCGAAAGATACATGAGAGAGTTCAATATCCGTTCCCCGGAGGGCAACCGTCTTTTCGCCGTGCTGCTGCTCCGCCGCCATAAGAAGCGCATCCACGGTTTCTACCGTCGTTCCCACCTGTGCAAGGGTATCCACAAAATTCATCGCCGCAAGGAGCGGTCCTGCGATGCCGAGCGACAAAATGATCGTGGTGATAAAGGTTTCCACAGACAGACTTCCGCCGTTGTACAAAAGCCATCCTCCCGGCAATATGGTAATCAATGTGGCGGGCATGATCGCATAGGTCATGGACATCCCGAACTGGCACTTTTTCATCCAGTTGCAGTAATAAGAAGCGTTCGCTTTCACCCTGTCCGTAAACTTCGCATAGGAATTTTTCCCCTGATTAAAGGCTTTGATGACCTCAATTCCGCCTATGTACTCTACAATCGTCTCATTCATTGCCTGTGTGGTCGCGACCGCGCCCTCATAGTCCTTGCCGTAAGAACCCATGACTGACATCATAAATACCATGCCCACAGGGAGCGACACCAGCGACAAGAGCGCCATGCGCCAGTCCAGCACAAACAGATAGAGGAGGATCAGGACAGGTCCCGCAATATTCGCGGTCATTTCCGGCAGAAGATGCGCCAGCGTGGTTTCCATGCCGTCTACCTGATCTACGATAATCTGCTTCATCTTACCACTGGACATGTCTGTTACTGTGCCGAGCGGCAGCCTTGGCAGCTTTTCCAATATCCTCTGACGGATGGTCTTTAAAATCGAGAAGGTTGCCTTATGGGACATGGAAAGTGCCAGATTATAAAGCAGCGTGCGGAGAAGATAGCCGAGCAGCGCGATGCCGAACCAGCTTAGATAAAGCGGCAATTCCCTTTCTCCATTGAGCATGTGAATGATGATCTGCGCTGCGGCAAAATACGGCAGCATTCCGAACATGACGCCCAATAGTGCGCTGATGATTGCACGAATCAGCCCGCCGTGTTCGGTTTTTCCGAGCTCCCAGATACGGAGCAGTGGATGTTGTTTTTTCATGTGAGTCCTCCTTGTTTTCCGAAGGAAAATGCGACTGCCATTGCAGGAGCAGAGGATTTTCCTCCTTGTTTTTGGTTAGTGGCACCTAACCCAATGTTTTATTTTAAGGCTGTCATGCCGGACGGATTCCTGTCTCCGTCTGGCATAACAGCCCGTTTCACAATATTTCTTCTCCGCTGCCTACAATTGCCTGAAAGCCTGCGTGATGGTACTCTCCCAGCATGGAAACATACTGCTTTGCGCGTTCCCTGCCCATACCATGACGGATGACCTCAAAAATCCCCTCAAAATAAGCAGTGTCCACAATGTGCAGAAAGTCACGGGAAACAGCTTCTTCCATTTCCATAAAACACCCGGTCGCCTCCATATATTTGTAGGTGTACTCCGTTTCCACACGGACCAGCTCATCCACGAAATTCTGGTATCTCGTGCCGTAAGAGGCGTCCAGCAAAAGGCGGAACTCATCCAGATGATCGTAGATATAGTCGATCATTGCAAGCATTCCGTTCGAAGAATATTTTCCCATCTGCTGCTTCTGTGTCTCGCTGTCAAAGCTGTGAAATGTCTCCTGCACATTGCGGAACATATCCATCAATGTGTTTACCGCCGGTTCCACAATTGCAGAAAACAGCCCTTCCTTGTCCTTGAACCGCACATAGATGGAATTGGTGCTGGTATCGGCGTTCGCCGCAATGGTTCTGAGGGACGCATCCACATAACCCTTATCTAAAAACTCCGCCTTGGCACACTCTAAAATGCGCTCGTATACGCCTTCGATCTGCTTCGCCATTCTGCTCCCCGCTTTCCGGTTTTGATTTCTAACCGCTTTTCTTTACGATATTTTGTAACATCGTTTCATAACATTGTTTCATAACGTTGTTATTATATCTTTCTTTTTCCTGGCTGTCAACTGTTTTTCCTCCATTTCAATAACAATGCTGAATTTACAATGACAAGCACCGAACCTGCATTGTGCACCAGCGCGCCTACAACGGGGTTAAGAACGCCCGTAATCGCCAATATGATTGCAACAAAATTCAGTCCCATAGAAAAACTAAGATTACATTTAATGGTTATCATCATTCGTTTTGACAATGCGAGCAAATGCGGCAGTTCTTTTATTTCGTCATCCACGAGTGCAATATCCGCAGCATCCACAGCGATATCGCTTCCCACTCCGCCCATTGCAATGCCGACATTTGCCTTTTTCAATGCAGGAGCGTCGTTTACGCCGTCGCCGATCATGCAGACAGGCAGATTTTCCTTCTGATACTCGTCTATCCTGTTTAATTTATTTTCCGGCAGGCAGTTTGCATGTACTTCATCAATCTGCAGTTCTCTTGCAATCGTACCCGCAGCATTTTCATTGTCGCCTGTCAAAAGTACCGGAATAACGCCGCCTGCCTTTATCTCCGCTATCATTTGTCCGCTCTCTTTGCGGATCGTGTCAGACAATACGAAATATCCGATCAGGCTTTGGTTCCCGGCAATGTAAATCACTGTACCGCCCTTCTTAAGATACGCCTGTGTATCGGAATGAATTTCGTCAGGTATTTCAATCTGATGTTCTGTGAGCATTTCTTCGTTGCCTGCAAGTATCCTTTTTCCCTCGATCAGCGCAGATACGCCGCGTCCGGGCAGCATCTGAAATTGTCCGGCAGGAAGTATGCCGTCCGCACACTCCTGCCTGTAACAACGGACGACGGCTTTTCCTAACGGGTGCTCTGAAAACTGTTCCACAGAGGCGGCATAGGCATACAGCGCCGCGTCGGTAAATTGGCTGCTGACGCTTTTTACCGCCGTAACCTGCGGCATCCCGTATGTAAGCGTTCCTGTTTTGTCAAAGGCGATCCGCTTTACTTCCGCCAGCCGCTCTAACGCGTCTCCTTCGCGCACCAGAAAACCATGCTTCGTGGCATTCCCGATGGCAGCCATGATCGCCGTAGGGGTGGCAAGCACCAGCGCACAGGGACAGAACACGACCAGAATGGTAACAGCACGGATGATCTGACCCGTAAAAATCCATGTCAAAAGCGAAGCGGCAAGCGCTATCACGACAACCCATGTCGCCCATCTGTCCGCAATGCCTACAATTTTCGCTTTTCCGGCATCTGCTGACTGCACAAGGCGGATCATTCTCTGAATCGAACTGTCCTCCCCGACCTTCGTCGCCTTCATCTCAAATGTGCCGAACTGATTCACCGTTCCGCTGGAAACCTCATCCCCTGCCGTCTTATCCACCGGTAATGACTCTCCCGTCATCACCGCCTGATTGATCGAGGTCTGTCCGCTTATAATAACGCCATCCACAGGGATGCTCTCCCCGGGAAATACACGAAGAATATCTCCGACACCAACCTCCTTAGCAGGAATCACACTCTCCTCATTTCCTCTGATGACCCGCGCCGTCTGCGGCGTAAGATGGACAAGCTTCTCTATGCCCGCCCTTGCCTTTGCCACGGTCAGATCCTCCAGCAAGGCGCCGAGCTGCATGATAAACGCGACTTCTCCGGCTGCGAAATCCTCGCCAATGAAAACGGAAGCAATCAACGCCATGGAAACAAGGACATCCGCCTTTATGTCAAAGGCAGTGACCAGCCCAATGAACGCTTCAATAAGAATGGGAATACCGCAGAGAATAATTGCGATCCATGCCGCATCAAAAGGAAACAGACCAGGGGCTAACACACTGATCAAAAGCGCTGTCCCTGAAATGATGAGCAGTATCACATCCTTTTTCATGCCGCCTGATTCCATGAAGTGTTCCAGTTTTTCTATGAATTGCTTCATCTCAGCTCCTCCTTTCTACCCATGGGGGTATAGGTATATAATACCCGTAGGGGTATGGGTTGTCAAGATAAAACCTGCGTGCTTACACAAAAAACTGGGGTGTTACATTCAGGAAAGTGAATGTAACACCCCAGTTTACCGCGCGCCTTACGTCATATTTGCAAAGCGTTCCACTGCTTTTGTGAAGCTTTCGATTGTTTTATCCGCATCCCCATGCTCGATTCCGTCGCGGACGCAATGCTTGATATGCCCCTCCAATACGACCTGCCCCGCTCTGTGAAGCGCAGATTTTGCAGCGTTGATCTGCGATAAGACGTCCTCACAGGGAACATCCTCGTCAATCATCCGGTCGATCGCCTGCACCTGTCCGATAATCTTTTTTAATCTGCGGTGTAAATTATCCGCATCCATACATTGTCTCATTTTCCACCTCCGTATACCCTTAGGGGTATACGGATATTATACTTAGTATGCCTGTCATCTGTCAAGAAAGGGACCTAACTTCTCCCTACAGCTTCCAACCAGCCGCCAGCTCTCTCGACTGCACGAACCGCTTATAGATGCCCTCCTGCTGCATCAGCTCCTCATGTCTGCCCTGCTGCACAATTCTGCCCTTGTCGACGACAAGAATCCGGTCTGCATTCTGCACCGTCTTTAGCCTGTGCGCAATCATGAAGATCGTCTTCTCCCTTGTGAGCGCATCGATCGCCGCCACAAGCTCCTTCTCGTTCTCCGGGTCTACATTTGCGGTCGCCTCGTCCAGAATAATGACAGGCGAATCCTTCATGATTGCCCGCGCAATGGAAATGCGCTGCTTTTCGCCGCCGGAAAGGCTTGCGCCGCCCTCTCCGATCACGGTGTCGTAGCCGTCGGGCAGCGCCATGATAAATTCATGACAGCACGCCGCCTTCGCCGCTTCGATGACCTTCTCCATCGGCGCGTCCTCCTGACCGAAGCGGATATTATTCGCGATCGTATCCGCAAACAGATAGACATTCTGGAACACGAAGCTGAAATTCTTCATCAGGCTGTCCATACTGTACGCTCTTACATCCACGCCGCCCAGCGAGACGCTTCCCGCATCCACGTCCCAGAAACGGGCGATCAGATGGCAGAGCGTAGTCTTGCCGCCGCCGCTCGGTCCCACAATGGCAGTGGTGGTCTTTTCCGGAATATGAATAGACACATTGTCAATAATCTTAGCGCCGCCTCGCGGCGTATAGCTATCCTCCGGCAGACTGCCGCCCTCCGCGAAGCTTTCGCCTGCCGCCGTATCGGCAGCCAGGCTCTTGTCATAGGAAAATTCGACGTTCTCTAAATCCACATCGTGATTTTCCGGCGCAATGTCCTTTCCGTCAATGTCCATGGCGGGCAGATTCAGGATTTCCTGCGCCTTATCCACGCTGACGTCCACGGTACGCAGCAGCGCCGAATAATTTCCCGCCTGCTCTAAGCTTGCAAATACCATAAATGAGCAGATATTCATTCCGATACAGATTAAAAGCTCCATCCTTCCGTTCAGATACAGAAAAACGGACAGCAGCGTCATGGCAACGCCTGTCAGCTTGATCACGCCGTTCTGTATGGTCATAAAGGGAATGAAGGACATCTCCATCTCAATGTTGCAGTCAGCATTTTCGTCAATGGCGTCGTTCAAACGCTTTGACGCCTTTCCGGTGAGGTTATAACCCTTGACCTCCGCGATTCCCTGTACATACTCGATGACTTTTTCTACGAGTGTCGTGTCTGTCTTCACCTTTTTCGGCGCAAGATATTGATTTCTGCGGTGCATCGTGCGGTTGACAAGGAAAAAGAGGCCCATTCCCGCCACGACCACAAGCCCGATTCTCCAATCATAGACCAGAACCATGAGTGCGATAATACAGGTGTTAAGAACCCCCTGCGTCGTCAGCATGACGACTCTCGTCGCCACGTCCGCAAGGTTCTCCATCGTGTTCGTGGTGACGGAGGTAATATAGCCAAGGCTGTTTTTGTTGAAATATCCCATGGGAAGATAGCGCATGTGCTCCGCAATCTCAATACGCTTGCCCGCCGCCGTGCCATAGCCCGCTTCGCACTGTAAGATCGTAGCGCGGTATTTGACAACGGAGCCTGCGATAACGCTGAAAACAAGAATCCCAAAGCACTGCCATAAAAGCTTTGGCGTAATGGACGCATTGATCGCACCCTGTAAGACCAGCATGATCGCCGGAATTTTTAGAGCTTCCATAAAGGCAAGAATCACGCCGTATACCAGCGAACGGTAGAATTTCCCTTTATTTGTCGTTCCGCAGAAATTGAAAAACTTCCGATAGATTTTAAGCATATGCCACACCTTCCTTCTCCATATTCTTTACGCCGATATGGGACTCCCAAAGCTTTGCGTACAGTCCGCCATCCGCGAGAAGCTCCTCATGGGTTCCTTCCTCCGCGATCCTGCCGTCGTCAATGACAAAGATTCTGTCCGCATCGGTAATGGTAGACAGACGGTGTGCAATGACGATCAGCGTCCTGCCCTGTACCAGTTTCGCCACGGACGCCTGAATCACCGCCTCATTCTCAGGATCGGTATACGCCGTCGCCTCGTCCAGAATGACAATCGGGGCATCCTTTAACATGGCTCTTGCAATGGCGATTCTCTGTCTCTCGCCGCCGGAAAGATGCCCGCCTGCACCTCCGGCTATGGTATCATAGCCCCTCGGAAGCTCCATGATGAACTCATGGCAGCCGCTTTTTTTGGCGACCTCCTCCACTTCCTGATCCGTGGCATCCGGTCTGCCCATGCGGATATTTTCTCTTATGGATTCGTCAAAAAGGAAGTTATCCTGCGACACATACGCCACCCTGCGGTTGTATTCCTCCAGCGAAAGATCCCTGATGTCCACACCGCCGATTCGAATGCTTCCGCCCTTTACGTCCCACAGGGAGGCAATCAGTTTCGCTATCGTGGACTTGCCGCTTCCCGACGGTCCTACGAACGCATTGACCGTTCCCTCTTTGATCTCCATGTCAATCCCGTGCAGCACTTCCGTTTCGTGATAACCGAAGGTCACGCCGGAAAGTGTGATAGAATAATCCTTCGGCTTTTCCTTATCGCGCGCCGGGCGTTTTAACTCCTCCCAGGTAAGCACATCCGTTACTTCCCCAAGGATCGTCCGCAGTCTTCCCAGATCATCCGAATAGGACATGACCGTAATCAACGGAGTAATCAGCCCCAGCGACAGAATGATGCAGAGAACAAAATCCGCTGCGGAAAGAGAACCCTTCATGACAAAATATCCGCCGATGGGAAGCACTGAGATTGCCGTACAGGGCGTAACCACCATGGCGATACTGAAAAATACATTGCACCTGCGCATCCACTCAATATAGCAATCTGCGCCCTCCTTCGCTGCGACTTTGAATTTTTCATAGGAATTTTCAGCTTTGCCGAACGCCTTGATGACCTCGATACCGTTGATATATTCCACTGCCGTATCATTTAACACCTTCGTCTTTGTGACGGTGTTCTTATAGCTCTCCTCATAGCCGATCATCATCCCCATATAGGCAACCAGACCTAACGGCAGCGAAATCAGGGATACGAACGCCATCCGCCAGTCCACGACCAGCAGGAAAATAAATACGCCCACCGGAGCCAGTATATTTGCCGTAAATTCCGGCAAAATATGCGCAAGCGTCGTCTCAATGCTGTCAATGCGCTCTACAATAATGTTTTTCAGGCTTCCCGACGGCGTATCCTTTACGATTCCAAGCGGCACCTTCGCCAGCTTATCACATACCCGTTTTCTCATATTTGCCAGAACACGGAAGGTCGCTTTATGGGAACAACTTGTAGAAATCGCATGAAAGATAACTCTTCCCATCCAGAGCACCGCCATAAAAAGCCCATCCCGCAGATACTCCGTCCACTCACGGTTTCCTGCAATCAGTTTCGCGACCACATCGCCCATAACGACGTAGGGCACGATACTGCAGATCACACCGCAGACCGCAAGCAGAACGCTTGCGGCATACAGACGCTTGTATGTACCTGCAAATTCGGCAAGCCAGCTTATCACTCCTTTTTCCTTTTGTTTCATCACATTTTCCTCCTTGCGTTTGTTAGTTGCAACTAACCTATGGTTTATATGAAACTCTTCAAAACACAGCAAACTCCATGCTGTGCCCGAAGAGTTATCACCGTTTCTTCTATTCGCTTTCTTTGCTTTCCCTTCCGAACCGGATGCCCAGAAGCTCCTCCCAGCCCGCCGAATAAAATCGCTGAAGCTGCATGAGGTATTCCTTTGCCTCCTCTCTGGGCATATCGTGTATGATCGTCTCACACAAACCGGAAAACATCCCGCTGGCTACCATATGAATCACATTCCGGTTCAAGGGCTCTACCGGATGCCCCATTTTCTTTAGGGTTTCCATATAGGTATACGTGGATTCCACCTCTCTTACCACGAGCTGGTGACCGAAATCTGCGTATTTTGTTCCCTCTGCACGGGTGAGAATCAGCATAAATGTGTCCTTATTATCATAAAAATAATCAAGGATCTGCATAAGGACGTCCTGCGAAACGTCAAACATCTGCCTGGTCTGCTCTTCCCCTTCCATTTCCTCGAAATCATCCACCGTGCCGCAGAACAGGTTCAGCACATATTCCGCCGCATCCCCCACGAGCGCCTCAAACAGCGCCTCTTTGCTGTCATAATAGCCGTAGAAAGCTCCGGTCGTCACGCCTGCCGTTTTCACGATATTTCTAAGAGAGGCAGCGTGAAAGCCTTTTTCCATAAATTCCGCCTGTGCCGCCGCATGAATCCGCTCGAGCGTCGATTGTTCCTTTTGTCCTTCCATTTGCATCGCCCCTTATAACAGTGTTATATAGCACTGTTATATTTTATGACTGCTTTGTATTTATGTCAAGACTTTTATACAAATTTTTCTATCTTGCATAATAGGCACAAACCATAAGCCAGTTGAAGCCAACTAAAACCTTACATAAAAAGGCAGGTGAATCAAACTCATCCCGCCTTTTTAAGAAATCCGTATTCAATTTTCTATTTCCGGCTCTGTTCCTTCCACCAGCAAAACCGAACTGTCTATCTCGATATCCTCCATCGGCTTCAACAGCTCTGTCAAATCATGCTGGCTCCCGATATTTGTAACATCAATTTTCTTAACACATACTCCTATCCATGGAAGCTGCTGTCCCAACTCATCCATCAAATCATAAATATCTGCCGTACTAAGCTTTGTATCTGATATGTACCCGGAGCCCTGACGGTGTGAGAAATGATGTCGTTTAAAAAATCTCCGCAAATCATCATATGCCTGCCGATAGTTTGCTCCCATGTAGTGCTCCTTTAGCTGGTGTGTATCCAAATCAAAATTCAGCGCTTTAAAATATTTTCTCTCCAAACACTAAGCCCCCATAGCCTGTTTCTGTCTGTAATGCTTCAGTAAATCTTCCTCGTTGAAATCGTCCGGACTGTCCGAATCGTCGCTGTCGCATAAAAGCCAGACTGCCACATTATCCATGAACCACGCCTGCTTTTTTAAGGTGTTGACAATCTTCCCAAATCGCCCGTAATCTTTGATATGTCCGTTATCCCGGTACACCAGGGAGTCGGAGGTATCCTCCATGCGTGGAAGTCCCATCTTGCAAAAGATGCTGTCGATCATCCTGTATATCCCATCCAGACGATATTTCTTTTCGATGTTGATTTTATCTTCATCCATGCGGATAATCATTTTCAGCATAACAAAAGACCTCCCTTTTAATCTCTATGGTTATTATATCATTGCATGAGAGGTTCTACAATCATGAAAAATCAAATCACAATATCTGCCACCCTTCCGCCAGCTCTCTGACCTTTATAAAATCAAGATACTTACCGGGCTGTGCGATCAGCTCGCTGTGCGTTCCCTTCTGCACGATACGTCCGTCGTCCACGACAAGAATCTGATCGGCATTTTCAATTGTCGCAAGGCGGTGCGCAATGGTAATGACTGTCCTGCCTTTGGCAAGCTCCGAAATCGCGCCCTGAATCAGATGCTCATTCTCCGGGTCTACGCTTGCGGTCGCTTCATCCAGAATCACGATCGGCGCATCTTTTAACATGGCGCGTGCAATCGAGATCCGCTGCTTCTCTCCGCCGGAAAGCGTACCGCCGCCCTCTCCTACAACCGTATCATATCCTTTTGGCAGCGCCATGATAAACGCATGGCAGCGCGCCGCCTTTGCCGCCGCAATCACCTCTTCCTCCGTGGCATCCGGCTTTCCGAAGCGGATATTATTCATAATCGTATCATGGAACAGATAGACATTCTGAAACACCATGGAAATATTCTTTAGCAGACTGTCGCAGGTAAATTCCCGCACATCCTTACCGCCCACCAGAACACTGCCTTTTTGCACATCATAGAACCGGGCGATCAGGCTGCATATGGTCGTCTTTCCGCTGCCGCTCGGCCCCACAATCGCGGTCGAGGTTTTCTCCGGAATGGTGAGGCTTACGTCCTTTAGCACCATGCGGCTGCCGCTTCCCGCTTTCTCTCCGTTCGTTTCCGTCTTGTCCGCTTCCGTTTCGTCCGTTCCTGCTCCGTTCGTCTCATACGCGAAATCCACATGCCGAAATTCCACATCATACCGGGACAGCGAAATCTCCCTTCCGTCCTTATCAATATAATTTCCTTCCTTTAACGCATCCAACTGATCCATCGCCGTATCAATAACGCCGAGCACATGCGCGCTGTCGCTGATCGGCTCCAATCCCGCCAGAATGGAAAAGGAAAAAAAGACAAACATCAGCATATATGAAAAGGAAAGCTCTCCTGCATAGCAAAGGTAACACGCCGCTCCTGCCATAGCGACGGAAGCGGTCTTTAATGCCAGAAGGTGCAGGCAGTTTGCAGGCGTATAGCCCCACTCGATTTTCAGGCAGATATCACGGCTGTCCGCGCACGCCTCCTTCATTGCCGCCATGGAAGCCCCGCCCTGCCCGAAGGATTTCACGACCGGAAGCCCTCTGGCGTATTCCAATGTAGCCGCGGTCAGGTCGCGTCCCGCCTGTGCCGCTGCCGGCGCATTTTTCACACTGTGTCCTGATACCAGCAGCAAAAACAGGAAGGAAAGCGCTGCCCCGGCAAGCGCAATCAGGCATACAAACGGACTGAAAAACAACAGACATAAAAAGATGCAGAGGAAATTTAAGTATCCGCCGATAAAGGTGTCTAGCATACGCATTCCCATATTTTCCAGCGCATGGAGTCCCGTTGTGACAGAGTTTAGGATATTGCCCGTATCCATCTGGCTAAAATACCCCAGCGACACGCGCTTTAACGCCTCGCCGACTGCCAGTCTGTCACGTGCCACCAGTTCATAGCTGATGGTTTCCTGAAATCTCGCCCGAAGATAATCAAACAGAAACCGGAGCAGCACAAACACTGCAATGAGCACAAAGCTCATCCAGACCCATCTGCTTTCAAATTCCGTACCGTTCTTTTCACACTCGATCAGCATTCCCACCGTATAAGCCGCCACCATAACAGGCATTGCCGCAAACCATGTGGAAAAAAAGGAAAACACAAATCCTATGTAAAGCCTTCCCCGAAAATCGCCGCACCAGTCGATGATTCTTTTTATTGTCTTAAACATCCGCTTCTTCCTCCTCTCCATTTTCTGCCACGCTTGCTGCGCATCTGTCATCCTGTGCTCCATTGTCCCCGATGGAATTACTTCCGGCGGACACCGCCCAGCTCTTTGCTCCGATATGCGCCTCCCACATTTTCGCATAAAGCGGGCAGCCCGAAAGCAGCTCCTCCTGTCTGCCCTGCGCGAGTATCTGTCCGTCCTTTAACACGACGATATTGTCGGCATTTTTGATCGTAGAGAGCCTGTGCGCGATGACTAACAATGTTTTTCCTTTTGTCAGCGCCGCAATACTGCGCTGTATTTTGTCCTCATTCTCGGGATCGGTGAAGGCGGTCGCCTCGTCTAAAATGACAACCGGGGCATTTTTTAATATCATGCGCGCAATTGCAATCCGCTGCTTTTCCCCGCCGGAGAGTCTTTTGCCCGCCTCGCCCGCAGGCGTGTCATATCCCATTGGAAGCTTTTCTATAAATTCTTCACACTGCGCCGCTCTCGCCGCCGCACGGACCTCCTCGTCTGTCGCCCTGGGATTGCCTAAACGTATATTCTCCTTTAAGGAACAGCGGAACAGAAAATTGTCCTGCCCTACAAAGCTGACCGTATCGGAAAGCTGCGCAAGGGGCATGTCCCTGATATCGACGCCTCCGATTGCAATCGTTCCGTCCGTCACATCCCAGAATCTTGAAATCAGCTTTGCCACCGTGGATTTTCCGCCGCCGGAAGGTCCTACAAGTGCCGTAAAGCTTCCCTCGGACAATTTTAAATCGATGCCGTGCAGCACTTCCTTTCCTGCCTCCCCGCCATAGGAAAAACGCACCTTTTTCAACTCTACATCGAAGCCTTTTAAGACAGCCTCTTCCCCCGGCTCCGGCAAAGCCGGCATATCCAGATAGGACTGCAGTTCCTCCACCGTCATCTGCACCTGCTTGATACTGTTTCCGAACACCTCTAACTTGGCAAGGGAAGTCACCATCGACATCGAAAGCATGACGCAAAGCGCCGCCTGCGCCGCCGTGATTGCTCCTCCCCGGGCAAGCAGAAGACCAACCGGAAGCGTGCCGAGCAATGTGGAAGGGAACAGGGCAAACGCCAGCTTAAAGGTAATCCATGTAGAGCTCATCCATTTCACTACAAAAGTCTTATAATCGCGGATGGATTTCGCATACTTCTCATAGGAGGTTCCCGCGCGCCCAAATGCCTTGATGACCTCAATTCCCTCAATGTACTCCACGATCGTGCTGTTCATCACCGCGTTGGACGCATTGTATTTCTCAAAATTCCTGCCGCTGATTTGAAACGTCAATGCCATACAGACAATCGAAAGCGGCAATGTAATCAAAGAAGCGAGCGCAATCCGCCAGTCGACTGCAAGAAGCGCCAGAAAGCTGACAACAGGAAGCGCGATATGCCCTGTTCCCTCCGGAATCATATGGGCAAGCGGCGGTTCGATATCTTCAATCTTATCCACCATGATATTCTTGATTTCCCCGATGGAATGCGCCGTCACCTCACCCAGAGGCGCATGAAGGAAACGATCCGCCACCCGTAATCTTAATCCTTCCAGAATATGGTAAGCGGCGTAATGTGAAAGCATGGTGGACAGCCCGAAGCATACGACCTTTAGCACATACGCCAGAAGCGCCAGACCACACCATGTAAGGATAAGCGGGACGTCCGCCGCCTCTCTGGCAAAGCCTGCAATCACACGGTACATGCAGTAATACGGCAGAATACCGGACACTACGCTGACAATTGATAAGACAGTTGATGCAAGCAGTTTTCCCCTGCTGCCTGCCGCATAAGTAAGCAGGTTTAAAAACCAACCCTGCTTCTTTTTCTGTTTCATAGAAATTTCTCTCCTTTCCACGCGACATGGTATTTCCTATAGAGTAAAAAATGGACGGCGTCTTTTGACACCATCCATAACATAAAGGTTTTTCTTCTTTTTTTCCGCTCTGTCAGGACCAGTCTGTCCCGTTCTGACAAAGTCTTTAGCGTCTTCTTCCCCTGTACTCCGTCGGCGACATCCCCATGACTCTTCGGAACGCAAGGGCGAACTTGCTCGGACTGTCATACCCTACCCGCCCTGCAATCTCTGCCACGCTCATTTCCCGGCTGGTTTTTAAGAGAACCGCCGCCTGATTCATGCGGTATTGTAAAAGCCAGCCGCCAATGGTACAGCCGAAAACGGATTTAAAGCACCGCTTCATCGGCGTCAGCGGAATATCAAACCGCTCCGACAGTTCCTCCTGCGTATAGCTTTCCTCCATATGCTCCGCCAGAAACTGCTGGAGCATCTTGATTTTTTCCACCTGCGTCTTATAAAAATAGGGCTTTTCTTCCTTGTTTTCCGGCAGCTCGAGCGCATCCAGATACAGCAGCAGTTCTAAAATCTTAATCTTGAAATAAGGCAGCCTGATTTTCTCCGGCACCGCATAAAGCTCGGCAAAAATATGTTCCACCGAACTGTCTTTGTGAAGCACCATCGGATAAATATCACTGCAATACCTCTCCTGCAAAGCCCGTAAATCCACCGGAAAATCTTTCATCTCTTCGCGCAGGGATTCGCACGCAGTCCGCATATCGAACGAGATCATTGCCCCGTGATAGTGGGAAAGCGGCATTTCAAAACGTCCCGTATGGGTAAGCCGGCGGTCTAACTTTAAGTCTCCCGCCTCCACATAGGAATAGGCGTCCTTTGACGCCGGATATTCCAGTCTTCCCTCTCTGCAATGGTCGATACAGAACACGTCCCGGCCTGGCATAAAATCCGAATAATAATAGCGCATATGAAAATCATTGTAGGCAAGCATCACACCGGGGAACACCCGGTAAAATGTAATCGTGCCTTCCCCAGTGTCGTTTCTGAACTGATATACGCTGCAATGCTCACTCTCCGCGAGCAGTACCGCTCCCTCGCATCTTGCCGCCAGCTCTTTCATCCGCTTCCCTCCTCTTATTTCCCTACAATTGACGCCATTTTTCTGCACCATATATGTCCGCCGTACTTTATGTACCAAGCTCTAACACGCGGTCACACGCCCGTTTCATAAATTCCGCATCGTGCGACACTACGAGCACGATATGCCCCTGCGATGCGAGCGTGCGGACAACTTCACCCACCTCGCACATATGACGGTAATCCAGACCGCTCGTCGGCTCGTCAAAAATCAACACCTTTTTATCTGACAGGAGCGCTGTCGCCACCGCCAGCCGCTGCTTTTGCCCGCCGGAAAGCGCCATCGGATGTCTCTCCCGCAGAGAAAGCAGATCGAACTGTGTTAAAATTTCTTCGATCCGGGCATCCTTCACGGTCTGTCCTGCCGCCTGCTCACATTCATTCCATACGCTGTCGTAGAACAACTGGTGATTCACGTCCTGCATCACCAGAAAGCTCTCCCGCCTTCTCGTTTTTGCCTTCACGCGTTTTCCGCCGAGATATATTTCTCCTGCCTGCTCTTCAATAAGTCCGCACAGGCAGCGCACCAGCGTCGTTTTTCCGATTCCGTTTTTCCCGGTGATTGCAAGCACCTCACCCGGCACAGCCGCAAAGCACAGGTCCTTAAAAACCAGCCCGTCCTTCCCATAGCCGCAGGTAAGCCCGTTTACCAATAGCCCCTTCCCTTCGTCCTCTTTTCCTGCGGGCGGCAGCCTAAGCGGCGTTTCCCGTAAGCTCCGAAGCCCCATTTCCTTTCTGCGGCTGTCGGAAAGCTGCAGAAATTCCTCCGCAGTAAAGCTGCCGTCCAGTCTTCCGTTCCGAAAATAGAACGCCCGGTCTATGATGTCCGCAACAAAATACAGCCGGTGCTCCGCAATCAAAACGGTATGCCCCTGCTCTTTTAATAATATGATCTGATGTCTGAGCCGCTCGATTGCCTCTCCATCCAGATTCGCGGTCGGCTCATCCAGCACAAATACCGCGGGAGACATGGCGTAGACGCTCGCAAAGGCAAGCGTCTGTTTCTCTCCGCCGGACATGGAAAAAATATTGCGCCCCATCAGGTCATGCAGCTTAAGGCTTTCTACCGTCTCATCGATTCTCTGCCTGATCTGTTCCGGCGGCATCCCCTCATTTTCCAGACCAAAAGCAAGCTCACTGTCCGTATCAAGATTGAAAAACTGGCTTTTGGGATTCTGAAATACCGAACCGATCTTCTTCGCCAGCTCGTACATCTCCGTGTCTGCGACAGGCATCCCCGCAGCCCGCACACTTCCCTGCATACAGCCATCCTCCGTGAAATGGGGAATCAGTCCGTTGATGAGTTTCGTGACGGTTGTTTTCCCGCAGCCGCTCTCACCGCACAGGAGAATACATTCTCCCCTTTTCACCGAAAAGCTGACGTCATAAAGTGTATTCTGTTCCTTTTCGTATCCGAAGGATACGTGATCTATCTGTACCATTTGTCTCCTTTACACAATAAAAGCCAGCGCCAGAAATGCCGTTGCAAGCACCGCTACGCTCCAGTCAAAAATGCTCATCCGCAGTACAATTACGCTCGTCTTTTTCGTTGGGTTCTCAATGCCTCTGGTCACAGCGGCGGCAGACAGCTCCTCTGCTGTGCCCGTCGCAGAAATCATAAGCGGCACGATCATCGCTTCCACCTTTTCGAATCCTCTGATCCTGCGCAGCCGCATGGCATCCCGGATATATCCCATCTCCTCCCTGATTGCCGGAAAATACCGAAGTGTCACCGAAATAGGAATAATCAGCTTCTGCGGCACGTGCAGCCTGCGAAGTCCCGCAATGAGCTGATGCAGGGATATGGTCTTAAGCATCAGGCTTCCCACCATAAGGCAGGGAAGCATCCTTCTTGCATAGCTTATGAAAATGGAAAAGCTCGTGGCGATGATTTTCGGTGACACCGGAAGTACATACCATTGCAGCAAAATCAGGGCACAGAATGTCAGCACCCATTTGCCTGCCGAAGCCACGCATCCGCAAAGCAGCGTTATTATTGTTAAAAAAACTACTAATCCGCACTCTATCCCAAAATCGTTCTGCGAAAAGGCGATGATATTGGCAATCATCAGCAAAAGAAGCCCTGTCCGCGGATCGATTTTTAAATGCTTTCTCTCTTCTGTCTTCATACTACACAATCCCTGCTTTTTCAAAGTGCTTCTTGAACATTGCCTTCGTTATGACCGCCCCGATTACAGCTCCTACAATCGGTGCAGCAATCAGCACAATCAGCATCGTCGGAGAAGAAACCGCCTCAAGCGTCGCTATGTAATCTTCCGGCATTCCCTGTTCTGCAATCTGCGCCAAAAATTCATCCCTCATAAGCCAGACGGGAAGCGGGGAACCTGTCATTCCCAGAGAGAAGCATACAAAGGCAGCGGTATTTCCCAAAAAGCTTCCGTACCCGGTGAGCGCCCGGAACAGTTCTCCCAGACCGCAGGCGATCACAAAGGTGACAAGAATGATTACGGTAAACTGTCCGGTCACAAAATAGATCAGGCCCGTAATCAGTCCCATCAGCAGCACCGAACCGAATTTCTGTACCTTGGCGCACATCAACATAAACGGAATGCCGGAAAACAGCGCAATAAAGCCGGGCATCAGAATCCACATCAACGGATGCAGTCCGCCCATCAGCATAAAAATGAAATTGATCACAAAATAAATTGCGGAGAAAATTCCGATGGTGATTAAATCCTTCCCTTTCAGAACCTTCTTACTGTTTGATTGTAACATATCTTCCTCCTTCTGTGTTAGTCTATGCTAACCATAAACGAAATAAAAATGCGTCACGCAAATGCAACGCATTTTCATATTACCAGAAAAGGAATTTTTCTTCTGTCCCAATCCGTTCATTTTGTTCCCATCAGACTTTTTTCAAAGTCCCACCATTCCAATGACTCCGAACATCCCCATTCCAAGGCTCGGCAGGATGATTCCCGGCAGGTCGCAAAAAGTGTCCGGCTTTGCTTTCCGAAGCCCCACTCCGATCAGAAGAAATACAAATGGATTTAAAAGCACGAACCACTTCGGCACCGCCAGCGCGCCTGTTAAAATAGCTGCGATCACGCAGACGGTAGCTGCCAGCATAAACCCGTAGCCGATGAAAAACGGCGGCAGAACCGCCTTATAATACCGCTCCAGCACCGCGTCCGCCAGTTCAAAATTGTCCGCTTCCATTATCCGCTTGTAGATGATCGGCTGAATGCAGAGCACCGTGTGAACAAAGAATCCGGCGATTACACTCACATAGCCGCACACTGCCACGGCTACAGCCAGGCCCGGCTTCACAGGCTGCAGTTGGTCTGCCAGAGGCAGAAAACCAAACCCAAGCAGCACATCGCCCGCGAAAGCGACCAGTATGGACGCCCCGAACCGCCAGTACGCCATATGTACCCAGTTGCTGTCAATATTTCCGGAAGTGCCAAGCTTCTTATTTCCCTTTCCCTTCAAATCAAAAAGCAGATCTCCTATGGCGCAGAGAATCCCTCCCGCCAGTCCTAAAATTGAAAATAACATATTTATATTCATCCTCATACTCCTCCGTTCTGTTCTGCCGGTATTTTCTCCATAATCCAGCCGACAATTTCCTTTTCCGAAGCCTCCAATGCCTTCAGGCAGTCTTCCCTGTGCGCATTCAGGCTCTTATACATCATCCCAATCAACGGAAGCATCCGGTAAAGCCACTTGTTCCTCCTTTTATCCGGCATCATTCCAACCAGATGGCTTGCGTTGGGATATAGCACCGCCTTGTACTCTTTAGAATAGCCTGACTCCTTTAGGCGCTTCTTAAGATAATTCACCGAATAATCTGACGGCCATGCCTCATCGCCGGAGTCGGCAATCATCAATATCCTTGCATTCAGTTCCTCTATATGAATATCCGCCCGTTGTTCCGCTTCCTTATCCTCATAAGCGTCTCTGTAGGCAATCCACATTCCGGTCACTTTTCTTCCCGCCTGTGCGTCAAAATAGTATTTTCCTGCCTTATGTGCCGTAAAATCCGGATTTACAAAAGGAATCTCTTTCCCTCTCCATGTCATCATGGAATGCCCCGACATGTTCTTCTTGTCAATCGTGCCTTCAAAGGGCACATGGGACGGCGAAACCAGAATCACATTGTCAATTCCGTCAATGTATTTTGCAGCCAGAACCGCAAACAGAGAGCCCATGGACATTCCATAAGTACTGACGGATTTTATAGCTTTAACATCCCATAAATACTGTACCGCCCTCTCAATCATATCAAGAGGAATCCGGTCGGCGCCTTCTGGTAAGCCTTCTGCTCCAAAGAGCGAGACCGCAAGACCGCAGATTCCGTAATCCGCAAACCGTTCCGCAATCTTTATCCCCGGAAGAATACTTTTTTCCCCGCCCATAATCACGATGACCGCCTGTGCGGCGTTCTCCTCCGGTTCTGCCATATGCCCCACAAACCCATGCTCTCTCATATTAAAATCAGAATATTTCATTTTCGCAGTTCCTTTTTTACTTTTGATTTTCTTCCCTCGTCCGGTACCGTGTTCACAAGAAATCCGTTTTCATCCATCCTTACAGGCGACAGCCCTGCCGCCCTGGACTTATCGCCCACAAGGTGATAGTCACAGATGTCATAGCCCATTCCCACGGTCTTTGGACGGATCAGATGAATGCCAAATTCTGTCATATTACCATAATCCGGGTTGCACATGGCAGGCATCAGCTCCATATAGCCGTGCTTCTTTGCAAAATCCACGATCGGACAGCCGACCAGTACCATCTGAACCCCCACCGCAGGCTTATCGGGATTTATTTTTACCCGCCACGCATTATGCCATTTACCGGAATCCACGCGTTTATTCATCGGTGCAAATACAAGACGCAGCAATCCGCCCACTGCCTTAAGCAGCACCTGATTGTTGGCGGTCAGAAATTCGGGATTGCGCTTTTTCTTCGATGTGTCTCCGTTAAATACCAAAGAGACCGTCTCTGTAAATTCCTCCACCGTCTCCCTTCTGTCCTCCGGCATAGCCTCCCAATACGCGAAGCAGGCAATGGAATCATACAGGGAATGCGCCATGAAATTCCGGCTGCCGCCAGTGTAAGGCAGTTCCTTTACAAAGTCCTCATAGATTCTCTTCGTTTTCTGCCACAGTGCCTCGCCCTGCTCTCTCCCGAAGCGCGCTGCAAGGCGCTCCGTCAAAACCTTCTTTGTGGACGCAAGATACTCCACATGCTTTTTGTAATCAATATTCAGCTTCTCTTTGCCTGCCATTTAGACACTCTCCCTGTAAACAAGTTAGTTCTTTCTAACTCCAATTTTATACCCCAATGTCCAAAAATACAATACTAATTTACAGTAGAATAATTTATATGTGATGCTATAATTATGAGTATACAAATTGACAAATTGGGATTTGAGGTGGTAATTAAATGAATAATGTTGAAAGAAAAGAGAAAGGATTACCATATTGCTATGATGACCCTGCACTCCTTGGTGACCAGCACATATATCAAAACAAAATGGTAGAGTATAATAATACTTTACCCACTGAAACGGAAACAAGGCAAAAATTATTCGGCGAGGTATTTGCGGAAATTGGAAAAGATTGTACTGTAGAAACTCCATTAAACGCAAATTGGGGCTGCAAACATGTTCATCTTGGAAATGGTATTTATATTAATTCAAATGTTACGTTTGTAGATGATGGACATATCTATATTGGCGATAATTGTCTGATTGCACCTAACGTGGTTTTTTCAACTTCAGGGCATCCAATACTGCCAATTCTCAGAGAGAATCATTATGTTTACAACCTGCCTATCCATGTAGGCAAAAATGTTTGGATTGGTTCCGGAGTTCAAATTATGCCGGGAATCACAATCGGAGATAACTCTGTTATTGGTGCAGGAAGTGTTGTGACAAGCGACATTCCAGATAATGTTGTAGCTTATGGTGTGCCGTGCAAAGTTATTCGCGAAATCGGCGAAAAAGACAGGAAATATTATTACAAAGATAAAAAGCTCGATGTTTGGGAGTAAATTAACAAATTCGAGTTCGTGTAGGCGCTTGGGATATTCCCACAAGCAAAAATCGCCGTAACGATCGTAGGCAGAAACGAATGATTTTCTCCCTCCCGGAGCGGCGATTTCTTCTTTGCTTGCCTGACTGCAGCGGAGAGTTCGCTTTTCTTCAACGGAGTGTTCGATTATTCAATCTGTGAATCAGGCTTTGGATTTGAAACGGCCGAACAGTCCCTTTTTCTCATACGGCTCTGTCTTTACAGACACAAGCACATAGCCCGTCTCATCGATTGCCTTTCTTAAGGCTTCCTCATCAATCGGATTTTCCGCAATCAGCTCCGTCTGCCCCTTACTATGGGAAGAAGAGACCTTCCTGACAGAAAATGCCCTGCGTATCGTGTCGTTGACATGTGACTCACACATACCGCAGGACATTCCCTCTATTTCCAATGTCATCTTTACCATAAATAAGTGCTCCTTTTCGATCGGCAGTTAAATATTACTAACATATTATAGCACTCCTTTACTCCAAAAGCGCTGCATATTATTGATAATCTTTTTCATTTTCCCTTCTTAACCCCAAGCACCAGAAAACGGATCACCGGGATTCTTCGCAGTACCTCATACACGAGGAATGAAAGCGGCAGCTCAATTAGCCACGCAAGAAAATAGTTCAAAAGATGCGGCAGATTCGTATAGCGGTACAGCACGATACAGACCGCAAGCACAATCGGATAATGCACGATATACAGTCCGAAACCCACGCGCGTCATGTAATCGGTAAAACGGTTTCTACTGTTGCACCACGCCCTGCCCCAGCCTAAGATAGCGAGAATCGCCGCCCACAGATAGGCATTTACCAATAAGCTCTTAAGGCATTCCGGCGTGACAAAACTCTCTCCGTAATAGCTTATGACATACCATACTCCGAGCACCGCCGTCACAAGCAGCGCCGGAACGCGCATCCGCTCTACCCGTTCTTCCACCTCCTCATGGGAGAACACGAAATACCCGAGCAGATAACACACACCGTAAATGCCGAAGCGATACGTCGTTAAGACCGGCATGTTAAGAATCTGCGCACCGCCCCAGACCACAATCCCAAGCAGTGCCAGAGCAGGCATCCCCGCCCTTTCCCCAAGCGTCCACAGCTTATCATTCTTATCGAGCGCACGGATTCCTACAAGAAGCAGCGAAAAGAGAAACAACATCTGGATGAACCAGAGCGGTCCAATTCCGCTTAGCACATAAATCAGGTAACGGATGACCGCCGGAACAGAGTCTAACACTCCCGGATCTGCGCCCATATGTACGTTCATCCATCCGGTCGTCCAGTGGTAAACGAACAGTCCGAGCGTGGACGGAACAAGAAGCTTTACCACCTTGCTTTTTAAAAATGCACCTGCCGTCTGATGCTCTAAGGCGTAGCGCGCACTCATTCCCGCAATCAGAAACAGCAGTGCCATGAACCATGGGTACACGATATAAGAAAAGATATCCATGAAACGGATTCCCGCATCCTCCCCGACCGGAAACGGAATCCCGACCGTATTGAACAGGTAGTTTACATGATAAAACAGGACGATTACAACTGTCGCCCATCGTATATTGTCAAGGTAATGTTTTCGCATAAGTGAATCCTCCCTTTTCTCCTTTCGTCACTCCACTGACGACGCCCTCTGGCGCCTGCAAAATCCTGTTATCCTTTACGCATCCTCTCCGTCTTTTCCCGCCATCATCCCTGCGACCTGCTTTGCCATGGTAAGGAAATCATCCGCCTTTGTGATCGCGATTCCCTGCGCTTCGTCTCCTAAGACTACCAGACTGTCCCCGGGCTTCAGGTGAAAGACCTCCCGCGCCCGCTTTGGAATGACGATCTGTCCCTTCTCACCCAGTCTCACAATGCCAAACATATGCTTTCCCTTCGGCGGAATCGCCATCCCCGTTTCCACCGGGGAATAGTTCACAAGATCATCCAGCGATACCTCGTAGAGCTTCGCAAGCGCCATGCAGTTCGTGATATCCGGCGTCGTCTCGCCGCTCTCCCACTTCGCCACCGCCTGTCTGGACACGCCGATTGCCCCCGCCACATCCTCCTGCGAAAAATGTTTTGCTTTCCGTAATGTCAGTAAATTTTCACTTATCATACTTTTCCTGCTTTCGTTATGTTTGATTGCATTATAAAAAAATACAGGGCAGTTGTCCACCAACTGCCCCATACATTTTCATATGATTTTTGTTCGGTCTGGTTGCGTTTTCCTGCATTTGTCTTCTATCCGCAGACCGGGCATCCTGTCGTCCATCCGATTACAAGACAGAGTACTCCAAACACTGTCAATATCCCGGATGCGTACAGCCAGAATCCACCTTGCCATTTTCTTATTCTGCGAAATACGAGGCAGATAAGAAACAGTAGGACTGCACCACACAAAAATAAACCTTCCTCTACTCTATAATCAGAATCCGCGGCTCTACCTTCTTTATTTTCCCGGCTGCGAGATAAGAAAAAACATTCACCACCTTTTCTTCCACTTCATACGATAAAGAAAAAGGAGATTTTTCCATGCCAGACGATTTTAACCGTTGGCGCGGCTGTCCGCCATGCGATTGCGACCGCAGAGACAGACGCGATGACAGACGTGACAGACGTGATGACAGACGCGATGATCGTCGTGACGACCGACGCGATAGACGCGATGACAGACGCGACCGCGACGATTTCAGACGTTATTAATATAATGGCGCTGCCGCGCGGGACTTTATCATAATTACCGCAAGATAACGGCAGCGCTTTTCATAGCCGCTTCCAAATTTGCTTCCAAGCCTTCCGTATACGCCCGAATCGGCACAATCAGCATCTTGATACCATACAACAAGGCAGCAATGATTGTCTTATAAAGTCTTGCTATTTCCTATGCGTGCGCCAGCGTCGGAAACATCAGCCGCTGTTCCTCAAACCCTTCAAATACGCCGCCCTTCACAAAAAGCGTCGTGTCCTCTTCCTGCACTTCTTCTGCCTGATATCCCGCCGCATTCTCCGGCGTAAAGCCCAGAACTACCTTTTGAACTGTGTCACCAAATGCCCCGATCACATCGTCTAAAGAAACCTGTTTCGGTGCAAATACGCTGTGCAGTATGAGCGTGTCCCCTTCCTGCTCTGCAATCACATACGCGTCATTTGACGCATCAAAGTATACATTTTCCTGCATGAACTTCGTCACATAGAACATATAGAGTCCGTTGTTATGTATCATGTCAAATCGTTCGTGATGCACACTGCCATCTATCGCCGCTTCCAGTTTCTCCCACTGCGCGCTCTCCCGCATGGGAAGCTGGCGAACCGCAGGCGCCTGCGCCTCTGTGTCCTGCATCTCCGTGTTCCGCACATTCTTCACATACTGATATTCCGTCGCTTTTCGATAACCGAATTTCGGATAGAAATCAAGTACGCTGTCATTCGCAAATAAGTACATGCCGTCCACTTTCCCGGCATAATCCTTTTCGATCTCCTCCATCAGCCCACGGATCAGCCCCTGCCCGCGGAACGCCTCGTCCGTCATCACCGTACCGAGCTGAATCAGTTTTCTTGGTTCGCCGTCCAGCAGCATTTCCGTCAGATTCACCGACACATTCGCAATCACTTTTCCATCACACACCATGGAATACGGGATGTAATTCTCCCGCCAATACCCATTCTGATACCAGTCCTCAAAATTCAATCCGAAGGTGCGCTCCGCCAGCGCGTTGAAACTCACGCGCAGTTTTTCGTTTTCTTTGTAATCTTTTTTAAATTCGTACATGTTTGCCTTCCTCTTCCCCGTAAACTCCTCTGAAATCACCTTAAACACGCATACCGTATCTGCCTGCGCTTCCGTGAAAACGACTTCTTTGCCCGCCTGATGGGAAAACATCTTCCCTAAAGCACGCTGCTTCTCTTCCGCCTCTTCCACAAATTCTACCGTACCCAATCCTATGACACTCGAATAGTAATAGCCCGCATTACACGGCGTCTTAGCGTGTACCGGCTCACCCTCCTCGAAAATAGAAAAACACACGGTAGGATTGCGCTTTAGAACATCAATTTTTCTTCCTTCCTTTGCACTGTGAAAATACAGAATAAGCTGCTTTCCTGTCAATTCATAACCATAGCTTAACGGAACGACATATGGAACTCCGTCGCAGGTCATCGCAATACTTGCGGTCTTGCAGCTTTCTAAAATGTTTTCTATTTCTTTGACATCAGTTACTTCCCTGTCTTTTCTTCTCATCACATCTGTCCTCCGGTTCTGATTTTACACTGCCATACCTTTTTCTGTACTCCTTCGGCGACGTCCCGACCTGCCTTTTGAACTGCCTGTTAAAGTTTGCAAGATTTGTAAACCCGCAGCCGAAAGCAATCCCGGAAATCGTTCTGTCATCTGTTCTTAAAAGCTCGCAGACCGCCTTGATCCTGATCTGATTGATATACTCGATTGCTCCGACCCCTGCTGCGTTTTTGAAGCAGCTCATAAAATAGCTTCTGCTTAAATGCGAGATTTCCGCAAGCTGTTCAATCGTAATGCTTTCCGTAAAATGCCCGTTAATAAATTCAAGCGCGGGGCGTATCAGCTCACTTTTCGCTGCTACTCTGCTGTCGACGGAATGTACATTTCCGCTTTCCGCTAGGATTGCAAAAAAACGCAGCAGCTCGCTTTTTAAAATAACATCACAAAGTGGCGTATTCCTCTTCGCATTCTTAAAAATCTCCCGGACGCATGACGCAAGCTCACTGTATCGTTCGTGACTTTTGGTGATCCTTGTATCGACAAGCAGAGAACCATTCGCAAGAGGCAGGAAAAATTCCAGCGAGCTGCGGTCTGTACCCGTTCCCACAAGCATCTCCGCGCTGAATACAAGGGTGTCGTACAGCTTCACGGAACCGCCGCTTTCATACACGGCATGGAGCACATCGGGCTGCAGGATAATAATATCCCCCTCCCCGAAAATAAATCTGTTATCGCCGCAGATAAATTCGCCCTGTCCCGAGATGATATAATTCAGTTCGAACTCCTTATGCCAATGCAGCGGTACATTGGAAAAGTAGTCGGGAAGGCATGACGCATAGTAGCTGAACGGAACAAGCCGGGAGCTGTGAACGCGCTTCTCTTTGAAAATCTCGATTGCCATGACAAAACACTCCCAAAATCGTATTATAGTATCAAAAACGAGTATTATTTCAGTAGGAATTTTGTTTCTTATATCGTATTATATCATGTGCAAGAGCAGCACATGATCAGCATTCACCGTTCGCCGAACACGCAAGCGTGTTCTTCTCACTTGCGCTCATTGTATCATATATAAAATAGAATTGCGATAGGAAAGGTGCGTGATATTATGAACAATAATAATTATCCCAACTGGCTTGACCGTGCGGTATTCTATGAAATTTATCCGCAGTCCTTTAAGGACACCAACGCCGACGGTATCGGCGATTTCGGCGGCATCATCGAAAAACTCGACTATATCAAAGAGCTCGGCTGCACGGCGCTGTGGCTCAATCCCTGCTTTGCATCTCCCTTCGGCGACGCCGGCTATGATGTTTCGGATTATTACAGGGCGGCGCCAAGATACGGCACAAACGAGGATTTAAAGCGGCTGTTTGACGAGGTACATAAGCGCGATATGCACATTCTGCTTGACCTTGTTCCGGGACATACTTCGGTAGAACACCCGTGGTTCAAGGAGTCCATGAAGGCAGAGAAAAATGAGTTTACCGACCGCTATGTCTGGACAGACAGCGTCTGGGAAGAGCCGACGGGCTATGGTTCGCTCCGGGGCATTTCCGACAGGGACGGAAGCTGCGCGGTGAATTTCTTTTCTCATCAGCCTGCCTTAAATTACGGCTACTATAAGCCCGACCCGGCAAAAAAATGGCAGCAGCCCATGGACGCGGAAGGCCCGCAGGCTACGCTGGCAGCGTTAAAGGACATTATGCGCTTCTGGCTCGGTCTGGGATGCGACGGCTTCCGTGTCGATATGGCGGGCTCGCTCGTCAAGGGCGACGAGGACGGGAAGGGCACAATCGCGCTTTGGAAAAATATCCGGGCGTTTCTCGATGCAGAATTTCCGGATGCGGCAATGGTCTCCGAATGGGGCGAGCCGGACAAGAGCCTGCAGGGCGGCTTCCATATGGATTTCCTGCTGCATTTCGGTCCGTCGCACTATAACGATCTGTTCCGCTGCGAAAAGCCGTTCTTCGCAGGCGAGGGGGACGTTTCCGAGTTTGTGGAAAAATACAAGGAGAACTACGAGAAATCCGAGCATAAAGGGCTCATCTGCATTCCTTCCGGCAACCACGACATGGACCGGCTGGCACGCACCATACACGGAGATAAATTGAAGGTCGCATTTGCATTTCTGCTGTCAATGCCCGGCGCGCCGTTTATCTACTACGGCGATGAAATCGGGATGCGGCACGTCGAAGGTCTCGTCTCGGTCGAGGGCGGTTACCAGAGAACCGGCGCGCGCTCACCGATGCAGTGGGATTCTTCGCCGAACGCAGGCTTTAGCGCCGCTCCAAAAAGCGAGCTTTATATCCCGCAGGATGAAAGCGCCGACCGCCCTACTGCCGCCGCGCAGATGGCAGACCCACATTCCTTAAGAAGCGAGATCAAGCGGCTGATCGAAATCCGCCAGGCTCATGAGGCTTTGCTAAGCAGAGGCGAAATTGAATTTGTCTATGCCAAAAAGAACGCCTGCCCGCTTGCCTATCTCAGATACGCCGGGGACGAACGGATCCTTGTTGTCATAAATCCTTCCGATCGCGAGGTCTCCTTCCCGTGTGAATTTTCACCGACAGAGCGGATCTATTCGTTTGGCGGAGAGCTTCGGACGGACGGAAAAACGGCGACGGTTCCGGCTTGCTTCGCCGGATTTTATAAGGTGTAAGCTGGCGCCTGCTGCCCGCAGGAGTATAAGCGCGCCTCCTGCCCGGCAGGGCTTTTGGCTCTATACCTAAGAACAGAATGTGGCTGTCGCATTCACGTTGCGGCAGCCACATTCTGTTCTAAAATTTTCTATTTTTTCTGAAATTTTCTATGATTTCGGCTTGACTTCGATCGTCATATCCGACAACGGAAATGAAACGCAGGGATGAATATAGCCGAATTTCTTGTCCGCTTCACGTCTGCCGTCTACAGAAGTCGGTATATATACCTCTCCGGACACCAGACGTGAATGACACCAGCCGCATTCACCGCTTCGGCAATGAGACGGAGCGGCTATCCCGTTCTTCTCCAATATCTGCAATACAGAGTCATCCGTACTGCCTTCTATCACCTGTGAAGTTCCCTCTTTTATTACCGTGATCCTCACGTTTTCCGGAACCGTTATATCCTTAGGGTATTCCTTCTGCGCTTTGGGATTATGCATCTCTCCGAACAACTCATGACGAATGAACTTCCTGCGCAGCTTCAGCTTCGCAAGCTCCTTATCCACAAAATCATACATTGCCTGCGGACCGCATAAAAATACAGAGTACGCTTCCTTCGGCGCATATTTCTGAATCAATTCGGCTGTAATAAATCCATGCTCAAATCCTTCCTTCTCTTCATGACTCAGAACATGCACTACCTTCACTTTGTCGGTTCTCGCCTCCAGCGCGTCAAACTCCGCCTTGTACACGATCGTGTCTTCTGTACGGCTTCCATAGAGCAGAATCAGTTGAAATTCTTCGTCTCCGTCCGCAATCGCACGCGCCATAGACAAAAACGGCGTAATACCGCTTCCGCCCGCAATGCCGATCACCGTTTTGGCATCTCTTAACCCTTCATATGTAAAAGTTCCAAGCGGCCCGGAAGTATCTACTCTCGTTCCGACCTTCCAGTTTTCATGAATCCAATTTGAGACTAAACCGCCCGGAACCTGTTTGATCGTCAGCTCAATTTCTCCCTCTGCTGCCATTTTCGGAGAAGAAGAAATCGAATATGCTCTGGTGACAGGCATTCCGTCTATGTCCAGATTTACACTCAGATACTGACCTGCGGCAAAGTATGCCACATGCTCCGTTTTTCTTTTCGTATCCGGAACAAACGTAAAACATTTTACGCCCTCGCCATGGTCTTTTATTTTGGAAATTACAAAATACTGATGCTTCGGATGAAGCTGTTTTGCAAGCCGGTTTGCAGCGTAGGCGTCCTCTTTCGGAAGATACTCTGGTTCCGCCATATTCACTGCTTCCTGTCTTGTCGCCGCCAATTTTGTAAACGCGGTCAAACCAATCTGATTTAAATTTTCAGCCATCAAATTACCTCCCTGTTAACCGTTCGCCGAACGTTTCTTACTTTCTGCTTTAATTTTTTCCACGACGTACTGGGCAGTCTTTGCGCCGGACATACAGGCGCAGTTAAATCCATCTGTCAGGATTCCCGTAGCCCCGCAGAAGTGAAGCCCCGGAATGATATGGTATTCTCCCTCGTTCATGCAGCGCATCGGGATTCCGTCATTTGTCTTCACCTGATAACCGTACGGCGTTCCGTTGGGCGTACCCATATATCTCACAAAAGTAGGTGCACAGGCAATTTCAATTTCTTCAATATGGGATCTGATATCAATTCCCATTGCGCACTCCGCCTGATCGATCATCTGCGCCGCTATCTTCTGCTTTACGCGGCGGTATTCTTCCGGCTTTACATCCTTCCACACATCACCGTATGTCATCCCGGTCAAAAACAATGTACACGTCCCGTCCGGCGATGAATCCGGAATGATATTGTTCAGACAGTTCACAATCGTATATCCGTTGCTGTATAGCTGATGCGCTGCCTCATACATTTCATCCCCGTCGCTGGTGGTATTAAGCAGGCTGGAATATGCAGCAACGCCAAGCTCCTCTGCGGACACATCCAGACCGATGTAAGCCGTGTACAGATTCAAGGCAAGCTGCTTCGAATTGTAATATTTTAATACCTTCTCCGGCAGCGCTTTCTGATTCATCATATTTCCCAGCACAATATGCGGATTGACATTAGAAATAACTTCTTTTGCGTAAATATCCCAATGGTCTGTTTTCACTCCGGCGACCCTGCCGTTTTTTACAATTAATTTCCTGACTTCTGTACCATACCAGATTTCGCCTCCATGCTCCCGGACCGCTTTCTCACATGCGAGTGAAATTTCATGAGATTTCATCGACGGAACCGCCGCGCCCTTGTCAATGTACGCCAGCAGCATCATGGCATTGGTGAAAAAATCCATTTCCTTTGGCGGCGCTCCCAGATATACCCAATAGGAACTCATAATGTGCTGCGCTTTTTTGGGAATCTCAAGCATATCCATTCCTTCATTGATCGTTACGGAAGCCATCCGCAGAAAATCCGGATATTTCGTACTCAATGTGGCTTTTAGCTTTGCCATCTGCGCGTCATGCTTTAATTTCTGAACCATCACGCCAGGCGTTCCCTTGAAATAATTTTCCGGCGCGTGCTCCGTCATGTAATGCATTCCCGCTATTCCCTTTTCCGCCACCTTAAAGAAATTCGTCACACTCTCCCGGCATCCCGGCACCTGACGCTCCATCTCGTCAATAAAGTTCTGTCTTCCGCAAGGCATATTTGCATCAATTCCCTCCGACGGTACAACCATGTGGAAAGTGTTATGCTCCTGTCTCCAGTCAATATCCACTCCCATCGCTTCCAGATAAGCCCCATAAGACCCCCGGTTTCCCTCCGGTCCAACCTCGCAGGCTTCGTGCAGCGCCGCTTCAAATTCAAATCTTCCCCGGACAAAGCTGGTTACTGCGCCTCCGGGCAGATTGTGACGTTCCAGAACCAGTGTTTTTAATCCCTGCTTTGAGGTATAGAGCGCTGCCCCAAGTCCGCCGCTTCCCGCACCGATTACTACTACATCCACGTGTTTTTCCATACTCACGCACCTCCTTAAATTTTCCGTGTCATATCCATAAAGCACAATTTCAAGTCCACACTTCTGCCACGACCAGATTTGCGACACGCTTTTCATCATACGCTGACAGTCTGTTATTTTTTTAACGCTTGTACATCAGCAATACATATGCTAAATTGTATTATGTTACAGGGAAATCGTAAATTGACAGAATCACAGAAAATGCTTTGATATTTTTTATGGTTTTGGTCTGACCAGTTTTTGTGCATGGAGAAGGATATGAAATTCGGAGAAATTGTTGCGCCATCTATGAAACAGCTTTTTATTGAACGGATGGAAGATCTGATATTGTCTGGAGAATTAAAGGCGGGAGAAAAGCTTCCTTCCGAACGCGAGCTTGCCGATGAAATGAAAATCAGCAAGACAGTCGTTCACGAGGGAATCCGTGAATTGTCCCGCTGCGGTTTTTTAGACGTTGTTTCCAGAAAAGGAGTCACGGTTGCCGACTATGCGAATACCGGCAATATTGATACCCTCATTGCTATCATGAACCGCAATATACATCATTTAGACAGACATACGGCATGCAGCTTATTGGACCTGCGCTGCTATCTTGAATGTCCTGCACTTAAGATTCTCGCAGAAAAACACACGGAAAAAGATATTCTAAGGCTGAAAAAATGCGAGGAAGATGCCGCGAGTCTTGCCCTTCATGCAGAACACGACAACGAGGCATTTGCAGAAGCGCTCTACCGCTATCACCACACTGTCATGCATCTAAGTGGAAACACCATCACCCCTCTGGTGCTGAACGCGCTTACACCGGCTTCCCTTCCTTTCTGGATGGACTATGAACAGCTCCAAGGTCCCGACGCAGCGCTTGAACGCCTTTCACAGTTTACGGCATACATAAAGAACGGGGAAGGAGAAAAAGCTGCCGGTCTGCTTTGTGACGGCATAAATGCCTATAAAAAAGAACGCGGTTATATTTAATATTGTAAGAACGCTGCCGTTGATTCAAATGGTATCGCAGGAAGTTTCCTATTATTGTATTGACGAAACGTACTTCATGTTTTACAATCCCATCTGGGATTATAGAAAACGACTTACTGCTTTACTGTCAGAATACAATGAGGCACTGCACTGTGCCTTAGAAGAAAAGAAGGAATGAACGCGTGGACACAACAGAATTTTTCGGCGAAGAAAAAATCAGCAGAATATTATTGAAGCTTGCACCGCCTGTGATGCTCGCACAGTTAATTCAGGCGCTCTACAATATTGTTGACAGTCTGTTTATCGGAAGGTATTCCGCTTCCGGTCTTACCGCATTGTCTATTATTTATCCGCTGCAGCTTTTGATGATCGCGCTGGCAGTCGGCACAGGCGTTGGAATCAATACGGTCATGGCTGCAAAGCTTGGCGTCGGACGCCAGAAAGAAGCGGATGCTTATGCAGGCGTTGGCGCGCCGCTTGCCGTTTCTATGTGGTTTCTGTTTGCTGTGATTTGCTGGCTGATCATGCCTGCCTATGCAAAAATGTCTACGAATTCTGTGAATGTAATAAATGACGTCATCGTGTACGGAAGAATTGTCTGTGTTCTTAGTTTCGGATTATTCCTCGAAAGCATATGGACGAAAGTACTGCAGGCAAACGGAGACATGAAAACGCCCATGATTGCGCAGATCGCCGGCGCCGTTATCAATATTATCATTGACCCGCTGCTGATTTTCGGCATGTTCGGACTACCGGAAATGGGAATTGCCGGCGCTGCGGCAGCAACCGTCGCCGGACAAATTGCAGCGGCTCTGATCGTATTCTGGAAAGGTTTTCGGAAATCCCCTGCACTTGAAGTATATCCGCGCTATATCGCGCAGATCTTCCGTCTGGGCGTACCTAATATTTTAATGCAATCTGCATATACCTTTTACATATTAGGCTTAAATCTGATATTATCCTCATTTTCCGATCAGGCGGTCACCGCTCTGGGGCTTTATTATAAGTGGCAGACCTTTTTCTTTATTCCTCTGGGCGCAATGCAGACCTGTATCGTTCCGGTGATTAGTTATAATTACGCCGCAGGAAATATCGGGCGATGCAAAGAGACATTGACTTCTGCGATCAGATTCGGACTCGCTATGATGGCAGTCGGAACTCTGTGTTTTGTCTCTGTTCCGGCACAGATGCTGCGGGTATTCACCACGGACGAGCTGGTGATTGAAATCGGACGCGTCGGATTCCGGTTTGTCGGAATAAGCTTTCTCCCGATGGTAACGTCACTGATTTTTCCGGTATTCTTTCAGGCAGTAGGTTCGAGCCTGAAAAGCTCACTTTTGACAGTAATCCGCACTGTGGTGCTGTTTGTCCCATTGGGCTTTCTCTTCTCAAGATTCGGACTGAACTGGTTCTGGATGACCTTCCCTGTGACAGAGGTTATTACCAGTGCTGTCGGGTTTGTATTTTACCGCCAGTTTCTGACAAGTAAATATGTGCGAAAGGATCACTCATAATCATAAAATTCATATCCATCCTCACTCGGGGCAGTGTAGTGGATATTTAAATTGATATCGTGTTCCATTCCTTATCACTCTCCTTCTCTCCCGTACCGCGCTTCCTCATACATGCGGTGCATTGCCTTGCCTTCCTCACTATTCGCGACATTCGCCAGCGTCTCTATCTCGTAGGGCGTCTCATACGCTTCCGGTTTTCCCTTCCGGTGCTTCCTTATAAACCGGCGGTACTGATAGCGGACCTGCTCCCGCCTTGAGCGAAAGCGCGTCTCTCTCTTTCTCTTCGACAGCTTTTCGGCCGTTCCGGTCTCCTCCTTAAGCTCCTCCACGATATCGCCGTTTTCTTCGTAATTTTCCCTGAACTTTTGAAAAATCGCACGAATTGCCTGCACCACTGCCGCCAAAAATCCCAACAGAACGACGGCGCCCAAAATCCAGAACAATGCATCCAGCCAGAACGGCGCAGGTTCCGTTTCACCAAGGTTCTCCTGCAGCTCTGCCATATCAGACCAACCGTCCTGCAACCACTCCTCCTGCACCGGCTGTTCCAGATTCAATTCCGAAAAAAGCTTCCACTCCCGGATATCCGTATACTGCCTCTGTCCGCCGGAAATTACCGCTGCCGCCGCAAATAATAACAGGACGGCTAAGATCGCCGCCAGCATTCCGCCGCCGATGCCGTAAATCCGCTTTGACGGAAGATTTCCCACTCTCTTATGCAGCGCCAGATATTCTTCCGTCCTATCCACGTAGTAATATAATGCTGCTGCAAACAGATACACGATCGCGCTTCCAAGCGCCTGATCGCAAAGCGCGGGATTTGCAACGAAAATTCCCACAAGATAGATCGCCGCAAAAAGGCTTACACCCCCAAAATGGGGATTTTCAAAAATACTCTCACGCGGCTGATAGTCCGGATTGTAGCTCTCTCCCTTCCCAGCAGTCTTATCCGCGCTCGCCCGCTGCAAAAAACGTTCCAGCGTCACCCATGCGGCTTCTATCGCCAGCAAAACCACATAGCCCCATACCAGATTGCCCAGCACTGTACTGCCCAGAGTCATTGCCAGTTTTATCGTAAGACACATGACCGCAATGCTGATCGCAAGATAAAGCAGCAGGCTTTTGCACCTTTTTATGGCGATTTCGGTGACAGTCACGGGCAGTAAAATCAGCAGCCCGAGAAAATAAAGCTTCTCTCCATCATACGCCCCGTACCGCAGCATAAGTGCATACAGTGCAGGAATGATCATTGCCAGTATCAGTACCGTATGTAAATAGATTGCCACAGTTTTTATCCCACTTCTCATGCGCCCTCTACCTTCCTTACCAGAACTTTTAAGCGGCTGCCTGTTTCTTTGATCTGTGCCATCCGGCGTTCCTGCATTCTCGCATCGCCGATTTCCGAAACCGTCGCAGGCAGCACCCAGATTCCCTGTGCTTCCCTGCCGAGAAGCGCCGTCATTGCCTGCCCCGCCCCGTCTGTATCTCTGGAAATAAAGATTGGCATGGCGTCCTTCGGAAGCTCCGTCAAAATATCCTCATAAGGAATCACCGAATCTTTCGGCGTCAGTTCCGCTAGCATCCGCTCGATTAGGGTGAGCTGTCCTCTGCCTCCTGCCGGGAGAAGGAAATGTTTTTCATCCGCCACATTGACTGCGATTCCCACTTCCATCCCCTTTCCGATAAGCTTCTGTGCCAGAGACGCCGCAACAGAAATTCCTTCCTCGATCAGATTTTCGTGTTTGATAATCCCCTTCTCCGCCACATTCAGATAGATCATCACACGCTCCGTCAGCGTAGAATCAAAGGTATTTACCATCCATTTCCCGGACTTCGCACTCGCCTTCCAGTTGATGGTTTTCATCGGGTCTGTGACCGTATATTCCCGAATCCCACGAAATGCGAACGGGTCTTCATAAAGCCGCCTCGCACACTGCATGGCTCCCAGCAGCTTTTCACAGCAGAGCAAAAGCTCCGACACATCCGTGCGCTTTGCATACACATAAAGGGATGCCTCCACGGGCTTTGTCATCGTGTACATCCATGTATGAAATGTGGAATAGGCGGTAAAATCCACTTTCCCGATGTGATAATAACCCCGCCTGTCACACGCCACCGCAAGCTTTCTGGTGATGCGCTGTTTTCCCAACATGGAAAACACATCTCTCTTGTATGTAAAATCGCTGACCGACGTATTTTCCAAATCCAGAAAGCGGATTCCCCTGTGTATGTGAAATGCCGCCTCAAGAACCGGCAGCGGCATTCTCTTGTGATTTTCTATGATTTCCGCAATCACCGTCTCTTCTCCGGCGTACAAAAAATCCCGCTCAAACGCGAGTTCCGCCGTAAGCCGCTTCGCCCAGTTCCTTTTATAATACCGTGTCCACGCAAAAAATGCCGCCAGCGTTCCCAGCAAAAATATACCAATCATGGTCTCTCCCAATTCTCCGTCGGCAGCGGAACGCTCTGTAATAACCGATCGATCAACTGCACCTTTTCCCGTTCGCTGCCGCTCTCTGTCAGCAAACGGTGGGCTAACACGGGAACCGCCACTTTCTTGATATCCTCCGGCACGACATAATCCCTGCCCGCCACCATGGCATAGCCCTGCGACGCCCGAAGCAGCGCCAGCGTTCCTCTGGGGCTTACGCCTGTACTGTAAGACGCTCCGGCGGCATTTTCCCTGGTCGCCTGCACCAGTCCGACCATATAATCACGCAAATCCTCATGCACATAGATTTCCCTGCACTGCTTCTGAAGCGCGGCAACCTCCGCGAGCGTACACACCGGCGCAAGTTCACTAAGCGGCTCCGCATGGATATAGCGGTCAAGCATCTGCCGCTCCTCCTCCGCCGTTAAGCTCCCCATACTGATTTTCATCAGAAAACGATCCATCTGCGCCTCCGGCAGCGGAAAACATCCCAGTGTCTCCACCGGGTTCTGTGTCGCAATCACGAAAAAGGGATTTCCGAGGCTCCGCGTCACCCCATCGACTGTCACCTGTCCCTCCGCCATGCACTCAAGCAGCGCGGACTGGGTTCTGGGCGTTGCCCGGTTGATCTCGTCCGCCAGCAGAAGATTCGTAAAGACCGGGCCTTCCTTAAATTCAAAAGCTCCCTTTTCCTGATTGAAAAAAGATAAGCCCGTCACGTCGCTCGGAAGCAGGTCCGGCGTAAACTGCACTCTGGAAAAGGTAAGCTCCATCGATTTCGCGAGCGCCCTTGCAAGCACAGTCTTCCCGGTGCCCGGTACATCCTCCAGAAGCACATGACCGCCCGCCGCAAGAGCCGCTAACAAAAGCTCTGTCACCTGCTCCTTTCCAATCATGACGTTTGAAACATTCTCCTTAATGCGAAAAAGTAAATTCTGCACTGTGCCCTCCTCAAAATTATCCCGAAAAATTTATCACTCTGTAAAGTCTGTCGCCCCAAAATCCGCAAAGTCCGCTTCCATGCAGGTGTAATATCTGCTCTGACTGGTAATCAGTCCCAGTTTCTCATCCGTTAAGTAAAAATAAGCATCATAATCGCTCAGCGTCTCATCCTTTGCCCTTTCCCGCGCCTGTTCCATCCAGTAATCCTGACTGTCGTCTCCCCATGTCCACAGACATTCAAAATTCCCTCTTTCAAGTAATGCTTCCGGCGTCCACTCCTCTCCAACTACATCTGCCAGAAGAAGTTTCTCCCCTGTCTTCATATCAATGGTAATCCCGGTTTCCCAATCATTGGGATGGTTCGCCCCGCGCATATCATTATCTTCATAAATGCGCAGGGAAAAATAATGCTCATCTTCCCTTGTAATAAAATACTGCCGGTTGACGCTGGCATACATTAGCCTGCCCGGATTCCAGCCGCCGTCTTCATCCCCGATATAACCATAAAAAAACGCTTCTTTTATTTTTTCATTTATCGCATCTTCCATTTCACTTTCGCTGTACGAAATCTGCGGATACTCGATTGTAATAGAAATATCCATCCGGTCATCCTGATAGGTGTAAACCGCCGGCACGACCTTATAAGGCAGATCATCATGTTCATAAGGAAAATACATCGTCACATCGCGCTCAACCGGACCGTTTTCCGAATAGTAGTGACTGGGAATTGCCATATCCGTCTCCTGTGCAATCCACGTCTCGTAGATATAATTTTCTCTCATGTCCGCGGCAAAGGAATCATCTTCATACAACGCCCAGAACGTGTCTTTTGCAAAAACCGGCTCATACTGCCCTTCAAATGTATACCAGCCCCTTTCGCTGTCATAGGTATAAGCAATGGAATCACGCCACAGATTCTCTTCCCCGATCAGCAATATATCGCAGCAGAAATTTTCCCCTGTATCTTCTATCGGCCCGAACAACGCATGATAGCTTCCTTCCACAGCATATTTGCGGAATCCCTCCTGAAGGTACAGTGTCATCTGCTCATATGCGTCTGTCTGTTCCAAAGTCAGCTCCGCCGGGCTGCCTGCCTGTTCTTCTGTACCGTACGTTGTATCTGCCGCCGGGCTGCCTGTCTGTTCCAAAGTCAGTTCCGCCGGGCTGCCTGCCTGTTCTTCTGTACCTTCTGTTATATTTGCCGCTGTACTCTCCGCAGCAAAAATTTCTTTCCACAGCGTTTCATATTCTTCCATTGAAATCTCTTCATCACGATAAGTGAACACGCTGTTTTCATCGTACCCGGTGCCAGGTGGTGAATCCCAGTACTCTGCACCTAATGTAAATTCGTCCACAACATTTCCATCACCGTCATACTTCGTCAGCCAATACATCTGTCTTCCGCCATGCATAACGTCGCTATGTACAATCCAGACTGCATCGTCATAATGCGTATAGGACAGCATCCCCGCCGTCCCCTCTCCTTCTGCCAGGATATAGACTTTTCCATCCCTCGCATCAAAATAGACGCCTCCATTGGGACCGTTCATGATCTGTTCCCTTTCGCCGTCATTGTCGAGGTCTATCCGTTCCCCAACCGAATAACTGTAAAAATCTTCTTCATTATACGGAAAGTCAGACCGCATAACCGTATCTGTTGTCCCATCAACATAATAGTATGCCGGGATTTCATCCGCAAGAAACGCATCCAGCAGTTCTTCGTTATTTTTTCCGCCGCAGCCTGTTAATAAAAGCAGGGAACTAAACGTCAGTATTTTTACGAAACCTGTATTTTTCATATTACTTTTATGCGACGAACCTCCATCCATCCTGAGAATTAACTTTGCGCACATTCATTACAAATTATTTTTATTTATCAGCTTGTCCATAAGCGGCTTATCGACTGTCATGGCGATCATCCTGTGTTTTCTCTATGTTACTTCACGCTTTTTTATCAAAGGAAGACGCCTCCCTGTTGTTCGCCATATTCATAAAAGTGTCTTTATCGTTATGCGGGAACAACAATTCCATATACAAATTTCCCAGCAGGCTCTTTACTTTGTCAACATCAATGTCTGCCACGGGGAAATCGTCCCTTTCCAGACGCTTTAAATTCTCCAACACCTGCTCTATGCCGGGCTGTTCAGCAGGTTCCGGCTTCGCTTCATCCTCCTGGACTTCCCGTTCGGCGGGCTTCATGATGGGCTTTGTCTCAGGAATATTGTATACAACATTTTGACATGTTTTCTCGAAGCATTCCGGGGCATACTCTGCCAGATAGCCCAGATCATCCATGGTCAGCGGCTGTTTGTTGTGTATCTTAAGATAAATGTTGACAAGACGGGTATCTTTTCCCATAGCGGCTCTCCTATCGCAAACGTACCAACGGTTGCTTTTAGTATAACATTTTTTACAGCTAAGAAACAGCTATTTGTACTGTATCATATCCGTATAATCCCCGTCCAGAAGCAGGCGGTATGATGGTTTGGGACTGTCATCCGTGTATATATAGTATATATCAAGGCTGCCATGCGTGATATATGCCTCCTCGTAAACAAGGCGTTCCTTTTCATCATAAAAGCTGTTCCTGGAACTATTGGTAGAGCCGAACAGATAGCCATTGTGGTAATATTCTTTGGAGGCCAGCGTTCCGTCCTCCCGGTATACAAAGTTGATTTCCAGAATCGTCTGCATTCCTCCCGATTCTACCAGCCAGTCAATGTCGCCCCATGATCTGAAATGTTCGATCTGTCCGCTTTCTGTGTATTCACAAAGCTCTTCGTAGTCATTTACCATATCTGAGCCGTCCGTGCCGTCCACTGCTTTTAAGGAAAATGGATCCATTTCTTTCCAGTCCTCCAATTTGCAGGTATCAAATGCAAATTCGTGCGGCTCGTATCCTCCCTCACTTAAGGGATGGTAGGCAATCCCACTGCCGCTTCCTGTTTCCTCATCCAGATACAATTCAAGACAAAGATTTCCCGCGCTGTCATAGTATTGATAAAACGGTTCCGCAGCCGTCTCTTTCTCACTGTCTGTGTCCTCTTCCGCCAGGATTGGTACGTTCGCTTCTTCCGCTGTGGCGCTATGTGTGTCGCAGGCAGTATGAAACAGCATTAGAATGCCGGTGATGACACTTATTATGATCCTGTGTTTTCTCATCTGTTCTGTCCTCTTTTTCCTGTATGCAGTCTTTTCGGGACTGGTATATTCCCTTATCTCCATATATCCAACGGATTTATCGCCAAATTCGGTGACGCTCTCCGGAATTGTCAGTTCAAGGAGGGCAGGACAATGGTAAAACGCCCACTGATCAATTTTCTTCACAAAAAGGCGCGGGAAAATTCATCTGAACTCGTTATGATTTCAACCGTATCGTCCTCTTCATATTTCCAAAACCAATCATAGCTTTCCCCTGTGCCATATCTTCCCCGCCCATCACTATAATATGCTGACATTTGGTAACCTCCTTGGATTCAGTGTTCTTTAGCATGTTCCATCATCAAATTAACATTCAAAATCTCATTATTAATATGGTTTTTGAACTCACCTGAAATAAAGTCTCCAAATCTTTTCCATACACGCTCTTCATCTGATAACCTTTCTAAAATGGTTACATCCACTGCATTTCTCACCCGGTCATCGCCATTTTTCCACATCACCTCAATCGCTTTACAATACATCTGAATTGTAATCTTCCTATCCATATGATATTTCAGCAAATCAATGAGTGGTTCTACAACAAAATCTGCAGCCAACACATGTATTAAAATCTCACCAAACTCTTTTCTATGCTCATCCAACATCTGCTTTCCGTCTGATGTCAGACCTGCCAGCATATCTGCACAGTCTGTAACTTTCATTACAGCATTTTCAGGGAATTTATGTAATTGTTTTATTGTCTGCATTTCCCTGAACATATTCACCATTTGATCGTATTCCGATTTGTCAAATACCCACTCGGTATTTTTTATCCAGCAAACGTTTCCAGCCGTCTGATAAAATGGTAATGTATTGTCCTCATCTGAATAAGAATCCGTATTTTCTTTTTCGTGAAGAACATATCCAATTCTTTTCCAGTAAACAAAATCTTTCGTCTTTTCAACATCAACTACAATCACGATACAGGAAAAGTCCAGATCATCTTCGCATAAAAGCAACGGCAATACTGTCGAATCCATTTCAATCAGCTTCCATACAAATCTGATGTCACCCGCCCATGTTATGTCTTTATCCCATGCAGGGCATAAACCCAGAAAAGAACCTATTGACTTCAAATACTCATCTTGCGATTCTAATGCCCATATATTTAAGTATTCCGGCAGTGCTCTCCCATCAATTACCCAGTAATTATCTTTATATCCATATGGCGTCTGTATTTCTTTTACCTCTATGTGGTTCATATTTCTCCCATACCATCTCTGTTGACTATGAAAAGCCCCTGTGTTTTATATGCTATATTTTCACCTACACAATTTCTACACATTCTTCCAATTCCGGAAAGTAAACCGCCCCACGATACCTTTCCTGCCTGCAAAGGCAAAGCAAAATCCCTGTCATGCGTTCATCCAGCTTATGATAGCATCTGCCAAGTTCCCACGGAAGTCCCTCGATATACTCTCTCTGCTTTGGGTCGAGGGTCTGTAGGATTTCATTATACTGCCCGGCATCCTTGTAGCGGATGCGCCCAAAATCGCAGGACATATACACACCGGATTTCCCGTTTCCCGAAAGCTTATCTTCAAGCTGCTTTATAAGCTCATCCTTAGCCTGCGCCGAAAATGTTTTTGTTTTCCAGTCGATTAGCTTTCCGGCATCCACGGTGACCTTAATTCTGCGAAAACTGGTCGTTCCGTATTTATTCTGCTCTTTTACAAATTGATACCGTTCGCTTTCCTTTCCCGTTCCCGGTTCTTCCAGAAGAATCACCGATGTTTCCACAAAATGCTTCCAGACGGTCTGCTGTACCTTCTCATATGGCATAGGGAAATCCAGCTCGTCCGCGATTTTCCGGACGGTATCGCCCATATCTGCTTTATGACGGATTGCTCCTCCACAGGCAACGTCATATGTAAAATCGGAAATTGCATGTTTGAAATAGTCTCCTTCTCCCAACGTCTTCTCCTCTTCGAATTTTTAGCGATACCGACTGATTGTCTCATCGCTCCAAATATGTACTTCAATATATCGTTCCGGTCCAAATCTTCCGTCATCATTCCATTCCTGCGGTAATCCATACTTATCAATTATTTTTAATATTTCATCAAATGTGTACAGCGTTTTCCGATACTCTTTTCCGTCATTTACTTTATCGCTGAATGTAGGATGTGAATCCCCATAAGTAAATGAAAACGTTTTATAACCTGTTTTCCATATACCCTGGCGGTCTTTTTGCGCAATAGGAAGCCGGATTTGTGCGCCGGATTTCTTCCAATCGTGCGTTCGCTTCTTCCAGACTTAAATCCGACAGGTTTAAAAATGGTCCGGAATTTCTATTATAGTAGTGGTATAGATACATCCGCTTACCTCCCGAAGCAATATGCTCATCTTATTATTACTCCATTAAAACCGATGTTCCTTTAGATTGATCTCCATTTTGATGCACCGTACCGATCAACTGTCCCTTCGCAATGTCCCCGCCGGAATACTCAGCCCAAAGCATAGTTCCGTTTTGATGATATAAAAATATCGTTTATCCATCGACTTCACCGTTTTCTGTATTCATTTTCGGAAGAAAGAATTTTCCTTCATAACAAATTGAGGTGTCAGAAATATGTAATGCTTTTTCCATGATTCCATATACCAAAATTACATCGTTTTCAACAGACCACTGCTCATGCCTTATTGTCTGATAACCTCGTTTTTCATACATCCGGCTCGCAGGAAGTGAAGCGTCCAGAAAAACGGTGTCATAGTTTGATGAAATAGCATTTTCCAAACACTGCATGATATAGCTGCCAAAACCTTGCTTTTGATGTTCCGGTGCTACATATACTCTTGTGATGTGATTATCTTTATAGCTCCCTGTTCCTATGATTTGATTTTCGTCTCTAAGTATGCCGACAAAACCCTGCTCAATATCCCCGGCAATATTTTCTCTGCTGTGCAATTCGCAAAAAAAATCCACTACCTCTTTGGGATAATACTTGGGGTAAACGCTTTTTATGGTTCTCTGAACCAAGTTAAATATTTGTTCTGCATCTTTTGAGGTTGCGCTTATGTACTCCATCATTCCTCTTCCTTTACACCAAGCAGACGATTGATTCTTGTCTCTTTTTCCAAAATATATCTCTTGTTGTAAAATACGTCTGCATACTCCAAAATCGTATTCATCTGTGCCGTATCAAACAACGCGCCTATGACTGCTCCCGCAACAGGAATTGCTTTACCAATCGCTTTCTTCGTCAGCTTTTTGCCGATCTGTTCAAATATCTCTTTAAACAAACTGTTTTCAAGACCTTTCTGACCGGCTTTCTCGAGCGCTGTTTTCGCCGTTTTATTCGCCAATGCTCTCATCTGGGTAAGCAACAGGCTCATACCGCCGCGGGCTGCCATGTCTGTCCATGTCTTTTTCGCCGTCTGTTTTACTGCGGTCATTTCTGTCATAAGCATCACTTTTCCAATGATGCTGCTCATTTCATCCGAGCCTTTACTCCCCGGACTAAGTGCACTCATAAACACCTCGCCTGCAATCACCAATTCAGCCGAATCATGTTTCACATCATATCCGTAAAACATGGCAATCGATTGCACCGCACGGTAATACAGGAACATGCTTAACACCAGATTCAACGGCAATCCTGCAAATCCGAAATACCCTGTAGCGCCACCCTCTGCAAAAGCCATGCCCAGATCCTGCACTTTATATTTTTCTACAAGTTTCGATATATCATAGCTGCGCGCCAGACACACTTCTTCCAATTCAGATATTTCGTTATCATCCAGCGTTTTATTGACTTTGGCAACAATCGCCGATTCACTGATCGTCATCTTTGCCGCCTGCTTTTCAAGAATGGAAAATCCATCTCCAACAACTTTCATGCATTGTGTAAATAACTCAGCTTCTGTAACCGTCTGCCTTGCACTGCTGCCAAGCTTCTTCACCGGCTCCGGGATGATTTCACCGATTTTAGTTCCTGCCTTGGCTAATTTGCCGGGCTGGATCAGCTTATGATATCGTTCTGTTAATGAAACGAGAGCCGTCTTTTCTTTTGCATCTACCATAGGTACAGGAACGATGTACGCTTTTTCTTCCATTATTTTAGCTACCTTCTCTAATTCCATTATACTCCAATCATTTACTTGTTTAAGATGGCATAAACAAACGTATCTTTCCAAATCGGATTGTTATTATCATCTTTCCAAAAATAAACGTTTTGCTTATAATGTGCCTCTCTTTCAAATCCCAATCTTTCAAGCAGTTTCCATGAATCCGAATTACATGGGTCACATTCAGCAAAAATTCTATGTACCCCTTCTGAAAATGCCTTCTTTATTAAAGCCGAACAACTTTCCGTGGCATATCCTTGTCCCCAATATTGCTTATTAAATACATACCCAATTTCAAGGGATTCAAAATCTCTTTTTCCGAGATACACATTTCCAATCATTTTGCTGTTAGATTTTAATTCAACTGCAATCATTTCATCCGTTGAAATTCTCCACTCAAGATTTCCTTCCACCTCATCAATATTCATTGGTTTATATGGTTCATATTTTACCACTTCTTCATCAGCTAAATATTCATACAAATCTTGTAAATCTTCTTTACAATATCTTCTTAAAATTAATCTTTTTGTCTCTAGAATAATTTTCTTCTCTTTCTGTCCCAACATCCTACCCTACTTTCATTGCTAAAGCATTTGATTTTCTCTATAACATTCATATATATAAGAAGGATTTTCATAATACACGCTGCTGTTATAGTCATCTATCTTTGGGCTGATAAAAGAATTATAAACTTTAAGCAACGCATCTATTACGCTGATATTGTCGTTCTCGGATACCTGCTTAATAAGACGCTTATATACCTTCCCAATATCCCGGTAGGACGGGATACTGTAGCGACACTGTCCCACATTATCATAATTCCCTCTCTCAATTCCGGCTTCCTCTATAAAATCATCACTTACCCGCTCCATATTATCACAATGGTATACATCTGCTAAATCATAAATCTTTTCAAGTCTTTCTTTTCCAAGCTTATTAACCACATCGGAACGGGTATTCAACCTCCTCATAGCCCCGATACTCCAAACATTTCAATGCTACATTTGCATCAAGCATTACCATATTTCTCATCTACCGCTTCTTTCAGCCTATCCATCTGTAACTTTATTATACCAATTGCCGCAGCTATCGCAACCACATTTTTACACGCAGACTGCAGAAAAAGCCACCCCATAGGGGTATACAGTGCATCAAAAAAACTGCCAAAAAGAAAAAGACGAACTGAGACATACGTCAAAGTCCGTCTTTTTCAAAAAAACTGTTTTTCTGACAACTATATAATTTCAAGAAACCCAGTAAAATCAAGGGTTCTGTTTAGTTCTCCTGCATATTCGCCAGCTTCTTCGCCTGATCTGCCGCAATACAAGCATCAATAATCTCCTGAATATCCCCATTCATAATCTTATCCAGCTTATACAGTGTCAAGTTGATTCTGTGATCCGTCACGCGCCCCTGTGGGAAATTGTAGGTACGGATCTTCTCCGAGCGGTCTCCTGTACCAATCTGGCTTCTTCTCGCCTCCGCCTCAGCGTCGTGTGCCTTCTGGCACTCGATATCATAGAGCTTTGCACGCAGCAGGGCGAACGCCTTCGCCTTGTTCTGAAGCTGTGACTTCTCGGTCTGGCTGTAGACTACGATACCGGTCGGGTAATGCGTCAGACGCACTGCGGAGTCTGTCGTATTGACACACTGTCCACCGTTTCCGGACGCACGCATAACGTCGATGCGGATATCCTTCTCGTCGATCTCCACTTCCACTTCTTCCGCCTCCGGCATCACCGCTACACTGATGGTCGATGTGTGAATACGTCCGCCGGACTCCGTTTCCGGCACACGCTGTACACGGTGTACGCCGGACTCATATTTCATCACGGAATACGCGCCGGAGCCGGTAATCATGAAAGTCACGCTCTTCATACCGCCGATGCCCGTCTCGTCCGCCTCCATGACCTCTGTCTTCCAGTTCCTGCTCTCCGCGTAATGCTGATACATACGGTAAATCTCAGCCGCGAACAGCGCAGCCTCATCACCGCCCGCACCGGCACGGATCTCGACGATAACGTTCTTGTCATCATTCGGGTCTTTCGGGAGAAGCAGAATCTTAAGCTCATGCTCCAACTCCTCGACGCGCGCCTTGGCATCATTTAACTCTTCCTTAGCAAGCTCGCGCATCTCCTCGTCCGACTCTTCATCGAGCATCGCAAGAGAATCCTCGATATTCTGTTTGCACTGCTTATACTCCTTATACGCATTGACGATCGGTGTAAGATCGCTCTGCTCCTTCATCAGCTTACGGAAACGCTCCGGATTATTTGCGACGTCCGGCTCGCTTAACTCACTCATCAATTCCTCAAAACGAATCAGTAAATCCTCTAACTTATCAAACATAACAAACACCCTTTCTCATACAGGAACACCGCATACTTTTGTTCCCGCTTTCTATCCTATGACAACGCAGCTTCACCGTCCCGGTCAGCTAAAGCATTCCCGTCACAACACGGTCATTGCGTGCCAGATCCTTCACCACCGTCACTTCACGAAAACCTGCATCACGCAGCAGCCCAGACACTTCCTCGCCCTGGTCGTAGCCGATTTCAAAAAGGATTCTTCCCTCGGGATTTAAATACTCCCTGCACTCTGCAATGATCCTCCGGTAAAAATAAAGCCCATCCTCCTTGCCGTCAAGCGCCTCAAGCGGTTCAAAGCTCTGCACCTCCGGCATCAGCTTCACGATCTCCGATGAACGGATATACGGCGGATTTGATACAATCACGTCGAACGTTCCGGACACATGTTCAAAAAGATCACTCGGCTCAAACATCACGGACACGTCATTTAGCCTGGCATTCTCCTTCGCCACGTTCAGCGCCTGCTTGGAAATGTCCACTGCGTACCCTTCTACATCCGCGACATTGTGCAGGATGCTCACGATAATACACCCTGAACCGGTGCAAAGGTCCAGAACGCGCATACCGGGCTTTATCACCTTAAGCGCTTCCTCGACAAGCGTTTCCGTGTCCTGCCTTGGAATCAGCACACTCGAATTGACCTTGAACCGAAGACCCATGAACTCTGTCTCACCGACGATATACTGAAGCGGCACATGCTCCGCCCGTTTGCGCAATGCAATCTGATATTCACTTAACTGTTCTTCCGCCAGATCCTCTTCCATATGAAGATAATAAAAACTGCGGTCGATCCTGCAGACCATCTCAAGCAGCAGCCATGCATCCGTCTTCGCGTCTGCAATATCCGCCATGGAGAGAATCTTCTCGCCCAGATCGATTGCCTCCCGATATGTCATAACATTTCCTTTCCACTACAAGAGAAGTCTACTTCTCATTCTGTCTTATTTCATCGACATATGCCTTCCAGTCGAACACCGCTTCCACCGAAGCGATTCCAACTTCGATCATTGCATCGTCCGGCTCTCTCGTGGTGAGCTTCTGCAGCCAAAGCCCCGGCTTACTCAAAATATTGACAAACGCGTTGTCACTGCGTCCTGCAAGCCGGATAAACTCATAGGAAACTCCCGCAATCACAGGAATCAGAAGAATACGCAGCACAAGCCGCAGCACACCGTTGTCCACACGGATAAACATGAAAAAAACGATACTGATCAGCATGACGATCAGAAGAAAGCTTGTTCCGCAGCGCTTGTGCTGTCTGGAACTGCCCCGCACATTCTCAACCGTGAGATCCAATCCGTGCTCTATACAGTTGATACACTTATGTTCTGCGCCATGATACATATATACCCGCCTGATATCCGGCATCAATGAGATTGCCGCCACATATCCGATAAAAATTGCAAGGCGAACCACGCCTTCTAAGAGTGCGATGACCGTCTGCGACGCGATAAACCGCTGGAAAAAGACGGATATGTAATACGGAAGTATCATAAAAATAGCAACTGCAAGCACGACCGACAACGCGACCGTACCGCCCATCATAGCGCTCTCCTGCCGCTTCTCCCTGCGCTCCCGCTCTTCCTCGGTAAGCGCACGCCGCTCCTTTTTCTCCCTGTGTTTCTTTGGCGCTTCCTCTTCTTCCTCCTCAAAAAAGGACGCCGAAAAGGTAAGCGTCTTCATCCCGAGTGTCAATGATTCTATGAAACTGAACACACCGCGCAGAATCGGCATGTTTCTTATCTTCTTATTCTTAACAATTCCCTCATACACCGAGGTTTCAACAACGATTTCCTGATCCGGCTTTCTCACGGCTACGGCGTATTTCTCCTGATTCTTCATCATCACGCCTTCCATGACCGCCTGACCACCAATTCCCGAATATCTCATATGTCTTCCTATTCTAATTTAACCGGTATCTTCACAGATACGCTGCAAAATCCTTCAAAATCCGCTTCGCAGATGGGATTTTGCTTTCCGAAACCATAAGGTAAAAAAGGTTGAGATTAAAAAACCTCAACCTTATCTGTAACCGTTTTCACTTACGAGTACAGCGTCATGCGCGCCATACTACTGCTGCATACCATACTTCTTATTGAACTTGTCAATACGTCCACGAGCCTGAGCAGCCTTCTGCTGACCTGTGTAAAATGGATGGCACTTGGAACAGATCTCAACGTGGATGTCTTCCTTGGTTGAACCTGTAACAAACGTATTACCACAGTTACATGTAACAGTTGCCTGATAGTAGTCCGGATGGATTCCTGCTTTCATGATTTCACCTCTTTATATTCTTATCGTTTTATAGTTGCCCTGTTCCAAATCTCTTTGTACCCGTATACCCGATCCGCATATGGTACTTCCTGCAAGAGATCGTCCCGAATAAACAGCGGTATTAGTTTAACATATAACCCCTGTAAAATCAAGCCGTTTTTTTATAATTCCCGTCTTTTTTAAATAATTCTCGTCTTTTTTACCATACTGATAAATTCCTGGTTGTTTCTGGTGCGCGCAAACATATTTAATATGTTCTCAACGGCGTCATCCGTGCGCATTCCGTTGATTGCCTTGTGCATGATGTCAACCGCCTCCTGCTCCTGCGGATCAAGCAGCAGATCGTCGCGGCGCGTACCGGATTTGACAATATCAATTGCCGGAAATACACGCTTCTCGGAAAGCTTGCGGTCAAGCACGAGCTCCATGTTGCCCGTACCCTTGAACTCCTCGAATACAACGTCATCCATCTTGCTTCCGGTGTCCACGAGCGCGGTCGCAAGAATCGTAAGGCTTCCGCCCTCCCGCATATTTCGCGCAGCTCCGAAGAAACGCTTCGGCATATGAAGCGCCGCCGGGTCAAGACCGCCGGATAAGGTACGTCCGCTTGGCGGAACCGTCAGGTTATACGCCCGGGCAAGTCTCGTGATGCTGTCGAGCAGGATCATGACGTCCCTTCCGTGCTCCACAAGGCGCTTCGCCCGCTCGATGACCATTTCCGAAACGCGCTTATGGTGCTCCGGCAATTCGTCGAATGTCGAATAAATGACCTCCACATTGTCGCCCACGATTGCCTCTTTGATATCCGTCACTTCCTCCGGACGCTCGTCAATCAGCAGAATGATCAGATGCATCTTCGGATTGCTCATAGTCACAGACTTTGCGATTTCCTTTAACAGCGTCGTCTTACCTGCCTTCGGCTGCGATACGATCATACCACGCTGCCCCTTGCCGATCGGAGACACCAGATCCACGATGCGCATTGCCACGCTGCTGCCCGGATGTTCCAGACGGATGCGCTGATTCGGGAAAATCGGCGTCAGATCCTCGAAGTTCTTCCGCTTCTGCGCAACGCTCGGATGATATCCGTTCACCGTTGTCACATAAAGCAGGGCGGAAAACTTCTCCTGCTGTGTTTTCACACGGGTATTTCCGCTGATAATGTCTCCTGTTTTCAGATTGAACTTGCGAATCTGTGACGGAGAGACATAGACGTCGTTCTCGCCCGGCAGATAATTCGCACAGCGGATAAAGCCATAACCGTCCGGCATGACCTCTAAGATACCGTTCGCCGTGATTCCGCTGTCCAGATTCATGATCGTCTCATCCGGTGCGGTATTATCTCTTCCCGTCTCCCCGGAGTTTTCTCTCGCGCCTGCGCTTTCTCTTGCGTTCTCCCTCGTGCTGCTATTCTCTCTTCCGTTCTCGCGCGTGCCTGCACTCTCATAACTTCCCGTATTCTCACGCGTTCCGTTTTCCCGTGCGCCCGTGCGCTCTCTCGCCCCTGCGCTCTCATAGCCTCCCGCATTCTCACGCGTTCCGCCGTTTTCCCGTGCGCCCATGCGCTCTCTCGATCCTGCGCTCTCATAGCCTCCTGCATTCTCACGCGCAATCGGTCGTCTCACACGTGTTCCTGCGCTCTCACGTCTGCCGGTACTCTCCCTTGTGCTCTCGCGCACGCTCTCATTTGCCTGCACACGCTCCCCGTGTTCCTTTTCCTGCGCCTGCTCTCCGTGTTCCTTTGTCTGCGCCTGCTCTCCATATTCCTTCGTCTGCGCCTGCTCTCCGCGCTCCTTCGCCTGACGCTCGTCCTCCGCCAGCATCAATTCCACCAGATCACTCTTCTTCATGCTGGAAATATTCTTAAGACCTCTCGCCCTTGCCAGATCCTTTAGTACAACCGCCGACAAGCTCTCATATTTTTCTCTCATTCAAATTCTCCTATTCTCTACGCTCTCTGTTTTCTCTATTCCTGCTATTCTCTCATACGTTCTGGGAATCGTGTCTGAACCGACAAAATGAATTTACGATATTCGTATTATACAATACTTTTTTCAAAATAGGAAGTCCTAATTTTCTTGATTTGTGAAATTGATAATGGTATGATTGAACTGTTATTTCTATATTAAAAGTACATTCATACAAACAGGAGAATTACATTATGGAAAATCAGACATTAAATAACGCCGAAAAGGCGCTGCTCATGCACGAGAAATGGAACGGCAAGCTCGAGACCATCGCCAAGTCCAAGGTCAATTCGAGAGAGGATCTGGCGATTGCGTACACGCCGGGCGTTGCGGAGCCGTGTAAGGTCATTGCTGAAAATAAAGAAGCGGCGTATACATACACCATGAAAGCCAATACGGTAGCTGTCATCTCCGACGGAAGCGCCGTTCTCGGTCTTGGAAATATCGGCGCCTACGCCGCCATGCCGGTCATGGAGGGCAAATGCGTCCTCTTCAAGGAATTCGGCAATGTCAACGCCGTTCCGATCTGCCTTGACACGCAGGATACCGAAGAAATCATTACAACGATCAAGAATATCGCCCCGGCTTACGGCGGCATCAACTTAGAGGACATCTCTGCTCCCCGCTGCTTTGAGATTGAGGAGCGCTTAAAGGAAATGCTCGATATCCCGGTATTCCACGACGACCAGCACGGCACCGCCATCGTCGTACTCGCCGGAATCATCAACGGACTGCGTGTCACCGGAAAGAAAAAGGAAGACTGCCGCGTCGTTGTAAACGGTGCAGGCTCCGCAGGCGTTGCGATCACAAAGCTTCTGCTCACCTACGGCTTTAAAAACGTTACAATGTGCGACCGCGAGGGCATCATCGGAAAGGACTACCCGAACTTGAACTGGATGCAGCAGAAAATGACTGAGGTGACGAATCTCTCCAACCAGCACGGAACACTCGCAGACGCGTTAGTCGGCGCAGATATCTTCGTCGGAGTCTCCGCTCCGAACATTGTGACCCCCGAAATGGTCGCATCGATGAACCGCGATTCCATCCTCTTTGCCATGGCAAATCCGGTTCCCGAGATCATGCCGGATGCGGCAAAAGCGGCAGGCGCCAGAATCGTCGGAACCGGACGAAGCGATTTCCCGAATCAGGTCAACAATGTGGTGGCTTTCCCGGGCATCTTTAAGGGTGCGCTCGAAGGACGCGCGACCCAGATTACAGAGGAAATGAAGCTTGCAGCCGCCGAAGCGATTGCGGGACTTGTATCCGACGAGCAGCTATCCGATGAGTTCATCATGCCGGAGGCTTTCGATCCGCGCGTTGCCGAGGTGGTAAGCGAGGCTGTAAAGTCCCACATCGTTCGCTAAGCGGGGGTTTTCATGAATGCTTCTATGACGGACCGTTCCACAGACTCATGTAAACGTCCCTATCCCGCATTCTGGGGAGACAGGCGTTATTACTCCTTAGATGCATACCTTAAGAATACCTTTGGTGAAAAGGTCTACCGCCTTTCCTTAAACGGCGGTATGACCTGCCCCAACCGCGACGGCAGCCTTGACACACGCGGCTGTATTTTCTGCAGCGCCGGAGGAAGCGGCGATTTCGCGTCCGCTCCCACGCTCTCTGTCACAGAGCAGATCGCACAGGCAAAGGAACGCATACAAAAAAAGTCTGACTGCCGCAAATATATCGCCTATTTTCAGGCATACACCAATACTTACGCCCCTGTAGACGTGCTGCGTTCCCTGTTCACAGAGGCGCTTTTTCATCCCGATATCGTCGCACTCTCTGTCGCGACGCGCTGCGACTGTCTGCCCGAACCGGTTCTTGATCTGTTAGAGGAATTAAATCAGGTGAAGCCCGTCTGGGTGGAGCTTGGTCTACAGACGATCCATGCCGACACGCTTCGCGCGATAAGAAGCGGCTTTACGCTCGCACAGTATGAGAAAGCCGTATCCGACCTGCATTCCCGCGGAATCGACGTAATCACGCATTTGATTTTGGGACTTCCGAACGAGACTTTAGAAATGATGCGCGCATCCGTCTCCTATGTCGCAGGACTTCCGGTTTTCGGCATAAAGCTTCAACTGCTCCACGTGTTAAAAAATACCGATCTGGGAACACTCTATGAAAAAGAACCGTTCCCGCTCTTTTCACTGGAAGAATACTGCGATTTTGTCATCGACTGTCTCGCACTGCTCCCGCCGGAAATGGTGATACACCGCCTTACCGGGGACGGACCGCGAAGCCTTCTTATCGCACCGCTGTGGAGCACAGACAAAAAACGCGTTTTGAACACGATTCAAAAGCGTATGCGCGAACGAAATATCTGGCAGGGAAAATATTATAGAAACGAGGAATCACATGGCTGAACCATTTACCATATATAAGCTTACCATTTTAAACATGCTCGATAAGGTGGATTTTCCACTGACGAATACACAGATTTCCGACTTTTTTCTCGAGCAGGAATACACCGATTATTTCCGTGTACAACAGGTCTTAAACGACCTCACCGACTCCGGCCTGATCCGCACGGAATCCACCCACAGCAACACCCAGTACTACATCACGGCAGCCGGAAAAGAGACGCTCGGCTTTTTCCGCGACAAGATCACGGACGCCATTGAGCACGACACGATCACCTATTTTGAGAAGAACAAGCTGGAACTGCGCACGGTCAACTCCATCATCGCAGACTACTACAAAACGCCAAATCAGGACTACGCGGTGCGCTGCCAGTTCCGCGTGCACGATGCCAATCTGATCGACCTCACGCTGACCGTCAGGAATAAGGAACAGGCGGAGGCTGTCTGCAACAACTGGAAGAAACAGAACGAAGATGTCTACGCTTATCTGATGGATATTCTGATGAAGTGATATGATTTTGCATCTGCAATCAATGAATGCATGATTCGGAAACGCAGTGCTCGCGTATGAAGCAGATACATCATACATTATACATTATGTAAACGAAAGGAATTACTATGTCAAAATCCGCATTCAAACCGGGGAATATGCTCTATCCCCTGCCCGCCGTGATGGTGAGCTGCCAGTACAAGGACGACATTGACCCGGAATGCAAGAACCCCGCCCTGCAGGGAAAACCGAATATCATCACGGTCGCATGGGCGGGAACGGTCTGCACGAATCCGCCGATGCTTGGTATCTCGGTGCGCCCGGAGCGCTACTCCTACCACATAATCGAGCAGTCCGGTGAATTTGTCGTAAATCTGACGACGGAAGCGCTCGTTTCCGCTACCGACTACTGCGGCGTGCGCTCCGGCAGAGACGTCGATAAGTTTAAAGAAATGCATTTAACACCCCTGCCCTCCCGCGAGGTGTCCGCTCCCGGCATTGCCGAGAGCCCGGTCAATATCGAGTGCAGGGTGCGCCAGATTCTGCCGCTCGGAAGCCACCATCTGATTCTCGCCGACGTCGTCGCGGTCACAATCGACGACGCCTACATGGACGAGCGCGGCAAGTTTCATTTAAATGATACCGGGCTTGTCACTTACTCCCACGGCGAATATTTTCTGCTCGGGAAGAAGCTTGGCAGCTTCGGCTACAGTGTAGCAAGAAAAGCTGCAAAGCCCGCAAGCAAAGCTTCAACTCGAAGCAGCAGCGCTGCAAAGCCCACGGGCAAAGCTTCAACTCGGGGCAGCAAAACTTCGAAATCTGCCGGTAAAAAAGGAAACGCGACCCGCCGTTAGGCGAACCGCGTTTCCTTTTTAATTTCCAAAGATACCGGACATCCACGTATCAAAATCCTGCACGCGCTCTGTTACCTGATCCACCGCAGCAGAAAATTCATCCACGCTCTCAAGCATCTCCTGTGTGGAGGAAATCGCATCGTTAATGCCCTCCACGTCGATATCCTGCAGCTTTTCGACCGCCTCATTCATCGCCGTCGTCATCTGATTCATCTGGCGCACAAACATCACGCCCGCTGCAAGCAGCATAACGATGATGACTGCGAGCAGTGCACTGATGATCTTCTGAAACCGAAGCTGCTTTCTTGTCACTTCCAATAATTCTTCCATATGATTCTCCCTCTTCCCTACTTCCTCAATCGTGTCTTCTCTTCCACCAAATCCCGGCGTCCTTTGCCGCCCGCCTACTTCATATACGGGCTTTCAAACAGCTCATCTTTCGCTACGCTGATGGCATTTTTCACGCTTCCCTGTTCGAACGGACTCCTGAGGTTCGCGTATTTTAATGTCTCAAGATAGCTCATGCTGCCGCCGCATTTGCACAGATTCAGATAATCCTGCCATGCCTTCTCGTGATTCTCGTAATTCTTTTTCTTGAACTCCATCGCTCCCATCGTCGTTAAGGTATAGTTGATGTAATAGAACGGATAGAGGTAAATGTGCAGCTTATGATACCAGAAACCGCCGCGGTCAAAGAAATCGTCCGCATCATATTTGCGCCACGGCATATATTTCTCCTCTAACTTCTTCCATGCAAGCGTGCGCTCCTTCGGCGTCATTCCCGGATTCGCATAACAGATATGCTGAAATTCATCGACTGCCACGCCGAACGGCACAAATGTGATTGCCTCCTGCAAATGCGCAAAACGGAACTTATCCGCCTGTTCGCCGAAGAAACGCTCCGCATACGGATAGGAGAACTGCTCCATCGACATCGAGTGAATCTCCGCAATATCCGTGGACTCCGAATAGTAATCGGAAATCGGCTGGCTGCGCATCGCCATGTAGCCCGCAAACGCGTGTCCGAGCTCATGCGTTAAGACCTGCATATCGGCAATCGTCTGATTGAAACAGGAAAATACAAACGGCGCTTTATAGCGATTCAACGATGTCATATAACCCGTGGACGCCTTGCCCGGCTTATTTTTCAGGTCCATCAGTTCATGATCGATCATAAAATCAATGAACTCGCCTGTCTCAGGGCTGATCTCATGATACATCTTACGCGCTTCTTCCACCATGAAATCGTCGTCGCCCGCCGGAACGGCATTTCCGTCGGGGAATACCCGCTTCTCATCGTAAAACATCAGCGAATCAACGCCAAGGCGCTTTGCCTGCGCCTCATATAACTTCTCACAGATCGGTACGATCTCCGTAAGCACCTGTTCGCGGAACGACTCGACCTCTTTCTGACCGTAATCGGTGCGCCCCTGCTGCATATAGCCTACCGGAATGAAATTCGGGAATCCGAGATTCTTTCCCATCTGATTACGGATCGTGATAAGCTCATCCCAGATTTCCTCAAGGCGCTGCTCATTGCTGTGATAGAAATCAGAATAAGCCTTGACCGCCGCCCGCCGCACCTTGCGGTCCTCATGCTCAAAATATTTCTGTACGCCGTAGAGATTGAGCGTCTTTCCGTCGAACTTAATTGCCGCGGTCGCCATAATCTTCTGGTACTCATTCGTCAGCTTCGCTTCCTGTTGCATCAGCGGAATATTCGCCTCACAGAAGGTCTTCTTGTTCAGATCCTTCTGTACAAAATACTGCTTTCCATACTCCTTCTCAATGTCCTCGCGGAACGCACAGTTCATAACTGCATCATCGTATGCCAGAAGCTTCGGCATCACGGTCGGCATCGTATTATTAATATATTCGTCTTCCTTCTCATAATATTCATCGGTCGTATCTAACGTATGACGAATCGAAGCGATCACCATGTCAGTGGAAAGATCGTCGGAAAGCTCCTCCATCTCCTTCATGATCTGCTTTACTTCCTCATAAGAGGCGGCTTTTTGTACCCGCTCTGTCATCTCCTCCGCAATCGTCTCAAGCTTCTTAAAATCCGGTCTGTGATATTCCAGTGTTGAAAATTTAAAATCTGTCATTTTCCCTCATTTCCGCGTTCTGGTACGCTTTTTTTATGTTCTCATCCTACTCTTGTCCGGCATTTTATTACATGCGCCCATCCCCTTGCTCTTCTTCCGCCACATCCCGTTTCTTTCCAAACGGCAGCGCAGCTTTCTTCTCCTCCCGCCACGTTTTGCGCCTTTCCCTGCGCGCGGCGCGCTCTTCGTTCTTTTGTCTTTTCTTTTCCGCTGCTTCCTCTTCCTTTTTCTGACGCACCGCTTCCTTCTCGGAACGCTTTTCCTTCTTTTTCTCCTGCTTTGCGAACTCCTTCTCTTTCAGGCGCACTTCCTTTAGCGCGGCGCGCTCGATTTCCCTGATATAAGAATTTGCCTTTTTGCGGTTCCTGCGGTCTGCCCGGTACGGGTCGTAGAGGAAATAAGAAATCGCGCCGATGATAAGCACAACCACGCCCGCAACTGTAAAAATCGGTACTAAAACCGCATACTCCTCAAACCCAAGCTCATAGCAGACGAACGCCACCATCATCGTCGGGAACAATGCAAGGTAGAGTACCTTCGTAAGAATCTCAAAAATAAAAGCCTGCTTCCTTCCGTTGGACAAAAGCGCTCCCTCGATTGCCGTATAGAACGCCATAAAAATACAGATTTCCGAGCCAAAGCCGTGCAGCACGCCGCAGAGAACGATCAGCACCAGAGACAGGAAAAACAGCGCGAACGCCGCGCCCTGATACCACGCCCTGCGGTACTCGGTCATCCCCTGCAGCTTATCCTCGCTGATGCCGTGCATGCGGTAGACTTCATAGCGGATGCGCTCCTCGAACTGCTCGTTGTATTGCTGCTCTTCCTTTGTCTCCCGCAGATGCTCTTCCACGGTAAGGCTCATCTTATCAATATATTCCTGCTCCTGACGGATACGCCTGCTGCGCAGCTTTTCAATTTCATTCTGGCGTCTGGCTTCTTCCTGCAGCTTTAACACCTTGCCAATGCGCGGATTCTTCACCTCGATACCGGAATAATCCGGCTCTGCATCGGTAATCCGGACTGCCGCCTGCGGTTCTTTCGCTCCCGCGTCAACGATTTCCGCTCCGGCGCTTTCAACCTCTTTCCGCTTATCGCCTGCTTCCGCCTGCTTCTCTTCCGGCTCTCCTGCGCTTTTCTCCTGCCCGCCTGCGCCTTTCTCCGGCGTTTCCTTTATTTCCTCCGGCGTCTCGCCTGTTTCCTTCTGCTTCTCTTCTGCCTGCATAGTAAATGCTCCCCTTCTCGTTTGTACTTCCCTAATTATAACGAAAAGAAGAGCATTTTACAACCGCCATATCCCTTTTGTGACTGTATGGCTCAGTTCTTTTTTACACTTTGATACATCTGTACAATCTGTTCGGCAATCTCATCCGGTAACTGCTTTCCCGCGTCAAAATACATATCGTAAGATTCCGGCGCACCCCAGCGTTTTCCGGTGCGGCTCTCATAATACTGCTTACGCCTCTTGTCCTTTTTTCTCGTCATGGCCGCCGCCGTCTTTTCATCGATTTCCTCCAGTTCCATCGTCCGCTTTACCCTCATCTCAAAAGGTGCTGCCACAAAAACGCTGACCGTTTTTATGCCCGCTTCCCCAAGCACAGCATCCGCACACCGTCCGACGATCACCGCATCCATGTTTTCACCGATTTCCCGTATAATCTCACTTTGCAATGCGAAAAGTGCGTCCTGCACGGAAACGCCCTTTTGGGCATACGCATTGCCTTCATAATTCACCTCATACAGGTAAGGATTGTGCTTTTTCTCATCGTATTTTTCCAATTTCTTTTCATCCAGCCCGCCTCTTTGCGCAGACAGCATCAGAAGCTCCCTGTCATAATAGGGAATCCCCAGTTTTACTGCCAGAAGCTGCCCGATCTTGTGTCCGCCGCTTCCAAACTCTCTTCCGATCGTAATCACTACATGTCCCATACCGCGCCTCCTTATTCCATTCCGAACAAACCGAGGAATTTCTGCCAGATGCTCTTTTCCTCCACTTCAGCCTCCGGCGTTTCCTCTTCTTCCGGAATTTCGATTGCGTCCGTCTTAATGACGAAGAGCACAGATTCTACATTCGTATTTTTCTCTGATACGAAGGACACGGTTTCCACATCCTTGCCCGTCATCTCATCGACCGTATCGGAGATCGTATCTGAAATCTCTGTGTCAATATCCTCCGTCTCACTCCGAAACTCGCCCGTTCCGTCGGTAAGCTCCACTGTTCCGTCGTAAAGCTCCACAGAACCGTCGTAAAGCTCCACTGTGCCGTCATAAAGCTCCTGTGCACCGTCCTTAAGGCTTGTTATTCCGCTGCCAAGTGCTGTCGTACCGTCGGCAAGGCTGGCCGCGCCCGCATAGATCTTTCCATAGCCTTCCCTGATCTGGGCTACCGCACTTGTATAATTGTTAATCCCGGCATCCAGCGTCTCATAATTCGCCGTAAGCGTATCTATCCCGTTCTTTAATGCCGTCATATTTTCCGTAAGCGATCCAAGCGATACGCTCATCTGCTGGATGACTGCATCGTACTGGGCATAGCTGCTCTGCAGCGCCGCCGCTCCGGTCATAAGCTGTCCGCTCTGCGGATCGAGCGCAGCGTCAATTCCGGCAATTACCGCGTTGCTTCCATAGATATAGGAAGCATCCGCCGCAAGCAGTGTCTCGACCTGAATCAGTTTTCCTGCATTTACGACATAAGACGTTATAACGCCAGCATCGCTGCTTTGCGCATATTGCTGGTAGAGCGTCACAGCTTCCGCATCCTGTGCGCTGGCAAGCTCTTGCAGCTTTGCCATCACACCGGCATCACCGCCCGAAACATATGCGCCGTACAACGCTCTCTGTGTCGCTGTGATGCCAAGCGCCTGTACCGCCTGCTCGTGCTGCGCGGCATAAGCGTTCACGTCAGAAATACCTGCCGCTGCAAGAGACGCATAATACGAATCGATCGTTCCGTTTACCGTGCCAAGCCCGGACACGAGCGAATCGATTCCTCCCTTGATCTGCGTCGATGCCGCTGCGAGATTCGACAGTTCCCCCGCATCCATAGCAACGCCATCCAGCGAGCTCTGAATCGTGCGAAGCGCTGTAAGCACCTCTTTCGAGCCTCCCGTAAGCGTCGCCGACTGGCTGTTTAACGTGTCTAATGCTGTCTGCACCGCAGCGATTCCGTCATTTAAGGATGCCACGCCGTTCGAGAGCTCTTCTGCCCCGTCCGAAAGCTCCACAGTGCCATCCAGCAGACTCTTGCCGCCATCCGAGAGTTCTCCTGCGCCGTCCGAAAGCGTAAGCGCCCCGTCCGAAAGCTCAATCGCCCCGTCGTCAAGTTCTGCGACCGCATCCTGAATTTCCCCGAACTTATCCGTCAATTCCTCCTCATCCATATCGAGTTCCATGTTAAGCTTAACGCCGTTGATCGATATGGCATCCATCTCGAAATCACTTACATCGGCAGTGATTGATAGTTCTGCGCCTTTTCCCGGAAGAATAATATAGGACAGTTGTTTATTCGCTCCCACGTTGGCGACTGTTGCGTTTTCGGCTGCAATGTTTTTACATTTTTCAGTATCCAATGTCAGCGCCGCCTGCAGCGCGTAGCCATCCCAGAACCGCTCGTCGCAGTTTGTATTTTCGGTGATGGAAATCTTTATTTCAAGGCTGCCGGACATTCCTGCAATCTCCTGCGCCGAATATTCCGTTCCATCCATATAGTAGCGCACGGAAATATTCCACGGAATATCTGTTGTCTTAAGATCCCCCTGATAATACACCTTATCCGCTTCGGTATGGAAGGTAATCTCGTCTCCGTCAACCGTAATCTTATCACCCGTCGTCAGGTTGCGGACATTGGTATAATCTCCGTAGTCCACAATGTCCCCGCCCGCAAAGCTGTTGACCACGTAGACACCCGTGACCTCGCCGGAAGCATCCAGAATCGCATAGACCACTTCCTCCTTCTCGCTTGGCGCCGCCGCAAGGATTGTCTGTGCGCCGCCATCCAATACCATCGTTCCCGCCAAAAGCACGGAAGCTGTTCTCACTATCACTTTTCTTTTATTCATATTTCCCATCCTCCATTCATTCAGGCATGTTTTTCTTTTTTCCTGATAAACAATCCGTCTGTTATGTACAAAAGTCCCGGCAGTACGAAGAATACTGCTACCATCGAACAGATTGTGCCTCTTCCAAGCAGATAACCGAGCTGCGACAGCAGCCCATGCGTCGAAATGATTCCAAGCAGGAATCCTACAACCGTAAGCACTGTTCCCGAAGTCAGCACCGAAGTTGTGACATTGGAGATTGTCGCTACAACGCTCTCCCCCTTATCGAGTTCCTGCCGGTTCTCCCGATAGCGGTCTGTAAACAGAATCGCATAATCCACCGTCGCGCCAAGCTGAATTGAACTGATAATCAGATACGCAATATAAAACAGCGGACTGTCCATATAATACGGAAACGACAGATTGATCCAGATGGATGTCTCAATCGTAAGTACCAGTATCACCGGAAGCGAAATAGATTTCAGTGTCAGAAGCAGTACTACGAACACGGCGCCAATCGCCACAAAATTCACCTTCTGCATATCCGCTGTGACCGTGTTCATCAGATCATAGGTACTCACGCCCTCGCCTGCCAGATAGTAGGTATCCGGATAATATTGCTGCGCAATCGAGCGGATCGTCTCTACGAGTGAAAACGTCTCCTCCCCTTCATAATCCACATCCAGCGACAGCACCATCCGGCTGTAATGCTCCGATTCAAGCTGGCTTAGCGTATCTTCATCAAGGTATTCATAAGGAATCTGGGCTCCCGCCAGATCGACCCACGAGACAATCGACGTCACCTCGGGCAATTCCTTTAACGCCTCTGAAAGTGCCGTTTCTGTCGCCGTATCTCCCCTTGGAACCAGCAGCACGTAAGTGTCTCCCTTGCCAAACACCTCCTCAATGGCATAGGTATCATCGCCAAGCTGCGTTCCTCTTCCGAAAATATTGGAAGAGCCATAATAATAATCGTTATGAACACTCGCAAGATAGGATGGAATAATCATCAGTGCAAATACAGCCGCTAACGGTACGCTGATTTTGCGGACCACTCTGCCAAAGCCTTTAAACTCCGGCATAAAAGAACGGTGCTTCGTCTTATCCATCAGACGGTAGCTCACCAGAATCAGACCCGGCATAAATAAAAATACCGTCAGCAGACTGATGGCAATTCCCTTGCCGAGCGCAAGTCCCATGTCCGGCCCGATTCCAAAACGCATCAGCACCAGCGCCAGAAATCCGATGACCGTCGTAAGACCGCTTGATAAGATGGAGGACGTCGATTTGCACAATGCCTCACACATTGCCTTCTCCGTACTGTCTGCTTCCTTCCTGCATTCTTCAAAACGGTGTATCAGGAACACGGAATAATCAAGCGATACGGCAAGCTGTAAAATATTTCCCGCCGCATTCGTGACAAAGGATATCTCTCCGAAAATCAGATTTGAGCCCGCATTTAAAAGGACTGCGGCGCCAAGTCCGATCAGCACGATAAAGGGCTCCACCCAGGAGGTCGTCGTAAGGATCAGCACAAGCAATACAAACAGTACGCCAATCACTGTGATCTTTCCCACTTCACTGACCGTGCTCTCCGTCGCGATCGCTGTGCTGACCGCCGAGCCTGTCATGGCGTTCTCATCCCCGATCAACGACCGGATATCTGCAACGGCAGAAATGATCTTATCCTCGTCGATCGTCACGCTGTAGAGCGCCGCATTGTCCTTATAATACATCTCCACCACATCCGCGTCCTGTGTTTCAAGCGGCTGTCTGACGTCTACGGTATCATCCAGCCATGTCACAGCGGATACGCCGTCAATTTCCTTCAGCTTTTCCTTATAATCAAGCGCTTCCGAAATCGTGACGTCGTAGACCATAACCCTCGCATTCGGGATTCCGCCGTCAAATTCCTCCCCCATGACATCAAGCGCGATTGTTGACGCCGAGTCTTCCGGCAGATAGGAATTCATATCGTAATTGACCGAAACCAGATTCCGGCAAAACGCGCATATGACGCACAGCACCAGAAATACGACCAGAATCCCCTTTCTTCCCCGAATCACTTTTTCGTAAAATCGTTCCACAAGCTACTCCCTCCTTTTTTCATTACAAATGTTCAATTATTTTCATTTGAATTTTAATTGACACTTGTTACGTTTTATTATATTATACAGAAAAGGGGCTTCTTGCAACGCACAATCACGCCTTGTTTGTATTTTAATTGACATATTGCAGGAAATGTTTCCGAACATACAAAATCCCGGTTTCTGTAAACCGGGACATCCTTACACAGAATGGAGTTCTTTTTATGGAAGAGAAAAAAACGGACCTTAGAATTTTAAAAACCTACAAAGCATTATCCGACGCTTTCTTTGAAATGTTAAACGAAATGCATTTCGAAGATATCACGGTCAACGAGCTGTGCGAGCGGGCAATGGTACGGCGCGCGACCTTCTACAAGCATTTTGCGGATAAATATGAGTTCTTCGGCTTTTTCATCCGCCAGATTCAGGACAGTTTCAATGCCAATGAAGAAAACGCGGCACTCTCTGACGCGCCCTACGCCTATTATCTGTATCTGTTTCAGGAATGCATCCATTTTCTGCAGCAGCACAAACGCCTGCTCGACAACGTGGTAAAAAGCAATATGTTCCCTGCGATGCTCGAGATTTTCTCTGACGAGGTATATCAGAACGTCCTTTTGCATATGAAACAGCAGCAGCAATCCGGTACGAAGCTGCCGGCATCACCGGAACTCATTGCCTCCTTCTACACAGGCGGCATCATTCAGGTCCTGCGACTCTGGGTCACAAGCCCAAACGCCCCGTCAGAAGAGGATCTGCTACACGAAGTCAGTGCGATCCTCTCCACGTTTCAGGTGATGCAGTAATGCGTCCTTTCGTCTTCCTTTACAGCCTTGTGTCCCACATGCCGCAGTACGCGTCTACGGGACTTTTTCCGATAAATTGCGATTTTCCCGTCAGCTTTTCCACCGTCTGGCGCAAAGCTTCCCTGGAGCCATTATAAGTGTTGATATAGGTCGGCACCATCGGGATATCAAGCAGATGAAACGGATGCGCCACAGAAATAGCGATCGTCGGCAGTTCGGACGCATACCACGGAATTTCCGGTCCCATCGGGATCGTCCAGTGCAGGCTGCGCTCGTTGGTGGTCGAAAATGACGATACGTTCGCAAGTACGATTACCGCATCATAGGTACTCGTAAATTCCTGTATTGTCGTTTCTGCAAGCGCCTTCTTTCCGTTGACGCCCTTCGGACTTAAGTATTTCAACGGATTCAGCCTGTATACCGTGACCTCAAACCCCTGCTTTTCCAGTTCCTCCGCAAGCACCTTCGCCACCGGGTTCTTGCGGTTCTTAAGCTTTGAGACAATTCCGCCTGACTCGACCGGATAGATGATAAGGCGCTTCTGCTTCTCTGGCGTAAGCGGGAGCTGATTTTTTGTATTCTTTACAAGTGTAATTGACTCATGGATAATCTCCGCCGCCTTATCCTTATGTTCTCTGCTGCCAATCACCGACAGCCCCTCTCTGGGCGCAACGAGCGTATGGTTTTCCTGCTTTTCATGCAGCTTTAGCATCGCTTTAAATGCCAGGATCGTATGAACCGCCTCATCCAGCCGCTCCATCGTCAGACGGCCGTCCGCAAGCGCCTCGCGCAGATACCCGTAATCCTCCTCCCTGTCCCGGAAGTACAGAATCATATCGCAGCCGCTCATGAGCATTTCCGGCAGGAAGTCACGCCGCCGTTTCTTTGATGTAATCCCGACCATATGCGTCGCGTCCGTAATAATCAATCCCCCAAAACCCAGCTTTCCGCGCAGCAATCCCTGTAGAAGCTCCGGCGCAATGGTCGCCGGCATAATCTCCTCGTCCGACAGCTCCGGTCGGAAATGTCTGCTGTATGCAGGCTGCATAATATGTCCTACCATGATGCTCGGCACTCCTGCATCGATCATTCCCTGATAAATTTTTCCAAAGGTCGCGTCCCACTCCTCGCAGGAAAGCGTATTGACCGTCGTTGCAAGATGCTGGTCGCGCTCGTCACAGCCATCTCCCGGAAAATGCTTCATACAGCATGCAACGCCCGCGTCCTTCGCGCCGCGCATATACTCCAGGCTCATCTTTAACACTGTATCTGCATCATTTCCAAAGCACCGGGTCGGAATGACACAGTTCCTCCAATTCAGATCGACGTCGGAAACCGGCGCGAATGTCCAGTTACAGCCTACCGCCGCTGCCTCCCTGCACCCATAATAGCCCATATAATATGCATTTTGTGGATTTCCGGTCGCGGCGACCGCGATTCCCTCCCCCAGCTTTGTGCCGCCCGAAACTGCGCCGTTTCCTCCCGCCTCTACATTTGCCGCGATCAGCGCGGGAATTTTACTGTTTTCCTGAATCGTCTTATTCTGCATCCATATTTTTTCTGCCGACTGGTTGTTGTAGCGAAAGCCGCCGACGTTATATTCCCGAACCGACGCCGCCACTTCCTTTGGGGCATTATTCCAGAGCATATCCACAAATACCTGATTGATTTTATCCTCTGTCGTCATCTGTGAAAAAGTATTTTCCACCCACTGTAAATCGTTCTCACTCAAATAAAACGGTTTTTTCGTGTAATCCATCTGTTTCTCTCCTTATCGCTTTATTGACTGCTGTCCTTCCTTCTCTCAAGTTCCCCGACGTTTTCCGCCACCCTCTTTTTGCCCAGCGGATAAATGAACGCAAGGATCGCCGCGCAGAGAAGATAGCTGACCGCCGGAAAAATGGCCGAGATCTGATAAATGCCGTTTTTGACTGCCTCCGTCTGAACGACAGCAGCGGAATCATATCCGATTGCAGCCAATGCCCAGCCGCTCATACCGCCCGCGATCGACTGACCGATTTTTCTGGAAAAGGAATATATCCCATAGATCATACCGTCATCACGGCTTCCGGTTTTGACCTCGCGCTCATCGATGACGTCCGTTACCAGTGCATAAGCCTGCATACTAAAGCATTGCTTCGCAAGAATGGCAATAAAAGAGACTCCAATGAAGACCCAGACATTCTGAATCTTCATAACGGCAATCACAACATAAGTAACTCCCGCAATGAGAAAGCATACCGTACCGCTCTCCTTTTTGCCGAAGCGGACGGTAAGAGGCGTTGACACTCCAAGCAATATCAATGTCGCAGGCAGCGCGAGTATCGAAAATACCGACAGTGCTTTCGCATTGTTAAAATAATCCGCAAAAAGATAATTGTTGAGTCCCTGTCCGACCAGCGTCGCAAAAAGCATGAAAAGCGCGGACAAAATCATTCCTAAGAACGCGCGGTCCGTAAACACTTCCTTGAATACCGTAAAAAGAGACGCTTTCGGCGCATCTGTCACGGCAGCTTCTTTTTTCTCCGGCTTTACCCGCTCCGTCGTCATAAAGTAGCACAGCAGGTAACAGAGGATGGCGCACACGGAGAATACGCCTGCGAGCGCGGTAAAGTGCCCCGCATGTACCACCTGATTCCCATCCGCGTCCGTATAGTATACGACGAGCGGAGATACCACCGTGACAACAATCATCGCAAGGATTCCTCCCAGCGAGCGGAACACGGAAAGCGAGCTTCTGTCCTTCGGATTTTGGGAAATGACGGAAGCCATAGAACCGTAAGGAATATTGATTGACGTATAGAATACAGAGCCCCAGAGAATATAGGTAACAAACATATATATTATTTTTACCGTCATGGAAGCATCCTGCAGAAAAGACTGGTACATCAAAAAGGACGCCAGCGCTACCGGACCGCACATCCGCCTGATCCAGCAGCGGAACTTGCCGTCCTTTCCCGGCTTCGACACATCCACAAGCCTCCCCATGCCGATATCCGTAAATGCGTCAAGACATCTCGCAATCAGAAACATCGTCCCTATGACTCCGGTACTGATCCCCATGACCTTCGAATAGAACACCATAACATAGCTGCTGGCAAACATGAAGGTAAAATCATTGCCGAAATCTCCAAGCATGTACCCCAGCTTGTCCCGCATTCCAAAAGGCCTCTCATTCCGTTTGTTTTTACTGTCGCTCATAGCAAATCCTCCTTTTTCTTCACTTCTCCTATCTGTCTATAAGATATCAGAAATAAAGTTTTCGGACTTGCATGATTTTTGTTGAATTAGTACGATTTTTGTGTTAATATTCTCAAAAATAAGATTTGATATGATAACAGAAGGGATGTGAACAGAATATGGCATTATATTTCCAGACCATCTACGACGCCTTTCCTTTCATACGGCAGGTGATTTCCGATGCATACAAAACAGACACGCATTTATTCACACATCCTTATCAGAATATAGAAACGATTGACCGGGGATTCCGGAGAATGATGTGGGGCAAACGGGAATTTCCCGCTTTATTTCTGGATTTTATATCGCATCCCCGCGAATACCAGATGGCTGTCGTGAAGAGTTCCCTTGGCTACTACAATATTCTGGCGGCAATCTCGTTGGAGGTGAATCACCCCTCGTTTATCACGGTAGGTCCTTTCGGCGACGGCACCATTTCCGCAGGATTCATCCGGCAGTTGATACACAATCACAATTTCACTCCCGAACAGGCATCGATGATAGAGAAATTTTATGAAATCCTTCCGGTTACAGATGTAAACGACGTGACACAGATGGTGCTGCACCTGCTTTCCGCATTCATCCCGGAATATCATAACGTTTTGCCGCAATATATCACTTATTCGGAGAGCACGCAGAAAATCACTCCGAATCAGGATGCTTTTGACCATTTTACGACTGCTACGGCGGAATATTATGCCGATTATTTGCATGATTTTCTCGGCACGCTGCTTACCGGGGACTACAAGAGAACCTCTGAAAAGCTGAAAATATTTTTAGATGCGAACGGAAACGCCCAGACATCTTCTCTGCATATCCGAAAGAAGAAACTACAGGAGTTGAATACCTTCTGCAAAGAAAAGCTGCTCTCCGCTCCCATGCATCCGTATTACCCGCTTTCGCTTGCAGAATCCTTTTCCGTACAGATCGACCGCTGCACCAGTTATGAGCAGCTTACGCCTCTCCCTTATAAGATGGCGCGCAAATACTGTATGCTGGTAAAAAACTACTCCTACCCGGAGTACTCCTATCTCATCCGCAATGTGATCGCCTATATCGACCAGCACATCGGGGAAACATTGTCTCTCTCCATCCTGGCGGAGCATTTTCACAAAAATGCATCCTTTCTTTCCGGGCAGTTTGGCAGGGAAACCGGTATGAGCATTACAGAATACATCCATAAGTCAAGGATACGCGCGGCAGTACAGTACTTTAACACCACAGAGCTTTCGGTCACCGAGGTGGCTTCGGCTGTGGGAATCTATAACTTTGGCTATTTTTCAAAATTATTCCGCAGGGAAATCGGCATGAGCCCCCGCGCATACAAGAAAATGCTCACTACTTAGCATCGGTCCGGCCGCACGCCGCTCCTACGCCGTTTTAAGCGACCATAGCTGCTTGATCTGGCTGCCGATGCGCTCGTAGCTCCAGCTCTCCCTGCTTCTCGCAACGCAGTTCGGATCGTTTACAAAAAATCCGGTTTCGTCATATCCATAGATGACAATGAAGTGACCCGACGCCGTGAAATCCCCGGCGCGCATGGCGCAGATGAGGACATGTCCCGCATCCAGCTCGGCGCGCATAATATCCCCGCTGATTCCCGGCTTGTCCACCGCAACGCCATAGCGCGCAGGCGCATCCTCCATCAGAATCCACGCCGTTCCCGTTCCCGGCATATAATAGCCGTTCTCCATGCTGTACTTCGCAATGGCATCCGGCGTGACCGTCTCATCCTTCGTCAGATAGTAAATCGCCATTGCAAGGCTGGTCGGTCCGCAGCCCGCCAGACCGATATTGCTTCCGTCCCCGTAGGACGCGTAGCCCCATCTTGGATCCCACTGCAAAAAGAGCGGATGCGCCTCGCTTTTCTCGCGTTCGCTCAAGCCCCCTGTCACGCTGCCCTCCGCCTCCGGGTAGCCCGCTACAAAGTCCGTCATCTCCGGGTTGTTCGCAAGCGCCTCTAACATTTCATCGGGATAGCGCGACGTGTCCTCTAATATCGCGCTGATCGTCCCGCTCTCGTTGGCATATTCCTTCAGCTTTTCGACAGCTTCCCACGTCTCCCGATTCACCGGAGCGGCAACCTCCCAGACGCCGCACTGGCTGGCGTAATCCGTCATATAATCCTCCGGGGCGTTGGCTGTCTGATTTCCCCCGGATGTATTCGTCTGGGCGTCCTCCTGCACCAGAGCCGGCGCCGTCGCATCTGCCTTTATACTCTTTACCTCACTGACGACTACGACAGCAAGACATATCGTCAGGAAAAGTATCAGAGCCTGCGACAGGAAAAACAGACGTTGTCTTCGTCTCTTTCGCTCTCTCGCACGCCGCCTTCTCTCCCGCAGTTCCCGTTCATTCATCCGCTCTTCCCGCATCCGGCGCTCATCTGTTCTCTGCCCACTGTGTGTTCCCGCTTCTCCGATTCCCCAATCTGTGCGCACGGTCTGTCCCTTCGCCTGTCCGCCTCTCTGTCCGCTGCGTGTTCCCGCTTCTCCGATTCCCCAGTCTGTGCGCACATACTGCTCGTCTCTTGCCGCACCGGATGCCGATCTTCCCATTCTCCTTTGTACCTCCCCGCTTCGCCGCCTCACCGGACGGCTGATTCTACTATACAGGATAAATACAAAGGAAATTTTACCAAAGCTTTAACAATCCCTTTGCAATTTCTTAATTTTTTCTAAAAATCCTATGCTATTCCACCCTTAGCATCCGGTAGCCGATTCCGGTATGCGTCTGGATGTAGGTTCCTCTGGCTTCTTTCGGTTCGATCTTCTTCCGCAGAGACGCCATATATACCCGAAGAGACGATACGTCTCCCTCAAGCCTGCTCTTCCACACCTGATCTAAGATATAGCTGTAGGTGAGCACACGCCCGATATTCTTCGCGAGCAGACACAGTACGCTGTACTCGATCGGCATCAGGTGAATCTGCTCTTTCCCGACCGTTACCGTCGCCGCGCCGTAATCAATCACAAGATCACCATTCCGGAAAATCTCCTCCTCCCGCGCCTCCCTGCTCTCCAGATAGTTCAGTCTGCGCAGTGTCGCACGGATACGCGCCAGAAGCTCCTCCACAGAAAAGGGCTTCGTCAGGTAATCGTCCGCCCCGGCGTCCAGCGCCGCAATCTTATCCGCATCCTCTGTTCTCGCGCTGATTACAATGATCGGGCACAGCGACCACTGGCGCACTCTCCCGATAATGTCTGTTCCGTCCATATCCGGCAGCCCCAGATCCAGAAGAATAATATCCGGGTGATGCGACGTAATCTGCATAAGCGCATTCTGCCCGTTATCCGCAGCTATATTCCTATACCCGTGTATTTCCAGGGTATTGGTAATCAGATTTCGGATGGACCGGTCGTCCTCCACCACCAGAATCAATGACGTACTATGCTTCATGCTCCTTCGCCTCCTCAAGCTTTAAATCTATGATAAATACTGCTCCCTTCGGCAGATTGTCCTCCACCCAGATTCTGCCGTCATGCGCTTCTACAATCGACTTGCAGAGCGCCAGTCCAAGTCCCATGCCCCGCCTGCAGTCCGTCGTATTTTTCCCCATTGTATAGAACATATCAAATATCCGCTCCTTACGGTCATCCGGGATGCCTTCTCCGTTATCCCTGACCTCCAGACGCACCCTGTTTCCGACACGGTACATCTGAATGCCAATGACCGAACCTGCCGGGGTATATTTCACCGCGTTGTCCACCAGATTGATGATGACCTGTATCATCAGCTTCACATCCATTTTCACCAGAAAAAACTCCTTCGGGCGGTCGAATACAATCTCATGCTCCTTCGCTCTGCGGCTCAGATGCAGCAGGCTCTCCCAAACCACGTCCTCGAGCAGTTCCGGCTGCCGGTTGAGCCGGATGGTTCCGTTTTCGATGCGCGTCACCGACAGAAGATTTTCAACCAGATTTAAAAGCCATGATGCGTCTTCCCCGATATCCTGATAGATTTTCTTCCGCTGCCCGGCGGACATATTCTCATCCTCCCGGAGCAGCATATCCATATTCCCATAGATTACGGTAAGCGGCGTCCGAAAATCATGCGAAATCGAGCGCAGCAGATTGGCGCGGAACTTCTCCTGCTCGAGTTCCACTGCCATCTCCTGCTCCCTGCGCGTCTTCTCCACCTTCTCGAAAGCAAGCGCGCTCTCGCTTAAGATGGCAAGCATCACGCTCTCCTCAAACGCATTCAAAGGATTTCCGCACATATCGATGCCTGCCAGACCGAAAATCTTCTCCCCGTTCCGTATCGTCAAAAACAGATTCTTCGCGCCCGGCAGCGTGGACGTCGTCGCGCCCGCACTTTTGTTGTTCTTATAGGACCATACGGCAACCGCGCGCTCCTGCTCCGACAGTTCCATCCGCCGTCCCGGAATCTCGTAATACTGCGGCTCTCTTCCCCCCTCCGGGCTTCCGATAAAGCAGCAGGTACTGCGGTTTAAAAGCCTTCCGATCTGTCTCGCCGTATTTGCCGCAATCTCCTCCTCCGTCTGCTTCTCCTGCAATAGCTGGCTCGTCTCAAGCAGGATTCCGGTTCGGTACGCCTTTTTCGCATTTTCTCTGGCAGTCAGCTTCACCTTCCTTACCAGTATGGAAATGATGAGCGACACCACAAAAAAGATGAAAAACGTCACCACATAGCCCGCATTGTAATATGTAAGCGTATAGCGCGGTTCCGTGAACAGCAGATTAAACGTTAAGATTGCTGCGACGCCATATAAGATTCCGGTGATATAGTGTTTTGCGCAGAGCGCGACAAGCGTCGAACCCAATACATAGAGCATAATCAGATTCGCTTCCTCAAATCCCATACGGTCAAACGCTGCGCTGACAAGCGTAGTGATAAGTAAGATAGAAAGACCGATCCCTGCATCTCCCAATACATATCTGCGATTGATCTGTACCTTCTTTTTCTTTTTCACATACCGTTTTTCATGTAAATCCGGAATCAGAAAGATTTCCAGATTCGGCACTAAGGCGGCGAGCCGCTCTGCAATACTCTCCTTCACGGAAAAGGGCGGATGCATTGTGTTGGTCCTGCCCAGCACAATTTTGGTCACGCGGGCGACTTTGGCATACTCCGCAATCTGTTCTACAATCTCATTTCCAAAAGACGTCACGATCTTCGCGCCGAATTTTGCGGCAAGCTTGCGATTCTCGTTCAGACGCTGCGCATCTGCGGCGTCCATCGTCTCGTCGTCGGGAGTCTCCACATAGAACGCCGTAAACTTCCCGTGGAACGCATTGGCAAGCTTCGCCGCCTGCCGGATGACCTTCGCATTGGAAGGCGCCGCCGACAGGCACATCATGATATGCTCGGACGCATTTTCTTTTCTTCCGTTCGCGATCATCTCGTCCTGCTCATTGTTCAGCCAGTCCGCCATCCGGCGAAGCGCAATTTCTCTTAACGCAATCAGATTCTCTTCTGAAAAGAAATGGTCGAGCGCCTGCGCTGCCCGTTCTCTCTTGTATATCTTCCCCTGTGAAAGGCGCTCCAACAGTTCCTCCGGCTGGATATCCACCATCTTGATGGAATCCGCCCGGTCAAAGACACTGTCCGGAATCCGCTCGCGCACCGCCACACCCGTGATTGCCGCCACCTTGTCATGCACGCTCTCAATATGCTGTACATTTAAGGTCGTATATACGTCAATTCCGGCATTTAAAAGCTCCAGTATATCCTGATACCGTTTTGGATGCCTGCATCCGTCGGCGTTCGTATGCGCCATCTCATCGACCAGCACGACCTTCGGAGCACGCTTTAATATAGCGTCAATGTCCATCTCCTGTACTGTAATGCGGTTGATCTGCATCTCTCTTGTCGGAACGAAGGGAAGCCCCTCTGCTTTTTTCTGTGTATCCGGTCTCGCATGGGGTTCCAAGTAGCCGATGACGATATCCGTTCCGGCTTCTTTCTCCTTTTTCGCAGCAGACAGCATGGCGTAGGTTTTCCCTACGCCTGCTGCATACCCGAAGAAAATTTTCAGTTTTCCCTTTTTCTCTTTTTCTTCCGCCTGCTTTGCCATCTTAAGGTAAGCCGCAGGATTTCTTTCCGGTTCAATCATTCAAGAATCCCTTCCAGTGCAAGATTTACCTCTAATACATTTACGGTTTCCTCACCGAAAATTCCCAGGAACTTTCCGTCTGTATACTTCTCAATAATTTCTCTGACCTCATCCTCGGTCATATCGTTCTCTGCCGCCAGTCTCGGCACCTGATACTCCGCTGCCGCCGGGGAAATGTGCGGATCAAGTCCGCTTCCCGAACAGGTGACAAGCTCTACCGGAATCGCATCCATCTCCGCATCCGGATTTGCCGCCTTTATCATTTCCACTCTCTCTGCAACCGCCGCCTCGTAGCTGTCCTGATAATTTTCTTCCCCGTATGCCTGCTCGTCGCTTGCCGGGGATGCGTTGGACGCCCACGCATACATGAGCGGATTGCCCTCGTCGTCTGTGTAGGTAGACACATCCGGGAGCACGATTCTGCCCCACAAGTGGGACGGATCGCAAAAGCGCTGTCCCAAAAGCTCGCTTCCGTACTTTACGCCGTCTACCTCAATAATGCTTCCGTTTGCCTGATGGCGGAACAACAACTGGCTGATGCCTGTCATCACCATCGTATAGATAAATCCGGTAAGCAGCATCATAAGAAAGAATAAAACCGCTGTCTTACCAATTACTTTTTTTGCACTCATCGTTTTCTTCTCCTTTCCTTCGTCTCCCGCTTAGAACAATCCGCAGGCTACCAATATCACATCAATCAGTTTGATGAAGATAAACGGTGCAATGATTCCGCCGACTCCATAGATCAGAAGGTTTCTGGAAAGCAGCTTACCTGCCGATACCTCGCGGTATTTTACTCCCTTAAGCGCCAAAGGAATCAAAGCGATGATAATCAGTGCATTGTAAATGATCGCGGAAAAAATTGCGCTTTCCGCACTGTGCAGCCCCATAATGTTGAGCTTTGCAAGCCCCGGATATAAGCTCATAAAAAGCGCCGGGATGATTGCAAAATACTTCGCGACGTCGTTTGCAATACTAAAGGTCGTAAGACTTCCTCTTGTCATCAGAAGCTGCTTACCGATTCTTACGATATCGATCAGCTTCGTCGGCGAACTGTCAAGATCTACCATATTCCCGGCTTCCTTCGCCGCCTGCGTGCCGGTATTCATTGCCACCGCGACATCCGCCTGGGCGAGCGCCGGGGCATCGTTCGTTCCGTCACCGGTCATCGCTACCATATGCCCCTTCGCCTGAAGCTGGCGGATCATATCAAGTTTGCCCTCCGGCGTCGCCTCCGCGAGGAAATCATCCACGCCTGCCTCCGCCGCGATCGCTGCCGCGGTAAGCGGGTTATCGCCTGTAATCATGACGGTGCGGATTCCCATTTTTCTTAAGTCGGCGAACTTCTCCTTAACGCCGGACTTGATGATATCCTTCAGATAAATCACGCCGAGTATGATATGGTCATCTGTTACTACAAGCGGCGTACCGCCCTGATTTGCAATCTTTTTTACAACTTCTTCACACTCTTCGCTGTAAATGCCGCCGTGTGCGACAACATATTTTCGGATTGCATCCGCTGCGCCTTTACGGATTTCCCTGCCGTCCACATTGACGCCGCTCATACGCGTCTTCGCTGTGAACGGGATGAACTCCATATTGGATTCCGACAGGTTTCTTGCGCGGATGCCAAACTTTTCCTTTGCAAGCACGACTACGCTTCTTCCCTCCGGCGTCTCGTCGGGAAGCGATGCGAGCTGCGCCGCATCCGCCAGATCTCTCGCCTCATGCCCGTCTACCGGGATAAATTCCGACGCCTGCCTGTCGCCGAGCGTGATCGTACCTGTCTTATCCAAAAGCAGGGTATCGACATCCCCTGCCGCCTCTATCGCGCGTCCGCTCATTGCAAGAACGTTCGCCTGATTCAAACGGCTCATGCCCGCAATGCCGATGGCGGACAGCAGCGCTCCGATTGTCGTCGGCGCAAGGCACACCAGAAGCGCCACAAGCGCCGTTACGGAAGTCGGGTTCTCCACTCCCATCTGCTTTGCAGAAAAGAGGGAGTACCCATACAATGCCATCACAACCAGAATAAAGATAATCGAAAGCGCCACCAGAAAAATTTCCAGTGCGATTTCATTGGGGGTCTTCTTTCTTGCCGCACCCTCGACCATCGCAATCATCTTATCAAGGAAGCTCTCACCCGGCTCGCTGGTGATGCGGACAACGATCCAGTCAGATAAGACCTTCGTTCCTCCGGTCACAGCGCTTCTGTCGCCGCCCGCCTCACGGATGACCGGCGCCGACTCGCCGGTGATGGCGCTCTCATCCACACTTGCCGCGCCCTCTATGACCTCGCCGTCTCCCGGAATCTGTTCTCCGGCTATAACGATTACGAGATCGCCCTTTATGAGACTGGCAGAAGGAATCTTTGTAATCTGATTCTTCTTATCTGCCGATGGGATCTTATGTGCCTCCACATCATGCTTTGCAGCACGAAGGGAATCCGCCTGCGCCTTTCCTCTGCCCTCTGCAATCGCCTCCGCAAAATTTGCAAACAGACAGGTAAACCACAGAATCAATGTAATTCCTAAGATAAATCCCGAATCCGCATCCCTGATTCCAAACAGGGAAACTACCCAGAGAATCGTAGTCAAAACAGCGGATACAAACACCAAAAACATGACCGGATTCTTCACCTGCGTCTGCGGCGCAAGCTTCACGAAGGAATCCTTTATCGCGCGCATGACCATCGTCTTGTCACGCAGCGCATTTTCTGTTTTTATCTGATTACTCATTTTCTATTTACCTCATTTCTTTTCAATCGCAACTGCGCTTTGGTGCGTCTACTGGAGCATCTGGAAATATTCCGCGATTGGTCCGAGTGACAGCGCCGGGAAAAAGCTCAGTGCGCCAATCAAAAGTACGACGAAGATCAACAGGAATACAAACAGGCCGTTGCAGGTCGATAATGTTCCCGCTGTGACAGCAACCTTCTTCTTCTTTGCCATACTGCCTGCGATCAGAAGCATCGTGATCATAGGAATGAATCTTGCGCCCCACATAACCAGTCCGATCGAGACATTGATAAACGGTGTATTTGCGTTAAATCCTGCAAATGCAGAACCGTTATTTCCGCCTGCCGAAGAATATGCATACAAAATTTCCGAAAGTCCGTGTGCGCCTATATTGTTCAGGCTGTCTGTAGTAGACGGAAGCAGTGTTGCGATTCCGCTTCCCACCAGGATGACGAGCGGCGTCGCAAGGCAGCACAGAACCGCCATCTTCATCTCAAAGGGTTCTATCTTCTTTCCAAGGTATTCCGGCGTACGTCCTACCATAAGTCCGGCAATGAACACCGCCAGAATTGCAAAGGCAAGCATACCGTAAAGTCCGCATCCAACGCCTCCGAAGACGACCTCGCCAAGCTGCATCAAAAGCATCGGCACTAATCCGCCCAGCGGCGTGTAGGAATCATGCATGGAGTTGACAGAACCGTTCGAAGCTGCTGTCGTAAATGTCGCCCATGTAACGGAAGTTGCAATACCGAATCTGGTCTCCTTTCCTTCCATATTTCCGCCTGCCGTGGAATACCCGTTCAGCTCGGTTGCGTCCACTGCCACCGCGCCGTTCTGCGCAAGCTGCGGCGTACCGTTCTGCTCATTTACCGCGCATACGCCAAGCGATGCCACAAGCATTATAAACATGGCGAGGAAGATTGCCACTCCCTGTCTCTTGTCATGTACATTGCGTCCAAAGGTAAAGCAGAGCGCTACCGGAATCAGGAGCAGATAAATCATTTCAAACAGATTCGTAAACGCATCCGGATTCTCAAACGGATGTGTAGAGTTCAATCCGAAGAAGCCTCCGCCGTTCGTTCCCAACTGTTTCATGGAAATCTGGCTTGCGCCCGGTCCAAGCGGAACCACTTGTTCACGGACGATCTGCGCCGCTGTAATCTCTTCGCCGTCCAGTGTAACTACGCCCGTCTCCCTGTCTACCAGCGCGCCCTCAATGATATTTCCCTCTTCATCCAGCGCAATCGGCTCTAAGAGCTGTACTTTATCGTAACCCCGGAATGTCTGAACCGTACCTCTTGCGACCAGAACGACCGTAGAGATGATGCAGAGCGGAATCAAGATATAGAGCACCGTCCTTGTCAGGTCCGCCCAGAAATTACCGATTCCCTTCTGCTTTACCCGGACAAATCCGCGGATGACTGCAAACAATACCGCGATACCGCAGGCTGCCGATACAAAGTTCTGTACCGTAAGCCCCATGAACTGTGAGAAATAGCTAAGACCGCCGGAAGGATTCTCCGCGCTGTACGCCTGCCAGTTCGTATTCGTCATAAAGCTTGTCGCCGTATTAAACGCCAGATGCCAGGACTGTCCGTCGAAATGCTCCGGGTTGAACGGCAGAAGATTCTGGAATTTTAAGATCAGAAACAACACCACAAAACCTATGACATTAAAGCTGACGGCGCTCAGAATATATTTTGACGCTGTCATATCCTCTTCTTCCTTCACCCGCATGATCTTATATACCAGTTTCTCACATGGCTTTAAGACCGGGGTCAAAAATACCTTTTCGCCGTCCATGACCTTCCCGATGTACGCACCGAGCGGAATCGCCAGGCCGACCAATATGATCAGGTAAACCGCATACTGTATCAACGCTTCCATTACCTGTCTCCTCCTTTCAGCAAAATTGCAAAGTAGTAAATCAGCATCCCTATGCCTGTAGCTGCAATCAGCCAGAGCAGTAGATTCATAATTTGCCTCCTCCCTCCCTTATCCTAAAGGGAACGTATTTGTTATTTTTTTCCGATTTACAGGTCAAAGTATACCCTGCCCCAAATTAAAATGGGGTTAGAAAGCTTTTATAGATATTAAAATGAAATTAAAATCGTTTTATCCTTTTTCTTAAACCCACAATTCCAAGAAATACGGTAAATATTTCAAGACGCCCAAGCAGCATTCCCGCAATCTCTATAAAAAGCGTGGCGTCATTTGCCGCAGGACCTGTGACGCCAATGGACAGCCCCACCGTGCCCAATGCCGAAGCGAACTCGAACATCGCATCCGTAAGCGAACAGCCTGCTGTCAGCGTAAGCAGCAGGGTTCCGCAGATGTAGAGCAGCAAATACATCCCCATATAGGTCCCTGCCTCCTCAAGCGGCTGTCCCTGAATCTTCACGCGCCCCTCAATCGGCTTTACGTAATAGAGATTTTGAATCTGACGCTCCGGCATAAACCGCCGTTTCACCTGATAGAAAAAGCTGCGCAGTACCAGATACACGCGGGAGAGCTTGATACCGCCCGCCGTAGAGCCTGCACCGCCGCCAATGAGCATCAGAAGAATCATAACGCCGATCGCGCCCGCGCCCCATGTACTGTAATCACAGGTCGCATAGCCGGTCGTAGAAAGCGCCGAAAACGCATTAAAGAACGACAGCCGCAGCGACTCTGAGATACCATACCCGTTCTGATACGTCAAAAACAATGTCATGACCGGAACAAACAACGCGACTAACACCGCAAGAAAACGGATTTCGCTGACTCTGGAAAACTGCCTGAACTTGCGCCGCAGCAGCAACAAAAGCGCCGCAAAATTGGTCGTACCAATTAACATCAAAAGCACCGTCACCAGTTCTATGCGGATCGAATGATATGCGCCGATGCTCGCCGCCCTGTTCGAAAACCCTCCGGTCGACAACGCGCACATCGCGTGAATGACACTGTCAAAAAGCGTCATGCCTCCCAGCCGCAAAAGTATCGTTCCCACACCCAGAAAGCCGCCATACATCAGCAGAATCACCTTCGCCGTCATACCGATATTCGGCATCAGTTTATCCGGATGCCCTTCCGCACTGTACATTTCCATGGAATCCTTGTCCTGAATAAAGACCAGAATCATCATGACAAAGCCGACGCCTCCCATGAACTGCAAAAAGCTCCGGTAGAACAGGTAAATGTGCGCCATGCGCTCCACATCCAGCACGGAAAGTCCCGTCGTCGTAAGACCGCTCACAGACTCGAACAGAATCTGCGTAAAACGGTAATCCCGTAGTCCTAAAAAGGGGAGCGCCGCCAGCAAAAAGCCATACCCCCAGGCGAAAAGCACCACGCGGCTGCTCTCCCTCTCCTCAAAGACCGCCGCAAGCGTCTTGCGCCTGAAAAACAGCAATCTGCCAAGAAGAATCGAAACGCCTCCCGGTACCGCAAAAAACGGAAGATATACGGCGTCCCCGGGATAGAACGGCAGCAGTGCAAGCGGCACCAATACCATCACGCCCTCTAAAATCATAAGAATGCCATATACATTTGACTTTGCCGAAATCATTTCTTCCCTCCTGTAAAGATTTCCACGACCTCTTCCTTAACCTCGCCGTTGACGATCAATATGACGATGTCGCCTGTCATAAGCATCGTATCGCCTCCTGGGATAATACTGTGCTCTCCCCGCACGATACAGCCGATGATTGCATCTTTCGGCAGATTCATGTCTTTTAACTTCGTGTATTCAAACCCCGCCTGCTCCAAAATGGGGATTTCCAGTACATTGATCTTCCCGTTTGTCAGCGGCAGCATGGTCGTCATCTTCTCCATCAGCGCCTGTTCCTCGATGATATTGGTGATCGCGCCTATCGCACACACCACTCTGTCAATCCCCATCTGATAGAAAAAAGCCGTCTTCTTCGGATCATTTAAAAGCGCCACCACCTTCGGCACCCGGTAGATTTTCTTACAGATCTGGCAGATGACAAAATTATCTTCATCCCTCGGCGCCATCGCAATGACGATATCCATCTTAGCCGCCTGCGCTTCCTTTAAGATAAACTCCTTGCTGGCGTCGCCCCATATGATCTTGAACCCTTCCGTCTCCGCCAGTCTTTCGCAATCCCGCTTATCCGCGTTCACGATCGTGACCTGACAGCCTTTCTGCAGCAGGGATTCCCCCACGGAAAGCGCTTTGTGATAACCGCCCGCCAGTAAAATATTAGTCTTCATCTTCATCCTCCCAATTCATATAGCGATTGATTTCCTTTTCTGATAGCTCCGCCGGACAGAACGCCTCGATTCCCGTTCCCGCAAGCAGCCTGATCTTTTCCTCGTCATAGACCCGGACAAGCACATGGCGCACGCCGTAGAGCTGTCTGACGAGCTGTGCCGCCATGATATTCGTATTGTCCTTATCCGTCACCGCGATAAAGACGTCTGCTCTCTGGATTCCCGCATCCGTTAACTTTCCAAGGTCCGCTGCATCCGCGCACATCGTCAGTCCCCCGTAGGACGCCGCAAGCTTGCGGAATGCCTCTTCCTTTTCGTCTATTACGATGACGTCCTTCTTTTTTAACGAGAGACTTGCTGCAAGCCCCGCGCCCAGACGCCCGCAGCCTGCTATGATAATGTAGGCATTTTTCTCCTTTTTCCCAAACAGATTCATAGTTTCTCCCTCCTTCTTATCATGTGTCCAACGCCGTTGTCGTCATAGACTACCTTATATCCGGCGCCCTGCTCCCCCTGCGGTACGTCCTCCGCCACATAGGCAAATCCATTGGCTCTCTCCGTGCTGCCATACCTGTCCATATTCCAGCGCGCCGGAAGAAACGTCGGTTCTAATGCCCATGCCGCACGAAAATGCTTCATAGCCCCGACATGATCCCACTGGCATTCCGCCAGGATTCCCATCAGATTATGCGGCACCCCGGAATCCGGATAATCCCGCATTGCATCCGCAATCAGACGGCGCGCCTCCTCATAAGCTCCTTTTTCTATCTGCTTCTTTACTTCAAAACTCAATTCTCTTAAATCCCAAAACATTCTCTCACTCCGTTTCTGCATTCTCTTTTCATCAATACGCTTTGTATTTGATACGTTCAGTATAGCTGCCATCCTGTGAGACGTGTGTGAAGCTTCGTCTTCTGGTGTGAGAATTGTGTGAGAATTGTCTGCAAGGTGTTTCCTATAGAGCAAAAAAGCTGCCGCACAAACCTGCTGGTTCGTGCGGCAGCCCATCCGGATGCTTCAGCCTTCCGTCATGCGGTATCCGATTCCGATCTCCGTCTTGATATACTCCGGCTTTGCCGTATTCTTTTCCAGTTTTCTTCTGAGTCCCGCCATCAGCGCCCTGAGCGCCTGCGTATCCGACCCGTAATTCTTTCCGTACAACGCCTTTAAGATCGAACCGTAAGTCAGCACCTTGCCCTGATTCTCCATAAACAGTGCGAGCAGATCATACTCGAGCTTTGTCAGATGTATTTCTTCCTCTCCGCGGAACACCATATGACGGTTTCTGTCAAGGCGCAGTTCGCGGTTGACTAAGATATCCTCCCCGCCGTTTCCCGCCATACGGTAATAATGACGCAGTGCGAGCCGGATTCTTGCAAGCAGCTCACGCGCCGAAAACGGCTTTGTCAGGTAATCGTCCGCCCCCATATCGAGCGCTTCCACCTTTTCCTGATCCTGATCTCTTGCGGAGACGATGATGACCGGCATCTGCGACCACTCCCTGACCTGATGCAGCACCTCTATGCCGTCGAAATCCGGCAGCCCCATATCAAGAAGCATCATATCCACCGGCTCCGCTGCCGCAAGACGAACCGCTTCCGCTCCCTTTGCGGTCTTAATGACGAAATACCCCGCCTCTTCTAAGGTATACCCGATAAAATTCTGTATCTGCAGATCGTCCTCAACGATTAAAATTGTCTCGTTATACATCTTTCTCTCCCCTTTACAGAACCGGCAGTGTGATGCGAAAGACCGCTCCGCTTCCGTCCTTTCGGTTCTGCGCCTCAATCGTTCCGTTATGCGCTTCCACGACCAGCTTGCTGACGGCAAGCCCAAGCCCGATTCCCGGTCTGACATCCGCGCCCTTTTCCACTGTCGTGTAGAACAGTTCAAACACATGCGGCAAATCTGCCGGAGCAATCCCCTCTCCCCTGTCCTCTACCAGTATCTCCACCTTTTTGTCATCTTTTTCGTTCACAAGAATTTCGATTTCGCCGTCCTGCGGCGTATGCTTTACTGCATTGTCGAGGAGATTGACAAAGACCTGTGCCAACAGTCTTGCATCCGCCATGATCTCAATATATGTCTCCGGCAGCCGTACATCGATCTCATAACCGGGATGGTTCTTCTCGATCTGTGAAACGGCGCTTCCGATGATCTCCTCTAACGCCTGCGCGCTCTGCTGGATGTTCACCCTCCCATCCTGCAGTCTCGTCAGCCCCAGAATGTTTTCCACCAGCGAATGAAGCCAGTCGGCGTCCTGATAAATATCCTTTGCAAGGGCACGCCTCGGGTCGTTCTCCACTGACATATCCATAATCTGCTCCGATGTTCCCATGATTCCCATAAGCGGCGTTCTAAGGTCATGCGAAATCGAGCGCAGAAGATTCGCCCGGTACTGCTCCTGCTCGGTCTGTCTGCGTTCCATGTACACCTGCGCGGCGTACTTTTTTGCCTGAAGCGTCAGCGCCGCGCTGAATACCGCGACCGCGGTCATGCACAGGAAGGTAAGAAAATAATCGCTGTCATAAACGCTTAAGGTAAAAGTCGGCTGCGTAAAAAAGAAATTGAACGCCGCCGTTCCCAGAAAGGCCGCGACGCTTCCCCAGAGAAAGGAATTGGTATACCACGCGATCATGAGAACCGCCAGCACATATATGAGAACTATGTTTGTCTCCTGCACATGCAGCGCCTCAAATCCGTAACCGATCAACGTCGCAGCCAGCAGTAAGAGCAGCATTGCCGTCAGATGTTTTGATTCTTTTTTGCAGGCAGTCATGAACATTCCCCCTTTTTCTATTTCACTCTGCATTTTCTGTGAAAATGTAGTATACTGCATTATGTACCTGTCAATTAATTTCAGATTAGGAAAAAGAGAACCTTATGTATTCTTCCGGAAAGACCGGGGAAGGAGCTTCCCTGTTAAAATACCATATAACCAGTATCTGCGCCGTTTTTATCATCTGCGCCGCCACCACGCTGCTTTCGCTGCTGTTAAAGCAGGCGGGCGTGGACCGTCAGAACCTTTTAATGGTCTCGCTTGTCGGCGTGCTGCTCTCCACTGTTATCACAAGGGGGTATCTCTACGGAATCCTGACCTCTGTTTTTTGCATTTTCTGCTATAATTTCTTTTTCACAGAGCCGGTGCACACCTTTGCCATCAGCAATCAGCAGGACGTCCTGCTCCTCTTATTTTTTTCCATTGCGGCGGTCATCTGCGGCGTCATGGCATCCAAGTTCACGCGCCAGACCATCCTCGCAAATGAAAACGCACAGACCGCGCAGCAGATGTACGAGACGACGGAAAGCTTTTTAAATCTGACCGGAGCGGAGCACATCGTAGATTATGCCTTAAAGTGCCTGTATGAGACGACCTGCTGTCCCTGCATGATTACCCTGGAGGGCAATCGCTTTGAATCCGTACCTGCTGCAAGCTGCATTCCCAGGGACACAGATCCGGCTCTGTTTGCGGACGGCGTATCTTTCCCCATCAAAAGCGTATCCACGACCTTCGGTCTCGTACACTTTCCGGCAGGAACGGTATTCTCTTCAAAAACGAAGACCCTTGTCGGCTCAACCGTCTATCAGACGGCATTAGTGCTCGACCGTGAATACATTTATCTCGAGCGGGAACAGATTCGCCTTGATATGGAGAGCGAACATCTCAAAAGCACGCTGCTGCGAAGCATTTCCCACGACCTCCGCACGCCGCTCACCGAGATCTCCGGTGCAAGCAGCCTGATCGCAGAGAAGATCGATACGCTCTCCCGGGATGAAATCTGCAAATTCGTGACAGACATCAACACGGAAGCCGAGTGGCTTACCATGACGGTCCAAAATATTCTCAACATGACGCGTATTTCTGACGGAAGGCTCTCCATCCAGCAGGAAATCGAGTCTATGGACGACCTGATCTCACAGGTAGCCACCAGACTTCCCGCGTCCTATGACAGCAGCCGTCTTTCTATCCGGCTTCCCGCATCCATTGTCCTTGTCCATGCGGACGGAAATCTGTTTGTGCAGGTGCTCTTAAATCTGGTGGACAACGCCTTTAAGCATTCCGGTACAGACAGCCGGATTACACTCTCGGGAAGCTACGAAAACGGCTCTGCCATCTTTACCGTCGCCGACGACGGCTTCGGTATCGAACCGTCCATACTGCCTCACATTTTTGAGAGCTTTGTCACGCTGCCCGTCAGAAATTCTGACAACCGCCGGGGCGTCGGTCTCGGTCTGTCCATCTGCAAAGCAATCGTTACCGCCCACGGCGGCACGATCACCGCAGCAAACCAGCCCCAGGGAGGCGCCATCTTCACGATTACCGTCCCCGGGGATATCGCATAATATACGAAACGAGGAAGCAAACTTATGTCAGATCAGAAGAAAATACTCATCATTGAAGACGACCCGAAAATCACCGCTTTTATGCAGCTTTCCCTAAAGACGCAGGACTATACCGTTCTCGCTGCAAAATGCGGAAAAGAAGGAATCCTTGCCTTCTGCAACGAAAACCCCGACATTATCCTCTTAGACCTCGGTCTCCCGGACATGGACGGTATCGACATCATCAAAGAGATACGGAATATCTCAGATATTCCGATTCTCGTCGTGTCCGCACGTGAATTTGACAAAGATAAAATCGGCGCACTGGATGCGGGCGCAAACGATTATGTCACCAAACCGTTTTCTATGGGCGAACTGTCCGCGCGCATCCGCGTGATGGAGCGCTATCTCTCGCAGGGCGCTCCGTCGCGCCCGCAATCCGTCCTGCACTTTGACGCGCTTTGCATTGATACCGACAGACGTATCATCGTCCAAAACGGCAAAGAGATTCATCTGACCCCATTGGAGTACAAGCTTTTGCTTCTGCTTGCGCGAAACGCCGGAAAGGTCGTAACGCACAACCAGATTCTTAAGGAGGTCTGGGGCTATCAGGACAGCGACGCCGCCCGAAACATCCGGGTGTGTCTCGCCAGCCTGCGCCGCAAGATTGAACCCGATTCTTCCCACCCGCACTATATCACCACGGAAATCGGCGTCGGCTATCGCTTTATCGAGCCGTCAAAATGATTCTTTTTCGGTCTTTGCCGATAGCCGGAAGACGTCCGAGGATTTCCCTATGACAACGATATGGTCCCCTTGCTCGAACACATATGTTCCGTCCGATACCGGCGTTAAGATCTGGCAGCGTTTTACCGCGATAATATTAATGTTGTACATACGCCTTACATCAATCTCCTGGATATTCTTTCCCGCCCACCCCGGCAGGATCGGAATCTCAAAAATCGAATACTCGCCCGTCAGTTCAATGTAGTCAAAAATGTTCGTCGCATTGTAGCGCACCGCCAGCTTTTCTGCAATCTCCCGCTCCGGGAAGAATACCTCGTCTGCACCGATGCGCTTTAGAAATTCCGCCTGACGCACCCGTTTTGCCTTGGAGATCACATATTTTGCTCCAAGCTCTTTTAACATGGAAGTAATCTCGAGAGATGCATAGGAATTTTCCCCCACGGCGACAAAGCAATAATCAAAATTGTTGACGCCAAGCGACCGCAGCACCCCTTCATTGACGCAGTCTCCGACAAACGAGTTCTTAAAACGGACAGAGAGTTCCTGTATGCGCTCCTCATTCTTGTCCACGATCATCACGTCATTTCCAAGCTCCTGCATCTTGAAGGCAAGATGTTCTCCCAGGGTTCCCATTCCTATAATCAATATCGACTTCATATCTTACACTCTCCGTTATCCTATCAGTATTTTTTCCGTCGGTCTTCTGACCGGAGCTTCCTTTGCCTTCTCACGAAATACCATAAGAAGCGACAGCCCGCCGATGCGCCCGCCGTACATCATCACAATCAAAATGAGCTTTGAGGCATCGCTTAACGTCTGTGTGATTCCCTTCGACAATCCGACCGTTCCCGCTGCGGAAATGATTTCAAACATGATTTCCGTAATTCCTTTTGTCTCGAGCGCTCCCATGATCATCCCTGCTATAAGAACCCCTGTCAGATACACAAAGACAATGACCGCCGCGTGCTTTACAACCGAATCCTCCAGTCTCTTTTTAAATATGGTAACATCCTCTCTGCCCCGCGACATATTGACCATCGCAAAAAGGACGACTGCAACCGTCGTCGTCTTTACGCCTCCCGCAGTAGAACCCGGGCTTCCTCCGATAAACATGAGGACCATCGCAAGCAGCGTTCCCGCCTGTGATAATCCTGTCAGGTCCATCGTGTTAAAGCCCGCCGTTCTCGTCGTCACCGACATAAAAGCCGCCGAGAGAAGCTTCTTTGGAAACGGATCATCCGCCAGATTGCCGTTACTCTCAAATATCAGAAAGCCACCTGTTCCGACTGCGAAAAGGAACAGCGTCGTCACCAGCACAAGCTTTGCATGCAGGGAATATTCGCCAAACTTCCTGCCCTTCGTGTAAATTTCATTCCAGACAAGAAATCCCAGTCCGCCAGACGTAATCAGCACCATCAGCGTAAGATTCACCAGAACGTCCCCCTCATACGCTGTAAACGACTGAAACCCGCCCATCAGATCAAAGCCTGCATTACAAAATGCCGATACCGAGTGAAATACCGCATAGTATACCCCGCGCGCGAACCCGAATTTTGGAACGAAGCGAATTGCGAGCAGTACGCTGCCCGCAAGTTCAAAAACGGCCGTTCCCTTTACAATCTGCTTTACCAGCTTTACCATACCGCTAAGACGCATATTTCCTGCCGACTGCATCAAAAGCCGTCTTTCACTCAGACTGATCTTGCGCTTCATAAAGATAGAAAACATACTGATAATCGTCATAAACCCCAGTCCGCCGATCTGTATCATCCCAAGTATGACGAGTTGTCCGAATACCGACCAATAGGTTCCCGTATCGCGAACGACAAGCCCTGTAACGCAGGTAGCGCTTGTGGCTGTAAAAACGGCATCCGCAAACGGAGTCATGCTTCTATCCCGTGAAGAGACCGGAAGCGTCAAAAGTACACTGCCGATCAATATCACGACCAGAAAGCTTAAGGCGATAATCCTCGTATAGCTGACCTTCTTTAGCCAATTATTCATCGTCATGATCTCCTTTGTGCTCCTCGCGAAATTCATCTACCCATTTCATCGGTATAAATCCCAGCAGCATCACGCCAAACGTGGCGACCAAAATAACCCAGTCCATATTCATCCCCGCTAACGTTTCATTCTTACTGCCATTATGCATCATCCGTCATTATTTTCGTATTGGGATTTGCTCCTTCGCGTTAAAATCGTGTTAAAATCACCGCCTCCTTTCTTTACACCATTTTTACACCGTGCCAAAAACAAAAGGGCAAGCTCCTCAAAACTGAGGAACCTGCCCGTATCATTCCTTACTGCACTTCCAGATAAGAATATCCCATCAGACTCTCATCCACTTCTCTTGCGACCTCGCGTCCTTCGCGGATCGCCCATACTACAAGTGACTGTCCTCTGTGAACGTCGCCTGCTGCAAAAACATTCTTCACGTTCGTCGCGTATGCGCCTTCCGCAGTCGCAACGTTCGTTCTTGCGTTTAACTCCACGCCGAACGCGTCCGCTACATACTTCTCCGCGCCGAGGAAGCCTGCCGCGATCAGCACCAGATCGGCTTCCATCTTCTGCTCGCTTCCTGCGACCTCCGCCATCACCATGCGCCCGGTCTTCTCATCCTTCTTGCTCTCAAGCATTACGGTAATAAGTCCGCATAAGTTGCCGTTCTTATCCTTAAGGAACTCCTTGACCGTCGTCTGATAGATACGCGGGTCATGACCGAATAAGGCGATCGCCTCCTCCTGACCGTAATCGGTCTTTAAGACCTTCGGCCACTCCGGCCACGGATTGTTCTCCGCTCTCTGCTCCGGCGCTTTCGGCATCATCTCAAGCTGCGTCACACTCGCACAGCCGTGACGGATCGACGTACCCACACAGTCGTTTCCGGTATCGCCGCCGCCGATGATGACGACCTTCTTGCCCTTTGCCGAGATATATTTTCCGTCCTTAAGCTCGGAATCCAGAAGGCTCTTCGTCGTCGCCGCAAGGAAATCCACCGCAAAATAGATTCCCTTCGCATCTCTGCCCGGCGCGTTGATATCCCTCGGGTTCTTCGCGCCGCAGGCTAAGATCACACGGTCGTATTCCTTCAGAAGCTTCGCCGCCTTTACGTCCTTTCCGACATTGACGCCTGTCACGAACTCGACGCCCTCCTGCTTCATGATATCCACCTTGCGGTCGATGACCCATTTCTCAAGCTTCATATTCGGGATGCCGTACATCAGAAGTCCGCCGACCCTGTCGTCGCGCTCATAGACCGTCACCTGATGTCCCCGTTTGTTGAGCTGATCCGCCGCAGCAAGTCCTGCAGGACCCGAACCGATGACTGCGACCTTCTTCCCGGTGCGCACTCTCGGCGGCTTTGCCGCCGCATAGCCCTGTTCATACGCATTTTCGATAATGCCGTGCTCGTTCGCCTTGCAGGTCACCGGATCGTCCCAGTGCCCGCAGGTGCAGGCAGCCTCGCAGAGCGCCGGACAAACCCTCGATGTAAATTCCGGGAAATTATTCGTCTTCTTCAGACGGTTGTACGCCTGTTCCCAGTTTCCCGTGTATACAAGGTCATTCCACTCCGGAACCAGATTGTGAAGCGGGCATCCGGAGGTCATCCCCATGATATTCATACCAGCCTGACAGAACGGCACACCGCAGTTCATGCAGCGCGCGCCCTGCACCTGCTGTCTCTCTTTGGACAGTGGAGTGTGGAACTCACGAAAGTTCTTGATACGCTCTTTTGGTTCCACCGCTCTCGCATCTTCCCTGTCATATTCCATAAATCCTGTTGGTTTTCCCATCTCTTTTTCCTTTCGCAACTATTCAGTACTTCACAGTTACTTCCTTTCGTCGATCAACTGCGCGTATTTGCATAAAAAGCTTCAATCTGTGCCTGCTCGGAGGAAAGACCCTTCTCCTCCATCTGAACGATTGCCATGAGCATACGGTTGTAATCGTACGGAATGACTTTCTTGAACTTCGGCAGATATTCGCTGAAATTGTCAAGTACCTTCTTACCCTTCTCGGAATTGGTCAGGGCAACATGCTCCTTGATCATTTCCTTTAACTCCATAACGTCGTACTTATTGGAAATCTCCTCGGAGAATACCATCTCCTTGTTGATTCTGGTGTAGAGATCGTTATCCTCATCCAGCACGTAAGCGATACCGCCGCTCATACCCGCTGCAAAGTTCTTTCCTGTCTTGCCGAGTACGACAACGCGTCCGCCTGTCATGTACTCACAGCCGTGATCTCCCACGCCCTCGACAACTGCGGAAGCACCCGAGTTGCGCACACAGAAACGCTCTCCGGCAACACCGTTGATGAACGCCTTGCCGCTTGTCGCTCCGTAGAGCGCCACGTTTCCGATGATGATGTTCTTATCCTTCTCGTACTTTACGCCGGCCGGTGCATAGACTACCAGCTTACCGCCGGAAAGCCCCTTGCCAAAATAGTCGTTGGAATCTCCGACAAGCTCTAAGGTCAGTCCCTTCGGAATAAATGCGCCGAAACTCTGTCCGCCCGCACCGCTGCACTTCACGATGAAGGTATCTTCCGGTAATCCCTCTCCGCCGTACTTTTTCGTGATCTCCGATCCGAAAATCGTTCCGAACGAACGATCCGTGTTCGTTACCTCCACATCGATGCTTCTGCGCTGCTTCTGCTCCAGTGCGCCCCTTAACTGCTTAAGGAGTACCGTAACATCCTTTGACTTCTCCAGCTCGAAATCGTATACGTGCTTCGGATCGAACGTTACCTTTTCCTTTGGTCCGGCAAACGGATTGTTGAGTATTCTTGTCAGGTCGATTTCCTTATCCCGTCCGCTTAAGTCATCGCGCACCTTCAGGAGGTCGCTTCTTCCGACCATCTCGTCGATGGTGCGGCAGCCGAGCTTTGCCATATATTCTCTTAACTCCTGCGCGATAAAACGCATGAAGTTCTCTACATACTCCGGTTTTCCTGCAAAACGCTTCCGAAGCTCCGGATTCTGCGTTGCAATACCTGCCGGACAGGTATCTAAGTTACAGACACGCATCATGACACAGCCTAAGGTCACAAGCGGAGCCGTCGCAAAACCGAACTCCTCTGCGCCCAGCAGCGCTGCCGTCGCAACGTCGCGGCCGCTCATCAGCTTGCCGTCCGTCTCAATGCGCACCTTATTGCGCAGGCCGTTCATAATCAGCGTCTGATGTGTCTCCGCAAGTCCAAGCTCCCACGGAAGTCCCGCATTGTGAATGGAACTTGACGGCGCCGCGCCTGTACCTCCGTCATAACCGGAAATCAGTACGACCTGTGCGCCCGCTTTTGCAACACCGGCTGCGACTGTACCGACGCCCGCCTCAGAGACAAGCTTTACGGTAATGCGCGCGTCGCGGTTCGCATTCTTAAGGTCGAAGATCAACTGTTCCAGATCCTCGATGGAATAGATATCGTGATGCGGCGGCGGGGAAATCAGAGATACGCCCGGTGTGGAAAGTCTTGTTCTCGCGATCCACGGATATACCTTCTTGCCCGGCAGATGTCCGCCCTCGCCCGGCTTCGCGCCCTGCGCCATCTTGATCTGAATCTCCTGCGCGCTGACTAAGTACTCGCTCGTGACGCCGAAACGTCCGCTCGCCACCTGCTTGATTGCAGAACAGCGGTTGACCGCGCTGTGCTTGCTCGCGATACGCTCCGCGTCCTCACCGCCCTCGCCGGAGTTCGACTTTCCGTGGAGACGGTTCATGGCGATTGCCAGCGTCTCATGCGCTTCCTGTGAAATCGAACCGTAGGACATCGCGCCTGTCTTAAAACGGGTCACAATGGAATCTACGCTCTCGACTTCCTCAATCGGCACGCCCTTTTTCGGATAGTTGAAATCCATCAGACCGCGGAGCGTGATCGATCTCTCTTCCTGATTGACAAGCTCCGTGTACTGCTTGAACAGCTCGTAATCACCGCGTCTTGTCGCCTCCTGCAACAGATGGATCGTCGCCGGATTGTAAAGGTGCGGGTCTGCGCCGCTTCTCATCTTGTGGCGTCCTCTGCTGTCCAAGGTGAGATCCGTCTCAAGTCCGAGCGGATCGTATGCTGCCGAATGAAGCTCGTTGACGTCATTCTCGATATCCTTCAATGTGATTCCACCGATACGGCTGACCGTATTTGTGAAATACTTGTCAATTACATTCTTGTCGATTCCGATTGCCTCGAAAATCTTAGAACCCTCGTAGGACTGAATCGTGGAAATACCCATCTTCGATGCAATCTTTACGATACCGTTTAAGATCGCCGCATTGTAATCCTGCACTGCCGCGTAGTAGTCCTTGTCGAGCATGTGCTCATCCACAAGCTGCTTTACCGTATCCTGCGCCAGATACGGGTTGATTGCACAGGCGCCGTAACCCAAGAGCGTTGCAAAGTGATGTACTTCCCTCGGCTCGCCGGACTCTAAGATCATCGCAACTGCTGTTCTCTTCTTCGTCTTTACCAGATGCTGCTGCAATGCCGATACTGCAAGCAGCGACGGAATCGGAACATGGTTCTCGTCGATACCGCGGTCAGAGAGAATCAGGATATTTGCTCCCTCTCTGTAGGCACGGTCCGCCTCAACGCAGAGACGGTCGATCGCCTTTTCCAGACTCGTATTCTTATAGTAGATAATCGGAAGGACTTCTACCTTAAAGCCCTCTACCTTCATGGACTTGATCTTCATCAGATCCGTATTGGTAAGAATCGGGTTGTTGACTTTTAATACCTTGCAGTTCTCCGCTTTCTCCTCTAAGAGGTTTCCGTCCTCACCGATGTAGACGGTCGTGGAGGTCACGACCTTCTCGCGGATAGAGTCGATTGGCGGGTTCGTTACCTGCGCGAACAACTGCTTGAAGTAATTGAACAATGGCTGGTGATCGCTCGCAAGCGCTGCAAGCGGTGTGTCAATACCCATTGCGGAGGTTCCCTCGCCGCCGTTCTTCGCCATCGGAAGAATCGCCTCACGCAGGGACTCGAACGTATAGCCGAACGCCTTCTGCATCCGCTGGCGCTCTTCCTTCGTATACTCAGGAACACGCTGATTCGGAATCTTAAGGTCAGAAAGCTCTAAGAGATTGCGGTCAAGCCATTCGCCGTACGGCTGCTTGTTCGCGTATGTCTCCTTTAACTCATTGTCGTCAATGACTCTTCCCTGCACCGTATCGACAAGAAGCATCTTGCCGGGACGGAGACGTTCTTTTACGACAATCTTCGTCGGGTCAATATCCAGCACGCCGACCTCGGAGGAGAGAATCAGATAATCATCATCTGTAATATAGTATCTGGAAGGACGCAGACCATTGCGGTCAAGCACGGCTCCCATCACATCACCGTCGGAAAACAGGATGGACGCCGGTCCGTCCCACGGCTCCATCATCGTCGCATAGTACTGATAGAAATCCTTCTTCTTCTGCGACATGATATGATTGTTCGCCCACGGCTCCGGAATCATGATCATGACTGCAAGCGGCAGATCCATACCGCTCATCACGAGGAACTCCAATGTATTGTCAAGCATTGCCGAGTCAGAACCCTCGCTGTTGATGACCGGGAGCACCTTCTGCAGCTCTCCCTTTAAATGCTCGGACTCCATCGTCTCCTCGCGGGCAAGCATCTTATCCGCATTTCCCTTGATCGTATTGATCTCACCGTTATGTACGATAAAACGGTTCGGATGCGCACGCTCCCAGCTCGGATTCGTGTTTGTCGAGAAACGTGAGTGCACGGTCGCGATCGCTGACTCGTAATCCTTATCCTGTAAATCTGCAAAGAACAGGCGAAGCTGCTCTACTAAGAACATTCCCTTATATACAATCGTTCTGCTGGAGAGAGAAACCACATAGGTATCGTCGTTCGACTGCTCGAATACACGTCTCGCCACATAGAGCTTCCGGTCAAAATCCAGTCCCTTCGCAACGTCCGCCGGACGCTTCACGAAGCCCTGCATGATATAAGGCATGCAGTCAATCGCCTTCTGTCCGAGCTTATCCGGATCGGTCGGTACTTCCCTCCATCCGAGGAACTCCATGCCCTCCTTCTTCACGATGACCTCGAACATCTTCTTCGCGCGGTTGCGCTTTAATTCGTCCTGCGGAAAGAAGAACATTCCGACACCGTAATCACGCTCATCGCCAAGCTCTATGCCAGCCTGCTTTGCCGCCTTGGAGAAGAACTTGTGAGACACCTGAAGCAGGATGCCGACGCCGTCGCCCGTCTTTCCCTCTGCGTCCTTTCCGGCTCTGTGCTTTAAGTTCTCAACAATCTTAAGGGCATTCTCGACCGTCTTATGGGTCTTGATTCCCTTGATATTGACAACAGCACCGATACCGCAGTTATCATGCTCGAAGCCCGGCTCATACATTCCCGCTGCCGTCTTCCCTGCGTCAGATACCGAGAAGCGGTCTAAGGTATCCCTCTTATTACTCTGCTCTTTCATAATCAGCTTCCTTTCTACTTCCTGTATTTCGAGCAACTGTCTTTATATGGCGGACAGTTGTCTTCGTCTTCGTTGTTATCTCCTAATATACAACTTTCTTCGTCTCTTGTCTACCTGTTTTTTTCTATAATTGTCTGATTATTCGAATATTTGTATTTGTTTCATTTATTATCAGTCTATTTTATTCATTTTCTGTTAAAAATAATTTTATACAAACAATTCAAGCAGCAGAAAAGCCCGAAAAAATTTTTACCAAAATCATTTTCCCGGGCTTTCTTTCTTGATTTTATTGAATTGTGTCTAAATTGCAGTTATGAAAGTGTTCGACCAGACGACCTGCATACCTGCCAGTTCATCCGTTTTCTCCTTGCACAAGTAGTTAAATACTGCAATCACGCTTCCGACACCGGTCACCTACCGTTCTATAAAGGAAGCGTATTCCCCACTGTCCATATTCGCAGCATCGTAGTAGCCGTCCGCCATGAATCCCATATAATGTCCTTCATACGGTTCATCCACCTGATTGCTTCCGTCAATGATTGCTTCCTCCGTGCGCAGCGTCAATGCCGTGCAGTTCTCTCTTGTATAAAAATCGCTGTCGCTGTTTCGATCGAAGTAATCCTCCAGTTCGTCCTCCGTAACTGCATACTCCGAAAGTTCCCCGGTGATATAAGATACCGCATCATCTCCCTGATAAGCCCCGTATGTCCCGGCATAGTAGTTATCCTCATGCTCTGCGTCATCCTGATACCAGTAGAACGAGCCGTCCTCATAGAAATAGATGACCGACCCATCCCCCGCTACAAATGACTTCCCGGCAAAGCAGTCCTCCGTCACATCATCGGAAGAGACGATGGATTCTCCATTCACCTCGACGTGATAGTCGACGGTTCCGTACTGCACGATCGCCACGATCACGATAATTCCAAGAATGATACCGACACAGGACGTGACAATTCCGACGATTCCAAACACGCGGTTCTTTTCACGTCTTACGCACGCCACAATTCCTAAGATCAATCCAACGATTCCAAAAATCGAACCAAGTGCCGCACAGAGCGTCATCGAAAGAATACCGACAATCAATGATGCGATTCCAAATCCCTGTTTTGGCTTCGGCGGCTGCATTCCCTGCGGCATCCCGTAAGGATTGCCTCCGTATGCGTTATGGGGCATCCCTCCCTGTTGTTGCCGCTGGTATGCATTCTGGGGCATCCCTCCCTGTTGCTGTGTTCCGTATGTATTTCCCTCATACGGATTACCATTATTTTCCTGCATAAACTCCTCCTTTTTCTATGGCATCTTTATATATTATCATACTCCTCTATGCCGTGGCAACCTCATCGAGGTCACCGACCAGATATTCCATGATGTCGCAGAGCGTGACCACACCCGCGATTCCGCCGAACTCATCGACTACGACCGCAAAATAATTCTGTTTCTGCTTCATCTGCTCAAACAGTACGTTTGCCTTCATTGTCTCGGGCACGAACATCGGCGGCTGCACAGCGTTTCGCATGACACATTCCTTCGTGCGCTCCTTCATGCGGAAATACGCTTTCGCGTCCAAGATTCCTACAATCTCCTCTTTTCTTCCCTCGAAAATCGGATAGTATGTGTGCGCGCTCTCCGCAAGGATCTTCTCCCAATCATGCTCCGCCTCCATGGTCGAAAGCGATACCACCTCCTTGCGGTGTGTGCAGATATCTCCGACCGCCACATCATCGAATCCAAAGACGTTCTGGATCATCTCTGTCTCCTCGGACGGAATCGTTCCCTGCTCTTTGCCCTCGGCGAGAAGCATACGAATTTCCTCCTCCGATACCGCCTGCTCTTCCTCCTCCGGATTCATTCCAAGAAGCCGCAGGATTCCGTTGGTCGATATGGTAAGAAGCCACACAAGAGGAGCGAAAATCCGGGCTACGAGATACAGGATTCCCGCCATTCCAAGCGCCATCTGCTCCGTTTTCTTCATCGCGATCCGCTTGGGTACAAGCTCGCCGAACACCAGATTAAAGTACGCCAGAATCAGCGTAATCACAACAATACATACGGTCTTAAGCGCTGTTTCCGGAACGGTAACGCCCAGTCCGATCAAAAAAGCGACCAGCGGTCCTGCGAAATTTTCCGCTGCAAATGCACTCTGCAGCAGGCCCGCAAGCGTGATTGCCACCTGTATGGTCGCCAGAAAACGCGCCGGCTGGTCTGTCAGGTAAAGCAGCTTCTTTGCCCTCCTGTTCCCTTCCTCCGCAAGCAGCTTAAGACGCGGCTCACTCATCGAAATCACTGCAATCTCCGCACTCGCAAAGGCTGCATTTACAAAAATTAATATCACTAACAAAATAATAGGCTGTAACATATGTTTCTCCTCCTGCAAAATTCTCCGGTCTTTGCTTTCCCAATCATTTTCTATGCAAAAGACCCGGACTGTTTTATTATGAACGCACAAAAAGGTATGACCCATATGCAGCATACTCTGTATCCCGCACACGAACCATACCTTTCTCTATTCATAACACTGCATGGAGCAGCCCGTATCTTCTTATGTAACAAGTCGTCATCCGACCGCCCCAAAGCGGTGGCACGAATGACTGCTGCATCTGTGTATCGCTGTCACTATCTGCGCCGTCTTCCATGGATCTTATCACTCCCTTTCCTGCGATTTGAATCTAAAATAGCATATTCTGATTTCACAGTCAATGCTACCCGCACTACAGAAAGCGCTAAGAAATGACCGGCTCTTAAAGCTCATTCGTCCTTCCCCGGCGGTACAGGCAGACGACCGCGGCCCCCGCCGCCGCCAAAAACAGTACGGTAACGCCAATCCCCGCCGCATCCGGCTCATAAGAAAAAGAAAGCCATCCCGTCTCCTGACGCACGATTGCCGCCACGTTTGCCGCCGCATGTGCAAGCACCGCGTTGTGCAAAAAGCCCGTCCGCTCCACCAGAAACGCAAGCAGAAGCCCTAAGATTCCCGCATAAAGGAACTGCACCAGATTAAAATGCATCGCCCCGAAAATCACAGCCGAGAGGATAATCGCCGGGGACACGCCCACAAGAAGCCGCAGCCGCTTATAGACGACGCCGCGGTACAAAAGTTCCTCCGCAATCGGAATCAAAAGCCCGGAACCCAGAAGCTCAAAGGCAAGTTTTCCCGCAAAAAACGCCTGATTCGCCTCCGAAAAGCCCGCCGACATGCGGATGAGCGGCGTCATCGCGATCACGTTGTTCACACCGATGCCAAGCGCCGCGCCTGCCACAAGTGCAAGCACGCCGTCTGCCGCAGCGGAAGCAAAGCTGACTGTCTCGTCCGCAGCCTCCATGTCCGCCGGGTTCTTTCCTTGTGTATGACGCTTTAAGACAATCCTGCGCTTTCCGTAGACCGTCTCTTCCATCGCCATATCCTGTCTGTAGAACGACGCCACAAACGGGATCGTTGCCACAGCGCAGATCATCTGCCGCAGCATATAGCTTTCATATGCAGTTCCGAAAAACATCTCCAACACAAAATATACCAGCGATGACACTACATAGTAGATTCCCACCGGATAGACAATGCTCCAGATTTTATACGCTCCTGTCGTTTTCAATGTATCGCTCCACTTCCTCTATCTGATCAAATACCGCTTCCGCTCCGGCGGAAAGCAGTTCTTCCTTCGTTCCAAAGCCGTAACCCACGCCGATGCAGCGGATACCGAATGCCTTTGCCCCGGCGGCATCGTACTTTGTATCGCCGATTAAGCACATCTCATCTTTGCCGATCTGACAATCCGCCATCCTGCGCCCAAGCTCTTCTAAGACCTCCTGCTTGGTGCTGATACTGCCGTCTAACGTCGAACCGACCACCTCATCAAAGTACTGCCGCAGGGAAAAATGCTCTAAAATCCGCTCACACGCCGTCTCCGGCTTCGACGAGGCAAGCGCGAGCACATAGCCCGCTTCCTTCAGCCGGACGATTGCCTCGCGCACACCGTCGTACAGGCAGCATTCAAAAATCCCCTTCACATCAAAGCGCTCCCTGTACTTCTCTACTGCCTGCCATGCCTCCTCGTCTGTCATGCCGTATCTCTCCCGGAAGACCGGATCGAGCGGCGGTCCGATAAAGCAGAGCAGCTTCTTCCTGTCCGGTTCCTCGATTCCATAAGCACGCAGGGCATACTGTACGCATCTTGTAATCCCCTCTTCCGAATTAATGATGGTTCCGTCCAAATCAAATAATACCGCTTTTATCATGCCTATTTCTTCGTTCCCTTCGTGTCACGGTTTCCGACGTGCAGGCGGTTTAAGGCAATCTCCTTGCCTTTGACCTCCACGCTGGCGCTCTCTCCCTCGAGAATCGGGTAAATGGCAGTAAGCGCATCTCCCGCTCCAAGCTTCATGCCCCGGACGCCCACGGCGCCCTTTTTCTTCTCCGGGATCACGGCTGCATCAATCCGCAGGAAAAAGTCCTTTTCCGACTGCATTACAAGTGTCTGGTTTTCCAGAAGCGGCGTTACAAGCAGCACCTCGTCACCATCCGCAAGCTTTGTCGCGGCAGTCGTCCGCTTTGCAACATCGAACTCCCCGCCGTCTACGACCTTTAACATCGCCGTCTTCGTCCCGAAGAGAAGCTTTGTATCGCGGATTGCCCCAAGATTTGTGATATAGACAAAGCTCTCCTCACTGCTGTTATAATTGCTTAAGTTGTCAATCGGCGTTCCCTTATCGCGGAACTTTCCAAACGGAAGATCTAACACCTTTAACAGATGCATCTGTCCCCTGTTGGTAAAAATACAGATCTTGTCCGTATTCTTACAGGTCAGGACATAGCGGTTCTCCGCGTCCGCTGCCTCCTTATTGCGCTCATACGCCGGCACGTCAATCGTCTTGGCATAACCAAAGCGGTCCATCAGGAATACGACATCCATCTCCTCAATCTTCTTCTCTGCGACAACCGCCTCTTCCAGATTGTCAATGACGGTCCGTCTCGGACGGCTGTACTCCTTCTTAAAGCCCTCCAGCTCCCGGATAATGACCTTCGCCATCGCCCCGCGGTTGCTTAGAATCTCCTCGTACTCCGCGATATTGGAAAGCGTTTTCTCGTGGTCCTTCATAAGCGCCTCGATTTCAAGTCCGATCAGCCTGTAGAGACGCATCTCAAGGATGGCGTCCGCCTGTCGCTCCGTGAAACGAAGCTGTGATGCGTCCTTCTTCGACTGTGCAGACTTGAACCTGATTCCGTCTGTGACTCCGGCAGTCAGACATGCCTTCGCGTCCTTTACATTCGTACTGCCGCGCAGGATCTCGATAATCAGATCGATCACGTCGCAGGCATGAATCAAGCCTTCCTGAATCTCTTTCTTATCGAGCTCCTTTGAAAGCAGCGTCTTATACTTTCTCGTCGCCAGCTCATACTGGAAATTCACGTGATGGCGGATGATCGGCACAATGCCCATCGTCTCCGGTCTGCCGTCTGCGACTGCCAGCATATTCACGCCGAAGGTATCCTCCAGCTTCGTCTTCTTGTAGAGAAGATTCTCCAGATTCTTCGCGTCCGCTCCTTTGCGCAGCTCGATGACAATGCGGATGCCCTCCTTCGAAGACTGGTTCGTGATGTCCACAATATCGTTTGTCTTCTTCGTTTCGACCAGACTATAAATATCGTTTAGAAACTTTCCGATATTCGCACCGATCATCGTGTACGGAATCTCTGTGATGACAAGACGTTCCTTGCCGCCCTTCATCTGCTCAATCTCGACCTTTCCGCGAATCTTGATCTTGCCCGTACCCGTCGAGTAAATCGCCGGAAGTTCATCCTTGTTCGCGATAATTCCCCCGGTCGGGAAATCCGGTCCCGGGATGTACTTCATCATCTGCTCGGTATTGATATCCGGATTCTTCATATATGCGATCACACCGTCGATGACCTCGCCGAAATTGTGTGTCGGGATGCTCGTCGTCATGCCGACTGCAATTCCCTCCGCGCCGTTGATCAGAAGATTCGGCACCTTTACCGGAAGTACCTCCGGCTCCTTCTCCGTCTCATCGAAATTCGGCACAAAATTCACGACGTCCTTGTCGAGATCCGCGAGGAACGCTTCCTGCGTCAGCTTCTGTAAGCGCGCCTCTGTGTATCGCATCGCTGCCGCGCCGTCTCCCTCGATCGACCCGAAATTGCCGTGACCGTCCACTAAAGTCTGCCCCATCTTAAAATCCTGCGCCAATACGACAAGCGCGCCGTAGATGGAGCTGTCGCCGTGCGGGTGATACTTACCCATCGTATCGCCGACGATACGCGCACTCTTACGGTACGGCTTGTCATAGCGGATGCCAAGCTCATACATATCATAGAGCGTCCGTCTCTGTACCGGCTTTAAGCCGTCCCGGATATCCGGCAGGGCGCGCGCGATGATAACGCTCATCGCATAATCTATATAAGATTTCTGCATCAGTTCCGAATATTCGGTGCGGATAATCTGCTCTTCCTGGTTTACATTGGAACCCTTTTTCATACTATGTTACTTCCCTTTCTATCCGTGCAAGCATGGCTGTTTTCTCTTCTTCCACCCTGACATCTGGTAATTCGCAGTGCTATGCGTCAATGGCGGCATCCCTTGCGTGCTCGTAGATGAATGTCTTGCGCGGCGGTACGTCGTTGCCCATCAGAAGCTCCGTGATGTCGGACGCCATGCGCCCATCCTCAATCTCGATCCGCTTAAGCAGGCGCCGCTCGGGATCGAGCGTCGTCTCCCAGAGCTGCTCGGCGTCCATCTCTCCAAGACCCTTATACCGCTGAAGCGTAAAGTTCCCCTTATGAGTACGGCGGTAACGCTCGAGCGCCGCATCATCGTAGAGATATTCCTCCTCGCCTTTGGAAGGAATCGCCTTATACAGAGGCGGCATCGCCACATAGACATGTCCCTCGTAAATCAGTTCCGGCATAAAGCGGTAGAACAGCGTCAGAAGCAGCGTGGAAATATGCGCTCCGTCGACGTCGGCATCCGCCATAATGATAATCTTGTCATAGCGCAGCTTCGTGATATCGAAGTCGTTGCCATAGCCCTCGGAAAAACCGCAGCCGAATGCATTGATCATCGTCTTGATCTCGGCATTGGCAAGGATCTTATCGATGCTCGCCTTCTCGACATTTAAAATCTTGCCTCGAATCGGCAGAATCGCCTGGAAATTGCGGTCGCGCGCCGTCTTTGCCGAGCCGCCCGCAGAATCTCCCTCGACAATAAAAATCTCACAAATAGAAGGATCTCTGCTCTCGCAGTTCGCGAGCTTTCCGTTGGAGTCAAACGAGAACTTCTGCTTTGTCAGAAGATTGGTCTTCGCCTTCTCCTCCGTCTTGCGAATCTTGGCGGCCTTCTCCGCACAGGAAATGACCGTCTTAAGCACCTCGAGATTCTTATCAAAGTAAAGCTGTATCTCATCCCCGGTAATCTTTGCCGTGGCGCGCGACGCATCCTGATTGTCGAGCTTCGTCTTCGTCTGTCCCTCGAAACGCGGGTCAGGGTGCTTGATGGAAACCACCGCCGTCATGCCGTTTCTCACATCCGCTCCGGTGAAATTCGCGTCCTTCTCCTTTAAGATGCCAAGCTCTCTGGCATAGGCATTGATGACCGTCGTAAAGACCGTCTTAAAGCCTGTGATATGTGTACCGCCTTCGGCGTTAAAAATATTGTTGCAGAAACCAAGGATATTCTCGTGGAACTCGTTCGTATACTGAAACGCCGCCTCTACCGTAATCCCTTCCGTCTCCCCCGTAAAATAGACAACGTCATGCAGCACCTCGCTGTTCTTATTGAGATCCTTCACAAAGCCCTTGATGCCATCCTTTTCGTGGTAGACAATGTGCTCGACTTCCTCGCCCCTTCTGTCCTCATAAATGATTGTCAGCGCAGGATTCAGATACGCCGTCTCGTGCATACGGCTTTTCACCTCATCCTCCTTAAAGCGCGTCTTCTCAAAAATCTCCGGGTCCGGCAGGAAATTCACCTTCGTTCCGGTCTTCTTCGTCTTACCGATCTTCGGGAGCAATCCGTTCTCAAGCTCCACGACAGGCACGCCCCGCTCATAGCGGTCATGGTGGATATAGCCCTCTCTGCTGATCTCCACGTCCATATAGGTCGAGAGCGCATTCACGACCGAAGAGCCTACGCCATGCAGACCGCCGCTCGTCTTGTAAGCGGAATCATCGAACTTGCCGCCCGCGTGCAGCGTTGTATAGACAATACGCGCCGCCGACACGCCCTTGGCGTGCATGCCGACCGGAACGCCTCGTCCGTTGTCCTCGACCGTACAGGAGCCGTCCGCCTCAAGCGTCACATAAATCGTATCGCAGGCGCCTGCAAGATGCTCGTCCACCGCATTGTCCACAATCTCATATATCAGATGATTCAGACCCTTTCTGGACACGCTTCCAATGTACATGCCGGGTCTTTTCCTTACGGCTTCGAGTCCTTCCAGCACGGAAATACTACTCTCGTCATAAGTTTCTTTCTTAGCCATCTTCTTCTTCCTTTCTTCACATTCCTCTGGATAATATAACATACCAGAACTTCCCACGCAAGCGATAGAACGTATGTTTTGTTAAATATCCAAAAATATGCGGGAGAAAAGTCTCTCTGATCTTCTCTCCCGCGTATTTCATTCACTCTTATCCCACACTTACATCGTCGTCAGGCTCGCCGCCTTGCTCTTCAGATCAGAAGAAAGATCGGTCACCGTATCGGTGGACGCCGCAATCTCCTCTGTGCTCGCCGCAAGCGTCATCATCCGTCCGTTGACATCATTGACAATCTCTACCAGATGCTCCGACTCCGCAAGCAGCTTCTCAATTGCACGGCTGATCTCTTCCTTGGTGTTATTGCTGTCTACGGCGGTTACACGGCTGTTCTCGGAGAGATTCTTGATCTCCTCCGCCACGACCGCAAAGCCTCTTCCCGCCTGTCCTGCACGCGCCGCCTCAATGGATGCGTTCAAAGACAACAGATTCGTCTGGCTTGCAATACTTGTAATATCGTTATTATTATTCTCAAGCTTATCGAGCAGCGCTGTAATATCAGTAAAAGAATCCTTCATCTGATTGCAGAACTCCATAACATCCGCCATAGAGCCTGTAATCGCCGTGCTCTCCTGCGCGTTATTGTTATTGCCGCTCGCCATCTGCTGGATGGACATATCCAGATCCTCAAAATCCGCATTCAGGCCTTCCACGATGCCTGCAATCAGTTCATTCCTGCGCTTGATCTCGATATTCGCGGCAGCGCTCTCTTCCGCCGCCATCTGCGCCTGTCTGCTGCGCTCCTCCACCTGATCCTTGATATAGTGAATACAGGAATTTTCATTATTGCAATCGTTAAAAATCGCCGTTGCCATGTGCTCACAGGTAGGATAACCGCAGGCACTGCAGTTGATCTTCTTCTGTGCGCCCGTCGTCTTATTCATACCTGCAAAGATACCTTCAAGCTCCGCCTGGCTTGGCTTTAATATCTCGTGTCCATTTGATTTATCCGTGTAATGGCGGATAAAATCCTTGAGATCCAGCCGTGAGAACTGACGGTTCAACTGTGCGAGCCGCTGCTTTGGCGTGCTCTTTGCCGCCCACGGTCCCTTCGAAGTCTTTGTGCTCTTCGCCCTGATCTTCTGAATCTCATAGAGGATATCGTCGTTCTTTGTCTTCTCCTCCTCGACGCCTGTTCCGTAAAGACATCCCTGCGCACAGTTTAACGCATCTACCATAAACGGAAGTTCCTTACCGCCCTTTACTCTCTCCTTATAATCCTCTAAGAACTCATATGTATGACGCTCTCCCTCAATCTGACGGATAAACATGTCATTGCCGCAGAACCAGTAGACATTCTCCTTAAGTCCCCCCGGCATCGGGTAAATGGAACCGAGTCCGTACTCAATCTCATCCTTCGCGCTTCTTCCGCTGATTCCGTGCTCCCTGACATACTTCATCAGGTGATCGAAGGTCACATTATAGGAAATATATCCACCATTGTTCGGGTCGTCGATCTCATTCTTCTTTGCAATACAGGGGCTGATAAATGCCAGCTTGTCCGTAATGTTCGCATACTTCTTCGCGTAGATTGCCGCACACATCATCGGACTGTGTACCGGCATCAGCTTCGGAAGCAATTCCGGGATATAAGTCTCTATGTAATTCACCACCGCAGGACATGGCTGTGAAATACCGCCGTAAAACTTGTTCTTCGTAATATAATTGATGTACGCCCATGTTGTGATATCCGCACCAAAGCTGACACTGATAATGCGGTTGACGCCCAGTTCCTTTAATCCGCCGAGCACGCTCTCGTATTCTCTCGGATAATTCGCCAGAAACGCCGGCGCCAAAAGCAGGGAAATCTTCTCCCCCTTCTTAAGATCCTCAAAAAACCGCTCGGTGTCATCACGGAACTCTCTCGCTCCATGCTCACATGCATCAAAGCAGGCGCCGCAGTTAATGCACTGTTCAGAGTTCACCTCTATGCGCGCCTTACCATCCACGACCACTGCCTTGTTCGCCGTCAGAACAGGACAAACCGAAATACATCTGTTACATCCAATGCACTTGTCATTGGTAAAAACAAATCCTGCCATAGTTCCCATTTCCCCTTTTCTTACCGTACCTTAATACTATATATTGTATTTGTATAATTTTACCACATTATATATATTTTTTCAATTTATTCGAAAATATTTACATCTTGCCAATACCTGTATTTTGCCAACACCTGCATCTTGCCAATATTTGCATCTTACGAATTGTTTCACCCTGCAAATACTCTTACCAGCCGCTGCACCTTATTCCAGAATATTGTCGCTGTCCTTCACGTACTGCATATGGGAAATGACCATCATGGCGATTTTAAACGTCATGGCATCGTCAAACTTGCGGATATCCAGTCCGATCACCTTCTCCAGACGCTCCAGGCGGTATACCAGTGTATTTCTGTGCACATAGAGCTGTCTGGCAGTTTCCGAGATATTCAGATTGTTCTCGAAAAACTTCTGGATCGTCGTCGTTATCTCCTCGCTAAAGACGTCCGGCACCTTCTCCCCGAACACCTCATGAATGAACATCTCGCAAAGAGACATCGGGAGCTGATAAATGAGACGTCCGATTCCGAGGCAGCGGTATGCGATTGTCTCCCTCTCTGCATAGAAAATCTTTCCGACCTCAAGCGCCATCTTCGCTTCCTGATAAGAACGCGCGATATCCTGAAGGTTGTTCACACGATTTCCATAGCCGACGCGCACGCGCACCATCGCCTCTGTATGCATATTGTCTACAATCATGGATGCAAGCGCGTCCAGCTCCTCCTCTTTCGAAAGATCCCTCGTATCCTTGATCAGAATGATGCTCTGCTCGTCCAGCTCCGTGACAAAGTCTTTTGCCTTTGTGACAAACAGATTCTTCACAAGCTCGATCGCCGCCGCATCCTTCTTCCCGTCGAGTTCAATCACATACACGACGCGCTCCGCCTGCTCGATATGAAGCTTCTGCGCCTTGTTGTACATGTCCACGACAAGCATATTGCCAAGCAGTATATTCTGCATGAAATTATTGCGGTCGAACTGCTCCATGTAAGCGGACACGAGCGTTCTGATCTGGCAGACCGCCAGTCTGCCGACCATGTAGGCGTCCTCCACGGCAGAACTTGTCAAAAGGATATATTGAAGCTCCTCATCCACGAACACCTTAAAGAAATGGCAGCCGGAAAGCATCTGGCTTTCCGCCATGGACTCTGCGAAAGAAGTCACCGCATACTCCATATCCCCCTCCGGTTCAAAGGTAGCCGCCACCGGCTTTCCCTTCTCTGTATAGAGTGCCAGATCAATTCTGGAAATTTCCTTAATCTCCTCCAACGCTGTTTGAATCTTATGGTTTGAAATCATGTAATTCGCCTTTCTCTTCTAACTAGCAAAAACTGGGTACAGAATATGCACCCAGTTTTAAATATTCTTTATTCAATTCTAACGAATTAGTTGGTGATTGTCAATTCTGTTTCCTTGTCGAATACGTGAATCTTCTCCGGATCGATTGCCAATCTGATATGATCGCCCATACGAGCGGTTGTTCTGGAATCAACCTTAGCTGTCATGCTTGTTCCGGCTACGTTGAAGTATAACAATACCTCAGAACCTAATAACTCATAACCTGTTACGTCTGTCTCGAAGGTTGCATCCTTGTGAGCCTCGATCTCGATCTCGGAATCTCCGATATCCTCCGGTCTGATACCCATAACAACTGTCTTGCCGTTGTAATTGCCGTCTGCTAACTTCTTAGCCTTTGCAGGAGGAAGAACAACTGTGGTGTTCTCGAAGGAAAGGCTTACCTTTTCTCCCTCAACCTTGCATACAGCATCTACGAAGTTCATCTGCGGAGATCCGATGAAACCAGCAACGAATAAGTTGTTCGGCTCGTTGTATAACTTCTGCGGAGAATCTACCTGCATGATAACGCCGTCCTTTAATACGACGATTCTGGTACCTAAGGTCATAGCCTCGGTCTGATCATGTGTAACGTAGATGATGGTTGCCTTTAATCTGTTGTGCAGAGAAGCGATCTCGGAACGCATCTGTACACGAAGCTTTGCATCCAGGTTGGACAGCGGCTCATCCATCAGGAATACCTTAGGATTACGGACGATTGCACGACCCATAGCAACACGCTGTCTCTGACCACCGGAAAGAGCCTTCGGCTTACGGTCTAATAACTTCTCAAGGTCAAGGATCTTAGCAGCCTCCTCAACTTTTCTCTTGATCTCGTCCTTCGGAACCTTTCTTAACTTCAGTCCGAATGCCATATTGTCGAATACGGTCATATGCGGATACAGAGCGTAGTTCTGGAATACCATCGCGATATCACGATCCTTCGGCTCTACATCGTTCATGAGCTTACCGTCGATGTAGAACTCACCGGAGGAAATCTCCTCAAGACCTGCGATCATACGAAGGGTTGTGGACTTACCACATCCGGAAGGACCTACGAAGATGATGAACTCCTGATCCTCTACCTCAAGGTTGAAATCCTTAACAGCCTCAAAGCCGTTCGGATATACTTTGCAAATGTTCTTTAAAGATAAACTTGCCATTGGACTAATACCTCCTAAAAAATTGAATACGTTTTTGATATATTAACTATACAAAAAAACTGCCCAAAATACCATAGACCGCCTACACAAAGAATTTTTGCTTTTCTTGTAGGAAATCACAGCATTTCAGACAGTTTTTGTGCTATTTCGTCAAACTGACGGGTTTTTGCAAAAAAACTGTGCGGATTGACGAAGTCTAATTTGTTCCGGTACTTCCCCGTATTACCTTTATTCCCAGTATTTCCCCATATACTTGCCAATCTGTTCCGGCGCCAGTTCAAATTTCGCCTGCAATTTTGTCTGTGTATCCTCTTTAGACGCGCCAAACTCCCTGTACGTTTCTATCAAAGTTCCGATTACTTTCTCTATTCCCTGTTCTATTCCTTGTTCTATCCCTTTCTCTATTCCCTGCTCTATCCCTTTCTCTCTTTCCTCTCTCAGCTTATCTGACGGCAAATCCAACACTTTTCCACCCATAACTCCATCCATCCTTTCCCGCAGTGCATCTTCCCTGCGCAACTGATAATCAAGGATACGCTTTATCAAGCGCATCATATCCCAGAACAGCCCTTCTCTCTCTGCCCTGTCTGACCTGTCCAGTTGTTTTAAGATATTTTCATATTCCTGTACAAGCTTCTCTGACTTTCCCTCATCCTGTGCGATTTCATTAAATTTTTTCTCGTATCGCATGATATAATAGGGAAGAAATATCAGAAGATTTTTCTCAAATATCTCATTCAACGTATATTTCTCAAGCTTCACACTCGGCACATGATATGTGACCACCTGCCCGTCTGCCAGTTCTATCTCCAGTTCATCTTCCTCCGGAATACCGGCTTCACCCCGCAGATACAGAATACACGACTTCGGCATTTGCAGCCGGTAATGCCCGCTGTACTTTCCGACATTCGCCAGGGCAATCATAAAATCATATTCCGCCATGCGCAACATCATTCTCCCGTCCTTTGTGCTCTGACATTCCACATGGTATACCCTGTTTCCTATCACGCTGCAACTGTCCGCCACTACCTTGGACACAAGCTTCTGATACTCCTCCGGCAGACGTGTCACCTTCTCATTCACAGGATATGAGGTATGGAACACCTCATTCACCAGCGGAATCAAAAGTTCCGGATGACGCTCCTGAATGGTACGGAGCACATCATCATAAATTGTACTGTTATCATTTTCCATCCATTTTCCTCCTATGCAATTGTTCACAGGAGGCTTCCTGCAGAAAACTCCTGCTCTTTTGATTTGGATTTTAAAAGCATGAATTTTCTGAAGTGTTTAAGACAATCTTGTATGCCTGCGATTTCATCACGCACACAAATTTCAGACACAAATGATGTGTATCTGTCTCTGATAGGACAGATATGAAAAATATGCTTTCCTAGATATAAGTATAGCACTTCCGGCCTGCTTTGGCAACAAGCCTTGTTGCCAAAGCAGCTTTTATTGAACCCCGGTACTTCCGATACCGCCTCTGTCCTCATTTCCAAGGCTCTCCGCCTCTTCAAATGTAATCGCCGGCTGGTGCTTCTGAATCCGGAACTGGCAGATACGGTCGTTCACATTGATTTCCGTATCCCGCACCGCCAGCGCGGGCATCATCCACACGTCGCCATCCCCGCAATAAGTCTCGTCGATCACTCCCATATGGTTCGTCTGGATGATTCCGAAATTCTTGTAGGTAGAGCTTCTTGGCACAATTACCGCCTCATAGCCTTTTGGGAGCTGCATGGACACACCAAGACTAATCAGCTTAAATTCGCCCTTTTTTAATTCCACATGCTCTGCGCTTCGCAGATCGATCCAGTCGCTTTTTCCGTCAATGTATTGAAGCCTTGTTATCTCATCCGAATGATATTTGATGCGAATTGTCTCTTTTTCCATACCCTCACTATATCCTTATTCGTTCCACTCGAGCTTGCTGTTTTCTGCGCGCTTATCCCGCTGCATCAGCTCCGTCACTGCTTCCTTAGCCGGCTTATCCTCAAACAGCACTTTATTCACCGCTTCGATAATCGGCATGTCGACCCCGTATTTCTCTGCGAGGGCAATCGCCGCCTTCGCGGAATACACGCCCTCAACGACCATCTTGACCTCATCCATTGCCTGCTGCATCGTGTAGCCCTGTCCGATGAGCATACCCGCCTTGCGGTTTCTGCTGTGGCGGCTCTCGCAGGTCACGATCAGATCGCCGATCCCGGTCAGCCCGCTTAACGTCTCGTACTTTGCGCCCATCTTGATCGCAAGACGCCCAATCTCTGAAATACCGCGGGTGATCAGCGCCGCCTTGGTATTATCGCCGTATCCGAGTCCGTCCGCCATGCCCGCAGCAAGCGCAATAACATTCTTGAGCGAACCGCCGAGCTCCATACCAAGCACATCCGGGCTCGTGTAGACGCGGAACACCCCGTTCATGAAAATGTCCTGCACTCCCTCGGCAATCATCTTCTTCGCGGCTCCTGCAACTACAGTTGTCGGCAGCCCGATGCCGACCTCCTCCGCATGGCTCGGCCCGCACATCACCGCGACCTCCGCCGCCGGAATCTCCTGCTCAACAATTTCAGAGAGCGTCATCAGCGTCTCTTCCTCGATACCCTTGGCAACGCAGACAATGACCTGCCCCTCTTTCACAAAGGGAGCCATACTCTTTGCCGTGCTTCTGGTAAAGACCGACGGCACTGCAAGAATCAGATATTCCTTACCGCTTACCGCTCCCTCTAAATCCGTTGTGAACTCCATGTCTTCCGGAAGCTTCACACCCGGAAGCTTCTCGACATGCTCATGCTTTTCACGAAGCATCGCAATCTCCGCTTCCACGATCGACCACACCGTCACATCATTTCCATTGGTATGCAGCACGTTCGCAAGGGCGATTCCCCAGCTTCCCGCACCGATCACAGCAACTTTTGCCATTCCAATAACCCTGCCTTTCCGATATCCGCGTTTCTGACCGCGGGCACCAATTCACTATTCTTTCTTCTTTCCCATAGAGAAACGATTCTCCGTACCGCTTAAGAGGCGTTTGATGTTGCTTCTGTGACGCCACAGCGCCATCAGCGTAAAGCAGGCGCTCACCACATAGAACTCCGGCAGAAGCGCTTCGTCAATGTGCAGATATCCAAGCTGACCGAATATGATGACCTGCACAAGGTAGCTTATCACGACAAGAATCGAACCGAGCGACACATACCTTGTGATGGCGATTGCGCCGATAAAAAGCACAAGACAGATCGGCGCTGCAAGCGGACAGACCGCAAGAATCATACCCGAGGTGCAGGCGATCCCCTTGCCGCCCTTGAACTTAAGGTAGAACGGGAAATTGTGTCCAAGCACCGCGCCGAATCCGGCGTAAAGCTCCAGAATCCGGACAGCATCCGGGTATTTACCACGGAAAAGCACCATCACAAGCAATACCGCAAAAATCGCCTTGAACAGATCCCCCAGAAATGTGATAAGCCCCGCCTTGACGCCTAACACACGCAGGGAATTTGTCGTTCCGGCATTGCCGCTGCCCTCATTTCTGATATCGATCCCCTTGCTCTTTCCATAGAAATACCCCGTCTGAAACAGTCCGAATACATATCCGATCCCCAGCGCTATCAACCTTGCTCCTATCATTGTCACTCTTCCTTTCTCTCTCGAATAATGAACTTTAATGCGGTTCCCCGGAAACCGAACGTCTCACGGATCCGGTTCTCCAGATACCTTGTATAAGAAAAATGCATTAATTCCTTGTCATTGACAAAAATAACGAACGTCGGCGGCTTCACTGCAACCTGTGTCGTATAGTAAATCTTTAAACGCTTGCCCTTATCCGACGGCGGCTGCTGCATCGCGACTGCCTCGGCAACAATTTCATTTAAGACACCCGTCGCAACGCGCATACTGTTGTTCGCAATGACCACATCAATCATCTCAAAAATCTTGTTCAGCCGCTGCCCCGACTTCGCAGAGATAAACAGAATCTCCGCATACGGCATAAAGCTTAAAATCTGACGGATTTTCTCCGTGTGCCGGTAGATGGTCTTATCGTCCTTCTCAATCGCATCCCACTTGTTCACTGCAATGATGATACCCTTGCCGCGCTCGTGTGCGATACCCGCAATCTTCGCATCCTGTTCGGTCACGCCCTCCGTCGCGTCAATGACGATAATGCAGACGTCTGCGCGCTCCACTGCCGTCACTGCGCGGATGATACTGTAGCGCTCGATTTCTTCCTTGATCTTATTCTTGCGTCTGAGTCCTGCGGTATCGATAAAGACATATTCCCTGCCGTTGTATCTGATGTCCGTGTCGATCGCGTCTCTCGTCGTGCCCGCAATGTCCGAGACGATGACGCGCTCCTCATTCGCCAGCTTGTTGATCAAAGAGGACTTACCGACGTTCGGCTTACCGATGATCGCCACCTTCGGGCGCTCATCCTCCTCTTCCTCCTTATTATAATCCGGGAAATGGGAAACGACCTCGTCCAGCATATCGCCAAGCCCCAGCATGGAAGCCGCCGAAATCGGAAACGGATCGCCGATGCCGAGATTATAAAATTCATAGACATCCGGCATATACTTTTCGAAGCTGTCCACCTTATTGACAACCAGCACGACGGGCTTTCCCGAACGCCTTAACATATCCGCCACCTTGGAATCGGAATCCTGCAATCCCTGTCTGACGTCCGTCAGAAAAATAATCACATCCGCCGTCGCAATCGCGATCTCCGCCTGCTCGCGCATCTGCGAGAGAATAATATCCTTGCTGTCCGGCTCGATTCCTCCGGTATCTATCATCGTAAACTGATAATCCAGCCATGTCACGTCCGCATAAATACGATCTCTTGTCACGCCCGGCGTGTCCTTAACGATTGAAATTCGTTCGCCTGCAAGCGCGTTGAACAATGTGGATTTCCCCACGTTCGGACGCCCCACAACCGCTACTACGGGTTTACTCATCTGTCTGACCTGTCCTTTCTTATTATCATGCAGCAAACTACGCTGTCTGCGCTATCTTCACTATCTGCGCCATCTGCGCTATCTTCACTATCTGCGCTATCTTCACTATCTGCGTCATCTGCGCTATCTTCACTATCTGCGCCATCTGCGCTATCTTCACTATCTGCGCCATCTGTACTGTCTGCGCTTCCGTTCTCTCCACATGCAGTCTCAGCCGATTCCAAGCATGGAAAACAGCAGATCCTGACCGCTTGATTTTACAATATCTATTTCCACTTGTAAAGCAGTTTTCAGCTCCAAAAGCGTCATGTCGTCCAGGAATACTTCCTCCCCGCTGCGCAGAAGATTGCACGGCAACAGCAGCCGTTCTCCGAGTATCTTCCCGGTAAGCTGCGCCTTTAGATCCTGCCCTGTCAAAAGCCCCGATACCGTGATGCGCTCCCCGAAGAAGTCGTTGCGGATCGCATACACATGAATCTCATAATTCGGGAACTCGCGCATACAGTCTGCGGCAAGTTCCGAAAGAAACGGTGCGGCGAGATAGCCCGTCGCGAGAGATACTACATGCGTCTCCTCCCTGTCCGGCAGCCGTCCGAAAAAATCAGCCTGCTCTTTCGATGCGGCGGCATCCGCTTCGGCAGCCCGCAGCTCCTCCAGCGCCGCATGGAACTCATCCAGCAGAAGGCGTATCATCCCCACGCCGTTCTCCAACTGGATATAGCCGTCGTAATTGTCCTCACCCGGAAGCTCCTCCTCCGCCAGAAGATACCACTCGTCGCTCGCATGGATGAAATGCGTGCCGTGGCTCTCCATACAGACCTTCTGCCACTTATGGATCGTGGCGAGCACTTCCTTCGCATCCTCCTTTGTAAACGGCTCTAACGGATAAAGTCCCTCCCTGTACTTCGAGAGTCCGACCGGAACGACGGACACGCTTTCCATATAGGGAAGGTATTTCGTCAGATCCCGGATGGAGCGCTCCAGCTCCACCCCGTCATTGACTCCCTTGCAGAGCACGATCTGTCCGTTCATCTCAATCCCCGCCTCATACAACCGGTCGATCTTCTTTAACGCCTCCCCCGCGAAGCGGTTGTGAAGCATCATGCACCGAAGTTCTGGGTTTGTCGTCTGCACGGATATGTTGATCGGCGCAAGCTTGTACGCAATAATGCGCTCCAGATCCGCGTCCTTCATATTTGTCAGCGTCACATAATTTCCCTGCAAAAAGGAGAGTCTGGAATCGTCGTCTTTAAAATAAAGCGTCTCGCGCATCCCCTTCGGCATCTGGTCGATAAAGCAGAAAATACACTTATTATGGCAGGACTTATAGTCGTCCATCAGACCATTTTCAAACTCTATGCCCAGATCCTCGTCATAATCCTTCTCGATTTCAAGCTCCCACGGCTCGCCGTCCGCCTTTTCAATCAATACCGTAAGGTATTCGTCGTGAATCAGATAATGATAATCGAACACATCGCCAATTGTCTTACCGTTGATCTCAAGCAGCGCGTCGCCCGGCGCAAGCTCCATCTCCTCCGCGATACTGCCCGGTTCTATTTTATATATAATATGCTTCTTTTCACTCATGTAATGCTCCCATCCATTCCTCGTGCGAACCCGCATATTGTTTAGTCTACACTAAAAAGGACGGAATAACAACTATTCCGCCCTCTTTTCCTTCAAAAAGAATTTACTGACTCACCATGATTTCCTGATTCAGCGTCTCGTATTCATCATATGTGTACAGATGCCATGTGTCATCCGTAATTCCAAGCTCCTCCAGCGTCCGGATCAGATTCGTACACTCCGGTCCAAAGGACAGATAGGTGTTGTTTCTGTACGCTCTGCCCATGTAAACATCCTCATCCTTCATGAAGCTTCTGTACATATAATAATAAGTCCAGTTATCATTATCGCCTATCGGACTATAGTAATCCAAACTGATGGAATTATAATACTCCACCGTATTGCCCTGATGAACGCTGTAGAAGCCTGATTCAAAATGTCCCTCCCTGACATCCTGTTCCAGCGCTGACAATATCCGGGAGAGTTCTTCTTTATCCAGCCCATAATTGTTCACATCTCCCTGCTCGTTATAAAGGTCGATCTGACCTGAAACATAATCATTCTCCCCGTAGTCAACACCGAACATGTTCTGCATCAGATTCTCCGGCCGGCACTCGAGTGTAAGAATCCATCCGGTCGGCGTCGTCTCATCCGTGATATACTGTTCCGCGACAGGCAGCGGATAGCGCCGCTCTAACATCGTACCGTCCTTCAGATAATAGCGGAACGTCGTATAATAGAAACCTTCTCCCTGCTTCTCACTCTGCTGATACTCCTTCTTATGCTCCACCGTCTGCTCATGCATGGCAAGCAGTGTGGGAATATCCTCCGGTGCGACCTGAAGCGGATAATCCATATTCACGAATGCCGCCTCAATCTCATCCTCCGCCGGAATACGCTTCTCGATTCCGAACACATCCAGTTCAAACATCGTGATAAAACACATTGCCGCCGCGGTAAATCCTACCCATTCGAGCAGACGGCGCTTCTTAAATACACGGAAATTCTTCTCGAGCAGCATCTCCGCTGCAAAAAAACAGAGAAAGCCCATAACTGCCATAAAAAACAGGACACAGGGATAAATGCTTACGCTGCACGCGGAACTTACCAGCGAAGTAAAGGCGATTGCAAGAAGAACACCACCGCAAAGCGCCGCTCCCCAACGGAACACAGGCTTTACGATGCTGATGCTGACCCAGTCGCCCGCAGTCTCGATCTGCCGTCTCTTATAGAGCTGGTATGCCGCCGCGATCAGGACCGCCGCTGCCACTGCATAGATTCCCACAAGGTACATTCCATGTATCTGAACACCCGTAACGGTATTGGTCGCTTCGTCGTACACCGTCTCACAGCGCAGATTATTTCCCAGATAATAGAGTGGGGACAGAATGCAGGATTTTCCCGGATTCCACGCATTTACCACTCCATAGGTCAGCAGAACGATGATTTCACTCACCAGATACATACAGCCGACATACAGGTAATTCACAATGACAAAGTAAAACGGCATGGCAAATGTCTGTCCTGTGAACATTGCGACGAACACCGCCAGCGAATAAGCGAAAAACGCTGTCCCCATCTGGGCAAGCGTGCCATAAAACAGGTACTGGATGCAGGTAATCTCATTCATCAGGCACACGATCACCGTCGCTAAGAACGCGATTATCTGCGGGATGATAAGGAATGCCAGTCCGGACAGATAATTCGTTATGTACAGTTCCAGCCTGTTTACCGGCAATGCATGAATCATATTGGCGCTCTTGGCGGAATACAGATACGAAAACACCGCAAGCGCTGCGACCGCAGAAATTATAAATGTCGGGTACGGGAAGATTTCGCCTCTCACCACTGTTTGCATAACATTATACATTCTGGACAGCTTATCGATTTCTTTGGAATACTCAACCGTTGACATCTGCCACACCGTCACAGGCATCGTCATCAGCAGATATGCCAGGTACAGCATCCAGATCGGCCAGTAATGCGTGACATTTTTCTTAAAGATCGTCCAGTTAAAACAGGATGTCTTTGACTTCATAGTCCGCACCTCCCATCTCGTAAATAAATATTTCTTCCAGTGTCAGCGGTAATACATCCACAATCGTCGGCGTGCACACGGCAAGCGCCGCTTCCGCTTCCTTCGGATCGCCCTTTACGATCATGGTGTACACACGTCCGGTATTGGACATATGAAGTACCTCAAAATTCTCCGGAAGCTTCGGTATACCGTTTGGACATGCGATCTGAATCTTGGAAACGCTTCCCTGCAGATCGCTTAAGGACCGCTCGATGATTACTTTTCCGTGATGCATGATGCCGACATGGTCACAGACGTCCTCCAGTTCACGCAGATTGTGGGAGGACACCAGTACTGTCATCTCATTTTCCGCAACCTCGGACATGATGATACTCCAGATCTGACGACGCATCACAGGGTCCAATCCATCCACCGGCTCGTCTAAAATGAGTACACTGGGCTTTGCACAGATGGCAAGCCAGAATGCGACCTGCTTCTGCATTCCTTTCGACAACCGCCTGATATTGCGCTTCACGTCGATATTTGGGAAAAATTCCTGCATCCGGTAAAAGAGCTTTCCGTCAAAATCCGGATAAATCCCTTCGTAAAAGCGTTTCATTTCCATTGTATCTGCCTGCATAAAATAGAACAGATCGTCCGGTATGTACGCCATCCTCGCCTTTACCTCTCTGTTTTCATAAACCACCTGTCCGTCGACGCGCACCTCTCCCGCATCCGCGCGGTAAACGCCCGTAATATGGCGCATCAGCGTAGACTTGCCCGCTCCGTTCGGACCTACCAGACCGTAAATTGCCCCCTTCTTGACATGCATATCCACACCGCGAAGCGCCGCAAAGCCGTCAAATGACTTTTCTAACCCATTCACCTGAATCATGCCCCTCTTCCTCCTTCTGCGAGATGTTCCATCCGCTCAATCAGTTCCTTCTTCTGTACGGACAGAAAATATAATTCTTCTACCACTTCGTCAAATTCCGCCAATAACTCCTGCTGTCTCGTGTCAAAGACTTCTCTGTGCTCCGCCACAAACGTCCCTTTTCCGGCAACCGTATAGATATACCCGTCGCTCTCCAGCTCACGGTATGCCTTCTGGATCGTGTTCGGGTTGATTGCAAGACCGGATGCCAGCTCGCGGACGGATGGCAGTTTCTCATTTGCAGAAAGAGAATTTGAGATAATCAGCTTCCGAAAACCATCCTTGATCTGTTCATAAATCGGTTTGGAATCCCGGTAATTTAACTGAATCAAATCATAACCTCCCATCTGTACCAACTGTACTATTTCTTTTCATACAGTCACTATAGCATGGGAGGTCATCACATACAATAAAGATAATCCTATGAAATTATTAAGTATTTCTTAAGCGATGCGCAGCGCCGGACCAGGAACGCCCGAAGCGAAATGCAGCGCAGCGGAATCAGGCGCACTGCTACTATCCAAGATACGCACACAAAAGCTTAAAGGTATTCTTCACGCCGTCCACATGGCTTCTCTCATAGCCGTGCGACGCATACACGCCCGCGCCGATCAGACCGTGGCGCACATCGTAGCCTGCGGTCAGCGCCGCGTCCGCATCCGAGCCGTAATGCGGGTACACATCGACCGCAAAATCAAGTTCCTCCTTCTTTGCCGCCGCGATCAGCCCCGTCACGACATCGTAATCATACGGTCCTCTGCTGTCCTTCGCGCAGATGGACACCTGTGTCTCCTCACAGGTCAGTCCGTCTCCAATGCAGCCCATATCCACGGAAATCACCTCCGTCACGCCCTTGGGAATCGAAGCCGCACCGCCGTGTCCGACCTCCTCATAGACTGTGATATGCTGATAGACCATGCGCTCCGGTGTGATTTTCTCCTCCTTCAGATAGCGCGCATAGCCGAGCAGAATGCCGACGCTTAACTTATCGTCCAGAAAACGGCTCTTGATATAGCCGCTCTTTGTCACGGTCGTGCGCGGATCAAAGCACACGAAATCGCCTGTCATGATGCCAAGCTTCTCCACGTCCTCCTTCGTGTGCACCTTCTCATCCAATACGATCTCCGTTCCGTCAAAAGTGCGCTTCTTGTCGTCGTAATCGCCGTTGACATGGATGGACGCATCCACAAGCTGCAAGGTTCCCTCATACACATTTTCACCGAAGCGCGTATGGATTCTGCAATTCTCCGCCTCCGCATTGTTCGCATTCATGCCGCCGATCGGCGTCACCTTCAATCTGCCGTTTGCCTTGATCTCAGATACCATTGCGCCGAGCGTATCAATATGCGCCTCAAGCATCACGGCGTCTTTCTCATTCTTACCGCCAAGCGCGACAAGCACACCGCCCTTTACGGTCTGCTTTGGCTCATAGCCAAGCTCCTTATAGGCGTTCATCACATACTCCGCCACGTCCTTTGTGAAGCCGCTGGGGCTGTCAATGGCGAGAATTTTCTTTGTTTCTTCCATGATGTACTCTACATACTTTTTTGTTTTCATTTTTTATTTCCTTTCATAGTCATAATAAAGCTATATTTCTCTCATATATTACCTGTTAAGGTCGGCAACGATTTCTTCTACCCACAAGACATTCGCATTCTCATTTCTTGCCTAAGCGTCGTATAATCTGCTGATACCATGCTTCTATTTCTTTTAAATATTTTTCTAATGTATCGCTTCTAATCGAAAAATGCAAATCATATCTGCTGCCAGCTTCCCATTTTGTAATCACAGACGCATTCTCTTTAATAAATCCGGGTATGATTATGTTTATATTTTTTCTTTCAGCATATACTAACAATGCCCGGATATTATGCGAATACATAGACTTATTATCATAATCTACTCCAGACTTGTATATCTGTATTTTTATTAGTTTTTCAACTGCCTGCTGCAGATGGTACGCACACATGTTTTTAACATCTTTGAGTCTCGTGTTGCTTTTATATACATTAAGTGCTTGTCGTGCCATAATAATATCTGCCTCAATAATCCCCGTAGACAATTCTAGCATAATGCCGTCTCCTCTTTTTGATAAATCACCTCTCCTGACCTGATATCTTCCAGCACCTTAGCCTCTTTCTTCCTTCCATTTTGAAAATACAGTATATCATAATCCTGAAACTCTCCAAAACCATACAATTCCCTTTCGAATTGCTCGAATTGCTTTGACTTCAAAAAACGGTTTTCTGTTTTATCCCCAAATATCGCAATGTCGATATCAGATATATCTTCGCATCTCTCCTCCAGCGTTGAACCAAATAATATGATCTTATCTATATCAGAGCAGACAGATGCATTTTTCAATATATTGCTGATGTAATCCTTTTTTATATCTGCCACCTTACATACCGTTCCAAAGTTCGTATTAAAATCTACCAGCTTGCACATGTCTATTCCCCTTTCTATATATTTCTCACATTTTATTTATTTCTATAACCATATTATATCAATTCTGTCCTGTCGTCTATCGTTGTTGTGTACATTTTCTTTTTCAAATTATCAGAAATCCTCGTATTCCAGACCAAGTGCAAACCAAACACACTTATTTCAGGCACAAAAACCCGCCCAGATTCCCCCGCTTCCCGTGGCTCGCCCGGTGCGAAAAGAGAACCTCCGGGTTACAGCAGGTACAGATATCCGTCACCACAAGATGCTCCGGCAGAACGCCCGCCTCAAGAAGAACAATCTCATTTGCCTTCCAGAGATCGAGCTGGTATTTCTGCCCCTCCTGCTGCCCGCTCTCTTCCTGCTGCCCTCTTTCTTGCTGCTGTCCGCTCTCTTCCCGCTGCCTTCTCTTCTCCTGCTGCTCCTTGCCGATGCCTGCGGCATTCTCTGCCCTTTGGGGAGATTCTTTGAGGATTTCTTCCTCATGCCCCGGGAATGCCTCACGAAACGCCTCCGCCACATCCTCACTGATCTCATAGCAGTCCTGACAGATGGAAGGTCCGATCGCACAGAGCACATCCTCCGGCTTCGTGCCGTACTCCCGTTCCATCGCCTGAAGTGTCACTTGCCCCATGCGCGCCGCTGTTCCGCGCCAGCCCGAATGGCTCATGCCGATGGCGCGATGCACGGGATCGACGAAATAGAGCGGTACACAGTCCGCATAAAACGTTGACAGGACGATTCCCGGCACATCCGTAATCAGTCCGTCCACATCCGCATAGCCGCGTTCCCGCGTCAGTCCGCATCCCGCGTCCTCCGCCGTCACCCTGCGCACATTTACCGTATGCGTCTGGTCGGTAAAGACAAACTTCTCATAGTCCACGTCAAGTGCTCCCGCCAGCCGCCTGAAATTCGTCTCCACGGCTTTCCTGTCGTCGCCTCTTGTAAAGCTTAGGTTCATCGACGAAAAAATACCCTCGCTCACGCCGCCGGATCTGGTCGTAAAGCAATGCTTCACCAGTCCGGTCTGCTCCAGAAGCGGATATTTTAAAAGCAGCATTCTGCTCCCGTCCTCCATGTCGTGCCACTCTTCCCGGAGTGTCTCTTCTCTGCCGCTTTTCCTTATTATCTTACATGTCATTCTGTCATTTTGCTCCATCCTGCCGCCCTGCTCCATTCCGTTCCCGTTTCTCTCGATACTTTTCTCGATGCCCTTCCTGTTTTTTTCGATACCTTTCCTGCTCCCCGACTTCTGTTCTTAATTTCCCTGATATTCGAACGCGTTCTTTATCAACGTAATTTCTTCTCCCAGCACCGCCGCCACATCAAAGCGGCAGGGCGTCGTCTCGCCGTACCCGTGTTTCAGGCAGTAATAGAGCGCCGTCCTGCTGATTGTCCGCTGCTTGCAGGAATCCACTGCTTCAAACGGATTCCCGCTCTTTGCATTTGTCCGGTATTTTACTTCCACAAAGACAAGGTATTCCCCATCGCGCGCGATGATGTCAATTTCCCCGCTGCGGCACCGGAAATTATATTCCAGTATCTGATAACCCTGTTTTTCAAGATAAGCGCCCGCCTCTTTCTCATACGCCGTTCCGACTGCGCGCTTGTTCATCGCCTGCTCCTCTCCTTCCCCGCTTCCCTGTCACATCCTGCCGCCGCGCTGTTTGGCTCCTTCCATGCTCCCCTGTCACTGCGCTTTAGATCAGCCCCGAATCCTTAAGCTTTCCTTTCATGCGGTCCATATCGTCCACAAATACAAGAATCTCTGCGACGACCTCGTAAAGCTCCGGCGGAATCGTGTCGCCGATTTCAAGCTTGGAGAGCGTTTCTGCAAGCTTGTTATCCTGATAAAACGGAACGTCATTCTCCTTCGCCGTCTCGATGATACGCTCGGCGACGGCTCCCTTTCCTGCCGCGAGAATCTTCGGCGCTACGTCGCCCGGATTGTAGGCAACGGCGACGGCTGTCCGCTCTTTTGGTTTTGTATCTTTCTGCTCTGCCATCTTCTCCCTCACTCTCCGCTATGCCCTCACATCAAAGGAATAGCGGTGCAGGCTTCCCACCGGCGCACTGCCCTTCCTTAAGAAATTCTCCTTGAAGTTAATATTCTTCTTCTCGTTCGTAATGGTAATCGTACAGTGATAGCCCTTGTTTTTCAGCCTTTTCTCCAGAATCGGAAGATGCTTTTCCACAAGTGCGTAGGAAGCGTCGTCCTCAAAATAGAAATTTGTTTTCACCTGACGGTTCTGCATCCGCACCGAAACATCGGTCGAGCCGAGATTTCCCATATCCAGATGCAAAAACGCCGTCAGCTCCGCGTCCGCATCCGTGAAATTCTTCTTATTTGTATAGACATACAGCTCGCCGTTGGCGTTCTGCCCGGACATTTTAAGCGGTATCTGCACATAATTATAAATGTGGTTCATCTGATTCATGAACTCGATATTGCCGCGGATATCCGACGCCGTATGTAAAAAGGATTCCTGCGTGATTCCCGTCGCCTTGATCGCCGCCTCCATCTGACGAATCTGATGTTCCATCTTCTCATAAAGTTCGGCAATCTTCTTCTCCCCGGCAAGCTCCCGCGGCTCCATGAGCCATTGCTTTTCGACCACATGCTTGAACAACTGCTGAAATTCTTTCCCCGCAAAAAGACATTTCAGCCCCGCAAAGCCATACTGTCCGTTCTCTGAGAGCGCGCGGTGCAGCGTCTTTAAAAACTGCTCCGCCGTCATGTCCTTATTCACCGCCGCCTCCGCGGACTTTGCCCCGTTTTCCGCCGCCATAAGCGTTTCCATATCCGGCGGCTCCTCCGTAAGCGTATCGACATAGACTTCTTCGGATGCAGTTCCCGCAAAAAGCTCCCCGTTCCCAAGCAGCGTCGGGATATTCTGCAATGTCTTTGTCAGATTAAGAAGCTGCTCCTCCGTGAGCAGTCCGCCAAGCGTCTCGCCCTTTGCGGCGGCTCCTCCCTCCGCGACAAGCTGTTCCGTCCCCATGGAAAGCTGCCCTTGCGCCGCTTCCCCCGCGGCTCCCTGCTGTCCTGCCGCAGCTTTCTCCTGCTGCAAATCCATCCACAACCCATCCGCCGCTGTCAGACCGGCTTGCGCCGCTCCGGCGGTCTGTCCTTGTGCCGCTCCCGCAGAAAGCGCCGTATCTCCGGCAGTCTGTCCCGATGCTACTCCCGCCGGAACCGCAGTATCTCCCGCATTCTGCCCCTGCGCCGCCGCGCCTTCCGCCGCAGTTGCTGCCGAATTTCCCGCAGTCTGTCCATTCTCCGATGAGAAAATAGAAAGAAGCTTCCCGTACAGCGCAAAAGCTTCCTCGGGCGATACTGCTTCATCCCCGAGCACTTCGAGCATCTGCCCTGTTGCAAGTTCAAGCTCATTTAAAAGCGCATGCTGATTTGACAGATATCCCTCGAACTGGGACGCCATCATCTCTGTCACCGGAAGCCCGAGCTTCGCCATCTGTACAATGGTCTGCACATTTGCGTTCGGATTCGCATTCACAAGCTTTGCCATGTCAAGCACGCTCTGTCTCCCGATCGGAAGCTGTTCCTGCATCATTGCATCCACCATCCGAAGCGTCCGCTCCGTCGCCGGCACCTGCGCTGCCGCGAGCGCACTAAAAAGAATCGGGTTGCTGACATTTCCAAGTTCTGTGTACGGACGAATCGATACCGTCATACCGTCATTCGCCTTGACCTGAAAGAACATCGACGAACCCGGCTGTAAATCCACCTTGCCTTCAAGCCGCGCCGTGACCGTCTGTCCGTTTGCCAGTGCAAGCGTGACCCTGCCGCCTTTGACATGATTGATCGTTCCCTCAAAAATACTTCCGGCTCCAAGCTCGCCCACCGAAGATACAAGCTTCTGGACGCTCTGCGTCCCGTGCAGCTCCTCCGTTGTATTCGTCACATTCCTGTTGTACTGTCCAAGCATATCCGATATCTGCATATGTCCTCTTTTCCGCGCCGCTTCCTGTCGCAGCACCTTCGCACACAGTGTCTGCCGTTTTATGAATGCCCTGCCCTGTCGCGGCACTCTCGCGCAAAGCGTCTGCCGTAATCCACAGACCGCAGCTCACACAAAATTTCCGATAAAGCTTCTGCGGTGAATCGGGGACGGTCCATACTTCTTTAACGCCGCGATATGCTCCGCCGAGCCGTAGCCCTTGTTCGAGGCAAACCCATATTCCGGCATAATCTTATCGTACTCCACCATCAGGCGGTCCCTCGTCACCTTCGCCACGATGCTCGCCGCACCGATGGAAATGCTCTTCGCATCGCCCTTGATGATCGGCACCTGCCGGATCGCGACGCCCGGAATCGTCACCGCATCATTTAATAATATATCGGGCGCTTCGCCCAATTTGCTTATAGCCTCGCGCATCGCCTCGTAGTTTGCCTGTAAAATGTTGATCTCGTCAATCCTCTGCGGGCTTGCCATCCCGATGCCGACTACGACCGCTTTCTCCATAATGATATCGTAAAGCTCCTCCCGCTTTGCCGCCGACAGCTTCTTGGAATCATTGATGTATAGAATATCACAGTCCTTCGGCAAAATGACCGCTCCCGCGACGACAGGTCCGGCAAGCGGACCTCTGCCCACCTCGTCAATGCCGCAGATGCGTGTATACATGCTGTATTCTCTCTCGTATTTCCAGAGCGCTTCGGTGCGCGCCCGCTCCGCCTCAAGCTTTCTCAGTCTCGTACCCGCCTGCTCACAGAGCTTTTTTACCCCGGCGCGCTCGTCCGCCTGATATTTTTCGATAAAAGAAGGCAGCATCACATCCTCTGCCGCCTTAAGCTCGTCTTTGATCTCTCCGATTTTCTTCGCTTCCATCGCTATCCCTCCGGTCGCTCCAGTGTAATTCTTCCCAGCCTGCCGCTGCGAAATTCATCTATCAGAAGCGCCGCCGCCTTACTGTAATCAAGTTCGTCGCCGCGCGCCACACACTTGCGGTTTGCCGCGATCTGTCCCAGTATCTGTGCCGGCTCTGCCGCTTCGTCAACCGGCTGCTCATCCGTGCCATAGCGCGCGTTTAGCGCTCCCGGATAATATGCGGTCAAAATCTTAATCAGCTCTAAGGACAGTTCGTCGATATTTAATATCTCGTCCTTAATCGCACCGATCAACGCCAGTTTTAGCCCCACGCTCTGATCCTCGAACTTCGGCCAGAGGATTCCCGGCGTATCTAAAAGCTCTACATTCTTATTGAGCCTGATCCACTGCTTGCCCTTTGTGACGCCGGGCTTATTCCCGGTCTTGGCACATGCGCGCCCCGCATAGGAATTGATGAAGGTCGATTTCCCGACGTTCGGAATCCCAACCACCATCGCACGCACCGGACGGTTTACAATCCCCCGTTTTCTGTCGCGCTCAATCTTCTCCCTGCAGGCTTCCATGACAACCGCGGTCACTTCCTTCATGCCCGTCTTATTACGCGAATCCAGGGCTACCACAAAGCAGCCCTTCGCTTTAAAGTAATCCGACCATGCCCTGCCCGCCGCTTCGTCCGCGAGATCCGACTTATTCAAAAGAATCAGCCTTGCCTTATTCCTGCCAAGCTCGTCGATATCCGGATTCCGGCTGCTAAGCGGAATCCTCGCGTCCACCAGTTCGATGACCAGATCGATCAGTTTCATATCTTCCTGCATCTGACGCTTTGCTTTCGTCATATGCCCGGGGTACCATTGAAATTGCATCCTTACCTCCTATGCCCAAACGTGTCTTACAAAAAACCGAAATCTCCCCACGGAGCCACGATAAACCACGCTTTTCCTATAATATATTCCTTCCTGATGTTGCCGATATTTGCATAGCGGCTGTCCTCGCTGTTGTTGCGGTTATCGCCGAGCACAAAGAACTCGTCCTGCGCTAATGTGATCTCCTCCCCGGCAAGTCCGGCATCCTCAATCGACGCCACGCTGACTTCTTCCTCGAACAGCTCACCGTTCACGTAGACATCCCCATTCTTAATCTGGATCGTATCCCCGGGGACGCCGATGACCCGTTTGACATAATAGTGCGATTTCTCATTTCCGTTCGGCAAAAATACGATAATATCATTCGGCTTAGGGTTTGTCACCTTATAGATAAAGCGGTTGACCAGAATCTCATCCCCGCTCTGCAAAGTCTCCGCCATGGACTGTCCAACTACACTTGTACGTAATCCAATAAAATATACCAGTGTAAACGCAACAAGAAGTGTAATCAGAATCTCAACTGCCCAGACGCACACTTCCCGCACAATTGCCATATTTACTTTCTTCTTCTGTCTTCCAAAATTCAATCCGCTTCTACGTCTACGCATTTTATCTCTCCGAAAAAAAGCCACATGATTCCTGTTCTACTTTAACACAAACCATGTGGCTTCGCAATTTAATTTTCCTTACCAGTGGTGCCGTCAGAATCCGAATACGGCATCTCACTCACCAGCCTGCCGACAATCAGCCAGCGCTTTGCCCGCTCGCCGTTCACACAGGTAGAGAGCGTGATAATCTTATCCTCCGGCTGGATTTCGATATCCTCTGCAATATGCGAGACCTCGCTCCCGGCGCTCTCTTCCCTCACAGCCGCAAGAAACGCATCCCTGCCGGAAGCAGTCGCAGAATCATAATAAGCCGGAATATAAACATCCGTGAACTTCACCGCCGCATAGATTTCATAGGTCAGACATTTTTCTTCCGTATAAACGATAATGTGGCGGTTCTCCTCAAAAAATTCCCCATCCTCATAGGAATGCAGACAGCCGAACATACTGCCGTCCTTCATATTATGTCCATAAATGACCGTATTGTAATCCGAAAAGTCCTTGAGATTGCACTCGTTTGTATAAAGGCATCCCGGATATCCCGAAGAGCCGTCCAGATTGTGTTCCAGATAATAATTGTCCGTCTCGCTCTGGAGTACCGGATAATCGACCTGCGTTCCCGGAACCGTAATCCACGCGTAAATGTCTGCATTTTCTTCCCGGAGCGCGTCAAAATCATAGACGGCTTCACAGGTCTCCTGCTCCGTTTCCTCCTGTTCCGTCACATCTGCCTCGATCACGACCTCCTGTGCTTCCGTCACGCGCAGTTCCTCATACAGCGCTTCCTGCGTGTCCAATGCACGATAATAATGCACCGCATAGCCAATGCAGCAGACGGCGATCACGAGAAGTACGGCAATCACAATCTGTAAAAAACGTTTTTTGCACGCTGCGTCCGTCTTTACTTTCTCCACAAAGGTTCTCCACCTGTTATTTGATTTCATATGCATCCTCTTATTTTCTCTTATTTCGTATAAAACAACTGAATTTTCAACGCATTCAGCGCATCCTGATTCGGATAAAACCATTCGTATCCGTCGTTATCTACAATATCGCCCTGCAGTATATACATACCGTCGCCCGAAAAATCATAATTCACCACTTCGGTCGCCAGATAAAGTATCTGTGACGCGCTCATATCCGTCACCATGTAGTTTTTGATTTCTTCCAATATCTTCACGGGCAATCCGATATTCTCTTTCACCGCGTGCTTTGCCTGTCTGGCAAATGCTTCCAGATAAAGCTTTTGCCTGTTAAGTCTGGTATACGCGCTCGCCGGAATCTCCGTATCACGGTTCCGCACAAAATGCATCGTCTGTTCGCCCGTCAGATGCACCGTCTCCCCTTCTACAAAAGCCTCATCCAGCATCGTATAATCCTGATCCATCGTCACATCCACCCCGCCGATCATGTCATTCAAAATCTGGATACACTCCAGATCCAAAACAGCATAACCGCTGATCAGTATCGTTCCGAAAATCTCCGACACGCGCTTTGATACCAACTCTGCACTCTGCTGCATACCATCCCCGTAAGCGTACTGGAGCGCAATCTGTCCCTCAGTCTTTCCCATGTAATTCCCCAGCACATCATACATTTCCAGATTCACAACCGTATCCCGGGGCACCGTAATCACCCGGATGTCTTTCTTTTTCAAATCAAGCGACACGAGGAAAATCGCATCGGACTGTCCTCTGCTGTTTCCGCTGTAATCGACCCCTGTCAGTTCCCCTTCCTTGTCGATTCCGACACAGAGAATATTCAGGATATCAGGCTGATAATAATATGTCACACCGTCAATTTTCTCCGCCACGATCTCATCCGCATCCGAATTGATGCTTCCGGACCACGGATTGCTGCTATCTTTGAGCAGACTGCTCCTGCCAGACCACCAAATACTATATACCGTTCCCGCCAAAATTGCAACCAGAAGCAATACGACTGTTATCATTTTAAGAACCGCACGCCTGCCCTTTCCATACTTTAAACCGTCCGCGCATACTCTTTTACTCACGTTTGTCTCTCCCAAACACACAGGCGCCCTGCTTTCCCGGGGCATCGCCTTTCCTTATTCAAAAAGGAATCGCCGGGCTTTAAAAGTCCGGCGATCCAGATTCTGTCCTAAAACACTCTTTTACGCATTTACCTTGCGTCTTACACATACTGCCGCACCGGCTGCTGCCGCTGCTGCGAAAAGAACTACCATCGGCATATTGCTCTCTCCGGTCTTCGGAGAAGTAACTGCCGCTGCGCTCTGGCTTGTCGGAGCAACATAGTTGTCATAGTAGATGTCACCACACTCGCAGTAATGTGTGGTGTATCCCCATGTTTCAGCCGTAGGCGCTGTTGTGAACTCACTATACTGATGATAATGTTCGGAAACGCTTGTCTCTACTTCTGCATAAAATACAAGTGAGAAAGATGTAAATGTAGCTGAAATCGTTCCGTCACCTACCGCAGAAACCGGAAGCTGTTCCCATACTCCCTGATTGTTTAAGTGAAGTACGATAACCTGACTGTTTGCCCGGATTCCCGCCGCAGGAAATGTAACAACGATACCTTTTGCAAGCTGTGCATCGGAAACGTTCGGTCTTACTACATCAACAATGCCGGATGTTACTACCTTATCCACATCCGCGCCGGTCTGTGCCTTAATAAATGACTTGTAAGCCTGCTCGTCACCGGCTGCTGTCGCTGCCTGATAGCTTTCATACGCCGCTTTCACCTCACTCGGCGCTGCTGCAACATACGTGTCTACAGATCCCGTCTGTGCCTGATAGGTATTCTGGGATGTCGGGCTGGGCGCTGCCATAACAGTCATTGCTGACCCAAGACACAATACCACACTCAATACGGCTGTCAATAGTTTCTTCTTCATAACTTTTGTACCTCCATTTTATGGAATTGATTTTTCTGTATTTTCGAGCTTTTTCTCAAAAATCTATATACTATTTTACCCCCCCCCCTCAAAAATTTTGTCAATACCATATATTGTATATATTTACAGTTATTTTCACAAAATTTTTGTGCATGTTTTTGCAAGTTCCTATAGAGTAAAAATGGAATCCGCACTTTCACGATTTGCAGCAATATGATATTTCCTATAGAGCAAAAAAGAGCCCGGCAGCATCTCTTTGAAATGCTGTCAGGCTCTCCCTGCGCTGCAATTATTTTACAAGCTCTTTTACCTTTGCCTTCTTGCCGACACGGTCTCTTAAGTAGAACAACTTTGCACGTCTTACCTTACCCTGACGAACAACCTCTACCTTCTCAACGTTCGGAGAATGTAACGGCCAGGTCTTCTCTACGCCGACACCGTTGGAAATCTTTCTTACGGTGAAGGTCTCGCGGTTGCTTCCGCCCTGTCTCTTGATGACAGTTCCCTCGAATACCTGGATTCTCTCACGGTTTCCCTCTTTGATCTTACCGTAAACCTTAACGGTATCGCCAACGCGGAACTCCGGAACCTCAGCCTTTAACTGCTCTGCTTCAATGCTCTTAATAATCTCACTTGCGTTCATTTTGTGACCTCCTGATATTTGGATGTTCTTAATACGCTTCCCGTAACAGAGGACCATCTATTTACTCACAACTTTTGTATCTTACCATAACTTGTTTCAAATGTAAAGCGATTTTTACAACTTTTCCGGGTGTTTCGTAACAGTTCCGCCTTCCGGCGGAACTGTTACGGAATCTGCCCATTTAAAATCGCCTGCGGCGAAGGGCAGATTCCCTCCTAGCTAAATTTGCATATCCTCACGGACTTTGCAGCAAGTGCAAAGTCCTGGGTCAAACTGTTGCGAAACACCGTAACAGTTCTCCTTGTGGTCACGCCGCAAGCCTGCTCATGATTTTCTTCATTTCCTTATAATAATACCGGTTCGCCCTGATCTCGTAAAAATGCAGGCGCGTCAGCATGGAGAAAAAGCGCTTCAAACCGATTTTCGTTGTAAAAAACGGCTTCATCTTCCAGATAAAATGAACGACCCGGATATCCTTATAGCGGAAATCAAAATATTTCTCGCGGTAGCACGCCTTATCGATCATGTTCGGCGTCATGTTGTAGTACGCAGGAAGCCATGTATTTCCATCCAAAAAGAGATTTAAGACCTCCTGATCCCCGGAAAGACCGCGCTCCATGGCTGACGGAAGTTCTGCAACGAGCTTGTGGAACAATTCCACATCCGGTTCTATCACCATCAGCCCCGAGTTGCAGCCGCAGTTCTCCTTCTCCTTGATTCCGGTAAACTGGTAGCCGTCCTGACAGATCGCGATTGCCTTCTCGCCGAACAGCGCATCAATATTCTGCATCACGATCATATCCGCATCGAGATATACCAGCTTTTCGAACTCCGTCAGCTCGAACAGACGGAACTTGAAATAGGTGTAATCCCATCCCTCCATCGGGCGGTTGGTAATCTCAGACACGGACACCGCGTCACGCACAATGACATGGATTCCCACTTTTTCCAGACTGCTCCTTGTCTCCTCGCTCACCTGACTGGACACCAGACAATAGAACGGATATGTTGTATTTGTGTCCAGAAGACTCTGATACAACACCAGAATCCCGTTTAAATAATTATCCGTGCTAAGGCACGACACAAACGCTTTCATCTTCTCCTCTACCTCTCCTTCTCCTCTTCCTGTGCTTTCTCCAGCCAGTACACGCATGATCTGGAAAAACACAAGCCAAGCGACTCCTGTAACTGCTTTGAAATCCCATTTCCGACCGCGACCTGTCCATACGGCGTGTACCCGCGTTCCAGACAGCGATTGATCATGTACGTCTCAAGCGCCTTGCCAAACTTCCTGCCCCGGTATTCCGGCAGGACATGAAGCATCCCGATGCTCCCCTCCGCGTGCATCCCCACAAAGCCTGCCAGTTCCCCGCCTAAGAAAGCGCCGAACATCGCCTGCTTCGCAATGCGGTCTGCGATATATTCCCGGTCGACGATCTCACCGTAGTGACGGACTACCGCATCTATATGCTCCATCCCAAGCGGCCGGATTCCTGGCTGCCCCGCGTGTTCCTCGCCGTCCACGCTGTAAAGCCCGGTAACCGGGAGCTTCTCGCGCTTTGTATACACGACCTGACTGCACGCCATAATATCGGAAAGACCAATCTGCCGCTTTGCCTGCTCCACCATAAACTCCTGATGCAGCACCAGAAGCCCCACGCCGGACGCCGCATCTGCCTGCTTCGCAAGCTCCTTAAGCATCCGCTTGCCCATGTTCTCATTCTCCGCCGTATGGAAATAAATTCCGCTTGCCATATCCCTAAGGCAGATATTTGCCCCCTCTGCGAAAATGATCTGCGCCTGTCCTCTCGCGATCAGCTCTATCATATCCATATGAAGCAGCTTCTGTTTCTTCAATGAGGCAATGCATTCCTGCCCCTGTTCATATTTCCGGTAAAGATCCGGTCTGCGCTCCCTCGTGCGCGCTACCGCCGCTTCCCTTCGCCACGCATCGATCATCCGCTGATTGCCGGAAAGAAGAACCTTTGGCACACTTTTTCCATGCCATTCCTCCGGGCGGCTGTACTGCGGATATTCCAACAGATTCCCCTCAAAGGATTCTGTGTCGCCGGACTCACCGTTCGTCAATACGCCCGGCACCATCCGCGAAATCGCATCGATCATGACCATCGCCGGGAGTTCCCCTCCGGTCAGAACGTAGTCGCCAATCGAAATATAGTCCGTGACGATCTCCTCGAGCACGCGCTCATCGATTCCCTCATAGTGCCCGCAGAGGAAAATCACGTCCTCCTCCTTCGCCAGTTCCTTTGCCATCTGCTGGGTGAACGTCGCGCCCTGCGGCGTCACATACACCGTGCGGACGCGCTGCGATGCCGCCTGTTTCGTCTGCTCCCTCGCATCCTGCGCCTGCCCTTTCTGCGGCGTCGCGTACCCGCACGGGACATGCTGCGGTGATACCGCCTGTGCCCTGTCTGCAATGCGCTCCTTCACCGCTTTCCACGCATCGTAAACGGGCTGTGCCTGCATCAGCATTCCCGCGCCGCCGCCGTAAGGATAATCGTCCACCTTCCTGTGCCTGTCCTTCGTATAGTCGCGGATATTGACCGTCTCTATGGAGAGCAGCCCCCGCTCTGCGGCACGTCCGATGATGCTCTGGGAAAGCCCCTGCATGACCATGTCCGGGAAAAGCGTCAATATATGAAAATGCAAGTTCGTTTCCTCCCTCCGTTGCTGTTCTCCCTCTGTCCCAGACAGACCTCGTTACTTCTTATTGATATCCCGAAGCCCCGGCAGCAGATGTACAAGCATCTGTCCCGCCTTCACATCCACCGAACGGATGCAGTCATGGATTGCCGGAAGCAACAGTTCTTCGCCGCTCTCTGTTTTAACAACATAGACGTCGTTCGCTCCCGTCTGCATAACGTCGACAAGCGTCCCAAGCCGCTCGTCTTCGTCTGTCACGACCTCCATATCGATCAAATCCGCAATAAAATACTCGTCCTCTTCCAGTTCCACAGCGTTCTCCCGCGTGACATAGAGCCCGCATTTGCGGTATTTCTCGACGTCGTTTATATTGTCGATTCCCCTGAACTTTAAGATGACCATATTTTTGAAAAACTTGACTCCTGCGATTTCAAGCTCCAGCTTTTCTTTTCCTGTATCTAAAATTACATGCTTTAACTTCTTAAAACGTGCAGGATCATCCGTCGTCGGAAATACCTTGACCTCCCCGCGCACCCCGTGCGTCGTTGTGATGATTCCCACCTGTAATAAATCTTCCATTCCTTCCTCCGAATCCCGCTGTTATCTGAAATACCTCGCGGCACATTCTTTCTTTTCCTATAGAGAAAAAGGCTATCCCGGACAGGGGTAGCCTTTCGCTGTTACTGTACAATCTCTACAATAACTTTCTTTTCTTCCTTTGAGGCAGCAGCCTTCACAACGGAACGGATTGCCTTGGCAATTCGCCCCTGCTTGCCGATTACCTTGCCCATATCGGACTGTGCGACGCGCAGTTCAATAACGATGGCTTTCTCATTCTCAGTCTGGGTCACAACGACCTCATCCGGGGAATCGACGAGTGATTTAGCAATTACTTCAACTAATTCTTTCATTAGGTCCACCTCACGAATCCTATTTCTCGATGCCTGCGCTCTTGAAAATACGTGCAACAGTATCGGTTGGCTGAGCTCCGTTTGCTAACCACTTCTTAGCTAACTCCTCATTTACATGATACTCGCTTGGATCTTTCGTCGGATCATAAGTTCCAATCTCCTCGATGCACTTTCCATCTCTCGGGGATCTGGAATCTGCAACTACGATTCTATAGAAAGGAGCTTTCTTCTGTCCCATTCTTCTTAATCTGATCTTTACTGCCATTACTTTCACCTCCTTGAATTTGCTGACCATATATATAGTAACTACTCTGCGGCTTTCTTCGCAGCCACGTCGCAGTCGCTTTAGAATGCGTAATACGCAATTCTTAACACTTAAAACGGAAGCTTTCCGAACATTCCTCCGCGTCTGCCCTTCTTCATCATACCGGGCATCTGCTTCATCATCTTCTTCATCTGTTCAAACTGCTTCACCAGACGGTTGACCTCCGCAATATCAACCCCCGCCCCCTGCGCGATTCTGCGCTTTCTGCTCGGATTCAGGAGCGCCGGATTCTGCCGCTCCTCGGGCGTCATCGAATAGATAATCGCCTCTGTGCGGGAAAGGCTCTTCTCTGCGGCCGCCTCGTCGATATCAGGCATCTTGCCGCCGCCCATTCCAAGTCCCGGCATCATGCCAAGGATGCTGGAAAGACCGCCCATCTTCTTCATCTGGCTCATCGACTCTAAATACATCTCAAAGTCAAACTCGTTCTTGCGCATCTTCTGCTCAAGCTTTTTCGCCTTCTCCTCGTCGAAGTCTTCCTGCGCCTTCTCAATCAGAGTCAGCACATCGCCCATACCGAGGATTCTCGACGCCATGCGGTCGGGATAGAACTGCTCGAGATCGGACAGCTTCTCACCCATTCCCGCGTAGAAAATCGGCTTTCCGGTCACGGCACGAATTGAAAGCGCCGCACCGCCTCTCGTATCGCCGTCCAGCTTTGTTAAGATGACTCCGTCGATACCGATGTTCTCGTTAAAGGTCTTCGCCACATTTACCGCATCCTGTCCTGTCATGGAATCCACGACCAGCACCGTCTGATGCACTGTGACGTTCTCTTTTATCTGAATTAACTCCGCCATCATGTCCTCGTCGATATGAAGACGCCCGGCGGTATCGATGATTGCAATATTAAATTCGTTCTTTCTGGCGTGCTCGATTGCCGCCTTTGCGATGTTGACCGGGCTGTTCTTATCCCCCATGGAGAATACTTCCACGCCCTGCTTCTCACCGTTGATCTGCAACTGCTCAATCGCTGCCGGACGATAAACGTCACCCGCGACCAACAGTACCTTCTTGCCCTTCTGCTTGAACTTCCCGGCAAGCTTTGCCGCGGTCGTCGTCTTACCTGCACCCTGAAGACCTGTCATCATAATAACCGTGAGTGCCTTTCCGGGCTGCAGCTCAATCTCCGACGTCTCAGAACCCATCAGCCTGACCATCTCTTCATTTACAATCTTGATGACCATCTGTCCCGGATTCAGTCCGTTCATCACGTCCTGTCCAACCGCACGCTCCTCGACATCCTTTACGAACTGCTTCACGACCTTGAAGTTGACATCCGCCTCGAGCAGTGCAAGCTTGACTTCCTTAAGCGCCGTCTTAACGTCCGCCTCGGTCAGCTTTCCCTTGCTCCGCAGATTCTTGAATACGTTTTGAAGTTTTTCAGATAAGCTGTCAAATGCCATCTATAACTCCTCTAATAGCTGATTGGAAATCCGTTCGATTTCCTGTATCATCGTCTCGTCATGGCTCTCATGGAAGCGCTCCGTAAGCTGATGTATCTCCTCCACCCGCCTCTTGGCGGATAAGAACTTCTCCACCAGATGAAGCTTCTCCTCGTAGCCCTCGAGCATCCGCGTGCACCGCTTCACCATATCGTGAACGCCCTGCCTGCTGATTCCCTCCTCATCCGCAATCTCTCCGAGCGAGAGATCATTGAAAATGAAATCCTCGTATATTCTTCTCTGATGCTCGTTTAGGAGTTCTCCGTAGAAATCATAGAGATACGCCTGTTCTATCTTCTCTTCCATTCATGCTCACCTTGGGTAGATTATCATAAAAAGGAACGGGTGTCAAGTATTTTTTCTTGACACTCGTTCCTTATTTATTCGTCTGCAGGCTCTCCCGAGTTAAAATTTAATTGTCACATTCAAAGCTCTGTCGGAATCTGCCGCTGTCTGAATTGCCCGGTCAATTTCATCAATCGAAAATTCATGGGTAATCATCTTTTCCAGATCCCATCTGCCGCTTTGCATGATCGTCATCACATCCCGGACGTCCTCCGGGAAATATCCGCCGGAACCGATAATACTTTTCTGCGCATAAGTCAGATGCAGCAGATCCAGACTGCGTTTTGATTTGCTGACCGCTACAGATACAAAACGGCTGCCGATTTTTCCATGCTTCATAAATGTTTCCAAAATGCTTTCGTCGCCGGCAGCATCTAAGAAGATATCCGCATCCATGGTCTGCCCTGACAGGGACGGTGCTTCCCCAAAATAGCTTACAGCCTTTTCCTCGAAATTTTCTTTTGCCGTATTGCAGACGGCAAATCCGATTTCCTTTGCAATATTTAACCGCAGATCTGACAAATCGCAGATCATGACCTTAGCTGCGCCAAAGAATTTGAGCGCTATGGCTGCGGCAAGACCGATCGTACCACAGCCAAACACAATCGCATTTTCTCCCGCCTTGGGCTGTCCCCGTCTTGCTGCACGGCATCCTACCGTAAACGGTTCAATCAGGCACGCAAGGCGGTCCGGTATTGTTTCCGGCACTTCATATAACGAATGATTCTTTTTCGCCTGCGGCACAAGAATATACTCCGAAAATCCGCCGATTGTCCCCGCCCGCTTTGTATCATTCTTTGCATAACGTGGATATGGGTAGACGCGCTCTCCCACGGAAAACTCTTTTACATTTTTCCCCACCGCAGCGACTCTGGAAATTGTCTCATGACCAAATTCACTTCCCACCGTAATCCGGTGTCCGGTCTCCGGTCCGTATTTATAAACCGCAACATCCGTTCCGCAGATGCTGGAATAGATATTTTGGATCAGGACATCGTCATCCCCACACTCCGGCAGAGGCAATTCCTGAATTTCAACATCTTCTTTTCCTTTATAAATTGCTGCTTTCATCTCTTCCATTGCCTTTCTATTTTTCCGACATGCGTTGATTTATTAAAAAAACATATTATAATTATAGAGACACGAGCCGGTTTCTTCAATCATCAATATCGCAATTCGTGTTGGAATAATAAATGATAGGAGAATCTTACATGAACACCCGGAATAATCAACGTTTTCGTGATATGGATAAAAAACTGAAAGATGCAATGCTTGCCCTGCTCAAAGACATGGATTTTGAAAAAATTACTGTGAAAATGATATGCGAAAAAGCGAATGTCAACCGCTCTACTTTCTATGCGCATTACACGGACATTTATGAAATCATGGAACAGATGGAAGAGCATTTGAATGAAGAATTGTTGGAAAGTTATAAAAATCAGGCGCCGGCAGAGAATGATATCTTCCCTGCCTGGCCCTTCATTCCATTTCTCAGACATATCAGAAAGCATCGTGATTTTTATAAAATCGCTTTAAAGGAACGAAAGAATTTCCCTCTGAAACAGGGGCGCGATCCGATGTGGAATCAAATCATAAAACCCTACTGTACAGCCGCCGGAATCTCGTCCGAGGCGGAAATGATGTATTACTTCGTCTATTTTCAGGCAGGGTTTACCTTCGCCCTGAAACGCTGGATCGATACCGGCTGTCAGGAAAGCGAGGAAGATATTGCCCGGATCATACAAAATTGTGTGCCCTCGATTTGGAACAGAAAGTAAGGCTATGCCTTCACCTTCAAAGCACCATCGCGGCCTGTACGATCGCACAAAAGAGACATGCCGCGCAGCAGATGCCGTAGAGCACTTCACTTTTGCCTTCCGTCTGGAAGAATCCGACCGCCGCAAGCACAAAGCCGTCCACACAGCCCGCGAACGGCAGCAGACTTCTTCCGAACGGTCTGCCGCTTGCAGCACAAAGAACAAGCGCTGCCGCAAAGCCGCTGCCAAAAACAGCGGCAAAAATAAGGCTCTTTTTTATTCTATCCAACATATTCCCTCATTTCCGCCGCTCGCTCCGACAATCGTATCACGTCTCCCCTTACAGGAAGATGTATTTGCAGACAAAGAGTACTGCCAGCACATACATAAGCGGTGTAATCTTCTTCGCCTTACCGCAGACCACGTTGATGATGACATAGGAGATAACGCCGATAGCAATACCCTCGGAAATACTGTACATAAGCGGCATTGCAAGCAGACATAAGTATGCCGGAACCGCCTCCGTCATATCCGTAAACTCAATGCTCGTCACTGTCGATACCATCAGAAAACCGACGAAAATCAGTGCCGGAGCCGTCGCGAAGCTCGGAATGGAGCAGAAAATCGGGGAGAGCACAACAGAAATCAAAAACAGGAAGCCCGTCACGACCGACGCCAGTCCGGTTCTTGCTCCCTCCGCAACACCGGAAGAGCTCTCAACAAAGGTCGTCGTCGTCGAAGTACCGAGCACTGCGCCTGCAGAGGTCGCAATCGCATCCGCAAGAAGCGCCTGCTTGATGCGCGGCAGTTTTCCGTCCTTATCCAGCATATCCGCCTTATTCGCAACGCCGATCAATGTGCCGAGCGTGTCGAACATATCGACGAACAGGAAGGATAAGAGTACAACAATAAAATCAAAGACACGCACACTGCCGAAATCCGCCTTAAAACACTGACCAAAAGTCTCACCGATTGCCGTCAGATCCGTAAAGCCCCATGCAGGATATAGCGAATAAAAGCCTGCCTCCACATCCGGCACATAGATTCCAACTGCCTGACAGATAATGCCAAGAATCCATGTAAGAATAATGCCTAAAAGGATTGCTCCCTTTACGCGCTTGATGTAAAGAATGATCGTAATAAAAAGACCGATCAATGCGAGCAGCGCACAGATTCCCTCCGTCTTAAAGTTTCCGGTGAAATTGACATAGGAGACAAGCGTAGAGCTGTTCGCTACCACAATTCCGCCGTTCTGTAAACCGATAAATGCAATGAACAGGCCGATGCCGACGCTCACACCCTTTTTCAGGTTCGTCGGAATCGCGTTGAAAATCGCCTCACGCACATTCGTCAAAGAAAGCACGATAAAAATTAGTCCCTCTGCAAATACCGCCATCAAAGCGACCTGCCAGGAATAGCCCATCGCACCGCATACGGTATATGTAAAATAAGCATTTAAGCCCATGCCCGGCGCTAATGCAAACGGGTAATTGGCAAGAAGCGCCATTGCCATTGTTCCTATAAATGCCGCGATTGCTGTTGCAATCAAAACAGCCGTCTTATCCATGCCCGCCTCTGCCAGCATGGACGGGTTGACTGCAAGAATATACGCCATCGTCATAAACGTCGTAATTCCCGCCATGACCTCGGTTCTTGCCGTCGTATTGTTTTCCTTTAATTTGAACATCTTTTCTAACATTTCGTTCTCCTCTCTTTTGTCTGTTCCTACAGACTTGCACGCACAAGCTTCGGCTTATATCCGCTCTTCTCAAGCGCTTTCATAATCTGCTTCTTGTGATCGGTTCCAAAGCACTCCAGCGTGATGCGAAGCTCCACTGCCGCGTTCCGGTTCGTCGATACGAACTGGTTATGCTCGAGCTTGATGACATTACCCTGCTCCGCTGCGATCGTCGCCGACACCTTGGTAAGCTCGCCCGGCTTATCCGGCAGCAGCACCGATACGGTAAAAATACGGTCGCGGAAAATCAATCCCTGCTGCACGACAGATGACATTGTGATGACATCCATATTTCCGCCGCTTAAGATTGAGACAACGCGCTTGTCGGAAACATCCAGATGCTTTAGCGCCGCTACGGTAAGCAGCCCGGAATTTTCCACGACCATCTTGTGATTCTCCACCATATCTAAGAATGCGACCACAAGTTCGTCGTCCTCGACTGTGATGATATCGTCCAGATTCTTCTGGATGTACGGGAAAATGTTGCTTCCCGGCGTCTTTACCGCCGTGCCGTCCGCAATCGTATTCACATGCGGAAGCGTTGTGACCTTGCCCGCCGCAAACGATGCCTGCATACAGTTCGCACCCGCAGGCTCCACGCCGATGACCTTGATCTTTGGATTTAACAGCTTCGCCAAGGTCGAAACGCCTGTCGCCAGTCCGCCGCCGCCGATTGGCACCAGTATGTATTCCACCAGCGGAAGCTCCTTAAAGATTTCCATGGCGATCGTTCCCTGCCCAGTGGCGACCGCAAGGTCGTCGAACGGGTGAATGAACGTGTAGCCTTCCTTCTCGGCAAGCTCATACGCCTTCTGGCACGCCTCGTCATAGACGTCTCCGTAGAGCACGACCTCTGCGCCGTAGCTCTTTGTGCGGTTTACCTTAATTAACGGCGTCGTCGTCGGCATCACGATGACCGCCTTACATCCATAGCATTTTGCCGCATAGGCAACTCCCTGCGCATGGTTGCCCGCCGACGCGGTGATCAGCCCCTTCGCGCGCTCTTCCTCACTTAACGTGCTGATCTTATAGTACGCGCCTCTGACCTTGTACGCCCCGGTGAACTGCATGTTCTCCGGCTTTAAGTAGACCTTGTTGCCTGTCTGCTCACTGAGAAAATCACTGTAGATCAGCTTCGTCTCGAGCGTTACCTCTTTGACCTTCTCGCTCGCCTCTTCAAATTTGTCCAATGTCAACATTATTTCTCCTCCTTCTATCAATTTTGCTCTCTTGCTCTTTCCTCTCTTGCTTTTTCATCTTCGCGTGAGCACGCCCGTTCCGGGCTCGCTCCATTCGCATTCCGCACAGCTCCATGCTCATGAAGCGTGCGTTCGTCAAGAACAAATGCTTTCATGCTAGCATGAGCATTTGTTCTTTCCTCTCTTGCTCACGCTTCAAAGAGTGCGTCTACGAACTGGTTGGAATCAAACTTCTGCAGATCCTCGATTGTCTCGCCGACGCCGATGTACTTCACCGGAATGCCAAGCTCAGAATGGATTGCTACCGCAATTCCGCCCTTTGCCGTTCCGTCCATCTTCGTTAAGATAATCCCTGTGATATCCGCCACCTCTGAGAACTCCCTCGCCTGACTTAAGGCGTTCTGCCCCGTTGTCGCGTCGAGCACTACAAGTGTCTCGCGGTATGCATCCGGATATTCCTTTTCCAGAATGCGGTTGATCTTCTTAAGCTCTTCCATCAGATTCTTCTTGTTGTGGAGGCGCCCCGCCGTATCGCAGAGGAGTACGTCCGCATTTCGCGCCTTTGCCGCCGCCACCGCATCATAGACGACCGCCGCCGGGTCCGCGCCCTCCTGTCCGCCGATCATATCAACGCCTGCGCGGTTCGCCCACTCCTGAAGCTGATTTCCCGCCGCCGCACGGAACGTATCCGCCGCCGCGAGGACTACCTTTTTATTCTGATCCTTCAGCTTGCCCGCCAGTTTGCCGACGGACGTCGTCTTGCCGACGCCGTTGACACCGATCACAAGCACGACGGATTTCTCATTTTCAAAGCGGTACGCCGTCTCGCCGACGTCCATCTGCTCTTTGATGCTGTGAATCAGCAGTTCTTTGCACTCTGCCGGGTCCTTGATGTGGTTCTCCTTCACCTTTTCTTTCAGGCTTTCGATAATCGCCTCCGTCGCATTCACGCCGATATCTCCCATGATGAGAATCTCTTCAATCTCCTCATAGAACTCATCGTCAATACTGGAAAATCCGCTGAAAATCGAATCAATACCGGCGACAATATTATCTCTTGTCTTGCCTAATCCCGCGACTAAACGTCCCCAGAAGCCTTTCTTTTCCTCGCTCATTTCATGCCCTCACATTCCGGGTTACTGCTCACACCCTATGGCTGTTCCAGCAACCGCATCCTTCCGTTTTATTTGCAACCGCATCCTTCCGTTTTGTCACACACGCTACTTGTCCAGATCATCCTCGATCAGGTTCACCGAGACAAGTGTAGATACGCCTTTCTCCTGCATCGTGATACCATACAGGCGGTCCGCCGCCGCCATCGTACCGCGCCTGTGCGTGATGACGATGAACTGCGTGCTCTTTGTCAGCTTATGTAAATATTTTGCAAAACGTGCGACATTCGAATCATCAAGTGCCGCCTCGATCTCGTCCAGCAGACAGAACGGGGACGGCTTTAAGTTCTGAATCGCAAAAAGCAGTGAAATCGCCGTCAGGGATTTCTCCCCGCCGGACATCTGCATCATATTCTGAAGCTTCTTTCCCGGCGGCTGCGCGATAATGCGGATGCCGCACTCTAAGATATCCTCATCCTCGACCAGTTCCAGCGTTCCCTTTCCGCCGCCGAACAGTTCCTTGAACACCTTATCGAACTCACGCTGTATCTCGGCGAACTTCTCCAGAAACTGCTTGCGCATTCCGGTATCCAGTTCCTCGATAATGCCGATCAATGTCTGTTCCGCCTCCACGAGATCGTCATGCTGCGTCTTTAAGAACTCGTAGCGCTCAGAAATCTCCTTGTAGTCCTCGATCGCGTTGACATTGACGTCGCCGAGCTTTCGGATATCATCCTTGATGGCTGCAATCAGCTTCTTCATCGCCGCAAGATCTGTGTATTCCTCATTGCGAAGCTCCATCGCCGCATGCAGAGTCAGCTCGTACTCCTCCCACATGTAATTGTTCTGATACTCGTGCGCTTCTTCTAATTTTTCTCTCTGGCTGTTCAGACGGAAAATTTCCTTATCTAAGTCTGTAATCTTATTTGAAATATCCTCGCGCTTCTGGAAAAATCCCTTGTACTCTGCGGACATTTCCTCGCGTCTGGCTGTATTCTCCTTAAGTTCTGCCTCAAGCTTCTCATAGTTGTCGTCAGATGCAAGAATCGTCTTTCGGATTTCCTCGATGTCATGGCGCTTCTTCTCGGCGTCCGCCTTCGCATCCTTCGCGTCCCTCACAAAGCCTTCCCGCTCGTCCTCGTAACGCTTGATTTCCCCGTTGATTCGGTCTAAGTTGACAAGCACGAACTCCACCTTCTGGCGGACGGCCGCTTCCTTAAGCTGTACCTCCGATACTGCCTTCTGCGCCGCTTCCTCTCTGACGGCGTTCTCATCCAGGCTCTTCTGGAACTGTGTATTTTCTTCCTCGATCTGCTTCTCGCGTTCCTTCGCAGTTTCAATCTCCTCCGTGATTCTCGTCTTGTTATCCGAAATCTCACGAAGCTGGTTCTCAAGCTCCTGACTCTCAAGCTTAAGACCTGCAAAAACGCTTTCGCTCTCGTTCTTCTGCTCCGTCGCGCGCTCTACATTGAGCTTTGCCGTATTCTGCAAAATATACTGTTCCTGCAGCGTTGTCTTTGTCTTCTCGATATCCTCGGCAAGAAGGCTCTGCGCCGTCTGAATGTCCTCGAGGCGGTTTCTGTGGTCGGAAATCTCTTTTTCCAGATCAGATACCGTCTTCTCCAGTTCTTCTATCTCACGCTTTCTCGCGAGCAGGTTGCTGCTGTTCTTAAAGGCGCCTCCTGTCATCGATCCGCCCGGGCTTAAATACTCGCCCTCTAACGTTACGATGTGCAGGGAATAGCGGTTCTTCTTCGCGAGAGCAATCGCATAGTCGATGTTCTCCGTCACGATGACCCTGCCGAGCAGATACGCCGTCACGCCCTCATATCTTGTCTCCGTTGTGACAAGCGTGTTGGCAAGTCCGATGACTCCCGGCTCCTTTAAGGCATCCATATTCTTGAAATTGCCCTTGCCGTCCACACTGGTGAGCGGAAGGAAGGTCGCGCGTCCGTAGCGGTTCTGCTTCAGATAGGAAATCATCTTCTTCGCAGTGTCCTCATCCTCGGTAACAATATTCTGAATGTTGCCCCCGAGCGCAGTCTCGATTGCGACCTCGTACTTCTTCTCGACCTGAATCAGGTCGGAAACAACGCCGAGGATTCCTTTGTGCTGCGATTTCTGTTCCATAACGCGGCGGATGCTGTTGCCGTAACCGTCGTAGCGCTCCGCGATATTCTTAAGGGATTCCAGTCTGGACTGCTCCTTGTGATATTTCGCAATCGCCTGCTCCAGCTTCTGGTTCGTCTCGGCAGACTTCCGCTTCCACTCGCGGCTCTTCTCCTCCATTCCGGCGGCTTCCTTCTTATTCGCCTGAATGGAAGCCGTCACCTCATCCAGTTCCTTCTGGTATTCTTCTAAGACGGACACAAGATCCGCCTCCTCGGTCTTTCGCGCGAGAAGTCTCTGCGTCAGTTGCGCCTTCCGGATATTCACCTGCTCCGCCATCGTGTCGAAACGCTGCTGACGCGCTTTGATCGAAGCTTTCTTATTCAGAAGCTCGATGATCTCGTTCTTGCCCTTCTCGATGCCCTCCGTGCAGCGCGCGATCTCCTCCTGCAGCACGCGAAGCCGCTCCGCTGCCGCTTCCTTTTCCTGCTCTGCCGCTGCAAGCTCCACATCCAGCTCCGCCTTTTCTTTCTCGTAGGTCTCGCGGGATCTGATGCGCTCCTCTTTCTCACGGTCAATGGAATCCAGACGGCTCTTTAAGTGTTCATCCGTCATCTCCGCCGTGTGAATCTGCTCATTTAAGACGTTGATCTGCCCCTCAAGCTTTCCCTTCATTACGGTGGAGTGATTCAGTCCTTCACGGAGAGAATTAAGCTTCTCATCCATCGCAGCCATATCCTGCTCCATACGCTCATACTCCGTCTTCACGCTCTCGTAGGATTCTTTGGCTTCCTGCATTTCCTGATCTGCAATGTTGTACTTCTCCTGTACTTCCTTTAGTGCGCCCTCGATGCGCTCTACTTCCAGAAGGAACATATTCACATCATAAGTCTTTAATTCTTCTTTTTTCTTGAGGTAAATACGCGCTTTCTCCGCCTGACGCTCCAGAGGTCCCACCTGACGCTCCAGCTCAGCTAAAATATCGTTGACACGGACGAGGTTCTCCCTCTCGTTCTCAAGCTTCTTCTGTGCCGTTGCCTTGCGTTTCTTGTATTTCACAATACCCGCAGCCTCATCAAAAAGCTCGCGGCGTTCCTCCGGCTTTCCGCTTAAGATACGCTCGATCTGACCCTGACCGATAATGGAATAGCCCTCTTTTCCGATACCCGTATCATAAAAGAGCTCTGTCACGTCCTTAAGGCGGCACGGATTGCCATTAATGAGGTATTCACTCTCACCGGAACGGTAGACGCGTCTTGCGACCGTCACCTCCTCAAAGTCAACGGCAAGCTGATGGTCGGAATTGTCCATCGTAATCGCCACATAGGCATAACTTAACGGCTTGCGGTTCTCCGTTCCCGCAAAAATGACGTCCTGCATACTGGCTCCGCGGAGCTGCTTTGCGCTCTGCTCTCCGAGCACCCAGCGCACCGCGTCTGCAACGTTGCTCTTACCGCTGCCGTTCGGTCCGACGATTCCCGTGATTCCGTTGTGAAAATCAAATACGATCTTGTTCGCAAATGACTTAAATCCCTGCACTTCGATGCTCTTAAGATACATATAAACCTCTCTCTTTCAGCCAGAGCAGCGCCTGATATGCCGCTTCCTGCTCCGCCGCTTTCTTAGTGTGTCCGCTTCCCCTGCCGATTGCCTGATCACCGATTACCGCCTCCACGAGAAAACGCTTGTCGTGATCCGGTCCCTCCTCGCCGATCAGCTCGTAGTGCAGACTCTCTTCATAATTGCCCTGCACGACCTCCTGCAGGATCGTCTTACTGTCGTAGAAGAGTTTCTTGTGCTCAATGTCCGTCAGAATAAAACGGTGGATAAAATCCCGTGCGGGCTCAAAGCCGCCATCCAGATAAATCGCTCCGATCACCGCCTCAAGCGCGTCCGAGAGCACCGACTTGCGTCCTCTCCCGCCTGTCTGATCCTCGCCCTTGCCGAGATAGAGATACTTTCCCAGTTCAATGTCCCTCGTGCAGAGCGCTAACGTCGGCTCGCAGACGATACTCGCGCGAAGCTTCGTGAGATCCCCCTCCGGCAGATCGCGGTACTTCTTGTACAGAAATTCGCTTGAGACGACTTCTAAGACCGCATCCCCCAAAAATTCCAGCCGCTCATTATCCGAGAGCTTCTTCATATGCTTTTCATTCGCAAAGGAGCTGTGTGTCACCGCCTGGCGGAGCAGCCCCTGTTCCCTGAACCGATATCCGATTTTTTCTTCCAATTCTGTCAATTTAGACATAGCAATCCCTATACCTTCCTGTAAGACAGCGTTTCTGCGCCGCAGCCCACAGATTTTCCCCGAGATCTTTTCTTGCCCTACATCCGCTGTATAGGATAAGAAAAAGTCTCGCTAAAGAAAAGCCCTTGTCGCAGAAACAAGGGCTTCACGTCACATCATCAAATTGTCTATTATGAGTTTAAAGCATTCTTGATCTCTTCTACTGCATCTGATACGGTCACGATATGTTCTGCGTCTTCATTTGCAATCTCAATGTCAAATTCCTCTTCAATCCCCATAATAATCTGAAAAATATCAAGGGAATCCGCTCCGAGATCATCTACAAACGTGGTCTCCATCGCAATTTCCTCTTCATCCACATTCAAAACCTCTGCAATGATTTTTTTCAGCTTCTCAAATTCCATACCCTACATTCCTTCCTGTTCCGTTGAACTTATAATATTTTTCCTGATCTTTCCATTAATATCCTGTTCTTTGAAAGTCACACACTGAAAAATGGAATTAGTGATTTCTTTGGCTTTGGCGCTTCCGTGCGTCTTTACGACAAGACCGTTCAGCCCCAAAAGCGGTGCGCCGCCATACTGTGTGGCGTCGAACGCCTTGAGCGTGGACTTAAGCGCCGGCAGTGCAAGCGCTGCGCCGATCTTGCTCTTTAATGTGCTCATCATGCCTGTCTTGATCGCTCCGATCAACGTGCTGCTAAGTCCTTCGTACAGCTTTAGAATGACGTTGCCGACAAACGCTTCACAGACGATGACGTCCGCCTCTCCGTGCGGAATCTCCCGCGCTTCGATACTTCCGACAAAATTGATGTCACTGCACTCTTTCAGCAGCGGGAAAGTCTCCTTGACAAGGGCATTTCCCTTCTCTTCCTCCGCGCCAATGTTGACGATTGCAACCCTCGGCTTCTGAATGCCAAGAACATTCTCCATATAAATCGAACCCATTCTGGCAAACTGCACCAGATGCGATGCTCTCGCATCCACATTCGCCCCACAGTCAATCAAAAGCGATACGCCCTTCTCGGTCGGGATAAGCGGAGCTAAAGGCGGTCTCTCGATTCCTTTGATCCTGCCGACAAGCACCTGTCCTCCGACCAGAATCGCCCCGGAGCTGCCTGCCGATACAAAGGCATCCGCCTCCTTCTGCTTTACCATATTCATTCCGAGCACAATGGATGACTGCTTCTTCCTGCGGATCGCATTGACCGGCGGTTCTGCCGTCTCAATGACCTCCTCCGCATGTACGACCTGAATCTGTTCCTTCGGATACGTGTACTTCTTAAGTTCCTCCCGGACAACATCCTCCTGTCCTACCAGAAACACCTGAATATCTGACCGCGCATTCACCGCATCGACCGCTCCCTTGACCGGTTCCGCCGGCGCATAGTCGCCGCCCATCGCGTCCAGAACAACTCTCGTCCTGTCCGTTCCACTATTCTGCTGCATATTCCATCTCCAATCCATGCCGCTTTAGGTTCTCCCTCTGCGTCTATAAAAAAATATACTATAAGTCCCTGTATAAATCAATATGAAAAAATCCAGTTTTTCTAGTTATAAAATTCCTGATTCCGCTCCTCTTCTGCCGCGATATCCTCCTCGGACATATATTTGCGGAAGATTTTCTCCAGAATCAGATTCGCCGCAAGCATATAGCCTGCCGGAAGAATGACCGCAAGCGGCGGCATGATCCACGTTAAAAGCACCGCTGCCAGAAGAATGACAAGCAAGAGCAGCGACCACGGCAGATTGGCAACCGCAATCAGCGCCGCATTCTTAAACGACTGCTTTAAGCTGTTCTCGAAACGCGCCATATAAGGAAACAGATAAATTCCCAACACAACCAGAAGCGCGATAAACACCAGAAAGACGATATAGAGCGTACCGCTCTTCTCTCCTGCCACCGCCATCTGATACATAATGTAGCAGTCGATTCCCATGAAGACACAGACACCGAACAGAATCAGCATCGCCGCTGCCGACTGTTTGAAATTCGAACGAAATCCATGCCAGTATTCCCTCCACATATAGCTTCTGCCGTGACGTATGACTTTGTTGACCGTATAGTAAAGCGCAGTCGTCGCCGGACCCGCCAGAAACGACGTCGCCCAGCAGATGATCCAGCCCGGCACAGCCACGCTCTGCCATGCCACATAAAATGTGGTTATGACCGGAATACAGCAGAACAGCCACAAGGCGCTGATGATAATACAATCGATCAGCTTGCTCAGTCCCTGAAAAAACTTGTTGTTGAGATTAAAAAATTCACCCATAGATACTCCTTTTCCTTTCTCATCTGCATAAATTACACATTGTCTGATTACAACGTCTGTTTTCTGATAGTGCAAAAGAGAGCCCGCTTTCGCGGGCTCCCCTGTCTCTGCTTAGTCCTGAGCAATGATTTCTTTCTTATTATAAGAGCCACAGTTCTTGCATACTCTGTGCGGCATCATCAATTCGCCGCATTTGCTGCACTTTACTAATGCAGGAGCAGTCATTTTCCAGTTTGCTCTTCTTTTATCTCTTCTTCCCTTGGAAGATTTATTCTTCGGACAAATAGACATTTACTTACACCTCCTTAAATTTGTTAAAGATATCCTGGATTGCTGCCATTCTTGGATCCAGTTCTGTTCTCTGGCAGTCGCAGTTCCCCTCATTCAGGTTCATTCCGCACACCCTGCAAATTCCTTTGCAGTCTTCTCTGCACAGAACTTTCACCGGCCAGTTCACCAAAATCTCTCCATAGATAAGCTTATCTATATCCAGATTTAATCCAATCAGGTAGTCTGTTTCTTCCATCTCTTCATCGGTCAGCTCCTGACCATTCATCATAAGCTCCTTGTCGATGACGATATGGATGTCCGTCGGAACTTCCGCAAGGCATCTGCCGCACGGTATCGATACTGTCAGATCCGTCTCCCCCTGGATAAGCAGCCGCTCATTCTCCCGGTTCGCGATCCGTATCTCGAACGGTTCCTTCTTCGTGATCGGGAACTCGCCAAGCTTCGATACGAATGCTTCCTGCTCGATCCGGACCTCTTTGGTAATCTCCTTGTTCTCACAAGATACAATCTCTGAAATATCAATCAGCATGGCTTACTCCTTCGCCCCATCCAAAATCTATAGCATGAGGTTTTCACACCTAGACAATTATACATAGGCATGTATCTTTTGTCAATCATTTTTTTGACTTTTTGTCAAGTATTTCCCCTTGACAGTTCAGGATGCGATTCTATTTTACAAGCGCTACGGTCTCTCTTGCAATCGCAAGCTCCTCGTTTGTCGGAATGACGCATACCTTCACCTTAGAGTCCGCTGTAGAAATCACCTTATCCTCGCCGCGCACCTGATTTGCCTCCTCATCCACGGTAATGCCGAGATAACCGAGGTAAGCAAGCACCTTATCACGTACAAGGGATGTGTTCTCACCGATACCTGCGGTAAATGCGATTGCATCTACGCCGTTCATCGCTGCCACATAAGAACCGATGTATTTTGCCACACGGTAGCTGAATACCTCAATCGCATTGATGGCAAGCTCGTTGCCCTCGTTGTAGCCAGCCTCAAGGTCACGGAAATCGGAGGAGAGACGGGAAAGTCCCTGCACGCCGGATTTCTTATTTAAGACGTTCATAACACCCTCGATATCGAGGTTCTCCTTCTTTGCGATGAACTCCATGATTGCCGGATCGATGTCACCGGAACGCGTTCCCATCACAAGTCCCTCAAGCGGAGTCAGTCCCATCGAAGTGTCCACACATGCGCCGTTTAATACCGCGCTGATGGATGCGCCGTTTCCAAGATGCGCTACGATAATCTTGGAGTTGTTTAAATCCATGCCAAGGAACTCCGCTGTGCGCTTGGACACGAAGCTGTGGCTGGTTCCGTGGAATCCGTAGCGTCTTACCTTATATTTCTCATAGTACTCATACGGAAGTCCGTAAAGATATGCCTTCTTCGGCATTGTCTGATGGAATGCTGTATCAAATACGCCGACCATCGGAACGTCCGGCATCAGTTCCCTGCAGGCATCGATACCGATTAAGTTCGCCGGGTTGTGAAGCGGAGCGAGATCGTTGCACTCCTCGATTGCCTTTAAGACCTCCGGTGTCAGAACGGTAGAGGATGCGAACTTCTCACCGCCGTGTACGACACGGTGTCCGACAGCATCGATTTCAGAAAGGCTTTCCAGCGCACCTGTCTTTGGATTCACCAGCGCATCCAGTACCATCTGGATTGCCTGCTTATGGGTAGGCATTGCAGCCTCCGTAATCTCCTTATCGAGCCCTGTTTTCTGATAAACCAGTCTTCCGTCGATACCGATTCTCTCACACAGACCTTTTGCTAATACGGCTTCGCTCTCAGAATCAATCAACTGATACTTTAAAGAAGAGCTGCCACAGTTAATTACTAATACGTTCATGATTTTCCTCCATTCTTCTGCCTTGCGCATATCCCCTCCGGTACTTCTGCAAAAATACCGCAGGAAGCGGTCCAACGCGTATGTACCTGTCTCCTGGAAGCAGGCCTCGCCATGTGAACCGCATATGATTCCAGTATACGCCTGCCCGACGCCCAAAACAAGTCACTTTCGAACAGTTTTCTTGTATAAAATGAGAAACAGCTCGTCAAAAAATTAACGTATTATAGCCCTGCCTGACTGCGAAATTCCTCTATACTGCCCGCTTTGGCAGAGAGCTTCAGCCATGCTCTTAAGCGTTCCAGATTTGTTTCTTCTAAAACAGCTTTTCTCAAATCCTTTGGTACTTCACCACATTCTTCTAACAGTTCCAATATGTCTTCTGCCTTTCCCTGTGCAATCCCCTGCTCCATGCCATGGCTAATTCCAATCTCCAGAATGTTCATCTGTACCGCCTCCCATTCTTCTGATTCTTTGACCTCCGTCACAATCTCATCCAGTCTGATAATCCTCTCATCCTTACTTTCTATCTCCGGATTATTCAAAGATGTATTCTTCATATATTGTAACAGACTGACGAGTTCCTTGGAACCGTTTTTGCTCGTCATATTCAAAAAAATTTTCTTCGTTCCATCTCCAAGATGCAGTCCGGCAACCTCCTCGCATTGCTCTGTGAAAGTATATTCTTTTTTTGCCCTTCTCCCATCCAGCCAGTGAACTTTCTCTTCCTCCGTCTAAATCTGGCGTTTCTCCATAGGATATGTTAAGATAGTCCCAGAAAAATTATGTACCGGAGAGATCATTTATGAAAATTATCGGCATTATCGCAGAATACAATCCGTTTCACAACGGGCACGCCTATCAGATAGAAGAGATCCGCCGACGCACAGGCGCAGACTACATCGTTGCCGCAATGAGCGGCGATTTCGTACAGCGCGGCGCTCCCGCCGTCGTGGACAAATACGCCCGCGCCAGAATGGCGCTCTCCTGCGGCGCAGACCTCGTGCTTGAGCTCCCGGTGCTCTGGGCGACCGCTTCCGCTGAGAGCTTTGCGGCGGCAGGCGTGGCCCTTTTTGAAAAAATGGGCTGCGTGGATGGCATCTGCTTCGGCGCGGAGTGTGATAACCTTTCTCTGCTCTCTGAAATTGCTGATATTCTGGCAGAAGAGCCGTCCGCTTACCGCGCCGCGCTCTCTTCCTATATAAAGGAAGGGCTGACGTTTCCACAGGCAAGGGCAAGGGCGCTCACAGAGGTGCTGGCAAATTCCGGTCAAACCTCACAGGAAAACATCTCCGCTTCAGAAGATGCTTTGACACAACCTGCTTCTCTCACGCATTCTGAGCTTACAGAGATCCTCGGCTCTCCGAACAACATCCTTGCCATCGAATATTTAAAGGCAATCCGGCGGCAGGATTCTTCCCTCACGCCGTATCTTATCAAACGGGAAGGAGCGGGTTATCATGATGCGGAAATTCATGATGACAGCTATATTTTTCAGGACAATACAGATGCCTGCCATCATCCTACGAATATAGGTATACCAGTGGCAGTTCCGTCTCCGGCTCTTATTCCCGTATCTGCGCCTGCTGCCTCGGCAACTGCAATCCGCGGGGCTCTTTCAGCCGCAACATCCGCTTCTCTGTCCGCAAAGCTTGCAGCCGCCATGCCTGCGCCCGCGCTCTCTGTGCTCACGGATTATCTCTCGGAAACGCCCGCGGTATGGAGCGACGACTTTTCCCCGATTCTGGGCTATCTCCTGCTGTCCGTGACGCCGGAGGAGCTTGCTCTCTGCGGCGACTGCAATACGGATATCGCAAACCGCCTTTTTAAGAACCGCTTTTCCTACCGCTCCGTCTCACAGTTCTGTGAGCAAAACAAGAGCCGCGACATCACCTACACCCGTATGAGCCGGATTCTGCTCCATCTGCTGCTTCGCATCCGGAATACCGATTATGCCGCAGGAAAAGCACAGGGCTATATTCCTTACCTTAGAATCCTCGGTTTTTGCATGGATTCCTCCGCACTGCTTGGCGAATTAAAACGCCGGGCGGCTGTTCCCGTGATTTCCAAGCTTGCCGACGCAAAAAAAATGCTGGTCGAGGATGCCGCGTCGCTTCTTGATCTGGATATTTTTGCGGCAGATCTCTATGAGCAGATTGCATCGCAGAAAAAAGGGACGACTCCGCGCAGTGAATATACGCGCGAAATCGTCCGTATCTGAATCTGTACTCCTTTATGAAATGTCAGAATTACGCCGCAGAGCCTCCATGTCCATGCCTCTTACGTGCCCTGTCGTACTCCTTTAGCTTCTGCTGCTCATCCGGCGTCAGCTCCCGCGGTACTTCTATCCCCACGACAATGTATTCATCCCCCTTATTTGCCGGATTCTTCATCGACGGGATTCCTTTTCCTTTCAGACGGATCTTACTTCCGCACTGCGTTCCGGCAGCAATTTTGCAGGACACCTTCCCTGTCAGGGTCGGAACGACCGCCTCCCCGCCAAGCACCGCCGTCGTGTAAGGAATATTCACCGTCACATAAACGTCGTTTCCCTTCCGCTCGTACCCGGGCTTCGGCAGGATATGCACCTTAATCATAAGATCTCCGGCGCTTCCCCCTCCCGTGCCGGGCGCGCCTTTGCCTTTTAACCGGATGCTCTGTCCTTCATCAATGCCTGCTGGGATATGCACCTTAAGCGAGCTGTTTTTTCCGTTTCCATCCTGCAGCCGCAGGATTTTATCACAGCCAAAGACAGCCTCGTCAAAGCTGATTTCCATTTCTGCGCGGGCATTCGCCCCCTTTTCGCTGAAATTCCCGCCGCCGAAATCGCCTCCCGTCCGGCGATGAAATCCGTCTTTGTCCTGTCCGTGAAATATATTTCCAAAAAGATCATCGAAAATATCTCCCATATCCTGACCGGAGAAATGAAAGCTCCGATAGGTTCCGCCGTTTCCAAAACTGCCGGAAAAATCGCTTTCCCCGCCGAATCCGCTCTGATTCTCCGCAAAGCCCTCTTCAAATGCAGCAAAACCATACCGGTCATACAGCTTCTTCTTCTCGGAATCACTTAAGACGCCGTACGCCTCTGTTGCTTCCTTGAACTTCTGCTCCGCCTGCTTATCTCCGGGATTTGTATCGGGATGATATTTCTTGGCGAGCTTCCGGTACGCCCGCTTGATTTCCGCCTCGTCTGCATTTCGGCTAATGCCAAGCACTTCATAGTAATCTCTTTTTTCCATTAATCCTCACCTCCCGCAAAAAAAGAACACAAAGGCTGTGCATCTGCAAACACAAAAAAAGGGGGATACACAGTATCCCAACCGGTATCCCCCCTTTATCGTCAGCCTTCAATCGTGATGTACTTGTTCTCATCCACTGCCGGCTTCTCCTCTTTCTTCGGAATAGCAATCTTTAGAATTCCATCCTCGAACTTCGCCTTGATATCCTCCTGTTTTACGTCCTCGCCGACGTAGAAATTCCTGCTGCAGGTTCCGTAGTATCTCTCTCTGCGGATATACTTGCCGTTGTCATCCTTTGTCTCATTGCTCGTATTGGTCGCCGCCGTGATGGTCAGGTATCCGTTCTGCAGTTGTGCCTGTACATCCTCCTTCTTATAGCCCGGAAGATCGATATCCAGTTCATAACCGTTTTCATTCTCCCTGATATCCGTCCGCATCACAACAGGCGCCGCTGCCGCGCTCTTAACCGGACGTGCAAAATCGTCAAACAAATCATCAAATAAGCTTTCTCCAAAAATACTAGGCATCAACATAGGTCATTCCTCCTTAAAATATGTGTTGTATCAAAACAGTTTACTTTGTCATTTCCGGAACTTGGGAACTCATCTCCTTCGTTCTGATTATGTTATACCACTATTATTAGCACTCGTCAATAGCGAGTGCTAATATTTTCAGTAAACTTTTCATAAACTTTCTAAAGAGAACATAAACTTATATTGACAAGGTGATGATATGCGATTTTTTAAGTATTCTCTGCACATGGGAGCCGCAGGAAAAACTTATTTTCCCCCTGCTCATAGAGGTAACCGACCTCCCCGCCGTGCTTTCGGGCGATGCCCCCTGCGATGGCAAGCCCAAGTCCTGTACCGCCGCTTGTGCTCCGCGACGCATCGCCCCGCACGAACGCCAAGAACATACTCTGCTGCACACTTTCCTCAATCCTCGTTCCGTCGTCTGCTACAACAAGCACTGCCTCATCCCGCTCCCGCTTCACGGTGACAGAAATCTCTTTTCCTGTCTTATTGTACTTCACTGCATTTGTGATGAAATTTGCCGCAACACGCGCCAGCAGCTTCTCATCTGCCAAAACCCATATCGGCTCTTCCGGTATCTCAATCTGCACCGAAAAGTCCGCCTGCTCCATCTCCTCATAATGTTCCACGCAGATCTGACGCACAAGTTCGCAGAAATCCATCCTGATAAGCGTCGGCTTATAATCGCTGCTCTCCATCTTAAGCATGGTAAACATATCATCCGCCATCGTGTTGACCCGATCGCTCTTCGCTGCAATCGTCTGATAATAGCGCGCTTTCTCCTCCTCCGCTACGACCCCCTCCATAAGCGCAGCCGCACTGCTCTTAATCGTGGCAAGCGGCGTCTTTAAATCATGCGACAGTTCAAGAAGCATCTGCTGACGATCCTTCTGCAGCTTCTCCTTCTCCGACTGCTCCGCTTCCAGACGGTCAATCATAAGATTGAATGCGTCCTGTATTTCCGTAAACTCTCCCTCTGCCCGGAAAGAAAGATGCACCCGCTGCTTGCCGAGCGTCACTTTCTGCATTCCCTCCACCGTCTGCTTTAACGGCTTTTTGATTTTCCAGTAAATATAGAGGCTGACCAGAACGCCCTCCGCGATAAGCATCAGCACCATTGCGGCAAGCATTGCATTTCCCGCTCCCTCCATATCCGATGCTTCCAGTTCAAAAGTAAACGTAAGCTTCATGGCCTCTGTCGGGAAGACGAACAGATAGCTTCCTTTGTCATAGCTTTCCCAGAATACCCAGTAGTCGTTCCCTTCATTCTTCAAAGCCGTCGCCTCCAGAAGTTCCCGCTCCGTATAGCCTTGCTGCGGTGTCTGCTTCTCACCGAATACACGGGTCACCCGGTACTGTTCATCGAGGCACTCCACCCAGCCGCCGCACCGGTAAACAACGTCGAGCGATCCAAGCGTCCCATCCTCCGCCACAAGCGCGCCCGGATTCATCTGGTCGATATCGCCCCCGGAAAATGCCAAAAGCTGCACAACTCCATATACCAGTACTGTGATGACTGCAACCGCCGCGAACAGGAAATAACTTCCAATCAGTTTTCCGAAAATGCTGCCCCGCTTATTTTTCCTTTTCAAACCGATACCCCAATCCTTTTACCGTTTTAATCATGATGGGATGCTTTGGATCATCCTCGATCTTATTGCGCAGATTGCTGATGTGGACCATGAGCGTAGCGTCATCTCCCATGTACGCCTGTTCCCACGCATAGTCGAAAATCTGCTGCTTTGTGTAGATTCGCCCCGGCGTCTTCATCAAAAGCTCTAAAATCCGGTATTCCGTTCTGGTCAGAAGGATGTCCATGCCATACTTTTTGACAGAGCATTCTCTTGTATCTACCACAAGCCCGAACGCTTCGTACACGCCCTTTTCCCCGAGCGGCGCCGCATAGCTGTAAGTGCGCCTGAGCTGCGCCTTAATGCGCGCCACGACCTCCATCGGATTGTAAGGCTTCGTCACATAATCGTCTGCGCCAAGTTCGAGTCCCAGAATCTTGTCATAATCCTCGCCGCGCGCCGTCATCATGATCGCCGGGACATGGCTTGTCTCCCTGATCTTGCGAAGCACGGAAAACCCATCCACCTGCGGCATCATAATATCAAGCAGTACCAGATCCGGCTGTTCTTCCGCAAAGAGCGTAAGCGCCTCCCTGCCGTCCGCCGCCTTGACAAGAAGTATATTTTCCCGCTGTAAAAATAACTCTAATGTGTCCAAAAGCTCCCGCTCGTCATCCGCCGCCAGGACGACGTATTTCTGTTCCTTCATCCCTCTGCTCCCTATCTCCCTTCGACTGCCGCCTGCAGAAATTCGTCCAGATCTGCCAGCGCCGTAAAGTCATCCTTCCAGTCCGGCGCAAGCTGGTCTAAGAGGAGACACTTTAACATTCCCATCGCATAATATTTTCCCGCGCCGTTGCTGTAAGTAAACTCTCCCATGTAAGTCTCACTCCATGCCGCCTCACCGGCGAGCAGCCTGTACGCCTGCGCCTCTACGTAGCGTGCACTGCCCTCAAGTGTCTCAAAATACCGCGCCGCATAAGCCGCCTGCGCGCTCATCCCCTGCTCCATTTCGGCGGAGAGCGCAAGCGCTTCCCGGATCAGTCTGCATTTTTCTTCGGCGTCGTCCGACTCATACGCCTTCTGCAAAAGCTCCATTTCCTGTGAAAAGGATAGCACATATTCCGGATCGGAATCAACCTCATTTACCACGATCTGCTCATAACCGCCCTCTTCGGAAATATCTGCCGCCTCACCGCGGGCAGTCACCTCATCCGCCCAATTTGTGAGCTGCCATGCGTGAAATGCCTCATGCCACAGGGTAGCCGCATGCGCATCCTCACTGTAATCCGCCTCGCCAAATTGCAGCTCCCCGTCCGAAATGCGCTGCGCGGAATCCAGCATGGAAAACAATTCGGAAAAGTTCTCATAGGTCGGCAGGATGACCTGATACGCTCCGTCGATTTCGTATGCCGTTCCCACAAATGTATCAAACGCCGCGTCCTCCTTTGTCACCTCACCGTCCGCCACAACATAATCACAATCTCCGTTAAAAAAGCGAATCTTATAGTCTGACGGAGAAAAATCCAAAAATCCGTTTTCGGACATATCATTCTCCAGACCGACTGCGCGGTCATAGATTTCCATATCCGTTTTGGAAAGTCCGTAATCTCCGGTAAGCACGGTGGCTGCCGCAAGAAGTACGCCTGCCGCCCCGTATAAAATATGAAATGCTTTCATTGCCTGTCCTCTCCTTTTTATGTTTTCTTCTCCGCTTTTCGCGGCTTTCTGACATGATGCAGCATCCGCTCCTAAGCTTCCCTTTTGCGCGGCTTTCCCACATGATGCAGCATCCGCTCCTAAGCTTCCCTGCGCCGGAACACCAGAATGCCAAGCGACAGCACATAGACTGCCAGAAGTCCCGTCAGGATCAGATGCATATCCACGCCCTCCTGCGCCATCAGCCTTCTCGCCTGCTGCTGTATTCCGTTCATGTCCGGCAGTACAAAGAGCAGACCTTTCAGCAAAGTTCCCGCGACGCCGCCTGCGATATTTTTATAGAGACTTAAGATTCCGTGCAAAATGCCTCCCAGTGCGAACAAAATTCCAAGAACGCCCACCAGCGCCGTCGGCAGCACGATGCTTAAGACACTTGTAAACAGGCTTGCCGCCGCCACGGCAATACATACGATCAAAAACGCAGGCAGCATCCGCACAAGATAATCCACTCTGCCGTTTGCCGCAACGTAGACCGCCAGCGCGAGATAAAGAATCCCTGTCGCAAGCATGGCGCTAAGCATATTGGCAAGCGTCAGCCCGCCGTGATAGACCGGCTGACTGATTCCCCTGACCCAGATCAAATGACTGTCTTTTCTCTCGTATTCATTTGGAATTGTCCGGATGCCAAGAACGGCAGCAAGCAGACAGCCCACCGCTGCGACTATCGTGTGCATCACCACGATCATATGATCAAAGCCTGTAATCGGCTCTCCGTTCATCGTGATCGTCGCCGTACCGCTGCTGCACAGCAGAAGAATCAGGATTCCGACTGCCACCACAATAAAAAACTCTTTTCTCCTTATGCGTTCCCGCAATGCATTTTTCGTAATCACCCACATACCGCTTCTCCTCTCTCTCCTAAAGCGCCGCCCACGGACTGAACGAACAGTTCCTCAAGCGTCCTCTCTTCCGTCAGGTCGCTCTTTTTAAATGCCTTTACCTTTTTTCCTGTTTTCATGATAATGCCGCCGTCACAGACCTTCTCAATGTCGCTTAGGATGTGGGAGTTCATGATAATCGTCCTGCCCTGCTCCTTAAATCCACGGATCAGCTCAAGCATTTCCAGTCTTCCCATCGCGTCTAAGCCCGCGCACGGCTCGTCCAGAATCAGTATTTCCGGGGCGCCCAAAAGCGCCTGCGCCAGCGCGAGCCGCTGCAGCATTCCCTTGGAGTAATGGCGCACCTTCGTGCCGTCGCTGTCCAGTCCGACCACCTCCAGCAGTCTTTCGCATGTCGCCTTTAATTCTTTCTTTGCAATACCCTGTAGTTCGCCGTAATACCGCAGCACCTCTTCCCCGGTCAGAAACGGCGGAAAATGAGGCGTCTCCGGCGAATATCCGATTTTCTTTCCCTCGGGAAGCACTATTTCCCCCGCATCCTTTTTCACCAGCCCCAGAATCATTTTGATCGTCGTGCTCTTCCCCGCCCCGTTGCTTCCGAGCAGCGCGAACAGCCCGCCTTCTTCGATTTCAAAAGAAAGCCCGTCTACGACCCGCTTGTTCCGATAGCTCTTCGTAAGTCCGTTTATCTTTATCATAACGACTTCTCCTTTGCTTTTTTATGATTCTATCTTAGCGCGGGCGCTTAAAAACAAAATAAAAGCAACCTAAAGATTTCCTAAAGGTTGCTCTAAACTTCATTCACTTGATAAAATAATTACATTTTCTTACATTCAATAATGGTATTTCTTTTTCTTAAAAACAATGAACAACACCGTCATGACAGCCGCCGCCAGTTCCGCCGCCACGACCGAAGCCCATACGCCGTCGATTCCGAAAATTACAGGCAGAATCAGCACCGCTCCGACCTGAAACAGCAGGGTTCGCAAAAAGGAGATCAACGCCGAGGTCAGACCGTCGTTCAATGCCGTAAAGAATGAGGAACCGTATACGGCAACGCTTGAGAACAGGAACGAAAAAGAATAAATGCGGAAGGCCCTCACCGTCATCGCCAGAAGCTCTGCGTCATAACTTACAAAAATTCCTGCCAGAGGCTTTGCCAGAAGTTCCGCCAGAACAAACATCGCTACCGCAAAAAATCCTATAATGGCAAGGCTCTTTTTTAACAGACCTTTCATTTCACTGTAATTTTTCGCGCCGTAATGATAGCTGACAATCGGCGCCGTTCCCGTGGAATAGCCAATAAATACCCCAAGGAAGATCATATTTACATACATCAGTACACCATATGCGGCAATACCGTTCTCCCCTGCATATTTCATTAACTGAATATTGTACAGCATACTTACAATCGAAGTTGAAATATTGCTCATTAATTCCGAAGAACCGTTTGTGCAGGCTTTCACCAAAGCGCCTCCGTCAAATTTCGTTTTTGTCAAACGCAGCAGGCTGGAATTTTGTCTGCTAAAATAAATAATGGGAATGATTCCGCCTAATACCTGACTGATTGCAGTCGCTGCTGCGGCGCCGGCAAGCCCCCATGAGAAGCCCGCTATGAACAGCGCATCCAGCACCATGTTCGCGACGCCGCAGATCAGCGTAACGCCAAGACCAAGCTGCGGTTTCTCCGCCGTTATGTAAAAGCTTTGAAATTCATACTGAAGCATATAAAAGGGAAGCGACAGCAGCAGAATCCGCCCGTAGGTCACACTGTTATCTAACAGCGCGCCCTCCGCTCCAAGCGCCGCAGCAATCGGGCGCAGAAGGAAAAACACGATTACCGCGATCACAATGCCGCTGACTGCGGTGCAATATACGAACAGGGAAAACAGACGCTGCGCCCTGTCATTGTCGCCCTCTCCCATAATCTTTGAAACCAGAGCGCTTCCTCCCGCACCGAACATAAAGCCGACAGACGCCAGAATCATTATGACAGGCATAATCAGATTGACCGCAGCAAACGGAGTTTTCCCCACGAAATTTGAAACAAAGAAACCGTCCACGATACTGTACAACGATGTAAATACCATCATAAGGATCGACGGAAAAGCAAATCGCAATAGTTTTCTATAATTGAAATGATCTGAAAGCTGGATATGCATAATTACCTCCCGAACCAGCGGGAAGCAAATTCTGCAACCGCCGGCGCTAATTCTCTGATATTCCAATCCGTAGTATTGATTGTAAGATGATATGTGCCGCAATCTCCCCATTTGCCGCCGGAAATCATTTCACGGGTCTTTGCCCGGCTTCTGTCAATGCTGCGGATATTATTTTCAATTTCCCTGCGGGACAATCCTTCTCCATTCCCGGCTCTTTCCATGCAGCGGCGGATTTTTGCATCCATCCCGGCACATACGAAAATGCTAAAAGGCTTCCTGTCCGCAAGCAGCGCATCGGCATTCCGCCCGACAATCACGCAATCTCTCCCGGCTTTTGCAATCCCCTCAATCACCTGCTTCTGCGCGACCAAAAGGTTCATCTGTGTCGACTGCATCCTGTTCATGCCGGCAAAAGACTGACGATATGTCAGCGGCATCGTCTGCCATGTACGATTTTCCAAAGCCTTTTCCACATAGCCTTCATCAAGTCCTTTTTGCTTTGCAATCGCGGTAATGATTTCACGGTCATAATAGTCATATTCCAGCAGATCGGCAATGCGTTTTCCTAATTCTCTGCCGCCGCTGCCAAATTCACGGCTGATCGTAATAATATTCATCCTCATAGCTCCTTTGTTTTTTCCTTGATAGTTGTCAGATATCGCTGCGTCAGTTCCAAATAGGTATCCTTCTCTTCGTCAGACCATGCGTCAAATATTGCATTTTCGATCTCGATCAGGCGGAGAACCGTATCTTTTGCGAACTGCCGTCCTTTGTCGGTAAGACACACTTTCTTCTTTCTCCCCTCGAACGCTTCCAGATAGACAATATGATCGGCTTCCAGTTTGCGCAATGCAGAATTGATCGTCTGCTTACTCGCTCCCGATGTAATATCACCAAGCAGGCATTCCCCGTCACAGGAACAAATTGTATAAAGAATTAGCATTGCACTGTCGGACAGTCCCAACCTGAGCGCGGCGTCGTGGTAGGCTACGTCGATTTCTGATAACAACAGATTAAATCTCTTCATTTGTTTGTTAAGAATATGTTCCATCGCCATCCTCCTTTGTATGATTTCGTACTTGCACAGTATAGTACGATTTCGTACATATGTCAACAAAAAATGCTGAAATTTGTAAAATTTTCAGATGTATGGTATTCTTATCACATGTCGAAAGAAAGGAGCACGCATATGAATTACACGGAAAACGCCATTAAGGATGCATTCTGGCAGCTCCTTGAAGAAAAGCCATATAATAAAATCACTGTAAAAGACATCGTAGAACGCTGTCAGGTAAACAGAAATACTTTTTACTATCATTTTCATGATATTCCTACGCTTTTAGAATGTATCATCAAAGAGCGTTCCGACTTTATCATACAGACCTACAGCAAATTCGGTTCTCCCATCGAATGTATTGCTCCGATTGTCCAAGACTTTACCGAACATAAAAAAGCGATTCTGCATATCTACAATTCCTTGCAAAGAGAATTTTTTCTGACGGATCTGGAAAAGATCGCGGACTATATCGTGACAGATTATGTCTCAACTGTGACCGCAGATTTTCCATTCCTGATACGGACCGGCTTCTGCTGACCCGTTTTTATAAGTGCGCCCTTGTGGGCGTCACTCTGGATTGGTTGAATCATGAAATGAACTATGATTTATCCGGCGCCGCCAGCCATCTATGCGATTTGCTGGAGGGGTCCGGAAAACGCGCCTTCTTAAAGAATGCCATTCAGCCCTAGAAAAATCCGAATGCCATCCATACACACCCAAAAGCGCCAACTGCTGCCAGACTGCCAATCAGAAATTCCTGTATGGTATGCCGTTTCAATTCCACTGACGCCCAAAATTCAATTCCGTACAGACAAATACACAGCAATACACTCCATCCGCCCATCCAATAGCTCAATACCAGATACGGCAGCACACAGCTTGCTGCGTGACCGCTTGCTCTTAAATGTGTTTCCTTATTTACAAATGTCAATATAAGAACAGCTATCAGATATGCCCAAAAGATACTGACCAGCATTTTGGGGTATTTCATAGTGATTCCAATAATTAACGCTATAAGATATCCGGCAAGATTTAAAATAAATGCGATTCTTCTCTGATTTTCCCTTGTATCCGGACGATTCTTTTCTAAGCCTGCAATCGGGTATGCACAGACCGGTACAATGCTAAGGCACAATATTCCCATCAGCACTTCCGCCAGAGACGCAAATTCTTTCCCGAAAGAACAGTACAAAATTACCAGCATAGCACTTGCCAAAACCGGCGGTACCGTAATGACACGAACAAATTTTGCTATTTTTTCTTTCATATCGCTCTAATAGATTCCTTCCTGTATTTTTTTGCTGATTCCCATTCCAAACGCTCCCGGTCCAACGTGACATCCGACACTAAATGTCAATGGGTCATAATGTATTTCTTCACCCGCAAATGCTTCCTGCACCATCGCAAGCCATTCCATATCCTCTTCTTTTGTCAGGAAGCTTCCGGCAACCCCGACTCTTATCTGGGCGCCGTCTTTTTTCATTTCTTCCGCACTTTTTAACATTGCATCTATCAGACGTTTTTTCGCGCTTTTCGTTCCCCTTGCTTTCGCGAACGCATCCAGCTTCTCACCTGCGATAATGAGTATCGGCTTTATATTCAGCAGCTCGCCCATGGCTGCCGCTGCGGGCGTGATCCTGCCGCCTCTTTTTAAATATTTCAAAGTTTCTACTCCCACATAGATTATAGAATCGTATGCCGTCTTTTCAAGAATGTCTTTGATTTTCTGCGCTTTATACCCCTTCTGTGCTAATCGGACGGCATCTTCTACCGACTGTCTCTGTGTGACAGAAATGCGGTGATTGTCTACCACATGAACCTTCCCGTCATACTCATCGGCAAATATCTTAGCCGTCTGGCAGGAATTGCTCAATCCACTGGACATAGGAATATATACAAGTTCGTCATATCCCTTAGAAAAAACGGTATCCCACACATCCATTATTTCTGCTATGGACGGCTGTGAGGTAGAAACCTTTTTGCATTCCACAAGGCACTGATAAAATTCCTCGTGCATTAAGTCTACTCCCTCATAATAGGTCTTGTCGTTGATGATCACGGGCATCGGAACAATATGGATTCCCATCCCTTTTCCTTCCTTCGCAAAAATCCCGCTGTTGCTGTCTGTAACAACCGCTGTTGCCATATTTCACCCTCCTGTTATCTGTTTACATTTTTTTCTATATGCTCCTTCCACAGCTCATCCGCTACCGGTGTCCAGCATTCTGCATATTTATCGCATTTTGAACATAAATGATCCGCTGTTTCCGGTGACTGCAGATCCGTAGAATGTGCCCCTGACTGTTCTACCATCTCCCTTAGTTTTTCCGGATTTTCCAGCATTGGACACGGCCGCAGCATATTTTCGTTGAACGGCTGTCTGTCATGGTACGCCATCATCATCGGCGACTGCAGTGCTTCTAACAGGGTCCTTTCCCGAATATTTGAATCCGAATAATGAATGAATACACACGGGTCGATATCTCCATTTGCATTGATATGAAAATAGCGGCGTCCTCCTGCAATACATCCTCCCACATACTCGGCATCATTCTGAAAATCCATTGCAAACAATGGCTTTTCTGCGCGGTACTTGCGTATTCTGCGATACGTCTCTGTTCTCTGTTCCGGTGTTGGCAAGAGTATCGGCGACGCGTCATTTCCCACTGGCATATAATGAAAATACCATACAAAATATGCTCCCAACTGAATCAGGCTGTCAAAATATTCCTCCGAAGTAATCGACTCAAAATTCGCGCTGGTGTAACAGGATGAAATACCATAAAATAATCTTTTTCTACGCAAAAGCTCCATTGCCTGAATGACTTTCTGATAAACTCCGTCACCACGTCTTCCGTCAGTCGCTGTTTCAAAGCCTTCAAGTGAAATCGCCGGAACAAAATTTCCAACGCGCAGCATTTCATCTGCAAACGCCTCATCTATCAGTGTTCCATTGGTAAAGCAGAGGAAAACGCAATCCGAATGCTTTTCACAGATACGGATCAGGTCATTTTTCCGGACAAGCGGTTCTCCTCCTGTATATATGTAAAAGTATACCCCCAGCTCTTTTCCCTGTGTGATGATGGAATCTATCTCATCAAAGCTCAGGTTCAGCTTATTTCCATATTCCGCCGCCCAACATCCCGTACAGTGCAGATTGCAGGCGCTTGTCGGGTCTAATAAAATCGTCCACGGAATATTGCATCCGTATTTTTTACGCATTTCCTCCTGCTTTGGCCATCCAACCAATACTGCATTGATAAAGAAATTTACCGCCGTTGTCTGCATTACATGCGGGTCGATTTCCTGTATGAGCCGTCTGATATAGCTGTAATACGGATGCTTGGGATTCGTCATAGCCTCCCTTACTACTCTGCGCTGGCTTACAAATTCCTTCCCTGCAAATTTGTCCGCCCAGTCCATCAGTTTTAACAGATTCTTTTCCGGATCCTTATACAGATAATTAAACGCCTGTTCCAATCCAAATTTTTTTATTGTTGCCGAAACATTCATACTATGATTTTCTCCTTTACTCTTCATTTTCTTCCTCTTTGGGAAGCGTATTCATAATTTTGACTGTACAGTGTACAACACAATGCTTCATAGCTCCCTCCGTCAGCAGTGCGACTCCCGCCAGTATATGGGCGGTTCTTACCGCATTATAGGGCTTTATGATAATAAGCGCCCCGAATATCCCTGCCATGACGGAAAAAGCCAGTATCGTATTCCATGTCTCCAACCCAAATTTTTTTGCCTCATGAGCAGTCTGTATGGTAAGCAGACTGTCAAACAGAACCAGAACTCCAAGACCTGTGGACATATATCCCGAAATCCTGTCATTGCAGCCAAGAACGATTCCTCCCAGCACGATCAGCAGCAGACCGCACGCCAAATCATATTGAAATGCAAGACAATACAGATCATTGGAAAGATAGCCGATAATCTTTATGATTCCATAGATCATCAATAGGATTCCGCTAAATATACATAGTGCCATTTCGGGAATCTCCGGCATGAACATATAGGCAATGCCTGACAGATAAAGGATGATGGACATCATGATGTATCCGTCCCGTGCCGCTTTGATTTTTTTCAGTTTTCTCTCCTTCTTTCAATTTATTTTGACCTTATTTTACACACGGCTTCCGCTCTCCTCAATGGACAAAGCAACCCCAAATGTATCAATTTTAGGCATACAGTGATCAATTGTCTATCTGATGGGAAAATCGTAAGGGACTTCGGTTGAAATGAAAAAAGCAACCTAATTTGCTTGACATAACTATTGCATTTTTTTTAATTCTCTATTATAATAACGAAAAAGAAATGGGTTTCTGACCGTCCGGCTTATGTCTAAGGCGGGTTGCTCGTTTCTTTTTTTATATTCTGTATATCATACAAATACAATTTATCATCTGATGCATATCTTATAATCAAAACTGCCTGATACTTGTTATATTTTGTAATTCCATCTTCCCCCATAACTGGCAATGCAAATCTTGTATTATAGCGATACCATCCCTTTTGTGCCTTTTTGCCATGCTTTCTTTCAAAATCTTCGTTCCATCTCTTCTGCGTGGCAATTTCAATTAGTTCAGGAATCCCCTGTGCCATATTTGCCTTTGCTTTCGCCAAGCCGCCCCGCAAACTATGCGTATACACTGAGCCCGCAAATTCATTCGCGAAATCATTCCCTATATACACGATGTCTCCGGTCTCTGCAATCTCAACCATCCTCCCTACATACTGTCTCAAATACTCCTCTACTGCATTCCATGAAATACTGCGCTTTCCTTGAAAAAGTATCTGTGACAATACCACCATTTTATTCCCTTGGGAATCAACTTCAATACGAATTTTCTCGTTTTTTCTAATACCCATAAAACCCCTAATTTATTCGAAAATACGGCGATATGCCTGATTCATGCCTACATGAATGTGCGAACGCACTGCAAGCAAAGATTTTTACTAATATATCTTAGTATATACATCCGTGGTTGTCAAATATTTTCAATAAGCTAAAGCGCACAAAAATCCCCGGACTTCTCACGAAATCCGGGGATTCTCATATATTGCTTTCTTCTTTTCTCTTAGTGATGGAACAGACGGATGCCTGTAAACGCCATCGCCATATTATATTTGTTGCACGTCTCAATGACATGGTCGTCACGGATGGATCCGCCCGGCTGCGCCACATACTGCACGCCGCTTCTGTGCGCGCGCTCAATGTTATCGCCAAATGGGAAGAATGCGTCAGAACCAAGTGCTACATTTGTATTCTGGTCGAGCCATGCCCTCTTCTCCTCCGCGGTAAATACTGTCGGCTTCTCGGTGAAGATGTTCTCCCATGCGCCGTCTGCAAGGACGTCCATGTAGTCCTCGCCCATGTATAAGTCGATGGCGTTGTCTCTGTCGGCACGCTTGATGCCCTCCTTAAACGGCAGATTCAAGACCTGCGGAGACTGACGCAGCCACCAGTTGTCTGCCTTAGAGCCTGCAAGACGCGTACAGTGGATTCTCGACTGCTGTCCTGCGCCGATACCGATTGCCTGTCCGTCCTTGACATAGCATACGGAATTGGACTGCGTGTATTTTAAAGTAATCATTGCGATTGCAAGATCTCTCTTTGCAGACTCCGGGATTTCCTTGTTCTCTGTCACAATATTGTCAAAGAAATGCTCGTCGATCACAAGCTCATTTCTGCCCTGCTCAAAGGTGATTCCAAATACTTCCTTATGCTCGATCGGAGCCGGAACGTAGGAAGGATCGATCTCGATCACGTTGTAATTGCCGTTCTTCTTCGCCTTTAAGATTTCAAGCGCCTCGTCGGTATAACCCGGAGCGATCACGCCGTCGGAAACCTCTCTTTTAATAACAAGCGCCGTCTCCTTGTCGCAGACATCGGACAGGGAAATGAAATCGCCGAAGGAGGACATACGATCAGCGCCGCGCGCGCGGATATAAGCGTTTGCAAGCGGGGTGAACTCCACGTCCATATCATCTACCCAGTAAATCTTTCTTTCTACCTCAGACAGCGGAAGTCCGACTGCCGCGCCTGCCGGAGATACGTGTTTAAAGGAAGTTGCAGCCGGAAGTCCGGTCGCTTTCTTTAACTCGGAAACAAGCTGCCAGCCGTTAAAAGCGTCCAGAAAATTGATGTAACCCGGCTTGCCGCAAAGCACCTTGATCGGCAGCTCGCCGTTCTCCATGTAGATGCGGGATGGTTTCTGATTCGGGTTACAGCCATATTTTAATTCTAATTCTTTCATCGTATCTTATCCTCTCTTAATTATATTTACCTGCGTTCCTCGTTGTTTTACACATTTTTATTGATGATTCTCGTCTCGTATTTTCCTGTCTCAATCTCTATGTAACGCACGAACAGGGAAACTTTATTATCTGCATTCAAGTTCTCCCATACCATGTTCGTGAAGGTATCGATATCGCCGTCGATGCCAACCCAGGTCGGTTCTCCCTCAAAGCTTGGAAGTGGGTTGCCGTCGCCCATATAGGTGTGGATGAAATGTCCCTCGCCAGCGACAGGATTCTCATATGCAAAGGTGTAACGGTTACATGCATCCGGATTGCCGTTGTTGCTCTTTAAGATAGACATTGCATAGTTGAAGCTTCCGTTCTCGATGTGCATGATACCGGAAATTCTAGGTGTATAGTTCGGAGCATCCGGCTCGAACTCTCTCGTGCGGAGCGCCTGCTCAAAGGTCTGCTGCTTGTCCATCAGCTCATAGATGGTATCGGTCTGATCGCCGTTCGTCACGATCGTCTTATTGCCGAGCACACGCACCGGCGCGTAAATGATCAGACTCGGATCTGTCAACTTCGAAGGATCGAATGCCTGCGTGCGGATACCCTCGCCGTCCTCTACGAATACACGGTTGCGGCTGTTCTCGCTTCTTCCCATAATAAAGTAAGCGGTTACGGCATATTTTCCGTCTTTGGATTTTCCGATGACGATTCCTCTGCCAGGATATGCGTTGGTCGCAAGTTCATTCTTTAATGACATCATTTCCATGATAATCCTCCTTTTTGTATCGTTTCGTCTTGACACTGCTCATTGCTTACAATATACCATGCAGGGATTTTTTTTACAATAAATCCCCTATTATTAGTGTTATGAATTTATTTACTTAATTTTATTAGCATTTCTTATATAATATGTATCGCTTACTATATATCACCCGGATTTCTTCTTCCCAATCCTTGAACCGTGCGCTTTCCGTCACCCCTGCTTCTTCCCTGTCAGATAATACACCGCGAGCGCCGTCCGGTGGGACAGATTTTCCTTCGCCAGAATCGTTGTGATATAATTTTTCACCGTTCCCTCGCTGATAAAAAGCTTTTCCGCAATTTCTTTGTTGGAAAGCCCCTCCGCGACTGCCCGAACCACCTCAAGTTCCCGCGCCGTATAGCCTTCTTCGCAAAAGCCCGCCGAAGCCCCGCTGTACTTCGCCATATTGGACAGCATCGTTTCCTCCATGACCCCCGCGCCGTTACAGACCGACTTTATCATCTGTTTTAAGTGCTCCGGCGTGTGGTTCTTAATGAGATACCCGTTCGCTCCGTTTGAGAGCGCCTTCTGCACCAGCTCGTCATCGTCAAAAGTAGTCAAAATCAGCACCTTTCCGAGCCCATGCTCCACGATGTATTTCGTCGCCTCAATGCCATCCATTTCCGGCATCTGTATATCCATCAGAAATACGTCCGGCGCCGTCTCCCCGGCAAGCCGGATGGCTTCCTTTCCGTTCGCCGCACAGCCTAACACCTCAAATTCCTCATCCACGTCCAGAATAATCCGCATTCCGTCGCGCACAAAATCGCTGTCGTCCGCGATAATTACCTTGATTTTTTCCATACTGATCTTCCTTTCTGCCGCACTCTGCGAACTCCTCCCTATCCGCTATCCGTTTTCCCTTTCAAGCGGAAGCAGCATATTGATCGTAAATCCCAGTTCCGTATCAAAATCCAGTATTCCGTTCACCCCGCGGACTCTCCGCTTCATTCCTGCGATTCCCATGCCGTCTACAACCTTGTCGCAGCCCACGCCGTTATCGGAAATACTGCACCTTATCATCTGGTTCATCACATAGAGCCGGATTTCTATTTTCGTGCACTGCGCATACTTTAACGCATTTGATACTGCCTCGTAAGCATTGTCGAGTATGATTTCCAGATACGCTTCCGGCACAAAAGACACATCCCCCTCCGTGAACAATACCGCCTCAATACCCTTTCGGTCACAGTCCGCACAGAGCTGTTCAAGCTGCAGCAACGCCAGTTTATATTTTTCCGGCCGTTCCTTCCTCAGGATCGCCCGGATTTCATCCATTCCCGTCCGAAGCTGATCGATGACCGCCTGCGTCATGCCCTTAGCCCTCTCCGGCTCTCTCTCCATTAAGACCTTTACCGCCTCAAGCTGATAAACAGAACCGTTGATCGTATGCCCAAGCTTATCGTGAAGCGTCTGGGACAGCCTTGTGCGCTCCTCCAAAAGCTGATTTTCCGCACGAAGAAAGCCACGGTCTATTTCCTCATGAAGTTCATGCTCTTTTTCATACATGGTTTTCTTAAGCTGCTGCTCCGAAAGCGTGTCCTCCCTCGTCTGCCTTTGATAAGACACCACGACAAGGTCATGCTGCACGTAGAGCATTCCCATAAAAAGTGTAAGAAGGAGCTGTACCCCTATCCCAATTCTGCTTGTCAGACAGGCTGGCAGAAAAGGCACGATGTACCAGAAGGGCGACGGCTTTACCGTTGTCAGAACTTCAAAACAAAGAAAAACAAGCAGCAAAAGAAATTCCCTGCCGAGATAACAAATCATCAACAGGCAGCACACGCACCCGGCGATCAAAAAGACCCATTTTAATTTTTCCTTCGCGAGTTCCTTTCCTGCCATCGCTCCGACAAATAACGCAAGAAGCAGGAGCACCCATGCAGATGCCCCTGTCAGTACAGACTGTGATAAAACAATATAAATTTCCAAAACGAATAAAACAACCATCCGCATACCAAGGAAGTATCCTTCCCGGAAATAATTTTCCCCACCCCGAAACTGTTCCTTCATCGCCCGTCATCCTCTCTTGCATTACGAATCCGCGCGCCTGATCTTAAGCCCTACGCCGCTGACGCTTAAAATCACGATCAGATATGCCACTGTAATACATATTACCATAGAATACACGCTTTTGTCTCCGACAAACAGCAGTTCTGCCGCCCGCAGGAACCATTTCTGCGGCATCAGGTAGGAAATTGACTTTAGCACCGCGGAAGTGGAATCCAGCGGAAAATACAGTCCCGCAAGCAACGCCGAAATACTCCACAACGCAAACACCGCATAATTCGAACTCATGACATCACCGAGCAGAATCCCCATGCCAAGGCTTGCCGTACTAAAAATCAACCCGAGCAAAAAGATCAACAGCAGAAATGCAAATTGATTCATTCCAAAATCCGTATTGCCCGCAACGAACAGACAGATTCCCAGGATTACCGTCTGCAGCACAGAGATCATGAGAGCCATCACAAGCTTCGCACCAAGGTAAGTCTTCCTGCCGATACCGGATAGCATAATTCTTGTATACACTTTATTTTCCTGTTCCTCAATGACTGTATGCGCCACGCATACCCCGCAGAACAAAAAGCCCAGTGTGATGATGGCAAACGCATAGCCGATTCTGTCCCGGCACGCCGTCTGCTCCGCCGTCAGCGCGATATCCTTCTTGCCGCTTAGAGAGACAACCTCCTTCTTTGGCAGCTGCTCTTCCATCTCTTTTAAGAATTCTGTGATTTCCTCCGCGTCCATCCCTGTGCTTGCCGAAAGACTGTGAAGCTGCGACAGTTCTTCCGTCAATTCCTCCTCTAACAGTTCCAGACGCTCATCCTCGGCTACTGTATACGTCAAAAGCGCCTCCTCTAAATTTCCTTCAAGCACTCCTCTGTCAAAATCCGGTTTTAAATAAAGCAGCACGCCCGCCCGGTCGTCAAACGCATCCTTCTTTGCCTGCTCCGTCACCGCTTCCTCCGTCATGCCGCCTGCGTCGGCGCGGCATACAGAGTACATTCCCGACGCTGTCAGCTCCTCCAAGACATATTCAGAAAGCCCGGTGCCCGAAGCATCATACACCTTTACAAGAAACGCCGTCGTGTCCCCGGCGTATACGGCTCTTTCCGTGACATTTTCCAGTTCTAAAATCCGGCTTCTTGCTTCCTCCTCGAAATACACCGAATCACCTGTCTTTAAACCCAGAATCACCGTCGATACGATCGGCGTGATGCACAGAAAAAACAGAAATCCTTTATTCCTCAGAAGCAGCCGTATATTCATCTTTAATAAGGTCAGAAATGTGCTCATGCTCTCCCCCTCTTTCTTATTCCGTCCGCTACAACCGCAAGCACCGAACAAATCAAAATGATCGCCAGCAGATAGAAAATACTGCTGTTTGTATAACTGCTGTGTCCCATGCAGGAATATTCTACAAGCGCCCGATTGACATGGTAAATCGGCGAAGCATTTTTCAGCGCATCCGGCGTACTCGAAAACATATACGTTTCAAAGCTGCCGCCGAAAAATCCCATAAACCAGACACTGGTGAACAGAACCACTACGGTTACCGCAATGTTTTTGAAAAAAGCATAGAGCATAAGCCCGAACGACGCGCTTGCCATAATGAGCAGAAACATAAGAGCCGCGGACATCACCGGATTGCCCCAGTGAATATCAAACAGCACAATCGTTACGGCAACACAGATACCGATTCCGAACGCTGTCGCAAGCACGACCGGAATCCACTTTCCCAGAAACAGCTTCATTCCTGAAATACCTGTGACCTGATATTTCTGCTCGATCCGGTTCTTCTTTTCACTGGTAAGCACACCCGCCGCACAGATAATGCTCATCCACGAAAAATACACAATTTCAATGATACCGTAATAATCTATGGAATCGACCGACGGCATATAGTCTATTTCCGTCTTAGGAAGTGTAAGCTCTTCTGATTCCATATTCGGAATCACCGCTTTTTGCGCCTGCTTCGTGCCCTCCTTTACGCACCGGCTCAGGAAATATTCTAATGTGACGCCCTCCACCGGGTAGTCCGCGCTTTCGTATATCGTATAGACATCCTTTCCGATCTCCACAAAGCCCGCCAGATCATTGTTTTCGACCAGTTCTTTCGGCTCACCCTCCGGGTATTCCAGAAGGGTAATTCCGGCTTCCTCTCCTGCCTCCTTAATTGCCTCCATGTTATTCTCCAGAAAACTTCCCTCTTCTACGCGGTATCCCGCCTTAAATTCCTCCACGCCTTCATAGGACTGCATCAGATCATGAAAAGCACTCGATAGAACCGCAATGACAAGCACCGGACCCGCAATCATGGCTGCAATTGCCAATTTGCCACGGAGCATGAGCTTTAAGTTATTTTTTATCAAATACCGAATCATTGTTTGCTATGTTCCTCCTTTGATTTTTCTTATTATGTCTGCCCCTCTTACTCATGTCCGCTGTAATCACGCAGGCTCTTTCCCGTGAGCGTCAGGAATACCTCCTCCAACGTAATGTCTTCGCTTCCGTTCGTCACAAGACGCTTTAATTCCTCGCTCGTTCCGCAGGCAATCACTTTTCCGTTGTCCATGATCGCAATCCTCGTACAGATCGCCTCCACTTCCTCCATATAGTGACTGGTATAAATCACGGTCGCTCCGTTTTTATTCGACTCCTTGATTTTCTCTAAGATAAAATTTCTCGACTGCGGATCGATGCCCACCGTCGGCTCGTCGAAAATCAGCAGATCCGGCTTATGCCCGATTGCACAGGCAATATTTAACCGCCGCTTCATGCCTCCCGAAAAATTCTTTGCAAACTCGTTTTTCTTTTCCAGCAGTCCGACGTACGATAGTGACTCCTCAACGGTCTGCTTTAACTCATTTCCCCTGATTCCGTAAAGGGAGGTAAACAGCTCCACGTTTTCCCATGCCTTTAAATTCCCGTGAATCGCCAGTTCCTGCGGAATATAGCCGATTCTGTGTATCACTTCCCGCTTCTGCTTCCACGGATTTTTCCCAAGCAGCTCAATGCTTCCGGCGGTCGGTCTGGTGATGGAGCAGATCATATTCATCGTCGTGCTCTTGCCCGCTCCGTTCGGCCCTAACAGACCGAAAATCTCGCCTCTTCTGATTTCCAGATTCAGGCTGTCCACAACCGCTTTATTGTGATATTTCTTTGTCAGATCCTTTGTTCTTAAAATGATTTCCGCCATCCTTCTATCCCTTTCTTTGCCATTCCCGCATTCTCTCTTTGCTATTCTCTCGTTTCCGTTTCTTCTGCGGCGCATTTTATCTCTTGCAGTATTATTTTTTACAGCTTTATCATATCAAAGACAGCATCCGGCGGACAGTGAAAAAAGAACGATTTCAAACGTGACAAAAGTCATGTTTGAAATCGTTCTATGGTATGAATCATATATGCTTATTTTCTTTTATAAATGATTTTCAAGTAAACCGTCATACAGGATTCTTTGCAGAGCTATCTGTCTTATTCCCCCAATTCCCGCTGTAATTCCCGCGCCCGCGCGCTCCATGTATGCTTCTCACGCGCCTTCCGGCAGCCGTTTTCTGCAATGCGCTTCGCTCTCGTCTCATCTTCAAGCAGTCTATGGACCAGCTCCGGCAGGCGTTCTCTCTCTTCCAGCGAGAAGAACACAATGTCCTCCCCGTCTGTAAACTCCTCGCGCAGATAGCGGCTGTCATCCGTGAGCGCGACCGTCTCTTGCAGCATTGCCGTAAAAATGCGATCATGCGCGCCGTCCTTGAACCAAGGCATGATATTTAAGGAAATCCGCGCGTCGCGCACCGCTTCCACACAGGCTTTGGAATCCACTTCCCTGCCCGTGCTTATGATGTTCTCCGCTCTGTCACAGCAAAGCTTCTCCCAGTTCGCTCCGAACACATGAATCCGCACGCCGCTTTCCGCCAGGCTCCGTATGATTTTCCCGCGAAAATAGCTCCTGACACAGATATCCACAAACACCATCCCGGCAATCGCCGACCGCTTGTCCGTATCCGGTACCTCTCCCAGCTCGCGTCTGATATGCGCTTCCATTACATCATCTACAGACGTACTCGGATGTGCGATCAGATCTTCTATGATTTCCCGGTAGAACTTCCGGTAATCCGCCTCCAAACCGTCGATCTCACGGTAAAGATGCTCCACTGGCGTATAGTTTCCGGTAAATACAATATCGTACTTCCGCTTTTCATACGGGATCGTCGCAGGCTCATTCCCGTACAACACGTTTCCCGCCAGCGGCAGGAATTTCACCGGAAGCTCCCGATAAAACCGCCTCATATAAGCGACATGCTCCCTGTCAATACAGAATATCTTCATATCAGAAGGCGCGTTTACAAGCCACTTGTGATAATACAGCGGATGATCCACGAGAATATTAAAAACCGCTATCCCATATTTTTCCCAGACCGTGCCGCTTTCCCTCCGGCTGCTTTCTCCCGGTCTGCTTTCCCCCGGACTCTTCTCCCCCGCTGTCTCAAACACTTCCTCGCCGCGAAGTCCGATGAAGTTGAACGTGACAAGCGCCGTATCGCCCCTGCCCGCGAACCGCGCCAGACCGTCCACCGTCTCAAACAGACAGTTGTAATCAATAAAATACGTCGCAAATCCAAGCCGCTCCATTTCTGCGGCAAGCTGCCCGGAAAAATATCCCAGCGTCTCGACTGCGTTTTTGATGAATATGAGTTTCGTGATGTTTCCCATTTGATTCTCTCCATTCAAATGTATGCCCTGCACCAAAAGGAATATCATTTCACGCTATCCCTTTCCATGCGTACTATAGCCACCCTCGCCTTGTATAAACCGTAAAATATGGTATCATTATATCGTGTGCAAAGACGGCACACGATCGGCATTCGCCGTTCGTCATTCCTGCAAGCAGGTTGACTCTCTTGCGCTCATTATATCATGTACAGGAGGAAATACATGAAAAAAATTTTGTATATGATTCTGTCTGCTCTTTTACTGTTCATTCCCACTGCATGCAGCAGTGACAATGAAGAAGCTATCATTACTGACAGTGAAGTAAATGAAGCTCCCGCAAAAGAGCAGGAAGAAACCATTCTCTGTGAGTGGAAAGAAAAATATGTTCAATATATCGAAACGCTGGATTATGCAGATCACTATGATTTTTATTTGATTTATCTGGACGACAATGATGTGCCTGAGCTTTTTATCTCTGCGGACACTGCATCAGGCGGCGAGATCGTGGCCACCTATTATAATGGAGCTGTTGAGACCTGCCAATTAAGCAGACGCGGAACACGGTATATTGAGCGAAGCGGCTTACTATACACAGCTACGGGGCTTATGGGCTATTATCCTGTATATATTACGGAAATGAAGAATGGAGCATTTACTCAGTTGGCGGAAGGAATCAGTAAGGAAATCACCGGAAACGGAGAGATTCTAGGATACAGTTATGAGTGGGAAGGTGCAGAAGTTACGGAAGAAGAATTTCAGAAACATGTGGCAGAGTTTTTCGATGTTGACAAAGGAATTCGTCCTGAAAAAGAATATTCCAAAGAGGAAATGCTCTCTTTGCTTACAACCGGATATTGGACATCATACGACCATTCCTATGAATTAATAATACAGAATTGTACATGGAATGAAGCACAGGAAATCTGCAAATCCAACGGAGGCTATCTCGCAACAATTACAAGTGCAGATGAAGCAGAAACGATTGCAAGACAGATTGCAGATGAGGGAAAAACAGGCGACGTGTTTTATGTAGGGTACAGAGAGAGTGAATGGGTGTCTGATGACGAATTTTGTCGGTCGAGATGGATAAATGCAGACGGCTCATATATTCCTACATTTTTAGCAAGTTACCTGTCGGATTATAATGCTCCGGATTACACCGGAGACGAAGAATGGGAATATGATAATCAAGACTGCGGCATCATCAAGTATTATGACGAAACAGAAAGCATATATGTTTTTCCTGGACCCGACGAATTGTTGGATGTATCACCCCAATATTCCGGCGTTATGGGTTTCGTATGTGAATATGACAATTAGGAACAAAGCGGGCAAGCCCGCATCAACTCCCCAACCCCTCAATTTTGAGGGGATTGAACGCTTTGCCGCGCCGGATGCATATTGCGCAGCAATAAAATACCCCTTGCATCCGTGCGCATCATTACGCGAAGCGCTTTTAATGCAATAGGACACAATTTCCTATTGCATTAAACGAAGCTGCCGCTTTACGGATTTCATCCGCTAAAACGGCAGCCCCATGAAATAATTTCTATATAATTAAAAATTACAAATTACCCGGTCTTCTCCCTTTGCCCTTAATTCTTAAAACTATGAATCGGCGCCGGAATCCTTCCCCCACGATTGATAAAATCATCACAGGAGAACTGATTCACAGGCATGATCGGTGCATAGCCGAACAATCCGCCGAACTCTACGGTATCGCCGACGCCCTTTCCGATGACCGGAATCAGACGCGCCGCCGTCGTCTTCTGATTTACCATGCCAAGCGCCATCTCATCCGCAATCATACCGGAAATCGTCGTCGCCTTCGTATCTCCCGGAATTGCGATCATATCCAGACCTACCGAGCAGACGCAGGTCATCGCCTCTAACTTCTCTAAGGTGATTGCTCCCGCCTGTACCGCGTCGATCATGCCCTGATCCTCGCTGACCGGAATAAACGCACCGCTTAAGCCGCCGACATAGGAGGACGCCATCACGCCGCCCTTCTTGACCTGATCATTCAGCATTGCAAGCGCTGCCGTCGTTCCCGGCGCACCCGCATACTCCAGACCGATTTCGCAGAGAATATCCGCCACAGAATCCCCGACCGCCGGAGTCGGTGCAAGAGATAAATCCACGATACCAAACGGAATGCCAAGCAGCCTTGACGCCTCCTGCGCCACAAGCTGTCCGACTCTTGTCACCTTGAACGCCGTCTTCTTGATCGTCTCGCAGAGCACCTCGAAATTCTCGCCGCGCACCGCTTCAAGCGCTGTCTTTACCACGCCCGGACCGCTGACGCCGACGTTGATGATCGCGTCCGCTTCCGTCACGCCGTGGAACGCACCCGCCATAAACGGGTTGTCGTCCGGCGCATTGCAGAATACGACCAGCTTCATGCAGTCTGCAGAGTCGCGATCCTTCGACTGCTCCGCCAGTTCGAGCAGAATCTCTCCCATCAGCTTGACCGCATCCATGTTGATACCCGTCTTCGTGGATGCAAGGTTCACGGAACTGCACACCCGCTCTGTCCGGCACAATGCCATTGGAATTGAGCGGATCAGCATCTCGTCTGCCTTTGTCATGCCCTTTGACACCAGCGCAGAATAGCCGCCGATCAAGTTCGCACCGACCGTCTTTGCCGCGCGGTCAAGCGTATCTGCGATTGTCGCGAAATCCTCCGGCGACTTGCAGGCGGAACCGCCGACCAACGCGATCGGCGTCACGGAAATACGCTTGTTGACAATCGGTATTCCATATTCATTCTCAATCTTCTCTCCGACCGCCGCAAGATCCTTTGCGACCGTGGTGATGCGATTGTAAATATTCTCATTTAATTTGTTCAAATCGGAGTCAATGCATTCCAGGAGACTGATTCCGATTGTGATGGTGCGGACATCCAGATTCTCCTGCTCCACCATCTTATTCGTCTCGTTTACTTCCCATATGTTGATCATCTCTGTCCTCCATGCCTTCTATCCATTCTTCGATGTGAAATTCGAAACTCCCGAAGCAGTGCTGCCTTCTTTGCGGCATACGCCCTCGAAACTCTTCCCGTGTCAGTACACTCGTGCACTGTGTCACTCGCATTTCGCATAATGACTTGCCCGAAAGTGAATGATACCGCACACTAGATTCTGTGCATCTTCTCGAAGATTTCTTCCTTCTGGCACTTGATGGAAACGCCGATCTGCGCCCCGATTTCATCAAGGTCTTTCTGGCACTCGCCAAAACCCTTCGCCGAACTGCTCATATCCACGATCATCATCATATTAAAGAAACCGGATACGATCGTCTGGGAAATATCCAGAACATTGATCTGATTCTCGGAAAGATATGTACATACCTTTGCGATAATACCCACTGTATCTTTTCCTACGACCGTAATAATTGTCTTGTCTGCCGTGTTTTCCATTCCCTCTGCTCCTATTCTTCTCTTATTACTCACTTTGCCACATTAACACTGATTATAATACAGGACATTTTGCCAAGTCAATGCCTATTCCTCTCCCCGGCACGTCATTTTCCAAAATCTGTGTCCTTACATCATTTTCGCCAGCTTGTACACCAGAATCGTGAGAATGATCGTCGCCACCCAGCGCCCCTGCTTCTCGTGCAGTCTGGACTGCTCTGTGCCTGTAAGCGCCTTCTGCGGATTTTTCTTGTCGTAATAAAAAGTCACTTCCTGCGGATACCCGCCGCTTAGACAGCGCCCCTCAAACCGTAATGCCAGATTATATTTTTTCCCGGAAACCATGTACTCATAAGTTACCCACGTAGCTGCCGGGCTGGTAACACGGTTGTGGTCATCTGTATCTGCAACTCTGGTTTCGGCTTTCACCGCCACGCCCTTTGCAATACAGCCCGCTGCCGCCGCCTTTTCGATAAACCGCTCTTTTTTTGACTTTCCGCCAAGATGAAACGCAAAAAAACAAATCAGGAACACGATTCCCGCCAGAACAAGCGCAATCACCGTCTCAATGAGTTCTGCATTCATAATCTATACGCCTCCACTTCCTCATGTTCTCCATTGCCTAAAACCGGATCATCTGCGACGGTTCGTCTCTCTTTGCCACATACATCGGGAAATCGTCTCCGCGATACGGATTCTCTCCCAGCGTCACTTCCAGCCGCACCGTCTCATATGCAAGCTCCTCATAATTATTTTCCTTGGAAAGATGCCCTAACACCACCGTCTTAAAATGATCGTGCAGCACCTCCCCCAAAAGCCTGCCCGAAAGCTCGTTGGAAAGATGTCCCCTCTCCCCTAAAATACGCTGCTTGAGCGGGTACGGATAGCTTCCGACCTGCAGCATATGTACATCATGGTTCGCCTCAAGGAGCAGCACGTCGAGATTCTTCAGCTTTTTCACAATATTATCGTCATATTTTCCAAGATCCGTCATGACCGCCATCGCCTTCCCCGGCTGCGTCATTTTGTACGCCACCGGCTCTGCCGCGTCATGCGAAATCGCAACCGGCTCAATCGTCATATCGCCGACCACGAACTCCTCCCCCGCGTGCACCTCACGAAACAGCGTCTCATCGATCTTTCCGACCGAGGCGGTACGCTTGATTGCCTCAATCGTTCCCGCCGTTGCATACAGAGGAAGTCCATAGCGTCTCGCCAGCACGCCAAGTCCCGCGATATGATCGCCGTGCTCATGCGTAATCAGAATCCCCTGCATCTCCTCCGTCTTAAGATCGATAGAATTGAGTCCTGCCTCAATCCGTTTTCCGCTGATTCCCGCATCCACCAGAAGATGACACTCGTCCGTTCCGACGCAGATACAGTTTCCGCTGCTGCCGCTCGCAATGCTGCATAATTCCATGTTCCTAATTCTCCTGCCATCCAAGCTCGATCTGATCGCCTTCGCAAAGCTCCGCCGTAAACTGCGCATTCTCGCCGTTTCGTTTCGTGACGACTGCTCTTCCGGCAGAAGCCTTAAGATCGAACTCATAAAAATCAAAAATATCTACAAAAATATAACTCTTTTTCCCGGTGAGGCGGACAGGCTGTCCGTTGATAAAAATATTGACCGTATTCCCGGCTGCGGCGTTTTTCTCGCTGGCTGCCGCAGATGCTCCGGCTGCCGCATTCACGCTGTCTTCCCCGGCACTTCCGGTATCTGCCGCTCCCTGCTTATTTTCCGACATGCCGGATGCCGCTGCCATGTTCACGCTGTTTTCTCCAACGTCTCCGGTATCTGCCGCTCCCTGCTTATTTTCCGACGTGCCAGACGTTTTTCCTTCCCTCTGCCCGTCGGTACCTTCTTCTGCCTCCTGCGCCTGCGCTTCATCTTCCGGCACATCCGGCATTTCTCCCGGCTTCTTCTCCTGCTCTTTTAAAGCGTTCTGTTTTTCTCTCGCTTCCGACCTCCGTCTTTCCCAGCCTGTCAGGATCTCCACCGCACTGGGAGCAGCGCTTTCGCCTGCCGTCGCAACATCTGCTTCGGCTGCCTGCGCCGCTGCACCAGCCGCCGCCCCAAAATCAGTTGCCACAGGGAGTTCCGACGGGTCTACCGCCGCTGCACCAAAGGACAGCACCGTCCAGTCGATCGTAAAATTCTCATAGATGAGGCTGTCCATCGTCGCGACACGGTTATTGACCAGAATCTCATGATCCATATCCACTTCCACGTCCATGAACGCCGCCAACTGTCCCACCGTGTAGAAGCTGCGCGTCTCAACCTGATCGCCGTCCTGAATTTCGTAGGACGGAAGTTCCAGACTGCCGTTGACCTCTAAATATTTCGGGCAGCGGACAATACGCCCGTTTACGATGAACTTCATGTCTGAGGAAGAATACTCCGGGAGCTGCTCTAATGTGCAGACCGCAGGCTCTCCCTGCGTGGACGCCTCAATCACGATATCACTGTTCGGCTCAAGCGGCGTGTTGATATTTACCAGCCGGTCATTCATGAAAATCTCAGCCGATTCTCCCAGTTCTCCGCGGACGATACGGCTCGTTCCATTGACGAAGAACTGCAGCTCTTTTCCTCTCTTCGGGAACAGTTCCTCATTCGGGAAGCCCGCCTGAAGCGCCGCGTCTACGATTGTAAGTTTGTTATTGTCATACAGCTTGATGCGCTCCCCGTTAAAACGCACCATAATGAAGCTGTTGCGCTGATCGTAATAATTGAGGCAGATACCGATCGGCGTTACGAGCAGCGGGTCCTTCTGAATCTCTGTCTGCAGGAACGTTACCTCGCCAAGCACTTCCTCGCCGCGGAGCGCGACACGCTCCTCCGGCAGATCGAGCTTCTTTGCAAGCATCTGCGTATAGCCGTGAATCTTGCCTCCGCCCCCTACGATAAACGCTGCGCTCACTGTTTTATCGCCGTTTAACTCTTTGATCTTCTCCGCCACCTCGGTCGTCATCTTATCGACCACCGGCTCCGTGAGATCCCAGACATCCTTCGACGGAATCGTGTGTTCGATCAGCATGATATCCTTATATGTAACCTTATCCGCAATTCCGCTGGTAAGCTTGATGTACTCCGCCGTCTTAAAATCAACCAGATAGTTCTGCACGATCAGCTCCGTAATCTCATCCCCCGCGAGCGGAATCATGCCATAAGCGATAATGCTTCCGTCCCTTGTGACGGAAATATCGCTTGTTCCCGCGCCGATATCGACAAGCGCGATATTCAACAGACGGAAATTCTCAGGGATTGCGACATTGATTGCGGCAATAGGCTCCAACGTCATATTTGCCACAGAAAGCCCCGCCATACCGACCGCCGCATAAAGCCCGTCCACAACGTCCTCCGGAAGGAAGGTCACAATGATGTCCTCGGCGATCCGCTCCGCCTTATGGGATTCCAGACTCGAAAAAGGCTCGTCGTTCAAGAAATACTTCATGACCGAGTAGCCCACACAGTAGAACTTATAGCGGGTATCATTCATTTCCTTTAAAATCGTCTGCGCCTTCTCAATTCCAAGCAGATCAAGGGTATGAATGTCCTCTCCCGTCACGACCGTCTCCTCCGGGAAATCATACTGAATATTCGTCGTCACCGTCTTAAGCACACGGCCAGCGGCTGCGATACATACCTCGGTAAGCTCCTGCCCGATCTGTGACTCGAGTTCTTCCTTTACCCTGCTGATGGTTCGGCCCACACGGCCGATATCATGAATCTGCCCGTCGAGCATCGCGCGCGTCTCATGTTCCACAACGTACTGCGCCACGACGACAAACTCATCCCCATCCTTATAGCCGACGGTTCCGACGACATTTCTTGTTCCAATATCAAGACCAAACACCAGTGACTGGTCGAATACGCTTGTTTCACTCATCTGCGGTATCTCCTGTTCCTCTGCTCATGTTCGAAATCGCCCGGTCAATCTGCGCGAAAACCTCCTCCACCGTACCGTTGTTGTCAATGACGACGCGGCACGCGGCGCGATAGACCTCCTCACCAAGCTGACTGGCAAAAATCTGACGCACCTTCCCGGGTGAATACCCTCTGCTCTCCATCAGACGCTTTTGCCGTATCTCTTCTCTCGTATAAATATACCAGAGTTCATCACAAATTTCATCATAATGTTCTTCAATCAAAAGCGCCGCCTCAAGCACCAGAAGTCCTGTCTTACCCTCTGCCCTCTCACGCTCTGCGGTCTGCTGCACATAACGCTTTACCGCCGGATGCACGATGGCGTTCATGGCAAGGCGCTTCTTATCGTCCGAAAAAATAACAGACGCAAGCTTCCCTCTGTCCAGACCGCCCTGCGGCAGAAAAATATCCTCCCCCGCAAATGCGCTGTGAATCTGATTATAACACTCCGTTCCCGGTTCCATCAAGTCATGCGCGATCTCATCCGCCAGCATGACCTTCGTCCCCGGCTTTTTCGCAAGATAGGACAGAACCTCTGACTTGCCTGCCCCCACCCCGCCGGTAATTCCGATAAACTTCATATGTCTCTCCTGCTTTGGTTCCTTCCGCCCGTTTTCTGCGGCAGTCCGCTTTACTTCGCCTCGTACCAGTCGTGTCCGGAATGCACGTCAATTTCCAGCGTAACTGCAAGCTCTGCCGCACCGTGCATCTCCTCTTCGAGAATCTTTCTCACTTCATTCTCCTCATTCTCCGCCGTCTCAACCAGCAGTTCATCGTGCACCGTCAGAATCAGTCTGGACTTAAGCCCCTCCGCGAGAAGCCTGTCATGCACACGGTTCATTGCAATCTTAATAATATCCGCCGCCGTTCCCTGAATCGGGGAATTCATCGCGATACGCTCCCCGAAGGAACGCTGCATGAAATTGCTCGAGGAAAGCTCCGGAATCTGGCGCCGTCTGCCAAACATTGTCGTGACATAGCCCTTTTCCTTCGCCTCTGCTACCAGACCGTCGAGATAACCCTTAATCTTCGGGTATGTCTCAAAATAGCGCTCAATATATTCCGCCGCTTCCTTCTTGCTGATGGAAAGATCCTGACTTAAGCCAAACGAACTGATTCCATAGACGATACCGAAATTGACCGCTTTGGCGTTCCTTCGCTGCAAATCCGTCACCTCGTCAAACGGGATATGAAACACCTGGGAAGCCGTCGTCCGGTGAATATCCTGTGCCGTACGGTATGCCTCGATCAGCTTCTCGTCGCCCGAAAGATGCGCCAGCACGCGCAGCTCAATCTGCGAGTAGTCCGCATCCACGAATACAAAGCCCTCCTTCGGCAGGAATGCCTTGCGGATCAGTCTTCCCAGCTCAATTCGCATCGGGATGTTCTGCAGATTCGGCTCCGTGCTGCTGAGTCTTCCGGTCGCCGTGATCGTCTGGTTAAAGGACGTGTGAATCCTTCCGTCCTCTGCAATATAATTCACCAGACCGTCCGCGTAGGTGGACTTTAGCTTGGCAAGCTGGCGGTACTCTAAGATATCCGCCACGATCGGGTAATCCGGCGCAAGGTGCTCCAGCACGTCCGCCGCTGTCGAATAGCCCGTCTTGGTCTTCTTGCCGTTCGGAAGCGAAAGCTTCTCAAACAGAATCACGCCGAGCTGCTTTGGGGAATTGATGTTGAACTCCTCGCCCGCTTCCCCGTAAATCTTCTGCTCCAGTTCACCGATGCGCACGGCGAGCTTGTCTCCATATTCCCTAAGCGCCTCGCCGGATGCGATAATGCCCTCCTTCTCCATATCCGCCAGCGTGAACACGAGCGGCATCTCGATAGCAGTAAAAAGCTCATGCATTCCGGTGTCCTTTAGCTCTGCCTCCAACTGCTTCCTTGAAGCAAACGCCACATACGCCATATAGCAGACATATTTCAGGAGCGCTTCCGGCTTCTCCTTCGCCGCCTTTTCACAGGTCAGCTTCTCCATAAGATCTCTGCGCGACGGCGGCATACAACCCGCGTAATCTTTTGCGATATCCTCATAAGGATACTCGTTCTTGATCGGGTTTAACAGATATGCCGCAATCGTATTGTCAAAGAGGTTCTCCTGTGAAACCGTCCCGGCACATTTCTTCTCCAGCATTCCAAGCGCCGCAAGCTGCGGCTTCAAATCGAGCGTCGCGTAGGAAGCTGCGCCGCTTTCCGTGAACAATTTGCGGATGACGTCACAGCTAAGCGCTGCCCCCGCCTCCACATAATAGATGTCCTCCCCGCCGTATGCCACCGCAAGCCCCAGGAACAGAGTTCCTGCATTCTGCCCGTCTGCCGCAGAAGCTCCGTCTGCGTTGCCGGAAGCAGTCTCCGCGTCCCCGAACAGATTCATCTGCCCGTCCGCCTCCATGTGCGAATCTTGGTGCTCCTCATACGGCACGACATAGAATCCGCATTCCTTTCCACGGAGCGCGGCAAATATCCTCTCCGCTTCCTTCCTGTCCTCTATCTTCTTAAAATGCTCCTCCGCCAGATTCTTCGGCGCGCTCACCTCAAATCTGCTGAGGAGATTCTTAAATTCCAATCTCTTACACAACAAATAGGCTTCCTCTGTATACAGATCGGAAACCTTCTCTAATCTCGCATCGGCAAGACTGTAATCGATATCCGCATTGATTTCGATTGTCGCCAGCGTCTTACTCATCTGCGCCATATCGTAATGCTCTTTCAAATTGGCGCTTGCACGCGGCGGTCGTATCTCATCCACATGCGCGTAGGCATTCTCAATGCTGCCGTACTGCGCGATGATTGCCGTCGCCGTCTTCTCACCGATCCCCGGCACGCCCGGGATATTGTCGGACGTATCGCCCATCAGCGCCTTCACATCGATGAACTGCGTCGGCGTCACCATATATTTTTCCAATACTTCCTTCGTATTGTAGTCCTCAATCTCCGTTCCGGTTCGCTTGGTCTTTGGAATCCGGATTTTGATATTGTCCGAGGCGAGCTGCAGGAGGTCACGGTCACCGGAAACGACCGACACCGTAACCCCTTTTGCCTCGCTGCTCTTTGCGATGGTTCCCAGCAGATCGTCGGCTTCATAGCCGCCCTTCTCGATGACTGTAACCCCCATCGCCCGAAGCATTTCTTTCATCAGGGGCACCTGCTCCTTAAGCTCTGACGCCATCGGCTTTCTGGTGCCCTTATACGCATCGTACATCTTATGGCGAAAAGTCGGCTCCGACACATCAAATGCAACGGTGAGATAATTCGGCTTCTCCTCCTCGAGAATCTTGAACATAATGTTCAAAAACCCATATACCGCATTTGTGTGCATTCCCTCGGAGTTCGTCAAATCCGGGATTCCGAAAAACGCCCGGTTCAAAATACTATGTCCGTCAATCAATACCAGCTTTTCGCTCATGTCATTCTCCTCTAAACTTTCTTACCCGGCACAATTCCACGTGAGACTTAGAACTTCCCAGCGAAATGCCCTCTGGTATAAGATCTGGAAGTTCTTCTTAAATTGCACGGGTGTACTTCTTAAGCCACTCGTTCTCTTCCTCTGTCATATACGGGGAAAGCGTCTTATATACCAGCGCATGATAATCATTCAGCATCTTCTTCTCACGCCCTGTCATCTCGTTCGGATCGATCGCATCCAGATCGATCGGCGCGTACGTGATATTCTCAAAAGTCATGAACTGACCGTACTCGTTCTTCTCCGCCTTATGGCACACAAGCTCATTCTCCGTGCGGATGCCGTACTTTCCTTCCAGATATACGCCCGGTTCATCCGTCGTGATCATGCCTTCCTCGAGCGTTCCGTTGTCATGGCGCTCCGGCACGACTCTCCAGCGGAAACCGTTCGGACCCTCGTGTACGTTTAAGATATAGCCGACGCCGTGTCCTGTACCGCACTTGTAGTCAATACCCATATCCCACAGCGGTTCGCGCGCTAAAATATCGAGGTTCAGTCCGCAGCAGCCATAGAGGAACTTCGCATTTGCCAGATTCATGTTCGAGCGGCATACTGCGGTGAAGTGAAGACGCATCTCATCCGTAATCGAGCCGAGCGCCATCGTCCTTGTGATATCCGTCGTTCCCTCGAAATAGTGTCCGCCGGAATCCACCAGAAGGAAGCCCTCCGGCTTTAACTCGGTATCGGACTCCGGCGTCGCTGCATAGTGCATCATCGCCGCATTCGGTCCGTATGCGCAGATCGTGTCAAAGCTTAAGTCGATAAAATTCTCCTGCGCTCTTCTGCACTGCTCCAGATAATCGGAAGCGGAAATCTCTGTCATCGGAATCTTGCCGATATTCGTCTTAAGCCAGTACATAAACTTGGTAAATGCAACGCCATCCTTGATGTGCGCCTTTCTCGTATTATCCACCTCGACCGGATTCTTGACAGCTTTCATCAGCTCGGTCGGATTCGGCTTGTCTACAATCGTAATCTCCGGTTTCAGGCTCGCTGTGATCCGGTAATTGACCGTGCTTCCGTTCATCAGCACGCTTGCATCCGCCGGAATCTCCTTTACATAGGAATAAATATCGTCGTACGGTCTTGTGGTGATCTGGTTGTCCTTTAAATAAGCGGCAATCTTCTCATCCACGATCTCCTCCTGCAGAAACCAGATACATTCTTTCTCTGTCAGAACAAGGTAGGAGAGCACCACCGGAACATAATCGATGTCGCCTCCGCGGATATTTAAGAGCCACGCAATATCATACAGAGAGGTTAAGATATGGAAATTCGCGCCCTCCTCTTCCATTGCCTTTCTAAGCGCCGCGAGCTTATCCGCGGTACTTCTGCCGGAATATTTCTCGTCCAGCAAAAACAGCGGCTTCTTGGAAAGCGCCGGACGGTCCTTCCAGATCAGATCAATGAGATCCTCGTCCACATGCAGCGAGCCATTCTTCTTCTCTGCAATTCCAAGGAGCTTCCTGCCCCAGCTTCCGTTTACAACCCTTCCGTCGAATCCAAGGCATCCGCCCTCCGGGAGCTTCTCCTCGACAAATTCATCCACCTTGGGAACGCCCTCTTCTCCCATGCGGTAAAGCGTCACCGTGCTTCCTGCAAGCTGCTTCTCCGCCTGCACAAAATAACGTCCGTCTGTCCAGAGCCCCGCCTCTGTTCTCGTGATGACAGCAGTTCCCGCAGATCCTGTAAAACCTGTGATAAACTTTCTCGCCTTGAAATGCTCCCCGACATACTCGGACTCATGAAAATCCGATGTCGGAACAATGTAGATGTCAATGTTTCTCTGCGCCATCTCCTCGCGCAGCGCCTTAAGTCTTTCCTGTATCATTGTCTTTCACTCCTAAATAAAATATTCCTGTTTATACATCCGTATATTCAAAAAACTTCGTATCGATTTCCGGATAGGACCGTTTCAGGGAAATCGGTCTGCCCGCACGGTTCAAAAAGCAGTGCGAGCTTCTGCCCGTCGTCCTGAGTTCACCCGTCGCCTTGTCTGTCATCCGATACTCAACCTCCATCTTGATGCCGTTGTACTTGACAATGCGCGGCTCAATCACGACCACATCATCGAAATGAACCATGCTGTGATATTCACAGGACACCGAGAGCACCGGGCTGATGATCTCCATCGCCTCCATCTCCTTGTAGGACAGACCGATCTGCTCCATCAGATCCATCCTTGCCTCCTCCATCCACTTGATATAATTGGAATGGTGGATAATGCCCATCTGATCTGTTTCGTAGTACTTGGCATGATGCTCATAAGGGCGTATCACAAGCCCCTCCATCTGCTTTCCGTAGACTTCGATTTCTTTTTCTGACATACAAATTCCTTCTTTCTTTCCCTCGCCGGACGCTATTTCAACGCGTCCCGGATGACGTCAAGAATCTGATCCGCGCCAAACGGCTTCTCAATGTAAGCGCACGCACCCTTCTCAAACGCCTCGTCTCTTAAGAACTTCTGTCCCTGCGCCGTACACATTACGATCTTTGCATCCGGATTGCTGCTGCGGAGCCGGTCAATCGCCGACATTCCATCCATGACCGGCATCACGATGTCAAGCAGGACGAGATCCGGATGAATCTCTTCAAACTTCGCAAGCATTTCCTGCCCGTCCGCTGCGTGGAACACCTCGTGACCTTCCTCGATCAGAATATCATCGATCAGATTTCTCATAAACGTAGAATCATCCGTAATCAGTATTCTCGCCATACTATTTTCCTCCTTCTGGCTTCTTACGCCTCGATCTTATCCAACGCCTCGATAATCACCTGATATGCTTCCTGCACCGGTGTCATCTGCAGCTTTGCCTTCTCCAGGTCGCCGCACCGGAGCGTCTCTGTGATCTCGTAAGCCGCCTCGTACAATCTGGTAAAGGACAGATTCTGGCACACTCCCTTTAAGGTATGCGCCGCGCGAAATGCCTCGTCTGTATTCTGCTCTCTCATGCTGTCGACAAGCTGGCCGTAACTGGGATCCTCCAAAAAAAGCCGGGCAAACCTCGTGACCCGTTCTTCCTTTCTCAGCCGCCCGATTACTTCATCGTAATCTCCGCCCACCGCCGCATAAAATTCCTGAATCGTCATGTCCTCATTCCTTTCCTTTGCGTCGCAGTTCTCAAAAAGCTCATCTATGATTTTAACATACTCTGCCCACTTGTTTCAATCACTTTACCCCGCAAAATATTTCAGTAAAATATTTCAGAGAATACTATTTTCCCGAATAGTATTCTCTGTAGTCCTCTTCATTTGCAAAAAGCATATATCTGCCCTCCACATATCCCATATATCCGGCGTCTACTACATATCCCTTCATAAAATATACGCTCCTTTCATCATCTGATAAAAGGAGTGTAACGTTTTATGTGTCCAATTCTTTGGACACGTCTTCTTTATCTGTCCAATTCTTTGGACACATCCGCCTCCCGGGCATCAAAGCGCTCTCCGGCGGCGCCGCAGTGCGATACTCGCGCCCGCGGCAAGCATACAGCCAAACGAAACCGCCGCACCGGTCCGCACGCCCGGCGTCTCGTATTTCAGTTCAATTTCATGAAAGCCATGCTCCAAATGGACGCTTAAGAACGCCCCGCCGAACATCTCGCTCTCCGTCTCTTTTCCGTCCACATAAAGCGTCCAGCCCGGCTCGCTCGCGATTGAGAAAATCAGCCTGCCCGGCTGCTCCACCCAGATTTTCCCCTCGATCCGTGTGTCAGAGAACGCGGTCAGTTCCATCGTCTGGGCGCAGAGCGTCTGATACGCGGCGTCAAGTGCCTCCGGATTCAGGCGGTAGACGTGCAGCGTGACCGTCTCGTCCAGCGTATTCGTCACCTTCACGCTCTCCCCCGCCTCACAGTAGCCGAGTTCGAGCGTGTAGCCGTGCGACACCTTCGTGAAGGAGCGCGTCCTGCCGCCGCTTGTTTCCTCGGTCAGATTATCCACTGTCGTCTTATCATAAGTGGCATAATAGTAGCCCGGCTCGCTCACGTCAAAGGACGACTCTCCCGCGCCGGATACCGACGCGACCGGAACGAGCATCGCCTCCTCGCTGCCCAAAAGCTCTGCAAGTACATTCTGCGACCCGATGTCTCCCAGTTCATCATAATTCCACGCCGCAATCGCCTCCTCGCTCATCATAAAGCCAAGCGGGAGCACATACGCATTCTCATAGAGATACGTGCCGCCGCTCTCTGCCACAGGCGCACGCAGCGGTCCCCCCTCCATCGCATTGTCGGCAATCACATAGCGGATGGAAAGCATTGCAGAAAGGAGCGGAGTCGCACCTCCGGCGCAGTAGAAATTCTTGCCGCCCTCCATCCCGACGTCCTGATAGAAATGGCTCACGTTCAGATTCATCAGAGACGAAAACTGCGTTCCCGAGCGATAACCGAAGAGCGCCGCGTCGTTCTTGGTCTTGCGCTCCAGTTCCTCCGTCCGGTAAAATACCGCCTCCTCCTTACCGCCCTGCTGCTCCCCCGCCGCCGCAAGCACCGCGCGGTAATCCGCCAGATGTTCCACATAGGACGTCCTGCTTGTCGTCTCAAGTCCCGTCACATCAAAATTGACCGTAAGCTCGGCGATGACCGCAAGACAGCCCACGGCAAGCATCAGACGCCTGATCTTCTCCGTTCCGATAAGATACCCGGCGGCAAGCGCCAGATAGCTTCCCAGAAAAACGGCGCTGGCAAAGACAGCGTCCCGCTCCATCGTCGCCTCATCCAAAAAGAAGTACGCCATCACCAGAAACGCCGCTCCCGCCGCAAATGCTCCTGCAACGTGCCACAGCTTATTTCCCGCAAGCTTCATAAGCGCCTCATACGCGATCACAAGCAGAACGAACGCGTACAGAAACGACTGTCTCCCCGGCAGGGAAGTAGGGAAATGAAGCCCGTGCCAGATAAAATCAAGAACATTATTCGCAAAGCTGACCCAGAACAGCGCAAGCAGCCCTGTCATGGCAAGCTTTCTCTTCCACCCGATCTGCCTGTTGCACAAAAACAGGAAAAAACAGGCGACCGCGAACATACCGCAGTACAGATTCGGCCAGTGCGCGTCACCCGTATAGGTCTCCACCATCATAAGCGACCGCGCGAGTTCCGAAGCGATATTAAAATACCACTCCATACTCTCAGGAAAAGAAATCCCGGACGCCCCGCTATATCCCAGCACGATTGCGGTCGGGATGATAAGCACCGCACCCGTACCCCCGGCAAGCAGCGAGTACCATGCGAAACGGAGCCATGCCAGATACCCCGTCTGCCTGTGAGCCGCCCAGTACAGGAAAAACCAGAGCACCAGAAAAATGCAGATCATAATCGAGATATAATAGTTGCTTAAAATGCAGACCGACAGCGCCGCATAGTAAAGCAGCGGCTTCCCCTCCTTTATCAGACGCTCCAGCCCCAGAATCACGAGCGGGGCAAGCACCATACAATCCGCCCACATGATATTCCACGCATACGCCGCCATAAACGCCGAGAGCGCATACGCCGTGCCAAAAACCGCCGCCGCATACGCGCACGTCTCGCCGGACATCGGCTTTCCCTTCGCAGGCAAAGCTCCTCCCGCACGCTTTTCCTGCCATACGGCAAAATGCTGCTGTAAATAATAGGAAAATGTCAATCCGCAAAGCCCGATCTTAAGCAGTACAAGAAACGTCATAAACTCGATGACGTACTCTCTGGGGCAAAGCACGATCAGCCAGTTTAAGGGACTTGCCAGATAATAGGCATACAGAGACACAAAGTCCGCGCCAAGCCCGATGTTCCACGAGTAGAGCAGGCTCCCGCCGGATTTCAGCTTCTCCATCAGTTCCGTAAAGAACGGACAATACTGGTGATACATGTCGATATGAAGCATACACTGATCCCCAAAGGGGTATATTTCGTGATCGATACAGATGATGACAGCGATCAAAAAGGGCATGATAAACGCCATCGCCAGTGGAAGTTTCCTTTTCATTCTCTACGACTCCTCTTTCCAGTCAAACAGCATATAATATTGCAGCTTCCGGTAGCCCTCCAGCTCCTCCGTCTCTCCTGCCGCAGGAAGCTCCGTTCCGTCCGCATCCACTGTCCGCACAGCCGAAAGCACCGGATAATCTTCCTTTAACCCGAGCAGGAAATTCCGGTATGCATCCACAGGCACACCCGCCCGCGCCAGCACCTCTGCGCCGAGATAATTGGCGCTTGTATCCGCATTCTGCGCCTCGGCAATGTCATAATTTGCCCAGATCACATACGGCACCTGATACCGCAGTTTTAACTGCTCCTCATCCAGCGTATTCCAGTGCATCCCGTTCATCGCAAGAATCGGCTCCGCAACCGCATCGCCTGGCTGATGATCTCCAAAGAATACTACAACCGTCTTCTCCTCCACGCCGGAAAAATAAGAAATGAGCTGCTCTAACGACTGATCCGACAGCTCCGTCAAAGACAGATACTGCTCCAGCGAAATGCTGTCCGCTCCCTCCACCGCAATCTCCGGTGTAAAATTGGGATATGTATCCTGATAGCCGCCATGGTTCTGCATCGTCACATTGAATATGAACAGCGGCTTTCCCTCCTCTTTTTCCTCATACAACTGGATGATCTTCTGCACGCAGCTTATATCGCTGATATAATTTCTCACATACTGCGCGCCGTAATAACCCTCCTTAAAAATACTCTCGTCAAAGCCAAGCCACGGATAGACCGTATCCCGCTCCCATCCCGAAGCGTTATAGGGATGCGTCGCCACCGTCTGATAGCCAAGCTCCTTAAGATAGGACGCCAGCGACAGCCTCTCGCCCGTAATATACTGCTGGTAGGGAATGCTTCCCTGCGGCAGGAACGCCATCGTATTGCCCGTCAGGAACTCGAACTCTGTGTTCGCCGTGTTGCCGCCGCAGACGGACACATTCAGCATTCCCGTCACCGTATTTTCCGCCCCCTGCTGCAGGCTGTGCAGATAAGGCGTGGCGTCCCGGTTCGTCTGGAAGTCTCCGAGCACCGCAAGATCGGCAAACGACTCGTTCATCACGACGATAATATTGGGGAGTTCCCCATCTGCGCCCGTTCCGTTTGCATATGCCGCATCATCCATGTCCTGCCCGGTCACATACGCCGCAGCCTCATCCGTTTTTTCATACTGTGCGAGCAGCGCTTTCGCTTCATCCGCGCTGTAGTCCTTCGGCTTCTCAATCGACATGTACGCAAGATTCATCACAAACGTTACCGGGATTCCGTCCACCTCCGTCATGAACACAGGCGTAAACAGCTTATTGTACAGCCTGTGCGCATTCTGAAAGCTCTCCTGCTGCAGCACGCCTGCAAACAAAACGAGCACCGCCGCAAGACATGCGCCCGGAATACAGCGTTTCCAGAACACGAGCTTTCCCATGCGAAGCTTTACAAAAGAAAGCGCCGCGAGCACTGCCGCAAAAGCGAGTGTCACCGCAAGCATCCGCTTATCCGGGGTAAAATCATAATTATCCGCCACGCTCGCCGCCGTCCGCCACGAAAGGATATCCCACGGCACGATCGGATTCGTCCGAAACCGCACCACATACGCATTTGCAATGCCAAACACCATCGACACGCCGCCCAATATCCAATATGCCGCCCGGAGACGTCCCGTCAGGCAGAACAGGATTCCGGCAAGCAGTTCAAACAACACGATATTAAAAAGCTGCGCCCACGGACGCACTTCCATAAACGGATTGTGGGTATAACATTCCAGCAGATAAAAAAAAGCCGCCGGAGGAAGCAGCGCACCGATTCCCCACATCATATATTTCAGATCGTTTTTGATTTTTTTTCTCAGATTCATGTCAACGCCTCATGCTTCTTTTTGTTTCCGTTCCAAATTACCCCTGCTATTTTAGCACACTGTCCCTTGTTTTCCTATTTATTTCGCAAAAAATTCATAAATCCTTAAGCCCCGGAAATCCCCCTGTTTTTCTGTATTTTGTCGAATCCTGCGCAAATTTTGGCGCATATTGTTTACAATGCCGTTTCTTTCGCACAAGTCGCACAATTTAAATTGACAATTCATTCCCGATAAACTATGATTGCAAGTGTGCACGAGGAAAAATAAGGTGGTAAATATGGACGAAAATATGGAGTTACATCGTTTAACAAAAGAGAACGAGAATTTCAGAAAGATCATCAAGACACAGCAGAGTACCTTAAACCGCATGATTGACCATTTCATTTTAAAGGATCAGAATGCAAGACTGCATAAGTAGTTCAGAGAAAGAGGGGCGGAAGCCTCTTTTTTGTTTACCTTTTGAAACGGCTGTATTATAATAAGTGCAAATAAAATATTCCTCTGCTTAGGCAGTGGAATCTCACGAAAGGATGATTGAGATGTTTCATTTTACAGATGACTGCATCATAGGAATTGAACAACTGGATAACGAACACCGTTATCTTTTCTCGCTGATTGACAAGGCGGTGCTGCTGCTGCACAACGAATATCTTGCCGACCGCTATGAAAAGGTCAAAGAACTGTTGGGCGAGCTGGACGATTACGCCGAGACGCACTTTGCCCATGAGGAAGCTTACATGGAGCAGATCCGTGATCCCGAGCTGATCCGCCAGCGTATGCAGCATTCGATTTTCCGCGACAAAATCCGCGATTTTCTGCTTCACGATATCGAATCGGAGGAAAAACAGCAGGAAGTTCTTGAGGAGCTTATGAATTTCCTTGCCCGCTGGCTCTACCATCACATTATCGGCAGCGACATCATGATCGGAAAGCTTCCGCCGCTCGAGGAGTGGATGATCCGCGATAACCCCTGCGAATTTACCGACGACTATCTGACGGGCATCGATTTAATCGACGAGGAACACCGCCTGCTCTTTGAAATTGTCGAAAAGGCTTACCATCTGGTAAGGTCAGGCGTTGTTGCAGACAGTTATGACGAGATCATCGATATCTTAAATGAGCTTAAGGACTACACGAACCGGCACTTTGCAGACGAAGAAGAATACATGGAGAGCATTCACTACGAAGGACTGGCGGCACAGAAATGCGCCCACGCCTCTTTTATCGAAAAGCTTGAGAGCGTCAATCTCTTTGAGCTTGACGAGGACCCGCAGAAATACATGGAAAGTCTCATCGAGTTCCTGCTTGGCTGGCTTATCAATCACATTATGTATACAGACAAGAAAATCCCGGCACGCTAGGCGCCGGGATTCTTTTGTCTTTTCTTACTCTATAGGAAATACCGTGTTACTGTAAAGCGTGAAAGCCATGATTCCTATAGAGTAAAAAGCCCTGCCGGGCAGGATGCGCACCTCGCGAAATGGAAGATAGCCGTAAACGGCACCGCTCGGGCGCAGCAAAGTGTGCTTCGCATGTAAGTTGAAGCAAATTCGCGAGAGTGTGCGAAGCACACTTTGTTCTCCTATCTGCTTTAGTAATTGCTCATGACAAGTCTCTTGCGAAACGGCGCTTCCATCTGGTCGATCGTGCGTCTCGCCTGTCCATAGCGGTTGCGGTTCGTGCGGATAATATAAATCTGGCTTGCGCCGCGGTACTTCTCCCGCAGAAAAAACGGAATCTTAACCCAATTGCGCGTGAACGGAATCCGGTTCTCGATCAATAGCTGCGCCGCCTGATTGCTGATGCGCTCGTTCGTCGTCCTGCACAGCTCCACGTCCTTATCCAGTTCTCTTACATCACCCAGTGTCTTTGCCATCTATCCTGTCCTCCTTCAAAGTTCTCAACTGATCTTAATATGAATCTGCTTGCCAAGACTCTCCGCCATCTTGATCAGAAAATCCAGACTTGGATTGTACCTCCCGCTCTCAAAACGGGAGATATTGGATTTCTTCGTACCGACACGCTCCGCAAGCACTTCCTGTGTCACGTTCTGCGCCCGGCGCGCGTTCTTAAGCTGCTCCACTACCTCGTAACGCGCGCCGGTGCCTTTCTCGCCATCCTTCATCATTCCCTCATATCTGCCGGAAAATCCGGCTTTTTTTCAATCGCTCTATTAAAAAGTTATCATATATGATAACTTTTGTCAATGAAAATGCCGCAAAAAACAACAAGCTAAAATTTGCGCACATTCAAAAGCTGTGTGCAAATTTTAGCTTGCAATCTTTGAAATGTTATGATAAGATAACATTTGTTCGAGCGTAACGGTTTCGGTCACAGATTCCGTTTACGGTCTGGATGCGCCGGCGTGTCGGAATGGCAGACGAGGCAGACTCAAAATCTGTTGTGGGCAACCACGTGCGGGTTCAAGTCCCGCTGCCGGCATCAAAAAGAACCATGAGATCTCTCATGGTTCTTTTTTCGCTCTATAGAAAATACCGTGTTGCCATAAAGCGTGAAAGCACTGATTCCTATAGAGCCAAAAGTTCTGCCGGGCAGGAGAGAATTATCCCCTCTCCTCCATCACCTTCTTTAATATTCTATATAACGCCATCGTATCAACCGGCTTTGCAATATGACCGTTCATACCCGCATTTAACGCGGCGCTGATATCCTCGGTAAACGCATTCGCCGTCATTGCATAAATCGGAATCTGCGCCGCTTCATAGCGCGGGAGCGCACGGATAGCCTTCGCCGCCTCATAGCCATTCATGACCGGCATCTGCACATCCATCAGAATCGCCAGATAGGTTCCAGGCTTTGACCGCTCAAACAGCTCCACGCCTTCTTTCCCGTTCCATGCATGATCCACGTTCAGATTGACAGTGCCAAGAAGGTCCGTCATAATCTCGGCATTCATTTCAGTGTCCTCCACAAGTAGTACCCGCCTGCCTCCGAAATCAAACGTCTCCTCGTTCGCCTTCTCTGCCTCCCCCGGCACCGCTTTCTTCTCCTCCGCCGCACTCACAAACGGCAGCGATACCGTAAAAGTCGTTCCCTCTCCCTTTTTGGACTGACAGGAAATCGAACCGCCCATCAGTTCCACCAGATTCTTGGCAATGGAAAGCCCAAGTCCGCTTCCGCCGTGACGTCTGGCGGTATCCGCCTCCTCCTGCTCAAACGGCGTAAATAGCTTCTCCAGCATCTCCTCTGACATTCCTTCGCCCGTATCCGAGACAATGAACTTATAGTATTCCCGTTCTGCGTGCCCCGGCATCTCCAAAACGGTCACTGTGATCGTGCCGCCCTCCGGCGTGAACTTATAGGCATTCGAGACGAGATTGAGAAGAATCTGGTTTAAGCGGAGTGCGTCACCTACGAGCATACCGTTTGAAATCTTCTTCTCCATGACAAAGGCGACGCCCTTCTGTCTGCACTGCGCACTGTACACAGTTTCCACCGAATCCAAAAGTTCATCCAGCACAAAGGAACTCTGCGCAATCTTAAGCTTATTACTTTCGATTGCCGACATATCAAGCACGTCATTGATAATGTTCAAAAGCATGGCAGAAGACGTCTCGATTTTATCGAGGTAAGCCTTCACCTGCTCCGGCTCGTCCGCTCTTTTCCTTGCAAGCTGCGTAAGACCGGCGATTGCATTCATCGGCGTCCGGATCTCATGGCTCATCCTTGCAAGGAACTCGCTTTTCGCCTGATTCGTACTGTTTGCCTGCGCGACCGCCACTGCGAGCTGCCCGTTCTTCTCCTCTAAGCTGCGGTAATTTTTCCGCCGCATGACTTCAAAGGAACACAAAAGCGAAATCACCGCGATAAGCAGCACACCGATCATCAGAAACGGATAGCGGAACTTATACATCATGTCTTTCCAGGTCAGCGTGTAGCGGTTCGCAAGCGTGTGATCCACCGTAAACTGCGCCAGTTCTTTCGGTGTGATCGTAGCAATACACTTATTTAAAATCCCTGTGATCATCCGATGGTCTTCGCTGTCAAGCGACACGATTCCCGTGCGCTCATCCATGAAAAAGGTCGGCACAACGGTAATCCTTTCATAGTGCGGATTCGCCAGATAGTACTTGATGACATTGATATTCTGCGCCACAAAGTCAACGCTCCCGTCTGCGACCTTATCCAGACACTCCTGCGTTGTCTGGCACTCCACAATTTCAAACTGGGGATAATTTCTTAAAATATAGTCCTCAAGCGCGATATAGCTTCTTGGAATTGCAAGCGTATAAGTCTCCTTGCCCGCATCCAGATTGTATTCCATATCATCGAGTGCTGCAAGTGCGACGTCATCCGTATAGAAGTTATCCGTCAACAGGTACGGCTGTCCGTCAAAGGCGGGATTGTCCGTCAATACGCCCGCCACCAATACATCCGGATTCTGTTCCAGATATTCCGTCGTCCGCATTCCCTGCGGAAGCATGACATACTCGAACGTAAGCCCGCTTTGGGCAGAAAGAAGCCTTAAAATATCGACCGTGATACCGTCGATCTCGCCCTTTCCATTCACATAGGAAAACGGCTGACGGGAAGGAATGCACGCGATACGGACCGGCTCCGCCGTCTTTATGTATTCCGCCTCCTCCCTCGTGAATACGATGCCGCTCTCCATCTCATACTCGCCGTAATATTTCTCATACAGCTCCGACTGGAAAGACGCGTCTGACGCCAGAATCTGCCCCAGCGCATCGTCCAGTTCGTCCATAAGCTCCTGATTTTCCCCTCCGGTCATGAAATAGAAGGGATCGGAGCCGAATCTGCAGATTGCCTTATACCCGCTCTTTAACGCGAGGCTTCCCATCGCGACCGCATCCACCCGCTGTTCGTCCAGTGCCGCAAAGCATTCCGCCTGCGTTGCGCAGGTCACTGTCTCATAGGTAAAATCCTTCTTCTTCGCGTATGCCGCAAACTCTGCGTTCTGAAAGCTGTCTGCAAGGATTGCAATCTTCATGCCGTCATACGCCTCGTAATCATTGAAAAAATAGCGCTCATCATCCGCTCTCGCATAGAGCACGCTCGCCTCTGCGCCGATGGAGTATTTCGAGAACAGATACGCCCGTTCACGCTCCGGCGTCTTTTGCGCATGGCAGAGAAAATCAATCTCACCGCTTTTAAGCTTCTCCAATTGATTTTCCCAGCTATCGTAGTGATACTCATACTCCCATCCGGTATACTGCGCAATTTTGCGCAGATATTCCACGCCGTACCCTGTGTAATCTCCGTCTTTATCCTCTGTGATAAAACCGTCATAATCAATATAGCCAATGCGGATTACCCTGCCCGACGCCTGCTTTTGCGCCCCATGCACCGGCAGACAGCCGATTTCCGCCACGATGCAAAGAAGTATCACGACCGCTGCAATCCATCTCTTTTTCAACTGAAGCATATCACTCCCCCTTATCGAATATGCCGCACCTAAAACTCCTGCAATGCCTCCACATATTTTATCATAAATTTCTGCACGTCTTCCCCTACCGCTTCGTCATAGTCCTCCGCATTTACAATGGAATTGGACAAAATACGGATGCCGATAAACGGTATGCCATAAGAAAGGCAAAGCTGCGCCACAGCCGCCGATTCCATATCCTCCGTTGTCGTCCCATAACGCCGGCGCAGCAGCGCAATCCGGTCAAGCTGATTGTTCCACTCGTCCGCCGAGCCTATCACACCGCGCGCAGTGCGATACGGGCTTTCCACCTTCTCCGCCAGTTCCAAAAGCCGCCTGTCGCATGGAAAATCAATCGCCTTTTCCGTCGTCTGCGCCCTTCGATTATAAATTTCAATCGGAAGCGGCTTAAAATCATCCGCGTCGATCCCTGCTCCCGCCTCCGCAAATCCATACAGCATGGCTCCCATCGGAACGACGCGCTCCCCAAGCACGATATCGCCCCTGTGGAACTGCGGATCATGTCCGCCTGCAATTCCCTGATTGATAACCGCCCGCGGCATAAAATGCGCCAGTGCAAGGCTGGTCGCTGCCGCCGCATTTACCATTCCCTGATAGGTTCTTGAAATAATCACCGGCTCGCGATGCTTCCCCAGAAATCCGGTGTGAAACCTCCAGTTGCCAAGCGCGACACACTCTGCGTCCAAAAGCCGCGCTATCATATATTCCGTCTCCGTCTCCATCGCGCCCTGTATCAGAACCGACGGCTTATTCCTAAAATCGTATCTGTCCATCATCCATCTATCCTTTACATTTCTCCGGCAGCTTTCACCGTGTTTTCCTTCTCCCGACATCTCTCATGGCAGCTTCTATCGTGTTTTCCTTCTCCCGACATCTCCCATGGCAGTCTCTTCATTTTCCGGGATGTACGCATCCCGCATATCTCTACTATACGTTTTCTCTCTCCCTGCTGTCAAGGTCGGTTTCCCACATATGGATGCTGTTTGCAGACAAAAGAGAAATTTTCCTCTTGACGAAGGTTCCGTTCTGATTTAATGTTTAAATGAATTGTCTGCCGGTATGCGGCAGGCATATACCGAATGACAGGAGGATTTTCCATGGAAAAAATCGCAAGCTTTACCATAGACCACATCAAACTGCAGCCAGGCGTCTATGTATCAAGAAAGGATCACGTCGGCGCAGAGGTCATCACAACCTTTGACCTTCGCATGACGTCACCGAACGACGAGCCGGTCATGAACACTGCCGAGGTTCACACGATCGAGCATCTCGGCGCAACCTTCCTGCGCAACCACAGGGATTTCTCGGATAAGACCGTATACTTCGGACCAATGGGCTGCCGCACAGGCTTTTATCTTCTGCTCGCGGGCGATTATGCGTCGAAGGATATCATACCTCTTATGATCGAAATGTTCGAATTTATCCGTGATTTTAGAGGAGAAGTGCCGGGCGCTGCGCCAAAGGACTGCGGCAACTATCTGGATATGAATCTTGGCATGGCAAATTACCTTGCAGACCGCTACCTTAAGAACACGCTCTATGACATCGACGAAGCGCACTTAATCTATCCGGCATAGGCGCGTCCAGCAGATAGAGCCGTTCTTTGGCGCAGCTTCCTGCAAATTTGTAGTACTTTCCCACATACACAAAGAATGCCGTCCCGGTTAAAAAACCATGACGGCATTCTTTTTGCCAACGCCTGCTGCAGCCATGCACAGACGATTATACTCCTACTGATATATCGCCTGCAGTCTGTCGTACTCGCGGTTGATTTCCTGTATCGTTTGGACATCCCCGGAACGGTTGTCGGGATGGTAAATTTTAAGAAGGTCCTTATAGCGCTTTTTGAGCGCCTGCTTATCCTCGACGCCCGCGAAAAACAGCTCACCGCGCACAACGGCGGTATTTTTCTCCTCTTTGATCTCATGATCCGCCAGATATTTGTAGAAATTCCGCTGTCTCTCCACCTGCTTCTTTTCATCGGCAAGCTTCTTTAGCTCCTCCTCAAGGATTCTCCACTTCATCTCGAAAAGCTGCTTTTCTTTCTCCATGCGCTTATCCTCACAGTGCTTGACAGCAGCGAAATCCCGTTTCTCACGCTCAAGCTTCCTGCGCTGACGCTCTAACTCCTTCTTTTCTTTCCGCAATGCCTGTTTTCCGCGTTCAAGTAAATCTGCCTCTTCATGACTCCACTGCGCAAAAGCGATTTCATCCGTTTCTATTCTCATCGCTGCCTGCTCCACGACGGTTCTCTCCTTGTATGCTCTGACAAAGTACCATGTATAGTTTCCAACTATTGCCATGATACAACATTTAGTAGGGATGCTCAATAGGCAATATTCACGAAAAATAAGGGAATGCCGCGCAGGACATTCCCTTATTTTTAGATATCATCCAAAGATTCCTTGATTTTATCCATGAATCCTTTCTTTTTCTTTGGCTTCTCCTGCTTATCGGAAGATGCCGCCCCGTCCTGGGCGCCGCTTCGGTTTAAGGAATCACCCGTCAGTTCATCGAACCTGCGAAGAAGCTCCTTCGCCTCAGCATTCAGCCCGGTCGGCGTCTGTACGACCAGATCCACATAGTGATCGCCGCGCACGGATTTATTGCGCAGAGACGGAACACCCTTGCCCTTTAAGCGGATACGGGTTCCGGTCTGCGTGCCCGGCTTCACCTCATAGAGCACATCGCCGTCTACCGTACCGATGCGTATCTCAGCGCCAAGCGCCGCCTGTGCATAGGAAATCTTTGCCGTAGAGTAAATATTCATATCCTGACGCTGTAACGTCGGATGTCTGGACACCACGACCTCCACCAGAAGATCGCCTCTCGGACCGCCGTTGACTCCCGGCTCGCCCTTCTCGCGGATGCGCACGCTCTGTCCGTTATCGATACCCGCCGGGATCGACACCTGAATCTTTTTCTTGCTTGAAATATAACCTGTGCCGCGGCAGTCGCTGCATTTCTCCTTGACGATCTTACCGGAACCATTACACTCCGGACAGGTCTGCACATTCTGTACCGTGCCAAAGAAGGACTGCTGTGTGAATACGACTTTTCCCTTACCGCCGCACTTCGGACAGGTCTCCGGGGATGTTCCCGGCTTTGCTCCCGTTCCGTGACAGGTATGGCACTCATCCTTTAAGACCATCTCAATCTCTTTTTCACATCCGAATACGGCTTCCTCAAACGTAATGCGGACGCTGGTACGCAGATTCGCGCCCTTCATCGGTCCGTCGTTTCCCCGTCTTCTGCTGCCGCCAAAGAAATCTCCGAAAATATCTCCGAAAATGTCTCCCATATCCATGCCGGAGAAATCAAAACCTCCGGCACCGCCCGTTCCATCAAATGCGGCATGACCGAACTGGTCATACTGACGTCTCTTCTCCGCATCACTCAAAACGGCGTATGCCTCCTGTGCTTCTTTGAACTTCTCTTCACACTCTTTGTCTCCCGGATGCATGTCGGGATGATATTTTTTGGCAAGCGCACGGAATGCTTTCTTGATCTCGTCGTCCGATGCAGTCTTACTTACACCAAGGACCTCATAATAATCTCTCTTATCTGCCATAACCTTTTCCTCTGATTTTCTCTACTGAACACGGGGCTTTTGGATGCTGCCATCCAAAAACCCCATATCTCATACCTCGTGCCAAAATATCATACTCTGGCTGCTTTTTTAATGCCTGTTTCCAAATTAAACCTCTTTGAAATCCGCATCTACGACATCATCATCCGCAGAACCTGTGCTCTCTGCGGACGCGCCGCCCATATTGCTCATATCCGGGCCTGCGCCTGCTGCTCCTGCCGCGCCCTGTGCCTGCTCATACATCTTCGCAAATACCTTCTGTGCACTCTGTGTCAGCTTCTCCTGTAAGGATTTCAGCTCGGTCACATCCGCTTCTGTCATCTCTTCTGCGTTCTGGTGTGCATCCAGGAAGGACTTCACTGCGTTCATGTCATTCTCGACCTCAGACTTGTCAGCAGCGTCAAGATTTGCGCCTACCTGATCCAATGCCTGCTGTGTCTGGAATACGAAGGAATCCGCATCGTTTCTCGCATCGATTGCTTCCTTGCGCTTCTTATCCTGTGCCTCGTACTCCGCTGCCTCTCTGACTGCCTTATCGATCTCGTCATCCGACATATTGGAGCCTGCGGTGATCGTGATGTGCTGCTCCTTGCCTGTTCCCAGATCCTTTGCGGATACATTTACAATACCGTTTGCATCGATATCGAAGGTTACCTCAATCTGCGGTACACCACGGCGTGCTGGCGGGATTCCGTCCAGACGGAACTGTCCGAGAGATTTGTTATCTCTTGCGAACTGTCTCTCACCCTGTACAACGTTGATATCTACTGCGGTCTGATTATCTGCTGCCGTCGAGAAGATCTGGCTCTTCTTCGTCGGGATTGTCGTATTACGCTCGATCAGTCTGGTTGCGATACCGCCCATAGTCTCAATGGACAGTGACAGCGGTGTAACGTCCAGAAGTAAGATCTCGCCTGCACCGGCATCGCCTGCCAGCTTACCGCCCTGAATAGATGCACCGATTGCAACGCACTCATCCGGGTTTAAGGACTTGCTCGGCTCCTTGCCTGTGAGCTGTTTTACCTTATCCTGTACAGCAGGAATACGTGTAGAACCACCTACAAGCAATACCTGACCAAGGTCTGCGTTTGTCAGTCCAGCGTCTTTCATTGCGTTCTGAACCGGAACTGCTGTCTTCTCTACAAGATCATGTGTCAGTTCATCAAATTTTGCTCTTGTGAGGTTCATGTCAAAGTGCTTCGGTCCCTCAGCGGTTGCTGTGATGAACGGAAGGTTGATGTTCGTTGTTGTTGCGGAGGAAAGCTCCTTCTTTGCCTTCTCTGCCGCTTCCTTCAATCTCTGAAGCGCCATCTTATCGCCGGATAAGTCTACGCCCTCCGCCTTCTTGAACTCGTCGATCATCCACTGGGTAATCTTGTTATCGAAATCGTCACCGCCAAGGTGTGTATCACCGTTGGTTGCAAGTACCTCGATAACGCCGTCGCCGATCTCAATGATGGAGACATCGAAGGTACCGCCGCCAAGGTCGTATACCATGATCTTCTGCTCTTTCTCATTGTCAAGTCCGTAAGCCAATGCCGCTGCGGTCGGCTCGTTGATGATACGCTTTACATCAAGTCCTGCAATCTTACCTGCATCCTTGGTAGCCTGACGCTGTGCATCGTTGAAATATGCCGGAACCGTGATAACCGCCTCTGTTACCTTCTCGCCCAGATAGCCTTCCGCATCTGCCTTTAACTTCTGCAGTACCATAGCGGAAATCTGCTGCGGAGAATACTGCTTGTCATCAATGCTTACTTTGTAATCGGTTCCCATATGTCTCTTGATGGAGGCGATGGTCTTCTCTGCGTTGGTAACTGCCTGACGCTTTGCAGGCTCTCCGACCAGTCTCTCACCTGTCTTTGTGAACGCTACGATGGACGGTGTTGTTCTCGCGCCCTCCTGATTGGCGATAACGGTCGGCTTTCCGCCTTCCATAACTGCCACACAACTGTTTGTTGTTCCTAAGTCAATACCGATAATTTTTCCCATGATAGATTCCTCCTCATCATCTAATAAAAAACATATTGTTGATGTTACTTATATAAGAACGTGGACGTGAATACACGTCTGCGCGTCTGACAAAATATCTATGCCGCCGCTAGGATACAACGGCTACCATGCTGTGACGTACCACAGAATCCTTGTACATATAGCCTTTCTGCAATTCCTGTGCCACGACGCCGGACTCATATTCGTCGCTCTCCGTCTGCATCACCGCATTGTGGAACTCCGGATCAAATTCCTGTCCGACTGCATCAATCGCCTTCACGCCGATTGCCTCTAACTCACTAAGCATCTGCTTATATACCTTATCCATGCCCACGACAAAGGCATCTTCCTTCGCCTCTTCTGGCACTGCGGCAAGCCCGCGTTCAAAGTTGTCAATGACCGGAAGCACCTTTTCTATAATGCTCCTTGCTCCCATATCGTACATCTGGGCTTTCTCCTTCTCTGTACGCTTACGGAAGTTATCAAATTCCGCCATCTGACGCTTGAGCTTATCATTCAATTCCTCGATCTGCTCATCCTTTTTATCCTTCTTCTTCTTGAAAAAGCTTTTCTTATCGCCCGGCTTTTCTTCTGATGCGCCGGATTCCTCTGCCTCTTCGTCTTCTTCCGGTCCGCTCTCCTGTCCGGCTTCATCGTCTGCCTGTGCGGCCGCTTCGGCGTCTTCTCCGTCTTCGTCAGCCTGTGCGTCCTCTGCGGCTTTCTCCTCTGCCTCAGACTGGGTATCTGCCGCATCCGCCGTCTGATCTGTGTTCTCCGCTTCGCACGCTTCTGCTGCTTCTTTTAAGATTTCTTCATTCATCTCTGACATCTTAATCCTCCATTACCAAGGTTCCTATGTCTGCCCCTTCGGTTTGTCTAAAATTCCGTCAAGGGAGTTCTTCAGCACCTTTAAGTTATCCATGACTTTCTCGTAATCCATCCGTTTGGGACCTACAATTCCAATCGTTCCGCGGATGCCCTCGCCCAGTTCGTAAGTCGCTGTCACAACGCTGCAGTCCTTCATCGTCTGAATCGGGCTTTCATTTCCAATATATACCTGAATCCCTGTGTTCTCTTCCTCCAGAAGATTCTCCGTCACAAGACTTGCTAACTGCTGCTTCTCTTCAAAGGTGGAAAGGAGCTCGCTCGCCTTCTCCGTCGAATCGCTTAACTCCGGATACTTGAACAGGTTCGTCGTACCGCTCGTATAAATACGGATATCCTCATCCTGTCCCATTGTCTCTGCGACCGTGTCAAGGACATTGCTGATGATGTCGCTGTGAATCCCCGCCTGCTCCTTTAGCTTTGCAATCGTTCCAAGGTTGATTTCCTCGAGCGCCAGCCCGTTGAGATTGGAATTGAGCAGGATATTGAGCTTAAGCATCGTCTCGTTATCAATCGGCTCCGACACCGGAATAATCTTATTCTTGACCAGCTTGCCCTCGGTGACGATAACTGCAAGGATCTGTTCCTCATCCAGATTGGAAAGCTGTATGAACTTCACCTTGTTGCGGTGATAGCTCGGTGCAGTCACCATCGTCGCATAGTTCGTGTTCGCTGCCAGAATCTTTGCCACCTGCTGGAGCACCTGCTCTACCTTCTCCGTGTGCTCGATGACAAACTGCTTCATGTCAGCCACCTCACGGTTCTTCTCCTGCATCAGATGATCCACGTAAAAGCGGTAACCCTTATCGGAAGGAATACGCCCCGCCGATGTGTGCGGCTGCAGGATATAGCCAAGCTCCTCCAAATCCGCCATCTCATTGCGAATCGTCGCGGAACTTAAATTCAGATCCGTATATTTGGAAATCGTCCGCGAACCGACTGGCTCCCCGGTCTCAAGGTAATTCCGGATAACTGCGTCTAATATTTTAATTTTTCGCTCATCTAATTCGATTTCATCCATCGTCCTTCCTCCGACCATTGGAGTATATGCAATTCCTTTTTGTTTTATTAGCACTCGATGATGTGGAGTGCTAACATCTATGTACTTAAGATAGCACCATACCATTTCTTTGTCAACAGTCAATCTCGAAAAATTGCGGTTTTTATAATTTGTTAATATTTTTTTATCATGGTATTTTCTATAGAGCAAAAAAAGAACCCGGCTTGCCGGATTCTCCCTTGCTGCATCTATTCTATTGCTTATATTCCTCCACGGTCTGGTACACCTGAATCCGGTAGGCATCGAGATCATTCATGCCCACGAACGAACCGCCATACCGGAATCCGTTCTCTAACTTCTCCCCGCGCACGATTTCGATAAAGACCTGTATGACTTCCTTTGTCCATATGGTAAGGCTGCATTCATACACAGCGCCTATCTCCAACTGCTCCTCGCAGATAAATCCGATTCCCCGCTTTGACAGATCGCAGATCTGTATCCTGATCTTCTCCTCTGTCTTCGAATCCAGCCGGTTCATCAAAAGCTCCGCCAAAAGTTCCGTCCGAATACTCCTTCTCCGTTCTTCCATATAATTGAATCTCCTCCAATCTGTATCTATGCCCCACGACACATGATTACCTTTATATGGAAAGTATAGCACATCTTAAGAAAAAGGTACACTAAAACGGACGGCAGCAGCAGCAATTGCAGAGCATATTCAAAAACAGCATGCTAAGGCACCAGCTCCCCGCACTTGAATACGGGCGGTCATACTCGCTGCCCATATTCGTATACCACGTACCGCCATACTGCAAATGCTGCAGAAACTGACGGTATTCCATGTTGCTCGGTTCCATCTCGACCGCGCGCTTGGCGTGCTCCATTGCAATGATATTGTTGCCTGTCTCCTGATTCGCAATTGCGCTGAAATAATACCACCGCGCCCGTCTCTCCCCAAAGGGAATCTCATTTAAGACATTGAGCGCTTCCGCATAACGGCGGTTCGCAATATAGTTGGCAGCCGCCTGCATCTTCGGAGAATCGCTCTGATTCTGATAGTAGCTGCGGTTTCCTCCATAGCTATAGCTGCGGTTCGCGCCTGCCGCCCCGCCATATCCGTAGCTGTAAGCACCTCCCTGCTGCTTTTCCTTCATGATCTGGTCGTATGCCTGCTGCACTTCCTTGAACTTCTCTTCTGCCTGCGCCCTGTTCGGATTGTTAATGTTCGCATCCGGGTGATACTTCCTGCTGAGTGCCCGGTAAGCCTTTTTTATTTCTTCATCAGAGGCACTCCGTGATACACCGAGCACCTGATAAGGATCTGTCATAAATTGTACCCTCGCTATTTCCGCGCTTTCTTTTTTGTTTTCTCTTCTGCCTTGCGTTTCTTCAACTGTAGATATTCATACTTCGACCACACGCCGGAATAGAGAACATTCCGCAGAATATCCGCATGCAGAAGAATCGGAAGCCTCTCAAAGGACTTCGCACATTCCGACATCATGCTGGTGAGCAGTAAGCGGCAAAGGGTATCCATATCACCCTCGCTCTCCTTCATAGCATATGTCAGCGGATTATATTCATTCCTTGAAAGATCTGTCTCGTAGTCCTCATAAGCGTCCATAATATATATGAACTTCCCCATGTAGAAGCCAAGCGTCCGAAGCTCGTCCTTCCACTCATCCTCGCGCCAGCAGAATACTTCTCCAAGCATCTCGCCCGTCAGTCCCGCCACTGCATCAAGGTTCGTCTCCTGATTCTTCTCCACTTCCTCTGTCCGGCGCATGTACTCCTCCACCGCCTTCACCTGCCTTGGATACTTCTCCATAACACGGGCATAATCCTTATCCAGCATCTTCGCGAACGCCTTCTTCGTGTATGCCTTCTCATCCTTCCAGTCATCGATGAGATTATGATATGCCAGAATCAGATTCATATCCGCTGCATAATCCGTCGCCTCATTCATCCACACCGTCCGCTTTTTCGTCGGATGCAGCGCGCAGGTAATATCGGACGTCTCATTTGTGAGTTCATAGAGCCCCGTCAGAAGTACGATCAGAAACGTCATGTCATAGTTCAACAGCATCTGACCCTTCGCCCCGCAGTTCGACTTAAGCCTACGGCACAGTCCGCAATAATACGCCTGATACGCTTTCCTGTTCTCCTCTGTCATTATCTTCTGGTTGATATTTATATAACCGAACATTTCGTGTTCTCCTTTGACCGCCGCTTTAATCCGTCAGCTTCTCCGAATAAATTCTTTCCTGCACTTCGGACAGGTAATACAGATCTTGCCTCGTCCCTTCGGCACGCGGACCATCTGCCTGCAATCAGGACACTTATAAAAGCGGTATGTACGTCTCTGCGCAAAACGCTTCTTCATCCGTTCCCGCTTCACCGCAAAGCGGTAACGCATGCTGAGAAACTTCTGATTCTCTTCGTAGCGCTTCGATACATTTCTCGAAAACATCCGAAAGCAATTATATATCATCAAGCCGATTCCAAGCCAGTAAAATACGGAAAGCACCGGCAGCCATCCGCCAAATATGGATATCACCAGACAGATCAGTACAAATGCGTTCAAAAACTTCGCCAGTTCATCTACACCGTATCTGCCTGTCATAAATCTCTGCAGCTTCTCTCTCATGTTCATTCCCGCCTTTCAAAATCATGAGATAATGGTAAGCCCAGAAAATTGGCGTGTCAACCGTTCTATTGTCTTTTAAGAAACATTTTATACTTTGATTAGAAACTAGCGCAGTGACACGTTCACTAGAATAACCGTACCTTTCTTCGCATGTCATCCGCATCCCCGGCATATAGGATCGCCGTTTCCGAAGAGATACGGCTCCTCATATAGAGATTGTAGATCGCATCGTCGAGCAGTTCCATGCCGTCGCCGTTCTCTGACTTTGCAAGCGAGGTCAACTGACTGACTCTGCCCTCCGCAATCAGCCCCCTTACCGCGGGGTCTGCATAAAGCATTTCAAACGCTGCAACACGTCCTCCCTCCGCGCCCGGAAGAAGCTTCTGTGCAAGCGCACCCTTTAATACGCCTGCAAGTCTTTCGGCAGTCCGCGTCTCCCCGCCTCCGGTTCTTATCACACGGTCGATTGCCGCCTCTACGCCCGGTTCTGTGCAAGCCGCAAATACCAGCCGCCCCGACTCTGCCGCCGAAAGCGCCAACGATACGCTTCCCGCATCATTAAGCTCTCCCACAAGGATAACGTCTGCATCCTGCCTTAGTGCAGCACCAAGCGCACTCTCATAGGACATGCTGTCGGTTCCGATTTCCCGCTGAAACACCATGGAGCTGCACTGTCCATACAGATATTCCACCGGTTTTTCTATGGTGAGAATTGTCCGCACTTCATTTGCCGCAAGCGCTCCTACAAGGGCGGCGAGCGTTGTCGTCACACCGCTTCCCGCCGCTCCCGTGACAAGGATCAGCCCGCTCTTCTCTCTGGAAAGTGAAACTGCGGCATCCGGTATGCCAAGCTCTTCTGGCGTCGGCGGCGCCAGCGGCAGAAGCCGGAGCGCCATCGCCAAAGCGCCGCGCTGCCTGTATAAATTCACACGGAGCCTGCAGCACTCCGGCAGCGTATATCCAAATTCCAGTTCTCCCTTCTGTGCAAAGCTTTCCTTCTGTGCGTCTGTCAGAAGCTCCCCGCAAAGCGCCAAAATCCATGCTTCCTCTACCGCATCCTCCATCGGCTGCAGTCTTCCGTCCACGCGGCAGAATACCTTCCCGCCCGCTGCCAGATGTACATCCGAAGCCCGCTGCGCCATCGCCCGCGCTATGATTTCCCGCAGTCTCTCTAAGCTGTTCTCTCCATCCATTCGTAATACCCCTTTATCGACCGTTGCAATCGTATATTTTCTCTTGCGTTCATCTTATCATACAACATTTTGGGCTGTGTTTCAAACCTTCTGTATCGAATCCGTATTATATTTTCAGCAAAAGCCTGTTGATATCTTAACAAAACTACAATGGAAAGAAATTTTCTATAGAACGAAAAAAGAACGCAAAAAAGCGTTCTCTAAAACCTCTTGTTAATATGAAATGATAAGCAGAGCGATAAGCCGGGTTATGTCTAAACTGCGGCAAGCCGCAGTCGGAATGATCATCTATCTAGGATGACTGTTGCCAGCCACCTCAAGCAACCTACCTAAAGCTGGCGGGCCGCGTCAACGCTTTGATTCGGTCTTGCTTCGGATGGGGTTTACATATGCCCTCGCTGTTACCAGAGAGGCGGTAGTCTCTTACACTGCCCTTCCACCCTTACCAGATTCCGGCTCGCCGGAATCCGAAGAATCTTTACAGATTCTTCCATTGCAACCGAAGCTGCAACGGGCGGTATATTTCTGTTGCACTATCCTTGGAGTCGCCTCCACCGGACGTTATCCGGCATCCTGCCCTGTGAAGCCCGGACTTTCCTCACCCCGGCAGCAAAACCGTGAAAAACTCATGGATTCCCACGGTTTCGCTGCCGGGCCGCGATCATTTGCTCTACTTATCATGACATAACAGATAACATTATACGTTGCATTCCGCAAAATGTCAAAGCGAATCTCTGACCGGCAGCACGTTCACAGCGTTCCCATCAACAGGACTGCCGCATCCCCTACACATGGAAGCACGACCCGCCGATAAATTCGCGGATAATCGAATTCTGGCTGATTCCCTCGCTCGGCATCGGCAGGAAATAATCCAGAAACTTGAGCAGTCTCTTTGCCTCCAGATATTCCGGGCATTCCTTATCGATTGCGAAAAGAAGCGGCTCCGCATACAGTTTTAGGACCGCAAGCTCATAGATGAGTGCGGAGTTGAACATCACATCCGCGCCCTCCTGGAACGGGAAAATGTATTTCTCCTCCCCGCGGCGCACAGAATCCCACATGGCGATCGTCTCCCTCGCCGAGGTCCCTCTTGTTCTCGCGTCTCTTACGATGCGGCGGATCATTCTGCCGTCCGTCGTCGGCAGGCAGTTATGCTCGTCAATGTTTAACTGTGTGAGCGCACTGATATAAATCTTAAACTTGCTCTCCACCGGGAGCGAATAGGACAGTCTGTCATTCAGGCCATGAATCCCCTCAATGACAAGAACGTCATCCCTGCCAAGCTGCATGATTTTGTCCTTGTACTCCCGCCGTCCGGTCTTGAAATTGAAAATCGGAAGATTGACTCTCTTTCCTGCAAGGAGCTCGTTCATATCGTGATTGAACAATTCCACATCCAGTGCATCCAGACACTCCAGATCCAATTCCCCGTTTTCATCCCTCGGGCACTTATCCCGGTCGACATAATAATCATCCAGAGGGAACGGATGCGGCTTTAGCCCCTTTGCGGCAAGCTGAATCGACAAGCGGTGTGAAAAGGTCGTCTTACCGGAAGAAGACGGTCCGGCAATCATAATGAACTTCTTTCCCTCCGCCTGCACGATCTCCTCTGCAAGTCTGCCGATGCGCTCCTCAAAAAGCGCTTCCTGCGTGAGGATGATCTCCTGCATACGCCCCGCAGCGATCGCGTCGTTGAGCGCGCCGATCGTACCGATTTCCTGCATCCTGCCCCAGTCTCTCGACGCCTTTAGGGTGTGGAACAGCTTGCCGGACGGCTGGAATCCGGCGACCTCCTTCGCGTTCTCATTCGGAAACAGAAGTACGAATCCATCCTCATACGCCGTCACATCGTAATAGCGCAGATAGCCCGTGGACGGCACCATGAAGCCATAGAAATAATCCTTATAGTGGTCGAGCACATAGATGTTGACACGGGAGCTTCTGCGGTATCGGAACAGCTTTTCCTTATCCTTCATACCAAGCTCACGGAACAGTTCGATGGCTTCGTCCGTATTGATGCTGCGCTTCTCGATCTCGATATCCGCCATCACCATGCGGTACATTTCTTTTTTCAGGGCGGACAGCATTGCCTCGTCCACAGGAACCGGCTGCTCCGGCGCGTCCTGCTTTCTCAATTCACAATAGTAGCCCTGTCCGATAGAATAGAGCACGCGTACTCTGATCTGTTCTTCTCCCCACAGATTCTGGACAGCTTTCTGCATCAGAAGCGTAACGCTCCTGCGATACGCCTTCTTTCCGGTCTTATCCGCCGTCGTGATAAACGACAGCTCGCCGTCGCTCTCGACTCTCTTGCTAAGTTCCCTTAACCTGTTATTGTACACCACAAGTACGATGTCATCCGTATACCGCTCCTGATACTCCTGTGCGATGGCAAGAAAACTTGTTCCATACGGATATTGCCTCTCTTCCCCCTCCACAGAGAGCGTAATCAGCTTATCTCCCATAAAATCCCTCCAATTCCAGACATACCTTCCACTGGTTCACAGCCGCTGTTCCGGTTCTGCATGGCAGACCGTGTTCTCCCTGCGGAGCCGCCTTTGCAAAATTCAGACCTGCCCGAAAGCCAGCGCATCAAAATATGCCAGCGCTTTTTCATTCTGTTCCAGCGTATGCTCCACTTCCGCAAGGCGTGCTGCAATCTGCTCCGTGGCTTCCTGCCCGCCAAGCTGCTCCTTAATTCCCCTTTGAATCTGCCGCTCCCACAACAGATAGTCATAGAGCACCGGGTGCTTTTGCTCCAAAAGAAATCTGCCGTAACGATAAAAAAGCTCCTTGTCCCTGGACAGCAGTTCCTTGTCCCGGGACGACGGCTTCTGGTCTTGAGGCGATAGTTTCTTTGCAGACGGCTCATAGTGCACCCGCATCATCGGATAGTACTTGCCATCCTCCTTTACCATCTCCTCCGCCTCGACAACATAGCCGCTCTCATCCAAAAACTGCCGGACGCGCATCAGCTCCGACTGCGGCTGGAGCACAAGCTCTGACACGCTCTGGCATACCCCGCTGCCAGCCTCCAGAATATGGATGACGAGCCCGCCGCCCATTCCTGCGATCAGAATCGAATCCGCTTCTCCTGCCCCAAGCGCCGCGACGCCGTCGGAAAGGCGCGTCTGTATGTAAGACTCCATTCCATAACGCCGGATATGTTCCTGTGCCCGCGCAAGCGGACCGCGATTGATGTCCATTGCAATGGCGCACGGAATACGTCCCTGCTCCATCAGATAAATCGGCACATATCCGTGATCCGTTCCCACATCCGCCAGTCTCTTCCCATCCCCGATCAGTCCTGCCGCCGTCTTTAACCGCTCTGATATATGAATCATATTTACTCCAGATAATCCTTTAACTTGCGGCTTCTGCTCGGATGGCGAAGCTTGCGCAGCGCTTTCGCCTCGATCTGGCGGATACGCTCACGCGTTACGTTAAACTCCTTGCCGACTTCCTCGAGCGTTCTCGCGCGTCCGTCCTCAAGTCCGAAACGCAGCGTCAGTACCTTCTGCTCACGCTCTGTGAGCGTGCCAAGCACCTCCTCAAGCTGTTCCTTCAACAGGGTAAAGGCTGCCGCGTCCGCCGGTACAGGCACATTGTCGTCCTGAATGAAATCACCAAGATGGCTGTCCTCCTCCTCGCCGATCGGGGTCTCCAAAGAAACCGGCTCCTGGGAAATCTTTAAGATTTCACGCACACGCTCCACCGGCATATTCATCTCTGCTGCAATCTCCTCCGGGGTCGGTTCACGTCCTAACTCCTGAAGTAACTGTCTGCTCACGCGGATCAGTTTGTTGATCGTCTCGACCATATGCACCGGGATACGGATCGTTCTCGCCTGATCTGCAATCGCTCTTGTGATTGCCTGACGAATCCACCAGGTCGCATAGGTAGAAAATTTATAACCCTTGCGGTAATCGAACTTCTCCACCGCCTTGATCAGACCGAGATTTCCCTCCTGAATCAGATCGAGAAACAGCATACCGCGTCCCACATAACGCTTCGCGATACTGACAACGAGACGGAGGTTCGCCTCTGCAAGACGTTTCTTTGCCTCCTGATCGCCCAGCTCCATGCGCTTCGCAAGCTCGATCTCCTCCTCTGCCGAGAGCAGCGGGACCTTACCGATTTCTTTCAGATACATACGCACCGGGTCCTCGATGGAAACGCCGTCAGGAACCGAGAGGTCAATCTTCTCTACCTCGATTTCCTCTTCCTCCTCGACCTCAAGCAGCATATCGTCGTCAACGTCATCATCGGTGATGCGCAGCACGTCGATATTGTTCGCCTCCAGAAAATCAAGAATCTTTTCAAACTGCTCTGCATCGAGCTGCATATCCGCAAAGAAATCGCTGATTTCCTGATATTCGAGCATATTCTTTTTCTTTCTGGCATTGGCAAGCAGCTCCTTAAGCTTCGCCTGGAACTTCTCCTGCGCGCTCTCGCCCGCCGTCTCTTCCGCCGTCTCTTTTCCGGCAGTCTTACGGCTTTCTTCCAAAATTTCCTTATTCTCGGTGTTTTCTTTCTTTTTTGCCATTTTCGCTTCATCCTCTCATAGTTCGTTACTATTTTGTCCTTAATTGTGGATTTTAAACCACAGATTGCTATCCTCTCGCATTTTCTCAGCTATCCATCGAAATATGCATCCTCTCCAGCTCCTCCAGCGCCTTTTTATCCTGCACGATCTTCATCAGTCCTTCCATGTCGGTCGGTGCAAGCTCCTTTGAGCGGTGGTTGATGCTGTTCTCCTTGATCCGGACAATCGTCTCCTTGAGCGCCTTATCCCTGTCTTCTTTTGTCGCGGCGGCAGGAATCGTGGCATTAAAAAGACCCGCGATCTCGCGCTGTTCTTCTTCATTCTCGAACATGCTGACAATCTTTGCCGGATTGACCGTCCCGGTCTCCTCATACTGGGCAAAGAGCAGTTCCGCCACCCTGTGGTAAATCTCCTCCGTAAAATCCGCCGGCGTAATATATTTCTTTATTTTCTGAAACAGCCCGGTATTCTCAATGAGCCATGTGAGCAAAAGCTTCTGGGACTGCTTCATTCCGTCCTCTTTCTTCCTGCCCTTATTCTTCTCGTTCCCATAGATACCGCTCTGCTGTTTATCGCTGTTTCCCGAAGAGCCTCCCGCAAGTCCGGCTTTCAGACCATATTGATTGACGAGCCGCCTCAGATCCTCCGTGGCGATCATATACTTCGCCGCGACCGCCTCAATGTAATTGTCGCGCTCAAGCTTTTCGGAAAATCCGCAGAGCTTCTTCGCCAGTTCATTATAGAATGCGGTCTTGCTCTCCGGATCATGCATATCATACTGCTGCTCTAAGATACGCACCTCGAACAGGAAGCTGTTCTCCGCCTGATCGATCCGCTCCTGATACGCTTCCGCTCCAAGCGCCTTGATAAATTCATCGGGATCCTTGTACGGCTTCATGTTAATGACCTTCGTGGTAATGCCGACCTCCTTTAAGATCGGAATCGCACGGAGTGCCGCATTGACGCCCGCGCCGTCGCTGTCGTAGGTCAGATACACATCCTTCGTATAGCGTTTCAGCAGATTGGCGTGACCGCTCGTAAGCGCTGTTCCAAGCGATGCGACCGCATTGTCAAAGCCCGCCTGATGCAGGGCGATCACATCCATATAGCCCTCGCACAAAAGAAGCTGCGGCTTTTTCGTCGCCCTTGCAAAATTAAGCCCGTAGAGATTGCGGCTCTTGTCGAAAATCTTCGTCTCGGGAGAATTGAGGTACTTTGGCTCTCCGTCTCCCATGACACGTCCGCCAAAACCGATGACCTTATTATGTACATCCATAATCGGGAACATTGCCCGGTTCCAGAATTTATCGTAACCGCCCCGGCGCTCATCGATCGTCACAAGACCGGAGTCCTTTAGAATCTCATCCTCATATCCCTTCTTGCGCAGATAGCGGTACAGATCGTCGCTGTACTGGTCGGAACAGCCCAGCCCGAACTTCTTGATCGTCTCATCGGAAAGCTCACGCTTCTTAAAATACGCCATGGCGTGTTTTCCCCGCTCACTGCGCAGCAGCATGTAAAAATACTTTGCCGCCTCCTTATTGATTTCAAGAAGCCGCGCCCGCCTATCCGCTTCCATCCGCTGCGCCGCCGAGTACTCCTGTCTTGGCAGCGCCACTCCGGCGCGCTCGGCGAGCGCCTCCATCGCCTCCCCGAAGGTAAAATTCTCATACTGCATCAGAAATGTAAACACATTTCCCCCTGCATGACATCCAAAGCAGTAATACATCTGTTTGTTCGGAGATACGGAAAACGACCCTGTCTTCTCGTTGTGGAACGGACAAAGCCCAAAATAGGTGCTGCCCTTTCTCGTCAGACGCACATACTGTGAAATCACATCCACGATGTCATTCCGCGAGCGCACTTCTTCTATGATATCCTCTGAATATAATGGCATCCCGCACTCCTTTCTCTTAGTCGTCTAATAGCCGTCTACCTGCCTGCAGCTTTATGCTGCGTGCCTGCGGCTTAATAACCATCTACCTGCCAAGCCTGCGGCAGAAAGTACTCACTGAATTTGGTGATCGCGTACTGGTCTGTCATGCCCGCTATGTAATCGCAGACTACGCGTTCCTCGCTCTCCCCTTCGTCCAGCATCCGAAGATACTTTGACGGAAGCAGCTCGATATGTTCTCTGTAATAATGGAACAACTGCTCGACCATCGCCTTCGCCTTGACCTCTTCGCCTTTTGCAACCGGATTCTTATAGACATTCTCGAACATGAACTTCCGAAGGTCGATCATCGCTTCCTCCACCTCGGCGGACATGATGATATCATCCTTCTCCCGGCTGTTCATGATAATATTGTGGATCAGGGTGTTAAGCCTCTGCTTCGTCGTAAAGCCGAGCGTCTTTTTCAGTTCCAGCGGAATATCGTCCTCTGTGAGTACCTGTGCGCGGATAGCATCGTCAATATCATGATTGATGTAGGCAATCTTATCGGACAGGCGGACAATCTTCCCCTCAAGGGTATGGGGCATCAGCCTCGACTGATGGTTTAAAATGCCGTCCCGCACCTCCCATGTAAGATTCAGACCCCTGCCATCCTTCTCAAGCTTCTCCACAATGCGGACGCTCTGCTCATTGTGCCGGAATCCGTCCGTGCACAATCCGTTCAGCACAAATTCACCTGCATGTCCAAACGGTGTGTGCCCGATATCATGCCCGAGCGCGATTGCCTCCACCAGGTCTTCATTGAGCCGCAACGCCTTTGCGATCGTCCGCGCATTCTGCGAGACCTCCAGCGTGTGTGAAAGCCTTGTCCGGTAGTGGTCTCCCTTCGGAGTCAGGAATACCTGCGTCTTATTCTTAAGACGCCGGAACGCTTTGCTGTGCAGAATACGGTCTCGGTCCCTCTGGAAAACCGGGCGTATATCACACGGCTCCTCGTATACTTCCCTTCCCCTCGAATTGACACTCAGCATCGCGTAAGGACTTAATGTCTCACGCTCCATGCTCTCTATTTCCTCTCGTATCGACATGTAATTCTCCTCTTTTCGCCATGCGCCTGCAATGGCTCCATATATATAATTCGATACCAAGCCTCGATTTCCTTTATTTTTGTCAAAAACGACAAAAAATAGGAAGCCTTATCAGACTTCCTATTCACATGCAGGAGATGGGACTTGAACCCACACGATATTGCTACCACAGGCACCTGAAGCCTGCGCGTCTGCCAATTCCGCCACTCCTGCAGAATCTTCACAAAAAGAGAATCAAAATGCGGAAGATGGGACTTGAACCCACACGAGCGCAATGCTCACAAGATCCTTAGTCTTGCTCGTCTGCCAGTTCCGACACTTCCGCATATCAGTCATCTTTCGTGACGACTTGATTATAATAACAAACACTTTAGAAAATGTCAATGGGTATTTTCAAATTATTTTGAAGAAATTTTTTGCCGCACTTTAAATGCAGCTATAAATATTTCTGTTCAAACTCTTCTTTATGCAGCGGTTTCCCGAAATAATACCCCTGAATCAACTGGATGCGCGTCTGCTTTAGCGCCGCGAGCTGCTCCGCCGTCTCAACCCCTTCCACGCACACTTTCACACCGATCGCCCCGGCAAGCTCCGCCACCATCTTCACAAACGCCGCCGAGAACTCGTCCTTTCCGATATCAATGATAAAGCAGCGGTCAATCTTGATGACGTCAATCGGCATCTCGCGGATATGATTCAGCGAGGAATAGCCCGTTCCAAAATCATCCAGCGCAACGCGCACACCAAGTGCCCTGATATCCGCCAGTATCATCTTCATACGGCTCATGTCGTTGATTGCCAGACTCTCCGTCACCTCAAGCGTGAGATTCTGCGGTGTGATTCCCGTCTCCCTGATCGCAGCACGCACCTTGTCGACAATATCATTCTGCAATAGCTGTACGACCGACAGGTTGACATTGACCTTATACTCCGGATGCCCCATGTCATTCCAGTATTTACAGCGCTTGCACGCTTCCTTTAACACATAGTCCCCAATCGGATTGATCAGTCCCAGATATTCCGCTAACGGGATGAAATCGGTCGGTGAAATCAGGCCGAGCTCCCCGGAGTTCCAGCGAATAAGCGCCTCCGCTCCAACACAGGGGCTGTCCTCTTTCGTCACATCCACAATCGGCTGGTAGACCACCTCAAATTCCGTGAACGCATTGCGGGTCGCGTTGCGCATATTTTTCTCCATGTCAAGGCGCTTAAAGGAGGTGGATTCCACATTCTCATCATAGAACTCCACACGGTTCTTGCCGGAGCATTTCGCTGCGTACAGCGCAATATCCGCCTTCTTGATCAGCTCCTCCACGGTGTCGCCGTCCGTCGGGAAGCGCACGACGCCCATACTCATCGTGCAGTAATAATCCGTTCCCTTAAGCATCCACGGGCGTGAAAAGAGCGTGCGTATCTCCTCTAAAATCTGCTGCAGACGCATAATCTGATGATGTGTAAGAATAATAATGAACTCGTCGCCTCCCATGCGGTAGCAGTTGTTCTCCACTCCCGGAATCTGCTTTAGGCTGTCCGAGATATTCTTAAGAAGGATATCCCCGTACTGGTGTCCCAGCCCGTCATTGATATGCTTGAAATCATCCAGATCAATATAAAGAAGCGCACCCTCGCCTCCGGTCTCTTTCGTCTGCTCTATGTAATGCTGCAGATCCTGCTCGCACCGCATCCTGTTATAAAGTCCCGTCAGAAAATCATTATTCGCCTGACGTTCAATCTTCTGCTGATACAGCTTCTTATCCGTAACTTCATAGAGTGTATACAAGTATACATTTCTTCCGTCCACCCAGTTAATATCTGTCCTGTGATAATCGAACCATCGCTTCTCACCCTCAAGATAAATCTCACGGAAGCAACCGTCCGTACCGCCTTCTTCCGCCCCCTTAAGATACTCCTCCAACACCTCCGTACCTGCTCCGGCAGGAAGAAATTCCTGAAGACGCTGGTTCGCGTAGAGAATCTGCTCACTGACGGGGTCCTTTACATAGATGCCGCAGCCCATATTTTCCAGAATGGCTTTTAAGGATGCATAAGAGCTTGCCAGCGAATTTTTCGCGATCCGCTTTACAAGAATACTCTGGATGACGCGTTTGACATCGTTGACGAACTTGATGTCTCCCATGTTCCAGTTCCGCTCCGTCCGCTTCTCTACGAAGCAAAGATACATCTCCGCACTTCCGTTGACCTCAATCGGCAGGAAAATACCCGCGCGCAGCTTTTCCCGCTCAAAAAAACGGCGGAAATCCTCAGGCATCATTGTATTCGTCGATATCATATACGGCTTGCCATTAAAAAAGGGAACCTCGTCCATAGGCATATCCGCCCATCTTGTGATCGCGGGTTCCGTCTCCGGCAGAGTATATTCACAGAGCATCTCCACCGACTGCCCCGCCTTGCCCCTGCGCAAAAGCGCACCTGCCGAGACCTCCAGATAACCGCATGCCTCCTCCAGAATGTCATCGACGATCTTGTCAAATGAATTTTCGGATTCCAGCATCTTTACGACAGACGTCATCACCTCATTCCGGTGAAGCTCCGCCTCCATCTGCGTCTCAGATTCCCTGCTCTTAAGAAACGCCTCCTGCGCCAGAAGTTCTTCCATCTTGACCGCGAACATCTGTCTTGAAAGCGTCTCCAGAAATTCCAGAGACTTGTAATAACGCTCCGGGGTCGTGCGCATAATATAGTCCGGAACCTCTTCATTTGCATGTTCCATAACGCCGATCACAATCCACGTCGCCGCTGTCTGCCCGCTGATCTTGATAGAAACCCCGCACATTTTCACAAAGTCTTTGCCGCAGTCCTCCTCGAGCACACTTTCGATTCCATTGTCTGTCAGCTTGTTCATAAGCAAAATATGCTTGTCCATATCCACAAGTCCGTGAATATAGGCAAGCTCTTCTCTGGAACCATACGCTTTGGTGATAACTCCCCGCTTTTTACTTAAACATACAAGGTAGACATTGTTGGCATCACAAAATCGATCCTGCAGATTCTGCATCAGCGATGCGTCCAACAACTCCATATCCGGATTCTGTCCGCTTTCCTCTTTTTCCTTGATTGCAAACGCCATTTTGCTTTCCTCTCATCGGCATTTTCATACCATTTATACTGGTATTCTACTGTATTTCCTCATTTTTGGCAATACCATTCGCGTCGATGTAAGAAAGCAGATCTTCCTTAAATGCAAGCCATTCCTGCTCGTGCTCCACATAATATTTCGGACACGCTTTTCCGGTCACGTCGTAGTGACGGATCACATCGTCCGTTCCCAATTCATAACGCCCCATCAGCCACGTTGTGAGCGCGACAAGCGACTGATACGTCTCATCGGTAAATTTGCCCGTCTCGTCCGGTATGCAGCACTCGATGGAAATCGTATCTTCATTTCTCTCATTGGATGCATAGGCGATTTCATTGCACGGAATGCACTGCACGATTTCCCCCTGCATCCCGATTACAAAATGGCTGCTCGCATACGTCTCGCCGGATTCTTTGAGTCCGTTAAAATAATTCCGGTTCTGTTCCGCCGTCGTCCCCGGATTTGCCGTGTAATGCACCACAATTCCCTTCACAGTGGGAAGCGCGGTTCCGGGTCTTGAGTATTCGTTGTAATCCAAAAGCTCCACCTGATAATCCGGCGCTTCCGCTATGTATTTCACATCATACGCCATCACCGGCTCCTCTTCCATCCGTCCTCTGACCCAGTGCACGATGCCGGATACCAAAATAACCGCCAGAACCGGTACACTGATGATAAGCGCGATTTTTATCCTCCTCCGGCGTCTTAGCCGCTTTCGCCTTTGCCGTCTCCGCTCCTCGTATCTGCGTCTCTCCTCTTCCCTTAAGTTCTCCTCTTCCTCGTACCGCATATGCTCTTCTGTTCCCCTATCCGCTTTTGTCTGTTTTCCGCTTCTCCTTAGCGTTCTGTTTCTATCTTACCGCAGATATACGGTGCTGTGTTTTAAAATTGTCTTAATTTTTATGCATTTTCTCCAAAAAATGGAACTTTCTGGCAACGTAATATGGCAAAAAAAATTTTTTCAACTATGAATCAAACATATTTTATCACTCACGGATAAAATTCGTCTTAACTGCCGGCTCACGCTCCGGGAATGTGATTCCTGCTGCCGCTCCCGCCTCGATACATTTTAACAGCCATGCCATGTTGTTTCCGAGCGTGCGCATGGTCTGCATCCCTTCCGCATCCTTTCGCACCTCTTCGGGGGTATTGCCGTGCACCTGATTCCAGTACTGCGAAGAGACCACCGGCATATTGCTGATCGTAAAATACTTATTCAACTGGTCGAATGCCGCCGAAGCGCCGCCGCGTCTGCAGCTTACGATTGCCGCACCCGGCTTTCCCGCAAACACCGCGCCCTTGCCATAAAACGCGCGGTCCAGAAATGAGGTCAGCGCACCGGACGCCGCCGCATAATGTACCGGAGAGCCAAAAACAAATCCGTCCGCAGCCTTTGCCTTCTCCACAAATTCATTGACCCCGTCATCCACAAAGCATTTTCCGGTCTTCGAACAGGCTCCACAGCCGATGCAGCCCGCTATCGGTTTTGCACCTACCTGAAAGATTTCCGTCTCAATTCCGTTTTTCTCAAGCGCGCCTGCCACCTCGCAAAGCGCCGTGTACGTACATCCCTTTTCCTTCGGGCTTCCGTTTACCAAAATAACCTTCATTGTATATCCTCCTTTTTTATTTTATGCTTCTCTGTCACCTTGTTTCTGCCTGCTCTGCCCCGCAGGCGAGCAATGCCTGACACAGGCTCTCTGCGGAGAAAATTTCCTCAAATCCAAAATCCTCCGCCAAAAGCTCCATATTCTCCTCCGAGTGTTCGACCTCCCTCGAATAGAGCTTCGCCGTTTCAATCCGGTCGTCCAACGAAAAACAGCGTTCGTTCTGCAAATAGCGCAGTACATCCATATCCCGGATCATAATCACGCTTGCCACCGCAAACTGCGCCTTAGCAAGAATCTGATTGTCATAGTACGCGCGCATAAAATACCGATATGTAAAATACACGAGCAAATGCTCATACTCATATTCAAACTGTCTGCGGCTCTGCCAGAACTCACACATGACCGCAAGATAGTTTTCCCTTGTAAAGGTATGTAGGAGCTGTTCCTTTTGTGTCTCCCACGCCGCATCTAAAACCTCAAGCTGTCCGAAGCGCTCCATGCGCAAAAGGAACGCCTCATATGCATCCTCTGCCGTTTCACCGCCGCACCACCGCTGCCATGCCTGCTTCCGGTCCGGCGTTGCTTTTTGCCCATCTCCTGCACACGCTCTGCCTGCAGTCTCCGTTCGTCCACAGACTGACGTCTTCTCCCCGGATGTCTTCCGCTCCTTAGACACTAGCCGCTCCTCAGATACCAGCCCGAAATTCAGCAGCTCCTGCTGCATTTCCTCACAATAACACAGATACTCTGCAGCACGGACAAACACCGGCTTTGTGCGGTCCTGCAGAATCTCTACCGCACGTGCGCGCACCTCGCGAAGCCACACGGCGTCGACCGTGCCCTCGTCTGCATCTTCTTCGTCATCCCCGACATCCCACGCAGCGTCTTCTTCCCCGGCGTACCCGGCTTCCCAAGCAGCATCTTCCGCATCAGCGCAGAAATCCGGCAGTTCCCTCTCCTCCCATACCGTCTTCTCCGCCGATGAAAACAGGATGCGCCCGACCTCCTCGCAGGAGAGGCTTAAAACCTTCTCCCTGACATTTTCATATTCCATCGTAAAACGCGGGTACTCCGTGCACACCTCGCAGAGCGCTTCCTCGCCCAGCTCGATACAGATATCGCAGAGCTTCTGGTCGTTGAGGAACGGACACCAGCCGTTTTCTCTTAAAGCGAAGCTGTTCTGCCCCTCCTCTGTCATATGCTCCGAAAGCCGTCTGCCAAATGTGCCCTCCACACTTTTATAATATGCAAAGGTATCCTCGTCAATATCAATCTCCCAGCCGATACAGCAGCTATCCTTACAGCGGTCCGCAATGCAGCGAAACTTCCTGTAGTATGACGGTGTTCCAAAAATCATGGTTCTCTCCTCTTATTGCAGCCATTTTTGCTCTATAGGAATCAGCACTTTCACGCTTTACAACAACACGGTGTTTCCATAGCGCAAAAAAGATGCAGCACAACGCCGCACCTTCGCCCCTGCATTTCCATGCATTATTTATTGGTCATCACGGAAATGATTGCTTAACATATAGCCGACACACCACACTCCGCCTGCCAGTGACAAATATATAAATGCCTGTATCAGCGCCACGATCAGCTTTCCTACGGAAAAACTACCCGCCAGATGCGCCGCGATCAAACTCCTGACCGGTCTTGTGAGAATCATCCATCCGCCCACATAGCACCAGCCGACAATGCCAAGCGCATAGAAAAACAGCGCCAACAGTGTCTTCCATGTAATTTTCATTTCTAACTCTCCCTTTGTATCACTTACACCTTACGTAAAATTCACGGTGCGAATCCGCAACCGTCATTTTCCTGTCTATTATAGCACACTCTTTTCAAAGATGCAAAATTCCCGCAAACAACTGTCGGCGAACAACCTCAAACACTTTTCAGTGAACAACCTCAAACGCCTGTCAGCGGACAACCTCTCTTAAGATCTCATCCTCCAGCAAAATACGCTTCGCCAGCTCTCTGTATTTCTCTTCGTGCAGGTAAGTGTGGCGATGCGGTTTGATGGAAGGCGCCATATCGATTGCCGCAAGATATTCCTCACGTTTGAGATCAAGCGTCCTCACGTAATCCCAGAATCCCGTTTCCGTAAATACGGTATTTACCCGCTTCCACCTGTGATCCTGCACACGGCTCATCAGATAGGTCGCGACGCCGACCTGTATTCCATGAAGCTGCGGCTGCTCCGACATCTTATCCAGCGCATGGGAAATCAGATGCTCGCTTCCGCTCGTGGGCGCGCTGCTTCCGGCAATCTCGTTGGCGATTCCGCTCATCGCCAGAGAATCCACCAGTTCCTTCAAAAACAGGTCATCCTTAATCGACACGAACGGCGTCCGCACGAAGCTGTTCACCGCTTTCTTTGCAATCATCACAGAAAAGTCGTTAAGCACCGTATAACCAAGCGAATCCTCATATACCCAGTCATAAAGCGATGTAATCTTAGAGACCAGATCGCCGATACCGGAGTAAATAAATTTTTCCGGTGCACTCTTTATCACATCCGTATCTACAATAATGCCATAGGCAAGGCGCGCCGGAACCGACGTGCGCCTGCCCTCCACCAGAAGGGATGCGCTCGAACTGGAAAAACCATCGCTGGATGCGGAGGTGGGCACGCTGATAAACGGCAGTTTGCGCAAAAATGCGGCGTATTTTGCAGCGTCAATGACTTTTCCCCCTCCAAGCCCTATGACCGCCTGCGCCCGGTTGTCAATGGAAAATGCGATTTCGACAAGATCATCGATCTTCGTCGTATTGATTTCCCGATATTCCAACATCTCCACGCCCGCAGTCTCCATTCCCTGCATCACAGTGGTCCCAAACAGTTCAATCAGTCCGTCTCCAAAATAAAGAGCCACATTTTTCAGTCCGTTTTCACTCAAATATGTTCCGATCTTTCCCAGTGTTCCTTTTCCCACCTTCAGGATCGCCGGAATTGCAATATGCTGATTTGCCATAACTCCCTCCAATCTCCGCTACATAAGTTCCCGGATCTCCCCGGTACTGCAATAATGCTTACAATCAATGACGCGCTGGTTCTTCGATCCCTTGAATTTCAGGGTAATGTCGTGAAGCTCCGTGACGAACGGTCCGTCCACAAGCACGTCAATGCCGGATAAAAGTTCCTTTGTATTTTCTGTATAACATTTTCCGCCCGGGACGAGGTCACGTTCCAGCACATAGCCTGTGTACGCCCAGACGTCCTTGCCGGGATGCTCCTGCCACACGCGTCTCATAAACGGAAGCAGTGCTTTCTGGTTCTCCGGTTCAAACGGGTCTCCCCCGAGCAGAGTAATCCCTCTGATATAATCCGGCGCAAGTGATGCAAGAAGTTCTTCCTCCACCTCCGCGGTAAACGGCTTCCCGTATTGAAACGACCATGTTTCCGGCTGGAAACAGTCCTTGCAATGATTTCTGCACCCGGAAACGAACAATACCGTCCTTACTCCTGTACCGTTTGCGATATCGCAATATTTGATTCCCGAATAATTCATCGGTCCGTCCTTTCCCAAAAAAGGAACCGCCCATTGCCGGGGGTTCCTTTTTATACTTTACAAATGTAATACGCGTTCTTTGATTTCCTGTGTCCTGCCCTGATTCCAGAACTGTGTTCCAATATACCCACAGGTTCTTCTGGCGACACTCATCTTGTTCTGATCGCGGTTTGCACAGTTCGGACACTCCCATACGAGCTTTCCGTCCTTGTCTGTGACAATCTTAATCTCTCCCGAATATCCGCATTCCATACAATAGTCACTCTTCGTATTCAGCTCTGCATACATGATATTTTCATAGATATACTGCATGACTGAGAGCACGGCATCCAGATTGTTCTGCATATTCGGCACTTCCACATAGCTGATTGCACCGCCCGGCGACAGCTCCTGAAACTGGGATTCGAATTTCAGCTTGTCAAATGCGTTGATTTCCTCTGTCACATGCACATGGTAGCTGTTCGTGATGTAATTCTTATCGGTAACACCCGCAATCACGCCGAAACGCTTCTGCAGGCACTTTGCGAACTTATAAGTCGTGGACTCTAACGGCGTTCCGTAAAGGCTGAAATCGATATCCGTCTCTGCCTTCCACTTCGCGCAGGCATCGTTCAAATACCGCATCACAGCAAGCGCAAACTCCGTGCCTTCCGGCTCTGTGTGGGAAACGCCCTTCATGTATCTTGTACACTCGCACAGTCCCGCATAGCCAAGTGAAATCGTCGAATAGCCGTGATAAAGAAGCTTATCGATCGTCTCTCCCTTTTTCAGGCGTGCAAGCGCACCGTTCTGCCAGAGAATCGGCGCCACATCGGAAGGCGTACCTTTCAGGCGGTTATGGCGAATCATAAGCGCACGGTAGCACATATCAAGGCGCTCGTCCATAATCTCCCAGAACTTCTTCTCGTCTCCGCCGGAAGAACATGCCGCATCCACCAGATTCAGCGTCACAACGCCCTGATTGAAACGACCGTAATACTTATGTCCGCCCTCTTTATAGTTGAGGGCATTTGCCAGATTGCTCTCTGTGCGGTCCACCGTCAAAAACGAACGGCATCCCATACAGGTATAGCAGTCGCCTGCTTTCAGCTTCTTCATGATTTTCTCGGAAATGTAATCCGGCACCATGCGTTTGGCCGTACACTCCGCCGCGAGCTTTGTCAGATACCAGTACTTGGAACCCTCTCTGATATTGTCCTCCTCAAGCACATAGATCAGCTTCGGGAACGCCGGGGTGATATACACGCCCTGCTCGTTCTTAACACCCAGAATCCTCTGGTGCAGCATCTCTTCGATCACCGCTGCGAGGTCGTCTCTGAGCTGTCCCTCCGGCACTTCATCCAGATACATGAACACTGTAATGAACGGTGCCTGTCCGTTCGTCGTCATCAGTGTGATGACCTGATACTGAATCATCTGTACGCCGCGGTTGATTTCTTCCTTCACGCGCATCTCCGCCATCTTGTTGACCTCTTCCTCGGTCGCCTCAATCCCCGCTTCCAGAAGTTCTGCGTGTACCTGTCTGCGGAATTTCTCGCGGCTCACCTGAACGAACGGCGCAAGATGAGACAGGGAAATGCTCTGTCCGCCGTACTGGGAACTTGCAATCTGCGCGATCGCCTGTGTTGCAATATTGCACGCCGTAGAAAAGCTCTTGGGCGTATCGATCATCGTCTCGCTGATGACGGTTCCGTTCTGGAGCATATCCTCGAGGTTGACCAGACAGCAGTTATGCATGTGCTGTGCGAAATAGTCCGCGTCATGGAAATGGATGATTCCCTTTTCATGCGCCTCCACGATATCCGGCGGAAGCAGGAATCTTCTGGTGATGTCCTTGCTGACCTCGCCCGCCATATAATCGCGCTGTACGCTGTTTACGGTCGGATTCTTGTTGGAGTTCTCCTGCTTTACTTCCTCGTTATTGCACTCTAATAGGCTTAAAATCTGCTCGTCCGTGGAATTGGACTTACGCACCAGTTCCCTCTTATAACGATAGGTAATATAATTACGTGCGACATTGAAGGCGCGCTGACTCATGATCTGATTCTCTACCATATCCTGAATCTCCTCCACACTAGGAGAACGCTTCATATTCTCACAGGCTTTCTCTACGTTTGCAAGAATCGTCTGAATCTTTTCGTCACTCAGCTTTTCATAATCAATGACACTGTCATTTGCCTTGCGGATCGCCGCCTCGATTTTTCCGAGATCAAATGTATCCTCACTGCCGCTTCTTTTAATAATCTTCATTTTAAAAATCCCTTCTTCTTTCTCCATGTAAACAATTGGTTCCGGCTTTACTCCGCAGTGCACGTGGCAGCTTGGCTGACGCTTGGGCGATTCGCCCTATCAGTCCGCATATAGCCGGAATTGCCTGCTTGCTGTCGCTTCGACTTTACTCCGCAGTGCACGCCCGTCAGCATAGCTGCCGGGCTCACGGGCATTCGCCCTATCAGTCCCCATATAGCCGGAATTGCCAGCAAGCTGTCATTCCGTCTCTATGTGCCCTGGCACTGCTCATTGCTTACTTGTACATTATACAATATATTGTGTTTTTGTCAATGCGTTTTACAAGATTGTGTGGTCTGTTTTTGTGGGAAAACAGATAAAGACAGCGTATCAAGCCCAGTAAATACGCTGTCCCTATTCATTATCACCAAATTTTCTTCTATTTCTTTGGGAATTTTTTACTTGTCTTCTCTACCACAACATCTTGTGTGTCCTTCTGTGTCCACCCCAAGGTTCGCTAACATGCGGTCGAGGTAGCCTTTCAATTCCGCGATCTCCTGCTCGTCCATTCCCTCTGTCAGCCGTGCTTCCATCTTTCGGATATCCACATCCACACGCGCCAGCATGTCCATTGCCTTATCTGTCAGCACAAGTTTTTTCAAACGCGCGTCGTGTTCCACAGACAGCCGATCGATCAGCCCCTTGCGCTCCATGACAGACAGCATGTTAGACGCCGTCGCGCGCGAAACAGAAAACGCCTCCTCAATGTCGCGCTGATACACATCCTGCCCGATATGTTCTTTTAAAAATCCCAATGTCCAGCGCTGCATGCCGGTAAGGTCGTCGCGGTTCTCCTTCCTTCTCGCCTCCATATGCCAGTGAATCTGATTATGAAGCAGCCGTATCTTATATCCAACTGTGTCGTTGCGCCTGATTTTGTCCATATCTGTTTACTCTCTTTCTCTTTATGTAAAATGCACAAAGTTATCTCGAAAATGACTTTAAAGTTATCGTTGACATATTTTTTTTATTATCGTATAACATTATTGTTAGCACACTAACAAATAAAAATCAATATAATTTTAAAAAAGGATGTGATGTTTATGCTAAAAACTTTAGGAGCACAGGTCAAGGAATTTAAAAAGGATTCCTTTCTCACTCCCGTTTTCATGATTTTAGAAGTATTTATGGAGACAATTATCCCTCTCATGATGGCATCTATCATTGACGACGGCGTGGAAGCAGGCGACATCAACCATATCTATGTCATGGGCGCATGGATGGTTGTCGCAGCCTGTTTTTCTCTTTTCTGCGGCGTGATGGGCGGAAAATACGGAGCAAGGGCTTCCGCCGGTTTCGCCCGCAATCTGCGCCGGGCAATGTATGAAAATATTCAGACCTTCTCCTTTTCCAACATCGACAAGTTCAGCACCGCAGGACTTGTCACCAGACTTACCACCGACGTCACGAACCTGCAGAACGCATATCAGATGCTTCTTCGTATGTGCGTCCGTGCACCGATCAGCCTGATCTGCGCTATGTGTATGGCTTTCTTCATCAGCCCGAAACTTGCGAGCATTTATCTGATCGCAGTCATCGTGCTCGGCATCATTCTCGCTTTCATCACGGTGCGTGCACATCATTATTTTATGGAGGTCTTTCCGAAATACGACGATCTAAACGCCTCCGTACAGGAAAATGTCTCCGCGATCCGCGTTGTAAAGGCATATGTCCGCGAGGATTACGAGAAGACCAAATTCAAAACGGCAAGCCAGAACATTTATAACATGTTCGTCAAGGCTGAGGGCATTCTGGCGTTCAATAACCCTGTCATGCAGATCACGGTATATAGCTGTATTCTCTGCATTAGCTGGTTCGGCGCGAAGATGATCGTCGGAAGCACGCTTTCCACCGGAAATCTGATGAGCCTGCTCACCTACTGCATGAATATCATGATGAGCCTGATGATGCTCTCGATGGTTTTTGTCATGCTGACGATGAGTGTTGCCAGTGCAGAGCGTATCTGTGAGGTCTTAAACGAAAAGAGCGATATCACCAATCCCGACGAGCCGGATTATAACGTCGCAGACGGCAGTATCACGTTCGACCATGTGACCTTCCGCTACAATGCGACGGCGGCGAAACCGGTTCTTGATGACATCTGTCTGTCAATCAAATCGGGAGAGACCATCGGCATCCTTGGCGGAACCGGAAGTTCAAAATCTTCCCTCGTCAGCCTGATCAGCCGCCTCTATGACGTGTCGGAGGGCACCGTCTATGTCGGCGGAAAAAACGTCCGTTCCTACGATCTCGACACCCTGCGCAACGAAGTTTCCGTCGTGCTGCAGAACAATGTTCTTTTCTCCGGCACAATTTATGAGAACCTGCGCTGGGGCGACGCGAACGCCACGGACGAAGAATGCCGCCGCGCCTGCGAACTTGCCTGTGCGAGCGAATTTATTGAACGTTTCCCGGATGGCTACAATACATATATCGAGCAGGGCGGAACCAATGTTTCCGGCGGTCAGAAGCAGCGTCTTTGTATTGCACGCGCGCTCTTAAAAAGGCCGAAAATCCTTATTCTCGATGACAGCACCAGCGCTGTCGATACTGCGACCGATGCGAAGATCCGCCATGCATTCCTCACGGAAATTCCGGACACGACAAAGCTTATCATTGCACAGCGTATCTCCTCCGTACAGGATGCCGACCGCATTATCGTTCTGAACAACGGCGTGCTCGACGCCTTTGGAACCCACGAGGAACTGCTTGCCACAAATGAAATCTACCGTGAAGTCTACGAGTCACAGACCAGCGGCAGCGGAGATTTTGATGAAGGAGGTGCTGCCTGATGCCACAGAATGAGAAAAATGCAAAACCAATCCAGGGACCCGGAGGACGCGGACCAAGAGGTCCAAAACCGAACGTCAAGAATCCCGGAAAGCTGTTCCTGCGGCTGCTTTCCTACATTATGAAAAACTATGCCGTACACTGCATTCTTGTCGTCATCTGCATTTTCATCACGGTTCTTGCCAATGTGCAGGGAACCTGGTTCATGCAGACATTGATCGACAGCTATATCATGCCGCTGATGAAACAGGCAAATCCTGATTTTTCAGGTCTGGCGCATGCCATTTTCCGCGTCGCCTGCTTTTATCTGATCGGCGCGCTTGCCGCCTATACCTATAGCCGGATCATGGTAAATGTCACACAGGGAACCTTAAAGAATCTGCGTGACGACATGTTCACTCATATGGAAGAGCTTCCAATCAGCTATTTTGACACACATTCGCACGGAGACATTATGTCAACTTACACCAACGACATCGATACGCTCCGCCAGATGATCAGTCAGAGTATACCGCAGTTTTTAAACAGTATTATCACGATTGTCAGCGTGTTTGTCAGTATGCTGCTGCTCAACATCCCGCTCACGCTCCTCACGCTTCTGATGGTCGGCGTCACGCTGTTTTCTACGAAAAAAATCGGTGCTTTAAGCGCCCGCTACTTTATCGCGCAACAAAAGGATATTGCAGCGGTCAACGGCTTTATTGAGGAAATGATGAACGGTCAGAAGGTCGTTAAAGTCTTCACACACGAGCAGGAAAGCATTGCGGATTTCAACCGGATCAACGACCAGCTTTTTGACAGTGCAAACAATGCAAACAAATTCGGTAATATCCTGATGCCTGTCAACGCACAGATCGGAAATATCAGCTATGTGCTCTGCTCCATCGTGGGCGGCATCCTTGCCCTCGGCGGCTACGGCGGCTTTACACTCGGAAAGCTTGCAAGCTTTCTGACTTACAATAAGAGCTTCGGTCAGCCGATCAACCAGCTTTCCATGCAGCTAAACAATATCGTCATGGCGCTCGCCGGGTCGGAGCGAATCTTCTCCCTCTTAGACGAAAAGCCGGAAACGGATGACGGCTACGTCACCTTGGTCCGCGCGAAAAAGGAGAACGGCAACCTTACAGAAACCACGGAGCGCACCGGCATGTGGGCTTGGAAGCACACGCATCAGGCGGACGGAAGCGTTGATTATGTAGAATTAAAAGGTGACGTTGTGTTTGACGATGTAGACTTCGGCTATGTACCGGAAAAGACGGTACTCCACAATGTAGATCTCTACGCGACGCCGGGACAGAAAATCGCTTTCGTCGGAAGTACCGGTGCAGGAAAGACGACCATCACAAACCTTATCAACCGTTTCTACGATATCCAGGACGGCAAGATACGCTACGACGGCATCAATATCAATAAGATCAAAAAGGATGATCTGCGCCACTCTCTTGGCATCGTATTGCAGGATACGCACCTTTTCACGGCGACCGTTATGGAAAATATCCGTTACGGCAAGCTGGACGCCACGGACGAGGAAGTAATCGCAGCCGCAAAGCTTGCAAACGCCGACACGTTCATCCAGCAGCTCCCGGACGGCTATCACACGATGCTGACCGGGGACGGTGCAAACCTAAGCCAGGGACAGCGGCAGCTTCTTGCGATCGCGCGCGCCGCGATTGCCGACCCGCCTGTGCTGATTCTCGATGAGGCGACCAGCTCCATTGATACCAGAACCGAGAAAATCGTACAGGACGGCATGGATAAGCTGATGGCAGGACGTACCACATTCGTAATTGCGCATCGTCTCTCAACAGTCCGCAACAGCGACTGTATCATCGTCTTGGAACAGGGACGCGTCATCGAGCGCGGCAACCACGACCAGCTTATCGAGAAGCGCGGAAAATATTATCAGTTGTATACCGGAAATTTAGCGGAAGGGTAAATTTCCGTGAAGTTCTGGCGGAGGGATAAGTTTCCGTGAAGTTCTGACGGAGAGCTAAATTCCATATCGCAAAAAAAGAAGAAAGCTGACACAATTCTTTGTGCAGCTTTCTTCTTTTTCTCTGCTATTGCTCTTCTCTTATCTCTCTTTTCCCCAAAAAGGGCAGCGGGAAACAGCGTTTCATTCCATTATATTGGATGCGCGAAGCCCTTTGCAATCTCATCCAGCCAATTCCGAAACCCATCCGCCGTCTCCCCGCCGGAGCAGATTTTGTCCGCCAGACACACGATCCATGCTTCCCTGCAGCGCGGCGGGATCGGATTGAGCGGAAACATATGGCGCGCGATTGTGTCCTGCTCGATTTCGCTCAATTCAAAGTCCTCCATTGCGTTCCGAAGTGCCTTCCCGGCATGATAAAAGCCATGCCACTTATGCCAGTCCGCTTTTTCATGCCAGTCATACAGGAAATAATCATGCAGCAGCGCCCCGCGGATCAACGCCTTTTCCCTGACCCGGATTCTGTACTTTCTTGCAATATAAAAGCTTACATAAGCCACGGCGACGCTGTGGCGAAAGACGCTCGTAGTACCGTGCTGGATGAAACGGTCGGAGGAAAGCAGCCTTGAATTTCTGCACACCTCTGTTAAAATCTCGCGAAATTTCCGCTCGTCTTCTGCCTCTAGTTTTACCTGCATCTTTTTTCCTTTTCCTGACATCTGGATTCCCCTATAATATATGCGGTTATTCGCCAGATACTTCTCTAGCGCTCCCGCAGATTGCGCCGTGCAACGCAAGCAGCGTCTTGCCGCTATCGCGACAATCCGCACGCGGACCGTTCGCCGGATACTTCTCTAGTGCTTCCGCAGATTGCGCCGTGCAACACGAGCAGCGTCTTGCCGCTATCGCGGCAAACCGCACGCGGACCGTTCGCCGGATACTTCGTATCCACGTCTAAAATAAAAAGAGCCAGATTCCCGTGCAAGCACGGAATCCGACTCTTTTCATTTTATCCTAGCACTTCGTGCCCGGCTCACTTATTTACGCGATTATTTGTACAGCTCTACCAATCTCTCTAAGTGCTCGTAGCGTGCCTTAGCAGCCTCCTCGGAAGCCTTGAATAACTTCTCAGCTCTCTCCGGGAATGCTCTGGTCAGACGGCTGTAACGTGTCTCGTTGTTCAGGAAATCCTGATAAGAACCGTCGCCCGGCTTAGAGGTCAGTGTAAACGGATTCTTGCCCTCTGCCTTAAGCTCCGGATTGAAGGAGAAGAGATTCCAGTAACCTGCTGCTACTGCTTTCTTCATCTCATCCTGGCAGTGGTTCATACCACCCTTAACACCGTGCAGCTCACATGGAGCGTATCCGATGACTAAGGACGGACCGTTGTAAGCTTCTGCCTCAGCTAATACCTTGACAGCCTGAGCCATGTTAGCACCGAGTGCGATCTGTGCTACATATACATAGCCGTAGCTCATAGCGATCTCAGCAAGGCTCTTCTTGCCAACTTCCTTACCTGCTGCTGCGAACTGGCAAACCTCACCGATGTTGGAAGCCTTGGAAGCCTGACCACCGGTATTGGAGTACATCTCGGTATCGAATACCATAACGTTTACGTTCTCACCGGAAGCAAGTACATGATCCAGACCGCCGAATCCGATATCGTAAGCCCATCCGTCACCACCGAAGATCCATACGGACTTCTTAGCGAGGTAATCCTTCTTCTCTAATGCTGCCTGTGCATCCGGGCATCCGGCTGCTGCAGCCTTCTCTAACTCTGCTACAAGAGCTTCTGTTGCAGGTGTATTTGCCTTGGTGTCGTTCTTAGTCTCAACGAACTTGTCAAATGCTGCCTTTAACTCAGCGCTTGCCTTGTCAGAGGTTGCACACTTCTCTGCGGAAGCGATTGCCTGGTCACGAAGAACTCTCTGACCAATCTCCATACCAAGACCGTGCTGTGCGTTATCCTCGAATAAGGAGTTTGCCCAAGCCGGACCCTTCTTGGAGTCTTTATTTACTGTATATGGTGATGTAGCTGCCGGACCACCCCAGATGGAAGAACATCCGGTAGCGTTACTGATGTACATATGCTCACCAAATAACTGTGTAATCAAACGAGCGTAAGATGTCTCAGCACATCCTGCACAGGAACCGGAGAACTCAAGCAACGGCTGGTTGAACTGGGAGCCCTTAACAGTGTTGTCTGCCGGCATGCCAGGCTTCTTGCCAACGTTCGCTACTAAGTAGTCGAATACAGGCTGCTCTGCTGCCTGAGACTCCTGCGGAACCATCTCGATTGCTCCGACCGGACATACAGTGATACACTCACCGCATCCCATACAGTCTAACGGAGATACGCTCATGGTGTACTTGTACTCGCCAGCCTTCGGCTTCGTATCAGCAAGCTTGATGTTGGAAGGAGCTGCCTTCACCTCATCCTCGCTCAACATGAACGGACGAATGGTTGCATGAGAACATACAAATGCACACTGGTTACACTGGATACACTTCTCAGCGCTCCATGTAGGAACGGTAACTGCGGTACCGCGCTTCTCATATGCTGCTGCGCCGTGCTCGAACTGTCCGTCCGGGTTGCCCATGAATGCAGATACCGGTAAAGAATCGCCGTCCATTAAGGAAATCGGGTTCATTAACTCTTTTACCATCTTCACTGTCTCAGGACGTCCCTGTAACTCAGCCGGAGCCGGATCTGCTGCAGGATTCGACCAGGAAGCCGGAATCTCTACCTTATGTACAGCATCTACACCAGCGTCGATTGCCTTGTAGTTCATCTCTACAACAGCGTCACCCTTCTTGCCGTAGGACTTCTTAGCTGCCTGCTTCATGAAGTCTACTGCCTGCTCGATCGGCATAACGTTTGCGAGCTTGAAGAATGCGGACTGTAAGATCGTGTTGGTACGCTTGCCCATACCGATCTCGATTGCCTTGTCGATCGCGTTGATCGTATATAACTGAATATTGTTGTCAGCGATGTATTTCTTAGCCTCTGCATTTAAGTGGTGCTCTAACTCTTCGTCAGTCCACTGGCAGTTGATCATGAATACTCCGCCCGGCTTTACATCCTGAACCATCTTAAAGCCCTTGGTCACATAAGACGGGTTGTGGCAGGCTACGAAATCTGCCTGATTGATGTAATATGGGCTTCTGATCGGCTTGTCACCAAATCTTAAGTGGGAAATGGTTACACCACCGGTCTTCTTGGAGTCATACTGGAAGTATGCCTGGATGTACTTGTCGGTGTGGTCACCGATGATCTTCGTAGAGTTCTTGTTCGCACCTACGGTACCGTCTCCGCCGAGACCCCAGAACTTACACTCTACCGTACCTGCTGCGGATGTGATCGGAGCCGGCTTAACCTCCGGTAAGCTTAAGTTCGTTACATCATCCACGATACCGATGGTAAAGCGTGCCTTCGGAGCATCCTTCTCCAGCTCTTTGTATACAGCGAATACGCTTGAAGGCGGTGTGTCCTTGGAACCCAAACCGTAACGTCCTGCGGTAAGAACGATCGCATCAAGTCCTGCCTCACGAAGTGTAGCAGCTACATCAAGGTATAACGGATCGCCAAGTGCGCCCGGCTCCTTTGTTCTGTCAAGAACAGCAACCTTCTTTACTGTCTTCGGGAGAACCTTTAAGAAGGACTCTGCTACCCACGGACGGTACAGACGAACCTTTACTAAGCCGACCTTCTCGCCCTTAGCTGTTAAGTAGTCGATAACTTCCTCTGCTACGTCGTTGATGGAACCCATCGCTACGATAACGCGGTCTGCGTCCGGTGCTCCGTAGTAGTTGAATAAGTCATAGTCCGTGCCAAGCTTCTCGTTGACTTTCTTCATGTACTTCTCAACGATAGCCGGCAGTTCGTTGTAAGCTGTGTTACAAGCCTCACGATGCTGGAAGAAAACGTCTCCGTTCTCGTGAGAACCACGCATAGCCGGATGCTCCGGGTTCAGCGCATGTGCACGGAAAGCAGCAACTGCGTCCATATTGCACATTTCCTTTAAATCTGCGTAATCCCACTTCTCGATCTTCTGGATCTCATGGGAGGTACGGAATCCGTCGAAGAAGTTGATGAACGGAACCTTGCCCTCGATGGTCGCAAGATGAGCAACCGGGCTTAAGTCCATAACCTCCTGCGGGTTGGTCTCACATAACATAGCGAAACCGGTCTGACGACAGGCATATACGTCACTGTGATCACCGAAAATATTTAAAGACTGAGTAGCTACGGTACGCGCGGATACGTCGAATACACAAGGAAGCTGCTCGCCTGCGATTTTGTACATGTTAGGGATCATAAGTAACAGACCCTGGGATGCTGTAAAGGTTGTGGTAAGTGCACCTGCTGCAAGGGAACCGTGAACGGCGCCTGCTGCACCTGCCTCAGACTCCATCTCAACAACCTTGACCTGATTGCCGAAGATGTTCTCCTGTCCTGCTGCAGACCACTGATCTACGGTATCTGCCATCGGGCTGGATGGTGTAATTGGGTAAATAGCTGCAACATCTGTAAACGCATAAGCTACATGAGCTGCCGCTGTATTACCGTCCATTGACTGTTTTGCTCTGGACATTATTATTCCTCCTTAAATCATAAAATAGAGTGTCATATTACCGACTTAAGACTAATTTTAGCATTTAATTTGTCGATTGTAAAGGTTTCTGACTGTACGAAAACAGGTGCAATTTTAAAAAAATGCTGTTTGCTTTCGCCTGTCACTCACACGTACTTTTTCTCAAATTCCTCCAACGGCAGGGGTCTGTCAAAATAATAGCCCTGTCCGTAATCAAAGCCGCAGTCGATGAGGAACCGGCGCTGCGCATCCTGCTCGATTCCCTCGAATATGACCTCCTCCTTGGCAGAGCGGATGAACTGTCCCATCTGTGCAACAAATTCCTGCTGCTCCGTCAGATTGATGCGGTCGGTAAAGCTCTTGTCGATTTTGACGACATTTGCCGGAATCTCAAGCAGGACGCTTAAGGAAGAATACCCCGTTCCGAAATCATCGATCGCAATGCGGTAGCCAAGCTCCTCCAGCTTGTAGAGACAATCCTTTAAGCTGTCGAGGTTCTCGACGATGACGCTCTCCGTCACCTCGATTTCAATATATTTCCGTTCGATCTTGTATCTCTGCATCGTCTCCTCAAGCCGCTTTATGAACTCGTCCCCGCCGTTCTCGAAATTCCTGCGTGAAAAATTCGTAGAAACGGTGAACAGCTTTCTTCCCGACTCCTTCCAGCGCTTCATCGCACGAAGCAGTTGTTCTAATATGTAGAAATCCAGATCCACGACATAGCCCACATTCTCAAGCGGCGGAATAAAATTCACCGGGGAAATCACGTCGCCCGACTCCAGCCGCCATCTTGCCAGCGCTTCCGCACCGTATATCCGGCACTCCTTCAACAGGAATTTGGGCTGAAGGAACAGTTCAAGCTCCCCCTTTTGCAGCGCGCCGTAGAACCGCCCGGTAATGTGAATCTCGTCGTCCCGCTTCTTTCTCATTGCCTCCCGGTAAATGACCGCGCCGATTTTCTGCTCCTTCGCCTGCTTTCTCGCCAGATTCGCGCCCTCTATGATCGTGTCGAAGGATTCCCTGCCGTCCCGCACAAAGCAAATCCCCGCAGACAGACGCATCATGCTTGCCGGATAGCGGATCTTCTGCTGTTCCTCAAATGCAGCATTCTCTTCAAGCACTTTACGGTAGATTTCCTCCTCGCTGCTGCCGCACACCAGTTCCACGAAATAATCCGAATACATCCGGCACGCCTCCACAACGTGCTCCTCGCTGTCGATCAGCTTTGCGAGCCCCCTTAAAATATTGTCTCCGACCTGCTGTCCGAAGTTCTCGTTGATATAAGAAAAATTATTCACGTCAAGATGCACCAGCGCATAGACCCTGCGCGCTCCATCTCCCTTATCATCGAAAAGCGTACCGTCTTTCATCCGCCGCTTCATGCGCTCTCTGAACGCTTCCAGATTATAAAGCCCTGTCAGCATATCCTGATTCTGCAAATGCTGGATCTCGCGCTGGTCGTCGCTCAACTTGCTCCGCAGGGACACAAATACCCCCACGACTCTGCCCAGCTCGCAGAAGGTGCTCGCCTCGTCCGAATGGAATCCTCCGCCCTCGCGCCGCATTCCGACACACATCCAGCCCATCCGGCTTCCCGCAAATTCGAACCTGACCCCGCCAAGATGCCTCGTTCCCTCGTCGCTTCCTCTCCACAGTTCCCCGAACTGTCTTCCTTCTCCCTGAAGCTCTTCCTCACCAATGGCAACGAACTGTCCTATCTGTGTCTCCTCAGGAATGCACGCCTCCTGCTGGAACACGCGGTTCTCGTAGATTCTTCCGGAGCGGTTCCATGCATTCATGAGCACCATCTGGGCGCCCTCTTCCCTGCCCTCGAACACAGCGACAAAATCGAGCCCGTACTTCTTGCCGATCTGCTCGATCAGGACATTCAGCGATCCGTTGATATCCCTCGCATGAGACAGCAGGCTGAATGCAAAATTGAGAAATTCCTTGTCGACCTCTCTCCCCGCATTCTGCTCCATCTCCGCCTTCTTCTGAAGTCTTGCGCCATCGCCGTCCGCGTAGGAATCCTTCCTCGCAAATGCAAATCCGTTCTTGCCGTCCCGCTTGGTATCATACATGGCGCGGTCCGCCATCGTAAACAGCGTCTCATAATCATCCCCGTCCTCGCCGGATATGGCAAGACCGATGCTAAGTGTCACATTTACGATGGCGTCGTCCCCGATCAGGCGCTTTGCAGACTCCCTGCACAACTGCTCCGCTTTGCTCCCCGCCTCCGCCAGCGTCGTATTCCTCATGAACGCCAGGAACTCATCGCCGCCCACGCGCGCCACAATGTCCTGCTCCCCGAACTGAAGCCGTATCACCTCCGCCACGTCGGAAATAACGGTATCTCCGACCGTATGTCCAAACGTATCATTAATCTGCTTAAAATCATCGATATCGATCAGGAACAATACATGCGTTCCCCGCGGCTCCTGCGAAAGAATGCGATTCACTTCCTCCCCCGCCGCCACTTTATTTAACACGCGCGTCAGCGGGTCAAGCCGCATTTCCTCCGAGAGCTGCTCCTGAATCTTCCTGTCCATGTTGACGTCATAGCTGCGCCCGATAATACGGATAACCTGTCCGTCGTCGCCGGCAATGCTCTGATAGACCGTGCGATACCATGCATAGTCCGGCTTCTCGTCCATCGGCGCCAGATTCAGCCGGTAGTCGATCGTTCCGGTCGTTTTCTCCTTCGATGCAAGCAGAAGCGCCTCGGCACATCCCGCCCGGTCCTCCTCATAAATATCGGAAAGCATCTCCTCAAAGCTCATATACTTCTGGTCGGAACGAAATTTCCCGATTACGCGGTACTTCTGCGGCACGCGGAAACGTCCATGCACCACATCATAGTCAAACGGGAACTCATCCGTGACTTCCTCTAATATGCGGTACTGCTCATCCATCAGACGGAGTTCCTCCTCCAGTCCCTTCCTCGTATGGATGTCCCAGCTTGTCAGTATATAATAAGGAACTGCGTCACGATAGCAGTAAAGCCTGCACTGCAGCAGCTCCCAGCACACGCCGCCGTCCTTCGTGCGCACCCGAAGCTCCAACGCCTGCGTCTGGCGGTTCTCGCGGCACTTCTCGATCGCATCCTCAAATATTCCTACATCTGCCTCGTATATGTAATCAGCCAGCGGCCTGCCGCTTTCCGCCAGACCCTCCGCAAAATATCCTCCTGCATGAAGGAACTCTCGGTTTGCCATTTCAAGATACAGTTCATGCCCGCCGCGCGCAATTGCTGCTCCCACCGGCATCTCGTAAATCAGATCATTCCTTCTCCAGAAATCCGCACCGTCCATACTCCGTTCCAATTCCCCGTAGCCCATACCCGTATTCTCCCTTTGTAATCCCAAAACCTTCCTGTTTTCCATTATAACAAATTTCCGACAAAAGCCAAGTTATTTGTCGCATCCTATTTAATAGGAAGTTCCGGTTGCAATTCTCGCCTTTTTTTAGTATGATACGAATTGGTGTAAATTTTACCTGTATTTCACGCAGAAAAGTTAGGAGAATATAAATATGATCAGTACAAGTAACGTCACTTTACGAATCGGGAAAAAGGCGCTCTTTGAGGACGTCAATATCAAATTCACAGAAGGCTGCTGCTATGGTCTGATTGGTGCAAACGGCGCCGGCAAATCCACATTCCTTAAGATCTTATCCGGTCAGCTCGAGCCGACGAACGGCGAAGTCATCATCACGCCGGGACAGCGTCTTTCCTTTTTACAGCAGGATCATTTCAAATATGATGAGTACACGGTGCTTGATACGGTCATTATGGGAAATAAGCGCCTTTACGATATCATGAAGGAAAAGGACGCCATCTACATGAAGGAGGACTTCACGGACGAAGACGGAATCCGCGCGAGCGAGCTGGAAGCGGAATTTGCAGACATGGACGGCTGGAACGCGGAGTCCGACGCCGCCACCATGTTAAACGGTCTTGGCATCCCGACCGAGGACCACTACACGCTGATGGCTGACATGCCAAGTGCGCTTAAGGTCAAGGTGCTTCTCGCGCAGGCGCTGTTCGGCAACCCGGACATCCTGCTTCTTGACGAGCCGACGAACCATCTGGACTTAGACGCGATCAACTGGCTCGAGGAGTTCCTCATCAATTTCGAGAATACCGTCATCGTAGTCTCCCATGACCGCTATTTCTTAAATAAGGTCTGCACCAACATTGCAGATATCGACTACGGCAAGATTCAGCTCTACGCCGGAAACTACGATTTCTGGTATGAGTCCAGCCAGCTTCTTGTAAAGCAGATGAAGGAAGCCAACAAGAAGAAGGAAGAGAAGATCAAGGAGTTACAGGAGTTCATCTCCCGCTTCTCCGCGAACGCTTCCAAGTCCAAGCAGGCGACTTCCAGAAAGCGCGCCTTGGAAAAGATCCAGCTCGACGAGATCCGTCCGTCCAGCCGGAAATATCCATACATTGATTTCCGTCCGAACCGTGAGATTGGAAATGAGGTTCTGACCGTGGAAGGTCTGACGAAGACCATCGACGGCGTGAAGATATTAGACAACGTGTCCTTTATCGTCGGACACGACGACAAGATCGCGTTCGTCGGCAGCAATGAGCTTGCAAAGACGACCCTCTTTAAGATTCTCGCCGGGGAGATGGAGCCGGATTCCGGCACCTACAAATGGGGCGTGACAACGAGCCAGTCCTACTTCCCGAAAGACAACACCGAGATTTTCGACACCGACCTTCTGATCGTAGACTGGCTGACCCAGTTCTCCGAGATCAAGGATGCGACCTATGTGCGTGGTTTCTTAGGACGTATGCTCTTCGCCGGGGAAGACGGCACGAAGAAGATGCGCGTCCTCTCCGGTGGTGAGAAGGTACGTGTCCTGCTCTCCCGCATGATGATTATGGGAAGCAACGTGCTCATCCTTGACGAGCCGACCGACCACCTCGACATGGAGTCCATCACGGCATTGAACAACGGTCTGATCAAGTTCCCGGGCGTGGTTCTCTTCGCCTCCCGCGACCATCAGGTCGTGCAGACCACGGCGAACCGCATTATCGAGTTCCTTCCGGACGGCACCTTCATCGACAAGGTATCCACCTACGACGAATACCTTGAGAACGATGAGATGGCGAGAAAGCGTCAGGTGTACTCGATGTCTTCGGATGATGAGAGTGATAACTAGTGTGCTGTCTCATTCTGCAAAATGTGATTAAGACGGTATACCCATTTCCGCCTTACGCAAATGAGCGCCCCGCTTTGGGGCGCTCATTTGTGTTTCCGGCGTGGCAAAGCCACTTCCGCTTATCATCATTGCTCACTGTTTAGAATGCTCATAAATTCATCGCCGGTAATGGTTTCCTTTTCATAGAGAAACTGCGCCAGTTCATCCAGCTTTTCCCTGTTCTCCATCAGAATCTGTTTTGCTTTTTCGTGCTGCTTTTTCACAAGCGCGATTACCTGATCATCGATCCTCGCCTGCATTTCCGCCGAGCAGGCTAAAGATGCATCTCCGCCAAGATACTGATTCGATACGGTTTCCAGCGCAACCATATCAAATTCCTCACTCATTCCGTACCTCGTCAGCATCGAACGTGCGATTTTGGTTGCCTGCTCTATGTCATTTGATGCGCCGGTACTGATGGACTGAAATACGATTTCCTCTGCGGCACGCCCGCCTGTATATGTAGCGATCTTGTTTTCCAGTTCCTCCTTTGTCATCAGGCTATGATTTCCCTCCTCTACCTGCATGGTGTAACCGAGAGCGCCGGAGGTACGCGGAACAATCGTAATCTTCTGTACCGGAGCGGAATTGGTCTGTCTGGCGGCTACCAGCGCATGTCCGATTTCATGGTAAGCCACCACCTTCTTTTCCTGGTCGGTAAGAATCGCATTCTTCTTCTGATAACCGGCAATAACTACTTCAATAGATTCTTCCAGGTCCGCCTGCGTGGCAAACTTTCTGCCGTCCCGGACAGCACGCAGCGCCGCCTCATTCACGATATTGGCAAGTTCTGCGCCGGATGCACCGGACGCCATGCGGGCAACTTTGGAGAAATCAACGTCTTCCGCAACTTTAATCTTCCTTGCATGAACTTTAAGAATTTCTTCGCGCCCCTTTAAATCCGGAAGTTCCACCGGCACCCGTCTGTCAAAGCGGCCGGGTCTTGTCAGCGCCGCATCCAGCGATTCCGGCCGGTTGGTCGCAGCCAGAATGATAACGCCGCTGTTGCCCTCAAAGCCGTCCATTTCCGTCAGAAGCTGATTCAACGTCTGTTCACGCTCGTCATTGCCTCCCATTTTACCGCTGCTGCGCTTCTGACCGATCGCATCAATCTCATCGATAAATACGATACATGGCGCTTTCTCCTTTGCCTGCCTGAACAGGTCTCTTACCTTCGAAGCTCCCATTCCCACGAACATCTCCACAAACTCCGAACCGGACATGGAAAAGAAAGGAACGTCCGCCTCGCCGGCAACCGCCTTTGCAAGCATGGTCTTACCTGTTCCGGGAGGTCCTACTAACAAGATACCCTTAGGCATAGATGCACCGATTTCCCTGTATTTATCCGGATTATGCAGATAGTCCACGATCTCTGTCAGATTTTCCTTCGCCTCATCCTCGCCCGCCACATCGGAGAATTTGATTCCGTCCGAAGACTTGACATAGACCTTGGCATTGCTTTTTCCCATATTGAACATCATGGAATTAGGTCCGCCCTCCTTATCCATGAGTTTTCTGGAAAGAAACTGTCCGAACGCGATAAAAATCACCAGCGGAAGAATCCATGTGAGCAGGAAGGACAGCACAGGAGAAGCCTCCTCAATAATCTCGCTGGAGAAGACTGCGCCGGAATCTTTCAGACGCTCCACAAGACCGGGATCATCCATCAGCCCCGTCTTGTAAACAGTTGTCTCATCCTTGTCGGTAAAAAGAATCTGATTGTCCTGTATCTGTACACGACCGATGTTCTGCTCCTCCGTCATGGACATAAAAGTTCCATAGTCAGTCTCGCGAATCTGTCGTTCCAGTATTTGGGGCATCAGCAGCAGATTAAACAGCATGACTACCATAAGCACAATAAAATAATAGTAAATCAGTGGTTTCTTTGGTCTTTTTACTTCATTCATTTTTGAACTCCCCTTCCTCATGTTGTGATAGCGGAATGGTTTTAAAATTGACAAATCCATTCCGTCTACATTATAATGGACATATGTTGTTTTTACAACAAACAGTTTTTTCCAGAATGTTGCAAAAACAACACAATGAAGCTATTTGTGGAATACACCTTATTTTAGATGGAAAGGAGTTTTCATGAAGGAAAAAGAGAACCAGCGAATTGCATTGACAAAGCGGCTGCTAAAAGAGAATCTGCTTCTGCTCATGTCCGAAAAAAGTATTCAAAATATTACAATCCGTGAGCTGTGCGATGCAGCGGGGATCAACCGTTCTACCTTTTACAACCACTATGGATGCCCTGCGGATATTCTGAATGAAATAGAAAACAGCGTTATTACAGATTTGGAAGAAATATGGAAAGCTAACGGCGCCGGACAGAATTGGCCGCTAAACAAGCGCATTGAAGCGCTGTGCACTTATCTGCTGGAAAATCGCAGCCTGTCCAAACTGCTGTTTCGCGACAGTGATACCAACTCAGAGTTCGCGTCTCTGCTGCTCAACGCATCTCATGTTCTGGCAACCTATGATCAGGTATTTTCTTATGTAAAAGACCCTGACAGCAAGCGGCTCATGTTCACCTTTCTAACCAACGGAGCTTATCACGTGATCCGGCAGTGGCTTCTTGAGGATATTCCAAAGACTCCGAAAGAGATGGGCGACCTTGTTTATCTTGTAGCAACCCAGGGGTGGGAACCCCCGTCTGAGGCGCAATAAGCATCACACTGGCGGGCGTCACTCCGCATATTCCACAGTAAACGGCACTTCCCCGTCATATTCCTGAAGCAGCGCCTCCATGTCCTCCTTCCCCTTCCCGCTGACGACCACAGTTCTTAAGTTGGGCATGGTAAATACAGGGGACAGATCCTCGATCAGGCATCCCGACATATTCAGATAAGTAATGTCCTCTCTTCCCTCCAGCGCGGAAATATCGGTAATCTTAGACCAGTAAATATACAGTTCTTCAACGCGCGCCATATCTCTGATGCAGGAGAGGTCCGTCAGATCCGGTCCGCCGAGCTTTAACATGGTGATCGATTTGCCGGACAGATAATTCCACGCGTCCGTGTCCGAGGTAATGTCCAGCAGCGCAAGTCCGTCCAGTTCCTCGAGTGGTTTCCCGTCAAAGCTTCCGGCGTTCCCTAATACGATCGAGCGGATCGCGGGGCAATCCTCCAGTCCCGAAATATCGGTAATCGGATTCTGTCCGAATCCGACCTGTGTTAAATATTGTTTTCCGCGCAGCGCTGAAATTTCGGTAATATCATTGTACCAAAATTCTACCTTTTCCAACTGATCGAGTCCCTCCAACGGAGAAATATCCGTAATCCGTTCTCCACCGATACAGACCGTCCGCAGATTCGGCATATCCTTAAGGTCCTCCAGCGACGTCAGTTCCCCGTACACCAGTCCCTCTTCAAACCATTCGTCCACACTGTCATAATAATCCTCTGTGTTCGTCGTTATTTTATCCCCATGTATGTATATTTCTGTTACATCCAGCAAATCCTCCCTGGTAATCACGCCGAAAGAACGATTCAGTTCTGCGCGCACCGCCTCTTCAATGAGCGGCTCGCGGAAAACGACGCTGCTTTTCCTGTGCATCGTCCGACCTGTCAGAAACGCTGCTCCGCAGCTAAGAAGCACTGCGCAGATGATTCCGCAGACGGTTCTTCGCTTCCTGATATACTGGGGCGAAACTCTCTCTAACTGCGCCGCTACCGCTTTTGCACTGTCATAGCGCTCCTTCGGTGCAAAAGCAGTGCATTTTTTCAGTATTTTCTCAAGCGGCGAGGCAGGCATCTCTATGGCGTTTGTCTCTTTCGTCAACATCCAGATCAAAAGCATCCCCAGCGCATAAATATCCGACCGCCTGTCCGTCTGCCCGAAGCCATACTGCTCCGGCGGCGCGAAATTCCTCGTACCCAGGGGCAGCGTATCGCTCGTCTCCTCCTCCTTGTAAAGTCTTGAAATGCCAAAATCAATCAGCGCCACCGTGCCGTCCTTTCGCAAAATCACATTCTGCGGCTTGATGTCACGGTGTATGACGTTCTGTCCATGAAGATATTCCAGAATCCCGCATAGCTGTATTCCGACTTTACAAACAAAGTCTGTGGGAAATGTGCAGTCGGCACATTCCCACAGACTTACCCCTTCGACATATTCCCGGAGAATACAGCGCATCACAGCATTGCGGTACTCCCCCTTGTAACCCGGAATCCCTGTATGCTCCAAGCTGCGCAACTGTACCGGCTCTGTTGTCTCATAAAACGGATGCTCTTTGTAGTAGCATTTCACCACTACCTTCCTGCCGCTTTCGCGTTCCTTCGCCAGAATCGTCTCGCACTTGTCCTTTCGGCTCATGCATTCCAGCATCTCGCAGCGCTCTGTCAGCTCTGCCGGATATTCCTCCGTATACTCCTGCAAAAATGCAGCTCTCCGGGCTTTTGTGTCCTGCATCACGTCTTTCTCCGTCCTATTCCCCCAGGATTGAAATATCCAATGAAGCAAGAAACTCCTGCATTTGCTGCATTTCCATGTGCTTTGATAAGCCGAAAATAATCGCCGCATCCCTCCTGATTCTTGGATAAAGTTCATTCCTGCCCGCCACGCGTAAAAGCTCCTGCGTATCGTCCATCGACAGTTCAAACGCAATGGCAAGCTGTATCACCTTGTCTCTCGAGGGTCTTCGCGTGCCGTTAAAGAGCTGATGTCCATAGGTCCGGTCAATCTGCGCCGCCTTTATGACCTGCTCTGGAATCAGTTCTTTCTTCCGGCACAGGTCATTTAAGTATTCCGTAAATTTCTTTGTCTCAAAATTTTCTTCATTTCGGCTCATGAAACGCTCAAAGGATTTTTCGTTCTGAATCTCCTGAAGCAATTCATCTGTTGTTTTTCTTTCCATACGCCCTCATTATAGCTTACCTGCCATCTATTTGCCAGTATCGCTACCGAATTTTCCTTCTTCCAAGTTAAAAATGCGCTCAAGCGGTGCTGTTTACGGCTATCTTCCATTCCGCGCGGTGCGCATCGCACGGAGTGCTTTTATGCAGCAGGACGCAATTTCCTATTGCATAAAATGAGCACTGCCGCTGCCACGCCCAGAACGGATATCACGCCTGCCGCTGCCGCCGCAGGACTTTCCCCTGTCATCGGTGAGACGGTCTGCGCCTGCTGACCTTTGTCCGCTGTTCCGCCCGTCTGTGCCATCACCTCGCCGTATGTTTCTTCCGCGGGCGGCTCAAGCTTTGTGTAGACCGCACCATCCTTACTGATGCGCTGTCCGTTCGCTGGGAGAATATAACCTGTGTTGATAATGTCCTTCGCCCACACGGTATTCTCCGTATTGTTCGAGCTGACTCTCAGCGTTGCTCCGTTATTCGTCAGCGTACCGGAAACATACAGCGCCGTCGGCACATATGTTTCTCCCTCCATAGATACGGCTTCACTTGCAGTTGAATACAGCTCCAGACCTCCGGGACCGTTTATCGTAAGATCCCGCTCCACGCCGATTGCGCTCCCCTTTGTTCCGGTAATGCTATTCGATCCCTCAAGATTCAGAATCAGAGATGTATCAGACCAGATTGCATCCAGTTCCGTCTCCCCGTCCGTCGGAATACTTGTAAACCGGAAATTTCGAAGAGTCAACGTCACACCTGCCGCCGTCTTTTCATATTTAAGACTCCAGTCAGCCTCCGTCGCCGCAACGAGCTTTCCCGCCGCACTGACCTTCCAGTATGCCGGTGCCTGCGGCACTCCGCCAAAATTACCGTTCTCATCAATCCACACAGAAGATAATTCTCCCATATCCGGCACAAACTTCTCCGGCGCAACCAACACATCAAGCTCGTTATCCGCCTGCACCGCATCCGCATAGCTGCTGTCCAGATTTGCTTTTGCCTCCTGCATGTCGGCGTCCGCTTTGTCGGCATCCGCTAAAGCTTCATACGCCGCTGCCGCCGCATTGTAGAGCGGAGTCAGTTCTGCAAATGCACTCACACAATTTGCTCTGTCCGTTCCGGCTGCCGTATACAGCTCCTGCACATTTGCCGCACCGGAATACAGCGCATCCATATAATTCCCGAAGCTGCCCGGCGTATTCTCATCCGGACCGTAATACGCGTTCACATTGTTCCAATAACGGTTCAGCGCCGCATCATACGAATCCATGGCATCGAAAAAATTCTTCCGCGCCGCATAGGTCTGCGCAGGTAACAGCTCCGCCAGTTCGCTCATACAGGTTCCGGCATCCGTATGCTCTGCCTCGATATCCGTTTTCGCAGTTTCCCGGTCCGCCGTCTTTTCATCATCAGCAAGATTCCCATACGCCGTCATAAGCTCACTGTATCTGGTCTGCAATTCCGAATAGGTGTCCACACAGTTCGTCCGCGCCGTCTGCGCTGCCGCATAAAGCGCATCTGCATTGTCTGCGCCGCTTTCCGCCGCCGTTACATAGGCATCATAAGCGCCCACTGTGGTACAGTTTCCGCTCTCATCCCATATTCCGTTATAGGCGTCCAGCGCGCTCCAGAACGTCTGGGCAGCAGTTCCATACGCTTCCGCCGCGTTGTCAAATGCATCTGTCTCGGTCTGTCCCGCCAGCGCCGTACTCCCCGGCAGCAGCATAAAAAGCATTGCCGCCATAAGCATGATCCCGGCTAATTTTCTTTCTACTTTTCTCATATGTCTCTCCTTTTTAAACTTAAAATGCATATATATTTAGAATTATAAAAGAAAATTTTTCCAAATTGGGATGCAGCCTGCACACTTTCACAAAAAAATTCCCAGCGAAAGCATTGCTCCCGCTGGGAATTTTTATTCAACATCAGCTTTTCATCACCTTATCCTTCAGATAGCGCACGATCATGTCCGCCGCATAATCCTCGCCCGCCGCCTCCGTATTAATACTGATATCATACTCGGCGGGATCTAACCACTCCCCGCCCGTATAATATTTGTAATAATCCGTGCGGTATCTGTTAATCTCCAGAATCTCTTCTTCCGCCTCCCTTGCGCTCTTACACAACCGCTCCTGTATATTGTCTACGCAGTATTCCATAGGCGCCTGTATGTTCACGCGCACCACATTCGGAAAGTTTTTTAAGATATAATTCGCCGCCTTTCCGATAATAATACAGGATTCCTTCCCGGCTACCGCAAGCCTCCTTATCACCTTCGCCTGATAATTGAACAGGTTTTCATTGGAAAGAAACTTCTTATCGCTGGGCGGATAAAGCATATCGGAATATACGCCCTTAGACGTCATGACGGCAAGTTTGCCCTTATTGATCTTTTCGTTCGCCTCAAAAAAGAATTTCTCATTGATGCCGCTCTCGTCCGCCGCCATCTGTATGATTTCCGTATCATAACAGGGAATGCCGAGTTTTTCCGACAATGCCCTGCCGATGTGGCTTCCTCCGCTTCCGTAACCTCTCGCAATGGTAATCACATAATTTTTCATTTTCATCCTCTCCTTACACAACGTCTCACTGGGATATGCAGCAACACCATGGACACAAATATAAACAGTATTCCAAGGACATTACAGACGTCCAATCTCTCCCGATAGAAAAGCACACCGCACAGCGTGGCAACCAGCGGCTCCGTGTAAGCCATGACCGACGCTTTTCCGACCTCAATGCATTTCAGCCCTTTCGTGTACAAAAGAAACGGAACCAGCGTTGACACAATCCCCAGCACTCCGTACACCGCAGCTACCCTGGGGCTTTGCGCCAGCGCCGCAATCCGCCCCGCGTTTCCGACAGGCAGCAGCGCCACAGCGGCAAAGAAAAAGGTATAGAACGTCACCGTAAACGGATGATAGCGCTTCAACGCGATTTTTCCGAAGATACTGTACAACGCATATCCGAATCCCGCTCCAAGCCCGGTCAGAATGCCTCCCCCGGAAATGCCTCCCGTTTCATCCGGCATACCCGCGGTACAGACACACCCCACAAAAGCAATCAGCAATGCCACGATTTTTTGCACGGTCAGTTTTTCCCGAAAGAAAACGGCGGACATCACTACGACCATGGCGGGCGCCGTATACAGCAATATCGCGGCAACCGACATCGTCGTCATTTCAATCGCCTTAAAATAACAGATATTAAAAAAAGCGACGCTTAAAATCCCTGTTCCCAGGAACATCCAACTGTCTTTTAACCTGATTTTAAGCTTTTCCCTGTCCGTTGCAAGGATCACAAGCAGCATTCCGAGGGCAGCGGCCAGATTTCTGATCAGGGTGATCTGAATGGAATCCAGGCCGCAGCCGGAAAGAAATCTCGTAAAGATACCGATGATTCCCCAGCAGAATCCGGCGGTTATTACATATACAGCTCCCTTTGTTTCCATTGTTTTCATGCATTCCTCCAGCCCGCTTATACTGACAGATACGTTCGGATTCTGTCGTAGTCCAGGCATTCTTCCCTTGTCAGACTGTCAATAATTCTTCCCTTGTCCATCGCATACGCCCTCCCGGACACCTGCTGCAATAGTCCGATATGCTGCTCCACCAGTAAGACGGTGAGATTCAATTCCTTATTGATGCGCAGGATAATATCCCCGATTGCGGTCACGATATTCGGCTGGACTCCCTCCGACGGCTCGTCTAGCAGCATGAGTTCTGAATTTCCGGTGAGTACGCGCCCGATGGAAAGCATCGCCTGTTCACCGCCGCTCATCGTACCCGCCTCCTGATTTCTTCTTTCTTTCAGGCGCGGGAAATACTCATAGACCAGATCATAGTCCGGCTTCTTCCCTTTGACCGGATGAATGGATTCTCCCATCTGAAGATTCTCCTCCACGGTAAGCTTCGGAAATACCATATGTCCCTGCGGTACATAGGAAATTCCCTTCCATGCCCGCTCATAGGATTTCATTTTCGTGATATCCTCGCCGCAAAACGTAATCGATCCGCTATCGGCAGGCAGAAGCCCGCACAATGTTTTTACAAACGTACTTTTCCCGACGCCGTTTCTTCCCATGACAGACACGATTTCACCCCGATGTATTTCCATGGAAACGCCCTGCAAGACATTCACTTTCTCATAACCCGACACCAGATTTTCTGTTGAAAGCATACAATTCCTCACTTTCCCAAATAGATTTTTATTACGTCTTCGTTCTTCTCGATTTCTTCCATTGTCCCTTCCGCAAATTTCTTTCCGTAGTGAAGGACCGTAACATTTTTTGCAATCCGCTTTACAAAATTCATATCATGCTCAATAAATAAAACAGCCAGTCCGTCATGGTTCAACTGCTCGATCAGCTCCGCCGTAAACTCCGTCTCCTCCGGTCCAAGCCCCGCCGCAGGCTCGTCTAAGAGCAAAAGCTTCGGATGCGCCGCCAATGCCATCGCGATTTCCAGCCATTGCTGCTGTCCGTGGGTCATATTTTTTACCAGCGGGTTTGTTACGCTGACATCCTGCAAATGCACCAGTTCGATCAGCCGCGCGATCTCGGTATTTAATTCCTTTTTCGGAACGAAATTCTGTGCGGCCACTCTTATATTTTCTTTCAATGATAAGTCCGGGAACAGCCCCGGCACCTGCATTTTAATGCTGATGCCCCCTCTCGCCCGGTCCTTCGGCTGCTTCTTCGTGATATCCTCCCCATTCAGCAGGATTTTCCCTGACGAAGGCGCAAGGATTCCCATGATCATTTTAAAGACGGTGGTTTTTCCCGCGCCATTGGGACCAATCAGGCAGTGAAGCTCTCCCTGCTCCATTGTCAGGTTGAACTGCTCCACAGCATTGATTCCACCAAAGCTTTTAGAGAGATTCTTCAGTACAAGGATTTCTTCTTTGTTTCCCTTTTCTTCCATAAACCGTCAACCTCCTCTCCGCTGCGAAAGCTTCCCGGGAAGGGTGTCCAGCTTTTTGAACAATGCGACCATTACCCCGTCGGGAATAAACAGAACCGCAATAATTAAAATCACGCCGAGAATCAACTGACTGTATTCACTTCCCGTAGCCGCCAATTTCTGTGTAAACCAGCAGTAGATCCATGTCATGATCATCGTACCCGTAATGTTTTTTCTTCCGGCGACCGCAACCATAACAACCGCAATGGTAGATGTGGCTACGCTGAAATTGCTGGGAACGACATATCCGCTCCACGAAGCGAACAGCGCGCCTGCCAGCCCCGCCAAAGCCCCGCTGATGGAAAATATGACCGTCTGCAATTTCGCTACGTCATATCCGAACATCTCACTGCGCAGCTTATTTTCCCGGATTCCGAAAAGGGCGTACCCGAAATTGGATTTCTCGATCCATTTGACGAAAAAGAACACCGCCAGCAGAATCAAGATCACGAGCAGATAAAATGCGGTTCCCCGGAATTTAAAGTCCGCAATGCTGATGGCGGGAATTTTATTTAAGCCGTTAAAGCCTCCGAGCGGCACGCCGAAAATCTTCCATTTCCCGTCGCTGGTCTGCGTCATGAACAGCTCCATAACGGTTGCGACCGACATCGTAATAATTCCTGTAAATGCATTGCTGATTCTTCCGTAAAATATGAAGTACCCCAGCACTGCCGCCGCAAGCGCCGCAACAGCCACCGCTGCCAACACGGCGGGAATCGTAAGACTGCCGTCACTGGCTATGGAAATGATCGCATAAGTATATGCCCCCAGACCATAGAACACCGCCTGCCCGAAGCTGAATACGCCGGTGAAGCCCCAGATCAGCGTAATGCTCAGCGATATCAGTATCGTGACATAGAAATTTGCAAAATTGTCAATGGTGTAATCGCCAAATATCATCGGAAAAATGAACGCCGCTGCAAAAAACAATACCGCCATAATATTTTCCGTATTCCAGGTTATCTTCTTCATCGCCTTTTCCTCCTTATGGAATTTCTTTCAACAAGTCCCGAAAATCCATTGGGCAGTACCCGGATCGATAAAATGGCAATCAGCAGGATGCCGATTCTACCGATAAAGGTTCCGTAAAAAATAGATAACGTTCCTTCCACCAGACCAAGTCCCGTACCGGCAAGCACCGTTCCTGCAAGCGGGTTCGCGCCTCCTACAACAACCGTCACAAAACTCTCCGTAAGGAAATTCGTCCCCATCGTCGGGGTGATGCCCATTAGTGGGGCATATAAACTCCCCACTAATCCGGCAAGCGCCGATCCCAGCATAAAAGTCAGTGAATTTATTTTATAGGTATTTACACCAAACGCACTCGCAATTTCCCGGTTCTGCATCGTAGCTCTCGAGTGCAGGCCAAACTTTGTCAGCTTAAACAGAAGATAGAAGCCCAGTACCAGCACGACCGCAATTCCAATCAGCATAATCCGGTATACGGAGTAAGAAACCGAACCGATTTTAAAGGAACCGAACGGTGTGGAAATACCTTCCAGATCCGGTCCGAAGAGAATATAGATCAACTGCTGCAGTATAATACTGATTCCCCATGTCACCACGATGGAATCTAAGGTTCTGCCGTATAACCGCCGTATGATGAGACGGTCACACAATCCTCCGAAAAGAGCTGTGACTACCGTTCCGCACAGGACAGCCAGCACAAACGGACATCCCGCGCGGTTCACAAGCAGTACGGTCGTATATGCGCCGAGCATCATGAACTCGCCCTGCGCCATATTTGTGATATCCATCATTCCATAGATGATCGCCATTCCAAGTGCCGCCAGAATCAGAAAGGAGGTACTGACCAAAAACTGATAAATAAAATAAATGACATCATATCCCACTTGCATCACCCTGCTTTCTCTAGTCGTCCAAAGGCGTGTACTGTGTCTGCGGGTCCTCTTTGCTTAAGTCGATTCCCATATCCAGAAGATAGGACGGCTCTACGCTTGTATATGTCTCTACGATCTGCGCATTGTGATTCTCATCAATCCTTACCACAGATATATCCGTGTACAGATGATGTGTCCTTCCCTCCACCGTCACCTTACCTCCGGGACCGTCAAAGGAAATATCCTGCGTTTCCAGTGCGTCAATGACCGCTTCTGTATCTGTCGTTCCTGCAAGCTCTACCGCATTCGCCCAGATGTATACTGCGTTATATGCAATCGCGCAGTTTGAAGTGATATATGGTTCATCCGGCGCCATTGCCCGGTATTTTTCCACAAATTCTTTCGATGCGTCCGTGTCAAACTCTTCCATGTAAGCCGCCGCTGTGAGGGACCCCTCAAGGCTTGGCGGGTCGAGCTTTTTGTGCTCATAATACTGGCAGAAGTTGCTCAGTGACATTAACGTCTTATCTTCGATTCCGGCGTTCGCCCACTGGTCGAAGAAGGACGCCATATTGCTTCCCACCATTGCGATAAATACTGCGTCTGCATCCGACTGCTCGATCTTTGCAATACTGGAGCTGAAATCGGATACCGTCTGCGGGACATATTCCTCTCCCACGACCTCGGCGCCGTAGTCCCCGGCTTTTTGCTTGAGCCACTCTACCATGACACGCCCGTAGTTATAGTCTGCAACAAGACAATAGATCTTCTTTCCGACATTCTCCGATGCGTAAGAGATCAACGGGTCTACGGTCTGCTCCGGAACCGGGCCTGCAAGGAACATATACCTGCTGGCAACTCCGCCCTCGTAACTATTACAGTAGAAATAGAGCATTTCGTTTTCCTCCGCCACAGGACGGATCGCCTCCCTGCACGCGCTGGTTCCCGCCGTAAAGAGAACGTCCACCTGATCCTCCTGTATCAGCTTCTTTCCCATTTCCTGATACCTCGCCGTATCCGACTGGCTGTCCACCGACACGATTTCAATCTGCTTTCCAAGCAGACCGCCGGATTCATTGATCTCATTGACAGCCAGCGTAACAGAGTTGAGCGTCTGGGTGTTCGCGCTGGTTCCCGACATATCCGCCACAAGCCCGAGCTTAATGGTATCGGAATCAGCGGAGCCGCCCTCTGACTTCCCGCACGCCGCCGCAGAAAAAAGCATTGATGCCGCCATGGCTGCCGCCACAAATTTTTTGAATAATTTTCTCATAAATTCTCCTCCATTTCTTCATAATCGTTCTATAACAAAGCGATCGGACATCCCTGCCGACTGCCCGGTTACCTTTTGTATATAACGCCCTCCTTCATCACAAAATCGCAGTGTCTGATTGCCTCATGGTCGTTTAAAATATCCGCCTTCCACGCCGCGATATCTGCTGTTTTTCCTTTCTCCAACACGCCTAAATCTTCCCTGCCTACAATCTTTGCATTCACACTCGTAGCAGCGACGAGCGTCCGAAGGGCGGATATTCCGTTATCCCTCCACGCCTTAAACTCTCTCCAGCTATCCCAGTTGTCATACGCCGATACGATGTCCGACCCATAGCCGATCGTCATCTTCCTCTGCTCAATCAGTCCGAGAATCCGTTTTCTCGTCTGAATCAGCCTGTCACCGTAGCGCGCCAGCTTTTCTTTATATGATTGGTTTTTCTTTGCCAGCGTTTCCGTATCATTCTGTATGATTTCCTCAAACGGCACGAAGGTCGGTGTGAGTATCACGCCGCTGTCTTCCATTTTCGCCGCCGTCTCTTCGTCCATCAGCGCCGCATGTTCGATTTCCGTAATGCCGAAATCGATCAGCTTGCTCACCAGTTCGGAAGTGTATGCATGCGCCACCACCGGCTTGCCAAACATTGCCGCCGTCTCAATAATGGCTTTCAGCTCTTCATCGGAAAAAGCCTGCTCGGTCGGATTGTCGATCGGGGACGCGAACCCGCCCGTTGCCATGATTTTCACAAAATCCGCCCCGTATTTGACATATTTCCGGACAATTGTCCTACAGTAGTCTACGCCGTTTCCGGTTCCAAAGCACCTGTTTTCCATAAACTCCGACAGCGCCGGATTGCTGACTGCAAAGGTGGAAAAATCCCAGTGTCCGCCGCTGATATCCAGCGCGTGTGGCGATACGAGAAGCCGCGCCGCAGGGAACATTTTCTTTTCAATCGCCCGCTTTGCATCGATCTGCCCGAATCCGGCAAGGGCGGAGCCGACCAGCCTCACCGTTGTAAAACCGCCTTCCAGTGCACGTGTGGCGCAATAGACGGTATTTAAGGTCATCATCTCATCCGAATCCGTAAACGCATAGGTGCAAAGCGCCTCCGGTCCCACAAGATCGTAATGAACATGATTGTCAATCAGACCGGGAGTCACGGTATATCCGGTAAGGTCGATCACTTCGGCGTCTCCCCGGCACGCGATCTGCGTCCCTACCTCCACGATTTTTGCATCTTTCACAAGAATCTCGATATTGTCTTTTAAGACTTCTTCTTTCCCGTCAAAAAATCTGCCGCATTTTATGAGATACATTTCCAGCCTCCCTTCTTCTGACACTGAACAAAAAAAGAGCTCGGTATCTTATACATCAGCACCTTTGCTCTTTTTGTCCAGAATCACTTTATTCATTTTTCAATTACTGCTTGTCAAACTTTCTGGCATGCTTGGTATATACAGAAGAATCGATTCCCTCGAGATACTTTACCACCTCGTCTACCGGAACTACGTCGCAGAACTTTGCTTCCATATCGAACAGGTTCCATTCTACCACACCCGGCACACGGTCGCCAACGGTTCCTTCGGGAACAATCGTCTTAAAGCCATACCCGGTAGAATCCATTACCGTATGGCGCACGCAGGCACATGCCGTAGCTCCCATGACGATCAGGGTGTCAACTCCCAGGTAGTTCAATGTCTGCGCAAGATGCGTTCCAAAGAAGTTGGAAGCGTATTTCTTGTGGATGACCGGCTCCTCCGGCTGCGGCTTGATCTTCGGATCGATCTCCATCCAGTCGCTGTCGATGTCCAGTGTACTCATCGGAATCTTCTCATCCCACCTCGGAAGATCCCACTGTGCCTCGCCGAGATAACCCGTGGTCGTATGGAAAATCGGCACCCCGGCTTTTCTTCCTGCCTCCAGTACCTTTAACGCCTCCGCGCAGACTTCCTCAGAATGGTTACAGGTAAACGGATGTCCCTCGCTCATCCACGCTTTCGCCATATCGACCGTCGTGATCGCCGGTGCCTTCCCGTATCCCATCTTGCGCATAAATCCGCGCTCCTTATAAATCTCTCTTGCCTCCGCAAACGCTTTCTTTAACAGCTCCTCATCAAACTCATAGTGATCGACAAATTTAAATTCCTTATTCTCAGGCATTTCAACATCCTCCTCAATAATATTTTGTAATGGAAGCAAAACGGTTTGTGTGAAATGCATATATCCGGATGTATGTGTTTTCTCGTTTCCGTTTGTCCTATCATATCACAGAAAAATTCAATTTCAAGCATTCTCACCCATTTGTCAAATTCGGCTACATGGACAAATGTTTGACAGACCCAGACAGATTTGACAGGCACGGGCAAAAATGCTAATTTATTTCTATCATTACATTTATCAGCAGCACGGGAGAATTTCTATGAAAAGAAAAGCGCTTTCAACTTTCGGTCTTATCATGAACAGCCTGAATATTCAGACGGTATCCCTGTCCAGGGCGCTGCATGTTGACGCCAGCCTGATCAGCAAATGGAAAACCGGCGACCGTCCCCTCTCCGAGAAATCCGTTTATTTTGAGGATATTGTGGATTATTTTCTGAAAGAAAGTAAGAAGCAGGGACACCGTCCGCTGACTGAGACATTGATGAATCTCTACCCGCATATCGACCTGTCGGATGATTCCCAGATTGCCCTGCTGCTCCGGCAGGCACTGCTTGGCACACCCTCTTATGAAAGCTCTACGGAACAGAGAATCCTGCATGACGGAGCCAGAAGCGTGCCTACTGCGGTTTTTGAAGGGAACGCCGGAAAAAGAGCCGCTATTTTAAAGCTGCTTGACTATGCAGAAGCGATGACCGTTCCCGGCACGCTTATTTTTATCAACTCCGAAGAATATGACTGGTTTCTGGAAGATCCCGCCTTTTCGCTGCAATTTACCGAACGCATCATCGGTCTTTTAAAGAGAGGCTTCCATTCGAAGTTTGTCATTTATTACTCCGACTTCAAAGAGCACTTCCTTCATTTTTTCAATGCGTGCAGTCCCCTGATTTTTCACAGAAATGTAGAATGGTTCTTTTATGAATACTATGACGAATCCATTTTAAATGTGTCGTTTTTCATTGTGAATCAGGCGGTCTCACTCCTTAGCCTTTCCGGCGACAGGACCGCTTCCACCACGATGATATTTACGGACAATTCCGTGGTGCTTGGACACGAGGTTCTGGCAAACCATGTGCTTTCAAAGTGCGCGCCTCTGTTTTCAAACTTTGCGCCTTCGCAGATTGCAGACATTGTAAATGATATTTCCCACGCCAGACGCAGCGACGCCTTTTATTCTTATCTTCCCGCCCCCGCTTTCATCTCTGTGAATCAGGCGCTTCTAAAGGAAGTATTGGAAAACAATTCCATCGATGAAGAAAACACGCGCAAATGTCTGGAATTAAACAATCAGCTTTGGGAAGCCACCTCCTGCTATTTTTCAAAAAACAGTCCGAAAAAGTCTCCCTTTATCCACATTTTCCAATTGGAGGAGCTGACGAACCGGGTAAAGCAGAAATCTTTCACCAGCAACAGCCTGACGCTGCTCGGCGGCAAGTCCGTCAATATCCGCTCCTCGCAATATGCCCAGGTGCTCCTCAATCTCGCAGACGGATTGTTAAAACACAATAACATGCAGATCGTGCTTGTCTCGCAGAAGGACTCTATTTCGCTTCCTGCTATCAACTGCTGGTGCCAGAAAAACAGTTGGCTGGTTCAGATGGATGGCGAAGGCTTCCGCTCCAGTGAAGAAATCAGCATCGTAAATACCGCCGCCGCCACATTGGAGCGCTGCGTCCGGCGGGTTCCTCCCGAGCGCAGGGAAAAGGAAGCCGTCAGACAATATCTGCTTGATCTTGCAAATGAGCTGAAAGAATAAATATAGTCTTTAGAAGATTCTCCGCACCGCGAGCACCTTCCGGTAAGTCACCGGAGAAGTCAGGGTGATTCCCGTCCGCTCGTTGCTGGCGTGGATGATCGTATTATTTCCCGTGTAAATTCCGACATGACCGCTGTAGCAGACGATGTCGCCTGGCTGGATATCGGAAAGGCTCACGCCGTAGCCGACGTGGCGCTGCTCTGCGGAGGTACGCGGCAGGCTGATTCCAAACGCCGCATAGACGCCCTTCACAAAGCCCGAGCAGTCCGTTCCGTTCGTTAAGCTGTTGCCGCCATATACATACGGATTCCCGAGGAACTGCATCGCGTAATTGACGACTGCCTGTCCGTTGGATACGGACGCCTGGCTTCCGCCTCCTGCATTCCCGGAAGAACTGCTTCCCGCACTCTCGGAGGAACTGCTTCCCGCCGCACTCTGCTGCGCGCTTTTCGCTGCCTGCTCCGCCTCTCTTGCACGCTTCGCCGCTTCTTCCGCCTCTCTTGCGCGTCTTGCCTCTTCCGCCGCTCTCGCAGCCGCCTCGCGCTCCGCAGCCTCACGCGCGAGCCTTGCCTCTTCTTCCTCTCTGGACTCCGCATGTTTGTATTCTGTAGACAGACTCACATACTCCAGCGACACATAACCGTCGCCGTCCTCTGTGGACACCTTCGCCCAGCCCTCTGCGGATTCATCCGTCACAACAACATCGTCGCCGTCCGGCAGCATCGTAAGCACCTTCGCCTCCGTCGTCGGCTCCGTGCGCACGAACAGGGTCGTCGTGTTCACCGTCGCAAGACGTGTGCCTACTGTCCGCGCAAGCTCTTCATCCCCGACCACGACATATTCCGCCTTGACATAGCCTGTCACATTTCCGGATTCGACCTTGTACCAGCCGTCTTCCGTTGCCTCAAGCACCGTCGCGGCGCAATCATCATAAAGCTTTCCGAGAATCTCACTCTCCGTGTTCGGCTCCAGACGTACATTGACATAGTTGTTTACCTGTGCGATTGCGACATCGGCAAATTCCGATTCCACGACCGGAACCTCGTGTGCTTCGACATCGGCCTCCTGCTCCGCTGCTTCCTCCGCCGCGCGCATCCGCTCCTTCGTCTCCGTCATGAGCGTGTCCGCCTCCGCCGCCACGCGACCTGCGATCGAAAACACCTCGTTTTCTGCAAGCATCTTTGCAAATGCGTCCGTCACACCTGCCGCCACGCGACCGCCGGTCTGATCTGTACCCTGTGACGCCGCCTGTACGACCGGCTGCGCCGTGCTCTGTGATGTCGCCGGTACGCCTGTCTGCGCCGTACTCTGTGACGCCGCCTGTACGACCGACGTTCCCATCGCACCGAATGTGATGCTTCCCGCGAGAAGCAGTGTCAGTATCGCCATTCTCTTCTTCATTATGTAGAAATCCTCCAAATCCTTTGTTTTTTCCAGATGATGGCATTTTGTTACTTATTTGTTACAAAATTATTTCATCTTTGTCACAAATGCATTTTAACAAAGGTATTCGGAGGAATCTACAAGTAGATATTTCCAGTATGGCATTATATGCAAAAAATTGTTTCTTTTCTTATCCCTAAAACTCTTTCTTCAAAATTCCTTTCAAAAAATCTTTTTTCAAATCTCTTTTTGTATGAAATATCAATTTTTCAGAACGTGTCAAACTCCCACTTTCTGCTTTTAATCGCAACAACTCCAACGTACAGATCAAATCGGCTGCCTGAAATAATTTATAATCACACGGCAGAACTTTGCGCACATCATAGTCCGCCAATTCCGACGCTAAGACTGTGTTTAAAATCCGGTTTAATTCATGCTGTCCATTATCATAGTATAATATTACCTTTTCAAATCCCTGAAAGTATGTAAGGTTTTCTCGAATAAATCCGGATATTTCCCGCGCCATTCGCCCTTCCAATTTAAAAACATTTTCAAAATCCTTTTTCTGAAATATAAATGTCTTATACTGTATCTGACACTTTGTAGTAAAATAGTATAGCTTTGTAAAAATGCTCCTCCTCTCATTAGGAGATAAATTTCTGTAATCTTCTTCTCTTCTAATCAGCGGCTCAGTATGAACAACATGATTCTCATATCCCAAATTCTTAAGTTCACGATTTAATTTTGCAATTTCTGTCGTAATATCATTTGCCTGATCATGCAGCACCATCGCTACAATATAATACGGTGCATGTGCGCTGTACTCTCCAAAATCCCCAGATTCATCTACAAAAATACTTAGTTCCTTCATATTTCCCCTTATACCAAAAAAGGCGGGGAGTCTCCCCGCCAATGGTTGGACCCGGGTCTTACGACCAGCCCAATAAATTTTACGCTTGCGTAAACAGATTCTCTATCTGTATTCTTATTATATGCATAGTTACACAAAAAATCAACAAATATTTTCAGAAACCAGAGAATCACTTTCCTGTCATTGTCAGCAAAACAGGTCGTTCTTAAATCAACGACTCATACAGCTTCGTAATCTCTTCTACGCTCGTCTCGCGCGGGTTGCCCGGTCTGCAGGCGTCGTCGTATGCGGACTGTGCGAGGAACGGAATATCCTCTTTCTTTACGATTTCCTTTAAGTCCGCCGGAATGCCAACGTCCTCGGAGAGCTTCTTTACCGCATCGATTGCAGCCTTTCGGTACTCTTCCTGGCTCATGTCGTCCACACCGGAAACGCCCATGGCTCTCGCGATCTCACGATATTTCTCGCCGGTTGCCGGAGCATTGTACTCCATGACCGTCGGAAGAATGATTGCATTTGCCACGCCGTGCGGCGTATCGTAAAGCGCGCCAAGCGGATGTGCCATAGAGTGCACAATACCAAGTCCTACATTGGAGAAGCCCATACCTGCAACATACTGTCCGAGCGCCATATCTGCTCTGCCCTCCGGCGTATTTGCAACTGCGCCGCGCAGGCTTCTTGAAATAATCTCGATTGCCTTTAAGTGGAACATATCGGACAACTCCCATGCGCCTGCGGTGATGTAGCCCTCAATCGCATGTGTCAACGCATCCATACCTGTCGCTGCGGTAAGTCCCTTCGGCATGGAGGACATCATATCCGGGTCTACAAAAGCGATGACCGGGATATCCTTCGGGTCTACACATACCATCTTGCGGTTTTTCTCTACGTCGGTAATAACGTAGTTGATTGTAACCTCCGCTGCGGTTCCGGCAGTCGTCGGCACTGCAAAAATCGGAACGCTCTTATTCTTTGTCGGTGCAACGCCCTCTAAGCTTCTGACGTCCGCAAAATCCGAATTGTTGATGATAATGCCGACTGCCTTTGCGGTATCCATGGAAGAGCCGCCGCCGATTGCGATAATATAGTCCGCGCCGGACTTCTTATACGCCTCCACGCCTGTCTGTACGTTCTCGATCGTCGGATTCGGCTTGATATTGGAATAAAGCTCATAAGCAAGTCCTGCGCCGTCAAGCACATCAAGCACTTTCTTTGTCACACCGAACTTTACCAGATCCGGATCGGAACATACGAACGCTTTGCCGTAGCCCCTGCCCTTTGCTTCCTCCGCAATCGCCTCGATTGCACCTGCCCCATGATAGGACGTCTCGTTCAACACAAATCTGTTTGCCATTGTAAAATCCTCCTTGTTTTCCGAAGGAAAATGCGACTGCCATTGCAGGAGCAGAGGATTTTCCTCCTAAATATTATATATTTTTTAATTACTTCTCATATAAAAACTCTTCCGGCAGCGTTACCTTAAAGTCTCTTGCCAGATCGCGGAAATTCTGCGGGGTGATGGTCTGCAGCTTATTCGGCTGCATGGACAGCATCTTTACGAGAATCTCTGCGGATTTCTCTACCGTGTGCATCAGTCCGAAGGTCAGGTCAAAGTCCTCGCCGGACGCGAACATTCCGTGATGTGCCCAGATTGCAACATCGTATTTCTTCATCAGCTCACTGGTCGCGACGGCAATCTCCCTGCCGCCCGGAACCATCCACGGCACAACGCCGATGCCGTCCGGAAATACCACCGGACACTCCGTTGCCATCTCCCAGAGTTCTCTTGTAAACACCTTATCCTCCAGCGGCAGAACAAAGGTCAGCGCGATTACATTCGTGGTGTGTGCATGATAGATCACGCGGTGCGCTCCGTTCGATGCTACCATTTTTACCTCATGATTCATCAGATGGGACGGAAGCTCTGAAGTCGGTCTTCCGCCGTTTACCAGTCCCCAGACAATCCTGTAATTCTCGCCTTTCCCGTCCACCTCGATGATGCAGATGGAATCCTCCGGCTTGATGATCACATTGCGGAAATATTTGCCGCTTCCGGTCACAAGAAAATACTCGTTCGCAAGCTTCGGTACGCTCGTGCCGATCGGCTGCCACTCCTTCGGGTCGAAATTCTCCTTTACGGATTCCACTTCCTCCGGTTTGATGCGGTAGGACAGGTTACCGCCGTTTCTCTCATGCCAGCCCTGCTCCCATCCGTCGTTTGCCATACGGATAAATCCCTGCACAAATTCTGCATCCAAAATTTTCATTTCTGTTTCCTCCATTTATTTCTCCACAGCATTTTAAATTACGCGCGCTTTGCAAGTACCTCTGTCTCGTAACGCTTCACCTCGTCGAACCATGCGTCTGCCGAAGTGCCGCACTGTACACAGTACTCCTCCCACACGTCGCCGAACGGCATCATCTTCATCTGCTCCTGGCGCACCATAAGTCCGGTCCAGTCCGAAGCATCCTGAAGCTTCTTTAAGTCCTCATTTGGCGTGCACAGCGCAGACAACAGCGCTTTCTGCCAGCTCCGGAATCCTACCGTCCACGCAGAAATACGGTTGATGCTCGCGTCAAAATAATCCAGCGCCATATTGACGCGGTCAATCGCATTGCATCTTACGATTTCCTTTGCCATCTCCTTCGTCTCGTCGTCAAAGAGTACGACATGATCGGAATCCCAGCGCACCGGACGCGTGATGTGAAGCGCGATTTCCGGGAAAAATGCAAGCAGCGCCGGAATTTTATCGGAAACTACCTCAGTCGGATGATAATGTCCGTTGTCCATTAACGGCAGGCAGCCCCCGTGCGTTGCCGCAAAGGAAAGCGTGAACTCTGCGCTTCCCACGGTGTAGGACTCCACGCCGATACCGAATACCTTGGACTCCACGCACGGCTTTACAAGCTTCGGGTCATGCGGCTCTGCGATAATCTCCTCGATCGCGCTCTTATAACGCTCTCTTGGTCCGAGACGGTCCGCCGGAATGTCCTTCGCGCCGTCTCCCGTCCAGATATTCATGACGCACGGAACGCCCGTCTCTTTTGCGAAATATTCAGAAATGCGGATGCATGCCTTGCCGTGCTCGATCCAGAAGCGTCTCGTCTCCTCATCCGGGCTGGATAAGGTAAGTCCGTCCTTTACTTTGTCATGGGAAAAGAAGGTCGGGTTGAAATCGATTCCCATGTTGCGCGCCTTTGCAAATTCCACCCACTTTGCGAAATGCTTCGGCTCGATCTTATCGCGGTCAACAAATCCGCCGTCCTCAAAAATCGCATAGCTTGCATGAAGGTTGAGCTTCTTCCTGCCCGGTGTAAGCTTAAGCACCTCGTCGATATCCTGCATCAGCTCCTCCGGCGTCTTTGCCTTGCCCGGATAATTTCCGGTGGTCTGGATGCCTCCGGTCAGCGGTCCGTCATGGTCAAAGCCTGTGACGTCATCCCCCTGCCAGCAATGCAGGGAGACCGGAACCTCCTTTAACTTTGCAATCGCCGCGTCCGTATCGACGCCGAGCTTTGCGTACATTTCCTTTGCCGCTTCGTATCTTTCCTTCTGTGTCATATCCTTCTCCTTTTCTTTCGGGTGTCCCCGTTATCTGCTTTCCTTTACTTATGCTGAAATCCTGCTTTCCTGCCGCATACCTTTCCGACGCCGGACCGCATTCTTCTTAATTTCATAATTTCTACGGTTCGTAGGTCCTGATCTCAAACGAATTGAAAATGCATTTCCGCGCCGCCCACAAATCTTTAAACACATCGTCTGCAAGCATCTGCGCCGCCAGATTTCCGATGGCGGTCGCTTCCGTCGGTCCTGCGTATACCGTCCGCCCGGTCGCCTTCGCCGTCAGTTCATTTAAGTACGCCGCATTTGCACCGCCGCCTACCACATGGATGCTGTCGTACTTTGCACCTGTCATTTCCTCAATCTCTACAATTGTCTTTGCGTAGCATTCCGCAAGGCTGTGATAAATGACCGCGGCGACCTCCGCGATTCCCTGCGGCACCTGCTGCCCTGTCTCCTCACACGCCTTCTGCACTTCCTTCGTCATATTTTCCGGCGCAAGAAAACGGTCGTCGTTGCAGTCTACCAGCGATGCAATTTCTGTCTGCGCCGCTGCCTCACAGATTTCTCCGAAACCCTGCTCCGGTGCAAGCTCTTTTCGCACGGACTGGATCATCCAAAGTCCCATGATATTCTTAAGATACCGGAACCGGTAATCATAACCGCCCTCGCTGGTAAAATTATGTATGCGGCCCGCCTCGCTGCAGTCCGCCGTCCTGCGCTCCGTTCCCATCAAAGACCATGTACCGGAGCTGATATAGATTGCATCCTCTTTATCCGTCGGCACAGCCAGCACCGCCGATCCCGTATCATGGGTCGCCGGAAGCATGACCTTGCAGTCGAAACCAACCGCTTCTTTGATTTCTTCCGTCAGGTTTCCGAGCACTGTTCCCGGCTTATGGATTTTCTGGAAAATCTGCACCGGATAGCCCAGCCGCTTCATCAGCGTAACATCCCAGTCCTTTGTGTCCGGGTCGACGAGCTGCGTCGTCGTCGCGTTCGTGTACTCCGCCGCCTTCTTCCCCGTCAGAAGGAAATTGAAGTACTCGGGAATCATCAGAAGGCTCTTCGCTCTCGCCAGATATTCCGGATGCTGTTTCTGCACCGCCGCAAGCTGATAGATCGTGTTGAATATCTGCTTCTGGATTCCTGTCCTTCCGTAAAGCTCCGCCTCGCTGATCGTCTTGTAAAGCTCTGTGTCGATTCCGCTTGTGCGCTTGTCGCGGTAGCCGACCGCATTTCCGATGCGCCTGTCCTCTGCATCCAACAGCACGAAATCGACTGCCCATGTATCAATTCCCATAGCTGCCGGAATCTTCCCGGCTTCTTTGCATTTCTTCATTCCGGTAACAATTTCCGCAAAAAGTGCGTCCACGTCCCAGCACAGCGCGCCGTCGCGCTCCGTCATGCCGTTCGGGAAACGGTGAATCTCCTCGAGCACCATTTTCCCTTCGGAAAGATGTCCTAAGATGTGTCTGCCGCTGGACGCCCCGATGTCCACCGCAAGATAGTATGTCTGCATATCCCCCATTCCATTCCTTTCCTGTTTCTGACTCTAGGATAGCGAAAAATGGGGCGCAAAAAAAGGACACTTTTTGTGTAAAAAAGTGTCCTGATTTGCAATTCATTTCTCTTCTCCGTCCGCCGCCTGCTTATCCTTCAGCCTTGCTTCCAGTTCATCCAGGCTCATCGTAACTTCCATCTCCTCATACACGCCCGCATCATAAAAATAGCATTCTTCTGCCGATACTTCCTCCCCATCAATATAACCCGTAGAATAGCCTCCCTCAGGCTCATTCTCATCCGGCACTCCGTTCCCATTCAGATCGTCAAAATTGTAAGTGACGATCTGTGCCGCAATTTCCATCGAATGCTGCTCACTGATCGTCATGTAGGTAGTGTATAAAATTGCCCCCGCATAATCGGTATCGTAATTTCGCAGGCTGTTCTTTCCCGGAACATATTCATACCCATGGTTCCCCATTGCGCCATATCCCCAACGATCCATCAGCGTATATACTGTTCCGTCGCTATAAGTATACAGGCTTGTGTAGTAGCCACGGCATCCCGTCACCAGTTCCGGCACATCATCCCCGTCAAAGTCGATCAGATTATATGTAATCTCTGCGCTGCTCTCCAGCGCGCTGAGTCTGCTTACCGCTTCATATGCTTCCTGATAGCTGTCAAACTTACCATTTGTATCCTTCAGGAAATTACGAATTTCCAAAATCGTTAATTGTTCCGCCTCTTTGGATATTGTTTCAGATAACGCTTCAAATGTCTGTCCAGAGATACAATTTTCAGCGGACATCTCCGTTGGGCTATCAGCGCCTTGGATTTCCTGATTCTGTCCACACGCTGTAAGAAACATAAGCAACCACATAGAAAACAGTGCAAAAATCATAGGTATCTTTCTCCAAAGCATGATCAAACTCCCTACAATACGGTTCCTTCTTTGTAGCAGGCAGCGATATATTCTCTGGACTGATAATACATATCCGAGTTAAAATTCAGAATTTTATCAGCTAACCAGGAACCATATACCTCTTTTATTCCATTGATCACATTCTTTTCTTCATAACAGTCCTCAATCAGACGCGCAAATACTTCCCCAATATCCCAATAATCAGGAACCGCATATCTGCACTTAGAGACATTGTCATAATCACCCTTTGTTATCGCGTCTTTCTGTATAAAATCATCCGCGACTTTTTCAATGGGCTCACAGTGAAAGACATCCGCATAATCATAAATCCGCTTCACGTCATCTGCCAGTTTCACCACAACCTCATTTCTGTGATTGTTTGTTTTTCTTGCGATATATTCAATAAGACTGCACGTAAAAAATAGATTATTGTTATTTTTCTCCATATACCGGCACTCCCTCCAGAAATTTTAAGGTCGCTAATGCTCTGGCTGTATGAAAACTGATTTGGTGCGTCGGATATTTAAATTTTGCCAACTCCCAAAAAGCTGCCCTCGAAAATTTCCCATCTATAAATCCCTGTACATAATTATAAATCGTGTCATCCGCCATCGGTCCCTCTACAATATCATAATCATGTGCCTTTCCTGTTCGGCAAGCCACAATAAAATCCAACCATTCTTCTGTCATTTCTTCAAACTTAAGTATTCGCAAAGCATCGTCAGGAACATATTCATACAAACTGATATACCCCATTTCCCCGTATCGCGTTGCCCAGCGTTTCGCCTGCTCCTTCATAACCGTGCAGTAAAAACCAAAATAGAAATCTTTATTAAATTTTGCAATTCTTATTTCCGGTGCTTCTACAATCTGGGGGCTGCCATGATATACAATTATTTTGTCCATCCTTCACCTCTTCTGTCCCAAATACCATTCCACAAAGTATCACTCATTTCTTCCCATTATATAATACTCCCATCTTTCCCGCAACCGGCTTCATTTCCAATCCTTCCATACTCCTCCCGCTCCCTCACCCGGTACTTGCGCGGGGTCGTGCCGTACTTTTTCTGGAAAATCCGGTGGAAATAACTCATATTCTCATACCCCACCGCAAGCCCGATATCCATCACGGACATCGCCGTATTCGCAAGGAGATACGCCGCCTGGGAAAGCCGCTTCTCCTGCACCAGCTCCGTATAGGTCTTTCCGGTGCGCCGCCTGATTTCACGCGACATCCAATACAGATCATAGTGGAGTTCGTCTGCCAGATCCGACAACTCGCCGTCGCGGTAATGCTCTTCAATGTAGTTTAAAACCGTCATGATAAATCTTCCGTTCTCATCCCCGCCGTCCGTCTCCACGCGGTCGATATGGTTCACGAGCTGCAAAAACAACAGCCCCATCGTGACCTGGTTGATACTCCGCTTATTGGGCTGCCTGTTGCGGAGCGTCCAGATCAGATTCTCCACCAGATTCTGGACAGGAAGAACGTCCGCCACCTTAAAATGCAGATACGCCGCCGACTGATTGTCTCCCCGCAGACAATCGATCACAAACCTGCGCAGCATATTTTCCTCCGTCTCCATCATGCGCAGCGCATAGTCAAAAAATTCCGGCAGGATAATAAAGTTGACGGCAATATCATCCATTTTCGCAGGATAAATTTCCTGTACCGCATGCTGGTTCAAAAACAAAAGCTCTCCCTGCTCCAGCAGAACCTTATTTCCGTTTACTATATGCGTAGTACTGCCCGAACACATGTAGATTACCTCCACGTAATTGTGCGTGTGCGCCGGAAAATGCACGAACCTTGTGTGCGGGCGGACAGTAATCAGCTTTCCCTTTTCCAGAAGCTTTTTCGCGTCAAAAGTGTTCTCCTCGCTGCTGACATAAAGCTCCCTCTCGATTTCATTCTTTCCATTTAAAATACGCTGCTCCTCCGGGGTAATCTCCCGCAGCGTTTCCAGTAATTCCTGTGTCATAGCTGCCTCCCGCTATTCTCTTCTCTTTCCGCCTGTAGTTTCCATCGCCTCAATCTTTCAATACCAATCCAGATTAAGAACCTCGCCCTCTGCCAACACAAACTCTTTTTCCGGCAGCAACGCATATGTGGCAATATTTGTCACCCTATCCTCATCAAGCTTTATAATATTCAATAAATAACTATAATCTGATACATGATAAACCCGGAACGTATAAATACCATCTTCAAATTCCTTCACCCATAACTGCATCAACCGGATTCCCGGCTCATACTCTTCCATACTCAGATTTTCCATCTTTACAAATACATCCTCTTCCGGATCAAAATAGTAAAACCTGATTTTTAAATATTCCGACGTGCTCATATTCGATGGCTCATATTCCGACTTACTCATATATACCGGTAAGCCGCAATTTGCAATATCCGCCATGTAAACAGATTCCCCTGTCTCTAAAACCTTCTCTGCCTTTTTCTCATCACCATAATATTCATCTACTGTTCCTTTCCCACAATCAAGGTATTGAGCCGTCATAAACTCTGTCCCTGTTTTCTGTAAATATTCTTCTATGCTCTCTCTTATTTCTGACGTCACACCTCCATTGAAATACAACTGTCTCCATATATATTCTTTCGGGAGATATCTTATCAATAGATTCTGTGTCTCCGGCTGGGAATCCAATTTATGTAATCGCACTCCGTCGTACTCTTTCAAATTATAATTACACGAAAGGTATGTATAATAATATGCGTTTTCGTATTTTATAACTCTGCCCATTCCTTCATTTTTTGTTTCAAACTCACTTACCGGAACAAATTCACCATCTATATAATCATTCACAGAAACACGGACTCCGCCATTTGAACCGCCTGTACCGTATTCAAACACATATTGTTCCTGCCCGTCTGAACCTGTTATACGGAAAATACGAATCAGGTGCTGCGGCAGCAAATACAGTTCCGGCAGCATTCTATATGCATCTTCCAAATTTGCCGGCGGCTCTTGGGCATCCCGCAATTTGGGAAAAAGCAGGCAAAGTTCCTCGATATCCATGGCATATTTTGCCGCCCCATATGTATTTACCAATTCTTCATACGCCGTTTCCAATTCCTCCGTATCTCCGTTGCAGGAAGCCCGCAAGAGCATTTCTGTCATCCGGATCAATTCTTCAGGAAAATCACTGTCGGTGCCTGCGCCTAAGGTTGTAACTGGTTCTTCACTGCTTGTATTTCTTCCCAGGTATTCATTTGTCCCACTTTCCAATAAGTCACTCCCTGTAATTTCCGGAAGTTCTCCGCCTAACAATTCTGTGTCAAGAATCTGGTATTTTGACGCAATCGTATTTTGTTCTGTTTCGTTAATTTCTGTATTTGTTGTGTTCTCTAATAAATTTCTGGGAACACATAAGATATAATAACCATGAAAAGATATTCCCTCTTCCAGCGGGAAGAAAATATATATATACTGTTCGTCTATTCCAATATTCTGACTGCTAAAACGATCAAAACTTCCTTCCGTAACGCTTTTACGAATTTGTTCTTCAAACGTTTCTGTGAAACAACGAATCGCCTCCTGACCATGTGCATCTTCATCTGTAAATTCACTGTAAGTTCCTGCATATACTTCAAAATTACCCGAACGTAACACGTTCAATACTTCATTGAGATCCGCAAAATCATTCAAATAAATATATTCGCCCTTTTTTATATCAATGGTGACCGGATATTGCTGCATATAAGACGGTCCTCCCACGCAATAATCTATTGTAAAAACCATACTTATATACTCCTGATCCAACTGCAGGATATCATAATCAATGAAACTTTCCTCATAAGAATGTGAATCCCGCAGTTCTTCTTCCAATACCGTGATTGCGTCCGCAGACGTTTTCCCATACATGGAAAATGCCGCGTCTTTTATAAGCGCATTTACTCTATCGATGTCTATACCCGCTTCCTCCGTACTATCAAATTGCGGATAATTTATCGTCACATTGTATGCCTCCCAAACGCCTTCGTTTTTTTCTCTTTCAACTGAATATACGTCATTCCTTACCTGTAAATCCTGCTTATGGCTCGTAATGGTTAAGACTATGAAAACGGAACTTATTATCAAAGCAATAATTATTCCCAAAAATATTTTTCTCTTGTATCTTCTTCCACTCATTCTAATTCCTTTCGACGCTGGCGCTGGCGGCACAAATAGTTATGAATAATTATGTAAGTGAACCAAACAATTCTTCATAGGTATAAGTCACTTCTCCCTCTTCCTCCTGGGCTTGCAAATATGCTTCCCAATATGTCTCTGTTAATTCTTCGTATTGCTCTTCCGTCACTCTGAAATACCATTGTCCATCAAGCCGTACAAACATCCCCTGTTCTTTCATCTCATCTGTAACTACCACTTCTTTTTCTTTCTCTTCATATATTGGCAACATGACAATATATATATATCCTTCTGCTCTTCTGTCAGAGAAAAAAAATGTAACACATTTATTCTCTGCATTTTCGTCTAATTGACAAAAATAATAGTATTTTTCAAGATCTCTCCCCTGTATCTTCTGAGTACCAATCATCTGCCACCATGTACCAAACCAATCCCATAAAATATATTTTTCCTGTTTCAGATCATATTTAAAGATATATTTCTGGCAATTATATACAACCTCCAATTCCGGATCACCGTCTCCATCCACATCATAAAAATGGTATTCGGCTTCATTTACATCGTAATCGTCCCCCGAAACATAATCCTTTAAATAGATTTCTTCTCCCGTTTCCTTATCCCAAAAAGGTTTCTCATTCCGAACCAATTTTCCAAACAATTTCTTGTATTCATCATAAACTTCTAAATTTCCCTTTTCAAATTCCCCAAAGAAGTCTACCTCTTCATATGCAGACTGAATGATTTCAAATGTTTTCTCATCCGCATAGGGCATATCCCATTTTTCCGCATCTACAATCTCATGGTAATGCTCATACACCAAATATTGATCTTCTATCGTTTCTTCTGTATCTTTCTGTTGTTCTTTTCCAACACTCTCTTCAGATACTATTTTTGCTCTTCTGGCATCAAACACTTTCACATTCACTGCTCTTTTATACGCATCACTATACAACATCACAGGCTCTGTATCATCACTGTATTCCCATTCCTGCAGCACTTCGCCTGTCTCCCTATTAACAGCAAAACTTGGGGAATACGAGGAATGCGTGAAAAAGGGTTCACTGGTAGATGTGTAATACTCCGTATAAAATGAAAAAACATAATATTGCTTATTTTCCGTCAGCCCTTCGCATGACAAAATCCGTACATAAGGGTACCCGGCATCTCCCGGAAGCTGATATACATACATCATCTGCTCTTCCTGAACTGTTCTTGCAACCAGCGCGTCATAATCACAGTCCTCCATGTCTGAATACATATAAGAAAAAAGCGTCCTTGCCGCCTCTTCTTCCGACATTTTCCCGTCTGAAATTTTCTCACGGAAATACAACTGAGTAATTGCATTTTCATATTCCTTGCTATACATCAATTCATACCCTTCATCCGTCTCTACCCATTGGCGCTCCTGCAAAACTTCACCTGTTTCTTTATTAACTGCATAATCTGTGTGATAATTGTAGTCGTATCTATAGGAATGCGCATTTACTCTGTACATCGTATTATGTGCGAAAATATAATATTGCCCATCTCCTGTCACGCCTTTGCTACAGAGTAGTTCAGTTTCATCAGGTTCCTGATCCGGTGTCTGATATGCGTATACCAGACCTTCACTTGTCATATCAACTGTCACCGTGGAGTTGTAATCATAACCACAATCTGAATACATGAAATAAAAAACAGCCTTTGCCGCCTCTTCCTCTGTCATCGTTCCGAACAGTTCCTCATAGGTATAAGTCACATGCTTTAGCTGTTCGCGGGCATTCTTCACCGCTTCATCATATTTTTCAGTCAACGCTTTATACTGCTTCTCTGTAACTCTAAAGTAGTACCTTTCATCTGCCCAATCGTAGACTGCCTGGCTTTTCATATCATCAGACAGCTCGATATATTCCGGTAACGATACCAGATAACCATACTCCTCCACCTCATTTTTATAGGGCTCCCCTCCAACCACTTTAAAACGCACAAAATATTCATACTCTCCCAGACTGTCAATACTTATAAAACCGTCTCCCGACCATCCTCCGGCAAAACCCAATTTCTGCGTTCCCATAAAAAAGATTGTATTTGATATGTACTCTTTCCACAAGACGACCTGATTACTTTCTTCTTCGTAATGAAAAACATATGTATACCATGCCTTATCTGTAATGCACAACTCCGGATTTCCGTTTCCGTTTATATCAAAAAAATAATAACTGTAGTTCTCTTTATCAAACTTCCCTGCTTCATTATCTACAGCAAATCCTCCTATCTCCCATAGATAGCATTCTTCTTCAGACAGCCTGACCTTTTTTTCACCGTCCAATACTTCCCGATATGCCTTTTTATACATTTCATATTTTGTTGTATCTCCCGGTTGAAAATATCCGCAAAAATCAATCTTGTCATAAATATCCTTAATTGTAAGGTATAATTTATCATCTATATAATCAATCTCTTCATATACTTCTTCCCCATTCTTTTCATAACGATAATCTTTCCATTCCACCAGATTCAAAATCTGCACGTCTCCATTCTTATCGATATCTAAATATCCCTCCGCTCTGTCAAGCCACTCCTCCCATGTACAGCAGTCCCCATTACACTCATACGCATCATCCTCATCATATACACCATTTCCGTTGCTGTCATTCCAGTAAAAACCGTTTGTTATATGAGCCTTTCCGGAAAATTCAAATTTGCAAAAAGAATAGCTTTCTTTATGCTCTGTTGTGTATTGATACACAATTTCGCCGTTTTTACAAACGTCATAATATTTTAACGCCTCTTCCATGTTTTCATGAAACAAAATAAACAATACCTTATTTCGATATGCAAGAATATAATAATCTCCTGCTGTCTGAATATGCAGCTCCGGTACATCATCCCCGTTTACATCATAAATCATGTATCTCATACTTCCATCATCCGGATTTGCTATCGCTCTGCCGCCCGAATTTTCCGGCGTTCTCTCTCCCGCCAGGAACTCGTCGTACACTCTCACCGCCTCGTCCGGGTCTTCAGCCGGTACTTCTTTTCCGATAAAATTTTCCCCGAAAGCTTCCTCATACGACATCATAGCGACCGGGCAATCAAGCGCCTCAAAAAAATCCTGCGTGGCTTCATCCCATTGTTCCTGATTCAGATATCCGCTCATATTTTCAATATTTTCACTTTCGAATGTAAAAGCCTCATACTGCTTTCCATCTTCCCCATAGTAAACCGTAAAATATATCTCATCCTCGACTTCTCCGGACGCATCCAGTATTTTATATCCATATCGGGTATTATTCGTGCTTGTAGGATTGCAATATCCTATCTGGTTAGAACCGAGAAGTACCTCATATTCATTTAGCCAGTGATAACTCTCGACTTTTTGCTCTTTGGGAAGGTATTTTAATATACAGAAACCATTTATTCCAATATCCATCACCAGCTCCGGAAGCCCGTCACCATCGCAGTCAATAAAACTATAGTTGCCGTTTTTTACGTATTGTTCTATAAACGCAATGTCATCTAAATCCGCCGCGCCCCGAAGATGATCCCGAAAATAGACCGTCTGTTCTTCCTCATACTCCAGCGGAATCTGATTTGTAATTGTCATATAAAAAGCTTCCTTATACTCCTGTTCCACTTCCGGCGTGTAAATCTCCCGATCAATGGGATATTCTTTCGATGAGAAATCTATTTTCTTTATTGCTTTGCATAGTATAGCGCCGTCCCATCCGCCTGTATATTCGGTTTCTTCTGTTCCGGTTTTCTCCGTTTCAAACTCCTCCGGCTCAATCGCTTCTGTTCCGGCTTCCGCCGTTTCTTCGTGATCCCAGGCCCCAACGAGCAATCCTATCATCGCGATCCCTATGATTCCGCTGCTGATAATCTTTCTTTTCACAACCGTCTATGACTCCCTCTATTTTAAATTCTTCTCTTTCTGTCTCTCTCGTTCTTCCGTTTCTTCTATGCCTTATATTCCGTGCCCGTCCCCCACCCGCCCGCTTGGACGAAACAGATTTTCACTTTATATATTACCACACTTACAAGTACCAGACGAACAGATATTTTCCTATAGAGCAAAAAGAAATCCCACACCACATTTTACTGTGATGTGAGATTTCTTCGCTTAATGCCACCGGGATTGCTCCCTCTGGCTCTGGTCTTTCCCGTGCGCCGTACGGCGCACATTCCTACTGCACCGCCTCTAATAGCAGAAGCTGTGTCCGCCGATCTGCCTGTCAATGCGCGGCGTGAGCGGCTCCGTAGAAAAGTATAGTGTATCATTTCTTAATATGCTTGTTTTTCCATCCAGCACATTCTGAATGGACTGGTACTCTTTTTCCGTAGGCTCTGCGTAATCCCTGTTTTTCCAGGAGCAGAACTGTACGGGGTTTCCCTGACTTAACACCTCATATACGGTGGTCGGGAATTTGCCGGAGGTCATACGGTTAAAAATGACCTCCACCACGGCTTCCTGTCCTTCCACAGGCTCACCGCGTGATTCTAACCAGACGATTTTTGCCAGAAGATCAATCTCGTCCTGCGTAAGCGTGATGTCCCAGCGGTTTTGCGCCGCCGTCGTGCTCATGGTTTCCGCCGCATTCACAGGCTTTGCAAGTCCCGCAAGTACTGCCGGATTCTCCTCCGCTTCTTTCTCGTCCTCTCTATCTTGCCCTGCGACCTCTTCGTCGCTGTCCTTATTTTCTGATGCTGTTACCAACGTTGTCTGTTTTTTTGAGATTCCTGTTTTCTCATCTGATTCTGTCGTAAATGAATAACCGGATAAAGTGCGGCACACGCCTGCAACAGGCGCAGCGTTTTCGTCTGTCATGGCAGATTCATTTGTTCTGGTCTGCCTTTCACCGGTACGCCCGGCACTCCTCTCCTCAATGTTGGCCGTAACGATGAGACAAATGCAAAACATGCACAGCACTGTCACGTCCAATATTTTTCTCTTCATTTTGCTCCTTTCCTCAAGAATGATACGATCTATAGAAAGCGCATGACAATAGCTGCCACGGCGCGTTACAGAACAGGAACGCTTTCGCATTCGTTGTTCCATCATACTAGATTATGACCAAAAGTCAAATTCTCTATTCAAAAAAAGTCACAAAATTTTTCTTAAAATTTCTCCATAAAAAAGATGGCACGGTGCGTCTCCGTGTCAAATAGTTTATAGCGGCACTCTGACGCGCTAAAATAGAACTGAGCAAACTCAACAAAAAAACATCCCCGATCAGGATGTTTTTTTCGATATTTCCAGATTTTAAAACACAGGCGGGCACACGGCAACAAGCTGCCTTTTTCCCCTTTTTTCGCCGGGTATGGCACTTTTACGCGATTTTTTTCGTCGCCTTGAGCCATTTGATTTCATCCCGCACGGTCTCTTCGTAGGAGCGGGTCGTATAGCCCAGTTCCTCCCTCGCCCTGGTGCTGTCAAACGCATTGTTTCTGGCAAGATTATATACGGAGAACGTCGTCATCAGCGGACGCTTGCCGGATTTCTTCGCCTGACGCTCCAAAAGACCTGCCAGCGCATTTGCAATGCCTGTCGGCAAAAAGAACCGGATCGGCTTACAGCCGCTCTCCTTTGCAAGGATTTTGGCAAACTTCTGAAACGAAACCTCATCGTTGCCGAGGATGTAACAGCTTCCCTTCTTTCCCTTATCCGCTGCGAGAATCGTGCCGTGCGCAAGGTCTCTGACGTCACATAAATTAAACGAGCCTGCAATGCCCGCCGGCATCTCTCCGTTGATAATCTGGATCACAACGCTTGTCGTCTCTCCGACCGCAAAATCCTCCGGTCCTAAGATGCCGCTCGGATGAACCACGCACGCATTCAGTCCGCGGTCATGCACCGCATCGAGCACCGCCTGTGTCGCAAGCGCCTTGGACTGGCTGTAGCAGCCGCGCACCTGATTCTCATCAAACTCCGCTACCTCTTTGATTTTCTGTCCCTTCGGAAGCTCCGGGATTGCTCCGGTGCTGCTGCAATATACAAGCTTTTTGCATTCTTTGTGCTCTAAGCACAAATTGATGATATTTTTCGTTCCGCCGACATTTACATCCATGACCTTCTGATTGTAATCCGGGTTCACCGTCACGATACTGGCAATGTGAAGTACGATTGTCTCCGTTCCCTCTGGCACGGCAAAGAACCTGCGCAGCGACTCCATGTCGCAGAGGTCTCCCTCCACGATCTCCGCCTCCTTCGGTACAAACTTCATCGCCTTATCGTTCGGAAGCACGAACGCTCTTACCTTATCGCCGCGCGCAATCAATTGCCTGCAAATCGTTCCTCCTAAAAATCCTGCTGCACCTGTCACTAAATACATTGTCTCTGCCATTGTTCCTTCTCCTTTATTCTGATCTCTTTATGTGTTTCCTGCGGGCAATCCGCCCGTCTCTTTCAACCTGGGATCAGAATAAACCGGGAAGGTAAACCAAATGTAAACTTTAGCAGCGGAATGATCAGAAACTCATTATATTGAGAAAACGTGGTTATTTCGCATCTCTTTTGTCGAGAAAACGTGATTATTATTAATTGATTATATTGAGAAAACGTGATAAAATTCAGGTATATAAGTTGTGAAAACGTGAAATACCAATAGAAGTGAAAGGCACGCTTCCCAAAGAGCTTCTGCTCCATAGGAAGCGTGCCTTTTTCATTTAGCAGCGCACCCACACGCTCATTTCTCCCTCGCCGCGGTTGCTCCACGCATAATACGGAACAAACGTCAGTTCCATGCGCTCCTTTTTGGGCGGCTCGTAATCATGATACAGCGCGTCTTTTTCTACATATGTATTCCGTTCTGCCTCACCATTTGCATTTGCGCTTCCATTTACATTTCCATTTGCCCTTTCACTTGCATCTATATTCTGCTTCTCCCCCATATCCGCAACCCGCAGCCCCGGCACCTTAAGCACCTTCATCGGATGCCCCAGTCCGTCATAATCGCAGACCGATACGCCCTCGCACCGCTGCCCGGTTTTCTCTAAATCGACGCTGCACAGATGAAGATTCTTTCCGTTGTCCGCTTCCTCCATGCAATAAGTGACAGGACCTCTTGTGAATGCCACCTTACCCATATCCTCTCTGACCTTCGTATTTGCCATAAGCATATGCACCCGCATCGGAAAATCAAGGAAAATCTGGTCGCCGTCCTGCCACTCTCCGTCAAGGTACAGATAGCCGGCTCTTACTTCCCATCCTACCAGCTTCGGCGAGGTCTGCTTCTTTCTTTGCGCCGCGCCTTCGCTCTCCTCTCCCCGGATACGCATATCTCCGGCGGACACCTTCATCTGCTCCTTATCGCACCAGCCCGGAATGCGGAGCGCAAGCGTACACCGCACGGGTGCAGCCGCCTGAAGCCTTATGTGAACGCTTCCCTCCCACGGCATCTTCGTCTCTGTCGTCACGGTAAGCTCTGCATCCCCGACCTTCTTTGTCACAACGCTTCCCATGTACAGATGAAAATACAGGGTATCTTGATTCTCCGTGTAGGCGTAGGCTGCCAGCGAGCTTACGATCCGCGCAATATTGGGCGGACAGCAGGCACAGCCGAACCATTTCTGGCGCACCGGCTTTACATGCGACAGGCGCAGATCCTTATGGCACGCCTCCGGGACGACCTCCAGCGGATTGACATAGAAAAAGCTCTTTCCGTCGAGCGCCATTCCCGCAAGCACCGTGTTATAAAGCGCCTGCTCCATCACGTCCGCATAGCGGCTGTCAGCTTTTATCTCAAGCATCCGGCGCGCAAAAAAAGCCAGACCGATTGCAGCGCAGGTCTCCGAATACGCCGTGTCATTCGGCAGATCGTATGGGTAGGAAAACGACTCGCCGATATGCGTACCGCCGATGCCTCCGGTCACATACAGCTTCTCACTCACGATATTGTTCCACAGACGCTCACATGCCGCATACATCTTTTCATCCCCTGTCAGTCTCGCCACATCCGCCATACCGGAATACAGATAGCCCGCGCGCACCGCATGGCCGACCGCTTCCCCCTGCATGGTTACCGGCATATGCGCCTGATGATAGGCATAGCGCAGCGGGTCGGTATTCGGCTTATACGGCTTCCCGTCATACGCCGCCCTTGTCTGATCCTCCGAGTCAAAATAGAACGGCTCCCTTCCGCGCTGATGTAAGAAAAAGCGGCCGAGCGTCAGATATTTTTCCTCGCCCGTCACCTCGTAGAGGCGCGCCAGCGCCATCTCCGCGATCTCGTGTCCCGGATATCCCTTACACTTTCCGTCTTCCTCGCCGAAATAATCCGCCACGTAATCTGCGAAGCGGCATGCCGCCCGAAGCAGCTTCTCCTTTCCGGTCGCCTCGTAATATGCCACCGCGCCCTCCACCAGATGCCCGAGGCAATATAGCTCGTGGTGATCCCTTAAATTGGTGAACGCCTTATCCATTCCGTTTATAATATAGTAGGTGTCCAGATAACCGTTCTCAAGCTGTGCCGCGCACACGATGTCAATCGCCTCGTCCGCCGTGCGTTCTAACGCTTCGTCTGGGTGCTGCGTCAGCGAATAAGCGACCGCCTCGATCCACTTCGAGAAATCGGTATCCTGAAATACAAAACCGTAAAACTTATCCTCGTCCGGGTGCGCAGGATCTTCCGGCAGCGCCTCAAAGCCGCGGAAGGTGTATTCCGGCTCTACATAGCTGCCGCCGCCCGAATGCTTCCTCTTAAGCAGTCTGCCCGCCGCCTTGAAGTTGTGCATACAATAGCTTGGCGCAGCGCCCGCTACCCTGTCATTTAACGCATCCCACTGATACGGTATCACCTCTGTCCGCACAAGCTCCTGTTCCCTGTGCCAGAAGGCGTCTGTTATCCTGACGTGTTTCAGATTTATCGGGGTACTGAATCCTTTTATGTCCATTTTTCTCTGCCCATTCCTTTCCGCTGCCGCAATTTGATGGTCCGGCTCCATTTCTGCAGTTCTTCTGTCGTTTCCGCTACTCTTTCCATGCCTCCTTGGGATCGCCGTACAGCGGATCGTCCTCCCCTACCGGCTCTTCCTCCATATACTTTGCGAACACCTTATAGAAAAAGAACGACAGAATATAGCTCACCAGCGAAAACCCGATCAGCAGCAGGATCACATCCGCCGCAAGGCTCGTGTATGCCATATAGCCTGTGCCGATGAGAATGACAACACAGACAATCGTGTACGGGAAAAAATGTCCGACTGCCATCGCTGCGGCATTCTTTAACTGCGTCTTCATGCTGTTCTTCGTCTTTGCGATCAGCGGAAACAGCCAGATTGCCACGATAAAGCACAGAAATGCAAAGCACCCGCTGACTACAATCATCATCGTAGAGAATGCCCCGAAATCAACATTTTGCCAGAACCAGAAATCAAACCCGAACAATATCCCGACTGCCATCGTCATCAGCCCCGCCGCAAAGGACTGCTTAAAGCTCTCCCGGAACGCGCGAAAGAACGTCCGCACCACATAGCCGTCTCCGTACCGGATGGAACGCAGATTCACGTAATACATTGCCGTGAGTGCCGGTCCGATCGTCACGACCGGAATACAGCACACGAGAAACAGCAGATTCAGCAAAATCAGATCTGTCATTTTGTTTAAAAAATTGATTACCGGATTGTCTAATTGCATAATACTCACCTGATCACTTTCGTTCTATTCCGTTGATACAAACAGGGCTGCTGCAAACCTCTTTACAGCAACCCTATCTGTTTCTGCTTATTTAATACCGCTGATTGCAATTGATTCAATAATAACACGCTGGAAGATAAAGAACAACAGCATCGTAGGAATCATTGCAATTACAGACGCCGCCATAATCAGCGCGTAGTCGCTCTGAATCGCATAGTACGAATTAAAGGAGCGGATTACCACCTGCAGCGTCCAGTTCTTCTCACTGCGCAGGAAGATCGTCGGCGCAAGGTAATCATTCCAGATTCCCATGAACCACAGCATAAGCTGTGTCCCGAACGCGCCCTTCATCAGCGGGAAGAAAATCTTTACAAATGTTCCGAAGTAGCTGCAGCCATCCAGTTTCGCCGCTTCCATCAGCTCATCCGGTATACCCAGCAGATTCTGTCTCAGGAAGAAAATCATGCTCACGTTTCCGAAGCATCCCGGAATAATCAGCGGGAGCAGGGAGTTGGTCCAGCCAAGCTTTGTAAACATAACATACTGCGGAATCATAACGACCGCGAACGGAATCATGATCGTCGCAAGCAGGGCAAGGAACAGAATCCCTTTGCCGCGAAACTGCATCTTCGCAAATCCGAATGCTGCAAGCGCGGAGGTAAAGCCGCCGATGATCAGCAGCGGGATCGCTACCTTTAAGGAGTTTATGATACCTCTTATGAACTCACCCTTCTGCAACACTTCGGAATATTTTCCAATCAGAATCGGGTCCGGGAACAGCGTTAATGTACCGGAGAGAATCTGATTCTTCGTCATAAAGGAGGTCGCCACCATATAGATCAGCGGGAACACCATGACGACTGCACCAAGACAAAGCGCTATAAAGACAATGACGTTGATGACTTTTTCTTTTTTGGTCACAAGCGCGGAGCTTGCATAATCTTTTTCTTTGCTCATCCCACTGCCTCCTAATCCATCGTCTTAACCCATTTATCCTGGAACTTAAAGTTAAATGCCGTAATGATAAATACGATAATTGCCAGAAGTACCGCAATCGCACATCCATAGCCGAGCTGACCGTTGGAGAACGCCTTATCATACAGATAGTAAACCACCGTAGCCGCGCTGTAATCCGTACCGCCGTTCGACACCATGACCGATACCTCTACGAACACCTGGAAACCGCCGATTAAGCTGGTAATCAGAATATAGAAGGTAACCGGAGATACTAACGGAAGCGTGATATTCTTAAACTTCTGCCAGCCGTTCGCACCGTCCATCAGCGCCGCCTCGTAATAGTTTCTCGGTATGTTCTGCAAGCCCGCCAGATACAGGATGATCGAAGTACCCAGTCCCTTCCATGTCATAAAGATGATCATCGCCACCTTTACCCAGAACGTATCTCCCAGCCAGTTCGGTCCGTGCATTCCCGTCAATGCCTTGATGATGGAATTGAACAGACCGTAATCATAGTTGTAGACCCATGCCCAGAGAATGGAGATCGCGACCAGAGAAGATACTACCGGCACATAGTACATGGTACGCAAAACACGCACGCCCGGAATCTTACGGTTCATTCCCATCGCAAGAAGCAGTCCTAAAATCATTCCGATCGGAATACCGATCAGATATATAATCGTTGTCATAAGCGACTTCCAGAACTTTTCATCCTGAAAGAGCGCAATGTAATTGTCTAAGCCGCAGAAATTCCCAATCAGGGAATTGATTCCTGTCCATTTGCTCATGCTCGCAAACACTGCAAAGCAAATCGGATATGCCATAAAGAGTAAAAATCCCACAAACGGCGCTGCAATAAAGAGCCATGCCCATCTCTCTTCCTTCTTTGCCATCGCCGACATTTTGGTTTTTGTTTTCTTCGTTGTTTTGCTCATACGCCACTCTTTTCATAGAAGAACCGCCGCAGGCATTACATACCCCGTTCCAGCACGCAGGCATTGCATCCTCCTGCGGCAGCCCTGTCAGATTCAATGATTAATTGGTTGCAGAGTTCTGTAACTCAATCGCGTTGTCCAGCGCTTCCTGCATCTTCGGCTGAACCTCGTTGCAGTAATCCTCTACGGAAATATTTCCGGTCAGTACGTTCGGCATTCCCTCAAGGAAGATATCCCACCACTCAGAATTGTAAGTATAAGTGGTCTCTGTGAAGATACCGTTGTATGTATCGTTGCCCTCGATGTATCCGAAGATAACGTCTACGTTATTTGCATATGGAATCGTTCCGTCAGCAACCTTCTCCTTGAAGGTAGTCTGTGCGTAGTCCATAATGTTCGGAATCTGTAAGGATTTACCTGTTGTCTCGCCGCAAAGCGCCTGCTGTCCTTCAAGGTCTGTGGACAATGCCTGAATCAGCTCTGCGCAAAGCTCCGGATACTCTGTATCGGCAGATACTGCAAATCCTACCGTACCAAGCCATGCCGTAGATTTTCCGTCACCGGAAGGTCCTACCGGCCATCCACAGAGATCCCACTCATACGGGAACGTAGCGTCATCCATGAATGCAGCGACATCCCATGTACCGCATGCGTAGAAACCGATCTGTCCGTCTAACCATCTCTGGTAGCCGCCGAGTGCGGTATCCTGCTCTACGGAAGGTGTTACCTGATTTGTCAATGTAAGGTCGGTATAGAACTGGAATGCCTCTTTGAATGCATCGTTCTCAGCGATTACGACCTTGGTGTAATCCTCGTTTAAGAAATGTCCGCCGTTGCCGTATACATACGGTGTGAAACCGAATGCGTTCGCATTTGCAACGCCCCACTGGTCTATCTCACCGTCGCCGTCCGTATCCTTTGTCAGCGCCTTGCAGACTTCCAGGAACTCGTCGTAGGTATATGGATTCTCCGGATCCGGGTACTCAAGTCCGGCCTCGTCAAATAAGTCCTTATTATATGCGAATGCGAAGCAGGATAAATCCTTCGGCAGGCAGTACAGCGAACCGGAACCGATGTTGGTGCCGTCATACATATATGCGCTCTTGATCGCCGGCCATAAATTGTCGACCGCTTCCTGATCTACATAATCATCCAATGCCAGTGCATAACCGTTATCCACATAGCTTCTTACCGATTCCGGTCCGATGTAGAAGATATCCGGCATATCGTTTGCCGTCATAGCCGCTGTCATCTTCGTAGCGTATTCATCCTGTGTGGTTACTTCGAAATTCACGGTCTTGATCTCATCCTTGTGTGCCTGCGTAAACTCATCGATGAGCTGCTGGTAAACCACCTTCTCATGCTCCTGTGCATAAATGAGGATGTTGATCTCCTTGTCGCCCTCGCCCTTTAACTCTGCGGTGGAGCTGCTGCTTGCGGCAGCCTCTGTGCCTGTAGTGGACTCACCAGCCTCTTCGGTGGTGGTAGTGCTGCATCCTGCCAGCATCGTTGCAAGCATTGACGCACATAACATTGCCGAAATTACTTTTCCCTTCATACGTTCTTCTCCTTTTCATTGTTGCAGTACCCTCTGCTGCTTTTTTTAAGATCAGGCGGTTATTTTCCCGAAACTATTTCAGTTTTTTCAAATAATAGTTCGTCAAAATTACCATATTTTTTTTTTTCGCCCTGTCTTATTGGTTATATTGTACAATCCGCCTTTTGCTTTGTCAATAGAAATTTTGGCTTTTTCTAAAATATTTTAGTTTTATTGAATTATATAGCTTTTTTTAAATTATTTTGGCATTTTAAATTTGACCAAAATATTTTTGTAACGTATAATAACAGTAACATATTTGGCAAAGGGGGAGAAACACCATGCTTCACATCACTTCGCTGGACGACGGCGTAGAAATCCTAAAGGCGCTCGGCTCCGATATCCGAATTGAAATTATCAAACAACTGCAGCAGAATAAGCAGATGAATATGAACGAACTTGCATCGCAGCTCAATATCACCAACGGCGCCTTAACGAGCCATATCAAGAAGCTGGAAGCCTGCGGCATCGTCACTACCTCGAACGAGTCCATCGGGCACGGCAATCAGAAGATCTGCTCGCTCCATCTGGACAAGCTGCTGATCGATTTCGATGCAAATGAAGATCCCCAGAATATTTACACGGCGGATCTTAAGGTCGGGCACTACAGCGACTACAAGGTCTACCCTACCTGCGGGCTCGCATCCTCCACCGCCTTGATCGGCGAGGTGGACGATGTGCGCTATTTCTCACATCCCGACCGGTACAACGCTGATATTCTCTGGTTTACCAAGGGCTATGTGGAGTATGAGATACCGAATTTCATCCCGTTCTCCCAGAAGATCACACAGATCATGATTTCTGCGGAGTTAAGCTCCGAAGCGCCCGGCGTCAATAATGTCTGGCCGTCCGATATCTGCTTCTACCTAAATGACGTCTGCATCGGAAGCTGGACCTCCCCCGGAGATTTCGGAGACATCAAGGGCATCTTCACCCCGGACTGGTGGTTCCCGAACTGGAATCAGTACGGACTCCTAAAGTTGCTCGTCATCAACAAGAAAGGCACCTTCATCGACGGTCTTCAGATTTCCGACGTGACGATTACCGACTTCAATCTGGATTACCGCAGTTCCATGAAATTCCGCATGGCAGTCAACGACGACGCCGAGCACGTCGGCGGACTTACGATCTTCGGCAAGACCTTCGGCAATTACGGACAGGACATCAAGGTGAGCATCAATTACGCGCCGATCGAACCCGAGAGTGCAGAGACGGAATAAACGGCAAAGGGAACTCTACGAAAGAGTTCCCACTTTTTTTGCCCAAAAACAGATTCCGTCTTCTCTTTTTCCGCTTAAGATAATCGTCGGCACATCGCGCTCGGCGTCCCATGCCGCGCTCACGCGCGCCGTCTCGCGGTTCGGACCGTAGCCGATGGACAGCCATGTGCCGTCATAGCTCCATTCGCCCTGTATCGAACAGCACTCATAATAACCGGAAGCATCAAGCTTCATCGGAACCGCGTGCATAATGCCCTGTGGCAGGGACGGCACAAAGCTGATTCTCTCGTAATACCCAAACAGCTCCTCTGCGGGAATCCGCTGCTCCCGCTCCCCGGCATACGGTTCGGCGGAAACGACCGGCCAGCCGTCCGGCATCCAGTACAGTTTTCGCACCTGCATCGTGGACGGCTCCGGCGTTCCCGCAAAATTCAGTTCCCTGATATGGCAGACGAGATACCAGCTTCCGTCTGTATCGCGCAGGACGGAGTTATGCCCCGGCGCCATATAAGGCGTGCCTTCATTCCAGCGATAGCCGCCAAATTCCAACAGCCCGATCGTATTGTCCGCATCCTCCGCCTCGGTGAGCTTTCTTCCGTTATAGTCTAAAAACGGTCCCATGATCGTCCTGCTTCTGCCCACACGGATATTGTAGTCCGTCTTTAATGAGGCATAGGACACAAAGAGATAATAATACTTCGTATCGGGATTGTAGATCATATACGGGCCTTCGATACCGCCGCTCATCCATGCCGGACGGCACGCCAGAGACGTACCGACGCCCTCTTCCGCTGCAAGCCCCGTCTCCTTATCCAGCTTTAATACATGGCAGCCGCCCCAGAAAGATCCGTATACCATATACATCTCTCCTGTATCTACATCCGTAATGATATTTGCATCGATCGCATTCACCGGAAGCTTATCGCTCGTCTTTAACACGCAGCCGCGCGGAACAAACGGCCCTTCCGGGGAATCAGAAACTGCCAGAAAGATGCAGGACTGCCGCACGCCCCAGGTGGAATTTGAGCAGTACAGACGATATTCCTTCCCCACCTTCACGATATCGGGCGCCCAGATGTCATCGCTTCCTGCCCACTCTGCCGACTCCAAAGGCGGCTTCTCTACGACCTTGCCGACCATTTCCCAGTGAATCAGATCGCGCGAGCGCTGGCAGATCGCTCCCGTGCAGTAAATATAATAATAGCCGCTGTCCGGATCGCGGAAAATCGCCGGATCGTGCGTAAGCCACAATCCAAGCTCCTTTGCCGTCCGCTCTGCGCCCTCTCTTACCACGGACTTCGGCGGCTGTTTCGGCGGCATCTTCGGATATTCTATCATAATATCCCCCTCCTTTTCCCCCTCTATAATCTTCGCTTTAAGGAACAAAGGACCTGCGCCATGCGCAAGTCCTTTCACGCTCTACATTCCTTACCACTCCGCGTTTTTCCGCTCTGTGGCTCCTACTGCTCTATGCGCAGTCTTACCACACTGCACGGCGGTAATGTCACGCAAACCTTATCGCCCGACACGCGGTAACCCTCAAATGCCCGCTCTGTTACACAGTCCGGCTCTGCAAAAGTATTGTGCTGCTTCATTTCACCCGTGAGAATACTTGCCTCACGGACGCTTCTCTCTCCCTCGCCTGCTGCAAAGCAGATATCAATGTCCTTCTTATCCGATACGGAAAGATTATTAAGCGTCACGGTTATCACTCCGTCTGCATCTCTTGAGACGGACTCCGTCACTTCCGGCACCTGCCATTCGCCGGTTCCGGTCTCGCCGACCCCTGTCAAGGTGCTCTCCAAAAGCTCTGCGCCCTGATGGTCGCGATACATATGAAATACGTGGTAGGTCGGCGTCTTCACCATGGAAGCGCCTTCCGTCAAAATGACGGACTGAAGCACATTGACGATCTGCGCAAGGTTCGCCATCTTCACGCGGTCGCAGTGCTTGTTGAAAATATTTAAGGTGATGCCTGCCACGAGCGCATCACGCATCGTGTTCTGCTGATACAAAAATCCCGGATTTGTGCCCGGCTCCACCGTAAACCAGCAGCCCCACTCGTCCACGATCATCGCAATCTTTTTCTCCGGGTCGAACTCATCCATGATATTGCCGTGACGTTCGATCAGAGTGTCCATATAAAGCGCTTTTTTGAGCGTCTTATACCATACCTCTTCGTCAAACTCCGTAGCGCTTCCCTTTATCTCCCACCCTTCCGGATGTACATAATAATGCAGGGAAAGACCGTCCATAAAACCGTGAAATTCCGGCGGTGTATGATCAAATGCAGTCTCGAGCACGCCTCTCGTCCACGCGTAATCATCCACATTCGCACCGCAGCAGATTTTCTGAATCGGCTTTTTCGGATCATAATTTCTCACATAGGTCTGGTATCTGCGGTACTCGTCGGCATAGTAGGACGGACGCATATTTCCGCCGCAGCCCCAGTTCTCGTTGCCCACGCCGAAATAATCCACCGTCCAAGGCTCTTCGTGACCATTCGCCTTTCGAAGGTCCGCCATCGGAGATACCCCGTTAAAGGTCATATACTCTGCCCACTCCGACATTTCGCGCACCGTTCCGCTGCCAAGATTTCCATTTACATATGTCTTGCACCCTAACTGACGGCAGAGTTCAAAATATTCGTGCGTTCCGAAACTGTTGTCCTCCACAACGCCGCCCCAGTGGGTATTGATCATCTTCTTGCGCGTCTCCTTCGGACCGATGCCGTCCTTCCAGTGATATTCGTCCGCAAAGCAGCCGCCCGGCCAGCGCAGCACCGGAATTTTGATCTCCTTTAACGCCTCGACCACATCCGTGCGCATACCGTTCACATTCGGGATATCTGAATGCTCCCCCACATACATGCCCTCGTAGATACAGCGTCCCAGATGCTCTGAGAAATGTCCGTAAATCTCCGGCGCGATCGTTCCCTTTGTCTTTTCCTCATTGATTACTAACTTTGCCATCTTTCTATGCCGGAGCCCCTGCTCCGGTTCCCCCTTCTTATAAATATTTTACACACCAGACCGTCTCATTCGACGCTCCCGCCGCCATAATCGCAAGTACGGGATTTCCCGCCTCATCCTCCATCTCAAGCAGTACGCCGTGATATTCCTTACCGTCTAACTCCAGATCGACATAGCAGGTTCCATCTTTGACCGTACACGTTCCGCTCATTTCTTCGCCGGTCACCGTGCCGTCCGCTCCAATCACTGCCGGCTCTGCCTCTCTGACCTTAGAACTGATGTCCGTGCCGTGATTCACGACATAGAAGGTTCCCGTCACATCCGCCTGCGTATAGCCGTCCGCGCTTAAGCTCTCGCCCATCGTCGCAAAGGGCGCCGCCACATACCAGCCCTCTTCATTTAAGAACATCTGGTGCACGCGCGGCTCATGGTACTCCGTACCGTCATCAAAGCGCTGGTGGTAGGTGATGTACCTATTCCCGTCCGCCCCGACGAACGCGGACTGACCGCCCGGCGATACATAGGAGCAGTCAAGACTCGGAAATGTGTAATTGCCCATCATTTTCAAACCATAATTGTAGTGATCATCCTCATCCCCAAGCGTTTTTCCCGATGCGTCCACGTAAGGACCGTCCGGATTCTCGCTCCGGTACTGTCTGATCTGGTAGCCGCCGTCGCTCTCAAGACCGCCGTAGGACACGAACAGATAATAGTACCCGCTCTTCTCGTCGTACTGGATATACGGTCCCTCAACGGAATGATGTCCGCCGCCGATTAAATGCGTTCCGTAATACGGATCGACGCCGTTTTCCCCGTCCGCTTCCGGGTGAATCGGATACCCCGTTGCCGGGTCGATTTCCAGCAGGAAAATGCCTCCCGACCAGGAGCCGTAGGTCATCCACCTCCTTCCGTCCGCATCCGTAAAGAGCGCCGGATCGATACAGTTCGGCCACGCCTTGTTATTGTAGCCGCCGTATTCTAAATATCTGCTGATATCCGCGTCTGCGCCGAGCACCTCGTACAGATTCGTCTCTTCGGCGTCGGAATTGCCGTAGCCGGAGTAGAGAATCGTGTCCACATAGCTATAAGGCCCCTGCGGTTCGTCCGCCACCGCAAAGCACAGATTGGATTTGATATAGGAGGACGTCGTACAGAAATACATCACATATTTCTGCATCGTCTCATTATAGATCACATTTGGCGCCCAGACGGAATAGCCGCCGTCCGTATTCTTCCCCACAAAAGCAAATGCATCCAGATCGCCGTCAAAGAGATTGTCGAACAGATTATTCCCGTTCGCAAAATATTCCCAGCCCGAAAGCGTGTCCGACGATGCTCCCACCATATGACTTCCAAACATATAATAGCGTCCGTCCTGCGCCAGCAGAATCTGCGGATCGTGACAGGAAATCGCTTCTGTCTTTCTTCCGGTCTCGATTTCGTCAAGCGCTTTTCCTGCCGTATTCTCTGCGGTCTGATCTGCGGTCTCCGTGGACTGACCTGCGGTCTCCGTGGACTGATCCGCATTCTCCGCAGCTTTATTTCCCGCTCCGCCTCCTGCGCAGCCGCCCGCCATTGCTACAGACAGCAGCACGGAAAGTGCCGCTGCACCCCATTTCTTCTTCATATGCCCGCTCCTTTTCCCCCTTTACTCATAAGAAAATACCGGACGTCCGTCCGCATCCCACCGCACCTGCATCAGATGTGCATGACGGTTCGGATTGTACAGCGGATTGCCCTCAATCTTCGCCTCTGTTCTTGCGTGGTATACCATAATATCATTTCCCGCTTCATCCCTGGTAAAGGAGTTGTGCCCCGGTCCGTAGATCCCCTTCGACTCGTCTGTCCGAAGCACCGGATAGCGCTCCTTCTTCCACGATAACGGGTCTAACAGATCGCTGCCGCTCTCCGCCGTCAGCATCCCCACACAATACGCAACGCCTGTATCGCTCGCAGAGTAGGTAAGGAAAATCTTTCCGTCGTGCTTTATCACGCCCGGACCCTCGTTTACCCAGAAGCCGACGCGCTCCCAATCGTAATCGGGCGTCGTTAAAAGCACCTGCACCGTGCGAAGCTTATGCGCCGACTCCATCTGGGCTATGTAGAGGTTTGAAATCTGCTTTCCGACTCCGACCTTCTCCGCCCATACATAGTAATAATTTCCGGCATCCTCAAACACGGTAGCGTCAAGGGAAAATGCTTCAAAGGAAAACTCATCCTCATCGGCGCGCTGCATTTTGCCAAGCTCTCTCCAATGGTCGCGCGTCGGATTCTGCCCTTCGCACTCCAACACGTAAGGACGGATTTTCCAGATATCCTCTTTCTCACCGCCTGCAAAATAAATATACCATTTGCCCTGCACATAATGCAGCTCCGGCGCCCAGATATGCTCGCTCATCGGTCCGCTCTCATGCTTCTTCCATATCGTGACTTCCTCTGCCGTCTCTAAATCTGCAATGCAGTCCGCTTCCCTCAATACGATTCTGTCATACTCCGGCACAGACGCCGTGAAATAGTAGGTTCCGTCCGTGTGACGGTACACGTAGGGGTCCGCTCTCTGTAAGATCCATGGCTCATTGAATTTTAACTGTTTCTCCATCGCTCAATCTCTCTTGTCTTTGATTTTTGTAAAGTATTTTAGTTATATCTAAAATTATATTCCTATTTCTGATTTTTGCAAGAATTTTGAGCCTATTTTTTAACATTTACTAAAATGCACAAAAACAAGAGGTGATTTTTGTAGATTTTTTTGCCCTATCAAAAAAGAACATACAGAGTTTCCTCTGCATGTCCTTTCGTTTAGCCCTTCACGCTTCCAAGCGCGACGCCCTGTACGATATGCTTTGATAAAATCAGATACACAATAATTACCGGGAAAATGGAGAACGCGATCATCACGTATACCTGCCCCATATCAAATTTCAGCCAGTCAGCCGAACGCAACTGTGCAATCAGAATCGGGAGCGTCTTCTTCGTGTCCTCATGTAATACCAATGCCGGAATGAAGTAGTTGTTCCAGCTTGATACAAAGGTGAAAATTGCCTGCACCGCAATCGCTGGCTTCATCAGCGGCAGCACAATGGAATTAAAGGTGCGGAACTCACCCGAGCCGTCGATGCGCGCCGCCTCGATCAATGACAGCGGAAGCGAGCTTTCCATGTACTGCTTCATATAGAAGAACGTTACCGGAGCCGCGATT
>JAGBEG010000016.1 GCA_017937095.1 Roseburia sp. | reverse complement strand
ATCGAGGGCTTGACCAAGTAAGGAGTAAGGTGGTCTGCGAGGAGTAGACAGGATGAAGCAAGCTTGCTTGCAGAATCATGGCTACTTAGAGCAGAGGTCAATCTGCAAACTCGTAAATGAGTTGCAGATGACAGCGAGACGGAACGAAGTGAAGTCGAGCGGACCAACTTACGGAGAAGATTAATTCGGAGAAGATTATTTTCGGAATCTGTATGAAGTTTTGAAGGTATAATATTTTATACCGGAAGGCTGTAAATCAGCTTTAAATAGCACCGCGTGGCGGTTGTTCTTTATTCCTCGATAGCTCAGTCGGTAGAGCACGCGGCTGTTAACCGCGCTGTCGTAGGTTCGAGTCCTACTCGGGGAGTTTTTTTTGACTATAGAAGTATTATTACAATCTGGCTCCATGGTCAAGCGGTTAAGACATCGCCCTTTCACGGCGGTAACACGGGTTCGATTCCCGTTGGAGTCACTGGCTTTTGGCTGGCTGTAATCAGCTGAGGTATACATGCCGATGTGGCTCAATTGGCAGAGCAGCTGATTTGTAATCAGCAGGTTATCGGTTCGAGTCCGATCATCGGCTTTTAACAGAACCTTTGGTTCTATGGACCATTAGCTCAGTTGGTTAGAGCAACCGGCTCATAACCGGTCGGTCCTGGGTTCGAGTCCCCGATGGTCCACTTGATACAAAAGCTAATAAATAATTGTATATGGCCCAGTGGCTCAGTTGGTTAGAGCGCCGCCCTGTCACGGCGGAGGTCGAGAGTTCGAGTCTCTTCTGGGTCGTTCGTAGTGAGTTTATAGTTTTTAACACTCGCTACAAGTAACGCATGGGATCTTAGCTCAGCTGGGAGAGCATCTGCCTTACAAGCAGAGGGTCATAGGTTCGAGCCCTATAGGTCCCACTTCTACAGCATGTTTGTTGTAGCAATGCCGGCGTGGCGGAACTGGCAGACGCGCAGGACTTAAAATCCTGTTGTGGTGACACAGTACCGGTTCGATTCCGGTCGCCGGCATTACATCCAGACTTGACAAGTATGTTATAATGGATGTGAAAAGAGAATATGTGTGCGTAGCTCAGCTGGATAGAGCACTTGGCTACGGACCAAGGTGTCGGGGGTTCGAATCCTCTCGCGCACGTAGAAGAAGAGATAGGAATTTTTCCTATCTCTTTTTTTGAGTCTGGACCCGGCTTGTATTGGTCACGGGAAAAGAGAGTGATAATAATTGATAAATATTTTTCAAGAATGGGCTGGAAACTTGTAATTATTCGTAAGTATGCTATAATTCCCAAGAGGTTAGCTAGAACTAACTGCTGAAGTAAAATTCATGGAAGGGAAAGCGTATGTCAGAAGAAGAAAGAAGATTCTTGGAAATTGTAGATTTAAAGAAAGGGTTTGGCAGCGGGGAAACACGCCAGGAGGTATTGCGTGGAATGAATTTTTCCATAGCCAAGGGAGAGTTCTGCGTGCTGCTTGGACCGTCCGGTTCGGGAAAATCGACGCTGCTTAATATTATTGGAGGCATTGACAGTGCCGATTCGGGATACATATCTATTAATGGCGATAAGCTGGAGGATCTGGGCGAAAAGAAGCTGACACAGTATCGAAGAAAGCATTTAGGCTATGTGTTTCAGATGTACAATCTCATTGGTAATCTGAATGTAAAAGAAAATATTGAGGTCGGCGCATATTTGTCGGATGACGCGTTGGATATTGACGAACTTCTGCATACGCTGGGGCTGTATGAGCACAGACATAAGCTTCCGAACCAGCTTTCCGGCGGACAGCAGCAGAGAGTGTCCATCGGACGTGCAATTGTAAAAAATCCGGATATCCTGCTCTGCGATGAACCGACGGGAGCGCTTGACTACAATACGTCCAAGGAAATATTAAAATTAATCGAGGATGTAAATAAAAAATATGGAAATACGGTCATTATGGTCACGCATAACGAAGCGATAAAAAATATGGCGGATCATGTAATCAAGCTTCGTGATGGAGCGGTGCGCCATAACGATATCAATACAAATAAGATTTCAGCGGCGGATCTGGAATGGTAAGGAGTGTGGCGGCATGAAGAAAAAAGTAAGAAATCCGCTCATAAAGCGTATTCCAAAGGAGCTGCTGGGAGATTGGAGAAAGTACCTTGTAGTTGCTCTGTTTCTTATCCTGACGATTGGGTTTGTGGCTGGAATGTATGTTGCGAATGAGAGCATGATGATAGCGGCGGATACCGGTGTGACGAAATACAAGCTGGAGGACGGGCATTTCGAGTTAAAGACGAAAGCCGACGAAGCGCTTATTTCTGCAATTGAGGCAGGAGAGAAGGCGGACATAAAGCAGTATTATCTGGATAAGGCAAAGGAAGAGCTGGACGAAAAATTTGACAGTGAATTTGAGGATAAATTTACGGTAGAATTTGACGGGGAGTTCGAGGGTGCATTTGCGGAGGAGTTCGACAGCCAGTTTACGGCACAGGTGAAGCAGAGCATATTGGCGCAGGGGCTGGATGAAGCATCGGCGGAGGCAATGCTTGCTGTGGCAATCGCCAAAGCAAAAGAGGACGGAACTTACAAGACAGCATATGATAGCGCATATCAGACTGCTTATGAGACAGCCTATGACGAGGCTTATGACGAGGCTTATGAGGCAGCCTACGATGAGGCGTGGGATGAGATCTGTGATGAAATTGATGAGAAATATGCGGATGCACAGGAAAAATATGAATTAGATGATGCGGACTTTAAGGCGGTTCCCGTAGTAGTGTATGAGAATTTTTACAGGAATGAGGACGAGGATTATAACAATGACGGCACAGTAGACGGAACCATCCGCATTTATGCGAAAACAGAGGACGTAAACCTTGCATGTCTTATGGATGGAAGGTTTCCCGAAGCGGAGGATGAGATTGCCATTGACCGGATGCATGCGGATAATGTAGGAATAAAAGTAGGAGATACCATTTCTGTAAGCGGGCAGGCCTATAGGGTGGTCGGTCTGCTTGCCTACGTCAATTATGCAACGCTGCATGAGGAGAGCACAGACTTAATGTTTGATGCGTTAAAATTTGATGTGGCGATGGTGACGGAGGAGGGATTTGACCGCTTAAGCAAATCCATTCATTATGCTTATGCATGGAATTACGTGGAGAGAGCGGCGGACGAGACAGAGGAGAAAGCGAAATCGGATGATTTTATGAAGGCGCTGCTCACGCAGACGGTCGTTGCGGATAATGAAATAGAAGATTACATTCCTGCTTACGCGAATCCGGCGATCCATTTTGCAACGGAGGATATGGGTTCGGACGAAGCAATGGGCGGAGTTCTTCTGGATATTCTGATTGTAATTATTGCGTTTATTTTTGCAATTACTATCAGCAACACCATTGCAAAGGAATCAGCGACAATTGGAACGCTGCGGGCGTCCGGATATACCAGGGGCGAGTTAGTCAGACATTATCTGTCTATGCCTGTCATTGTAACACTGATTGCGGCGTGCGTCGGAAACATCTTAGGTTACACGGTGTTCAAAGATGTGGTCGTGTCGATGTATTACAACAGCTACAGTCTTCCGACGTATGAAACCGTATGGAATCCCAATGCGTTTATCAAGACAACGGTGATTCCGGTCGTACTGATGTTTGCAGTGAATATAATTGTAATCGTAAAGATGATGCGGCACTCGCCATTACAGTTTCTGCGCCACGATTTAAAGAAGACAAAACGCAAGAAGGCAATGCGTCTTCCGGCATGGAAGTTTTTGAGCAGATTCCGGCTGCGCATAATGCTGCAGAATATGGCGAATTATATTGTTCTGTTTGTAGGAATCGCTTTTATCATGATCATGCTTGCAATGGCAGTGGGTATGCCTGATACGCTCGATTACTACAAACAAAATGCATCCGATATGATGTTTGCAAAATACCAGTATGTGCTAAGGTCGTATGAAGACGAGGAAGGAGCTGTTATCACCACGGAAAATGAGACGGCTGAGAAATTCAGCATGACGTCTCTTCAGAAAAAAAGCGACGTGTTGGACGAGGAAATTTCCGTTTACGGCATTTCAGATGGCAGCAGCTATGTTGTCATTCCAGAACTGGAAGCGCTTGCAGAGAATGAAGTGTATATCTCGGAATCCTTAAGTGATAAATACGAATTAAAGATAGGCGATACAGTCCTGCTTGATGAGAAATACGAAAACAAGCAGTATTCATTTGAGGTGGCAGGCATTTATGACAGGTGTGTGAGCCTTGCCGTGTTCCTGCCGATTGAAAATTATCGTGAAATATTTGAATTGGACGAGGCAGAATTCAGCGGTTACCTGTCTGATACGGAAATCAAGGATATTGATGAAGAGAAAATTGCGACAGTCATTACAAAAGAAGATATTACGAAAATGTGTGACCAGCTCGATCATTCAATGGGCTCTTATATGACATATTTCGAGATTTTATGCGTCCTGCTGTCGGCGGTATTAATTTATCTTCTGACGAAACTGATTATTGAAAAGAATGAAAATGCGATTTCAATGACAAAAATTTTGGGCTATGAAAACAGGGAGATTGCAAGCTTATATCTTCTGTCCACGACCATTGTACTGCTTATTGCGGATGCAGTCAGTGTCTTGCTTGGCGTATATGTCATGCGGCTGGTGTGGAGAATGATGCTGTTTTCGTATAGCGGGTGGTATGAATTTCGGGTTGAACCGGCAGGCTATGTGAAAATGTTTGGTTTTGTACTGGTCGGTTATCTCGTTGTCATGATATTGGATTTTGGAAGAATTAAGAAAATTCCAATGGATCGGGCGCTTAAGAATGTGGAGTAAATGCCGGGAAACAGAGCGGCATTTGTAAAATTCTTTCAGAATATTCCTCAATTTACACACAATTTTAGCGAGAATTACTATTGAAAAAGAATCATCAAATGCGTAATATACAGAATTGGTGAAAACAGATGCGGGCACAAAGCGTTTTGGGATATTTGCAGGAAGTGTGAACGGCGCGGGCAGCGCTGCGTCTGGATTGTGTGTAAAACAGGTTAGAGGGATGGAAATGGAAGAGGGAAAGAAACAAAGAATCGAGTTTCTCGATTATATGAAAGCAATCTGTGTCATTATGGTAATTATTACCCATTATGAATGGACAGATAAGACGTCGCCGTTTTTTACGATGCTCATCAATATGGCGGTGCCGGTATTTATGATTGTGAGCGGTTATAATTTCGCCATGTCGAACCGCAAAAAGGCGGAGGGCAGATTGGGGAAGATGTACGGTTGGAGTATGATGAAGCCGAAGCTGATTCGCTTTTTAGTGCCGTTTTTTACGATCTGCCTGATAGAGATCGCGCTTTTGGCGGCAGAGGATAAGGATATTCATCCGCTGCGTATTTTCCTGCTTGGAGCTTACGGACCGGGAAGCTACTATGTGCCGGTCATGCTGCAGCTTCTTGTGATTTTTCCGATTATTTATATTCTGATAGAGAAAAACGCAAAAGTCGGCATTGCAGTGTCGTGTGCTGCAAATCTCCTTTTTGAGATTGCGGTAAAGGTCTTTGAGATGGATAAATATTATTACAGGCTTAGCATCGGCAGATATCTGCTGTTGATTGCATTTGGCTGTTATATTTATCTGCATCCCGAGAAGCGGTTAAAGCGCTATCAGCTTGTGGCGATGTTTTTGATTGGATTTGCCTATATTGTAGCGGTATTTGGATTTGACAAGGAGTTTGGTCTGTTCGAATATTGGAAGACGACCGCGATGCCGGTGGCATTTTACATATTCCCCATTGTGATTCTGCTGTTCCGCAAGTTCTATCACAGTACGATTCCGGGAGCGGTGGGAAGGCTTTTAACATGGATCGGGAAAGCGTCCTATCATATTTTTCTGGTACAGATGGTATATTATCATTTTGAACTGGGCGGACCGATTATGCAGGCGGCATGGTATATAGCCGTACCGTTCAATATTCTGATCACGGTTCCGGCAGGACTTGCATTTTATGAAGCAGATAACCGTTTTATCCGCAAGATGCGGGAAGTGAAGCACTATGTCAGGGCAATGGTGTAAGTGAAGAAAATAAGATATTCTATAAGTGAAGTACTATAATAAGACAGATGGAGCGCATGGACATGTCTGACGGCAGGCATTGTTTTCATGCGCTCTTTTGTGTTAATCCGGTCCGGGAGGAAAAGGATTGATAAAAAGAAGAAAACAGTATAAAATGATTCTGTACATAATAAAAGCATCGTATCATGGGGGAACAACGAGGTTGTTCCGGATGAACGAGAGCAGGAGGTTTCTATGAATAAGCAAAAGACGTCGCAGATGGTATTGACCGCTTTATTTACGGCAATCATCATCATCATGGCATTTGTGCCATATCTGGGGTATATTAATCTGGTCATCATTAAGGCTACACTGATTCATGTGCCAGTCATTATCGGATCCATTCTATTAGGACCGAAAAAGGGCGGCTTTCTCGGCTTTGTATTCGGATGTACGAGCCTGATCAACAATACGTTTAATCCGAGCCTGTTGTCATTCGCCTTTTCCCCGTTCTATTCGGTGGGCGGGATCGGCGGCAATTTCTGGAGTATTGTGATCTGTTTTGTGCCGAGGATTCTTGTGGGTGTAGTTCCTTATTTCGTATATACAGGGGTGCGCAGGCTGTGCAAAGGTAAGAACGGCAGCGACTGGCTTGCACTTCCGCTTGCGGGTATCGTGGGAGCGTTTACCAATACGCTGCTTGTTATGAATTTGATTTATTTCTGCTTTAGTGAGCAGTTCGCAGCCGCGAAGCAGATCGCGTTAGATGCAGTGTATGGAGCAATTCTTGCAATCATCGCTGCGAACGGAATACCGGAGGCAATCGTCGCGGCTGTGCTTACGACTGCAGTGTGCAAGGCGCTTCGTCATTACATGAGATAAGAAGAAATGGCAGAGAGTGACAGGATGGAGGACAAAAAGGAATGCTTAAGGGAAAGACGGTGCTGTTGGGAGTAACAGGCGGCATTGCAGCTTATAAGATGGCGAATGTTGCACGGATGCTGAAGAAGCTTCACTGCAACGTACATGTTCTGATGACACAGAACGCGACCAATTTTATTACGCCGACGACATTTGAGACATTGACGGCAAATAAATGTCTGATCGATACGTTTGACCGCAATTTTGAATTTTCGGTAGAGCATGTGGCGCTCGCGAAACAGGCAGATCTGGTACTGATTGCTCCGGCGACGGCAAATGTGATCGGCAAGATCGCAAACGGGATCGCGGATGATATGCTTACCACGACGGTGATGGCATGTACCTGTAAGTGTCAGATCGCACCGGCGATGAATCACAATATGTATCACAATCCGATTGTGCAGGAGAATATTGCGAAGCTGAAGAAATATGGGTATGAGATCATCGATCCGGTGCGTGGAATGCTTGCAAACGGGGACACCGGGGACGGTAAGCTTCCTTCTGAGGAGACGCTGGTCGAGTATGTGTTAAAGGAGCTTGCCTGCCCGAAGGATTTAAAGGATGTCAGAGTGCTGGTGACAGCAGGACCTACGCAGGAAGCAATCGATCCTGTGCGCTATATCACGAATCATTCTACCGGAAAGATGGGATATGCGATTGCGAAGCGGGCGATGTACCGCGGAGCGAAGGTGACACTGGTGAGCGGTCCGGTCGCGCTTGAACCGCCGATGTTCGTGGATGTGGTTCCTGTGGTGACGGCAGAGGAGATGTATCAGGCGGTCATGGAACGCGCGGGCAGACAGGACATGATCATCAAGGCGGCGGCAGTTGCCGATTACAGACCGGCGGAGGTCGCAGACGAGAAGATCAAAAAGAAGGACGGCGAGGCTTCTATTCACTTGGAGCGCACCAGGGATATTCTGGCGGCGTTGGGGGAGCAGAAGGGCAATACGGTACTCTGCGGATTTTCCATGGAGACGGAGCACATGCTGGAGCATTCAAGAGAGAAGCTTGTGAAGAAGAATCTTGATATGATCGCTGCCAATAATCTTAAGGAGAAGGGCGCAGGGTTCGGCACGGATACGAATGTGATTACGCTGATTACCAGAGACGGTGAGAAGCAACTGGAATTGATGAGCAAGGAAGAGGCGGCGGATGTACTGCTCTCGGAGTTATTATTAATCAGAGAAGGGGGCACAGTTTAAGAGCAGGTGCGGGCTGTGTGAAGGTACGAGGGAAGCATGGAGACTATGACGACAGTAATGGTACAGAAGAATCAGGTGATTGCAAAGCAGAAAGAGAAGGTAAAGAAGTGGTATATTGTGCAGGAGGGCACGGTCATTCAGCGAAATTCCTATGCGAAGATCGTATTGGGGAAGGGCGCAGTGATTGGTATCTCGGAAAATGACCGTTACCTCTGCGACTATATCGCGGCGGCGGATTCTGTTCTTGCAGTATTTCCTTATGATTCGCCGGATGACCTCGGAGCGGCGATCCACGGACAGGCGAGTATGCGCAGCACCCTGCTTGGCGCAGCGCTCAATCAGCGCCAGATGCTGCTCAATACATATGCGGGGTTCCAAAAGCTGGTGAGACAGTTTCATTCATTTGTCGAGAATCAGTACAGTGATTATTCGAATTTTTGTGCACAGTATCATCTGGAAGAGCAGAGCTTTACCAGAATGGACAATTTCAAACCGCTTGAGATGGTGCACAAGGCGGAGAACTGGGAAATCAATAACAGCGTCAGTCTCGTGAACGGATATTTAGAGGAATATATGAGGCTGATGCAGAAGGATGACGGGCTTTGCATCGGCGCGATCATGGAAGCCAGCTATCAGACAAGACGTGTTATGCAGGGAATCATTGAGATGGTGGAGTACCTGCGTTACAATCAGGATATTCTGCTTTCCGCTTCACAGAATGATATTTTTGAACTGTATCTGGACCTTGCGAAGCGGGCGAAGGGGAAGAATTACGACGTCAAGCCATTGATGGACAGCATGGAGCGCACGGCGGAGGTGATCAAGAAGCTTGGAATCTATGACGAGAAGCTGGTGGAGGAGCGCCTTGGTGCGTATCATGCATTGGATTTATCGGCGCAGGGCGGTACCTTTGCGACGCCGCAGCCGTCTGAGGATAGCTGGAACGAGGGCGAAGAGGGAGAACAGGCGGAGGATTGCCTGCTTCATATTTTAAATTACGCCGGCATGGACGAGAAGGTGACAGAGGAGATGCGCAGTCTGGTGCAGAAGTACAGGGAACTGCCGGATATGTTTTCGACGGATGCGGAGACATTTGCCCTGCGCAAGAGGATTACGCAGATTTTCTATGACACTTATTTAAAGGCTTTTATGTATACGGTAAAGGGTGCGAAGGAGCTGACGCCGATTGTGGAAATGTTCCTCAATTTCGGCTTTATGGATGTGCAGATGGCGGGCGAAGAGAACGCCAATATTCTGTTCGATCTGACCGAGCATCTTTCGGTGTGCAGATCAGAGCATGTATACACGATATATGAGTGGTTGAAAAGCGTCTACGAGGGCAGGAACGAGCCTTCAAAGAATGAGTTCGATATGGACTATCCGGCTTATCTTGCGGAGATGCGCAAGAACGGCAAGATTACGATGGAGCAGCAGAAGCGCTATATGAACAACCGGGAGCTTAAGGTGAAGTTCGAGATTCAGAACATGTTCATGTCAGGCAATCGCGCGACCTATGGAAAGCTGTCTACCTTCTGTCCGATACTGGGTGAATATGATCTGATCAATTCCATGGACAAGATGCTTGTCACGGCACAGAAATTGGACATAGCGTTGGATAAGATACGAAAGGTTGATTTTTCCGCCTTTTACCGGGAGGTGGTATTCTCCGATCCGGAGAAGGGAATCAACCGCGAGGTGCTGATGAAGGAAGTGCTGCCGGATATTATCCTTATGCCGAATGCCGGAACCAGAGCCATGATGTGGCAGGAGACGGCGGGCGTAAAGAGAGATACCTCCGCGCGTTTTATGTTCCCGATTTTTACTGCGGTCGATATTGATGACATGATGGTGGAGACGGTCGGAAGATACCGCTGGGAAATCTGCCGTAAGATTCAGGGCGTTCACTGGAACGATATCCGTGAGAAGTCGCTTACTGCACAGTATTGTGATTATCTCCAGTTCTACCGCAAGAATCATGAGCTGTCGGCTGAGGCGAAGGAGAAGGTTAAGAACGCGCTTTTGCGCGGAAGAAATAATTACAGGGAGGTATTCGTTAAGGATTACCAGAACTGGATGAAGTATGAGTCGAAGGGAAGCTACCGTCTGAATAAGATTGCGCGGGAGATCCTCATAACCTACTGCCCGTTTGCAAAGCAGATCCGCGAGGAATTAAAGGGCAATCCGATGTATCAGAACGCGCTGCAGAGATTTGAGCTTGTAAATGCCAAGACCGTACAGCGGATTCAGGGTGTTTATGACAGGTATCAGAAAGCAGGCGGCGTCATTACGCAGGAGCTCGTTGACAATCTGGAATATTACGATTTATAAAAAGAAAGAGGCAAAATAGAAAAAGCCGGGTGCATGCACCTGGCTTTTTCTGAGGGGAGTATAAATAATTAATAAGGGGTATAAAATGATATGTATGACACATATCACAGACATAGTATAGAACATTTGGTATCAAAATGCAATGGAAACTGGGGGAGTTGACAGGAATTTTTTTGAAAAATTTTCCGATGCTTTTGGTGAACGGATGGTGCATATTTTTTTCCGAATTTCAAATAATAATCCTGCAGTAAGCAAATAAAGTAGAGCGGCGGCAGTTTTTTGGCGCCGGAATGGAGGAAAATATGGCAAAAAACGCGGATACACAGAACAATTCTTCTAATTGCAGAAACGGTTATGAGAACAGCAACGGACAGAACGGTTACGGACAGAACGTAAATGGTCAGAACAGCAATGGACAGAACGGTTACGGACAGAACGTAAACAGCCAGAACAGTTCTAAGAACAAGGCTTCCAACAAGTCCAGCAACAAGGCATCTAACGCGTCCGGCTCTGACCGGTTTTAGTAACCGCACAGGTACGTCTGGGGAAGAACTGCATAAGATGTAGAAAGACAAAAACAGATTACAAAGCATGTCTTTGTAATCTGTTTTTTTGCCAGGCGAAGGAGGGATGGACATGACTTTTTATACGATACATCCGCGGGAAATCGAGGATCTTTTATATAGGAAGCGGGCAATGCTGATCGATGTGCGTGAGCGCGAGGCTTACAGGGAATATCATTATGGAAATGCAAGAAATCTTCCCTATGACCAGATCGATAGCTGGATGCACCGCCTGCCAAAGAGCAGACCGCTCGTCTTGTACTGTGATTACGGAAGCACAAGCCTTCTGGCAGCGCGAAAGCTGGGCAATGAGGGGTATGAGGTCTATGCGGTCGTCGGCGGGCTCGATGCAATGCGAACAAAGGATTGACAGGAAAAATGAGAATGGATAATATAATACTAGGAAAATAGACTTAGGACACAGAGGAGAATACATGAAGACATATGAACTGGTCGTTCCGTGCCATTTTGGGCTGGAAGCAGTATTAAAAAGAGAGATTTATGATCTGGGATACGAAATCAGCCGGGTAGAGGATGGCAGAGTTTCGTTTACCGGAGACGCCGAGGCGGTCTGCCGTGCGAATATTTTTCTCCGCACGGCGGAACGCGTCCTCATACAGGTGGGAAGATTCAAAGCAACGACGTTTGAAGAACTTTTTCAGGGAATCAAGGCGCTTCCATGGGAGGAATATATCCCGGCGGACGGCAAATTCTGGGTGAAGAAGGCGTCCTCCATAAAGAGCAAGCTTTTCAGTCCGTCGGATATCCAGTCGATTGCGAAGAAGGCGATGGTGGAGCGGTTAAAGCAGTGCTATGATGTGGAGTGGTTCGCAGAAGACGGCGCACCTTATCCGGTTCGTATTTTTCTGTTCAAGGACGAGGTGACGGTGACGTTAGATACCTCCGGCGATTCCTTACATAAGCGGGGATATCGCACGCTTACGAGCAGGGCGCCGCTGACGGAGACGCTTGCGGCAGCGCTTTTGCTGCTGACGCCATGGAAGCCGGACCGGATTCTTGTCGATCCGTTCTGCGGGAGCGGTACGTTTCCGATAGAGGCGGCAATGATCGCGGCGCAGATTGCACCGGGTATGAACCGTGAATTTACGGCGGAACAGTGGACGAACCTTATTGACAGGAAGCTCTGGTATGAGTGTGTAAAGGAAGCGGAGGAACTGATCGATACCAATGTGAAGGTGGACATACAGGGGTACGATATCGACGGTGATGTTGTGAAGGCGGCGCGTGAGAATGCGAAAAGAGCCGGCGTGGAGCACATGATTCATTTTCAGCAAAGGCCGGTTGCCGAATTGCGCCATCCGAAGAAATACGGGTTTATCGTTACGAATCCGCCCTATGGGGAGCGTCTGGAGGAGAAAGCGGACCTGCCGAAGCTCTACGGGGAGATCGGCGAAGCGTACCGCGGGCTTGACGCGTGGTCAATGTACCTGATTACGAGCTATGAGGATGCGGAGCGCTATATCGGAAGGAAAGCGGACAAGAACCGCAAGATTTATAACGGAATGTTAAAGACTTATTTTTATCAGTTCATGGGTCCTAAGCCGCCGAAGCGGAACGCGTGAGAATAAGCCCCGGAGGGACGAATGAAGTATTCAAAAAGGTATCTGGTATTTGGCGTGCTTGTGACAGTGGCGCTGGTTTTCAAATTTAATATTTATACGGCAGGAACGGGGGAGATTCGGAATTTTCGCGGGGCGAATCTCTCGGCTTCGACGTGGAATCCGCTCATTGCATCCAGCGTGAACGATAACCTTCTGTCACTTGTCATCGATAATAAGGAGTACACCAACGAGGATTATTCCTTTTATATGGATGAGAATCTGAATATCATGGTGCCGGTGTCGATTTTGCGGGATGCATTAAGCTGCAGTGCACATGTGTATGATAACGAGCGGCTTCTGGTGGAGAAGCATTCGAATCAGGTAGAGTTTCCGCTCGGGGCGTCGGAGGTGCGGGTGAACGGCAAGAAGGAAGAGATTGTCTCGCCGCTGATTTGCAGGGACGACACGTTCTATGTCAGCTTAAATGACCTCTCGAGGTATCTGGACTATTCGTATTCCTGGGATATTGGGGAAAATCTTGCATCTGCGGTGGACACATCAGCGAGCGAGACGATCATTCCGACCAGCTATGATCTGCGGGAAAAGGAGCGCGCAGCAGCGGTGCGCAATCAGGGCTCTTACGGGACATGCTGGGCGTTTGCGGCGCTTGGGGCGCTTGAGTCCTCGCTGCTCCCGGAGGAACAGGCGCAGTATTCGGTGGATCATATGACGCTTTGCAACGGCTTTGATCTGACACAGGATGACGGCGGTGAGTATACGATGGGAATGGCTTATCTTGCGGCGTGGAAGGGACCGGTCTACGAGAAGGATGATCCCTACGGCGATAATGAGACGAATCCAGAACTCACGGCGGTGAAGCATGTGCAGGAGATGCAGGTGATCGACGGAAAGGATTATGAGAAGATCAAGGAAGCGGTGTTCCAGTATGGCGGCGTGCAGACCTCGATCTACAACGGACTTCGAAGTTCGCAGTCAAAATCGCCGTATTATAACAGCAAGACCAATTCTTACTGCTATATCGGAACAGAGAAGCCGAATCATGATGTGGTGATTATCGGCTGGGATGACAGCTATCCGAAGGAGAATTTCAGCGTCGATCTGGAGGGAGACGGCGCATTTATCTGTCAGAATAGCTGGGGTGAGAATTTCGGTGACGACGGTGTGTTCTATATTTCTTACTATGATACGAATATCGGTACGCACAACGTTGTGTATACAAGAGTGGAAGAGACGGACAATTACGACAATATATACCAGAGCGATCTGTGCGGCTGGGTGGGACAGCTCGGCTACAACAAGGAGAGCATCTATGGGGCGAATGTCTATACGGCGGCGCAGGCGGAAGAACTTGTGGCTGCAAGCTTTTATGCGACAGGTAAGGACTCGCAGTATGAGCTTTATGTGGTGAGGAATTTTGAGGACAAGGAGTCTCTTGGAGAGCGCATTCCGGTGGCGTCCGGGAAGCTCTCGAATGCAGGGTATTACACGGTGGATTTTAATCAGGGGATTCTTTTGGAGGCAGGCGAACGGTATGCGATCGTGCTGCACATTATCACGCCGGGATCTGTCCATCCGATGGCGATCGAGTATGCGGCGGACGAGGTGACGGAGAATGTGATCTTAGAGGACGGCGAGAGCTACATCAGCGCGAACGGCAGCAGATGGGAGAGCGTAGATACTGTGGAGGAGTGCAACCTCTGCATTAAGGCATTCAGCAACAAGCGATAAAAGGAAACAAGTGTGATGGAAGTGAGTACTACAGAAATAAGTACGACGGAAATAAGTACGGAAAAGAGTACAGAAAAAAGTACGATAGAAGAAAAAACGCTGCGGCTTGCGTCGCTGTTTCTTGTGCTGCTTTCGGTTGCGGTGTGTGTCATGCTTCCGTATCTTCCGAGTCTTTACACCAGGGAAGTGGAGGAGAGAGAGAAACGGCTCGCCGAAGAGGAGTTCGCCCAGAGCCAGGTGGCGATGCAGGATCTTGAGATTAAAGAGCAGGACGATGCGGCAGGAATGAAAGGGCAGCTTCGCATCCGGCTGCCGGAGGGCGTGGATGGCAGCAGCATAGAAGTAAATAGCGACTACGTGACGCAGACGGTGCGGGTGGAGATTCCGGGGACGGATATGGCTTATTTTGACAGTTATCCGGTCACCGGAGACAGCAATTATATTGATACGCTTTCCTATACGAGGCAGGGCGGGGAAGGCGTTGTCGAGGTCGTGACGAATCAGGTGTACGAGCTTCGCACGGAATATGATTCCCAGTATTATTATTTTAATTTTTTGACACCGCAGGAAGTCTATGATAAAGTAGTCGTAATTGATGCAGGGCATGGCGGAAGAGCGCCGGGTGCGACGAAGCAGGGCGTCAATGAGAAGGATATTGACCTTGCGATCGTGCTGCAGCTTCAGAAGATTTTTGAAGAGAGCGATGAAAATATCGGCGTGTATTACACGAGGACGGACGACAGCAATCCGACCTTCGACCAGAGGGTTCAACTGGCAAATAAGTCGAATGCGGATCTTTTTATCAGCGTACATAATAATTCCACGGGCAGCGGACGGATGTCGGGCACGAAGGGAACGCAGGTCATGTATGATGAGACTTCCGGGGAGAGCAAAGCGTTTGCTCAGATTTGCCTGGAGGAGGTGACTTCCGAGATTGGAAGCGTGGACAAGGGACTTGTGGAGGGAGACGAGATTTATATTATCCGGACCAGCGAAGTGCCGGTGGCTCTGATTGAAGTCGGGTTCATGACAAACCGGGAGGAGCTTGCGCTTTTGAACTCGGAGGAATACCAGAGGCAGACAGCGCAGGGAATCTATAACGCAGTATTAAGAGCATTTGAGGAAGGATATTAGACCGCGGAGGGCGGCTTGGAGGATTTGGATATGAAGATGATATTTGCAACCGGAAATTCTGATAAAATGAGAGAAATCAGAGAGATTATGGCGGATATGGAAGTGGAAATCCTGTCGATGAAGGAGGCGGGCATCCAGTTAGAGATTGAGGAGAACGGGACGACGTTCGAGGAGAATGCCCTCATCAAGGCGAAGGCGGTCGCAGCGTGTACGGATGCGATTGTGCTTGCAGACGATTCCGGGCTTGAGGTGGATTATCTGAATAAGGAGCCCGGCGTGTATTCCGCGCGGTACATGGGGGAGGACACCTCCTATGAGATTAAGAACCAGGCAATTTTGGACCGCCTTTCCGGTGTGCCAAAGGAGCAGCGCACGGCGCGCTTTGTGTGTGCGATTGCAGCAGTGCTGCCGGATAAGAGTACCCTTGTCACAAGGGAGACGATTGAGGGGTACATCGGCGATTGCCCGGCAGGGACAAACGGATTTGGCTACGATCCGATTTTTTATGTAGACGAATATCACTGTTCCACGGCAGAACTCAGCGAGGAGGCGAAGAATGCGATCAGCCATCGGGGAAAGGCGCTTCGTGCAATGAAGGAGCTGCTGCGTCAGCGTGGATTTTGACGTACAGGATTAGGAAAGCATGGAATACGAAGGGTAATGTATGAAGATACTGATTGTGAGCGATACGCATAGAAAACATGAAAATCTAAATGTAGTCTTAGAGCGCACGCAGCCGGTGGATATGGTGATTCATTTGGGAGACGCAGAGGGAGAAGAAGATCATATCAGGGAGCTGGCAGGGTGTCCGTTGGAGATCGTTGCGGGAAATAATGATTTCTTTTCCTGTCTTCCGAGGGAGAAGGAGCTTGAAATCGGCAAATATCGCGTTCTGATTACCCACGGTCATTATTATTATGTGAATGCCGGGATTGCGGATATCGAGAGGGAGGCGTCGGCGCGCAATTTCGATATCGTGATGTTTGGGCATACACACCGTCCGATCATCGACTATGCGAAGGATATTATCGCGCTGAACCCGGGGAGTCTCTCTTATCCGAGACAGGAGGGAAAGCGACCGTCCTATATTATGATGGAGCTTGACAAAAAGGGAGACGCGCATTTCGAGATAGTTTATTTGTAAAATCAAAAAAAGGTGTTGACATTTTTTCTCACGTCCTATATAATAACACTTGCGTCACGAATGGGACCGCTCAAAAGCTGGGGAAAGTGCGCAAGCGATATAAATCCTTCGGGGTGTGGCTCAGCTTGGCTAGAGCGCCTGGTTTGGGACCAGGAGGTCGCAGGTTCGAATCCTGTCACCCCGATTTCGTGCGGGTGTAGTTCAATGGTAGAACACCAGCCTTCCAAGCTGGATACGTGGGTTCGATTCCCATCACCCGCTTTAAATCTGCAAAGCACATTCGCTTGTCTGCAGATTTGGGCTCACAAGAAGTGGGCGGCTGTGATCTGGTCACAGCAAAGCGGGAGTATTCATCCTGCATCAATGTGTGTTCGTAGCTCAGTTGGATAGAGCAACGGCCTTCTAAGCCGTGGGTCGGGGGTTCGAATCCCTTCGAGCACATTTTATGGTGGGTATAGCGCAGTTGGTTAGCGCGCCAGATTGTGGCTCTGGAGGCCCAGGGTTCGAATCCCTGTATCCACCTTTGTTGCGATAGGTGCAACGAATCTTTTTTGTTGGGCTATCGCCAAGCGGTAAGGCACTGGATTTTGATTCCAGCATTCGCAGGTTCGAATCCTGCTAGCCCAGCTTTTTGCTGTTTAAAATTAGAAATATGGGATATTAGCTCAGGTGGTAGAGCACTTGACTTTTAATCAAGTTGTCCGGGGTTCGAATCCCCGATGTCTCATGAACAGAGAGTGGAAGTACTTGGAAACAGGCACTTCCATTTTTTTATGCAGTATCAAAAGTTATATGCGAACGAAGAGGATAATATGATGGATGTCAGCAGTTTTTTTTTAATAAGCAGTGGCACAAAAACGCAAAAATTATCATTATGTGGGTATCTGGAAGCGATCATTGGGAAATATTTTCTCGCTCAGTCAGGAAATCCGGATGCGTATTGGTATGCTATATACTATGACGCGTCAATAGATGGATATGATGAATGTGTAGAAGTAACAGATAAGAATTTAATGGGCTATGTTTATTGTGATGACAGAGTAGCATTTGTTTTAAACAGTTTCCTTGAAAGATTTATAAATGATACGTTTGATTATAATATTTGTTATGTTGGTGTGGATTCCTTAGATGAAGAATGTCTTGAATGTAGAAAATACTCTGATTATAGCGAACATATTTTACCTGCTTTATGGATAGAGGATGATTTCTTGAACAATGAAAAAATTCCTTTTGATTATGAAAAGTTTGAGCTGATAGATGAGGGGGTAAAATATCTTAATCCAAAGCATTTTTCTGTAAGAAATTTCGTGGAGTATTGCAGATTGTGAAAGCGAGAGCAGGTAGAAGGTCTACCTGCTCTCTTTTTTCAGGTTATCTAATGCAAATTCACAGGATTGCACCACAAGTTCATTCACAGAAATATCCTCCTGCTGAGCCACCTGTGATAATCTGTCGGCTAATTCTTTGGGAATACGGTAGGTTCGATTTACATATTCCTGTCTTTTGATTTCAAACTCCATAATATCACCTGCTTATTGTAAATATCTACACTATTATTTTAGTGCTGAATGCAATGGAAATATACACGAATTAAATGCACATAAAAATAAGTGTGTAAATAACACACAGAAAAATATTGCGAATTGCGGTTGCGTATGATAAAATGAACGCGAAAGCAGCGTTCATTTGCAAGTTTCTGCGAAACTTGAGATGCGCAAAAAACGTGCGCAGCAATTATGCTGGAATACGTTTGGAAATTCGCTTGACACACAATAAAACACAATGTAAGGAGAATTTGAAAATGGCAAAAGAAAAGCAGGGAAGTAGTTTGACAATGAAGCCGCAAACACAGAGAAAAGGCGTCTTACAAAAGCTTTCGGCGGGGCTTATGATGTTGACGCTGGCGTTTGCAATGATGTGGTTACCGATGTTTACACAGACGGTAAATGCAGAAGAGCAGATCAAAATTGAGCTGACATATATTTATGTCAATTCTGCCGGGGATAACAGCATTTATGTGGATACGCAGTATGTACCGGCAGGCACGACATGGGGAAGTTTCTTTGACAATTATCAGAGGTGCTACAGTAATGGAACCTTGACGGATGTTAATGCAGAGAATCAATGGGAAACACAGATTCAGAATGGGCGCTATTCAGATGAAACAGTTGCCTCTCCCAATGAAATTACGGACTTCAACCAGTACACGGACCATGCGAATGTGACTTTCTATGGATTGCCGTCAACATACAAGCATGCATTTTTAAGCTTTGAATACTATGAAAATGAGGAATGTGTGGATTCGGGAACTGGGTGGGATCTTCTGATTCCTTCTTCCTATACCTATGGAAGTGCGGAGGCGATTGCTTATGCAGAGCGAAATAAGAGCATTCATAGCTATATTGAGGAATACTGCCGGAAAGAGGGAGCATCGTTTTCCATTGAAGCGCCGTTTGAGCCCACTGAGGGAAGATGGGACGGTTATAATGTGAAAATCGTTGTTTCAACGACGCCTGCTTCGGCTGATTCCGGCAATTCGGCTGATTCCGGCGTTTCGGCTGATTCCGGCAATTCGAATGAGGGAAGCGGTTCTGCCAATACAACAGAAAGCACATATACGTCGGATGCGGGACAGGCAATGCGTAGAATTGCAGCGGACGGAAACAGTACAATTGCAATCGATGGGGCAACAGAGTATCTTCCGGAAGGAGTGAAGTTTGCAAGCGCGCAGCTTACCTCCGGCGATACCTATAATTTCGTATCTGAACTTGTATCGCAAAAAATAAGCGGTGCTACAGGTTTCCGGGTTTTTGAAATGAATCTGACGGATGCATCCGGCGCAGCGGTTCATCAGTTAAATGGCTTTATTAATGTTACGCTTCCGATTCCGGAGGGGTTAAGCGCGTCTGACGGAAAAAGACTTGTGGTATATCGACTAGAAGATGATGGGGCATTGACAAGATGTGAGACTGCAACACGCGACGGTTATCTGACGTTTGCAACAAATCATTTTAGTACATATGTAATTGTAGAAGAAGCAGCGGTCACTTCACCAAAGACCGGGGATAGAAATATCGGTTTTCTTTGGGGCGTGGCAGCAGTGGTATGCGGTATGTGTTTCATCGTCAGACGGAAAAACATTCTATAATATGTATCATAAGACGAACCCCTGTGGTATAATTGTTTTAATGAATCACAATGCTACAGGGGGAAAGCGATATGAAAAATGTAAAAATCACCGTTCTGCGTAAGCAGTTGTACGAGGATATCGCCGAAGAATATCTTACGGATGGTAAGGATATAGAATGCGATTATTATGAAGAGGGAGACGTTTTCCTGTATACCGGCGGCGCCGAGATGCCGGAGAATTTTTGCCCGTGGGCATGGATCAGTGTTTATCCTAAGGCAGCAGCGCTGGCAGCAGGCGCAACCTATACTCCATGGCAGAAACGGGATGGAGTCACGTTTGCCTGCTGTCCGGACGGTGTCAGACCAGTCACGTTTCTGTTGGAGGCGGTAGACAAGGAATGACAGGCAGCTTTTTTGATTGGGATGCGATGGAAAATAGAGCGAAAGTACCCTTGCATTTTCCATATACTGTGATATACTGGTGGAGTTACAGACAGCAGATGACATTTTTCTCATCTGTTGTACAATCAAATAGCATCGCAGAGTAGACCCATGTGCGTTAAGTGCCGGTTGAACAGGGAGTTGTCAGCCGGACGAAAAGAATTTCTTGCGGTACATGAGTCGCATCCCGCTGCATCCGAAGATAGCAATATTATCTCCTGTTGTAGTATGATGAGGTCTGCAAAGGAGGTAATTTTTTTATGAAAAAATTCGTTACTTTGTTCACCGATTCCTACCGTGAATTGAAATCGGTAAGAACGATCACTACCATGGCAATGCTTGCTGCGCTCGCCGTAATTCTTGGTATGTTTTCCATTGAATATGGACAGTATATCCGAATCGGTTTTTCGAGTATCCCGAATGGGGTTGTCGCATATCTGTTCGGTCCGGCAGTGGGCGGTATTTTTGCAGGCGCGCTTGATATCTTAAAGTACATCTTAAAGCCGACCGGGCCGTTTTGTCCGCAGCTTACGCTGGTGACGATGCTTGCGGGCGTTCTGTATGGCTGCATGTATTACAAGAAGAAGATTACGCTGCCGCGGGTACTTGCAGCGAAATTTATCGTTATGCTTGTGTGCAATGTCTTTTTGAACACACTTTGCCTTTCGGTGCTGTACGGTCAGGTATTTATGGAGATCATTCCGCTTCGTGCATTAAAGAATCTGATTATGTGGCCGATTGATTCCGTCATTTTCTATGCGACGACGAAGGCGCTTGAGAGCATCGGGGCATTTCGGATCATTCGCCGTTCGCAGTCAGTGCATACCGGAAATTAAAGGGAGCCTCTACAGACGGCATCCCTGAAATCTGCTATGATTATAAAGACGTGATGTGCCTGGAACTTTGGCATATCACGTCTTTTTATGCTGCGTGTTTGAAACACGCGGCATTTGTTTTGTTTATTTTTCATAAAATAAATATCTTCACTTGTAAATGCAGTTCAAAGGTGTTAAAATTCATCTATCTTATCTGGCAGTTATCAGGCTGTCGGTCTTAGTTTTTCATGCCTGTTTCAGGCGGTATATCCAGATCGATCTGCTGCAGGAATTTGTCATGATACCCCTTGACATTTTCCGCGCCCAAATGCACTATAAACCTATAGAAACACCGTTGGAGGCGTGGCTGACATTTCTAGGCGAGGATAAGCCGGAGAGGGTAATCGAACTGATTACGGCTTGCCCGGAATTTAAAGAAATGTACGCGACGCTGTATGAGATGTGCCGGAACACAGAGAGGGTGATGAGGATGTTTTCAGAAGAACTGCGGATCTTAGACCGCAATACGGTGAAGTATATGATCGAAGAGCAGCAGAAGGAGATTGATTCGTATAAGGAGCAGTTACAGCAGAAGGATGAAGAACTGGACTACAAAGACAAAGAACTGAACCGCAAGACCGAAGAACTGGGGCGGAAGGAAATGGAACTGCAGGCGGCTATGGAGCGGTTGGCAGAGTTGGAATTGAAGCTTGCCGGAACAGGAGCCTAGGGAAACGAAAGACTGACGGGTTCGGTGTCTCAAAGACAGATAAGTTCAATGTCAAAAGGTTTGAAATTCAGTCCGTTTATGTTATAATAGAATTAGGAAAAAGGGGATGGTCGGGGTATACAGAACGGAGGGATTACATGAAGAGTCGAAGAATTCCATTGGAATCAGATGTCGAGAAATATGAGCCGGGCAAGGGCATGGAGGACGGATTTGAGCGTCTGTATGATGTGGTCACAAAGGGGTGGATTGTCACGGATACTCTGGTGAAGATCAAGCGGGAAGATGGCACGATTATGTGTCCGTATATCAAGCACCGCAGAGGCCGTACCTTTATCGGAGAGGGCGATTACATTATTTCGCAGGAGGACGGCACGAAGCATGTATGCGGCGCCGACAAGATCTGGACGCGTTATGAGAAGCCCGAGGAACTGGAATAGGAGTTTACAGATGAAATGAACGGGGTTCAGAGGCTTTGACGCGGTCAAAAAACAGTTGCAATTTTTATGCTGCCACGCTATAATATATCGGTGGCTTCCAAAGGAAGCGGCAGAACGCGGGTATGGCGGAATTGGCAGACGCGCTAGATTTAGGTTCTAGTGGGAGACCGTGCAGGTTCAAGTCCTGTTACCCGCAGTAAAACAGTTCATAGCATGAGATAAGAGGGAAGTATTGATTGTTCAGTACTTCCCTTGTTTGGTATAACAGGAACTTAAACTTAAGATAAGAGAGGATGAGAGACAAGTTGTGAAAAATGTGAAGAAACATAATAGCCGGCTGCGTGGAACGCATGGTGTGCGTTCTTTTCTTTCTGCAATGCTTGTGCTGTGTTTTGCTGTGGGATGTATCGGTGTGGCAGCACAGACGGAATCGGAACAGGCGGATCCGGAACAACTGCGAAGCTTTTCCGTTTCCGACACAGGCGTTTACATTTCTGACACAGGCATTTCCATTGGGAATGCGTATCTTTCGAGGGAGTACGTGATCGGGGACGGGCATATTCATACAAGCGCCATTATCAATAAGCGGATCGAGGGCGGCAGGATAATTGAGATGCAGGACGGTTCCGAGGATTTTGTCATCCGCCTGTTTGATGAGGATTGTCCGTCCAAAGAGCTGAATAAGACCGGATGGAAGATTACCCTTAAAAATGGCGATGGTGCGGAAATTCCGCAGAGTGAAGCGGCGCGTCTGATAGATGGTTCCACTTTGATTCACCCGCAGATTGCCGACAGTATGTATGAGAAAGCGCCGTTTGTGCTTGATCTGGATCTGGGAAGCGAGCAGACGGTCAGTTCGCTCGGGATTGATAAACGTTCCGGCGACTGCGAAGAGGCGAACAGCATAGACGGCACAATGGGAAAATTTAAGCTGTATGTAAGCGAAGACGGAATAAATTATGTCCCTGCCGGGGAAGGTGAGTTTACGAAAGAAGCGTATAACCTGCATGAGGGCGCCGGGATATGCTTATCCCATTTTATGTGGCAGGATCACATTTACAATATGGGGGATCGTGTTTATGCGAACTTTGACCGTACCTATACGACCCGCTATGTCCGTCTCGTTCAGGAGACATGTGCGGCGGGAACGACCGATGATTCCTTTACCAGCACGGAAATTACGCTGTATGCAGATGCATATGCCGGGAACGGTATTACGGATGTAAATAAAAATACGATCACCGCCAGCGAATTAACCTATACAGGTGCGGATGTCGAGGAGACGGATGACAGTAAAAAACTGACGATTCATTATGCGCCGTTTGAAGTGAACGGCAGTACTTACGATATCGATCAGGTGGTCGTCCTGGGAAATGATGACTTCTATCTGCGTTCTTTTCTGGAAATACAGGTGTCGGACAAAGAAAAGGCAAGAATCGACTATATTGATACGGACCGGTTCGTGCTTCCGGAAAATACGGAGAATGTGTGGGATGAGGGGATGTTTGCACTCGGACAGCCGCTTTATGCGGGCTGTTTCTGGGATCGGAGTTTCCGGCAGTCCACACATGGATCAGCCATGAAAATGAAACCCAGATACGCTATTACAGTGGTAAGACATTTGCCCGCATGGCGGAAGACGGGCAGTTGACAGCGGATGGCAGGTTTGTGACGTGGCAAAGTGTGATCGGCGCTTCTTGGGATACGGATATAAAGGTGGTGCAGACAGAATTTTACCGGTATATTGAAGAGATTGCCACGCCGACCGAATTTCGCAAGCAGTATAATTCCTGGTTCGACAACGGAATGGAAATCACAGATGAGAGCATTAAAGCCGCGTTTCTCGGTGTGGAAAAGGGGCTGACGTCTAACGGTATAGAGCCGTTAGACTGTTATGTGGTGGATGACGGCTGGAACAATTACTATGACGGAATTTATGAGACGACGCCGGGGACAAATCAGGGAACGATTGAGAATCTGACAGGCTTCTGGGAGACGAACGCCAAGTTCCCGAATGAGATGTATACGTCCAGTGAATTGTCGAATCAGCTTTGGTCTGCATTTGGCATGTGGCTGGGGCCACAGGGCGGCTATAGTTATGATAAGACCTTTTCTCAGTTTCTGGAATATGCGGGAACGGGGCATGTCAGGACGGAAAATATAGGCGACGGCACGACGAACTCTTCGTATATCTGCGTGGCTTCCGACCAATATCTGGAAAATCTTGAAGAATTTCTGATTGACTATGACACGAGATTTGACATCACCTACTGGAAACTGGATGGTCTGGGAAGCGCATGTCTGAATCCGGATCACGGGCATATGACGGGCGGATTTTGCGACATGTATTATACGTCCGATATGTGGGAGAAGTGGACGGACTTATTTGAGGAGGTAAGAGCCGCCCGCAGCGCAGAGGGCAGAGAATTATTTATCAATGCAACGAACGGTGTGATGCTAAGCCCGTGGATTCTTCAGTGGGTAAATACGGTGTGGCTTAATATGGGAGATGATACCGGAGAGCTTGGAACCGGAGAGCGTCATCAGCAGAAGATATATTACCGGGATCAGGTGTATTATAACCAGTTCGCCAATGAACGTCAGATACAGTTCCCATTGGGACATATATATAATCATGATCCGATTTATGCGGTGACAGACGGCAGCGACGCGGCGCCGGAGGTCTTCCGGGAATATCTGTTTGCCAACGCGGTACGCGGCACGGCGTTATGGGAAGTGTACTTTTCGCCGTCTATTATGGATGAGGAATATTGGCAGATTGCGGCGGACGTCCTCACATGGGCGGAAGATAACCACGCGGTGTTGAAATATTCCCGGTATTTTGGAAACGATCCGGCGGAAGGTGTATATGGGTATGCCTGCTTTGACGAAAATCAGGCAGTGATTTCTTTTACGAATCCATTGGATGAGGTGCAGACGTATACGCTGGACATAGACGGTACGGTCGGGGCGAATAAGAGCCTGACCGGGGCAAGGGGCTTTCAGGTGTATCCGTACGGGGAAAAGGATCTGGGCGTACTGGCTTATGGCGATACGATTACCGTAGAACTTAAGCCGCATCAGACCATCGTCTGGCAGTATGGAGCGGCTGACACGCAGGCGCCGGAGATTGTTTCGGCACGCTCAGACGGAGCGGATAAAATCATTGTGAAATTCAGCGAGCGGGTATATCTGGACGAGGCTTCGATAGAAGGTGTTCTGACCGCCGCGTCGCTGCAGGAGGATTATCGCACGGTCGTACTGCAGGCGGAAGAAAGCCTGGCGGGCACAAGGCAGGTGAATTTGTGCGTGCGGGATATGAGCGGGAACGCATATGAAGCGTCTGCCGCTGTCATGTGCTGCGGAGAAGAGGATAAGATTGTCTGCGTTGCAGATGCTGACGGCATGAAAGGTGCGGAAAATATTCAGACGACGTATGACGAAGCAACGGGCGCATCGTGGATGGACGGTATCGTGCAGGCGTATGAGGTTGTAACGGACAACGAACTGACCGGAAGAGGAGCCTTTACGATCGGAACGGGCGTACAGACAGAAGCGTGCGGCGTGACACTTGTGACGGCAGGCGACGACGTAAAGGTGTCCATTGACCGAAACGGCTATGCAGAGTTCTCGGTGGGGGATATGACGCTGATGTCAAGGAAGGACATGACGATAGTCACAGAAAAGGCGCAGGGAATTTTTGGCACGGACACTTATGTGCCGGCACAGACCAAGACGGTTACTTCGGGGAACGTAAATGACGGCAGGACGCATGCCATCACAGCAGTCCGGGAGGAGAACGGCATGTTAAAGCTGTATCTGGACGGAGAACTGTGCGCATCGGGGTACGATAAGGAGACAGGAAATCCGGAGTTGTCCGGCGGAGCGATTACTGTAGGGGACGACGCTTTTTATGGAAGGCTGGCGGAGGTCTCCATATGGAACAAAGCGCTCGGCTATGATGAAATCCCTGCTTATGACCAGGAGAAGCAGACAGAGAGCGTGGCGTCCGGCGGGAACTGAAAGAGTGACAGTTTGACCAGAAAAAGCTTGCTTTTTTCGACAAACTGTGCTATGATATATCAGAATTTGATGGCAGAGATTTCTGCTATCCGGAATAAAAGAATGAAAGCTATATACGAAGGCGTATACTTCGTATATAGCTTTTTTTGACGCTTTGTCGTAGCGCAGTGGTGATAAAATAAAGCAGAAAGCCGCTTCCAGTCTTTTCATCCCCCTGCGCGTGCGCATTACCGCGCAGGCCACTCGGACTTCCGGCTCTGCCACTGCTCATTGAGCCAGGCGACGACTGCTTCCTTGCCTTCCGGTGTGAAGGGAAAGGTGGCGGAGGTCTTCTTGTCATCGTCGGTGGAGGCGAAATTATACGGACCGGGCCAGATCGTGACGAGGAAGACGTCCGTCATGGCGGGGGCATCCGCAGGGGGAGCGTCTGCGCCGGCGCTGTCGGAAGGTGCGGCAGGGATGGCGTCCTTCTTGATAAGATAGCGCATACCCTGATAGCTTCCGGTAAATTTTTCTTTTTTGTAGAAGTTCATGTTTAAGATATCGTCGTTGGTAATCATAGGAACCACCTTCTATAATTAATTAAGGAAAGTATAGCAAAGTTTTCCGGAAAAATACAGAAGAAATGTAAAGGAACCGGATGGACAGAAATGAGAGGAGGAGTACCCATGTATTTTTGTATACAATTACTTGTTGACAGATGGTAGTGAGGTGGTATAATACGTTTATATTGGTTTTATCAGACTAAAGTATCATAGTGATGCCAAAACAGACAATTAAAGGGGCGCATTATCAGAGCGTGAAAGCAGAAGACTTCCCCTTTATTTGCAAAGAAATTAGTAGAAGCAGGAGAGAAAACAGTGGGAAAGTATATCGTAAAACGAGTATTGCTGGCAATTTTATCGATTCTGATTGTCAGCGCCATTACATTCTTTGTCATGAATGCGATTCCGGGCGGACCGTTCAACAAGGAGAAGGCGACGAGCAAGGAGGCACAGCAGGTTCTGGAAGAGAGATATAATCTGGATAAGCCGGTTCCGGAGCAGTATGTTCTCTATATGAACAATCTGCTGCACGGAGACTGGGGCGTTTCCTTACATAGCGGACGCGATATCTGGGGCGAGCTTACGTCCAAGTTCAAGGTGTCTGCAAAGCTTGGAGGCATGGCGGCGTTAGTTGCGATCGTGCTCGGCCTTGTGCTGGGAAGTATCGCTGCGCTGACAAGAAACCGTCTGCCGGACCGTCTGATCGTCTTTTTCACAACGCTTGGAACGGCGATGCCGTCCTTCGTTCTGGCGACCCTGCTTCTTTTGGTGTTCTGTTTGAAGCTGGGATGGTTTCCGGTGTGGTCGTCGTCGAACCCGAACTATGTCCTGCCGATTATTGCGCTGTCCATCTATCCGATGGCATACATTACGCGTCTGACGAAGACGAGTATGCTTGACGCGCTCAATCAGGACTATATCCGCACGGCGCGGGCAAAGGGCGTTCCGACGCTTAAGGTCATTTTCAAACATGCGCTGCGCAACGCGCTGATTCCGGTCATTACCTATGTGGGACCGATGGTCGCTTACATTCTGACGGGTTCTATGGTCGTTGAGAATATTTTCACGATCGGAGGTCTCGGAACATCCTTTGTAACGAGTATCACGAACCGTGATTATACGATGATTATGGCGACTACGATCTTTCTTGCGATTCTGATGGTAGTTGCGAACCTGCTGACGGATATCGCGTATAAGTTTGTTGACCCGCGTATTACATTCGAGTAAAGAACGGAAAGGACGGATAGATAGCATGCAGGGAAATGAAAATCCACAGTACAAAAAGAGACAGATTTTATCGGCACAGGTCGATTTAAGTAAATTTAACGCCGGAAATTTCGAGAAGGCGACAGACGAGGAGAAGAAGCAGCAGGACGTTATGGGCGAGTCCACGACCTTCTTTAAGGACGGTATGCGCCGTCTGCGCAAGAACCCGCTTGCCATGGGAAGTATTGTCGTATTGGTGCTGATTCTTCTGACAATCATCATTGCACCGCACATTGTACCGTATAAGTACTCTGAGATTATCTCGGTAAACGGTGTGCGCGATAAGACGGCGGCGAATCTCGGACCGTTCGAGTATTCCAAGCTTGAGACACAGTATATGGAAGAGACAGGCGAGAAGCTGTTTCCGCATATCTTCGGAACAGACAGCTTAAGCCGTGATTATTTCATCCGTGTGATCTACGGAACGAGAGTCAGTCTTTCCGTCGGCGTTGTAGCGTCGATTATGGTACTTATCATCGGACTGGTCTACGGATCGATTGCCGGATATTTCGGGGGGGTTGTAGACCTTATCATGATGCGTATCGTCGATATCATCTACTCGCTGCCCGATATGCTGATTATCATTCTGCTCTCCGTGGTGTTCAATGAGACATTAAAGCCGCTCATTACCGGAACGGCGCTCGAGTCGCTTGGAACGAACATGATTTCCATGTTCATCGTATTCGGGCTTCTGTACTGGGTAAGTATGGCGCGTCTGATCCGCGGACAGATTCTCTCCATTAAGAATAATGAGTATGTTCTTGCAGCCAGATGTATCGGTACGAAGAACGGCAGAATCTTAAGAAGACATATCCTGCCGAACTGTCTGTCGGTTATCATCATCACGACAGCACTGCAGGTGCCGAGTGCGATTTTTACCGAGAGTTATTTGAGCTTCCTTGGACTGGGCGTGGCTTCACCGCTCACTTCTCTGGGAAGTCTGGCGAACGATGCCAGAGCCGGTATGCAGTCCTACCCGCTTAGACTGGTCATTCCTGCGGTTGCAATCTGTCTGATCGTACTTGCGCTGAACTTACTGGGCGACGGTCTCCGCGACGCATTTGACTCGAAACTGAATTAAGGAGATAACGATATGAGCGAAGAGAATAAGTATATATTAGAAGTAAATGACCTTCATACCAGCTTCTTTACAGATGCGGGCGAGGTGCAGGCGGTCAACGGTATTTCCTTTAATCTGGAGCCGGGCAAAACGCTCGGCATCGTAGGCGAGTCGGGTTCCGGCAAATCCGTAACGGCGTATTCCATCATGCAGATTCTGGCGGAGACAGGAAAGATCACCGCGGGCGAGGTGAAGTTCCACGGCGAGGATATCACGAAGTGGAACAGCAAGCAGATGCAGAAGTTCCGCGGGGAGAAATGTTCCATTATCTTCCAGGACCCGATGACGAGCCTTAACCCGGTATTTACTGTGGGAAGCCAGCTCACCGAAGCAGTGCTTCTGCACACCGATAAGGATAAGAAGCAGGCGTGGGCGCGTGCCGTTGAAATGCTGACACTCGTTGGCGTAAATGAGCCGGAGAGCCGTATGAAGCAGTACCCGCACGAATTATCCGGCGGTATGCGTCAGCGTGTCATGATCGCGATGGCGCTTGCCTGTGAACCGGATATTCTGATCGCAGACGAGCCGACGACCGCGCTCGACGTGACGATTCAGGCGCAGATTCTGGAACTGATGCAGGATTTGCAGAAGAAGCTGGGTATGGCAATCATCATGGTAACACATGACCTCGGCGTTATTGCGAGCATGTGTGACGAGATTCTTGTCATGTACGGCGGACGTGTCTGTGAGCGCGGAACAGCGGATGACATTTTCTATCGCCCGGCGCATGAATATACGAAGGGCTTGCTGCGTTCCATTCCAAAGGCGGACAACATGAACGAGAAGCTGGTTCCGATCGGCGGAACACCGATCAACCTGCTGCAGATGCCGGAGGGCTGTGCGTTCTGCCCGCGCTGTGATGCGGCAATGAAAATCTGTCTTTCCGAGAAGCCGGACGAGCTCCGCATCAGCGACAGCCATCTGGCGAGCTGCTGGATGAACGTCAAAGAGTTATATGAAGCACAGGAGGAAGCAAAGTAGATGAGTGAAGAGAAAAACCTTCTTGAGGTAAGTCATTTAAAACAATATTTTCCTGTGCGTCAGGGATTTAAGACAATTCCGCTTAAGGCGGTGGATGATATTTCGTTCGCGATCAAGCCGGGCGAGACGCTTGGATTGGTAGGCGAGTCGGGCTGCGGCAAGACGACTGTCGGACGTACCCTGCTCCGTCTGTATCAGCCGACGTCGGGACGCATCGTATTCGACGGCAATGTGCTTTTCGACAGCGGTGAGCAGTACGATGAGAATGGGAAACTGATCGTCGGGGCGGACGGCAAGCCTGTATTGAACAAGAAAGTCGATGTGGACATGCTCCCGTACCGCAGGCAGATGCAGATGGTATTTCAGGACCCGTATTCTTCCCTGAATCCGCGTATGACCGTCGAGGATATCATTGGAGAGCCTCTGGATGTACATAAGCTTTACAGCAATAAGAAGGAGCGCCGTGAGAAGATCTTAAGCCTCATGGAGCTGGTCGGTCTGAATGCCGAGCACGCGATGCGTTATGCGCATGAGTTCTCCGGCGGACAGAGACAGCGAATCGGTATCGCGAGAGCGCTTGCGGTAAATCCGAAGTTCATCGTCTGTGATGAGCCGGTATCTGCACTTGATGTATCGATTCAGGCGCAGGTCGTCAACATGTTCGAGGAGCTTCAGGACAAGCTCGGCGTGGCGTATCTGTTTATCGCACACGATCTTCTGGTCGTGCATCATATATCCGACCGTATTGCGGTCATGTATCTCGGCAAGATGATGGAGATTGCGGAGGCGGACGAGCTGAATGGCAATCCGATTCATCCGTATACTTTAAGCCTGTTATCGGCAGTGCCGATCCCCGATCCGGAGACGGCGAGAAAGAGCAAGCGTATTGTGCTCGAGGGGGATGTACCAAGCCCGCTTAAGATGCCGACCGGATGTCCGTTCCGCACCAGATGCAAGTACGCGACGGAGCAGTGCGCGGCGGAAATGCCGCAGCTTACCGACAGGGGCAATGGTCACTTCGTTGCCTGCTGGAATAAATAATATTGGTTTCAGCGTCACCGTAAAGGTGCGTGGAACATAGATCATTTTTAGTAGGAGGAAACTATTATGAAGAAATTAGTAGCATCATTACTGGTTGCTTCTATGAGCCTTGGGCTTGTAGCGTGCGGCGGTTCTGACAACGGCGGCACAAGCGATGCAGGTAATGCAGGCGCTGCTGTAGCAGAAGGCACAGAGAGCGCGGCTGCACCGGCAGAGGCATCGACAACCAACACAGACACCAACATCTTAAACATCAATCTGGCAAGTGAGCCGGATTATCTTGACCCGGCGCTCAACAGCTCCGTAGACGGCGGCTGCCTTGCAGTAAACACGTTCGCAGGTCTTTACACCTACGACAAGGACGGCAATCTGATTCCGCAGCTTGCAACCGATATGCCGGAGGTATCCGAGGACGGAACCGTATACACTGTTCATATGATCGAGTCCAAGTGGAGCAACGGAGACGACTTAAAGGCAGCAGATTTCGTATATAGCTGGAATCGTGTCATCGCAGAGGAGACCGCTGCTGACTATGCATACCTGTTTGACGTTATCGCAAGAACAAGCGACGGCGCTCTCGCAGTAGAGACACCGGACGAGTACACGCTCGTTATCACCTTAAACAGCCCATGCCCGTACTTCAACGACCTTCTTGCATTCCCGACCTTCTTCCCGGTACATCAGGCTTCTGTAGAGGCTGCTGATCCGGACGGTACCGTTCCGGGCAAGTGGGCGCAGGAGGCAGGCTTTGTGTGCAACGGTGCTTACACCTTAGAGTCATGGAGCCACAACGAGAGCATGGTTTATGTGAAGAACCCGAACTACTATGACGCGGCAAATGTAACGATGGACGAGCTTCACTTCATGTTAAGCGCTGATGATACAGCAATCTACGCTGCATACAACAGCGGTGATGTTGATTACATCGACACCGTACCGAACGATGAGATTTCTTCTCTGAACGGTATCAATCCGGAGTTCGGCATCCTTGAGAACCTTGGAACCTACTACATCGGCTTCAACGTAAACGATCCGCTGTTCGACGGCAAGACCGAGGAAGAGGCTGCTAAGATGCGTGAAGCAATGAGCTTGCTGATCGACCGTCAGTTCATCGTTGAGAACGTTGGACAGACAGGACAGATTCCGGCAGACTCCTTCGTTCCGGCTGGAATGGCTGATGGTAACGGCGGTATCTTCAAGCAGGCAGATACTTCTTACTACGATGCAACCACTACAGGTGCAGCAAACGTAGAGCAGGCAAAGGCTTTACTTGAGGAGGCTGGTTACACCTTCACAGACAACGGCGACGGCACTTATGCAGTTGACCCGGCAATCTCTATGACATACTTAACAAACGACGGTACAGGACATATCGCAGTTGCTGAGTCCGTACAGCAGGATCTTGCATTACTTGGTATCTCCATGGAAATCAAGTCCGAGGACTGGAACGTATTCCTTGAGGATCGTAAGAACGGTAACTTCACCATCGCACGTGAGGGATGGTTGGCAGATTACAACGATCCGGTCAACATGTTAGAGATCTTTACTTCTGATTCCGGTAACAACGATATGCAGTTAGGAAAGGGTACTCCGGTATCTTCTTCTCCGGCTTGGGATGAGTACGATGCATTGATCGACCAGATCAGAAATACCACAGACTTTGCAGCACGTGTTGACTTAATGCATCAGGCAGAGGATATGCTTATGGAGACATGGGCAGTTGTTCCGCTTTACTACTACAACGACGTATACATGCAGAAGTCTAACGTAGACGGTATCTACGCAACCGTATTCGGCATGAAGTACTTCATGTATGCAACAAAGACTGCTTAATCCGGAATCCGGTTTGCAGTAAATTTATAGCAGAAGAAAAGAAGTCCCCGGGGCTGGCGGAAACGTCGGTTCCGGGGACTTTTTCTATATCCGGCACGGTGGGATTTTTTCGCAAGGGATTATTACATTTTCCACAAATTGTATCTCAAAAAATATTGACAAATCGGGTTGTACATGTATAATTAAAAACATGTTGTACGTGTACAGCATACAACTGTGTTTATAAAGTGCAATGAGCAATGAAGCTTGTGGGCACTTTTTTTCGTTGCAAAAAAATATTTTAGCACAATAACGCAATGCAATGATAGCGGAACACAGTTGTAAAAATATTTAAAATGGAGGAAAATCCTCTGCTCCTGCAATGGCAGTCGCATTTTCCTTCGGAAAACAAGGAGGATTGCATTATGAAAAAGAAGAGATTGCTGTCAGCTTTCTTGGCTGCAGCGATGACTGTATCTCTTGCTGCATGTGGAAGCAGCGACGACGGTGCAGTTACCAACAACGCGAACGACGCGAACGCTGTCGCTGCGACAGAAGCCGTAGAAGAAGGCACAGAGGCAGCAGCGGCAAGCGAGAGACCGACAAGTCCGCAGGGACAGCTTATCATCGGTACAACAACCGATCTGGAGCAGGATTTTTATGATCCGACCTTCAACAACAGTGCGACCAACTATAAGGTACAGCTCGGCATGCTTCACGGCTACGGAACAGTTGTAACCTCCAAGGACGGTCAGTGGATGACAGATCCGATGGTAGTTGCAAATCTTGACACAGTTGAGAACGAGGACGGAACCAAGACCTTTACGATTACATTGAACGACGGACTTCTGTGGTCTGACGGTTCGGCAATCACCGCAAAGGATTACGTGTTCGCGCTTCTCTTAGAGTCTTCCCCGGAGATGATGGGGGTTGACAATTACGCAGCGACCAACTACGTATTCTTAGACGGATGGGACGCATTCAATTCCGGCGAGACAAAGGCGCTGAAGGGTGTTCATTACATCGACGACAAGACATTTTCTATGACCGTTGCAGCAGAGGAGCTTCCGTATCACTATGACCTCGCTTATGCGAGTGCGCTGCCGAGACCGCTTGCTGTTATCGCACCGGGTTGTGATATCGAGGACACAGAGGAAGGCGCTACGATCACAGGCGACTTCACGACCGACTTACTGCTTGAGACGATCAACAATCCGGATACCGGATATCGTTACAACCCGCAGGTAACCTGTGGACCGTACAAGCTTGAGAGCTATGACGCATCCAGCAGACAGGGTGTATTCGTAGTCAATGAGAATTATGTCGGCGACATGAACGGTATCAAGCCGGTAATTCAGAAGGTCATCATTAAGACCGTTACCCCTGATACACAGATCAACGAGTTAAAGGCCGGTACGGTAGATCTGCTTTTTGAGATTTCCGGAGGTACGGACATCGAGGCAGGACTTGACTTAGTAGATGCAGGCGTTGCACAGAAGCACACCTATTTCCGTAACGGATACGGTATGCTTCAGTTTGACTGCTCCCAGTTCCCGACAGATTCCCAGAATGTACGTCAGGCAATCGCTTACTGCTTAGACCGTAACGAGTTCGCAAGACAGTACAGCGGCGGTTACGCGACCATCGTACACGGTGAGTATGGTCTTTCTTCCTGGGAATATCAGGCGTCTAAGGACTGGATCGATGAGAACTTAAATACTTACGACAAGGATATTGAGGCTGCAAAGACTCTGTTAGCAGAGGATGGCTGGAACTTAAATGAGAGCGGCGAGGAGTACAAGGACGGCGACGGCACACGTTACAAAGAGGTTGACGGCGAGTTAGTACCGCTTGTAATCCAGTGGTGCAATTCCGAGGGTAACCCGGTATCTGAGCTGCTTGCAACCATGCTTCCGGAGGCAATGGCAGAGGCTGGTATGGAGCTTAAGGCTACTACGACCGATGTTCCGACACTGTTTAATGCAATCGATCATCAGGGCGAGACGATTTACAATATGTATAATCTGGGTACAGGCTTCTCCTTACAGCACTCTCCGTGGTATTATTACTCTCTGGATGAGCAGTATATGGGAAGTGGTTATAACAGCAGCTGGATTTTGGATGAAGAGCTTGCTGATGCTGCACTTGCATTAAAGAGCATTCCGCTTGAGAATGAGGACGAGTGGCTTGCTGCATGGCAGAATTACCAGAAGGTATGGAATGAGAAGCTTCCGAAGCTTCCGTTATACTCTGACGAGTATCATGATTTCTACAGCAATAAGCTTCAGGGCTGGGATACATCCTCTATCTGGGATTGGACAGCAGCTCTTATCGAGGCTTGGGTAACGGAGTAATCTGCCGTTTGTGACGTAAGCGGGAAAGAATCTGCCCGGAGATTTCCGGGCAGAATTTTCCTGTAAAGATGAGGTAGGAAAAGATAAGTTTCTGTGGGCACGAACAGCCGCAGGAAACGCAAGATTGCCTGGTTGGCTGGGTTAGGAGGTCCTTTGAAAAATGCGCAAGGGAAGATGGCTTGTTAAGAGATTAATTTATATTGTATTTGTATTTTTCATCATATCGATATTGATGTTTGCAATCTACAAAGCGCTGCCGGGAGATCCCGTCAAGATGATGATGAGCGATAATGTAAAGCCGGAGGTCTATCAGCAGCAGTATGATACGATTCGCAAGCAGTTGGGCTTGGATCAGCCCGTGCCGGTGCAGTATGTGAAGTGGATCACGAACATGCTCCGGGGAGATTTTGGGTACTCGACCGAATACCGCAGAGCGGTGAAGGATGTCATCGGAGTGCCGATGCGGAATACGGTTCTTCTGAACCTGTTTTCCATGGTAGTAGTCTTTTTAATTGCAGTGCCGCTGGGAATTACGCAGGCGGTAAAGAAAAACAGTATATTTGATAAAGTTGTTCAGGTTATTACGATTGTCGGATACAGTGTGCCGAGTTTTGTCATTGCGTTGCTTGCCATTTATGTATTTGCTATAAAAATTCCGATTTTCCCGATCAGCGGTGTGAAGACTGCCGGATTTGAGGGTACGGGAATCGCAGCATTTCTTGATGCGGCAAAGCATATGGCATTGCCGGTACTTGTCATGTCTGTCGGAGGTATCGGAAGCATCGCGAGATACGTGAGAGCTTCCATGATCGATGCGCTCCGCATGGACTATATAAAAACAGCACGTTCCAAGGGTCTGCGTGAGAAGGTCGTTATCTATGTGCACGCATTCCGCAACGCGCTGATTCCTATTGTAACAGTAACTACATGGTGGCTGATCGGACTGTTCGGCGGCTCGATTGTCATTGAGACGATTTTCCTGTGGGATGGTCTTGGAAAGATGATGATCAGCGGTCTGAATCAGCGGGACTTTTCCGTAGTATTGGCAATGCAGATGTTCTACGTGATTTTGTCATTGCTTGGAAATGTCATTATGGATATCGCCTATACGCTGGTTGACCCGAGAGTAAGGCTGGAGAACTAGGAGGAGTCATGGCAGAGAAGAATAAGAAGAAAAAAAGTTCTACCGCCCAGACGGCGGCAAAGAGAATGCTCCTCGGCGGCGGTACAATGACAGAGGAGCAGGAGGCGGTCTTAACTCCGATGCAGATGGTATTCCGGAGTTTTGTGCACGACAAGGTAGCGATGGCGGGAGTGATCTGTTTCCTGTTCATCTTCCTTTGCTGTGTGGTCGTACCGTTTTTCATGCCGATTGATATGTATTATCAGGATGTAACGCAGGCGAATGTTGCGCCGGGCTTTGGTATGTTAGAGGTGCCCAAAGGGCTTCAGGGCAATGCGAAGCAGATTGCGATCGGAAGTACTTTCTCGGTGGGAATCGACGAGGAAGGAAATGTATACGAGTGGGGACGTTTCCCGACCGATAAGCTTAAGAAGCTCCCGTCCGATATGGGAAAGATTACGCAGATTTCGGCAGGTCTTGACCATGTCGTAGCACTGAATGAGGACGGCGAGGTCATAACCTGGGGAAATGACCGTATGGGACTTTCCTCGATCCCGATGGAAATCCGTATGGGCGAGAAGATCGTGGAGGTCTACGCAGGCTATCAGTTCTCACTGGCGCTTGCGGAGGACGGTACGCTTTATAACTGGGGAAACAGTTACCTTGTGGACATGAAGTTCCCGGAGGGCGTGCAGGGAAATATCGCGAAGTTTGACGCGAATACGGATATTGTCATGGTCATGACAAAGGACGGCAGGGTTGCGGCTCTGACCGGTAAGAGCAACACATATACGGCAATCCCGGAAGAGATTCAGGGGCACGTCGTTGATATTGCAGTCAGTGACGAGAGCGTCGCAGCGGTCACAGACGACGGTATGGTCTATACCTGGGGAAATAACATCAAGAAGAGCCAGAATCTTCCCGAGGAGATTTTAGGGCACGTGACAGCAATCGAGGGCGGACGTTATCACTACGTCGTGACCTTAGACGATGGTTCCGTGCAGGCATGGGGAGACGATACCTTCGGACAGACAAGAGTTCCTTCTGTCAGCGCTCCGGTCAAGACGATCGTTGCCGGATATTACGGAAGCTATGCAATCGACGAGAATGATAAGGTATATAGCTGGGGACTTGACGGCTATCTGATGGGTACGGATGATTTCGGACGTGATATTTTCCGCCGTCTGTTGAAGGGCGGCCGTATGACGATGACAGTCGGAGCAATTGCGGTCATTATTTCTACGTTCATCGGCGTTATCGTCGGAGGCGTTTCCGGTTATAAGGGCGGCAAGGTGGATAACCTTCTGATGCGTCTGACCGAGATTGTGTCGTCACTGCCGTTTTTGCCGTTTGCGATTATTCTCTCGGCAATTATCGGTAACTCGATTTCGGAGACGCAGCGAATTATCATGATTATGATAATTTTAGGTCTGCTCTCCTGGCCGGGCATCGCGCGTCTCGTGCGAGGCAGCGTGTTAGCGGAGAGAGAGCAGGAGTTCGTTACGGCTGCGAAGGCGCTCGGTGTGAAGGAGTGGAGCATTATTTTCCGCCACATTCTGCCGAACGTTATCACGGTCATTATCGTAAATGCAACACTTGATTTTGCGACCTGTATGCTGACAGAGTCCTCCCTGTCCTTCATCGGTTTCGGTGTTACCGAGCCGAATGCGACATGGGGTAATATGTTAAACAGCGCCCGCAGTGCGACGGTTATTGAAAATTATTGGTGGCGTTGGGTATTCCCGGCACTTGTGCTGGCAATCTGTACGATCAGTATCAACTGTATCGGCGATGGGCTTCGTGACGCCATCGACCCGAAATCCAAGGAAAGGTAGGTAAGACGAGATGAGTTTGCTTGAAGTGAAGCATCTGCACACGTTTTTTAAGACAAAGCGCGGTATCGTGAAGGCGGTAAATGATGTGACCTATTCCCTGGAAGCAGGCGAGACATTGGGAATTGTAGGTGAGAGTGGAAGCGGCAAGAGCGTTTCCGCTATGAGTATTATCAAGCTGCTCGATGGCAACGGCTATATCGAGAGCGGCGAGATCACATTTGACGGAAGAGACGTCATTCATTGTTCCGATAAAGAAATGTACGAGATCCGCGGAAATGAGATTTCTGTTATTTTCCAGGAGCCGATGACCTCCTTGAATCCGGTCTTTACGATTGAGAAGCAGATCGGCGAGGTATTCCGCGTGCATCAGGGCATGGACAAGAAGCAGGCGGCGGCGGAAGCGGTGCGTATGCTTTCCGAGGTAAAGATTCCGAACCCGGAGCGCGTGGCAAAGCAGTATCCGTTCCAGCTTTCCGGCGGTATGCGCCAGCGTGTCATGATTGCGATGGCGCTTGCATGTAAGCCGAAGCTTCTGATTGCGGACGAGCCGACGACAGCGCTCGACGTGACGATTCAGGCGCAGATATTGAAGCTGATGAACGATATGAAGGAAAAGCTTGGAACATCGATCCTGTTCATTACGCATGATCTGGGCGTTATCAATGAGATGGCGGATAAGGTCGCAGTCATGTACTGCGGTCAGGTCGTGGAGATGGCGGATGCAAAGACCATTTTTACGGACGGTGCATACTCCCACCCGTACACGGAGGGTCTGATGATCTCCATTCCAAGACTTGATACGCCAAAGGGCGAGAGGCTGGACCCGATTCCGGGGGCAGTTCCGAATCCGCTTTATCTGCCGAAGGGCTGTAAATTCGCGCCGCGCTGTAAGTATTGCAAGGAGCGGTGTATGGAGGAGGAACCGGAGTTAGTTGAGGTAGAGCCGAAGCATCAGGTGAGATGCCATTATGCAGAGAAGGCGGTGAGAAATTCGAATGCAGACTGAGAATAAGAAGGTGCTGCTCTCCATTCGTGATGAGAAGCAGTATTTCCCAATCAAGAAGACAAGCTTCCGCGAGGAGCAGAAATATGTAAAGGCAAATGACGGGATTTCCCTTGATATTTATGAGGGAGAGACTTTAGGTCTGGTAGGAGAGTCGGGATGCGGAAAGTCTACATTTGGACGTACCATCTTGCAGCTCTATCCGCAGACGCACGGAGAAATCCTCTATGAGAAGGATGGACAGATGATCGATTTAAAGAAGCAGCCGCCCGAGAAGATGCGCGAGTTGCGGAAGGAGCTGCAGCTTATTTTCCAGGACCCGTACTCTTCTTTAAATCCGCGTATGACTGCGGGACAGATCATCGGTGAGGGGCTTACCGCGCACGGCGTATATAAGAAGGGCGATCCGGCGCTCCGCGACTATGTGATGGACGTCATGAAGAAGTGCGGTCTGGACGATTATATGTTCGGACGTTATCCGCACCAGTTTTCCGGCGGACAGCGCCAGCGTATCGGAATCGCTAGAAGCCTTGCGTTAAAGCCGAGGTTCGTTGTCTGTGATGAGGCGGTATCCGCGCTTGACGTGTCGATTCAGTCACAGGTTCTTAATCTTCTTTCTGATCTGAAGGAAGAAGCGCACCTGACCTATCTGTTCATCACGCATGACCTTAGCGTTGTGAAGTATATCAGCGACCGCATTGGGGTGATGTACCTCGGCAATCTGGTGGAATTGTCAACGACAGAGGATCTGTTCGAGCGGACGATGCATCCGTATACGAATGCGCTGCTCTCTGCAATTCCGACCACGGATGTGGACGATAAGAAGCGCGAGCGCATTCTCCTCGAGGGCGATATCCCAAGTCCGGTGAATCCGCCTTCGGGATGTAAGTTCCACACGAGATGTTACCAGTGCCAGGAGAAATGTAAGCACGAGGTGCCGGAGCTTAAGGATATGGGGAACGGACATCTGGTGGCGTGCCATTATCCGCTGACAAAATAAAGACGAGACTTGGCGACAGGCTGGACTTTGAGATGGAGCCTGGAATCAGAGATGAAAAGGCGTTTGCTGCGCACAGAAGACTGTGTGTAGCGGCGTCTTTTTTGTTTGCGTAATTCTGTAAAAAGTTCTGCGTTTCCTGTTTTATTTTGGAAGAAATTGTGAGACAATAGAAACAGCGGCGGTATCTGTGAGGATCAAAAACACGGATATCTGTGATGGGCGAAAAGGAGCAGTAAGCATGTTATTTGATAAGAAGGTAAAACGCGTCATCGATGTAGAGAAAGCGGAAGAGGAGTTTGAGGAGCGTATGGAGGGCGTGGAACTTGACAAGAAGGACAGGCCTGCGATGATTATCGCGGCGTTTATCGTATTTATCCCGGCGCTGCTTTTGGTGCTCGGCGCATTTTTGCTGGTCATCTGGTTTTTCTTTTTACGTCATATGTAAGACGAATGAGCGCGGGGAGGTAGCGGGATGTTTTTTGACAGGTCAGAAAGAGCCAAGAAAGCGAAGGAACGGAAAGCTGAGATAAAGGAATTAAAGCGGGCAATGCTGTCGGCGGGCTGCGATAAGGCGCAGACGGCGGCAGACTTAAAGGAATTTGACGAGGCGCTTGACGCGGGCGGTGCGGCGCATGATGATTACGGGAATGCGCGCGCGCATCTGGAAAATGCCAGAAAGGACATTCGTAAGCTTTTGGACTGCATGGCGGAAAGCCCGGTCGCTGAGGTGAAGGAGAGCCTTAAGAATCTGATTGCAGAGCTTGGAGGAGTCTGCCATGACTGCTCGATCCGGGAGGACGATCTTGATTTTAAGTCCACGATGACGAACTTAGAGCAGATGGTTACAGAATATGCGGACAGCACCGCGAAAGCGCAGACTGTGGCGGGCAATACATTTGCGTCCATATTGCTTCGGAGCGAGCTTGAGAATGTCGCCGCGGTGCTTGACGATGCGGCGGGCTGGAGCGCGCCGGATTTCTTTGCGCTTGGCTATTATCTCGGGCATGAGGACAGAAGTTCCTTAAAGGAGATGGAGAACGAGCAGCGCAATACATATGTGGCGGCATATTGTAAGGAGCATTTCCTGGATGCGTTCATGGAGGAGTGCGCGAAAGCCGGGGTGACGGAACGGGTGCAGGGGATGGTGGAGAAGTATATTTGCGGGTAGAAATGAATGATTCTATCCAAATCGAGTGACATATGCGATTGGAACGAAGAAGTGCTTAATTATGAATAGTATGAAAAGAAAAAGAGAATACTTGATAATGCCAAAGGCATATGCTATAATGAGCCTAGGCAAAACGAAGTAAATATCCAATTAGACAAAACGAAAACCCAGAGAGCGGCAACTCTCTGGGTTTTCTATTCCGTTAAGGTGGCTTATGCCTTTAGGCTGGTTGTCTTTAATCCTCTCTATCCAGCCATTTGCATACATAGTAGGCGACTATGCTTGCCATAATAGAGAGAAAAAACGAAGTAAATATATCCAATTAGTTCACCTCCTCTCTGGTTGCCCAGATATAGGTGAGACAACATATATAGAATATCACAGTTGTCGAAAATAGAAAAGAAGATATTCTACTTATGTGGTAGGCTTTCATTTCTCCGGCGCAGGTCCGGTCGAGTCGCGCACGATCAGCGGAGCACGCAGCAGAATCGAGCCGATCGGAATCTGATTAAGCAGACAGCTCATGGCGTAGTAGCCGCATTTGCCAAGGGCGATCCGATCCTGTCTTATGGTGGTGAGCGGCGGCTGGGTGTAGGCTGCCATCGGCAGGTCGTCGAAGCCGACGATGCTTACGTCTCCCGGAACGGACACGCCGCGGTCATGGCATTCCGTGAGGGCGGAGATGGCGCGGATGTCGTGGGAAAACAGGATGGCGGTAACGCCCTGCTCTAAAAGCTTTGGAATATAGGTTCTTGTGGATTCCGATACATAGTAGCCAAGCCCGATATAGTTCTCGTTGATTTCCAGGTCGTATTTCTCCATGGCATTCAGATAAGCGTTGTAGCGCGCTTTTAGAATATAGGAATCCAGAGGACCGGAAATCAGACCGATTTTCCGGTGTCCCTGTTTGACTAAATGGCGCACGGCGAGGTCGAAGCCTTCCTGACTGTCGCAGCCGATGGAAGCCACACAGGGATTATTTTTGATGTAATTGTCATACAGAACGGTCGGGATGTGAGTGGAGGGAAATTCCTGTATCCACGGGTCGAGAAGCGAGAAGCCAAGGACAAAGGAAGCCTGATAGCCGTGCTCCATCATAAAGACGGCGTAGGGCGTTATTCGCTGTATCTCCTTCGTCATTGGAATGATGTCCACGGTAAAGCCCTCGGGCTTTGCCATCTGCTGAAAGCCGAGCACGATATCGTGACCAAACTGGTTCGGCGTCTCGTAGTCCATATTTGCAATCAGAATACAGATCTTCTGTTCCCGCTTCTGCACGCGCTTGTTCACATAGCCCATCTCGACTGCGGTCTCCAGAATTTTCTTGCGCATATCGTCGCTGATATCGGTTGCGTGATTCAGCGCCTTGGATACGGTACTTTTGGAAACACCTAATCTGGCGGCGATATCATTTATAGTAGTCATAAGTTCCTCCAAATTTTGTACAAAATGACAGAGAAAAAATTTTCATGTATTCTGATTATAGCAAGGGAAAATGAAAAAAACAAGGCGGCGGCTAAACTATGAAGCGCAGGGATGGATAGAGAAATTAGAAAAGCACTGAAAACAGGGCGGTGCGCAAAAAAGCGCAGCGAAAAAACCGGAAAATAAGTTTCGAAACAAAGCGGTTTAAAATTTCGAAAGAGTATACAAAGTGCATAAAAAAGGACAGACAACAACGGTAAACTGTACAATATTGCCAAAACGAAAGCTTGACGGAAGAAACAAAGAATGCTATTCTATGTGGCAATCAATAGAAATGACGGGAGAGATACTGTGAAAACGGAACACTATATTCAATACGACAAAGCGTTTGACAGAAAATACGAATATTACGGCGGAGATTTGGGCGCAAGCTGTACAAAGGAGGGCACTGTATTTAAGGTATGGAGCCCTCTTGCTGACAGAATAGAGCTGCATTTATATTCTGCCGATGATGCAACAGAGTGCAGAACCTGTGAATTAAAGCCGGAAGAGAAGGGCGTTTTTGCCTGGGAGACGAAGGAAAATCTTCACGGCGTCTATTATGATTATACGGTATACCGCGGCGGGGAAGCGGTAACGACTGCCGACCCCTATGCAACGGCGTGCGGATGCAACGGTGCGCGCAGCATGGTGGTCGATCTGACGCGGACGAACCCGGATGGCTTTGACGAGGATATGGCGCCGGAGCGCCGGCCGGAAAATATTATTTACGAGCTTCATATCAAGGACTTTTCCTACGATGAGGAGAGCGGCATACCCCGTGAGTACCGCGGGAAATATAAGGCGTTTACGTGCTCCGGGACGAACGGAAAATATCCTACGTGTATGGACTATCTCAAGGAGCTTGGAATCACACATGTGCATCTGCTCCCAGCGTATGATTTTGGCTCGGTGGATGAGAGCGGCGCAGACGACCAGTTCAACTGGGGCTACGATCCGTTAAATTACAACGTGCCGGAGGGTTCATATGCGACTGACCCGCATGACGGCGTGGTAAGAATCCGTGAGTTTAAGGAGATGGTGCAGGCGCTGCACAAAAACGGCATCCGTGTGGTCATGGATGTGGTGTACAACCACACCTATCAGCCGGATTCCTGGCTGGAGCGGATGACACCGGGGTATTACAACCGTCGTCTGCCGGATGGAACATTGGCAGACGGCTCCGCCTGCGGAAGCGATATGGCGGCGGGCAGACGGATGGTGGATAACTATATTGTGAACTCCGTGCTTTACTGGGCGCGGGAATATCATATCGACGGTTTCCGGTTCGACCTTATGGGGCTTCTGACGGTAGAGCTTATGAACCGCATCCGAAGGGAGCTGGATGCAGTGTATGGCGTTGGCGAAAAGCTTTTGTACGGCGAGCCGTGGAGAGCGTCGGAGTCTCCGATGGAGGAGGGAACGCTGCCTGCATTAAAGGAGAATGTAGCGTATCTTGACGAAGGGGTCGCCGTGTTTTCCGACGGTACGAGAGACGCCATCAAAGGGCATGTCTTCTATGAAAAAGAGCCGGGTTTTGTAAACGGCGGGACAGATCTGGAAGAAACCGTCTTAAAGGCGGTCGCAGGCTGGCGCGGACAGGAACCGAAGGAGGGGGAGATCGCGCCTAAAAGCTGTTCACAGGTAGTCAATTATGTTTCTGCACATGATAATTTTACGCTGTGGGATAAGCTGGTAATCACGATGCATGATGCGGTCGGGAAGAACAACGAATATTGTGAGGCTGCCGGTGAGCCGGGAGACGACGAGGTATTTTTGAAGCGTTATGAGGATGTCGTCGCTGCAAATAAGCTGGCGGCGCTTATATATTTTACCTGTCAGGGACATCTGTTCATGCAGGCGGGGGAGGAGTTCGGAAGGACGAAGCTCGGAGACGGAAACAGCTTTCGTTCTGCACCGGAAATCAATATGCTTAAGTGGAGCCGGACGGTGGAATACGGCGATCTGCTCGCATACTATAAGGGACTGATTCGTCTGCGCAAGAAGCTGCCCGGACTGTGCGATAAGTCAGCGGCTGCCGCAGCCCGCATTTCTTCAAAGAAAATCTGGGGCGCGGGGATCGTGTCCTTTGAGGTGGATAACAGATGCGGGAGCGACGCAAAGCAGAGCGTTCCTGACGCGGAACGCTGGGAACGCCTGATGATTGTATACAATGCGTCCGGCGGGACGGCTAAGATTCCGCTGCCCGAGGGTGACTGGAGCGTGCTGGCGGACGGCGCGGAAACGGATTGCAGGAAACAGATTGTCTGCACGGAAAGAGGGTTTCTGGAAGCGGCGCCGCACAGCGGTATGATTCTTGGAAAATAGGAGGCATATATGAAATTTGTATATGGCAAACAGGATTGGAAGACATTTGAGCGCGGGGAAGAGAACTGCTATCTGATGACGAATGGTCTGGGCGGTTTTTCCTCGCTCAGCATGATCGCCTCGTGCAGCAGGAACGATCAGGCGGTGCTTATGGCGTGCCTGCACTCGCCGAACCACAGATATAATATGATTCACAGATTCACAGAGGTGCTGCGTGTGGATGGCGAGGAGTTTTTCCTTTCCAGCCAGAGTATGGGAAATTGCGCGGTCGCAGAGGACGGCTACCGCTATCAGACGAGATTTGTCTATGAGGATTACCCGCAGTGGACTTACCTTGTAAATGGCGTGGAGATCATCCGCACTATTGCGCTGATGCAGGGGAGCAACACGGTCGGAATTTCCTATCAGCTTCGCAACCGTTCCGGGAAAGACATATCGCTTAAGGTCATGCCGCATCTTCAATTCGTACCGAAAGGACAGCGGCTTTCCAGAACGCAGGTCTTTACCGTGACAGACAAGGCAATCAGTGCAAACGGAATGAATCTGTATTACCGGACGAACGGCGAGTGCGCGCAGACGACGCCGTATTTCTGCGAGAAGCTCTATTATGCGCATGATACGAGGGATGGAAATATGGCGCTTGGGCGCTCGGTGGTAAATCACGAATTTACATTCCGGGTAGCGGCGGGCGCGGCGGACACGCTGGAAATCGTATACAGTACGGACGCGCAGATTCCCGCGTTTGCGGACATTATAAAAAATGTGACCGAATACCGCGCCGCGAAAAGGGCTGCTGCGGGTTATGAAGATGAGATCGCGGACGCACTGGCGGTCGGCGCGAATCAGTTCATTTCTTACCGCGCATCAACTGCCGGACAGACGATTCTTGCGGGTTTTCCGTTTTTTGAGGACTGGGGAAGAGATACGATGATCGCACTGACGGGCTGCTGCCTTTCGACCGGACAGTACGATACGGCGAAGAGTATTTTACAGACCTTTATGGCGTATTGCAGGAAGGGACTGATGCCGAATCTGTTTCCCGAGGGAACGGAGAAGCCGGGGTATAATACGGCGGACGCCGCGCTTCTGTTCATTCTTGCCGTTTACGAGTATTATAAGCGGACAAAGGACGTCGTTTTTGTCAAAAGCGCGTATGGTACGATGCAGGAGATTATCGAATGGTACTGCAAAGGAACGGATTTTGCGATCCGCATGGACGAGGACGGACTTATCGAGGCGGGAAGCGGATACGATCAGGTCACATGGATGGATGTGCGCGTCGAGGACATTCTTCCGACGCCGAGACACGGCAAGCCGGTCGAGATCAACGCATACTGGTATAATGCGCTTCGGATCATGGAGATTTTTAAGAAAGAGCAGCCGGAGGATGCGACGGATTACGGCGCGCTGGCGCAGAGGGTATACGAGAACTTTGGAAAACAGTTCTGGAATGAAGAACTGGGCTGTCTGCGCGACGTGATTTCCGGCACGGATGCGGACGATCAGATACGCTGCAATCAGATCTGGGCGATATCGCTTCCGTTTTCGCTTCTTTCGAGGGAGCAGGAGCGCGCGGTGGTCGAGACGGTATACCGCAGGCTGTATACGCCGTATGGTCTAAGGACGCTTGATCCGCAGGACGCACAGTTCCACCCGTTCTACGGCGGAGCGCAGCTTGACCGCGATCTTGCCTACCATCAGGGAACAGTATGGACATTTCCGCTGGGAGCATATTATCTGGCATATCTTAAGGTGCATGACAATTCCGTGGAGGCAAGGCAGTATGTCAGAGAGCAGCTTTCCTGTATGGAATCCGCACTGCGCGAGGGGTGCGTAGGTCAGCTTCCCGAAATTTATGACGGGGAGAATCCGGTGTCCTCGAAGGGCTGCTTTGCGCAGGCGTGGAGTGTCGGCGAAATCCTGCGTGTCTATGATGCGCTAAGAGGGGAATGAGAGGCGGGCGACTGATGTCACTCCGCTTTGCTCCGGGCGGGCATAATGTCTGACGATATTATACACATATTTTGCCGTAATATGACATTGTGGAATGAGAAACATAAATACAAGTTATAATAAAAGACAAATTGCATAATCACACAATAAAATAAATCAAGAATTTAGTGGATTCTGAATATTGAGAAAAAAGCAGAATTTTGCTATGATTTCAGAAAGAATAAAGGCGTTCCGAAGTTTAGAGAACGCCTTTTCAAATGGAGGATTCATTATGAAAAAAGCATTGAGTGTAGTAGTAACGGCAGCTATGATGACAACTTTAATGGCTGGCTGCGGCGACTCCAACGGAGACGCACAGAGCGCACCGGCAGCAGATGGTGCGGCAGCAGGCACGGAGAGCGCAGCGGCTTCTGACGCAGGCGCAGCTTCCGATGCAGGCGCAGCAGACGGCACAACCTTTAAGATCGGTGGTATCGGACCGACAACCGGAGACGCAGCAATCTACGGTACGGCGGTTATGAACGCAGCGCAGATTGCAGTAGACGAGATCAACGCGGCAGGCGGCATCAACGGTTATCAGGTCGAGTTCAAGTTCGAGGATGACCAGAGTGATGCGGAGAAATCCGTCAATGCATACAATTCACTGAAGGATTGGGGAATGCAGATGCTCATGGGAACCGTAACAACGACTCCTTGTGTAGCGGTAGCGGATATGACGGCAGCGGACGGTATGTTCCAGTTGACACCGTCGGCATCTTCCACGGATGTAATTGTAAATGACAATGTATTCCAGGCATGCTTTACAGACCCGAATCAGGGAACTGCTTCCGCACAGTATATCGCAGAGAACGGACTTGCAACCAAGGTAGCGGTCATCTATGACAGTTCCAGCGTATATTCTTCCGGTATTGAGGCGACCTTCGTTGAGGAGGCGGCAAATCAGGGAATCGAGATTGTGGCAGAGGAAGCGTTTACCGCTGATTCCAAGACAGACTTCTCCACACAGCTCCAGAAGGCACAGAGCGCGGGCGCAGAGCTTGTATTTCTTCCGATCTATTATACGGAGGCTTCCATTATCTTGACACAGGCGGATGGCATGGGCTATGAGCCGACCTTCTTCGGTGTAGATGGTATGGACGGTATTCTCGGTGTTGAGAACTTCAATACAGAGCTGGCTGAGGGCGTTATGCTCTTAACGCCGTTTGCAGCAGATGCAGACGACGAGGCAACTCAGGCATTTGTCAGCAAGTATCAGGAGCTTTACGGTGATGTCCCGAACCAGTTCGCAGCAGACGCTTATGATGCAATCTACATCATTAAGGCGGCAGCAGAGCAGGCAGGCGTGACACCGGATATGAGCGCGGCAGATCTTGGCGCAGCATTGAGCGGTGCAATGACTTCTATTTCCGTAGATGGTCTGACAGGCGAGGGTATGACATGGCAGGCAACCGGTGAGGTCAGCAAGGCTCCGAAGGCAGTTGTAATCAAGGACGGCGCTTACGCCGCAATGTAATCAGGCGGGGAGAATAGCCAATAAAGAGGTTGGCGCGCTGGTGTTGCTACGACACCGGCGCGTGAACCTCTTTTTTCTACAATATGAAATTGCATTCTATTGCGTATGGGAGTGTACGAAGCACACTTTGGTTCTGCATGAAGCACACTTTGGTTCAATATTGTATACAGGTATAATATATGATATAATAAGGAAAGTTATTGACGTTTTAACGTATTAAATAAGGAAAGACAGAGGTGTTGTTATGAATTTCTTATCCTATCTGATTAACGGAATCAGTCTGGGAAGCGTATACGCGATTATCGCACTGGGCTATACGATGGTGTACGGAATCGCTAAGATGCTGAATTTTGCGCATGGAGACGTCATCATGATCGGCTGTTATGTGACGTTTTTGGCGATGAGCGGTCAGGGAATACATCCGCTTGCGGCGGTCATCATTTCGATTGTTGTATGTACGCTCCTTGGAATTGCGGTGGAGAAGATTGCTTATAAGCCCCTGCGAAGAGCGACACCGCTCGCCGTGCTCATTACGGCAATCGGCGTCAGCTATTTTCTGCAGAATGCGGCGCTGCTTTTGTTCGGCGCAGATACGAAGTCCTTCAGTTCTGTCGTGACGCTTCCGGCATTAAAGCTCGCGGATGGCGCGCTCACGATTTCCGGTACCACGATTGTCACGATTGCGGCGTGTATCGTCATCATGGTGGCTCTCATGCTGTTTATCAAGAAGACGAAGGCGGGGCAGGCGATGCTTGCCGTCTCAGAGGATAAGGACGCGGCGCAGCTTATGGGCGTTAATGTCAACGCGACGATTTCCTTAACGTTTGCCATCGGTTCGGGACTGGCTGCGATTGCCGGAGTACTGTTTTGTTCCGCTTATCCGACGCTGACGCCGTACACAGGTTCTATGCCGGGTATCAAGGCGTTTACCGCAGCGGTATTCGGCGGAATCGGCTCGATCCCGGGAGCGCTCATCGGAGGAATCCTGCTTGGAATCATTGAGATTCTCGGACGTGCGTACATATCCTCACAGTTGTCGGATGCAATCGTTTTCGCGGTTCTGATCGTCGTGCTCCTTGTGAAGCCGACCGGAATCCTCGGAAAACAGATTCACGAGAAAGTATAATGAGGAAGGAAGAGACGTTATGGCAAAGTTAAATTTAAAATCCATCAAAAAAAGCACGCGTGACCAGTTCATCACCATTGCAATGGTCATCGTGGTCTATATCATTGTCCAGATTCTGGTTGCCACCGGCTCCATGTCCTCTCTGATGCAGGGACTTCTTGTGCCGATGTGCACCTACTCGATCGTTGCAATCGGACTGAACCTCTGCGTCGGCTATCTGGGAGAGCTTTCCATCGGTCACGCAGGCTTCATGTGCGTCGGTGCATTTTCCAGCGCGTTTGTGACGAAGCTGTTAGAAGGAACGATTACGAATGGAATCGTGCTGTTTCTCATTGCGCTGTGCGCAGGCGTTCTGATGGCGGCGCTGTTCGGATTTCTGATCGGAATCCCGGTATTGCGGCTGCGCGGTGATTATCTGGCAATCGTAACGCTTGCTTTCGGCGAAATTATCAAGAATGTCATCAATGTATTATATATTGCGAAGGACACGGACGGTTTCCATTTCGCAATCTCCAACGGAAATGCAATCAAGCTTTCCGACGAAGGAATGTGGCTGATCAACGGGGCGAAGGGTATCGTGAAGATTCCGCATCTCTCGAGCTTTACGGCGGGCGTGATCCTGATTTTGATCGCACTGCTCATCGTGTACAATCTGGTAAATTCCAGAAGCGGACGCGCGATCATGGCAATCCGGGATAACCGCATTGCGGCGGAGTCCGTCGGTATCAACATTACGAAGTTCAAGCTGATGGCGTTTACGATTTCTGCGGCAATCGCGGGAGCGGGCGGCGTGCTCTACGCACACAACCTCTCGACGGTCACAGCGACCCCGGCGAACTTCGGCTACAACATGTCCATCATGATTTTAGTATTCGTTGTGCTCGGCGGCATGGGAAGCTTCCGCGGTTCGATCATCGCGGCGGTGCTGCTTACGCTTCTGCCGGAGGTGCTGCGCGGACTTGCAGATTACCGTATGTTAATCTACTCCATCGTGCTCATTGCTATGATGCTCTTTAACTGGGCGCCGAAATGCATCGAGTGGAGACAGAAGCTTGGAGTGAAATTCCGCAGGAATGCGAAGAAGGAGGCGGTATAGAGATGGCATTGTTAGAGGTAAAGAATCTTGGAATCTCCTTCGGCGGACTTCACGCGGTGGACGGATTTCATATTTCCATAGAAAAAGGACAGCTCTACGGACTGATCGGACCGAACGGAGCGGGCAAGACGACGGTCTTTAATATGCTGACCGGGGTGTATACGCCGGACGAGGGAACGATCACACTGGACGGAACGGATATCACCGGAAAGAAGACCATTGATATCAACAAGGCAGGGATTGCCAGAACCTTCCAGAATATCCGCCTGTTCAAGGAACAGACCGTCTTAGATAATGTAAAAATTGGTTTACATAATGAAATGACTTATTCGACGCTGACTGGAATCCTGCGCCTGCCGAAATACCGCAGGGTAGAAAAGGAAATGGACGAGAAAGCGATGGAACTGTTAAAGGTCTTCGACCTTGAGAAGGAGGCGCAATATCTGTCTTCGAATCTTCCGTACGGTAAGCAGAGAAAGCTTGAGATTGCGCGCGCGCTTGCGACGAATCCGAAGCTTCTGCTCCTCGACGAGCCGGCGGCGGGCATGAATCCGAATGAGACAAAAGAACTGATGGATACGATTCATTTCGTGAGGGATGAGTTCGATATGACCATTCTTCTGATCGAGCATGATATGAAGCTCGTTTCCGGAATCTGTCAGAAGCTGACCGTGTTGAACTTCGGTCAGGTCTTAGCGGAGGGAGCAACGAGCGACGTACTGAATAACCCGCAGGTAATCAAGGCATACTTGGGCGAGTAGTGAGCAGTGCCAGATTGCAAGAAGAAGGAAACGGCTGCTTGCAGACGGATTCATTCTTTTGCAATCTGATTCGGCGAATGCCGGACATGAGGAAAGCGTTGCTTTCCGAATGGGCACTGCGGAGTGAATTGGTATAGCGAATGCCACACATGAGCTGCATACAAAGAAAGGGAATGAAGCATTATGGCAATGTTGGAAGTAAAGAACCTGGAGGTGCACTACGGCGTTATCCAGGCAATCAAAGGGATTTCCTTTGAGGTAAACGAGGGTGAGGTCATCGCCTTGATCGGCGCGAACGGCGCGGGCAAGACGACCACCTTGCAGACGATTACCGGAATGTTAAAGCCGTCCGCGGGAGAAATCCTCTTTGGCGGACAGGATATCTCAAAGATTCCGGGACATAAGATCGTGTCTATGGGAATGGCGCATGTGCCGGAGGGAAGACGTGTCTTTGCGGAGCTTTCCGTGTATGAGAATTTGAAGCTTGGCGCTTACACGAGGAAGGACAAGGCGGAAATCGCCGAATCCTTAGCGCGTGTATACAAGAGCTTCCCGCGGCTGGAGGAGCGCAAGAACCAGCTCGCGGGAACGTTAAGCGGCGGCGAACAGCAGATGCTTGCAATGGGAAGGGCGCTGATGTCCAAGCCGAAGATCGTGCTGATGGATGAGCCGTCGATGGGACTTTCTCCGATTCTGGTGGAGGAAATCTTTAATATTATCCGAGAGATTTCCGCCGGCGGCACGACGGTGCTTCTGGTGGAGCAGAACGCGAAGAAGGCGCTTGCTATCGCGGATCGCGCATACGTGCTTGAGACCGGAAAGATCGTGCTCTCCGGCGACGCAAAGGAAATGATGAACAATGATTCCATCAAGAAAGCATACCTAGGCGAGTAGAGGCAGAAAGGGTGGTAGTAATTATGAAAAAAACAGTCATTACGATTGGCAGAAGCTACGGGAGCGGCGGACGCACCCTTGGAAAGCTGCTGGCGGAGCGGCTGGGAATCAACTGTTATGACAGGGAGATTCTTCGAATGGCTTCCGATGACAGCGGAATCAACGAGGCGCTGTTCGGACAGGCGGATGAGAAGCTTAAGAAGTCTCCGCTCATAAGCATCCTCAAGAAAAACCCATACAAGGGAGGGGTGATTCCGCCGGAAAATTCTGATTTCATATCAGATGACAATCTCTTTAACTATCAGGCGAAGGTGATTAAGGAGCTTGCAGAACAGGAATCCTGCATTATCATCGGACGTTGTGCGGATTACGTGCTCCGTGATAACCCGGATGTGCTGCGCCTCTTTTTCTGCGCGCCAAGAGAGGATTGTGTGGCGCGTGTTATGAACCAGAATGGACTTACCGCAAAGGAAGCGGAGAAACGGATTGAGAAAATTGACAAGTACCGGGCGGAATATTATCATTATTATACAGGCGGAAACTGGAACGATGCGGGAAACTATGATTTCTGTCTGAACACGACCTCTATGAGTTATGAGAAGCTGGCAGAAGTCGTGGAGAATTTTATACACGTTTATCAGAAGTAAAAGGAGAAGACGATGGGGGATTTAAAGAAAATGATGCCAAAGAAGCTGGGCTTCGGGTGTATGCGCCTTCCTGTCTTAAACGGCAGGACGGAGGAGATCGACGACGCAAGCTTCTGTAAAATGATCGACACTTACATGAAACAGGGATTTGCGTATTTTGACACGGCGTATCCGTATCATAACCAGAAGTCCGAGGAGGCGGTGCGCCGCTGTCTGGTCGAGCGTTACCGCAGAGAACAGTTTTTCCTTGCGGATAAGATGCCCGTATGGCTCGTGAAGGAGCCGGCGGATTATCAGAAGCTCTTCGATACGCAGCTTGCACGGTGCGGGGTGGAATATTTTGACTTTTATCTGCTCCACGCCATGAATGCGGAGCGCGCGGCAGAGGCGGAGGAGCTGGGAGGCTTTGACTTTGTGCAGAGAATGAAGACCGAGGGGCGCATTCGCCATATCGGATTTTCCTTCCACGACAGCGCAGAAGTACTTGAGGATATCCTAAAGAAGCATCCTGAAATGGAATTTGTACAGCTCCAGATCAACTACTATGACTGGGAGTCCGAGAATGTGCAGTCGCGCAAATGCTATGAGGTGGCGGAGAAATACGGCGTTCCGGTGATCGTCATGGAACCGGTCAAGGGAGGAACGCTTGCCAATATGACGGGAGAGCCGGCGCGTATTCTCAAGGAACTGGATGCAGAGGCCTCCTATGCGTCTTATGCGATCCGTTATGCCGCGTCGCTTCCCAATGTGATGCTGGTCTTAAGCGGTATGTCGAATCCCGGGCAGTTACAGGATAACACTTCCTATATGAAGGAATTTGTACCGCTCTCTGACGGGGAGAAGGCGGCGATTGGGAAGGTAGTCGAGGAACTTTCGAAGATGCCGACGATCGCCTGTACGAAGTGCCGTTATTGTGTCGAGGGATGTCCGAAGAAGATTGCGATTCCGGATGTGTTCGAGGATTATAACATGACGGTGCAGTTCGGCATCAACGATATGAACCGGGAAAGCTATGTGCGCCATACCGCAGAGGCAGGCAGGGCGGACGACTGTATCCGCTGCGGAAAGTGCGAGGGACAGTGTCCGCAGCATTTACCGATTCGCGAGCTGCTTGTAAAGGTAGCGGAGACATTTGCATAAAAAGTTACTTGTAATAAATATTTATACATAAAAAGAGCGATGCAGCAATTTCACTTATGACGGAAGAAATTGCTGCATCGCTCTTTTCCTTTGTGCAAATTGAATGAAAAACGCTAAAAAATGGAAAATAATATATCGTTTATGACATGAAATATTAAAATTACGTTAAAAAAGTGCTAAGATTCATAAGAATGTACGGTTTTCATAGCGTATCGAACAAATTATAATAAAAGCATAAACAACGTCACAGATACAGCGCTGCAAGGTACGGCGCACAGACTGTGGCAGGAGGATAAAAGGAGGGTTTTTACATGAAGAAAAAAGTTTTGTCAGCACTCTTATGTGCAGCGATGGTAGTGTCCATGACAGCATGCGGACTGCAGGAGCCGGATACATCGGCAAGCAGCGATGCAGGTACAACAACGGACAGTGCCGCAGCAAGCGACGCAGCCGTAGACAATACGGCGACTGAGAGTGCGGATGCATCCGCAACAGAACCGGTAGGTCCGGCAGTCACACTTGTATACGCAGAGGTAAATCCGCTCGAGGGAACGATTGTCGGAGAGACAGCGACGGTATTTAAGCAGAAGGTTGAAGAGCTTTCCGGCGGAAGCATTACCATTGATATTCAGGCGAACGGTGTGCTTGGAGCAGAGCAGGATGTTCTTGACACCATGCTCGGCGGCGGCGGAACGATCGATATGGCGCGTATTTCCGCATTTGCACTCACAAGCTACGGCGGAGAGAAGTCCAGTCTCTTATCCGTACCGTTCACATTTGTAAACCGTGATCACTTCTGGAATTTTGCAACATCCGATCTGGCACAGGAATTTCTGCTTGAGCCGCATGAGAACGGCAGCGGAATCCGCGGTCTTTTCTACGGAGAGGAGGGCTTCCGCCACTTCTTTACAGTTGAGCCGATCACCGGAATGGAGGATCTCGCAGGTATGAAGATCCGTGTTTCCAATGACCCGATTATGACAGGCATGGTAGAAGCGCTTGGCGCGAACCCGACAGTTGTTTCCATGGGTGAGTTGTATTCCGCATTACAGACCGGCGTTGTTGACGCAGCAGAGCAGCCGATTGCAAACTATCAGGCAAATGCATTCCCGGAGGTTGCGAACAACATTATTCTTGACGGACATACGCTTGGAGCGATTCAGGTCGTTATCACAGATGAGGCATGGGATTCACTGACAGAAGAGCAGCAGGCGGTTCTCACAGAGGCAGGCGAGTATGCGTCCCAGTACAACCGTCAGATTTCCCAGGAGAAAGAGGATGCAATCCTTGAAGAGTTAAAGGCGGCAGGATGCAACGTCATCGAGGTAGACGATATCACACCGTGGCAGGAAGCCTGCAAGGATGTCATCGAGGAGGCAACCAAGGACAATGCAGAGTTGTATCAGCAGATTGTCGATATGCAGTAAGTACAGAAAACCCGCAAAAATGTAAGTGCGTTTTCAGGGGCACAGGGGGGAGTTGCTGCCCTCTGTGCCTCAAATCTTTAAGGAGGAGAAAAATGCCAAAGTTTTTTGAAACGTTAGATAAAATAAAACCGGCATATGACGCTGCGTATAAGTTCGTGCTGTTTGTCTGCAAGCTGCTTCTGACGGCGGATATTGTTATTACGACTGTCTGCGTAGTCGGAAGATATGTTCCGTTTGTACCTGACCCGGCATGGAGCGAGGAGGTCGTACTGACGCTGATGTCATATATGGCGGTGCTGTCCGCAGCGCTTGCTATCCGCAGAAATGCACATATCCGTATGACCGCATTCGACGCATATCTGCCAAAGGGAGTCATTAAATTTCTGGACATTCTTGCCGACGTCGCTGTGATGATTCTTGCGGTGGTAATGATTGTAGTCGGATTTAGCTATGCGAGCGGCATCGGGGCAAAGGCAAGTTATGTAAGTATGCCGTGGCTGTCAAAGTTCTGGATGTATCTGCCGATTCCGGTTGCAGGAATCGCGATGGTTATATTTGAACTTGAGTCACTGTACAACCATATAAAGAGTATATTTGTAAAGGAGGCGGGGAAATAATGAGTGCACAGAGTATAGCAATCGCAGTATTGCTTGTAAGTTTTATTGTCATGATTTTATTGAGATTCCCAATCGCGTATGCAGTTGCGCTTTCATCCCTTCTCTGCCTGTTATCACAGGGATTACCGCTGACGACGATTTGTCAGCAGATGGTAAAGGGAATCAGTTCGTTTAGTTTGATGGCGGTTCCGTTCTTTATCACAATGGGCGTACTGATGGGAACCGGAGGTATCTCGGAAAAGCTGATAGCGCTTGCAAATGCCTGTGTCGGCTGGATGACCGGAGGCATGGCAATGGTTAATATCGTGGCATCCTACTTCTTCGGCGGAATTTCCGGTTCTGCGTCGGCAGATACCGCTTCCATCGGAAGTATCATGATCCCGATGATGGTAGACCAGGGATATGACGATGATTTTTCCACCGCAGTTACGATTACATCCTCCTGTGAGGGTCTTCTTGTTCCGCCCAGCCACAACATGGTCATCTATGCGATGTCCGCAGGCGGTATCTCCGTAGGAAGCCTGTTTCTCGCAGGATATGTACCGGGAGCGCTCCTTGCAGTCTCCTTAATGATCGGTTCCTATATTATCTCAAAGAAAAGAAATTATCCGAAGGGAGACAAGTTCAGCTTCCGCAGGCTCATTAAGCAGCTTGGAACTTCTATATGGGCGCTTGCAGCAGTCGTAATCGTCGTAGTCGGCGTTGTAGCCGGATGGTTCACAGCGACAGAATCCGCAGCGATCGCCGTATTCTACAGCCTGATCGTCAGCGTATATATCTACAAGGGACTGACATGGAAGGGCGTATGGAAGAGTCTGGAATCCTGCATCGATACCTTATCGATCGTGCTGATTCTGATTTCGACCTCGAGTATTTTCGGCTACTGCCTGACGACGCTTCATGTGCCGGATCTGGCAGCCAAAGCGATTATCGGATTTTCCAGTAATCCCATCGTGATTGCACTGTTAATTGACTTGATTCTGCTGTTCCTTGGTTGTATCATGGATATGGCGCCGATCATTCTGATCGCAACACCGATCCTTCTTCCAATCGCAACCTCGATTGGTATCGATCCGGTTCAGTTCGGTATTATCATGGTATTGAACTGCGGTATCGGTCTTCTGACACCGCCGGTTGGCTCGGTATTGTTTATCGGCTCTGCGGTCAGCGGCGTGAAGATGGAGCGTGTGGTAAAAGCAACGCTTCCGTTCTATCTGTGCATGATCGTGGTTCTTCTGTTACTGACCTTTATTCCGGAAATCAGTCTCGGTCTGCCGATGTTATTTAATTCGTGATAATTGTAGTTTTACATAGAAAGGGCTGGCTCATATGACATATCAGTACAAATGCAGTGTGAGGGCGGCGGATTTTTTCCGGATGTCCATGCGGCAGACATATCATTCCGTAGCGGGTATGTGCAATCTGGTGTTTACGGTCGCGATGATTCTGCTTACCGTAAAGTTCTGGGAACGCTCCGGGGATCTGGTTCAGGTACTGCTGCTGTTTGCGTGTCTTCTGTTTCCGGTGGTTCAGCCGATCGCAATCTATTTCAGGGCGAAGGCGCAGGCGCGCACGCTGCCGGAGGATATGGAACTGGGCTTTGATGACGCCGGGCTTCATGTGAGGGTCGGCGGGCAGAAGGAGGATATTCCGTGGAAACGGATACGGGTCGTAAAGCAGCCCGATATGATCATTGTTTTCTCTGACGCGAAACACGGCTATATGCTGACGAACCGTGTCATGGGAAATGAAAAGGAAGCATTCTTTGCATTTGCAGAGAAGAAAATAGAACAGGAAAGATAAAAGAAATGCAAAGGCGTATATACAGAACATGTATCTGCGGCTTTGCGTTTCGGGCATTCGGGAATTTATAAAACGATATTTCGGAAATGACGGGAGCAGCGGGGTGAGGAAACGGTTAACACAGATATGGCAGTCGCTTACGATCAAAAAGAAAATAGCGACGTTTACGGGAACGGTATTTTTGATCATCATGCTATCCGTCATTTTCGATGTATGGATCGTGAAGTTTTCACTGCTGGATTTTAATGCGATTCTGCAGGATAACGCTAAAAGCAGCGGATTTCTGGAAGCGATGGAACAGGAAAGCCAGTTGTTTGAAAGCTACATGAAGAATGACAAGGAAGAAGACAAGGAACTGTTGGATGCGGCGATAAAGCGGACGGAACATGCGCTCTTAGATCTCCCCTTTGAGTACGGGGAGATCGGGGAGGCGCGCTATGCAAAGACATGGTCCATCCGCAACAGCTATGAGGTGTACTGCACCAAGCGGGATGCGGTGCTTGCAATGAGCGAGTATGACGTGAATTATATCAATTGTCTGTATGAAGTGTATGACATGCAGGAGTATCTTTGCGAGTATGCAAGAACGCTTATGACTTATACGATACAGGACGGAGGCGCCGCCTACAAGGAGAAGGTTCCGGGGTTAGTCAGCGTGCCGCTTGCAGTCGTATTGTTTGCGCTGATTCTGCTGTGTGCGATGGCGGAATGCGCAGCGCTGATGAACCGCACGATTATTCATCCGGTCATGGAACTGGTGAAAGCGTCGCAGCGCATCGCGGCGAATGATTTCTTCTCAGAGGATGTGGAGGTGGAGAACGAGGATGAGTTAGGAGAGCTTGTCCGGGCGTTCAATAAGATGAAATATGCCACCGGAGAGTATATCCTTGCACTGGAGGAGAAGAGAAAAACGCTCGACCTTCTGCATGAGGAAGAGCTTGAGAAGCTGGAGACGGAAAAGCGGCTGGAGACGATCAAGCTGGAACTGTTAAAGAGTCAGGTTCATCCGCATTTTCTTTTCAACACGCTGAATGTGATCGGAGGAATGGCGAACCTTGAGGGCGCGGATACGACGGAGAAGATGATAAAAGCCTTAAGTTCGCTGTTCCGCTATAATCTAAAGACGCCGGAGGTGGAAATGCCGCTGGCGCAGGAACTGAAGGTCGTGGCGGACTATATGTATCTGCAGAAGATGCGGTTCGGAAGCCGGATTTCCTATGAGATCGCCTGTCTGGTCGATGAGGAGCTTGTCCTTGTGCCGACCTTTACTTTCCAGCCTTTGGTGGAGAATGCCATTATACATGGACTGGCGCCCAAGGAGGAAGGCGGGACGATCCGGCTGCGTATCTGGCAGCGGGGGAAGCGGCTTATCATCACGGTCGGAGATAACGGCGTGGGAATGGACGAGGCGCAGCTTAAAAGCTTAAAGGACCAGTTGGAATGCGAAGAAAACAAGGGAATCGGGCTTGGGAATATCTATAAGAGAATCCGGGCAATGTATTCCGGCGGCAGCGTGGAGGTCTACAGCAGAAGGAATGCGGGAACTGTGATTAAAATTGAGATTCCGAGGGAATAGAAAATGAGGGAGGCTTATGTACCGTGTACTGGTAGCAGATGATGAACCGATTGAGAGAACGGTAGTAAATAAGACAATTCAGAAATATTTTAAAGGACAGCTTGAGGTCGTGGAGGCGGTCAACGGCAGGGAGGCAGTGCAGCTTTTCTTTGAGAAGAAATGTCAGATTGCACTGCTGGATATCGAGATGCCGGGCATAAACGGACTCGAGGCGGCGGAAAGAATCCGGCAGAACGATAAGGAATGCAGTATTGTTTTTCTGACGGCATTTGATGAATTTGCTTATGCAAAGCGGGCAATCTCTGTCCACGCGCTGGATTATCTGTTAAAGCCGGGGGCGGATGAGGAACTGGTCGCGGTGTTAGAGGAGGCAATACAGATTGCAAAGGAGAATGAGCAGCGCGGGGAGAACGGCGTATACAGGAACACAGAGCCGGACAGAAGTATTGTGCCGGAGGAAAATGAAGACCTCGAGCAGCCGGCAGAGAATGTGCGTATGACTGCGGTGGCGGAGGGAATCCGGGAATACATTGACACGCATTATATGGAAGATATTTCCCTGCAGACGGCGGCAGGCGCGATGAATTATTCGGAAGCGTATTTCTGTAAGATTTTTAAACAGTGTTTTGATAAGAGCTTTATCGTGTACCTCTCGGAGTACCGGGTGGAGAAGGCGAAACAGCTTCTTGCAGATGTGGTGATCAATGTAAAGGACATCAGCGCAAGCGTCGGCTACCGGGATTCGAATTATTTTGCAAAGGTGTTCAAGCGGGTGGCGGGAACGACCCCGACAGAATACCGGATGCAGGTGCTGCGGGCGGCAGGAAACAAGGACAGTCAGGGGAAGCAGGATGAATAAGAGGACGAAGGCGGCAGCCGCACTTCTGGCGGCGGCAGCGGTGACAGGCGGCATTGCAGTGTGGTATTGTGCCGCGCCCAGACAAAAAGAGCCGGAATTTGTGTTCTCCTATGCGGAGAACCAGACGGAGGATTATCCGACGACGCTTGGCGCGCAGAAGTTTGCGGAGCTTGTGGAGGAGCGGACAGACGGGCGGATACGGATTCTCGTTTACGCGGAAGGAGTCATGGGAACGGAGCATGACGTCATTGAACAGATGCAGTACGGCGGAATTGATTTTGCAAGAGTCTCTCTTTCACAGCTTGCGGAATATATCCCCGAGCTGAATGTGCTCCAGATGCCTTATCTGTATACGGATTCCGCACATATGTGGAGAGTGCTCGACGGGGAGATCGGGGATATGTTCCTTGAGGAAGTAAGCGGGAGCGAGCTGGTCGGACTTTCGTGGTATGACGCAGGAGCAAGAAATTTTTACAGTTCCAGTCAGCCTATTTCCTGTCTTGAAGACATTGCGGGAATGAAAATCCGCGTGCAGGAATCGGAGCTGATGGCGGACATGGTCGAGGCATTGGGGGCTACGGCGGTTCCGACGGGATATGCGGACGTCTATTCGAGCATAGAACGCGGGATTGTGGACGGGGCGGAAAATAACTGGCCGTCCTACGAGGCGATGAGCCATTATGAGGTGGCGCGCTATTACACGGTGGACGAGCATACGAGAGTGCCGGAGATGCAGCTCTGCTCCGCGCATACGTGGGAGAAGCTCTCGGAGGAAGACAGGCAGATCATCCGTGAATGTGCATGGGAATCGGCGCTGTACGAGAGGGAACTTTGGACGGAACGCGAGACCGAATCGCGACGTATCGCAACGGAGCACGGGACGCAGGTCATAGAACTTTCGGCGGAGGAGAAAAAGCGGTTTCAGAATGCCGTAATGGGTGTGTATGAGAAATACTGCGGCGGTCAGATGGATCTGATCGAGCGGATTATCGAGGAAGGCGACGCCGGAGAGGAAACGGTGCAGCAGGAAGCGCAATAGGAGGGAAATCACTATGGAGATGACATTGAGATGGTATGGAAGCAAACATGATTCTGTCACATTGGAACAGATCCGGCAGATTCCGGGAGTGACGGGCGTTATCACAACGCTTTATGATTCCATGCCGGGGGAAGTATGGAGCGAGGAGGATATCGCGGCGATGATCGCGGAGGTTGAGGCGGCAGGGCTTCACGTGAGCGGAATCGAGAGTGTGAATATCCACGATGCAATCAAGATCGGTTCGCCGGACAGGGAGAAGTACATCGACAATTATATCACCACGTTAGAGCATCTGGGCAAAGCGGGGATTCATATGGTATGCTATAATTTTATGCCGGTGTTTGACTGGACGAGGACGGAGCTGGCAAGGAGAAGACCGGACGGCTCTACGGTGCTTGCGTATACGCAGGAGGCGGTGGATGCGATAAAACCGGAAGAAATGTTCGCCTCCATCGGAAAGGATACGAACGGCTTCGTGATGCCGGGCTGGGAGCCGGAGCGTATGGCGCGTGTGAAGGAGCTTTTTGAAATGTATCGGGATGTGGATGATGAAAAGCTGTTCGCAAACCTGAAATATTTCTTAGAGCGCATCATGCCGGTCTGCGACAAGTACGATATCAATATGGCGATCCACCCGGACGATCCGGCATGGAGCGTATTCGGACTGCCGCGCATCATTATCAACAAGAAGAATATTCTGCGCATGATGGAGATGGTGGATAACCCGCACAATGGCGTGACGTTCTGTTCCGGTTCTTACGGAACCAATCTGGAAAACGATCTGCCGGATATGATCCGCTCCTTAAAGGGCAGAATCCATTTTGCACATGTGAGAAATCTGAAATTTAATTCCCCGACTGATTTCGAGGAGGCGGCGCATCTGTCCTCTGACGGGACCTTCGATATGTATGAGATCATGAAGGCGCTCTACGAAATCGGCTTTGACGGACCGATCCGCCCGGATCACGGCAGAATGATCTGGGGCGAGGTGGCGATGCCCGGATACGGACTGTATGACAGGGCGCTGGGAGCAACCTACTTAAACGGTCTTTGGGAAGCGATTGTGAAATCGGAGGAGAGAAAATAAACCGGACAGATTTATGTGAGGCGGAAAGGAGAGCCGTATGAGGTTATCGGAAGAAGGATTAAAAGGTGAAAACTGGAAAGAAAAGGGGTATGGCGTACCGGAGTATGACCGGGCAGATGTCAGAAGGCGCACGATGGAGCAGCCATTCTGGATTCATTTCGGGGCGGGAAACATTTTCCGTGCATTTCAGGCAAATGTAGTACAAAACCTGCTGAACGAAGGAAAGCTGGACCGCGGACTGATCGTAGCGGAGGGCTATGATTATGAAATTATTGAGAAGGTGAACCGTCCGCATGACGACCTCGGAATCGCAGTGACGCTTAAGGCGGACGGAAGTATCGCCAAAAATATTGTCGGCAGCGTGGTGGAGTCCCTTTGTCTGGACAGCGGCAGCGAAAAGGGGTATACCCGCTTAAAGGAAATATTCGGAAAGAAATCCCTGCAGATGGCGACCTTTACGATTACGGAAAAGGGCTACAGCCTGACCGATGGAAAGGGAGAAATGTCAGCCGCAGTGGCGGAGGATATGAAGCAGGGACCGGAGAAACCGCAGAGCTACATCGGCAAAGTGGCGGCGCTTTTGTATGAGAGATACAGGAAGGGCGCGCTTCCGATCGCCATGGTCAGTATGGACAACTGTTCCCACAACGGAGATAAGCTGTATGCAGCGATTCATGCATTTGCCAGAGGGTGGCAGGACAACGGTCTGGTCGAAGGGGACTTTCTGGGCTATGTGGAAGATAAGAAGAAGGTAAGCTTCCCGTGGACGATGATCGATAAGATTACGCCGCGTCCGGACCGGAAAGTGGAAGAAATCCTTGTGGCTGACTGGGGTGAGGAACTGCATCCGATCGTCACCGCAAAGAATACCTATGTAGCGCCGTTTGTGAACGCAGAGGAATGTGAATATCTGGTGATCGAAGATGATTTTCCAAATGGCAGGGAGGCGCTTGAGAAGGGCGGATTTATCTTTACCGACAGAGAGACGGTCGATAAGGTGGAGAAGATGAAGGTGTGTACCTGCTTAAATCCGCTGCATACCGCGCTTGCGGTGTTTGGCTGCCTGCTTGGCTACGAGCTGATTTCTGCGGAGATGCAGGACGAGGAGTTAAATAATCTGGTGCGGGCGATCGGGTATCAGGAGGGACTTCCTGTTGTAGTGGACCCGGGTATTCTGTCGCCGGAGCAGTTTATTGATGAGGTCGTAAAGAAGCGGATTCCGAATCCGTTTATGCCGGATACGCCGCAGCGTATCGCAACAGATACCTCACAGAAGCTTGCGATCCGCTTCGGGGAGACGATTAAGGCATACCAGAAATCCGAGACGTTAAATGTGGAGACGCTGGAAAAGATACCGCTGGTATTTGCGGGATGGCTGCGCTATCTTATGGGCGTGAATGACAAGGGAGAGAAATTTGCGTTAAGCCCCGATCCGCTATTGGGCGAGCTGTGTCCGGTTATGGAGCAGATTCCCCTTGGGGAGCAGGAACACCTTGCGGGCATAAAAGAAATTCTTTCCAACGAGAGCATTTTCGGTGTAAATCTCTATGATGCGGGGCTTGGAGAGCGCGTGGAGGCATATTTTAAGGAGATGAACGCCGGAGTGGGCGCAGTCCGGCGCACATTACAGAAGTACTGCGCGGAGAAATAGGAAGAAAAAGAAGCAAAAGAAGAAAAAAGTAATGATTAGGAAGCAATCATAAGAAGGTGGAATGAGATGGACTTTTTAAAGGATGACAGGAAGAAGAAGCAGTTTTTGTGCAGCTACGGCGTGTTTATCATCAACGGTATGCTGGCGCTGTCCATTGGCTCGCTGCTCCCCTTTATCCGGGATGCGAGAGGTCTGGACTATGCGTTCTGCGGTCTGATCGTAAGCCTGCATTCCGTGGGCAACCTGATTTCAAGCTTTGTGGCGGGAATGCTGCCTGTGGCAATCGGCAGAAAAAAGAGTATTCTGCTGTTCAATGCATTTTTTGCAGTCTCGTATCTTTTGATTATTCTGGGACAGGGAAATCTATGCGTGGCGCTGGCATTTTTTATGACGGGGCTTGCGCGCGGGGCGACAAGCAATTTCTGCAACACGGCGATCAACAGTCTGGCACCGGGAAAAGCATGGATCATCAACGGACTGCACGCGATGTTCTCGATCGGAGCATTCCTGTTTCCGATTTTGCTGACGCTGCTTACGAGGACAGACACGGAGAACTGGATTTATGCCTGCTATTTTATGCTCGGCATGGGAATTTTGAGCTGGATTCTCTATTTCCTGATACCGGTGGACGATGATAAGGTGGTCAAACAGGATAAGGGCGGCAATTTTGGCTTTTTTAAAGAACCGCTTTTTTATCTGTGTACGACGACGCTGTTCTTCTATCTGTGCGTAGAGCAGGGAGTCATCGGATGGATGATTACCTACTTTAAGGACACGGGCTTTCTTGCCGAGTCGCTGTCCCAGATTACGGCAAGCGTGCTCTGGATCATGATTCTGGCAGGAAGACTTACCACGGCGTGGCTTTCGACCAGAATGCCCAAAGAGCGGCTGCTCCTTGTGATGGGAGCCGGACTGGTACTGTTCTTCTTTTTGCTTCTCTTTAGCAGGAGCACGCCGTGGATCATGGTCGGAATTATGGGCTTTGGCTACAGTATGGCGGGCATTTATCCGACGACGGTTTCGTTCTCCGGCGCGCTTATCGAGAAGTACCCGCTTGCGTGGAGCTTTATTCTGACGCTGGCGAGCATCGGCTCGATCGTAATGCCGTCGATCATCGGGAAAATAGCGGAGACATCCGGTATCTTTTTTGGAATGAGCTCTATTGTGGCGGTTGTGTTTATTGATATGGCATGTATCGTCTGTCTGGTAATCTATGTCAGCAGACAGCGCGGAAAGGAGTGTACGGTCAGATGAAAACAGAGAAGAATCAGATATGGAACTTTAATGAGAAGATCGAGTCCGAGAACTGCGGCGAGGGTGTGTGCCGCAAGGTTCTGGCTTACGCGGATGAACTGATGTGCGTCGAGAATCATTTTAAAGAGGGCGCTATCGGTGCGCTCCACCACCATCCACACACGCAGATTACCTACGTGGTGTCGGGGCAGTTCGAGTTCGAGATCGACGGCGTGAAGCGCATCGTCAATCCGGGGGATGCGCTGCTTAAGAGAAATTCGATCGAGCATGGGTGCGTGTGCCTTAAGGAGGGAATCCTGCTCGACATTTTTACACCGATGCGGCAGGAATTTGTGTAGCACGGGCAAAAGAAAACTGCCGTACAGGATGGCGAAAGATGTATCGCCTTTTCCTGTACGGCAGTTTTTTACAGCTTCTTTACGATTTTCTCGATATCGGTCTGATGCCCGATCACCATCAGATGTTCATCTGACTGAAAGATGTAATCGGGTCCCGGCATCAGCTTCATATTGCCGTCTGCTTTCACGCCGATGATATTTGCATTATACACCGCACGGAAATTGACGTCCTTGATGGAGTGTCCGATCCACTCCGGCAGGGGTGCGATCTCATAGATAGAGTAGCCGTTTCCAAGCTCCACATAGTCAAAGACCTGATTGGCGGAGAAGCGCACAGCGACTTTCTCTGCGATATCGCGGTCGGGGTAGATGACCTCGTCGGCGCCGTTTCTTAAGAGGAACTTTGCGTGGATGTCGCGGTTGGCTTTGCTTACGATGTATTTTGCGCCGAGATCCCGGAGCTGGCTTGTGATTTCAAGGCTGCTCTGGAAATTATTTCCGATGCAGACAAAACAGATATCAAAGTTCCCGACGCCAAGGCTCTTTAAGACCTTTTCATTGGTGCAGTCGCCGATTTTTGCACTGACGACAAAGGGGAGCAGATCCTCGAGCTTTGCCTCGTCCTGATCGACAATCATGATTTCGTTGTCGAGCCTTGAGAAATTCTTGCAGAGATGTGTTCCAAAACGTCCAAGTCCAATAATTAAGATTGATTTCATAAATCCTCCTTTTCCTAACCGATGTTGATACGTTCTACCGGCTGCATGATGTGTGTCAGTTTCTTGTGGTCCGTAAAGGAAAGCGCAAACGAAAGGCTTCCGAGACGGCCGATATACATTAAGAAGACGACGATAATCTGTGAAATAAGGTTTAGCTGTCCGGTGATTCCGGTCGTCATGCCCACCGTACAGAGCGCGGATACGACCTCGAACAGTGCGTCTCCGATGGCGAAATCCTGCATTCCGGTAATCGCGAGCGTTGCCGCGAGACTGCAGAAGAGGTATGTACATAACAGGGCGGACGCCTTGGTTACGGTATCGTCCTCGATGCGTCTGCCGAAAATGTTCGTTCCGGTCGTGCGCAGAAGCGTGGAACGAAGATGAAGCAGCAGGACGAAGACGGTTGCCATCTTAACGCCTCCGGCAGTCGAGCCGGAGCCGCCGCCGATGAACATGAGGATAATCGTCAGCAGCTTGCCGCCCTCAGAGAGCGCCCCGGTATCCGTCGTGTTAAAGCCCGCGGTACGCGGTGTGACCGCGCTGAAAAACGAACTGCATATTTTCCCCAGAGGGGACATTCCGGCATAGAGGCGGTTTCCTTCGAGCAGATAAAACAGCAGCGCGCCCCCGAATACCAGAACAGCGGTGACGCTTAAGACCATCTTGGTCTGCAGCGCATATTTCCGGAAATGCCATTTGTGCTGTGCGATATCGCTCCACACAATAAAGCCGAGTCCTCCGATTAAAATCAGACCGCACAGGGTAAAGGAAACCACGGGATCGTCATAGTAGGCGGTGAAGGAGGAATAAGGTTCCTCGTAGCCCATCAGGTCGAATCCGGCATTGCAAAATGCCGAAATGGAGTGCCAGATGCTGTAATACAGTCCCTTGGCAAATCCCATGCGCGGACAGAAGCGTGTAAATAAAAGCAGCGCTCCGGCTCCCTCGAAAAGGACAGTGCCCTTTAGTACCAGACGGATCAGGCGGACAACGCCGCCGATGTCAAGTACATTAAAGCTCTCCTTGATCCAGCCGCGTTCCTTTAAGCCGATCTTCCGGCGAAGGACGAGCGAAACGGCGGTGCCGATCGTGATGAACCCGAGCCCGCCGATCTGAATGAGTGCGAGCAGGACGAGCTGTCCGAACACAGACCAGTGCGTATAGGTATCGACCAGAATCAGACCGGTCACGCAGGATGCGCTGGTTGCAGTGAACAGCGCCGTCATAAACGGTGTGAAGGTTCCGTCTCTTGATGAGATGGGGAGCATCAGAAAAAAGGTTCCGGTCATGATCAGCAGGAAAAAGCCAACGGCGATCAACTGCATGCCCGAGAGATTTTTAAAATGTTTTCGCAGCATTGCTCGTAAATTTCCTCCAAATAAAAATCGAAATTGTCCGACAGGGAAAATCCCCTGTCAAAATTTCTGGTTGTGAATCTAATCTCAAATCATTATAATATGATTAAGTGTGTTTGTACATAGAACATCTTTTTTTAAACAGGACTTTAACATGAGAAGTATGAGGTGAAGCGTAGTGGAAATTATAATTTTGATCGTAATTATATGCGTGGTTGTTTCAAGGGCAAAGTCAGCGCAGAAGAGGCAGGGCACGCGTCCGAATGTGCCAAGACAGCAGGTGCGGCCGAATCAGCAGTCGCGCACGGCACAGACCTATCAGACGCCGCAGCAGGCGTACCGTGCGGCGCAGCCGAATTATGCCAGACCGCAGCAGGGGAACCGGCAGCAGGCGTACCGGACGGCACAGACGAGTTATAGCGGAACACAGCAGACAGGTCAGCAGGCATACCGGACACAGCCGGATTATGGAAAAACGCAGCAGACAGGGCAGCAGTCGCGCACGATACAGCAGATGGGGCAGCAACTCCGTCAGGCAGGGCAGCAGATGGGACAGCAGTTCCGTCAGGTGGGACAGCGCATGAACCAGCAGGCGCGTCCGGCGCAGGGCAGGCAGACAGCGCAGCAGGGGAACCAGCGGGCACAGTCGAATTATGCCGGAGCACGGCAGCAGGGGAATCAGCGGGCACAGTCGAATGATATTCTCGCGCGTGCAACAGCGAATGTAAATGAGAATGAACGCGATGAGCTTGAAATGCAGATGTTAGAGGGCGCGCAGACGCTTGTAAACGCCATCGACATTGACGGGACAAGTGCGTTGATGAAGGAAGTAAACGACCTTATGATTATGGGCTATCAGGCGGATTTAAGCTTTGAGAGGGATTTTGTCGCGGAGGGCGTAGAGATGCTTAACAGCTACGAGCTTCCGACAGAGAATTAGTCCAGACATCATATGGAAGGGCAAAGAAAGGGAAGAGGCATGAATACAGGCATGAATACGGGAGCAGAGAGAATACCAAAAAGCGGGGAGTTGTACCGTCATTTTAAGAATAAATTATATCAGATTGTCACTGTGGCGGAGCACACGGAGACAGGGGAGGCGCTTGTGATCTATCAGGCGCTGTACGGTGACTACAAGATGTATGCGGAATCGTTAGAAATGTTCAAAAGTGAGGTAGATCATGTGAAGTACCCTGCGGTGACGCAGAAGTACCGCTTTGAGCGCGTGGAGCGCGAGACATTGGAACCGTCGTCTCCTAAGACTGACGCGCAGGAAGCGGCTGCGATAAGCGGGCAGCGGACGACCGGAAGCGCGGCACAGGAGCTAGACGGGCAGGGGATGACCGGAAGCGCGGCACAGGAGCTAGGCGGGCAGCGGACGACCGGAAGCGCCGCGGAAGACGGCGTGAATCCGAAACTCCTGGCTTTTTTCGATGCGGATACGCTTGAGGAGAAGTATAATATCTTGATTTCCATGCGGGATGAGGTGGACGATCATCTGATCAACAGTATGGCGGTGGTGCTCGACGTGGTGATTCCCGAGGGCGAGGTGGATGACCGCTATGAGCAGTTAAAGAGCTGCATCCGCACGAAACAGCGCTATGAGACACAGCGTCTAAGGTAAGATTTTCTGCAAATAGGAAGCGCCCTATCGCAGGAAAGCATTGCATGCAGATGCGTAGCGTAAGGACACTTTTGTCTACAGGAGACGAATATGGAACAGGGACTGGACGAACAGAGGGAAGCGCTTCACCGGATGGCACAGGGGCTTCCATATAAGATCATTATCAGCAAGCCGGGAAGTAAGGACATGGCATACCGCAAGATCGTAATTGAGAAAAAGGAGTCCTACTATCAGGCGGCGGCTTACACCGAAAAGCAGGTATTTCATCAGAATATTCCGTTGGATGGGCTGGCGGGGTATCTCACGGACACTGTGACAGGCACCTATCTTCAGGTGAATGCATGGGATGACGGGACAGAGTATATGTATCTGTGCTCGAAGAAGGGCAAGGTCACATACAAGACGAAGCGGGGGACGGGAGCGGCGGCAAAGGAATCTGTTTCCCACAACCGGAAGAAGAACTATATCTTAGAGGAAGGAACGGTGATTCCGCCGCTTGTGGATATGGGGGTATTTACCGCGGAAGGCAAAGTCGTAAGGACAATGTATGATAAATTCCGCCAGATCAACCGTTTCCTTGAAATCATTGAGGATGCGGTCGGGGATGATCCGGGTGAGGAATGGAACATCATTGATTTCGGGTGCGGAAAGTCATATCTGACATTTGTCTTGTATTACTATTTTACGGAAATTAAAAAACGGAAGGTTAAGATCGTCGGTCTTGATTTAAAGGCGGATGTGATCAAGAACTGCAATGCCGCGGCAGAGAAGTACGGCTATGAGAATCTGCATTTTGAGATTGGCGATATCAACGGGTATCACGCTGATTTTCCGGTGGATATGGTCGTGACGCTCCATGCCTGCGATACGGCGACGGACTTCGCGCTGTATAACGCGGTCTGCTGGAATGCGCGGATGATTTTCTCAGTGCCCTGCTGCCAGCATGAACTGAACGGGCAGATCGAGACGGAGGACTATTCGCTTCTGACGCGTTACGGCATCATAAAGGAACGGTTCTCGGCGCTGTCTACGGACGCCATCCGCGCGAATCTCTTGGAGTGCTGCGGCTATAAGACGCAGATTCTGGAGTTTATCGACTTCGCGCACACGCCGAAGAACCTGCTGATCCGCGCGGTCAAAAAGGGCGGCTCTGCCGCCGCAAAGCCAATCGTGCCAAAAGCGGTAAAGAACCGCTATCTCGGCGAGGTAGAGCGGATGATGGAGGAGTTCCATCTGCATCCGATGCTCTACCGTCTGCTTGAGGAAGCGGGGAAGCTAGACTGACTTAGCGTGCTGTTGTGGTATTCGGTCGAGAACGTGACGTCCTCCCCGAACCATTCCGGCGGTGTGAAGGTGTTTGCCTCTTCTTCTGTCTCAAATTCGACCTCGGCGAGTACGAGCGGAGCGAGTTCTCCCTCGAACACGTCAAGCTCAATGGTGTATTTTTCCGCGAATGGAATCAGATAGCGGCGTTTTGTGATGAGAATGCCGTCGATTTTTTGCTTCATATGTTCAAAGGACTCTGCGTTCAGCGGGAGGTTGTATTCCTCGCGGACTAAGAGTCCTTTTCCTTTGTAGGTCAGCGTGTATGTATCGTCCGAGCGGCGGATGCGCACGACCGGGTCGGTGTTTAGGTAGCCCTGTGCGATTTGCCTGCAGGGATATTGGTCGAGATTCTCCGGCAGGGTTTTTACTAAATATTTGCGTTCGATTTCCATAGGGGACTCCTTTTCTGCTTATTTACTTATCATAACAATGAGAGATGGAAAATTCAATATCAATATAAGTGATTCTGCGAATGGAGAGTTAATCAGATCTTGATAAATTATATGTAAAATGGTAAAATATTTGTAGTTTGTTAAATATTTTATGTTTTAATGGAGTTTTGTTCATGGGTAAAATTATTATTGCATTAGAAGGAATTGATGGCGCGGGAAAAAGCTCTACTATCCAATTTCTTGTTAATAAGTACAAACAGAACATTACAGTATATAAAAGAACACAAAAAAGTAAACTGACGGATAAATTTGTTTCGTGTGATTTTATGCGTAAGCATTATATGCTTCAAGTACCAGTTTATATTTATCTTAGTCACATCAATTTGTTGAAAAGTAGACTACAATCAAAAAATAAAAAAATTATAATAATGGATAGGTGCTTCTTAAGTAATATTTGTTATTTTTATCCACAATCATTAAGCAGTCGGAAATTATTTAATTTAGTAATGTGTTTTGAACCGAGATTTTTTCCACAAAAAATATTTATATTAGATGTTACACCTTCCATTGCTCAAGTAAGAGATTTATATAAAAAAGATTTAAAATGGTTAATAGATACTCGAACGGCTTATTTGAGCGCACAATATTCTAGAATTTTGCAAAAATACAATATAGAGGTACTTAATGAGAATTTAAGTATAGAAACAAAAGCAAAGATAATATCTAACTATATACGAGAGGCGATTAAAAATGGTAATTGATAGAAATGATATACTAAAGCTTTTAATTTCATCAGAAAAAGAGCTTGAAGCATGGGAAGGAGACGGCATTTATATCTATATTCAGGGAAATAAAGGTGTATTTGATAGAAATCTACAAATAGGAAATGATTCTATTGATCTTCAAATTGGTGATAAAGCATATATAATGAATGATGATTATGAATACATAAACACTTTATCAGAAGATTCATTTGAAAAATATTTTGAAGAAATAACTTTGAGTTTAGAAAATGGCTATGATCTTAAACCAGGAGAAATATTATTTGTTAGTACACTTGAAAGAATTCAATTGATTGGAGACTTAACTGGTAGGGTAACTGGGCGGAGCGTTTTTGCCAGAATGGGATTGGCCGTTCATTGCACACAGGATAAATTTTCTAGTGGGATTAATTCTGTTGTGGGATTGCAACTAATAAATCACTCTAATAATGTGTTGAAAATATTTCCTTATCAAAAACTTGCACAAATGATTATACACAAGACAAGTCATATGGATATTCCGTATACAGGCACTTTTGCTAGGGAATCCTCTTTCACACTTCCAGTTGTCACGCCCAAAGACTTAATGCAGTATAGTGAACGCGATAAAAGTCTTATAGCACAACATGTACCTAATAAAAAGAACATATTGAAGCGAAAGAAAGGAACACCAGAGATAAATTCTTTGTTTCAAGGAATATTCAGTGTTGTCTTATCACTTGGAATGACTTTGAATAAGAATTTCAATAATACTGTATTTACTATTATTGCAGATATTTTTCTTACTATACTATTGATCCTTGTTAATGTTTATTTTTATTACATATCCAAAAGTACTGACAAAAGTTAGGACATAGTTAGAGAGAGGTTCTTCTTGCCTTGAATATTGTTTTCTGAGAAAATATTGAATCAGAGCAAGATGCCGATTATGAATCTGCTGTTGTATGCAGAACTTCTCGGCGAGTGAGAAGTTGTATTGTAGAAAAAGGAAATTATTGTAGCGTTAAACGGGAGTGGGAAATTGCTTTTTTGGTTGAGATATTGGCGAAGTTGTTACGTTGGGAAACAGATATTTTGATAAACTCCAAACTCTGACATCCTGCTCAAGTGTCTTTTTCTACGGTTCATGAGAGTGTGTGAACAAAAGTCTGTAAATACTAATCTTCTATGATAATAACTGGGCTGAAGGCTCCTCGATGAGTTTCCAGCCCTTGCTTTATATATAACAGCACATGCCGGTGCATGTCAAGAGCAGGCGGTGGTTTGCGCCTGTTTTTCGATGACTCATGCAGACCTTATTCCGGTAACCGTCCTTCGTACATGATACTCAGTTCGCCATAAACCTGTCCCCAGTTCCGTATCGGCATAGTCCATTTTTTCGTAGCCTCGAAGGTTGAAAGATAGAGTGCTTTCAGCAACGCTGTATCACTTGGAAATACGCTGCGCTGACGGTTCAGCTTCCGGTAAGTGGCATTCAGGCTTTCGATTGCGTTCGTGGTGTAAATAACCTTCCGTACAGTAGTGGAAAACTTAAAAATGGGGGAAATGGCATCCCAGTTCTGTTTCCAGCTTTTCATGGAATTCGGGTATTTTTCACTCCATTTTTCTGTGACGCGTTCCAATGCCTCCAAAGCTTTTTCCTCCGTAGGTGCCTGATAAATCGTCTTCAAATCTGCACAGAAAGGCTT
>JAGBEG010000015.1 GCA_017937095.1 Roseburia sp. | reverse complement strand
TGGAAAAAAATATGGAGGGACATTGCAGATTCGTGCTCTGATGATTGGCGAAGGATGAGCAATAATCTGAGGGAACTCTGGGAAAATGGCAGCAAGAAGTTATCTGCATTTGGGGATGATATTCAAGCATGGTGGAAGAAAGGAGATGAACTTGTTGAAGAAGGGGATGAGGTCGGCAAAAGGGTTACTGATAATGTAGGGGTCAGCGACCTAAATGTCTTGAACGGTGTGATGGAAGGCGGGCAAGAGGCGGTAGACCATGCACCAACCAGTGGCGCCCAATCACTTATTGATGAGTTGGAAGGAAATCAAAAAGTGGCAGATGATGTGGCGGAGAGCAATGAGACATTCTTGACGGAAGTATTAGAGGGTGGTACAACAACATTAAATGATTGGGTAAATAAAACTTCTGATTTATCGAAACAAGCGCCTATTGAGATTCCATCAAATGCAACAGTAAAAGTTCAAGCAAAGAATGGTTATGATCAAATAACTTTTAAATGGACAGAAAATGGTCAAAACTACGAAGTAAGATGGCATACCAAAACACCAGGTGCTCCAGAAGGACAAGGTAATACATGGGTGGTATCACGAGTTACACCAGGTACTCCAACAGGTCAAGTTAGAACAGAACATATTTTAGTTGGAGATACATGGATTCCGAGATATCAATGGCAGGATGCTATTAATGCATATAGGAATGGAACGGCAACTACTGAACAGTTACAATTGTTAAAAGATGGACATTGGCAAGCACCATAGAAAGGAAAAAGATGGAACTAATTAATAAAAAATATTATGATGGTTTTGAGGGAGAACCAGAGATTCAATTTATTAATAAAAGGGGAAATGATAGTGAAATTCTTGTTATGTGGGAAGGCTATTTTGATCAGATAATGAGATTAATGAGTCCAGATGAGAGTGGTTGGACAGGGTTAGCTTATTGCTATAATATGTACTTGGGGTGGTATGAAGAAAGCCCATGGGCAATTGAAGATTTGCAAATGGCGCTAAAACAATTTGAATCAATAGATAGCCAAGAGTTATGCAGTGAAGCCAAAGAAATTTTAGTATTGATATGTGATATGCTTGGAGAGAGCATTTCAAATAGTTTTAAGGTCTTTATAGCTAGAGAGTAATACATAGCACTGTAATAAGGAATTTTTAAAGGTATACCTTTTGAAGAAGGAGGCGGTTTTAAAGTAAACTGGGGTGGAGATAGAATTTTACAGTATCATCCAGAAAATTTAAGCCATCATGGAGGGGCGAATTTTAAAATATCATCTGGTGAAACAGGAACTATTAGAATTGATTTAGATGGAAATTTAATCAATTAGCAGGAGAAAGTATGGACTATAAAGTAATTCTTGATAAAATGGAAAAACTTTTCATAAATCTTGGATTTAGCCCTATCATAATAAATAATGTTAAATTTATGAGATACAAAGAGTGTTATTGTAAAATAACATTTTTGAAGGATTGGTCAGCGTTTGTAATAGAGAGCGCTGACAATATTCAAGATGCAAAAAAAGGAGTTCTTGAAGATGGAGATTTGTATTATACAGATATATCCGAAAGTGAATTATTAAGTCAATTTAGATCAGATTTAATAAACTATTATATGAATGACTAGAAATAATAAATTTATGAGCCAGTAGACGTAAAAAATACGACCACTCACACCTATCTGTGGGAAATGTAGATGGCATCTGGAAACAGGCAGTATACCAGTACAACGGACTCGGACAGAGAGTGGGACAGAAAATTTGGAATTCGGTGGACGTGGCGGGAAAGTACAGACAGAACATGACTACAATACTCGGACAGTCAGCCATACTGCCGCAGAATGCAGAGCATCCGATATACCTTAGACTTTACAAAACAGTATCATAATCTCTTGCACCTTGGAGATACACAGAGCGGCAAAGACCAGACCTTCTACTGGGATGGAAATGTTGTCAGTATGCATGAAGATAACGAAGAAAGCTTCTACTTACAGGATAATCTGGGAAGTCCGACGGAACTGGTGGATTTGAATGGACTATATCCAGTGGCAGGCGTAACGGCGGAAGTCGGAGAGGATTTGAATGGACAAACGCATCCGGGTGGACCGACAGCAGGAGTAACAAGTGCAATCGGCGATGCGTTAAGTGGCAGAAATGAGTACACTGGCAATACTTCCTGTGACAATGAAGGAACAGACATATCAGATTTTTTAGAAGTCATAGGGAACAGGGTTTCGTTAAATTCTACTGCAAATGATGCGGCTGAAGCAGTGTTTGATGTAGCTATTTGCCCAAAACAATATACTCTCAGTACTTTGTGGAAACAAATTAAGAATGCCGAGCAATATAAAGTTATTAGCCAGAGTCTTGGAAATTTTAGAAGGGCAACGCGGGCTAAGATTAAGGTTGTCGATGAGGAACTGGAGAAACTGGGAAAGAGCATTGGTGATATTGGTAAAGTATCGGGAGCTCTAGATGTTGTAGGCGTAGGAATAGATGTTACAATGGGGGTTACTGAAAATGTCGAAAATGATGCGCCTGCTTCAAGGATGGCGAGTGATGTATTGGTAGATGTTGGCGTTTCGGGATTAGAAATTGGCGTAACAACAGGAACTTCGACCGTAGTATCTACGGTTGTAACAGGATTTGTTGCAGGAACTAGTATACCAGGAATAGGCAATTTGGCGGGGCAGTAATAGGATTGATAATAGGACTTGGTTTAATGTACTTTATCGATATGAAAGAATATGAAGAAGGGCAAACAGGCAGGGATATAATAAAAGACGCGATATATGATTGGCTCATGGGAGAGGAGAAATGAAATTGTATGAGAAAAGAAGGCGTGATGATAGGAGCGGGAATTATAATGATACAGTTTGTGCTTAGTAGTCTAAAAATATGTTTTTGTGAAAATTTGCTGCTAAAAGAGAAAATGATAAAGGCAGCTGTTCCTTTTTTATTTTGATGTGTATATGTACTATATGTATCAATATTTGTGGTCTTTATAAAACTCGGATGAATTTGCAGAATGGCATAATGTGTTGTTTGTTGGCGGGGTCAATCGGAGCTGTTGAAAGTGTGTCGACAGGCAATATTTGTTTGTATGTGTTTGGGGGAATTCTGGGATTTGTGACAGGAATTTTAGTTTCAAATTACATTTTATCTAAGCGTACGGAAAAAGTTAAGAATGTGTCTAATGGCATATGTCTGACGGCAGGGCTTGCAGTAGGACCATGGGGTGCGAGATATTTTCTAAAGGCGCTTGGACAGGGTCGAGCGGAGAAATTGGTGTTGTGTTTGATAATTATATTAGAAATATTTTTTATGATGCTTGGGGTGGGATTACTGCGAATTGAATTATCAAAGAGTAGGGGAAAATAAGGGAAAACATCTGAGATACTTATCGCGCCGTCAGCGACCCCAGTCTAAGGTATAGCGGAAGTTTGCACACAGCTTGCCATACTGCCGCAGAATCCCGAACAGAGCATCCGCTACACCATAGACCTTACAAAGCAGTACCATAACCTTTTGCACCTTGGTGACACACAGAACGGAAAAAATCAGATCTTCTACTGGGATGGAAATGTGGTAAGTATGCAGGAAGAAAGCGGAGAGGAAAGTTTCTACTTGCAGGATGACCTTGGGAGTCCGATGGAGTTGTTGGATGCAGAGGGAGAAATACGTGAAGCATACGCCTTTGATGAATTTGGCGTGCCACTTGTGGTGTAGAGCGGATTTATACAAAACTTCGGTAATGAAGCTGGTATAGTACCAGTACCAAACGCGCTTCAGCAGCAACATGAGCAGTTACAGCCCTTCGGTTTCACAGGCTACCAGACAGACGCGGCAGGAGGACTGTACTATGCACAGGCAAGAAGGTATGATGCAGATACCGGAAGATTTGTCAGTGAGGATAAGGTCAAAGGTTTTGCAGAAGCGCCATTCACGCTGAATCCGTATAGCTACTGTTGGAATAAGCCGATGGAACTGGTAGATTTGGATGGGAAAGAAGCAGAAGAGTATTATGTGTACTATTTAAATAATATGGACGGAGCAAAAGTGTTTGGACATAGTTCTATTTTGATAGAATATCCGGATGGGACAAGTGATTTTTACAGTTATATGGGAACAGGCGGAATTTTATCTGCAATAACAGGCGAAAAATCATTAGGATATATGGCATATGAGCACTTAAATAGCGAAGAAACAGAGCGGTTTTTTGAGACAGGTGACATAAACGTTACAATGCATGGAGGAGGCATTAATTATGATAACTATGACCGTGCATTGCGGAAGCAGATAACAGAAGAGGAAAAGGATAGTATAGTACAGCAAGCGCAATATTATATTGACTTGTTTAAGACTCATAACAAGGGTGATGTAGAATTTTACGTAGATAATACGGATGATCCAGTTTATCAATTATATTCAAACAACTGTGACACGGTGGCAGGAAAGATTATCGGGACAATAGATTCCGATTTCTTATTGTGTCAAGATGGGATGATAGATACGACACCAAATAACAGTTATTTTGTAAGGAAAATGTTACTGGATAATTCTTGGGAAGAAATCACGATAGGTGAAAATGATGGGTGGGAGAAAATGATTTCTTTGCCCGGGTTGTATGATATTGGTTATATGTGGAAAAAGTTATTTGAAAATAGGAACAGGGAAGGATGTGCATTGGAGTGATGTCAAAGAAAAGGAAAAAGCAGATTGTCATAGTATTTGTATGCATTATTTTATTTATTGCGCTCATATGGTGTTTGATTCCGAGAAAATATTTTGAACGTCCGAAGATGGTTCTCTTTTTAAATGGAGAAAATGGAATAGCTTCAAAAATCACGGCGGAAAATGAATTGCTGTTGGACGATTGCGTGGAATATTTAGTCGACTATTCAGAAGAAAAGCAGACGATTCTTTATCTGAATGAGGAGGAACAAATCGTTGAATTGGACATACAGACAGGAATGACGGATAAAAAGAATCTTTCGGAGTTGGGAATTTATCCAACTGAGGAACAGGAGATTCATAATTTACAGTATGGACCAACAGAAGATGAAATATCCGTTGCTTTCGGTGAGTGGATATACATATGGAATACAAAAACAGAAAAATTGTGTAAGGTCGTGAATCCCTGTATTGCAAGTATCAAGTACAATACATATCAGTGGTGCGATACGGGAGATCTATATTTTCTGCATTATCGCGAAAATACATTTGCTGATTTGTGTTTTTGGGAAAAAGGGGAAAATGAGTCTGAACTTATACATAGTAATATTGTCAGTTTTGTTTTGGATGATAGCGAGGATGTAATATATGCGGTGGAAGGTTATGTAAAGTATAATGATTTTGGATTCGAAATGAAGTATCGAATCATAGAGATAAACCTTGTAGATGGTACAACTCGTGACCTGCAGAAACTCAAATCAAATAATTTTCTTTTAAAAAACGTAGATGACAGGTATTTGTACTATGTAGAAGAGTCTGCCAATAAGAAGAATGCAAAACTGTATTGCATAGATTTGGAAAGTGGGAAAAAAAGATGTATATTTCGCACGGATAAAAAAATTGTTGGAGTTATAATAGAAAATGTATTCAAGAATGGGGCATAGTCGTTTAGTTTTACTGGCTACCAGACAATGAAATTGGTGTTGTGGTCCAAATTTCATTGTAGCATAGGAGGAGGTCCAAATGGGCAATAGAAGCTTATCGCATACCCGCTGGGAATGCCAGTACCATATAGTTTTCATTCCAAGTATCGGAAGAAGGCATTGTATGGAAAAATACGAAAAGATGTCGAGAAATTCTCAGTACATTGTGCAAATACAATGACGGATCTACCTTCTTTAATGCATATAGGTATTGGTGCGATTGCTTAGTGCCATGAGCTTCTATGGATAGATTGATGACTAGAAAGGAAAGCAATATCTTTCACGAATTTGAAAAGTATTTCCTCTTTTCAGAATCCATAAAATCATATATCATTATAAGCAGAAAAAGTATATTTTGACAGGAGGAAGAAGATGGAAGCAGGAATTACCGGAATGAAAAAGGTGACTGTCACAGAAGAGATGACGGCGCAGGCAATGTCGAGCGGGACACTGCCGGTATACGCGACGCCGTGTATGGTCGCGCTGATGGAGGATACGGCGAAGGACAGTGTCGCTGGATTTCTGGAAGAAGGACAGGGCACGGTAGGGACGCTTGTGAACGTAAAGCATGTGTCGGCAACACCGGTCGGCATGGAAGTGACCTGTGAGACGAAGCTTACACTGGTGGATCGAAAGCGCCTCGTATTTGAAGTGAAAGCATATGATGCGGCAGGCATCATCGGCGAGGGAACGCATGAGCGTTTTATCATTGACAATGAACGGTTCATGCAGAAGGCGGAGGCGAAGAAAGAAGCGGAAGCCTGATAATTCATTGCGATAGGCTGTAGCCTAAGAATGATGCATAGCATATGTGTTTATGTGACAGCCTGTTGTTGAGAATGATTTTCAATTATAAGTATTGATTCTATGTGGCAGATATGGTATATTACAAATGGTTAGTCAACGCTAACCAGCCAACCACATACAAGCATACACATTGCAAAAGGGGATGCCGCAGGGCATCCCTTTTGAAGTTTCCTGCACTTTGAAATTTTCCCATATTTTACTTGACAAAGTGAAGGGAACACATTATTATGAACATATAAACAGTTGTTTATATGTTTTGGAAAAGAAAGTGGGTGAGAACATGTCTGAGGTTACATTGGATTGCTGCGACGGCGTTGAGATTCATCAGGATCGTCTGAAGATTGTGACAGAGCAGATGCCGGAGGAAGAAGAACTGTATGATCTGGCGGAGCTTTTCAAGGTGTTCGGCGATTCTACGAGAATAAGAATCCTGTTTGTACTCTTTGAGGCGGAGGTGTGCGTCTGCGATCTGGCAGAGGCGCTTCATATGACACAGCCTGCGATTTCGCATCAGCTTAAGATATTAAAGCAGGCGAAGCTCGTAAGGAGCAGGAGAGAGGGCAAGTCAGTTTTTTACTCGCTGGCGGACGGACATGTGCGGACGATTATCGCCCAGGGCAGAGAGCATATCGAAGAGTGATGTGTGAAGCCGCAGAGAGGCAGGAGATACGGAAAAGAGGTATCGTGCCTGCCATACAGCCATAGAATAAGTGCAGGAAAGAAAGGAAGAATCGGTTATGAAGAAGAAATTTAAGTTAGAAGATCTGGATTGTGCAAACTGCGCAGCGAAAATGGAGGAGGCAATCAAGAAAATCTCTGGAGTCAATGACGCGAATGTCAGCTTCATGACGCAGAAGATGACGATTGATGCGGAGGATGAGAAGTTTGACGACATCATGAAGGAAGTCGTTGCGGTATGCGCAAAGGTGGAGCCGGATTGTAAGATTTTACTGTAGACGCGGACAGCGGACCGGAAGTCTTTGTGAAAGAAAAGCCTGGATGCTCTGCGGAGATCCAGGCTTGGAAAAACCTAAACATATAAATGAATGTTCATATGTTTATAAAAATAATATGACGATGCTATCATACAAAAAACAGAAACAGATCATAGACTGTATGGTCGTATGGAAATCTACACAGAACTATGTGGAATGTGGAAAGGCAGGAGAACGTTATGACGAAAAAACAGAGAAAAATGCTCATACGAATTGGTATTGCATTTGTCCTGTTTGCGGTGCTCATGGTATTGGAGCATACGGGCAGACTGGAGGGGATGAACGCATGGGCTTTATTTGGGATATATTTTGTGCCGTACCTTGTCATCGGTTACGATATCATTTACAAGGCGGTGCGCAACATCAGCCACGGACAGGTATTTGACGAGAATTTTCTCATGATGATCGCGACCTTTGGAGCATTCGGCGTGAGGGAATATTCGGAAGCGGTAGCCGTTATGCTTTTTTATCAGGTGGGAGAACTGTTTCAGGGCTATGCTGTGGGCAAATCCAGACAGTCCATTTCCGAAATGATGGATATCTGTCCGGAGTATGCCAATATTGAGGAGGACGGAAAGCTCGTGCAGGTCGATCCGGATGATGTGGAGGTCGGAAGCGTCATTGTGGTTAAGCCGGGCGAGCGCATCCCGCTGGACGGTATCGTTCTGGAGGGAGAATCTTTTATTGATACGGCGGCGCTGACCGGAGAGTCTGTTCCGCGGAAAGCGTCTGTGGGCGACGAAATCATCAGCGGGTGTGTCAATGGAAGCGGCACGCTGAAAGTGCAAACGACGAAGGAATTTGACGATTCGACGGTTGCAAAGATTCTCGAACTTGTGGAGAACGCGAGCAGTAAGAAGGCGAAGGTGGAGAACTTCATCACACGCTTTGCAAAGTACTATACGCCTGTCGTTACGATTGGCGCAGTGATTCTGGCAATTCTGCCGCCGCTCATTTTAGGCGGAGGCTGGGGAGAATGGATCGAGAGAGCATGTATCTTTCTTGTAATTTCCTGCCCGTGCGCACTTGTGATTTCCGTTCCGCTCGGATTCTTCGGAGGTATCGGCGCGGCGTCTAAGGTAGGGGTACTCGTAAAGGGAAGCAATTATCTGGAAGCGGTCGCTGAGATGACAACGATTGTCTTTGATAAGACGGGAACCCTGACAAAGGGCGAGTTCAAGGTATCTAAGCTTCTGCCAAAAGAGGGGAGCGGCGAGGAACTCTTAGAGCTTGCAGCGCTTGGCGAGGGTTATTCGAACCATCCGATCGCGGCGTCGATCCGCGAGGCATATCATGCCGAAATCGATATGAACCGCGTGACCGATGCGAAAGAGGTCGCGGGACATGGCGTCCGTGTCAGAATTGACGGCAGGGAAGTGCTGATCGGCAATGAAAAGCTGATGAAGGAAAATGCAGTCTTCTATGAGCCGTGTGAGAGCGCGGGAACGGTGGTCTACGTTGCGCGTGAGGGCGCGTTCGTCGGGAGCATCGTAATATCCGATACGGTAAAGGACGGCGCGAAGGAGGCGATTGCTGCGATGAAGAAGGTCGGCGTCAGAAAATGCGTGATGCTGACCGGAGACAGGGAAAAAGCGGCGCAGGGCGTTGCGGATGAGCTTGGCATCGACGAGGTACATGCGGAATTGCTGCCGGGCGATAAGGTATCAAAGGTCGAGGAGCTGCTTGCGGCGCAGTCCGGAAAGGAAAAACTTGCGTTCGTCGGAGACGGAATCAATGACGCTCCGGTGCTCGGGCGCGCGGATATCGGTATCGCGATGGGAAGCATGGGCTCTGACGCGGCAATTGAAGCGGCGGACGTTGTGCTGATGGATGATGATATCCGAAAGATTGCATCCATCGTGCGGATTTCAAGAAAGACGCTTACGATCGTAAAACAGAATATTGTCTTCGCACTTTTTGTCAAGGCGCTGGTACTGCTGCTTGGCGCGCTGGGGATGGCAAACATGTGGGAAGCCGTATTTGCGGACGTCGGTGTGTCCGTCATCGCGATTTTAAATTCGATGCGGGCGCTGAAAACCGAATAAAATGGGCTTTTTGAGAAGAAAAGTCATTATCCGTGAAATGAGGAAATCTATCAATAAAATGCTTGACGGACCTGCACTCTTTCTGTAAGATGTAAAAGAAGTTAGTTAAGACTAACCAAAGGAAATAGTTACAACATCATCTGATACAAACAGGAGGAGCAAATCATGGATAAAATTTATGTCGTATACTGGTCGCAGTCAGGAAACACACAGGCAATGGCGGAGGCAGTCGGCGCAGGCATTACTGCGGCGGGAAAAGAAGCGGCGGTTGTGGATGTAAGCAGCGCATCGTTAGATGATCTGAAAAACGCGAAGGCGTTCGCACTCGGATGCCCGGCGATGGGGGCAGAGGTGCTTGAGGAGGGCGAGATGGAGCCGTTCGTTTCAGATGTGGAGGCATTTGCCGCCGGAAAGACGATTGGTCTGTTCGGTTCATACGGCTGGGGTGACGGACAGTGGATGCGCGACTGGGTAGACCGTATGAATGCGGCTGGAGCGACGGTTGTCGGCGGCGAGGGCGTGATCTGCCATGAAACGCCGGATGAGGAAGGCCTTGCGGCGTGCAGCGATCTCGGAAAGCAGCTTGCGGCGGTGTAAGTCATGAGCGTCGTGATCGTGGGCGGACATGATCGCATGGTCTGCCAGTACAAAAAGATTTGTAAGGAGCATAACTGCAAGGCGAAGGTGTTCACACAGATGCCGGCAAAGCTGGGAAATCAGATTGGCTCGCCGGATCTCATTATCCTCTTTACGAACACGGTATCGCACAAGATGGTGCGGTGTGCAGTCGCCGAGGCGGAGAAATGTAATGCCGATGTGGTGAGAAGCCATACCAGCAGCGGAAGTGCGCTTACGGAAATTTTAGAGAAGGTATGTGGTTAAGAAAGAAGACTGCATATTGGAAAGCAAAGCGGCAAGTCACCGGAAGATTGGTGACTTGCTTATTTTCTACTTGCAATATACCCCTTGGGGGTATATAATGATGGCAGAAGCGGACGACATGAAAGCAAGATGCTGCAGAATCGACGCTGTGACACCCAAATGCCGCAGAACGCAGGCACCGCAGAAACCGGATGCCACAGAACGCAGGCATTGCGGCACTAAGCGGCGAAAGAGCAGATTAAAAACCGCAGAAAGGCGCATTATATATGGAAGAGAAGAGAGAAGAAATCAAGGAATGCTGCTGCGCACACAAGACGAAGGAGCGCTCCGAGAAGGAATATAAGGATTTGATAAACAGGTTAAAACGCATTGAGGGACAGATCCGCGGCATCCGGGGCATGGTCGAGAAGGACGCGTACTGTCCGGATATTCTGGTGCAGGTCGCGGCGGCGAACGCGGCGTTAAACAGCTTTAATAAGGTTCTTCTGGCGAATCACATCAAGACCTGTGTGACGAACGATATCCGCGAAGGGAAAGAGGAGACGGTGGACGAGCTTGTCACAGTCCTGCAGAAGCTTATGAAATAGGAAAGCAGAAAGAAGCAAAGCTAAAGCGTATGGCAGCGGGAGTGAATGCAGAAGCTAATCGAATGAATTGACAGGAAAGGTACGGTGAGAATCGATGGAACAATATACGGTAACGGGAATGAGCTGCGCGGCGTGCAGCGCGCGCGTGGAAAAGGCAGTGAAGAAGGTTCCGGGCGTGGAGTCCTGCGCGGTCAGCCTGCTGACAAATTCCATGGGCGTTGAGGGAACGGCTTCTGCTGCGGATATCATAAAAGCGGTGGAAGATGCAGGCTATGGCGCGGCAAAAAAGGGCGGAAAAGGAACAGGAAAACAGAGCGCCGGCAATCCGGCGGCAGAAGACATGTTAAAGGATAAGGATACGCCGGTATTAAAAAGACGGCTTCTGGCTTCGCTTGGTTTTCTGATTGTGCTGATGTATTTTTCAATGGGACATATGATGTGGGGCTGGCGTGTGCCTGCGTTTTTTGCAGAAAACCATGTGGCAATGGGATTGCTGCAGCTCCTTTTGACGATAAGCGTTATGGTGATCAACCAGAAGTTTTTCATCAGCGGTTTTAAGAGCCTCTGGCACAGGGCACCCAATATGGATACGCTGGTTGCGCTCGGAGCGGGAGCGGCGTTCGTCTACAGCACGTATGCGCTTTTTGCAATGACGGACGCACAGGCACGCGGCGATATGGAAGGCGTCATGGCGTATATGCATGAGCTTTATTTCGAGTCTGCCGCAATGATCCTCACATTGATTACCGTGGGGAAAATGCTTGAGGCGCGCTCTAAGGGGAAGACGACGGATGCGTTAAAGAGTCTGATGAAGCTCGCGCCGAAGACGGCGACAATTGTAAAAGACGGCATGGAGCAGGAAGTGCCGATTGAGCAGGTCCAAAAGGGAGACATTTTTGTCGTGCGTCCGGGAGAGAATATTCCGGTGGACGGCGTTGTAATAGAGGGAGAGAGCGCCGTCAATGAGGCGGCGCTCACCGGGGAGAGCATTCCGGTGGACAAGGCGTGCGGGGACGGCGTTTCTGCGGCGACCGTGAATCAGTCGGGCTTTTTGAAATGCGAGGCGACGCGCGTCGGGGAAGATACGACGCTCTCTCAGATCATACAGATGGTCAGTGATGCGGCGGCGACGAAAGCGCCGATCGCGAAGGTGGCGGATCAGGTATCGGGCGTCTTTGTTCCGGCGGTGATCGCCATTGCGGCAGTTACGATTTTAGGATGGCTGCTTGCGGGCGAGACGATTGGATTTGCGCTTGCGCGCGGCATTTCCGTTCTCGTTATCAGTTGTCCGTGTGCGCTTGGTCTGGCAACGCCTGTGGCGATTATGGTCGGGAGCGGCATGGGCGCGAAGAACGGAATCATGTTCAAGACGGCGGTATCTTTAGAGGAAGCCGGGAAGGTGCAGATTGTCGCGCTGGATAAGACGGGGACGATCACAAGCGGAGAGCCGCGTGTGACCGATATTTTCCCGGCGCAGGGCGTGACGAAGGAGGAGCTTATCGCCTGCGCCGTGGCGCTTGAGAAGAAGAGCGAGCACCCGCTCGCACGCGCGGTTCTGCGCTACGAGCAGGAATTTGAAGAGGAGATTACCGATTTTACGGCGCTGCCGGGCAACGGTCTTACCGGGACATGGAGGGGCAGCCGCCTTGTCGGAGGAAATCTGGCGCTGATTCAGAAGTATGCGAAGGTGGATGAGGCAGTGAGTCGGTGCGCCGAAGAATTTGCAGGAGAAGGCAAGACGCCGCTTTTCTTTGCGAGGGACGGAAAGCTGCTCGGAATCATTGCAGTGGCGGATGTTATCAAGGAGGACAGCCCGAAGGCGGTAGCCGAGCTTCAGAATATGGGAATTGCCGTTGTGATGCTGACCGGAGATAACGAGCGGACAGCGCAGGCAATCGGACGGCAGGCGGGCGTGGATCAGGTGATTGCAGGCGTGCTGCCGGAGGGAAAGGAGCAGGTCGTAAGAAAGCTGCAGGAACAGGGAAAAGTCGCCATGGTCGGGGATGGGATCAACGACGCTCCGGCGCTTACCAGAGCGGATATCGGAATCGCGATCGGCGCGGGAACCGATATTGCGATCGACGCCGCCGATGTGGTACTGATGAAGAGCAGGCTTTCCGATGTCCCGGCGGCAATCCGTCTGAGCCGGGCGGCGCTTCGCAATATTCACGAGAACCTGTTCTGGGCATTTTTCTACAATGTCATCGGAATCCCGCTCGCAGCAGGCGTGTGGATCCCGCTTTTTGGCTGGCAGTTAAATCCGATGTTCGGAGCGGCTGCGATGAGCTTATCGAGCTTTTGTGTGGTGACGAACGCGCTGCGGCTGAATTTGTTCTCGATTCATGACGCGGGCAGAGATAAGAGGATTAAGAACGCCGTATGCGGCGCTTCTATCCATATAGAAAAAGAAGAAAAGGAGAATGAGACAATGAAAAAGACAATGCAGATTGAAGGTATGATGTGCGGACACTGTGAGGCGAGGGTCAAAAAATGCTTAGAGGCGCTTCCACAGGTGACAGAGGCAGCGGTAAGCCATGAGGCGGGGACGGCTGAGGTCACATTATCCGCCGAAATCTCCGATGAGGCGCTGAAAGACGCTGTCGAAGCACAGGATTATAAGGTGATTTCAATAAAATAGTGCAAAATGGGGTCGAAAGTCATATTGCCTTCCTGCTTTTTCCTTGATACAATGGAATGTAGGAGGATTGATATGCGCTATATATCTCTCAGAGAAGCGGAGCCTGGCATGGTTCTCGCAAATGGTATCTATGATTCACTTGGAAGGACATTGATCGGCAGCAACTGTGAGCTGACTGTGAATTATATTCAAAGATTACAGGAATATGGATTTGACGGTGTTTATATTGAAGACGCCCTGTCGGAGGGAATCAACATTGAAACCGTGATTACGCCTCAGGTCCGCATGGAGGGGCAGAGGCACATCCGCGAGTGCAACATTGACGGATGTCTTTCTGTTGCAAGACGGATGGTCGAGGAAATCACATCGAAGGGTGTGATTTCTCTGGATCTGACCGATTTGCGCAGCTACGACGATTACACCTATGCGCATTCCGTGAACGTAGCTGTGTATTGCGGTGTGATAGGAATGGGACTCGGCATGAACGAGCGGAAGATTGGTTATCTGGTCATGGCAGGGCTTCTTCACGACCTCGGAAAGCTGCAGATCCCGGCGGATATTCTAAACAAGCCGGGACGGCTGACACAGGAGGAATATATGATCATGAAGTCTCATGCGAGACTCTCGTATGAGATTATCAAGGAGCGATGGGATATTTCGTCTTACGTTAAGAGCGCTGTTCTGCATCACCATGAGAATGTGGACGGCAGCGGTTATCCGTATGGCATCGACGGGACGCAGCAGACGATATTTACGAAGATTCTGCATGTGGCGGATGTGTTCGATGCGCTTACGGCAAAGCGCCCCTATAAGGAGGCGTATACGCCGTTTGAGGCGACGGAGTATCTGATGGGCGGCTGCGGCATCATGTTTGACAAGAAGATCGTGCAGACGCTCCTTACGTATGTCCCGCTCTATCAGAAGGGAACGAAAGTGACGCTTTCCGACGGAAGAGAGGGCATCATTTATGAGAATTTCGGAATACATAATCTAAGACCTGTCGTACGTCTTATGAACGGGGATATGCTTGATCTTGCAGAGGAACAGTATTTTCATATCACGCTCGCGTCACAGAGAGAGCTGGAGCTTTCGGCGGAGGAGGCGGAGCGCGGGCGCAGCGAGATGATAAAGCCGCTGCAGCGATACCGTATTATGATTGTAGATGATATGAAGACGAATCTGCAGATGCTGCGGGGAATCTTAGAACCGTTGTATGAGGTCATTCTGATCAAATCGGGACAGCAGGCGCTGATGTATCTTAAGAAAAATCCGTATCCGGACCTTGTGATTATGGACATCGATATGCCGGAAATGGATGGCATCGAAGCGACGAGAAGGATTCAGGAGCTGACGGAGAAGACAGTGCCGGTTCTGTTTGTCACGGCGCTCTGTGACAGAGAGACGGTTCTGGTGTGCCGCGAGCTGGATGCGGCGGGATATATTGTAAGACCTTACAAACCGGTTTATGTTAAGGCGGAGATCAAGCGGATTCTGACCGGGCGGAGCGAGATTGAATGATATTACTTTTCCAGGTGGTATGCCTTTGCATTACACTGTATGTGCTGCAGAAATATATCACATCGGGAGCCTATGCAAGGAGGCATCGGTTATTGCCGCTGCTCCTTGGCTTGATCGGTGTGTACAATTTCTATGAAGTGATTTCGACCCTTACGGGTCAGTATCAGTTGTTTTCAAGCATGAAGGAACTATTGCTGATCCAGGTACTTTATCTGCTGCTCTTTTATGTGATGGATTTTCTGAAAATCAGATTTCCGGACACAATGGAGCGGCTTCTTTTCGTTGTGCTTTTGCTCATGAATCTTGTGGTATTTCTGCGCTACGACGAACCGGAAGTGCACCGTGTTTTTTTCTGGGGATTTGTGGGGGTTTTTCTGATTGCGATTGTTGCGACTGCGACCTATGCTTATCTTAGGTACTCCTTTACACAGAGAGAGCAGAGGGGAGTGAGCATATTTTATCTGATGCTGCTGGCGCTTGCAGGGGCGCTTGCTGCCGAGAAAATATGGGTGATTCCGGGCAATTTTGTAATGCTTGGCACGCTGACTGCCGTTTGTCTTTGCATCCACTATCTGGTGCAGACGAACCGGCTGATGGATACGGGTTATATCCTGCGGGAGAATCTGTTCGACAATTCGGATGTGGCGCTGATTTTGTTCGATGCGGATTATTATTACATCGGTGCAAACCGGGCGGCAAAAGGATTTTTCGGGGAAGAACTGGGAGACTTAGAGAGAGGGAAGCAAGTTGCCAGACCTTATATGAAGCAGATCCGTGAGATGACAAAGGACATGGAGCGGAAGCGGGAAATAAAGAAGAATGGGCGGTATTACCAGTGTCAGCTCACACCGGTGTACTATGAAGGAAGGCTGCGCGGGTATTCGCTTTCTCTGTGGGATATTACCAGTCCGAAGAAAGAGACGCAGCTTATGAGCGAGCTGAAGGGAAGGGCGGAGACGCAGACGGCGCGAAAGAGCGATTTCCTTGCACGGATGAGCCACGACCTGAGGAGTCCGCTGCATGCGATTATCGGCATCAGCGATATCCTTCTGGATAAGCGGGAATTGTCGGCGAGAAACCGCTCTCTGGTGCAGCATGTGAAAAGCGCGGGAAATGGCCTGCTTGAGCAGGTGGATGCGATTCTGGATTATTCGAGGCTGGAATCCGGCAGATTGGAGCTTGCGAACACGCGTTACCAGCTTCATCAGGTATTGGAGGATCTGGCGCATATATGCGTGATTAATCTGCAGTCTAAACACGTGCAGTTTACGATGGAGACGAAGGGAGAGTTTCCCTGTGAGTTTATCGGAGATCCGATGCGTGTGCGGGAGATTATCCAGAATCTGCTCATGAATGCGATCAAGTTCACGGAGTCCGGCGAAATCCGGTGTGAGCTTTCCTGCGAGAGAGTGCCGGACTCCAGCAATATGTGCATCACCTGCCGGGTGAGCGATACCGGAGCGGGAATGACGGGAGAACAGATCGACGCCGTATTCGGGGAGTATGTGACTTTTGCGGGGGAGAGTAACCGGGAGGGAACAGGACTCGGATTGTGCATCGTAAAGCAATTGTCTGAGCTGATGGGCGGAACTGTGCGGGCGGAGAGCGACGGCGTATCCGGTACGACGATTACGGCGTCGTTCTATCAGAGGATGCTCGGCGAGAAGATGCATGCTCCTGTGCATTATACAAGAGAGGATGTTTTGCGCCAGGCGGTCAACTATACAAGCAGGATCAGACCTACATGGATTTATCCGGAAGCGCGTGTGCTTCTGGCAGATGACATGAGGATCAATCAGGATATTTTTAAGGAACTTGCCGCGCCGTGGGAATTTACCGTGGATACCGTGCGCAACGGCAGGGAAGCGGTGGCGGCGGTGCAAAAGGAGAAATACGAGCTGATTTTTCTGGACCAGATGATGCCGGAAATGACGGGAGACGCAGCGGCGGAAGTAATCGGGGAGCTTTGTGATACGCCGCTGATTCTGATGACGGCGAATCTGCGGGAGGATGCGCAGGAGAAGAAGCGTGGGTTTGCGGATTTTCTGGGAAAACCGATTAATATGGGAGATTTTCAGAGAATCATCGAGCAGTACATGCCAAAAGCCTGCCGCAGGGATTTTGCGGCGCGTCAGCAGGAATGGAATCTGCCGGGCAATGCGAACGGAATACGTGCGTACAGGAGAACGTTAGAGACGTTCGTACAGGAGATGGAACCGCTGGCGAAGATGCTTCCGGGATGCGTGCCGGAAGAACTTCTACTCTTTAAGGCGAAGGCGCATGGAATCAAGGGTGCGGGCAGACAGATTGGAAGGTATTGCGTCAGCGAGCTTGCAGAGGTCATGGAGATGGCGGCTGAGACGGAGAACATACCGTTTCTGGAGTCGCATATGGAGGATTTTGTTCAGGCGCTCTATGAAGCGGTTGAGGATGTGGAACAGGAGCTGCTGCAATTGCCGGAGCCTGATGACGACAGGACGGCTGGGAACGCCAAAGATGTGAAGGAATTGTTTGCAGAGCTGAAAGCCGGGTTTGATGCATACGATCTTGGCAGGATCGAGGAGAGCATCCGGGGGCTTGCGAACGCGGAGCTGACACAGGAGGAAGCGGCGCTTTTTGTACAGGCGCGCGAGGCGTGTGAGGAGCTGGACTACGAGCGGGGCAGCAGACTGTTTTCATATGACGGGTAATAAGTGTGAGGTGGCTTGGTTTGAAGAGTAGGAAGAGATGGGGAACGACGCTCTTAGCGGTTTGCGCCGTGACGCTTTTGCTGATTGGCGGCTATTGTTATTTCAGAAGTATGCAGCAGGCGTTGTGGGAGCAGATGGTTTCAGAGACACTGGAAGTGACTTCCCAGGGAAGTCATTCCTTTGAAGTGTATATTAAAAAGGATATGGAGACACTGGATAACCTTGCCAGAAATCTTTCACAGGATGCATCAGGGGATGTGGAATCGATTCTGAATAAGCTTGATATGTTTGATGACTCGCAGGTCAATTATACCGTCATCGACCTTGCAAATGGGGTGCTGTACTCTAATTATATGGACGACGGGCGCAGGATGAATGAGTCAGAGCTGGCGGTGTATAAGGATTTCGCGGACAGGGGAATCAGAGAGCCCTACCAGAATGAATACGCCGGGCAGAAAACGCTGGGATATTATGAGCGGTTTACATTTGCGGACGGCGCGCAGGGAATTGTGCAGAAGGCGCAGTTGTTATCGGAGGTATCGGCGGAATTTTCGATTTCCTTTTTTGACGACGCGGGTTTTTCTTATGTTGTGAACAGGCAGGGGGATATTCTGATCCGCTCCAATCATAAGAACAGCAACCAGACATTTGCCAATATTTTTGATGAGGTGGAACTTAACGGCAACAGTAAGGAGGTTGTCGAAAGTCTCCGCAAGAGCATGGAAAGGCACGAGGAGGGAGTCGTCGGATTCCGGTATGATAAGCAGGAATATGTACTTGCCTTTGTGCCGGTGGACATTAAAGAGGGCTGGTATCTCTTTTCCATCATTCCCAATAGTGTGATTACGGCTCATACGGATCAGATTTTAAAGACAACGCAGAGCTTTGTGGGTGTGGTCGGAATCGCAATTCTCGTATTTATCGGCTTTTTGGCAGGGAACAGGCGCTATCAGCGGAATATGCTGGAAAAAGAAGCGGAGGTAAAGTATCGCGAGCAGTTGTTTGGCCTGTTGGCGAACAATACGGATGATGTGTATCTGGTGCTCTCGAGTGCAGATTACGCGGTGGAATATGTAAGCCCCAATATAGAGCGGGTGCTTGGCGTCACGCAGGAAGAGGTACGGGAGAATCTGTCGGTTCTTAAGGTAGACGGGATAGATTATAGCTGGCTGGGAGAATTTGCAACGGGAGGCTATGCGGCGTTTGAAAGAGAACGTGTCCACAGGAAGAACGGCGAGCGCAAATGGTTCCGGGAACTGGTATACCGTGTTGCCGTCGATACGGCTGACCGATTCATCGTAGTGCTGCAGGATCAGACGAAGCATAAGCAGGAGGAAGCTACGCTTAAGGAAGCGCTGGAAAATGCAAAGGCGGCGAATGAGGCGAAGAGTAATTTCTTAAGCAATATGAGCCATGATATCCGCACGCCGATGAATGCCATCATAGGGTTCGTGGCGCTTTTACAGAGGGATGCAAATAATCCGGAGCTTGTCTTAGAGCATACGGGAAAGATCGCGGCCTCAAGCCAGCATTTGCTGGGATTGATCAACGATGTGCTCGATATGAGTAAAATTGAGAGCGGCAAGACGACATTGAATATTTCGGAGATCAATCTGGCGGAACTCGTAAAGGAGCTTCGGGCGATCATACAGCCGCAGGTACATGCCAAGCAGCAGGAGTTTGAACTGCTTACATATGACGTAAAATCAGAGAATCTCCTCGGAGACAAGCTTCGAATCAATCAGGTATTGATCAATATACTTTCCAACGCGGTAAAATATACGCCGATCGGCGGAAGGATTGAGACGGAGATCAGACAACTGCCGCAGATCAGTAAGAACCATGCGCATCTGCGCTTTGTCATCCGGGATAATGGAATCGGAATTTCGCAGGAGTATCTGGGAAAGATTTTTCAGCCGTTTACCAGGGAGAATAACGGCGCTGCCAACCGGGTGCAGGGAACGGGGCTTGGAATGGCAATCACGAAAAATCTGGTGGAACTGATGGGCGGTACGATTTCTGTGGAGAGCACACGGGGAGAGGGCACGACGTTTACCGTGGAGCTGGAACTCCGGATGCAAAAGCAGAGCGAGGATAAGAATTTCTGGAAAGAGCATGGGATCAGGCGCGTGTTTATCGTAGATGATGAGATCGATATCTGTACCAGCATCCAAAAGACCATAGGGGAAACAGGAATAGAAGTGCAGTATGCGCTGGATGGTGCGGCTGCGGTAGAGACGGTGCGTGCAGAACATGAAAAGGGAGCGGATTTTGATTTGATTCTGGTGGACTGGAAGATGCCGGAAATGGACGGAATCGAGACGGTGCGCCGTATCCGCAGAATGGTTCCGTCTGATATTTCAATCATGATCCTTTCTGCGTATGACTGGAGTGAAATCGAGCAGGAGAGTGCGGAGGCGGGCGTGGACGGCTTCCTTTCAAAACCGTTTTTCTTAAGTAATTTTAAGCAGGCAATCATTGACCTAAAGTCCGGGGTGCGGACAGAGACTGCCGGAGAAGAGGAAGAGGACGGCTCTCTTATGGGAATGCATTTTCTGGCGGCAGAGGACAATGAATTAAATTCAGAGATCATTGCAGAGCTTCTGGATATGATGGGCGCGACCTGCGAACTGGCAGCAAACGGCAGGGAGGCTGTGCAGAAGTTCGAGGAGTCGCAGCCGGGAACATACGACGCGATCCTTATGGATATCCAGATGCCTGTCATGGACGGCTATGAGGCGACGCGCGCAATCCGTGCGGGCAGTCACCCGGATGCGGCGCGCATACCGATTGTGGCGATGACGGCAAACGCTTTCGCGGAGGATGTGCACGAGGCGATGAAGGCGGGGATGAATGCCCATATTGCAAAACCGTTGGATGTGGATGTCCTGCGGCGGGTGATACGGCAGCTTGCTGAGGAAAAGGTACAGTAAAGAGCTTGTCAATCCCTTTACCGTAGGCACTCGCAGAGTGAGGATTTACAAGCGGAAGTTGAACAGCCACAACGCCCAATCATAGGAAAAGGGGATATTCCAATTCACTCGTTTGGAATATCCCCTTGATTATTGTTTTTTACTTTTCGGAATCCAATTCATTATACTTGTCTAAAGATATTTTCACAGAGCGAAGAACATCAAGCAAAATATACATATCACGCATGGTGCATGAATCAAGAATTTCATTTATTTCATTTTTCATATTCGTTTTATTGGTTTGCGGAATATCGTGCAATAATTCGTCGGTTTGAACGGATAGAGCGTTGGCAATGTCAACAAAAACAGGCAGACTTAATTTTGTATTTCCTGTTTCGATATGGCTCATGTGAGTTACAGATATTTGTACTTTTTCTGCTAATTGTTCCTGTGAAAGATTATATGCTTTTCTAAATTTGCGTATGCGTTGCCCTATTTCATAGTAGTCCATGTTTTTACACCTGCCTATATAATTTATTGTTACTTGAATTGTATAGGCAAATATGCTAAGATAAAATGAACCAGATAGGCTTTTATATGCTTATATAGTTTATGAAATATCATAGGAAATGAGGAGATTAGCAAAACAATGAAAAGAAGAATTGCAACTTTATTAGTATTTGCACTAACGGTAACAACTCTGTTTACCGGTTGCGGAAACACATCTGCTGATTCACCGGAAAGCACAGAAGCAGTAGCAGGCATTACAGAAACACAACCCACCGAAGCACCACACGAACACAGTTACACCGAAGCAGTTACAACGAAAGCTTCCTGTGAGACAGACGGGGTAAAGACCTTTCGCTGTGAGTGTGGAGACAGCTACACAGAAGCCATTCCGGCAACGGGTCACAGCTTCACAAGCTATGTTTACAATGAGGACGCTACTTACACAGCAGACGGAACAGAGACAGCGACCTGTGACAACTGCGACGAAACAGACACCAGAACCGCAGAGGGTACAATGCTGACATACACCTTTAACGATATGTCTGCTACAAAGTACGCAAAGTCTACCGTGAATGTGAGAAATCTTCCTGACACAGACGGGGAAAAGGTTGGTTCATTGTCCATGAATCAAGAGGTTGCTGTTACGGGGCAGTGCAATGAAACAGGGTGGTTTCGCATTGAGTTTGACGGAAACACAGCGTATGTAAGCGACAGCTACTTAGTGGATAATAAGATTGAGACACAGGCAGAAAGCACCGCAGGCACGACAGCTTCTGATACAAGCACAACAGCTTCAAATAATAGCGGAGAATGCCCGTATGCCTTATATACGATTATGTATGACAACAGAGGACTTCCGTATTTCTATGGAAGAGGAACAGGTGCTGTTGATTTCTTTGGCGCACCAGAAGCGGAGGCATGTTGTGAAGAAATGGATTCTTATAAACGCTCTCTTGGAATGAATTATCTTGGTTCATCGCTTAGACGTGTTGGCAATTTAGATGTTTTTGTTTGTTATTCACGAACAGAAGGTGATGGCGGTGGAGATGTTGACCTTGCCACATATGGAATAGGTTTATAAATATAAGAAAGACGAGGAAAAGACTATGAAAAGAAAAATGACAGCTTTATTAACCGTTGTTCTTATGCTTGCAATGCTGGCGGGATGTGGGAACAGCTCGCAGACAGTAACAACAGGCGGAAGCGCATCTGACAGTGCAAGCGGAACCTCTAAGGAAACCGCAAGTTCAAAAGGCGACACGTTAAGCGAATGTTTAAGCACAGAAAAAGTGATTGCCTACGAGGTTGATACAGTAGACAAATCAGAAACGCCCGACAACATCTGGTTCTTTGAGAATGGAAAGGTGACGGTTATTCCGGGGAAAGAGTTTGGTCTGACTATGGGCGATTTCGCACAGATGACGGACAAAGAAATTTGGAGTACCTACGAAACCGTTAGAGAGACTTATACAGAAAAATATGTAAGTGAAAAATTGGAATCAGCTAAATCCAGTATTGAAGGTAAAATTCAATCTGCCGAAAATGATTTGGAAATCGTCACCAGTGACAAAGAGCTGCTTGAATCCGGGCTTAACGGAGAGGTAGACGATATTTACTCTTTAGTTGACCTTGTGCTTTGCTGGGGAGAGCTTACAGTTGAAGAAGAACAACAGATAGGAGATGCAGGTCGGCTGGATGTTTTGTCAGAAGAGAAAATCACAGCTATCAGAAACAGCCTTGATACTTGTATCAATAAAGATACTTCTGAAATTGCAGAATTGCAGGCGAAATTAGAGGAACTTACCTGTGCTACACCTTTCTGTGATATGTCATTTTCCTTTGTGGTAAAGACAGACGCAAGCGGCAACAATGCGCAGAGTGAGTCTCTTGTTTATCCTACATTAAAGTATGATGTAGGTGAGGAAGCTCCGGACACCCTTTATGATTCTTTAGACTTTGCGCTTGGATTAACAACTGAACAGCAGATTTACGATACCACCTATAACTGCATTGCCTTGTCGGGAAGCGGTCGGTTCTGCACCAGAGAGACAATGGGGACGGACACCATTGACAGCAAGAATGTTTTGGTTGATTTAAGCAAAGATGAAATCAACGAGCTTTTCAAAGAAGAAGTAATGGCAAGATACGAATAAACTTTCGTGCGGTCATGCGACTGCAAGAAAAATCGGAGAACAGGCACAGGCACGAATTATCGTGGGCAGGCGTGTTCTGTACTCGGTAGAAAAGGTACAGTAACCCTCAAAAACACAGTTTATAAAGATTTTAGGAACATGCAACCCCGCTGAAATCAGGGGGTTGCTAAAATTATCAGAAAATTTTAGCACTCAACTATTGACAGTGCTAACAAAGCGTGCTATAACACAAAGTGTAACAGGAAGATATCATCGGGCGTTGCAGAAAACGGTATGATGTACATAAGATTTTGCCATACTGACAATAGGATGTGATGCCATTTGCATAAGAGAGGGAGGTACGCTTATGAACATTCAGAAATTTACACAGAAGTCTGTCGAAGCGATTAACGATTGTGAAAAGCTTGCCTACGAATACGGCAACCAGGAGATTGAACAGGAACATCTTCTGGTCGCATTACTTCGTCAGGAGGACGGACTGATTCCAAAACTGATCGAGAAGATGGAGATACAAAAGCAGCACTTTGCGGATAATGCCGAGAGGCATCTTGCCGCGCGGGTGAAGGTGTCCGGCGGTCAGGTCTTTGTCGGACAGGATTTGAACAAGGTGCTGATTCATGCCGAGGATGAGGCGAAGCAGATGGGGGACGAGTATGTTTCCGTGGAGCATCTGTTCCTTTCGCTGATCAAATACCCGAATAAGGCAATGAAAGAGATTTTTAAGGAGTACGGCATCACAAGGGAGCGTTTTTTGCAGGCGTTATCGACCGTGCGGGGAAACCAGCGCGTGACGAGCGATAACCCGGAAGCGACCTATGATACGCTGGAAAAGTACGGCTATGATATGGTGGAGCGTGCGAGAGAGCAGAAGCTCGACCCGGTCATCGGGCGTGACGATGAGATTCGGAATGTCGTCCGCATTCTGTCGCGTAAGACGAAGAATAACCCGGTGCTCATCGGTGAGCCGGGCGTCGGCAAGACTGCCGTCGTGGAAGGGCTTGCACAGCGAATCGTAAAGGGCGATGTGCCGGAGGGCTTAAAGGACAAGAGACTTTTCGCGCTTGATATGGGAGCGCTCATTGCGGGTGCGAAATACCGCGGAGAGTTCGAGGAGCGTCTGAAAGCGGTGCTTGATGAGGTCAAGAGTTCGGACGGACAGATTATTCTTTTTATTGACGAACTCCATACAATTGTCGGCGCAGGAAAGACGGACGGCGCGATGGATGCCGGACAGCTTCTAAAGCCGATGCTTGCAAGAGGAGAGCTGCACTGTATCGGTGCGACAACACTCGACGAGTACCGTGAGTATATCGAGAAGGACGCGGCGCTTGAGCGGCGTTTCCAGCCTGTCATGGTGGATGAGCCGACCGTGGAGGATACGATCTCGATTCTCCGTGGATTAAAGGAGCGCTACGAGGTGTTCCATGGTGTCAAAATAACAGACTCCGCGCTTGTGTCCGCGGCAGTGCTCTCGAACCGTTATATTTCCGACCGTTTCCTGCCGGATAAGGCGATCGACCTTGTGGATGAGGCGTGCGCGCTGATTAAGACAGAGCTTGACTCCATGCCGACGGAGCTCGACGAGCTGAACCGCCGCGTCATGCAGATGGAGATTGAGGAGACGGCGCTAAAGAAGGAGACAGACCGTCTGAGTCAGGATCGTCTTGCCAATTTACAGAAGGAGCTGGCGGAGCTGCGCGATGAGTTTAACACGAAAAAGGCGCAGTGGGAGAATGAGAAGAACTCTGTGGAGAAGGTGCAGAAGCTCCGCGAGGAAATAGAGACTGTTAAAAATGAGATCAAGCTGGCACAGCAGAAATATGACCTCGAAAAGGCGGCGGAATTGCAGTACGGAAAACTGCCGCAGTTACAAAAGCAGCTTGAGATGGAAGAGGATACGGTAAAGCAGAAGGGTTTATCGCTGGTGCATGAGAACGTCAGCGAGGAGGAAATCGCAAGAATTATTTCCCGCTGGACGGGAATCCCGGTGGCAAAGCTTACGGAGAGCGAGCGGAATAAGACACTGCATCTGGATGAGGAACTGCACAAGCGCGTCGTCGGACAGGATGAGGGCGTCACAAAGGTCACGGAGGCAATCATCCGCTCGAAAGCGGGCATCAAAGACCCGAGCAAGCCAATCGGTTCGTTTCTGTTCCTCGGACCGACCGGCGTCGGCAAGACCGAGCTTGCGAAGGCACTTGCGGCAAGTCTGTTTGACGACGAGTCGAATATGGTGCGTCTGGATATGAGTGAGTACATGGAGAAGTATTCCGTGTCCCGTCTTATCGGAGCGCCTCCAGGATATGTCGGCTACGACGAGGGCGGACAGCTCACCGAAGCGGTGCGCAGAAAGCCGTATTCCGTTGTACTCTTTGATGAGGTCGAGAAAGCGCATCCTGACGTATTTAATGTTTTACTACAGGTGCTCGACGACGGACGCATCACGGATTCGCAGGGAAGAACCGTTGATTTTAAGAATACGATCATTATCATGACTTCGAATCTTGGTTCGGCGCATCTGCTGGAGGGCATCGACGAGAACGGCGACATCAATCCGGCGTGCGAGGAGGCGGTCATGAATGAACTGCGCGGCAATTTCAGACCGGAGTTTCTGAACCGTCTCGATGAAATCATTCTGTTCAAACCGCTCACGAAGGACAACATCGGCAATATCATCACGCTGCTGATGAAGGATTTAAACCGCAGGCTGGTGGACAAAGAGGTGACTGTCGAGCTTACAGGGGAAGCGGAGCAGTACATCGTAGACCACGGCTACGATCCGGTCTACGGCGCAAGACCGTTAAAGCGTTATCTCCAGAAGTATGTGGAAACACTCTCTGCGAAGCTGATCTTAGCGGATGAGGTGCGTGCCGGAGATACGATTCTGATTGATGTGAATGACGGAGCATTGACTGCACGTGTGAAGTAAATGAAAAGAACTGCTTGTGAACTCCCCGGCAAACTGTTAGGATAAGAGAAGAACAGAATCGAAGGATATCGAATACTGACAGTGGGGATGAAGCATGGAGACAATAGCAGTCATTGACGACGACGTTTATATCGGAGATATGATAGAAGAAGTGTTAAGAAGAGAGGGCTATGCCGTACTGCGGGCTTATTCGGGTACGGAGGCTCTCTTTTTGCTGCAACAGAAAAAGCCTGCATTAATTTTGCTCGACCTGATGCTGCCGGGGGCATCGGGCGAGGAGGTGCTTGCCGCGATAAAAGGGCTGATGATACCGGTCATCGTCATCAGCGCAAAGGCGGACGTCGAGGATAAGGTGCATGTGCTCTTGGACGGCGCGTCCGATTATCTGACGAAGCCTTTTGAGATAAAGGAATTGCTGGCGCGAATCACTGTGCAGCTTCGCAGCGTGCGTGCGGACAGCGCCGGAAATGCAGAAGATGGGAAAGCGGGTGCAAACGACGGGGGAGTCTGGGATGCAGACGGGGCGGATGTGTCTGCCAGAGAAAGCAGGAATAAGGACGGGGAGGATGCGACAGCCAGAGAAAGCAGGAATAAGGACGGGCAGAGCGGACAGGACAGCGGTTGCAGAGCAGGGAGAGAGAGCCTCACTTATGGGGAATTGACGCTTGATACCGGAACGCGCGAGGTGTATGTGGGCGAAGCGGCGGTGCATTTAACGCGCACCGAGTACGCGATTTTGAAATATCTGATGCAAAATCCCGGTCAGGTTCTCACAAAGACGCAGATTTTAGAGCGCATCAGCGAAGATACGCCCGACTGTATGGAAAGCTCCTTAAAGGTGCATGTCAGCAACTTAAGAAAAAAGCTTTCTGCGGCAGGAGACACTGTCACGGGCGGTGCTGGTACAGACGGTGCTGACGCAAAGGGCAGGGATTATATCGAATCTGTCTGGGGCATCGGGTTTAAATTGGCGGAGGAATAATCTTTACGATTTCTTTACGTTTTTCTTTACCGGTTTCTTAACCATTGGGGCGTAGGATAACGGTAGCAAACGTAAGGAGGGAAAGAAAGAGAAATGGAATACGTTTTGGAAACAAACGGCCTGTCCAAGCAGTATCGGAATTTTAAAGCGCTGGACGGTCTTACCATGCATGTGCCAAAGGGCGCAATCTATGGATTTATTGGCAAGAACGGCGCGGGAAAGACGACGCTTATCCGCCAGATCTGCGGCTTACAGAAGCCGACTGCCGGGAGTTATACCCTTTATGGAACGAAGAGTACGGACAGAGAAATCGTAAAGGCGCGCAGGCGGATGGGAGCGGTCGTGGAAACGCCGTCAATCTATCTGGATATGACTGCGGAGGAGAATTTAAGGCAGCAGTATCAGATTTTGGGAATCCCGTCGACAGAGGGGATTGCGGAGCTTTTGGAACTGGTGCGGCTTTCCGATACCGGTAAAAAGAAGGCGGGGAATTTTTCACTTGGAATGCGCCAGCGTCTCGGAATTGCAATCGCGCTTGCTGGCGACCCGGATTTTCTGGTGCTGGACGAGCCGGTGAACGGGCTCGATCCGCAGGGAATCATCGAGATGCGGGAACTGATTCTAAAGCTGAACCGTGAACGAAGAATTACATTTTTAATTTCAAGTCACATCTTAGATGAGCTCTCGAGGCTTGCGACGCACTACGGTTTTATCGACCGCGGACATATGGTAAAGGAGATCAGTGCGGAGGAGCTGGAGCTTGTCTGCAGAAACGCGATTCATATAGAGGTGGACGACACCGTAAAGCTTGCGGCGGTGCTTGAAGAAAAGGGACTTTCCTACACGGTACTGTCCGGCACGGAGGCGGATATTTACGGGAAAATCGGTGTGACAGAGCTTGTCACACTGCTTGCGGAGCGTGGCTGTACGGTCGCTTCAATGCAGGAGCGGGAAGAAAGCCTTGAGAGCTATTATATTCGTCTGGTAGGAGGTGACAGTGATGAGTAATCTGTTTCGTGCGGGAATGCAGCGGCTGAAAAAGAACCGGATGTTCTGGCTGTGTATGTTTGCTGTGGCAGCGTATGATGTGTTTGCATGCTGCAGTGATTACAGAGCGATGCGGCAGTATGATGTGGTCTATCAGTTGGATGATTTGCTGTATCTGTATGTTGTGCCGCTTGGAATTTTGATTGCGACAGTGCTTGGAATGTTCTGGGGGACGGAATACAGCGAGGGTACGATCCGCAATAAAATTATTTCCGGGAAATCCAGAGGGCAGATTTATCTGTCCGGGTGGCTGGTAAGTATGCTTGTGGCAGTCTTTATTTATCTGATGGGACTTTTGGGAATCTGCGTATTGGGAATCCCGCTTTTTGGATTGGCGAAGGCGTCCATTCTACAGCTTGTGTGCATGGAATTTGTCGGAATCCTTGCGAGTATGGCGTATGCGTCGATCTTTTATGCGATTGCAATGGTCTGCCAGAGTAAGGCGCATACGGTATTGATCTGTGAACTGCTTGCATTTCTTCTGATGTTTGCAGGAATATTTTTGATGCAGAAGCTTGCTGCCCCGGCTATGGTCGAGCAGATGGAGCTTAACGCCACGGGAGAGCTTAGCATAGTCTATGCAGAAAATCCGGGTTATCTGTCGGGAATGAAGCGGGAAGTCTATGAATTTATCCGTGATCTGCTTCCGAGCGGACAGACGATGCAGTTGATGGAGGATATACACGGTGAAGTAAATGTAGTCAGGATGATGGTGCTGGCGGTCGTTGACAGCATCGCTTCAAGTGCGGCGGGAATGTTTCTGTTTTGCAGGAGAGATATAAAATAGCTGTGCCGCAGGGTTGCCTGGGCTGGCAGGAAATATGAAATGGCTGTGCTGATGGGATTCTGATTGGCGGCGGGACAGAGAGGGAAGGCGTTCGATGGAAATCATGCTTATTTTACTATTTATTATGCTTGTAGTAATAACTGCGCTTTTATTAAAATTAATTTCCATGCGAAAAGCGGCAAGAGAGCTGCGCGCACAGTTTGGCGCGCGGCTTTCTTCTGATACGAATGTTGGAATCTCGATTTCCTCGAGCGATAAGGAAATGCGGCTTTTGGCGGCGGATATGGACCGGGCGCTAAAGCAGCTCCGCAGGGAGCGGCTGCGCTACGAGCAGGGGGACGCCGAGCTAAAGCGGGCGGTCATCAATGTCTCGCACGATCTGCGCACACCGCTTACCGCGGTCTGCGGCTATATGGAGCTTTTGCAGGAGGAGCCGCTTAGCGGAAAGGCGCAGCGCTATCTTGGGATTATGGATAACCGCATCCAGGCGATGCGGGAACTGACCGAAGAGCTGTTCCGCTATTCCATCATATTGTCGGAGGATACGGAATTAAAGCCGGAAGAGCTTTCGGTCAATGCTGCCGTCGAGGAGTGCATTGCCGCCTATTATGCATCGTTTAAGAAAGCGGGGATTACGCCCGAAGTCATTTTGCCGGACGAGGATGTAAAGAGAAGCCTTGACCGCGCGGCGTTTGCGAGGATTTTGTCCAATATTGTGAGCAATGCAATTAAGTACAGTGATGGCGATTTCTTACTGCGCCTTTTTTCGGATGGGACGCTTACATGTTCCAATCACGCGAAGCAGCTTAATGAAGTGTCGGTCGGACATTTATTCGACCGCTTTTTTACGGTGGAGATCAGAGCGGATGCGACAGGACTCGGGCTCTCGATTGCGAAGAAGCTGACGGAGCAGATGGGCGGCGCGATGGAAGCGGAATACCGGGAAGGGAAGCTTTTGATTACGGTGGAGCTTCCGGGAGCGTGAGGAGATGTGAAAGAAGGAGAGGACCGTGTCATAATTTTGTGCAATTTGTTGTTGTGTAAACTGCTGAATATTTCAAGGGAATGTTTTTTTCGTCCGATGTATGTGATAGAATGAGCACGAAAGCAATGAGCAGTGCCAGGACAGGGAAAGACAAACCGACAGCTTGCTGGCGAGGTTGGATTTGTCTGAACTGATAGAGCGAAGCTCGTGAATGAGAGAGCCTATGGCTCTCGAATGGCGCACTGCGGATTTATGGTATCATGAGCGCAAGTGCATCTGTCTTATAGGGCGGCATAAAGCCGCCAGTCTTAGTTTTTCATGCCTGTTTCAGGCGGTATATCCAATATTTTTATCATTTACACAGGAGGACATTGCCTATGACAAACAAACTAAAAGAATATTTTCCACTGCTAAGGGAGCGGGAGGAGCTGCTTGCAGAGATTAAGGGCAGCAGGGAACTGCACGCCATGTATGAGGAGTGGAGCCGCGCGCAGCGGGAGGAATTCTTAGATTTCTGCACGGGCGTGCGGGGAATGAAGATTCTTTATGATTCCTTTTTCAAAGAGGTCATGAATCCCGAGTATGCACCGGAGCGCCTGGAAG
>JAGBEG010000014.1 GCA_017937095.1 Roseburia sp. | reverse complement strand
ATTTGTTCATAATAATCAGTAAAAATGGATTGTAAAATATTCATAATAGAATTTTACAATAAAGTAGCACAAAGAAAAACCCCTTCCCCTCATGAATGAGGGGTTAGGGGAGTTGAGAGTGTGCGAAGCACACTTTGTTCCTAAGTGCAAAAAATCAGCAAAAAAATTGTGTTCGGGGAGTAATCGAACAAATTTTCTGGTATAATGTATGTTAGAGATTCCCGGAAGGAGGCACAGAACATGGCGGATGGCGAACAGCACATTTATATTGCAATCGATTTGAAGTCCTTTTATGCCTCCGTGGAGTGCGTGGAACGGCAGTTGGACCCACTCGATACGAACCTTGTAGTTGCAGATGCCGCCAGAACGGAAAAGACCATCTGTCTTGCGGTATCTCCGTCTCTGAAAGCCTACGGCATACCGGGCAGAGCCAGACTGTTTGAAGTGGTGCAGCGCGTAAAGGAGGTCAATGATGCGCGCAGACTGCGTGCGCCGGGCAGAACATTTGCGGGTGCTTCGCATTTCGAGGGGGAGCTTAACGCCCATCCCGAGCTGGAGGCGTCCTACATCGTAGCCCCGCCGCGCATGGCTTTTTACATGGAATACAGCACTGTTATATATAACATTTATCTGAAATATATTGCGCCGGAGGATATTCATGTCTATTCCATCGATGAGGTTTTTATGGATGTGACGCATTATCTGGGGACGTATCAGATGACCGCAAAAGAACTTGCATCCAGAATCATAAAGGATGTCATGAAAGAAACAGGCATTACTGCCGCTGCCGGAATCGGAACGAACCTGTATCTTTGCAAGGTGGCGATGGATATTGTGGCAAAGCGCGTAACGCCCGATTCGGATGGCGTCTGTATTGCGGAACTGGATGAGATGAGTTACCGGAGGCTTTTGTGGAATCACAGACCCCTCACGGATTTCTGGCGGGTAGGGAACGGCTACCGCAAGAAGTTAGAGGAAGCCGGACTTTATACGATGGGAGATATTGCAAGATGCTCCATAGGCGGCGCCGGAGATTATTATAATGAAGAGTTGCTGTACAAAATGTTCGGGGTCAATGCGGAATTGCTGATAGACCACGCGTGGGGCTATGAGCCGACGACCATCGAGCTGGTTAAGGCATACAAGCCGCAGACGAACAGCATAAGTTCCGGGCAGGTGCTGCAATGTCCCTATGATTTTGCGAAAGGGAAGCTGATTGTCCGGGAAATGACGGACCTGCTCGTGCTTGATCTGGTGGAAAAGGGACTGGTGACAGACCAGATGGTGCTTACCGTTGGCTATGATATCGAAAACCTTGCGGATTCCGGCATCAGAAAAGGTTATCAGGGCGAGATCGTCACCGATCATTATGGAAGGAAAGTTCCCAAGCATGCCCACGGGACAGTCAATCTCGACCGACAGACCTCGTCCACAAAGCGGATCGTGGATGCCGTGACGGAACTGTATGACCGCATTGTAAATCCGAAGCTTCTTGTGCGCAGAGTGACCGTAGCGGCGAATCATCTGGCAAAAGAGAGTGACGCCGCAGAGGCACAGAACTTTGAACAGCTTAACTTATTTACAGATTATGAGACTGCGGCAAGGGAGCAGGAAGAAGAAAAAGCATTTCTTGCAAAGGAGCGCAAACTACAGGAGGCAATGCTTGCCGTGAAAAAGAAGTATGGAAAGAACGCGATGTTAAAGGGGATGAACCTGCAGGAAGGGGCTATGACGAGAGAGCGGAATCAGCAGATCGGAGGGCATAAAGCATGAGTGACGAACACAAATATGACGATATCATCCATCTGCCGCACCCGGTATCTGCCAGACATCCGCAAATGCCGCTTTACGACCGGGCGGCGCAGTTTTCCCCTTTTGCGGCGCTCACCGGACATGAAGCAGCCATAAAGGAGACGGCAAGACTTACCGAGGAGCGGATGGAACTGGACGAGAACGCAAAAGAGATGCTGGATGAAAGGCTGCAGATGATCCGTGAGAATCTTTCCGGAAAACCGGAGGTCACATTCACTTATTTTAAGCCCGATGAAAAAAAGAGCGGCGGAGCTTATCTTACGGTCACGGGAAGAGTGAAAAAAATCGATGGGTATGAACATCAGATTTTGTTAGAGGATGGGACGGTTATAGAGATTGAGGAACTGGCTGGGATAGAGGGGGAATTATGGTGTGATATGTAGAATAGGAGGATGGGATGATAAAGACAGTAAAAGGTGATATTACGAAAATTACAGATACGCAGGCGATTGTAAACGCGGCAAACTCAAGCCTGCTGGGCGGCGGTGGCGTGGATGGTGCAATTCACAGAGCTGCCGGTCCAAAGCTCTTGTTTGAATGCAGATTACTTGGCGGCTGCAAGACCGGACAGGCAAAGATAACAAAAGGCTACAATCTTCCCTGTGATTATGTGATACATACGGTAGGACCTGTCTGGAATGGCGGCAGTAAAAATGAAGAAGAACTTTTGGCAAATTGTTATTATAATTCCATGAAGGTTGCAATGGACAACGGAATCCGAAGCATAGCTTTTCCATCTATTTCTACCGGAATTTATCATTTTCCGGTGGAATTGGCAGCCCAAATAGCAGTAAAAACGGTCAAGCGTTTTCTGGACGAGCATAAAGACTCGTTTGATCTGGTGGAATGGGTGCTTTTTGACGATTACACAGAAAAGGTGTATGAAGCAGAGGTTGATAAGGTGCATGGAATATAGCTTGTATTGTACGCACTGTTTTGGGGAGGTGTTATCTGGAAACGGGTACAGATAAGAAAAGAAATGTCAATACCTTTCGTTGAAAATTATTGAGGTCTTTCGGCTTAAATTTCATTTTATGAACCATATAGAGTGAAGGTGTGTTAGAATAAAAAAAGAGGTGTCTTTATGCAGAAGATTAAAAAGAATTGTATTAGATGTAAAAAATGCGGTGATGTTATAGAAAGTAAAAGCACGCATGATTTTGAAGAATTATCTGAATATGAGGAATAGTCGATAAAATAGTTTTTGATGGACAGTTATTTGGCAATGTTGGAAGAATGTGTATGTGTTATATTGAAATTCAAAGGGTGATAACAGGATGAGAAAAATGTTTCTTTGACGACTTCTACTGCACAAAATTGCGATTAGTCGCAAAAATTTTCATTAGGAGTTGCAAGACCAATCCGGATGGGAGATAATACTAATGGAGAATTTTGCGATAACTCGCAAAAACTTTCAGTAGAAAGAAGGATCATGATATGGAAATTAAGAGAGACATCTATTTGAATAAGCTTATAAATAAAAAGCACAATGGACTTATCAAGGTGGTGACCGGCATCCGTCGCTGCGGAAAGTCCTACTTGTTGTTTAATTTGTTCAAGGATCATTTGGTGGCAGAAGGAGTGGATGAACAGCACATTATAGAAATTGCGTTTGACTCCTTTGAGAATAAGCGTTTTCGTGATCCAGAAGTTCTGTATCCCTATCTCAAGGAACAGATGAAAGATGGTGGAATGTACTATGTGCTGCTGGATGAGGTGCAGCTTTTGGGAGAGTTTGAAGCCGTATTAAACAGCCTGATTCGTATGAAAAATGTGGATGTTTATGTGACAGGAAGCAATGCCCGGTTTTTATCTAAGGATGTGATCACCGAATTTCGAGGTCGGGGAGATGAAGTTCATATGTATCCACTCAGTTTTGCTGAATTTATGTCTGCCTATCCGGGAACGAAGCAGGACGGCTGGAATGAATATATGCTTTATGGCGGTCTGCCTCCTATTATGAATATTTCAAGCCCGGAGGAAAAGATTAATTTCCTTAAGTCGTTGTTCGAGGAGACCTATATTTCGGATATTGTAGGCAGACACAATGTACGCAATCGGGCAGAATTGGAGGAACTTCTGAACATTCTCTCATCTGCTATTGGTTCGCTTACAAATCCTACAAAGTTGTCGGCTACCTTTAAAAGTGTCAAGCAGAAAACCATCAGCAACACTACCATCAAAAAGTATATTGACTATTTTTGTGATTCCTTCCTGATAGATAGTGCTGTCCGATATGATATTAAGGGTAAGAAGTATATCGACACACCGGTTAAATATTACTTTACCGATTTGGGGTTGCGCAATGCCCGTCTCAATTTCCGCCAACTGGAAGAAACTCATGCTATGGAGAATATCATTTTCAACGAACTGAAAATACGGGGCTTTAATGTGGATGTGGGCGTTATCACGCTGAATAAAACTAATGAAAAAGGTCACGGAATCCGCAAGCAGTTGGAAATCGATTTTGTCTGCAACAAGGGTTCCAAGCGTTATTATATTCAGTCGGCCTATGCGATTCCGGATCAGGCAAAGATGGAACAGGAGCAGCGCTCCCTGATGCTGACCGGTGATTTTTTCAAGAAGATTATTATCACGAAAGATGCGCCTGCATCGTATTACAATGACGATGGGGTGCTGATTATGAGTGTCTATGATTTCCTGCTGAATGCGGATAGTTTGGATAACTGATTGATAGTGAAGAGAAAAATATATATCCCAGATGGAGAATATTAAGAAAATTCTTTTGCAATAACGAGAGAGGTGAGCAGTATGTACAACCCCCAGCTTGAAACATTTCTGCGGGTAGCGGACGCCGGCAGTTTCAACAAGGCAGCCGAGTTATCCTATATTACGCCTACAGCAGTAATTAAACAGATAAATTTATTGGAAGCAAATCTGGGCGTACAGCTCTTTGAACGCACGCATCGTGGATTAAAGCTGACAAAGGCGGGGATGTCTTTATATAGCGATGCCAAATATGTAATCCAGTATTGCAAAGATTCTGTAACCCGGGCAAAAAATGCGATGCAGGAAGGGGACAATGTGATCCGTATCGGAACCTCTCCCATGACGCCGGCGGGGGTCTTGGTGGAACTCTGGCCTAAGATTCACGAACGCTGCCCCGGGATTAAGTTCCAGCTCGTCCCCTTTGAAAACACGCCGGAAAATGCACGGGAGATTTTGAAAAACCTCGGACAGCATATCGACGTCGTCGCTGGAATTTTTGACGATACGATGCTGAATGTGCGGAACTGTGCGGGATTTGAGATTTCCAGACAACCGATCTGCTGTGCGGTGTCTATCCATCATCGGCTTGCCGATAAGAATATTTTAAGCGTTGAGGATCTGTACGGGGAGCGGCTGATGCTGATGCACCGGAACTGGAGCCATTATGTGGATGTGCTCCGGGATGATATCTGGCAGAATCATAGTCAGATTCAGATTGTGGATTTTGACTTTTACAGCGTAGATGTATTTAACCGGTGTGAAAACAGCAATGATGTTCTGATGGCAGTCAGGGCATGGGATAACGTGCATCCCCTGCTAAAAGTGATTCCGGTGGAATGGAATCATTCGATTCCCTATGGTCTGCTCCATTCGCCGGAACCCTCGGAAACCGTAAAGCAATTTCTGGCGGCGATCCAGACGGTATTGCAGGAGTAGAACACAATTCACATATAACCTTTAGGTATAAACTGATGAACGAAACGAGACTTCTGCGGAGGGCTCGTTTCTTTTATACTGTAGCTAACAGAGAAAGCAGAAGAAAAGGTAGTTGAAAGGAGAGAATTTTTTATGCGTAAGAATTTTGGAACAAAATCATGGTTTTATCCACTGCCGGTATTAATTATCGGCACATATGACGAGGACGGCACGCCGGATGCCATGAATGCGGCGTGGGGCGGTCTTTACGATGCGGATAAGGTGATTCTCTGCCTGAGTGAAGGGCACAAGACCACCGCGAACATTAAGGCAAAAGGCGCTTTTACCGTCAGCTTTGCCGATGCCGCCCATGTGACGGAAGCGGATTATGTGGGAATGGAGTCCGCAAATCAGGTGAAAGACAAGCTGGCAAAGGCAGGCTTACACGCGGTAAAAAGTGAATATGTGGATGCGCCTGTTATTGAGGAGTTTCCGCTGACATTGGAATGCAGCCTGCTTAAGACGACTGAGGACGGGAACATTATCGGTCAGATTATAAATGTAAGCGCGGATGAGAGAATCCTGGACGGAGACGGAAAGATTGATACTTCCCTGCTCGACACCATTTCCTTTGACCCGGTACACAGTGCCTATCACAAGCTGGGGGAAAAGGTGGGAAATGCGTTTTCCGACGGTGCAAAGCTCAAATAATTCCGCGCGTTATAATAACGCCGTAAGTGTGAAGGATAAAGGAGATGGAACGCATGAGTGAACAGAAATATGTGAAGTTGAATAACGGGGTAGATATGCCTATGGCAGGTATCGGAACCTTCCTGTTAAGCCCAGATGAAGCGGAGGCTTCCGTAACCAGCGCGCTGCAGGCGGGCTATCGGCTCATCGACACGGCAAATGCCTATGTGAACGAAAAAGCGGTAGGGCGCGCGATAAAGAAATCCGGCGTTGCCCGGAATGAGATTTTTCTGGAAACCAAGCTGTGGCCGTCCTTTTACGAGCAGGCGGACGCAGTGGAGAAAACGCTGCAGCGTCTGGATACGGACTATATCGATTTGCTGCTGATTCATCAGCCTGCCGGAAATTACATCGCCGGATACCGTCTGATGGAGGAGGCATACAAAGCGGGGAAGGTCAGAGCCATCGGTCTGTCCAACTTTACCACCGCCCAGATCGAGGAAATTCTGGACGTTTGTGAAGTGAAACCGGCTATTTTGCAGACGGAGGTACATCCGTATTTTCAGGAGCAGGAGCTAAAGGAATTTCTGGCAAAGGAAAATATGGTCATTCAGGCGTGGTATCCTCTGGGGCACGGAGATCAGGCGTTGATTAAAGAGCCGGTATTCTCAAAGCTGGCGCAGAAATATGGAAAGAGCAACGCACAGATCATTTTGCGCTGGCATATTCAGGCAGGGAACGTGGTAATCCCGGGTTCGAAGAATCCGGATCATATCCGCGCCAATTTCGAACTGTTCGATTTTGCGCTGGACGATGCGGAAATGGGGGAAATCGCAGCGCTTAACAAAAACAAACGCTATTACAACAGCACGCCGGATATGCTCAAGGCATACGCGACGATGGTGCCGCCTGTGGACGAGCAGAAATAAATATGGAAAATACTCTTAAATGTATGGTTGGAGTATATTATAAATAATAGAAGAAAGCTGTGCAGGGGATTCTGTACAGTTTTCTTCTATCCATCGTACAATAATACTATAGCAGCCGGATATGATAAACTCTTTCCTGTACTTTGCTTCCGCTTTCGTTCCTTTGCAGATATCATGAGCTATTTCCTGACGTATGTATGGCACATTCAATAACTGCGTCCGAAAATCAGCAGCGACGTTATTTCCAATAAGAATCTTACATAACGGAAGGTTTTCTTTCATATAGGATAATTTTTTCATTAAGGCTTCCTGATAAGATGCGTTTTTTGCGTCGTCTGGCTGAAAGCATTGTTCAATCTGAAGCAGGAAATCATTCTGCATCTCATCAAAGACTTCATATTGCGACGTATAGTGTTTATAAAATGTGGAACGGTTCACATTGGCTGCTTCACATAAAGAGCGGACAGATATGTTTGAAATATCCGTTTGTTCTAACAATTCAAGCAGACTTTCTTTCAACATTTTCTTTGTGATTTGTACTCTGCGGTTATTCGGCTTATTCATAATCGTGATATCCCCTAAAAATACAACATTTTATTCTGTGGTGTTGATTTAATAACCAATTTATCTTAGATGGATGGTTGTAAAATAAACATCTGGTATATATAATGCTAACTTAGAACAGAGTTAAAATCAATAGAAACGCAAGAAATTTGTGTAAATAAAGGAGTCTGCAAATGGAATATTGTAAATTAGGAAAAACGGATATATCTGTATCTTCTATCGGCGTAGGAACAATGTTATGGCTGCCCAACAGGAACTTATCAAAAGATGATTTATTCAAAACTTATCAAAAATGTATTGATAATGGTCTGGACTTTTTTGATACCGCTGAAATATATGGGAACGGAACCTCAGAGAAATTGCTTGGGGAGTTTATGAAAAAGGATGGTCGGAAAGTCAAAATTGCCACGAAATTCGCGCCGCCGTCCCGGATGAATCCTCTCACCCAAAAAAGAAAAAATGTGTCAAAGGAAGACCCTGCCGCATTAATGGAAGCATTGGATGGAAGCCTTGAAAGGCTTGGCGTGGACTGTATTGATTTGTATCAGGTTCATATGCCGCCCAGAAACGGAAGAATCTCAGAGTACATGGATGTAATGGCGCAAGCCGTAAAAGAGGGAAAGGTACGGGCTGTTGGCGTCTGCAATTTTTCAAAAGTGCAGATAGAAGAAGCGTATAAAGCGTTAAAAAATCATAATATTCCGCTGGCTACTGTCATGGCGGGGTACAACGTTATCCGACGCTATCCGGAAAGCAATGGGATAATGGATGTTTGCCGTGAACTTGGCATTACGCTGATTCCGTATGCGCCGCTGGCGGAAGGAACATTGACAGGAAAATACCGCTCGGGGGATAGAAAAGTTCCCCTGCAATATATTGTGACTTCGTATTTTGGACATCTCGATTTAACAAAAGAACGCAACGATAATGTTCCATTTATACGGAGGCTGTTTTCCAAACCCAGAGAAGTTGACGTTAAAAGAATGGAGCCGCTGATGGCTGTGATGGATGAAATAGCGAAATGCCATGACAAATCAATTGCGCAGGTGGCATTAAACTGGTTGCTTTCTGCTGACGATATACATATTCTGCCTATACCGGGAATCAAAAGTATAAAGCAGGCGGATGACAATGCAGGCGTCGCAGGATGGCGTTTATCAAAGGAAGAACGTATCCGAATTAATCATATAGAAGAACAAACGCGATAATCTTATTGGGCATCTAAACGCGAGCGGGGCGAAACGGGCGCTTAAGACGGAGCTACAAGTGTAGACTTGCCCCATTTAAGAAAATTCCCCACTTTTTCGCGGTTGGATTTCAGAAAAGAGATGTGGTAGACAACATTTAGCTCCGGATCGCTCATTGGAATCAGCGCCCGGTGTGTTCCGTCATTTCTTAAATCCATCGACAAGGTCGAAATGGTGGCAAGGAAATTGGTGGTGCGGATCATGTACTGCGTAATGTTGTAGTTGTTTTTGATCAGCGTAATCGGTAAGTTGTCCTCAGCAATCACCTTTTCCATCTGCGCGAGGAAATATCCCCCGATCTGCGGATAAAGCAGGGGCTGGGCAGGGATATCCCGCAAAGAAATACTTTCCCGTCCCAGCAGCGGACTGTCTGCGGGAACGGAAAGGTACACCTGATCCCGCAAAAAGGAGACGCTTTGGATGTGGTCGCCTGACACCGGTTCCGGCGTTACCGTCAGATCGTAGACCCGTTCTGTCAGCAGCCTTGCAGCTTCCCCGCCTTCATATAGGTCATCCTTCACCTGAATTTCGGGATGAGCCAGAGAGAAGCGCGGAACACAGAACCAGCGGACGCCCGGATCGCAAAAGGCGATTGAGAGCGTCAGATTTTGCTGGGCGGCGCTGAGAAGGTCGGCTTGCATCTGCTCGACGCTCCGCAGGATATGATTGACATGCACCAGTGCAAGCTCTCCGGTCTGGTTCAGGTGAATCCGGTTCGGGCTTCTGTCGAATAATTCCACATGCAATTCTTCTTCGAATTTTCTGAGCATGGTGCTCATGGCAGGCTGGGAAATATGCAGCAGTTTCGCGGCTTTCGTAAGCGAGCCTGTCTCGGCGATCATCTTAAAATACTGCAGTTGCGTAATATCCATAAAATCCTCCAATGTCTTAGCATAAATATTTGCTTATGCTCTATAAAAACCGGATAGTGTACAGACGGAACACTGTTCACTATAATAAATACTGTAACAAGGTTCGAGCTGTTTTGATTATAGCATAACAAAACGATTATGATAAGCCCGGGATGTGCATCAGAAAAGCGGAACAAATTTTTTTTAGAGCAGGAGGTACGAATATGGAATATGTAACTTTGAACAACGGAGTAAAAATGCCGATGGAAGGCTTTGGCGTGTATCAGGTGCCGGAAGCCGCAGTTTGTGAGCAGGCTGTCAGCGATGCGCTGGCTGTCGGCTATCGTCTGATCGATACAGCCGCTGCCTATTTCAACGAGGAGGCAGTGGGAGCAGCCATCAAAAAGAGTGGGATTTCCCGTGAGGAACTGTTCATCACGACAAAACTCTGGATTCAGGACGCAAGCTATGAAGGCGCGAAGAAAGCGTTTGAAACTTCATTGGATAAGCTGGGACTGGATTATCTCGACCTGTATCTGATCCACCAGCCGATGAGCGATTATTATGGTGCGTGGCGGGCGATGGAGGAATTGTACGAGGCTGGAAAGATCCGTGCCATCGGCGTCTGCAATTTCTACCCGGAGCGGCTGGCAGATCTGTGCGCCAATGCGAAGGTAACGCCAGCAGTCAACCAGGTGGAGCTTCATCCCTTCTTCGCCCAGACGGATGCGCTTTCAAATATGAAAGAATCCGGTGTGCAGCCGGAAGCATGGGGACCGCTGGCGGAAGGGCGTCACGGAATTTTTACGCATCCGGTACTGACGGAAATCGGCGCGAAGTACGGCAAGACCGCTGCGCAGGTGGCGCTTCGCTGGAATACCCAGCGCGGTGTTGTAATCATTCCGAAGTCTACGCATAAGGAACGCATGGAAGAGAACCTGAACATCTGGGATTTCACTCTGAGTGACGAGGATATGGAAGCTATCGGCGCGCTGGATCTGGGGCACAGTGAGATTATCGATCACAGTGCGGCGGAAACTGCAAAGTGGCTGAATGGCTGGAAGATTCACGATTGACGAGAAAGTGGATGTATGCCATAAAAATAAATTCTGTTGTAACCATTGACAGTACAATGAACCGCATTTATAATAATCTGCAAAAGCGAGGTAGAGATTATGCAGATTTCAAGCAGATTTACATTGGCAGTACACATTATCACATGTATTGATACATTTCAGAATGACTATAAAGTGACGAGTGAGTTTCTGGCATCCAGTACGAATGTGAATCCGGTGATCATAAGAAGGCTGCTTGGGCAGCTAAAGAACGCGGGACTTGTAGAAGTTGCCAGAGGTTCTGGCGGAGCATCTGTTGGCAGACCGCTGAATGAGATTACCTTTTTGGATATTTACAAAGCAGTAGAATGCGTGGAAGACGGAGAACTGTTCCATTTTCATGAGAATCCGAACGATAAGTGTCCTGTAGGGAGAAACATTCACAACATACTTGACGACAAGTTAAGGCGGGTACAGCAGGCGATGGAGAATGAATTATCTTCCATCACATTAGCGGATGTAACAGAAGATCTGGAAAAATATCTGAACAAAACACAGACGTGTTAAACACAGAACATCAGGCATTTGCAGGATAAAACGCAGTGCCTGATATTTTTTTGAATTTTTGATGTAACTATTGACATTACAACTGACGCATGATATATTATCAATGTAACAAATATGGTTACAACAAAGAGCGATTGTAAAATGCAGATAAAAACATTGGAGGCGGTCGACATGAATCAGAGCGAAAAACGAATCTTTTTGATACAGGAGCTGTTGAAGGAAAATGCGGTATATCAGGATGTGAAGATTCCGGCGGATGCCGCAGAACAGAGGCAATTATTGCGGGGACTCATGAATGTTCGTATGCCTCATGATATCAGCAGGGAATTTCTGGATATACAGGATTCTTACCTTCAGGAAGAAACAGAAAATAAGCAGATAACGGATGTTGACACTCTCGTACCTGTACAGAATGGTCTTTATATCTGGCAGGGAGATATCACTTCACTGCGCTGTGATGCAATAGTTAACGCCGCAAACAGTGGTATGACAGGCTGCTATGTACCGAACCACAAATGTATAGATAATTGTATACACACATTTGCAGGAATACAGCTAAGGCTTGAATGTTCGGAGCTTATGAGAAAGCAGGGATATGAAGAACCAACGGGAAAAGCAAAGCTTACATCTGCGTATAATCTTCCATGCAGATACATACTGCATACAGTGGGACCGATTATAAGCGGACGTGTGACAGACAGAGATTGTGAGCTGCTTGCATCATGCTACAGGTCGTGTCTGGAGCTTGCCGCTGAATATGAATTGGAGAGCGTGGCGTTCTGCTGTATATCAACAGGAGAATTTCATTTTCCGAATGACCGGGCGGCGGAGATCGCAGTTGACACGGTAAAAAAATTTCTGGAGCAGAAATCAAGCGTAAAAAAAGTGATATTCAATGTTTTCAAAGATATTGACAGGGACATTTATAGAAAGCTGCTCGGATAGTATAGAAGGATTTAAAATATAGTAGATATAACCTTTAGGTATAAACGAATGAACGAATCGAGACTTCCACAGGAGTCTCGATTTTTTTACAATAAAGGAAACAAATGAGACAGGGGAAACTGCCTGACAGGAGGGGAAGAGCGTGAATAACTTTATTTTTGAAAATGGAACGAAAACCTATTTTGGAAAGGGGTGTGTCAGGGAATATCTGACCTGTCTTTCCCGCCATTATGGTCAGACGGTCATGCTTGCCTACGGCGGCGGCTCCATTAAGCGCAACGGCGTCTACGATGAGGTAATGGCATGCCTGCAAAAAGCCGGGCAGAAGGTAATCGAATTTTCCGGCATTGGAGCAAACCCCACCTATGCCAAAGTGCTGGAGGGAGCGAAGGCGGCGCGGGAAAACAAGGTGGATCTGATTCTTGGCGTAGGAGGCGGCAGCGTTATGGACTGCTGCAAGGCGATTTCGATGGCGGCGGTCTATGACGGTGACATCTGGAAGGATTTCTGGGCAAGACCCGGCGTGATCGATTTTGAACCGCTTCCGCTGGGCGTGATCGTCACGGTGGCAGGTACCGGCAGCGAAATGAATGGCGGCGCGGTGATTACCAATGAGGAGCTGAAAATCAAGACCGGACGGGACTATCCTAAGTGCAACGCGAAATTTGCGCTGATGGACCCCACGTATACTTACAGTGTCCCGAAAGAACAGATGGTATCCGGCGGATTTGATATTCTGTCCCACATTATGGAGACCTATTTTAGCGAGCCGGATGAGGGAAATGTGTCGGATGACATTTCGGAGGCTCTTATGCGGGGCGTGATCCGCGATCTGCGGGCGGCGATCCGGGACCCGCAGGACTACACCGCAAGGAGTAACCTGATGTGGGAGTCTGCAATGGCGGAAAACCGCATCATCAAGCTGGGCAAACGGATGGACTTTGAGTGTCACCAGATGGAGCATCAGCTTGGCGCGTACACAAACTGCAACCACGGCGCTGGGCTGGCGGTGCTGCACCCGGTTTATTACCGGCATATTTACAAGGATGGGCTTGCCAAATTTGAGCGGTTCGCCGTGAATGTCTGGGGCATCTCCCCCGAGGGGAAGAGCAGCGAAGCGCTGGCGCGCGAGGGCGTGGAGGAGTTGGCAAAGTTTATCCGGGAGATTGGTCTGCCCGCCACCCTGCGGGAACTTGGGGTGGATGAAACCACCGATCTGAAAGCGATTGCGGATTCCTGCAATCTCGCGTCCGGCGGCTACAGGAAGATGACCCATGAAGAGATCCTGAAGATTTTCCGGGAATGCTACTGAGAAATGCCGTGAGCTTTCAATCCGGGGAAAATCTGGTTTTGAGGTTCAGAAATACAATTCCGGCGTCTTTGTTTACACAGTCGGACTCTGCCTGAACTATCTGGCGAAGAATGCGAGACAGACCGGTTGAAATGAGGAAGGAGAGATTGGAAATGAAAAAAAGAAAACTCGGAAACAGTGAACTCTATATTAATCCCGTTGGTCTGGGGTGCATGGGATTCAGCCATGCGTATGGTGCCCCTACAGAAAAAGGCGTAGCGGTCAGAACACTTCGGGAAGCCTGCGAAATCGGATATGACTTTTTTGATACGGCGGAAGCCTATTACGGCACCAGCCCCGATGGTACAATCTCCTACAATGAGGAACTTGTGGGGGAAGCGGTAAAGGGGATTCGGGATAAAGTGGTAATCGCTACGAAAATGGGCGTCAGCCATAATGCTGACCGCTCCCTCAAAACGGACAGCAGCCCGGAAACGATCCGGCGGAGCGTGGAAGGCAGCTTGAAAAAGCTGGGGACAGACTACATTGACCTGTATTACCAGCATAGGATTGACCCGAAAGTAGAGCCGGAAACAGTCGCCGAAACCATGGCGGAACTGATAAAGGAGGGAAAAATCCGCTGCTGGGGCATTTCCGAAGCGACGGAAGAATATCTGCGGAGGGCAGATGCCGTCTGCCCGGTTACTGCGATTGAGAATCGGTATTCCATGATGGCAAGGTGGCATGAAACGATTTTCCCTGTATGTGAAGAACTGAATGTCGCCTACGTTGCGTTTTCTCCTATAGCAAACGGCTTTCTCACAGGGAAATACACACCGGACACGGAATTTGAGGGAAATCAGGATTATCGTGCTGCCATGCCGCAGTATACCAAGGAGGGCTTTGCGAAAGCAAAGGAGCTTCTGGATATGCTGACCCAGATGGCAGCGGAGAAAAACGCAACGCTGGGGCAGTTATCCCTTGCGTGGATGATAAAAAAAAGCCTTATATTGTGCCGATTCCCGGCTCACGCAAGCCGGAACGGCTCAAAGAAAACTTCGAGTCGGGCAATATTATTCTGACAGAGGATGAGATTGCCAGGATTGATTCCAGGCTGGATACGATGAATTTTGAGGTTTTCGGCGGGCATAGCAGCAAATAGGGCGTTGATAGATCCGGCTGCATGGAAAAAGTCCCTGCTGACATTTGAGAAAACTGTCATTTGCTCACGCAGTATACACGCAGGTTATACTACGTTGCCGATTCGGCATTGTACTTTTTTCAATGCCCGCTTTACAATCAATATGAAAACAAGGGACAAATGAAAAGGAGGATATATCAATGGAAAAAGTAATACTGAACAATGGAGTGGAGATGCCGCTGGAAGGTTTTGGTGTGTTTCAGATTCCGGACGCCGCACAGTGCGAGCAGGTGGTATACGATGCAATCCGGACAGGATACCGGTTGCTGGATACGGCGGCTGCGTATGGAAATGAGGCGGCTGTAGGAAAGGGCGTTGCGAGAGCAATCAAAGACGGACTGACGACCAGAGAAGAACTGTTTATTACCACGAAGGTATGGGTCAATGACATGGGGAATGAAGAGGATGCGTATCAGGCAGTAAAGACTTCCCTCGGAAAGCTGGAGATGGAATATGCGGATCTGATTCTTTTACATCAGCCGATGAAGGACTATTTTGCAGCGTACAGAGGCATCACAAGGGCATATAAAGAAGGGCTGACGAAAGCAATCGGCGTCGCAAATTTTTATCCGGCAATTCTTGCAAATCTCTGTGAGACGGCAGAGGTAATCCCTGCAGTCAATCAGGTGGAGCTGCATCCGTTTTTTGTGCAGGCAGAGGCACTGGAAAATATGAAGGCATACGGTGTTGTTCCACAGGCATGGGGACCGCTGGCGGAAGGAAAACATGGTATCTTTACCGACCCGGAGCTTACCGCAATCGGTCAAAAATATGGAAAAACGGCGGCGCAGATAGCCCTGAAATGGAATGCACAGCGTGGTGTATCCATTATTCCGAAGTCTGTTCATGTGGATAGAATGGAACAGAATATGGACATCTGGGACTTCATGCTGACGGAGGAAGAGATGGCGAAGATTGCTGCAAAAGATTTAGGACACAGTGAGATTGTAAATCATGCAGATCCGGCATTCGTAAAGCTGGTATTAAATCTGCATTGAAAGAAAGTAGAAGGGACTGCAGGATGAAGCGTGTTTTTATAACATTTTTTCTGTTGTGCCTGCTTGCCTTTTGTGTAACTGCATGCGGGCAGTCAGACAGTCTTAAGAGTATGCCTGCCGGTTCCCAGGCGGACAGTCAGAGTTCGGAAACCGCAGCCGATATGGAAGAACAGAAAACAGCAGAGGCAGCAGAACAGGAAACAGCAGAGGCGACAGAACAGGAAACAACAGAGACAGAAGAACAGGACACGGAATCAGAGATGGAGCAGGAACAGACAGAATATTTAGAAGCAATTCCGGCATCATATTTTGAAAATTCAGATCAGCCGGGGCAGGTCATTCAGGTAACTTATGAAAGCAAGGACTATACCGGAGACGATATTGCTATCACAAAACCTGCTTTTGTCTATTTGCCATATGGATATGATGAAAATGACACGGACATTCGGTATGACATCCTTTATCTGATGCACGGCTGGACGATGACCGCGGATGATTTTCTGGGCGATGGCCGGAGCAATCTTGTGAATATCCTGGACAATCTGATCGCATCCGGCGATATTCCGCCGGTCATTGTGGTAAGCGCTACATTTGATGCCGAGAACCAGCCGCAGAGTTTTTCCCGTTCCGTAGAAGAATTGTCCGTATTCCACAATGATCTGCGGGAAAATCTGATGCCGTACATAGAGAGCCGGTTTCATACTTATGCGGAGGATGTGACGGAGGAGGGCTTTGAGGCTTCCAGGGAACACAGGGCTTTCGGCGGCTTCTCCCTTGGGGCTGTCACCACATGGTATCAGTTTATCTATAACCTTGACTATATCAAAAATTTTGTTCCCATGAGCGGCGACTGCTGGATTATGGGAACCTACGGCGGTCGGTATTATCCGGTGGAAACGGTGGATTATCTGGAAAATATGCTTGCCGAAGGCGGCTATGGGGAAGATGATTTCCGCATTTATCAGGGTATCGGAACAGACGATCCTATCTGGGATCAGACCGACAGCCAGATACAGGAGATGTTTACCCGCAGCACCTTTACGCCGGAGAATCTTCACTATGCCATCATCCAAGGTGGGCGGCATGATATGGATGCCTGCGAAAGATACCTTTATTATGCCCTGCAGGACTTTTTCGGCGGGAAGACGGATGCTACAAAACTGCCGGAAGCCGGAGGCAGCTTCGCAGGCGTGACCAGAGAAACCAGAGTGCGGGATGTGATGGATAACCCGGTGTTTGGGCAATATGGCAGACTGATGTTTCCGGTGGACCAGACGATCAGCAGCGACCTGACACTGGAGAATGTGGACGATATTCTGACCTGGTATACTTACATCAATCCGGATAAAACGGTGGAAATCGTGAACTACCTGGGCGAAAACGCCGCTGCGGGAAATACGGTTTTCTATGATATTTACACCGAGGAAGAAAAAGCAGAAGATCCGCAGAAGGAAAATACCGGTCTGTTTTTCTTCCGGGGAGAGCCGGACGGGAAGGTGGCAATCTGTAATGCGGGCGGCGGCTTTGTCTATGTGGGCGCTATGCAGGACAGTTTTCCCCACGCACTGGAACTCTCAAAAAAAGGTTACAATGCCTTTGCCCTGATTTATCGTCCCGGCGCACAGACTGCCTGTGAGGATCTGGCAAAAGCGATCGCCTTTCTCCACGAACACGCAGAGGAACTACAGATCGATATGACAGATTACTCCCTCTGGGGAGGCTCCGCAGGGGGACGGATGGCGGCATGGCTTGGCTCCTATGGAACAGAGAGCTTTGGGGAAGAAGCATATCCCCGTCCGGCAGCGGTTATCATGCAGTACACCGGGCTGTCCGAAGTGACCGGGGAGGAACCGCCGACCTATAATTGTGTCGGGACAAGGGATGGAATCGCCTCTTATCGAACCATGGAGAAACGGATTCGTCAGATACAGGCACAGGGTACGGATGCTGAGATAGAAGTGTTTGACGGGCTTCCCCATGGTTTCGGTCTGGGCGAAGGTACCGTTGCCGAAGGCTGGCTTGACAATGCGGTGGCTTTTTGGGAGAGACAGATGAATTAACAAAAACAACAAACAGAAGGACAATTGGATCGTCAATGTCAGCGTGGAAAACACAGGAAAGTGAAACGGAAACTATGACAGCAAATGGACTGCAGGAGGAAAGCGAACATGAAAGGGGCTAAAATTTTAGCAGGGATGCTGGCGCTGCTTCTGGCAGCTTCCGTGACTGCCTGCGGAAACACGGTATCTCAGGAACCGTACACCTCTGCGGACACGGAGAGGTCCGGACAGGAAACGGTTGAGGAAGCCACAAGGAAAACAATTACAGCGTCAGACTTATCCGGGAGCGTTACGGCGGGAACGGAAGTATATCGGGGATTTTTGATGGACAATGTGCTCCATTCGGAAAATGACGGAGATATTCACTACCACATTTATATCCCGGAAAGCTATGACGGAAGCAAGCCGTATGCCCTGTTTGTCACACTGCCGGGTTATGAAGGGCTATATTTTCAGGGGATGGGTGTGAATCTGGAGTCAGAGGAATTTGCCTTTGAAGCCAAGAACTACAATGATAATATGATCATTGCCGCACCGCAGCTTGAGGATTGGGGCGAAACCATGTCGCTGGTATTGGAAAAGGCTCCTGAACTGTTCACTGCTTATCTGCATTGCAGCTCCAGATGGGATGGGGATTATGCTCCGGTAGTGGAAAACCGTCTGCCGGTTTATCTGGTCATAGGCGAAAATGATGAATACTATGGTTCCGAACCTACAAGAGAAGCGTATGAGGCGCTGCGGAAGCTGTATCTGGAACAAGGACTTTCAGAGGAAGAAATCGACCGTCTTTTAGTACTTGACATCAAAGACAGTTCGTATTTTACAGAACGCGGAATCCGCAATCAGCATGGTGGCGGCGGGCAGTTTGCCTTTGACGAGGAGATAATGGGCTGGCTGTTTGAGCAGATAAAAGCATAACATTTATCTGCTGCATTGGTCTTACGGGGATGTGGCAGGCGCATGGAAAGCCTGTGTGCGGGGCGACAGGGTTTACAGGCTGCGCTGACCTGGCAGATATGCCTTATGGGATTTAGGAGCAGAGCAGTAGAAAGTCACATGGGCCTCCGGGTCAAGGATAGGAAGTGTCAGCCGATGGGTCTGCTCTCCCCGGTGATGGTTATGCTTTAATGTAAGATCAGATGCAAAGGCGGGAAGCGCCGAAGCCTGAATCAAGGCGGAGAAAGCCTCATCCTGATCCTGAAGGATAAATTTTGTCTGCGGCATTTTCGAGATGACCCGGTTCTTCCAGATACCAATTTCCTTGAACAGCAGCATGGTCTCTCCTGCCAGCTCTTCCAGATAAATGCCGTCCTTTCGATTCGCAAGAGGATGGGCGGGCGGGACGGTAAGATAGAGTTGTTCGCTGCAAAACGGGCAGCATAAAACATCTGGAGCAGTCACTTCCGTATCGGTAATGATTAACTGATAGATTCCTTTTGACAATCCGGGAAGCAGGTTTTCCACACAGACCGTTTCAGAAGCCAGCGTCATTCCATAGAAACGTTCTGTCAGTTCCGGAAGCAATTCCAACAAAGGTCCGGGAGCGCAGGAGCCGATGGAAATGGTGCGCAGGCTCCGCTCATAAGACTGAATTGCATTTGTCATTGTATTAACATCGTCCAGAATACGCCTGGCATACTGGACGGCAAGTTCTCCGGTCTGATTCAGGGTGATTTTATTTTTTTGCCGGTCAAACAAAGTGACATTCCATTCGGCTTCCAATTTCTGTATGGAACGGGTAAGCGCAGGCTGAGAGATGTGGACGATCTCTGCGGCTTTTGACAGTGTGCCGGTATCAGCAATGGTAACCAGTTGGTAAAACTGATTTAATTCGGCCATGGCAAGTCCTCCTTTGCGGTATGTGTCTGTATTATAACAGATTCAAAAGCAAATGAGGAGATTTTTATGGCTGCTTCTTACCTGTTGCGATAGATGAATGACTATTTAGTAAGGAGGACTCCTATGAATGATATTACGTTGGATAACGGGGTAAAAATGCCCCAGGAAGGATATGGCGTGTTTCAGATACCGCCTGAAGAATGTGAGAGATGTGTCACTGACGCGCTTTCCGTTGGATACCGGCTGATTGATACGGCGTCTGCCTATGGAAATGAGGAGGGCGTTGGAGCCGCTATGAAAAAATCCGGTATTCCCCGTGAAGAATTGTTCATTACCACAAAGCTGTGGGTGCAGGACATGGGCTATAAAGGGGCGAAAAGAGCGGCAGAGGCTTCCATGAAACGGCTGGGAGTTGATTATCTGGATCTGTACCTGATCCATCAGCCTTTTGGGGATTACTACGGCGCATGGCGTGCCATGGAAGAAATGTACCGGGAAGGAACGATTCGTGCCATCGGGGTCTGTAACTTTGATGACGCCCGTCTGGTGGATCTGTGTGTGAATCATGAAATCCAGCCGGCAGTGAATCAGGTGGAGATCCATCCGTTTTATCAGCAGACTTCTGCGATTTTGACCATGCGGAGATATAAAGTTCAGCCGGAAGCGTGGGGACCGCTTTCGGAAGGGCAGAAGAATATTTTCTGTCACCGCCTGCTGGGCAAAATCGCTGCCAGATATGGAAAGAGTACGGCGCAGGTCATTCTGCGGTGGAATATCCAGAGGGGCGTTGTTGTTATTCCCAAATCTGCCCGGAAGGAACGGATGGAAGAAAATATGAATATATGGGATTTCACGCTGGACAGCAAGGATATGGATGCAATCGCAGCACTGGACATCGGGTACAGTGAGATTATTAACCACTATTCGTCCAGCACGGCGAGAGCCTTGAACGCTATGAAAATTCATCCATAAAACGAAAGGAAATAAGCATTATGAAAACAAAAACTATATTTGCCTTAACTGCTGCACTGATGCTTGGGCTGACGGCCTGCGGGGCAGCGAATGATTCTGACAACGCGAATGATTCGTCCACACAGACAGAGCCAAATCAGGCTGTAGAGGGCAGTGTGCAGGATTTGCAGGACAATGGAGAAAACAGTACAGAGAGCGTTGGAAACGCAGAGAACACAGGGACAGGAAAGGTTCTCATTGCCTATTTTGCGGTCGCTGAAAACAGCGATGTGGATGCCATTTCCTCAGCCAGTGTCACGGAGGTAAGTGGCGAAGCAAAGGGTCTGGTCCGGACGGTAGCGGAGGACATTCAGGCGGTCACAGGCGGTGATCTGTTTTCCATCGAAACCTCGGTAGACTATCCGGGTGACATCAATGATCTGATTGAATATGCGTCCGTGGAACAGGATAACGATGAACGTCCGGAGCTGACCTCGCATATTGAGAATCTCGACGAATATGACACGATTTTTGTGGGCTATCCATTGTGGTGGTATGACCTTCCCCAGGTGATGTACAGCTTCTTTGACGAATATGATTTCTCTGGCAAGACGATTATTCCCTTCGATGTTCACAGAGGCAGCCGCCTTTCCGGAACACCCGACACGATTCAGGAGCTGGAACTGGATGCGACAGTGATTTCCGATGGATTTACGGTCAGCCATGAAACAGCCGCCGCAGCGGTATCTGATGTGGCAGCCGATGTAGAGGAATGGCTGCACGGTCTTGGGTATTAACGTAAAGCAATAAAGAGGAAGGCATTTCCTGCTTCCTCCCCTGTCCGCACATGGGTGCTGCGGATTCCAGCTATGCCTTAAATGAAATCAGAAACAATATATTGCCTTTTAAGCATAACCGATGTTATAATACGAAAAACATTTTTTTCAGGAGGGAATGCTATGGAAATCCGGGTGCTTCGCTATTTTCTGACGGTTGTGCGGGAAGAAGGTATCAATCGGGCAGCAGAAGTCTTACATATCACGCAGCCGACGCTTAGCCGCCAGCTATCGCAGTTGGAGGAGGAAGTCGGAGTTAAGCTGTTTCACAGAGGTGCGAGAAAAATTACCCTGACGAATGAAGGGATATTGCTGCGGCGGCGGGCAGAGGAAATCTTGTCTTTGGTTGACCGGACCGAAAGAGAATTAGCCTGGCAGGACGAGCTTGTAGAAGGCAGAATCGTCATTGGCGGCGGAGAATTGGCGGCGATGCAGGTACTGCCGGAAATGATTGAAGACTTCCGTAAAAAGTACCCGCTTGTCACTTTCGATATTTTTACAGCAAATGCCGATCTGGTAAAGGAGCAGATGGAAAAAGGTCTGATTGATATTGGCGTGTTGCTGGAGCCGGTCGACATAGAAAAGTTTGAGTTTATTCGTTTGAAGGGAAAAGAACGGTGGGTTGTCTTAATGCGCCCGGATGATCCGCTTGCGGAGAAAGAAGCTGTAAGCGCAAGCGACCTGAAGAATATGCCGCTGATTCTTCCGAGAAGGACAAATGTACGGAATGAATTATCCAACTGGCTTGGAGATTCCTTTCAGGAACAACAGGTCCTCTTTACCAGCAATCTGGCTACGAACAGCGCCCTTATGGTTCAGAGAGGTCTGGCATATTCCCTTGTGATTGAAGGCTCCGTACCTTTTTGGGATAAGGAGAAAATTGCTTACCGGCCGCTATGCCCGCTCCTTACGGCGAACAGTGTATTAGCGTGGAAAAGGCAGCAGCCTTTTAGTTTGGCGGCGACGAAATTCATCGAACATATGAAATGCTTTTTAGGCATAAGTGAGACATAAAAATCAAGTATTTGATATGACTCATAGCTCAGATTATAATGTAGGTGTAGAAAAAAGTGTAGCCATTTTTCCTCTACACCTGCTTTTTTTGACGCAGAAAGTTCGCAGAGGGTGCTGTCTATTGCATAAGGAGATTAGGGATGACATTAGAGGAAATAACCAAGCTGGTAAAAGAGAATGGGAAAACAAAGGAGGAACAGATCAGGATTTTAAGAAAAAGCAGGGCGCAGTTACTGGATGAAATCCATAGTAAGCAGCAGTTATTAGACCAGTTGGACTATATGATCCATGAGGTAAGGAAAGGAGATTTTTTACATGAATGAATTAGAGTATGGAACTATTTTTGAAAAAGGTGTGCCGAATCCATTTGGAGAATATTTTTCCGGGCAATCTTATCTGGCAATGTTGACACAATTAAATGGCGTGGGTGTTGCAAACGTGACATTTGAGCCTGCCTGCCGGAATAACTGGCACATCCATCGCGGTGATAAGGGCGGCGGACAGATTCTGCTTGTCACCGGCGGACGCGGCTGGTATCAGGAATGGGGCAAGGAGGCGCAGGAGCTTCATGCAGGAGATGTGGTTGCGATTCCGGTGGGTGTAAAGCATTGGCATGAAGCGGCAAAAGATAGCTGGTTTGCACATATCGCTATAGAGGTTCCCGGTGAGAATACCTCTAATGAGTGGCTGGAGCCGGTTTCAGAAGAAGATTACAGAAAATTGAAGTAGAGGAGGCGTTTCAGATGACAAAGGTTACTGCTGGACATGACGAATTGGGCGCTTTTGCACCTAAGTTTGCAGAGTTAAATGATGATGTGCTGTTCGGTGAGGTCTGGTCGCGGGAGGATAAGCTGTCCGCCAGAGACAGAAGTGTGGTTACAGTAACGGCACTGATGGCAAGCGGCGTGTTGGACAGCTCGCTGAAATTCCATATTTTGAACGCAAAAAACCACGGGGTAACGGCAGAGGAAATGGCAGAAATCCTGACCCATGCGGCCTTTTATGCCGGTTGGCCGAAGGCGTGGGCAGCGTTTCGGATGGCGAAAGAGGTTTATGATGAGACATAAGGTGAAAACATGAAATGGTCGATACGGAACCGGAAACCTCGGGGTCGGTTCATATAAAGATTGGAGGAAAAACAATGAAGAAATTTGCAGCTCTTTTACTTACTCTTTTGATGGCCGTATCCCTTGTGGCGTGCGCCGGAAATAGCACCCCGGCCAAAACAAGTTCCCCTGATACGGAGAGCAGCGTATCGGAAGAAACATCTGTACCGGAAAGCGGCGCGGCAGAATCCGAACCGGAAACCGAAGTGACGCAGCCCGCTGAAGAGGAATCCGAGCCGGAAACCGAAGTGACGCAGCCCGACGAAACGGAAGGTACAAAGGTACTGGTAGCCTATTTCTCTGCCACTGGTACTACCAAAGGCGTGGCGGAACATATCGCGAATGGTCTGAACGCAGACCTTTACGAGATTGTACCGGAAGAGCCTTATACCGATGCTGATCTTAACTACAATGATAACAACAGCCGTACTACGATCGAAATGAACGATCCGTCTGCCCGCCCCGCCATTTCCGGTTCCGTAGATAACATGGATCAGTATGACATTGTATTTCTCGGTTATCCCATCTGGTGGGGAGAAGCACCGAGAATTGTCAGCACCTTCATGGAAAGCTATGACTTTTCCGGTAAGACCATTGTTCCCTTCTGCACGTCCGGCGGCAGCGGTGTTGGTTCCAGTGCAGCCAATCTGGAACAGCTTACCAGCGGAGCTACGTGGCTTGATGGACGGCGACTGAATGGCAGCGACTCTCAGGATGCGGTTATGGAGTGGGTAAACAGCCTCGGTCTGAATCTGGGAGAATGATCCAATAAAGAAGATCTTAAGGAGAGGATCTTGGGAAAGGACAAATGGCTCATGAAACCAAAAATGAAAATAAGGAAGGAAAAAGAACGATTACTGCGATAGATGAAGGCAGGGAATTTCCTGTAGAGAGGAAGGTGAAGCATGGACGAGCAAACGGAGTTGTTTTCAAATAAAGCATTAAAAGAGATGATTGTTCCGCTGTTTTTAGAACAGTTGCTGGTCATGCTTGTAGGTCTGGCAGATACCTTAGTTGTCAGCTATGCCGGGGAAGCGGCGGTTTCCGGCGTTTCTCTGGTCAATCAGTTCAACACTATTTTTATTTACCTGTTTACAGCGCTGGCATCCGGCGGCGCGGTGGTAATCAGCCAGTATATCGGCAGAAAGGAGGCGGACGCTGCCGGGGAAGCCGCAAGCCAGCTCCTGCTGTTCTCCGTGATTTTTTCTGCATTGGTTTCGGCATTTGTGCTGATCGGAAATGAGCGAATGCTTCGTCTGATGTTCGGAAAGGTAGAAAGTGACGTCATGCAGGCCTGCATTACTTATCTTAGAATTTCCGCTTATTCCTATCCGGCTTTGGCGGTCTATAACGCCGGCGCCGCGCTGTTCCGCAGCATGGGGAAAACCAGCGTGACCATGTACCTGTCTGTGGCGTCCAATATCATCAATGTCATTGGAAACCTGATCGGCGTGTTCGTACTGCGTGCCGGCGTCGCCGGTGTTGCATGGCCCTCCCTGATTGCCCGGACATTTTCGGCAGTGGTCATCACGGTGCTCTGCTTCCATAAGAAAAATGATGTGATTTATGCACGCAAATGGATTTTTCAGTGGAATGGTGAGATGATGCGGCATATTTTAAGGATCGCTATTCCTAACGGGCTGGAAAACGGCATTTTTCAGTTGGTAAAGGTAGCTTTAAGCAGTATGGTGGCGCTCTTTGGCACCTATCAGATTGCCGCAAACGGTGTGGCGCAAAGTATCTGGTCTTTGGCTGCTCTGGCGGGTGTTGCTATGGGACCGGTGTTTATCACCGTCATCGGACAGTGCATGGGAAACAGGGACACGCAGGCTGCAGAAGTCTACTTTCAGAAATTGACGAAGATCACACTGCTGCTTTCATCGGCATGGAATCTTCTGGTTTTCCTTCTGACGCCCCTGTTTATGAGATTCTATGCGTTGGAGCCGGACACAAAGCGGCTTGTCATCCTGCTGGTTCTGATCCACAATCTGTTCAATGCCGTCGCTTATCCTTTTTCCGGTGCGCTCAGCAACGGGCTGCGGGCAGCAGGCGATGTGAAGTTCACAATGTATGTTTCGGTTTTGTCCACCATAGCGGTGCGCCTATTGCTGTCCTGGCTTTTAGGGGTTGTCCTGCAAATGGGCGTCGTTGGAATTGCTCTCGCAATGGTTGGTGACTGGATCGTCCGGGCGGTTGTTTTCTTCTGGAGGCAGAGATCGGGGAAGTGGAAAACTTTTCAGGTGATATGACATAGTTCCTTATATAATATAGAAATAAAACAAATTTATGGAGGTACATTATGAGTAAGAAAATTCTGGTGGCGTATTTTTCAGCAAGCGGTGTAACTGCAAAGGCGGCGTGGAAGCTCGCGGAGGCGGCAGGCGCGGATCTCTTTGAAATCAGACCGGAGGTTCCTTATACGAGCGCCGATCTGAACTGGATGGACAAAAAGAGCAGAAGCTCGGTGGAGATGAACGACCCGTCATCACGGCCCGCGATTGCAGAGCGGCTGCCTGATATGGAAAAGTACGATGTTATTTTTGTGGGCTTTCCGATCTGGTGGTATGTTGCCCCGACCATCATCAATACGTTTCTGGAAAGCTATGATTTTTCCGGTAAGACGATTATTCCTTTTGCGACTTCCGGCGGAAGTGGTCTTGGCAGGACAAATGACAAACTGAAGCCAAGCTGTCCTGGTGCGATCCTGTTAAATGGAAGGATGCTGAACGGAGGGATATCAGAAGATGCCTTGAAGAAATGGGTGGAAGAATTGAACCTGTAAACCGGCGCATATTTTGAAAAACGGTAAATAAATACTATGAGAAAATGGAAAAACAACCATGCATTCAACAGCAAAAGTTTATAAATTGTTTATATTTGAACAGCTTTCTATTTAGGGTCATTTTCTATAATTCCACTATCAGAAAATGATAGAAGGTGGAAGCGTATGATAGAAGCGTTGGTAAATGCAGAGAAGTTTCTTTTATTGTTTATACAGGATGTGATCCGGGGACCGATTCTCACGCCATTCAATATAGTGGTGACAAAACTTGGAGATGGCGGTATGATATGGATAGGGATAGCGGTTATTTTATTGTTCCCTAAGAAAACACGAAAAATCGGATGTATGGTAATACTTTCGCTGATGGGGTCATTGTTGATTAATAACCTGTTCCTGAAAAATCTTGTTGCAAGAACCAGACCGTATGACATCATCGGAAATCTGATTCCGCTGATTGAGAAACCCACAGACTATGCGTTCCCGTCAGAACATACGGCGAGTTCTTTTGCGGCGGCAGGAATCCTGTACCGGAAGCTGCCCAGGCGGTTTGGCATTCCGGCAGTGATACTGGCGGCGCTCATTGGTCTTTCCCGGCTGTATCTGGGCGTACATTACCCGAGTGATGTTCTGTGCGGCGCCATAAGCGGAATCGGAATCAGTTATGCGGCAGAAATCGCGGTAAATCAATTATCCATTTATTTTGGAGGAAAGAATGACAATAAAGAAGCGGATATTTTACGCTAATACCATGATGGTATTTGTGTCGTTAATCATTCTGCTGGGAGTGGGAGGAGGACTTATCACACTCTTTAAGGGCGAGTTCCTGGACTGGTACGGCGGAATATCAAGATTGTCAGAACACACTTATGAGGTGCAGGACTTGTTGCAGAACGCGGATGAATACCCTGCCGACTGGGATGCGTTTGCAGATGCGCTGGCGGAATATGATTTCCGGCTCAATATTTCCACAGAATCGGACGAGAAGTATTATGAGAACCTGAAGTTCAACGAATGGGAAGCGGTGGAGGCGGTGCTCGCAGCGGATAAAAAGGCGGGCCGGATAGACAGCTATCTGATCGAGGGTGTTACAATTCTGGTGACACGTTGTCAGGCGGATGGAGTGATTTATGACATATACGCAGCAAGCTGCCCGGAGGATATTTCTTTCTGGGGAATGGACCGCGGAATGTTTGAAACATTCCTGATTGTATTTCTTGTAATCGGTCTGTTGGCGATTGCCGTCATCCTGCTGTGCAGCCAGCTTTTTACCAGATATCTGATACAAAAGATCTCAGAACCGATGGAAGAACTGAGCATTGCAGCAAAAAGGGTCAGCGACGGTGACTTGTCCGTTCCCATTGACTACCAGCAGGAAGATGAGTTTAAAAGCGTTTGCGACAGCTTTGATCTGATGCAGAAGAATTTAAAAGAGGGAATGGAGAGAAACGCTGCTTATGAGCGTGCAAGGACAGAGATGGTAAGCGGCATTTCCCATGACTTAAGGACGCCGCTCACCTCGGTGAAAGGCTATATCAAAGGGATGCTGGACGGGGTTGCGAATACGGAAGAAAAGCGCAGGAGATATCTTGAAGTTGCGTACAAAAAAGCATGTGATATGGATGTGCTGTTATCCAAGCTGTTTTATTTTTCCAAACTGGAAACGGGAAACATGCCGTTCTTCCGGCAGAAAATAAGGATCGATGCCTTCCTGCAGCAGTATGTGTCGGATAAACGCAGGGAACTGGAAATGCAGCAGGGAACGCTCATTCTGGAAGCGGAGGATATGACGGGCGTCTGCTGCAGTATGGACAAAGAGCAGTTTACGAGAGTATTTGACAATCTGATCGAGAACAGCATCAAATATGGAGAAAAAGCAGAGACATTGTTGATTTGTTTCCGTTTGGGAAGATGTGACGGGCAGATCATAATTGAAGTTTCGGACAATGGAAAAGGAGTTCCGGAAGACAAGCTGCCGCACATCTTTGAACAGTTCTATCGCGGAGACGAGGCGAGAGGAAGCCGGTGTGACGGAAACGGGCTTGGCTTATATGTGTGCCAGTATATTGTCGCGGCTCACGACGGAAAGATTCAGGCATACAACGAAAACGGACTGCACATCCGGATTACTCTGCCGGAAATGGCGGCGGAAGGGAAAACGACGGAAAACGAAGAACAGCAGGAGGAACGATATGGCGCGGATTTTGATTGCTGAGGATGATGCGGAGATCGCGAATCTCGAGAAAGATTATCTGGAGATTTACGGATATGAAGCTGTCATTGCGGAGGATGGACATACGGCAATGCAGTTACTTGAAAAAGAGAGCATAGATCTTTTGATTCTGGATATTATGCTCCCGGGAAAGAGCGGGTACGAAATATGCCGGGAAATACGTGATAAGGTGGATATCCCCATTCTGATGGTGACGGCGAAGACGGAGTCGGTCGACAAGATACGCGGGCTGGGGCTTGGAGCGGATGATTATGTGGTAAAGCCCTTTGACCCGGCGGAACTGGTCGCCCGTGTGAAGTCCCATCTGCTCCGGTATGAACGGCTCACAAAGAAAAATACCTCGGTACAGGAAGAGCGGGAGTTTGATGCGGAGGAATACAGCATAGAGATAGGTTCGTTGAAGATCCTGACAAAAAGCTGGAAGGTCATCAAAAACGGGGAAGAGATTCATTTTCCGAACCGTGAATTTGAATTGTTGAAATACCTTTCCTTAAATCCCAACATCGTCTTTACCAGGGAGCAGTTATTTGAACGGATCTGGGGCTACGATTATGTGGGGGACAGCGCGACGGTGACCGTACATATTAACCGGATTCGCGAAAAGATAGAAGACGATCCGAAGAATCCAACGATAATCGAAACCGTATGGGGAGCCGGTTACCGTTTGAATATGAAATAACGAGAAGAAAGAAGGACAGTTTTATGTGGTTTGGATTTGCGGTAGGTTCCGCCTTTTTTGCAGGAATTACATCGATTCTGGCAAAATGCGGAATTAAAAAAACGGATTCGGATGTGGCGACGGCAATCCGCACCGTTGTGGTGCTGATTTTTGCGTGGCTGATGGTCGCGGTGACAGGAACGGGCGGCAGTATTGCGGACATCGAAGCAAGAACATTGGTATTTCTGATACTGTCGGGAATTGCCACAGGAGCTTCGTGGCTTTGCTATTTTAAGGCATTGCAGCTTGGGGATGTAAATAAGGTCGTGCCGATTGATAAATCCAGCACGGTGCTTACGATTCTGCTTGCATTTCTGATTCTGGGGGAAGAAATTACGCGCTGGAAGCTGCTGGGAATCATTGGAATTGGAGCAGGAACCTTTTTGATGATTCAGAAGAAAGAGAGTGACGGAGCGAAAGAGTCGAAAAAAGGCTGGTTTCTATACGCTGTTTTGTCAGCCGTATTTGCCAGTCTTACGTCTATTTTAGGGAAAATAGGAATATCCGGTGTGGATTCCAATCTGGGAACGGCAATTCGGACGATTGTAGTTCTTTTTATGGCATGGCTGGTGGTGTTTGTCAAGGGTAAGCAGAAGGATGCAAAGAACGTGGAAAAGAAAGAACTGCTGTTTATTGTTTTGTCGGGAATTGCCACCGGTGCGTCGTGGCTGTGCTATTACCGGGCATTGCAGACGGGACCCGCCAGTGTGATTGTGCCGATCGATAAGCTGAGTATCGTCGTTTCCATCGCCTTTTCTTATGTGGTATTTAAAGAGAAACTGACAAAAAAGGCGTTTGCAGGGCTGGTCCTTATCGTGGCGGGTACTTTGGTGATGTTATTATAAGGAATAAAAACGGTGTAGTGAAGAGAACTGTCGATTACAGGACGGTTCTCTTTTTTTTGTTTAGAATTTGTTTAGAGTCTTATTCGCGGTTGTTTAGAAAGTGGCTATATACTCAAAGGGAAGGCGGCAGGAAGATTTTGAAATTCCTGTATGTGAAAACCCTACACTTATATATCAGGAGGAGGCAGTGTGATATGGCACGCAGACAGCCACAGAAAAGAAAGACAGTGATTCGTGAGGAGACACAAAAGGAGCGTTCATCTGAGAAGGAAAAAATCGCCGAGCTGAGAAAAAAGAAAAGAGAAATGGAGGAAGAACTGGATGAACTGAGAGGCAGAACAGCAGAAGGGAAGAGAAAGTGCGTATTTGCATTCGCAGTTACAATGCTCATATGTTTTGGCGCGTTGCTTGGTTTCATCAGGATGGATGCAGGAAATTTTGCATCGGATGTACTTGCTCCGCTCATTGCAGATGTCCCGATTGTAAGAAATGTGCTTCCGAAAGAACTGCAGAAAAAAACGGAAGCTGAAATTGCGGCGGAGCAGGTAGCGGCGCAGCCGGACACGGAAGCCGCAGCAGGAACGCCGACAAGCGCAGGAACGCGACCGGGAACGAATGCGGCGGCACAGTCGGACACGGAAGCCGCAGCAGGAACAGGAGCGCAGCCGGGAACGAATGCGACGGCGCAGGCAGACACGGGAGCCGCAGCAGGAACAGGAGCGCCGACAAGCGCAGGAATGCAGCCGGGAACAAATGCGGCGACGCAGGCAGACACGGGAGCCGCAGCAGGAACAGGAACGCCGACAAGCGCAGGAGCGCAGCCGGGAACAAATACAGCGGTACAGGCGGACACGGAGGCAGCGGCGCAGGCAGAAGCGGAAGCAGCTCTGGCAGATTACGTGGACACCTATTCCCAGATGAAACCGAAGGATGCAGCAGGCGTATTTGATAATATGATGCCGGATGAAACAGATCTGGTCGTAAAGATACTGGAAAACCTTTCCCCGGACCAGAGAGCCGCTATTCTGGCGAAAATGAGCGTAAGCAACGCGGCGGAACTCACAGTCAGGATGGAAAAATAGGAGACAAAGAATAATTGTTTAGAATCGAGGTTTGGAAGATGAAAGTATTATGGAATATGGTACAGGGATTTTGCATGGCGTTAGCCGACAGCGTGCCGGGAGTATCCGGCGGAACGATCGCTTTTATTCTGGGGTTTTATGATAAGTTTATTTTTTCATTGAATGCCCTTGTCAGTGGAAGCAGGCAGGAGCGGAAGGAAGCGGTCATCTTTCTGGGCAGGCTTGCCGCCGGATGGGTGATTGGTTTCGGCGGCTCCGTGCTTCTGCTAGGCGCAGTGTTCGAGACGCATATCTACGAGCTCAGTTCCCTGTTTATGGGGATGACGCTGTTTGCAATTCCTGTCGTACTGCTGGAAGAGCATAAAACACTGGGCAATAAATACTATAATCTGATTTTTACCGGAATCGGGGTATTGATCGTATCATTGATTACCTATCTGAATCAGGCAGTCGGCGCAACAAGAACCTATGATATTGAAAACTTTTCTGTAGTCACGGTCATTTATGTGTTTGTTGCCGCGATGATCGCCATTTCCGCAATGGTATTGCCGGGGATATCGGGTTCAACGCTGTTATTGGTTTTCGGGCTGTATATTCCGATTATCAATGCGATCCGGGAATTTCTGCATTTCAATTTTGCGTATTTCCCGACTCTTGTTGTATTTGGATTAGGGATTCTTACGGGAATTGTCACGACCATCCGGCTGGTCAAGACCGGAATGGAAAAATATCGCTGTCAGATGATACATCTGATTCTGGGACTGATGCTCGGCTCTCTTTACGCGATTGCAATGGGACCGACAACTTTGGATGTTCCACAGCCCGCGCTGACGATGCAGTCGTTTCATATTTTGTATTTTATTCTGGGAGGGGCAATCGTAGCAGGGCTGACGCTGGTCAAAACAAGAATGGCAGAGGAGAAAGAAGGGAGTGAGTAGGATGGAAAAATGGATTACGTATCATCCCGGAAGTATTTACCGTCTCTTCTGCTTTTGAAGAATATCCGCGATCAAATGGAGCTGCGCTGCGGTGTGGATATAGGGGTGTTCCTCATGGAGCAGGATTTGCAGCCACACCGGCAGGGAAACAAAATAAGCGCTTGTGCTGGAACTGCCGCAGAGCAGCTCGGATAAGTTGTTGTACATACAGATCACCTCAAAGACAGGATGTGTGTTTTGGGGTGAAATCATACTGGAAAATTGTCTGCTATTTTAATCGCATCCTATTGACTTTGCTCTCAATATGTGCTAAAAGTACTAGAGAAAAAAACAAGAGAAGAAAAAGAGGAAAGGACGCGTATGAAATGTTTAAGAAATTAGACAGTATGAAGTTGAAGAAGAAAATTGAATTTGGCTACACATTAGTAATCGGAACAATGATACTCTCGGGCGTGTTGAGCATTATATGCCTGTCTGTGCTGTTCGGAAGATTTACGGGTTACGTAAATGGGGCGCAGAAAGCTGACACGGCGGTAAAGGTGTGCCGGATTGATGTTAATATTGCAGCGCGGAATATCCGCGAGATGGTGTTGAACGATGATCCGAGTACCTACAGCAGCTATCGTACAACTGTAGAAGAGCGGTTGACGGAAGTGGGAGACCAGTTACAGATCATCAAGGAAACGGGATTGGTAGACGAAAGCCTTTTTGCGGAATATTCACAGGCTCTGAATGAATGGGGAAATATCGGATATTCCATTATTGAAGAGGTTGAGGCTGGAAACAGGGAAGAAGCTGAAGAAATGGTACTGACAAAGTGTACGCCGGCACTGGACAGTACGCTTGCAATCGGACAGGAGCTTGACGAGATCACTGACGCGGAAGCGGCGAAGGCGGTTAAGATCAGCCAGATCGTTTTCGGCGTGGGATTGGCAATGATTGTTGTCTTTATTGTTGCGGCAGCTTTGATCGCAAGGAAAGTGAGCGGCATTATTGTACAGTCGATTCTTACGCCGCTTCATCAGATCGAGGATGTGGCAGGGGAACTCGCCGCAGGAAACCTTCACAGCAATCTGGATTACCATTCGGAGGATGAGATCGGAAGTCTGGCGCACAGCCTGCGTAAGTCCATCCGCATTCTGGGTTCTTACATAGACGATATATCAAGATCCATGGAGAAGTTCTCCCAGGGGAACTTTAACGTGCAGCCGGAAGTGGAATGGAAGGGAGACTTCGTAAACATTCTGGATTCGTTCCTTCTGTTTGAGAAGAGCATGGCGGATACGGTAACCGGAATCCAGCAGGTGGCTGATCAGGTAACCGGAGGATCGGAGCAGGTAGCTGCAAGCTCTATGGATCTGGCGCAGGGCGCAACAGATCAGGCGGCGATTACGGAGGAAGTGTCGGCGACACTTACGAGCGTGTCGGAGCGTGTGGCACAGAATGCAGAAAATGCAAAGGATATCAGCCAGAGAGTGGGAAATCTCGGAACAGAGATCATCAACAGCAACGGCAAGATGCAGCAAATGGTAGATTCCATGGGCGAGATCAATGCTTCTTCCAGAGAAATCAGCAAGATCATTGCCACAATCAACGATATCGCATCCCAGACAAACCTGCTGGCGTTAAATGCTTCCATTGAGGCTGCCCGTGCGGGAGAAGCGGGCAAGGGATTTGCTGTCGTAGCCGATCAGGTATCTGTACTGGCGGCGCAGAGCTCTGAGGCTGCAAAGGAATCTACGGTATTGATCGAGTCCTCCGTAAAGGCGGTAGAGAAAGGTATGGTCATTGCGGATGAGACGGCGCAGCAGCTTGAAAATGTAGTATCCGGCTCCAAGGAGATCACAGCGGAGGTCAGTGGAATTGCAGAGGCGCTCAGGGATCAGGTCGCTGCGATCGGTCAGGTGGAAGACGGCGTAAGCCATATCAACGATGTGGTTCAGACGAACTCCGCGACCTCACAGGAGTGTGCGGCGGCAAGTCAGGAAATGAGCAATCAGGCGGAGCATCTGGAGAGCCTGATCGGCAAATTTCAGGTCGCTTCCAATTCTTAGTTCGTTTGCTCCCGCCTGCATTGGGCGGAGAAGAGACAGGGAGGCTGTAGGGCGGAAGGCAGTTATGCCAGACGCCTTACAGCCTCCACGAATTTCTGCACATCCTCGGGCGGGTGCAGGGCGTAGAGAAGCCCATAGGGAATGCTGTAATCCCAGCGTACCGGAATGCTGACGAGGGCGGGATGTACATCCTGCCAGCATTCTAACATCAGCAGGACATTTCCGGTTTCGATACAGCGGTTGAATACGGAAATATCATAAAACTGGGGCGTATCTTCAATTCTGATTTCCGGATGATTTTTCCTAAGATCGCTTCGGATGAGATCGTTCACCTCGGAATCCCCTTCTTTTACCATCATCAGAGTTTCTCCATACAGATCCGGCAGGGTCAGATACTTTTTGCCTGCCAGCCGGTGTTCGCGCGAAACAGCGCACATTTTCCGATAGCGTCCAAGCGGCAGCATATTGCACCGGTCGAGCCACTGCTTTGAATCGCACACCGCGAGCAGAAAATCAAATTTTTCCCCCAATTGTTCAATTTCAGAGAGAATACCTTCGTGGTCGTCCTCAAAGGGAACTAAATGTAATTTGTAATCCGGAAATTGCCTGCCCACCTTGTACCACAGATCCATGAACGGCTTCGCAGGGTTCAGTAAAGAAGTGCCGACACAGAAGGTCTTGTCATACGCTTTCTGTGCCTGCTTTGCGTTTTCAATGGAACGTTTTGAAAAGTCGAACAGAAATTTCGCATCTTTATAGATCACTTCTCCGGCAGGCGTCGGGCGGACGCCCTGGCTGGTCCTTTCTATCAACTTCAGGTTCAGATGTGCTTCCAGTGAATTGATCTGCTTCATAACAGCGGTCGGAGTGACAAATAATTTCTCTGCTGCCTTGGTAAAGCTGCCGCAGTCTACGGCAGTGACGAAGGCTGTTAAATGATGATTGAACATGGAAACCGCCTCCTGTATCGTATATACTTTTGGTATATACGATGATAACAAATCGGAGATTCTCTGTCAAGCGCACGGGGCTTATAATATGGGCAGTAACAGGAAAGGAGCTTGGTATATGGCGGCAATCATTGTATATTTTTCACGCAGGGATGAGAACTATGTGAGCGGTGCGATTAAGAATCTGACCGTCGGCAATACGGAGGTCGCGGCGAATATGATTCAGAAACTGACAGGCGCAGAGATCTTTAAGATGCAGCCTGTGCAGGAATATTCCAGAGACTACAACGAATGTATTGCGCAGGCGCAGGCGGACCAGCGGCGCGACGCAAGACCGGAACTAGAGACCTATCCGGAAAGCTTAGACGGATACGATACGGTATATCTGGGTTATCCAAACTATTGGGGAACGATGCCGATGGCGGTATTCACATTTCTGGAGCACTTCGATTTCTCCGGAAAGACCATACTCCCGTTTTGTACGCATGAGGGCAGCGGGATGGGGCGCAGCGAATCGGATATCCGGCGGTTATGTCCCGATGCCAAGGTAAAGAAAGGACTGGCGCTTTGCGGAGGGAGCATCCGGCATTCGGAACCGGAGATACGAAGATGGCTGGAAGAATTTTCAAGCGTCAATATGCAGTAAGAAGAGGAAGATAACGGCAATGACGAATTTTTACGGAGCATGAAAGCCGCAGGCGTAAGGAGTGTGAAAAGAATGAAAAAGAAAATGCTGATTGTATATTATTCGATATCAAATGGGAATACCAGACGGATTGCAGAGCGGATGCAGAAAGCCACAGATGCGGATATTGTCCGGATTGAGACGGTAAAGCCATATACAGGCTCTTATAATGAGATCGTAGATCAGGGACAGCGCGAGGTGAACCGCGGGTATCAGCCGGAACTGGAAGCGCTGACCTTAAATCCGGCAGACTATGATGTGATTGCCGTAGGAACGCCTACCTGGTGGTATACCATGGCGCCCGCAGTTTTATCCTTTTTGAAAGCTTATGATTGGAACGGTAAGGAAATCATCCCGTTTCAGACGCATGGAGGATGGCCGGGCCACGTGATGAGCGACATTAAGAGCATATGCAAAGGAGCGGTCATTTCGCATGAGATGGCGATACAGTTCGACTCCACGGGCGGCGCGGAACTGGTAACTTCGGATAAGAACATAGACGCATGGCTTGCGCAGATAAAAAAGGAGGTACTTTGACATGAGACCAGAGGAGGTAAGCATATTCCCGGTGGGGCTTGCGTTTCTTTCTTATCTATGCTACAATGTTTCCGACATATAACGGAAACGGAGGCGGCGATATGGCGAGACCGAGCAGATGCAGAAGAATATGTACAGAACCGGCGTATGACAGCTTTTGTCCGGAAGGGATTTCCGGCGAGCCGCAGATTGTACTGACACTGGATGAATATGAGGTGATCCGTCTGATCGATCTGGAGCTGCTGACACACGAGCAGTGCGCGAAGCGCATGGATATTTCGCGGACGACCGTGACCGAGATTTACGAGGCGGCGCGGCATAAGCTCGCCGACTGCATCGTAAACGGCAGACCGCTTGTGATTACAGGCGGCAACTACCGGCTCTGTGACGGTTCGGCAGTCTGTTATTGTCAGAAAAATTGCAGGAAGGCGCACGGCACGGTTTTAGAATGCGCTGTGCGGGAGAAAGGAGCAGAACAGATGAGAATTGCAGTTACTTACGAGGACGGAAACATATTCCAGCATTTTGGGCATACGGAGCAGTTCAAGCTCTATGACATTGAAGACGGACAGATTACGGGAGAGCAGATTGTAGATACGAACGGACAGGGACACGGCGCACTGGCTGGTTTTCTTACGAACGCAGGCGTGGACGCGCTGATCTGCGGAGGAATCGGAGGCGGCGCGCAGGCAGCGCTGGCGCAGGCGGGCATCAGGCTTTACGGCGGCGTCGCAGGCAGCGCAGACGAGGCAGTGCAGGCGTATCTTGCAGGAAATCTCGGCTTTGACCCCAACGTACACTGTGACCACCACGGGCACGGAGACGGACATTCCTGCGGAGAGCATAGCTGCGCCAATTCATAGAAAGAGACAGCAGCCGGGACTTTCGGAAATGCTTACTGCGCGTGACGCCGGGGCTTCCGGCACGGAGTTTTCCGAAAGTGCTTGACAAATGAGTTAGAATGAGCTAACATAACGTTGTTATCAAGCATAACAACGTTATGTTTGCGTAAGGATAAACGTACGGGCATAGGCAAAGGCAGGAGCAAGGGCAAACGTATGAGCAAAGGCAGACCGACCGGGCATGAGGTGACGGAGGAGATATGAAGGACGAGCGGGAGACCAGAGAGAAGCTGCTTTGCAGCGCGAAAAAGGAATTTTCCGAAAAAGGTTTTATGAAAGCTTCTCTGCGGAATATCTGTAAAAATGCAGGCGTTACGACAGGGGCGCTTTACTTCTTTTTCAAGGACAAGGACGATTTGTTTGTCTCGCTTGTCCGTGAACCGCTTGCGCGCATCCATAAGATTATGAGTGAGCATTTTACGCAGGAGAGACAGATGGCGGACGAGGGAGCGTTCCTTACGCAGGACTTTTCAGATGACTATGAGGCGTCATTTGAGGTCATACACGAGCTGTATCTGTACCGCGAGGAATTTCTGCTTCTTATCACAAAGGCGCAGGGCTCGTCCCTTGAGAATGCGGTGGATGCCATTGTGGAGATCAGCGACCGCCATTACCATACGCTTGCGGGGGCATATGCAGACCGGTTTCCGGGAATGCGCATGGAGGAGGAGACGATTCACTGGATTGCGCATATGCAGACGGATATTTTTGTTTACATGATTACGCACATTGAGACGGAGGATGAGGCAGTGCGCTACATGAAGCAGGCGGTTCGCTACATGGTGATGGGATGGTACGGAATGTTCGGGATTGTGCCGAATCTGCCAGAAATCGCCGGAGAACCGAAGGAGAAAGCATAGGATGCCGGACGGAAAGATACGGGGAGCATGACAGGATATGTGCTCCCCACTATAAGCCCTTCAACATAACACTGTTATGTAAATGAGAATCATTTTCAATAAAAGAAAGCAGGAATCAGAGAGAAGAGAACAAGGAGCAGAGAGGAAAGAGCAAAGAGCAGAGAGCAAAGCGCAGAGAGGAGCAGAGGATATGTATGTTGAGGTAAAGAATCTGAAAAAAAGCTACGGAAACGGAGAGGGCTATGTACAGGTGCTAAAGGGAATCAGTACGGGCGTCGAGCAGGGAAAGATGTGTGTCATTCAGGGAACGAGCGGTTCCGGCAAATCGACGCTTTTAAACTGTATCGGGGGTCTTGATACGATCGATTCCGGCTCGATTATGGTGGACGGGAAGGAAATCGCGGGCTTAAGTCAGGATGCGCTGGCAGACTACAGGAGAGATAATCTGGGATTTATCTTTCAGTTCTACAATCTTGTGCCGAATCTGACGGTGAAGGAGAATATCCAGGTCTGCGAATTTCTCACGGAAGAGCCGCTTGACATGGAGGAACTGCTTGAGACACTCGGGCTGACGGAGCATCAGAATAAGTTCCCGACGCAGCTTTCGGGCGGACAGCAGCAGCGCTGCGCGATTGCGCGTGCCCTGATCAAGAATCCGAAGCTTCTGTTATGCGACGAGCCGACCGGAGCGCTGGATTCGAAGACTTCGCGCGATATTCTGGTGCTGCTCGAGCAGATCAATGCAAAGTACGGGACGACGATGTTAATTGTCACGCACAACAACTCTATCAAAAATATGGTACATAAGGTGATACGCATCAAGGACGGGCAGATCAGCAAAGAGTACGACAACGAGGTGCGGGTGTCTGCGGCGGAACTGGAAGACCTGTAGGGAGGAGTTTACTATGCAGAAAATATTGAGAAAAAGAGTACCCCGCGAGCTGCGGGAAAATCTGTTCCGCTATCTTGCGCTTGGATTTTTGATTATCCTGTGCATGTATGTGGTAATCGGGCTGATCGGCGCGGCAGATACTGTGATTACCGGAGGGGAGGCGGCAGCGAAAGCAGGGCATGTCGAGGACGGCGAGTTTACGGTATTCGTGCCGCTTACCGATGCGCAGAAGGAAGAACTCACAGACGAAGGCGTTACGCTGGAAGAGCAGTTTTACCTCGATTTTTTGCAGGAGGATCGCAGCACGCTCCGCATCTTTAAGAACCGTCGGGAAATCAACCTTGCGGCGGTAGAGCGGGGCGCTCCCGCAAAAAAGAGCGGCGAGGTCGTGCTGGAAAAGCGTTACTGCGCGGAGCATGGACTTGGCGTCGGGGATGAAATTGTTATCGGAGGGGAGCGCTTTACGATTACCGGAATCGGCTGTGTGCCGGATTATGAGGCGCCGTTTAAGGAGCTTTCGGACAGTACGGTAGACAGTACAGGGTTCGGGCTTGCGTTTGTGACGGCGGACGCGTATGACGCCCTAAAGCAGGGAGGAAAAAGCACAAAGGCGGAGGAATATACCTACGCGTATCTGCTGAATGACGGCATGGAGCAGGATGAGCTGAAGGCTGCGTTAAAGGACATCACGGTGGATGCCGCAGCGGTCGATGACATTTATTTTAAGGAATACTGGGAGGAGACCGGAGGCAAAAAGGAAGAACTAAAAGACGGAATCGATGAACTGTATGACGGCGCCATGGAGCTCTCGGACGGTCTGGGCGAGCTTTCGGAGTATGAGGATGACGTAAACGGCGGCGCGGCGGCGGTGTTTGAGGCATACTTAAAGGAGGCGTCCGACGGACTTAAGGGATACGGACTGACGGAGGAGCTGACGGAGGAGAATTTCAGGGAAGAATTGTCACGGCTGAAAGCATCGACGGACAATGCAATCTTCAAACTGAAGCTGATTTCGATAGAAGAACAACTGAATGCTCTTTCTTCCTATAAAAAAGGTGTGGAGGAATACACGGACGGTGTCACAACTGCCGCGGACGGAGCCGCAGAACTTTCGGACGGCGTAGAGGAATTAAAGGAGAGCACCGATGAACTGCTGGATCAGTATTTCGATGTGGAACTGAGCAATCTGACGCGTTTCCTTACGGCGGAGGATAATCCGAGAATCGGCGCTGTAGGAAACGATCAGATCATCAACAAGGTCGGGGGATTGATTGCAGGCGTGATTATTATGGTGCTGTTCACCTACGTAATTTCCGTTTTTGTCGTGCACGGCATAGAGAAGGAGAGCGGCGTCATCGGTGCGCTGTATGCGCTCGGCGTAAAAAAGAGCGATCTGCTGCGCCATTATCTGACGCTGCCAGTCATTGTCACCGCTGTCTCCAGCGTGATCGGCACTGCCATCGGATTTTCACCGGCGGGCGTGAGGGTGCAGATGGGTGACTGCTACGATTATTTTTCTTTTCCGGAAATCGATGTGGTCTGCGCGCCGTATCTGCTCGTGTACGGACTTCTCATGCCGACGGCTGCGGCTGTGCTCGTGAACTGGCTCGTCATTCGAAAGAAGCTGGAACGCCCGGTACTCTCTTTGATCAAGGGGGAAGCGAAGAGCAGCAGGATCCGTACGGTGGAGCTTGGAAATATGGACTTTGTAGGGCGTTTTCGCATCCGGCAGATGCTGCGGGAACTCCGCTGCGGCTGCACCGTGGTGTTTGGCATGTTCATTTCGCTATTGATTGCCATGCTCGGCATCAACTGCTATATACTGTGCAGCCATATCAGCGAGGAGAACAAGGCGGATACGAAGTATGAATATATGTATACCTTCAAATACCCGATGGAGGAAGCGCCGGAAGGCGGCACGGCGTGCTTTGCCATGGGCTTAAAGCGCGAGACGCTTGGGTACAATCTGGATGTGACGCTGCTTGGAATCGATGAGGATAATCCGTATTTTGACGCAGAGGTCACGGAGGGAAAGAACCGTGTGATCCTCTCCTCCGCGGCTGCGCAGAAATACCGACTTGGCGTGGGCGATAAGATCATACTGACAGACGAGGAAGAAAATGTGGATTACGCGTTTACTGTGGACGGAATCACACAGTACGCAGCGGGTCTGTACGCGTTCATGGACATTGACAGTATGCGGGAGCTGTTTGGCGTGGCAGACGATTACTATAACGTCGTCTTCTCGGACGAAGAACTTCCTGTTCCGTCCGGCAGACTCTACGCAGTGACGACACGTGCGCAGATTGAGGAGTCGGCGGACATCTTTGTGAATCTGATGATGCCGATGGTGTCCATGATGACGGTAATGTCCGCATTGATTTTCTGCATTGTCATGTATCTGATGATGAAGGTGATGATCGACCGCTCCGCGTTTGGCATATCCTTAATCAAGATTTTCGGTTACCGGATGAAGGAAATCAAAAAGCTGTATCTAAGCGGCAACTTTTTCATTGTGGCGGTCGGTGCGGCAATCTGTATTCCGCTCTCCAAGCTTGTGATGGACGCGATGTACCCGGTCATGATCGCCAATATCGCCTGCGGAATGAACCTTGCGTTTCCTTGGCAGCTTTATGTGGGAATCTATGTTTCAATCCTTGTGCTGTATTTTGTCATCAACCGTTTTCTGGTCGCAAGGCTCCGCCGTGTGCTTCCGGCGGAGGTGTTAAAGAACCGGGAGTAGATTACGGACAATTCACAGACAGCGCAAGACAGTTGCGCCCGCCGCTGAAAAATGGTATTCTGGTTATGTAGAAGAATACGAAGAACCCGACAGGGAAAAGGAGATAGATATGGCGAAGATTATCACGATCGGACGAGAATTTGGCAGCGGAGGACGCGAGCTTGGAAAGCGTCTTGCGGATGAGCTTGGGATTGCTTACTATGACAACGAAATCATCACGAAGATTGCAGAGAGGACAAAGCTTGCGGAAGGCTATGTGCAGCACGTTATGGAGAACGGACCGTCCGCGCTGCTTCCGATTACGATTGGGAGAAGCTTTTATATGGGCGTGGACCCAATCGTGGAGCAGAACAATGCGATTTACCGTGAACAGAGTCTCTTGATTCAGGAGCTGGCGGAGCAGTCGGACTGCGTGATCGTCGGCAGAAGCGCAGACTATATCCTGCGTGAGAAGAACCCGTTCCGCCTGTTCATCTATGCACAGATGGAGCATAAGATGGACCGGTGCAGAAAGCGTGCGCCGGAGAATGAGCATTTCACGGATAAGGAGTTAAAGCGCCACATTCAGGATGTGGATAAGCGCAGAGGAAGGTATTACCAGTTCTTTACCGGGCAGACCTGGGGAGAACGTCTCAATTACGATCTGTGCATCAACACCTCCAATGCCGAGATACCGGAGCTTGTGAAGGCGGTCGCGCGCCTCGTGCAGTAGCGCCGCGTGCGAAACAGCGTCAGGCGAAGGCGGCAGCGCCGCGCAGGCAGCAGAATACGAAGTCATGCATCATAACGCATCCCCATATACTTTACAGATAAGCTGTGAAGTGTATGGGGATTTTTTATGGAGGCGCTGCAGTACATTGTAACCACCTTTCAGGAATATTTATGGAGCTTTCCGATGATTTTTCTTCTGTTCGGAACGCATCTTTATTTTACATGGCATCTGCGCTTTATTCAGCGCAAAATCCCGGAGGGAATCAGGCTTTCCGTGGCAGGCGCCGGGCAGGAGAAGGGGAAGGATGCGGTAACGCCGTATTCGGCGCTTGCAACGGCGCTTGCGGCGACGATCGGCACGGGAAATATTGTCGGCATTTCCACAGCGATCGCCATCGGCGGACCGGGGGCGGTATTCTGGTGCTGGGTGACGGGAATCTTTGGAATCGCGACCTGCTATGCAGAGTGCTTCCTCTCCGTGAAATACAGGGTCAGACAGCCCGACGGCACCTACTGCGGCGGACCGATGTATGTGCTGGAGCATCGTCTTGGAAAAAGGGGTCTGGCGGTGGCGTTTGCCCTCTTTACGTTTCTGGCGTCCTTTGGAATCGGAAGCAGCGTACAGTCATATTCTATACGTATGGCGGTCGAGCAGCAGATTTCCGTTTCCCCGCATCTCATCGGCATCGTCGTTGGCGTGCTTGCAGGGCTTATCATCATCGGGGGAAACCGGCAGATCGCAAAGGTATGTACGTGGCTCGTGCCGTGTATGAGCGTGCTTTATCTGTGCGGATGTCTCTACATTATTATCAAAAATTATGCGTTTCTTCCGGAGGCGGTGCAGACGATTGTAGGAATGGCGTTTGCGCCGCGCGCGGCGGCGGGGGGCGTTGCGGGGGGAGCGGTGCTGCTTGGAATGCGAACGGGGATTTCCCGGGGGCTTTTTACAAATGAGGCGGGGCTTGGTTCGATCCCGATGGCTGCGTCCACGGCGGGAAATGTGGATGCGCACAGGCAGGGACTGATCTCTATGACAGGACCGTTCTGGGATACGGTGGTGCTGTGCGCCATCACAGGGATTGCGGCGGTCAGCAGTATGCTTGCGCACCCCGATGCATACCGGGCGGTTAAGCCGGATGCGATGTGCTTTGTGGCGTTTCGGGAACTTCCGTTTGGCGGCGGAATGATTCTTTCGATTTCCCTGGCGCTGTTTGCGTTTGCCACGATCATCGGCTGGAACGTGTACGGAAGCTGCGCCGTGCGGTATCTGTGGGGCGAGAAGGGCGTCCGTGTCTATCAGGTGCTCTATATGTTCTTTACTTACCTTGGCGCAGTCATGACGATGAATCTGGTCTGGGGAATTTCGGATCTGCTAAATTCCCTTATGGCAATTCCGAACCTGATCTGTATCTGGCTGCTGCGGGATGAGGTACGGCAGGGAAGATGAGAAACTTTATACATAAATTTTACATACAGTAAGTGTTGTGCCCGCGTAAATTTGTGGTATAATGAGCACGTAGGCAATGCGCGCTGCTTATTGCATGGTATAATGAGCGCAGGAAAATAAAACACGCTTGCGTGTTGGGCGAACAAAAGAGGAAGGACAAATTAGTATGGAAATGAACGAGCAGAAATATCTATATTCAGACAAGGCAGAGCAGATGAAGCGTGCAAACCAGTTTTTGACCATCGGGTTTCTTATATTTTATGTATTCGTATTATGTGTGGTCGTAACAGCCTGTGTGCGTGGGGTTCGCAGTGTTGGCTATACGGGGATGCTGTCGGTTATCATTTTACTGATGACGATTATCACGATTGTCCAGTTCCTCCGCAACAAATCAGATGTCAGGATAAGATATGTTGCGACGGTCGGACTTCTGATCGTGACCTTTTTTATGGCATGGGCGTTTGATAATTATTACGTGAGATTTATGGCGGCGATTCCGTTTGTCGGCTGTATTCTTTTCTACGATAAGAAATTTTCTGCTATCTCGGGAATCGCGGTATCGGCATTAAATGTTTTTGTTGTTGCGATGAAGGTGGCGGTGCTTCATGTGTATGAGGGAGAGACAGTGCTCGACCATGTGTGTGCGACACTGGCGATTATGCTTCTGATGGTACTTATATATTGTACCGTGTCGGTAGCCTACAGGTTCAATCAGGATACCATCGGAAGTCTCGGCGCGAAGGAAGCAGCGCAGCAGAAGATGGTGGACGACGTCATTGCAGTGGCAAATCAGGTGCGCAGGGGCACGGAGAACGCCATGAGCATTGTGACGGAGCTTAACAGCTCTACAGAAGTCGTAAACGGGGCGATGAAGGATATTTCGGACAGTACGCAGAGCACTGCCGAGAATATCCAGACGCAGACAGAAATGACGCAGAGTATTCAGGATTCTATCGGCATGACGCTTGAGCGTTCCGAGCGGATGGTTGAAGTCGCGAAGCAGTCGGGTGAACTCAATGACAGAAGCGCAAGAATCATGGGAGAGCTTAAGCAGCAGTCGCAGGTGATTGCAGAGACGAACTTAGAGGTCGTAGAGTCCATGAAAGAGCTGCAGGAGCGCACGGGCGCGGTCAAGAGCATTGCAGATACCATTTTTGCGATTTCGAGCCAGACCAATCTGTTAGCGCTCAATGCGTCGATTGAGAGCGCGCGGGCGGGCGAGGCAGGAAGAGGCTTTGCAGTTGTCGCGGATGAGATTCGCCAGCTTGCGGAGAAGACAAGGCAGGAGACGGAGAATATCGCCCGGCTTCTCGCAGAGCTTTCCGACAACGCGCAGGCGGCAGCGGGCGCGGTGGAGCGTTCAGTGACGGCGGCAGGCGCACAGGATGAAATGATTGCGCAGGTATCAGAGAGCTTTGGCGGCGTAAATGCCAATGTAAATGAGTTGATTTCAGATATCGGAGAGATTGATCATATGTTAAACAGTCTTTCTGAGGCGAATAACCAGATCGTGGAGAACATCATGCATCTGTCGGCGACGACAGAGGAGGTTACGGCGTCCTCCATACAGGCGGCGGATCTGAGTGTTCAGAACCTCGGCAATGCGGAGAATACGAAGAGTCTGCTCGATAATGTGTTGGGTGTTTCCCATCAGCTTGACAAATACATAAAGGAATAAGGCTGAAAGCCTCCGGAGCCATCCGGGGGCTTTTTTCCGCAATAAAATATAGACAAACCGAAAGCAGTAACGTTATAATGGTGCGTGAGCATAAAATTAAGAGAAAGAGGTATGAATATGTATGTAGTACAGTTTGTCAGAGGTTTCTGCATGGCATTGGCAGACAGCGTTCCGGGCGTTTCCGGCGGAACGATCGCATTTCTGCTTGGTTTTTATGACCAGTTCATTGATTCGATCGACGATCTGATGACCGGAAATATGGAGAAGAAGAAGAAAGCGCTGTTCTTTTTGATCAAGCTCGGCATTGGCTGGGTGTGCGGCATGGTGCTTGCCATGCTGGTCTTAGCAAGCGTTTTTGAGTCCCACATATATGCAATCAGTTCCCTGTTTATCGGGTTTATCATTTTTGCGATTCCGATCGTAGTAAAGGAAGAGAAGGAGTGTATGCTTGCGAAAAAGGGAGCGGTTCCGTTTGCACTGCTTGGAATTATCGTAGTGTGTGCAATTACCTATTTTAATCCGGCAGGCGGCGGGGAAGGCGTGAATCTGGAGCATCTGACGCCGGGACTTGGCATTTTCGTATTTGTGGCGGGTATGGTCGCGATTTCCGCAATGGTGCTTCCGGGCATTTCGGGGTCTACGCTGCTGCTTATCATGGGGTTGTATCTGCCGGTCGTCACGGCGATCAAGGACATTCTGCATTTGAATTTTGCAGCGTTTCCGACCGTGTTCATCTTTGGCTGCGGCGTGCTTGTCGGCGTATTTTCCGTGGTAAAGCTGATCCGAAAAGCGCTGGAGAATTTCCGCGCACAGACGATTTATCTGATTATCGGTCTGATGCTGGGTTCGCTTTACGCGGTCGTCATGGGACCGACGACACTGGATGTACCGCAGCCGGCAATGTCCATCCATGAATTTAATATTTTATTCTTTGTAATCGGCGGGGCGCTGATTCTTGGTCTGCAGAAATTAAAGGGACTGAAAGAATAATACGGGAGTGTATCATGAAAAAGCTGCTTGGATATTTAAAGGATTATAAGAAAGAAAGTCTGCTGGGACCGCTTTTTAAGCTGCTTGAGGCGTCCTTCGAGCTGATTGTCCCGCTTGTTATGGCGGCAATCATAGACACCGGTGTGGAGAATGGGGACAGGCCCTATATTATGAAAATGTGTCTGGTGCTGGTGCTTCTGGCAGTCATCGGGCTGACCTGTTCCATTACGGCACAATATTTCGCGGCAAAGGCGGCAGTCGGCTGTGCAACGGGACTGCGCCATGCGCTGTTTTCCCATATTGAAAGCCTGTCCTTCACGGAGATGGATACCGTGGGAACATCTACGCTTATCACGCGCATGACGAGCGATATCAATCAGGTGCAGAATGGAGTGAACCTTGTTCTGCGCCTGTTCCTGCGTTCCCCGTTCATCGTGTTCGGCGCGATGATCATGGCATTTACGATTGACGTTAAGGCGGCGCTTGTCTTTGTCGTGACGATTCCGCTTCTGTCGGTCGTGGTATTCGGCATCATGCTGGTGAGTATTCCACTCTACCGGAAGGTGCAGGCGGCGCTCGATAAAGTGCTTGGAATCACAAGGGAGAATCTCACGGGAAGCCGTGTGATTCGTGCGTTCAATAAGGAGCAGGACGAAATCGAACAGTTCCACGAGAGCAACGAGGCACTGACAAGGATTCAGTTGTATGTCGGGAAGATTTCCGCGCTCATGAATCCGTTTACCTATATTATCATCAACGGGGCGATCGTAGCGCTTCTGTGGACGGGAGCAATCCGCGTGGACGGCGGCTTTATCACACAGGGTGAGGTCGTGGCGCTCGTCAATTATATGTCCCAGATTCTGGTCGAGCTTGTAAAGCTGGCGAATCTGATTATCAACATCAATAAGTCCGTCGCGTGTATGCACAGAATCGAGAATGTCCTTGATCTGGAGCCGTCTATCCGGGATGGCGCTGCGGAGGCAGCCGATGGGAAATCGCCGCAGGGCAGCGGCAGCACGGCAGATTCAGACAGCCGCGGAAAGGATGCGCCTGCGGTCGAGTTTTCCCATGTCGGACTTGCCTATGCGGGAGCAGGCGAGGAGGCGCTTACCGATATTGACTTTATTGCGAAGCGTGGCGAGACGATCGGCATTATCGGGGGTACGGGTTCCGGTAAATCCTCCGTCGTAAATCTGATTCCGCGATTCTACGAGGCGACGGGCGGCTGTGTCCGTGTGGACGGCAGGAACGTCAGCGATTACACACTCGAAGAATTGCGGGATAAGATTGGCGTTGTGCTGCAGAAGGCGGTTCTCTTTAAGGGAACCATCCGCGAGAATATGCGCTGGGGAAAGCCGGATGCGACAGACGAAGAAATCATGGAGGCGCTTTCGACGGCACAGGCGAAGGAATTTGTCATGGCGAAGGACGGTGGCCTGGATTATGAGATCGAGCAGGGCGGAAAGAACCTCTCCGGCGGTCAGAGGCAGCGTCTTACCATTGCGCGTGCGCTTGTGAAGAAACCGGAGATCCTGATCATGGATGACTCCGCTTCCGCGCTTGACTTTGCGACCGACGCGGCGCTGCGCGCCGCCATTGCGGGAATGGAGGGCGATATGACGGTATTTATCGTCTCCCAGCGTGCCGCGTCGATTATGTATGCGGACAGGATCGTGGTGCTTGACGACGGTAAGATTGTGGGTCTGGGAACGCATGAGGAATTGCTTTCGGGCTGCGAGGTATATCAGGAAATCTACGATTCCCAGTTTCGGAAGGCAGTGGTGAAGGAGAGCGGGGCGGCAGGCGCTTAGGCGGCGTCAGCCCGCAGCAGAGTGTGGAGGTTATGATGAGTAAAGTAGTAAGCAGCGGACAGAAGAAAACGCTGGGAAAGGTATTGCGTTATATCAGAAGATACTGGGGGTATCTGGGAGCGTCGATCGTGCTTGCGGCGTTGACCGTGGCAATGACGCTGTATCTGCCGATTCTGATCGGACAGGCGGTCGATCTGATCGTCGAAGCGGGATTTGTGGATTTTGCAGGGATTTCTGTTATCCTAAGAAAAATGGTGATCATCATTCTGCTCACGGCGGCGGCGCAGTGGATCATGAATGCGTGCAACAATAAGATTACCTACAATGTCATCCGGGATATCCGCACGGAGGCATTCGAGAAGCTGGAGCGTTTACCGCTTAAGTATCTGGACGCGCATTCTTACGGCGAGATCGTAAGCCGGGTCATCGCCGATGTGGATCAGTTCGCCGACGGGCTTTTGATGGGATTTACACAGTTTTTTACAGGCGTTGTGACGATTTTCGGAACGCTGATTTTTATGCTTACGATCAGTGTGCATATTACGGTCGCGGTGGTCGTGATTACGCCGGTTTCGTTGTTTGTGGCGAGCTTTATCGCGAAAAAGACATTTTCCATGTTCAAGCTGCAGTCCGAGACGAGGGGAGAGCAGACGGCGTTCATTGAGGAGATGGTCGGAAACCAGAAGGTCGTACAGGCATTCTCGCATGAGGACGAGGCGCTGGAGAAGTTTGATGAAATCAACGGGAGGTTGCAGAAATGTTCGCTGCGCGCCATTTTCTTCTCCAGTCTCACGAACCCGTCCACGCGTTTTGTCAACAGCCTTGTCTACGCGGCGGTCGGTGTCGTCGGTGCATTTACCGCGATTGCGGGCGGCATCAGCGTAGGGCAGCTTTCGAGCCTTCTCTCCTACGCGAACCAGTACACCAAGCCGTTCAATGAGATATCGGGCGTTATCACGGAGCTTCAGAACGCGCTCGCATGTGCGGGCAGGGTGCTTGAACTGATCGAGGAAGAGGCGGAGGAGCCGGACGCGCCGGATGCCATCGAGCTTACGCATGCCGACGGCAGGGTGGAGCTTACGCATGTCTGTTTTTCCTATACGCCGGAGCAGAAGCTCATTGAAGATTTTAACCTGTCCGTGAAGCCGGGACAGCGCGTTGCCATCGTCGGACCGACCGGATGCGGCAAGACGACGCTCATTAACCTTTTGATGCGCTTTTACGATGTGAACAGCGGCACGATCTTAGTCAGCGGCACGCCCATGAAGCAGCTTACCAGAAAGAGCTTAAGGGATAATTACGGCATGGTATTGCAGGAGACGTGGCTTAGAAGCGGTACGATCCGGGAGAATATTGCCATGGGGAAACCGGACGCGACGGAGGAGGAGATCATCGCGGCGGCGAAGGCGTCGCACGCACACAGCTTTATCAAGCGTCTGCCGGACGGCTACGACACGGTGATCGCCGAGGAGGGAGGCAGCCTCTCGCAGGGGCAGAAGCAGCTCCTTTGTATCGCAAGAGTCATGCTGTGCCTGCCGCCGATGCTGATTTTAGATGAAGCGACGTCGTCGATCGATACGCGGACGGAAATCAAGATTCAGAATGCATTCGCGAAGATGATGCAGGGCAGGACGAGCTTTATCGTCGCGCACCGTCTCTCGACCATACAGGAGGCGGATACGATCCTTGTCATGAAGGACGGCAGTATCATAGAGCAGGGCAATCATGAAGAACTGCTCGCGAAGAACGGGTTCTATGCGAACCTTTATAACAGCCAGTTCGCAAAGAGCCAGGCATAGGAGAAGAAAGAGCTGCCCGCACGAAACGGGCAGCTCTTTACAGCTTATAATCCATCGTATCATATTTCATATATGCCAGTTGGAACGCTTTCCATTTGCGGCGGGAAATCGGTATGCGCTCGCCGCCGGAAAGGGTTAAGGACTGGGATTCGAACTTTGCCACATGCGTCAGGTTGACAAGATATTTGCTGTGGCAGCGGAAAAAGACCGTCGCCGGCAGACGGCGTTCCCATTCCAGCAGGCTTTCTTCACAGCAGTACATATCTGTTCTCGTCCATAATTCACTTCCGCCGGACTGCGCTGAAAAATAGCAGATATCACGAAGCAGAATCTTATGGGGAATGCCGCGCCTTGTCAGAGAAATGCTTTCGGTAAGGTCAAGCTCCTCGATGCTGACATTCAGATATTCAAACAGTTCCTTTTCCTCGACCGGCTTTGTCATAAAGCGAAAGGCTCTTGCCTCGTAGCCCTCCTTGTAACGGTTTTCATAGGCAGTGAGAATAATGAGGACCGTGCGGGGAAAGGCTGCTTTTATCTTTTTCGACCAGACAATGCCGTCCTCGGATGCATCGCCAAAATCAAGATCCATAAAGATGAGATCCACCGGCTCTTCCTGCATATACTGGAATAACAGGGAGGGCTTCGAAAAATACCGGAAATCATTCTGCATCTGATGCTCGTCATCATATTTTCGGATGAGCCGGCTTAGCTGTTCTGAAATAGTTTCATGGTCGTCACACAATACAATTTTCATGGTCGTCTCCTATGTATGTAAGCGCTAGATGGGAAGATAGACGGTGACAGATACCGTCTGGGGCGTTCTGTTCTGTTCGATCCTGCCGCCGTATTTTTCCGTCACGCTTGTAATTTTGCGGATGCCAAAGCCGTGATTTCTGTCCGGTTTCTCCTGCGGCTTCTTATTTTCCTGTGCGAGAGCGCTGTTGGATATCGCGATGGAAAAATAAGTCCTTCCGCCTGAAAAGCGGATGGCAATCTGCGGCTTAAAAAATTCTGCGCATTGATTTGCAGAGGCAATGGCATTGGAAAGAAGGTTGGAAAAGACGGTGCACAGATCCATCGCTGAGACTGTCTTTAGGACAGGCAGGCTGCCGTAGATCGTGACCTCTACCTCCTTCTTGCAGGAATGGGGCAGGTCATAGTGCAGAATCGCGTCTATAATGTCATTTCCCGAAAAAAACAGGTTCTGTTCAAAAGAGAAGGAGTGCTGAAGATCCGCAAAATAGTCCTGCAGTTCGTTCATCTTTTCATTTTTCAAAAGGGATTCCATGCAGATAAAATGATTTTGGATGTCATGTCGGAATTTCCGAAGCTCGGTGTCCCAAAGTTCCATATCCCTGTAATGCGTGAGCTGCTTTTCCAGAAGCTCCATATTTTCTTCGTCGCTTTCTCTTGCCTGCATCAGAAAACGGTCGACAAAATACACGATCAGCATAATGCACAGGGCGGTGAGTGTGAAAATGACGAGGCGGAAGGCGATGATTTCCTTTAAATTCGGCTCTCCTAAGGGGAGAAAATCCGCGGGTCTTAACAGATGTGCGGCTGTCAGCGAAAGAAAATACGATATGATGTTAAAAAACATCAATTTGCTGTCAAATAAAAAGACGATGACTGCAAAAAACAAAAAGGTGCATTCCCATACGTGAACGGATGCAAACAGATGGAGGATAAAATTATACTGTATAAACAATGCGGAAACGATATATCCCTTTATATACACCAGATGCCCGGGAATGTAGGAAGGATTCTTTTTGTTCTGGGAGATAAAATACAGGGCGACCGAAAAATAAAGAAGCTGGCTGCAGTCAAACGCTATGATTTTCGCCCAGTGTAAATCTCCATACAGCCCGAGGAGCTTGCAGACCGTCCAGAACAGACCCGCGCACATGCAGAGCCCGGGAACTAAAAGCAATACATACACATAGACCGAATCCCAGTATTTCTTAATCACATTCATCTTATATTCCCGCTTCCGTTTTTTATCACTATCCTTTATTCTACCGTCTTCTTATGAAAATGCAATGACCGATTAAGGGATATTTTCGACCAGATAATGGATTTGCTCTCTTTCAGATATCGTTCCATTGTATAATATAGCAAAAAGAACCCAAAAAGGAGAAGCTGTCTTATGAGAAACAACGGGGATAACAGTTCCAAAAAATACTTGTCGCCACTGGACGAATACATAAATAAGGTCTATGTTCTTGTTCTGCTCTTAGTGCCGGGCGCGTGCCAGTGCGCAGGACTTGCCTATACGTTTGAGAAGATTATGGGCTGGCTTCCAAGCGTAAGCTGGGTGGCATTGCTCATATTCGACGTGACGTGCCTGATGTATCTGGTAATATGCATTTATTTTGTACGTACCGGATTCCGGGATGGGGTTGTCGTACAGAGCAGATTAAAGGCAGGGAAGATTTTTCTTATCATAATCATGCTGATACAGTTCAACTTTATACTTTATATGATTCCCGCTACGGATTTCTGGGGATTCGCTTTCTTTTTCGTAGTACTGACGGCGTTTTTTCTGGACTACCGGATGGTCGCAGTCACTTCCATAGAGATTGCAGGTTCGATCATTGTATCGTGGTTTCTCTGGGGAGAGATCCATCTGCCCGCCCAAAATGAATATTTTATGGTCAATATACTCGACCGCGCTATCTGCGTCGCATTGTCATTGCCGACGGTCGTACTGCTGACGTATCTGATCAGACGCTTTTTAGTAAACGCGAAAAAAGACGAGATGGAACGCAACAACGATCAGGTGAGAAAAGTCCTCTCTTCCGTGCAGTCGGTGTCTAAGAATCTGTATTCCGCCGGGAAAATCCTGTCTGAGGTCACCCAGAACGAAAGCGAATCCGCACAGGAGCTGGCGGCTACAAGTGAAGAACTGCTGGAAAACAGCAATCTGCTCGGAAACAAGACAGAAGAGAGTATGGCAAACCTCAATGAACTGAAAGAGTGGGAAGTCGTTGTAGCCGATAATGTCGAAAAAGTCGAGACGGTATCAAAGGATGTACTGGAAAAATCAAAGGACAACGAGCGGATGTTAAATGAGCTGCACGCGATCAACAATGAGGTATCGGAGTCCATGCTTCTGACAAGAGAGGTGGCGCAGCGGCTGTCGGCTGCGGTAGAGGAAATCGGCGTGACCTTAAATCTGATCAATGAGATTTCCTCTTCCACGAATCTGCTGGCGTTAAACGCATCCATCGAAGCGGCAAGAGCGGGAGAGGCGGGAAAAGGCTTCGCCGTAGTCGCACAGGAGGTAGGCAACCTTGCAAATAACACGAAGGAGTCGTTGAACGAGGTGGAAGCCGTGATTGCAAGGGTCCAGAACAATGTGAAAGAGATAACGTCACATGTAGAAGAAAATTCCGGCAAACTGGAAAAACAGAACGAATATTTCCATAATGTATTTCAGGGAATGCAGAATATGACGGAATTGCTCCATGTGTCGGTAGATACGGTAAGCGCGATGGGAGATGCGCACGATAAGCAGGCGCAGGTCATCAAAAATACAGTATTGATCAATCAGGCGATTGCAGAAAGCATCAGAAACGAAAACGGGCAGTTCGATTCCATCAACGCCATGGTAGAAAGCAACGTGCACGACATTACAGAAATGACGGCACAGGCAGGCGCGATCAATAAAATGGTGGATGAAATGAACCGCCTGTTAGCAGAAGAAGCGTAAGAAACGGGGAAAAGCCAAAGAAAAGCGGAGGAATGTGAAATGCAATTCCTCCGCTTTTTGATGCAGATATGCGTCCGTGCTACATCTTGGTATAAATCTGTCTGTCCCCGTCAATGCTGGCATTTGTGGATTCTGTGATGTAGGCGGTCACGCTGTCTTTGTCGCGTGCGGCGACATACTGATAGATCGTGGCAGCGCTTTCGGCGAGTGAGGCGCAGCCGTAAGCGTTCGCGTAGCGCACCCAGAGATTTATGACGAGATCCTTAAACGAGATAAAGAAGAGCGGCAGCAGTGAGTTGCCGCTGATGAAGGAAAGCTCGTGACTGAACTCGAAAATCAGCGATGCAGTTTCCTCGGGGTCTTCGCTCTGCTTTAACGCCTGCACATACCGCTCGAGCGATGCGATTGCCGCGTCGTCTGCGTTGTCGATCGCCAGCGTGGCGGCGAGATTCATGAAGATGATGCGTACCTCAAGGATGGAGCGGACTTCTTTATCGCGCAGCATTCCCCCATTGTAGTGCATGATCGATACGAGCGTGTCTGTCGTTCCGTACCTTCTGTAGTCGGCGACAAAGGTGCCAATTCGTGGTTTGACCACGAGGAAGCCCTTCTTTTCCATATCGGCGATCCCGGCGTTGACGACGGCACGCGACACCTGCATGGACTCGGCGAGCTCGCGTTCCGGCGGCAGCTTTGCGCCGATTTCCAGCTTTCCGGACAAAATCATTCCTTCCAATTCTGCGACAAAAAGCTCCTTTAAGGAAGGAGCGCTTAACTTCTTAAATAACATACGATCATCCTCACTTTTCTGGTATATCCAATACCACAAGTTTATTTTAGTGAAAAAATCCCAAAAACGCAAGGCAAAAATTAGACAAAGAATAGCAAGTATGATAAAATGAGCGCAAGAGAGTCAACCTGCTTGCAGGATTGACGAACGGCGAATGCCGATCATGTGCTGCTTCTGCACATGATAGAATAGACGAAGCATGTGAATAATATATAAGAAAAACCGTATAGAATAAAAGAGAGTTAATATATATGAAGAAAAAGGATCAGACAGCAGTACCGGAGGAGACTTCGGAGAAGACAGAAAAAGGGAAAAAGAATAAGGAACGCAAGCCGCAGCGCGAGATCCGGTGGGACCGTCTCGACAATACGGCGCACCTTTTCCCGGTGATCGCGGGGGAGAGCATGAGCAATGTGTACCGGATCAGCGTGACCTTGACGGAGCCTGTAGACCGGGAACTTTTGCAGCAGGCGCTGGATATTGTGCTGCCGAAGTTCGACGGCTTTAATCTGCGTCTCAGACAGGGTGTGTTCTGGTACTATTTTGAGGAGAACGGCAAGCCGGCGCCCAGAGTCCGCGAGGAGAGTACATTCCCGTGCCGTTTTATCCGCCAGAACAAGAATCACAGCTATATGTTCCGCGTCACTTATTACAAGTACCGCATTAATCTTGAGGTGTTCCACGTGCTCACCGACGGCATGGGCGGTATCAATTTCTTAAAGGAGCTGACCTATCAGTATTTAAGACTGGCGCATCCCGAGCTTAAGGAGAAGGTCGGGGATTTCTTAAACAGCGACACTTCCATGAACCGTGAGGACAGCTTCCTTAAGAACTATAAGAAAAGCGCGCACAAGGGCTATCAGACGAAGCGGGCATATCTGCTCAAGGGCGAGAAGCTTCCGCCGGGAGAATTTGGCGTGATGCACGGCTACATGCAGATTCCGGAGCTAAAACAGGTATGTCACGCTTACGGCGTGAGCATCAACGAGTATCTGGTGGGGGTCTATATCTGGAGCGTATATACGGAGTGTATGCACGGAATGAAGTCGGAGAAGCCGATCCGCGTTGCAGTTCCGGTAAATCTGCGCCCGTACTTTAATTCGATTACGACGAAGAACTTCTTCGTCATGGTATCGGCGGAATTTCACCCGACAAAGGATATCTATACCTTTGCGGAGGTGCTTGAAATTGTAAAAGAGAGCCTGCGCAGCCAGATCAACAGGGAGCATCTTGAGGAACTGTTCTCATACAATGTATCGAACGAGAAGCTTCTGGTCGCCCGTGCGGTGCCGCTTTTCCTTAAGAATCTGGCGATGCGCTATGTGTATACCACGTCCGCGCTTGCGAACACGGCGACGGTGACGAACATCGGAAATATCGCTGTGGCGGAGGAGTATGAGCCCTATGTGGAGATTTTCCATGCGTTTCTTGCAATGTCCAAAGGGCAGCATTTAAAGGGCACGATCTGTTCCTATGGTCAGACACTTGTCTTTTCCTTTAGTTATGATCTGGTGGACGCTTCCGTGCAGAGAGGATTTTTCCGCAAGATTGCCGCGGATGGGATTCATGTGGAAGTGGACAGTAATGGAGTGAATTATGAGTAAATGTAAGCAATGTAATCTTGAGATACTGGATGAGACGGAGCGCTGCCCGCTCTGCAAAGCGGTACTTGAACAGACAATTGAAGTAGAGAATATGTACCCGAATGTGCGCACGATTACCAGGCGGCTCATGCTGATCAGCCATATCTACCTGTTCTGTGCGATTCTTCTGGAAGCGCTGCTCGTTTATGTGAATGTGGCGTACGAGTTTCAGATTTTCTGGAGCGCGATTACGGGACTGGGGCTTTTTTACGGGTATATGCTGCTCCGCTATGCGATACTTGGGAAATCGGGTTATCGGAGCAAGACGATTGTATTGACGTTGATTGCGCTTCTTATACTGGTTGCAATCGATTTTCTGGTCGGTTACCGGGGATGGTCGGTCAATTATGTACTGCCGTCTGCGATTCTTTTGATCGACGCAGCGATTCTGGTCCTCATGATTTTCAATCGGAGGAACTGGCAGAGCTATATGATGTCGCAGCTTTTTATGATACTCTGCAGTATTGTGCCGTTTGTGCTGTATGCACTGGACATCGTCACAGCGCCGCTTCTTGCCGGAGTGGCATTCGCGTGTTCCGTGGCGCTGTTTCTCGGCACGCTGATTATCGGCGACAGGAGAGCAAGGACGGAGCTAAAGCGCAGATTTCATATCCGCTGACGGTATCAGCGATAGAACAGGCAAAAGAAAGCTGTATGCAAAGGGAGCGTAAGACGCAAAATGCCGCAGGGACGGCAGGAGTGTGAACGAATGAGGGAAAATGAAGCGAGTATCCGGGGCAGGGTCATGCGGGATATGATTTCCCATATGACAAATGACCTTGCAATCGGAAAGAAGATAAAAAACGGGGAACTGCGCAAGCGGATCGGAAATGCAGAGCCGCCATGGAAATGTCCGGAGTGCTTTCACAGGCAGATTATTTCCATGGAGAATTTTACCATGGAGCTGCTGGAGTTAAAGGAGCAGCCGAATACGGATAAGATTATTTTACAGCTTCACGGCGGCGGCTATGTCGGGGCGATGCGCAATGCATACCGCATGTTTGCGGGGCTTTATAGTGAGGTGAGCCACGGGATGAGCGTACTCACGCCGGATTACCGGGTCGCGCCGGAGCATCCCTACCCGGCGGCTTTGGAGGACGCCGTTGCGGCATACGACTGGCTGCTTGCACAGGGATGGTTTTCCGAGCAGATTATTGTGGCGGGAGATTCTGCCGGAGGCGGGCTTGCCATGGCGCTCTGCCATTACTTAAAGGATGAGGGAAGGCAGCTTCCGTGCGGGATTGTGGCGATGTCGCCGTGGACGGATTTAACTGCCAGCGGAGCGTCCTACGATACGAATTACGAGAGGGACCCGCTCTTTGGAAAGACGAGGGACAGTCTGATCTATAACCGTGATTATGTGGGAGAACATGATCCGATGGATGCGTATATTTCTCCGATGTTCGGGGATTTTCGGGGATTTCCGCCGATGCTGATTCAGGTCGGCTCCTATGAGATGCTGCTTTCCGATTCCGTGGACGTCGCGGCAAAGGCGAGACAGCAGGGCGTGAAAGTGCGTCTGAGTATCTATGAAGGGATGTTCCACATTTTCCAGATGGCAGCAAAGATGCTGCCGGAATCCAGAAAAGCGTGGGTCGAGATCGGTAAATTCATTGAGGTGCTCTCGGAGGACTGACCTCCGAAAGCCGGATGACAGTTCGCCGCCAGCCGGATGTCAATTCCTCCGAGAGACGTCTAGTGCCTTGACAGATGGCTGACGTCCATGTAGACAGGCAGACCGTTTCGATAGGTAAGCTGCGGTTCGCCCACGATAAGCGGGGCGAGGTAATCGATGAGCGGCTGCTTAACGTCGTTTCTCGAAGGGGAAATCCAGTCGAGGGGGATGGAGCGCGCCTCATTTGCAATGTTCTTGATTTCGGCATATCCGTAGGTCACTTCATAAGGATCGTTCGAAACCCGCTCGATGGTAACCATAGAAGCTGTCACACCTTCCATAGAGAGTGCGACGGCTTTTTTGCCAAGTGCGAAGGCTTCGTCCAGATCGGTCTTTGAGGCGAGATGCGCGGCACAGCGCTGGAGCACATTGACCTCCACAGAGCGCACCTTTACGCCGAGCTTTTCCTTTACCAGAAATTCGAGTGTCTTTCCTGCGCCGCTTAACTGGCTGTGTCCGAACGTATCGACAGACTGCTCGGAAGCGCTGATATAGTTGCCGGACGCATCGCGGATGCCTTCCGATACGGCGACAATGACGTTGTTGCGCTCAAAGAGCAGGCGCTTGACGTCTAAGAGAAAATCCTCGGAATCGAACGGAACTTCCGGCAGATAGATCAGGTGCGGAGCGGTGTTGTAGCCGTTTCTCGCGAGGGCGGAGGCTGCGGTCAGCCATCCGGCGTCACGTCCCATGATCTCTACGATGGTTACGCTCTTTACCGCATAGATAAAGGTGTCGTGTGCGATCTCAAGCAGCGAGGAGGCGATATATTTTGCCGCAGAGCCAAAGCCCGGCGTGTGGTCGGTCTCGCAGAGATCGTTGTCGATGGTCTTTGGGATGCCGATGATGCGCACCGGGCTTCCGATACGCCTGCCGTATTCGGACAGCTTTAACACGGTATCCATCGAGTCGTTTCCGCCGATATAGAAAAATGCTTCGATATTGTAATCTGCGAACTGCTTAAAGATAAAGATGTACGCGGAATCATCATCCAGATAATCCGGAAGCTTATAGCGGCAGGAACCTAAGTACATCGCAGGCGTCTGCGCAAGGCGCGTGAGATTGTCCGGGTCTTGTCCCATCAGCTCGGTCAGATTGATAAAATCGTTGTTTAAAATACCCGTGATACCATTGAGAGAACCGTAGACGGTATGATACATGGAAGATTCAGCAACTCCGGCGATTACGCCCGCAAGGCTTGCGTTGATGGCGGCGGTCGGTCCGCCGGACTGTGCTACCATACAGTTTTTCAGATTCATAACAAACTCCTTGTGTAAAAAATTTGAATGAAAAATTCAAACACTATCATACCCAAATCGGACGAGATTATCAAGGTGGAATTTAGATAGAAAGAATGTGAGGAAAGATGAAAAAATGTACATTGTGTCCTAGAAACTGCACGGTCAGCCGTGCGGACGGGGAAACCGGCATATGCGGACAGACCAAAGAACTAAAGGTGGCGAGGGCGGCGCTGCACTACTGGGAAGAGCCCTGCATTTCCGGGAAGCGCGGCTCCGGCGCGGTGTTCTTCTCCGGGTGCGCGCTGCACTGCGTATTCTGCCAGAATCACAATATCGCGAACGGAACGGCGGGAAAGGTGATTTCACCGGAGCGCCTCTGCGAAATTTTTCTGGAACTGCAGGAGAAGGGCGCGAACAATATCAATCTTGTCACGCCGGGACATTTTGTGCCGCAGATTATCCCGGCGCTTGAGCAGGCGAAGCGGCAGGGGCTGATCCTTCCGGTCGTTTATAATACCAGCAGCTATGAGTCGGTCGATACCATCCGGCGACTGGACGGACTCGTGGATATTTATCTGCCGGATTTTAAATATATGTCGCCGGAGCTCTCGGCAAAATACTCCCATGCCGCAGATTACAGCGAGGCGGCGAAGGCGGCGATCGCGGAGATGGTACGCCAGACCGGAGAGCCGCAGTTCGCGCCGGAGAAAGAGGCGGAAATTCAAAGCGGGCGAAGGCAGCCGGAAGATGGAGAGCCGGAGTTCGCGCCGGAGAAAGAGGCGGAAATTGAAAGCGGGCGAAGGCAGCCGGAAGGTGGAGAGCCGGGGAGCGGCGGAGAAAGCCGTCAAAAAGAGCAGGAAGCGGCAAGCCCGGCGGGAAAAGCGGGTGCAGATTGCGATGTAGATGACCCCATCGAGGCGGGGTGGCTGATGAAGCGGGGCGTAATCGTGCGCCATCTGCTTCTGCCGGGATGCGTCACGGACTCGAAAGCCGTCATAAAATATCTCTACGAGACTTACGGCGATACGATTTACATCAGTATCATGAACCAGTTCACGCCGCTTGCGGGCTTAGAGCGTTATCCCGAGCTTAACCGCAGGGTGACGGATGAGGAGTACGAAGAGGTTGTGGATTATGCGATCGGGCTTGGCGTGGAGCGCGGATTCATTCAGGAGGGAGATACGGCAGAGGAGAGCTTTATCCCGGAATTTGACTGCGAGGGTGTGTGAGCGGCAGAGCGGAAGAGCGCTGCATTGCCTGACGCATGCGGGCTGAAACGCGAATAGAAAAGTGCATAGAAATAGAAAAAGAAATGTGAATAGAAAAAGAAAAGTGAGTAGAAAAAGAAAAGTGAATAGAAAATAAGAAATTCTGTGTATCGTGTGAGGAATGAGAGCCCTGACGCGGTACACATTTTTTTGCGACGGGAATTTACATATGTAATTTGAAACCCTTAAGTGAACTCAAAAAACTCAAAAAAAGTTGTTAGGTGTCCAAAGAATTGGACACATGATGTGTCATACTGTCTCTAACGAAACGGACAGGAGGGATGCGTGATGAAGCAAAGAGCGATTGAAATTATAGCGGTTGATTTTGACGGAACGCTCTGCAGTGAATGCTATCCGGCAATCGGGCTGCCGAATCTGCCGCTGATAGAGCTGTTAAAGGAGTTAAGGAAGCAGGGAAAACAGATTATTCTGTGGACCTGCCGGTGCGGGGAGGCGCTGGATGCGGCGGTCGTCTGGTGCCGGATGTTCGGGCTGGAGTTCGACGCGGTCAATGAGAATGTGCCGGGGACGTTAGAGAAATACGGAACGGAGTCCAGAAAGATTTCCGCGGATGTCTATGTGGACGACAGGTCCTGTTTTCCATGGATGAACGAGCAGGAATGGAAGAAATACCTGACGGAGTAACGGATGAAACGAGAGAAACAGGCAAAAAAGGAGAAAAAGGAGAAAAAGAGGATGAAACGTGTGGATATGGAGACAGTAGCGTTATGTGCATTGGTCGCGGTAATCGGGGCGTTCGGCATCGTGGCGGGAACGGCGGCATTTATGGGGATTCGTTTTCAGGAGTGCAATGCGGCGGCGCTCATCGGAATCGGCTGTACCTTAGGCGGCATACTCTGGGGAACATTGTTGATTTTTAACCGGAATATGGTGTCGAAAGAAGGCTAAATGTTGTGGTTGGTGGCAGAAAAATACTATATTTAGGTTGACGCGTCATATAGAATCTCCTATAATGAGACTGAATTACTGGCGAAATATGCAAGTTATCAGGATTGCGGAGGAAATAAATGAGCGAGCCTTTCTATAGAAGAAAGCACAAATGGATTTTGCTGGCAGTCATCTGTTTTGGAATGATGGCTGCCGGTCTGTCTGTTTTGGAAGATACAGTTTCCGTATATGCATACACACCGGTGGCGGGAACGGTCAACGACGGTCCTGTGCGTGTGCGCAGCGCGCCCGTAGACGGGGCGAAGGTGACGCTGCTCTATCCGGGAACAGCCGTGACGGTAATCGAAGAGGCTGTGGGATCGGACGGTTATACATGGTATCAGATTCAGGTGTCCGGTATGACGGGCTATATCCGGTCGGATTTTGTCACGCTCCAGACGGCGGATAACGCCGGAAGCCAGCCTTCGGCAGGCGCGGCGGGAACAAGCGGCGTCGTAGCGAACACAAATCTTGGCGTGTATGTGCGTTCCGGCGCTGGGACATCTTATTCGGCAGTGACGAAGGTCTACAAAGGACAGGTGGTTTCCATACTGGGGCAGCAGGAAGCGGGCGGCATGAAATGGTACAATGTGTCGCTTACGGTCGGCGGCAATTCCTATACGGGCTGGATGTGCGCCGATTATGTATCGGTGAATGGTGCGTCGGACAGCGGCACGGCGGGAACGACCGTCTCTGCGGCTGACAGTGAATATATCCAGTCATTGCAGGCGGCAGGTTTCCCGGAGAACTATTGCAGCCAGCTTCTGGCGCTTCACCAGAAATACCCGAACTGGCAGTTCGTGCCGGTACAGACAGGACTCGACTGGAATACCGTGATTGCAAACGAGAGCGTAGTCGGACGGAATCTCATACAAAGCTCAGTCAATGACGCGCGTAAGTCCACGGACAGCGCGGCGTACAACTGGGAGACAAATTCGTGGTATGGATTTGACGGTGCAGGCTGGGTAGCTGCGTCGTCAGAGTATATTGCGTACTGTATGGATCCGCGGAATTTTCTGAATGAGACACAGATATTCCAGTTTGAGACGCTGGAGTATGCGCAGTACCAGAACGCGGCGGGTGTCGGCAATATTCTTGCGAACACATTTATGGCGGGAAATTATACGGATACGGACGGTGCGGTCCGCAGCTATGTGGATACGTTTATGGAGATTGGCGGAAACCTTGGGGTAAGCCCTTATCATCTTGCCGCGCGCTGCAAGCAGGAGCAGGGAGCGCAGGGGATGAGCCCCTTGATTTCCGGTGGATATGCGGGATATGAGGGATATTATAACCATTTCAATGTCCGGGCATTTACGACCAGCAATGCATCGGCGACGGTCAACGGATTAGCCTATGCAAAACAGCAGGGATGGGATTCGATTTACAAGTCCATTGCCGGAGGTTCATCGGTCGTCGCAAACAATTATGTAAAAAAGGGTCAGAATACCATTTATTTTGAGAAATTCAACGTGGTATATCAGAATAGCCTCTATACGCACCAGTACATGACGAATGTACAGGCGGCGATGAGCGAGGGCAGCAACATGGGAAAAGCGTATGCCGACAAGAGCCAGGCGTTTGTTTTCCGGATTCCGGTCTATGCGAACATGCCGGCATCGGCGGCAACGTTTTCGGACAGCGGCAATCCGAATAACTGGCTTTCGTCGATCACGATAGACGGGTACGGTCTGACGCCGGGCTTTAGCGGAGCAAACACCTCCTATTCGCTGGTCGTACCGGAGAATGTTTCCGCAATTAATGTCGGCGCGACTGCAGTCGCGGGGACGTCGCAGGTGTCAGGAACAGGTAATTATTCCTTGAATTACGGTAATAATACTATTAATATTACCTGTATTTCACAGAGCGGCAGCACAAGAACCTATACAGTTACAGTTGCAAGATGCCAGCCGCAGGCGGCAGGCAATGCAATCACAGTGGCGGACGGTGCATCAATTACCCTTGCATATCCGGTAACAGGCAGTTATATAACCGGAATCCGGCCGGGAGCGAGCGCAGGCGACATTCTTGCGGGCGTGACGGCGCAGAACTGTACGGCGCGGATCGTCAATGCGGCGGGCGGCGAGAACAGCGGGGCGGTCGGTACGGGCTGCAGGCTTGAAATTTATGTAGGCAATGCGCTTGTGCAGCAGTATGAACTGGTGATTTACGGTGATATCAACGGAGACGGAAGAGTGTCGAATGTCGACCTTGTCCTGATGCAGAAGCAGATTCTTGGAATTGAGGGGCAGTCCGGCTGTTATCTGGAAGCGGCGAATACGAGCAGGGACGGCGGAGTGTCCAATAAAGATCTTGTTATTTTACAGAAACATATATTGGGAATCTCAGAGATTGTCCAGTGGCAATAGAAATTGGGAGAACGAAAATGAAAAAGAAATTCGGAATCATACTTGCGGTGATGTGTCTGTGGCTGTTGATGCCGCAGACAGCGGACACCGTGTGGGCGGCTGGCGGTGCAACATCTGTCTCGGTGTCGTCAGGAACTGTCAATATAGGAGATACCGTTACGGTTACAGTAAAGGCGAGCGGTCCGTCCGGTGAGAAGGCGATAGCAAAAATGACACTCTCCTATGATGCAAAGGTGCTGGAGTTCGTAAGCTGCAGCGCGATGACTTATGGCGGTGGCGGCGGCAGCGTGATTGCAACCGGGGAAAGCTATACGGTCACCTTAAAGGCAATCGGAGCGGGCAACTCGGCGCTTTCCGTATCGGGCGACGACGGCGTGATTTTTGAAACAAGTGAAGAAATGGACTCCATGTCCGGCAGCAGCGCTTCCGTTACGGTGAACAATGCAGCCGGAGGCACAGCGGGCACGACTGCAGGAGGCGCGGGCACGGCTGCGGGAGGAAATGCGTCCGACAGCCCGGCGACAGGAAAGCAGTCGGCGGACAATTCCTTAAAGAGCCTTACGATTTCGCCGGGTACGCTTTCCCCGGCGTTTACCGGAAAGACAACGACCTACAGTGCGACGGTCGGCAGTGATGTGACGAGCATTGCGGTGTCTGCAACTCCGGTCAACGACAAGGCGACCGTAGAGTCCGTTACGGGAAATACAGAATTAAAAGCGGGCACAAATACAATTAAGGTTGTCGTAAAGGCGGAAAACGGAGTGACCGCGACCTATACGATCAATGTCACAAAGCAGGGCGGCGCTGCGGCGGAGCCGACGGATGAGGAGCAGCCGGAAGAGACGCCGGAGACGGCAGAGCCGACGGAGGAGACGGTGACAGTCGGCGGGACGGCATATCAGATTGCGGACGATTTTACAGCGGAGGAGATCCCTGTTGATTTTACGGAAACTACGATAAATTATCATGGAACAGATTATAAAGGCGTAAGCTTTGACAAAGGATCGCTTGGTCTTGTGTGGATGAAGCCGGTGGATGCGGCGGACGCCGGGGGACGGTTCTTCGTGTACGATGGCACCAGAGACGCCTGCTACCCGTTCGTGAAGTTAAGCCATGGCGAAAAGTATGTGATTGCGCTTCTGGCACCGATTGATTTTACGATGCCGGAGAATTATGTACAGACGGAGCTTGCCACGGGGGATGCGGGAAATATCACGGCGTATCAGATCACGCAGGAGGAGACGGAGCTTGTATCTGATTTCTACGCCTTCTACGCGGTAAATAGCGACGGAACAGAAGGCTGGTATCAGTACGATGCACTCGAGGGCACTTACCAGAGAGCGAATGCCGCAGACGTGCAGCAGGAGGAAGCGGCAGACGAGGCGGACATCACATATCTGCAGGAGGAATACGACGCGCTTTCACAGCGCTACACCGAGGAAAAGGCGTTTTCCAGAAATGTGATGGCAGTGCTGGTATTTATTCTTGCAGTGTTAGTCATTGTCATCATCAATCTTCTGATTCATAGATTCCGCGGGGGAAACAGCGACGATTTTTCAGATGATGACGACGATTATGATGACGGCCGCGAGTCTGAGCCGTCAGAAGGAAGAAAAGCGGGCAGAGGACTTCGGGGAATTTTCGGGAGAAAGCAGGATGACCTGATCGACGAAAATCTCGATGAGAGACTTGATGGGCGTTTTGACGGGGATGAGGCGGAAGCTCCGGCAAAAGAGAAGAAGGAGAAGCCGCGTGAGCTAAAGGTGCTCGATGTTTCGGCAGGGAAGAACAGACAGGAGAAGCCGGCAGAGGTGAAAGCGGAAGCCCGCGTGGAAACAGAAGCCCCGATTCAAGTGGAAAAGGTGAAGCCGATACGGGAAGAAAAGCCTGTTGAGACGGAAAAAGGGATTCCGTTGCGCAGAGAGAGGTCCGTTGAGGTGAAAGCGGAAGCCCGTACAGAAAAGGAGACCCCGGCGCGCAGAGAGAAGCCGGCAGAGGTGAAAGCAGAAGCCCATACGGAAAAAGAAACTCCGGCAGAAATGGAAAAAGAGAAGCCCATGAAAGCGGGAAAGAAGACGAAGTCCGCGCCGGAAACAAAAAAGACAGGCGATCTGGAAATCATAGATTTCAACGACTTGTAAATGACGTATATCTTATCTATAGAAATGATTTGGCGGAAGAGATTTTAAGTATAGGAGGAAGCTATGCAGACATCATATACAGCGAAAGCGAAAAAAGCGGTCGATATCGCCGCGCGAATGTCAAGGTCACTGCATCACAATTACATCGGAACAGAGCATATCCTGCTCGGACTTTTGAAAGAGGGAACCGGTGTAGCGTGTCAGGTGCTGCGTGACAATGGTGTAGAAACGGAAAAGGTACTGGAACTGATTGAGGAACTGATCGCGCCTTCTTCCCCGGTCGCCTTGCAGGAGGGGGAATATTCCCCGCGCGCTGCGCGTGTGCTGGAGGGAGCGGGAAGAGAGGCTGTCCGCTTTCATTCGGAGAAAATCGGAACAGAGCATATCCTGATTGCGATGATAAAGGAGACGGAATGCGTCGCATCGAGGCTGTTAAACACGCTTTCGGTGAATATTCAGAAAATGTACGTAGATACGCTGATTGCCATGGGCGAGGATGCGAATCTTTACAAAGAGGATTTTCAGAACGGAAAGCCGGGGCGCAAGAAGGAGCCCGGCAGAACGCCGTTCCTTGACCAGTATTCCAGAGATCTGACAGAACTTGCGGCGGGCGGCGCGCTCGATCCGGTCGTGGGGAGAGAGACGGAGATTGACCGTGTGATTCAGATTTTGAGCAGAAGGAGCAAGAACAATCCGTGCCTGATCGGCGAACCGGGAGTTGGAAAGACTGCAATTGTAGAGGGCATTGCGGAGCGTATCACAACAGGCATGGTTCCCGACACGGTTCTTGGAAAGCGCGTCGTTTCCCTTGATCTTTCCGGGATTGTTGCGGGTTCCAAGTACCGCGGCGAGTTCGAGGATCGTATCAAGAAGATTATCGCCGAGGTGAAAAAAGCGGGGAACATCCTGCTGTTTATTGATGAGATTCACACGATCATCGGCGCGGGCGGCGCGGAGGGCGCGATTGACGCATCCAACATATTAAAGCCGGCGCTTGCCAGAGGCGAGGTACAGGTCATTGGAGCGACTACGATTGAAGAATATCGTAAATATATCGAGAAGGACGCGGCGTTAGAGCGTCGCTTCCAGCCTGTTGTTGTGGAGGAGCCATCGGAGGAGGAGGCTGTGCTGATTTTAAAGGGTCTGCGCAGCCAGTACGAGAAACATCATCAGGTGACGATTACAGACGAGGCGGTGGAGGCTTCGGTGCGCCTGGCTGCGCGCTATATCAACGACCGATTTCTGCCGGATAAGGCAATCGATCTGATGGATGAGGCTGCGGCGAAGGTGCGTCTGTTTGCGGGCGGTGATCCGCGTGAAGCTGCGGAATTAAAGGCGCAGATCAAGGAGAGTGAGGCGGCGCTTGAGCACGCGCTTTCTGCAGGCGATATCGAGAGCGCACGCGCGGCAAAGGCGCAGAAGGAGCTTTTGACAGAGCGTCAGGAAAAACTGGCGGCAAAGGCAAGGCGGGAAGGACACAGAAGGAGTCTTGCAGTCGGAGAGGATGAGATTGCGGAGGTTGTCTCTGACTGGACAAAGATTCCGGTGAAGAAGCTGGCGGAAGGAGAGGCAGCAAGGCTGCGCAGATTGGAAAAGACTCTGCACCAGCGCGTTATCGGACAGGAGGAAGCTGTGACTGCCGTGGCAAAGGCGGTGCGCAGAGGAAGAGTCGGCTTAAAGAATCCGAAGCGTCCGATTGGCTCTTTCCTGTTCTTAGGACCGACCGGCGTCGGCAAGACGGAGATTTCCAAGGCGCTCGCGGAGGCTGTTTTCGGTCAGGAGCAGGCGATGATCCGGGTCGATATGTCGGAGTATATGGAGAAGCACAGTGTTTCTAAAATGATCGGTTCACCGCCAGGATATGTAGGGCATGAGGATGGCGGACAGCTCAGCGAGAAGGTGCGCAGGAATCCGTATTCTGTCGTCCTTTTCGACGAGATCGAGAAAGCGCATCCGGATGTATTCAATATCCTGCTTCAGGTGCTTGATGACGGACATATCACAGACTCGCAAGGGAGGAAGGTCGATTTCAAGAATACGATCATTATCATGACCTCCAATGCCGGAGCACAGGCAATTGTAGAACCGAAGAAACTCGGATTTGCATCGACGGAAAATGAGAAGCAGGATTACGAGCGCATGAAGGGCAGCGTCATGGAGGAAGTGCGCCGGATCTTTAAACCGGAGTTCTTAAACCGTATCGACGAGACGATCGTTTTCCGTTCTCTGAACAAAGAGGATATGAAGCAGATCGTCGGACTGATGGGAAAAGAGCTGTCCGCGCGCTGCGAGGAGCAGCTTGGCATTCAGCTTGTAATACGCGATGCCGCAAAGCAGTATATCGTGGAAAAGGCATATGAGCCGAAATATGGAGCGAGACCGCTGCGCCGCAAGATTCAGGAGGAAATCGAGGATAAGCTCGCAGAGAAGATTCTGGACGGAAGCATAAAAAGGGGCAGTGAAGTCGTTGTTACCACGAAGAAAAATGCGATTGTTTTTGAGGAGAGGGAAAAGTAAAAAAATCCTTAAATATGGTCGAAATCACTGGAAATCGCATGTCAGATATTATATAATTATAGCACAATATTGATACGATAAAGCAGGCTGCAGAGTGCCTGCACTGCTCTATCACAGGAGGATAAGATGGCTGTTATAAGTGAGTTGCTTCGTTCAGAGGCAGATGGGACAATCAGCTTTGGAGATTATTCTTTGAGCACCAAGGCAAAGCTCGATAATTTTGAGCATCAGGGGGATCTTTATAAGGTAAAGACCTGTCAGGAGATTACGAAGTTAGAGCGCAATGGAATGTTCGTATACGAATCCGTTCCGGGAACCGCGGTCGAGAGATTAAAGGCGACCGACACAGGCGTGGAATTTCAGGTAGAGGGACCGGAGGACGCGCAGGTGACAGTGGAGCTTGAGGGAGAGACGGAGTATGACATTGTCATTGACGGCGCAGATGCAGGGAGAATGAAGACGAATCTCGGCGGTAAACTGAGCTTGAGCGTTGAACTGGGAGAGCAGCCGGTAGTGGTCAGCATTCAGAAGTGTTAAGGAATTTGGGAAACCGAATATATGAATGGAAAGACCTGTCCGAAACGGATGGGTCTTTTTTTCAGCTAATAGGAAATCGCATTGGCGGCATAAGAAGAGGAGATAACGGGTTATGGAATCATACTATCATGCAATATGGGTGATTGTTTTTGCGGAAATCATTGGCTTGAACATTTTCTTTCAATGCAGGAAGGTGAAGCGAAAGAAGTTTAAGGAAAAGTATCAGTTATATCACGCCAGCGGAGCGGCCGCTGGCAATCCGAAATTGAGAAATGCATATGAGAATGCGCCGGGAGGAGAGCGGCGCCAGGCGGGGCACAGGGCGAAGGTGCAATATGCATACAAAGTAGGCGGAGTTTCCTATACAACAAAGCGATATAGCTTTGGCAAAGGAAATTACGAGAAGGGCGCCTTGTATCCGCAGTACATAGAGGTGTGGTATGACCCGAAGCATCCCACAGAGCATGTGACGAACCTGGATCTGCAGCGCGGGGGACATGCGGCGGTGATTGCCGCGGTATGTATTCTCACGTTTTTTGGAGGCATAGGGCTGCTTCCGCTGTTTGCATTTCTATTTACGAATTAGAGGGAACGATTGAGAGAAGGAGACTTGGATGGCAAAAGGAAAGACGACGGTATATTTCTGCCAGAACTGCGGTTATGAATCAGCGAAATGGATGGGGCAGTGCCCGGGCTGCCGCGAGTGGAACACCTTTGTGGAGGAGCTGATCGATAAGAAAAATATAGGAAAAGGAAAAGCGGCAGATAGTGAGACTGCAAAGGCAGTGCCGCTTTCCCAGATTGAGATGACGCAGGATAAGCGCATTTCCACGGAGATAAAGGAACTCGACCGCGTGCTTGGCGGCGGCATCGTGCAGGGCTCGCTCGTGCTTGTGGGCGGCGATCCGGGTATCGGAAAGTCCACGCTGCTCCTGCAGGTGTGCCGGAATCTCGCGGGGCAGGGAACAGAGGTCTTGTACATATCGGGAGAGGAATCCTTGCAGCAGATCAAGATACGCGCGGAGCGCATCGGAACTTTCCGGGACAGCTTAAGCCTGCTCTGTGAAACGAATCTGGATGTGATCCAGAAGGTCATCGACCGCGAGAAACCTAAGGTTGTAGTCATAGATTCCATACAGACGATGTACAATGAAAATGTAGCTTCCGCGCCGGGCAGCGTGTCACAGGTGCGCGAGGCGACAGGCATCCTCATGCAGATTGCAAAGGGGATGGGGATTTCTATTTTTATTGTCGGTCACGTGACAAAGGAAGGCGTGGTGGCAGGACCGAGAGTGCTCGAGCATATGGTCGATACGGTGCTTTATTTCGAGGGCGACCGCCATGCGGCTTACCGCATTCTGCGGGGCGTTAAGAACCGTTTCGGCTCGACGAATGAAATCGGCGTCTTTGAAATGCGGCAGGACGGACTTACGGAAGTGGAAAATCCTTCAGAGTTCATGCTCTCCGGGAAGCCGGAGGGAGCGTCCGGTTCTGTGGTGGCGTGTTCGATGGAGGGAACCAGACCGATTCTTTTGGAGGTACAGGCTCTGGTGTGCCACAGCAATTTTGGAATGCCGCGCAGAACGGCGGCGGGAACGGATTTCAACCGCGTAAATCTTCTGATGGCGGTCCTGGAAAAGCGGCTGGGCTTACAGCTCGGAAACTGTGACGCGTATGTCAATATAGCGGGCGGCATCCGCATGAACGAACCGGCGATTGACTTGGGAATCGTGCTTGCGCTTGTATCGAGTTATAAGGATCGGGCAATCGACGAAAAGACGATCTGCTTTGGTGAAGTGGGCTTAAGCGGCGAGGTGCGCGCGGTGAGCATGGCGGAACAGCGCGTGCAGGAGGCGAAGAAGCTCGGCTTTGAGGTGTGCATTCTGCCGGAGGTATGCCGCGAGAGCTTAAAGGACGTCAAGGGAATCGGGCTGGTCGGCGTCCGCACGGTCAAGGATGCGATGGATTATGTGATGCGGTAGACTGTATGGAAAATGCATAAATTGTATGCGCAATTAATACAATTTTCGACAGAAAACTTTCTTTTTTGAAACTTCGAAAATTGTGTTGACATTCGAAAATTAAGGTGATAATATAAACAAGCTGACCGCGAGAACAGCGGATGCGGCGGGCAGAACTGCGAAAGCAGGCTGCTGTTCTAAAACATTTCTTCAAAAAGTTTTAGAAAAAAGTTGTTGACAAACGAGTTCAAAGATGATATAGTTAAT
>JAGBEG010000013.1 GCA_017937095.1 Roseburia sp. | reverse complement strand
TGGAAAAAAATATGGAGGGACATTGCAGATTCGTGCTCTGATGATTGGCGAAGGATGAGCAATAATCTGAGGGAACTCTGGGAAAATGGCAGCAAGAAGTTATCTGCATTTGGGGATGATATTCAAGCATGGTGGAAGAAATTAGGGGAAACAACTCAGGTGTCAGGCAGGAAAGGGCTGAAGTCCAATTTGACACAAGATGTAATAGATGAAATAGTATCTAAGCCCAAAGGTAATAGACCAGATCCAAAAACATATTTGAGTCAGGAATACATTGAGGAACATTTAAAGCAGTTTGAAGGAGGGGCTGCATATATATTGCCAGAAAGTGATTATGATTTGTATTATAGAGGAGTTCCAGAGATTGCGCGGGAAGATGGCACGTTATTTGTCACTTCAGAGGAATATTTGAATCGAGTATTACAGGAAGCTGATGGAGATTTAGCGTACGTGGAGAAAGCACTAGGTTATCCGACCGGAAGTTTATCTGAGGGAAATTTTAAAATAGTAGGTATTGATAATCCAAGTAGTTACGATATTTCAATGCCCAGTGGTAATGAAGCGGGGGCGAATTCAGAATGGATCCCGGGAGGATATACATCCGGTGGAGTGCCGGAAGCGGTGGTACATAATGTGCCTAACGATTCAAATGTAATAGATATTAATACGGTAAGATTGGAGAGAAAATGATGCAAATAAAAGAATTAGTTATAAGGGCTATAAAGGAAGATGCACTTGATAAGATGTTAGTAGGACAGGATGAATATAAATGTGAAATAAGTCAATTTATTGCAGCAGAAGTACCAACTGACTGGCCTAATATAATTCGCACAATTTATTTGCTTTATACAGAAATGCCAGACTTAATGGTAGATAAGAAATTTGAGGAAGCAATTAAGTGTATGTGTAATAAGGGAGCATTTGAAGTGTATTGTGCAGTGATGGTTATGTTTTTTCAGATAATAAGTGAAGAAAGGCATACGGCAGCATTTGTTGTGGATAGAGATAGTATAGTAAAGAATTTGAAGAGTAAATTGCATTCTTTTGAAAAAGAATTACGGACCTGCAAAAAATGGACTGGTAAAAAGTACCAAGATGGGATGTGGGGAGATATTCGAAGAGTAAATAGTATTCTTAATGAGGATTATGCAATAACAATTCTTTAATGTATATAGATATTGGTATAAAGTTAAATTTATGACGGATGGATATGAACAAATTTCTTACAAATGGAATGATGGAACATATAAGTACGAAGTAAGATGGCATACACGTACTTCGGGAGCACCAGAAGGACAAGGCAATACTTGGGTGATTCGATGAACAATTCTAAGAAATGCACAAACAAAACCATCAACACATTTTTCATAGGCTTAGATATACCTGAATTAACAGTAATTTTTTGTAAAAGATTAGTTAGGAGAGATTATGAAGTTTAAGGAATATGATACAGTTAAGCTTATGAAAGATTGTGAAGAGGGTGAAAAAGAAGGTGAACTCGGTGCTATACTTATGGTATTTGAGAAACCGCGAGAGGCATATGAAGTTGAAATACTAGATAAAGAAGGAAATCCCAAAGCATAGTGCACTCTGTTACCAGATGACTTGGAGTTGGTAGAAAATTAAAACATAGCAAAAACGTAATAATTCGGCTGAGCCAGTCAGCAGGCAACGTAGATGGCATGCACTCACGCAGGGAAGTAAATAATCAAGAGAGTGAAATAAGTGACATTTTAATGTCAGGGATATTTGGTGGAATTTTTGGAGTGCTTGGCGGTGCATCAAAGGAGATAGCTCGAATTTGTACCCTTTTATTTTAAATGAGGATACACGTTTATTTTAAATGAGGATACACGTTTTCTTGAAATACCTTTACAAATAAGTTATAATAACGAAAAAATAACATGCCGTGTACATTGGCGCACAGCATAATCAAAAGAGGGAGAGTGTAAAGCTATGAAGGAGACGTTAAAGAGAATCAAGGCGGATATCATTGCGTCAGCTCTTTTGTGCATCGGGCTTGGCGTGGTTCTTCTGATCTGGCCGGCGGAGACGATTGACATATTCTGCAAGGTGCTTGCGGTTGGGCTTGTGATTATGGGCGTGATCGATATTGTTTCCTATTTTCTGAATAAGAGTATTCACCCGTTTGCGGGAGCACTTGGTCTGATCGTACTTCTGGTGGGCGTATGGGTGTTCATCCGCCCGGAGAGTGTTGTGAGCCTGATTCCGATTGTGATTGGTGTGATTCTGTGCGTGCACGGGATTCAGGATCTCAAGCTTTCGGTCGAGACGAAGAGCAACGGATATGAGAAATGGTGGAGCCTTCTGCTGATTGCAGCAATCAGTCTGGTATTTGGGGTGCTCTGCATTGTGAATGCATTCGGTATGGTGACACTTGCGCTGCAGTTCATCGGAATAGCGTTAATCTATGACGGAATCTCGGATCTGTGGGTCGCAAACCGTGCGGTGCGCGCGGCGAAGGCGATGAAGCAGGAAACTGAGGCGGTGGATGTCGAGTACAGAGAAGTGGATGAGGAGAAAGAATAGCGGCGGACAAAATAGCGGCGGACAAAAATAGCGGTGGATTACACCGCTATTTTTCGTTCTTCAATGAGTGCGATAAAGCATTTTACCAGTTCCGGGTCGAACTGCGTTCCGCTGTTTTTCTGTAATTGCTCAACTGCATAGGATACAGGCATTGGCTGCTTATATGGTCTGCGTGCCGTCATGGCGTCGAAACAGTCTGCAATTGTGAGAATCCTGCCCATAAGAGGAATTTCCTCGCCTGCAAGACCGCGCGGGTAGCCGGTGCCGTCATAGCGCTCGTGATGGGCGACCACAGCGGGAATGACGTAGTCCATATTTGGCAGATAGCGTATCATTTTTGTGGAATTTTCCACATGCGTTTTCATGATGGCATATTCCTCATCGGTCAGGTCTGTCGTTTTCTTTAAGATATGTTCCGGAATGCTGATTTTGCCGATGTCATGCAGCATTCCGGCGTTTCGGACAATCTCGATATCATTCGCACTCATGCCAATCGCCTCTGCAAGCGCGACAGCATATTTGGACACGTTCATGGAGTGGACGAAGGTGTAATTGTCTTTGGCGTCGATGGCTGCGGTCAGCGCATAAATCGTCGGAGCGACGCGTTCATAGGCGGCGCGCATATCGGGATTCTGGGCGCGCTTTTCCAGCCCCTTCTGATAGACCGTGGTGTGTCCTTTGCCCTCAAGCTTGCCAAAGTACACCGCCTGCTCCGCATTGTGGAGCAGTAGAGAAGCGTTGCCCGAAATGTCAGGAAATGAGGAGATACCACAGGTAATCTTCATATCCCAGATCATATCTGAGGCGTTGGCATGTGTGATGCGGTCAACAAGGCGATCGGCAAAGTCCCGGATGCGTTCCATATCGTTCGTATCCCATAATACCAGAAATTCATCCGCGCCAAAGCGGAACGCCATGGCGTTGTCGGGAAGCGCCTGTAAAATCAACTGTGCACAGCGGTGGATTAAGCTGTCGCCCTCTCTGGAACCGTACAGCTCGTTGTACAGCTTAAAATCATCAATATCCAGCAGAATTAAAGCACATGGCGTCTGTGCAAGACAGCGGTTTCCGATGCATTCGAAAGCGTGCTTACGGTTGTAAAGCGATGTCAGATCGTCGGTAATCGAAGCGCGGTAGGCGTTCTGGTAGAGATTGGCATTGCGAAGCGCATGGGCGGCGTAGTAGCTGATTTTATCAAGTGCGTGTACCTGTGATGCGTCCGGCAGCTTATGATCGTGCCTTGCTATGAACAGAAAGCCAATGAGTGCATGACAGTATTTCAGACAATAAATGGCGGAGATGTCCTGCTCTGTGAGCCATTTGCGTTTGCGGCTGGTCAGCAGATCCAAAACAGAACGTGTATCAGGATCGTCGTTTAAGGGAATATAGCTGTCGGAAGCCAGAAGCCGTCTGGTAACGGTGGGATTGGAAAAACAATAATCTTTTTCAAAGGAAATGTCGCCCCAGCTTCGTGTAACATGATAAGTCTGGTCGGCATTTTTGTTGAACATCAGCAGCAGACCATCCGGATGAAGAAGAGAAACGAGCGTCTGCAGCATCAGGTCATAGATTGCATCGGGATGTATCAAACGGATGACAGATGATAAAAAATTTTCTATTTCAGTATCTTGGTCCCACATGTAGCTCCTTGTCTATCATAAATCTAAAATATCTTGAGAATTTAAGGGTATTATACTATAATGAAATACATGTGGCAATAGTAGGAAATACCCATAGAATAAGATAGAAACAGGGATTTTGCAATGCGCAGAGAAGAGTTTAAGATGGAACGGACAGGACTTTTGAATGTCGGAGACGTGCTTCCGGTCACAGAGGGAAAACTGCCCAATTCCTATTATTATACGTTGGGAAAAGCATATGCGATGTCGGCGAATTATGCGGTGAGCGAGCGGATCAAGTCGCGGGAGGGCACCGTAGTGGATGTCAAGGAAACGCCAAAAGGGTACTTTGTGACAGTTGAATTTGACGAGTAAATGCGCTAAAATATGTATTATTCTACCGATTTTGTATGGAGAGGAAGGGCAATACATGCGCTATTTACCGACAGGCAGACTGACCCCGGGAATGGCATTGGGACAGGATATCTTTGACGGAGCGGGGAGACTTCTTCTGGCAAAGCATTTGCTGCTTAGTGAGGAATACATTTCCAATCTGGAGTTTCTCGGATTCCCCGGAGTCTACATTGATGATGAATTTACGCGGGGCGTTGAGATACAGCAGGTCATCAGTCCGCAGGTCAGAAGCCGGGCACTGAAAATTGTATATGAGCTGTTTGGCGGCGCCGGGGACGGACAGGAGTCTGGCTCTGCTGAAGTGCGGATTCAGAAGGTCGCGGAGTCCGTGGTGGAGAATGTTGTGAACAACGGGGATGTGATGTACAACATGCTCGATATCAAGAACTACGACGACTACATCTATTACCACTCCATCAGCGTCGGCGTATTATCCATTGTGGCCGGTGCGCGTCTGGGACTGGCATATGATGAATTGTGCCAGCTTGCCTGCGCGGCATTTCTGCATGATATTGGGAAGCGGTTTATGGACCGCGAGCTGGTGGTCGGTCGGGAAACGTCTGGCGGTGCGGATGAGGAGGTTTTTAAGAGCCATCCGAAGCTTGGCGCGGAGTACTTAAGGAGCGTGTTTCATTTCTCCCATGAGGTATATACGGGAATTTTGGAGCATCACGAGAACTATAACGGAGAGGGGTATCCGCTTGGGAAGACCGGAGAGGATATCGGTCTGTTCGCGAGAATTATCAGGATTGCAAACTGTTATGATGTTATGACCTCGGCACAGCCGGCAGGAAAGGGACAGCCGCCCTCGGAGGCGCTGGAATATCTGATGGCAATGAGCGGAGTCCGGTTCGATCCGCAGCTTGTCAATATTTTTGTGAGAAAGATGGCGGCATATCCTGTGGGATGCGAGGTCGAACTGTCGAATGGGCAGCATGCAGTGGTGATGGAGAATTTTGACAACTTCCCGTTAAGACCGCTGGTGCGTGTCATTGATACGGGAGAGATACTGAATTTACGGGATGAAGAGTCTGCGCGCGCGATAACGGTAGGCAGACTGATCATGCAATAGAGCCTTTGGGCAAGAGGAAATTATGGCTGGGCAGGGTAAAGGTGCGATTGATACACTTTTGGCGGCAAGCTTTAAGGAACTGGCATTGAAGCAGCCGATCGAGAAGATTACAATTAAAGAAATTACAGATAAGGCAGGGGTGATCCGTCCGACCTTCTACAACCATTTTCAGGACAAATACGATCTTCTGGAATGGATTATTAATAAGGAACTGCTGGAGCCGGTGGAGATGCTGATTACAAACGGCATGGTCAATGAGGCGCTGGTGCTGCTGTTCACTGAGATCGAGAAGGACAAGGAATTTTATATCAGGGCGAGCAGGCTGGATGGACAGAATTCTTTTGGGAGCATTGTGCAAAGCTGCGTGCAGCGCCTGCTGTTAAATGTCATACGCAGATCTTCGGCGGGGAAGAAGCAGAAGTATGTCTGGCTGACCCCGGAGCGGATCGCGGAATACTACGCACAGTCGATGTGCTATGTAGTCATCACATGGATTCAGTCGGGGATGACGATTTCCGCGAAGGAACTGGCGGACATATATAATTATATCATTAAGTGTTCCATGGAAGACATTTTGGCTGAGCTTTAACGGGCAGATGTGACGGCGGTGTTCACTATTATACAATCGCCTGAATCTGTCATTTAAAATATACATTTATATCGGTGTGTATATTTTAATACTACACGATAAAAAGATTGAATATTTTCATATTCAGTCTTTTTTTTATACAATGAATCCATTGAAAAGAAAGAGAGGGACAATCATGATTAAGTTTGGAAAAGCAGTCGTCAAGCTGCGGATACCGATTCTGATTCTGAGTATTCTGCTGCTGATTCCGGCGGGTATAGGCTATCTGAACACGAGAGTCAATTATGATATCTTGACCTACCTTCCGGGTGACATCGAGACGATGAAGGGACAGGATATCCTTTTGGAGGAATTTGGGACAGGAGCATTTTCCTTCTGCGTAGTGGAGGGAATGGAGCCTGCGGACATTGCTGCAATGCGTGAGCAGATGGCGGAGGTGCCTCATGTAAAATCTGTCATCTGGTACGATTCATTGGCGGACATCAGTATTCCGATGGAAATACTGCCGGATGAAATTTATGACTTCTTTAATAATGATGAAAAGGACAGCACACTGCTCGCGGTGCTCTATGACACGTCGATGTCGGCGGATGAGACGATGGACGCGATCGAGGAACTGCGTGACGTGGTACAGGGACGCTGTTATATCAGCGGTATGTCGGCAGTCGTCACGGACACAAAGAACCTTTCCAATCAGGAGACACCGATTTATGTACTGATTGCGGTCGTGTTGGCAGTCATCGTGCTTTCTCTTACGATGGACTCAGCCATTGCACCGATTTTCTTCCTGCTCAGTATCGGAATGGCAATCGTCTATAACCTTGGTACGAATATATTCCAGGGAGAAATTTCCTATGTGACGCAGGCGCTTGCGGCGGTGCTGCAGCTCGGTGTTACGATGGATTACTCGATTTTCCTGTGGCACAGTTATGAGGAGCAGCAGGAGCGTTTTCCGGGCGATAAAAAGCGCGCGATGGCGCATGCAATCTCGAACACGATCACTTCCGTGGTCGGCAGTTCCATCACGACGGTGGCAGGCTTTATCGCACTCTGCTTTATGAGCTTTACACTGGGCATGGATCTTGGAATCGTCATGGCGAAGGGCGTTGTCCTCGGCGTAATCTGCTGTGTCACCGTGCTTCCTTCGATGATTCTTGTCTTTGACAAGGCGGTAGAGAAGACGAAGCATAAGGTCATCATCCCGGATATGGGAAGAATCGCAGACTGGGTCGTGCGTCATTACGGAATCTTCCTTATTGCATTCCTTGTGATTTTAGGACCGGCGCTTTACGGCTACAATCATACGGACGTTTATTACGACCTTGCCGGAACGCTGCCGAAGAGTCTTGACAGTATTGCGGCAAACGACAAGCTGAATGAGGATTTCGAGATGGGAGCCACCCATATGATCATCGCGGACAGCAGCCTGTCTTCGAAGGATGCGAGCGCAATGCTCGATGAGATCAGTAAGGTGGACGGCGTGAAGATGGCGCTTGGCTTTGATTCCCTTGTGGGACCGGGAATCCCCAAGGAGTTCATCCCGGATGACGTGAAGGAAGTCCTGATAAACGGAGATTACCAGATGATGCTGGTCGGATCGGAATACGCGGTTGCATCGGATGAGGTCAATGCGCAGTGCGAGGAAATCAACCAGATTATCAAGAAATACGATAACTCTGCAATGCTGATCGGCGAGGCGCCGTGTACGAAGGATCTGATTGAGATTACAGACCAGGATTTTAAGACGGTCAGCATCGTATCGATCGGAGCGATTTTCGTAATTATTGCGCTCGTGTTCAAATCGGTTTCGCTGCCGATCATTCTGGTGGCAGTCATCGAATTTGCCATTTTTATCAATATGGGAATCCCGGCGTATACGAACACGACCCTGCCGTTTATCGCATCCATCGTTATCGGCACGATACAGCTCGGCGCAACGGTGGACTATGCAATCCTTATGACAACGAAATATAAAAAGGCGAGACGTCAGGGCGCAGACAAGCGGGATGCGGTCGTGGCGGCGCTGCAGAGCTCCATCCAGTCGATCATTGTCAGCGCGTTCAGCTTCTTTGCAGCAACATTTGGTGTGGGTATGTATTCCAATATTGATATGATCAGTTCCCTGTGTCTTCTGATGGCGCGCGGAGCGATTATCAGTATGTTCGTCGTTATCTTCATCCTGCCGTCCATGTTCATGGTATTTGATAAGGTAATCTGTGCTACCAGCATAGGATTCCGCGACAGGAAGGAAAAAGAAATCGATACGACACAGCACAATGTATCCATGCAGTAGCCAGAGAAAATTGGAGGTTAAAATCATGAAATTACCAGAGTTAAAATCGAAGTTCAAAAATAAATACGCAATCAGGATTATTGCCGGTATGCTGGTGGTGACGCTTGCAGCGACAGGGACCTCTGTCTATCAGGTCAGCGCGGCGAAGGGAAGCGATAAGACGACCGAGGCAGCCGCAGAGGAGGAAGATACGGAAGCAGACGCGGAGGAGGAAGATACGCTTAGCAGCCTGCGTGATGAGCTTACGGGCAATATCAGTATCGATGAGAAGGAGATTGGAAAAGAGGAGACGGTCTATGTCATTGCGGACAGCACCGGAAAGGAGCAGAAGGTCATCGTATCCGACCATCTGATCAACAACGATGATAAGGCGACGATTGAGGACGCGTCAACGCTTACGGATATTGAAAACGTAAAAGGCGACGAGACATTCACGCAGAGCGGCAATAAGCTTGTATGGCAGGCGGACGGAAACGATATCTACTATCAGGGAACATCCACAGGGCAGCTTCCGGTCAGCCAGAAGATTACCTACTCTCTGGACGGAAAAGAGATTTCCCCGGAGGAGCTTGCAGGCAGGTCCGGCAAGGTGACAATCCGTTTTGATTATACGAATAATGAGAAGGTAAAGGCGGACATCGGCGGGAAGGAAGAGGAGATCTGTGTTCCGTTCGTCGCGCTCAGCGGAATGGTTCTCGGAGATGAATTTACCAACATCGAGGTAGAAAACGGCAGGGTCATTGCAGACGGAAATAGAAGCGTGGTTGTCGGCTATGCGCTTCCGGGCTTAAAAGACAGTCTGGACGTTGATGAAAGCGACTTTGATGCGGATATCACGATTCCGGAATATGTGGAAGTGACAGCAGACGTCGAGAATTTCTCATTAGATACGACGATGACGGTAGTTGCAAACGCGACGAATTTCATCAGCGCGGAGGGCGAGAGCGATACCTCCTCGATTGATGAACTGTTAGATACGCTGACCGATGCGACCGAGCAGCTCGAGGACGGCTCTGCGGAGCTGGCAGACGGTGTCGATACCTTAAAGGACAGCCTCGGAGAGTTCCAGGACGGTATGGGAACGTTAAAGGATGGCATTGCAGCATATACGCAGGGAGCGGATGCGTTAAATACCGGAATCGGCACATTAAAGGGCGGAATCGATACGCTTGCGGACAATGTTCCGGCGCTGACAAGCGGCGTCGGACAGCTTAAGGACGGAGCGGACAGCGCGGCGGCAGGAGCGGAAAGCCTTGCGACAGGAGCGGCACAGGTCAGCGCGGGCGTCGATCAGCTTGTAGGAACGATTCAGGGCATGGGAACGACGCTTGAGGCGAGCAAGGAAGGCGTGTATGGCAATTTCCAGGCGAGCGCCGGAATGACTTATGAGCAGGCACAGGCAACGGTACAGTCCTTACAGTCCGCGCAGGATAATTTAAAGGCAGGAATTGACTATGATGTGCAGGCGGCAGGGTATTATGCGCAGGCGGCAAGTTACGTCGCAGGCGGCGGAAATACGGCGGATGCACAATATGCGCAGCTCGTGGGCGGCGCGCAGCAGTTGGCGGGCGGCGCACAGCAGTACTATGCAGGTGTTGCGCAGGCGCTCACAGCTTCCGGTATGAATTATTCGATTACGAATGCATCTGAGGCGGCGGCAGTCATTGACGCACTGGGCGATACAATCGCAGCGTTGCAGAACGGAATGGGTCAGGTGGACGGCGCGCTTAATGCAATCAATCAGGTGGAAGCGTCGCTTACCGGAGGAGACAGCATGACACAGCTTACTGCGCTGCAGCAGGGGGCGGCACAGGTGGCAGCCGGAGCGTCTGAACTCTCGGAGGGAATCGGCGCACTGGATGCAGGCATCACAAAGCTGAATGAAAGCGCGGGAACACTCAGCAGCGGAGTCGGACAGCTTAAGGATGGAGCGGCACAGCTTGCGGACGGTTCATCTACGCTTGTCGCAAACAATGGTACGTTAAACGACGGCGCAGGACAGCTTAAGGATGGAACGAATGCGATTGCAGACGGTGTGAATCTGCTCAGCGACGGCGCGCATCAGCTTGCGGATGGCATCGTGACCTTCAATGAGGAAGGCGTCGAGAAGATTCTCAATTCTTACAATGGCGATATGGAGCCTCTTATGGACAGGATTCAGGCGGTTCTGGATGCAGGCGCAGAGTACCAGAGCTATACAGACATTGCTGATGGCGTGAACGGAAGCGTCAAGTTCATCTACAAGACCGATGCGATTTCGGCAGAGGATGAAAAAGATTGATGGCAATTATCAATAAAATCGCATTTCCTATAGAAAAATGACAGGAAGAGAGTATAATAATTAAGGAGTCATGTAAGGGAGGAACGTCATGAACTGGATAGAAAATGTTCTGATTATAGCGGGAATATCACTTGACATTTTTGCAGGGATGGAGTGTCAGGGCTCTTTGGTTGCTAAGATAGATAAAAAGCAACTGACGCTGATCTGCGTGCTGGTGGCAGCGTGGCAGCTCTCGGCACTGGCGATAGGCACGTTTCTGTCCGGGCTTCTTTACAGCAACAATCTGGCGCATGATGAGAAATTTGTAGGGCTTGTGATTGCGGCGGTCATTTTCTTTGCGCTTGGGGTCCGCCTGATCGTAAAAGCGGTAAAGAACGAATGGGTCAACGAGCGTCTTGAAGAAAAGCTTGGGATGGGCCGGTTCCTTCGGATGGCGGCGGTGACGAGCATTTACACGCTGCTTGCGGGAATTGCGTTCGGATTCCTTGAAACGAATCTGGCTCGGATGCTGATTCTTATTGTGGGTATCACGGTCGCGGTCGTGGTCATGGGAATGTATACCGGCTACCATTTTGGATTTCAACACAAGACAAAGGCATATGTCGGCGGCGCGCTTCTTTTGTGGATTGCCGGGATTGATGTCATTGTGAGGCATATCATGTGCTATACAGGGAGAGTATAATTTGTTATAGAAGCCAGAAACGGTTGGGGGAGCCGTTTCTGGCTTTTTGTATGGAAAATGTTTTGAGACATTGAAAGTCCGGCTTTCATAAAGTATAATCGAAAAGAAATGAAGGTCGTGGATGTGAGGAAAGTGTCTATGAGGGGAATGTATCATATGGGGAATGGCAGATGGCTCGGCGAGGAGAAGTGGCGGGAGCGGAGCAGAAGCATTTGGACGATGGCGTGGAAGGTCTGGTTTGTGGCGCTTGTAGCGGAGCTGTTTTTGTTCTTCTTCTTTAAGCCGACAGCAGAGTGCGGCAGAGGCTACTATTTCTGGCTTTTTATCGTACGACCGAGCGGCGCGCAGCTTCTGGTCCTGCTTGGTTATTATCTGGCAATCACGAGAAGATGGAAAAGTTACAGCGAGCGGGGGCTGGCGCTTGGCGCAGTCATTTTGTTTACGCTGCTTGCCGGAATCATCACAAGTGTGCACACCAGTGTGGGTCTGATTCCGATTACGCTTTTGCTGCCGATGCTTTTGACCCCGCTTTATAAGGACAGGCTGATGACGGTTGTGCAGGCGGTCCTGCTGACGGCGGTCTACATTTTGGATTACTATTACTTTATACCGAACAGTCCCTATATGCCGCGGACAAACGCGCTGATCGAAATCGGCATTTTCGTGGCGACGATCGTAGGCGTATTGGTGGCGCTCCGGCTGGTGGACGATGCGGCGCTTAAGGATGAGGAGCGTTCGAGAAGGGATTCGCTGACACATCTGTACAACCATGAGAGCTTCTATGAAGAACTCAAATACCGTCAGCGGCGTTTTGACGAGTACGCGGAGCGTTTCTCTGTCGCGGTCATGGATATTGATGACTTTAAGCGCGTCAATGATACTTACGGACATGCCTTTGGGGATGGCGTCATCCGGGAGATTGCGCTTGCGTGTGAGGAATATGCGGGGAAGGACGGCTTCTGCGCACGCTATGGCGGGGAGGAGTTCGCGGTGATTTTTCCTGAAATGGGGATTGAGGAGGCGGTTGCCGCCGCAGAGCAGATTCGCCGGAGATTTGCCGGAAAGGTGTTTTGGACCGGGGATGGGGAGAAGTCCTTTTCGGTAAGTGTTGGCGTGGCGGAATACGACAGGGCATATCCGAGTGCGAGCGCTTTTTTTGAAAAAGTGGACGAGGCGCTGTACCGCGCAAAGCGGGAAGGGAAAAATATGGTGAAACGATGAAGATTTTACTTGTGGCAGTCAATGCAAAATACATCCATTCCAATCTTGCAGTCTATGATCTTCGCGCATATGCGAAGGCGTATCAGAAAGCGGACGTGCAGATTGAGATTGCGGAGTACACGATTAATCATCGGACAGATGATATCTTAGCGGGAATCTACAGGGCAAAGCCGGATGTGCTTTGCTTTTCGTGTTATATCTGGAATCTTTCCTGCGTGGAGGAACTCTCGTGCGAGTATCACAAGCTGTGTCCCGGGGTTCCGGTCTGGGCGGGCGGACCAGAGGTATCGTATGAGACGGAGAGCTTTCTTAAGGAGCACCCCGAGATGACGGGTGTGATGATTGGAGAGGGCGAGCAGACCTTTCTGGAACTGTGTGAATATTATGCGCAGAAAGCCGACGAGAAAATGCGGCGCGGGGGTACAGTGGAACATACCGATGTGCTAGGGCGTCAGAATGCGGCGGCGCATATCGATAAGCAGGGACAGCCGAATAATGCCGCGATGGAATTGTCGGAAATTGCAGGGATTGCGTACCGGGAGGGAGAAGAGATTTGCTTTACTGCGGCGCGCGGGCCGGTCGATCTGAGTACGATTCCGTTCTGCTATGATGAAATCGAAGATACCGGGAACCGGATCATTTATTATGAATCGAGCCGGGGCTGCCCGTTCCGGTGCAGCTATTGCCTGTCCTCGGTGGAGAAACAGCTCCGTTTCCGCGATATCGGGCTTGTGAAACAGGAGCTTTCGGTGTTCCTTGAGCGGAAGGTGAAGCAGGTCAAGTTCGTTGACCGCACGTTCAACTGTAATCACGCCCACGCGCTGGAAATCTGGACGTTTTTAAAGGAGCACGACAACGGCGTTACCAATTTTCATTTTGAAATATCGGCGGATCTTCTCACAGAGGAGGAGCTTGCGCTGCTTGCCGGAATGAGAAAAGGGCTGGTGCAGTTGGAAATCGGCGTTCAATCTACAAACGACGCGACAATTGCGGAAATTCACCGCACAATGGAACTGGGGCGGTTAAAAGAGGTCGTGGGAAGGATTCAGAGCGCCGGAAATATTCATGAGCATCTGGATTTGATCGCCGGACTTCCGTATGAGGACTATGCCGCTTTTTCGAGATCCTTCGATGAGATTTATGCGCTGAAGCCCGACCAGCTTCAGCTTGGCTTCTTAAAGGTGTTAAAAGGGTCTTACATGTATGAGCATGCTGCGGAATACGGACTTATTTACCGCAGCCGTCCGCCGTATGAGGTACTTCGCACGAACTGGCTGGATTTTCCGGAGCTTCTTGCCATCGGAAGGGTGGAGGAGATGCTTGAGGTGTATTACAACAGCGGTCAGTACGAGATGACGATGAAGCTGCTCGAGACGCAGTTTGAGAGCGCGTTTGCCATGTTTGAGCGCATGGGAGCATTTTACGATAAAAAGGGCTATTTTCAGATGAGCCATTCCCGGGTAAGGAGGGCGGAGATCCTGCTGGAGTTTGCGAAGGAGTATGCGCCGGAGGCTGTCCGGGCGTTGGAGGAGAGTCTTATATTTGACCTGTATTACCGCGAGAATATCGGAAATCGTCCGGCGTGGGCGGCCGAGCCTTCTGCGTGGAAGGAGCTTACGCGGAAATACTGCAAGAACGGAAAACAGTCGCATGTGGAGCGCTTCTTCTATCGTTTCCCGGGAGGAGAGACGCGCACGGTGAAGAAACTGCCCGGGCGGGAGAAAACGCCGTGTTATGTGCTGTTCGACTATACCAGAAGAGATCCGCTTAATCATCAGGCGTCATACTGTTATCTGGACGAATAAGAGAGGGAGCAGAGGAATAGATTGTTAGAGAATTATGTAGTAATAGACTTAGAGATGACGGGCTTAAATGCGAAGACGGATGTCATCCTTGAGGTCGGAGCCGTCCGGGTAAGAGGCGGCAAACAGGTGGAAGAATACGGCGCGCTGCTTCGGACGGAAAAGCCGCTCACAGAACAGTTGACGAAGCTTACCGGAATCACACAGGAGATGACGGAGGCGGGGAGAGAGCCGGAGCGGGCGATGGCGGAATTTTTTGAATTTCTGGGAGAGGACATCCTTGTAGGGCAGAATGTGATCTTTGATTACAGTTTTCTGAAACAATGGGCGGTGAATCACGGGTTTGCCTTCGAGCGGGAAGCCGTGGACACGTTAAAGCTTGCAAGGCGTTTCCTTCCGGCGGAGCAGAAGAAGGATCTTGAGAGCCTGTGCGCGTATTTTAATGTCAGCCGGGGAAGGGCGCACCGCGCGCTCGATGATGCGAGGGAGACAGGGATGATTTTTGAGCGGCTGAAAACAGCGTATGGAGAGGAAAACCCCGAGGCGTTTCTTCCGCATCCGTTTTTGTACCGGGCAAAAAAACAGACGCCCGCGACGGGGCGCCAGATGGAGGGCCTAAAGCGATATGCTGCATATTACGGAATCAATGAAAATGAGATTCCGGCGCAGATGACGCGCAGCGAAGCGTCACGCCTTCTGGATCGCTGGATCACACAATACGGGAGGATGCCAAAGGCGCCGCGCTAATGAGCAGACGCTGCCTGTTCTGCTTCGTGCAGCCGTCTTACGATCGAATCGCGCTGCGGGGAATCGAGCGTTTCCGCCTGCGCAAGGAGCGCGTCGAAAGCTGCGGTATCCCCGGCGTTAAGATAAAGGCCGGCAAGCAGCAGATAGTTCTGGCTATGGTCGAGCCCGCAGGTGATTCCGGCTTCAAGAACTGTCTGGGCTTCCGTCTGGTGTCCCAGTGCAAGAAGCGCCTGGGCGTACGATACAACGGTGCGGCAGAGGAGCGCGTAATTGTTGTCGCACTCGGTAAGCGCTTCGAGATTCGCCGGACCGTATTTTAACTTTAAGTCCGTGTTGGTCTGACCTTCGAGATTTAAGATTTTCTTCCCGGACAGGTCGGCAAGCGTCTCTTCACAGGCTTTTATTTCAGAATTGTCATAGATACCCATTGGAAAATTTTCCAAAGGTATGGTAATATAGGGAAGTCCGCTGATGTCTTTGCGGCGGGTGTGGTTCGCTTCGTTTTCGCGTGCCCAGAATTCTTCTTCAACGTCGGTCTGTCTTGCGCTGCTTTTTTTGCGAAGATAGGCGATTAAGAAGATGATAAAGATAAAAAGACCCAGAAATATCATGAGAAAATTCCTTTCTTGTGAGCGTAGTGTAGCGACCTGTCCGCTGTATGCGTGCAGGCGTTGGAAAGGCGGTAAACAGGATGTATAATTTTGGTAAGAAAAAGAACAGAAAACTGCTTGCGGGAGTTGTAATCGTCATCGTGGCGACAATGCTTTTGACAACGGTGCTCGCTGCATTTCTGTAAGGTGATTTGCACCAATCCGCTTTCATGTAAAATATACTAAAAATAACGGGGCGCGTCAAATATATTCGTGGTTATGCACCTTGAAAATGAAAGCGATTATGTTATAATGTCGGCAGACATTATAACTGCCGGATGGCATAAACCGCCATGCGGGGCATGTGCGAAGCACATGGCATAATGTCGGCGGACATTTGTTGAAGCTATTTTATTAGAGGGAAAATTATGAAGAAGAAAAATAAGGTTCTGGCTATATGCGGCGGAGCCGTGGCGCTTTGTATGGCGCTTGCCGCTCCGGTTACCATGCAGGCGAAGGAGGCGGACACCATTGCAGATGGTGTGTATATTGGCAATATCTATGTCGGCGGTATGACGGAGGAGGAAGCTGTTGCGGCAGTGGACGCCTATATCGCGGGCGCGGGGGAAGCGGAGCTTACGTTGTGTGCCGGTGAGAAGAATATCTCCGTGCCGGCGGAAAGCCTTGGTATCACATTTTCAGATATGAATGTGGTGAAAGAGGCAATCGATGTAGGCAGAAGCGGCAGCCTCATCAAGAGATACAAGGACAAAAAGGATCTTGAGTATGGCGATAAGGTCATCGCACTGGAGCTTTCCGTTGATTCACAGGCGGTTTCTGCACTCCTTGAAGAGAAGGCGCCGGAATTGAATCAGGAGTCGGTAGATAACGGTCTGGTACGCGAGGACGGGGCATTTCATATTATCAAGGGTGAGCAGGGAATCGAGGTCAACACGCAGGAGTCCATCACAGCGATCGAGGATTACATCAGTCATGAGTGGGACGGCGGCAACGCCGAGATCGAGCTTGTGGCGGAGATTGTAGAGCCGAGAGGAAGCGAGGAGGAGCTTGCCCAGATTACAGATCTGTTGGGAAGCTATACGACGAATTACAGTGATTCCGGCAGCAACCGCTGTACGAATATCTCGGTCGCAGCGGGGAAAATCAACGGTACGGTTCTTTATCCGGGCGAGGAGTTTTCCGTGTACGAGACAATCGGTCCGCTCGATGCGGCGAACGGCTACGAGCTTGCGGGCGCTTATGAGAACGGACAGACGGTAGAGTCCTACGGCGGCGGCGTGTGCCAGGTGTCTACAACGCTGTACAATGCAGTGATTTTAGCGGAGCTTGAGGTTACGCAGCGCTCCAACCACTCCATGATCGTCAGCTATGTGAAGCCCTCCATGGATGCGGCAATTGCGGGCGATTACAAAGATCTGCGTTTTGTGAATAATTACGATATACCGATTTATATCGAGGCATATACCGAGGGCAAGAACGTATTCTTTAACATTTACGGACATGAAACAAGACCTGCAAACCGTGTGGTTACTTACGAGAGCGAAGTTATCTCACAGCAGGATCCGGGCACGCAGTTCGTCGGAACCGGCGATCCGGCGGGATATATCGGGGTCGCTCAGGGCAAACATATCGGCTATGTGGCAAGACTGTGGAAGATTGTCACGGTAGACGGTGTGGAGGAGAGCCGTGAGATTTACAATAAGAGCACGTACAAGGCATCGCCTAAGATCGTGAACGTCGGTACTGCATCGGCAGACCCGAATGTATCTGCGACAATTGGAGCGGCGCTTGCGACCGGGGACGAGGCTACCATCTATGCGGCAGTTGCGCCGTATACAGCGAGCGCTTCGGCAATTGTAAATCCGGTGCAGGAAGCACCGCAGCCGACTCCTGAGGAACAGGCAATTGTAGGAACGGTGGATGAGAGTCAGGTAACAGGCGGAGAAACAACGCCGGAGCAGCAGACAGATCAGAGTCAGAGTGCACCGGCAGAGGGCGGACAATAAGAGAATTGCGCTTTTCTAAGGCTGTCTCAGAAAGAGACAGCCTTAAGCCTTAAACAGGAGAAGACGAATGAAAGTAGGAAAAGTACCGGAGAATGTGCTCAAGCGCTCCGTGTTTAAACAAATTCATACGAAACGACCGGAGGTATTGCTCGGTGCAGGCGTGGGAGAAGACTGCGCAGCGGTAAAGCTTGCACCGGACGAGACGGTTGTGATGTCCACGGATCCGATTACCGGAACGGCGCAGGACATCGGCACGCTTGCGATTCTCATTACAGTCAACGATCTCGCAAGCTCCGGGGCGGAGCCTGTCGGTGTGCTGCTTACGGTGCTGCTGCCGGAGTCGGTGGAGGAGCCGGAGCTTCGTCAGATGATGGCGCAGGTCGAGGAAGCGTGCGCCAAGGCGGGCGTACAGGTCATGGGCGGGCACACAGAGGTGACTCCGGTCGTGAACCAGCCCGTAGTTTCCGTGTGCGGCGTCGGCAAGGTAAAGGACGGAAAGCTGATCTCTACAGCGGGAGCAAGACCGGGGATGGATATCCTTGTGACAAAGTGGATCGGAATCGAGGGAACGGCAATTCTCGCCAAGGAAAAGGAAGAAGAGCTTCTTACGAAGTTTTCCGTGCCCTTCGTGGAAAAGGCGAAGGCACTGGATGCGTATATTTCGGTGCAGTCGGAGGCCGCAGTCGCCGTCAGGTCTGGCGTTAGTGCAATGCATGACGTCACAGAGGGCGGGATATTCGGTGCGCTCTGGGAAATGGCAGAAGCATCTGGCGTCGGACTTGAAATCGACATGAAAAAGATACCGATCCGTCAGGAGACGGTGGAGGTCTGTGAATTTTTCGGGTTAAATCCTTATCAGCTCATTTCCAGCGGCTGTATGCTGATGGCGGCAGCGGACGGGAATATGCTGGTGCGCGAGCTTACGAAAGCGGGAATCCCTGCGGCAATCATCGGAAAAGCGACAGAGGGAAACGACCGTGTGCTCTTAAATGAGGATGAGCGAAGATTTTTGGAACCGCCGAAGACGGATGAATTATATAAAGCGATATAAAAGACGGTGAGCGCGCAGGGGACAGCTTTGCGGTTATTGTTCCAGACTGCGCGATATCACAAAATGGAGGATCAGAAATGAGAGAGAAGATTTTAACGTTCATAGAGAAGAACAGCCGGATTGATATCAAGGAGCTGGCAATCGTCCTTGGCGTGGATGAGGCGTCCGTGCTGAACGAATTGGCGCAGATGGAGAAGGAGCATATTATCTGCGGCTATCATACGCTGATTGACTGGGACAAAGCGGGAATCGAGAAGGTGACGGCTCTGATTGAGGTACGCGTCACACCGCAGAGGGGCATGGGCTTTGACAAGGTCGCGGAGCGCATCTACAACTATCCGGAAGTAAATTCGGTCTATCTGATTTCGGGAGGCTTTGATTTTATGGTGACAATCGAGGGAAAGACGCTGCGCGAGGTGTCGCAGTTTGTTTCCGATAAGCTTTCTCCGCTGGATTCGGTACTTAGCACCAAGACGAACTTCATCTTGAAGAAGTACAAGGATCACGGAACCGTAATGACAGAGCAGCCAAAGGATGAAAGGATAGAGATGTAGCATGAGAGATCCATTAAATAAGACGATTACAACGATTCAGCCATCCGGTATCCGCAAGTTCTTTGACGTGGTACACGAGATGGAGGGAGCTATTTCCTTAGGCGTCGGCGAGCCGGACTTCGATACGCCGTGGCATATCCGCGACGAGGGAATCTATTCGCTGGAGAAGGGAAGAACCCATTATACCTCCAACGCAGGTCTGAAGGAATTAAAGATAGAGATTGACCGTTTTCTGACAAGACACTACGGAATCTCTTATGATTACAATCACGAGATTATGGTAACGGTAGGTGGCAGCGAGGCGATTGACGCGGCAATGCGCGCCATGTTAGACCCGGGCGACGAGGTGCTGATTCCGCAGCCGAGCTATGTGTCTTATGTTCCGTGCGCGGCGCTTGCAGGCGGCACGCCAGTTATTATTGAGTTAAAGGCAGAAAATGAATTTCGTCTGACGGCGGAGGAGCTTCTTGCGGCAATTACGCCAAAGACGAAGCTTTTAGTGCTGCCATTTCCGAATAACCCGACAGGGGCGATCATGGAGAAGAGCGACCTTGAGAAAATCGCCGAGGTGGTAAAAGAGCACGATTTATTTGTCCTGAGTGATGAGATTTATTCCGAGCTTACATATCTGGAGCACCATGTGTCGATTGCTTCCCTGCCGGGCATGTGGGAACGCACCATTGTGATCAATGGTTTTTCAAAGTCACATGCGATGACGGGCTGGCGTCTTGGCTATGCCTGCGGTCCGCGCGTGATCATTGAGCAGATGTTAAAGATTCATCAGTATGCGATCATGTGTGCGCCTTCTACCAGCCAGTTCGCGGGCGTTGAGGCGCTTCGCAACGGGGATGAGGACGTGGCTGCGATGCGCGAGGAGTATAACGGCAGACGGCGCTATCTTCTGCATCGTTTCGAGGAGATGGGGCTTTCCTGTTTCGAGCCGTTCGGTGCGTTTTATATGTTCCCGTGTATTAAGGAATTTGGTATGACGTCGGACGAGTTCGCAAATGAGCTTTTGAAGGCGCAGAAGCTTGCTGTAGTGCCGGGAACGGCATTCGGTGACTGCGGAGAGGGGTTTGTCCGTATTTCCTATGCGTACTCGCTGGAGAGCTTAAAGACGGCGATGGATCGTCTCGAGGCGTTTGTGACAGAACTGCGCAGCGGCAAATAATTGTGTATGAACAGACGCCGGATTGTGATGTGTATTGCAGTCCGGCGCAGGAGATAGAATGGCAGAGTTAAACATTGTGTTATATGAGCCGGAGATTCCGGCGAATACCGGAAATATCGGCAGGACCTGTGTGGCGACCGGGACGAGACTTCATCTGATCGAGCCGCTCGGGTTCCAGTTGAATGAGAAATCCGTTAAGCGCGCGGGTATGGATTACTGGAAGGACTTAGATGTGACAACTTATGTAAACTGGGAGGAGTTCTGCGAGAAGAATCCGGGAGTCAGAATTTATATGGCGACGACGAAAGGCAGGCATGTCTATACGGAGGTGTCCTACGAGCCGGACTGTTATATTATGTTCGGCAAGGAGAGCGCGGGAATCCCGGAGGAGATTTTAAAAGCGAATCCGGACACCTGTGTGCGTATTCCGATGATCGGTGAGACGAGGTCTTTAAATCTGTCAAATTCTGTGGCGATTGTTTTATATGAAGCGCTGCGCCAGAATCAGTTTGACCATATGAAGCTGCAGGGAGAGCTGCACCGACTGCACTGGGAGGATTAAGATGGGAATTATCAAGGCAAGACAGTTGGTTCATGAATATATCAGGCGCGATGAGGAGGGAAATGTTGAGTCCATCCAGACCGCGCTCGACCATGTTGACTTAGATGTGCAGGCAGGAGAATTTATTGCGATCCTCGGGCATAACGGTTCGGGAAAGTCCACACTGGCGAAGCATATCAATGCCCTTCTCTCCCCGAGCGAGGGTTCACTCTGGGTGGACGGGAAGGATGTTTCGGAGGAGGAAAATATCCTCGCAGTGCGCCAGACGGCGGGAATGGTATTCCAGAACCCGGATAACCAGATTATCGCAAGTGTCGTCGAAGAGGATGTGGGCTTTGGACCGGAGAATATCGGTGTGCCGACCGATGAGATCTGGCGGCGTGTGGAGGAGAGTCTCGGTGCGGTCGGTATGTTAAAATATCGCCACCACTCGCCGAACAAGCTTTCCGGCGGACAGAAACAGCGTGTGGCGATTGCAGGGGTCGTGGCAATGCAGCCGAAATGTATCGTGCTCGATGAGCCGACTGCGATGCTCGATCCGAACGGGCGGAAGGAAGTCATCCGCACGGCACATGAGTTAAATGAGAAAAAGGGCGTGACGATCATTCTGATTACACATTATATGGAAGAGGTCGTGGATGCGGACAAGGTCATTGTGATGGATGCGGGCAAGGTTGTGATGCAGGGAACGCCCCGGGAGATATTTTCACAGGTCGGGAAGCTTAAGGAATACCGGCTGGATGTTCCGCAGGTGACGATTCTTGCCGATCTGCTACGGCAGTCGGGAATCGACGTACCGATCGGCGTACTGCGGCGGGAAGAACTTGTGGATGCAATTCTTCGCGCAGCGCAGATTACAGGGTAGGGAACGGCATCAGACGCCGGAAGAACCTTACGCGACAGAGCAGAGGAAGGGTGCAGGAGTGGTATGTCAATTATTTTAGATAAAGTAAATTATGTATACAGCGAGGAAACCGCATATCAGATTCAGGCACTGAAGGATGTAAGCCTTGAGATCGGAGACGGGCAGTTCATTGGCGTTATCGGTCACACAGGTTCCGGGAAATCGACGCTGATTCAGCATTTAAACGGTCTGATCAAGGCAACCTCCGGGTCCATTTATTTCCACGGGCAGGACATTTATGACGACGATTTTGACCTCCGTGAGCTGCGCAACCGGGTCGGACTGGTTTTCCAGTACCCGGAGCACCAGCTTTTTGAGACAACGATTTTTGACGATGTGTGTTTCGGTCCGAAGAATCAGGGACTTAGCAAGGAGGAGGCGGGACTGCGCGCTTTTGAGGCGCTGCGCAATGTCGGGCTGCCGGAGGAGCTTTATTATCAGTCTCCGTTCGATCTCTCCGGTGGACAGAAACGCCGCGTGGCGATTGCGGGAGTTCTCGCAATGAAGCCTGAGGTTCTGATTCTGGATGAGCCGACGGCGGGGCTTGACCCGGCGGGACGCGACGAGATTCTTGATCTTGTGGCGCGGATGCACAGGGAGCGCGGAATTACGGTTATTCTGGTCTCCCACAGCATGGAGGACGTCGCGAAATATGTGGAGCGCATCATCGTGATGAATCAGGGACAGGTGATGTTTGACGATGCGCCAAAGGAAGTGTTCCGGCATTATAAGGAGCTTGAGGCGATTGGGCTTGCCGCGCCGCAGGTGACATATCTGATGCATGAATTAAAGGAACGCGGGCTTAACGTGGACACGGACGCGACAACGGTTGCGGAAGCGCGCGCCAGTCTGATGCAGGCGCTGACGGGAATCGATTCCGGGCGGATGGACATACACCGGTAGGAGGAAGTAATTTATGTTGAGAGATATCACACTGGGCCAGTATTATCCGGCGGATTCCGTCATCCATAAACTGGACCCGCGTGTAAAATTATTTGGCACGATGATTTATATTATATCGCTGTTCTGCTTTCGCGGAATCGCCGCGCTTGCGATTGCGACCGTTTTTATGTTTGTCGTGATAAAGCTGTCGAAGGTTCCGTTCAAGTTCATGGTAAAGGGATTAAAGGCAATCATGATTCTGATGCTGATTACGGCGGCGTTCAATCTGTTTCTGACGCCGGGTGAGGAACTTGTCAGCTTCTGGGTGTTTACAATCACGAAGGAAGGTCTTACCAATGCGGTGCTCATGGCAATCCGTCTGACCTATCTGATTCTCGGTACTTCGGTCATGACGCTTACGACGACGCCCAATCAGTTGACCGATGGCCTGGAAAAGTCATTGATGCCGCTTTCGAAAATCGGTATTCCTGTACATGCGATTGCAATGATGATGTCGATCGCGCTTCGGTTCATTCCGATTCTGATTGAGGAGACGGATAAGATCATGAAGGCGCAGATGGCGCGCGGCGCAGATTTTGAGAGCGGAAATCTGTTAAAGAAGGTAAAAAACATGATACCGCTTTTGGTACCGCTGTTCGTATCGGCGTTCCGGCGCGCGGATGATCTCGCGATGGCGATGGAGGCGCGATGCTATAACGGCGGTGAGGGACGAACCAAGATGAAGCCGCTGCACTATGAGGGGAGGGACAGGCTGGCTTATCTGGTGGTTCTTGCGTATTTTGTGTTGATTCTTGTATGCAGAATATTCTTAAGATGGCCACAGTAGAGGGATAGAAAAACACAATCGGAAAACCGGGTTGTGTTTTTTTCGCTATAGGGAAATTCCGGTTATAGAAAAGTGAAAAGCAGTATTTCCTATAAAGTAAAAAGCGATGGAGGAAATAGAATGGAAAATCAGATCAAGAAGGTATTGCTTGCTGCTGTCATCTGTGGAGGAGTTGGAGTTCTTTTCTTTGCAATGATAGTTTTCATGGTGCAGTCCATTGTGCCGGATTATCTGGAGACTCCTGAACTTGTTCTTCCAAAGGAGCATGTTGTGCTGTACATGGGATATTTTGTCATTTTGCTTTTGCTATATTTTTGGGTAGGGCATGATTTTTCTGCCGGGAGAACTTCGATTGTGGCAGAGCTCGCGGCAGTGATCCTGCTCGGCGGGCTCTTAGAAATAATGGCAGATGTTGGTATGATTTTTATTCTGAATGACTTGGACGCTGCCCATATCAAGGCCTATGAGATGGTATTACGGGTCAGTACAACATTGCCGGGCTATATTTTTATGGCAGCCCGTACCCTTGGGCTGGTGGGATGCGGTATGTCGATGGTTTTTATGAAAATGATACAGCGGAGGGAATCTGCTATTTAACAGGGAGGAAGTTTTGAAGAGGGTAAGAATGGTGGTCGCCTATGACGGCACAAATTACAAGGGATGGCAGGTACAGCCGAACGGCATCACGATTGAAGAGGTGCTGAATAAAAAGCTTTCTGAGCTGTTAGGGGAGGAGATTATGGTGACCGGAGCCAGCCGCACGGATTCCGGGGTGCATTCGCTCGGAAATGTGGCAATTTTTGACACGAATACAAGGATGCCTGCGGATAAGATTTCCTTTGCCCTGAATCAAAGACTGCCGGAGGATATCGTGGTGCAGGGTTCCTGCGAAGTGCCGGGCGACTGGCATCCGCGGTTCGTATCCAGCCGGAAGACATACGAGTACCGCATCCTAAACCGAACTTTCCGTATGCCGACCAGGCGGTTTGATACCTATTTCTATCACTACCCGCTAGATGTGGAGAAGATGAAGCAGGCGGCTTCCTATCTGGTGGGAGAACACGATTTCAAGAGCTTCTGCGCAGTCGGCGCGCAGGTGAAAACGACGGTGCGCATGATTTATGCATGTGACGTTTGGCGGGAAAACGATATCATTACGATCCGGGTGACAGGAAACGGATTTCTCTATAATATGGTACGCATTATTGCGGGAACACTGATTAAAATCGGCGGTGGGGAACTGCCGCCCGAGGAGATCAAGGAGATCCTTGCCGCCTGTGACAGGAGTGCGGCGGGTCCGACGGCTCCGGCGCATGGGCTTACGATGATGGGGATTGAGTATCCGGGGGAACAGTAACAGAGGAGAAATAGAAAAAAATGATTGACACGCGAGGGGTCGTGTAATATAATATCTAAGTCTGTGATAGTGAATAAATGCAGCTCCAAAGCCCCGGAGAGGCATTTAACTATAAACAATATGACATGGAGGACGGTGTGTCCGGACATTCACACTGCCTGACGTGAACAGTATTTTCTAGGAGGAAGAACGATGAAGACTTTTATGGCTAGCCCAGCTACCATCGAGAGAAAATGGTATGTAGTTGACGCTGAAGGTATGACATTAGGACGCCTGGCATCTGAAGTTGCCAAGGTATTAAGAGGAAAGAATAAACCAATCTTTACACCGCACATCGATACCGGCGATTATGTAATCGTTGTAAACGCTGAGAAGGTTAAGGTAACCGGCAAGAAGTTAGATCAGAAGATTTACTACAATCACTCTGATTATGTAGGCGGTATGAAAGAGACCACATTAAAAGAGATGATGGCAAAGCACCCGGAGAGAGTGATCGAGCATGCAGTTAAGGGAATGCTTCCGAAGGGACCGTTAGGAAGAGAGATGTACACGAAGTTATTCGTATACGCAGGACCGGATCACAAGCACGCAGCTCAGAAGCCAGAAGCTTTAACATTTTAATGAGGAGGTAAAAGACATTGGCTAACGCAAAATATTACGGAACAGGAAGAAGAAAATCATCTGTTGCCAGAGTATACTTAGTACCAGGTACAGGCAAAGTTACCATCAATAAAAGAGATATGGACGAATATTTCGGATTAGATACCTTAAAGGTTATCGTTCGTCAGCCGCTTGCAGCGACTGAGACTGCTGACAAGTTCGACGTTTTAGTAAACGTTCGCGGCGGTGGATACACAGGACAGGCAGGAGCTATCCGTCATGGTATCGCTCGTGCATTACTGAACGTAGACGCTGATTACAGACCGGTCTTAAAGTCCGCTGGATTCTTAACAAGAGATCCGCGTATGAAAGAGCGTAAGAAATACGGTCTCAAGGCAGCTCGTAGAGCACCGCAGTTCTCAAAGAGATAATAAGAAGCGAATTGAAGATAGTTATAGAACCCTTGAAAATCCGGTATTTTCAAGGGTTTTTTATGTTTGAAAATTTGATGTAACGATGAAAAATGATATGAAATTACACGAGTAACTGACACATAACAAATGAGTAACGAACAAACATAGCGAATAGAATAAGACAGAACTTTAGGTTGTGAATGAGAAATATGTATGCTAGAATAAGCGCATGGACAATCGTGTTGCAGGGTGGGCTGACCTCTCATTTTTAAGAATGGGGGTGATGCCTATGAAAAATCATTTTGATTTTAAGGATTTGATGACCTTTGGTCTTTTCCTTCTGGCATTGCTTACATTCGTTTTTACGTTTTGTAAGTAAGTCTACATAGAAAAACCACCCTTGAAACTTTGGCGAGTGAAGGGTGGAAATTCTATTTCATCATTAAACTGGTCAAACCACCTTGTGGGCGATTGTCCTTTTGTATTTATAATATAGCATAACAGCATTTTCAATTCAATACCAATTTTGAAAATGAGATCGTAAGAGATAATAAATACTTTTTGCAAAAGAATTATCGGAAGCAAGGAAGAGTGTACGATTTTCACCCCGCTAAAATCACCCCCGCCTGCGATACTGCAGCGGTGACAATCCATAGGTCCGCCCAAAGCTCCGGATAAAATAACTTACATTCGTAAAACCACAGGCGAGCGCGATATCGGTGACAGAAAGATTTGTAGATTCCAACAGATGCTTCGCGTGGGAGAGGCGCAGGTAGCTGATGTACTGGGTCACGGTTAGATGAAACTGTTCTTTAAAGAAACGTGACACGTACTTTTCAGACAGATGGAAATGAGACGCCAGATCCTTTAAGCTGATGTGATTGCAGTAATTTTGCTGGAGATAAAAGAGCATTTCCTTTTGGATTCCCGCAGGATTTCCCGGACTGTCATGGCGCAGACCGTTATGCTCTGCCAATAATTCCAGGAATTTCAGCAGAAGAATCCTGACGCCGAGGTGCTTTTGGTAGGAAGTTTTGTGATTTGCTTCGATGATTTCCTCCATCAGGGGAACAAGCTCTGCCATAAGCGCGGCGTCTGTGATTTCAGGGACAAAGCGCATACTGTGGCTGCGGAGGGGGAAGAGGAGCTCGTTTTCCAGCCAGTCCTTCGACTGAAAGGACACAAATTCCAATGGAAATAAAAGCGTAAAATAATCAACAGGCTCTTCGGAGGCGCTCATAAGATGAAGCTCACCGGGGCTGACAAGGTGAATGGAGCAGTCGGTGCCCGTGTATTCCTGTCCGTCAATGACGAGAGACAGAGGACCTTTTCGCACATAGATGATTTCCGCCTCGTCGTGCCAATGTACCGGAATCTGGAAGGCATGCGGATGAGGGTTCATATGATATTCACTGAATGGGTAATCTGCGGTTCCATGCGGGTGATTTTCTTTTAATTCTAAATACATTCCAGACTCCTTTCAAATTCAAAATGTTTTTCTGTCATGATTATAGTGGAAAAGTAGAAAAAGTGCAATTATTTGCGGAATATGTGCAAGAGTTTTTCGGGTGTAAAGGGTAAAATGTAAAATACATAAAATATTTTACATGGAGGGATACAGGTCGATGGAAGAACAGAGAAAAACATTGTCCCAGCTTTTTATTCCCATTTGTTTTGAAACATTATTTTACATGCTCTCAGGCATGGTAGATACACTGATGCTCTCTTCTGTGGGCGATTACGCGGTAGGAGCCGTGGGTACGGCAAATACTTATATCGGAATTTTTATCATTATGTTTTCTATCATTTCCTCCGGCATGATGGCGGTGATGACGCAGAATATCGGTGCGGGGCGACCGGGAATCGCTTATCAGGCGAGACAGCTTGGGCTGCTTTTTAATGCCGTGGTGGGTTGTTGTCTGGCGCTTTTCCTGTTTACCTGCTCCGGTGCGATTCTTGATGTGGTAGGCATTGCGGAGACGCTGCGCGATCCGGCGGCTGTTTATCTTAAGATCGTGGGCGGCGGCTGCATTTTAAATGCGCTGATCCCTATTTTCTCAGGCTATCTGCGGGCGTTTGGATATACAAAGCAGCCTTTATATGCCACGTTTATCGCAAACGTAATGAATCTTATTTTAAATGCGGTTTTCCTCTTTGTGTTTCATACGGGAGTACAGGGAGTTGCGATGGCAACGGTGATTTCCAGGGTGGCGAATTTACTGATTGTAATGCTGTTTAGTCACTTGCTGGTTCATGCAAAACAAAGTCCGGAGAGAATCGAAAACAGGAAGGTATTGGGGCAGATCGTCAGCGTTGGCTTGCCGTCCGCCTGTGAGACGGCGCTGTACAATGTGGCAATGACGCTGGTAATCCGCTTTTTAAATCAGATGGATGCAGAGGGACTGAATGTGACGGCGCGGTCTTATGCAATGCAGATCACCAATTTTTCCTATTGCATCGGGGCTGCGTTGGCACAGGCGAATGCGATTATGACGGGCTGGTATGTGGGTGCAGGTGAGTATGACGCCTGTGATAAGGGAACGAAAAAGGCTGCGGTGACAGGCGTTGCAGTGGCGGCTTGTCTGGCGGCGCTGCTTGCAGCCTGTGCGGGATGGATTATGAGGCTCTTTACGGATGATCCGGTCATGATTGCATTGGTGACAAAGCTGCTTGTGATAGATATCGCGCTGGAGATAGGGCGCGTGACAAACCTTGTATTCGGTCAGGCGCTAAAAAGCAGCGGCGACGCGGTATTTCCAGCAGCGCTCGCGGCGGTTTTTGTGTTCGTGTGCGCGGCAGGCGGAACTTATTTCTTTGGGATTCATTTGGGACTTATGGCAGTGGGGGCTTACATTGGACTGGCAAGCGATGAGTGCGTCAGAGCGGTAGGAATGGTACTGCGCTGGAAAACCGGAAAGTGGAGAAACAAAAGGCTGGTATGAGTGTGATTTCTTTAATGTTATTGACAAAGAAAAAAAAGGAGTGTAAAATATGAATGAATAATTCATTTAATATAAAAGGAGGACGGTACTTACATGAATGACCGTATGAAAGCAATCGCAGACGCAGCGACGCTCCTGTTTTTACAGCAAGGCTATTCCAAAACGCAGATCAGCCATATTGCAAAAGCGGTCGGTGTTTCTGTCGGTACAATCTACCTTGACTTTACAGGGAAAGAAGCAATCATGCACTTCGTTCTGAAATGTACCATTGATCCCGATTTTATCAATGGAGACTTTGACAGGCCGGTTACGGATGATTTGTTTGTAGGATTGGAAAACGAAATTGTTGCGCTGCTTGAAAAGACGGGTGACGATTTCGCCAAGCACCTTGAAAACAATGCTGCTGATTATAGCTTCGAAGCTCTTGTTTCAGATGCGTTTGATATGCTTTCGAAGTATGCAGTAGGTTGTCTGTTCATTGAAAAGAATCAGTTCGACTTTCCGTTTTTGGCGGAGCATTACAGACAATACCGCAAAAATTTTTTTGAAATCATGACCCGGTATATGGAGATATTTATGGAAAACGGTACGGTTCGTCCCCTTGAGCATCTCAAACTGACGACAACTCTGATAATTGAAATTCTCTCATGGTGGGCAATGGATGTTCGATACACGTCCTATGAAACGAGGGATATTCCGTTGAGTCTGTCAAAACAACTTTGCATGGATAACATTATAGCCGCGTATCAGAGTAAAAATTAGTGGGCTTTTTGGCCCCTTAATTTTTACTCTGGAAATAAATGAATTATTCATTTATTAAGTATGAAAAGAGAGGATGATTTTATGAGAATCAAAAAACAAGTTGTATGCTGCATGGTAACGTTACTTTTTCCGATGGCTTTGAGCGCCTGTACACATTCCCAAAGTCCCCAAATTGCAAATGAGCTTCATTTCTCTTTGGACGGGATATCAGATGTGACAGTCTCTTATGATGAAGAACCGATTACATTCTTTAAAGCAGAAGGTGATGAGCTGATTATCAAAGAATATATGACGGAAAATAAAAGCAGTTACTATGCCAGTGTAACGCAGAAAAACGATAGGATTCATGTCAGCGAGGGCAGGAAACCGCTTTTTAAGGACGGATTTTATCGTTATGTTGAAGTGTATTTACCCGCTTCTTATCAGGAAGCCCTTACGATCACGACAACAGATGGAGATATTGATTTATCCGGGGTGGAGTTGCAATTATCCGGGCTTTATATTGATAGTACGGCAGGAACCGTGGAAATAAACAGTGCGCGTGCTTCGGACATTCATTTATCCTCAACAAGCGGAAATTTGTAGTTAGGCAAGATTGAGGCAGACACCATACAACTGCAAACAACAAGAGGAAATGTCCTTTGTGATGAACTGACCGGGTGTGTAACATATACCTCAACAAGCGGCAATGCGGATATAAAAGCGGCTACGGGCTCCGGCAGCTACAAAGCAAATAATTCCGGCAATCTCAATGTTGCATATGCTGAAGTAACGGGGGATTTGTATTTCTTTAATAAAAATGACGCTATCAATCTTACGATTCCCGCTGACTTGGATTTTGAATTCGAAGCTACGACGAAAAACGGTTCTGTCACTACTACATTTCAGGAGTATCTTACAATTGACGGACGTACAATACGCGGCATTGTCGGCGGCGATGCAACGATAACAATTACGACCGAAACAAACAATGGAAATATAGAGGTGGCATATGGAGAAAATTAAAGGCGGCGATGCAGAATAGCGCCAATTATGTTCCGGGAATGCCCGGCTCTGAAAAATATACCCATACAAAGGCAGACAGGACAGACAAGGTATTACCAAAATCCCGGTATCGTTGCCTTGCAGGCATAAAGCTGTTAGCGTGAGTACTGCGTCACAGACTGTTATATTACAGGAACTTATCGTTTACCGCCCGACTTGCAACTATCAATACGTACATTTCAAAATGTATGCATATTAAACTGTACAATGCAGGGACAACCGGGAGACGATATGATAGGACAGTTCATTTTAGAACAGGTAAATCTGAAATGTATTTTATGAAGATGTCTATGGCATGCCAGAATAGAAATTTCAAATAAAATTCAATAGTTTTTGTACTGCAATACAAAAACTGTTGAATTTTGCAAAGTTTTTGCACAATATATAAGTATGAGGTATACATTGGGAAAATGGAAAGTATGGAAGTGGATTTCTGAAAGAAAACGGAGGCAGCCTATGATACTGAGCGTCAGCAGACGAACCGATATTCCGAATTATTATTCCGACTGGTTCTATGAGCGTATCCGGCAAGGGTTCCTATATGTGCGCAACCCGATGAATCCGCATCAGGTGAGCCGGATTACGCTTTCGCCGGAAGTGATTGACTGTATCGTGTTCTGGACGAAGAATCCCAAGCCGATGATGGCGCGGCTCGGAGAGCTTTCCGGTTATCCGTATTATTTTCAATTCACGCTCACAGGGTATGGCACGGATATCGAACCGGGAGTGCCGCACAAGCGAAAGCAGATGATTCCGATTTTCAGAGAACTCGCAGATCAAATCGGCATGGAGCGTGTGATCTGGCGGTACGATCCGGTCTTTTTTAACAAGGTGTATACGAGGGAGTACCACGAGCGGGCATTTGAAGAGATTGCCGGAGCGCTTCGCGGGTATACGAAGAAATGCGTGATAAGCTTTGTGGATATTTACGCGAAGAACCGGAAGAACATGGAGGCGCTTGATATCCGGGAGCTTGAAGGAGAAGAATTACAGGCGTTCGCCGGAAAGCTTGCTGAAATTGCACATGCAAATCAAATGGAAATTGCGTCCTGTGCGGAGGCACTCGATTTATCTGCGTGTGGGATTCTCCCGAATTGCTGCATCGACCAGACGTTGATAGAGAAGATAATTGGCTGCCGGATTGCGGCGAAGAAAGACTCCGGTCAGCGGGCGGAGTGCGGCTGTATCGAGAGTGTGGAGGTGGGAAGCTACCATACGTGCAGGAACGGCTGTAGATATTGCTATGCGAATATCAGCGCGGAACAGGTACAGCGGAATGCGCTGCAGTATGACCCAGCGTCCCCGCTGTTGTGTGGAAAGCTGACTGATGCGGATAAAATCACGGAGCGCCGGATGAAATCGCTGCGCAGTGAGCAAATTTCCTGTCTGGATTTTGGAATGGAATAGAAAAAAGAAGGGAACGACATCGAAAAATGGTGCCGTTCTTTTTTTATGTCCGGCGCCGCAATTTTGATGAAACTTTACTCTGATTTTACGCGTTGTTCCTTTTAGGCTTTACATTCGGGCGGTAAACTCTGCTTATAAAACTTGTCAGACAACTTTTGAAGAGGAAGTACAACAGATGAAATACAGATACGAACAATTGGCGAATGTGCTGGAGGAAAAAATACGAAGCGGTGAGTGGAGCGTGGGAACAAAGCTGCCGGGAGAAATGGAGCTTACCAGACGGTACGGCGTAGGACGATCCACCGTGCGGGAGACCTTGAACATTTTACAGCAGAAGGGAATCGTGGAAAAACGGCATGGGTCGGGAACCTATGTCATTGAAAACAAGAAGGTCATGGAAAATCCGCTGCTGTTGCTAAGCTCCGTCGGAACGATGATAGAAGCGGCGGGCTATGTGCCGGGAAGCGTATTTAAGAGTGCGACCCATGAATTTCCGACAGCGCATATTCGGGAAAAAATGAAACTCGGTGCAGACGAAAGGATTGTTGTGGTAAACAGGGCACGCACGGCAGACGGTCAACCGGTGGCATTTTCCTATAATGTTTTTGCGCAGAGTCTTGTCGGGAACATGTTCAATAAGGGTCTTTCGGGAAGCATCTTAAGAATGCTTGAGGAAGAATGCGGCGTAAAAGTCTCCTATGCGGAGAGTGAAATCAAGGGAATCAGCCACAGAGATGAATGGGATATGGCGGCGGAACAATTTTTGAACAGCCCAGTCGTGCTGATGGAGCAGCTTCATTTTGACGGGAAAAATAATCCGGTGATGTATGCGTTTGACTATATTAATACGAATCTGGTGAAGCTTAACATAAGAAGGGAGATACTGTAATGGGGTTGTCCAAAAAGCATGTGAATGTTAAAAAAGGAATTTTATTTGTCATAAAAGGAATTGTGCTCGCGGCGGTGCTCTTTGTAATCTTATTTCCGATCTACTGGCTTGTCATTATGTCGATCCGCCCAACAAGCGAGACGCAAAGCGGCGCGGCGCTTATATTAAGGAGCGTGACATTTGAGCACTATACGCAGTTGTTTCTGGAAAAGGGATTTGACAAGGCGCTTAAAAACAGTCTGATAAATTCGCTTGCGGCGCTGGTGCTCTCGCTGGCGTTCGGGCTTGCCACGGCATACATACTGGCAAGAGAGCGTTTTAAATTTGCACTGAAAAATCCGGTCACATTCTGGATTTTGCTTGTCAGAATACTGCCGCCGGTCGCATTTGTGATTCCGCTCTATACATTGTTTACTAAGCTCGGACTTATGGGTGGAAAAGTGCCGGTGATTCTGTCCTGCGTTCTGATCAACCTTCCGCTCATTATATGGTTTATGGTTTCCTTTTTCCGCGAATTGCCGGAGGCGGTCGAGGAGAGCGGGAAAATGGACGGAGCGACGGAATGGCAGCTTTTTGCGAAGGTGGTGCTGCCCCTTGTGTTGCCGGGAATTGCAGCGATAGCAATGCTTTCTTTCATGTACGCATGGAATGAATATACATACAGCGTCATACTGACGCGTTCGCCGGAAAATTATACAATTCCGTTGGCGCTTGCGGTGCTGAACACAGAGGACAATGTAACAAATTTCGGACTGGTGGCAGCAGGCGGAGTGACATCCTTTATTCCGGTATTTCTATTCGTGGTCTTTGCACAGAACTATCTGATAAGCGGTTTGTCAAATGGGGCTGTGAAAGAATAAATAAATTTGTTTAAGGTAACGATTCACACAGGTGAGAAGAAAGGAAAAAGGAGAAAGATGAAACTGAAAAAAATCGGAAGTGTGGTAACATGTGCGGTTATGGCGGTATCACTTGCGGCATGCGGCGGTGATGGCAACGCCAGCGAGAGTGTACAGACAGGAAATGTACAGACGCAGACAGATGAGGCACAGGCGGACAGCACGCAGAAAGAGGAGAACACGGTAGGCGCAGGAGAGGAAGCAGGGGAGACGGTCAATATGACCCTGATCTTAAGAGGCGGAACATACGCTGACGTAATCAAGGAGGCGCTTCCGGAGTTTGAAGAGGCGCACAACTGTAAAATCGAAGTACTTGATATGACCTTTGATGACTTGCATACGGGCATTGCATTGGATGCGGCAAATGAAGAAGGAACCTACGATCTGTGTATGGTGGACGGAAGCTGGATGGCTGAGTTTACGGAGAACAACGTGCTCGCAAATCTGTCTGCTATGGGTTACAGCTTTGACGATGATATTATCCCGAATACGACGAGTATCTGCAAGGTAGGTGAGGATATCTATCTGGCGCCGTATTTTGGAAACGTAACGGTAATGCTCTATAACAAGGCGGCTGTGGAAGCGGCAGGCTATCAGCCGGAGGATATCACAACGCTTTCAGATATGCTTGCAGTGGCAAAGAAAGCACAGGAGAGCGGCGCAAACGGTTTTGCATACAGAGGCGATACAGGGGATAATATTGTGTCTGATTTCCTGCCAATCCTCCTTGCGCACGGCGGCTGGGTCGTAGATGACAACAATCAGCCTACCGTAAATACAGACGAGTTTAAGGCGGCAATGAATTATTATATGGAATTGATCGGTACAGGTTCCGCAATGTCGAAGGATGATGTGACTGCTGCCGTGGACAACGGTTCCGCAGCGCTTGCAATCGGCTGGCCGGGCTGGTATGTTCCGACAGAGGACAGCGCTGCCGGCTATACGGTGAGCCCTGCGATGACAGAGGAGGGAGGAACCGTATACAATACATCCGAATACGGTACATGGTGTATCGGCATCCCGAGCAACAGCCCGCACCCGGATCTGGCACTTGAACTTTTGGAATATATCATGGACCCTGAGGTACAGCTTGCAAGTATTCCAAACGGCGGTGTTCCGTGCAGATATAGCTGCCTTACCAACGAGGAAGTCTTAAAGGATTATCCGCATCTTGAGGTTGTATGCAAGGCATTGGAAAACGGTGTATATCGCCCGACAATCGCTGAGTGGACGGAATTTACCAATATCCTTGGAGCAGAGATGGGCAATATCATGGCGGGAACCAAGAGTGTAGACGACGGCTTAAATGACGCACAGGCACAGCTTGAAGCGCTGATGCAGTAAATTTAGGAGTGACATGGCATGAAAAGATTTTACGCGGATGGAAAAAGCTTGTTTGCGTATAAAATGACGGCGCCGACAATTCTGATTCTGATCGTCATGACGATTTACCCGATTATATTTACGGTCGGCTACAGCTTTACAGATTATAATTATCTGAAGGGAGACAAAGCATTTTGCGGTCTTTCCAATTATGCAGCATTGTTTTCGAATGCGTATTTTCGCCAGTCGGTAATCAACACGATTGTGTTCACCATAATCGCAGTGGCTTTGGAGGTTCTTTTGGGCCTCCTCTTAGCCCTGTTTGTGAACGGACTGGGATGGGGACGCAAAATTGTAAGAACCCTGATATTGCTGCCTTACCTTCTGCCTGCCGTGACGGTTGCTCTGATCTGGCGGATGATGCTTTCACCCAACTATGGAATTGTCACACAGGTGTTTACGGCAATCGGGCTTCCCGTGTACAACTGGTTCTATGATGTGAAGACGGCTTTCGGGTCGATTTTGCTGATCGATGTGTGGCAGAATGTCCCCTTTGCATTTTTGCTGGTTTATGCGCAGCTTCAGACGGTGCCGGAGGATCAGTATCAGGCGGCAAGTATCGACGGGGCGGGAGCATTACAGAGATTCCGGCATATTACACTGCCGAATATCGGCAATGGTCTTGCGTTGTGTGCGATGCTGCGCACGATTGACACCTTCCGTCTGTTTGAAAAAGTGAATATACTGACCGGCGGAGGTCCGGCAAATTCTACCTCGACAATCACACAGTTTATGTATACTTATGGAATCAAGACGATGAAATTCGGCTTTGCCAGCGCATGTGCGATTGTAATGACGATATTGGTGCTTGTACTGTCGGGAATTTATATAAAGAAGGCGATGAAGTAGATGGAAGAACAGTGGATATTCAGGGTAAGCTTTATCAATGTGGGAAACGGTGATGCGATTCTGCTGCAGGCAAAGGATGAGAATTGCCAAGGCGGATGCTTTGTGATGGTCGTGGACGCCGGAAGCGGCGAGCGTGAGGAATACGAAAATTCGACGACGGGACGTGTGCGTGCGCTCGATTTTCTGGAGCGGGAGGACGTCGATCATATCGACGTGCTGGTAAATACGCACATACACGAGGATCATACCTGCGGTATGGAAGAAGTCGCAGCCAGATGGAAACCGGCGACCTTCTGGCAGCCGTTTCCGGTGGAGCTTTTTCGGATGATGAAGCCGCTTGAGGCGGCAGGGGCAGTGTGTGAATCCGGGAGAAAATTCAGAGCGGCATTAAACAGCTATCAAAGACTCTGTACGCAAGTGCTTGATGCCGGCGGTGAAGTAAAACAGCTTGTTTGGCAGGAGGAAATCCGGGTCGCAGAAAGACTGCACATAAAGGTGTTAGGTCCGACGCTTGAGGCGGTAAAGGGGCAGACCGAACGATTTCGCAGGTTGTATGAAGCCTGTAAGAGCGGAGAAGAGACGAAAGAGATAGAAAGAGAGCTGGATGCCGAAATGAATGACACCAGCCTTATTTTATATCTGGAGTGCGCAGGACACACTTTTTTGCTGCCGGGAGACACGCAGCGCTCCGTTTACAAATGCAGCAAAGAGAAGTTAAAGGCAGAGGTATTTAAGGTGGGGCACCACGGGCAGGAAAACAGCATGGATAAAGAATTGCTTGAAGCAGTCGCACCCCGCTGCGCAATCATCTGCGCTTCCAGCGACAGAAGATACGAGAGCGCCGCACCGCAGATTTTGGAAATGCTAAATCAGTTTGGAACAAGGCTTTATTTTACGGATGTTCCAAATGTGCCGCCCTTTACGGACAAACTAAAACCACACTGCGGCGTGTGTGTTGAAATTATGCAGAATGGGAGCATGTCTGTAAAATATCTGCTATAATAAAAAGAAAAATAAAAAGGGTGGAAGGAAGACTGGGTATGGTTGAAACGGAAAAATTGATAGAGATTATAAAGAGCACAAAGCCTTTTTTTGAGAACCGCGCGGCGGCAGGAGACATCAAGGTAAAAGGGCGTGCAGATTACGCAACGCAGGTAGATGAATCCGTGCAGAGATATCTTTTGGACGAGTTTGCCAAGCTGTATCCTGAGATTGGATTTCTCGGAGAAGAAAATTATTCCGGGGAGAATGTCAGCGGGGCAACGTGGATCGTCGATCCGGTAGACGGAACGACAAATCTTATTCATGATTACAGGCAGAGCGCAGTATCGGTAGCGCTTGCGGTGGACGGACAAATCGTGCTTGGAATTATATATAATCCCTACACGGACGAATTGTATTACGCCGGGGCAGGGAAGGGCGCTTACAAGAATGGAAAAAAGATAAGCGTAAGCGCTGTGTGCGATATGGAGCACAGTCTGATTTCTATCGGAACAAGCCCGTATTACCATGAGTATGCAGAAAACAATTTTGAAGTTTTTAAGAAAATATTTTTACAGTGTGAGGATATCAGAAGAAGCGGCTCGGCAGCGCTTGATCTGGCACGGGTGGCAGAGGGAAGCTGCGAGGCGTATTTTGAGCGGAATTTGAAGATATGGGATTATGCGGCAGGTATGCTTCTGGTAGAGGAAGCAGGCGGAAAAGTCACGGATTATGCGGGAACGCGTATTGGAACGGACGTGACGGTAAATGACGTTGTGGCGGGCAATTTTAAATTGCAGGAGGCACTGCTTAATATTCTGAACAAATAGATTCAAGATAATTTAACGAGATAAACACATAGTTATCACATTGACTTTTTATACTCTCCTTGTCAGGCAAAAGAAGAAATCGTCCGGATGATGGACGGTACATGATAGTAGAAAATGAATAGGAGAGGAATGATAAGTATGAAGTGGAAAAAAGTCGTAGTATTCGGATGTGTGGCAGTGATGACGATGTATACCGTGACAGGGTGCGGCAGTGATGCAGGAGAGACTGATACGGTACAGGACGTCGCGGCAACGGAGGAAGCGGAGGTTGTAGAAAGTACCGCAGTGATCGTGAAGGTTACGGCAGTCGAGGGAGATACGATTACGGCGGAGGTCGGAACACTAAGCTCGCAGGGAGCGCCGGGCGGAGAAGCCCCCGAGGGTGCTCCGGAAGGAGAAGCCCCAAGTGAAGAAGCGTCAAGCGGAGAGAAGCCGGAAGGAGAAGCCCCGAGTGGAGAAGCCCCGGAGGGAGAAGCACCCAATGGAGAAAAACCGGAAGGAGAAGCGCCAAGCGGAGAGAAGCCGGAGGGAGAAGCCCCGGAGGGAGAAGCCCCAAGTGAAGAAGCGCCAAGCGGAGAAAAACCGGAAGGAGAAGCCCCAAGCGGAGAAAAGCCGAACGGAGAAACGCCGAATGGAGAAAAACCGGAAGGAGAGGCTCCAAGTGAAGAAGCGTCAAGCGGAGAGAAGCCGGAAGGAGAAGCACCCGAGGGAGAAGCCCCAAGCGGAGAAAAGCCGAACGGAGAAGCGCCGAATGGAGAAAAACCGGAAGGAATGCCGGGTGGAGAGATGCCGGGCGGCAGCAGCTTTGAGAGTTCGGGCGAGACGCTGACCTTTTCGCTGACCGACGAGACAGAGATTACGGTGGAATACCTTCAGGGAAGCGGTGAAGGTACTGTCGACGATATTGCCATCGGCAGCGTGCTGGAAATCGAGCTCGACGACGAGAATCAGGCGGTATCGGTTGTTGTTCGGAATCTGAATGCAGGCGGCGGCTTTGGCGGAAGCGATGAAGTCACAAACGGAACCTCAGCCAATACGGTTGATACCGACATCACAGGCGAAACCTACACCTCGGCCGGGGATGATGAAAATGCGCTTCGGGTGGACGGAGCGAATGTGACACTCAGCGATATTACTGTCGAGAAGACGGGCGGTGCATCCTCGAACACGGAAAACGGTGATTTCTATGGACAGAACGCGGGCTTGCTTGCCTTAAACGGCGCACAGGTGACGATCACGGGCGCGACGGTGAATACAAGCGCTGTAAACGGAAACGGTGTATTCAGCTACGGCGAGGGCACGGTCGTGAATATTTCGGACTCTGTGATCCGCACGACGGAAAATAACTCCGGCGGCATTCAGACGACCGGAGGCGGCACGACGAATGCGGCAAATCTGGACGTTGAGACACAGGGAAATTCCTCTGCGGCAATCCGCAGTGACCGCGGCGGCGGTATGGTCAATGTGGAGGGCGGTACGTATGTGACGAACGGAACCGGAAGTCCGGCAATCTATTGTACGGCTGACATTGCGGTGACAGGGGCGACGCTCACGGCAAATGCGAGCGAGGGCGTGGTCGTAGAAGGAAAAAACTCCGTCACGCTGACAGACTGCGATGTGACCGGAGCTATGGACAACACTTATAACGGAGATTCCAATGAGAATATCCATTGCATTATGATTTATCAGAGCATGTCAGGGGATGCGGCAGTCGGCGAGGCATACTTCGCAGCGGAGGGCGGCAGCATTACTTCCCTGTCCGGCGATATGTTCTATGTCACGAATACGGACTGTGAGATATCGCTTAAGGATGTGGCATTTACGCTGGCGAACGATGTGTTCCTGCGCGTGGAGGGAAATTCCTCTTCCAGGGGATGGGGAACAGAAGGCGCGAACGGCGGCGACGTCATTCTGACGGCGGATGCGCAGCAGATTGAGGGAAACATACTCGTGGATGAGATTTCTACGCTGAAGCTTACGATGACAAACGGCACGGCGTTTACCGGTGCAATCAACCCCGACGGTGAGGGCGGAACCGTGGATGTGACACTCGATGAAGATTCTGCGTGGACGCTCACGGGCGACAGCTATATCACGAGTTTTGACGGCGACACGGCAAATATCACGGCGAATGGATATCATCTTTACGTGAACGGTGAACAGATTCTATAAAGCAGACGGGCGGATGGGACTTTAAAATCCTGTCCGCTTTTGTTATATTAAATGGGAGCAGCAGGGATTGGTGATACATCAAAGTGGAGGATAAAAATGGAAATACTGGATATTGTAGATGAACAGGGCAACCCGACAGGAGAGACGACAGACAGGGAGACGGCGCATGAGAAGGGAATCAGGCACCGCACGGCACATGTATGGATTTTCAGAAAAAAGGACGGCATCTTACAGATACTTTTGCAGAAGCGGAGCGACAACAAGGATTCGGACCCGGGGTGCTACGATATTTCCAGTGCGGGGCATATTCCGGCAAGCTGTGACTATATTCCGTCCGCTGTCCGTGAACTTAAGGAAGAACTCGGTGTGGAAATCGACGGCGGGGAATTGATTTATTGTGGACAGCGCCACTTCTCGTTCGAAAAAGAGTTCTATGGAAAGCTGTTTCGCGATCATCAGGTCAGCAATGTTTACGCGCTCTGGCTCGATATGGAGGAGGAAGACTTTGTGCTTCAGGAGGAAGAGGTCTCCGAGGTGCGCTGGTTTGCATTTGCTGACTGTATCGAGGCGGTGAGGGAGAATCGCATTCCGAACTGTATTTACATGGAAGAACTGGAAATGTTACAGCGCGCGGTCTTATAGAAAAATGCATTGCGGAATGTCGGAAAACGCTGCACAAATATTTTAGCAGAAAATAGAAAAAGTCTCTTGACTTTGACGTTACGGAAAGAAGTATGCTGAATACACAGAAGGGAAAAAGAAAAGAATTTTTACCCGAAAACCTGTCAGAAAACAAATGGCAGGCTGTGGGGCAATGGAGGTCGCATATGGAATACAGTATCAGGGAATTGTCAGAACTGGCGGGGGTCAGTGCACGGACGCTGCGTTATTATGATGAGATCGGATTGCTGAAACCATCGCGCACAAGCGGCGCGGGATATCGCTTTTACGGAGAAAAGGAAGTGGAATTGCTCCAGCAGATACTCTTTTACCGGGAAAGGGGATTAGAACTGGAGCAGATCGCACAGATTCTGCATAATCCGGAATTTAATATCCGAAGCGCCTTAGAGGAACACCTTCTGGAACTGGAACAGCGCAAACGAAAGACGGAGCGGCTGATCCGGAATATCAGGCAGACGATTGCGTCAATGGAAGGAGAATATGAGATGAGCGATAAGGAAAGATTTGAAGCGTTTAAGAAGAACCAGGTGGAGGAGAACGAGCGGATGTACGGCGAGGAAATCCGCAGAAAGTACGGTGACAAAGCCGTGGAGGAATCCAACCGAAAGAGATTAAAGATGAACGAGGAGGAATACAAGAGATATACCGACCTTGAGCAGGACATTTTAAAGCGACTGGAACAGGCAGTAGAGGAAGGCTTACAGCCCGACAGCGAGGAGCTTAAGACAATTGTAGAGATTCACAAAGAGTGGCTGATGATGGTATGGAGCAACTATACAAAGGAGGCTCATATCGGAGTCGGCAGGATGTATGCCGCAGACGGGCGATTCAGAAAATATTATGACAGGAAGGTGGAGGGCTGCGCGGATTTACTTAGCGCAGCAATCCAGCTTCACTGTCAGGCATAGAAATGCAATGAGAGAGGGGACTACTCTTCCGTAGTTACGATTATGGTGGAGGAGTCTCCTTTTTTTGCCTGCTCGATGACGGCGACGGACAGGCGGCGGAAATTATTGCCGGAGGTGGAGGCGCCGCTGACTGCCTCGATGTCGTCCCCGCTCTTTCCGTTCACAAGCTGGGAGACGTACTCTCTGGTGTATTCATTCGGATATGTGCCCTGAACGGCATTCATGTTTTTCATGTAAGCGTTGTCCCATGCCTTGATGTAACCGCTGGGGTCCTTTGCATTGAACTCGGCGTATACGACGCTGCCGTCCTTTACCATGATGCAGAGATATTCCTTCCAGCCATGGGAAAAATCGGACATTTCCGCCGTGTAGAAACCGTCTTTCATGCCGGAACCGCATCCCGTGCTAAAGAGCATCAAAGCAAGCAGTACGAGTGCGCAAAAACGTTTTTGGGTATGTATGAAATGTTTCATGAAAACTCCTCCCTTATATTACGGATTCCCGGATTTTGACCTGAGCGACATAATCCCTGAGGCTTTCCGACTGCGCCAGTGAACCGGCAGCCATCTTGTCGGTCTCTTCTGCCAGCGAGCAGTTGGCGTCGGCGATATCCTTAAGCGAGCCTAACTGGGTGTTGACATACGATACAGCGGCAGTCTGCGCGGCAGCCGCGTCGGAGAGACGCTCGGATATTACATGATACTGCTCTGTGACAGCCTGGATCTCTTCGAAGGCGTGCGCAGTGTCATCCGCCGTGCTGAGTCCTTTCTGGATCGTCTCTGCGGCATGTTCGATGAGAGCGCCCGTCTGCCGCAGAGCATCGGTAGTCTGGTTGGAGAGCTGACCGATTTCGGTGGCAACCACGGAAAAGCCGCGTCCGGCTTCTCCGGCGCGGGCGGCTTCAATAGAAGCATTCAAAGAGAGCAGGTTTGTCTGACCGGAAATGTCTTCGATCATCTGGCTGATCTTGGAAATCTCATTGACTGCCGTATGTATTTCGGACATGGTATCGAGCATACTCTGCATATATCCGGCGCCGAGCGCTGTCTTCTCGCTTGCATTTCTGGAACAGGATTCAATCTGTTCCACGTTCTCCTGGTTCTGTTCGATGGAGGTGACAATTGCCTGCATACTCTCGTCCAACTGGGCAAGCAGATCGGACTGGCTTGTAGAACCGTCATGGAGCTGCCTTGCATAATCGGAAACCTCGCTGGAGTTCCGGTTGATCTCAGCGGAGGAATGATTCATCTGCTGCATGGTCTGATTCAGGGAATCGGCAATCTGGCAGAGCGAATCACGGATAGATGAAAAATCCCCGTTGAAATTGTCAGGAATTGAAATCGTGTAATCGCCGGAGGACAATGCGCCCAGAGAAATCTGGATGTCCTCGACGTAGCCCCTTAAGCTTGCAACGGTTTTGGACAAAGCCTCGGTCAGGATATCCGTCTCATCGTTGTTGGCGGAAAGCGCGACTTCTTCTGTCAGGTTACCATCTGCCAGACCCTGGAGACGTTTGGTGACAGAAACGAGAGAAGCGGATATGCGGTTAGATACAGATGTAATAAAGAATGCTGCGCCCGCAAGTGCCGCTGCCGATAAAAGCACGCACAGAAGAATCGAGAAAAATACGGAATTCATAAATTCCCACTGCGGCGCATAGACCAGCAGCGACCAGTTTGTCCCGGGAATCGGCGCATAGCCCACGTAGTCCTTTTTTGATCCGAGCCGCATGGAGGCGGAACCGGTCTGACCGCTTAAAACCTTGTCAAAGATATCCTTGTTCCGGGAAGAACCATAAATATCGTAAACGTTTTGCTGATCCATAATATTCTGGAGATTGCGGTCGCCGACGATCGTTCCCTCCTGATTGATGATGCAGGCGCTTCCGGTATCGCCCAGGATCAGCATACTTAAGACGTCGTTCAACAGATCGTACTTGTAGCTGCCGACCAGATAGCCGAACACCTCGTCTTCGCTGGTTTTTAACGGAACGCCGACACATAGCTGCAGCACGTCATTGTCATAATAGGGATCTCCGATGACGGTGTTGGAGGTCTGTGTCAGGTACGCATAATAGCCGGTATCCGCAATGGAAGCCGGTGAAATCTGATCGCCGTAAAGCTTCTGACCGGAGAGGTCATAGGCGGCGAGCCAGACAAATTCAATCTCAAGCTTGGCATCGGCAAGACGCACGCCCTTGAGAGAGTCGGCGGTGGAAGTATTGTGAAGAATCTGGTCCTGAGAAAGATTGTACATCCGCTCTGTCAGAAGGTGCAGATTGGAACTGATATTCTCGGATGCGATACGTGCGGTAATCTGCATATTGTCAAGCTGCATCGCCTTTGTCGCACGGATGCTGGCAAACGACATGACTGCAATAATTAACACGGCAATCAGGATTGCAGTAGACATTGCGTAAAAGACGAATTTCTGCTTCAAGTTGCATAATTTAGGCATGAAAAACCCTCCTCTACTTGTAGTATATAACCGTACATAAGTACTATAGGGGATTGTAGCATATAATGAAAAATTTTTCCAGCCCGGTATAGAGAACCGGAAGGCAGACAGGCAGAGAAAGGCGGAAGGTTGACAGCATGTGCCGTATACATTAATATAAACGATACGAAAAAGCAGGTACGCGTGTGCGCATGGAGGTAGGGATGCAGTTTTATATGGCGCCCATGGAGGGGCTCACCGGATATGTTTTCCGAAATGCATATCAGAAATACTACGGCGGAATCGACCGTTACTTTACGCCGTTTATTACAAATAGAAAGTTAAATTACAGGGAGCAGCAGGACATTTTACCGGAGCACAATACCGGGATGGATGTCGTACCGCAGATTCTTACGAACCGTGCGGAAGAGTTTTTGTGCATTGCCGGAGACTTGGAACGGTCTGGTTACCGCATGGTCAATCTGAATCTCGGCTGTCCGTCCGGGACGGTCGCGGCAAAGAACCGGGGCGCCGGATTTCTGGCGCTGCCGGATGAGCTGGACGCCTTTTTGGATGAGATTTTTACAAAATGTCCGCTTTCTGTTTCGATTAAGACGAGAATCGGAAAGGAGAGCGAAGCGGAGTGGGAGAGACTGCTTGGAATTTATGAGAAATACCCGCTGGAAGAGCTCATTATCCACCCGCGCGTGCAGAAGGATTTCTATAAGAATACCGTCCGGCTGGAAGCGTTTGCGCAGGCGGTGGAGAAGAGCCGCCACTCGCTCTGCTACAACGGGGATATCTGCACGGCGGAGGATTATGGGCGGCTGCTTGCGCAGTTTGCGGGGACAGAGAAGGTCATGATCGGGCGGGGGCTGTTAAAGCGCCCGTGGCTGATCGGAGAACTGCGGGCAAAGGCGGAAAACCCCGGAAGCTGTGCACAAGCCCACAGCGTGGAAAAAAGGATGGCGGATGCACCGACCGGGCAGCCGCAAAGCCCGGATGAGACGGCGCAAAAGGAGCGCTTTCTCGCATTTCATGACGACATTCTGCACGGTTATATGTCTGCGATGTCGGGAGATAAGAATACGCTCTTTAAGATGAAGGAACTTTGGGTGTATTTTGCCCAGAGCTTTACGAATCCCGAAAAATACATGAAAAAAATCCGCAAATCCGAACGGATTGCGGAATATGAGCTGCATGTTGCCGCGCTGCTTCGGGAGCAGGAACTCAAGTAGGAGTGGTCACTTATTCCATCCGCGCTACAGCGGAATGCGCCGGGTGGAATAAGTGTCCTCCCCCAATTCGAGGATCGCCATACTGCGTCCGTCACCGCGCGGCTGCCCCGCAGTTCCGGGATTTAAGAACACTTTGCCGAAGCGTTCGTATTCGGTGTAGCAGTGCGTGTGTCCGAAGATGACAAAATCCGCATCGGTCAGGTCGAACGGAAGGTCGCTCTTGTTATGTATGATATAGAAGATTTTCCCGCCGATGGGAACCGTCAGAAATTCCGGCAAAAACCTTGCCCATTCGCCGTGGTCGGTGTTTCCGCGCACAAAGTAGCACGGGATGCCGAGCGACCTGATTCTGTCATAGCATGTTTTCGTATTGATGTCTCCTGCGTGGATCAGATAGTCGCATTGTGTGAGAATAGACACCCAGTCTTCGCGGAAGACGCCGTGCGTATCGGATAAAATGCCAATTTTCATTCTGATTCCTCCGTGTTTTTTGTATATTATAATGCGATAGTCTGCGCAAGTCTACAAAAAACAGGGAATATATACAAAAAATGCTTCCTAAATCGGTCGAATTGTATTATACTAGGCGGGTAATGTGTGCGATTGGGGATTTATATGGGAGAGGGATTATGTCGGAGAATGTATTGGAGGAGAAGGTATTTCATAAGGTAATGCGAAATGTACCGTTCGGACTTGTTGTGACCAGAGAGGGGCGGCGGCGTAAGGTGTATTATGTGAATCGGACAGCATGTCAGATCATGGGGTATGACAAGGAGGAGTATGTTCGTAAGGTAGAGCGCGGCTGGGCGGATTTTATGAACATTAATCTGCGGGAGCTTATTCGCGACAATATCGACCAGATTCGCGCGGGGGAACCGTTTGAGGTACTTTCCAGAACGAAAACGAAGAACGGCGAATACAAATGGCTGTTAAGTCAGGTGGTCGTGCGGCTTATGGAGGGGAGCACCTGTTATGTCAGCTTCATGGATGTGACGAACCGGATCGAGCAGGAGCAGAAGCGGCTTCGGGAGCAGGAATTTTTAAGAGAAATGGCAACGCGCGATTCCTTTACCAAGCTGCTCAACCGGGGCACGATGGAGGAACGCATCAAGGCAGCGCTTGAGAATCAGAAGCTGCAGCAGGAACATGCCTATATTGCGCTGGATGTCGACAATTTCAAGCAGATCAATGATTCATACGGACACGGGATGGGCGATATGCTGATTCTGACGCTGGCGAAAGCGCTCAACGAGGCGTTCGGAGAGGAGAGCGATATCGGGCGTATGGGAGGAGACGAGTTCGCTGTTTTCGTAAAGAATGTCGCCAGTCGCGGCGAGGTCTGTGAGCGGGCAAGAAGTGTGATGGACAACCTGCGCGCCCAGATGGCGGCCATGAATCTGCTGCAGGAAGCAACGGTCAGTATCGGAATCGCTTTTGCGCCGGAGGCGGGCGTGTGCTTTCGGGAATTGTATGAGCGGGCGGATCAGGCGCTCTATCAGGTCAAGAAGAAAAATAAGAACGGAATTGCAGTTTATCAGTTTTCGTGAAAATTACCTATTGCCAAAAGAAGCAAATCGTTGTAATATCAAGATGTTATATGACTGACGGAACAAGTGGAAGAACCACGTGGAGTATAACGTATCGAATGCCGACCGTCTGGGCGATTTACCCGGACTGTCGGCTTATTTTTTGTCAAATCTTTCCCCGCAGTAAGGCGCGGAGATTCCCGGTATCCGGAAACAGAGGAAATCCATAGAAAATAAGCCAGAAAGAACAATTCGGGTCTGCAAAAATAATGTTGACAGACGAATATCCTGTATGATATAGTCTTCTGGGTTAGTTATAACTAACCGACATTGCACATTAATTTTGCAGGAGCCCTGTCTGATACCGGACAGGTGAACACAATAAAACAGTCAGAAAGCAGGAGGTAAAAGGTATGCAGAATGAATGGAGAAGCTTTGTAGGCGGAAGCTGGGAGAGAGAGATCAACGTCAGGGATTTTATTCAGAAGAATTACACCCCGTACGACGGTGACGACAGTTTTCTTGCCGGACCAACGCAGGATACGACGGAACTCTGGAATCAGGTTCTGGAACTGTCGAAGCAGGAGCGCGAGGCAGGCGGCGTTCTGGATATGGACACGAAGATTATATCAACGATCACATCCCACGGACCGGGATATCTTGACAAGGAGAAAGAGAAGATTGTCGGTTTTCAGACCGATAAGCCGTTCAAGCGTGCTCTGCAGCCCTACGGCGGCATCCGTATGGCGGTCAAGGCGTGCGAGGATAACGGATATCATGTCGATCCCGAGGTGGTAGAATATTTTACAACACACAGAAAGACACACAACGCAGGCGTGTTTGACGCTTATACACCGGAGATGCGCGCGTGCCGTTCCGCACATATCATCACGGGGCTTCCGGATGCATACGGACGCGGACGTATTATCGGCGACTACAGAAGACCGGCGCTTTACGGCGTGGATCGTCTGATCGAGGATAAGGAGGAGCAGCTTGCGACGACCCGTACCATCATGTACTCCGACGTCATTCGCGAGCGCGAGGAGTTGTCCGAGCAGATTCGTGCGCTTAAGATGTTAAAGGAGCTTGCAAAGATTTACGGCTGTGATATTTCCAAGCCGGCAAATAATGTGCAGGAGGCGACGCAGGCGGTATATTTTGCGTACCTTGCAGCAGTCAAGGAGCAGAACGGCGCGGCAATGAGCCTTGGACGTACCTCCACATTCTTAGACATCTACGCGGAGCGTGACTTAAAGGAGGGTACCTTTACCGAGCAGGAGATTCAGGAGATCATCGACCAGTTCGTGATGAAGCTGCGTCTTGTGAAGTTCGCCCGCACGCCGGAGTACAACACGATTTTCGCAGGAGATCCGACATGGGTAACGGAGTCCATCGGCGGCATCGGCGTGGACGGCAGACATATGGTAACAAAGATGTCCTACCGCTACTTAAATACCTTAAATAACATCGGAGCAGCGCCGGAGCCGAATATGACCGTGCTCTGGTCGGTACAGCTCCCGGAGAACTTTAAGCGTTTCTGCGCGGAGACTTCGATTAAGCACTCTGCGATTCAGTATGAAAATGATGATATTATGCGTGTAGTACATGGCGACGACTACGGTATCGCATGCTGCGTATCGTCCATGCGCATCGGAAAGGAAATGCAGTTCTTCGGCGCACGCGCGAACCTTGCAAAGTGCCTGCTCTATGCGATCAACGGCGGCGTCGACGAGATGAGCGGCAAGCAGGTCGGACCGAAGTACCGTCCGATTACCTCCGAGTACCTGGATTACGACGAGGTGTGGGATAAGTACAAGGACATGATGAAATGGCTCGCAGGCGTATATGTCAACGCGCTCAACATCATCCATTATATGCATGATAAGTATTGCTACGAGAAGCTGGAGATGGCGCTTCACGACAAGAAGGTGCGCCGCTGGTTCGCAACAGGTATCGCGGGCTTTTCCGTAGTGGCGGATTCCTTGTCTGCGATCAAGTATGCGAAAGTAAAGCCGATTCGTGACGAGAACGGAATTGCGGTCGATTTCGAAATCGAGGGGGATTTCCCGAAATACGGAAACGACGATGACCGTGTGGATGAGATTGCAAAGGAGGTGCTCCACACCTTCATCGGTTACATCAAGGGCAATCACACCTACCGCGGAGGTATTCCGACAACATCGATCCTGACGATTACTTCCAACGTTTCCTACGGCAAGAACACCGGAGCGACGCCGGACGGCAGAAAGCGCGGCGTAGCCTTCGCACCGGGCGCGAACCCGATGCACGGGCGCGATACCCACGGTGCGGTCGCATCCTTAGCGTCCGTGGCGAAGCTTCCGTTTATGGATTCGCAGGATGGTATTTCCAATACCTTTACAATCGTGCCGGATGCACTCGGTAAGGATATGGAGAGTGAGGAGAACAATCTCGTGGCAATGCTCGACGCGTATGTGGAGAAGGGCGGACATCATCTCAACGTCAATGTATTGAACAGAGACACGCTCTTAGACGCGCAGAAGCATCCGGAGCAGTACCCGCAGCTTACCATCCGCGTATCGGGATATGCAGTCAACTTTATCAAGCTGACGAAGGAGCAGCAGGATGAGGTAATCGCAAGAACCTTCCATGAGCGTATGTAACAGGGAGCTTGCGGAAAGGATTCATGCATACCATGGGGCTGCCGCTCCACGAATTTCCATTCGTGAAGCGACAGCCCCGTTTATAACAGAGCGAAATTGGCAGGGAGGAATGATATGGGAAAAATTCATTCAATAGAGACGTTCGGAACGGTGGACGGACCGGGCGTGCGGTTCGTCGTATTTTTTCAGGGCTGCCCGATGCGGTGTCAGTACTGCCATAATCCGGACACGTGGCATATGGAGGACGGAGAGGATATGACGGCGGATGAGATTATCGCCCGTATGGAGCGCAACCTCGCGTTCTATAAGACCGGAGGAATCACGGCGACCGGCGGAGAACCCATGCTTCAGACGGAATTTCTGACAGAGCTTTTTGCGAAGGCAAAGGCGCTTGGCATTCATACCTGTCTGGATACCTCCGGGATTCTGTTTCCGGGCGGGGCGGTCTGTCCGAAGGAAGGGGCGGCGCAGAGGATGAAAAGCGCAGAAGAGGAAATGCGGGAGAAGATTGACGCGCTGCTTGCCGTGACCGACCTTATCATGCTGGATATCAAGCACATGGAGCCGGAGGCGCACAGGAAGCTCACCGGACATTCGAATGAAAATATTATGGAGTTCGCGAGATATCTCGACGCGAAGAATAAGCCCGTGTGGATTCGTCATGTGGTCGTGCCGGGAATCACCTATGACAGCAAGGAACTGACGGAACTCGGACATTTTCTTGCGACGCTCTCCAATGTGGAAAAGCTCGAGGTGCTTCCGTATCATGCCCTCGGAAAGGTGAAATATGATAATCTGGGAATGGATTATGTGCTGAAGGATACGCCGCAGCTTACGAAGGCGCAGGCAAAGGAGGCGGAGCAGATCATCCGGTCCGCAATGGAAACGATTTCCTGATGTTTTGATTTAAGAACTTGAAGTTACAAAGTATTCGTATTATAGTGTAAGGGCAGAAAAGCAATTAGGATGAGAGAAAGGAGTGTATCATTATGAAGATTAAGAACATTACAGACATTGACGGTTTTTTCAACGTAATAGATTCCTGTGACGGAAAGGTGGAGCTGATCACCGGAGAGGGCGACAGGCTGAACTTAAAGTCAAAGCTCTGCCAGTATGTTTCGCTGGCAAGCATTCTGAAAACAGATACAGAAATCCCGGAATTGGAGCTGGTTGCTTACGAGCCGGAGGACACGGAGAAAATCATCAAATTCCTTATGAAGGGTTAATCCTTTGGACCGTCAGCCATGGTTGGCGGTCTATTTCTTTCCTCGGCAGTCTGTCTACTTTTAAAGGAACAGACCCGGTCCGGAAGATTTTATACGCGGCGGCGGCGACACCGCTTTGCGTGATTTGGAATAAAATAAAAGAACTGGCAGAGAATATGAAAGAACCGAAGAACGTCCGGCATACAGCACAGGATGCAATGCGGCGACGGAGCATATTGCTGCACAGATTGGGGAATGAAAGAATTATGGCAACAACTGAGATAAAGTTTCATGATATAACGATTGAAGATAAGGCGTGGATGGACGCGCATTTTGCGGAGGACGGCAGGAATGCCTGTGAGTATACATTCGCCAACAACTTTATCTGGAGAAAGGTCTATCAGGTAGAGGTGGCGGAAATACATGGCTGCCTTGTCATCCGGTTCGTAGAGAACGGCAGGCATTGCTATTCTTATCCGGTGGGAGCCGGAGATAAAAAAGCAGCGATCGAGGAGCTGCTTTTTCAATGTAAGAAGGACGGGACAGCGCTTATGATGTCGCCGCTCTCGGAGGAGGACCGCAGCGAGCTGATGCGCTGGTTTCCCGGGAAGTTTCTCATTGAGGGCGACAGGGATGATTACGACTACATTTATTCCAGGGAGAAGCTTGCGACGCTGGCGGGCAAGAAGCTGCACGGCAAGCGCAATCATATCGCGCGTTTTATGGATGCGGACGACTGGGAATATGAGCCGATGACGGATGAGAATCTGGAAGAGTGCCGCACAATGACCTACACCTGGATCCGGATGCGCTCCGAGAAGTGGAACGAGGAGATGGAGGAAGAAATTATGGTGCTCCACGAGGCGTTCGATCACAGGAAGGAACTGGGACTGGTCGGCGGAGTGCTGAGGAAAGGCGGGGAGATCGTTGCATTCTGCATGGGCGAACCGCTGAATGATAATACGTTTGTGGTACATTTCGAGAAAGCGTACCCCATGATGCAGGGCGCGTATCCGATGATCAACCAGCAGTTCGTGCAGCACGAGTGCGGGGAATACGAATATGTCAACCGCGAGGAGGACACGGGTGATCCGGGGCTGCGCAAGGCGAAGCTTTCCTATTATCCTGAGATCCTGCTCACGAAATATGTGGCGACCGAGAGTGACGTGGTATATGCAGACCGTGAGGTAGACGGCGAAGCGGTACAGGAAATCTGGCAGACCTGCTTTGGCGACGAAGAAGCGTATATCGGGTTTTATCTGGACCATCGGATGACAAAAGAGAATATGCTTGTCATTCATGCGGACGGGCGGCCTGTCTCCATGGCGAGCTTCCTTCCGGTGCAGTATCTGTGTCAGGGGGAATATCTTAACGCGCGCTATGTGTATGCGGTGGCGACGCTGCCGGAGTACAGAGGGCGCGGCTTTGCATCGAAGATTCTGACGTTCGCAAAGGAGAAGTACGGCGAGCCGCTGATACTGGCTCCGGCGGAGGAATCGCTGATGCAGTATTACGAGAGACTTGGCTTTTGCCGGGCGTTTCCCGATACCCGCAGTACAATGGACTGCGATATGCAGGCGCTTGAGGTAAAGGAGTCGGAGCCGTTTCCATGCATGGAGCCGGTTACCGCTGAAGAATATCTGGCGATCCGCGATGCCAAGTGCGTGAGGGAAGGCTATGTCCGCTGGGACAAAGACGCAATCGCCTATGCGATGGAGTCAGGGGCGAGCTGCGGCGGGAGCACGGTTGCCGTGACCTGTGAGGACGGCAGAAGCCGGGCAGAGCAGGAAGGTGAGCGGGATATACTGATGTATGACAAAGAGGGAGATACGCTTACGATTCTGGAAACAACGCTGTCAAAGGACTGCCTTGCGGAAATCATGCCGCAGCTTCTGGCACAGACAGGCGCAAAGCGGGCAGTATACGGACAGACGGCGGGAATGATCTGGCTGCCGGAGTCGTTATCTGAGGAGCGCATCAGCAAGGACGGCTATCTGGCGCTGACGCTTGGCTGAGTCTGTCTTCGATGAGGAAAAATAAAAATAAATTTTCTGAAAAGTTTATGAAACCTGAACAAATTTTCTTGCTATAGCGGCAAAATATGTTATAATATATCTATGATATATCCGTATCAAATAAACGACAAAGGGGTTGGACATCATGAGAATTAAGATCACAGGAAGGAACATTGAGTTGACCGAGGGTCTGAAGGCAGCAGTGGAGGATAAGCTGAACAAGCTTGAGAAGTACTTCACGCCGGATACTGATGTATATGTGACACTGAGTGTGGAGAAGGAGAGACAGAAGGTAGAGGTAACGATTCCCATGAAGGGGAATTACATTCGTTCCGAGCAGATCAGCAACGATATGTATGTATCAATCGATCTGGTAGAGGAAGTGATTGAGCGCCAGCTCAAGAAGTACAGGACGAAGCTGGTAACGAAGCAGCAGAATGCTTCGGCGGTATTCAAGAAGGAATTTCTCGATTCGGTTTCGGACGAGGATGAGGAGATTAAGATTATCCGCAGCAAGAAGTTTTCCATGAAGCCGATGTATCCGGAGGATGCATGCGTGCAGATGGAATTATTGGGACATGACTTTTTCGTATTTATCAATGCGGAGACAGAGGATGTCAATGTCGTATATAAGAGAAAGGGCAATACCTACGGTCTGATCGAGCCGGAAAGCTAGAAGCCAAAGAGATGTGCTGTCTCATAGTGGATATATAGGACAAAAGAACCGGGAGCGGTGAGGAGAGAATCCTTACCGCTCCCGGTTTTTGCGCCCCTATAGGAAATACCGTGTTGCTGCAAGGCTTGAAGGTACTGATTCCTATAGAGCAAAAACCCTGCCGGGCTGTGCATATCTAAAGTGCGCATTTACTGTGCAGAACGCGTGCGCAAAAGAAGAAAATAAAACTTATAATTGTAGTTGGCACGACCGCATGGCAAAGGTAAGAGTTAGAAAATGAAGAGAAAAAAAGGAAGAAAAACGAACAGAAAAAGGGAACGGCGGGAACATACGAATGTATGGATGGATATGATACAGGAGAATCCCGGTTTTATGGATTATATCGCACGGAATCACCCGGTGGATGAGACACGGATGAAGCTGCTGCGAAACATTCTTCTTTCATGGGAGCGCGGCGGGAAGGAAGAAGAGATTTATTTGTATGGGAGTCTGATACGCGGGGAAGATCTGATGGCGCGGCAGATTTTTTTATGGCTGCTTGGAATGGCGGAAGAAATGAAACAGAGCGTGAGAGAAGAGTGCATGTAGAATAAGGGAAGGAGCTGCCATGCGGGAGGTGCGGAATGCCGTTTGTGAAAAACGAGGAATCATCTTGTCACGAAAGAAAAAAAGGTATACTATAAAGCGAGAAAAGTTTTGAAAAAGGAGAGATGGACACCATGAAAATCATTGTTCTGGCAGGCGGTCTTAGCACAGAAAGAGATGTTTCTTTTAAGACGGGCGAGATGGTAGCAAAGGCACTGAGAGAAAACGGACATCAGGTAATCTTACTGGATGTCTTTATGGGATATAGCGATAAGAAGGAGGATCTTACCGGAATCTTTGAGCGGGCAGAGGAGGTCAGCGTCAAGGTGGAGGGGATTCCTGAGACAGCGCCGGATCTTGCGAAGGTAAAGGCGCAGAGAAAGGATCAGTCGGACAATTTCTTTGGACCGAATGTCATCGAGCTTTGCCAGATGGCGGATATCGTGTTCATGGCGCTGCACGGAGAGAACGGAGAGAACGGAAAGATTCAGGCGGCGTTCGATCTGTTCGGCATCCGCTATACGGGAACCGGATATCTCGGCAGTGCGCTCGCGATGAACAAGGGAATGGCAAAGCAGCTTTTTGCAGGCAGAGGTATTCCGTCCCCGAAGGGAATTCCCTTAAAGCGGGGCGAGGAGCAGACGGACCTCGCAGAACTTGGCATTTCACTGCCGTGCGTGGTGAAGCCGTGCTGCGGAGGCTCGAGTATCGGCGTGTCTATCGTCCGCACGAAGGAGGCGTATGAGGAGGCGCTTAAGGAGGCGTTCCGCTGGGAGGATGAGCTTGTCATCGAGGAGTATGTCGAGGGCAGAGAGTTTTCGGTAGGCGTCATCGACTACAAGGCGCTTCCGGTCATCGAGATCGCGCCGGTAGAGGGCTTTTATGATTATAAGAACAAGTACAAGGCGGGAAGCGCCGTTGAGACCTGTCCGGCAGAACTGCCGCAGGACGTCACGGAGCAGATGCAGCGGTATGCGGAGGAAGTCGCAAAAGTTCTCGGACTTGACACGTATTCCCGGTCGGATTTCCTTTTGGATAAGGACAATCACATCTTCTGTCTGGAGGCAAATACGCTTCCGGGCATGACGCCGACGAGTCTGCTTCCGCAGGAGGCGAAGGTGGTCGGCATGGATTTCAACCAGCTCTGTGAGAAGCTGATTGAGATTTCCCTGCGCAAATATAGTCAGGCGAAATGATTTGCGAATGCTGCTGAGGGACAATAATGACTTTCGGGTGCGCTGGCTGCGGCGCGGCACAGAATTGAGGGTAAAATGAAAAATATGACATTGGAAAATATCGCCGCTGCCTGCGGCGGTGTATACATCGGAACGGACGCGGACAAAGCGCGGGAGATCACCGGGGCAGTCATTGACAGCCGGCTTGTGGAGCCTGGCTATCTGTTCATCCCCATTAAGGGGGCGAAAGTGGACGGACATGATTTTATTCCGTCGGTTTTTGAGAAGGGGGCGCTTGCAGTGCTCTCCGAGCGGGAACTGGAGCATCCGGCGGGACCGTATATCCGTGTGGAATCCACAGAGACTGCCATGAAAAAGATTGCTGCATATTATCGCCGCGCTCTTGATATTAAAGTGGTAGGAATTACCGGAAGCGTCGGAAAGACCAGCACGAAGGAGATGATCGCCTCCGTTCTGGCGCAGAAATACAGGGTGCTGAAAACAGAAGGGAATCTCAATAACGAGATCGGACTTCCGCTCACGATTTTTAAGATCAGAGAGGAGCATGAGGTCGCCGTGCTCGAGATGGGAATCTCAGAATTTGGGGAGATGCACCGCCTCGCAGAGATGGCGCAGCCGGATGTCTGCGTGATTACGAATATCGGGCTCTGCCATCTTGAGAACCTGATTACCAGAGACGGTATCTTAAAGGCAAAGACGGAGAGCTTCGAGCATCTTGCGCCGGAGGGAATCGCGGTGTTGAATGGCGATGACGACAAGCTCTGTGAGAAGAAGACGGTAAACGGCAGACCGACGGTGTTCTATGGCATCGGCAGGGAGGCGAAGCGTGTGGAGACGGAGGGCGGTGTAAAGCGGCTTGCTGAGAAAGAGGTTTACGCGACGGACGTTGCGGCGGACGGACTTACCGGAACGAAAGCGGTCATTCATATGGGGGATGAGAGCTTTGCGGTGGATATTCCGATTGCCGGGGAGCACAATGTCTACAATGCGCTTGCGGCGGTCTGCGTGGCAAGACAGCTTGGTCTTAACGCGGAGGAGATGAAGCGCGGAATCGAGGCAGTGCAGACCATCGGCGGCAGGAGCAATCTGATCGAGCAAAACGGGATTACGGTAATCGACGACTGCTACAATGCCAATCCGGTGTCCATGCAGGCATCGATCGATGTGCTGTCCGGCGCATCCGGCAGGCGGATTGCGGTACTTGGAGATATGGGCGAGCTCGGAGCGGACGAAAAGGAACTGCACGCTATGGTGGGCAGACATTTTGCGGGAAAGAAGATCGACGCGCTTTTTGTCACCGGAACACTGGCGGCGGAGATCGCAAAGGGCGTGCGCGAAGTAAGCCCTGCGACTGCGGTCTATGAGGCGGACACGAAAGAGGCTCTGATTTCCAGTTTGCAGCAGTATAAAAGAAGAGGAGATACGATTCTTGTGAAGGCGTCCCATTTTATGGGATTTGCGGAGATTGTGAAAGCGCTCACGGCGCAGGCGTGAATATGGATAGAGAAGAAGGAGGAAGCCCTCGAATCGAGAACTTCCTCCTTTTGTATGTTATGACTTGCGGACCTCATACCATAGACGCATTTTTCTCTAACATTTCTGCAATGACTTCGCGGCAATGCGCGCCGAGCTTTCGTCTGGTGTCTTTATCCAGTTCGTTCGGATAGATGGGTTTGCCGTATTCTAAGATCACATGTGCCCGTTTTACCTTTGGAAAATGATTTTCGAGGATTTCGGCGGAATTGGTAATCGCCATCGGAACAATCGCACAGCCCGTTTTTTCCGCCATCTTAAAGCTGCCCTCTTTAAACGGAAGCATCAGATCGTCTGTCTTGTTGCGTGTGCCTTCCGGGAAGATACACATGGAAATACCGTTCTTAATATTGTCAATTCCGGTCAGAATCGTTTTCAGCGCCTCTTTGACATCCTCGCGGTTGATGAACAGGCAGTGAAGCCGCTTCATCCAGGCGGAGAGGAGCGGTACTTTCTCCATTGTATTCTTGGCGACATATCCGGTCAGCCCCGGACAGCGCGCATAAGTGATAATGATATCAAAATAGCTTCTGTGATTGCCGATGTAGAGTACCGGCTCATCCTTTGGAACATTTTCTTCGCCGATCACGGTGATTTTGGTTCCGCAGATAAAAAGGATAACACGGAATGCCCACTGTACCATGCGAAGCTGGCTTAAGTCGGCGGCATGTCTGTTGAATTTTCCGATGATCCACTCGACTCCGAGAACAGGAATCCCGAGGATTAAGAAAAGAATTGCGAACAGTAAAGCGAGGAATACTCGTATCATAAGATATCCTTTCCGGGCATATGCCCCGTAAGATTGAGTTGGGAAATGGAAACAAATCCCATGACTATTATAAAGGCAATCACGGCGAATGACAAGAGCGGGCGGAGGGAAAATACCCCGCATATTTTTGGAAAAATAATGCATAATTTCAGGGATAGGAGCATAGAATCCTGATAGAAGTTAAAAATGGGGGGATCAGGCACATGTTCCGGAGAAAGAGAAAATGCGGACGGCAAAAAAGAGCATTTGGAGCGGGCGGTTACGAGCTTTGGGGGCTTGGGGCGCTGTTTTTACTCGCGGCGTGCTGCGGGATGCTCGGCGGCTGCAGTGTTGAGACGACCAATGGAACGAAGGTCGCGGATCTTGCGTATGAGATTGTCGAGGAGTCGGACATTCCGGAGGAGATCCTGACAGAAATCGAGGAAAAGAAAGCGGCGGATTTTAAGACGTCGTATGAACTGGACGGGGAACTGTACATTGTGCGCGGCTATGGGGAGCAGGAGACGGGAGGGTATAGTATCTGCATCCGGGACTGCTATCTGACTTCCAACGCTATTTTGTTTGATACGGAACTGGTGGGTCCGAGGAAGGGTGAGAAGGTGAGTGCAAGCCCGAGCTACCCATATCTGGTAATAAAGATGGAAAACCGGGACGAAAGTATCATTTTTGAATGAATTTTCTTAATATTTTCGAAAATTTTCTAACTTCATTTGACAAGAGTTTAACGCAATGCTAAACTAAAGCGGAATGGTATTCGGTGAAAAACGATAAGAAGCCGGTACAAGGAGGTAGACGAATGCAACAGGCAGACATCAGTAAAGTGCGCGCTTCCGTACATCAGCAGTGTGGCAGGAAAGTGTTGATTCAGCTTGACAGAGGACGCAATAAGGTTGACATCCAGGAAGGAGTCATTCAGAATGCGTATCCGAGTGTATTTACGATATTGGTGAATGATGACCAGGAACAGAATCCACCTCAGTTATTATCATTCAGCTATTCAGATATCATCACACGTGACATCCGCATGAAGCTGTGCTGACAATCAGATAAATCACCCGCGTAAGCAGGCAGGTAACAGGTATAAAATCCCCCATATCCGAATAAGATGTTTAGACAGATTCGGATATGGGGGAATTTTTTTTGGAACTGCAAAAAGTAAAGATACATAGAAAACAGGAAATCGGGTCGGCGGTCAGTCAGATTACGCTGGACGACGATTACAATGTCCCGGATTACCGCCCGGATATCATGAAGGTCTTAAAGGAAAAGGGAGAACTTCGTTTTGATGAAGTGAAAGCGGGAAGCGGAGCGGTCTGGGTCAAGGGAAGCCTGCTCTTTTCCGTGCTCTACCGGAGCGAGGGCAGCAGTGGGAAGATCAGTTGCTTAAAAGGAGAAATCCCTTTTCAGGAAAAGCTGAATCTTGACGGTCTGCAGGAATTTGGAAAGGTCCGGGCGACCGGAGAGATTGAGGATATCACGATCGGCGTGATTAATTCCCGGAAGCTGAATGTGCGGGCGCTCGTCGTGCTTCGGGCGACGGCGGAAGAGGAAGTCGACGAGGAGTTTTCTGTAAAGCTGGAAGAGCCGGGCGAATACGAACAGCAGATCGGAAATCTGGAAGCGCTGCATCTTATGCTTTCGAGCAGGGATATCTGCCGCCAGAAAAGCGAGGTGGTGCTGCCGTCGAGCAAGCCGAATGTAAGAGAAATCCTCTGGCGCAGCGTGGAACTGCGCAATGTGGAGGGAACGGTGCGCGAGGGAAGAGCGCTTGTCACAGGCGAGGTGCTTGTATCGGTTCTCTACAGCGAGGAGGAGGAGAGCGATCGGCTGCAATGGTATGAGACGACGGTCCCGCTCGAGTGCGGTGTGGACTGCGCGGCGGATGAGGAGAACTGCATCTGCAGAATCGCTGCATCGCCGCTTGCCGCAGAACTTGAGATAAAGCCGGATTATGACGGGGAGGAGCGGATTCTTGTACTGGAATTATCACTTTCCGTAGACATCCGCGTGTGGAGGGAGGAGCAGATAGAGCTTCTGACAGATCTCTATTCCTTAAAGCAGAAGGTCGTTCCGGTTCGCAGGGAGCGCATGGCGGAGAAGCTGCTTGTGAAAAATTATGCAAAGTGCCGCATCGCGGAACAGATGGAGCTTCCGGAGAGTCAGGAGAAGATATTGCAGATCTGCGCCTGTGAGGGTCAGGTCAATCTGGAAAAAAAGGAGCCCGTCGAAAACGGCATCCGGGTCGAAGGAACCGTGACGGTAGAACTTCTATATATTACGACGGACGACAATATGCCTGTTGGCTCGATGCGCGAGATCTACCCGTTTTCACAGGTGATAGAGGTTCCGCAGATGGGGGACGGACTGCGCGTTGAACTGGATTCGGGAATCGAGCAGCTGTCGGCTGTGATGCTCGATCAGGAGCACATTGAGGTCAAGGCGACGATTCATCTGGATCTGCTGGCGTTCTTGGAGCAGCAGATTTCGAACATCGAGGAACTGACGGAAGAACCGCTTGACATGGAAGAACTGATGAACAGTCCGGGACTTGTGGGTTATATCGCGAAGCAGGGAGACGACCTGTGGACAATCGCGAAGGAAAACCACACGACCATCCGTGACATTATGGAGACAAATGGGTGGAAGGAGAAGGAACTTGTACCGGGAGATACGATTCTGATTGTCAAACAGGTAGGATAAAGGTACTGTTTTCGGGCATTTTCGGGGTTATCGGCAAAGAAATGCTTGTGATGGCATCGATACTCTGTTATACTAAAGTGGCATATGAAAGTGCTTGTGAAAGGAAATTTTGTAGAATTAGGGAGACGAAAGATGGAAGAAAACAAGAGCTACGGTTTTGGAACAGAGAACCAGCAGGAAACGGCGCAGCCGGACAGCCAGACATTTGGACAGCCGGCAGGGGAGCAGGGCTTCGGAGCACAGCCGGATGGCCAGACATTCGGGACACCGACAGGGGAGCAGAGCTTCGGAGCACAGCCGGATGGCCAGACATTCGGGACACCGGCAGGGGAGCAGAGCTTCGGGTCACAGCCGGATGGTCAGACATTCGGGACACCGGCAGGGGAGCAGGGCTTCGGAGCACAGCCGGATGGCCAGACATTCGGGGCACCGGCAGGGGAGCAGGGCTTCGGAGCACAGCCGGATGGTCAGTCATACGGACAGCCGGATCAGTTCGGAAGCCAGACATACGGACAGCCGGATCAGCAGTTCGGAGGTCAGACGTACGGACAGCCGGATCAGCAGTTCGGAAGCCAGACATACGGACAGCCGGATCAGCAGTTCGGAGGTCAGGCATATGGACAGCCGAATTACGGTATGGGCGGAATGCCGATGGACGACAACGGACAGCCGCTTAAGAACACCTTCGGAATGAAGATGACATTCTCGATTCTTGAGATTATCTGCTGCTGCTGTTGTAATGTTATCACAATGGTATTGGGTATTATTGCGTGCGTATTTACGACAAAGGCGAACAATGCTTATAAGTCAGGAAATGCGCAGGAATATAAGTCCAATTCAAAGACCGCAACCATCTGCTTATGGATCGGTCTGGGCGTTGCAGTTATCTGGCTGATTCTCGGTATCGCAGTTGCCAATTCTGATTTTGGTCAGGAGATTGAAGATGCATTCTGGGCAGGCTATTATGGCACTGACGACTATGACTACGATGATGACGATTCGGATGATTATAACTATGATTACGATTATGACTATGATGATGATTCCGAGGACATGGCAGACAGCGAGGACATGGCGGACAGTGAGGATGTCGCAGACAGCGAAGATGCGGACGATGCAGTACCGCTTGATGTAACACCCGGCGAAGGCTTTGTGGATCCTGCGGTTACGATCAACGGCGTAGAGGTAGTGCTTCCGATGGACTACAGCGAGTTCAAGGCGCTTGGCTTCTATATTGAGTCAGAGGATGAGGAGTACATTGCCAACGGAAGCGAATACTATTATCCGGATTTCTATGATGCGTCCGGTGAAGAACTGGGATATGTATACATTGGTAATGTATCGGATTCTCCGATCGCCCTTAAGGACGGCATTGTGTTTGGCTTCTGGTTTACCTCTATCGAGTATGCTGACAATCTGACGCTGGAGTTTGCAAATGGTCTGACACTGGATGCGACCCGTGAGGATTTCCTGACTGCATACGGCGAGCCGGATTATTCTTACGAGAGCGACTCCAACGATTACCAGAGCTATCAGTGGTACAATCACAGCGATATCTGGGAGGATATGGAGGAGAACTCTCTCTCTGTAGATTTCTGGGACGGAGAAGTGGATGATATTGATCTGATGTACATCGGATGGGATTAATCTTAAGTATTTGTAAATTTCCGGAAAATATGACAAATTTATAAACAGGTATGGTATAATGTGCGCGTAGGCAATGAGCAGTGCCAGAACATGAAGAAACAAATTTTCGTGCTTGCACGGGAAAAGTTGTTTCTTTATGGACTGATAGGGCGAAGCCCGTGAACGAGGAAGCTATGCTTCCGAGTTCGCACTGCGTACTGGAAATGGTATTGATTGCCTATGTGCGAAGCCCGTAAACATACCTGTTGCGTTAAGAGCAGGTATTGTGGCGACATGATATCTGCTCTTTTATTTTGCTGCGGGCAGGTATCTTATGATGAAGTTTATCAGGCAGTGAACGAATTACGCGTGGATGAGGAGAATGATATGAGCTTTAAGGCAGCATGGAAGAAACGCTATATGAGAAAACGGATCCTTGCGGCGCTGTTAGCCGGAATGGTCGGTATATCCTGTTACGAATCGGTTGCGGCGTCTGCGATTGACGATGCGCAGCAGAAGAAAAGCGAGGCGCAGAAGGAACTGAATGAGGTCAATGAACAAATCGAGAATATCCAGACGGCGCAGAGCAATCTGCAGACAGAGATGAATCAATATGACAACCAGCTTATGAATCTTCTCACGGATATGGAGATTCTTGCGGGAGATATGGAACTGCAGGAGCAGGAGATCGCACAGGCAAATGCTGACCTGGAGACTGCAAAGCTGGAGGAACAGCAGCAGTACGATGCAATGAAGCTGCGGATTCAATACATGTATGAGAACGGGAATCAGTCGGTGTGGACGACACTTGTCGAGTCGAAGAATATGTCTGATTTCTTAAACCGGGTAGAATATGTATCAGATGTGTATGATTACGACCGGGATATGCTTGAAAATTATCAGGCTGTGGTGCAGCAGGTGGAGGATCTGACAGTTCAGCTTGAAAATGAGATGGCGGAGATGGAGGAACTTGAGATAAGCTACGAGGAGCAGCAAAGCTCTCTGGAGCAGGTCATTGCGACCAAACGTTCCCAGATGGCGGATTTTGACAGCCAGCTCGCAAATGCGCAGAGTCTGGCGAGCCAGTATGCGCAGACGATTAAGCAGCAGAACCAGATTATTGCCAGCGAGAAAGCGAAGCAGGCTGCGGCGGCTGCCAAGGCGAATGGAACAAGCTCCGCAGGAACGGCGGGGGCGACAGCCGCAGCAGCGAACGCAGCCGCAGCAGCGGGAAATACGACGGCTGCGGCTGGCGGAACATCTGCCGGGACAACAGGCGGAAGTTCTGCGACCGGACTGACGGATGGCGGATTGAATCCCTCTTATACGACAGGCGTGAGCGGCAATGATGTAGTGGCGTATGCGAGCCAGTTCCTTGGCAACCCGTATGTACTCGGCGGAAACAGCCTTACGGAGGGAACGGACTGCTCTTATTACGTCATGGCGGTCTATCAGCATTTTGGAATTTCATTGCCGCGTTCGTCCTATGCGCAGAGTAGCTGCGGACAAGCGGTGAGCTATGAGAATGCGCAGCCAGGCGACATTATCTGCTACCCGGGACACGTGGCGATCTATATCGGCGGCGGACGTATCATTCACGCCTCCAACCCGCGGACAGGCATCTGCTACGGCAATGCGACCTACCGGACAATTACTTCGGTTCGGCGCGTGTTGTAGAATTGTATTTTGAACAGGATGATGTTATAATCGAAGGTAAGTGAATCAGAAGAAAGAAGGAAAGTATAATGCAGTTTAAACAGTTACAGGATGATATGATCGCAGCGATGAAGGCAAGGGATAAGGTGCGCAAGGACGCCCTTTCGGCGCTGGTATCTGCTGCAAAGAAGGTTGCAATCGATGAGGGATGCCGCGATGACATCAGGGAAGAGCTGGTGGACCGCGTGATATTAAAGGAGATAAAATCAGTCAAAGAGCAGCTTGACACCTGCCCGGATTCCAGAGAGGATCTGCGCGCGGAATATCAGGCGCGCTATGATATTTTCATGGAATATGCGCCCAAGATGATGTCCGCAGAGGAAGTGGAGGCGTTCATCACGGAGAAGTTTGCAGAAGTCGTGGCAAGTAAGAACAAGGGACTTATCATGAAAAATGTAATGCCGGAGCTTAAAGGCAAGGCGGAAGGCGGCGTGATCAATCAGGTAGTCGCGAAGCTTTGCCAGTCATGAGACAGAAGCTTACCCTGACAGCCGTTCTGGTTGTTCTGGTGCTGATCTCAGGCTTTGCGGCATTTAAGGAGCAGGAGAGGAGACAGAAGCTTTCCTTTCCGGATTCCCTTGATATGACGGCAGTCGTCGTTGACGGCGAGGCGCTTACACTTCGCGACATGGCGTTCTATATTGCATATGAAGAGACGCAGATGGAGGAGACAGCCAGGATTTATAATGCAGAGAATACAGGAGAGTTCTGGCGGCTGTTTACCAACCATACGTTTTTTCGAAGCGCGGGGAAGCAGGCGGCGCTCGACATGGCAGTGCATGACGCCATCTTTTATCAGCTTGCCTTGGAAGAGGAGCTGGAGCTGACCCAAGAGGAGCAGCTCCACCTCGCGAACGATCAGTACGATTTCTGGAGTGATCTCGAGGAGGACCAGAGAAAACGCCTTGGCGCAAGCGAGGAGGATGTAAAGGAGACCATGCGGCGGATGGCGTTGGCGGAGAAGTACCAGTACCTGCTGGCGGCAATCGAGCAGAAGGAATTTGACGATTATTCAATCGATGGAACCGCTTATCAGAGGCTTATGGAGGAGCATGAGATAGAGTTAGACGAGACTACCTGGGAGAGGGTTCCATTTGGAAGCATCACAGTAGACCACTAGAGCATCTGTGGACGGCGGTGGAAATGCCGTCCAGCGGAAGCATATAGTATATAATAAATAAAATAGCAGAGAAGAGTAGAGAGTATGTCAGTAAAAATTGGAAGAAATGATCCCTGCTGGTGCAAGAGCGGCAGGAAGTATAAAGCATGCCATCAGGCGTTCGACGAGAGAATCGCACTGATCGCATCCCAGGGGCACATCGTTCCCCCGCACGATATCATCAAGAATGCAGACCAGATTGCAGGAATCAAGGAGAGCTGCAAGATCAATATTGCGGTGCTCGACTATATTGAAGAGCATATTCATGCGGGCATGAATACCGCAGAGATAGACAAGATTGTGTATGATATGACGACGCGCATGGGCGGAATCCCGGCGCCGCTGCATTATCAGGGTTATCCGTACAGCGTGTGTACTTCGGTCAATGAGCAGGTATGCCACGGGTTTCCGTCGAAGGACGTTATCTTAAAGGAAGGCGACATTATCAACGTGGATGTATCCACGATCCTGAACGGATATTTTTCGGATTCTTCGCGCATGTTCTGTATCGGCGAGGTGAGCCCGGAGAAGAAGCGGCTTGTGGATGTGACAAAGGAATGCGTCCAGAAGGGATTGGAGCAGGTCAAGCCGTGGGGATTCCTTGGCGATATGGGGCAGGCGGTACATGACCATGCGTTTGCAAACGGCTATACGGTCGTGCGTGAAATCGGCGGGCACGGCGTCGGACTGGAATTTCACGAAGAGCCGTGGGTCGGCTATAACAGCAGACGCGGTGAGGAAATGCTCATGGTTCCCGGAATGATTTTTACGATCGAGCCGATGGTAAATATGGGCGGTGTGGAAATCTACGTGGATGATGAGAATGACTGGGAGGTCTACACGGAGGACGGACTTCCGTCTGCACAGTGGGAGATCATGGTACTTGTCACGGAGGACGGACACGAGGTTCTTTGCTGGTAGCAGGGAGGCGTTATGAAGCGGATAGGACAGCCGGAACAGAGAAAACCGGGCAGAAAAATGGCGCAGGCAGGACGGCAGGAGAAGAAGGGAAGGCAGACGGGACAAAGGGAGAATCCGGCGAAAAGGCAGACAGTCCCGGGAGAATGGCTGTATCTGGCGCCGCAGGGAGTGAATGCGGCGCGGCTCGCGGAAGCGCTCTTGGGACAGTACGAGATTGAACTCTGGGAAGAGGCGGGTGTCATCGAGGTCGTACTCGGAGAGAAAATGTCCGTGGACATTGAGCATGTCGATCTTCCGCCCAAGGATGAAGTTACAAGAAAATATGTCAGCGATAACGGCTGTACGGAGGTCTTTCTCGTCACATTTGCGGCAGAAGCGTATGAGCGCGTTTTGCCTGTCATGAAGCGTGTCCTGACACAGTGCGGCGGGCTTTTCTGCGGCGACACGGAAGATTTTACACCGGTCGTGCGGCTATAGGACGGCAGATGAGGAAGAACAAAATAAGAGAGTGGATAGCAGGAAAGGAACAGGCAGATGGAAAGCAGGATTTCAGGACATACGGGTTTGCTGGCGCTAATCGGTTCTCCGGTCGGACATTCCGGTTCTCCGGCGATGTATAATTACAGTTTTGCGCGGCTTGGGCTGGATTATGCGTATGTCGCATTCGATATCCGGGAAGATGAGGTGAAGGATGCGATTGCGGCGATGAAGACCTTTAAGCTTCGCGGCTGCAATGTGACGATGCCGTGCAAGACGGAGGCGGCAAAGTATATGGATGAATTGTCTCCGGCGGCGCGGATCATCGGCGCGGTGAATACCATCGTCAATGATAACGGCAGGCTCACCGGGCATATTACAGACGGCGAGGGCTTTGTGAATAATCTGCGGGATCACGGCGTGGATGTGCGCGGCAAGAAGATTACAGTTGCAGGCGGCGGCGGAGCGGCGACTGCGATTCAGGTGCAGTGCGCACTGGAAGGCGCGCGGGAGATTACGATTTTCCGCCGCAGCAGAGATGCGGCGGAGCGAATCCGCGCCGAGGTGCCGGAGTGTGTGATCAATGTCTATGATATTGCGGATACGGCGAAGATGACGGCGGAGATTGCAGAGAGCGATATTTTTGTGAATGCGACAAGCGTCGGCATGAAGCCGGATGAGAATCAGAGCGTGGTGAAGGATGTATCTGCCTTCCGCCCGGGACTTGTGGTGGCGGACGCCGTTTATAATCCGGAAGAGACCAGACTCCTTCGGGAGGCGGGCGAGGCGGGCGCGACCTGCATCGGCGGCAAGGGGATGCTGCTCTGGCAGGGGGCGGCTGCATTTAAGCTCTATACGGGTCTTGAAATGCCGGTTTCTGAGGTAAAGGATAAGTTCTTTCGCTAGACAAAGGAGTATCGGACGTGAGAAATATATATCTGATTGGCTTTATGGGAGCCGGGAAAAGCATGATCGCGCGGGCGCTGGTGAAGAAGACCGGCGCAGAGAGCGCAGAGATGGACGAGCTGATCGAGAGGCAGCAGGGAATGGCGATTACAGAGATTTTTCAGAAATACGGTGAGGAGCATTTCCGGAATCTGGAAACGGAACTGCTTCGGTCGCTCGCAGAGAAAACAGATCTGATCGTCTCCTGCGGCGGAGGCAGTGTGCTTCGGGACGAAAACGCTGCGCTTATGAAGGAGAATGGCTGTATTGTCCTTCTTACAGCGGCGCCGGAGACCATCTATGAGCGCGTGAAGGACAGTAAGAACCGTCCGGTCTTAAACGGCAATATGAATGTAGCGTATATCAGAGAGCTTATGGAGAAACGCCGCGCCCGCTATGAGGCAGTGGCAGACATAAGAATTGCGACGGACGGCAAGGATGCGGATACAATCTGCGAGGAGATACTTGCACAGCCATGCTGCGGCAGATAGACAGGGGGCGGCACAGATGAATTTTGAATTTCTAAAGGAATGCAGGATGGAATCAGCGGAGCTTCAGAGCATGTATGAGGCTCTGTCCGAGAAGCTGGAAAAGGCAGAGTGGTGTTACTGGGAGAAGCCCAGGGAGTGTGGGATTCTCTTAAGAGAGTGCGCACAGCAGGTCTGTCAGATTTATAATGCCTATTATGACGCGGGCTTTCCCGGGGAGACTGCATTAGAGGAATTTTTGTGCTATACGGATGACGACGCGCACAATGCGATGGTAAGCCGTTTCTTAAGTGTGGTGCGAAAGGAACAGCGTGACCGTCTGACGAAGCTTCGGGTGCTCGGGGACGATTGTATTTTGGGCGAAGCAGGGCCGGATCAGGGGATGACGTTCGAGGACCGCATGTCGCAGAATGCAAAGCGCATGATGGAGACAATGATGGACGTCACGAAGGATATGTGTACGAAAATCAATAAAAGGGACGATATGTCTGACGAGTTCTTTCTTGAGGAGGCGCTGCCTGTTTTGCCGAAGGAAACAGGGGAAGAGAAACCGGCAGAGACTGCCGGGGCAAAGACAACGCGGAAGGGATTTTTTGGCTGGCTTAAGACGAGGAAGAGAGATGAAAAAGACAGTAGCGGTAATCTATAATGTATTGCTGGCAGCCGGAATACTGCTGATACTGCTTGGATTTTGCTGTGCAAAGAGCCGGATGGTACACCCCGTGGAGGGAGCGACGGAATTAGCCGCAGCATTCAACCAGATCGATCCGGACACAAGAGAGTTCACGGTGCAGATGCGCGGCGGAGAGAATACCTGTCTTGCGTTTTTTACGGCGCATCAGTATGTCTGGGTCTATCAGGATGGAAAATTGCTGTATTCGCTGGAGGACGGCGGAACGCCGTTCGGATCGTCGGCGGGAGGCGGATGGCATTTTGTGGAGACTTCTTTATCGGGTGGAGAGCTGCTGATCCGGCTGCAGGCGGTATATCCGCAGATGCGCGATTACGAGGTCACATTCTATCAGGGCGATGCAATCCGTATGTACCTTGATATTATGCAGGGGTCGGTTCCTGAGGTGCTTGTAAGTATTCTGGATATGACGCTCGGAAGCATTCTTCTTGTCTATTGTCTGATTGCACGCAGGGAAATCCAGATTGGCGGCGGCGCTGTCTATTTTGGCATCTTTGCGGTGCTGATGGGCGCATGGTCGTTGAATGAGACGGAAATGATGACGGTGCTGGTGGAAAACCGCGTCGCTGCGTCTTTTGTTGGCTATATGCTGCTCATGCTGATGATCGCTCCGTTTGTATTTTTTGTGAGGGAATTTCTGACGGAGAAGCGCGACCGTTTTTCTTATCTGATTGTGATTGCAAGCTATCTGGACGCTGTGATCTGTACTGCGCTTCACATGACGCGTATTCTGGAATTTAAGTACACGGTGTTTGTGACGCATGCGCTGATGATCGCGGCGCTTGTCTATCTGATGTATGCGCTGGTGTGCCGCATCAGGAGAAACGGCATAGACCGTAAGGCACGCGTCAATATCGTGGGACTTGGTATTTTGGTGGCGTCGTTTTTCGTGGATCTTGGGGCTTACTATATGGGCGCGAGAAAGACAGACGTATTCGGACGCTTCGCTTTTCTGCTGTATGTTGTGCTCCTCGGAAGCGAGGTGGCGAGAGGTCTGGTTACAGGCGTAAAGGAAGGGCGCAAGGCAGAGATTTACCGTGAACTTGCGGTAAAGGATATGCCGACCGGACTCTATAACCGGAATGCATATGACGAATGGGTCCGGTTGAATCCGGCAAAGGAAAAAGTAGCAATCCTGACCTTTGATCTGAATGAATTGAAGCGCTGCAACGATACGCTTGGACATGCTGCGGGAGATCAATATATTCAGGACGCCGCGAAGCTTTTGACGGAGGTGTTCGAGCCTGCGGGCAGATGCTACCGCATCGGCGGGGACGAGTTTTGCGTGCTTGTCGAGGACGTGAATACGGAATGGTTAGGGGAGCGCATCCGGACGCTCGAGCTGCTGGAACGTCGGTACAATCAGCAGCATACGCAGATACATATGCAGATTGCGAGCGGATATGCGATTTTTGATGAGAAGCGGGATCAGAGCCTTGAGGACACGAGAAATCGTGCGGATGAGGCGATGTACCAGAATAAGAAAGCCTTAAAGCAGGGGAGGTAACGCCCCGCTTTAGGGCTTTTTTGGCGGAAAATAGCCTAGAAATTGCTGCCGTTCCAGCCCCAGTTGTCTGTCGGGAAATATGCGACATAAATGTGGTCGGCAGGAATCCCGAGTTCTCTCTCAAGCAGAGCGCACAGCTTCGACGTCATCTGGCTTGTGCCGGCGGAGGAAGGCGTCCCAAAGGTCTTGACTTCCACATAGGCAGCCTGCGTGCTGCCCTGGAAGGAAAGGCTGGCGTTGTCTTCATAGCCTGTCATGATCCAGTTCTCGCCTTTTCCGAGGCATTCTCTTGTAATCTGTCCGATCTCCGCGGTCAGAGCTTCCTTCTTAGCGCTGCTTAACGCAACCGATGTTTTGGTATTGATAAATGGCATGGCAAAATTACCTCCTTTCATCCTGATAAAAATAGTATATACGAAAAATCCCCCGCATACAATGTAAAAACAAGTAGTGCAGGGGATTTTGGTTGAAAAGTTATATTGAAGAAAGAGCCATGGAAATTGCCAGATATATTATCGACAACAACACGACTGTGCGGCAGGCGGCGAAACATTTCGGGATCAGTAAGAGTACCGTACATAAGGACGTAACAGAACGTCTGGCACAGGTAAATCCGACGCTTGCGGCGGAGACGAGAAAGGTTCTGGACGTAAACAAATCGGAACGCCATATCCGAGGGGGGATGGCGACAAAAGAGAAGTATCTGCATCAGCATTAATGCCGGAATACGAAAACCCTCAGGTTGAATTATGAAGCGTTTTTTGTTAGTATAGAAACGTGATATGGTAACAGAAGAATTTTCATGAAGCACAAAGTTGAGGGGTAAAGATGAAGAAAATCGCATTGCTCATGGATGGATGGAAACGTTTCTTCACCTATGCATGGCCGGCAGGGGTTCTGCAGCGAATCAAAGAGACAAATGAGGATATAAGCCTCTATATTTTCAACAGTTCCGGAGATTGGAGCCGTGATAAGGATTATAATATCGGGGAATACAATATTTACCATTTGCCGAACCTGAACGAGTATGATGGAATTATCGTAGACCTGAACAATATCCGGTATCCGGAGGTGCGGGACTACGTCATAGAGTCAGCGAAAAAGACAGGAAAGCCGGTCATTTCCATTGCGAATGAGATTGACGATTTTTACTATGTGGGAATTGACAACTACGCTGCGATGCAGGAAGTGATTGCGCACCTGTACGAGGAGCACGGCTGCAGGAAGTTCTGGTTCGTTATGGGACCGGAGGACAATTACGAAAATGGGGTGCGCGCGTCTTCGCTGAAGGATTATCTGCACGCACAGGGAATCTCTTACACGGATGCGGATTTCTACTATGAGAGCTATGAGTTCAAATGCGGGCTTAACGGTTTTGAAAAGCTCTGCGAGGAGCATGGGGAAGTTCCCGATGCAGTCATATGCGCCAATGATAACATTGCAGTCGGCGTCTGTGAGGCTGCGGCAAAGCGTGGATACCGGGTGCCGGAAGATTTTCGCGTGACGGGATTTGACGATTTTGATAAGGCGAGCTATTATTCGCCGAATATAACGACGGTCAGCCATATCCGTGAGGAGGTTGGCTATCAGTGCGTGGAGATATTTTTAAAACTGTGGCGTGGGGAAGAAGTCCCGCGTTTTAATTATACAAGCCATGCGTGTATATTCTGGGAAAGCTGCGGCTGCAAGACAGATAAAAGGATCGATCTGGCAGAGAGTTCCAAGGAGCAGATTTTACATGGAATTGAGATGGACGAATTTGAGGAACAGGTATTGTCGCTGGAGTATGAACTGCTGCGCTGCAACACCGTAGAGGAGATGTCCCAGTGGATTCCCCAATGTATTCCTGCCATGAAATGTGATGCGATGTATCTGATTATTGACGAACATATGAACGACTTCCGTAATCTGAAAGATTATTACGACAGATACTGCATTGAGAATGAAGAATTTTGCGTTCAGGGATATCCCGGGCAGATGAAGGTGGAATTTGCCTACGAGAACGGCAAGGTGATGGACTATAAGGGGCGGCAGATCGAAGGGCTGTTTCCGATGTTTGAAGCAAATGAGGGCGGCGAGGATTTTCTGTTTCTTCCGCTGCATTTCAGGGAATATACGGTGGGATATTTTGTCATACGCAATGCGTCTTACCTTATGGAAAAGCAGTATTTGTCCCAGGTGGTAAATGTTCTTACCTCGGCAATGGAGAACCTTCATAAAAAGGAAAGACTGGAATATATGAACCGTGTGCTGTCCGATCTGTATGTGAAAGACGCCATGACGGGCATGTATAACCGCCTTGGATATCAGAAGCTGGCATGCAGTTTATTTGATGAGAAGAAGAAGGCAAAAGAGAATCTGTCCATTGTGTTTATGGATATGGACCGTCTTAAGTACATCAACGACCATTTCGGACATATTCATGGAGACTGGGCGATAAAAACGATTGCCGGTGCGATTCTTATGTATTGTCCGGATGGAGCGATTGCAGTCCGGACAGGCGGGGATGAATTTCTGATTATCACAGACAATACCGACAGGGATGTGATCACGGATATGATCGCAAATATCAGGGATGAGATTCGTGCAACAGCGGAAAAGATGCAGCTTCCGTTTCCGCTTACGGTCAGCGCAGGCTATATTATTACGGATATAGAGACGGAGAAGGTGCTGGACGACTATGTGCGTGAAGCGGATGAGATTATGTATCAGGAAAAAACGGAAAAGCATGTGAACCGCTGAGAAGAGGAATCCATTAGAAAGACGGAAAGAGGAAAAGGTTCATGCAGATAAAAATTGACCGTGCGCATGTGATGCGGACATTTCAGAAATACACCGACGCTTATGATGCATCGGATGAAAAGATTAAGTTAAAAATAGATCATACCTACAGAGTTGCGGCGCTATGTGAGCAGATCGCCCGCGCAGAGAAGCTTCCGGCGGCGGATATTGAGCTTGCATGGCTGCTTGGAATGTTGCATGACGTGGGAAGATTTGAACAGCTTAGAAGGTATGGTACCTTTATCGATGCGGAGTCCATCGACCATGCGGCGCTTGGGGCGGACATTTTGTTTGGAGAAAAGAAGGCTATCCGCACGTATATTTCTGAGGGGACGGAGGACGAGGTGATCGAGACGGCGGTCCGCGTGCACAGCGCCTACCGCATCCCGGAACAGCTCCCGGAGCGCACGGCTATGCTCTGCCATATCCTGCGGGACGCGGACAAGATCGATATTCTGCGGGTAAATGTGGAGACACCGCTCGAGGAGATTTACAATACGACGACGGAGGAATTGCGGAATGCCTGTGTGACGCAGGCGGTCATGGACAGCTTTTATGAGCACCACGCGACGCTGCGGAGCATCAAGCGGACGCCGGTAGATCACGTGGTCGGACATATTTCACTGGTGTTTGAACTGGTGTTTAACGAGAGCGTGCGCATTGTGAGGGAGCAGGGCTATCTGGATAAGCTGATGCATTTTGAGAGCGAAAATCCGGTGACGACGGCGCAGTTTGCCGAGCTTCGCGCGGAGATGGAGCGCTATCTTGCGATGCAGGGATAACAGCGCCGGATATTTCCTGACGGGGCGAAGTGCAATTTTGCCCTAAGGAAATGTAATACCGTGTCCGATATTCGGGAAAATCAGCGCGGCGGCGCAGTCAAGCGCAAAGAGCAGCACAAGGATCGTGTTCGCGCCGATACGGACGGGGACGGGCAGCCGTTTCCAAAGCTTTGCAAAGAAGCCGGAGAGCACACAGACCCAGAGAACCCCGGCGACTCCAAAGCCCAGGGCGGAATAGAGACAGACATATCCTTTATAATTGAGCGGATAGCTGCGGTAATCCCAGTAGCGCAGATTCCACACAGAGTCGAGGAACCACCCGATCAGAAGTTCCAGCCCGGTGCCGATGAGCAGCGAGAGCAGGAACGCCCTGACCGGGTGGTTTTTTGCGATGGGGGAGAGCAGGACGTAAAAGAGGACGCCGCCGACGCCGTAGACCGGAAGCCAGGGACCGTAAAAAAAGCCGCGGTTCGTAAAGCCGCCGTCCTTTACGAGGAAGATGGCGACCTCCCAGAGAAAGCCAGCGACAGCGCACAGAAAGAAAAAGAAAATCTGCTGGGAGATAAACTGCGCGGTATGATTCTGCTCCGGAGGACAGAGTTCGGTGAAATCCGGTAAATTGCTCTTTTTTCTCATGGGGATAGTGTACCCGAAAGAAGCGAAAATATAGGTCAGCTTTCATTTAACCGCCGTTTTACGAATTGGATAAAATTGTGGGCAGTCGGGGAGATATAGGCATTTTTGGACCAGATAAGCGCAGTGTTCGAGGAAAAGGACGGATTGATAATTTTCTTCACAACAAGCTTTTCGTAGCCGGAAAGACTCGTAATCAGATTGGAGGAACTTTTGGGGACAAGCGCAATGCCAAGCCCCTGCAGCGCCCAGAGCAGGGAGGTAATGACGTTTTCGTTCGTACAGATGAACTGCGGCAGGAAACCCTGTCTGGAACAGAAATCCAGCGTGATATCCTCGTAAAAGCGGTGGACGATAAGAGGCTTTCCGGCAAGATCCTTTAACTCTATAGAGGAGGAATTTGCCGCCATTCCGTCGAAATAATCCGGCAGGGAGACGGTCACGAAATAGTCGTCATTCATGTTCACACCGTTGTTGTCGATGTAGAGAAAATTGTACTGGGAATGGTCAAACGGCTCTCTGCTGATGCCAAGCTCGACGGTATTGTTGGAAATTAAGTCGGCGACAGCGTCGCTGTTTACTTCGAAAATCTGTGTGTCGATTTCCGGGTATAATTCAAGAAAAGCCCGAATGGATTTAGGGAGAAAACCAAGCGCGGCAGAGCAGATGGTGGCAATGTAGAGAGAGCCTTTCTTTCCGTTCTTCAGATTGGCGAACTCGTCTAAGGTTCCTTCGTACTCTCTTAAAATGATGCGGGCGTGCTTCTGTAAGAGCCGCCCCTCGTCGGTCAGAATCATTGCACGGCTGTTGCGTGTAAAGAGGGCGACGCCAAGCTCTTCCTCGATCAGCTTAAGCTGGTAGCTAAGCGGCGGCTGGGAGATGTTGAGCCTGTTCGCTGCCGCAGTAATCTGTCCTTCCTCGGCAATCGCGAGGAAATATTGTAATTGTCTGATGTTCATAGATTCGCACCGCACTTTCGTTGTTTCACGGCATCTGTTCCGGCATCTTTATGATTTTTTGGAACAGATGCATTTATTTAATGATTGATTATACATATTTCACAAGATTTGTAAAGAAGTCTCGCGTCATATTTTTTTGGAAAAATGAAGGCAGATGTAGTAAATATAAAAGGCGTATACAATTATGCCAATAAAAGAATAAAATAAAGAAAATAATATGAGAAAAATGACGGATGTTAGAATAATCATATGATTTTTGGTATGGATTCATATTTATTTGATATTTGTTTTTTGCAAAAACGAATGGTAGGATAGCTTTAACAAAAAGTAAACAGGACAGCGGATACAACGGCGTATCGATCGAAGATGATCGTTACGCCGTTTTTGACTCTATAGGAAATGCTGTGCTGCTGCTAATTGTGAAAGTAGTGACTCCTATAGAGCGGCAGAGGAGGAAGCGTTATGGATGAGAACGTAAAACTTGAGGCAAAAGGAATCTACAAGGAATTTGATGAAGAGAATCCGATCACGATTTTAAGAGACGTCAGCTTCGTGGCAAAGAAGCAGGAATTTGTTTCCTTTGTAGGACCGTCGGGATGTGGTAAGACAACCCTTTTCAATATCATTGCAGGGCTTTTGGAACCGACTGGCGGGAATATCTACATCGATTCGGAGCAGACGACCGGAACGGTGAGTTCCCAGATTGGATATGTGCTGCAGAAGGATCTGCTTCTTCCGTGGCGGACCATCGAGGAGAATGTCATTTTAGGGCTTGAGGTCAGGGGGATGAAGAAGAGCGAGGCAAAGGACCGCGCCACAGAGTATTTCAAAAGCTATAAGCTTGACGGCTATCAGAAGAAATATCCGTCGGAGCTTTCCGGCGGTATGAAGCAGAGAGTCGCGCTGATGCGGACGATGATCATGGAGCCGGAAATCATCTTGATGGACGAGGCATACAAGGCGCTTGATTATCCGTTGAAAATCGACCTCGAGAGCGAACTTCTCTCCACGGTAAAAGAGAATAAGAAGACTGTCATCTACATCACGCACGATATCGAGGAGGCGGTGACCCTGTCCGACCGGGTGTACATTATGAAGGCAAGACCGGGTGAGATTGTCCGGGAAATGGAAATTGACCTTGGTGTGGACAGTACGAGGATGAACGAACGGCGCGCGTCCAAGAAATTTAACGATTATTACGAGACAATCTGGCAGAGCATGGGAACATCGAAGTAAAAATAAGCAGAACGGATGGCAGAGTAGAATAGAGTATCTAACAGCTTAAGCAACAAGATAGGAGGAAAATATTATGCAGAATACAGCGGCAGTGGCGGCATCCGGCAAACGGATGAGCGCAATGAAAATGAAGAAACTCGAAGGAAATGTAAAGCTTCGGATTGCACAGATTGGATTTCTGGCGGTTCTACTGCTTCTGTGGGAGGTCGGGGCGAGAATGGGATGGATCAGTACGTTTCTGTTCGCTTCACCGGGCAAAATCTGTGACACGCTGTCAAACAGGATCGCGTCCGGAGAACTGTTCCATGATATCTGGGTGACAGGGAAGGAGACGGTGCTCGGTTTTCTGTTCGGAAGTCTCTTAGGATCGTTCTTAGGTCTGCTTCTCTGGTGCTCGGAATTTGTCGCAAAATTTTCGAAGCCGTATGTGGCGGCAATCGGTTCGATTCCGGTCATGGTATTATCGCCGCTCGTCATCATCTGGTTTGGAACAGGAATCGCTTCGAAGGTGGCAATCGTTACTTTTTCGTGTATTTTCGTATCGTTAAGCTCGGCTTACGAGGGCGCGATGCAGGTGGACCCGGATCTATTGAATCTGATGCGCTCGTTCGGCGCATCGAAGTTTCAGATTTTCTGCAAGGTCGTGGTACCGTCCTCGATGACCTGGGTCGTATCGGGATTTAAAATGAATATCGGCTTTGCAATTGTTGGCGCAATCGTCGGAGAATATATTTCTTCGGATGCAGGAATCGGACATATGATTCTTATGGGTTCGAATAGCTTCCACATTCACGTGACGCTGGCGGGACTTGTGACAACGATGGTATTTGTCTTCGTGTTAAATATCGCGGTAGGCGCGCTGGAAAAGGTGCTTTTGCGCTGGAAAAGATAGCGGATTCGGTTACACATTCACTTTACACTTATACATTACATAATTTTAAAGGAGGAACATGTTATGAAAGCAAACAACAGAAAAATCACATCATTATTTATGACAGCAGTACTTACGGCGTCTTTATTCGCCGGGTGCGGAGACGGCGGCAGCGGCGCAGCAACCAGTGACAGCGCAGCAGAAAACGGCAGCGGCGCAGCAGAAAACAGCGCTGCGGGAGCAGGGGACGGGACAACCGCCGGAACAGAGAGCGGCACATCGGGAGACGGTGAGCTTACCACTGTCCGCATCAATCAGGCATTTCAGTCGCTGTTATACCTTCCGCTCTACGTGGCGGAGGACGCAGGCTTTTTCGAGGAGGAGGGCATTGCGGCAGAGCGTTCCACCGCAGGCGGCGGTCCGCAGTCATGGTCGGCAGTCTTAGGCGGCTCGGCGGATTTCGCATTGGGCGATCCGGTGTTTGTTGCAATGTCGCATTATGAGGGCGGTTCCGGTGTTGTATTCGCATCGATTCAGAATGCGCCGACTGTGTGGATCGTCGGAACGGAAGACATTGACCTTAGCACAGACCTCACGGCACTTGAGGGAAAGACGATTGTGACCGGAGCAGAGCCGGATACCGACTGGGCGCTGTTCGAATATCTGAAGGATTCCATGGGAGACGACGGTTCAGGCTTTACGGAGACGCAGACCAGCATCGGAAGCCAGATTGCACCGGTGCTTGCAGGGCAGGCGGATTTTGCATTGTCGTGTGAGCCGGTCGTCAGCGAGGGTATCGCGGAGGGTCTGACTGAGGTATTTTCCTTCGCAGAGTATGAGGAATTGACGCCGATGGCATTTTCCTGCCTGATGACCTCCGAGGAATTTATCAGTGAAAATCCGGAAGCGGCGCAGGGTGTCATGAATGCGATTGAAAAGGCGTGCCAGTACATTTACAGTCATCCCGAGGAGGCGATGGAGATTGCAAAGCAGGAATTTCCGGATACCGACCCGGCAGTTGTAGAGGCGGCTGTACAGAGAATGATCGACTGCAAGGGCTACCCGGAGCACGCGCTTGTAACCGAGCAGGCGTGGGAGAACAATATGAAGCTTGCGTTAATCAGCGGCAATATCGAGGAATATCCGGCGGATTATTCGAGCTACGAGACAAATGTGGAAGTTGATATGGCAATGGAGGCACAGGGACAGTAGATATGGGAGAAATCGTAATTGCAACGGTGAGTATGCATGTCGTCTATGATAAGGAGAAAAATTTAGAGACTTATTTTAAGCATATCGACGAGGCGGCAGATAAGGGAGCCAAGCTGATTGTTTTCCCGGAAACATCTTTGCAGGGCTATCTTGACAATCTCGGCGTATTCAAAAAGAGTACTGTCATCTATCAGCATGAAAATGCAGAGACGGTGCCCGAAGGAGCGTCTACGCAGGCGCTTATCAGAAAGGCGAAGGAAAAGGACATCTATATCATTTACGGAATGACGGAGAAAGACCAAAATCAGGTCGGAGTGCTCTATAATACCGCCGTTCTCGTGGGACCGGAGGGATATATCGGAAAATACCGGAAGGTGCATCTGCCGATGGATGAGGCGCATGTCTTTTATCCGGGAAAAGAAATCAATGTATTCGATACGGGAATCGGAAAAATCGGTATGCTGATCTGCTACGACAAAAATTATCCCGAGGTTGCGCGAATCCTTGCCGCAAAGGGAGCGGAGCTGATTGTGATGCCGACGGCATGGTCGCTCGATGAAAACGGAGCCGATCCGGAGACAAACTATTCCGTATATGCGTATGATCTTTTGGATAAGGTGCGCGCAATGGAGAATCAGGCGATTTTTATTTCGTCAAATCAGGTCGGCGTTACCGGGGATATAGATTTCTTTGGGCGAAGCCGCATTGTAAGTCCTCTCGGCGTGGTATTGTCTGAGATTCTCTATGAGGAGGGAATCGCGACCTACCGTATGGATGTGAAAAAGGAAGTACAGAACGCGAGGACGGTCGGACTGTTCGGACTCAACCTGATGAAGGACAGAAGACCGGAGCTGTACCATGAGATTGCAGAGTATTAACGTGTGGAAATGAGGTGAGGAAAATGGATGCGAAGGAGAAAATCCTCTGTGTGAGCGAAGCACTGGATATGCGTATGGACGAGGCGCGCGCGGCGGCATTGGAACCGACATATACAGACTGGATGAGGCGCGCAAAGTGTCTGGATGAAAAAATGGCGGGGCTTTCGCTTGATGCGCCTGCGGCGGCAAATGTGTTTGTGCACTAAAACAGCATAGAAATTATATCGTTCGAAGAAAAAGAAACCGGGAGGGATTCCATGAGTGAACTGTTGGGCGCAACATTGACAGAGATTGCAGAGAAAATAAGAACGCGTGAGGTGACAAGCGAGGAAGTCACAAGGTGCTGCTTAAAGCGTATCGAAGAGACATCGGACCGGAACATTTTTATCAGCGTTTATGAGCGGGAAAGTCTGGCGCAGGCGAGGGCGTGCGACCTTCTGACCGAAGCCGGAATTTCACTCGGACCGCTGCACGGCGTGCCGATTGCGCTAAAGGATAATATTAATATGAAAGGTCTGCGTACGACGGCTGGGAGTAAGATCCTTCGCGGCAACATCCCGAAGGAGGATGCGACGGTAGCTGCCAGACTCAGATCGGCGGGGGCAGTCATTATCGGAAAAACCAATATGCACGAGTTCGCGTGGGGTGGTACGACCGAAAATCCGCATTACGGGTGCTGCGCAAACGCATGGGATAAGACCAGAAATCCGGCAGGCAGCAGCGGTGGTTCCGGAAGCGCCGTAGCGCTGGGATGCTGCTACGGCGCGCTCGGCACGGATACCGGAGGCTCGGTGCGGCTTCCGTCAGCCGTGAACGGGATCACGGGAATCCGTCCGTCGATTGGCAGAATCAGCAATTACGGCGTTATCCCGCTTGCTTATTCGGAGGATACGGTCGGACCGATGTGCCGCAGCGTGGAGGACTGCGCGGTCATGTTCGGGGTTCTCGCAGGACATGATTACCGTGATAAGACGACTGCGCTCGTGGCGGCGCAGGACTATACGGCGGAGCTTCATAAGGGCGTGAGGGACATCCGGCTTGGAATCATCAAAGATTACAGTATGCTCCATAATCAGCCGGATGTACAGAAGTGCTACGAGGAGGCATTGGAGCAATTCCGTTCGCTTGGCGCAATTATAAAGGAAATCGAATTGCCGGATATTGATACCTTGATTGACGCGCAGCTTATCATTGATGCTGTCGAGCCGAGTGCGGTTCATTTAGATTTACTGCGGAAAAGACCAGAGGAATATGGCGAGGATGTGCGCATCCTGTTGGAGGCGGGCTGTATGTTCACGGGAACGCAGTATCTGCAGGCGCTTTCGTACCGCAGCATCTTTAAGGCGGAAGTAGAGGAAGCGCTCCGGGAGGTAGACGCCATCGTGACGCCGACGCTTCCGTTTACGGCACTAAAAATCGGACAGCACGAAATTGAAATTGTACCGGGACAGATCGAGGATGGTCTGTCGGGGAATATGCGATACACCGCGATCGCCAGCGTATCCGGGAAACCGGCGCTTAGTATTCCGATTGGTTTTGACGCGCAGGGACTTCCGGTCGGGATGCAGATCTTAGGCGAGGCATTTGAGGAAGCGCTGCTTTTCCGCATCGGGAATGCATATCAGCAGAGTACCGGATATGCAAAGCGGACGCCTGTGTTGGGATAGAAAATATATGGAATTTCTGACAATGTGCAGCAGTATGCTGTCCATCATTCTGATGGTCGCGGTGGGGATGCTGCTCACACATTTAAAATGGCTGAATGAATCGGCGAAGGATTTTCTGATTCATGTTACGGTAAAGCTGGCGCTGCCGACATTGATGTTCAAAAATGTGGTGTGTGATTTTACAAAAAGCGAGATTCTGGCGATGAAGGGCAATATTGCGATCCCTGCAATTTCCATCGGTATTACGATGTTACTCGGCATATTACTCGCGAAGCTACTTAAAATCGAACCGGGAAAAAAGGGATTGTTCATCTCCATGTTTTTTAACTCGAATACTATTTTTGTGGGGCTGCCGGTGAACATTGCGCTAAACGGCGAAGGCTGCGTGCCTTATGTGATGCTTTACTACATGGCGAGCACCTGTTTTTTCTGGACGCTGGGCGTGTATTTTATCAGTGCGGACAGCAGGAATGGAAATAAGGCAAAGCTTTTTAGTCTGGCAACGGTGAAAAATGTGCTTTCCCTGCCGCTTGTCAGCTTCATCCTTGCAGTTGTCTGGCTGATGACAGAATGGAAGCTGCCGGATTTTCTCCTGAATGTCATCACGTATTTCGGAAATCTGACAACGCCGCTGTCAATGCTGTTCATCGGCTCCTGCATGTATTCGATTTCACTGAAGAATTTCCGGCTGAAAAAAGAGGTATGGGGCGTTCTTGCCGGGAGATTTCTTGCGGCGCCGCTCATTATCCTTTGCGTAATGCACTTTCTGCCGGTGCAGCAGGAAATCGGGAAGGTATTCGTCGTGCAGGCGGCAATGCCGGTCATGACAAACACGGCGATTCTGGCAAGGGCGTACCAATGTGATGAGGAGTATGCGGCGGTTATGACAGTCATTACGACGGTGATGTGCGTGGTGGTAGTGCCTGTGTATTACTGTATTTATGGAAGGATTTGTTAAATGCACCGTAGCAGCATTTTGGTTCCGCGGAACAATCATTCTGCGAGTTAGGGGAATGGAAAAAAGCGGGAGCAAAGCAGCCGGAAAAAGAGCAAAAGGAGAGCGGAAAATGGAACATTATATTATCACGATAGGAAGGGAGTTCGGGAGCCGCGGGCGCGAAATAGGCGAGAAGCTCGGAGCGGCGCTCGGGATTCCGGTGTACGATAAGGAAGTCATTGAAATCGGGGCAAAAAAGCGGGGTATCCGTAAGACGGCGTACAGTGATCTCGACAAGCTCATTGATGAGAAACTGAATGGCTATAATACGGATCGCATCCGTTTTGAGTCAAGTTATGTAAATCAGATGTTCGAACTGCAGGCGGAGACGATTCGGGAGCTTGCGAAGGAAAAATCGTGTATTTTCATCGGGCGATGCGCGGACTACGTGCTTAAGAACTATAAGAATTGCATCAATATCTTTATTTTTGCCTCCTACAGTGAGCGCTACTATCATCTGCTGGATGAATACGGACTGACCGAAGAGGAGACGAAAACGATGATCGCGCGGGTCGATCGGGCGAGGCATGAGTACTACAAGCATTTTACCGGAAGAAACCGCGGGGACAGACAGGGCAGGCAGCTTGTTATCGATGCGGGGCTGTTCGGGGTAGAGGGAACGGTCGCGATGCTTGAGGGCGCAATTAAGGCACGGTTTGGTGATACGATTTCATAGAAATTTGTTTTCATTAGAAAAATCTTGTAAACCATGGATTCATATTCTATAATAAGGGTTAAATCGGGCGTTTCGCCATGCGGCGGTGCGTGCGGTTGGGAAAATAACCAGGAGGAAATGGGTCAATATGGAAAAGGTAATCGTCATTGACTTTGGCGGTCAGTATAATCAGTTAGTTGCCAGACGCGTCAGAGAATGTAATGTTTACTGTGAGATATATTCCTACCGGACAGACCTTGCGCAGATCAAGGCGATGAATCCGAAGGGAATCATCCTTACCGGCGGACCGAATAGCTGTTATGAAGCGGACTCTCCTACTTACACGAGAGAATTGTTCGAGCTTGGGATTCCGGTATTAGGACTTTGCTACGGTGCACAGCTTATGATGCACGTTTTAGGCGGAAAGGTGGAGAAGGCGCCTGTCCGTGAGTATGGTAAGATAGAGGTATTTGTGGACAGAACCTCTCCGCTTTTTGCGGAAGTAGGAACGAGGGCAGAAAAGGCAGACGGCGTTATCTGGGATGACCATAAGACAGATGACCATACGACTATCTGCTGGATGAGCCATAATGATTATATTTCGAAGCCCGCCCCGGGATTTTCTGTTGTAGCGCACACAGCAGACTGTCCGGTTGCTGCGGCGGAGAACCGCGAGAAAAATCTTTTTGCGATTCAGTTTCACCCGGAGGTGCTCCACACGGTTGAGGGAACGAAGATGCTCTACAATTTCGTGCGCGGCGTCTGCGGCTGTGCGGGAACATGGAGAATGGATTCTTTTGTCGAGAATACTATCAAGGAAATCAGAGAAAAGGTCGGAGACGGCAAGGTGCTCCTCGCTTTGTCCGGCGGAGTGGATTCTTCTGTTGCCGCGGGACTGTTATCGCGGGCAATCGGTAAACAGCTTACCTGTGTGTTCGTAGATCACGGCTTGCTTCGTAAGGATGAGGGCGATGAGGTGGAAGCGGTATTCGGCGAGGGCGGTCAGTTCGATCTGAATTTTATCCGTGTCAACGCACAGGAGCGCTACTACAGCAAGCTTGCGGGTGTGACAGAGCCGGAGCAGAAGCGTAAAATTATCGGTGAAGAGTTCATCCGCGTGTTCGAGGAGGAAGCCAAGAAGATCGGAGCCGTTGATTTCCTTGCGCAGGGAACGATTTACCCGGATGTGGTAGAGAGCGGTCTGGGCGGCGAGTCAGCAGTCATCAAATCGCATCACAATGTTGGCGGTCTGCCGGAGTACGTCGATTTCAAGGAAATCATCGAGCCGCTGCGCAATCTCTTCAAGGATGAGGTGCGCAAAGCGGGCTTAGAGCTTGGCATCCCGGAGAAGCTTGTTTTCCGCCAGCCGTTCCCGGGACCGGGACTTGGCATCCGTATCATCGGCGAGGTCACTGCCGATAAGGTACGCATCGTGCAGGACGCCGATGCAATTTACCGCGAGGAAGTGGACAATGCGGCTGCATCGTATGCCAAAGAGCATGGCGGGGCGGCGCCCTGGAAACCGGATCAGTATTTCGCGGCACTTACGAATATGCGCTCTGTGGGTGTTATGGGTGACGAGAGAACCTATGACTATGCGGTTGCGCTGCGCGCGGTGAAGACGGTCGATTTCATGACGGCGGAGTCTGCGGAGATTCCGTTTGAGGTGCTGCAGAAGGTGATGAGCAGGATTATTAATGAGGTCAAGGGGGTTAACCGGGTATTTTATGATCTGACGAGTAAACCGCCGGGGACGATTGAGTTTGAATAACAGACAGAACGCCGGGAATGCTGATAAAATGGGCATTTCCGGCGTTGCTTTATGGCGTTTGGCTCTAAAATGGCTCTAATTATTCTTGACAATAGAAAGTATGTGGAGCGTGCTTTCTATTGTATGACGAATGTTGGATTTGGGACGGGTATCATGATACCTGCCTTATTTCTTTTTGCGTAGTTTTAATACAATATTGTTTTGCTTAGCAGCTTCTTGAAGTAAACTGACTGCATGAGCGGATTTTTCTTTTAATGTGAGATTTGAAGTATTCTCATCCAATTCGGATATGATGTTTTCTAAATCGTCTAATTCTAACAAATTGACCGCAACGCAAAACAATGTCTTTTTTCGTCCGTCATTATAAGTATTCAACAGATGATTTAACAGAACTTTCTTTCTCTGCTGTTCTGCTGAATAAAGTTCAATTCCCAATTTTTTGAATTTTTCCATATCCTGCTTTTGATGTTGGTGTGTGATAAAAGAATCAAATTCGTCTATGCTATCATATTTTTCGCAGGGATAATTTTCACACTGAAAACAATAGTCTGCATTCCCATGCTGTAAACTGCATTTTGCTATGGAACAGGATTGGTTTCCCTCTCCGCCCCCACAGCCAGGACAGTATTGATTTAGGTTCATAGGGCATAAGCCACAATTTAATCCACATAGGGAAAATAATAAATTTTCTCTCTTGAAATTTTTCATAGAAAATCCTCTTATGGTAAGCGCTAAGGTGTATTTTGGGGATATACTTTGACAGCGATACCAGATGTTCCCTTTTTCACAACCTTATTTGTATCAACTAAATGCTGCTTGATCTGCTCACATGTTTCACTCATCTGCTCGACTTCATGCTGAAAGGCTTCCTCGCTTGGAAATGCGTCTTTGGAAGCAATCAGATTCTCCTGCAATTTCTTGGCTTTTGCAAATTTCGCAAGGCGGCTATTGATTTCCGGGTGCTTAAAACGAATATATATCGTGTCTGGAATGAGATTTCCGTCTTTATCCTTTTCCCCGTCAATTTCCATATCTATTTGCTCGTCCATTTTAAAAAGCAGAGTAAGAACATCGGAAGCGGTTTCTATATCAAAATCTGTAAAGACATTGATACTCACACCCAGAGCGTTGGCAATCTTCAAAAGCTGGTCGGGCTTAGGGTTCCGGCTTCCCAACTCATATTTGCGGATAGTGGTTCCGTCTATACCTGCCAGTTCCCCCAGCATATTCTGTGAAATTCCCCGGATATTTCGGAATGTCTTAATTTTCTCTCCTACTGTCATAGGACAACTCCTTTAATGTTGATAATATAAAAAATAGGGACATTTGTATTCTGATATATGCGGCTAAAATAAGCAAATAAAATCTGAAAAATATATTGGTAAGGGACAAAAGAGCCTATATAATCAAAATACAAGAAAGGGACAAAAGTCCCTAATATAAAAACAGGAGGACAATGAATGGAGAAAACGAAAAAAATGTATGTAACAGCAGAGGAAGCGGCAGAAATGCTTGGCGTGTCAACAGGCTATGCCTACAAGATTATCCGAGGGCTCAACGAAGAATTGAAAGCAAAGGGTTATCGGACAATCTGCGGCAAGGTTCCGACAAAATACTTTGAAGAAAAATTTTACGGTCTGACCGTAGCCATGTAGGAGAGGAGGACTGTTATGTCGGCAACAAGAGACGGGAAAATGTGGCGCTGCCAGTTTTACTATAAGGACTGGCAGGGCGTGAGCCATAAGAAAAATAAGAGAGGTTTTAAAACAAAGGCGGAAGCGGAGCAATGGGAGCGGGATTTCCTGCAACAACAACAGAAAGATTTGAATATCAATTTTGAGAATTTCGTTCAAATTTACTATGAGGATATGGAACACCGTCTGCGTGAGAATACCATGCGGACAAAGAAATTCATTATTGATTTGAAAATCATTCCGTATTTCAAGAAAAAGAGTATAAGCGAGATTAGGGCTTCCGATATTCGGGCATGGCAAAATGCTCTGATGAAAAAAGATTATTCTCAAACGTATTTGAAAACAGTCAATAATCAGCTATCAGCGATTTTCAATTATGCGGTTTGATACTATGACTTGAAAGACAACCCTTGCCGGAAAGCTGGGAGTATTGGGAAAAGTCATGCAGAGGAAAAGGAATTTTGGACAAAGCAGGAGTTCAAACAGTTTCTTGTGACTGTAGAGGATAAGCCGGAAACAAAAACGGCGTTCCTGCTTCTTTATTGGACGGGTATGAGAATAGGGGAGTTGCTGGCATTGACTTATAAGGATATTGATTTGGAAAAGCAAACAATTTCAATCAATAAATCCTATCAGCGTCTGGACGGTAGAGATATTATCACACCACCGAAAACGCCTAAGAGTAAACGGATTGTGACGATACCGCCGTTTCTTGCAGAAGAATTACGAGAGTATATCTCCCACTTGTACGGAATTATGGAAGATGAAAGAATGTTCCGCTTTACAAAATCCTATATGGAGCATGAAATTATCAGAGGTATCAAGGCTTCCGGAGTAAAACGGATACGCCTGCACGATTTGAGGCACTCACACGCTTCTCTGCTCGTGGAAATGGGCTTCACGCCGCTTGCGATTGCGGAGCGTCTGGGGCATGAAAAAATCGAAACCACATTGAACACCTATTCCCATTTATACCCCAATAAACAGGGAGAACTTGCGGATAGGTTGGAAATGGAGAATAACAGGGAGGATGAAGAATGAGTAGAGCTCATAAATATCCGACAATCAGCTTCCGTATTTCGCCCAGAGAGAGGGTAGAAATCGAAGCAAAGATTTTAGCGAGCGGAATGTCAAAAAAGGATTACTTTGTCCGCTCCTGTATTTATAACCGGGTGTGCGTGGTCGGCAGGAAAGAGCTGATTTATCAGTTGGTGGAGAAATTGAAAATCATGCAGACAAATATCCGGGAAGTGACAGAACAGTTTGAACAGGCAAAAGTCACATTATCTGCGGAGGGATTGCAGGACATGAGGAATGACTGTCTGGATATGCTGAAAGCAATTCTCTGGATGCTGGACGGTGCAAGGTATCTATGGCAAGGCGAAGAAAAAAGCCCCGACAGCGGCAACTGTTAGGGCTGTGATAATTGGAAAACCTCTGTTATCAACAATCACAATTCAAGTATAGCAGAGGTTTCTTCCAGTGATAACGGAATTTTTTAGAAATGGAGGACTTTATGGAGGGAACCAGAACAGAATTACAGATGATTAAAATGTCGGAGATACAGTCGCAGGAGGTGGCATGGTTGTGGTATCCATTTATCCCTTATGGGAAGCTGACGATTGTGCAGGGCGATCCGGGAGACGGTAAAACAACGCTGGTGCTGAATATAGCGGCGAAGCTGTCAAAGGGCGAAGGCATAGACAGTGAGATGAAGCTGACGGAGCCGCTAACTGTGATTTACCAGAGTGCATAGGACGGGCTTGCCGATACGGTGAAGCCCCGGCTGGAAGCGGCAGGAGCAAACTGTGAAAATATTTCTGTCATAGACGAGAGCATAAAATCACTTTCCATGATAGATGAACGTCTGGAAGAAGCGGTCATAAGGACAAAGGCGAAGCTGCTGATTTTAGACCCGATACAGGCGTATCTCGGCGGCGGTATGGATATGAACCGGGCAAATGAAGCAAGGGATATGACAAAGAAGCTGGCGGCTCTGGCGGAGAAATATCAATGTGCCATTGTACTTGTAGGGCACATGAACAAAGCGGCTGGAAATAAGGCGGCATACCGGGGCATGGGTTCCATTGATTTCTTTACGGTGGCAAGGAGCGTCCTGCTGGTCGGCAGAGTGGAGGGCGAAGCGAATATAAGGACGGTAGTCCAGATAAAAAACAATCTGGCGGCGTTCGGACACCCGAAAGCCTTTGAATTGTCGGAGGACGGTTTTCGCTGACTTGGAGATTATGAGATTACCGTTGATGAAGTGCTGGGCGGTATCGCTCCGAAAGCGAATGAGCTGGAACAGGCGAAGCGTCTGCTCCGAGAGGTAGCGGAAACAAACAATGCCATGCAGAGCAATGAGATTTTCAATCTTGCGGAGGAACAGGGTATATCCAGACGGACGCTTGAAAATGCAAAAAAGGAATTGGGTATCAGAGCAAAGCGGATAAACAATTCGTGGTATTGGGAATTGGATAAAATCAAATTGGAATAAGGCAACAGCGCAACAATGCAGAGTATATAGAATTTGCGGGCTTGGTGTCTGCAAGGTTGCAAAAGGTATAGACCTTGCGTTGTTGCGGTCTTGAAAAGGAGGGCGAACATGATACGACCGCCGGAATGGGGAACAAGAAACGTGAACAAATATTTTTACGAGAGTGAAGCCCGGAGGATTGCCGCACTCAATGAAATATTCGGGGATGTGGAACTGACTGCGGCAGAAATGCGGACGCTGGTATGGCTGTGCGGGTGGGAAGAATGTACGGTAAAAAACGTACTTTCGGCTATCCGAAAAGCTATGGCGGCGGAAGCAAAGCGGCGGGAACAGCCGCTCCGTCCGTAGGACGGAAAAGGTCTCCGCTCCGCTTCGGTCGGTGCAGAGCAGACGTCCCCCGGACGTCTTGCACCCTCGGAGAGCGCAAAGGCAGCTTTTGATGGACGGAACGGCTGTCAAAAGTGCTTTTGCGTTACTTTCGGCGAAAGTAACAAAGGAGGGGCTTCGCCCCGATACTTCCCGGACTACTAATGTTCGGGAAGGTTCCTCTATTATGCGCCGTATCCGGCGCTGATTACCCGAACAGGGAGAAAGGATATTGATTGAAGCGAACGATCAGCTTTATGACAGGAAAAGGTTCTGTCAACCATAACAGCAGAAAATTCCATGCAAAGAATACTGACCCGGAGAGAAGCTGTCTGAACGTGGAATACTGCAACGAAAATGTTAAGGACGTATATCACGAATTGTTTGATGAAGCACTCGCCCGGTACAATGAGAAGCAGACTAGAAGTGACCGCCGGATTGATGATTATTATGAGAAAATCCGTTCTGGTAAGCAGGAAAAACCATTCCATGAGATTATCCTGCAAATCGGGGATAAGGACAACATGGGAGCAAAGACGGAGAATGGAAAGCTTGCGGCAAAGGTGCTGGATAAATATATGCAGGACTTCCAGCAGAGAAATCCTACGTTAAGGGTATTCAGTGCCTACCTCCACATGGACGAAGCTTCTCCGCATCTTCATATAGATTTTGTGCCATATACAACAGGAAGCAAGCGGGGGCTTGATACAAGAGTATCTTTGAAACAGGCGTTAGCGGCTCTTGGCTTTAAAGGCGGTACGAGACGGGAAACGGAATTAAATCAGTGGGTGGCTTATGAGAAAGAACAGCTTGCCGCTGTCATGCTGGAGCATGGAATTGAGTGGGAGAAGAAAGGTACACATGAGAAGCATTTATCCGTTCTGGATTTTGAGAAAAAGGAGAGGGCAAAGGAAGTTGCGGAACTGGAACAATCTATTTCTGACGGGAAAGAGCGATTATCAAATATTCAGATTCAGCAGAGGAAAGCAGAGCAGGAAACAGAGCAGATACGACAGGAGGGCGAAGCAATCCGGCAGGAAGTATCGGAACTTTCGGAAACAAATAATTTGCTGAAGGAGCAGGCGGCAACGCTGGCAGAGGACAAGGAAAAGCTGCTGTCTGATAATGAGAAATTGGAGAAGCAACAGAAAAAATTACAACAGGAGATTGAGAAAATGGTTCAATCTAAGGCGGTCATGGAACGGAACATACACGCCTATGATGAGGAGGAGAAGTGGCAGTTGCCGGAGCCAGTGACCTTGATGTCTGCAAAGGCTTATAAGGATAAAAAAGCTTCGCCGCTTGTGGAAAAATTGAAAGAAACGATAAAAGCACTAACGATTAAATGCGTTCAGCTTGCGGAACAGGGAAAGAAACTGAAAGATAAAGTTACCCGGCAGGAGCAGCAGATCAGCCGACTGACAGATAAGGTCATGGAGCAGAGCGACACTATTGACCGATTGCAGGAGAAAGTGGCAGATTTGGGGCGATTAGAGCGTTATTTCGGCAGAGAACAGGTTCAGTCGATAGTTGAGCGGTCTAAGACTCTGGAACGGGCGGAAAAGGTAAATAAGTGTCCGAAACGTGCATTTGATATGAGCAGATAGGGAGGATTGATAGAGTGACCGATATGGAGAAAAAAGTCATGGTTCGGCTGTGTGCGAAAATTCTTTCGGAAACAGATTTGTACGATACAGATATGGAAGTACGCAATCTGATTGACTGGATATGTGTGTCGGAGCAGATAAAATCAAATAATAATGAAATACGAAGTCTGACAGGGGAATATAAGCGGATAGAGCCAGATTGCCGGGAGGGAGTGCGGGCGCAGTTGGAGCGCATGAAATCACTTTGTAAAGAACGTGACAGCTTGTATGAGAAACAGAACGATTTGAAAGGGCAAAAGCAAAAAATAGAGAGAGCATTGGAACGGTAGAAATTTGGGGCATGGCGGCTGTGTCCCTTATTTCTTGTGGAAAAATCTCCTATATTGTGGTAAAATTAGAGCATAAAGATAGTCATAGTGCGAAGAAATACATATAGGAAGGATGTAAGACTATGCAGGAGATTAAATGTCCTAATTGTGGAGAAGTTTTTGTGGTTGATGAATCTGGTTATGCACAGATTGTTCAACAAGTTAGAGATAAAGAATTTGATGAAGAAATCAAGCGAAGAGAAAAAAATTTTGAAGAAATGAAAGAAAAAGATTTAGAATTAGCTAAAATGAAGCAGCAAGAGGAGTTTGATAAATTACTTTCTTCAAAAGAAACAGAACTTGTAGAGAGGGACAAATTGATTGAACAATTAAAGACACAAGTATCTGGAAATGAGACGGAGAAACAGCTTGCAATAAGCGAAGCTATTAATAAAAAGGATAAGGAACGAGAACTTGTAGTTGAAAAGAAAAATGACGAATTAGCGGACAAGGATCGTTTGATTGCTCAACTTAAAGCTCAAATAGATAATAGTGAAAATGAAAGGAAACTAGCTATTTCTGAGGCGGTTAGTGGTAAAGAAAAAGAAATTTCAAAGAAAATAGAAGAAATTAATGCGTTGAAAGAAAAGTTTTCTGCTGAGGACAGAGAAAAGGATAAAGTCATTGAGCAGCTAAAGGCTCAAATGTCTGGGAGTGAAACCGAAAAACAGTTAGCGGTTAGTGAAGCTGTTAATAAAAAGGATAAGGAAAAACAAGAGGCATTAGAAAGAAAAAGCGAGGAACTGACAGAAAAAAATCGCATGATTGAAGAATTAAAAGCTAAACTTGGAAATAGTGAAACAGAAAAGAAACTGGCAGTTTCAGAGGCGGTTCAGGAGAAGGAAAAGGAACTTTCTCAAAAATTAACAGAAATTACAGAATTAAAAAGTCAACTATCGAATAAAGATACAGAAAACCAATTAAAAGAACAATCTTTGCAAAGAGAATATGAAGACAAGCTTAAGTCAAAAGATGAGTTGATTGAGTATTATAAAGATTTTAAAGCAAGACAATCTACTAAAATGATAGGAGAAAGTCTTGAGCAGCATTGTTTGAATCAATTTAATTCTTTAAGAATGACGGCATTTCCAACAGCATATTTTGAAAAAGATAATGACACGAAAACAGGGAGTAAAGGGGATTTTTTTTTTAGAGAATCAGCGGAAGGAATAGAGTTTATCTCCATTATGTTTGAAATGAAAAATGAAATGGATGAAACAGTGACTAAACACAAGAATGAGGATTTTTTTAAAGAACTTGATAGAGATAGACGTGAAAAAGGATGTGAATATGCGGTACTGGTTTCTTTGCTGGAAATTGATAATGAATTGTATAATAATGGTATTGTAGATGTTTCTTACAGATATGAAAAAATGTATGTAATACGCCCTCAATTTTTTATTCCGCTTATTACATTGTTGCGAAATGCAGCGTTGAATTCGTTAAAATATCGTCAAGAATTAGAACTAGCAAAGCATCAGCAGATAGATATTTTGAATTTTGAAGACAACATGAATGCCTTTAAAGAGGGATTTGCACGCAACTATAGAATTGCCAGTGATAAATTTAAGACTGCGATTGACGAGATTGATAAAACAATTTCGCACTTGCAAAAGACAAGAGAAGCACTGCTTTCGTCTGAGAATCAACTCCGTTTAGCTAATAATAAGGCAGAAGATTTAAGCATTAAGAAATTGACAAAGAATGCTCCTTCTGTGAAGGAAATGTTTGATGAAATAAAAAATGGAGATGTTATTTCTTGATGTGGTGTATTTGAATTTTGGTTTGGCGAAATAAATAACCAAAAATAGTGTATAATTCTCGTTATGGAGCATAAAATTTTAATGGAAAGCTGTGGGTTTGTCAAACATATGTTACACCATCCTCAATAAAAGCCTTTAAGACAGCCTGTGGTGATTTCCAGCCCAGAGGTCGCATTGGAAAACGGTTATAGTCCCGCTTGTTGTATACCTGAAGCTGTTTTGCAAAATCAGCAAAGGAATAAAAAGTATGCGTTGCATAAAATCTTTCGTTATCCTTGCGATGACTGCGTTCTACTTTGCCATTATGTCGTGGCGTAAAGGGGCGGATCAGCTTATGGCGAATCCCGTGTTTCATCAATTCTTCTTCGAAAAGTGTGAGATTTCCTTCCTGCACATTAGAAGAAAAACGTTTTGTAAACTCGGTTCCATTATCGGTCTGTACGCATTCAATGGGCGCAGGAAAGGCTTTTATCAGGTGCTGTAGGAAACGCATGGAGGAAAAAGTACTATGTTCTTCAAAAGCTTCTACAAAACGCCAGCGAGAGTATTCATCAATAGCGGTATACTGATAAAACTTTTGTCCTCTTGCTTCATTTACCAGACATGCGGAAGGAACGAATTTTACATCAATTTGAACCCGCTGTCCGGGATAAGACATCTGCTCATAAGGTTTGGCAATATATTTCGGGTTTGCAGGTTTTTTAGCCATCATATCTCGTTTGCGCAGAAAACGGTAAAGACCGGGGATAGAGCGGGTATAGCCCCGCTGCATAAGCTTGACCCAGAAAACAACAAGTCCTGCATCCGGATTACGTCTGCGCATATCAGAAATGAGCTTGATTTCTTTCGGTGTATGTCGGTTCGGATGATGATGCGGGCGTCTGGAAAGTTCGCGGAGGGATTCAATAGAACCGTCATAGCGGCGTTTCCAGCGATAAATGTACTGCCGGTTAGTTTTGTATTTGATGGCAGCTTTTGTAACACCATATTTTTCAGCATAGCGAATCAGTGATAGACGATACTTCATATCTTGTGTTATAGTGGACATAGCAGAGAACTCCTTTTGTTGGATTTTTGTTGTGGTGACTTAAATATAACACAAAGGCAGTATCTCTGCTTTTTAATTATTCAGTTGTAACACATGTATTGTAATCCTACAGGAGCATAAAATTTTAATGGAAAGCCCTATTGACTTTCCTCTTTGCGCTTGCTAGAATGTAGGTACAAAGAAAGTTTACCACTGACCGATATGTGGTATATAAATGGTCGGGTTGAAAGTTTACCGCTGACCGATATGCGGTATATAAATGGTTGGGTTGAAAGTATAGTCCTTCGCCGCAAGGCGAGGGACTTTTCCGTAATGAGGACAGGCAAATGAAGAAAACAGGCTTTTACATTATTAAGGATAAATTTTTTGAAGATATGCCAGACCCGTATCTCAAAGGAAATAAGGCAGGAAACAGACCGCATTATTACTGCTTTGAAGATACAAGTATTGGGATATATTGGATGATACCGTTGTCCAGCCGCATTGATAAATACAAACGGATTATGGAGAAAAAGGAAAAAGCGGGGAAACCCTGTGATATTCTCCATATCGTCAAACTGGACGACAGTCGGGAGAGCGCATTTTTGATACAGGATATGTTTCCGATAACGGAGGAATACATAGAACGGGAATATACAATCGCCGGAAATCATCTGATGTTGACGAGTGAGCATACTGCCAGAGAAATTGAGCAGAAAGCGAGAAAAGTCATGGGTATGTTGAAGCGTGGTATCAAATTCACTCCAATGCAGCCGGACGTTATGGCGATATTGGAGAAGCTGAGGGAACGCAGATAGATTTTCTTGTTGATATAATAATTACATGGCGCTAGCGCCATGTAGATAGGGCGGACAAAGAGAAAATGACAGTTCTGGCTGGCTCTATTTTGGCTCTAAAATTTGGACTGGCACAAATACGAGAACATTTTTTGAAGAATACGGATAATAAATCTGCTAAAAATCAGAGAAAAACAGCCAGTTCAAGTTATCCGCCGAGGAGTTTGAATAGTACGAAAGCGTATAGATTATTTTGCATAGTAGTTAGTTTAGAATATTATATGTAGTATACTGATTACAAGGGTTAATTAGTTTTATAGATTTTTTTGTTGCCAGAAAAGATATTGGGTTAAGATAAAAACCTACTGTATTTTGCGGATGAACAAATGGGAGGGATATATGTATGAGTGAATTAACAGAAGATAAAATTGTTGATTTAGAAAGTGCACCAGAAATAGGAACAGAACAGCTTGATAAAGAATCCTTACACAAAGAAAATACAGTTGATAGTGAAGCAGGGAAAAAAAGAGGTAGACCAACTAAGCCAGTCCGCGCATTTCCTCAATTCTCTATAAAAGAATCTATGCAAATTCCTAAAGTTATAGGTGCACAGAATGCAGGAAATCCTTGGTTGGTGGAGCATGTTGCAACTGCGTTAAATACATCTAAAGGAACGAATAGTTTCTTTTATTTGACCTCGGCTTCTCGTGATTATGGTTTTACTACTGGAACTAGTAGGGCCAAAACAATTGAATTGACAGCGCTTGGGAGAAAAATTGCATTTCCAGAGTCGGCAGAGGATGAAGCACAAGCAATATGGGATGCTTTTTGCAATGTTGAAGTTTTTAAAAGTGTTTATGACTATTATCAGGGAAGTTCTTATCCAGAGGATAGATATTTTTGTAATACATTAAAAGAAAATTTTAATATTGATACAATGTATCATCAAGAGTTTCTCAATATTTTTAAGAGTAATATAGAATTGCTCAATCAGAATAGGCAGATGGGGCAGAATGTTTTATCAATTGCATCTGCTTTTAATACACAAAACAATCACATAGATAATATTAATCAAGAAAATACAGGTGAATTGTTTGTTATCATGCCGTTTTCTGAAAAAACGGCAGAATATCCTAAAGGATATTTTGACGAGGTCTATAGTAGCCTTTTGGTTCCAGCAGCAGTGGAGGCTGGATTGACACCGAAGACAGCTAAAAGGTCTGGTAGTGATATTATTCACAGTACTATTGTGAGCGACATATATAATGCTCAGATTATATTAGCAGATTTAACAGAGCATAATCCTAATGTGTTGTTTGAACTAGGGCTTGCGATTGCTTTTAAAAAGCGAGTTGTTCTTATTAGAGCAAAAGGAACACCCGCAATTTTTGATGTTGACAATCTTATGAGAGTGTACGATTATGATCGGAATTTATGGAAATCAACAATAGAGCGGGATGTTCCTAATTTAAGTAAACATATTCAGGCTGCTCTTCAAACCGAAGGAACAATGTATCTTGATATTTTATTAAAGAAATAAAATCATTTGATATAATGTAGATTGATTGGCTTTGGAGTGATGGCAACATTTTGGTAACAGAAAATCAGCAAGCCAGAATAATTGATGTAATTGAAGTAAAAAACGGCGTGTATTTGTATAAAACTTAAACAAATACAGTTAATAGTAGCGAAGGACACGCCGAGTTTGAATAACCGACAGCAATGCCGAAAACCTGTATTTTATTTATGCGGGTTTCCGGCATTTGTTTTATCAAATGGCGCTACTTTGGCGCTATTTGTGGGCGGAGTAATAGTTGCATAGAACATAGTAGCAATGTGGTTATGGAATAAAGGGGAAATAATGGAGAAACTTTTAATTATTGATGGCAGTAACTTATTATTTCAGATGTTTTTTGGTATGCCTGCAAGAATAGTAAATAATCAGGGAAAAGCAATTCAAGGAACACTCGGTTTTGTGGGTGCTATGTTAAAAATAATTCGCAAGGTGGAACCTTCACATATGTTTGTAGTGTTTGATGGAGAACATGAAAATGAGCGATGTGATCTTGATTCAGAATATAAAGCCAATCGAATTGATTATAGTACAGTAGGTGAGGAAGAAAATCCATTTTCACAATTGCAGGATGTATATAATGCGTTGGATTATCTTGGAATTAAACATATAGAAACTACGGATTGTGAGGCTGACGATCTTATAGCCAGTTATGCTTTATCATTTGGTCAACAAATGGAAATTATTATTTCATCGTTTGATAGCGATTTTTTTCAATTAATAACAAATAATGTATCCGTGCTTAGATATCGTGGCGAAAAAACTGTTATTTGCACACCTGAATATGTTATGGACAAGTTTGGTATTGTACCTGAACAGTATGCGGATTTTAAATCGCTTGTAGGTGATGCAGCAGACAATATAAAGGGAGCAGAGAAAGTTGGGGTTAAGACAGCGGCTATGTTACTTGAAGAGCTTGGAACACTTGAGAATATTATAGCCAATGTGGACAATATTAAGAAGACATCTGTAAAAGAATCAATTATAAGAAATGCTGAGAAACTTAGATTAAATTATTTAATAATTAAGCTTGGAGAATACAAACTGTTGCCAGTCAGCAAGCAGGAACTGGAATACTGTTATGCAGGAATCACAACAAATGAGGTTTTAAAAGGGATAGGATTAAGGTAGGAAGAATATATGAAAAAAGAAGAGATAATTGAGTGTAATAGAACATATTGGAATGACCATGCTGATTTGTGGTATGGAACAACAGCGCTTCCGGTGTATGGGGTAAGATTTCCAACAGAAGATGATTTACACTTGTTTGGTGATGTTACAGGGAAGAAAATGTTGGAGATATGCTGTGGAAGTGGACATTCTTTAAAATACAATGCTGAAAAAGGTGCAGAGGAGCTATGGGGAGTTGATTTATCACAAAAGCAACTGGATAATGCAGCTAAACTTCTGAAGACCAGAGGTCATTCGGCAAAACTGATATGTTCGAAGATGGAAGATGAACTTGATGTACCTAATGATTATTTTGATTATGTATATTCCATATATGGTATTGGTTGGACAATAGATTTGCAAGGCACATTTGATAAGATTGCTTCGTATTTGAAAAAGGATGGTATATTTATATTTAGCTGGCATCATACATTGAATTATTGTGTGGCGTGGTCATGTGATGAACGTAAGGAGGCTTTTGAGGATGAAAAGTTGGTAATGACGAAGAGCTATTACGATGAATCATACTTTAAAATGCCTGTGCATGATAGTGAAATTGTTCTGTGTAATAGAAAGATTTCAACATATATTAATGCATAGGCAAAAGCTGGATTTATGATAGAGCAATTAGTGGAAGAGTCAGATGAGAAATCATTAAATGCTATGGGTGAGGTTGATCCAAAAACAAAGAAAGCAAAGATGTTGCCGATTTCATTTTGTATAAAGGCAAGAAAGTTATAAGATAGCTTTGAAAAGATGTGTATATTAGGTAATGGTGTGACACCAACATTTCATGGACATATGGTTGCAGAATCAGAGGTGGATACCCGAAATAGAGAATGGCTCTTTTAAGGAAATCCATCGTTGAATAGTTGCTTTGTTCCATGTAAGGATAAATAAATCGTTTCTTGGAAGCTTCGTCAATAACGGTATAATGGTAAAATTTTTGTGGAGCTTGTCTGGTGTAGCAGATAGCGAGAACGTATTTTACATCCATTTGGCACTTAATTCTATTGGCGTATCGTAGGGGTGGGTATGCTCTCTTTTTGCAGAAGGAGTATAGCCGGAGTAACCAAGTCTATGATAAACACGATATAAAGAGCCGTCAAATTTCTTATTCCAGCGGAGCAGGGATGATTTGGAAATATGGTATCGCCTGCAAACAAAGGAGACACCGACTCCAGTGCGATAAAGTTTAAAGGCATAGAATTTTGTGTTAATTTCATGTGGCAAATATTGTTGAGAATGTGTTATAGTATTCATGACGGTTGAGTTCCTTTTTATAGACTTTTGGTTTGGCAATTAAAATTCTATAGGATTCAACCGTTTTTGTATAGTAGCACGGTGTCACATCTATTGTAACTCTACATTGTGTTAGATGATAATGTTTGAAATTGATTGAAAAAACAATACAATTATAGTATAATATTGATAACGTATAATAAATCTCGCACTACTGGTGGAAGAAAACGGTAAAGAGCGGGGATGGAGCGGGTATAGCCACGCTGCATAAGTTTGATCCAAAGAACGACTAGTCAGGCATCAGGATTATGTCTTCGCAAATCAGAAATGAGTTTGATTTCATTCGAGGTATGCTGATTTGGATGATGATGTGGTCGTCTAGAATGATTAAGCAAAGATTCGATAGAGCCGTCATAGCGCCTTTTCCAACGTTAAATATACTGTCGGTTGGTCTTGTATTTAATGGCAGCTTTGGCGATACCATATTTCTCGGCGTAACGAATCAGTGATAGACGATACTTCATATCTTGTGTTATAGTAGTCATAGCAGAGAACTCCTTTTGTTAGATTTTTGTTGTGGTGACTTAAATATAACACAAAGGCAGTATCTCTGCTTTTTAATTATTCGGTTGTAACACATATATTGTAATCCTACAAATTGCGACTGCTGTGCCTTTATTTCTTGTAGAAAAATCGCTGATAGTATGTAAAATCAAGGAACAGAGATAAGACACAACGTAAGGGATAATATCTCTTATAGAGCCGGTAGGTAGTCAGGTCGCACCACTTTGGTGTAAGTAGCCCACTCTCCTTGGGTCGTCCGTTCTTTGTTCAGTACAATTTTTAAGGAGGAATTGTCATGGAAAAAGTATTGGGCAGATTGACAGTATTTTTTGAGAAACCATTATGGATAGGCGTGTTTGAATGCATATCGATGGGGAAGCTATCTGTATGCAAGGTTACGCTTGGTGTGGAACCGAAAGACTATGAGATATATGATTTTGTCCTGAAAAATTACTACCGACTGCAGTTTAGTCCGGCTGTGGCAACTGATGTAAAAGAAGTTGGTTGTAATCCGAAAAGGGTACAGAGAGAAGGGCGAAAACAGGTGTAGAATACAGGGATAAGCACAAAACCGCAACAGGATTTGAAATTACAGCAGGAGCAGTTGAAACTGAACGCAAGGCTGTGAGACGGGAACAATGGGAAGCAGAGAAGCAGCAGTTTGAACTGAAACAGCAGAGTAGGAAAGCGAAGTATAGGGGTAGGTAATATCTGCTCTAACTTCTTCGTTGAGTGTAGTGCTTACATGGTGTTAGCACCATGTAATATATAAAAACAAAGGAGAAGAAGATATGGTTATATTTTCCACAATGTTTTATGTAACAAAAGAATTAACGAAAGAAAAATTGATAGAACTTGCGTTTGAATGGGTAAATAATAGTCCACATTACGGATTTGATAATATTAGTTGGAGCGGGGAAGATTTATATGAGCGGGAAACCGAAAAACAAAAATTTTCAGTGGTTCAATCAAATGACTCAAAGATACTAGCGATAAGATTGGAAAATATAGATAATGACAATGTTTTATGGACGAATGATTTTGTTTATGAAGAATGCGATAAGGATAATATATTGTTAGTACGTTTGGCTCGTGATGCAGTTGATAAGGAAAGTATCGTAACGAGGGGATATAATCGCCCAAGACTAATGAAAACGATATTGAAATTGGGATACGGAGCTGAAGATAACAATTTGTTGATTTCAGATCGAGAAATTCTAATTACTGAAAATAATCTGGATCTGGCTGAAAAGGTTATATGTGGAAGAACGAAATATCTACTTCCGGTAGTATATGTGACAAAGCGTTTTATAGATAATGTTACGATCCTCGACACAAAAGAATTGGCGAAAGATTTAGCTGGAACTGCACATGTAATTGTAGAGGAAAGTACAGAAATAACGGCAAAATTGAAAGAAAGGACTAATGGAATAAATCCCTTTAATGGAGCAGTGCATATTTATTATACAGATAAAGTGGGGACAAGAATTATTCCAGACGATTTTAGTAAAGCTAATGCGTTTAGATTTAAAATAGTTAATTCTGTATGTCGAAGACTTTCTCAAGTTAAAGTTGATGATAAATATACCTGGGGTACAATAAGATATCAAAAGCTATTAGAGAAATATCGACAAGATCAGAAGGAAAACTCCGAATTGGAAAAAGTATGTGAGGAAATTCTTGAGCTAAAGGAAAAAGAACATGCACAATTGGTTGCCGATATGGAATTAGAACTCAATGAACTGAGAAGTAAAGTGCAAAATTATGAATATGCTTTCCAAAGTAGAAAAAAAGAGCAAATAGGAAATATCATGTTTAACTGTAGTGAGGAGGAGTTTTTTGAAGGCGAAATAAAAGATATGATTCTAAAATTATTGCAAGATGAAAAGAAAAAAATGGACACAGATCCCAATCAGAGGGGGTGGCGAAGGTATCATGTTTTGGAAGCGCTCCTCAAAGATAACGAAATTGTTGGAAAGGGTCAGGATCTTGACACAGAATTAAAAGATATATTAAGTAGAATAGATAGAATAAATGCAAAAGACAGAAAGAGATTAAGGGAATTGGGATTTGTTAGTAGAGAAAATAAACATAATAAATTATATTTTCATGATGATGACAGATATCTTATTACTTTAGGAAAAACCCCTAGCGATTCACGTGCAGCGTCTAATTCGGCGTCAACAGCAATAAATACTATTGTTTGTTGAAATATCGCTCTATTTAGACTCTGAAAATTGGGGTTGGCATTAATAATGAGAGCATTTTTTGAAGAATAATAAAATCACTAAAAATCAAAGAAAAATCGGCAATTTAAATTATCCGCCGAGGAATTCGAAGGACCAACAGCAATGCCGAAAACCTGTATTTGTGCGGGTTTTTGGCATTTGCTTTATCAAATGGTGCTACTTTGACCCTATTTTTGCGCAGAGTAAAGATTTTGCTGAAATGTTGTATAATACTTTATAGGAATGATTGGGAGACGACATGATCGATAATGCGATATAGAGTATATCAAAGATATTTTTTCAAGGGACAGTAGTGGACATGATTATTACCACACCATTAGGGGTTACAAATTAGCTACGGAGATTGCAAAACAGGAAAATGCAGATATTAATATAGTTCAGTTAGCTGCACTGTTACATGATGTAGATGATATTAAGCTTTCATCAGAAACTTATGGTACAAAGAAGAATGCTGTCGATTTATGACAGATAATAAGATAGATGAAAAGTTATAGAGACGGTGTGTAAAATTATAGATGAAGTCTCATTTGCGAGAAGATTCAGTTGTGCCCAATACAATAGAGGGGAAATGTGTACAGGATGCAGACAGACTTGATGCGATAGGGGCGATTGGAATTGCCAGAACATTTGCATATGGTGGCGGCAGAGGAAGAAAGATATGTTATGCATAGAAGAGAATGCACTGAAAAATCATAAATATAAATTACTCTTATTTGATTTAGATGGAACTCTGTTACAGAATGATAAGACCATATCTGCAAAAACTCTTTCAACATTAAAGCAGTGCAGGGAAAAAGGAATGCTGATTGGTGTTTCTACATCCAGGAGTGAACAGAATTCTATGACATTTTTGAACGAACTTATGCCGGACATTTTGATATCGAGCGGCGGTGCACTCGTAAAAATTGGAACAGAATATATTTATAAAGCAGAGTTTACGGAAGTTGAAACCAGAAATATGATAGATGTGGCAAGAACTGTCTGTGGAGAAGATTGTGAAATAACGATTGATACAACAGACGCACATTATTGGAATTATAAAATAGATCCTAAGAAATTTGACCAAAGTTGGGGAGATAGCATTTATACAGATTTTAACGATTTTTCAGAATGTGCATTGAAAATGTGTGTCGAGATTTTCGACAAAGAAAAAGCGGATAAGCTGGCTGAAAGACTGGAACAATGCGACTGCATTCGTTTTTCAGATGGATATTGGTATAAATTCACTAAGAAGAATGTGACGAAAGAAAATGCGATTGCGAGGATTGCCGAAGCGTGCGGATTTGGTACGGAATCCATGATTGCATTTGGTGATGATTTTGCAGATATAGGTATGTTGGAACTTTGCGGCTTAGGCGTTGCAATGGGGAACGCAATCGATGAAGTGAAAAATAGAGCGGACATTGTAATCGGCTCAAACGATGAAGAGGGAATAGCGTCTTTTATGGAAGAATGTGGTATCTTAGAGAAGACGAAGTGATTTGATAAGCGTTGTTATCGCTGCGTTTTGTGGAGGGGCAAATGAAGGAGAATTTAAGAGAAGTATTTGAAAATTGGAATGAAACACTTATATGGTCCTGCTTACAGGGAATAATGGGACAAATACATACGAACTCCACAGAAGATGCAGCGATGGCAATATTAGGAGATTTTGCTTTTTTTGCCGGAAATCCAAGTGAGGAGCTGGTTCGATGGAAACCGGAAAACTGCAGGCAGGATTTTATAATTATGGTTCCGCAGAACGATGAGTGGGCGAAATTGATTGAAATGTGTTATGGAGATAAAGCCAGGAAGGTTACGAGGTATGCAACGGAAAAGAAACAAAATGTTTTTGACGTATCTAAATTAGAGAGAGCAGTTTCGGATTTGCCGGAAGAATATCAATTAAAAATGCTGGGAGCGCAGGAATATAACATGTGCCAAAACAGTGGTTGGGCGAAGGATCTGGTGTCCCAATACAAGGATTATGATACATACAGAGAGTTGGGCTTGGGCGTGGTTGCCTTAAAGGATGGAGAGCTGGTCGCAGGAGCATCATCTTATAGCACCTACAACGCAGGGATTGAAATCGAAATCGACACGAGAGAAGATCACCGAAGAAAAGGACTGGCATATGCGTGCGGTGCGAAACTGGTTTTGGAATGTCTGAAGAAGGGCTTATATCCAAGCTGGGATGCGCAGAATAAGTGGTCGATCGCGTTGGCGGAAAAACTGGGATATCAATTTAGTCATGAATACACTGCTTATGAAATAATGGAATATTAAGCGTTGTGTAATGGGGAGATTTTATTATGAAAGAAATGATTACTTTATGCGGAGATAATTGTATCTGGTGTCCAAGGTATAACGCACATAGCGAAGCGGAATTAAGAAAAGTTGCAGAGTTATGGCATCGGGTCGGATGGCGAGACACAGTGGTATCGAATGATGAAATTGTTTGTAAGGGATGTTCTTCTCATAAAACCTGTACATATGGTCTGGTGGATTGTACAAGAAAGCATGGTGTGGAAAAATGCAATCAATGCGAAGCATTTCCGTGCGATAAGATTGAGGAAATGCTGAAACGCTCAGAAAAATATCAGGAAAAGTGCAAAGAAGTGTGCTCACAAGAGGAATACATTGCGTTAGCGAAGGCTTTTTTTGATAAGGAAAACAATTTGAGAAAATGAAATGAACAAGGGAACAGAGCCATGCAATATGCAAGAAAATTAAGAAAAGGTGACAAGGTAGCAATCGTAAGCTTATCAAGCGGAATGTTAGGCGAAGATTTTTGCAGCCACAATATAGAAATAGGTGTAAAGAGATTAAAAGAGTATGGACTCAAGCCGGTATTTATGCCGAACGCCTTAAAGGGGATTGAATATTTAAAGGAGCATCCAAAAGCAAGAGCAGAGGATTTAAAAGATGCTTTTTTAGATGATTCCATTGCAGGAATTATTTGTGCAATAGGCGGCGATGATACATACAGACTCCTGCCATATTTGATGGAAGATGCAGAATTTATCCGGGCTATAGAAAAGAATCCGAAATTATTTACCGGATTTTCTGATACCACAATTAATCATTTGATGTTTTATAAGCTTGGGCTGTCTACATATTACGGTCCGAATTTCATATGCGATTTAGGAGAAATTGCATATGAAATGCTGCCATACAGCAAAAAAGCATTTGAAAGTTATTTAGAAGGAAATGAATGCAGAGAGATTGTATCCAGTGAAATATGGTACGAAGAGCGGCAGGATTTTTCCAGAGAAGCAGTCGGAACAGACAGAATAGCACACAAGGAAGAACGAGGCTTCGAGCTTTTGCAGGGCAGTGAAGTTTTTCAAGGGGAGCTGCTGGGCGGATGTCTGGAAAGCTTTTATGATGTATTGACAACCACCAGATATGAAGACGAAAAAGAAGTCTGTGAAAAATACGGACTATTTCCAAGCAAAGAAGAGTGGACAGGGAAAATTCTGTTTATAGAAACCTGTGAAGAAAAGCCTGCACCGGAATTGTTTGAAAAGGAAATAATTGCGCTTAAGAACAAAGGCGTATTTGAGGTGGTAAACGGTGTTTTGGTCGGAAAACCGCAGGATGAGGCTTATTATCAGGAATATAAAGACATTCTTATCAGAGTGATAGATAATGCGAAGCTTCCGGTTGTTTATAATGTGAATTTCGGTCATGCGACGCCGCGGTGCGCATTGCAGTATGGCGTTGTCGCAAAGGTTGACATGAGGCAGAAAAAGATATATCTGGAAAATCCGCGAAGCGATAAGGAGGCAGGTTGATATGGGGAACTTGCCAATTCTCAACTAAAGGTGTAAAATAACCCCATCAAGCAAACGAAAAGGGGAAGCCCATGAATACAGTTTTCCGGGACATATTTCGTGCCATCCACGAAGGAAAATGGTTAAGTATCGAATATCGCAACAAAGAGGAACAGATCACGAAATACTGGATCGGTATCCGTGACCTCGATATTCGCGGGCGCAGTCTGGCGGTCGACGGACTCCACCTTGGCAAATACACGGTGGAGTCGTTTCCGAAAATCAAGATCGACTCTATTTTATCTTCCAGCATTGTGGAAGGCTCTTATTGTCCTGTCAATGAAACTCTGGTCGAAGACATCTACTTAAATCCTCACAAATACAGTTCCCTGTTTGACAATACGGCAAATTTGAAAATACTAAGCTATCTGGAAATGTGCAACCGGATGAATACCACTCCATATATATCAGATTTTGCACTGGTACGCTATCTGGATCGTGAGCGGTTGCAGGGAGAATTTTACGAGTTGACGCAGGAACAATTCCAGACCATTGTAAAGAATTTCCAATATCGCGTGGGAGGAGAGGAACGCTCGGATGGAGGACTGCGTATCAAACAGCTTGCCATGAATGTTCTGAGCGTCCATACCAAAGAAGGATTGCATGTTCTGGCATACCGCAAGCTGAATCTGGATGTAAAACAGCGCGTGCTGAAACCGGATGAGGAAATCACGGTCTGCACGGAATTTACGCTGAACGGTACGACGCAGAGCATACGACGCTATCTGGATGCGGAGGAATACGAACTGCTGCGTGATTTTGAGGCGAATCAGGAGAGAATCAAAGACTGCATGATGAAGCACACGCAGCAGGGCAGTAATGTGGACGATATGCCTTATATCATAGGTCTGGGAATGGACATTCCGCTTGATCTTCACAAGGAATACGGGGCTATCATGAAAATGTACCAGAAAGGCGAAGTGCCTGTACCGATCAAGGCATTTTTCGGGGATCTGCTGGAACGGCCGAGAAGGACGGCGGCATACCCGATTGCGCTGATTAACCAGAGAATTAATATGGATCAGCTCCTCGCGATTCATAATGCCATGAAATACCCGGTGGCTTATATTCAGGGACCTCCGGGCACGGGAAAAACAAATACGATCATCAACACGATTGTGACAGCCTTTTTTAACGAGCGGACGGTGCTGTTTGCCTCTTACAACAATCACCCGATCAACGGCGTCTATGAGAAGCTTTCCCAGATAAAATACAAGGGAAAGACGATTCCGTTTCCAATCCTGCGTCTTGGAAATAACGAAAAGGTAAAAGAAGCGCTTGCCACCATGCAAAAGTTATACGAGAGTGTAAAGAAGGTGCAGGTATTTGAGGGAACCTTAGACCGGAACAAGGACGACCGGAAGAAGCGCGCAAGGCGGTTGTCTGAACTCTTGAAACGCTACGAGGAGCTATTGGACTTAAAGGAGCGGGAAGAGACGATCGACCGTCTGCTTGACTATGAGAAGAAAAACAGCGCTTCGCTGCAGATGCTGCCGTTTGAGGCGGATCTGGGCGGGAGACAGCGCAGGCAGATTAACAGAAAGATGGAAGCGGCAGGCGAGGTGTCGGAAGAAGAGGCAATCTCGCTTTTGGATGACGATACGGAAGAACTGAAAAAATATCTGTATTACACCTCTGCGCGTTATATTCAGAAAATAAATAATCCCAGAAATTCTGATCTCAGGGAAATTATAGAGATGAATGATGAGGAAAAGCGTGCGGAAGCTTTTTCAAAATATCTTGCGAAAAAAGAAAACATTGCAAAGCTGCAAAAGATTTTTCCGGTGATTGCGACGACCTGTATTTCTGCGCATCGGCTGGGAGAGGCAGAGCCGATGTTTGACATGGTAATCATGGATGAGGCGAGCCAGTGCAATACGGCCGTGTCGCTAGTGCCCATTGTGAGGGGAGAGAGTCTGATGCTGGTGGGCGATCCGCAGCAGCTTAATCCGGTCATTCTGCTTGACGAGATCACGAATGAAAAACTGAAAAAGCGTTATGCGGTGTCGAATGAGTATGATTACCGGAAAAACTCTATTTATAAGACGTATCTCGCCTGTGATGCGGTCAGTGATGAGATACTGCTTCACAATCATTATCGCTGCCATAAGAGCATCATTGGATTTAATAACCGGAAATACTACAATTCCCGGCTGAATATTTGTTCTGAGAGCAAAGAGGAGCAGCCGCTTTTATATGTGGAGATGATGGAGGCGACCACAAATTATAAAAACACAGCACCGGCGGAAGCGCGGGAGATCGCAAATTATGCGGCGCACAACCGCGATAAGAGTATCGGAGTCATCACGCCCTTCGTGAATCAAAAGGAATTAATTGAAAAGGAATTAAAACACGCAGGGGTAACGAATGTGAGCTGCGGAACGGTACATGCATTTCAGGGGGATGAGAAAGATGTGATCCTGTTTTCGACTGCCATCACGGATCAGACGCAGATGGGAACGTACGAGTGGCTTAAAAATAATAAAGAACTGATTAATGTGGCGACGTCCCGGGCGAAGGACAAGCTGATTCTGCTGTCCAGCACGAAAAATCTGGAGCGCCTGCATCGAAACGATGGGGATGACGATCTGTACGAGCTTGCCCGGTATGTAAAATCAGGCGGCAGCACCGTGGTGACGCCCAAGCGGGCAAATTCCAGAGCGCTCGGCGTCAAGCCTTTCAGCAGTGCGATGGAGGAAGATTTTTTGCAGAATCTGAATCATGCGCTGGAAAACATATGGCTGACCCAGAGCAGATACACGGTGCACAAGGAGGTTGCGATTGCACATGTGTTCTGGGAAAATGAGGATTACAACGACCTCTTTTACAACGGGCGTTTTGACTTTGTGGTATATGAGAAGCAGGAAGGGCAGGAAATTCCGATTCTGGCAATCGAACTGGACGGAAAAGAGCATTTCGACAACGAGATTGTGAAGAACAGGGACAGAAAGAAAAATGAAATCTGCAAAGCGCATAATCTCCAGATTATCCGTGTAGAAAATGCTTACGCCAGAAGATATAACCACATCAAAGAAATACTGATCAATTACTTTTCTGTGATGCATTGACGGCATTTTATGAAGAGACGACGCAGTGAGATCTGCGTCGGAGTGTGGGGAAGTGAGAAAGGAGATTCCTATGTATGATAAAAATGATGTTCCGACTTTTGACAAGATGATGCAGCCGGTAATCGATGTATTGCATAAGAATGGCGGCATGGCTGAGAATGAGGTGATTGACAAAGAAGTAGTTTCCATTATGAAACTTTCTGATGAAACCGCAAAGATTCCTCACGGGCATGGCAGACAGACGGAGGTTTCTTACAGAATTGCCTGGGCGAAGACATATTTGAAAAAGTATGGATTGATTTATAACCCGAAACGCGGCGTCTGGAAGCTGACAGAGCAGTTCTCGGGAAATGTCCCAGAAATAGATTCGAGACAAATTGTTGCAGCGGTAAGCCGTCAGACACTGAAAAATTTCAAAGATCAGGATATGACGAAACTGGAATCGGCGGAAGCGTTTGAGCGTTTTGTGCTTTCCGGTTTACAAAGATATGCGGAGTTAAATCACATCACATGCAGACTGCCGGATGGAGAAGAGCAGTACGACATGTTTTTTGAGAGCGGTATCATTGACACAACTCCGACTTATATAGAGGTAAAGTATGTGGCAGGTATGCAGGCGGACAAAAATTATTACAGGAGTGTTGTCGGAAAAACGGTTGAAAAGTTTGCAGACAGGGATGAAAAGACAGAGATATTGGTCATTTTCGGGGCAGAAATGTTGGAGGAGACCAAAGAGGAGCTAAATGAGATATCCGTTTCCGGAAATGTTAAGGTGACAGTTTGGGATTATGTAGACTTTGTGGAAAAGATGAAGGATACGGGAATGAATGTAGAATATCTGACCAATCCCAAAAGAATGATGTTGGAAGAGACTCTGCTGTCTGCGTCTTCTCAAACGGAGCAGAAACGCAAAAGAGAAGAACTGATTCGCAGATTAAAAACGGCATATGACAAGCAGGATGTATCATTGTTTTTAGGCGCGGGAGTTTCAGCGGATGCCGGAGTGCCTTTATGGGATGATCTGATTCATAAGCTCCTGATTAATATGATAAATGTCAATTTAGGTGTCATCGATTCGGAAGAGGATGTGGAGAAGATAAGCAAACTGGCATATGGCGACAGAGAAGATTCGCCTATTATCCAGATGAGATATATCCGCTCTGCCTTTGAGGATGAAGAATATTTTGAACTGGTGCATAAAATATTATACGAAAAAAAGCCGAAGTGGAATACGAAGCTTTTGAAAGAAATTGCGAATTTGGCGACACCGCGGCGCAATCATATTGGGGTAAAATGTATTGTAACCTATAATTTCGATGATCTCGTTGAACAGAACTTGAAAAACAAGGTTGCATATAAAACGATATACAGAGAAGAAGATATTCCGGATATTAATAAATTGAGTGTATATCATGTACATGGTTTCCTGCCGATGGAAGCGGAAACGGAAGACTGGAAGAACTGTGAACTGGTTTTTTCAGAAGAGGATTATCATAAAGTTTACAGAGATGCTTATTGCTGGTCGAATATCGTACAGCTCAATGCTTTTCGGGATAGTACCTGTCTTTTTATCGGCAGTTCGCTGACAGATCCGAATATGCGGAGACTTTTGGATGTGGCATCCAGAAACGATGAGAAGCCGCGGCATTTTGCAATCATAAAAAAGAAAGAACATCCCATGACAGGAGATAAAAAGCAAAAGGAACTACTTCAGAAATACAGTGAGATGGACGCTCGCATCCGGGAGGAGTATTACAAATCTCTTGGCATTAATATTTTGTGGGTTGACAGGTATGAGGAGATACCGGAGCTTTTAAATTCTTTGATACGGGAACGGGTTTAAGAGCGGCAATGCTGGCAGTGAAAGAAAAAGTTGATTCAAGCATTTGTGATGAACGAATTACGAACGAAAAAATGAGCGAATAATAGTAGATGATAGAAAAATGCCCGCCACTATGCTACAATGTAAAAGCAAAGATAAAAACACAAACGCATGATTTTTCGTGCAGATACGGTAGGTAGTCCGTACGCATTCTGTGGAATGTAAGTAGCCCTCCCTCCTTGGGCCGTCCATTCTTTGTGTATTACGGCTTGCGGGAAGCGCAAGACATAAAGGAGGAATTTGTCATGGACAAGTCAGGAAAATTGACAGAGGAATCGGGGGATTCTTCGGTGTCGGGAACATTGAAAGTATTTTTTGAAGAACCTTTTTGGGTAGGTATTTTCGAAAGGGTTGACAAGGGTAAACTTTCTGTATGCAAGGTTACATTTGGCGCAGAGCCGAAGGAATATGAGGTGTCTGAGTTTATCGGAAAGAATTATTTTCAATTACGATTTAGTCCGGCTGTGGCAACTGTTGTAAAGGAGCAGAAGGCGAATCTCAAGCGGAAGCAGCGGGAGGCGCGAAAGCAGATGGAAGATGCTGGTGTGGGAACGAAATCGCAGCAGGCATTGAAATTGCAGCAGGAGCAGTTAAAAACAGAGCGTAAGGCTATCGGCAAGGAGCAAAAAGAAGCAGAGAAGCAGCGCCAGTTTGAACTGAAACAGCAGAAAAGAAAAGAGAAGCATAGGGGCAGGTAATGCCTGCCCCGGTTTTTCGTAATGAAAATACGTATTGGCTATAGCTGTATTTTTTGAATGTCTGGAGAGATTCATTTACAAGGGATTTTAAGTGTAAAAATGACAGTGGGGACTATTTATACTTTAACGTGAAAATATAGTTTGTGGTAAATCAATTCAAAAGTGTCTCTGCATCTATGGCAATTATTAGTTTGGTATTCTTTTATTTAGCTGTTATTAGTACATCAGAAGTGTGCATTTGGACAGTAGTAATTATCTTTTTTGCTGTTGTGATTGTAGGGCTTACTATTGATGGATGCGAGAGGCATAAAAAATATTTAGAAACAAAGTGATTTTACTTTAGTAAATATAGCCTAAAGAATATTTAGAAATTAAATTTTGGAATATGATAAGCATGGAGATATCTTCTTAGATAGATGCATGAGGACAGATGATATTGTTCTGGAAGATACGTGAAATAGAGATTGCCAGGTGCAGCGTAAGAGGGGTTAAATATATCTATCATGGTTAAAATACATAGAATCGCGGGTGGAAATGTAAATTGCTATATTGTAGCTGATAATGACAAGGCAATCTTAATTGACACTGGCAGAAAGAAACATCGCGACAGAATCCTGAAAAAGTGTAAGGAGTTTCACGTAGGTTTAATTGTGCTTACACACGGACACATGGATCATTGCCAGAATGCAGCCTATCTTGCTGATGCGTTGCAGATACCGATCGCCATGAGTGAAAAGGACAGGAATCTGATACCGGATAACAGAGTTCAGCCTTTATCGGCAAAGACATGCTTAGGGAAAATGATTTATTTTGGACATGGAAAGCCAGAACGAAACCGGAAGTGGATTAAGTCATAGAAAGGAATTTCAGACGGTGCATTCAATTATGTAAAGACAAAATGCACAAAATATAAACGCGATAGCATATGGAAAAGTGACGAAATGCACAAAAGCTGGCGACTTTTGCTTACAAAAAAATATTTTTTCATTTATAATAAAACCGTAAACTTATTCAACAACAAAAGGCAGGTAGAAAATGAAAAGAGTAAAAGCAGCGTGCATTACACAAACATTACATTTCTTATTGAAGGAAGATATCGGGCATGATTATGCTGTGAAGCTTGTTAATGAAGAAGTGAAAAAATACAAGGAACAGCTTAACAAGAATAAGACACGGTATAAGATTCTTTCAGAAGAAACGCAGGCGGATGGTTCTGTTATGATTGAGATTAAGAAACAATATAATACATCTCCGGTAGGGCACTATCTGGATTAGTCCTATTGTTTGCGGTCAGAGCGTGCGGTTATCTCTTGGGATAACTGCACGCTTTTTATTCAACCATCCGTTGTATAAATCTATAAAAATAAATGCTGGTGTAATTCCCAAATTGATTTTATAGTGATAGATACAAGGAGGGACGAAATGGAAGTAATCGCAAAGAAGATCAAAGCATTGAGAAAAAACAAGAAAATAACGCAGGAGCAGCTTGCCGAAGTTTTAGCGGTTTCTTCTCAGGCTGTGAGCAAATGGGAAAACGGCATTTCCACACCTGACATCGAGCTATTACCAATCATTGCAAGATATTTTGGAATTACGATGGACGAGCTTTTTAATTACCGTCAGGATGCGCTCAACTACAGAGAACGCTTTGTGCGCTTTATGGCGGACAATGGGGTATTAAAGTTTGGCGAATTTGGGCTGCAAAGCGGAAGGGTTTCGCCCTATTATATTGATACATCGAGTTACAAATCTGCCTCCCAGATTACGAAGCTTGGTAAATTCTATGCAGAATGCATGATAGAAAACAATGTTCACTCTGAGATGCTCTGCGCGCCTGCAAATCAAAAAGCACCATTAGTGATAGCGACAAGTATGGTTTTGTTCGAAAAATATGGACGTGATATAGAGTACAGCATTGGAAATACGATAGGAGCAAATCTGACGTCAGGTAAGAATATCACAATCATTGAGGACACGCTGACTTCGGGGAACACACTTTGCGAAACCCTCAAAAGCATCCGGGGAAATGCGTCTGATAGTGAGATTGATGTGGTGGTATCTGTTGACAGAATGGAAAAGAGTGGAGCTTTATCAGGAACAGCGAAAAAACATATAGAAGAGGAATATGGAATAAGAATTTACTCTATTGTGACATTGCAGGACATTATCAGTGCAATCAAAAATGGTGTGATTCCGGCGTCAGAGTATCTTGATGCTTTGCAGCAGTACAAGGAGCGATATGGAGGGAAATAGAATGCTGATTGACAGAGTGGTTCGTGAAACAATGAAAAAGAAGAATCCCTGTATCACAGGAATTGATCCGGAGTGGGACATGATTCCTGATTGCTATAAACCAGATGCATTATCAAAGGCAGAGGTTATCTGGGAATGGGCAAAGGATGTGATCGATGCTGTTAAGGATATTGTAATTGCCGTGAAGCCTCAGATGGCATTTTATGAAGTATATGGCGCAGATGGCTTCCGGGTATTTGAAAAAGTATCGGAATATGCGAAAAAACAGGGATTGATTGTTGTTGACGACAGCAAACGAAATGATATCGGTAATACGGCAAGAGCGTATGCGTTTGCACACCTTGCGAAGGAGGGACCAATTAATGCAGATTTTTTGACAGTTTCCCCGTTTTTGGGAACAGACAGTATGAAACCATTTATAGATATGGCGGTCAAAGAAGACAAAGGAATATTTGTATTGGTAAGAACTTCGAATCCCAGCTCTTCGGAAATTGCCGAAGCTGTGAAAGCAAATGGTGAAGATGTGAGTGACTGGCTTGCGGGGTATCTGGATGAAGCGGGCAGCGGCTGCATAGGAAAAAGCGGATATTCGGCGCTGGGGGCTGTTGTCGGAGCGACGTTTCCAAGAGAGGCGGCAGAATTAAGAAAAAGGATGAAGAACAGCTATTTTCTTGTTCCGGGATTCGGCGCGCAGGGGGGAAGTGCAAAGGATGTGACGGCTTGCTTTAACGAAGACGGATTGGGGGCGCTTGTGAGTTCTTCAAGAGGAGTTTTATATAAATATAGGGATAGCAAAGAATATGACGGAAGCAAAAAAATGTATCAGGACATCGTACATGCGCAGGCAGAGAAAATGCAGCAGGAAGTATACAGAGCGTTAAAAGAAAGCTGCAAAGAAATATGCTATTAAGATTTCCTCCTCTTAAAAGTTGCGTTTTTAATGGAGTCTGGTATAATAGAATAAGCGGGATTTGAAGAATCGGAATATAACGGGAAGCCAGTTTTTAGTGACTTCCCGTTTTGCATATTTTACAAGGCATAGCGGTCTGGACGCAGGACAGCAGGAGGATTGGAGATATGAATAAATGCATCAAAGAACTGACCTTAGATTTGAAGGACTACAGGGAGGGCGGCACAGTTTTTAAGAGAGAAGCCGTCAGAGGCATTATCCGGCACAAAGACAAATATCTGGTCATTCATGGAAAGTACGGAGACTACAAATTTCCCGGCGGCGGCAGGAAGCGCGGAGAGGAACTGCTCGATACGCTGATCCGGGAAGTGCAGGAAGAGACTGGTTATAAGGTCGTGGCGGATAGTGTGTCGGATTACATTCTCGTGCATGAGAAACGAAAGGGCGATCCTGACGATTTGCTGGAAATGGATTCATGGTACTATTTTTGTGATGTGGAGGAGACGGCAGGGGAGCGCAATCTGGATGACTACGAAAAAGAATACGACTATCAGGTTGCGTGGCTGTCTCTGCCTGAAATTATTCGCAAGAATGAGGCGGTGGAACGGTATGAGAAGATTCCGTGGATCATGCGGGAGACAATGGTGATGCAGGAATTGTTAAAAATAAATGCGATACGGGTAGCATTGCTGCAGATCGCGCCGACCGGAACGCTGGAAGGAAATATGGAAAAGGGGCTTGGCGCCTGCAGACAGGCGAAGGAGCTTGGCGCAGATATCGCGCTGTTCCCGGAAATGTGGAGCTGCGGCTACCGCATTCCTGAGGACATAGAAGAACTAGGGGCATTGGCAATCGATAAAAATAGTACGTTTGTATCTGAATATAAGAAACTGGCGAAGAAACTGAATATGGCAATCGGCGTTACTTTTTTGGAGGCTTACGAGCCGCGTCCGAGAAATACGATATGCCTTATTGACCGTTTTGGAAATGAGGTATATACCTACGCGAAGGTACATACCTGTGATTTCGGGGATGAGTGCAGGCTGACTCCCGGAGAAGATTTTTTTGTGGCGGATCTGGACACCGAAAAGGGAACTGTCAGGGTTGGCAGCATGATCTGTTACGACAGGGAATTTCCGGAGAGTGCAAGAATCCTGATGTTAAAAGGCGCAGAAATCCTGCTGGTTCCGAATGCGTGTCCGATGGAAATCAACCGTATTTCGCAGCTTCGGGCGAGAGCCTATGAGAATATGACAGGAATTGCGACAGTCAATTATCCGGGCAACTGTCCAGACTGCAACGGGCATTCGACTGCATTTGACGGGATTGCATACCGCCCGCAGGATGCCGGTTCCAGAGATACGCTGATTGTGGAGGCAGACGAAGCGGAGGGGATTTTTATTGCGGATTTTCCAATCGACGAGATGAGGGAATATCGTGGGCGTGAGGTGCACGGAAATGCCTACAGACGGCCGGAGAAATACGGGCTTTTGGTGTCGGAGGAAATCGCAGAGCCTTTTATAAGGCAGGATCGGAGAAAAACCGTGAAGGTAAATTTCTATGAAGAGGTCGAGGATGCATTATTAAAATTTGCGGTCATCATTGCGAAAACAGAGGGAAAATATGTGTTCTGCAAGCACAGGGACAGAGACACATGGGAAGTCCCGGGAGGACACAGAGAACCGGGAGAGGATATTTTAGAGACGGCGAAAAGAGAGTTGTACGAGGAGACAGGAGCGCTTGATTTCGATATAAAGCCGATCTGCGTCTACTCTGTGACGGCGAAGGATAATTTCGACGGACAGGAGAGCTTTGGAATGCTTTATTATGCCGAAATCCGCGGGTTTGAACAGGAATTGCATCGTGAGATAGAGAAAATTGTAATTACGGAGCAACTGCCGCTTGATTGGACATACCCCCAGATACAGCCGAAGCTGATGGAAGAAGCAAAGAGGAGAGGACTTCTGTAACGATAATTGATTCTTATTTTCTGGCCCCTTGTTTTTTGACAAGAAAACTTTGCAAAAAGTGTTGACAAGTATACTTGGCATATGTATAATGAAAATGTAAAGAAAACTTGGCAACAAAATAAACCCAAAAAACGGAGGACGAAAGTATGAACAGAGAGGAAATTTTAGCAAAGGCACAGAAGGAAACAGATGAGAGAGAGTTAGTCATCAAGAATACGGCGTATAAGTATGCATCGGAAGTGATGGGCGTATTTGTAGCTGTTATGGCACTAAGCTTTGTCGTGGACGGATACCTGCTGGAGAATGTCAGACAGTTCGGCAGCGCGGTCATCGGTACGGCAATGGTAGCTCTATACTGTATTTATGGTGCGGTGTACGAGGGATATACAGGCTATCACTTAAAGAATAAAATGAATATAATCGGCTGTATCTTGATGTTATTTGCTGCTGCGGGAATGATCGGGTTATTCCTTTCGAATATTTTATAAGGGAGGAATATAAGTGGAAGATAAACTGATTTTAAAGAATCATTTAAAGGAGATTCGCAAAGAAAAAGGGCTGTCACAATCGGAGCTGGCGGAGCTGGTCGGCGTATCCAGAAATACCATCAGCTCGATTGAGACAGGACAATTTAATCCGACGGCAAAGCTCGCGTTGATTATCTGTATTGCAGTCGAAAAGAAATTTGAAGAGATATTCTATTTTGAATAAGGGTTTCGTCATGGAAGCATCATGAAGATTAGATAAGCGTTCAGAGGGAGAAGTTCTGCGAAAGGTGGAAATTCTCCTTTTTCGATACAGGCATAAGAAACGTAAATTCAACCGGTGGTTGTATGAAGCCGTAAAGAAATCTGTTATTAAGTTCCGAAATAATAATTGTTGCCAATATTTATACAAAAGATTAGAATGATTAAGAAAAACAAAAGACTGAAAATGAGGTAAGAAATGATCGGACTGGGAACAATTATTAATGTCATAGGAATTATAGCGGGAGGACTGTTTGGAAAATTGTTCGGGGGATTCCTTTCCGAACGATATCAGGATACATTGAGCAAAGCCTGCGGCGTAGCGGTGCTGTTTATCGGGATAGGCGGAGCTTTGGAAGGAATGCTTCGTATAGACGGCGGTTCGATCGTCAGCGGAAGTTCCATGCTCATAGTCATATCCATTGCAATCGGAGCATTTCTGGGAGAACTTTTAAACCTTGAGGACTGGATGGAGAAATTCGGGGAGTGGCTAAAGGTGAAAACCGGAAATTCCAAAGAAAAGAACTTCGTGGATGCCTTTGTAACTGCTTCGCTTACCGTCTGCATTGGGGCAATGGCAATTGTAGGCTCGATTCAGGACGGTATTTTTGGAGATTATTCGATACTTGCAACAAAGGCGGTTCTCGACTTTATCATTGTCCTCGTGATGACCTGTTCCATGGGAAAGGGCTGTGTATTTTCATTTATTCCGGTGGCATGTTTTCAGGGAGTTATAACCTGTCTTGCAAGATTTATTAAGCCGCTTATGACGGAAGCGGCATTGTCGAACTTATCCTTGATCGGTTCGATTCTGATTTTCTGTGTCGGAATAAATCTGGTGTGGGGAAAGAAAATCCGGGTGGCAAATTTGCTGCCGGCAATTATTGTTGCGGTAGTGATTGCATTTTTGCCGGTTTCGCTGAACTGATTTTAACAGACGGATATACAATGTTTCTTTGAGGAAAACAAGCCGCAAAGCAAAGGGGATGTGATGTATGCAGATTAAATCCTTACATATCAAGAATTTTAAATCTATCCGGGAGCTTGAGATAAAAGATATTGAAAGCTCCCTGATTCTGGTTGGGAAAAACAATACCGGAAAGACCGTCGTTCTGGATGCAATCCGGGCTGTCACCGGCAATTATACTGTGCGGGAAACCGACTTTAATGAGAAAAGGCAGAATATTGAAATTGCAATGGTCCTTGAAATCATGGAAGAGGATCTGCATCAGTTTCACACACATGGCGTTGTCAGTCCCTTCAAGCGATATGAAGCATGGAAGCATGACTTTTGTGAAAAACTGCCGTCTTTTTCTGACGGGAAGCTGACCTTTTGCTGCACGATAAATCATAACGGGAAAATACGTTACGAGGATGGCTTGCACAAAAATAACCGCTATATTCCACAGGTTTTGCCAAAGCTTCATTTTATTGACACGAACCGGAATTTAGCTTCGTTTCAGGAAGACCTGCTGCTGTTTCAGAAATCGGAGGAGCTTATTTCGCTGCGTTCCAACGTCTGCATGTTCGACACGGCGCGAATCTGCAACCACTGTTTTAGCTGCATCGGTCTGATCAATCAGAAGAAACCGGAGGATTTGCAGCTATATGAGACAGCGAGACTTTTGGAGTACAAAATGTATCAACTGAATCTCAGTGAATTTTCGCAGAAGGTAAATGAAAATTACCGGAAAAACGGCGGCGCCGAGGAAATCCGTTATACCCTCTCCTGCGACATGGATAAAATGTTCGGCGTGGAAGTGAACGCGTGGCATGAAGAACTTGGTCATTTAAGTCCCGTGGATCAGCTTGGAAATGGCATGAAAAGTATTTATATGCTTTCGCTTCTGGAAACATATATCGAGGATGAAAAAAGGATTCCCAGCATCATTATGGTGGAGTATCCGGAACTGTTTCTTCACCCCTCCCTGCAGAAGACTGCAAGCAGGATTCTTTACCGCCTTTCCAAGAAAAATCAGGTGATTTTTACGACGCATTCACCCAACATGGTCGCGAATTTTACAAAAGGTCAGATCTGCCAGATCGTTTTGGATGAGGAGGGATATTCGGCTGCGCACCAGAACGCGGATATCGACGAGATTCTGAATGATCTCGGCTATAGTGCCAATGATTTTCTGAATGTGGACTTTGTGTTTATTGTGGAGGGAAAGCAGGATAAAACAAGGCTCCCGCTCCTTCTGGAAAAGTATTATCCCGAAGTGCACGACGAGAACGGAGGCTTGTCCCGTATTGCCATCATTACGACCAATAGCTGTACCAATATCAAAACCTATGCGAATTTGAAGTATATGAATCAGCTCTATCTGCGGGATCGTTTTTTGATGATCCGGGACGGGGACGGCAAAGACAGAGAGGAGCTTGCGAGCCAGCTCTGCCGTTATTACAGCAAACAGAACCGGCAGGATATTGATAAGCTGCCGCGGGTTTCCAGGCAGAACGTGCTGGTTTTAAAGTACTATTCTTTTGAGAACTATTTTCTGAATCCGAAAATCATGGCGCAGCTTGGAATTGTAGAGAGCGAGGAGAAGTTTTGGGAAATACTGTTTGCAAAATGGGAGCAGTATCTGCACCGGCTTACGAGCGGGCAGCATCTTACGGAGGTTCTGGGAAAAGAAATCCGTTCTGTCGCCGATCTGAAAGAGCATTTTGAAGAATTTAAGATCTATATGCGCGGGCATAACCTGTACGATATTTTTTACGGACGGTACCGGGCACAGGAAACGGAAATCCTACAAAAATATCTGGAGCTTGCGCCGAGAGAGGATTTTGCGAATATTCTGGATGCGATCGATTCGTTTGTTTATTTTAACAAGTACTCGGAGGGGGACGGCTGAGAAAAATTGTTCGGTTGAGGTAAAACAATGGAAACACGAATTATGACAATAGAGGATTATGAGCAGGTATACAATCTGTGGCTTGGTACACCGGGAATGGGACTGAACAATCTGGACGATTCCAGGGAGGGGATTGCGAAATATTTGAAGCGCAATCCGACCTCATGCTTTGTGACCGTTGATGAAGGAAAAATAGTAGGCGTCATATTGTCCGGGCACGACGGCAGGCGTGGCTTTATCCATCATACGACAGTGGCGGAGGATTACCGCAAGCGCGGAATCGGGCGAAATCTGGTGGACTGCGCACTAAAAGCGCTCGAGGAAGAGGGAATCAACAAGGTGGCGCTCGTGGCGTTTGAGCGAAATGAACTTGGAAATTTGTTCTGGGAAAGCATTGGATTTACAAGCAGGGAAGATCTTGTTTATCGGAATAAAAGTATGAAGGAAATGGTGCGGATTGATACGTGAGAAGGAAGACACCTGTAGGCTTCTTAATGTAATAAAAGCTATTTGTCAAAAAACAATATTTGATTTGTATCCTAAAAAGAGTTACAATGTAAAAAATGTTTTTGAGGTGATAGTTTGAAGCAGTTTATAGAAGATATCTTACACCAACAAGTAGAAATAAGGACTTACGAGAATGCAAATAATCTTCCGCTGGTTTTGCGGGGAAACTATAATCTTTTTGTTTTGATTATAAATGGACAAAGTTGCATTCTGGCTGAACCCATAGAGGATTTGGGGCTTGCTACATTAAGAAAGCAGCAACGAAAATTGGAGCAGTTGACAGAGCAATATTGTGTTCTTTATTTTAAGAAGCTGCAATCTTATCCGAGGGATAGGATGCTGGAAGAAGGAATTTCCTTTATATGGGAGAATCATCAGATATATATGCCGTTTCTGGGGATTTTGTTAAGGCAAAATGAGACAAGAATATTGAAGCCTTGTACAAAGATATCTTTTCTCACACAAAAGCTTTTGCTGATGACGCTTTATAATCAGTGGCAAAATGCAACAGTTACATTTGCAGCAGAAAAGCTGCATGTTTCAAAAATGTCCATTACACGTTGTTATGATGAGATAGAAAGTCTCGAAATACCAGTATTATACAAAAAAGGAAGAACGAGGTTTCTGCGCAGCTGCATGGATAAAAGGGAAATGTGGAATTTGATAAAACCGTACATGAGAAATCCTTTGATACAGGAGTTTCATTTAGAAGAAAAACGGATACATGATCTGCCCAAGAGCGGGATTTCTGCATTATGCGAATATTCCATGTTAGATGATAACGGATATAAAACATATGCAATTCTCAAGTCACAGCTTGCGGAATCTGACATTAAAATAAAAAAACAAGTTCCTATGGGGGAAACTCCCGGATGCATTTTGCAGGAAGTGGGATATGCAATCAATTATAGGGAGTCAGGATCAATAGATCCATTAACCGTATGGATGCTGTTGGAAGCAGAAAGGGAAGATCCTCGTATAGATAAAGCGTTGGAGGAAATGCTGGAGGGATATGTATGGTAAAAGGGTTAGATATATTTCGTGACTATTTTGCACAATATACAGACCAATACGTTTTGATTGGCGGTGCAGCCTGTGATATATCCTTTAGGGAAAACGAGACGGATTTTCGGGCAACAAAGGATTTGGATGTTGTATTGATTGTAGAGGCTCAGACAAAAGAGTTTGGTCAGAGGTTTTGGCAGTTTATAGAGGATGGAAAGTATATAAACAGAGCGAGAAGTAATGGAAGTCCGCAATTCTATCGTTTTGATAAGCCGCAGGAACCGGGCTATCCTGCAATGCTCGAACTATTTGCCAGATCAAGTTGGATATTAGCGGATGATGCGATTCTTACGCCTGTGCATATAGATGATGCTGTATACAGTCTTTCCGCAATACTTCTTGACGATGCGTATTACGAAACATTGCTTGCCGGAAGAGATGTGATGGAAGGGGTTTCTGTGTTGAAGCCGACATGGCTGGTTCCGTTTAAAGCAAAAGCGTGGTTGGATTTGAGCAAGAGAGCAGAAGAGGGCGAGAAAGTTGATTCCAGAGACATTAAAAAGCATAAAAATGATATATTAAGAATTGTTTCTGAGTTTGTGCTGGAATCCTGCAAATTATCGGAAGTGGTTAGGGCAGATATGAAAGAATTTATTGAAAAGCTACACGTGACAGATATGGAATTGAAGAATTTAAAAATTACAGGAGTTCATGAGGCAGATATAAAACAAGTGCTTATAGATACATATGGGTTACAGTAAGGAGGAGCGGAGATTTGGAAATGCCGTTTGCCAGACAAATTTAAGAAAGTCATAAGAAAACCTTAACCCGCAACTTCTTGAACCCTCTGCATTTCTTTTTTATCATAAAAAGAAAACGAAGGAGGAGCACAATGTTTCTGGGTTATCTGATCTTTATATTTCCGGTGGTGGCAGTCATATCCCTTCTCTGCTATCTGCCCGTGTATCTGCGAGGGAGAAAAGGAGGGCGCAAGCTGCCGCTGATCCGGCATCTGACGGTCTATGCGTCGATTGGCGTTGTGTGGAGTATTCTGTTTCTGACGATTTTCTGGGGCGGGCTTCCAGAGCACTTTCCGGTGGAATATCATTTCTTGAATCTGGTTCCGTTTATATGGGTAAAAGAAACCTATGCGATGGGATTTCACAAAATGATTCAGCAGCTTTTATTAAATATTGCAATGTTTGTTCCGCTGGGGCTGTTTTGGGCGGCGGCGTTTCCGGCCCTGCGAAAGTGGTGGCGCGTGATGTGCGGCGTACTGCTTTTTGCGTTGTGCATCGAGACGGTGCAGTACTTTATCGGGCGGTCGGCGGATGTGGATGACCTCATCATGAACACGGTCGGAGGCGTGATTGGCTATGGGCTGTTTAAACTGCTCGATCTCTGTTTCCAGAATAAAGCGTGGTGGAAAAATGCGATAGCCCGGTAATCGCATTTTGGAAATAGAAAGCGCTGGTCCTCTTTACATTTCCCACGGAAATTGATATAAATAATTCATGAGAACCGTTTCTACTAAAAAGATGAGGTGGAAAGCATGTACAGAGCAGGAATTGATTTAGGAGGAACGAATATTAAGGCGGGAATCGTGGATGAGAATCAGAGGATTCTTATAGAGGATTCCGTGCCGACGCGGGCAAAGCGCCCGTATCAGGAAGTCATTAAGGACATGGCGGAGCTTGTGAAGAAGCTGCTTGCACAGCTTGGTATCGGTGAGGATGTGCTTGCAGGCGTGGGCGTCGGTAGTCCGGGAACGGTGGATGCGGCGAAGGGCGTGGTGCTTTATTCCAATAATTTTGACTGGGAGAACGTTCCGCTGGCGGCAGAGCTTGGAGCTTATTTTTCGTGCCCGGTCGGGATTTCCAACGATGCGAATTGTGCGGCGCTCGGCGAGGTGAAGGCGGGAGCTGCGAAGAAGATTGCCAATGCGATACTTTTAACGCTTGGCACAGGTGTGGGCGGCGGCGTCATTATTGACGGAAAGGTATTCGAGGGAGCGCACGCCGGAGGCGCGGAGCTTGGACATACCAGCCTGATTTTCGGCGGGGAGGCATGTACCTGTGGCAGGAAGGGCTGCGTGGAGGCGTATGTTTCCGCGACGGCGCTGATCCGTGATGCAAAGCGGGCGGCAGAGAAACATCCCGCGTCGAAGATGAACGAACTTTGCGGCGGTGACCTTACCAATATGAACGGCAAGATTCCGTTTGATGCGGCATGGGATGGAGATACCGCTGCAAAAGAGGTCGTGGAGAATTACATCACATATCTCGGAGAGGCGATTGCCAACTTTGTCAATATTTTCAGACCGGATGTGATACTGCTGTCCGGCGGGGTATGCAATCAGGGGGAGAAGCTGACGAAGCCCCTGAGCTTGTATATTAAGGATAAATGCTTTGCAAAAGAGCGCGCGTTTGTTCCCGAAGTGAAATGCGCGATTTTGGGAAACAGCGCAGGCATTATCGGAGCGGCAAACCTGATTTGAAACACATCGTCAATTAAATAATCAAATATGAGCGACATAGGAAAACCGGGATGCAGACAGGCGGCGTGAAGGGCTGTCTGTGGGCGCCCCGGTTTTTTGCCCTATTAGGAAATACTGTGTTGTTATAAAGCGTGAAAGCGCTGATCCCTGTAGAGCAAAAAGCCCTGTCTGGCAGGATGCGCATTTCACGGAGCGGCAGACAGCCGGAAACTTCTTGCTGTACGGGACAGAACCTGTGAGGTATAATAACATCAGATATTTCAACAGTGCGGAGGAGAAACGTTACTTGATTTATATATTTACTGCACTTTACCATGAGGCGCACAGCCTCATTTCGTATTACAACTTAAAAAGGGACACGGCAAATCCGCGTTTTCAGGTGTTTTGCAATGAGGACGACGGAATCCGTCTTACCGTTACCGGAGTGGGTGAGATCGCGGCGGCAGTGGCAGTCGCAGGCATCTGCACCGGACGGCAGCCGGAGCGGGGGGATTTCCTGATAAATATCGGTACCTGTGCAGCCGGGGCGGCAGAGAAAATCCAAGCTGAGAAAAACGCCGGAGAAAGCGGGAAGAACAGGAATCTGTGCGGGCAGATGTTTTTGTGCAATCAGTTGATAGAACTGGAGACGGGCAGGACATTTTATCCCGACATGCTGTATCGGCATGATTTTGCAGAGGGCTGTGTGATTACCGGGAGAAACCTGTGGATGAGTCAAACCGGAGCGGAGAAGTCCGTATGCGGTATGCGGGGACGAAAGTACATGGAAGCAGCCGTCAGCGGGGATGGGGAGGAGTCCGTATGCGGTACGCGGGGAAGAAAATACATGGAGCCCGCCGTCAGCGGGAATGGCGCAGAAATCCGCGATCTTTCAGACGGTTTACAGCAAGTCCTCTACGACATGGAAGCTGCCGCCGTTTATCAGGCGGGCGCGTATTTCTTCGCGCCGCACCAGATGTCTTTTTTTAAAATCGTATCGGATAACGGAGACGCAGACGGCGTATCGCCGGAGCAGATCGAATGTCTGATGGAGGAGAACCGGGAGAACATCGTTTCTTATATCGAAACGCTGCGCCGTGTAGGGGAAGAAGAGCGGGAACTTAAGAATCGTATGACATTTTCCATGGATAAGCAGGGAGAGGCGGGGAATAAGCCGGACATGTTAGAGAAGCTCTGCGCCGATTTGCACTGCTCGGCGGTCATGCGCGCTTCGGTGCAGCAGCATTTCCGCTATCTTGCACTGTCCGGAGTTGATTATGATGGGAAGATACGGCAAATGTATGAGGACGGCAGGCTGCCGTGCCGGGATAAGAGAGAGGGGAAGGTGCGTTTTGAAGAACTTAAACGGGAACTTTTATAATCCTTTGTTCTCTCATGTTTATGTAGAGCGTGGGGCGCTTGCGTATGCCAAAACGAGGGAGATTCTCGCCCGGTTTCCACATGCGAAGCGGATTATCATTGACCACTATAAGGATGTGTTCTGCCGGAGCAGGCAGGATTATGCGGCGCAGCATCGCGCGCAGAGCCTGATTCTTGCGGTGAAGCACGGCAGCCTTTTGTACGAGGGAGCGCCCGTCTGTCAGAGCTTCGGAAATGCGTATTTTTATTACACGTCCTGTGTGATGAACTGTGTTTACGACTGTGAGTACTGCTACCTTAAGGGAATGTATCCGTCGGGAAATCTGGTGATTTTCGTGAACCTGGAGGATATTTTTGCAGAGGTCGGGGAGCGGTTGGCGGAGCATCCGATGTACCTTTGCGTATCCTACGACACGGATCTGCTTGCAATTGAACACATCACAGGGTATGCTTCCAGATGGATTGCATTTGTGCGAGAGCAGAACGAACTACAGTCTGGCTGTCTTAAAATCGAACTCCGGACAAAATGCGCGGGCAGGGAATTGTGGCAAAAAGTGCCGCCGCATCCCGGCGTCATCTGTGCGTTTACGCTATCGCCGCAGGCGGTGATCGATGCATGTGAGCACCGCACGCCGTCGTTAGAACAGCGGCTGCTTTGCGCCGCGGAGGCGATGCAGGCAGGCTTTCCGGTGAGGCTCTGCTTTGATCCGATGCTTTATTGCAGGGATTGGGAAGAACAGTATGATGAAATGCTCGCGCAGGTGTACGCGCATATCGACATGGAGAAGCTTGTGGATGTCAGCGTCGGCACATTCCGCGTCTCACAGGATTATCTGAAAAAGATGCGGAGGAGCGAGCCGTATTCCGCAGTGGTGCAGTTCCCTTATCAGAATGACGGCGGCGTCTATCATTATCCGACGGAGCTGATGGAGAAGATGGAGCGCCATATGGTGGAACGGCTGTCGGAGCGGATCCCGAAGGAGAAGATTTTTAAGTGGCAGGAAACGTAGGGGCAGAAGAAGGAGTCGACATGAGGCAGGAAGAAACAGAAGGAAAAACGACGAATGCAGTGAAATCGATAAACAGAATGGAGAGAGCAGCCGCCGCAGAAGAAACGAGGGGTGCGGCGATCGTCACGGGCGCGTCCTCGGGAATCGGGCTTGAAATTGCAAAAACCTTGTGCCGTCTGGGATATGAGGTGTACGGTTTCGGAAGGGATTTTTCGGGAGTGAAGCTTCCGTCGGCGGAATTGCCGGAGGCTGGTTTTCATGCAGTGATCTGTGATATAACGGACACGGAAAAGCTCTGTGGGCTGGTTAAGAAAATTGCGGGCGAAAACAAAGTGCGGGTTCTTGTGAACAATGCGGGAACTGCCTATTACGGGCTTCATGAGGAGTTAAATCCGGGAAAGATCAAGGAGATGGTGCGCACGAATCTGGAAGTGCCGATGATTCTCACACAGCAGCTTTTGCGCGATTTGAAAAAACATGCGGGCTGTATCATCAATATTGCCTCCGTCACCGCAAATCAGTCCAATCCGCACGGCTGCGCTTACGGAGCGACGAAGGCGGGACTTGTCAGTTTTTCACACAGCCTGTTTGACGAGGCAAGAAAGTACGGCGTGCGCGTCGTGGCAATCTGCCCGGATATGACAAAGACAGAGCTTTACCGGAACGCCGATTTTACCGTGGGCGAGGAGACCGAAAGCTATCTGCTGCCTGAGGAGGTGGCGCAGGCGGTAGAGTTTGTCTTAAGCCAGAGAGAAGGGCTGGTCGTATCGGATCTTACGCTGCGCCCGCAGCTTCACAGAATCAGGAGAAAGGAACGAAAGCAATGAAAGACCTCACGAAAGGAAGACCATCGATATTTATTCTGACATTTGCGCTGCCGATTTTTCTGGGAAATCTGCTTCAGCTCACCTACAGCCTGATCGATACGCGAATTGTCGGCTCTTTTCTGGGGGAGGATGCGCTGGCGGCAGTCGGAGCGACCACGACATTAAGCAACCTGATCATCGGTTTTCTCCTGGGGCTTGCAAACGGCTTTGCAATCATTGCAGCGCAGCGCTTCGGGGCAAAGGATATCCGCGGGTTAAAGAAATCCTTTGCGGCGTCTCTTATGCTTGGAATCGCAATCGCAGCATCACTTACAATAGTAGGGCTTATATTTTTAAATCCGATTCTTCGTTTCTTAAATGTTCCGGAAGAGCTGCTTTTCGTGGCGAGAGAGTACAGTTTTGTCATTATTGCAGGACTTCTGGCGACACTGCTCTATGATGTGTGTGCGGCGACATTGCGCGCGCTTGGCGATACGGTGACGCCGCTTATCATTCTGGCGGTATCGGTACTTCTTAATATCGCGGGCGACTTGTTTTTTATCCTTGTATTAAAGACCGGAGTGCGGGGCGCGGCGATTGCTACGGTGCTGTCGCAGCTTCTGGCGTTTGTGATCTGCTGGCTTTATATGTTAAAACGGTATGACATTCTGCGCCTGACGCCGGCTGACTTTAAGGGAATGGACGCGGAACAGATACGGTTCATGTTAAGCTCCGGGCTGTCGATGGGTTTTATGAGTTCGCTGGTAAATATCGGTTCTCTGACCTTGCAGACGGCAATTAACAAGCTGGGACAGGACATCATCGTAGCGCACACTGCCGCGCGCAAAATCTCCGAGATTTTTATGATTATGTTCAGCGTATTCGGACAGACGATGGCGACCTACTGCGGGCAGAATCTCGGCGCGGGCGAGATCGGACGCATTAAAAAGGGAATCCGGCTTGCAATCCTTTATACGTGCATCTGGTGTACGCTTGCGATTGTGGCAAGCTATACGATCGGTGATCAGCTTGTCTACCTCGTGTCAGGGAGCAGGAATGAGACGGTCATCTTAAATGCGACGAACTATCTTAAGTTTGACACGATTTTCTATTATGTCACGGCGGTCATCTGTGTGTTAAGAAACGCCATGCAGGGGCTTGGCGAACACATCACGCCGCTGGTGTCGAGCTCCCTTGAAATGGTCGGGAAAATCGTGATTGCGGCGACGCTTGTTCCGTGGCTTGGCTATACGGGCGTGATCGTGGCGGAGCCGCTTGTGTGGTTTATCATGGTCATTCCGCTTCTGGTGCAGATTTTCCGTATGCCGGTGCTTCGGGAACAGAAGCAGTAAACAACAGCAAAAGGATTGCGGGCGGCGGTCTGTACGGCGGAAAACGCAGCGCAGGGGCAAAAGATTACCGCAGCTTGAGAAGGCAGAAGCGGAAGCGGGAAGGGATGGGACATGCATTTTGTGGACGCAAAGGGGATTTTATCAGCGGAAAACGGCATGAATATATACCGTGGCTGTACGCACGGGTGTATTTACTGTGACAGCCGCAGCAGATGCTATCAGTTTACGCACGATTTTGAGGATATCGAGGTGAAGCAGAATGCGCCGCAGCTATTGGAACAGGCGCTTCGCTCGAAACGGAAACGATGCATGATCGGGACAGGCGCGATGTGCGATCCGTATATGCACTGTGAAATGGAGCTGGGGCTTACCAGACGCTGTCTGGAAATCATAGACGAGTATGGATTCGGACTTGCAATTCAGACGAAATCCGACCGCATCCTGCGGGACCTGGATCTCCTTAAGAGTATCAACCGCAAGGCGAAATGTGTCGTGCAGATTACCATGACGACCTTCGACGAAGCGCTTTGTAAAATCGTGGAACCGCACGTTGCAACGACGGCGCGGCGTTTTGAGGTTCTGGAAATCCTGCGTGAAAACGGGATTCCTACAGTTGTATGGATGACGCCGTTTTTGCCGTTTATCAATGATACGCGGGAAAATATTGAGGGCATTTTGGACTACTGCATCCGGGCAAAGGTATATGGTATTATCTGCTTTGAGGTCGGGCTGACACTGCGGCAGGGCAACCGAGAATATTTCTACGAAGCGTTGGATCAGCATTTTCCGGGGATGAAGGGACGCTATCACAGGAAATACGGCTATGCGTATGAGGTCACCAGCGATCATAATGAGGAACTGATGCACATCATCCGTGAGAAGTGCAGGGAGAAGGGGATAGAAAGCGACGCATCAAAAGTCTTTTCCTACCTGCATGAGTTCCCGGAAAACAGGGGATTTGAGCAGATGAGTTTATTTGACGCCCTATAGTCCCCGGCGGCTGTCCGGGACGGGTCTGTGCGCTGTCAGCGCGAAATGGAGCATACGGCTGGAAAAATTTTCTGAAAAATGCAGGAATCGGTAAGAAACGTGATGAATTTCGCCGAAATATTAGATATAATATACATAGTATATCTTTTTTCTTAAGGGATGATATGAATGAAGAGACGGAGATTTGTCAGGGTAAGCAGTTTAAAAGCGGGAATGTGTATCGATCAGGCGATTATAGACAGGATGGGGCGCAAGCTCATCGTGCGCGGTACCGAATTAAATGATTATCTGATCGAAGGACTTCAGAAATTAAATATCACGGGCGTATACATCAGCGAGGGTGAGGATGAGCCGGAGGAGCCGAAGGCATGTGCGAAGGCGAAGGAGAACATCAGGAAATACTCTGTGCCAGACCGCGCGAAGGTACAGCTCTCCGAGAGTGTGAAAAAGCGTGTCTCGGAGGGAATCCAGTATCTCTACAGTGACACGGATTCCGAGGATTTTGTGCAGACGACGAACGGAATCGCGGATGATCTGATGCGGGCGATTACGGAGAATGATGCCGTAGCGGTGGACATTGAGGCGCTTAAAGTAAGCGACGAGTACACCTTTAAGCACTGTGTTGACGTGGCGACGATGTCGATGGTGATAGGAAAGAGATACGGGCTTTCGGATGAGGAACTTCATCAGCTTGGAATTGCCGGTCTGCTTCACGACGTCGGCAAAGCCCGGATACCGAACGAGGTGCTCAATAAGACGGGAAAGCTGACCGAGGAGGAATTTAACGTTATGCGGGAGCATACGAGGCTTGGCTACAACCTCTTAAAGGAAAAGGAAGGCGTTCCGGAAGAGGTTGCGCTTGGCGTCTTGCAGCATCATGAGAAGATCAACGGCATGGGCTATCCGCTCGGACTGGCAGGAGACGAGATTTCTCTCTATGCCAAGATTATATCGGTAGCGGATATTTACGATGCGCTTGTGACGGAGCGCCCATATAAGAAACCGATGTCAAAGCGCGATGCGGTCGAGATGATCATGGCGCTCACGGGAGAGCTGGATATCACGGCGTTAAAGAGCTTCTTGGAGAGCGTCATTCTCTATCCGGTGGGCTGCGAGGTAAAGCTCAGCAATGGCGAGAACGCACAGGTCGTCGAGAATAACGACGGCTATATCCTGCGACCGAAGGTCGTTGGGTTAAGCTCCGGCAAGCTGTACGATCTTGCGGGGGATTTGAGCTGCGCGAGTATTGTCATTGAATAAACGGCGAATGCCGATCATGCGCTGTTAAATGCTGCTGCCGGATATATGTGACTAACTCACAGATAAAATCAAAAAAATGGGTAGAATAGTATTCAGAACAGAAAACAAAAAGTAAAGGAGAGAACACATATGGCAGCATTACATGTTACAACGGCAACATTTGAAAATGAGGTATTGAAATCAGAGAAACCGGTATTGGTGGACTTCTGGGCATCCTGGTGCGGACCGTGCCAGATGCTGCTCCCGGTCATCGAGGAGCTTGCAGACGAAGTCACAGACGCGAAGATCTGCAAGGTCAACGTTGACGAGGAGCCGGAGCTGGCGCAGCGGTACAAGGTCATGACAATTCCGACGCTTATGGTCGTAAAAGACGGCAAGGTCGTAAATACATCCATCGGGGTAATTCCGAAGGATGAGATTTTGAAACTGGTAAGAGGATAGAAATAAAATCACTTACGCAAAATGTAAGAACGGAGGTATTCCAAACGGCTGGAAATAGTCAGGGAATGCCTCCGTTTTGAATGCTGATGATAGCGTCACAATCTTCGCAATCCCTCCGCATCTACAATTGTAATACTTCCCCGCGCCAGCGTCACATACCCTTCCTTCGCAAAATAACTCAGCATTCTTGAGACGACCTCGCGCGCAGAGCCGAGGTATTTTGCAATCTGCTCATGCGTCATGTGGAGTACGGCGGATTGGCTTTTCGCGGATTCCTCGAGCAAAAAGGCGGCAAGCCTGCGGTCGAAGCTTGTAAAAAGAATCTGCTGCATCGCCCACATCACATCGGAGAAGCGCTCGGCGGCAAGCTTGTAGGAGAACAGCTCCACGTAGACATTTCCCGCGGAGAGTCTGGAAAAGCAAGCCGCGGAAATCTGCAGGACCTCACAGTCGGTCTCCGCGTCAATGGAGACGTCGAAATCAATGGAGGACATCACGCAGGAGGCAGAGAGCACGCAGATATCGCCCGCTTCCAGACGGTAGAGCGTGACCTCCCTGCCCTCCTCGGAGGTGATATAAATGCGGATGCTCCCGCTCTTTACGAGGAGTATGCCGATACAGTCGCGCTCGCCGCAGTGCAGCGATTGTCCTGCGGAAAAATGCGCGGGGCTGGTGCCATTTAGCAGAAGTTCGCGCTCTCCCTCATTTAAATGCTCCCAGAATGACAGGCGGGAACGAAGCAGAGAAAGATCTTCTTCACGTAACATCTTAAAATTCCTTTCCGAAAACAAATCATGCATTTCGCTCAAAACTCATAGAAAGATTGCATGGGAATATCATACATGGAAATTGCGCGGATGGCAAGAGAGGTGCATTTTATCCGGGTAACGTGCATTTTATCCGGGTAACGTGCCATCATACTGCCATGACAGCTTGCGTTTGCGGGAAATTTGTAGTAATCTTATTCGAAACGGCGGTACGCCGCTGGAAATGGTGATGTGCCATTGTATACATAGCGGTGTGAAGCGAGTTGGAATGGAGGTTTCTATGAAAGAGCTTTTGTATTGGATTGTGGAGTGTATCGCGAAGATTCATAGCTATATTTTGCGGCTGAACGACGCCTACGAATATAATTTCACAGATAAGGAGCTGCATTTTCTGGTGATAGGTCTGATGGGGATGGGATTTATTTTCATCATCTATCCGATTTTTAAGTGGCTTGCCAAGCACGACCATGTGATGGTGATTGCGTGGATCTATGTGTTTACGCTCATTATCGTAATCACCTTTGCAATCGAGATCGGGCAGAAGGTGACGAATACCGGAAATATGGAGTTTGCGGATATTATGATGGGCGTGATCGGTTTTGTCGTCATGTTCCTTATTTTCGCGATTATCCGGGAAGTATACAAGGCAATCCGAAGTCTGATCCGGGGGTCAAAGGAAGATGAATAACTTATATCGCAGATTATTTGAAACGTTTCTCGTGCTGCTGGGAAATCTGTTGTATGCGTTCGGCATCGCAATGTTCATCCTGCCAGGCGGGCTGATTACCGGGGGAACGACGGGTATTGCACTTTTCGTGAACCGCGTGTCGGGATTTCCGGTGTCGGCATTTGTGCTTATTTTTAATGCGGTCATGTTCGCCGTCGGTTTCCTTGTCTTTGGGTGGAAATTCGCGGCGAATACATTGGTCAGCACCGTAAGCTATCCGGTTGCATTGGAACTCATTACACGTATTGCAAACGGCTATACGCTGACAAATGACCTCATTTTGTGTACGGTATTCGGCGGTATCTGTATCGGAGGCGCGATCGGGCTCATTGTGCGTGCAGGCGCTTCGAGTGGAGGAATGGATATTCCTCCGCTTGTACTGAACCGCTATTTTAAGATTCCGGTGTCGCGCTCCATTTACCTGTTCGATATGCTGATTCTTCTGCTGCAGGCGGCGGGGAGCACCGGGGAGCAGATTCTCTACGGCATCCTGCTTGTGATTGTCTACAGCATCGTGCTGGACAAATGTCTGATGCTCGGTACGGCAAAGATGCAGCTTAAGGTCGTCAGCGATAAGATCGGTGAAATCCGCAGCGCGGTCTTAACAGATATCGACCGCGGTGTTACAATGATAAAAAGCGAGACCGGGTATATGGGACAGCAGACGGAAATGCTGCTCACCGTTGTCTCCATGCGGGAACTGGCAAAGACGGAAAAACTCATTCACGCCGTGGATGAAAACGCATTTGTCATCATAAGCCGCGTCAGCGAGGTATCCGGCAGAGGCTTTTCGAGCAAGAAACGATATTTGGAAAAGGAAGAAACCGTGCAATGACACTTCAACAGTTACACTACGCACTGACAATCGCAGACTGCGGTTCCATGAACGAAGCGGCAAAACGCCTGTTTTTATCGCAGCCGAGCCTTTCGGAGACGATGAAGGAGCTGGAGCAGGAAATCGGCTTACAGATTTTTCTGCGGTCGAACAGGGGAATCGTCATCACCCCGGAGGGGGAAGAGTTCTTAGGGTATGCCAGACAGGTGACGGAGCAGTTCGGCATCCTTAAGGCGCGCTATGTGGAGAAGCAGCGCAAGGAGAAGTTCAGCGTTTCCATGCAGCATTATACCTTCGCCGTCAAGGCGTTCGTGGAGATGGTCAAGAAAGCCGGAATGGACAGCTACGAGTTCGCGGCGCACGAGACGACGACCTATGACGTCATGGAGAATGTCCGCAATTTCAAGAGTGAAATCGGCGTGCTGTACCTGAACGACTTCAACGAGAAGGTCATGATGAAGATCATCCGGGAAAAGGGACTGGAATTTACGGAACTGTTCTCGTGCGACACCTATGTGTACCTCTGGTCGGGGCATCCGCTTGCAGGACAGGCGGTGATTTCCATGGAGGAACTGGACGAGTATCCGTGTCTTTCCTTCGATCAGGGTGCGAATCATTCGCTCTATCTCGCCGAGGAGATGAAGAGCACTTATGATTACAAGCGTCTGATCAAAGCGAACGACCGTGCGACACTGCTGAATTTCATGATCGGGCTGAACGCCTATACGCTTTGCTCCGGCATTATCTGTGAGGAACTAAACGGCAGCGACTATATGGCGGTTCCGCTCAAAGAGACAGAGAAAATGCGGATTGGTTATGTGAAGCGCAAGGGCGCGGGCATCAGCCATATCGGAGAGATTTATATAGAAGAGTTGAAGAAATACAGGGAAAAAATCATGTAGAGGGCAGACATAGAAGCCGGTAGTTAGTTATAGGGAGAACCTATAACTAACTATCGGCTTCACGTATTAACACCTTTTTTTGCGACCTGCTATAATAGCTTTTGTAAACAGGAAGCAAAACAAGGGAGGAAAATCCTGCACAGCTTGCTGAGCATTGCTCCATGCAAGGGCAGTCGCATTTTGCTCCGCAAAACGAAGGAGGATTGTATGACGAATACAACACGCCAGATGAGAACAGAATGTATGATGTGCCAGACAATGTGCATGTGCAAGGGCATGATGCGCTGTGGTATGGCTGTCTTTCGTGCACGGTTTTTCCCGGAGACTTCCGTTTCCTGCGACAGGAGAGAAGAATAGACGGGATAAAGCGTTTGTGTGTATGGGCAGCCGAGGGGCTGCTTTTTTTGTGCGATAGGAAATACCATGTTGTTGTAAAGCGTGAAAGTAATGATTCCTATAGAGCAAAAAGCCCTGCCGGGAAATTCGAATGTAAGACCAGCAAGAAGGAGAAAGGATTCACATATGCCAGCAATCGAGGTACGTCATCTAACAAAGACCTTCGAGCAGAAGGGGAACAGCGTGGAAGCGCTAAAGGATATCTCACTGACGATCGAGGAGGGAGATATCTACGGAATTATCGGAATGTCGGGCGCCGGAAAAAGTACGCTGGTTCGATGTTTCAATTACTTAGAGAAACCGACAAGCGGTGAAGTCATCATCGGCGGAAGAGAGCTCGGAACGCTAAGCGGAAAGGAGCTTCGCGCACAGCGGAGCGATATCGCGATGATTTTCCAGAATTTCAATCTGCTGATGCAGAAAAATGTGGTGGATAATATCTGCTTTCCGATGCAGATTCAGAAGATAAAGAAGCGGGAAGCCAGAGAAAAAGCGTTGGAGCTTCTTCGGACGGTCGGTTTATCCGACAAGGCGCGTGCCTATCCGTCGCAGCTTTCGGGAGGACAGCGGCAGAGAGTTGCGATCGCAAGGGCGCTCGCATCCGATCCGAAGATTCTGCTCTGTGACGAGGCGACAAGCGCGTTAGACCCGCAGACGACCGCATCCATTCTCGCACTGCTTAGGGAAATCAATCAGAAATTCGGCATTACAATTGTGATTATCACACATCAGATGTCGGTCATCCGCGAAATCTGCAGTCATGTCGCTATCGTAGAGCAGGGACAGATTGTAGAACAGGGGCTGGTCGAGGATATTTTCAATCATCCGCGCTCTAAGGTGGCGCGCAGCCTGATTCTAAGCGACCGTGCAGAGGGAAGCTGGGAAGGTCAGACGGCGGGGCAGGATGGCGGAGATGCTTCATATGGGGGAGTGGAAGAGTGGAGCGGGGAGAACCGCCAGCGCGCGACGCTGCGCGGAGACAGAAAGCTGCGCATCGTCTTTTCAGAAAACTCCGCGTTTGAGCCGGTCATTGCCAACATGGTGCTGAAATTCGGCGTTCCGGTGAACATCCTCCGGGCGGACACCAAAAATGTCGGCGGATTTGCCAAGGGTGAGATGATATTGGGCCTTCCCCCCGAGCGCGAACTCTGGGCGGAAATGGAAGCTTATCTTGTGGAAAAGGGACTTGAGATTGAGGAGGTGACAGAGGATGTGGAGTAGTGAAGTGACAGAGATGATTATCCGGGGAATCGGAGAATCCCTCTATATGACAATCGGGGGGACGGTGTTCGGTTATCTGCTCGGGCTTCCGGTGGGAATCCTGCTCGCGGTGACGGACAGGGACGGTATTCACCCGAATGCTGCTATCTACAAGATCTTCGATGTGATCGTAAATATCTTAAGGAGTATTCCGTTTCTGATTCTGCTGATCCTGCTGATTCCGTTTACCAGAGCGCTGGTCGGAAAGAGCTACGGACCGACGGCGACGATCGTACCGCTCGTCATTGCGGCGGCGCCGTTTATCGCCCGCATGGTGGAGTCCTCCTTAAAGGAGGTAGACCCCGGAGTGATTGAGGCGGCGCGCTCGATGGGCGCGGACAATGTGACGATTATCACGAAGGTGCTTCTGGTGGAGGCGCGGACGTCTTTGGTTGTGGGGAGCACGATCGCACTTGGCACGATTCTCGGCTACTCGGCGATGGCGGGAAGCGTCGGAGGAGGCGGGCTTGGCGATATTGCAATCCGCTACGGATATTACCGGTACGAGACGGACATTATGGCAGTGACGGTGATTCTGCTCATTGTGCTGGTACAGATTTTCCAGACCATCGGAATGCGGGCGGCATCCCGTCTGGACAAACGAAAATGATATGGTAACTACGGAAGCGGCGCAGTGCGCAGCTTTCGAAATACGCGGGATATGCGTCGGCGCGCACCGGATGCAGCCCGTTATAAAAAAGGAATGTGCGCAGGATGGAGGATATTATGAAGAAGAAAATTTTAACAGGTATTTTAGCAGGCGTATTGGCAATCGGTACACTTACTGGCTGCGGAAACAGCGGCACGGACGCGGCAGAAAATCAGGCAGCAGCGGATGAGACGGCGGCGGCAGCGGATGAGACGGCGGGCGCAGAGAGCGCGCAGGCGACAGAGCATGCCGCGGATGCAGTCGGGGAAGGGCAGCCCGAGGCAAAGGGCACGATTACGGTAGCGGCTTCTGCAACGCCGCACGCGGAGATCTTAGAGCAGGCAAAGGCAATCCTTGCAGAGCAGGGCTGGGATTTACAGGTGACGGTATTTGACGATTATGTACAGCCGAATGAGGTCGTGGAGAGCGGCGAATTTGACGCGAACTATTTCCAGCACATCCCGTATCTGGAGGATTTCAATGAGACAAAGGGCACGCATCTTGTCAATGCGGGAGGCGTCCACTACGAGCCGTTCGGCATCTATCCGGGCACAAAGAAGGATCTCTCCGAACTTGCAGAGGGCGATGTGATTGCAGTGCCGAATGATACGACGAACGAGGCGAGAGCGCTTCTTCTGTTACAGGCGAACGGCGTCATCACTTTAAAGGAGGATGCAGGACTTACCGCAACGGTCAACGACATCGTGGAGAACCCATATGGGGTTGAGATTCAGGAGCTTGAGGCGGCACAGGTGGCAAGAGTCGTGCCGGAGGTGGCATTTGTCGTATTAAACGGTAACTACGCACTGCAGGCAGGTTACACCGTGGCAAATGATTCGATTGCATACGAGACGAATGACTCCGAGGCGGCGCAGACATACGTGAATGTCATTGCGGTGAAGGAAGGAAACGAGCAGAATGAGGGCATTCAGGCGCTGGTCGAGGTATTAAAGTCCGATGCGATCAAACAGTACATCAATGACACCTATAACGGCGCGGTAATTCCGTTTGAGGAGTAAGAAGCGTACAAAGTCAGAAAAGAAGCAGGAAGCTGCGACCGGAAAGACCAGAAAAACCGGAAAAAACGGAAAGACCGGAAAGAGCGGAAAGACCGGAAAGACACATGACCTTGAAATGAGGGTTAATACCTTCACTTCAGGGTCATTTGATTTTTCTCTGATATTTTTCTGTTAAGTTAAATAGTGTTCTATAAAATAAGGAAAGGAATATAGGAATCAATCATGTCAGGAAAGATGAGAGAATTATTCTGCAATAGTGAAAACTTTATGTTCCGCACACCGACAGATTCCGTCTGTGACGTCCGGTTTACAGAAGAAGAAGTGAGAAATGCCTGCGGCGATCCGGCTTTTCGGGAAAAGGTGAACATTGCTGCCCCATCCCTGATCGAAATGATGGATTTATACCGGAGCCACCCCGAACAACTGTCAGAGAAAAAGAAAGAGGGGCTTTGGGCTTCCGTGATGAAGTACTATGTCAGAAGCAAAACGAGGACAACCCCTTTCGGTCTGTTTGCCGGAGTGGGAATCGGAAGCTTCGGTGAGGATGCGCACTTTGGCATCCGGGGTGCGGAATATGAGAAAAAGATCAACATTGACGCGGAATGGCTTTATGGCTATATCAGGCAGCTCGAACAGCAATATATGACGCAGCTTGCGTTTCAGGTAAATAATGCCTGCTGCATCCGGGGCAACCGGGCGGCGTTAATCTATACGACAGAAAAGAATACGGAGGAAATCAGCGTCAGATACACGGGGGTATTTGAAGTGATACATAAGGTATGCAGCGTATACCGGAGCTTCCCGGAGATTTTTGCGGCGGTGAAGGAGGAATATCCGGATGCGCCCGATGAGACGATCCGGACGTATATCGCAGAGCTGGTCGAACGGCAGATTTTGATTTCAAATCTGCGTCCGCCTTTTCACTGCAAGGATCAGCTTCAATATCTAAAAGACAAGTGTAAAACCGCGGGACTTGTGGAAATCTGCGGGCAGCTCGCTACGATAGAAGAGCAGTGCCAGGTATATGAGCGCACGGCAATCGGTGAGGGAACGGAGAAATATCATGAGATTTCCCGGATGATGAAGAAGTATTATGACGCGCCCTTCTGTACGCAGGTAGATACTGTGATAAGCGGGGCGGATGTGCGCCTTGCCAAAGAGACGGCGGGACAGATCCGCAGGCTGGCTGGCTTTTTTGTCGCAATCAGCAGCAGAACCCGCGACGCCCGGACGCATCTGGACGAGTATCGGGACAAATTTATCGAAAAATACGGCATGAAAAGGGAAGTTCCCCTGCTGGAAATGTTAGATACAGGCGTCGGAATCGGTGCGCCGATGGGGTATCTGAATCCGAAAAATGATTTCTTTGAGGAGCGCACAGCTTCAAATCCCTATAACGTGAAGCTAAAAGGGTATCTCATCCGCAAATACGAGAGGGCGGTTGCGGACAAGTCCTGCATCCGGTTAGAGCTTAAGGAGATGGAGGAACTGCTCGACGAAGAGGCGTCATGGAATGAGATACCCGTCTCAATGGAGCTGTATTTCAGATTAAGAAACGAGGAAGGCTGCCAGAAATTATATCTGGGGGCAGGCTGCGGCGCGAACGGAGCGGGAAAAACCTTCGGAAGATTTTCCATATTGTCAGAGGAGATAGAAAGGGTTCTGCTGGACCTGAATCAGGAGGAGGAAAAGCGGCGGGATGAAGACACAGAGCTGTGTGAGGTGAGTTTCCTTCCGTCCGTGGTGCGAAACGGCAATATCGTAAGGGCGCTTTCCGGCAGGGAAAAGGAACTGACAGCCTATACCGGAACATGTAAGGAAAAAGAGGATTGCGTTCGTCTGGCGGATATTTTCATCGGCGTGGAGGGCAATCGTTTCTATGCAAGAAACGGTGTAAGCGGAAAACGGATACTCTTTGAATCGAACAATATGTATAATCCGCTGATGCTTCCCAATGCCATGCGGTTTCTGTTAGAAATTGCGGCGGAGGGGACAAGGAACTGGTCAGAACTGCCCTGGCGGTATGTCTATGCGGATTACCGCCATATCCCGGAAATCCGGTTTGAGGATATCGTGTTAGAAAGCGAGAAGTGGAAAATCAGCTTGCAGGAGCTGGGAGGAAAGAAACAGCCCTACGGCGAATTTAAGGAGCGATTCCTCGCATTTGCACAAACCGAGCATCTGCCGGAGGAAATTTATCTGACAGAGGCGGACAACCGTATCCGTCTGAATCTGAAAACGGATATCTCCCTGCGGATCGTGTACGACGAAATGAAAAAGAAGGCGGGAGAGGATCTGACGTTCGAGAGGACGGAGGCGGGAGAGGATATTAGTTACGACGACGGAAAAGCGTATGCTACGGAAATTGTAGTACCGTTATTCCGCAAAATGGGAAAGGAAAAGATCGTTGATTTCCCGTGTCCGGATTTCACGGGCAGGGAAGAGCATATGGTCTATCCGTTTGAGGAATGGCTGTATTTCAAGCTCTACTGCAAGGAAGACCGCGAGGAGGAGCTGATCGGATTTTCCATCCCGGAATTTTGCGAGCCGTTAAAGGAGCGATTGGGCATCGATTCCTTTTTCATGCGCTACGCGGACCCGAAGCCGCACATCAGGCTAAGATTCCACGGGGAGCGAAAGAAGCTGTATGAGGGGCTGCCGCTTATGATGGAATGGTGCAGGGAGCTTTCGAAGAACCACAGAATCGGGGATATGAACATATCCGTCTATGAGCGGGAAATCGAGCGCTATGGCGGCGTGCGGCTCATCGGCAGGGCGGAGCAGCTTTTCTGTGAGGACAGCTTTGTGGTGGAGAATCTATTGAATTGGAAGCGGACAGGAAGTCTTACCTTAGAACAGGAAGAAATCGCAGTCATTTCCGTGCTTTTGTATGTGACGCATTTTTATGATTCATTCGAGGAATGCCTTAAGTTCATGGAGCTTTACTATCATTCGTCGTCCTACAGGAGCGCATTTCAGGAAAAAAAGGAACGGCTGCTTGCAATTTGCGACATGGAAAACGGATGGAGAAATCTGCGCGGCAGAGGGGATGGAAAGCGGCTGTATGAATTGTTGAACCGCAGAACCCCGCTTGTTGCGACATACAAGGAGGAAATTGCAGCAGAGGGGCGGCCGCCTGAATTTAAAAATGATATTGTTGCAAGCGTACTGCATCTGCACTGCAACCGTCTGCTCGGAACGGACCGAGAGCAGGAACGAAAGGTCATGGCGTTTGCGGAAAGCGTATTGTATGCCAAAAAGTTTGTCATGAGAAGCAGGGAGAAGGGGAGGGAGCATGAAACAGACCAGAGTGCAGTTGGGTGATGTGGCAAAAGCGATACGGCAGCTTCCAAGGACGATTGCCATTTTGTTGAAAGTGGACAAGCGCAGCGTTTTTCAGATTCTCGTCTTAAGTGTCGCAGCGGGCGTCTTTCCGGTCGTCACACTGGTTCTTTCACAGGAGCTGATCAATTCCCTTGTGCGGGAGAACCGGGCGTTCCGTGATACCCTGATGATATTTGTCATTTACATACTCGCGGGCTTTTTGGGCGAAGCAATCGCAGAGCTTCAGGGGTATATCCAGAAAAAATACCAATATCTGCTGCAGTACAAATTGAATTACTTTGTGATGGAACAGTGTACGCAGATGACGCTTAAGGATTTTGAAAGCTCCGCGATGTATGACAGGGTCGAAAAGATAACGGGAGAGATTTCCTACCGCCCGTATCAGATGCTCTTGTCGCTGATCGGAATGGTGACGGCGGTCGTCACCATGGCGTCCTCGGTCATTTTCCTCTTTTTATGGAATCCCGTCGTCTCATTACTGCTGTTTATCGTTCCGGTCATTTCTGTTTTCTATTATTTAAAGATCGGTCAGCAGGAATTTGAGATGATGTGGAACCGCGCGAAGGAAGAGCGCAAAATCTGGTATCTGGGGCATCTGCTGACCCATGATTTCTCTTTTAAGGAGATTTCCCTGTTACAGCTTAAGGATTATCTGCTGAAAAAATACTGGAACATCAGCACCGGCTTTATGGATCAGAACAACCGCCTTTTGAACCGGAAGACCATTTTTAACCTGATCTATGAGGTTGTGGTGCAGTGCGTCGGATTTGCAGTGATCGGAATCGCATTGTTATCGGCATATACCGGCAAAATATTGGTCGGAAATGTGATAAGCTATATCCGGAGCGTGGGATTAGTCCAGAGTAATTCCGGGCAACTGATGGAAAATATTTATAATATGTATAGCTGCTCCCTGTATATGAATATGCTGTTCGAGTTTCTGGAGGAGAACGACAGCAGGCAGGAAAAGAAGGAGGGGCGAACGCTTGGCGCAGACATCACGAGGGTGGACATAGAGGAGCTGTCATTTTCGTATGACGGCAAAAAGAATGTCTTAAACGGTGTGAATCTGTGCTTTCGGAAAGGGGAGAAAATAGCGGTCGTCGGACCGAACGGCTCCGGGAAAAGCACCCTGTTAAAAGTGCTGGCGGGCTTATACGAGCCGGAGACGGGGGACATTAAGATCAACGGCATCCCAATGAGGGAGCTTGATATGGGAGATTACCGCGCCAGACTTTCCGTGCTCTTTCAGGATTTTGTGAAATATGAGCTTACCCTGCAGGAAAATGTCGGGTTCGGAAACGCATCCGATATGGAAAACAAAGAAAAGATGACTGCGATCCTTAAGGAGCTTAAGACGGGGTTTCTTGAAGCAGAGGACGGAACATACCGTCTGGACATGCAGCTTGGAAACTGGTTTGAGGACGGACGGCAGTTGTCACAGGGACAGTGGCAGAAAATTGCGCTGGCGCGGGCATGCTTTAAGGACGCTTCCTTTTATATATTAGACGAGCCGAATGCAGCGCTGGATACGGTGTCCGAGAAGGAGGTCTTTGAACAGTTCTTCGAGCGTTCCAGAGACAAAATCGGGGTATACATCTCGCATCGGCTGAATGCCGCCAAGATGGCGGACAAGATTATTGTGATGGACGGGGGCAGCGTGGCGGCGATCGGTAAGCACGAGGAGCTGTTGGCGCACTGTGCGGTATATCAGAAGCTCTATCAGGCGGAGGTCTACGGAGATATGCAGATGTAGTTTTCACGGATAAGTCAGGAAGCCTGCGGAAGGAAACATGAAATGTGGAAGGAAGCATGAAAGTGTGGAGGGAAGCATGAAAGTGTGGAGGAAAGCATGAAAGTGTGGAGGGAAGCATGGAAGTTGAGACAGGATGTGTCACGGAATGTGTGACAGAGGATCGGATCGATGATATGATAAATGTAACTGCCGAAAGGCTCGGGGAGTATGAGCGCGTGGCGGGAATCAGCGATGCTGCGGAAAGGCTGTACACGCTGAGCCAGGGATTGCCGGGAATCTGCCTGTTATACGGCAGGCTGATGGAGCTTTACCCGAATCAGGAAAAGTGGTGTGCGCTGGCACATGACTATCTCGGCAGGACGGTTGCGGGACTAAATGCGCAGGGCGTGCCGGGGCTGTCGATGTTTTCCGGCCTGGCGGGAATCGGGCTTTGCGCCGCGAGCGTGTCCGGCGGCTTCCAGAGATACGGGAAGCTGATTCATACGGTCAATACCGGAATCACGGCGCAGTTCGATGCGTATCTGGCGCATGTCGTCACACCGCAGGGAACGCACAGCCTTCTGTATGACGTCATCGAGGGAGTAAGCGGCGTCCTAAGCTATCTGTCTTTGTTCTTGCAGGAAGATTGCTGTTATGCGGCGTTAAAAAGCGGACTTCAAACGCTGGTGCAGCTTACCGGGGACATACAGATTGCAGGGTGCGCAGTGCCCGGGTGGTACATACCGTCGGTGAATCAGTTCAGTGAGCAGGAACAGCGGCTTTATCCGCAGGGGAACTTCAACACAAGTCTTTCCCACGGAATTGCAGGACCGCTTGTGATTCTCTCGAAAATGTTCGCAGCGGGCGTCATCGTAGAAGGGCAGCGGGAAGCCATAGAAAAAATTGTGGACTTTTACTTCCGGTTCCGCTGCAATGACGGCAAAAGAGACTTCTGGAAAGGACAGCTTGCTTTTTTGGAGGTGACGGAAGGGGAGGTTTCGCAGGAGAACATCATCCGCAGGGATGCGTGGTGCTATGGTTCTCCCGGCATATGCTACGCCCTAATGACGGCGGGAGAAGCACTCGGAAGACCGGAATGGGTGCAGTATGCGATTACAAACATCGGACAGACAATGCAGGATATACGGGGAATTTTTTCGCCCACCTTCTGCCATGGATATGCCGGGCTGTACCAGATTTTAAACGCTGCGGAGGCGTTATTAAAGCGGGAGTTGTTCGTACAGGAAAAAGCGTATCTGCGCGGGAAAATTCTGGACTTTTACGACCCGCGTCATATCTTTGGCTTTCCCGACATGGAATTTGACCGTGCCAAAGGAGCGCTTTGCGCGCGCGACGCTGCCGGGCTGCTTGACGGGGCGGCGGGCGTGTGCCTTGCGCTCTTAGAGGGAGAGCATCCGGGCGGGAGCCTGTGGAAAAAGGCGTTTCTGCTGGATTAGTAAATACAGGAGAGCCGGGCGGCTTTAAAGCCGGACAAAGGGCAGTGAGTGGAGGAATGAGATGGCTAGGATTATCGCAGTGGATGATGAATCTGCAATCTTGGAAGTCATTAAGAAGGGACTGGAAAAGGACGGTCACATCGTACAGACATACACGAGTGCGCAGGAAATCGACGTAAAACAGATGAAGCATTATGAAATGCTGATATTGGACGTGATGATGCCCGATATGGATGGATTTGACTTTTGCAGGAAGGTCAGGGAGAGCGTCGATTATCCGATCATATTTCTGACGGCAAAGACAATGGAGCAGGATATTACCTACGGACTTGGAATCGGGGCGGACGACTATCTGATGAAGCCGTTTCGGATTGCGGAGTTAAGAGCCAGGGTCAATGCGCATTTGCGCAGGGAAAAGCGGGAGCATCATCATGTCTTAAACTTCGGCGGAATTGCGATTGACATGGACGCGCGGATCATTTCCGTAAACGGGGAGGCACTTCCCTTTACCAAAAGCGAATACTTAATCTGTGAGTATCTCGCGCGGAATAAGGGACAGGTCTTTTCGAGGGAACAGATTTACGAGGCGGTATTTGATGTGTTTGGAGAGAGCGATAACACAACGATTGCGACGCATATTATGAATATCCGCGCGAAATGGAACCGGTATCAGCTACAGCCGATAAAAACAGTATGGGGGATTGGGTACAAATGGCAGCAGGAAGAGTAATCACATTGCGGAGAATGTTCTGGCATTTTTTCATTGAATTGTTGTTGGGATTGGGGCTGTCTGTGGCAGTTCCGTGGGCGCTGTTCTGGATGGCGGTCAATTTCGGAATCGCGAATTACGCGGATGCCAGTGAAAATGTAGCGAAGACTGCCGCGTCGCTGCTTGAGACGGCGGAGGATGATTCCGAGGTGTTAGGACAACTTTCGGCGCGGGTGAAATATCTGGTTCTCAATGACGCGTGCGAGGTGGTGGACACATCCATGGACGAGGCGGAGATTGCCGGAGCGATACAGTTCGTGAAAAACGGTACGATAGCCTACGACGCCGGAAAACAGTACCTGCGCATAGAGCGCGAGGGGCGTTATATTATTTTACAGTATGAGATGGGAACTTTTTATACGAATGACTGGATGGAGGAGCATCTGCCTTCGCCGGAGTATCTTCTTGTCATTCTGATCGCGTGCAATGCGATTCTGTATTCTGTTTTTCTGATTACCCGTTTTGAAAGAAGGCTTAAGGGCCAGCTTGCGCCTGTTTTTGCGGCGACAAGGGAGATTACGGCGCAGAACCTTGATTTCGGGGTGGGGCATTCCGGAATCAAAGAATTTGAGGACATACTGCTCTCTTTTTCTGATATGAAGGAGGAGCTTTTGGCCTCCCTGAAAAAGCAGTGGAAGAGTGAGCAGTATCAGAAGGAACAGATTGCGGCGCTGGCGCATGATCTAAAGACCCCGCTGACGATTGCACAGGGCAATCTGGATCTGCTGGGCGAGACGCCGCTTACCGAAGAGCAGATGGAGTATGTCTCCCAGACGTCGGAGAGTGTAGGGCGGATGACGGATTATGTGCAGCTTTTGATCGAGCTCTCCAGAGCCGCTGTCGGCTATGAATATCATTTCAGATGGTTCGCGCTGCCTGCGTTTTTAGAGTCCATAAAAAAGCAGGCGGCTATCCTCTGCTGTAAGAAAGAAATTGCATTGGAGACCGGAATCGGTGAAGTCCCCGATGAATTTTACGGGGATGCGATGCTGCTGGAGCGGGCGGTGATGAATCTGATCGGCAATGCCGTAGAGCACACGCCGGCAAAGGGGCGGATCGTATTTGCGGCGTCCGTGACGGGCGGGGAACTGGAACTTGACGTGACCGACAGCGGGGAAGGCTTTTCGGCAGAGGCGCTGGCACATGCGAAGGAGCTTTTTTTCATGAAGGAGCACAGCCGGAGCACGGAGATGCATTTTGGGATGGGACTGTACTTTGCGGACAGCGTAGTGCAGAGGCATCACGGAACGCTGACGCTGGAAAATGTGAGCGTGGAGGGCGGCGCGAGAGCGGTCATTCGTCTGCCGGAAAAAATTTGAAAAAAAGTTTCCGAATTTGATTTTATCTTGATTTTTATGCCCTATATTTTAATTGTTGAAAGAAATACCATGGTTCTTTTAGCAGCTACATAATCACATCAATCTTTTCATTTAAGGAGGAGAAGCAAATGGCAAATTTCAACGACTTTGATTTGGACGTAACACTTAAGAGCAGCAAGCCGGGCGCAGAGGTACAGTGGAAGAGCAAGTCACTTTGCACACCTGGCTGTATCACAGGAATCCTTCAGACCTGTGCGATTCAGACAGCGACCTGCGGATGCCAGATTGGTTAATTGACAGGGCAAAAAGCGATGGACAAGCATTGTTCATCGCTTTTTTGCGCAATAGGAAATAAATTTTGCAGAAAACATCTTTTCTTTATGAAATCTTTAAAAATTCCCCATATGCTAAAACAGAACAAAAGGAAAGGATGAAACATATGGAAATGATTTTGCAGACACAGCAGTTGAGCAAATGCTTTCATGGACAGAACGCGGTCGATCAGATATCGCTTAATATTCCGAAAAATTCGATCTATGGTCTTTTGGGACCGAACGGGGCGGGAAAATCGACCACATTGAAGATGATTACCGGCATCCTGCGGCCGACGCATGGGAGGATCATTTATAACGGACACCCGTGGTCCAGAAAGGATCTGGCGGACATCGGCGCATTGATCGAGATGCCGCCTCTGTATCAGAATCTGACCGCGTATGAGAATCTCAAGGTCAGGGCAATGCTCCTTGGAATCGGCGAGAGCAGGATTGACGAGGTACTGGAAACGGTCGGGCTGACCGGAACGAAGAAAAAGCGCGCAGGACAATTTTCACTTGGGATGAAGCAGAGGCTTGGGATTGCGATTGCACTGTTAAATGAGCCGAAGCTGCTGATTCTGGATGAGCCGACGAACGGGCTGGACCCGGTGGGAATCGAAGAACTGCGGAGGCTCATCGCGTCCTTCCCCAGGCGGGGGATGACGGTGATACTCTCAAGCCATATCTTAAGCGAGGTGCAGCAGGTCGCCGATTACATCGGGATCATTGCGGACGGGAAGCTCGGGTATGAGGGTAAATTTCACGAGGGGGAGGACTTGGAAGCGATATTCATGGATGTAGTCAGGGAGAACAGGAGGGAGTAGCAGATGCTGTATTTGAAATCAGAACATTTGACATGCAAACGGACGATGATAAACCATCTGATCTGGATAGCCCCGCTTTGTACGGCTTTTTTTGCGCTGCTTTCCGGAGGCTTTGTGAGCTTTCAGTATATCGGATTTTACTGGTGGTACGCATTTCTTTTGCAGGGGACGATCGCCGTTTTGTGCGTACTGTCCTGGCAGAAGGAGGAGCGCGCGGGAAAGTTCTATTCCGTATTTTCGATGCCCCTTAATCTGCAGAAATTCGAGTGGTCAAAAAATATGATACTCGCAGAAAAGCTGTGGATTGCGGGCGTGCTCTTAGCTCTCTTTCTGTCGCTGTCACAGATCATATCGCCTGCATTTGTAGTGTACAGCGTCGGAAGAATGCTCGTGGGCAGCAGTCTGATCATCTTCGCATCCCTCTGGCAGATTCCCCTTTGCCTGCTTGTGATACGAAAGGCAGGCGTCCTGCTTCCCATCATTGGGAACGCCCTGCTCGGATTGTCGACGATCGTTCTGATAGGGAATACGTCCTTCTGGTGGATATGGCCGTATTGCTGGCCGGCGAAGCTGGCGGAATACTTCATGGGAATTGCCATCAACGGCACATGGAGCGGCAGCACAGAAATTTCTTATCCGGGCGTGGCGCTTATCCTCGTCTGCTCGGCGGTGTTTTATGCGGCGCTTTCGGCGCTGGATGCAAAAGTGTTTGAAAAATACGGAGGGGAAGGCAGATGAGAAAGACAAGGATGTTTGGGGCGGAGCTTATGAAATTAAAACATACGCCTTTTATTCTTTCACATATATGGATTCCGGCTCTTGGCGCCGTCGGATTTGCGGCTTACTATGTTATGTACCGGGGGCAGCTTGCGTCTGACCGCATCAGGCTGATCTTTGAGGTGACGGCGACCCTGTTTCCGTTTCTGTGCAGCATTATGACGGGAATTGCTGTGATGCAGGAGGAACAGGAATCCCATTTCTTTCATCTGCTTTCAGAGCAGGGGCGTTTTAAAATCCTTCTGGCGAAGCTTCTGATTCTCTGGGGCTTTGGAATATTGGCATTATGGATTCTGGGGGCTGTCTTTGCGGCGGGAATCGGACTTGGCGGAGAACTGCGGGCGGAAGTGCTTGCGGCGCTGATGAAGCTGTTCGCGGGGGCGGCGGTAAGCAGTATCGTGCTCTATGTATTCCATCTGTTCATCAGTCTGGCTTACGGGTTTGGGATTTCCGTGTTCTTTGGCGTATTCGAGAGTATGCAGGCAATCATCTACAGCAATATCGAGCTTGCGGGAATCTGGCGTTATATTCCGTTTGCGTGGCAGATCGAGTGGGGAAAGGACGTGTTGAATGGAAATGTGGCGGTGCACGCCGCGCAGTGGGGAATACGTCTGGCGCTCGGCGCGGCGGGAGTGCTGCTGCTCGTCCTGTGGTTTGAAAGGTGGGAAGGAAGAAAACGGTATGAGGCATAAATCGGGCTGCGGAATCGCCTTTTTTTGCATGGCTGCGGCAGTTTGCTTACTTGCCGGATGCAGTGCGCCGGCAAAGGCGTTGGAACAGAGGATGAAGGAAAAGGAGGAATGCACGTTAGCGATAGAAGATGTCATGCGGGTCACATACGACGGAACCGGATATGTGGTCTTAAAGGAAACGGCGCAAAAGGAGGAGGTGGGAACATGGGTCGGCTATATCCACAAGCTTGTCGGGGTGGAGCAAACGGGAAAGGTTGTGTTTTGCGAGGAACTTTTGCAGGGGATGGATCAAATAGCAGAGCTTGATCAGAGCGCCGATCTTGTCGTGACATTTTTAAATGTATATCAGACCAGGGAAGCGGAAAAGGATGTCCTGCTCGTCGATGTGAACGGGAACTATCAGAAAGCGGTGAACGAAGAGATCCTTGAAGAAGGAGAAGCGCCTTTGCTTGTGGCGGATCTCTTGGATTCCTATGAGATAATAGGTGATTTTGCGGTAAATCAGGAGGATGCGACACAGCTTGTGTGCGGGGATGCGGTATATCAGGTGACGGATGAGGAGGTTCCGGTGGATCAGCTCGGGGCATATCTGGACTGTATCGCACAGCGCGTCACCTTCGACTCGGAGACAAAGGAAATCCTCACATCCGGGGAACTGGGCAGCATCGACTGGACAGGCGGGGAGGAAGCAAAGCGGGGGAGAACAGTCTGGCTCTATACAGACGTTTATGAAATACAGGGAACAGAGAAAACGTCCATGGTGGCGGTGAGGGTAAATGGAGATTATCGGGTAGCCAAAATCGGGAGGTAGCGTATGGAGCGGATACTTATCGTGGACGAAGATGTCAATAACCGGACGATTGTAAAAAATCAATTGACAAAAGCGGGATATCAGGTCAGCGCAAAAAGCTTTATCGAAGATGTGGAGCGCAGGAAGTTAGGGGAATACGACCTGATTTTAGCGGAGCTTATGGAGACAAGCTGTGATGCGTATGGTTTTATCACGAAATTAAAGGAAACGGCCGCCTGCCCTGTTATCATATGCTCCGCCCGCACTAATGAGAGCGCGATTGTGGACAGCCTGCTTGCAGGTGCGGACGATTATGTTGCAAAGCCCTTCCGGATGCCGGAGCTGACGGCGAGAATTAAGGTCGCATTGCAGAAAAATACGCCCCGGGCAAAAGAGGAGGATGTTATCAGCGGAATGGTATTCAACAGCGCGGACAACTCCGTCATTGCGAAGGAGGGGGAAATCTGCATGACGCGGAATGAATTTCGCCTTTGCCGGATTCTTGCAAAAAACCGGAGTATGACATTTTCAAAAGAGAGCCTCTATGAATATATCTATGAGGTGGATGCGGATACGCAGCTTCGTACAATCACAGAGTATATTTATTCTGTAAGGAAAAAGTTTAAGGAAATACAGGTAAATCCCATAAAAACGGTCTGGGGGATGGGTTACAGATGGGCATATGTTGATTCTTCGCTTCAAATAGATTAAAATAAGAAACAGAAAGCGAAAGGCGGAAAGCAGAGGAAGAGATATGCTGCAGGATCTACAGGAGATATCGGACGGAAAAATCTATAGCGTAAACGACATGGTGCGTGCAGCGTGCAAGGACTGCGAGGGCTGCCATGCCTGTTGTGAGAAAATGGGGGATTCAATTGTGCTGGATCCCCTTGATGTGTATCGTCTGACCGAAGCTACAGGGAAGGACTTTCAGGCGCTGCTCGCAGATACGATCGAGCTGCATGTCACAGACGGCATGATTCTGCCAAGCCTTAAGATGGCGGGGGAGACGGAGCGCTGCGTCTTCCTGGACGAGGCGGGCAGATGCAGCATCCATGCACTGCGTCCGGGACTCTGCCGTGTATTTCCGCTGGGAAGAATCTATGAGGAACGGCAGATAAAGTATTTCCTGCAGAAGGATGCATGCCAAAAGCCGGGGCGAAGCAAGGTCAAGGTCGGCAAATGGCTGGATATGACAGAGCCGAAGGCGTACGAACGGTTTCTTCTTGCATGGCATGGGTTTCGAAGAAGCGTGCAGGCGCAGTTGACAGACGCGTGGAACGAGCAGACAGCGAAAACGGCGAATATGTTAATTCTGAATTTATTTTATGGAACGCCCTATGATAAAGAAGGGGACTTCTACGTACAGTTCGGGGAGAGAGTGAATCAGGCAGAACGTGCATTGGGAATAGAAGCGGCGGATTAGAAGCGACCGGGCAGGAAAACAGAGTGGAGTAGAGATTATGGGTTACGAGGGAATCATGCAGTTTAAGGGAACATGGCGCGAGTATCAGGCGCGCGTGTTAAAGAATGCCGGGCGCTATATGGCGGACGGCAGAATACATATTGTCGCGGCGCCCGGCTCCGGCAAGACGACGCTTGGAATTGAGCTGATCTGCCGTATGGGACAGCCTGCGCTGGTATTAACGCCGTCGATTACGATCCGGGAGCAGTGGGCGGCGCGTATCGCGGAAGCGTTCCTGTGCGACGGTGTGTGTGCAGAAGATTATATCTCGCAGGATTTAAAGAAGCCAAAGGCGATTACGATTGCGACCTATCAGGCGCTGCACAGTGCGATGACACGCAGCAGGGGAGAACAGGCGTCTGAAGCGAAGAAGTTCAAAACTGTGGGGAAAATGCAGGCGGATTCTGCGGCAGAGGATGCCGGAGAGGCAGAAGAAAATACAGCAGCGGAAACAGGAAAAGAGGATTTCTCAAATTTTGATTTAATTTCCGTGATGAAGGCAAACGGAACCGGCGTGCTGTGTCTGGACGAGTGCCATCATCTGCGCAGTGAGTGGTGGAAGGCGCTGGAGGAGTTCAAGAGCCGGTGCGAAGGTCTTAAGGTCATTGCGCTTACAGCGACGCCGCCGTATGATTCCACGCCTGCAATGTGGAAGCGTTATATGGAAATGTGCGGGGAGATCGACGAGGAGATTACGATTCCGGAGCTGGTGAAGGAGGGTAGTCTCTGCCCGCATCAGGATTTTGTGTATTTTAATTATCCGACGAAGGAGGAAGAGGCGGAGGTTGCACGCTTTGAGGAGCGGAGCAATGCGATGGTGCAGCGGCTGATGCAGGATGTGGAGTTCGCGGCGCAGATCTGTACGCATGCCTGCTTAAACGGCAGAGCGACAGACGAAGAACTGCTTGAGAATCCTTCCGCGCTTGCGGCGCTGCTCATCTATTTACAGGCGAAGGGGCTTCCGTTCCCGGGAAGACTAAAGAAGCTCTTAGGAGCCGGGAAGCTGCCGCAGATGAGCGCTGCGTGGATGGAAAAGCTTCTGACGGGCTATCTCTATGAGGATGCGGATTCCTACGCTGAGGCGAAGGCGTATCGCGAAAAGCTTACGGCGGAGCTGAAAGCGGAGGGGCTGATCGAGAAGCGGAAGGTCTGCTTTACGGCGAATGATTCCGTGGAGAAGCTGCTGCTTTCCTCCAAGGGGAAGAGCAACAGCATAAGAACTATTGTCTCCGAGGAATATGGAACGCTTGGAGCAGGGCTCCGTCTGCTGGTGCTGACCGATTATATCCGGGGAGAATACGAGAAGGCGGTCGGCGCTGGGGACGGTGAGATTTCGGCGCTTGGAGTCGTTCCGTTCTTCGAACTGCTGCGCCGTGACGCAGCGGCGGCAGGCAGCGGGCTTCGTCTCGGAGTCCTTTGCGGTACTGTAGTCGTGATTCCGGCGGAGGCAAGAGCCGCGCTTGAGGCGGCGGTGGAAGGTGAGGGCAGAGTGAATTTTGCACCGTTTGGCTTACTGCCCGAGACAGATTATCTGAAGGTCACAGCCGTCGGGGATGCACATTTTCTGACAGGCGCGGTGACGGAATTGTTCGGACAGGGATTCTTTCAGGTGTTGATCGGTACAAAGGCACTGCTCGGTGAGGGCTGGGATTCGCCGTGCGTCAATTCCCTGATCTTAGCGAGCTTTGTCGGCTCGTTCATGTTAAGCAATCAGATGCGGGGGCGCGCTATCCGTGTCTTTCGGGAGCAGCCGGGGAAGACCAGCAACATCTGGCATCTGGTCTGTCTGCGTCCGTGGCGTGAGGCAAAAGCGGATTCTGAAAATGTCAGTGCGGATTACACGCTGCTTACGCGCAGAATGGAGCATTTCCTCGGGCTGAATTATACGCAGGACACCATCGAGAGCGGGATGGAGCGGCTGACACATATTAAACCTCCATTTAATAAAGAGAATACAGAGCGCATGAACCAGCAGACAATTGCGCTTTCCAGACAGCGCGACTTGCTCGGCGAGCGCTGGCGGCGGGCACTATCCCTGGCACGCAGGATGGATATTGTCGAGGAAACCGAGGTCGCTGACCGTGCAGTTACGGCGGTGGAATTTAAAGATACATTTAAGAAAGCAATTCTTCTTGGCGTGGGAGCGCTGCTGTTGTTTGCGGTATCTGCGCTGTTCCTTCCGAAGGGCGTATTCGGGACAGCATTCCGGCTGATTGCAATGGTGCTTGTGGTGCTGCTGCTCATCTTAGCGCCGACGTTATACCGGCTTGCCAATCCCTACCGCAGATTAAAAGCGCTTGGAGGCGGCATGAAAAAGGCGCTTGCTGCCTGCGGTTTTCTTGAGAGCGCCAAATGCTCTGTGGTGACGGAGGAAAACGCGGCGGGGTATCATTCCATCGGGCTTGTTTCCGACAGCGGAAGGGATAAGGCGTTGTTCGCGCAGTGTGTGAAGGAGTTTTTTGCTCCGGTCGATAATCAGCGCTACCTTCTGGTGAAGCAGGGTGCGCATAAGGGAGCGGACGGCTTCTATTGCGTGCCGGAATGCTTTGGCAGGAAAAAGGAAGACGCGAAACAGTTCGCGGCGGCGGTAAAGCCGGTCATAGGGGCGTATGAGGTTGTGTATACAAGAAGTGAAAAGGGCAGAGCCGTATTGCTTGCGGGAAGGATGCAGGCGCTTGCCAACAGGCAGGACAGATGCGTTTCCCACAGGAAAGTAAAGAGCGCGTTGGAGTAAGGAGTGAGCAGGATGGAAGCGAATGAAATCGGAAAGCAGGGAACGGCATGGAGCATCGGAACAAGCCGTATGAATCTTACACAGCGCTATATGGAGTCGGTCAGGTATGCCGACTGCGGAGACATCACACAGGAGCTTCGGGATGAGACCGATTACAGGAAGCGTGTGTCGGCGATGTTTTCGGAGATCCATATGTCGGATGAGGACAATGCGGATCTCTCGCCGGAGGCGCTTATGGAGGCGTACTGGCAGGGGCAGGATACCGTTTCCAAGTGCTACTGGGCGCAGAAACGTCTCACGGACGATATCATCTGGGTCCGGGTGGATGTGCGCGTGGTGCCGCAGCTTGACACGGGTGAGCTGTTTGCGTTCTACAGTAACTGGGATGTGACGCACGAGAAGAATCTTGAACGGATCATGGAGCGTATCATTGAATTTGATTATGATTATGTGGAGTGTATTTTTATCAAAAACGGTCATTTCAAAATAATGGCGCGTGAGAAAAATTCCATGTGCCCGAGCAGGAGCGGAAATGATTACGATGCGGATATCCGGGAATATTTGACGAATGTTGCGGTCACGGACCGGTTGGAGGAGATTATAAAAGAAATGCAGATTGCGGCAATCTGTGAGCATCTGGACAAGGAACCGCTCTACACCCATGAGGTCGATGTGCGGGAAGCGGACGGAACCGTCCGAAGGAAGATGCTGCGCTATGCATACATGGACCGTGAGATGGGAACGGTGGTAAAGAACTGTGTGGATATCGACGACATCATAAAGGAGGAAAAGAAGAAACAGGAGCAGCTTGAGGTCGCGCTTGAGGCGGCAGAGCGGGCGAATGGGGCAAAGAGCGAATTTCTCGCGCATATGAGTCATGATATCCGCACGCCGATGAATGCGATTATCGGAATGACTTCTATTGCAAAGGACGAGTGTACGGACGAGACGATTCTGGGATATCTGGATAAGATTGAAACGTCGGGACAATTCCTGCTCGGTCTGATTAATGATATTCTCGATATTTCAAAAATTGAGAGCGGCAATCTGCGCCTAAAGCCGCGCGTGATGACGCGCGAGGAGTTTGACTCTGCAATCAATACGAATATAAGACCGCTGGTCGAGAAAAAGAATATCCGTTTCCACTATGATATGCGCTGCAGCGTAGACTGCATTTATGCGGATCCGGTGCGGTTCAACCAGATTTTCTTTAACATTCTCTCGAATGCCGTAAAATATACGCCGGAGGGTGGGGAAGTCGTATTCTCTGCCAAAGGCCTTCGCAGGGAAAATGACATAGAATGGACGCGTTTTACGGTCAGCGATACAGGCGTGGGCATGAGCCGGGAATTTTTAGAGCATGCCTTTGAGCCGTTTACGCAGGAGTCGAACCGGGCGCTGGCACAGCAGTGGCAGGGAACCGGGCTTGGTCTTTCTATTGTAAAAAAACTGGTCGATATGATGGGCGGTGAGATTGAAATCCAGAGTGAAGTCGGAAAGGGAACAACGGTCAGCATCGATTTGCCGCTGACGGTCGGAACGCCGGAGAATCAGAAGAAAGAACCGGCGGAGGAGAAGAATCTTACAGGTCTTAAGGGACGTCATGTCCTGCTCGTGGAGGATAATGAAATCAATACCTTTGTTGCGAGACGTATTCTGGAACTGCAGGGAATCATCGTAGACCACGCGGAGAACGGAAAAGAGGCGGTGAATTGTGTGGAGAAAAGTCCGGACGGATACTTTGACGCAATCGTGATGGACATCCGTATGCCGGTCATGAACGGGCTGGAAGCGACAAGGGCGATCCGGGCACTGGAACGTGAGGATGCAAGGCGCGTGCCGATTATCGCAATGACCGCGAACGCTTACGACGAGGATATACGCCAATCCTTAAGCGCAGGAATGGACGCACATCTCGCGAAGCCGATCGAGCCGCAGGTCATGCTGGACACGCTGCTGAAATATATGAACAGGTAGCGCGCCGCCTACGCTTCGTTTATTGCAAAGAAGGAGACGCCGATCGCGCCCGGACCGGCGTGTGTTCCGATGGTACTTCCAATCGTGGTAACCGGAAGCTCCTTTGTGTGTCCCTTCCAGAGGGAAGCGTTGTCGGCAATATATTTTTGCAGCATGGTATCGTCAAGACCGCTGTAGGCAAGGCAGTACGGCATTGTGAAATCAACGCCGCCTGCCTTTTTAATATCTTCGCGCAGCATATTGTTGCCGTTTTTGGAACCGCGCGCTTTCCCAAGAATCACGACCTCGCCGTTTTCAATGGCAATGACAGGCTTGATGGAGAGCAGCGCGCCTGCGATTGCGGCTGCATTGGAAATTCTTCCGCCCCGCTTTAGATATTCAAGCGTGTCGAAGAGCGCGACAACGCGGACGTCTTTCCTGCGCTGTTCTAATGCTTTGGCAATCTCTGCGGCGTTTTTTCCTTCGTCCCTGAGGCGAAACGCGTATTGTACCAGAATCTGTTCTCCGAGACTGACGTTTTCACTGTCCACGAGCCAGATGCAGTCTTCATACCCGTCGCGCGCAATGCTGGCGCTCTGGAAGCAGCCGGACAGCTTGGAAGAGAGCGTGATAACGACTGCGGTGTCCCCTGCCTCTTTCACCTCTTTATAGAGCGTTTCGTATTCGATGGGAGGTATCTGGCTGGTCGTCGGCATACAGTCCGTCTCAATCAGCTTTTCGTAGAACTGCTCGTGGGACAGCGTTACGCCGTCTAAATATTCTTCCTCTCCGAAAATCGTCTTTAACGGCAGATACATTGCGCCGAGAGAATCTGCCTGTGCCTTTGTCAGATCCGATGCGGAGTCTATAATGATTCGAACACTCATATGGTAACCTCGTTTCTTTTAAATAGTTTGATAGTCAAATTAATTGCAACTATATACGAGTTGCATGTATCTGTCAAGATATTTTGATTGTCAAACTAAAATTACGTGCTATAATGAGCGGTGGAAAAAACATGATAGAATTTTGTGACAAAAGGAGATACTGACGATGAAATACCTGAGACAATTTTTGTGGATTTTACTATTTTCCTTCCTTGGGGAAGCCTTAAAAGCGTTACTGCCGCTGCCGGTTCCTGCGAGTATTTATGGGCTGGTGCTTTTATTTGCGGCGTTGGAGCTTGGGATATTAAAGCTTTCCGCAGTTCAGGAGACGGGAAAATTTCTGATAGAGATTATGCCGGTTCTGTTTGTTCCGGCGGGAGCAGGCCTGATCGATTCCTGGGACGCGCTAAGACCGATCTGTGTTCCGGTCGTTGTCATTATGATTGTATCTACAGTGGTCGTAATGGTAATTTCGGGCAGAGTGACGCAATTGGTAATCCGCAGGGGGCAGAGGGACTGAACATGAGAGAATTATTAAATGAATCAATATTTTGGGGAGTGGCAATCAGCGTTGTCACTTATGAACTGGGCGTATTTTTGAAGAAAAAGCTGAACTGGCCGATCTGTAATCCGCTTCTGATTTCGATTGCGGCGGTCATTGTATTTTTAGCGGCGTTCGATATTCCTTACGAGAGCTATAATGCGGGAGCAAAATATTTAAGCTACCTGCTCACTCCGGCGACGGTGTGCCTTGCGATTCCGCTCTATGAGCAGACGCAGCTTCTAAAGAAGAATTTTAAGGCGATTGCGGCGGGATTGATATCCGGGGTAATCACAAGCGGCGTCTGCGTGCTTGCGCTCGCGCTGCTGTTTGGGCTGGACCACACAGAGTATGTGACGCTTCTTCCGAAGTCGATTACGACGGCGATCGGAATGGGAATCTCAGAGGAGCTTGGCGGTTATGTGACGATCACGGTGGCGGTCATTGTCATCACCGGGGTAATCGGCAATATTCTCGCAGAGACGGTGTGCCGTCTCTTTCGAATCGAGGAGCCTGTCGCGAAAGGAATTGCAATCGGCTCCTCCTCCCATGCGCTTGGAACAGTCAAGGCGCTGGAAATGGGGGAAGTCGAGGGCGCAATGAGCAGCCTTTCGATTGCTGTGGCGGGACTGCTCACCGTGATCGCCGCACCCCTGTTTGCGAATTTTCTATAAGAAAGAGGATTGGTGTGAGCGGATTGGCATAAGAGAATTGGAACAGGCGGATTGGCACAAGAGAATTGGAACAAGCGGATTGGCGCAAGAGAATTGGAATAAGCGGATTGGCACAAGCGGAGAGGATATGACATACGATATAGGGAAAAAAGATAGCGATGGAACTATATGAATTGTCAGAATAGAATGGTGCACACGATACAGGAGGGAGATTCCCTATACCGGTTAGCGAGACAGTACCACACGACAGTGACGGATCTTATTCTCGGAAATCCGGGGGTCAACCCCTATAATCTTCAGGTCGGAATGCGGCTCTTTGTCTGCCCGGGAGAGAGCTACTATGCGCCCGGACAAAGCGGCGGCGGGGCAAATTCGGAAGAATCGGATGGAAATAGCCAGACACCGGGAATGCCGGGGATGTCAGGTATGAACCCGGGCGGAACGATGCCGGGAATGTCGGGGATGCCGGGGATGTCAGGTATGAATCCGGGCGGAACGATGCCGGGAATGTCGGGGATGCCGGGGATGTCAGGTATGAATCCGGGCGGAACGATGCCGGGAATGTCAGGAATGCCGGAAATGAATCCAAGTGGAACGATGCCGGGAATGTCAGGAATGCCCGGAATGAACCCGGACGGAACGATGCCGGGGATGTCAGGAATGCCGGGGATGTCAGGTATGAATCCGGGCGGAATGATGCCGGGAATGTCAGGAATGCCCGGAATGAACCCGGACGGAACGATGCCGGAAATGAACCCGAATGACAGGGAGACGCAGAGCGGGATGGAAAACAGTGTCCAGAATCTTATGGAGGCGATGCGGCTCGCATGGCTGTCGCTGATTTACTGGACCCGCATGTATCTGATGAGCGTAGACGCGGACGCCGGGGATCAGCAGGCGGTAGAGGAACGTTTTATGCAGACGGCAGACGAAATTACGGATGTATTTGCAAAAACACTGCCGATTCAGGCGGTAAGGCAGATAAGAAATCTGCTGATGGAGCATGTAGAGCTGACAGGCGAGATCATGCGTTCCTTAAAATCGGGCGACATGGAGAATTATGACGATCTGATTAAGGCGTGGTATTCGAACGCGAATCAGCTTGCAGAGCTTTTAGCCGGCCAGAACCCTTATTTTGGAAGCAGGGAAACGCGAAACATGCTGTTAAATTATCTCGATATGACCAGGGAGGCAATCGAGCACCAGATAAACGGCGAGTACGGTCAGAGCATCGATGTCTTCCGCGATATAAAGAAGCAGGTGCTTGAAATGGCGGATTATCTGGCGAGAGGGCTTTTGGCGCGCTGATGAACCGGGAAGCGATCTGCGTTTTCGTATGCACGGTTCTGATTCTTGTAATTCTTTCTGTGCTGACCCTGGCAGTGCTGCGCAGAGCCAGAAGCAAACGAAAAGTGTACTCTATGGGGATGCCCGAGAAAATCCGGATGTTAAATGAACTGGCGGAGCCGTTTGGATTCCAGTATCTGTGGGAGGAGGACATTTTCACCTCGAATATCGATGCATGGCAGAGAAAACACGGATATGAAGCGCTTTATGACCGTCTGGCGGCGGGGGCAAATATGGTAATCGACACGTGGCCGGTCTACTTTGACTATGACGGCAGAACATGGCTGATTGAATTTTGGAAGGGGCAGTATGGGATCAATACAGGCGGCGAGGTGGGAGTCTACCATGCAAAAGGTATTGTTCCGCCGCACCTTTATAAAGAGACGCATTATGACGCGGCAAAAAGTTCGGAAATGCCGCAGATCTGCTGCCGGCTGGAACGGCGGGAGGAAAAAGTCTATGAAATCTATGCAAGGCATTGGTGGCTGACCGGATTTCGAATGGGGACATTTTCCAAGCCGTCCGAGCTTCGGATGATGACGACGCTCTCATTCGAAGACACGGCGATGGCGCAGGCGTTTTTTGAAGGACTTCAGAAATCAGGACGACCGAGAAACCGTTTCCGCATCTGCGGGAGAGAGGTGTATGTGCGGATGGATCTGTCTTCCCGCTATCCGTTGTTTCGCCGCATCCATCGCTCGCTGGTGCAGCTTGGAAATCATATTTACTGCCTGCTGTACCGCGGCGTGACAAGACCGTTTACGCAGACGGCGGACCGGATGCTGTTTTTGTACTATCTGGTTCCGTCCTGCTTTGGGAGGATGCTGCGCCTCGCAGGCGGACGTTACAGGACGAAGAGAGGAAAAAGGCGGCGGAAAGGATGTTCCCCCCGAAAGGAGAAAAGGAGAGATGGGATGTCATAAACGAATCGACAGGGCATTGCAACATGCCCTGCATCTCCCTTTGTGCGGCTGCAGCCGCTATGTCGTCATCAGCGACTGCCACAGGGGAGAGGGCACGTCAAACGATAACTTTCTGAAAAACCAGCATCTGTATTCGGCGGCGATGAACTATTATGTAAAGCACGGCTTCTTCTATCTTGAACTGGGAGACGGCGAGGAACTGTGGGAAAACAGATGCAGACGGCGGATTAAAAACTGCCACGAGGATGTGTATGAGCTGTTCGACTGGCTGGAAAAAAACGGCAGGATCGTGCGGCTGTACGGAAATCACAACATGGAGCTTGCGGGAGAACTGCCGGAGGCGGTCATCTTAGACAACATGGAGGGCGGACGGGATATCTGCATGATACACGGGCATCAGGCGGATTTTTTCAACTCGGTCTGCTGGAAGCTTTCCAGATTTCTTGTGCGCTACCTGTGGAAACCGCTGGAGCGCTCCGGCGTCAACGATCCGACGAGCGCGGCGCGCAACTATAAGAAAAGCGTCCGATATGAGAAATGTCTCGAGGAATGGACGAGACAGCACGGTGAATATCTGGCGGCGGGGCATTCGCACCGTCCGAGGCTTCCGCAGGATGGCGGACGGTACTTAAATGCAGGAAGCTGCGTACATCCGGGCTGTATTACGGCGATTGAGATTGAAAATATGCACATGACGCTGGTGAAGTGGAAAATGCAGACACATGCGGATATGTCCCTCTATGTGGCGCGGGAAGAGATGGCGCCGTCAGTGCCAATTGAGCAGATAAAATCATGATTTTTCAAAAAAATCATTTGACGGAGCCGTCATTTATGATAATATATATATCGTTATATGAAACCGTGAAAGCGCAGAACGGAAGCTTTTGACGGGACCAGTATCGGAGGAGCAGAAGAAAATGATTAAAGTTGTGAAATTCGGCGGCAGCTCTCTTGCAAGCGCAGAACAGTTCGCAAAGGTCGGCAAGATCATTCAGGCGGACAAGGAGAGAAGATATGTAGTTCCGAGTGCCCCTGGCAAGCGCAATCCGAAAGATACAAAAGTGACGGATATGCTGTATGCCTGCTATGCACTGGTGGAGGCGGAAGAGGACTTCCGGGTTCCGCTGATGAAGATCAAGGACCGTTATGACACAATCATCAATGGACTGAATCTGAAGCTGTCATTGGAGGATGAGTTCCGCAAGATCAGCGAGAATTTTAAAAATAAAGCGGGCGTGGATTACGCCGCATCCCGCGGAGAATACTTAAACGGCATCATCATGGCGAATTATCTCGGCTATGAGTTCGTGGACGCCGCAGACGTCATCTTTTTTGACAAGGACGGCAATTTTGATGCGGATAAGACGAACAAGGTTCTGGAAAAGAAGCTGGCAAAGACGGAACGCGCAGTTATTCCGGGCTTCTACGGCTCGACGCCGGACGGAATGATCAAGACGTTTTCCAGAGGCGGTTCCGATATTACGGGTTCGATTGTTTCACGCGCGGTGCACGCTACCTGTTATGAGAACTGGACGGATGTGTCAGGCTTCCTTGTTGCAGATCCGCGTATCATTGACAATCCGCAGACCATCAAGACGATTACTTACCGTGAACTTCGCGAGCTGTCCTACATGGGGGCAAGCGTACTTCACGAGGATGCGGTATTCCCTGTCCGCAAGGCGGGAATCCCGATCAATATCCGCAACACGAACGCACCGGAGGATGAGGGCACATGGATCGTGGAGAGCACCTGTCATCAGTCCAAGTATACCATTACCGGTATCGCGGGCAAGAAGGGCTTTGTGTCTGTCAACATCGATAAGGATATGATGAATGCGGAGGTAGGTTTTGGGAGAAAAGTACTCACCGCATTTGAAGAGAACGATATTTCGTTTGAACATATGCCGTCCGGCATTGATACGATGACGATTTTCGTACATCAGCCGGAGTTTGAGGGCAAGGAGCAGGCAGTCATCTCAGCGATTCATCGTCTGGCGAAACCGGACAGCATCGAGCTTGAGGGCGATCTGGCGCTGATTGCAGTTGTGGGACGCGGCATGAAGTCCACGAGGGGAACAGCGGGAAGAATCTTTTCCGCATTGGCGCATGCCAACATCAATGTCAAGATGATCGATCAGGGTTCTTCGGAGCTGAATATTATCATCGGTGTCAGCAACGCGGACTTTGAAAATGCGATTCGCGCGATTTATGATATTTTCGTGGAGACTCAGCTTTAACTGATATATGAAGAGAGAACAGAAGACTGACAGTGAAATAAAGCGTATTATGAAAGGCAGGGCTGCCCGTATTCTTGCGGTTGCAGTCTCTGTCTTTTTGTGCGCTTTGACGTTGTTTGAATATATTGCGCTGCGAATGGAATGGGACGTTCCGGCGCTTGCGGTGATAAGCGGCGACAACGGGTTCTGGAGCGGCGTGTACCAGAAAGAAGAGCTTGCGTTTGACGACAGTACGGAGAATATTCTGCTTACAGAGGTAGAAAATACTGGTATTGCAGCCGCGGAGCAGGGGGATGATGCGGAACGACCGGACGACGTATCCGCAGGAAATTCGGGCAGTGGAGACAGGACGGATAATGCGGAGCGGCAGGACGATGCGGCAGGAGAAGAAACAGATGTGGGTGTCAGAGACAGGGCGGATGCAACCGCGCGGCAGGACGATGCGGCAGGAGAAGAAACAGACGCAGGCGGCGGAGAGAAAGCGGATGATGATGTAGCCGCAGGAAATTCCGACAGTGGAGACAAGCCTGGGGCTGCGGCAGGAGAAGAAACAGACGCAGGCGGCGGAGACAGGGCGGATGACGCATCCGCAGGAAATTCGGGCAGTAGAGACAGGACGGATAATGCGGAGCGGCAGGACGATGCGGCAGGGATTTCCGGCGGCGGGAATGCACAAGCGGACGATGACGCGCAGGACGAACCGGAATTTCCGTATTACATCCGCATCAACCGCAAGCAGAACTGTATCACGGTCTACACGCTGGACGATGAGGGAGAATACACCATTCCCTATAAGGCGATGATCTGCTCGACCGGACTTTACAATGCGACGCCCCGCGGAACCTATCAGATTTCGACGAAATATCTCTGGCGGGAGTTGTACGGCGGGGTATATGGACAGTATGCGACCCGCATTCACGGCGGCGTGCTGTTTCATTCCGTGCCGTATTACAGCAGATCGAAAAATGCACTCTGTACGGACAAATATAATAAGCTGGGACAGCAGGCGTCGATGGGCTGTGTGCGACTGACCGTGGAGGATGCGAAATGGATTGCGGAAAATTGTCCGCAGGGTACGACGGTTGAGATTTACGATGATGACGATCCCGGTCCGCTCGGCAAGCCGGAGGCGGTCAAAATCGATACGGACAGTCCGAATAAGGGCTGGGATCCGACGGACCCGGATGAGAACAATCCGTGGCACGAGCTTTCGCGGGACGAGTAAACGATGCTGGTGCATAAAGAACGGGTGTGTCACGATAAGCATAACCGTCGGCAGTGCAACGAAGAAGGCGACATCAAACATTCATTTTGATGCCGCCTTCTAAACTATTTCGTCCATGGGACTATACCTCTCTTTACTTTTTTCTTTCGGGCTTTGCTTTTCTTTACGAAAACCAGTTTCCATTTTTGGACTTCTTCGCTTCTTCTCTCTCCTTACGAGTATCTTCTTATGACGGTTGCAATCGTATCATATCTGATTAATTCATCTGATACTGATTCCTCATTTTCATGATTTGAAATGTCACGTTCTCTTCTCTGGTTCAAGAAAAATCGAATGCGCTTACGTGTTCGGTGGTCCGTACCTCTCTTTCTTTAAAATTGTTTGGATAAATCTTTACGTTTCTGGTGGTCTGTACCTCCCTTTCTTTTTATTTGTTTTCTCTGTTTTCTTTTGTTGAGTTTATTCTATCTGATTTATGGGGAAATGTCAAGCATAAAATCAGAAAAAATATAAAAATATTTAAAACAAACAATAAAGTGAATGGAAATAAAAGAATATTCTGAAAACAATAAACTGGCAGAAACGACCGGAAAACGCACAAATACAGGGAAATGCTTGTGGACAAACGTTTGCGCATTTATAATGGAAATGAATAGCAAAAGAAGGAAATGTTAAGATTATCGTGACATTTCAGACAAAAGAAAATGGAGGGTTTTTGTATGAGAGGAAAAAGAAGGATTGCGTCCTTGCTGCTTGCGGCGGTAATGACCGCGGGAACCGTGTCCGGCTGCGGTGATGCAGGGAATGCGGCAGAAAATGAGGCAACAGAGACGGCAGAAGTGCAGCAGATGTCTGAGACGGAAAGCGAAAGTACGGAGGCGTCCGTACCCCAGGAGGAGGAAGCGGACATTTTCGTAGAGCCGGTGGAAGGGCTTTCGGATGATTTTATCATGGGAATGGATGTTTCCAGCGTCATCGCGGAGGAGGAGAGCGGTGTTGTCTACTATGATGAGGACGGCAACGAGGCGGATCTCTTTCAGGTGCTTGCGGATGCGGGCGTGAATTATATCCGTGTGCGCGTGTGGAACGATCCGTATGATGAGAACGGCAACGGATACGGCGGAGGAAATAATGACGTCGAAAAGGCGGTGCAGATCGGTTCACGTGCGGCAAAGTACGGGATGAAACTTCTGGTGGATTTCCATTATTCGGATTTCTGGGCGGATCCAAATAAGCAGATGGTGCCGAAGGAATGGGCGGATTTTACCTATGAGGACAAACAGGAGGCGCTTTATCAGTACACGAAGGAGAGTCTTCAGACGATCATCGACGGCGGGGCGGATGTAGGAATCGTCCAGATCGGAAATGAGATCAACAACGGGCTTGCCGGAGAGACGGAATGGGAGAAAATGACGCCGCTTCTTGAGCGGGGCAGTGCGGCTGTCCGTGAAGTGGCAAAGGAGAACGGACAGGATATTTCGATTGCCGTTCATTTCACGGATATCAATGACTATGACCAGACGATGCAGCGTGCACAGACGCTTGCGGATGCGGGGCTGGACTACGATATTTTCGGCGTTTCCTATTATGCATTCTGGCATGGAACGATGGAAAATCTCACGCAGGTACTTTCGGATATTACAGAGAAATACGGCAAGAAGACGGCGGTACTGGAGACGTCCTACGCTTATACGCTGGAAGACGGAGACGGCTTTGGAAACAGTGTTGGAGAAGACGAACTCATAGAAGGGTATGCGGCGACTGTGCAGAGTCAGGCGAACTGCGTCCGTGATGTGATTGCGGCGGCAGCGGCGGGGGATGCGCTTGGCGTTTTCTACTGGGAAGGCGCGTGGATTCCGGTCGGTCCTGCGGACGCGGTTTCAGAAAATGAAAAGCTTTGGGAGGCGAATGGCTCCGGCTGGGCGAGCAGCTATTCGGTGAAATACGATCCCGAGGATGCAGGCACGTATTACGGAGGCTGCGCATGGGATAATCAGGCGATGTTCGACGCGACAGGGCATCCGCTGGCGTCGCTTGATGTATTTAACTATGTGAGATACGGTGCAACGTGTGAGCTTGCAGTCGATTATGTGGAGGAGTGCAGCGCGCAGGTTGACGTCGGCGGTGAAATCGTCCTGCCGGAGACGGTCTATGTTGTGTACAATGACCGCACAAAGTCAGGCGAGGCTCCGGTCGTATGGAATGAGGCGGATTATGCGGATATCGACAGCAGCGAGGGAGGCACATATACGATAGGCGGAACGCTCGAGGACGGAACGCTGGTTACCTGCGAGCTTGTGGTCAAGAACGTCAATCTGCTTATGAACCCGGATTTCGAGCAGAGCGATATCACGATGTGGAATATTTCCTATGAAGGAGATACCAATCCCACAGACGTGCAGAATAAGGAATCCGACGCGACAAGCGGCACGAACGCGCTGCATTTCTGGAGCGAGGATGAACAGGAGTTTTACGCAGAGCAGACGGTATCGGGGCTTGCGGCAGGCGATTATACGGTTACGGCGAATATTCAGGGCGGTGACGTCGGAAGTGACGCCGAAATTTATCTGTATGCAAAGGTAAATGGAACGACCTACCAGTCCGATCCGGTCACTCTGGACGGATGGTGCAACTGGAAGACGCCGGAGATTAAGGACATACCACTTGACGGTACGGCGGATATTACGGTCGGTATGTATGTAAAATGCGCCGGAGGCGGCTGGGGAACGATGGACGACTTCTATCTGTTCCGGCAGTAGTGTCTGCGGCGAAAGACGATTCCCACAGAGGTTTCGATTATACGAGTGGCATAAATGCGCTTCCTTCATATAATAGAGTGAAGGGAGCGTAATTTTATGAACAGACAGACAATACTTCTTATAAGTGATATGCGTCAGGTATATCTGGCGGAGATACTGACCAAAAAAGGAATCAATGTACGCTGCCTGGATATCAGAAACAGTGAGACTGTTAAAGAACAGCTTGAAAAGCTCAAAGGCTTTCTGGCAGAGGCAGACAGATTGATCCTTCCGATTCCGGTATCTAAGGTTCCGGAGCAGGGAATCCTGAATGATATATTAAATAAGAATCTGACAAATGATACGCTTGTACTCGGCGGGTGCTTCTCCACAGAGCAGGTGGAGCTTCTGGAAAGGCGGGATATCCGTTATCTTGACTTCATGAAGGATGAAATCGTGACGGAGGAAAACGCGGTGGCAACGGCAGAGGGCGTGATTGCGGAGCTGGTAAACCACAGCCCGTACAACATCGACGAGGCAAAGATCATCGTCACAGGCTACGGCTGCTGCGGAAAGGCGATTGCGGAGCGTTTAAGGGCGCTCGGGGCGCGCGTGACCGTACTTGCAAGGCGCAGGGAGGTGCGCAAGGAGGCAAAAAAAGCGGGCTTCTACGCGGCGGATTTTGCGTTCGGACCGGAGGAGGCAATGGGAGCGGCGATGGTTGTAAATACAGTGCCGGCGCCGGTCATCACAAGAGCGATTATCCGTGAACTGCCGAGGGACGCCTATATTTTAGATATTGCGTCAAAGCCGGGCGGAACGGATTTTGCCTGTGCAAAAGAATGCGGAATCCGGGCGGATCTGGCGCTTGGCCTGCCGGGAAAATATGCACCGAAGGAGAGCGCCTACATTCTGGATCGGGCGATTGAGAGATTTGCGCCAAAGGAGGATGAGGCGTAATGGATTTTTCAAACTACAATATCGGGCTTGGGATTACCGGGTCTTTTTGTACTTTTGCGAAGACGAGAAAGGAAATACAGCGGTTGTGCGACATGGGCGCGAATGTAGTGCCGGTTTTTTCCTTTAATGCACAGACCTGTGATACGCGGTTCGGAAGTGCCAGGGAATATGTGGACGGCATCTGTGATATTACGGGAAATGAGGGCATCCGCACGATCTGTGCTGCGGAGCCGATCGGACCGAACAATTTTCTCGATGTCATGGTGATCGCACCCTGCACCGGAAACACGGCGGCAAAGCTCTGCAACGGCATCACGGATACGCCGGTTCTGATGGCGACCAAGGCGCATATGCGCAACGGAAAGCCGCTTGTGATCGCAATTTCCACAAATGACGCGCTCGGCGCGAGCTTTAAGAACATTGGAATGCTCATGAATATGAAGAATATTTATTTTGTTCCGTTCGGGCAGGACAACTGCAAGAGCAAGCCCAATTCGATGATTGCGAAAATGGAGCTTCTTCCGGACACGATCGAAGCGGCGCTTGCGGGAAAGCAGCTTCAGCCGATTCTGCAGACGCCCACCTGAAAAAATTTGCTTTGCGCCATGTATGGCGTTGTGCGATAGCTGTTCATTTGTGTAAGCAGCGCGTTTGTGCAACAGGGCGTAACTTCCTAATTGTAAAAAAAGAGAGATTTCTCCGGGAAAAACGGGAAATCTCTCTTTTGATGTAAGCAAAAGTGCATCCGCCGTGGCACGGCAGGGCTTATGCAGCGCTATGCCTGCTTTGAGGCTTCAAGCGCCTCGCGACAGGCTTTTGCGAGCTGGTCGCCGCAGGAGGTCGGGCGTCCGTTGCAGGAGATGCCGCCGATTTTTTCCTCCACCTGCTCTACGGTCAGACCCTCCACGAGCTTCGGAATCGCCTGCAGATTGCCGTTGCAGCCTCCGGTGAACTTTACATTGTGTACGACGTTGCCGTCAAGCTCCAGTTCGATTTTGGTGGAGCAGGTTCCTTTTGTCTTGTATGTATACGTCATAATCAGTCCTCCTTGTATAGAAAATAGAAGCAGTCAATATGCTTTGAAACATTTATGAGTATATACACAGGGAAAGAAGTATGCAAGGGGTGTTTCCTTATAGTTAATAAAAAATTTACAATTCATTTACGCTTGTTTTTATTGTGATGGCACTGGAAAAGTGTTACAATAACAATATTGTGCAGGACTGCATCCATTTTTGGGCGGCCGGCAACGAAACAGGTCTGTGAGAGAAGCGTTATGGCGCAGACACAGGATAGGAGCTTTTATGAGTGCAATTACAAAGATTTTCGGAACCCACAGCGAGCGCGAATTAAAGAGAATCAGCCCGATCGTTGACAAGGTAGAGTCTTATCGCGACGCTATGGCGGCACTTTCCGATGAAGAGTTAAAGAACAAGACGAAGGAATTCAAGGAGAGGCTGGAAGCCGGAGAGACGCTTGACGATCTGCTGCCGGAGGCTTATGCGACGGTGCGCGAGGCGGCAAAGCGTGTGCTTGGTATGGAGCATTACAGAGTACAGATCATCGGCGGTGTCATCCTGCATCAGGGACGTATCGCGGAGATGAAGACCGGTGAAGGTAAGACCCTTGTATCCACACTCCCGGCATACTTAAATGCGCTGGAAGGGAAGGGCGTATGCATCGTAACGGTCAACGATTATCTGGCGAAGCGTGACGCCGAGTGGATGGGACAGGTACATGAGTTCCTGGGGCTTAAGGTCGGCGTAGTCTTAAATTCCATGACGAACGATGAGCGCAGGGATGCTTATAACTGCGATATTACTTATGTGACGAACAATGAACTCGGCTTTGATTATCTGAGAGATAACATGGTCATTTACAAGGAGCAGCTTGTACAGCGCGGACTTCACTATGCCATCATCGACGAGGTGGACTCCGTATTGATCGATGAGGCGCGGACGCCGCTCATCATTTCCGGTCAGAGCGGCAAGTCCACAAGGCTTTATGAGGCGTGTGATATTCTGGCGCGCCAGATGAAGCGCGGCGAGGACGTTCCGGAGTATTCCAAGATGGACGCCATCATGGGAATCGAGCAGGAGGAGACCGGAGATTTCATTGTCAATGAGAAGGATAAGGTCGTCAGCCTGACACAGGATGGCGTAAAGAAGGTCGAGCAGTTCTTCAAGATCGACAACCTTGCCGATGCGGAGAACCTTGAGATCCAGCATAATATCATTCTGGCACTGCGCGCACACAATCTGATGTTCCGCGATCAGGATTATGTCGTAAAGGACGACCAGGTCATGATCGTCGATGAGTTTACCGGACGTATCATGCCGGGACGCCGTTATTCGGACGGTCTGCATCAGGCGATTGAGGCGAAGGAGCATGTGAAGGTAAAGCGCGAGAGCAAGACGCTTGCGACGATCACATTCCAGAATTTCTTCAATAAGTTTGAGAAGAAGGCGGGCATGACCGGTACGGCGCTGACCGAAGAGAAGGAATTCCGCGATATCTACGGCATGGACGTTGTCGAGATTCCGACGAACCGTCCGATTGCGCGTATCGATCATCATGACGTGGTATACAAGACGAAGAAGGAGAAATATAAGGCGGTTGTCGATGAGGTCATCGAATCGCATAAGAAGGGACAGCCTGTTCTGGTCGGTACGATCAACATTGATACGTCCGAGCTGATCAGCGGGATGTTGAAGCGCGAGGGCATCCAGCACACGGTCTTAAACGCGAAGTTCCATGAGATGGAGGCTGAGATCGTAGCAGGCGCAGGAGCGCATGGCGCTGTGACGATCGCGACCAACATGGCGGGACGTGGTACGGATATTAAGCTGGATGATGAGGCGAAGGCAGCAGGCGGTCTTAAGATCATCGGTACGGAGCGTCATGAATCCAGACGTATTGATAATCAGCTCCGCGGACGTTCCGGCCGTCAGGGAGATCCGGGTGAATCCCAGTTCTTTATTTCCCTGGAGGACGATCTGATGCGTCTGTTCGGTTCCGAGAAGCTGATGGACGTATTTAATGCGCTCGGTGTGCCGGAGGGCGAGCAGATCCAGCACAAGATGCTGACCTCGGCAATCGAGAAGGCACAGCAGAAGATAGAGGGCAATAACTTTGGCATTCGTAAGAACCTGCTGGAATACGATCAGGTCATGAACGACCAGAGAGAGATCATCTACAAGGAGCGCCGCCGTGTGCTCGATGGCGAGAGCATGCGCGATGCGATTTTCAAGATGATTACGGACCGCGTGGAGAACAGTGTCGACACCTGTATTTCCGCGGATATTCCGAAGGATGAATGGGATATAAACGAGTTGAACCAGCTTTTGATTTCGATTATTCCGATGCAGCCTGTGACGCAGGAGGATGTGGATTCTGTTAAGAATAATAAGGAACTGAAGCATCTGTTAAAGGAGCGCGCGGTCAAGCTCTACGAGGCGAAAGAGACAGAGTTCCCGGAGCCGGAGCAGTTCCGCGAGCTGGAGCGTGTCGTGCTGTTAAAGGTCATCGACCGCAAGTGGATGGATCACATCGACGATATGGACCAGCTTCGTCAGGGTATCGGCTTGCAGTCTTACGGACAGCGCAATCCGCTGGTGGAATATAAGATGGCAGGCTTTGACATGTTCGACGATATGACGGCCAGCATTCAGGAGGATACGATCCGACTGCTCTACCATGTGAAGATTGAGCAGAAGGTAGAGCGTGAGCAGGTGGCAAAGGTGACCGGAACGAATAAGGACGAGTCGGCGACGAACGCGCCCAAGAAGCGTGCGGCGGCGAAGATTTATCCAAATTCCCCGTGCCCGTGCGGTTCCGGTAAGAAATATAAGCAGTGCTGTGGAAGAAATGCATAATGCATTTCTTCCATAAGGGAGAGATCTATGTATTATTACAGCCGAAAAAAGAAGCTGCTGATGATGATTCTTGGCATGTTGCTGCTGCTGGGAATCATTCGCTTTGGCATGGCATTGAGCAATAACAGAATGTTGCTGACGATGAACTTTAGCAATGATTTTACAGAAGTGATGCAGGGAGCGCAGGAGACACCGGAACTTGATATTTCGGATGCCCTGCGTTTTAATGGTTGTACCGTTCCCTATGCATCTGTAACCAATACTTTTTACATATCACAGGATACCTCCGAAAATTCTTGGGGGGGTACTTTAGTACTAGTTCAAATTGCAGCGTCTGGTTTAAGATAGACGGAATGTGGCTTCAAAAGAGCCAGGCGATTGCATCAAATCATGTATTTTCTATATTGATCCAAAAAGACAATCAATACCGGCAGGCGAATCTGGTCGTGTCCGGTCTTCCGGTGCTGGCACTGACAGAAACCTATGGCTGGGAAAATCCGCAGGAGATGACGCTTCTTGCGGCGAAGGAGGAAGACTGCTACGAAGGCACCTGCACCTTCCGCATGAGAGGTCAGTCCTCGGCGATTTACCCGAAGTACGGGTTCAAACTCAATCTGTGCGATGAAAATTATGACCCGGTGAAGGCGTCGCTGCTTGGGCTGCGCAGGGATAACGACTGGATTTTAAACCCGCTTTACAGCGATTCCACGAAGATTCGTGAAAAGATGGCGTATCAGATCTGGGACGAAATGCAGGAGTTCAATCAGACGAAAAATGCGTCCTCGAATATTACGTATGTAGAAATTGTATTGAACCACACATACTGGGGGATTTACGGGCTGCAGGAACCGATTGACAAAAAGCAGCTTTCTATGAACGAGACGGACATTCTCTATAAGAAAACGGACAATACCTACCCGACGGCGGCAGAGCTTGCGGCGGCGGTGGACGGACAGGAGTTTGTCGCCGGTTTCAGTATCAAATATCCGAAGGCGGAGCATATAGAGGCGTCGGACTGGGAACCGTTAAAGCGTTATGTGGAGGAGTTCTATTATGATATCGAAGCGCCGCCGGAGGAGACGGCGGACTTTGAAACGCTGACAGAGCTTCTCGATTTTGACAATGCACTGGATTATAAAATTTTTCTTGCCGTTGTCGTGGGTGAGGACAACATCTATAAAAATATTGATTACTGCCTGCGCTGCGAGAACGGGAAATACAAGATGTATATGGTCCCGTGGGATCTGAATGTGACCTTCGGCGACGTTATGAATTTTGACGTCGGAGCGGATGCGCAGTTTAACAGCGGCGTTATAACGACCAATACGAACAGCAGGGAGTATATCACGCTGTACCGTGCCGACAATGAGCGTGTGGAAGAGGCGCTTCGCGAGAAATGGCAGGCGTACCGCAAAGATTTTCTGAGCGACGGGCATTTGAAAGAAATGGCGGAAAATGCAATGAAAGAGCTTTCGGACAGCGGGGCGATGCTGCGGGATAATGAACGCTGGCCGGAATGCAATAACTCCACTGACCTGACGGAAATATATGAATTTATTGACGGTCATATGGCGTATCTGGATGAATGCTTTGAAAAAGAGGAATGGTGGAGAGAGGATCATTACCTGAGAGGAGTGGAACAGTGTACCGAGTAGAACGAAAATATCTGTGCTCTGATTATGACATTCTGATATTAAAACAGCGTCTGTCGGCAGTGCTTCCCACAGACAGCCATCAGGAAAGGGATTGTTACCGGGTGTGCAGTCTTTATCTGGACACTTACGATGACGAATGCTTTTATGACAATGAGGACGGCGTGGATGACAGACAAAAATACCGCATCCGTACCTATCCCGGGTCGGATGAAAAATTGAATTTTGAGATAAAAGAGAAGAAGAACGGCAAAACGAAAAAGGAGGTATTTCCGGTTACGGCGGCGGAATGTGAAGGGCTTTTAAGGGGAGAGCCGCTGGCATTTGCGCCCGGCGAAGGGGAGGATAAGCCCGGCGGCAGGCAATTGCAGATCATGGAGCCAAACCGGCAGCGGATGATCGGAAATCACGGGGCAGGTCAGACGGCAGGCGCGAGAAACCGCGCGGCGCTTCTGACGCAGACAAGGCTGCTCCGTCCGGTCGTGGTCGTGGATTACGAGAGAAGCGCGTTTGTCTATCCGGTCGGGAATGTGCGGATTACATTTGACCGGAATATCGCGGCGTCCGGCCGCGTGGAGGATTTCCTTGCCGGTGAGATGCCGCTTTTGCCAGTGCTGCCGGAGCATATGCATTTGATGGAGGTAAAATATGACGAGCTTTTACCCGATTTCATTGCAGTGCTTCTGGATATGGGAAAGCTGCGTCAGGTCACATTTTCCAAATACTCGATCTGCCGGCAGGCAGTGGAAAACGGAAGATACGGATTTATGAAAAAAGGGATTTTTTAAGAGGAGGAACGAAGGAATAATGAGTATCAAGGATGTAATCAAGAAGTCGGTCATTGAAAGTTTTTCTGCGGAAACATCAGCGGTGGAATTCTGGCTGGTGATGCTGGTGACGCTGCTTGTCGGAATTTATATTTTCTTTCTGTACCGTTTTGTCAGCCGCGACGGATTTTATTCGAGAGATTTCAACAAAGCGCTGGTTCTGCTGGCGCTGGTGACTGCGGCAATCGTTTATGCAATGCAGAGCAATCTTGTGATTTCGCTTGGTATGGTGGGTGCGCTCTCCATCGTGCGGTTCCGTAATGCGGTCAAAGAACCTCTCGATCTCGTCTTTCTGTTCTGGTCGATCAGCATCGGCATTATTGACGGCGCAGGACTCTACGCGGTTGCAGTGGAATTGTCCCTGGTGGTGACTGCGGCGCTTCTGCTTTTGAATTATGTGCCGTCGCCGAAGGCTGCGATGGTTCTGGTGGTCAACAGCACCGATACGGATTCAATGAAGCGGGTCGTTGAAAAGGTGGAACAGCACGCGAAGAAAAGCAGGGTAAAGTCGAGAAATATCACTGCGAAAGGCGTGGATATGATTATCGAGTTTCGCGGAGCGCAGGAAGATATTCTGCTTGAGGAGCTTGCGGGGCTGGACGGTGTTAAAAATGTAGCGATCCTCGATCACATGGGAGAACGGCGGTTCTAAGCAGATATGGTCTGCACGCCTGCAGCGCGCCTTCGAAAATGGATTTTGTATAAATTTTGAAAATTAGTACTTTCGTCATTGAAACGGAACCCGGCATGTGGTATGATTTCTGCGGAAAAGCAGAATAATGATTTAGAGAAAAGGAGACGGAACATATGTATAACGTGAGAAATGTAACCGATGATATCGTATGGGTTGGCGCAAGCGACAGAAGACTCGCGCTGTTTGAAAATATTTTTCCGATTCCGCGAGGCGTGTCTTACAATTCCTATGTGCTGCTGGACGAAAAGACGGTGCTGCTGGACACTGTGGATGCGGGCGTTGCGGGACAGTTCTTTGAGAATCTGGAGCAGGTACTCGGCGACCGGAAGCTGGATTATCTGGTGGTGAACCACATGGAGCCGGATCATTGCGCGATGATCGGTGATATTGTCCGCAGATATCCCGAGGTGCAGGTGATTGGTAACGCCAAGACATTTACGATGATGAAGCAGTTCTTCGGAACGGATTTTGCGGAGCGCGCAGTGACGGTGAAGGAGGGAGATACGCTTTCTGCCGGAAAGCATACCCTTCATTTTGTGATGGCGCCGATGGTGCACTGGCCGGAGGCTATGGTGACTTATGATGAGACGGACAAGATTCTGTTTTCCGCAGATGGTTTCGGAACCTTTGGCGCGTTGAACGGCAATATTTTTGCGGATGAAGTAGACTTTGACCGTGACTGGCTGGATGATGCGAGACGTTATTATACGAATATTGTAGGAAAATACGGCGCATCGGTACAGGCGCTGCTCAAGAAGGCGGCAGGGCTTGATATCGCAGTAATCTGCCCGCTGCACGGTCCGGTATGGAGAGAGAATCTCGGCTACATTCTGGAGAAATACCAGAAGTGGAGTACTTATGAAGCAGAAGATCAGGCGGTTGTCATTATGTATGCTTCGATGTACGGCAACACGGCGTCGGCAGCGGATGCGCTTGCCGGAAGACTTGCGGCGAAGGGCGTGAAGAAAATTGCAGTATACGATGTTTCCAACACGCATGTTTCCGAACTGATCAGTGAAATTTTCCGTGCGAGCCATCTGGTATTTGCTGCGCCGACCTACAACGCGGGCATTTATCCGGTGATGGAGAATCTGCTCTCGGATATGAAGGCGTTAGCGGTCCAGAAGAAGACGGTTGCCCTGATGGAAAACGGCACATGGGCGGCTACGGCTGCGAAGCAGATGCGCGAGAAGCTTTCAGAGCTTAAGGATATGACAATCCTCGATACGCAGGTGACGGTCAAGTCCGCAATGGCGGCAGACCAGACTGCGGAGCTGGAAGCGTTCGCGGATGCCATTGTGCAGAGTATGTAGACATTGGAGCGTGCACCGTGTGTGCGCGCCCTGTATAGGGGATATGATACATATAAGAGACTGCCTGCGGCAGGAAGTAATTCCTGCCATGGGCAGTTTTTTTGGTCTGTAGGAAATATTATGTTGATTTAAAGTGTAAAACGCATTTTTGCCCCCCCAAAAACGAACATTTGTTTGCAAATATAAATATATGTGATATACTGGTAATGGGAATTGAACATGCAGAAGATGTGCAAGATGATAGATAGGAGGAATTTTCATGGATCATTTTGTATTGCATTCACAATATAAGCCCACCGGCGACCAGCCGCAGGCAATCGAAGATCTGGTTCGCGGTTTTAAAGAGGGCAACCAGTTCCAGACGCTGCTCGGAGTCACCGGTTCCGGTAAGACTTTTACGATGGCGAATGTCATTGAGCAGCTCAACAAGCCGACGCTTATTATTTCGCATAATAAGACTCTGGCGGCGCAGCTCTACGGTGAGATGAAAGAATTTTTCCCGGAGAATGCGGTGGAGTATTTTGTGTCCTATTACGATTATTACCAGCCGGAGGCGTATGTGCCGCAGACGGACACTTATATCGCGAAGGATTCGGCGATCAACGAGGAGATTGATAAGCTGCGGCTGTCTGCCACGGCGGCGCTCGTGGAGCGGAAGGACGTCATCGTTGTCGCGTCGGTTTCCTGTATCTATGGCTTGGGCAGCCCGGACGACTACTTGGGGATGATGGTGTCTCTGCGTCCGGGGATGGAGAAGGACAGGGATGAGGTCATCCGTGCGCTGATTGATATTCAGTACACGAGAAACGAAATGGATTTTCACCGCGGCACGTTCCGGGTGCGCGGCGATGTGCTTGAGATTTTTCCGGCGAACTATGGAGACACGGCAATCCGCGTGGAGTTCTTCGGGGACGAGATCGACCGCATCACGGAGATCGACGTTTTAACGGGCGAGATCAAGTGCAGGCTGGAGCATTTCGCGGTATTCCCGGCGTCCCACTATGTTGTGCCGCAGGAGAAAATCCTGCGGGCGTGTGAGAATATCGAGGTGGAGTTGGAGGAGCGCGTCAAATACTTCAAGGGTGAGGATAAGCTTCTGGAGGCGCAGAGAATCGCGGAGCGCACGAACTTTGATATCGAGATGCTCAAGGAGACGGGATTTTGCAGCGGCATTGAGAACTATTCGAGGCACCTTGCGGGGCTTCCGGCGGGGGCAACGCCGCACACGCTGATGGACTATTTTAAGGACGATTATCTGATTATCGTTGACGAGTCGCATATTACGATTCCGCAGGTCCGCGGAATGTATGCGGGCGACCAGTCCAGAAAGAGTACGCTCGTGGATTACGGCTTCCGTCTTCCGTCGGCAAAGGATAATCGCCCTTTGAATTTTGAAGAATTTGAGAGTAAAATAGATCAGATGTTGTTTGTCTCTGCGACGCCGAATGTCTACGAGGATGAACACGAGCTGCTGCGGACGGAGCAGATTATCCGCCCGACGGGTCTGCTTGATCCTGAGGTTGTCGTGCGCCCGGTTGAGGGACAGATTGACGACCTGATCGGCGAGGTCAACAAGGAGACGAAGAATCACCATAAGGTGTTGATTACGACGCTGACGAAGAAGATGGCGGAGGATCTGACGGATTACATGCGCGAGCTTGGCATCCGGGTGAAATATCTGCACTCCGATATTGATACGTTGGAGCGCGCCGAGATCATCCGCGATCTGCGCTTGGATGTGTTCGATGTACTCGTGGGAATCAACCTGCTCCGTGAGGGGCTTGATATACCGGAGATTACACTTGTCGCGATTCTGGATGCGGATAAGGAGGGATTTCTTCGTTCGGAGACATCTCTGATCCAGACGATTGGACGCGCCGCGAGAAACAGCGAGGGACATGTTATCATGTATGCGGATTCGATCACCGATTCCATGCGTGTCGCCATCGAGGAGACGGAGCGCAGGCGCAGAATCCAGCAGGAGTACAACGAGGCGCACGGCATTACGCCGACCACGATTCAAAAATCGGTGCGGGAGCTGATTTCCGTGTCGAAGAAGGTTGCCAAAGAGGAAATGAACTTCAAGAAAGATCCGGAGTCAATGAACAAATCGGAGCTTACGAAGCTGATTGCCGATATTCAGAAGAAGATGGAGAAGGCGGCGGCGGACCTGAATTTCGAGGCGGCAGCGGAATACCGCGACAAGATGATCGAACTCAAGGGGATGCTGCGTGATTTGTAAAGCGGCGGGCTGTTTCTGCGGACAGCGTGCCATGCAGCTTGCACCGGCACGGTAATTTACGCCCGCGGTATATTGGAAAGGATAAAGAAAATATGAAGAAGACATCTGAGAGAAAATACATTAAAATCAGAGGCGCCAATGAGCACAATCTGAAAAATATTGATGTGGATATTCCAAGAGACGAGTTCGTCGTTCTGACCGGACTTTCCGGCTCCGGTAAGTCGTCGCTCGCATTTGATACCATCTATGCGGAAGGACAGCGGCGTTATATGGAATCGCTGTCCTCCTATGCGAGACAGTTCTTAGGGCAGATGGAAAAGCCGAATGTCGAGAAGATCGAGGGTCTTTCTCCGGCAATTTCCATCGACCAGAAATCAACGAACCGCAATCCGCGTTCCACGGTGGGAACGGTGACGGAAATCTATGACTACTTTCGTCTTTTATATGCGCGCATCGGTATACCGCATTGCCCGAAATGCGGGAAGGAGATCAAGAAGCAGAGTGTAGACCAGATGGTAGATCAGATCATGGCATTGCCGGAGCGCACGAAGATACAGCTTTTAGCACCGGTCGTGCGGGGGCGCAAGGGGGAGCACCAGAAGCTTTTTGAGCAGGCAAAGCGGAGCGGTTATGTGCGCGTGATCGTCGATGGAAGCATGTATGAGCTGACGGAGGAGATCAAGCTGGATAAGAACAAAAAGCATAATATAGAGATTGTTGTCGACCGGCTGATGGTAAAGGAAGGGATTGAGAAACGTCTGGCGGATTCCATAGAGAATGTGCTTGAACTGGCGGAGGGATTGATGACGGTGGACGTCATTGGCGGTGAGCCGATTCAGTTCTCAGAGAGTTTTTCCTGCCCGGACTGCGGTATCAGCATCGGCGAAATCGAGCCGCGCAGCTTTTCGTTCAACAATCCGTTCGGGGCGTGCCCGACCTGTTTTGGACTGGGGTATAAGATGGAGTTTGACGAGGATCTCATGATACCGGATAAGCGCCTGTCCATTGCGGAGGGCGCGATTCAGGTGATGGGCTGGCAGTCCTGCACCGATCCGTCGAGTTTTACCTATGCAGTCTTAAAGGCGCTGACAGAAGCATATGACTTCTCGCTTGAGACGCCGTACTGCGACTATCCGCAGGAGATTCAGGATATTCTGATTCACGGAACGGGCGGAAGAGAGGTCAAGGTCCATTACAAGGGGCAGCGCGGCGAAGGCGTGTATGACGTGGCATTTGAGGGACTTATTAAGAATGTACAGCGCAAGTACCGTGAGACGAGCTCGGATGTCATGAAACAGGAATATGAGCAGTTCATGCGCATCACACCCTGCGAGGAATGCAAGGGACAGCGTTTGAAGAAGGAGTCACTTTCTGTTACGGTGGCGGATAAGAATATTTATGAAATGACTTCCATGTCGGTCAGAAAGCTTAAGAATTTTGTGGACAATATGGAACTGAATAAGCAGCAGCATCTGATCGGCGATCAGATTTTAAAGGAGATCCGCGCGCGGGTCGGTTTCTTAAATGAGGTGGGACTTGACTATCTGTCTCTTTCAAGGGCGACGGGAACGCTCTCGGGCGGTGAGGCGCAGCGTATCCGTCTTGCGACGCAGATCGGTTCCGGGCTGGTCGGCGTTGCGTATATTCTGGACGAGCCGTCCATTGGACTGCATCAGCGGGATAATGACAAGCTTCTGGGGGCGCTTAAGAACCTCAAGGATCTGGGGAATACGCTGATCGTTGTGGAACATGACGAAGATACGATGCTGGCGGCGGATTACATTGTGGACATCGGACCGGGAGCAGGCTCGCACGGCGGTGAGGTCGTGGCGTGCGGAACGGCGGAGGAAATCATGAAGAATCCCAATTCCATCACGGGTGCTTACTTAAGCGGCAGGATTAAGATTCCGGTTCCCACGGAGCGCAGAAAGCCGACCGGCTACCTGACAATCAAGGGTGCAAGGGAGAACAATCTTAAGAATATCAATGTAAAAGTTCCGCTTGGCGTCATGACCTGCATTACCGGTGTATCCGGTTCGGGAAAGAGCTCCCTGACGAACGAGATTCTCTACAAGCGTCTTGCAAGAGATTTGAACAGAGCGCGCTGTATTCCGGGAAAGCACACGGATATTCTCGGTATCGATCAGCTTGACAAAGTTATCGATATCGATCAGTCGCCGATCGGCAGGACGCCGCGTTCCAATCCGGCGACCTATACGGGCGTATTTGACATGATTCGCGATCTGTTTGCGGCGACGCCGGATGCGAAGGCGAAGGGCTATAAGAAGGGCAGATTCAGTTTTAATGTGAAGGGCGGACGCTGCGAGGCATGTGCGGGAGACGGTATTTTAAAGATTGAGATGCATTTTCTGCCGGATGTCTATGTGCCGTGCGAGGTCTGCGAGGGCAAACGCTATAACCGGGAGACCCTTGAGGTAAAATATAAGGGAAAGAGCATTTACGATGTGCTGGATATGACCGTGGAGGAGGCGCTGGAGTTCTTTAAGAATGTGCCGTCGATTCACCGGAAGATCCAGACGCTCTATGACGTGGGACTTTCCTATGTGAAGCTCGGACAGCCGTCTACGGAGCTGTCGGGCGGTGAGGCGCAGCGTATCAAGCTTGCCACAGAGCTTTCGAAGCGCAGCACCGGAAAGACCATCTATATTCTGGATGAGCCGACGACGGGACTGCATTTTGCCGATGTGCATAAGCTGATCGAGATACTGCGCAGATTGTCCGAGGGCGGCAACACGGTGGTTGTCATCGAGCACAATCTGGATGTTATCAAGACGGCGGATTATATCATCGATATGGGTCCGGAGGGCGGCGACGGCGGCGGAACCGTGATTGCACAGGGAACGCCGGAGGAGGTCGCGGAGGTTAAGGAATCTTATACCGGACAGTATGTCAAGCGGTATCTGGAGAAGTGACAGCCGTTTTTTGCTCTATAGGAAATACCGCGTTGCTATGAAGTGTGAAAGTGTTGATTCCTATAGAGCAAAAAGCCCTGCCGGGCAGGATGCGCACCTCGCGGAATGGAAGATAGCCGTAAACGGCACCGCTCGGGCGCGGCAAAGTGCGCTCCGCATGTAAGTTGAAGCAAATTCGGGAGAGTGTGCGAAGCACACTTCGCTCGAAAAAGACATCCCTGTTTTATCTGTACATGACGGCAGATATGGCAGGGATGTCTTTGATCTATGAAAACAATATATAATCGGGGAGTACGTCCCGGTTTGTCGCCGGGACGTATGAGTTATGAAAATTATACTTTTCATCGGAAATTCTCTCCGATGAAACCGGAGCCGGTATGATACGGCTCATCAGTTAGTACATGTTCAATATAGTTGGCAAATGTGACGACTGTGTGATGAAACAGTGAAAAAAATCGTATCTTTCCGCCAAAAATGAAGAAATTCTTATTTTTTTCAAAATTGCCAATCTGAGGGAAAAAAACCTTTGAAAAATCCCATTTTTTGTATATAATAATGCTGTATATGTAAAAATATGATTAAATGCATTTCTATGTCCATTTGGTCATAGAAAAGATTCTATGTATAGATGAAACGTTTGCACAGAGAATGAAAGGGGCAGATTAGAAAAATGATGGGTACAGATATTGGGATTGATCTCGGTACAGCGAGTATATTGGTTTATATTAAGGGCAAAGGCGTGGTATTAAAAGAGCCGTCAGTTGTGGCTTTTGATCGTGATACAAATAAGATTAAGGCAATCGGGGAGGAGGCGAGACTGATGCTCGGCAGGACGCCGGGAAATATCGTTGCGGTCAGACCGCTTCGGCAGGGCGTTATCTCGGATTATACCGTGACGGAGAAGATGATCAAGTATTTCATCCAGAAGGCGCTTGGCAAGAAGACGTTCCGCAAACCGCGCATCAGCGTCTGTGTGCCGAGCGGTGTTACGGAGGTTGAGAAGAAGGCGGTTGAGGATGCGACTTATTCCGCAGGCGCACGCGAGGTTGCAATTATCGAGGAACCGATTGCGGCTGCAATCGGTGCGGGAATCGATATTTCGAGACCGTGCGGCAATATGATTGTGGATATCGGAGGCGGTACGGCGGATATTGCAGTCATTTCACTGGGCGGTTCGGTTGTCAGCACATCCATTAAGATTGCCGGGGACGACTTTGATGAAGCGATTGTCCGTTATATGAGAAAGAAACATAATCTTCTGATTGGTGAGAGAACCGCAGAGGATATCAAGATTAAGATCGGAACCTGTTTCCCGCTGGCACAGAATGATACGATGGATGTCAGAGGACGTAACCTTGTGACGGGACTTCCGAAGACTGTAACGGTATCTTCCGAGGAGACAGAGGAAGCATTAAGAGAGCCGACGCTCCAGATCGTTGAGGCGGTACATTCCGTGCTGGAGAAGACCCCGCCGGAGCTGGCAGCCGACGTTGCAGACCGCGGAATCGTACTGACAGGCGGCGGCGCGCTGCTTCGCGGGCTGGAAGAACTGATCGAAGATAAAACAGGCATCAACACGATGACGGCGGAGGAGCCAATGACCTGCGTTGCGGTCGGAACGGGAAAGTTTGTTGAATTTCTGTCAGGAAAGCGCGACGACGATTAAGTTTCGGGCGATTGCTGCCGATATATGATTATAAGACAGGCGCAGCGGTGCGGGCGAAGGACGGAATGGCTGCGCGCAGGTTTCACGAGAGAAGGAGCGGCTTATGGTAAAAGGATTGTATACAGCGTATACGGGGATGATAAATGAGCAGAAGCGGCTGGATGTTCTTTCGAACAATCTGGCGAATGCCGATACGAACGGCTATAAGAAGGAGGGAACGACTTCACAGACGTTTGCGGATGAACTGGCGATCAAGATTAAGGACAGTTCGAGTTTTGGCATTCCCAGACGTCTTGGAACCATGAGCATGGGCGTTCATATCGGAGAGACTTACACGGATTATGACGCAGGCAATTTCCGCGTGACAGATAATAACACGGATTTTGCATTGTCGGGGGATGGATTTTTCGCAATTTCCTATACGGACAAGCAGGGCAATTCCTCCGTGAAATATACGAGAGACGGCGCGTTCGTAGTCAATACAGAGGGATATCTTGTCACGAAGGACGGAGATTTCGTCTTGAATATGAATGATGCCAGAAATGGCAATGTCAACGGAAGAATCCGTCTGGATCCGACGCAGCCGATTACAGTCGATGAGCTTGGCAACATTTATCAGGACGATCAGCAGGTTGGAAATATCGGATTTGTCGATTTTGAAGATTATGATTATCTTGCGAAGTTCGGCGAGAATATGTACGATCTGGTGGACGGCGGTACTGTGATTGCGTCCGATGCGAAGGTGGAACAGGGATTGATTGAGTCCTCCAATGTCAACGTCGTATCGGAGATGGTAAATATGATTACGATTTCCAGGGCGTATCAGGCAGGACAGAAGGTCATCAATGCGATAGATGAGACACTGGACAAAGCGGTAAACCAGGTTGGGCAGGTATAAGCAGGAGGTAACTGACCTATGATGAGAGCACTTTACACGGCTGCAACGGGAATGCGTGCACAGCAGACCAATGTAGACAATATTTCGAATAACCTCTCCAATGTGAATACGGTTGGATATAAGCAGGAGAAAACAGAGTTCAAGTCTCTGCTGTACCAGACCATTCAGACGAGAACGACGACTGCCAACGGTGAGGAGAAGCCGATTCCGGCACAGACAGGTCTTGGTACAAGAGTAGCGTCCACGACTTCGATTTATACGCAGGGCGCAACACTTGCCAGCGAAAACGCAACCGATTTTGCAATTGTCGGAGACGGATTCTTTGCGGTGCGCGGCGCAGACAACGAGGTATATTATACCAGAGCCGGAAACTTCGTATGGGCAGAGGGCAATCAGGGCTTAACACTGACGACAAGCGACGGATACCCGGTACTGGATACCAATCGCCAGCCGATTACACTTCCGCAGGGAATTACCGGGGAGAGCGTTGCTGTTTCGCAGGACGGATCGTTTTCTTATAAGAGGGCGGATGGCACTTATGTGGATATGAACCGCAGCTTTGGACTGTTTCAGTTCAATAATCCAAGCGGTCTTGAGAAGATCGGAGATAACCTGTTGGAAGAGACGGATGCTTCGGGAGCTGCGATGAATGAGAGTACGACTGCAACTTTGGCGCCAAGCCAGGTGCGCCAGAACTATCTGGAGGCTTCCAACGTACAGGTCGCAGACGAGATGGTGAATCTGATTATTGCACAGCGTGCTTATCAGTTGAACTCCAAGGCAATCACAACGTCCGATGAGATGCTTGAGCAGGCGAATAATCTGAAGCGGTAATTTGTAGAGTGAGCGAAGGCACAGAACGGAGGTACAAATGAGCTTTTCGATAGACGGGATTTCATCCATGGTGGATATGACGAAGAACACCACGGCAGCGAACAGCGCTTCGGCGCTGCAGAAGTCGGCGGGCAGCATTTCCTCGGAGACCACCGAGGAAGAATTGATGGAAGTCTGCAAGGATTTTACATCTTATTTTGTGGAAGAAGTGTTAAAGGAAGTCAAAGAGAACATGACCATGGAGGACGAGGAGGAGGATTCTTCTCTGAAAACTTTGACGGATTTTCATATGGACAGTACGATTGAGCTGATTGCGGACGAAGTGGTCGATGAGGTCGGCGGGAGCTTCACACAGCAGTTATTTGAGCAGATGAAGCGTAATTATGGCATTGAGTGAAGCACTTTTGGCGAAAATAAATAGGGCATGTCTGGAAAACCTTGAGATAATCAAGGTTTTTCTTATTGAAGTGGGCTTGCCCACTTTGTTATGTGAGCCGTCGGGCTGTAATGCAAAGCCCCATCAGGCTGTAATGCAAAGTCCCATCAGGCTGTAATGCAAAGTCCCAGCGGGCAGGAGGAACGGATTGGAAAAGTTAGCGGGATATGTGGAGCATATCATATATAGAAATACAGACAACGGTTACACGGTTTTGAATCTTGTCAGCGGTGAAGAAGAAATTACATGCGTGGGGATATTTTCGGCAATCGCTGAGGGGGAGAATATTGAAGCATCCGGTGAGTATACCGATCATCCTACCTATGGCAGGCAGTTTAAAGTGGATCATTTTGAGGAAAAGGCGCCGGAGGACGAGGAGGCGATTGAGCGCTATCTTGGGTCGGGCGCGATTAAAGGCGTTGGGCTTGCGCTTGCGGCGCGTATCGTGCGCAGGTTCAAGGAAGATACCTTCCGCATTATAGAGGAGGAACCGGAACGTCTTGCGGAGATCAAGGGCATCAGCGAGCGCAAGGCGATGGAAATTGCGGATCAGGTCAATGAAAAAAGAGATCTGCGTCAGGCAATGATTTTCCTGCAGCAATACGGTATTACGATGAATCTTGCAGTCAAGGTCTATCAGGCATACGGGCAGGAAGTATACGGTATCATCAAGGAGAATCCCTATCGGCTGGCGGATGATATTGAAGGCGTCGGTTTCCGAACGGCAGACGAGATTGCGGCGCGTGTCGGAATCCGCATGGATTCGGATTTCCGCGTCCGCAGCGGCATCCTGTATGTATTGCTGCAGGCGTCGGGAGAAGGACATACCTACCTGCCGGAAGGAGAACTGACCGCGCGGACAAAGCAGCTTCTCGAGGTAGATGAAGAGCAGATTGAAAAGCAGTACATGGACCTTGCGATTGAGCGCAAGATCATTATGAAGCAGTCAGAGAATGGACAGACGCAGATCTATGCGGCATCCTTTTATTATATGGAAGCCAACACGGCGACAATGTTAAAACAGTTGAATGTGAATTACGATGTGCCGGATATCGAGATCGAGCAGCGCATTCGCAGCATAGAAAAGCAGACAGGCATGGTGCTTGACGAGCATCAGGTGACTGCGGTAAAGGAAGCGGTGAGAAACGGTCTGCTGATTATCACCGGAGGTCCGGGCACAGGTAAGACGACCACGATCAATACGATTATCAAGTATTTTGAACTGGAGGGAATGGATATTTTCCTTGCGGCGCCGACCGGAAGAGCGGCGAAGCGGATGAGCGAGACCACCGGATTTGAGGCGCGGACCGTGCATCGTATGCTGGAGCTGAACGGCGGTATGGAAGGAAATGCAGGCTTTGAACGGAATGAGCAGAATCCGCTGGAAACGGATGTGGTGATTGTCGACGAGATGTCTATGGTTGACATAACACTAATGCACTCTCTGCTGAAAGCGGTTGCAGTCGGTACGCGTCTGATTCTTGTGGGAGATGTGAACCAGCTTCCGAGCGTAGGACCGGGCAGCGTATTAAGAGATATTATCCAGTCCCACGAATGCAATGTCGTAATGCTGACGAAGATTTTCAGACAGGCGTCCACCAGCGACATCATTGTCAATGCCCATAAGATCAATCAGGGGGAGGAAGTGACGCTCGACAATAAGAGCATGGATTTCTTTTTCCTGAAGAGATATGACGCGGACGTCATCATAAATGTGATGCTGCAGCTTGTGAAGCAGAAACTGCCGAAGTTTGTGGATGCAACGCCCTATGATATACAGATTTTGACGCCGATGCGCAAGGGACTGCTCGGCGTGGAACGGTTAAATGGGATTTTACAGCAGTATTTGAATCCGCCGTCACCGCAGAAGCGGGAAAAGGAGCATGGGGATGCTATATTCCGCGAGGGCGACAAGATCATGCAGACACGGAATAATTATCAGCTCGAGTGGGAAATCCGCACAAAATTCGGTCTTTCCGTGGATAAAGGCACAGGCGTGTTTAATGGAGATATGGGGATTGTCCGGGAGATCAATGATTTCGCGGAGACGATGACGGTAGAGTTCGACGAGGGGCGTATGGTGGAATATCCGTATAAGCTGCTGGATGAGCTGGAGCTTGCCTACGCGATTACGATACATAAGTCGCAGGGAAGCGAATACCCGGCGGTGGTGATTCCGCTGCTCTCGGGTCCCGCAATGCTTATGAACCGGAATCTGCTCTACACGGCGGTCACAAGGGCAAGAAAATGTGTGACGCTCGTGGGAAATGAGGCGACGTTTGCACAGATGGTGCAGAATACCTCACAGCAGAAGCGCTATAGCGGGCTCTGCGACCGATTGCGCGAGTCGTGACAAAAAGAGGCTGCGCCGACAATCGTTGTCGGTGCAGCCTCTTTTGGCTTTACGAGAGCAGCGCTTTGTCACTTGCAAATTCCTCACCGCTCACCTTTTCAAACTGATGCAGGAGATCTTCCACTGTCAGTTTCTTCTTTTCCTCCCCTGCAATATTTAAAATAACTTTCCCTTCGTGCATCATAATGAGCCTGTTTCCGTGCGCAATGGCGTCCTTCATATTGTGCGTGACCATCATTGCGGTCAGATGGTGTTCGGCGATGATACGGTCGGAAATCTCTAAGACCTTTGCGGCAGTCTTGGGGTCTAACGCGGCTGTGTGCTCGTCGAGCAGAAGCAGCTTCGGCTTTTTGATGGCGGACATCAGAAGCGTGATTGCCTGACGCTGCCCGCCGGAAAGCAGACCTACCTTGCTGGAAAGACGATCCTCGAGACCGAGGTTTAAGGTGGCGAGCAGCTCGCGGTAGGTGTCGCGCTCTTTTTTGGTGATTCCCCAGGAGAGCCCGCGCCTGTCGCCGCGTCTTCCGGCGATTGCCATATTCTCCTCAATCGACATTGTCGTGGCGGTACCGGTCATCGGATCCTGAAAGACTCTGCCGAGATATTTTGCACGCTTGTACTCGGAGAGACGCGTCACGTCGTCGCCGCCGATGTAAATCTTTCCGGAATCTACCGGCCATACGCCTGCTACCGCGTTTAAAGTCGTGGATTTTCCGGCGCCGTTGCCGCCGATGACAGTGACGAAATCGCCTTCCTCCAGGGAGAGATTTACGCCGTCTAAGGCAACCTTTTCGTTGATGGTGCCCGGGTTAAAAGTTTTACGGATATTGTCTATTTTTAACATTTCTGCCATGGCGCTACTTCTCCTTTCCTTTGTGTGTTGCCTTTAAGTAAGGAATTGCAAGGAAAATAGCTACGACGATGGCGGAGAAAAGCTTCAGGTCATCGGATGGCAGCTTTAACCACAACACGATATTCATAACAATATAGTAAATAATGGCGCCGCCGATAACGGCAAAAAGCGTATAGGCAAATGTAAATTTCTTTCCGGCATATAATTTTCCGAAAAGAACCTCGCCGATGATAACGGCTGCCAGACCGATAACGATTGCACCGCGTCCCATATTGACGTCCGCCGCTCCCTGATACTGTGCGTAGAGACCGCCCGAGAGACCGACAAGACCGTTGGAGATCATCAGGGCAATGACGGTGTGAAAATTCGTGTTGATGCCCTGTGCGCGCGCCATCTGCGGGTTGCAGCCCGTCGCGCGGATCGCATGTCCCTGTTCAGTGCCGAAATACCAGTAGAGGATCGCGACGACGGCAATACAGAACAGAATACAGGTAATGTAGATTTTCGTCTTTGTAGAGGGAGAGTCCGAGAGGTAGCGCAGGGAAACGACAAGCGGATACTTGTCGACGCTGACTGCCTGATTGGAACATCCCATGATATTTAAGTTGATGGAATACAGCGAGATCTGCGTGAGAATACTGGCGAGAATCCCGGGGATTCCGAGGGCGGTATGTAAGAATCCGGTGATGAAGCCGGACGCCATACCTGCCGCAAACGCAAAAATAAGCGCCGGCCACGGGTTCATGCCGCCTCGGATCAGCATGACTGCGACTGCGCCTCCGGTTGCAAAAGAACCGTCTACGGTCAGATCGGCAAAGTCGAGCAGACGGTAAGTGATGTAGACGCCCAATGCCATCAATCCCCAGACCATGCCCTGCGCAAATGCGCCGGGCATGGAGCGGAAAAGTGCCATGGGGTCTAAGGACATTAAATAAGCCATAAAATAACCCCTTTACATTGCTTCGTGATAATCTGATGTGCCCGCGAAACGATTATTCCGTTTCGATGGCGGTATAGCCTTCCGGCACGGTGATGCCGAGCGCCTCACAGATTTCTGCGTTATACTCCTTTGTTACATTCGGAGCGTAAGAAACTTCCATGGTGCTGATATCTGCGCCGTTTACAAGAATCTCGTATGCCATTTCGCCTGCCTTGTAGCCGATGTCGTAGTAGCTGATGGAAAGCGTTGCAACGCCGCAACCGGAGCAGATGCCCTCTTCGCCTGCAATTACAGGCACTTTGGCAGGAAGCGTGATGTTGTTGATTGTTTCCGTGTTGCCCGCCATGGTGTTGTCGGTCGGAATGTAGATGACGTCGACCTCCGATACGGCGTTCTGGACAACAGAAGCGATGTCGTTGGAATCCGCTACAGTATACTCTTTGTAGGAAATGCCGTCTTCCTCAAGATACTCTGCAAACTTGGTCGCCTGATATGCGGAGTTCGGCTCTGCGGAACAGTAAAGAATGCCGACATTCTTGGCGTCCGGGAACAGTTCTACGAGCATGTCCTCCTGCTGGTCGAGCGGCGCGAGGTCGGAGGTACCGGATACGTTGGTGCCGGTCGCTCCCGTCCAGTCGTCGATGTCAAGCGCGGTCGCATAATCTGTGACAGAGGTTCCGAGAATCGGAATCGTACTTGTGGCTGCGGAGGCGCACTGAAGCGCGGTCGTTGCGTTTGCAAGAATCAGATCATAGTTGTTGGAGACGAAAGTAGTCGCGATGCTGGAACAGTTCGCCTGCTCTCCCTGCGCATTCTGTACGTCAAATGTAACGTTCTCGTCGCCGAGCAGATCGGAAAGCGCGTCCTGAAAGCCTTCGGTTGCGGCGTCAAGCGCCGGATGCTCCAACTGCTGTAAAATACCGATTTTGTATGTGCCGTTTCCCGTATCTCCGGCGGAAGCGGACGAATTATCCTGTGACTCTGCTGCTGTCCCGGCGCCTGTGTCCCCGGCGGAAGCGGACGCGTCATCACCGCCGCATGCGGTCATGGAAAGCGTCATGGCAGCAACTAACATAGCGGAAATAAATTTACCTGACTTTCTCATAAGAATCCTCCTTTAACGCACTAATGCATTAGTGCTTTTAATAACCAAAATTATAATAATGAAACGAAATTTCGTCAACTATAAAATAAAGAAAGAAAAAATTAAGAAAATGTTTATGGCATCGCGGGAGGAAAAATGATAGGATAAAGCAGAATTGAGAGCGCGGATGCCCGGGGAGAGAACAGGGAGACGATGAGACTTGATTCAAAGACAATTGGAGAAAAGACTGCGCAATACATAAGGCTGCTCTGGCGGCAGACGGAGGATTTCTTTTATCCTCCGCGGTGTCCGGTCTGCGATGAACTGTCAGACACAGGAGGAATGCTCTGTATGGCATGCACGGGACGGATACAGACGGTGAAAGAGCCGGTCTGCAAGCGCTGCGGAAAGCCGCTTGCAAATGAGAGGCAGGAATACTGCGCAGACTGCAGGAAGAAGAAACATGCATACCGGCAGGGAAAAGCGGTATTTGTCTATCAGGGGGCGATCCGCAGCTCCATGTACCGGTTCAAGTATGCGGGCAGACGGGAATATGCGGCATATTATGCAAAGGAGGCGGCAAAGCTCTACGGTGACTGGGTGAAAAGAAATCAAATAGAAGTGATCGTTCCGGTTCCGATGTATTTAAGGAAGAGACGGCAGCGCGGGTATAATCAGGCCGAGGTGTTCGCGCGTGCCCTCGGAAGGGAACTGGGACTTTTGGTAGATGCGGGAGTGGTGCGGCGCGTCAAAAATACCGTTCCCCAGAAGGAATTAAACGACAGGGAACGCGTGCGCAATTTAAAAAATGCTTTTCAATTAGCGTCTGATATAGTAAAATATAAATGTATATTGTTGGTAGATGATATATACACGACAGGAAGTACTGTGGATGAGGTGACGGAAGTGCTCCTTGCCGGAGGGGTGCAATGCGTTTATTATATCTGCATCAGCATTGGAGCAGGATTTTAACAGATACATTTAGGAGGAATGACAACCATGGACGTAAGAAACTGCAAGAACTGCGGACGGCTATTCAATTATATAGGAGGAGCACCTCTTTGCCAGGCGTGTCAGAAGAAGATGGAGGAGAAGTTCCAGGAGGTGAAAGCTTACCTGAATGTGAACCCGAATTCATCCGTGGACAGAGTATCGGAGGAGCTTGACGTCTCTGTCAAGCAGATTCGCCAGTGGATCCGCGAGGAGCGCCTTACGCTTTCCGTGGCAGGAGCGGACGGGGTTGTCTGCGAACAGTGCGGAGCGCCCATCTGTACCGGACGTTTTTGTGATAAATGCAAGATGGAGATGGCGAATACCTTTGCCGGAGCGATTCAGAAGCCGAAGCCGCAGGAGCCGCAGAAGGCTGAACGGGATAAGAACCGTATGCGTTTTCTATAAGAATTACATAGACGAGCAGGGCCTGATGTGCCCTGCTTTTTCTCTGCTTATGCGGCGATGATATTTGATGCTTTGAAAATAAAAGCCGCTGTGTTATAATAGAAAATAAGAATGTGTAACTGTGTGCAATTTTGCCCGGACGCAGCAGGAAAGGGCAAATGAGAAAGGATACATTGCGATATGGTGAATGAAGAACGATTGCGGCATATGATTAAAATGGCGCAATTTGATACGAACGATGGCAAACAATGTAAGCCGATGATTCAGTATGCGAGAAAGGATTACGTCTCGATGCGGCTTCTGGGAAGCTTTGTGGCGGGAACGATCTGCTATGGCATGATGTTTGGGCTTTGGGGCCTGTATTCCATGGAGGAACTGTTAGAAAAGCTGAATAAGCTGGACATTCAGGGACTTCTGATCGCGGCGCTGGTGCCGTATATTGTGTTCATGGTGTTTTATCTGGGTGCGACATGGGTTGTGTTCCATATGAAGTATACGAATGGCCGCCGCAAGGTAAAGCGGTATTACAGCAATCTGAAAAAAGTCAATCAGATGTATGAGCGGGAAGACAGGCTGAAATCGGCAGAGAATAAAGACTGGGATTAGAGCGGGAGGCATGGAATGACAACCATATTGGAACTCAAAGAGAAGATGATACGCTTTTATGGAAGATACGAGGTATATATTACGCCGATTGCCAAGTTTGTTGTGGCATTTGTTATCTTCTGTATGATTAATCTTAATATCGGATATATGAAGAGCATCAGCAGAACGCCGATCGCACTGATTCTGGCACTTTTGTGCTCGATCCTGCCGGCGGGCGGTACGATTTTTCTTGTGGCTGCAGTGATTCTGGCGGATATGTACGCGCTGTCCATTGAGGTATGTCTCGTGGCGCTGATTCTGTTTTTGCTGATTTACTTTGTTTATTTCCGGTTTGCACCGAAGTATGGTCTGGGCGTGCTTCTGACGCCGGTTTGCTTTAAACTCAATATTCCTTATATTATGCCCCTTGGGATGGGACTTCTCGGGGAAATATATTCTGTATTTGCATTGATCTGCGGTACGGTGGTCTATTTCTTCCTTGACGGCGTGAAGGAGAATGCGGCGCTGCTCGGTGCGGCGGCGGAGGAGGGCGCGGAGACAAATTCCAAGATTGTGATCGCGTTAAATCAGCTCCTCGGCAATAAGGAAATGTTTCTGGTGCTTGGGATTATGGTCGCAGCACTTATTATCGTATATATTGTCCGGAGGATGTCTATCGAGAATGCGTGGCAGATCGCAATTATTTCCGGCATTCTGTTTGAGACGGTCGGAATGATTGCGGGTTACATGATGCTTGGCATTTCCGGGAAAACGGTCGCGGTTCTGGTCGGAAACATTATCTCGGCAGTGATTGGACTTGTGCTTCAGTTCCTGTTTTTCAATCTGGATTATTCGAGGACGGAGCGCCTGCAGTTCGAGGATGATGAGTACTACTATTATGTCAAGGCGGTGCCGAAGGCATATGTGCCGGGTACCGACAAGAAGGTGAAGCGTTTTGGAGGGAAGGATGAGAAGGAACGCCTGACCAAGAAACAGTTTGCGAGAGAGATGGACATCGATGAGGATTTATTAGATTAAGGAAGTGGAACGCGTGCAGAATATGTTAGCGACTCTGGATACTGCTTGGGAAAAAGCATCTGTTTATATGAATCTGCCAAAAATCACCGTGACGGACGTCGTGGAGATCATAATCATTGCGTTTTTGCTCTACTACATGCTGGTGTGGATCAAAAATACCAGGGCGTGGAACCTGTTAAAAGGACTTATGATCGTGCTGTTGTTCGTACTGGTGGCAGCGATGTTCCAGATGAATACGATCATCTGGATTGCAAAGAATACGGTGAACGTGCTCGTCATTGCGCTGGTGGTCATCTTCCAGCCGGAAATGCGCAAGGCGCTTGAGAATCTCGGCAGAAAGAATCTGCTTGTCTCACTGTTTCCGTTTGATATGTCAAAGGGAGAGAACGTTAAGTTTTCCGATAAGACGATCAATGAAATGGTAAAGGCATGTTACGAGATGGGGAAGGTAAAGACCGGAGCGTTGATCGTCGTGGAGGATGAGATCCTGCTTACGGAGTATGAGCGCACAGGAATCATCGTCGACGGTGTGCTCACAAGTCAGCTCCTTATTAATATTTTTGAAAAAAATACGCCGCTTCATGACGGTGCAGTGATTGTGCGCGGGGACCGTGTCGTCGCGGCAACCTGTTATCTGCCGCTGACGGATTCGCTCTCTATCAGCAAGGATCTGGGAACGAGACACCGCGCGGCAGTCGGAATCAGCGAAGCGAGTGATTCACTCACAATTGTCGTATCAGAGGAGACGGGAAGAGTTTCCATCGCGCTCGGCGGAGAACTCTACCGGAATGTGGACGCGGAATTTCTGCGCAATAAGCTTACGTACCTCCAGAAGAGAGAACGCGAGTTGTCGAAAATTGAATTATTGAAGAGGAGGCTGAAGGATGCTAAAAAAGCTCGGGAAAAAGATAACAAATAATTTTGGCCTCAAAATACTGGCGGCGCTGCTTGCATTTATACTGTGGATTGTTGTCATCAATATTGATGATCCGACAACAGCCAAAAAATATACAACGAACGTCACGACAGAGAATACGTCGTTTATCACGGCGCAGAACAAGTACTATGAGCCCCTCAACGGAAATAACACGATAACGTTCAGTGTTTCGGCGGAGCGAAGTATTCATGATGTGCTTTCCGGCTCCGATTTTTCCGCGACGGCGGACATGGAGAAGATTGAATATGATGAAGAGAGTGAAACCTACCGTGTTCCGGTAACGATTACGCCGAACCGATACAGCAACAAGGTGTCGATCGTTTCCAAGAACCTTTATCTGGAAGTGGCACTTGAGGATCTCGGCACATGCCAGAAGGCAATTTCCGCGACGACTAGGGGAAATGTTGCAGACGGCTGCGCGCTTGGCGAGGTACAGATTGTCGGGTCGAATCTTCTTAAGATATCAGGTCCTTATTCTGTCGTGAGCCAGATTGACCGCGTGGAGGCTGCAATCAATGTAGAGGGAATGTCCACCGACGTCACGGATACAGTCGTGCCGGTGCTCTACGATGCGGACGATAATGTGATTGATACCACAAAGCTTACGATGAGCCTTTCTACGGTTACGATATCGGCGCAGATTCTGAATACGAAGGATGTTGCGCTGGAGTTCCATACGATGGGCGAGGCGGCGGAAGGCTACGTGCTCATGGGCGTGGATTACAGCCTTGATACTGTGCGCATTAAGGGCGAAGCTGCAACGCTCAACACAGTCAATAAGATATCGATTCCGAAGGAGATACTGGATATCTCGGGAATCACGGAGAACCTTGAGACGACCGTGGATATTACTTCCTATCTGCCGTCCGGCACTTCGCTGGTGCTCAATTCGGACGCCAAGGTGGAGGTTACAGTAAAGGTAGAACCGATTGTTACAGAGAATATTGTCATTCCTGTCGGAAACCTTACGATAGAGAATCTGCAGGACGGATATACGGCGCGTATTGACTCAGACACCGTAACAGTCGCTGCCAGCGGAGCGAAGAGCGAAGTGGAGGCGGTTGATGCGGACAGCCTGAAAGGAGTCATCAACACGAGTGGTCTCGGCGAAGGGGAACATCATCTGGCGGTTGAGTTTACGCTCGAAGGAGAGCATTGCTGGATCGACAGCGTGAGAGTGCCGGTTACGATTACCGGCGCCGGTGACGAGGAGGAAGAGGAAGAAGCTTCCGGCGGACAGACCACGAATACCTCCGGTACAGGAACTGCAGGTGCGGCAGGAGGTGCATCCGGCAGTACGACGACGGGCGGTGCGTCCGGAGGAGGCGCATCCGGCAATACAACGGGAGGAACGTCCGGGAATACGACGACGGGCGGAACATCCGGAAATACAACTGGGGGAACGTCCGGGAATACGACGACGGGGAGCGGGTCTGGAAATACATCGTCCGGGAACACCACAGGAAGCGCATCCGGCAGCACGGGCAATGAGGAAAATGCCGGAACGGGCGATGGCGCATCAGATACGTCTGAGAAAACCGGAAATACAGATTAGGTAAGACCGGTATGGGAGCGCAGCGGGCGCTTTGTAATATGAGTGTTAAGCATGGAGGAAAATAGGATGGCTAGAATGTTTGGGACGGATGGAGTGAGGGGAATCGCAGGCTCTGAATTGACGATTGAACTGGCGACGAAGCTTGGGCAGGCGGGGGCTTATGTCCTGACCAGAGAACAGGCGCATCAGGCGACGATTATCGTGGGATGCGATACCAGAATTTCCGGGGGAATGCTGGCAAGCGCGCTGATGGCGGGAATCTGTTCCGTCGGCGCCAATGCGATTTTTGTCGGGGTGATGCCGACTCCGGCGATTGCTTATCTGACAAGAAAGCACAAGGTGGATGCGGGAGTCGTGATTTCCGCGTCGCACAACCCGATGGAGTTCAACGGCATCAAGTTTTTTAACGGCGAGGGATATAAGTTGTCCGATGAACTGGAGGACGAAATCGAAGCGCTGATCCGCGATCAGATGAAGGATGTGGTGCTTCCAATTGGCTCCGGTGTCGGAAGAATTGAATACCGCTTTGATCTGCGTGACGAGTATGTCAGATTCATGGAGAAGTGCGTTCCGGTAAATCTTAAGGGCAAGAAGATTGTTGTGGACTGCGCGGAGGGCGCTTCCCATTACACCTCCGTGAAGACGCTCAAAGATCTGGGAGCGGAGCTTGTCGCAATCCATACGAATCCGGACGGTACAAATATCAATTCCAACTGCGGATCGACGCATATGGATGAATTGAAGGCGAGAGTCGTTTATGAGAAGGCGGATGTGGGAATTGCGTTTGACGGGGATGCGGATCGTATGCTCGCAGTCGATGAGAAGGGAAATCTGATTGACGGCGATCAGGTCATGGCAATCTGCGGCAATTACATGAAGCGGAAGGGTAAACTGAAAAAAGATACAATCGTCGTAACAGTTATGAGCAATCTCGGATTTTCACTTATGGGTGAGCGGGAAGGCATTCATGTGGAAAAGACCAAAGTCGGAGACCGCTATGTGCTTGAGAATATGCGGGAACACGGCTACAACATGGGCGGCGAGCAGTCGGGACACGTCATTTTTCTGGATGATAATACGACGGGCGACGGGCTTCTTAGCGCGCTGCATTTGTTAGAGGTCATGGTGGATACGGGAAAGCCGCTGTCAGAGCTTGCTTCCGTTATGGAGGTACTGCCGCAGGCGCTCGTCAATGCGAAGGTGCCGAATCATAAGAAGGAACGCTTTATGGAATATCAGGAGATTGCCGATGCGATTGCGGATGTTGAGAAGAAGTTCAACGGCGAGGGACGCGTGCTGATACGTCCATCCGGCACGGAGCCGCTGGTGCGTGTCATGATCGAGGGCAAGGACCAGAAGATCATAGAAGAAGAGGCGAAAAAGCTGGCGGAACTGATTACACAGACAATGTTGTAGAAATGTGTATGGCGGGAAGCCTGCGAGAGGAAAATAAATGTTTGGAGGGAACAAGGTATGGTAAGTCAGAAAGTCACAATTAAGAACCCGACGGGGCTGCATCTGCGTCCGGCGGGAATTTTGTGCAAGGAGGCGATGCAGTTTAAGGCGCATATTACGTTCCGCTATCGTGAGAATACGGCGAATGCGAAGAGTGTGCTGAGCGTGCTTGGCGCGTGCATCAAATCCGGGGATGAGATTGAACTGGTGTGTGATGGGGAAGATGAGACGGAGGCTCTTTCTGCGCTTGTGGCGGCAATCGAGAACGGACTTGGAGAGTAAGGGAGTGCGAGGATAGAAGAATGAAGAAGATATTGGTAACAGGATGCAACGGACAGCTCGGGCGTGCGATCCGGGCGGAATATGCCGCAGAGGACGTGGCGTTTATCAACACGGATGTGGCGGAGGGCGACGGCGTTACGGCACTTGATATTGCCGACATAGATGCAGTGCTTGCGCTTGTGCGTGAAAAGAGACCGGAGGTCATTATCAACTGTGCGGCGCACACGAATGTGGACGCCTGTGAGACACAGTGGGATGCGGCTTACCGGATCAATGCAATCGGACCGCGCAATCTTGCAATCGCAGCGGCAAGTGTAGATGCGAAGCTGATTCATGTATCAACGGATTATGTATTTGAGGGAAACGGAACGCGTCCTTACACGGAGTTTGACACGCCGAATCCTGTCAGCGCTTACGGCAAGACGAAGCTTGAGGGTGAGCGCTTTGTGAAGGAGTTTGCGGGAAAATATTTTATTTTCCGCACGGCATGGCTCTACGGGGATGGTAAGAATTTTGCAAAGACGATGCTGCGTCTTTCCGAGAATCATGACGAGGTGAGCGTGGTGTGCGATCAGAAGGGATCGCCGACAAGCGCGGTGGAACTGGCGAGAGCGATTCATCACTATGAGCCGACGGAGAATTACGGATTGTTCCACGCGACCTGCGAGGGCGACACGAACTGGGCGGAGTTTGCCGAAGCAGTGTTTGCGAGAGCGGGGAAGAGCACGCGTGTGAAGCATGTCACAAGCGAGGAATATGCCGCGATGAATCCTGCGTCTGCAAAGCGTCCGGCGTATTCGATTCTGGACAATTACATGATGCGTCTGACAGACGGCTACCGGATGGCGGACTGGCAGAGCGCGCTTGACGAGTATATGCGGGATATGCAATGAGCAGTGACAGTCCTGATAGGGCGAATGCCCGTGAATGAGGAAGCTGCAGGCTGCCGAATGGAGCGCTGCGGACTGGCGGGAATGTGTGAAAGAAAGGAAAACCGGAACAAATGAGCGGTGTTGTGGTGCGTGACTTGAGGGATTATGGAAAGAAACATTGGAGACTTCTGGCGGCGTCCATGGCAGCGATGCTTATCTGTTACGGTTTTCTTGTTTTTTGCGGAAACATCCGCATTGACACCGAGGAACTGATCAACAATCCCGGATCGAATCTGGGGTGGCTCGTCATCGGCAGATGGGGGCTGGTACTGTTTAAAAAGATGCTGGGACTTACCGTGCACAATACGGTGGCGAGCGGCGTTTTATTCTTTTTGTTTTTCTGGCTGGGGGCAAATCTGCTGACGTTTGCGCTGTATCATTTTGCGCGGGAAAAGGAGCGCTATAATTATTGGATATTTATGCTGCTGTATGCGACGTCAAATATCTGGTGCTATCAGATTTATTTTTCCCTGCAGCAGGCGGAGGTAGCGCTTGCAATGCTGTTGCTCGTGATTGCCGCGTTCCTTGCGATGAAAGCCTGCTTTGCGCCGGTGCTGCCAGAAGACGGCGCAAAGAGGGCAGGCGGACGTCATGGAAAGAGCTTATGGCGGAATGGACTTAAGATTGTGCTGTCCGCAGTGCTTCTGTTCCTTGGTCTTGGGGCGTATCAGGCGCTGGCAACGTATTATATCGCAATCTGCCTTTGTTTATTTCTTGTGATGCTGCCGGAGAGGGGCGGCGCTGCTGCGGACGTTGACGGGAAGCTGCCGGTGGACAGCGATGAAGAGATTCTGACAAATGACGGCAAGATGCTGCCGGCAAATGACGGTAAAATACTGCCGGCAAATGACGGTGTAGAAGTACAGGCGGAGAAAAGCCGCGGCATATGGAGCGGGATTTTATTTTTGATGGTGCATTTTGGCGTGGTCTATGCCGCCTACCGTGCATATGTGAAATATTTTATGGTAAGCTCCGACTACATGGAGAGCCAGATGGGCTGGGGGAGACTTGCGTTTCTGGACTGCGTGAAAAATATCCTTCGGACAGCGAAAAATGTGCTGATCGGATATGGTCCGCGGAACTTTTCCTTTTACGGGTGCGGTGTGCTGCTTTTGATTGTGGCGCTGTTTGTGCTGTGGAAGGGCAGGTGCGAAGACGGGGAAGAAAGATACCGGAGCGGAAAAAGGCAAGGCGGTGAGAGGCTGCTCTTATGTCTGGGTATTGCCGGGATTTTGGCGGCGCCGTTTCTTATGACGATCTATATGGGTGAGATGCTTGTGACGAGATCCCAGTTCGCGCTCCCGGTGGCGGCGGCATTTCTCGGAATGTACGGTGTAGGTGTGCTTGAGAATGCACAGAAGAAATCCGGCGCGAAAAAGAGCGGTGGCGAGACGCGTGACGCCGGAACGGACGATGCCGGGATATACGCGGCAAAGCAATCCGGCGGCAGGATGCCGGGGCGTCTCCTGCTTGTAGGAAAACTGTGCGTCGTCATTACGATTGTGCTGCAGACGGGCTATGATCTGCGCCTGACCTACACGGATACAGTCCGCTTCCGGGAGGATACGGCGGTGACAGAAGCGCTTCTGGAAGAACTGCAGAGCGCGTGCGGCGGCGAACTGCCCGGACAGCCGGTGATTTTTGTGGGATATCGGAAACCGGAACTTGGAGAAATCTGCAGGCGGACGGAAATGTATGGCTGGTCCTTCTATGAGTGGGATTACAGCGCGGACAATCCGACCGGGGCGACACACCGCATTGCGGGATTTGTGAAGGCGTATACGGGCAGGACGCTTGATGAGGGCGCGACAGAAGAACAGCGGCAGGCTGCGGTCGAACTTGCGCAAACGATGCCGGATTTCCCGGCGGACGGCTCTGTTCTGGTAACGGACGACTTTGTGGTCGTGCGGCTGTCGCAGGTTGCGGAGAGGACAGATCTGGACTGGTGGTAATAAAACCATATAATAAAATGGATTGCTGGCAGGAAAAGGGTACGGCATGTGGGAATGGAGCGGCAGCAGTGCAAAAACGGTACAGACCTTGTGCTTATATCAAAAATATGATAGAATAATTTGAACTATAATGAGAATGGGGAGTTTGTGTATGCGCAAATGCCACCGATAATGGAGGGTACAATGAGAACTTATCTTGTAACTGGGGGAGCTGGTTTTATCGGTTCCAATTATATTCACTATATGTTTCGGAAATATGGGGATGAGATTCGCATTATCAATGTGGATGCGTTGACCTATGCGGGAAATCTCGAGAATTTAAAGGATATTGAGGATAGAGAGAATTATACGTTCGTGAAGGCGGATATCACGGATAAAGAGGCGATTGCAAAGATTTTTGCCGAGAATGAGATCGACCGCGTGGTGCATTTTGCGGCTGAGAGCCATGTAGACCGCAGTATTAAGAACCCGGAGGTTTTCGTGAAGACGAATGTCCTGGGCACAGCGGTCATGTTAAACTGCGCCAAGGCGGCGTGGGAGCAGCCGGACGGTACGTTTGCGGAGGGTAAGAAGTTTTTGCATGTGTCTACGGATGAGGTGTACGGTTCACTGGAGGACGACGGAACCTATTTCTATGAGACGACGCCGTATGCGCCGCACAGTCCGTATTCTGCGAGCAAGGCGTCTTCGGACATGCTGGTAAAGGCATATATCGACACCTACAAGTTCCCGGCGAACATTACGAACTGCTCCAATAATTACGGACCGTACCAGTTCCCGGAGAAGCTGATTCCGCTTATTATCAATAATGCATTACAGGGCAAGAAGCTTCCGGTCTACGGCGACGGAAAGAATGTCCGCGACTGGCTGTATGTAGACGATCACGCGAAGGGCATCGATATGGTGCAGGAGAAGGGACGACTCGGCGAGACCTACAATATCGGCGGACATAATGAGAAGCAGAATATCCAGATTATCAATATCATCATTGATACGCTGCTTGAGATGCTTCCGGCGGATGATCCGAGAAGAGCGCTTGTCAGCAAGGATCTCATCACTTATGTGGAGGATCGCAAGGGGCATGACAGAAGATATGCGATCGCACCGGATAAGATCAAGGCAGAGGTCGGCTGGGAGCCGGAAACGAAGTTTGAGGACGGCATCAGGAAAACAATCGCATGGTTCTTCGAGCATGAGGACTGGATGAAGAACGTAACGAGCGGCGATTATCAGAAATATTACGAGGATATGTATCAGAACAGATAAGTGATGCAGGCAGCAGTACCGTCTTTGGGCGATACTGCTTGTTTGCGTTTTTTAAGCGGACAAAAACGATGGCATTTTAAGAAAAAATTAAGCGAAGTCCATCGGAAATGTTAAGATAAATCACGTATAGTATTTGGATAAAATTGGAGGATTTTTCAAATGAAAGGTATTATACTTGCCGGAGGCTCCGGTACGAGACTTTACCCGCTCACAAAGGCGATTTCCAAGCAGATCATGCCGGTCTATGACAAGCCGATGATCTATTACCCGCTGTCTACGCTGATGCTGGCGGGAATCCGCGAGGTGCTGATTATTTCAACGCCGCGCGACCTTCCGGTGTTTGAGGAATTGTTCGGGGATGGAAGCCAGCTTGGCATGAGCTTTTCCTACGCCGTTCAGGAGCAGCCGAGAGGACTTGCAGACGCTTTTATTATCGGTGAGACGTTTATTGGAAATGACGCGGTCGCGCTGGTGCTGGGAGATAATATTTTCTATGGGCAGAGCTTTTCGGCGGTGCTGCGCAGAGCGGCGGAGCGCACGGAGAAGGAAGCAGGGGCTACGATTTTCGGCTATTATGTCAGAGATCCGAGAGAGTACGGCGTGGTAGAGTTCGATGAGAACGGAAAAGCGCTCTCCATCGAGGAGAAGCCGGAGCATCCGAAGTCGAACTATGCGGTGCCGGGACTGTATTTCTATGACAATGATGTTGTTGAAATTGCGAAGAATGTCAAGCCATCCGCCAGAGGTGAGATTGAGATTACATCTGTAAATAACGCGTATCTGGACCGCGGCACGCTGAATGTGGAGACGCTCGGACGCGGATTTGCATGGCTTGATACCGGAAATCATGATATGCTTCTTGCGGCGGCGGACTTCGTGTCGGCATTCCAGAAGCGTCAGGGCTTATATATTTCCTGCATCGAGGAGATTGCTTATAAGAAAGGATTTATTGACAGGGAGCAGCTCGTGAAGCTGGCGCAGCCGCTTCTTAAGACCGATTACGGTAAATATCTGATGGAAATTGCGGAGGGTCTATAAAATGGGAAAAATCAAAGTAACAGAGAACTGTAATGGAATCGAGGGATTAAAGGTCATTGAGCCTGCGGTGTTCGGAGACGAGCGCGGCTACTTTATGGAGACTTACAATTACAATGATTTTGCGGAGGCGGGGATTGACTGTCAGTTCGTGCAGGACAACCAGTCGGCGTCTAAGAAGGGCGTACTCCGCGGGCTTCACTTCCAGATCAACTACCCGCAGGACAAGCTGGTGCGCGTTGTAAACGGCGAGGTGTTCGATGTGGCGGTCGATTTGCGGGAGGGTTCTAAGACCTTCGGAAAATGGTACGGCGTGCTGCTTTCTGCGGAGAACAAGAAGCAGTTCTTCGTTCCGAAGAATTTTGCGCACGGCTTTATCGTACTTTCTGATTATGCGGAGTTCTGCTACAAGGTGACGGATTTCTATCATCCGAATGACGAGGGCGGTATTCTCTGGAATGACCCGGAGGTCGGCGTGGAATGGCCGATGCCGGAGGGAATGACGGCGGAGGATCTGATCCTTTCCGACAAGGACCGGGTACAGAAGAGCTTTGCGGAATATAAGATGGCGCATGGTATCGCATAAGATGGCGGAATTTTGACGAATGAGAAAAGCTGTATGATTAGGGGAAGTTAGGAGACATAGATGGCAGAGAAAAAGAAGGGCGCTTCATTGCCCGGACATCTGATAAAGAGCAGAAAACTGGTCTGGAATCTGGCGAAGAATGATATCCGTAAAAAGTTTGCGGGTTCCTATTTCGGTGTGATCTGGGCGTTCGTACAGCCGGTGATCACGGTGCTGCTCTACTGGTTTGTGTTTGAAAAAGGTTTAAATTCCAAGGCGACGGATCTTCGGACCGGAATCGAGATTCCGTTCGTGCTCTGGCTGATGGCGGGGCTTGTGCCGTGGTTCTATTTTCAGGAGGCGATGAACGGAGGCACCGGCGTGCTCGTGGAGTACAGTTATCTGGTCAAGAAAGTAGTATTTCAGATCGATATCCTTCCGGTCGTCAAGATGATTTCAGCGCTGTTTACACACCTGTTTTTCGTGGTGTTCGCAGTTGTGATTTTTGCATGTATGGGATATTATCCGAATCTTTACATGCTGCAGGTGATTTACTATTCCTTTTGCATGATTCTGTTTACAACGGGACTTGTGTACGCGACCAGCGCCGTCACCGTATTTTTCCGGGATATGAAGGAAGTCGTGGCAATTATCCTACAGATTGGAATGTGGGTAACGCCGATTATGTGGAATTTCGAGTCCATGGTACAGATTCCGGGATGGGCAGTGACGATTTTAAAATTGAATCCGATGTATTATATTGTTTCCGGGTACCGGGATGCGCTGATCAATCAGACCGGCTTCTGGGAGAATCCGGGACTGACCGCATATTTCTGGATTGTGACAGCAGTGCTCTTGCTGCTGGGTACGGCGGTATTTAAGCGCCTGCGCCCGCATTTTGCGGATGTGCTGTAGAAGAATGAGGCTGCAAAAAGCGGAAGGAATCTTAAGGGTTTTGGATGCGGCGGCTGGCAGCAGGAAGTATCGGTTATGGGAAGATGATGGCTGCAGGATTAGGAGAGGAATTTGTAGTTGAATGGATGAGTTAGCAATCAGAGTAGAAGATGTCAGCAAAGTCTACAAATTATATAACAGACCCTCCGAGCGTTTGCTTGACGCGCTCGGACTGGCGAGAAAAGGACGCTTTAAGGATCACCGCGCGCTCGACCATGTGTCGTTTGAGGTGAAAAAGGGCGAGACGGTCGGTATTATCGGAACGAACGGCTCCGGGAAGTCTACGATTCTTAAAATCATCACAGGTGTCTTAAGCCCGACGAGCGGCGAGGTGGAGATTGACGGAAGAATTTCGGCGCTGCTTGAGCTTGGAGCGGGATTTAATATGGAGTATACCGGGATTGAGAATGTCTACTTAAACGGCATGATGATGGGGTTCTCGAAAGAGGAGATGGACGCGCGTCTCGATGAAATCCTGAAGTTTGCAGATATCGGCGATTTCGTCAATCAGCCGTGCAAGACCTATTCGAGCGGTATGTTCGTGCGTCTCGCATTTGCAGTGGCAATCAATATTGACCCGGAGATTCTCATTGTCGATGAGGCGTTGTCTGTGGGAGACGTGTTCTTTCAGGCGAAGTGCTACAAGAAGTTTGAGGATTTCAAGGCGCAGGGCAAGACAATTATTTTTGTCAGCCATGATATCAGCAGCGTAGCGAAATACTGCGACAGGGTGATCCTGTTGAATAAGGGTGTGAAGCTGTCGGAGGGCAATCCGAAGGATACCATCAATCTATACAAGAAGGTGCTGCTGAATCAGTCACAGAATATTGCGAGCGGACAGGTGCTTGCTTCCGCGACGGAAGGCGCCGGGGAGAAGCTCTGGAAGTCGAATTATGAATTGAATCCGCAGGTAAATGAATATGGAACCGGAGAAGCGGAAATCATTGATTTTGCAGTGATAGATGAATATGGAAGCTATACCAACTGTATCCAGAAGGGGACTTCCTTTACGATTAAGTCAAAGGTTCGTTTTCAGACAGATATCCAGGATCCGATTTTCACCTATACGTTTAAGACGGTACAGGGGACGGCGGTGACCGGGACGAACACGATGTATGAGAAGGTCGGCGTAGGACTTGCCCGTGCCGGGGAAGTCTATGTAGCTGCATTTAAGCAGAACATGGATCTGCAGGGCGGAGAATATCTTCTTTCCATCAGTTGTACGGGGTATGTGGGCGGAGAATTCCGCGCATATCACAGGCTCTATGATGTGGTGGGAGTGACTGTCATATCGGATAAGAATACGGTCGGTTTCTATGATATGAATTCAGAGACGACGGTAGAACGCGTGGACGCCTAAATGAACCGGAGAGGAGGAACCGCATGGAGGATGCGCAGTTTCTGACAGAACTGTATGAGCTTGTAAAACAGAATAAGAGCGGAGACTTTTCGGATGTCATACAGGAAAAGGCATCCTACCCGTATCTCTATCATCTGTCGAAGATAAGGGAGAATCTGATTGACTGGCTTCCGGTCACGAAGGAGATGCGCGTGCTAGAGCGGAACGCGGAGTGCGGGGCGCTCACGGGAAAGCTGTTAGAGAAGGCAGGGGAAGTCGTCTGTCTGACGGAGAATGAGCTTTCTGCAAAAATTATCCGGGAGCGCTACCGGGATGCGGGGGAACGGCTGAAGGTATTCTGTGAGGACACGCCGGTTGCAATGCGCTTCGACGTGATTCTGATTGCCGGAAACGTGTATCGGTATCGGGAAGAGCTTAAGAATCTGCGGACGCTTTTGAAAGAGAACGGCAGGCTGATACTTGCGGATGCGAACCGTCTGGGACTGAAATATTTCGCGGGATGTCAGGAGGAGTACCGCGGCGGTTATTTCACAGGACTTCGGAATTATGACTTAGAAGGCGATGCGGCGGTCTCCCGCAGAGACGGCGGGCGAGCCTCTTGCGGAGACGGGCAGGGCAGTATGGACGGTGCCAGATGCTACAGCAGAACGGAGTATGAAAAGATGCTTCGGGGCGCGGGATTTGAGAAACTGACCTTTTACTATCCCTACCCCGACCACAAATTTCCGTCGGCGGTCTATTCGGATGAATGGCTTCCACACAAAGGGGAGCTTACGGAGAACCGGAGAAATTTTGACAGAGACAGGATTGTGTGCTTTGACGAGCGGGAGATGTACGATGCACTGCTGGAGGAAGGCGTGTTTTGTGCATTTCCCAATTCGTTTTTGATTGAAGCTGGGAAATAGGAGGAGCAGGGCGTTTGGAACGAACGATTTATGCGAAGTATTCCAATGAACGGGCGGAGAGCTTCTGCATCCGCACGGATATCGTGACAGACGAATCCGGAGAGAAAAAAGTATATAAATATGCCCTGACGAAAGCGGCGGAGCCGCATATCCGCCATATCGCGGAGGCATACCGGATGCTTACCGCAGCGTATGTGGGGAGCGGTATCTCCTTCTGCCCGTCAGAGACGGAGGTTTCGGGTGAGGACGGCTGGCAGGCTGCCTCGTCAGAGACGGAGGTTTCGGGTGAAGACGGCTGGCGGACTGCCCCGTCAGAGACGGAGGTTTCGGAAGGAGACGGCTGGCGGGCTGCCCCGGTGGAAGCGGGGAACACAGGTGCGAAAAAGTGCCGCTCGGCGTCCCCGTTTCTTACAGGAGCGTCTCTGCAGGACGTGCTGGAGAGGATGCTGGACTGCGGCGATACGGAAGGAATCCGGCGGATTTTGCAGGCGTATATTAAAAGAGTGCAGCAGAGCGGCGGAAACAGGCCGTTTGTCCCTACGCCGGAGTTCGCGAGGGTATTTGGGGAGCATGTTCCGGAGGGCGCATACGACAGCGCGGATGTGTCCGATATCGATATGATATTCTCGAATATCTTTGTCGGGGAAGCGGCGGAAGCGGATTTAAGCGGGGCATGGACGGTCATTGATTATGAGTGGACCTTCGATTTCCCGGTTCCGAAAGCATTTGTCATCTACCGGGCGCTTTACTTCGCATGGCATCAGGTGTTCTACAAGGAGGATGTCAGTCTTGCCGGGCTGCTTGCATTGGCAAAGATCTCGGAGGAAGAGGCGGCGGCATTCCGGCGGATGGAAGAGAGTTTTCAAAGCTATATGGGACAGGGAAGCCTTCCGGTGCGGAATATGCAGCGGCTGATGGGAACAAAGATTATTCCGGTAAAGGAGCTGCTTCGTGCGGCGGAACAGGGCACAGGCGCGGTGAGCGGCAGCGGAAGCGCAGACTCTGCGGCTTGCGGCAGAAATGAAAAGGTGAGAGTGCGAAAGCTTTTGTACCATGTGGACAGAAAGGAGTATCAGGACGGCAGTATGGTCTGTTCGGGCTGGGCACTTGCAAAGACGTGGGATAAAAGAGCGCTTCCGGTGGATATCCGGGTCACGGATGCAGACGGCGGCGGCATTCCCGCTGAGATTGGCAGAAGACAGCGGCAGGACGTCGCGGAGGCGTTAAAGCTGCGCAGCGGGGCGGATGCGGAATATGGTTTTGACTGTGTGTGGCTTGCACAGCCCGGGATGACATTTCGCATTCATTTTTCACTGGGAAACCGGGAGAGTATCTATGAGGGATAAAGAGAGGATTTGACATGTACCAATCAAAAGAAAAGATTCAGGATGTCATGGTATTGCTGGCAGATCTGATATGTTTTATCGCGAGCTATTTCGGCGGCGGTTATCTATGGCTGGTAGGCTACCGCAACGTGTCTGTGGCGAACATGAGAATCGAGCTTTTAGACAGCTTTGGGATCGTACTGGGAGTCTACATGCTGGTACTGCTGTTTTCCGATATCGAGAAGAATTTCATACGGAGAAATCTGGTGAGGGATTTCTGGGCGGCGGTGGAGGCGAGCGTAGTCATCATCCTTGTGACGGCGCTGACGATTTTCCTCCAGCACAATCAGGTGGATGCATCCCGAGGCGTGTACTTTTGCATTGCCGGAATCAATCTGATCCTGTTTTTTGCGGTACATGCGGTCATCAAGTATTATCTGTTAAAGGTATACCGCAATAAGCGCGGGACGAATCAGGTATTTCTTGTCACGACATCGGATCGTGTCAAGGACACGCTGCTTGAAATCGAAAATTCCAAGGACTGGGCGCACCGCCTGACAAGCATTGCCATCATTGATGACAATCAGATCGGAAAATGGTATGAGGGCGTACCGGTGGCTGCGACCTATGACAATATGTTCCAGTATGCAAAGGAGCAGATCGTGGACGAGGTATTTATCAATGTGCCCTACGATACCGGAGAGTCGCTCGCGAAAGTAGTCAATACGTTTGAGGACATGGGCGCGACCGTGCATGTCACGATTGAGCTTTTAAACCGTTTCGACGACTATCACAAGAGTTTTAATATGATGGGAAATGTTCCGGTCGTGACGTTCTCCAACCAGCAATATGACTGGAAGCTGTTGTTTGTGAAGCGTCTGATGGACATTGTCGGCGCACTTGTCGGATTGGCAATTACCGCGGTCGTGACGGTTTTTCTGGCGCCGCCGCTTTTGATCGAATCCCCAGGACCGCTGTTCTTTGCGCAGAAGCGCGTGGGAAAGAACGGAAGGTTCTTTAAGATATATAAATTCCGCTCGATGTACCGGGACGCGGAAGAACGTAAGAAGGAACTGGAAAGCCAGAATGAGATGAACGGCTTTATGTTCAAGATGAAGGATGATCCGCGTATCACGAAGGTGGGCAAATTCATCCGCAAGACAAGCATTGACGAGCTGCCGCAGTTTTACAATGTGTTAAAGGGCGATATGAGCCTGGTGGGAACCAGACCGCCGACGGTGGATGAATTCCGGCAGTATGAATCGCACCAGAAGCGGCGCTTAAGTGCAAAGCCCGGCATCACGGGACTGTGGCAGGTGAGCGGCAGGAACAATATCAAGGATTTTGAGGATGTTGTGAAGCTGGATGTACAGTATATTGATAACTGGAGTATCGGGCTTGATATAAAAATCATACTTAAGACGATTAAGGTAGTATTTGAAAAAGGCGGAGAATAAGGAAGGAGAATGAAATGAATCAGGAGTATCGGTTGGACAAGGAGTATACGGTGTTGGAGATTATCCGTTATAATCTGAAAAAATGGTGGCTCGCATTAATTTGCGCGGCAATCTGCGCGGCGGCGCTGGGCGGTTACAAGATGGTTTCCCTGTACCCGTATCTTGAAAAGGATGCGTACGAGAATATCCATCAGGTGACGGCGACGCTTTACGCGCAGCAGTACAGCGACGAGAGCGCTGTGGAGCGTGTGACCAATATTATGCGCATGGCGGGAAGCTACCGCGCTTATGAGCTTGTAAAGGAAAAGACCGGGCTGGAAATGGATTATCAGTCCTATCAGCTCGTCTTCGATATTATGCAGGGAGAAGCGGGCGACGTCGCTACGATTTATCTGACCTATCCGGTCAATATCGGAGCGTTTTCCATTGCCGATGAAAATGCCGCGTTAGCGTTTACAAATGCAATTATCGAGGCAACCGATGAATTGTCACAGGAGCTTGTCGGAAAGAAGTGTTTTCTGGTTCTCGACGCACCGTACTTAAGCAATGAGGTAAAGGAAGTGGAGAGCTACTCCATTACAAAGGAAGACTTTCAGAAGGGCGTGTTAAAGGCGGTCACGGCAGGCGTACTGCTCGGTATCATCGTCGAGGTAGTGCTGTATTCCTTCTGGCTGATCTTAAGCAGGAAGCCAAAGAGCGTGGAGGAGATTCGCGAATGCCTGGAGGTTCCGGTAATCGACGATATCAAGCCAAAGAACACGAACGAAGAGGAAGTGTTTAAGAAGGTCGCATTGTTCCTGAGGGGAAAGAAAGATGAGACGGCGGAGAAAAAATGCGTGCGCATCAACTGTATGCCGATACAGTGCCCGAAGAAGGACGTCGCATTAAAGCTGGCGATGAGCTACGCAAATGAGCAGAAGAAAACGCTGTTTGTGGACCTCTCCACGGAGAACAGAGGGGCAGAGCATTCCATCAGCCGTTATATCCTGGGAGATGAGGAGATGCCAAAGCCTGATGCGCTCAACAGCTATCTGGATAAGGTCTGCCGCGATACTGCGGAGGAAAAGGGCTTTAATATCGTGATGAACGACCGCTTTGAAGCGTATCTGGCACAGAAGGGCAATGAGTATGACTGCATTGTTGTAAACAGCCCGGATGTAGCTGAGAATGCGGATGCTTATGCAGCGGCAAAAATCTGCGACAAGACGTTTGTCGTATGCGCGAGAACAAGCGTGGAAAACGAGATGCTTTATCGTTTGAAGAACACGGTAAATGCCAACGGTATCGCGATTGAGGGAGTTTTGGTATATGAACTGTAGAAACATTTTCTACATGAGCGGGATGTTCATTCTCGTACCGGTCTGGATCGGTTTTTTGTGGACGGCGTTTCTTCGGATCGAAGGGCGCATGAACCGTGTGTTGCACGCGTGGGTACTCGGCTTTGCGACGATGCTGGCGGTGGCGCAGCTTCTGCTTGTGCCGCTTGTTGCATTGCAGCAGACGCTTACAACGGCGATTATTTTGTGGGAAATGGTCATGCAGCTTCTGGCAGTGCTTTCGTTCCTTGTCTTCTTAAAACGATGGGCGGACGGGGAACTGTCTGCACCAAAGGAAAAGGCAGGTCCGGCACGAAGCGCAAAAGCAGAAAGAAATAAGCGCGGCGGGCAGTGCGGGGACGGTCAGAATGGCCGCCGCTGGACAGTGATTTTTGGAATCCTGGCTGCTGTGCTTGTCCTGCTGCAGGCGTATATTCCGGCGCGCTATGAGCACAGCGACGATGATGACGCGCGCTTTATCGCGGAGGAGGTTTCTGCGGTAGAGCACGATACGATGTATCAGGACAGCCCGATTCATGCCGATTATCTGTACTGGGATGAGGGCGAAGTGCGCAAGGATCTGACCTCGCCGTGGGCGATGTTCGTGGCGATGAATGCGAAGCTTAGCGGCATGGCTCCGGCTGAGATTTCCCATGCATATCTGCCGTTTTTCCTGATTCTGATCTGCTACGCGCTTTATCTGCTGATCGGTAAGGAGATGTTTGGCGGAGACTGGGAGAAGGCGTTTCTGTTCCTGATCGTCCTGTCCGTGATTCATCTGGCGGGTTATACATCGACACATACGCTTGCTTCCATGCTGCTGCTTCGTATCTGGCAGGGGAAGGCGGTGTGCGCAAGCTTTTCGCTGCCGCTGCTTTTCTACCTGTTCTACCGGATCATGCATAAGGAGTACGACAAGAGGTGGATTCCCACGCTGTATGTGGCGAGTACGGGAGCGTGCCTGCTTTCCGGCATCGGCATTGTGACGGCGCCGATCGTGCTCTGTATCTATGGATTTTTGGACTTCTGCTATTACCGGAAGTGGCGAAAGACCTTTGCAATCTGGATGGCGGCGCTTCCGTGTGCCATTTTTCTGGGGTATTATCTTCTGTAAGAGGTAAAGATATGGGATATGTACTTGCCGTTTGGGGCGAATTTGTAAATTTCATAGGTGGCAGGAGCGGCGTGATTCATTTCGCACTGTTCGCGGCGGCGCTGGTCTGCTGCTTTTTCCTTGGAAAATGGGAGCGGCGCAGATTGTTTTTCCCGGCGGTGCTGGTGTTTGTGTTCTTCTTTAATCCGTTTTTCTATAAGTACGTCGGAATGCGTTTCTTAAGCGGCGTATACTGGCGGCTTCTCTGGATGCTTCCAAGCTCGTTTGTGCTTGCGTATACGGTGGTGAAGCTTTCGTACCGCCTGAAGAAGGACGTCTGGCGCATCGGCGTGGCTGCCGTGGCGTGCGTTGTCATCGCAGTGACCGGAAAGCCGGTGCTCTCGGGGGAGACATATACCGAGCGGGAGAATGTCTATGAGCTGCCGGATGCAGCGATTGAGATATCCGATTTTGTGGAGATGTGGATGTCCGACTGGAAGGAGACGATGATCGTTCCCAACGAGCTGCTCTGCAGCATCAGACAGTATTCGGCGTCAGCATGTCTGCTGTACGGAAGAAATGCAGAAGGGTTTATCTCGGATATCGGTGAGGACGAGGCGAAGGTGTATCAGGAGATGAGCAGCGAAACGCCGGATGTGGAACTGATTACGGAGATTGCGAGAAATAAGAACTGCAGATTTATTGTATTTAATACTTCCTTTCATCAGATCCCGGAGGATCTCTCGGCGTATGGATATTGGAGAGCCACGGTCATCGATGACGTCTATGCGGTTTATTGCAGGACGGAGGAATAGCCTGTATGTTGGATTGAGGAAGTAGGGAAGAGTCGTATGGAGAGAATAAAAACATTTTTGCGTACAAGTGATTGGGAGAGAGTGGGGATTGCCGCCTTTTACGGGTATTTTGCAATCAACATGCTGATGAAGGCGTTTACCTACGATCACGGAGAGAAAACATATCTTGTCTTTTTTGCCTTTGCCATGACATTCTGGGGCATCAAGATGATTACGACGAAATATACGCTGCGCGAGGTCATCTGGATCGCATTGCTGATGGGGCTTGGCGTTGCGCTTTCCGTGCTTACCAAGCAGAATACCTGGCTGCTGCTGTTCATGACAATCATTGCAATGAAAAATTGTGATTTTCGTTTTATGATCCAGATTGCGGTCTATATCCGCGTATTCTCACTGTTTGTATTAGTCGTCGGCTCTACATTTGGCGTCTATGATATCGGATTTAAGACGACCCCGGACACGAAATACGTGGAGATTCCGGTGTACAGTTTTGCGATGAATGAGCCGAACACGGCGTTTCTGGCGGTATTTTTGACATTGGTTCTGCTGTTGTATTATAATTATGAAAAGTTGAATAAGTGGTGGTTCCTTGGAACCTCGGCAGTGGCGTTTTTGTTTTATGAGCTTACCTTCTGCCGCACGGGAATTGCAGTGTTTTTCTTCTGCTGGGGACTGATTTTGTTTGACAAGCTTGTAAAGAAGCATAAATACAAAGCCGTACTGGTGCTCTCCGTGCCGGTAGGAGCGCTTTTCAGCCTGTGTACGATGGTGTTTTACGACGGCGGCAATTCGCTGATGAAGCTGTTAAATCACTTTGTATCGGGAAGAATCTATATTATGAGCAGTTATTATAATACGCAGGGACTATCCCTTCTGCCGCGCGTGCAGGAGATTTTCTATGGACAGTACTACGGGCTGATCGATAACACCTATATGTTCGTGCTGCTCTACTGCGGAATTATCGTATCGCTCTTTTTCTTCTGGCTGGTGGAGAAGACGCTCATAACCCTGTATCGCCAGAGACATTACAAGGAGCTCGTGATGTTGGGGACGCTGGCGCTTTACGGTGTGCTGGAGCAGTTCATTATGAACGGCTTTATGAATCCGTTTATCCTGCTGTGCGGGATTTTGCTCTATCCCGATCTGCTTGACGGGAAGAAACCGGTCGGAACCATATAGATAGGAATAGGAAGTATTATGAAAAATTACCGGATATTACAGATACACAATTTTTATCAGATTCCCGGAGGGGAGGATGTTGTAGTCCGCAATGAGAAGCGGCTTTTAGAGGAGCACGGTCATATGGTCTACACCTATTACCGTTCCAACAGCGAATTACAGAAAAAGGGGCTTCTGGGGAAGCTCCTGCTTCCATTTACAGCGGTCTATTCTTTTCGTACCTATCGCGAGGTAAAGAAGCTCATCCGGGCAAATCAGATCGACATTGTACATGTGCACAATACGCTGACAATGGTAAGCCCGTCGGTGTTCTATGCGGCGTTTAAGTGTAAGGTGCCTGTCGTGCAGACGCTTCACAATTTCAGAATGCTGTGTCCGGCGGGTTCTTTTTTCCGCGACAATGTGATCTGCGAGGAGTGCGTTAAGGGAGGGATGCGCTGCGCCATCCGCCATAAGTGCTACCGCAACAGTAAGCTGCAGTCCTTTGTCAGCGCTGCAATCCTGCAGATTCACCGGTTCATCGGAACTTACCGCAAGGTGAACTTTATCTGCCTGACCGAGTTTAATCGTAAGAAGCTGTTGGAATCGCTGGATGCAAAGCGGGAGATTGTCGATCCCAACCGCGTCTATATCAAGCCGAATTTTACCTTTGCGGAGGAGGTCGTCTTAAGCGACAGCCGTCCGGAGGAGGAATATTTCCTGTTCGCAGGGCGCATAGAGGCGCTTAAGGGAATCGATATCGCAATCAAGGCGTTTGAGAAGCTGCCGGATAAGCGGCTTTATATCGCGGGAAACGGTCCGATGATGGAGGAGATGCAGCGCTATGTGAGCGAACATAAGCTGGAAAACGTAAAGTTCTTAGGCTATCTCCAGAAAGAGGAAATGACGGAGAAGTTCTACCACGCGAAGGCGGTCATTATGACGTCCCAGTGCTATGAGGCGTTTGCCATGACGATTGCGGAGGCGTATTCCTACGGCGTGCCGGTAATCGCCGGAAGGGTCGGCAACATGGACGGCATGGTGCAGGACGGAATCACGGGCATGAAGTTCACCTACGATTCGGCGGACGACCTCGCAAAGAAGGTGCGCGAGTTTGAGACGCTTGATATCACATCGCTTAAGGCAAACGCAAGAGAGTTCTACGAAACGAGACTGCGCCCGGAGGACAATTACCAGAAACTAATGAAGATTTATGAGGATATTTCAAAATGATAAGAGCCGTATTTATCACGAACATACCGTCCCCGTACCGGGTCGATTTCTTTGCCTATCTGCAGAAGAATTACCCGCAGTATGAGTTCCATATTATTTTCTCGGGGGCGGGCATGGAGAACCGCAAATGGAGCGTCGGGCTTGCCGGGCTTTCGAATTATTATTTCCTGAAATCAAAGACAATTATCATAAGAAAGCGGTTCGACGACCGCTATGTATTTCTTCCGGTCGGCGTGGAAAAGCAGCTTAAGGCGATCCGCCCGGATATTGTTTTTGCAATGGAGTATAATCCAACGATTCTAAGAGCGGTGCACTGGTGCAGAAGGAAGAAGATTCCGTTTATCAGTTGGACGGACGGAACCTTAAATTCCGAGAAGAATATCGGAAAGGTGCAGAGACTTTCGCGCAGTTACATTGTGAAGCGTGCGGCGGCGTTCGTGGCGAGCAGCACGGCGTCGAAGAAGGCGCAGATCGCCTACGGCGCGGACGAGAAAAAGTGCTTTATTTCCTACCTGACCGTGGATATTCAGAAATATCTGCGCGAGAAGACGGATTACAGCGGAAAGCAGCTTCTGTACGTGGGAAGCCTGATTCAGCGAAAGGGTCTTGACCTTCTGCTTCCGGCGCTCGCAAAGACCGGAGAAGACATCCGGCTTGTGATTGTGGGAGAGGGGCAGGAGAAAGAGCTTTTAGAGAAGCAGGCGGCGGAGCTTGGAATTTCCCGGCGTATCGAATTTAAGGGGTATCTGGAAGGAGAACCGCTGCGGGAACTTTACGGCAGTTCGGACGTGTTCATTCTGCCGACCAGAGAGGACTGCTTCGGACTTGTGATTCTGGAAGCGATGTGCGCTTCCCTGCCTGTGATTTCCTCAAAGTATGCGGACGGAGCATTTGATCTGATTGAGGAGGGGGAGAACGGCTGTATCGTCGACCCCGGGGATACGGACGCTTTTGCGGCTGCGATTAGCGAGATGTTCGCGGACGAGGAGCGCCTTGCTGCGATGGGACAAAGAAGCTATGAGAAAGCGCACGCGTTTGCATTCTCCGAGGTGGCGAAGGGCGCTATCGATGCGCTTCGGTTCGTAATGCAGGAGACAGAGTAGAAGAGTCTGGCTGCGGGAAGCCGTGAAAGAGAACGGCAGAGCGTGGCAGACGGATGGAGACAGAAAATGAAAAAGATTTTATTCAACGGACTTGGAAACCGGGGCTGGATCGGCGGGCTTTATTATCTGAAAAACATTATTTTCAGTTGCCTGCAGAATCCGGCGATTACGGCGAAATATAAGATTGTGGTATTGATCGACCCGGAGCACGCGGATATTTTCGAATGCTTCGGCAATCAGATCGATCTGCGCATTTTTGGGGAGAAGAATAAGGTAAAGCTTGCGCTCTATGAGATGAATCTGATCTGGCTGCACGGCGTGAAGTATTGCTACGCGCTGGAGCTGAATAAGATCGGCAGGCTTTTTGCAAAGCGCGGAATTTTCTGGATTCCGGATTTTCAGCACAAGAATCTGCCCGAGTTCTTCCAGCCGGAGGAGCTCGAGCGCAAGGATGCGACGGACCGCGCCATGGTTTCCCGGGGGAATCCGCTTGTCTTAAGCAGCGAGGATGCGAAACGCGACCTGGAGCATTTCTACCCGGAACACAGGTGCGCGGTAAAGGTCGTTCATTTCGTGTCATATATCGAACCGGAGATTCGGACGATCACGCCGCAGTTGGAGCAGCAGGTGGCGGAAAAGTTCGGGCTGAAAAAGAAGTACATCTATCTGCCGAATCAGTTCTGGCAGCACAAGAACCATGTCGTCGCAGTGCGTGCGATCGAGCTTCTTGTGCAGCGCGGGGAACTTCCGGATTATGATTTTGTGTTTACCGGGAATCTGGAAGATTACCGGAACCCCGACTATATCAACAAGCTGAAAGCAATCATGGAAGCGGAGCCGGTGAAGGAACGTATAAAGCTGCTCGGTTTTGTCGAGCGAACGGAACAGCTCTCGATCATGAAGAACGCGGCGTTTGTCGTACAACCGTCCCTCTGTGAGGGCTGGGGCACGGTGCTTGAAGACGCGAAGGTGCTCGATAAGACGGTGCTGCTGTCTGATATTCCGGTGCACAGGGAGCAGAAGAACGGGAAGTGCAGGCTGTTTGATCCGCATGACCCCGAGGCGCTTGCCGCGCTTATGGCGGAGACGGCAAAGCAGGAGTTCACCGAGGATGTGGAGCAGGGAATTGCAAATATGTACCGCGAGGCGAAGGAATACTCCGAGGCGCTTGCAAAGGTACTGGTCTGAGCCAGACGGCGTATGGTTTGAGGAAAGGTCTGATTTTATATGAAGAAAATTCTTATTACGGGCGTAAATGGATTTATCGGTCACAGCGCGGCGGTGTATTTTGGAAAAGAGTATGAGGTTCACGGGATGGACATTTCCACGGAGTACCGTGGGGGAGGAGAGAAGATCACCTATTATCAGTGCAATATGTCCGGCAGTCCGGCGGAATTGTCGATGATCGTGACAGGCGTCCAGCCGGATGTGATCCTGCACTGTGCGGGCAGTGCGAATGTCGGCGCGTCGGTCGTGAACCCGATGGCGGATCTGGACGGCAACTTACACAGCCTGTATCAGCTCTTGATCGCGCTTCGTTCCATCGAGAAGAAACCGAAGATTATTTTCATGTCGAGTGCGGCGGTCTATGGAAATACAGAAGAACTTCCGATTCGGGAGACAACTGCGCCCGCGCCGATTTCTCCGTATGGGCTTCATAAACTGATGTGCGAGCAGCTCTGCCATTATTATAATGAGGTACATGGCTACCGCATCCGTTCGATCCGCATTTTTTCGGCGTATGGAAGCGGGCTTAGAAAGCAGCTTCTGTGGGATATCTACCAGAAATATCAGAGCACAGATGCGATTCGTCTGTTCGGAACCGGTGAGGAGTCGCGTGATTATATCCACGTGTCCGATATTATGCAGGCGATTTCCTGTATTCTTGCGTATGACGGACCGGAGGAAATCTTCAATGTGGCGAACGGTGAGGATGTGTCCATCCGTTCGCTTGCGCATGCGTATGCGAAAACGCTGGGCGAACCGGAAACGATTGTTACATTTAACGGAGAGACAAAGGCGGGCGATCCGAAGAACGTGAGAGCGGATATTTCCCTGTTAAAGTCAATCGGTTACAAAAAGCGGATGGAGCTTGCGGACGGCGTCCGTGATTATGTGACATGGGTGAAGGAGCAGGGCTGACCCGGACGGCGCGGCGGCAAGGGCGGATATACCCGCAGTGGCATTGGGCAGGTAAGAAATACGGCAGAAAGCAGGATTGACATGGAGAGAAGAGAAAACGGTCTGGTAGACATTGTAAAGTTCATATGTGCGGTCGTCGTGGTGGCGGGACATTGCTATCTGTCGGATGCAGACGGCATGGGCTGGTATATGGATCTGGTAAAGCTGGCGGTTCAGATTTTCTTTATTTTCAGCGGCTATTTTCTTGTTGCCGCAGGAACGTTAGAGCAGGAGGGGCGCGCTATGTCCTATGTACGCCACCTGCTGTGGATGACGGTGTTGTGGATGGCGGTTTATTTTCTGGTAAATCTGGCGGTGACAGACCGCGCCTCAGATGTGTGGGTGTATGATTTCATTACGCTGTGGACGCAGTTTTTTACGTCCTTTGACAGCGGACATCTGTGGTATCTGCAAAATCTGTTTCTGGTGGTCGTCATTCTTCTGGGGCTGAAAAAGACACGGTTTTCATGGAAGGAAGTCCTTTTCTGGCTGGTGTTTGGTTCGGTGTTCTACGGGCGTATCACGCGTGCCGTGCTCGGTATTGCAGTCGGGATTTTTCTTGCTGCGACGGTCGGTGATACGTCGGCGGTTTCCGGCGGCAATGGCGCGGGAAAGAAAACCTCCAACGGTGACGGCGCGGCGGCTTCCGGCGGCAGTACCGCGGGAAATGCAGGAGGCAGACTGCTCATCGGAATGGGTGTGTTTGCTGTGGCAGGCGGTGCAATCGGACTGCTCGGACATAATTCTGCGGTGGTACAGATTATGCATAATTATGTCGGAAATCTTGCGAGCATTATCATTGCATGGTGTGCGCTGTGCGGCAGACTGCCGGGAGAGGGCAGAGTGAACTTTGTGTATCTGCGCAAGCAAAGTACGCTGGTGTATCTGATACATTCGGCGTTCGTGCCGTTTGTGGCAAAGCTGATGAGCAGCGTGTTCGCGGCGTGGATTCCGGCTGCGGAAAAGGGAGTGGCGTGGTGCCTGATTCTGACTACGGTCGTCTTGATATGCAGCCTGATTGCCGGAGGCGTGATTCTTGCACTGTCAAGGCATGAGCGGTTCCGGTGGCTCAAAAAGCTGTATTGACACGGTATCTGCGGCAGAAGGAAAGCGGCTGGCAGTGTGGATGAAGACACTGTGAGCGCAGGAAAGAGGACATTTCGAAAGGATATGGAAGACGAAGTGGATGGAAGAAGAGAATATGCTCCGGTGATTTTGTTTACATACAACAGACCGGAACACACGAAGCGGACAATCGAGGCACTGGCGGCAAATGAGCTGGCGGAAGAGACGGAACTGTTTTTGTTTTCCGATGCGGCAAAGAAGGAAGCGGACGCCGCAAAGGTGCAGGAAATCCGGGAGTATGTGAAAGGCGTAAACGGATTTAGGCGTGTGACGCTTGTTGCGCGCGAAGCAAATTACGGTCTTGCAAGAAATGTCATCGAAGGTGTGACAGACATCGTAAACCGCTACGGGAGAGTCATTGTGCTTGAGGATGATCTTGTGACGAACCGCTTTTTCTTACGCTTTATGAACGACGGGCTGGATCGTTATGAGAAGGAGCAGAGCGTGACCGGAATCACCGGTTTTTCCCATTTCGGGGATGAGATCAGTCTGCCGTATGAGTCGTATTTTCATACGCTGACAGGGACAAGCTGGTCGTGGGCGACATGGGCGGACCGATGGAAATATTTCGACGAAAAATGCAGTGACTGGACGGATATGGTGTCCGACGCGAAGCTGCGGAAGCGTTTTAACTATGACAATACGTATGATTTCTATAAGATTATGAAGATGCAGCAGACGGATGAAAAGACAAATTCCTGGGCAATCCGCTGGTACTGGACGAATTTCAGGAGAAACGGCTACATTCTCTCGCCGACGAAATCGCTGGTTGGCAACGAGGGCTGGGACGGCAGCGGCGTGCACTGCGGGAAGTCCAAAGATCCGGTGTTTAACCACAGCCTAAAGACGGATCATCCGATTGTGGATTTTCCGGCGGAAATCGGCGAGAAAAAAGAAGTGCACCGCGCGATGAAGCGGGCGCTGATCCGGGAATCGCAGCCGAATATATTAAAGAGGATCTATCATGTCGTGGCGAGAAGGAATTATATAGGAAAATCGTGAGCGCCTTATATCGGAACATTCACGATTTGGAAAAATGCAGAGCATTTTTCCGGGGCAGGGAGAGCATATATCGAAGCGCGCACGATTTGGAGAGAGCAGGAGAACAAAGCGTATGAGGATATTGGCAATTTTTACATGTTATAATAGAAAAGAACTGACGGAGCGGAGCATGAAGCTTCTCGGCGAGAATGAGGACGTCACGTTTGATTATGTGGTGGTCAATGACGGCAGTACGGACGGCACGGATAAGATGCTGGCGGCGCAGCCGTATCAGGTCGACGTGCTAAACGGCGACGGCGGCTTGTTCTGGAACCGCGGGATGTATATGGCGATTGAGCACGCGAAGAAAAAATATCCCGATTATGAGTACTATATGCTGATGAACGACGATACGAAGTTCGTTCCGGGGATTTTCGATAAAATGCTCCCGCAGCTTCGGAAGGATACGGTCCTGGTCGGAGCAATCCGCGGGGAGAACGGCGAATTGAGCTACGGCGGAATCAAATACGTCAAGGGCATTAAATACAAGAAATACGGGCCGGAGGCGCAGAATGTTCATTTTGACACATTCAACGCGAACTGCGCCATTATACCGCACGATATTTTCATGCAGGTGGCAATCGATCCCTATTACCAGCACAGCATCGGTGACTTCGACTACGGACTCCAGATCAGCAGGAAGGGCTACGATATCCGTATTTATAAGGAGTATGTCGGGGAGTGCAACGATACGAATCTGGCAAAGACCTGGCAGGATGAGACACTTCCGCGCTTAGAGCGCATCAGATTAAAGGAGAGCAGAAAGGGACTGCCGTTCGGTGACTGGTTCCATTTCCTGCGCAAGAACTTCGGACTGGGAACGGCGATCGTGCGCTCGATTACCCCGTATGTCCGTATTATTCTGGGAACGAAGACGAGGTATTCCGGGGCGTAGGAGGAGCACATGGGTAACATCAGTTTTGTCATTTTAAATTACAAGGCGTACGGGGAAGCGATTGCCTGCGCAGAATCGGTGCTTGCCACCCAGACATGGGAGGACCTTAAGATTGTAATCGTGGATAACGGCTCGAAAAACGGGAGCGAAGAGCATTTGAGAAAGCATTTTTCGGGGGAACCGCGTGTGCATGTAATCGCTGCGGACGAGAATCTGGGCTTTGCAAAGGGAAATAATCTTGGCATCCGCTATGCGAGGGAGCAGTTCAATCCGGATTTCATTGTGGCGGCGAACAGTGACATCCTCTTTGAAAATGAAATCTGTAAGCAGATTGCAGAGGTCTATGTCAGAAGACCTTTTGCGATTCTTGGCGGGGATATCGTGGACGCGACGCGCACGCAGCATTTTAATCCGGTGGCAAGGGAGCGCCGTTACACCTTAAATTATATGAGAAAGCAGGTGTTCGTCTCGTGGGCGAAGTCCGTCATGTTCCGGCTGATCAAGCTGCTTCATTTGAAGGGGGCGGTCGCCGGGAAGTATGGAGCTTCGGCGCAGATAAACGGAGCGGGTGAGAAGGGAAGCGCAAAGAAGCTGACGACCCGTGAGGTGGAAGGAAAAGCAGTTGCGGCAGACAGCCGGGTAGCAGAGGAGCTGGAGGGTGTATTGCTGCATGGCTGCTGTCTGGTATTTTCGAGAGACTTTTTTGCGGAGTTCGATGGCTTCTGGGAAGGAACATTTCTCTATGCGGAGGAGGAGATTCTCTATTACCTTGCAATGAAAAAGGGACTTAGCGTGCTTTATGCGCCGGAGGTTACCTGTATGCACAAGGAAGCGGTGACGACGCATACGCTGTACCGGGATTTCTGCGATGCGAAGATTTTCTATTTTTCGAATATCACGAAATCGTACCGCAGGTTTTTGAAGCTGATGAAGGAATGGGAATGAATCCGCAGGGACGGCGGCTTTGTGAGGATAAAGTGGGTGTGGAATGGAAGAGTGGAAGCAGAGAGAAACTGAGGCGGCAGAAGTCACCATCGTCTGCTGCTATAATGACAGCGGGCAGTATGAGACATTATGCGCTTCGCTGAAACAGCAGAATATCGGATATGAGCTGATCGGGATCGATAACCGCGGGCAGAGGTTTCCTTCGTGCAGCAGCGCCCTCAATTCTGCGGCGGATCAGATAAAGACGGAGTATGTCGTCTATTCCCATCAGGACATCGAACTGCCGGAGGCAGACATGCTCGCGCGCTTTGTGGAATATCTGCACGGGCTTTCTGCGGGAGACATTCTTGGCGTGGCGGGAGCGGTGGAGAATCCCGATAGGCATGCGAAACATATGGAGTATGTGCTCTCGAATATCCGGCACGGCAGGGAACTCCGGGTCGCAGGGGAAGAAGACTTTACTGGGGTGCGCAAATGTGATACGGTGGATGAGTGCTTTTTCGGCGGCAGGACGGAGACGTTTGTAAATGCACCGTTTGATGAAACGCTGTGCGATAACTGGCATCTGTGTGCGGTGGAGCGCTGCTTATACGCGAGGATGACGGGGCATCAGGCGTATGTGTGCGATCTTCCGCTGATACACAGATCGGGCGGCAGTATCAATCATGCATACAATGAGGGCTTCCGTCGGCTGGCGCGCTATTATCACACGGCGCACAGGAGACTGCCGCAGGCGGTGAATCAGATTACATGCATTCGGACGGTCTGCGGCAGCAGCCGGACTGACTGGCTTCACCGGACGGCGTTCTATCTGAAAAGAGAGCTTCTGATCCGAATGCACAGGTATTAGGTATGGGAAAGAAATCATTGGTGAAAAACTCCATATTCAACATGGCGTATAAGGGATTTACCGCCCTTTTCCCATTGGTGACGACGACTTATATCTCTCACGTGCTGCTGCCGGAGGGAGTAGGAAAGGTCGCCTATGCAAATACAATTGTAGCGTATTTTGTATTGATTGCATCCTTAGGACTGCCAAGCTACGGCGTGAAAGCGATCGCGCAGAACGACGTGGACAAGGAGCAGCGGAGCAGGACATTTTTTGAACTGTTCTTTATCAATCTGATCGCGACGTTGCTGTGTATCGTGGCATACTTTTTATTTGTCAATCATTTTGCGCATTTTGCAGACCGCAGGGCGCTTTTTAATGTGATGGGGCTGATGCTGGTCCTCAATATTTTTAACATTGACTGGTTCTATCAGGGCATGGAGGAATACAGTTATATTGCGACCAGAAGCGTTATTGTCAAGCTGCTGTCGTTTGTCCTGATGCTCGTCTTCGTAAAAGACCGCGAGGATTATCTGATCTATGCGCTGATTCTGTGCATTGCGACCGCGGGGAATAATCTGCTGAATGCAGTGCAGCTTCGGAAGTATGTTACAGTTTCTGTGCTTTTTAAGGGCGGAAGCGGCGCGGCGGGCGGACAGGGAAAAGCCGCAGAGGGGCTGCATCCGGGACACCATATGCGCCCGGTACTCGTTCTGCTTGCCTCAACGATTGCGACGGAAGTCTACACGATGCTGGACACGGTGATGCTTGAGTATTTCCATGGCGATACTTATGTAGGTTATTATTCGAATGCGGTGAAAATCGTGCGCATGACATACACGGTTGTCATTGCGCTGGTGGCGGTGTTCTATCCGCGCATCAGCATGTATTATAAGCAGAAGAATCAGGAAGGATGCAACGCGCTGCTTAGCAGAGGAACACAGATATTGCTATTGCTTGCGCTGCCCTGCGCGCTGGGGCTTGCGCTTACCGCAGATAATATCGTACCGCTTTTGTTCGGGGAAGCTTTCCTGCCTTCCATTGGCACGCTGCGCATCCTTAGCATTCTGGTGCTGATCTTTTCTGTCGCGTATTTTCTGGGACATATTGTCCTGACTGCGACGGGAATGGAGCGGATGATCCTGCGCGCCTGCATTGCGGGAGCGGTGTTAAACACTGTGGTCAATCTCCTGCTGATTCCGGGAATGAAGCAGGACGGAGCGGCGATTGCATCGGTGCTCTCGGAGATTGCGGTGACAGTCATTCTGCTGTGGTACGCGAGAAAGTATTATAAGCTTACCATCGGCAGAAGGTATGTGGGAAGCGTGTGTGCGGCTCTTGTCTGTATGGCGGCAGCGACAGTGCTGCTTTCGCGGCTGATTGAGAAGGACTGGATGGTTCTGCCTGTGATTGCGGCGGCGGCAGTGGTTTATTTTGGCGTTCTGCTGCTGCTTCGCAATGAATTGATGATGGAGTTGTTTCATAAGGTGATTCGGAAATGACGGGACGGAGGTGACAGGGATGGATTCGGTATTGGGCGTTGTAATAGCATTTGCGGTGCTTGGCATATGCTTTTTCCTTTTGGGACATTGTTTTTGCGCACTGTTTCAAAGAGAGGAAGGGATTGTGTTTCAAATGCTGCTGGGGGCAGTATTGTTCCTGGCTGTTTTCTCTGTGATTGAGCTGCCGGTTGAAAAGCTGAATCTCCCGTTTCATGTTCTGGTAATTGTGGAAAGTCTTGCGTTTTTGCTCCTATTGGGGGCATGTGTGGTATACTGTGTCAGGAGCGGGGAAATCGGGGCAATAAAGAAATGGAAGGCACCGGATACCATGACGATAGTTTTTCTGGTGCTGATTGCGCTGCAGGTGCTCTATGGCATGAACAATGGAATCCGCATCAATGGGTATGATACTTCTTATTATACCGGACATGCTGCAACTACGCTGTATACGGATACTATGTATCAGTACAGCGCCAGATCCGGCGAGTATACTGGTATGGAGGCGTATGTGCATGACGGGTATCCGATGCTGATTGCGTTTTTGTCAAAGGTGTTCTTTATGCATCCGCTGGTTATGGCAAACCGGGTATTGGCCTGCATGGAAATTGTTCTTATGAATATGGTTGTTTATGAGATCGCATACCGTCTTTCGGCAGGCAAAAAAAGGATTGCCAACTGGACGACGGCAATCTATGCGGCAATGAGTATCTTCTGTTATGAGTTTGAGGAGGGGCGTGCTTTTTATTTATGGCAGCGGACGGCGGAGTCGAAATCGATGCTGGCAAATGTTTATCTGCCGTTGGCGCTTCTTGCGATGATTTTATTGGCGAAAGAGGCACAAGGCATTTATCACTGGCTGATACTGGGGCTTGTGGCACTGGTGGGCGTGTCTTTATCAATCAGTGGAATTTTTATTCTGACAGCGATGATCGGGAGTGGATTGCTGGCAATTCTGATCTGCCAGCGCAGATGGAGGTATCTGTTCAATTCGGTGTTATGCATGATACCAAGTATGATAGTCGGGATGATACGGCTTTTTCTGTAAAGTACGGGGATTGAGAATATATGCAGGAATTAGGATGGAATCTTGAATTTTATAGGACGACATTTACGAATTATTGGTGGTATGGACTTTTCTTTGTGATCTATCTGGGCGGATTGCTTTATATTGCACAGAAGAAATCATCTGTGATGAAGCAGGTGTTTGTATGGCCGTTTGTGATTTTCCTGTTTACCGTTTTTAATCCGCTTGTGATGGAGCCGATATTGGAAATGACGGACTGGAGAGACCGCTACAGCCGTTTCTTCTGGATGCTTCCGGTAGAAATTTTAAGCGCATATATACTTGCGTGCTTGATTGAACGGCAGAAGCGGGGGGAAGCGCGGGCTGTGATGGTTGTGTTTACGGTATGTCTGGTTTTTTTGTGCGGCGGCAGTGCGACGGAAATGGAATTGGACGATAATATATACAAGATTGATGACAGTGTGATTGAAGTGGCTGAAATGATCGAAGCGGCTTCCAATCAAGAAAATCCGGTTGTCTTTTATGATGAGGATTTATATTACTGGATGAGGCAGTATGATCCGTCTTTGATTGCGGCAGTAAAACCGGCAGAGATGGATATATACCGCTGGATAGAGAGGGACAATATTGACCCCGACGAACAGGATGAGGATGAGGGAACGGCGTTATCCATGTTTGTAAGGGGTGTTGAGATTGAGCCGGAAACGGTGAACCGTGCAATCGAAAACCGGAATGTAGATTTCTTTGTGCGCAATACGGACTTCTATACGGACGAGTATTTGCAGCAGTTAAATATTGTCTATGTGGATGAAGTGGAAGGCTATGAATTATACCGTTGCGCGCATAATTAGAAGATGCATGGCGAAGGAGGAAGTAAGAAATTGCTTGTTGTCGGGAAAATTCTGATTGCAATATGTATATGGCTGATTGTTCCTGTTCTGTTGGGAAGCCTGTGGCTGGAGAACGGCAGAAAGCTGAACGATGCATTTATATGGATTTATCTGATGGGGCTGGTGAGCGAATGGGCAGCCTTTTTTGCAATTGCAAAATGGGCGATTGCAAGTCAGTTGACACTGCAGAAGCTCTGCGTCTTATGGCTGGTGCTGCTTGCGGCGCTGACGGTATTTGCAGCGGTGCTTGGTATCAGAAGGAAGCGTTTTTTAATGCCGGACTGGAAAAAGGGAAAAGCAAATCAGATTCTGGGGATGCTTGGGTTGATTTTGCTGTGTACGCTTGCGATGGCGTATGGCGGGAGCAGACAGAAAGAGCATACAATTGAGGCGGCATTGACAATGTATGCGACAGATAGCCTGTATCAGTATGACGCTACCACCGGACGGAGTGAAGATGAGATGCTGTCTTTTGAAAAGGCAGAGCTGGAAAAGGATGCAAAGTCTCCAATTGAAGCGTATTATGCGGCAAATAGCTACGTGTGCAGACTGAATCCGGCGAAATTTATAAGAGTTCTTCTGCCGTTCTTTTTGCTGCCGTTTTATTTCGGCGTGTATCAGGTGTGGGCAAATACACTGTTTCCTGAGAGTTTTGTGAAAAGAGGGGTGTTTCAGACTGTGGTCTGGTTGCTTTACGGCAGCGCAGTCATCGCCGGATGGGAAGTGCTGTTTGATGTTTTTTCAAACTGCTGGAACGGAGAGACGCTGTTTTTTGCAGGACTTTTACCGTTGGCGGTCTGGCTGCTGCTTGGGGAGCGCAATAGATGGAGATGGTTCGCGCAGTATGTGGTGTGCGTGCTGGCAGGGCAGATGTTGTATGAAAAGGGCGGGTTTCTGATTACTTTCTTTTGGGTGATTGCGTGGCTGGTGACCGGAATCAGGAGGTGGAAGAATGATCGAAGCATTTGAAGCATTGCGTGAGCAATTCCGTACATTTGGGACAGATGGAATCAGTATGGTGCTCGTATGTACGGCTATGCTGTTTTGCGTTGCCGCGCGGGACAGAATGGAGGAGGGCGCAAGGCGGCTGACGGGCTACGGTGTTTTATTCTTTATTCTGCTTGCGAATCCGTTCGGTTATCACATCATTCACGATTTCTGGCTGAAGGAATACTGGAAAATATTTATGGTATTACTTCCGGTCGTTTTTGTGGCGATTGCAGTCACGGAACTGATTTTGAACTCGAAAAGCTTCTGGAAGGGGGCGGTGACGGCGCTCTGCTGCGTGGGAATTTTTGCTGCCAGCGCCTTTTTTAAGGTTGACTTTAGCCGCGTTGCCGTACTGTCGGAAGCGCGGGAGACGGAGACGGAAGCTGCCGCGGTGGATGAAATGATCCGCGCAGCGGACATCGTGCCGGAGAATATGATCGCACCGCGTGAAATCTGTGCACAGATCAGGGAAAGCAATCCGGGAGTGAAGCTGTTGTTCGGAGAAGCCTTGATGGAAGGGATTCTGAATGATACGGTGACCGCAGAAAACGAAGAAGAACGGCAGTTTATAGATGATTGCAGGACCTTTATAGCGGTTCCCGATGCGGTTGACTATCAGCTTGTCGTGGCGGAACGGTATGAGAGCAACTGCATTTTGCTCAAAGAAGCGTACGATTCCCCGGAGCAGATGGAGGATGCGGGATTCTATTGTCATGGAAGAACAGAAAACTATGCGGTATACTTTAAGGAGTAGAGCCGCATCTTTTGAATAGAGCGCAGAACCGTATCTTCGCACGGAACCGTATCTTCGCATGGGGAAAGTTGCGGCATTCCACAGAATATGGTATAATGCCGTGAGGCATTATACGCGCCTTGTGCGCATCGGTCGCCTACGGTGAATACCATGAATGTTTTGTGGATAGAAGAGGAATAGATATAGATGAATGCGAAAGAACAATATAAGCATTTGCTCAACTATGGAGCAAATTTCATATCTCTGCTTGTCGAGGGCATATGCTTTGCATATATCTGGTATACGGTATACGAGGAGCAGTACGGATTTTTCCGCCGCGGTAACTGGGCGGTCGTGGGACTTTATGTGCTTGTAATCTTTTTCTTTACGAAGGTATTCGGCGGATATAATATCGGCTATATGCGTATTACCGATATTGCACTTTCCCATATTTTGGCGATTCTTTTAAGCGGTATTGTCGGATATCTGGAACTGTGTCTGATTACCAGAGATTATGTGTCACCGGAGCCGATGCTCGGAGCGATGGCGGCGGAGGTCATCTTTATTCTGCCGTGGATCTACATTGTGCGCAAACTCTATGCAAAGCTTTATCCGCCGAGGCAGATGTTAGTCGTCTACGGGCATTATGCGCCGGACGAGCTGATTGCGAAAATCAATACGCGCAAGGATAAATACAATATCTGCGCGTCGGTGAGCTATGAGATCGGGCACGAGAAGCTGTATCCGATGATTAAGCAGTATAATGCGGTCGTGCTCTGCGATCTTCCGGCGCAGGCAAGAAACCAGATCATGAAATACTGCTATCAGGAGTCTGTGAGAACTTATGTGACGCCGAAGATTTCGGATATTCTCTTCCGCGGGGCGGATGATATCCATCTGTTTGACACACCGCTGCTGCTCTCACGAAATAACGGGCTCTCTATCGACCAGCGCATTGTAAAGCGGACGGCTGATATTGTGCTTTCCCTGATTGGAATTGTCATTGCATCGCCGTTTATGCTGCTTATCGCGCTTGCGGTCAAGCTGTATGACGGAGGTCCGGTGCTCTATAAGCAGGAGCGCCTGACGAGAGACGCCAGACCGTTTATGATTTATAAGTTCCGCAGCATGAGTGTGGACTCTGAGAAGAACGGTGCGAGACTTGCCGCGAAGGGGGACAAGCGCGTCACTCCGGTCGGCAATATTATCCGAAATATCCATTTCGACGAGCTGCCGCAGCTTTTTAATATCCTAAAGGGCGATATGTCGATGGTGGGACCGAGACCGGAGCGCAAGGTCATTTCCGACCAGTATGCCGAGGAGATCCCGGAGTTCGTGCTTCGAACCAAGGTAAAGGCAGGACTGACCGGCTACGCGCAGGTGTACGGCAAATATAATACGACGCCGTATGATAAGCTCAAACTGGATATCACTTATATTGAAAATTATTCGTTTTGGCTGGATGTGAAGATTATGCTGCTGACGTTTAAAATTCTGTTCCAGAAGGAAAACACGGAAGGCGTGGATGAGGAGCAGAAGACGGCGCTGAAGTAAGAAGATTGTCGGATGGATATGTTGGATTTTTGTGAGTAGTTGTTGTAAGATGAAGATGATATTGGAAATCACAGGTCTTCAAGGGAGAATAAAATGAAATTACGGATACAGAATGTGGCTAAAATCAAATCAGCAGAATTGGAGTTAAATGGTATCACGGTAATCACAGGAAACAACAATTCGGGAAAGAGTACCGTAGGAAAAGCGATATTTTCAATATACAATTCACTGGTCAATGTTGAGGAAAGAATTACGGCACAGAAAGAGAAGTTGATATATCAAATGCTTATTCGTAAAGCAGAAGATTTATCCGTACAGGAAGATGGAATGTTTTCTGGTATAAGAATTTCTCCTGTAATTATCAGACGATATGCGAATGAGATGACATGTGAGGTGCAAGAAAGCGGGCTGCGGGAGATTATTGAGGAGTTTTGTCAGCGGCTGCGAAAGGATAGCGACGAAAATGTGTCAGAAATTATGGAAGAGGTATATCGAATTAAGAATCTTCCGGAGGAAAGGCTGATAAAGTCGGCGATTTCAGCATATTTTGATAGCATATTTAACTCTGAGATTAACAACGTATACCATTTGGATGAAGAGGCAATACTTGAGACGGAGATAAAAGGCAGAGAAATTCGGATTGCGTTTCGGGAGAATAGTTGCGTTGAACTGCAGAAACAAATAAATATTTTGAATGAGGCAATCTATCTGGACAATCCGTTTATCCTGGATTGTCTCAACAACGGAACGAATGGTCTGGAACAGATAGAGAGGACTGCGTTAAATAAGCTGCGCAAGAATACAGATATTATGGAGAATGTCGTTCAATACAATTTTATTGAGGATAGAATGCAGGAGGTCCTGGATAAAATAAACGAAGTTTCTTCGGGAAGTGTGCAGCGTGATGAAGCGCGTTCATACTGTTACAAAGAGAAAAATACGGCAGTAAAGCTGAACGTAAATAATTTGTCTGCCGGGTTGAAATCGTTCGTAATTATTAAAACCTTATTGGAGAACGGGGCGCTGAAGGAGAAGGATGTCCTAATTCTGGATGAGCCGGAGATTCATCTGCACCCGGCGTGGCAGATGGTGTATGCGGAGGTAATTGTTCTTCTCCAAAAGACATTTGAATTGACAATTGTATTGACTACGCATAGTTCGCATTTTCTTGAGGCGTTGCAGTTATATGCGAAAAAGCACGGTGTGACAGAAAAGTGCAGTTATTATCTTTCGGAGAACGAAGATGACGGTTGTACATTGAAAGATGTTTCGGATGATATAACGAAAATTTATTCGCAGCTTGTTGAACCGAGTATTTTACTTGACAAATTAAGGTCTGAGTTGGAAGAAGCAGAAGATGACTAATTTTGAACAGTTTTCTAATATGATGGGTCAGTATTTGAAAGAACGTGGATATATTGTACCGATAGAAGCGGATATATCGAAGCTTTCGCAGAGCGCGGAGGAGGAAGAGCCTTTGTGCAGAAGCAAGTTGAAAGCGATTGATATGGATGCATTTGCCAAGAAGGCATATCGAAAGATCATCCTGCACGATTCAAAGACTGAGGATGATGCAATTAATACAGCGGATGCCTTTTTGATAAATCGTGATAATGAATGGTATTTTATTGAATTTAAGGATTCCAAGCTTGGAAATGCAAAGTCGAGTGTATTGAAAAAGGCGTATTCGAATGTTTATGCCGTGCTGGATATTCTATATACCATGCAGCGGACAAAAGCCCGATATAACGGATTTGATTATGAGAATCCGGTGGAATTTATGAGGAATAATGTCACTTATGTATTAGTATTTAGCTCAACTAAGAATCCACAGCATGTGATACAGTTAAAGAATCATCAGTTGAAGGGAGAGAAGTATCTGCCAGTATTCATGCAACGGCTGCCGGGATATATATACAAAGATGCGTATGCGATGACAGAAATCAATTTTGATGGAGGATTTGCAAAGCAATTAACTTATTAATTAAGTGTAAGGAGCAGCTATGGCATTTTCAGTATTGATGTCAGTATATAAAAAAGAACATCCAAAATATCTGGATGAGGCGCTGAAAAGTGTGTTTTCGCAGACGCTTCTGCCGGACGAGGTCGTGCTTATCGAGGACGGCCCGTTGACAGAGGAGCTGGAGCGCGTGATTGCGGAATACGGCAGGCGGTATCCCGTACTTCGGACATACCGTTTTGCGGAAAATGTACAACTCGGGCGCGCGCTGGCAAAGGGCGTAGAGCTTTGCTCCAACGAGCTTGTGGCGCGAATGGACACGGATGATATCGCGGTGCCGGATCGCTTTGAGAAGCAGTACCGCTATATGCAGGAACACCCGGAGGTTTGCGCCTGCGGCGGCTGGCTCGAAGAATTTAATGATGCAGGAACCTATTCTAAGGTCAAGCGCATGCCGGAGAACAGCGCTGAAATCAGGAAATATGCGAGATACCGCAATCCGCTCAACCACATGACGGTAATGTTTTGCCGCGAGACAGTTCTTGCCGCGGGGAATTATGAACATTTTCCGTTGCTCGAGGATTATCATCTGTGGAGTCGGATCCTTGCTGCGGACGGCGTGTTTTATAACCTTCCCTGTGTGCTTGTGCGTATGCGGACGAACGACGCCGTATATGGCAGGCGGGGCGGAGCTGATTATTTCAGACAATACCGGAAGCTTAGAAGAAAGCAGCGTGAACTCGGACTGTTAAAGCCGTGGGAATATGCGACGGCGCTGGTGCTTACCGCAGGGATGACCCTGCAGCCGACGTGGATTCGGAAAATGATGTACCGCAGGGTGTTGAGAAAGTAATAAGAGGAAAACTTTTTATTGTGACGTAGGTGGAAGACTGTTATACTTTAGAACAGAAAACGCAATATTGCAAATTGGGAGATTGGAATGTTACTGGACAGCGAAACAGTTTTGCACATAATAGAAGAAAATTTTATGGATGATGTTGAACATGAAGTTCTCACCAGCGTGATGTCAATGGATGGGTATGATCTCTCCGAACACTTTGATAATCTTGTGGATTACGGAGATCTGGAGGGCATCGAGGAACTGGAAGTAGAGGAGTTTTCGACCGAAAAGGAAGAGGAGCACCGGACAGTTTCCGGAACGCTTTTTCTGTTGGCGACAGTTGGCGGCTATGTTCACTGGGACGGAGAAGACGAATATGTGGAAAGCTGTGAACTGAAGATGGAGTTTTCATTTTATTTTGAAATCGTTGATGAAGAGTACCGTGCATTTGAAATAGAGTATCTTTGGTAATTTTTTTGATGTGCAGTGAGGTGGAGAATGAAGCTGGACAGCTTTTATGTGGAAACCTACCGGGGACTTAAGGAGGTTCAATTAGAAAACTTTACAGATATCAATGTATTTGTGGGAAAGAATAATTCCGGAAAAACCTCACTTCTTGAGGCAATGGTGTTGTCGGGATTGTTTGACAATGCACAGCAGATGATTACTACACTTGTATCGAGATATCAGAAGGTGAGCATAGACAGGGTCAGTACGATGTTCGACATAAATGACGAACGAAAAAAGATTGGACTGAAACATTGTCTGTATGATGAGAACACGAAGGAACATGTGCAGATAGACACCGATATTGTAAGTGCGGAGAAGACAGAAAGTACACAGCAGGAGGAAGGTATAAGAGAAATCCGGCAGTTAGTTTTGCGTCTGGAATACAATACATGCTGCAGGGAGACGAAAAAAAAGCAGAAAGCCGTGTTCCGTATTGATTTCTGGCAGGAGGGAGCGGCGCTTACCATCCGGTCGGGAAGAAGAAAAAGCAGTGACACGCTGACGAGGGTTCCATGTCAGTTTGTTGCTTTTTCACGTTTTGACGGAACGGATTATCTGCTGAATGCATTGGATGAAATATTGGAGCAGGGAAAGCGTGCGGATTTAGTAGAGGCGCTGCAGATTTTTGATGAAAGTATACAGAATTTTGAAATTATAGGCGAGGAGCGGGATATCAAGATCATCCGGGACGGCGACAATGCGCCGTTGTCTGTATATGATTACGGAAATGGTATGTACAAAGCGTTTTATATTGCGAGTGCGGCGCTGCTCAGCGAAAACGGCATTTTGCTGATCGATGAGATTGAGGCGGGAATCCACAGGGAAGCGCTTGAAAAATTTGTCAGATATCTCGGTCAGCTTTGCCAGAAAAAGAAGATTCAAATGTTTGTTACAACGCACAGCCTTGAGACTTTGGATCTGCTCTTACAGTCCTGCCAGCAGGCTGACAGGGTAAACGATCTGACGGTATATAATATCCGGAATACAAAGGAGAAAACAACTGCAAGAAGATATTCCGGACAAAAGTTAAAAGATCTTAGAACAGAGATAGGGCTGGATGTGCGTTAAGAGGATAAGATAGATGGATATCTATATGATTATGACGGAAGGCTATACAGACTGTGCACTGGCGGAAGCTGTTCTGCAGAAGTATATGGGATATTGCCAATACCGGGCGAAGGGAGATATGCCTGTATGCCTGCAGAAGCTGGTTGGCGTATATCCGGGAGAACTGGGAGAATTAGAGCCAAAGGATATGCCGCATTTTTATCATAAGGGTGAAAGCGCGGTCATGGTGAAAACGGCAAAAGGATTTTCAGAGATTGCAAAAAAGCTTGTACTTGTTATGGATGCGGTGCTGAGCGCGGGGGATGACGATTCTGCCGTAAAAGGGGTATTTATCATCTGCGATGCAGATTTATCCCCGGGAATGAGTAATTGGCAGAAGCTTGAAGCGGACTTAGAGATCATGGACGGAGTTGAACTGGACAGAGAAAAGGGCCGTATTTCTTACGAAGGGTTAGATCTTTGCTACAAGATACATCAGATACCGCAGAAGGGCGAAGGGGCAGTGGAAAAATTGCTGCTTGGGATGTTAGGGAAAATCGAACCCGGGCTTGCGGAATGCGCCGGAAATTACCGGAGCCAGATTATGGACGAGAGATTTGAAAGGTTACACAGAAGCTGGGCGAAGGACAGAAAGGTGCAGGAGTTCTACGCGGATAAAGTGCAGCTTGGGGCTGCGCTTGCAGTGCTAAAGCCCGACCGACCAGTCGGATATGCTGTAAAGGATTGTCTGGTTGATAGTAAGAAAAAGCAGGAACTGATGGAAATTGAAGAGTTTCAGAGTTTGTATCAGCGACTGAATGACTGGCTGGGCGAGGAAGCAGAGCAAAGAACGCGTTGAAAAGATGTAGGGAGAAGCATGATTAGCATAATAATACCGGTCTATCAGGCGAAGCAGAATATAGAACAGATTCTGGGAGATATCTTTGCCCAGACATATCAGGATTATGAGGTACTTCTGATTGACGACGGCTCGACAGATGGAAGCGCCAAGTTATGCGGAGAGTATGGGAGACAGAATCCGAAGGTGCGTGCGATTATGAAAGAGCACAGTGGGGTCAGTGAGACAAGAAATGCAGGGATTGCTGCCGCAAGGGGAGAGTATATCGCATTTGTGGACAGTGATGACAGAATAGAGCCAGATTATCTGGAACGGCTGGCACAGGGGATTGGTGACAGGGAATTGGTCATCGCATCTTTTGATAGAAGGTTCTATAAAGATGGAAAATTGGTGAAAACGGTAGAGTGCCAGATGTTTGATGCGGCAGTAGAGGTGTCAAGGGGGCTAGACGGCTATTTTTCGGCACTGTATACATCAACATTGATAGGAGTCGTATATTGTAAGCTGTTTCGCCGGGAACTAATTGAAAAGGGAAGAATTGCATTCCGCGGGGATATTTGCCTTGGGGAAGATTTTTTATTTAATTTTGAATATTTGCGGGAGTGCCGCACGATAAGCTGCATCCCATACAGGGGATATCATTATATTTGCGGAAACGGGGCTTCTCTTACGCAGAAAAATGATATGCAGAAGCTTCAATACGGAAAGGTACTGTTCGAAGAATCACTTCGCTTTTGTGAAGAAATGCATTTTGGCACCGAAGCGTCGGCTGGCGTATGCAATCTTTATCTTCGCACCTGTTTTCTTAATATGGAGATTCTCTATCGAATGAAGGAGCGCATACCGCGGAAAGAAAAGCGGGAGTTTATCAGGAAGGTGCTTGATGACGAGGATACACGGCTGGCAATTAAACGGTGCAGACCGGACACAAGAGAGTTTCAGATTTACCGCAGAATATTGCGGCTGGGAAGTCCGGCGATTGCGGGGATGTTTACATGGGCACGCCTTGCGTATAAGAAACTGATTGGGAGAGCGTAAATGGGAAAAACTGGTGTCGTAATCTTAAATTATATAACGTGGCAGCAGACAGAGCGCTGTATCAAAAGTCTTAAGGAAACCGAGAATGCAGATGAATTGCAGATTTATGTCGTGGACAATGCATCGCCGGAAAAAGGAGAACTCAGGCGCGTGTGCAGGGAGGCACAGGTGGAACTGATTGAAAACCCGAATAACAGCGGTTATGCTGCAGGAAATAATGTAGGGATTGCCAAAGCGCTTGCGGACGGGTGCGACTATATTGTGATTTCCAATAATGACATTGAGTATCGGGCTGGGTGTATTACAAGAATGCGGGATTTTCTTGAAGGGCATTTTGAGTATGGCATTGTCGGTCCGAAAATACTGACCCCGGAGGGAACGCTGCAGCGCTGCCATTATAAGAAGAAAACAGGCTACGGTGATATCTGGGGAACGCAGACAATTCTACGCTATGTGATAAAGAAACCAACGGATGCGTTGTATGGTGACGAGCAATTCTATCTGCATGAACAGGAGGTGTTTGCAGTGTCCGGCTGCTGCTTTATGCTGCGGGCAGCCTGTGCAAGGAAGATTGCGCCTTTCGATGAGCATACGTTTTTGTACGAGGAAGAAAATATCATCGGTGTGCGCATGGAAAAGGAAGGATGGAAGACAGGATATCTCCCTGAGAGCGAGGTTGTTCATAATCACGACCAGACGACGCGTCTGGTAAAGCCTTTCGCCCTTATCTGCTGGGCATGCAGTGAAGTCTATTATTGCAGGGAATATCTGGGGTGCGGTTTTGTTAAGATACGTTTGATGTATTGGTATCGGACGTTGATTTTTCTGCTGCATGGACTGCGGAATAAGGCGTATAGAGAGCAATGGAGCGAGTACCGGAAAGAGACGGGAAAATACTTACGGCAAAAGGAATGGGATTGAGAAAGATGGAAAAAGAACTGGTTTCAATTATTGTCAGAACATGTAACAGACCGCATATACTGCGTGAGGCGCTTGAGAGTATACGCCGTCAGACTTATCCCAATATAGAAGTCGTAGTCGCAGAGGATGGGGCGAATACCGCGCAGGAGATGCTTGAAACGGAATTTTCAGATATGAATATTTGTTATGCCTGCACCGGGGAACGCAAAGGACGGACGGTGGTGGGAAATCTGGCGTTGTCCATGGCATCAGGGGCTTATATGAACTTTCTGGATGACGATGATGTTCTGTTCCCTGAGCATGTGGAGGTGCTGATGGAGGCGCTTTCCGGAGCAAAGGAGCGGGCGGCGTATTCCGTCGCCTATGAGAGCGTGGCGAAGTATGACGATAAGAAACGCAGCTTCCGGGAGTACAAGAGGAAAATCCGCTACCGCCAACCCTTCAACCGGACATATCTGACATTTCACAATTATATTCCGATTCAGAGCATTCTGTTTAGCCGTACATTGTACGAGGAGCTTGGAGGATTTGATGAGAAGCTGGATATTCTGGAAGATTGGGATGTGTGGGTGAGGTATTCAACCAAGACCGATTTTATCTTTGTGGATCAGATTACATCGCTGTACCATGTCCCGACAAGAAAGGTTAAACGGGACGCTGATATGTACCATGCGTTTGGCGAAGTAACAAAGAAGTTCGCTGAGTATGAGGCGCGCATGAATTATTATGAGATCAATAGGGATTTGGAGTATATTCTGGAGGAAATCAAAACGCCGAAGTGGAAAAAGGCGCTGAAGGGGCTGCGGAACAGGGTGTTGTACCGCTAAATTTCTGCGGGGAGTTTTCGCTCAAACGTTGAAAAGTCTTCGATTCCGTAGGTGTCTGTTTTATGGATGTCTACGGTATCGGAAGGCTTTTTTTGTAAGAAGACCAGAAACTACTGAGCAAAATCAACCCGGAATGCGGACAAAATACGCAAAACATTGCGGCTGATGGGGGATTGTGGTATAATAATTCTGTTTGTATAAAAACAGTCGGGAAATATATATAATGATATTTATATGAATAAAGCATAGGTAAACTATGAGAATGGAGTAGAATGTGTTTAAAAAAGTATATATAGATAGAAAAATATTATGGGAGTTGGCTAAGAATGACTGTAAGGCAAGATTTTCTGGCTCATTATTAGGTGCAGTATGGACAATCCTACAGCCGTTGGTCAATATGTTAGTTATTTGGCTGGTGTTTCAGGTTGGATTTAAATCATCTAATTTAGCGGATAATGTGCCATTTATTGTTTGGTATATGCCGGCATTTCTTATCTGGAATTTTTTCTCGGAAGCAACCAGCCAGGGAACGAATAGCTTGATCGAATATAGCTATTTAGTAAAAAAGGTGAATTTTAACGTGGAGATTATTCCTGCGATAAAAGTCGTATCAGCGGCGATTATACACTTAGTTTTCTTAGTGTTTATTGTTTTTGTGAATTTCTGTTATGGAATAATGCCAAGCCTGTATTATTTGCAGGCGTTCTATTATTTCTTTTGCGCATTTATGCTTGCATTATCGCTGAGTTGGCTTTTTGGTGCGCTTACACCCTTTGCTACCGATATTGCGAATCTTGTGGCGATTATTATTCAGGTAGGATTTTGGATTACACCTATATTTTGGGATCCAAGCAATATGACAAATATTTCCACCATGTTGTTAAAGCTTAATCCGATGTACTATGTGTGCATGGGATACAGAGATAGTTTTATCTACAATAGGATGTTTTATGAGTATCCGGAACTGACGGTTTATTTTTGGGCGATTGTCGTGATCAATCTGATCATCGGAACGAGGTTGTTTAAGAAATCAAGACCACATTTCGATGATGTGTTATAGGAGAGCTATGGAAGAAAAATTATCAATAAAGGTTGAAAATGTAAGTAAAGTATATAATTTGTATGATAATTCCAGCCAGCGTTTGAAAGAGATATTAAGCGTTTCAAATAAATCTCATCACAGAGAGTTTTATGCACTGCGGGATATCAATTTTGAAGTGAAGCGCGGCGAAACCTTTGGAATTATCGGAACCAACGGTTCGGGTAAATCGACGTTGTTGAAGCTGATTACGGGTGTTGCGACACAGACAGCCGGACAGATAACAGTAAATGGTAAGATTTCGGCATTACTTGAGTTGGGAGCGGGCTTTAATCGCAATTATACAGGAATAGAAAACATATTTCTGAATGGAACGATGATGGGATATACCCGTGAAGAGATGGAGAAAAAGGTAGATGATATCGTCGAGTTCGCGGATATAGGTGAGTTTATTTATCAGCCGGTAAAGAATTATTCGAGTGGTATGTTTGCGCGGCTTGCCTTTGCGGTAGCGATTAATATCGAGCCGGAAATACTGATTGTAGACGAAGCGTTGTCTGTAGGCGATGTCTTTTTCCAGAACAAGTGCTATAAAAAATTCGAAGAACTGAGAGCAAAAAACATTACCGTTATTTTTGTCTCGCATGATATCGGAATCGTGAAGCAGTTATGCTCAAGAGTTCTCTGGATTGAAAAAGGCGTGCAGCAGATGGTCGGTGACAGTACAGAGGTGTGCAATGAGTACTCCAACTGCATTTTAGCAAAGCGTGCAAAAGAATATAAAGCCGATGAAGCAGATGACCAGAGTGCGGATGTCTGTGCCGTGGGAAATGAAGTGTTTGATTTGGATAGCCTTCCGGAAATTTCGTATACAAACGAGAGTATTCTGAATGATGACGTGAAGATTTTATCATGTTATCTGGCGGATCAGAATGGAAAAAGAGTTTCTTCATGTCTGGCAGGGGAAAAGTACACGTTATCGATTTTCTTTTCAAGCAGGATAGAGATTAGTAATTGCGTGGTTGGTTTTGTGATAGAGACGGTAAAGGGGCTTTGGGTCATCAACTGTAATAGTCTTAACACCGGAATGAAAAAGGGAGTCAGGATAAAAGGCGGAAGTATGAATCGGGCTGATTTTGAGTTTGAGATGCCGAAGATTGTAAATGGGGATTATGTCATTGGAGTAGCTGTTTCAGAGGGGAGCCTGATGGATTTTAAAGTGCTGACCTGGCTGTATAATGTATTGTATTTACAGATAACAAATGTTCCGGGAAATGACGGCATACTGAAGTTGGAGTCCGATATACAGATCGTTAGTGGAGAGATGAAGAATGAGTAGAAAATATGACTTTGGATATGAACTTGAAAAGGGGAGTACAAATGAATGGGCATATAACCAGATTTCCGAAAACAGCGTTGTCTTGGAATTAGGCGCGGCGATTGGAAATCTTACAAAACATTTGAAGGAGAACAAAAATTGTGTGGTGGATATCGTGGAGATTGATACGGAATCCGGCACGATGGCAAGTGAGTTCGCGAGAAATGCTTTGCTGGGGGATGTGGACGGTAATCTGAATACCGATGCATGGTATCAGCAATTAATGGACGAGCGGTATGATTACGTTGTGATATTGGACGTGCTGGAGCATTTGGATGATCCACAGAGAGCGCTTGGCGTTGTAAAAAAGGTGTTAAAGGACACCGGGAAAGTTGTAACATCAATACCAAACGTATCCAACAATGCAGTATTAGTCAATTTATTTAATGACAAGTTTGAATATACAGAGTTGGGACTTTTAGATCGCACTCACAGATACTTTATGACTTATAACACAATCCTCGAAATGACAGAAAAACTTGGATATAATATTGACTCGATCGATGCAATTTCAAAGGATATAGGAACATCGGAAATTCCTAATAGTTATGAGGATGTCCCGGAAGAGGTTGCGTATTTTCTGAAGACGCGAAAGTTAGGCGCGGCATACCAATATTTACTTATTTTGGGAAAAGAAGAGCTTCCTACAGATAACCGTTTGAGCCGACTGGAAAAAACGGGAGTGTTATATACATCGCTTGTTTTGTTTAATGGGTTAAGTGACGAGATGCTGCATATTCAAAATGAAGGGGAGAAAATTGATATTCAGTTTGAGATCCCGTCAGATAAGAGTGTAGACTCCATTCGCTTTGTCCCGATGGAACATGCCTGCATGATAAAAGGGTTGAAAGCGGCTGTCAGAAAAGAAAACGGTGAAGAGGTTGAAATATGTCCAAATTGGACCGGCGGCATAGAATTGGAGGATGGCGGTATTATTTTGCTAAAGGCACCGCAGGAAATTAACTGGATGCTGGATGGGGATGAGCAAAGTATGACGATAACGTGTGAGTGTACGATGCTGCTTCACAGTATGCTGCCATATTTCGATTCCTGTATGGCTACAATCCGGCAGGAAAACGAGAAAATAGCAAGTCTGGAAGAATCGTCAAGAAGCATGGAAGAAGCATCGAGACTACAGATAGCGGAATTAAAGGAAGCGAATCTTAATTTGCACCGGGAATTAGACCAGACTACAGATGAACTGCAGAGTATAAAGAATACAAAGTGGTATAAGGTTATCAGTAAATTAAAACGAGTAGGAAGAGAAGGTTAATTATGGAATTAGTAAGCGTAATTATGCCGTGTTATAATGATGGAATGTATATTAAAGAGGCAATCGCATCGGTGCAGGCGCAGACCTATACAAATTGGGAGCTGATTATTATTGATGATGGCTCTGATGATGAGGAGACAGTCGGAATCATTGAGAGTATCAAGGATGAGCGGATTGCGGTGCTGCATACAGAGCACTTAAGACCTGCAGGAGCTCGAAACTATGGAATCAGCCATGCGAAGGGGAAATATATCCTTCCGGTGGACTCTGACGATAAGATTGATCCTACTTATATGGAAAAAGCAGTACAGCGGATAGAGTCAGATGACAAAATCGGCGTAGTATATTGTGAGGCGGATTTGTTTGGCGAAAAAAGCGGAAAGTGGGACTTACCTGCATATTCATTTGACAAAATGCTGCTGGATAATGTAGTATTTGTGACGGCGCTCTTTTATAAAGAGGATTGGGAGAAGCTGGGCGGCTTTAATACCAATATGAAAGCGGGCATGGAAGATTATGATTTCTGGCTGGGCATTTTGGGATTGGGAAGGGAAATCGTTCAGATTCCGGAAATCCTGTTTCACTATCGCATTAAGCCGGTATCCCGTACAACAGGTTTTCAGTCGGATTGCACTCAGATGCAGGAAGTGTATCGGCAGATGTATGATAATCATAAAGAATTTTATGATAAATATAAAGAGGAATACGCGAAGGTATTGCGGGATGCGTTGATTGAGCAGATTGCAATTCGGATGAAATATGAAAAGACTTTTGAGAAAATCAAAAAGTATTATAAGATGCCGATAGTTGGCAGTATACTTAAGAGGATGATACAAAAATGAAAAAGTATACTTTAGAAAAAATACAGATGCAGCCTCAAATGCGTGAAGAATGGCTGGACGTTGCAAAAGCGGTTGCGATAATGGCTATTGTGTTTTCGCATGCAGGAGTAGATGTATCGCCATTTTCGTACTTTTATGTTCCTCTGTTTTTCTTTGCGTCCGGCTATGTGTTTAAGGATAAAGGAATTATTGCTTTAGTGAACCGATTGTTTAAAAGGCTATATCTCCCATTTGTATGTGCCAATATAGTTGTGCTGCTGGCTCATAATATATTATATATGTTCCATGTATGGAATTATAAAGTGGATGGGACCTTTCTTTGGAATGGTATCCTCGGAATATTGCGTTTTAATATAGTTGAGAATATTATGGCGCAGTGCTGGTTCTTAGTGGCTTTATTTGCAGTAAACACAGGTTTCTATCTGATATATAGAACATTAGGAAAGTTTCAATACTACAAGGAACTGATTTGCGGCGCGGCAGTACTTTTGGGTGTTGTTGCAATTGTGTGGAATGAACAAATACCGCAAGTGACATGGGGAAATTGCACCATAATAGAGGTTACTTTTGTTGGAATTATGTTCTTTTGTGCGGGATGGATAACAAAGGAGTGTGGTTTGATTGATATTATTAAAAAAAATATGCAAGTGGCGCTAGCACTGATTTTGTCGATTTCCATACTGATATTACTTAAATATGAATTTTCGGGGAATACGTTTGATTATAGACCAATGAATTTCTCGAATTGGTCCACTATTATCCCGGTTGCGTTTATTGGAATTATTTGGACGATTATTTTGATTTTATGCTTATTGGAGATAAGCTTTAGCAAAAAAATAATGGGAATGCTTGCATATATAGGCAAGCATACGATGCCGGTTTTATTGTTTCATACAATGGCATTTCAGGTAGTAAGTATTTTTCAGATATATGTTTTATCTACCCCCCCTCAAACGTAGTTGGATGGTGCCATATTTATGCCGGAGATTGGTCGATTATAATCGGAATATGCGGAGTTTTGATACCGTTGGGGGTGAATTGGCTTGTTATGGAGACTTTTAAGAAGAAGTGAGACGTCGGAGACGATAGTATAAGAATATAAGGAGAGAATGTTATGATTATATTTACATCAATATGTACAAATTATGCACACAAGGCAAGAACACTGGCAGAATCGGTGAAGAAGAATATTCCTGATGCAAAGTTTCTGGTATGTCTTACGGAACGTGAAGTGCCGGAATCTATGAATTCACCATATTTTGATGAAGTGATTTTATCGAAAGATATGTGGGAAGGAAATTTCAACCGCTATATTTATAAACATGCCATTGTAGAAGCTTCTACATCTGTAAAAGGACATTTTTTCAAATACATCATCGAGCATTATCCGGAGGAAGATAAGTTTATTTATCTTGATCCGGATTGTTATGTTTATTCAGATTTTGTGGAATTAAGGGAATTGTTGAATACAAGACCGATTATTCTCTGCCCGCATCTGTTGCAGCCGGGGAATATTGACATGGAGCTGTCCTCCACAGCACACGGTGTATATAACCTGGGATTCCTTGCAGTAAACAGGAGCGAGGAAGCAGTGAAGTTTATTAACTGGTGGGCAGACCGTTTGTATTTATTCTGCTATGATGACATTCTGCGCGGAATTTTCACGGATCAGAAGTGGATTGATCTCGCACCATGTTTTTTTGATGTGGAAGTGTTCAAACACCGTGGTTATGATTTTGCTACGTGGTCTTTATTGGATTGCGGTATGACGAAGGAGAACGGGGAGTATTTTGTGAAGGGTGATCCGCTTCGATTTATTCATTTTTCAGGATATGGTGCAACGATTGAGAAATGTATGAATGACTGGCTGCCAGAGGGTGAGCATCCGTTCCGCGAATTGTACAGGGAGTATTCCAAGCTGCATGAGAAGAACAACGAGGACAATGTATCGAAGACACCGTGGAGTTATAGCAGGTATTATTCCGACGAGGATATTGACGATGCGCTCCGCGTAGAATACCGAAGTAATAATGATGTGATGTTCTCTATTGAGGATCCGTTTGCGCTTAGCAATAAGGAGATGAAACGTCTTTTGACTTCTAATATTAATAAGAGCAATTATCAGAAAGTCGTTGAATCATTTAAGAGAGATGGTTTTAAATCTACATTTTTGAAGATTGTGAATCATTTAAAATAGAATATTATGTACGGCAAGAAGATTCTTTTTGAGAGGTTAATTGAAATGAGTAAAAAAGCGAAAAGAGGAACCTTTGGTTTGATTCTGGGGATATTTGTAATCGGACTGGTACTCTTGAATGTCCTAAAATATCCTGCGGTGGAAATAGAGTTTCGCTCGACAAATGAGCGGGAAGCACTCGTTGTTTTTTATAACAATGGTGAGGAAAGCGTTTTTGATGACAGTCATATAAAGATGTATGGAATTACGTCGACGGACAAGTTTCAAAAAGCTGCGTTTAAACTTCCGGCAGGCGGATTGAATAATCTTAGAATCGACTGTGGAGCCAGTGCGGGTAAGACAGAAATAAAGTCAATTACGCTCAAGAAGAATCTGTTTTTGAAAAAGACATTGCAGGGAGAAGAAATCCTGCAGGTATTTCCGACTGCTAATATGCTGACCAGCTATGATGCAGAGGAGTATGCGGTTTTAGAATATGAGGAGAATGACCCATATATTCAATCCGGAAATCTTAAAGAATTGTCATATGACATTAATTTTGTGAAGATGATTCTGGTGGGGCTGATAGCACTGTTGGTTAGTTTTCTGGGAAGCGCTGCAATCAGTTTTCTGATTTCCAAGATAACATTTGACGATATTCGCAGAATGTGGAAGAACATACGAAAAAGCAGAAAAGTGAGATGGGCGTGCGTATTTTGCGGACTGTTCATAGTGACCGGTATTATTACTGCAAACAGCAATCAGCCATTGCTGGTGCGTTGGATTCAATATCCAAGTATTGAAATATCCTTTAAAACGGGCAGCTATCAGGAGCCATTGGCAGTATTTTATAATAACGGAACAGAAAGTGTTTATGATGATAACCATTATGAGAAAAGAAAAATATATGGAACCAATGATTTTCAGACAGTTATTATACCTATTTCAAAAGAAGGTCTGCAGAATGTCCGTATTGATTTCGGTGAAAGTGCCGGGAAAATAGAAATTGCTTCTGTTACAATCAGAAAGAGTTTATTTGAACAGAAGGTTCTTGGTGGAAGCGAACTGATAGAAAACTTTGATCAGACAAGCTGTGTGAAAGAGTATAAACTGGGAGAGTATGTAGAAGTAGAGTATGAGGCGGGAGATCCGTATATTTCCTCCAATTCTCTGGCGTGGTTGGAATATGACAGCAGGGGAATCATGGGGGTATTAGACCTGGTAAAATGGCTTGGACTTTGCTTGGTCATAAGTGCAATCGTGACGTTATTGATATATAAGATATTGCCTCATGCAGGAAGTATAAAAAGCTTCCTCTTAAGCAAACTGCATGATGTGAGAATACGCTATGCAATAAAAGCAGTATTATTGCTGGTGGTGGTGTTGATATTTATATCGGTGCCGATTTATTTCACGGTAGATTCTGCATGGTATATGTCTTATCTGAAATATTTTGAGGGTAAGGAAGCATTTGCTGGATGGGATTTGATCAGAGGATGGCTGTTTCCGTATTTGATATATAGTACATCGCAGTTGTTCGGATTCACATCACAGGGGCTGAGCTGCTTAATGCTGGTATTTTTTATGCTGACATTGTATCTGTGTTTTTCTTTTTTCAAAATTGTGGACGATGAAAAACTCAGGTATATAAAGTATGCAGTTATTTTGATTTTATTGTTCAATCCGGTTGTATTCGGCTATTACCACGTAGTACTGACAGAATTTCTTGGAGCAAGCATCTGCTTATTCAATATGATATTCTTTTTAAAGGCTTATTATGTACCGGATGGCGGAAAAATCAGATGGATGGTATTGAAGGCGGTAGTGTTGGCTTTAGACCTGATCTTAGCATATTCTTTGAAGCAGACCTATATAGCGTTTATCACGATTCCTTTTGTGCTAACAGAATTATGCAGATGGCTAAAGAGGGAAAAGAAGGGAATGGCTCTGATAACTTTTGTCGTGGCATTTGTGTGCTTACTGGTAAGCAATAAAATGTGGACAAATTATGTTCATACCGGAAGCGTATTCAGGGAAGGCAAGGTAATAAGCGAGAGCAGCGGAAGCGCAGAGAGGACATTGAGCTACGCTCTTGTCAACGGGGCAACATATTTTGAGATTGTTGATGAGGATACGGTCGCTGTGCTGAATGACAATATGGAAGTGGAAGAGACGTTTGAGTTTTCCACAAGGGAAAATAGTGATGTCAGATATATTATAGAGTGCTTTCTGCAAAGACCTGATAGAATGTTGATGGGTTATATAGATAATTATCTGGTATTGTCCAATTATTATGGAAGAGGGGAAGACCATAAAAGTGCAATCAAAGAAGCGAGTTTTACCAGAGGAAACGAGAATTCCGGAATAGCGTGTGCGTTTGGTTGGTATGAGAGGGGAAGAGATTTTTATACGGAACAGAGTTATGATGATCTGATTGAATGGTTTGGGTATGAAGATCTGACTCAGTTAAAATTCATGGTGGATTCCAGTACAGTGTTAGAAACGATATATCATTCCAATGGATATGTGCAATTCACGAAGATATTGTTTACAATATCAATGATTGCCGCACCATTTTTGGCAATATTGCTGTTTGCTTATGAATTATGGGGTGTAATAAAAAAGAGAAGTATTGATAAGAGGCTTGAGATAGCCTTTATATTAGAAACAACTGTGTTTGGAAATGTTCTTGCGTTGGCGATTTTAAATAACCAGATTGACCGATATTGTTTTCCGGTATTTATGATAGCGGTATTGGGAATGTTTTTGGTGTTGTATGTCGCATTGCAGAAGCTGTTTACGGAAATGATACGTGTTGGAAAAAAGGTAAGAGGTAAATGTAATGTCGTTGCGTGAAAAAGCAGTACACCGCATCATGCGTGAGGAACGCATTATGCAAAGAGGCTATTTGTGGAATTCTCTTGCAAGCATGATAACAGCGATTTCTTCTGTTGGAGTATTGCTGATTGTGACACGCTTTGCAGGAAATGAAGCGGGAGCTAATTTGTCTATTGCGGTTGCCATCATTAATGTTTTGATGAATATTGGAAACATGAATGCGTTGGGATATCAGATATCCGATGTAAAAGAAAAGTATGTTTTTGACATCTATTTTAAACAGAGATGCCTTAGCGTTGGGTTGATGGTGGTGATTGCCTTTTTCTATGCAATCGGAAAATACGGAGTAGGGGAAAAGTCATTTATTATTATCGCATACGGAATATATAAGGCGATTAACGTGTTTTGCGAGGTGTTTCAGGGAAGATACCAGCAGCAGGGACGGGTTGATATTGCGTCGGAACTGAATTTTTTAAAGGTGCTGATTCCGGATAGCGTTTTGTGTATTGCAACGATCATCAGTAGGAATTTTTCACTTGCCATTATCATTGCAATCATGGTAGAACTGGTTACTGTCTGGGTATTTAACAGCCTTGTTTGGCGAAACTTCTCTCAAAATAAGGCGGGAAAGGCAATCCAGATCATACATTTGACGAAAGAAATTCTTCCATTATTCTTCAGCGCATTTGCAGCGGCTTATATTCTCAATTCTGCGAAGTATGCGATTGATGAAAATATGAGCAATCAGTATCAGTTGATATATACTATTCTGCTACTGCCTGCTACGACAGTGCATATGATAGCCGGCTTCATATACAGACCTGTGCTGACTGTGTATGCGAATATCTGGAATGAAGGAAAACGAAAGGTATTAGCCGTAAAAGTCTTGAAAATAGTGGCGGCTATTCTTTTGACTACCGGCATTATTGTATGTGTCAGAGAGATTATTTTGATTGTGCTGACATGGGCATATGGGGTGACGGAACTGAGGGAATATGGAACTGCTTTTGGAATTTTGCTTGCAGCGGGTGGACTAAATGCTTTAAATGTGTTTATGAGTTATGTTATAACTATAATTAGAAAGCAGAGTTATCTGTATATTATCAATACGGTCACGTTTATCTGTGCACTGATTATCCCGGATATATTTGTTATTAAGGGCGGGATTTGCGGAGCAGCGTTTTCTTATCTGAGCCTTATGCTTGTGCAGATGATGGGTTATTTTATCTGTTTTGGAGTATTTGCGCTGATGATGAGAAAAACAGAGAGAGCAGGAAAGGAGAAGGTATAAATGAAGGTAATTATTTTGGCGGGGGGATTCGGAACCCGTATTTCGGAAGAAAGTCATTTGAAACCAAAGCCGATGATTGAAATTGGCGGCATGCCAATTATGTGGCATATTATGAAATTGTATTCATCTTACGGTTATAATGACTTTATAATTTGTGCAGGATATAAGCAGTATGTGATAAAAGAATATTTTTCAAATTATTTTTTGCATAAAAGCGATATCACATACGATTTTACGACTGGAAAGCATGATATGATCGTACACAATAATACTGCCGAACCGTGGAAAGTGACGGTGGTCGATACAGGATTAAATACGATGACAGGCGGACGTGTCAAGAGAGTTAAAAAGTATCTGGATAATGAACCATTCATGGTGACATATGGTGATGGCGTATCAGACGTAAACATTCAGGAATTGGTTGATTTTCATAAATCCCATGGTAAGTTAATGACGCTGACAGGCATACAGCCGGAAGGGCGTTTTGGAGTAATGGATTTTGCGGAGGGCAATCGAATACAGGCATTCAGAGAAAAAAGCAAGGAAGACAGCGGTTGGATCAATGGAGGATTTATCGTATGTAATCCGGAGGTATTGGATTATATTGAGGGGGATTCCATTATGCTAGAGCGCGAACCGATGGAAAGAATCGCGCAGATCGGAGAACTTATGTGTTATAAGCACCACGGCTTCTGGCAGTGCATGGATACATTGCGGGATAAGGAAAAACTGGAGAAGCTTTGGGAAAGCGGGAAGGCACCTTGGAAGGTTTGGAATGAGTAAAAGGAGAAAAGAAAATGTTTCAGAATAAGACAGAGCAGCAGGCGAAGGATGCTATTTTAGAAATGGTGAAGGAGTATTGTGAGACTTATCACAATACAAAGAAGGAATTTTTGGAAGGAGATCGCATTCCATATGCATCCCGTGTGTATGATAGCAATGAAATGTGCAATCTTGTTGACAGTGCGCTGGAATTTTGGCTGACAGCAGGAAGATACACAGCAAAATTTGAGAAAGCTTTTGCGGACTATCTTGGAGTACGGTATTGTTCTCTGGTCAATTCGGGGTCTTCCGCTAATTTATGTGCGTTTATGGCGCTGACGTCACCCTTATTGGGCGAGAGACAGGTAAAGCCTGGGGATGAGATGATTACTGTTGCGGCAGGATTTCCAACTACGGTTACACCTGCCATTCAGTACGGCGTTGTTCCGGTATTTATTGATGTGACAATACCGCAGTATAATATGGATGTTACAAAGTTAGAGGCGGCATTATCGGATAAGACCAAGGTTGTCATGGCAGCACATACACTTGGAAATCCATTTGATCTGGCAGATGTAAAAGCATTCTGCGATAAACACAATCTGTGGCTGATCGAGGATAACTGTGATGCACTTGGAACAAAGTATACAATTAACGGAGAGGAAAAGTTTTCCGGAACGATAGGTGATATTGGAACTTCAAGCTTTTATCCGCCACATCATATGACCATGGGAGAAGGCGGCGCTGTATATACGAATGATCCGCTGCTCAATAAATGTATTCGTTCTATGCGCGATTGGGGACGCGACTGTGTTTGTGCATCCGGTCAGGATAATCTATGCGGTCATAGATTTGATAAGCAGTATGGCGAATTGCCGCTGGGATATGACCATAAGTATGTATACTCACACTTTGGTTACAACCTGAAAGCAACAGATATGCAGGCGGCAGTGGGTTGCGCTCAAATTGAGAAGTTCCCAAGCTTTGTAGAGAGAAGAAGGGAGAACTTCGAACGGCTGAAAAACGGACTTGCAGGTACGGAAGACAAGCTGATCCTTCCGGTTCCTTGTGAGAATTCAAAGCCAAGTTGGTTTGGATTTTTGATTACCTGCAAAGATGGTGTTGACAGAAATAAAGTGGTTCAGTATGTTGAGGCACATGGTGTGCAGACGAGAATGCTATTTGCAGGAAACTTAATAAAGCATCCATGCTTCGATCAGATGAGAGCATCTGGCAAGGGATATCGTGTGGTAGGAGAATTGACCAATACAGACAGAATTATGAAAGACACCTTCTGGGTAGGCGTTTATCCGGGTATGACAGATGAGATGATTGATTATATGGCAAAGACGATTCGTGAAGCGATAAATCAATAGCGGATGGAGGCAAAATGAAAATTGTTGTGACAGGAGCGACAGGGTTTGTCGGCAAATGGCTGGTCGCAGAGCTTCTAAGGCAGGGCGATGAAGTAACAGTGGTTGTACGGGATAAGAGACGCATTCCCGATGAATGGAAAAACTTGGTATATGTGGTAGAGGCGGAACTGCAAACCTTGTCCCGGCTTGATAAGAAGAACTTTCCGTGGGATTATGCGGATATGTTTTTTCATCTGGCGTGGTCGGGAACTGCCGGAATGGAGCGTGCAGATACTATATTGCAATTGCAGAATGTACAGGCAGCATGCGATGCGGTAAGACTTGCAAAACGTCTGGAGTGCGGGCGATTCGTCAATGCAGGAAGTATTATGGAATATGAGGCAATGCAATATATCTCATCCGATGGTTCCATGCCGGGTATGGGAAATATCTATAGTACAGCTAAAGTGACGGCAGATTTTATGGCGAAGACCGTTGCGACAAAAGAGGGAATAGGCTATATAAATGTCATCATATCCAATATATATGGTGCAGGAGAAAAATCAGCGAGATTTTTAAATACGACATTGCGAAAAATGCTGTATAGCGAAGCTATAGAGCTGACGCACGGATGTCAACTCTATGACTTTATTTACGTTACGGATGCGGTGAGGCAGATTGTTCTTGCGGGAAAACGCGGAGAAGTGAATTCTGTTTATTATATTGGAAACGCGATACAACGCCCTTTAAAGGAATTTGTTGTAGAGATGAAACAGGTTTTGCATAGTGATTCTGAGTTAATGTTTGGGAAAATTCCTTTTTCGGGAGCAATGCTGACATATAAAGAGTTTGACACATCGAAACTGGAAAAACTGGGATTTGTATCGGAAGTGTCTTTTGCAGAAGGAGTAAAGCTGACCAGAGACTGGATGTTGGAGGAAGAACATGAACACTAATTTTTCGATAAGCGAGTTAGCGATAGAGGGTGTAAAGCTGATAATGCCTTTTTATATGGAGGATAACCGGGGATATTTTCTGAAAAGCCTGGAAAAGGACGTATTTAAAGAATGGGGGCTTGATGCCGAGATATATGAGGACTTTGAATCATATTCGAAAAAGGGCGTGATTCGGGGAATGCATTTTCAGACGAAGAATCCCCAGATAAAAATTGTCCGGGCAATCAAGGGAACGATTCGTGATGTGATTGTGGATTTAAGAAAAGATTCTCCAACGTTCGGAAAGTATGTAGATGTCATCCTGTCGGAAGAAAATCATAATAGCGTGTGGGTGCCGAAAGGATTTGCCCACGGTTTTGAAGTGCTTTCTGAGGATGCAATCGTATCGTATAAATGCATAGGAAAATATTTGAAGGGATATGACACGGGAATCCGCTGGGATGACAGGCAGCTTGCGATTCAATGGGAAACGAAAGAGCCAATCGTTTCTGAAAAGGATGCAGCAGCAATGACATTCGAGGAATTTGTAAATGAGTATGAAGGATTGTAGGAATCGGGAAAGAGTGGAAAGCATGATGGATATGAGTTTTTATAAAGGGAGAAAAGTATTGATTACCGGACATACCGGATTCAAGGGTTCCTGGCTATGCCGGATTCTGGTGAATGCAGGGGCGGAGGTGACGGGCTACGCGTTAGAGCCGCCTACAATGCCGAATCTTTTTTCTGTGTGTGGAGTGGAGGAGAAGATGAACTCTGTTATCGGTGATATCCGCGATTATGAGCATTTATCAAAGGTTTTTGCGGAGGCACAGCCGGAGATAGTGCTTCATCTGGCAGCGCAGCCTCTCGTACGCGACTCTTATGAAGACCCGAGATATACTTATGAGACGAACGTCATGGGCACGGTAAATATCTGTGAGTGTGTCAGAAATAATACATGTGTGAAGTCTTTCCTCAATGTGACAACGGATAAGGTGTACAAGAATAATGAGTGGGAGTGGGGCTACCGGGAAAATGAGCCGTTAGATGGCTATGATCCATATTCTAACAGTAAGTCATGCTCAGAGCTGGTAACACACAGCTATATCAATTCTTTTTTTGGGGATATGGGCGTTGCTGTATCGACAGCGCGTGCCGGGAATGTAATAGGAGGCGGAGATTTTGCCGCTAACCGTATTATTCCTGACTGTGTGAGAGCCATGGAAGCAGGAAAAGAGATCATTGTTCGGAATCCTTATTCGACAAGACCGTATCAGCATGTATTGGAACCGCTGTTCGCGTATTTGATGATTGCTCAGAAGCAGTACGAGGATGGAAAATATGCGGGCTTTTATAATGTTGGACCGGATGAAGCGGACTGCCTTACAACAGGAGAGTTGGTCGATTGTTTTTGCGAGAAGTGGGGAGGCGATGCACGCTGGATCAATCAGTATGACGGCGGACCTCACGAAGCGAATTTCTTGAAATTGGATTGCTCTAAATTAAAGAGTACATTTGGATGGAAACCGCGTTGGAGTGCGAAGACGGCAATTGAGAAGGTGGTAGAGTGGACAAAGGTTTATATAGCTGGCGGTGATGTGGAAAAGTGTATGGATGAGCAGATTGAGGAATTTAGCGGGGCGAATAGGAGATTAACAGGGATTTCCTGTGGCAACACTGGAAAATGGTTGGTAGAATAGAGAACGGCGGAAATTGAAGTGACGATTGGTTTATGCAAAAGGAATGGCGGGAACTTATGAGAAGAACAAAAAGAGTTTTAGCAATGGTAATGTCAGTGATAACCCTGCTGACGGCAATTCCAGATGATGCAGTATTAGCAGCAAATGGAGAACAGAAAATTCTGGAAACAGAAATTGTGGAAACAACGGAAAGTACTGAGAAGACGAACGGCACGGAGAAGTTAGAGAGTACGGAGAAGACAGAGAGTACAGAGAAGACAGACAGCACAGAGAGTACGGAGAGCACAGAGAGTACAGAGAAGACAGACAGCACAGAGAGTACGGAGAGCACAGAGAGTACAGAGAGTACGGAGAAGACAGAGAGCACGGAAGAGAGTGCAACTCCTGTCAAGAAGCCGCAGGCGAATGAGCTTGGAACAGAGTCTCTGGAAGAAGAAACGGAGACAGAGGAAGCAGAAGAAGAGTACTTGATTGAATACCTGATGGTAAACGAGAGCAATGTTGCTTTGGGGACAGCACAGCAGGTAGTTCTTGGAATCGGATGTGATAAGACGATTGAGGAAGGTATTCTGCAGTATCATAATCAGGCTACGGGTGAGGTGTTTCAACAGTATTATAAGGAAGTCGTAGACAATGCGCTCCTCTTTGAAATGCTTTTTTCAGACGAAAGCCAGACAGGTGTATATCAGCTTGATTCCGTTACGTTTAAAGTAGACGGAGAGTCTTATACCGAATTTTTTTCAGAGGCTGGTATAGAGGCGGTATTTGGTGTGAATCAGGAAGTAGAGACGACACCGGATGCAGTGATCGACGATGGCACGACAGACGAATCTGCCAATGTAGATATGGACGTTGTCAGAATTGACGAAGACGGTAACACGATTTCTGAGACTTCACTGGAGGAGGCAATCAGTAACGCCAGTATTGAGCAGCAGATAGCGACGCTGAGTCTGGATGACGAGGATGGAATAGCTGCATATTCGGCTGACAGTGCGAAGGCAGGTAACATTGTCGTAGTACTTGATCCGGGACATGATAAGACACATGCAGGGGCACAGGCGAACGGACTGGGAGAGGAGACGCTAAACCTCAAAATTGCGTTATACTGTAAGGAAGAACTGGAACAGTATCATGGGGTTACGGTTTATCTTACAAGACCGACGGATGGAAGCTGTCCGTATCCGGGAACAACTTCCGGAGGATGTAACGAGAATCGTGTAGCGTTTGCCAAGAGTGTGGGAGCGGATGTTTATGTCAGCCTGCACAATAATTCTGCGTCCAGTTCCGCTCATGGAGCGATGGTATTTTACCCGAATTCGAATTACAATCCATGGGTGAGCACGGTTGGACAGGGCCTGGCGCAGGAAATTGAGAACCATCTTGTTGCATTGGGGTTATACAATCGGGGAATTCAGATAAAAGATGCTCAGCAGGATAAGTACCCGGATGGTTCGGCAGCAGATTATTATGGAGTCATTCGTAATAGCAAGCTGAATGGTATACCAGCGATTATCGTTGAGCATGCGTTTGTAACGAACATAGATGATGTGAATAATTTTCTGATCAGCGATGACAAGTTAAAGATGCTAGGTGTGGCAGATGCGACAGCGATTGCATCTTATTATGGTCTATCGAAGGTTGAGAATATAACGGTCACTGCCGGGGCGGTGAAGGTTAGCAATTTGAACAACAGTACCGGAACGGCTACTATGAGTGTTTCCAGTGTTGGACCTTCTGATAAGATCAGCAAAGTATCTTTTGCGGTCTGGTCAAAATCAGATCACAGCGATTTAGCATGGTACGATGTGGCAAATAACGGTACAGGAACATATCAGACTACTTTGAATATCAGTAAGCATCGCTATAATGTCGGAATGTATTATGTAGATGCATATGCGTATGATATATATGGAAAGAGTCATTATATTGGCGGCAGTACATGTACATTTTCTACGGTAAAGGCTACCGTTGTTGCATCAGGGAATGCTGCGCAGACAACGTATACAGTTTCGGCAGCGAATGTTGTGGTACCCGGCGGGGTAAAGAATGTAAAGTTTGCTGTGTGGAGTAAAACTGGCGGACAGGATGATCTGATTTGGTATACTGCGACTAAGGATGCTTCCGGAAAGTATACTGCCAGCGTACCAATTGTGAATCATCAGACCTCGGGTACATATTATGCAGATGCTTATGCGGTTGATGTAAATGGTGTGAACAGATATATAGGAGGGGCAGTCTTCCAGGTAGATGATATTTCCGTTTCTGCCATTACTATAAAAAATACGGATTATGAAAAAGGTCAGTTTGATGTTGTTGTCAGTGGAATATCCTCTGCGTCAGGTGTTTGGAGAGTACAGGTACCAGTATGGAGTAAATCCGATAAGTCTGATATGTACTGGTATCTTGCTGAAAAGCAGTCAGACGGAAGTTATGTGGCCCATATTGATATAGCGAAGCATGGGTATGCATATGCGAATTATTATGTAGATGTATACGGAACTGCTGGAAACGGTGTTCGCAGATATCTGGGTGGTAAGACCGTGAATATGAGCTTTCCAAAGACGACTGTAACAGCAACTGCAAACAGCAATGAGACAAATTACACCATCAGTATTCCGCAATTAAGAATGGCAGGAAAACCTCAAAAGGTGAGAGTGGCTGTCTGGAGCGCAGCAGGTGGTAAAGATGATTTGATTTGGTATAATGCAAATGCTACGGCATTAGCAGGATGGACTGTTAATGTGCCGATTTCGAATCATAAGACAGATGGAACATATTATGCAGATGTGTACGTGACGGACGCAAGCGGGACGGCTGCTTATGCGGGAGGAACGATATTTACTGTTTCGTCGACCGTGATTGGATCTATACAGATTGCGAATAAGAATGAAGGAACAGGTCAATTTGATGTAATACTGACTGGAGTATCTGCAAAGTCAGGTGTTAGTCAGGTGCAGATTCCGGTGTGGAGTCAGTCGAACAAGTCAGATTTGTATTGGTATACAGCGACCAGACAAAGTGACGGAAGTTATAAGGCAAAGGTTGATTTAGCAAATCATAATTACAATTATGCAAATTATTATGTAGATGCCTATGTTACCAGCGGAAATGGCGTTCGCAAATATGTGGGCGGAACCAGAGTGGCTATGAATAAGCCAAAGCCTGTGATAAAGGTGTCAGGAAATGCGCAGGAAACAAGATATACTGCGACAATAAGCAATGCCGGACTTGCAGGCGGAATTAAGTCAATGTCGTTCGCTGTCTGGAGTAACAGCGGTGGTAAGGATGATTTAAGGTGGTATAGTGCAACGAAATCATCGGGCGGAGTATGGACAGCAGAGATTGCGATTGCGAATCACAAAACAAGTGGTCTGTATTATGTAGATGCCTATGCGAGAAATGCAGCGGGCGCGAATGTCTATATGGGTGGAGCAACATTTACAGTAGGCGGAGTTACGATTAGCACGATCAATATAGGCAATAAAGATGAAGGAAGCGGACGCTTTGATGTCACGGTAAGTGGAATAAATACGCCGTCTGGAGTAAGCAGCGTTTCAATTCCGGTATGGAGTCGGTCTGATAAGTCGGATTTGCACTGGTATACTGCGACGAAACAGTCAAACGGAAGTTATGTGGCGAATGTAAGTATTTCAAATCATAACTATAATTATGGTACATATTATGCAGATGTGTACGTGATTACCGGAAATGGCATACGGCAGTATGTAGGCGGTAAGACGGTAACCATGAGTGTGCCAAGAGCGAAGGTTACTGCAACTGCAAATTCCAGTCAGACAAAATATTCTCTTGTAGCGTCGAGTGTGGGCGTGGCAGGAGGCGTGAAATCTGTTCGTTTTGCTGTGTGGAGCCAGGTAAATGGACAGGATGATCTTATATGGTATAATGCCACAAATACGGCACCTGGTACATGGGCAGTAGATATGACGGTTGCGAACCACAAGACGGCAGGTCTTTATTATGTGGACACATATGTACAGAGCGCGGCGGGAAGCTCCATTTATCTTGGAGGGACAACCTTTACGGTAAACGGGCCGACAGCTTCTTCCGTAAAGCTGGTGAATTACAATGAGGCAGATGGTACTTTCGGTGTACAGGTTGCCGGCGTACAATCGGCAGCAGGGATTGCCAGTGTTAGAGTAGCAGTATGGTCTTCGTCAGACCACAGCGATCTTGTATGGTATGATGCAACAACAGTTTCATCGGGAACCTATCAGGTGGGGGCCGATGTTAGAAATCATCAGAATAATACTGGAACATATTATGCGGATGCTTATATTACAGACAAGAACAGTATACAGAGATATGTAGGCGGGGTGACATGTTCGATGATAAATGTTACAGGCATTTATCACCCGATTATGGGCTCGACTTCTGTTACTGTAAAACAGATGGCAGATTATTATAAAGCATCTGCTTACTATCCATCCTATTATGCGAATACGGACGCACCGACGATTGAAGCATTTTGTAAGATTTATCTGGAAGAGTGTCAGGCGGAGGGTGTGAAGGCAGAGGTGGCTTTTTGCCAGGCGATGAAGGAGACAGGATTTTTAAAGTTTGGCGGAAATGTCAGCATTACGCAGTTTAACTTTGCAGGACTTGGAAGTACCGGACCGGGAGTGCCGGGTGAGAGTTATCCGAATGTCAGAACCGGAATCCGGGCGCAGGTGCAGCACCTGAAAGCGTACGGTTGTACGCAGCCACTGAACCAGGCGTGCGTAGACACGCGGTTCGGGTACGTGACCAGAAATTCCGCGCCATATGTAGAATGGTTGGGAATTCAGGAGAATCCTTATGGTAAGGGCTGGGCGACGGCGAAAAATTATGGTTACGATATTGTGAGAATGGTAAACAATTTAAAAGCGTTCTAGTAGTCATCTGTGATAAGATGTGCTATAATATAATGCATCTTACGACAGAACGAGGAAAAAGATGGAAAAGATATTATTGATTATACCGGCATATAATGAGGCGGAAAACATACCATGGGTGATTGAAGAACTGCAACAACTGGACAATGTATATGACTATGTTATTATTAATGATGGTTCTAAGGACAATACCAAAGCAATCTGTGAAGAAAAGGGATATAATTACGTGGATATGCCAATAAATGTAGGTTTGGCAGACGTGTTTAGGACAGGAATGAAATATGCGGTCAGGCACGGGTATTCCATGGCACTTCAGTATGATGGTGACGGACAACATGATCCACATTACATTGCATGCATGGTAGAGAAAATGAAGCAGACCAATGCAGATGTTGTTATCGGATCAAGATTTGTAGAGGAAAAGGGCTGTAAATCGCTCAGAAACGTTGGAAGTTATATTATTCAGGCATTGATAAAGCTTACGACAGGGAAACGGATCAGTGATCCGACATCGGGAATGCGGTTGTACAATGCAAATGTTATGAAGTTTTTGGCAAACGAGATAAATATGGCGCCGGAGCCGGATACAATAGCACTTCTGATTCGTCAAGGATTTCGTGTAGAAGAAGTAGAGGTTAAAATGCGGGAGAGACAAGCTGGGGTCAGCTATCTGAACTTCGGAAACTCGATTCGATATATGATGAATATCTGTATGTCGTTAGTATTCATACAGTGGTTTAGGAGGAAGAGATAACATGAGTGTACTATTGCGCGTAATTCTGGTGCTGGTTGCGCTTGGAACATTTCGGTATATTATTCGAAAGATTCGAAAATCCCAGGCACAGATTGTAGACATGGGCTTTTGGATTATTTTTTCAATCATTTTGATTATCATAGCTCTTTTTCCACAGATCGCTTTCTTTATGGCAGATGTATTGCAAATTGCAACCACGGTCAATTTTGTGTTCCTTGCAGTTATATTTTTGCTGCTGGTTCAGTTGTTTTTGCTGTCAATTAAGGTATCAAAACTGGAAAGCAGAGTGAAGGAACTGGCGGGAGAAGTTGCATTGAAGAATTATGAAGATGCAGAAGAGTAGGTGCTCTGTTGGAGGAAACTATGAGAAAGACATTGGCGATTTGTATACCCTCTTATAATCGACCGCAATATTTATTGGAACTGTTAAAGACAGTTAACGGTCAGTTGAACGGGGCGAATAAGAATGACGTACAGATATGTGTAAGCGATAATGCATCAGAGGAGAGTTATGAATGTGTTATTGAATATATGAAATCTGTGGATGTGGAGTTTATTTATAGTCGGGCAGATAAGAACTGCGGCGCAGACGCGAATTTTTTAAGAGCAGTCGAAATTGCAAATGCAGATTATTGCTGGTTGGCAGGGGACGATGACGGTATTGCAGAAGGTGCAATCGATGTAGTATTGTCTTATGTCAAAGCGAATCCGGATATTTCCGTGTTCTGGGGAAATAGAATTATCTGCAATAAAAACTTAAAACCGTTTATGAAGGACAGATGGACGAAAGAGAACCGGAGTTTTATCGTTGATTTCTCAAATGAAGATCAGGTGGTGCAGTATTTTGGCAAGCTAAATTCGACTACGAGTCTGGGATATCTGACCTCTCTCGTAGTGAAGAAAGAAGAGTGGGATGCACAGCGGGCATATTGCGAAAAATATATAGGAACGATTTATGTGCAGGTAGCACAGTATCTTTCTATGTTAAAAGGTAAAGGAAAAATGATGTGCATCCGGGAGTGCATAGCATTATCCAGATTCGGAAACGATGGATTCTATGAGAACTTGAAGCAGCGCATTTTCATGGACTATAAAGGGTTCTTGGCGATAACCGGAGTTTTTGAGGATAACCCAAAGATTGTAGAAGCTTTGAAGGGAATTGTGCGAAGGCATTATAATGGGATATTTCTGGCGGCAATGGCATATTTAAATAAGCCGGACGAAGAGGAAAAGCAGACAATGTACACACTGGGGTATACTGAAAAAGATATGAAGATTTTTGGGTATAAGAGCAAGGCGGCTATATTATTTAAGCTTGGCGCAAGGATCATAAAGTCAATGTTCTGTAATTTTTCGTGGTTTGTAAAGACGTGCTTTATAACATTACAGAAGGTATAATGATGGGGAGGAAATGCAAAGATGAAAATAATAGGAGTAATACCCGCAAGATACAAGAGTTCGAGATTTCCGGGGAAGCCGTTGGCAGATATCTGCGGAAAGCCCATGATCTGGTGGGTGTATAACCAGTGCTTGAAGGTAAAGGAGTTAGATGAAGTCTATGTTGCAACAGACGACGTAAAGATAGAGGAAGCCTGCAAGCAGAATGGGATTAACGTCGTAATGACGTCCGATCAGCATAAGACCGGCACAGACCGGATCGGAGAGGTTGCAAGAAAGATAGAAGCTGATTTGTATGTGAATATTCAGGGAGATGAGCCTCTATTAGAGCCGGAGACAATCCGTGCTGCGATATTGCCGTTTCTTGAGAATGATACACTGCAGATCACAAATTTGATGACTAAGATCAAAGATCCGGTAGAGGTTGTAAACTTTACGGTGCCAAAGGTCATCACGAATAAAGAGGGAATAGGAATCTACCTGACCCGTTCCACAGCGCCATATCCAAAGGGCAGTATTGATTATGCATATTACAAGCAGGTGTGCGTATATGGATTCAAACCAGAGGCGTTGCAGTTTTATTGTGAGTATGGTCAGACATACGGAAAAGCCAAGATTGAAAGCATAGAGGACATTGAGATATTAAGATTTATAGAGAACGGCTATAAAGTACAGTATATTGAAGTGGATTCAGATACGGTTGCAGTAGATACTCCAAATGATCTGGAAAAAGTACGCAAGATTGTAGAGGATAGGAAAAAGGCAGGGACAATATAAGATTTGTGCGTAAATTAGAAAGGGACTCGGAAGATGCATATAGCAGATATCAAGATATTGGATTGTACATTGCGGGATGGGGGATATTGCAATAACTGGAAGTTCGGACATGATAATATCCGCAAAATCATCAGGGCATTGGTAGAAGCGAATATTGATATTATTGAATGCGGTTTTGTGACAGAAGAGGTAGAGGCAGACCAGGACAGTACCAAGTTTCAGTCCTTAGAGGCAATATCAGAGGTGATTCCGAAAGATAAAGCGGGAAGACTTTTTGTCTGCATGATCAACTATGGTGAATATTCCATTGAAAAAATCGGGGCAAGCAGTGAGAATGCAGTTGATGGTATAAGAGTGGCCTTTCATAAAAAGGATCTGAAAGCAGCAGTAGAATTTTGCAGGAAAATTTCAGAAAAGGGATATAAGGTGTTCATGCAGCCGATGGTCTCTTTAAATTATTCGGATGAGGAATTTATAGAACTGATCCGATGCGCAAATGAAATCAAGCCGTACGCATTTTATATCGTAGACAGCTTCGGTGGTATGAAAGAGCGTGATCTGCTTCGATTGTTCTATATTGTAGAAAACAGGCTGGACAGCGGTATCAAGATAGGATTTCACTCTCACAACAATATGCAGCTTGCATATTCAAATGCAAAAGCACTGACTTCGGTGAAAACACTACGGGAATTGATTATCGATTCAAGTATTTATGGAATGGGCAGAGGCGCAGGAAATTTAAATACCGAATTGTTGACAGAGTATTTGAATGAGACTGAGGGGAAGACATATATACTAAATCCGATCCTGCGAGTAATCGATCAGGTATTGAACGCGTTTTATCAGGAAAATAGCTGGGGATATTCTATACCTAATTACTTATCCGCTAAGCATAATGTGCATCCTAATTATGCGAACTACCTTGTGGATAAGCAGACATTGCGCATCGAGGATATTGATGAAATTTTTGCAATGATGCCGGAAGAAAAAAGGGATGGTTATGACAAAGCATTTATTAAGGATCTCTATTATAAATTCATGGAAAACGGAAAGTGTTATGAAGAACATCTGAATGAATTTAGAGAGGAGATCTTGCAACGGACAATTCTTATAATCGGACCGGGAAAGAGTGTGGTGGATGAAAAAGAGAAGGTTGTTCGTTTTGCAGAAGAAAAGAAGCCGATTATTATCAGTGTAAACTTTGAGTATGATGCAGTGGATACGGATTATATCTTTGTCAGCAATCTGCGACGCTATAGTGAGTTGGATGAGGCGGTACGGGAGAAGTGTATTTTTACGTCTAATATACCTACAGAGACAGGGTATATGAAAGTACGGTATGCCTCTTTACTGAATAACATAGACGAGGTGAGAGATAATGCCGGGCTTATGTTGATTCAATTATTAAAAAATCTTGGTGCAAAGGAAGTATATATTGCAGGAATTGATGGATATTCTCATATGGCAAAGAGCAACTATGCCATAGAAGATATGTCTCTGATGGCAAGTAATATCATATTAGATGCAAGAAACCGTGGCATGGAGTTACTCATCAGGGAGTATTCACAAAAGATGGCTATTCATTTTATTACAGAAAGTAAGTTTGCCCAGTAATTAAGTTTATTTTGGAGTGCGGCAGGGAGAGTATTAACGGGAAAGCGAGAAATGTTTTATGAAGAAACTGTTTATATGTGAAAGACCATATATGCTCTATAAGACGATAATAAGAGCAATGCTGAATAAAGAAGATGAGATGGATATTGTATTATCGAATCATATGCCTGGAATGGAAAAGATGGAACAGGCGCTTCGTGATTCGAATTTGTTTCGAACAGTATTTTTCTATGATGACAAGCTATATCAGGACTATGTTAAAGATGAACATTTGAGCGATTATGTTAAGTTCCCTAAGATCTTAATCTCCTGGCCTAAAAAAATGGGACGCTATCGCACGTACCACAAGATGGCAGCGCGGGAAAAATTACCGGACGGATTGGATTTTTCGAAGTATGATGAAATATATGCTATTGATGGCGTGTCCACCATCAATCTTCGGTTGAATTTTGATAAGATTCACTACATTGTAAGTGAGCATGCACGGAACAATTTTCAGTTAAATATGCCATTGCACAAATTAGCTGTCAGGATATCTATTATTTTAGACCGATTAAATATTATAGTAGCTTACAGCGGATGTTCTAAATATGTATCCGCAATAGAAGTCAGTGAAAAAAAGAACCTTGTGAGTTATTTGAAGGGCAGAAACATCAGAGTCTGGAATGTGGACGAAAAGGTTCGGGAATTAACGGATGATATGAAGAACAGAATATTTGAATTGTATGCTACTGCATATGATATACCATTGCAGATGGAAACAAAGACGAATGTTTTGCTGACAGCTCCGTTATTAGAGGATGGTTTGATTTCTACGCAGGAAAAGATGGAATGGTGTTGGAAATCTCTGGTGCAGAATTATGGGGATAAGGAGTGCCAATTATTGATTAAGGCACATCCGCGTGATAAGACGGACTATACAAAAATTTTCCCTGATAGCATAAGCGTTGATCCTTTGGTGACAGCAGAGGTACTGGCATTTGCAACGAACCTTAATATTAGCAAGGCACTGAATTTGTATTCCAGTACGATTGCAGCGTTTGAGGGTAAGTGTGAATGTGTTAGCGTTGGTATGGAGTATGTGGATAAAATTAATAATTCGCCGATAGGAGATATGCCGATGTAGTGAGAAATAGACTCATCGGATGTTGTACAGTTATTTTTATGCAATACGAGGAGAGGTAGAAGATGCTTGAACTCAAAGAAAATGTAACGACGCATGTAAATGGGGGGGGGGGTAATGACCTAATCAGGGTATCTGAGTCTCCACAAATCGGAACATGGGGAATGTTTGATGAGATTACGATTGAAGCGCCTGTCTATTTAGGCAGATGCCAAATAGACTTGAGGTATATGGGAGCCTTTTCGTTTATTAATATGCGTGCGGTAAAGAGTTATACAACGAATTGCTGTGTAGAGTGTGAAAGTATCGGAAGATTTTGTACGATTGCACATTCTGTCAATATTGGAATGGCAGGGCACTCCGCGAGCTTTTTGAGTCCAAATACGATTTTTAAATTTAACCAGAACGCACAATTTTTTGCAGAATATATAGAGAACCGAGATTACGCATGGGAAAACGAGATGAAGATCAAGAACTTGGAATCGTCGAGAAAACCACTTCCGGTTATTGGAAATGATGTGTGGATTGGGTTTGGAGCAACCATTTTGAATGGCGTTACGGTTGGGGATGGAGCAGTTGTTGCAGCGGGAGCAGTAGTTACAAAAGATGTTCCGGCATACACAATCGTAGGCGGTAACCCGGCCAGAGTAATTAAGCAGAGATTTACAGATACATGTGTGGAGAAGCTCTTGGAAATGAAATGGTGGGATTATGGTCCTGATATTCTGGTGGGGATTGACATTTCGAACGTAGAAGAAAATGTAATGAGAATTGAGGAGCGGATACACTCGGGAAAATATAAGAAGTATAATCCAACTCGGGTAGTTATTGACGTAAAAACACAAAATGTAAGTATAGTAGGGGCGGATTGAGTTCCACAAAAGAGAACATTCCACGGACCGACAGGTGCGTGGAATGTTCTCTTTTTGTGGAGTATTATGCTTGGAGAAAAGTGGTATATATAGTAAAATACAAGTATATTCCCGAAATCAGTGTCACTAAATGTAAAATAGAAAAAGGGCAATAGGGTTACAATCAGAGAGGGTGTGAGGTGAGTATGAAAACTAGAAAAGTCGTGATAAGTATGATGCTGTCCATAATGATTTTGTTTTCTGAGTTTTCCGTTCCTGTTTGGGCAGGAGAAAGCGCGAATGTACAAGATACAGAGGAAGTTACAGAAACAATCCCGAATGTGGAGGGGGAGAGTGTGCACGGCGATATGCCAACAGATGATACGGAAGAATCGGATGCATCGACAGAAGATACGGAGAAAGCGGATGCATCGACAGAAGATACGGAGAAAGCGGATGTACCGATACATAATTCCGGGGAACTGCAATTAGATGCTGTTGGAGCAATGTCTCTGTACAATAATAACAGTACGGTTGATCAGGAGCCTGTGGCTTTAGCGGATGATTCATTAGCCCTTTCCATAGCATATCCATCTGATATAAAATGTGGAGTGCCTATAACATTTACGATGAATGCTACAGGGGGAACCGGGAACTATAAGTATAGAATTGCTGCGCTTATGGATTCTGAATTGGTTAGTGTTTATGACATTAGTTATGGTTCCAATGGTTCTTATGGCGATAGTAACCAATTTACGTTTACCTTTTATGCATCCGGCACATATTATATCCGCTTTAGTGTGATGGATATGACTACATATCAGACGAAAACCACGGGTCTGTATGAATATCCAATTGTGATACAGGATGCAAGCTATCCGTCGGTAGAGCAGATTGTAACGGATATAGCAGCACAATGTGAGGCGGTATGCTCAACAGATTTTGAAAAAGCGCTCTGGCTGCATGACTGGATTATAGATCATGCGGATTACGATAATTCTTACAGTTATTGTTCGGCAGAAGGTGTGCTGGCAAGAGGCGCGGGCACTTGTGAGTCTTATCACAGGGCATATGTCAAGCTTTTGAATAAGGTTGGAATCGAGACAGGGCGAATCGAAGGAAATGGTCATGTGTGGACTGCTGTGAAAATGGATGGTGAATGGTATCAGATCGACAGCACATGGGATGACATGGGAGCCAGTTACAAAGGTACATATTATGAGCATATGTATTTCGGCTTGACAGATTATATTATCGGCCTCGTTCATGACGATCATAAGGTAGCAGTACCGGGATATGAATCAACGGCGCTTGAGAATAATTATTTCATAAAGACCGGTCAAATAACACAGTGGTCGGATCTGTTTGTTGACACAATTAAGCAGAATCTGGCGGCTGGAAAGACGGAGTTTACACTTCCGGTGACAAGCAGTATGCCGGACAGTTACAAGAATGTCATCTACAATCTGGTGGCATATCAGTTATCAAAGCAGAAATGGGATAATAAGGAACTATTAGTCTCTTATGCGAATGGACAACTGACATGCAAGGTCATAAAAGCCGGAATAGAAATCAGTGCAAACGGAAATTCTACAGAGACGACATATACGCTTACAGCAAAAAATGTAGTAAGTCCTGGCGGCGTGAAGACCGTGAGATTTGCTGTGTGGAGTAAGGCAGGCGGACAAGATGATCTGATATGGTATACAGCGACGAAGAATGCATCTGGTAACTATGTTGCAAATGTACCAATATCCAGTCATAAGACGGATGGAACTTATTATGCAGATGTGTATGTAACAGATGCAGGCGGCTCAGTTTCCTATGTAGGAGGAACAGTATTTGAGGTTTCGTCGACTGCAATTAAATCCATACAGGTTACAAATAAGAATGAAGCAACAGGTCAATTTGATGTGATATTGACAGGAGTATCTGCAAAATCGGGTGTCAGTAAGGTTCAGATGCCAGTATGGAGTCAGTCAGACCGATCGGATTTGATATGGTATACGGCGACCAGACAAAATGATGGAAGCTATAAAACGCATGTAGATCTGGCAAATCATAACTATAACTATGGAAGCTACTATGTGGATGTTTATGTCACAAGTGGAAATGGTGTTCGCAAGTATGTCGGGGGCACTAAGGTGGCTGTGAATAAACCGAAACCAGAGATAAAGGTATCTGGGAATACACAGGAGACACGATATACTGCGACAATCAGCAATGCGGGACTGGCAGGCGGAATTAAAACAATATCATTTGCGGTATGGAGTCAGGATAGCGGACAAGATGATCTGAAGTGGTATACCGCAACAAAAACATCAGACGGAATATGGACAGCCAATATTGAAATTTTAAACCACAAGACAAGGGGACTGTATTATGTGGATGCTTATGCGAGAAATGCAGTAGGCAGGAATGTATATATGGGTGGAGCAACGTTCCAGATAAGTGGTGTTACGGTCGGAACGATTACTATAGGTAATAAGAATGAAGGAACTGGTCGGTTTGATGTTACAGTAAGTGGAATAAAGACGCCGTCCGGAGTAGATAGCGTATCAGTTCCTGTATGGAGCAAGTCGGATCAGTCAGATTTGCATTGGTATACGGCGACAAGGCAGACTGATGGAAGCTATGTAGCAAAGGCAAGTATTTCCAATCACAAATACAATTATGGTATATATTATGCGGATGTGTATGTGACAACCGGAAATGGTATACGGCAGTATGTTGGCGGCAAGACAGTAACCATGAATGTGCCAAAGGCTCAGATTGTTGCAAATGCAAATTCTAATCAGACCAAGTATTCGCTTGTGGCTTCGGGTGTAGGCATGGCAGGGGGAGTAAAGTCGCTTCGCTTTGCTGTGTGGAGTCAGGAGAAGGGACAGGATGATCTGATTTGGTATAATGCAACAAATACGAGACCTGGTACATGGGCAGTGGATATGACGGTTGCAAATCATAAAACATCGGGGCTCTATTACGTGGATGTATATGTACAGAGTACAGCGGGAAAGTCCATATATCTTGGAGGGACGACCTTTAAGGTAAGTGCACCAGCAGCATCCGCTGTAAAGCTGGTGAACTATAATAAGACTTCTGGTACTTTTGGTGTACAGGTGAACGGTGTACAGTCTATGGCAGGTATTGCCAGCGTCAAAGTAGCAGTGTGGTCGGCTTTAGATCAAAGTGATTTGGTGTGGTACGATGCAGCGGTGGCATCATCAGGAACATATCAGATCAGCGCTGATATTAGAAAGCACAAGAATCATACTGGTATATATTATGCGGATGCGTATATTACGGATAAGAATGGAATCCGCGTTTATGTTGGCGGTGTGACGTGTTCGATGTAATATGAATAGGAATAGGAATAATATATTAAAGATGTACTAGGAAGAAATATTCCATGAACCAATAGGTACGTGGGATGTTTCTTTTTGTGCGGAAGCATTTTATTTTACTATGCTCATGGTCGATACACATTTTACGGACGGATATGTATGTGATTTATGTGAAGATACTTATGAAGCTCAGTATAGTAATGTAATAGAATGTTCAAACCGACATATGGTAAAGAATATTTTAATGAGGAAGTATTGAACAATTTGGATTTACGCTATATCGCATGGTGCTTTTTCTAATAGAAGGTTAAATTAACAATATAAAGATTTGCTAGTAAAGAAGATACTTTTTGTTTTATGTATGGTATTGGCAGGAATGGCTGAATGGACGTCATTTGTTTGTTATTATCATCAGGAAAGGGAAATACATATGAGGGTGATCGCAGCGAAAAATATCCGGTTTTATCCTGTCACATTTATCGAGGGACTATATGGTGTTATGGGCAATAACCTCAAGCCCATTTCCATCATGCTATTTTTGCTGAATCTGCTGAAGCAGATGAGTGTTGATCTGGATAAAAAGCAGGTGTTGCTTTATGCAATTTTTGTTGCGGAGACAAAGAAGGTGAGACTGACGGATGAGAATCTGATGCAGTGTGTCAATTTGTATATGAAGCAGTACGGCTACTCTGAATGGGAAGACGAGGAATTGTATGAGGCAATATCAAGGCTTCTGGAGCTGGAGATCATTGGCGTCACGAATGGAATTTATGAGGTAAATGACAGATTTTATTTCGAAGTTTGATTATAGATAAAAGAAGTGTGGAAATGTATGGAATGGGAATCCCCGTTTATGAACTGGAAGGTTTGTGGATGGGGATTTTTGTATAAAAGAATAATAATTTTGAAATTTACGTCATATCGAATGGAATGCTAAATGCAAAGGGAGTAATATAAAACTATTAAAATGTGGGAAAAGTGCGCCGGAATAGTGAAAAATTAACGGGTAGAACATACAAATGATTCATGGACAAGATGCATTAGCTATTTTCTAATCTATTGGCTCTTTAGGCATCGTTAGTTTGCGATAGAATGACTTATATATTTAGAATGACAGCAAGCACAATAATGCTATCATTATTGATTGCTAATTATTTTAATTTATATTCGATGCTGAAAATAGAAGTAATACCGATATGGAAAAATGAATTTAGAGACTTTTTAAAAAATCATATTTTTATAATTATAGTGATTTTGGGATTGTGAAAAATGGGAGGATAAAGTTATGAAGGAGAGAAATAAAACGGCGATAATTGTTGCGGTCATTGGGGGATTTGCAACTGTGGGAGGTAGTATATGTGGAATGGTATTAGGAAATAATTATGGTAAAAATCACCAAGAGCAATATATCGAGTCACAGATTTCTAATGTTAATGGCGATAATAATACTGTGACTATAAATAGTGTGTCTGATTTGGTGGCTGAGTACAATAAGCTTTTATCTGACAATGAAACATTAAAAACTCAGAATGTGGATTATTTCAACGATTTATCTGATGCAAGTAGTAAATTGAAAGAATTAGAAGATCAAATGGGCAATATTCCTAGCATTAGTTATAATAATGTAGCGTTGTCTATTAATGGAGAAGATGTATCAATAAATAAAAATAATTCATTAGTTACGATTGATGGGCGTGATTATGTATCAGAAGAAATTATGGAAAAGTTAATTCCGGATAACCAAAGTGTAACTATTAAGGATGATACAATCTATGTCGGTCAAGTGATTGCTGATAAAACGAGTTTGCTTAATCAAGATATTATAATGGATCAAAATAATATTTTTTTGATTGATAGCATCACTGATTCTTATGGGAAAAATTACTCAAACGTTTTTTATACTAGAACTAGCTGCACGGGTGAAAAAAGTATGGTTTTGGTTTTAAATAGAAAATATTCCCTTCTAAAATTTACAGTTGCTATTAGAGATAATGCTGATATATATTCAACAGGAATTATAACGATTAAAGCAGATGATGAAGTTGTATATACTTCTGAAAGTTTAAATAAAAAAATGGAGCCACTGACGGAGTTTGATATTCCGATAAATAATTGCAATTTGTTGACGATTGAGTACGCTCCAAGTTCTTTTTGCATTGATTGTATTATAGCGGACATATATGCCTACAATTAGAAAATAAAACATATAACAGATTGTGCTAGGTTTGTCTGGCAAATTCATTTTTGAGACTGTTTCCAATTCTGTGTAAACATCAAAAACTGATGAATGTTACAGTAGGAAAGAATGATGATGATATGTTGCACTATTTAAGGCATAAAGAAAACTGAAATATTTTATTGTTGGAGGATAGGCTTAAATGAGTTTAAATGAATAGGTAATGTTGGTGGTCGGTAATTGAATAATAAAATACTATTTGTAAAAAATATAGTGAGGCACAGAGGATGAATACAATTGATGTAGTAATAAATGAAGTTTCACTTCCCATAGGTTGTTGCGTGGGTTTTTGTGTATATATCGCGTGGTTAATTTGGGGCAAGGATGCAGGGTGGAGTAAGATAAAGTCTTGTATACATAAATTTGGATTTATAGTAATTCCGTACGCTGGTAACGGTTGGAAAGAAAAGATAAAATATGGCACAGGTGAAGTGGTGATTGTATTTGCTTTCATGTGGATGGAATATGAGAAACTAAGTCCAGGAGCTTTTATTTTGACAGCTATAATATATTATGGATTGCTAAATGGATATTCTTCAATTGTGTATAAGGCAGTCAAAGATATACCGGTCATGCTTACAAAAGTTACGATGGAAGTTAGAACGGTAGCTATTTTGCCGGTTGTTATTTTTTGGGGACAGGAGTGTATCAGAAGAACACATTATGAAGGAATTGCTAAAATAGGAAGTTTACTATTATTGCTTGTATGTCTGATAGGATATTTAAAGTTTCAATATATATTGATTTGTTATGTGTTTCGTGATTATAGATTTCTGAATGAACATGAAAACGAGAATGAGGGAAAACTTTGGATTTTGATAGCTGCATTGTTGATAGATTTTTTTATTTTATGTTCAGGAGCATATGTTATAAAACGATTTTGGACGGGCAATATTAATGGAAATGTAGAAATGTTGGAATTAATATACGGTGTTATATCTGCTTTTTTAACACTGGAAGTTAATGCGCTTAAAGGATGCGGAAGTTTGGCGAAAGTCTATAATATATTTGTAGTTATAGCGGGCATTATTATGTTTTCATGTTTTTTGGGATATCTTATTGGGGAAAAGAAGGTTAAAGCGGACATGAAACATGAAGACGGGATAAAAGGCAAACAAGCTACAATAAAAGATGAAGAGAGAAAAGAAGCAGAAGAGCAAATCGAAACGGAACAGTGTAAACCTCGGTTTCGAAAGTTTCCTTCTTCGAAGTTGCTTATGGATCTGGCAATCGAAGAATATCAAAATGAGCATAACAGAACAAGCGTCATTGATACGAAGATAAATATTGCACTACCTATTATTGCTACATACGTTTTTCTGGTACTGGATAGAATGAATATATCTGATTACGGAAATCAAATAAAAAATAATGGTATAATGAATACAGAATTACAGATAGGATTGTTGATATTAATTGTTTTATTTGCAATAGTCTCGATGGTGTTTATGTTTATGACCATAAAGACGAATGAGTATACGATTTTAAAAGTAGAAGATTTTTATAAGCCGGAATATATGGCGTTAGAGGAAGAAATGTTTTGCGGCGCAATAATAAAGTATATTATCATTGCATCAAAACAAAATAAAGCAGTGAATGACAGCCGCATAAAGCAATATAAAATGGGATTGGTCATGGTAGGTGTTTCCTTTTTATTTTATATATTCTATATGATGACGTAATAAATGAGAGAGGAGGGAGATATAATGGATGATGAATTTTTGAATTTAATTGCCGGGTTACAGAATGGGCAGGTACCGCAGATTGATTCGCCGCAGCAGGTAACGATGGGGATTCAGGCGGAGGAAAGAGATCAGATGCCGGGGCTGACGAAATCTTTTTTTGGCTATGAACACGTGTGCGAAAGTGGGCGCACTATCCCGAAGAAGAGGAAGTAGTTTGATTCATAGCAAGCGGTAATGGTATAATGCATATTTGAAGGCTACGAGGAACAAAACGAAGAGAAAGAAAACTGGAGCAAATCTTGCTTTACCATGCAGGTCTGCTCCAATTTTGTAAAAAAGTCAAAGTTATATTGCTTTCAGGAGCGATATGAGCGGTGAAAGAAATTTTTAGATAAGGTCAGGGAATATATATCGCGATATCAAGTATATGTTGCTGGTGACTTAACTAAAAAAGTCGACAATTAGCAGATGCCGGATATAAAAAAGAGGGTAGGGCAAAGGTATTGCAATAAAATTAGTATTTTTCAATCATTGAGAAAATTATCCGAAGCTTAATAAGTGGTGTTGGGAAGCGTAGTGAAGATGTTGTTGTTGTACAGTATGGTTAGCACATGATTCCGATTTGGGAGAATGATTTATCAATGTTATTATGGATTATGTGGCTAAAGATTATAGGGCATACATCTGACCTCGAACTGATGTAAGATAAAATTACTCAGTTGGAGGTTTTATTTATGGAAAAAATCCAATGTTCTGGGCATTATCTTAGTGGACGGTTTAAAACACATGACCATATATGGTTTGCCTTTGTTTCCTCCATGTTGTGGTTCAACATTGCATAAACAACAAGTTCATGTGGAATTTGCACCGAATCGTATTGACAAACATAGACGGTGTGCATATACTTTATATTAGAACTAGGTTTGTAAACCATGCGCACTGAAAAGAGAATTTTAAACAAAAGAAGGTATGAAAAATATGCAGAGGATATATTTTGTTTCGGGCAATGAAAAGAAATACGAAGAAATAAAAGAAATCATAGAGGATGATTGTCCACAGATAGATTGGAAGAGAATGGAAATCCCGGAGATTCAGGCAAAGGATATAGAAACATTGATCCGACGCAAGGCTATGGAGGCATTTAAGGAATTAAAACGTCCTGTTCTTGTAGAACATACAGCACTAAGGATTGAGGCGTATCAGAACCTTCCCGATTTGCAGACCAGTTATTTTTGCAACAGCATAGGAAATGAGGAGATTGTAAAATATTGTTGTTTCAAAGATAAGTTCGGAGCGGAAGCGATATCTGCTTTTTGTTACTGTGACGGAAAGAAAATGTACATTGGGCAAGGCATGGAAGCGGGAAAAATTGTTGAGAGTGTAGATAAGGTGGAAGAAGGCTTTGGATGGGATGGGATTTTTGTGCCGAAGGAAAATAATCCGGAGCAAAAGACCTATGCCAGTCCGGGAAATCAAAAATGTAAAAGATCAATGAGAAAGAAGGCGTGGGATGAACTGAGAGGTTTCCTGACGGGACCTAATCTGGATTATGAGACAGAGAATGACAAGATATGTGAATTAAAAGAATTGATTAGAAAGAAGAAGGTGATGCTGTTTGTTGGAGCAGGTATTTCCGCATCTCTTGGTTTACCATCGTGGGATAAACTGATTGAGGATTTAGGAAGCGAGGAGGGATATGAGGGAGAACTTTTCCAGAGTTACGGAGATAATATGATGCTGGCAGAATTCTTGAGGAAGAAGTCACCAGAACGGTTGTATGAAAGTTTAAGAAAGAGATTTGACATAAACATAGAACCAGAAGTGTTGAAAAAATTAGAAACCTCAGAAATATATCAGATGATTGAAAAATTGGATTTCCCTGTTATATATACTACAAATTATGACGCTCTTATTGAAAAATACTATGAGATAAAGGGGCGGGAGTACGCGAAGGTGGCGGTGATTGATGACATGGAGAAGGTGAAAGAAGGGAATCCGCGTATTATGAAATTTCATGGGGATTTTACAGATGAGAAGACAATAATATTAACGGAAAGCCAGTATTTTGAGAGGATGGATTTTCAGTCGTTTATGGATATACAGCTTCAAGCGGATATGCTGAAATATTATGTGTTGTTTTTGGGATATAGTATGTCGGACATAAATATTAAACTGCTGCTCTATCGTATTAGGCGAAATTGGGGAAACAGCACAAAAACAGCATATATTTTCACAGCTACACCGAACGAAATACAAAAACAGGTATTTATGGGAAATGACATTATTGCATTTTCGGGTGAGAATGCAGATAAGAAAGAGGGGACACTGGAATTTTTGAAGGCGTTGTGCACAGACTAAGGGGGAACGAAATCCTTTTAGGTTTACCGTCATAAAATAACAGAAAAGGGAAAATTTGGATGGACAGAATATTCATTTCTTACAGCAGTACAGAGAATGTAACCTATTGCTTCTGGAAATATTTTTTTGAAGCGTGTGGAGTATGGGTGTCAGCACAGGAGATAGAGCATGATTGGCAGAGGCTATCCACAGAAGAACCATGCTTATTTATCCTCGGATCGGAGGATGTCAAGCAGTTATTGCCGGACATATTTCCAAACTACTTTTATCTTGTAAAAAAGAACAAGACATTTGATTCGTTCGTAAAGAAAAAGAGAAAAGACGTGGCTCAGGTACAACGATGGGATGAAGCAGGAGAAGGGTTTGGAAAAGTAATTGATTATCTGGTTCCCGTCCACTATGAAAAACAGCAGTTTCGAAAATTCCTGGATATTTTTATGAGGAATAGAATGTGGAGTGCTTCGTGGCTTTTTCATGAAGTGGCACAGCAGGGAAAAGGGCGCTGGGACGGAATGATTTCTGATATTTGCCAGAGTACCTTGGCTGATTTGAAACAGATGCCTCAAAGTAAGGGTGGAAATGATAAAAAAGGACATATCCTATTTATACGACTTTATTGCAAGTATGTTGATGCTGGTGTAAGAGACAGAAGTTTTATGAGCAGGATTACTGCTGTAGAAGAATTGATGGTGGAGTGGCAGGAACTTGTTAGGTGTTGTGGCAGGACACCGTCAGTTTACGTTCTGGCGGGGAAGATTTCGACGATGAGCCCCATCGAAAGCAAATATGCTCCGGAATATTATAAGGAGGCAACGGAATATGAAGAAAGACCGGAAATTCTGTATGATATTGGGCATATATACGAGAAGGTGTATGGAGATAACGAAAGGGCGCTTAAGTATTATAAGAAGGCATATGATTGTGATCGTAGATACTATAGGGCAATATATAAGCTGGCTGTTTCGCTGGAATTGCGTGGAAAATGGATGGAGGCACTAGTTGGTTACGGAAAAATAATGAATATATTGGATGGAAGAACAGGGGATAGCCGTATTTCAATCAGGGAAATAGAGTATGAATATAAAACATGTAAAAAAATGAGAGAATTATACAGAAGCAATATTGATAGTGAGGAATTGATCAAACGATATGATGTGAAGTTGAATGATTTGTATGAAGGACTGAAAACACGAAAAGATTTTGATAAATTAGTTCATTGTATGCTGCCGAAGAACGAAGAAGTAAGAGATGAAATTATAGAAGAAATATTAGAAAAATTCAATGTGATTTGTTGTTAATTTTTTTGAAAACGAAAGGAGAAAATCGGAATGGAAAAGCCTAAATTAGGTATTGACAGGACACCCAGTATAAAATATGAAGCTTCGGAGGATTTCAAGACTTCAATACACTATGAGACTTACCAGAATGCGCATAAAAGGACTCAGGAGATAGTTTCAGAAACAAAAAAATATTGGGATAATAAGGAAGGAAAAACAGGAAATGGAACAAATCTGAGAAATCAAAAACAGATTTGCAATATTTTGTTTTTTACTGGTGATCGGGGAACTGGGAAGACGTCTGTGATGCTAAGTTACATGGAGTTTTTGAAGGATTACTATAGAAACAGTGAATCGCAAGAGCGGGATACGAAATTAGCCGGACTGCAATTTGACGGTGAGGCTTGTATGTTTACCGGAATAGAGTATATAGATGCGTCTTTGATGGATGGTAAGGAAGGGATTTTGGATAATGTATTGTCTAAAATGCTGGAGAAATGGAGAAATGAAGAAAAACGGAGTTATGGAAATATTGGACTTGAACGAAACGAAGATTATGCATTTAAGAAAAGACAGATTCAGATGCAGTTCAGCAAGGTGTATGAATGCTTGAAAAATGTGCGGAGTAAGGGAGATCTTATGGAGAAGGACAGTGATGCGTATATTGACACATTACAGAAAATGTCGCTGACCTCGAATTTAAAGCAATCCTTTGAAAAATTGATTGAGCAGTATCTGGAGATTATGACGTATTCGGGAATTAACGGAAAGATAACAAAGAAAAATCATTTTTTAATTATTTCGATTGATGATTTGGATATGAACATTAAAAACGGATTTTTACTTTTGGATCAAATCAGAAAATATTTGATGGTTCCTAATGTAATCGTATTAATGTCGGCAAATTATGAGCAGTTGGAAAAAATATGTATCAATCATTATAGCGAAGAATTTGAAAAGATGATTGATGTAACGGAGAAGCGGGAATACATTGTAAACTTATCAAGGGAATATCTGGAGAAAATTGTTCCGGCACAGCGGCGGATTATGTTAAACTCAGGAAAGAAGTGGAAATTCTTCGAGCAGGAAGAGGTGGAGATATCTTATGCTGCAGAAGAGGAAGCGAGAGCACCGAAAATTTCACAGGGGGGAACGCTGCAAAGAATTGTGCGTAAACAGATGGAGGAGTGTCTGGGAGTCTGTTTTTATGAGAAAAGCAAATGTTTATATTATTTGACGCCGGATACAATGCGGGAGCTAAATACATGGATAAATAAAATGAATGAACTGTCAAGCTTAAAAAAGGTTGGGAAAGAAAACTACAATGATGCGTGCAACGACAACTTGAAGTGGTTTTTGAATGAGGAATTTCCGTGGCTGTGCAAAAAATATTTGGGCTCCGAGGCGCAGAAAATGTTTACTGAGATAGAATTGTTGGAGACGGAAGGACAGATACATCAAGTGAAGGCTTATTTTGCCAAAAGCGAAAAGACAAATCAGAATCGGCCGTTGGTTGAGATATTGGCAGATTCGATCTACAATACTTTGAGTGAACAGGTGTTTTCTGCTTTGAGTATAATCTACTTTAGTGTTTGTATTTCTGCCAGGATAAATCGAATTAAGGGTTGCGTTAATGCGGGAGAATTGGAAAAAGAGAGGGAACAGCTTTTACATTACTATCAGGATGGCATATTTGGGGGTTGGGAGAAAATGATGTTACCACCAATGATTGCAATGAGAAAAGATGACAAGGAAAGTGGAAAGTTTTTAAGGATTGCAAGAAGTGATATAAAGAAAATGAATGGCTGCCTGAAACTGACACTTGAGGGAGAGTATAATAATAAGGAATGGAAGTCAGTTTCCAACTTATTTGCGAAAAATGGTCCTAAACTAATAAATTATCAGTATATGCTGTTGTTTTATCAATTGAGGGATAATGAGGAACTGATTGACGTACATAAATGGAAAAAGGTAAGCCAGAATGAATTAGATCTTTCCGGAGAATATCAGGGGGTGTTTAGTTTATCCGGATTTGTTCTTAATATTATGAATGGGGCAAAACTGGTTGAAGAATTTGTAAAAGAAGTGCCACAGTTGCTTTATGAAGGACCAGCTACTCGAAAGAAAGGTGATGTAGAACATGTATTGCCCAAGGCGTACTCCATTATAGAAGAGTTAAAATCATATCAAAATGAACCGTTACTACCGATTAATAATTTGGAATATGTGATAAAGTTGGGGAAAACGCTGCAAAATCGTCTGGGAACAGGAGCGGTGAAGCAGGAATGTGCCGAGACAGTTATTGCGCAGATTCAGAATTTTTTCGAGGTGCTGAGTAGTAGTTTGAAAGAATATGATACTATGTTTGAAACCGGGTATCAAGAACGATTTTTGGAATTTAAACTGACGCAAAAAATATTGGGAAATGAAAAAGATATGGAATTCTTGAAGATGTTGGCAGTGAGTATTATGGCACATACTGTGCCATATACACAGAAATCGGATGAAGATGAGTGGTCAGGAGGCATTTGATGGACAATCTTCGGTCTGTGTTAAGTATAGTTTTAAGCAAAATCCCGTCACGGGAAATACTGAATGAAAAGGTGCAGTATGACAATATAACAGAGGAGAATTTTGTTAAGCTTGCCGGATATTATGTGAAAAACTATTCTAATGATGAGTTGGAAAATCTGTTCTATTATATCCAAAATGAATACGAGGAACAGGCGGATTATGTCAGAGGCTATGAAAGGGGGACAAGCGGTCATAGGGGCAGCTTTAGTATCTTTGACGCCATTCTGCTGTTTGCAGTCCGCGTGCTGCAGGAGATTGACGGGGAGCCGGTATGCCAGTATGAACATATGCTCAGATGGAGAATGACCTCACATGAATTGGATGAGGATGTGTTTACCACGGCGTATTTGGCATATAAGGATATTCGTTATATTAATGTGAATAGAAAGTTCTCGTGGCGTCCCGTAATCAGGCACAATAATATTCATTTGAATAGGCTGCTGTCACAGGGAATGGCGGACAATCATTTTCACTTAAAAGGATCTGCGCCGCAATTTCCGCTCTCATGGATCAGCATGATGAACGATGTAGTAAAAAAGAATTTTCGTACTTTGTTAGAGGAGTATGAGGAAAGACGTCTGTCAACAACTTATAATACTGGGAGTGGAGAAGAAAAATTATATGTTTCTTATCTGAAAGCGGCTCTTATCCGGTGTTTTTTGTTCGCTAAATTGACAAACAGAATTTTTTTGCTGCAGGATGAGGAATCAGACGAGCTCGTGGAATTTCTGCTACAGGATGAAACTGAGATATTGTTTTATAGAACTCAGTTACAACGTAATATTTCTTTATACAGAAATCTCGAGTTCGGAGAATGTAGTGTACTTGATTATGCGCAAAGTGGAAATTATCATCATGTAACGGGATATGACGAGGTAAATGAGGTACTATCCGGTGAAAGATGGTTCATGTATAGCATGTTTCAAAAGATATACTCGAAGAATCAGAAATTAAAAAAATATTTCAATTTATTTTATGCTTATCTTGTGATTAAAGAGAATATTCGCTCGGAATTAGTGCAGACAAATGACAACATGGGATTTGATAATTTTGCGAGATATCAGGATCGAAAGGAGGATTTTATAGAAGGTACGCCATTTGAAGAGAGCTATGTTAAAATGGCGGTCAAGGGAACAATTCTAAATCAGAACATTATTCATCTGGAAGCACGTATTGCACCTAAAAATTCAGCAGAGGAGAATCGTGACTATATTAGAAAGTTTGAAAGAATGCTTGGCAATGATGAGGAACTGCAGAAAAGATATTTTTATGTATTCCATTTTATTAAAGAAAAGGATAATAAAAAGAATCTGCAAAGTGACATTATGTGTCGTCATTTCGAAAAACGAAAATCCTTGCGAAAACAGGCGCAGGCTATTGCGGAATTACGGGAAAAGTACCCCAAAGAGGCGAAGAGGCTGAAGGGGATTGATGCATGTGCTAAGGAAATTGGATGCAGACCGGAGGTTTTTGCGCAGACATACCGTTATCTGAGAAATCATATCGTGTATCCCAAAGAGAACTTTGGAGAAAACTCTGATAATGAAGGACTTGAACAACTACACTTGACATATCATATTGGAGAAGACTGCCTTGATATTATTGATGGGTTGCGGGCGATTGATGAAATGATACGTTTCTTGCAGATGGATTGCGGTTCAAGAATCGGACATGCATTGGCGCTTGGAATTGACGTTGAAGAATATTATCAGGTAAAGAACAGAAAAATACTAATTGGCCAACAGGATTATTTAGATAATTTGGTTTGGCTATACTATAAAATTAAAAAGTTTAAATTAAACGGATATGAGGATGTCACGCTTTTTATTGAACAGGAATATAGCAAATATTTTAGGCTGATTTATGGAAATCATGTTTGCGACGGAACTTTTCAAGAAACGATAAAAGCAGCCAGAGAGCATTTTAAAAAAGATAATGAGGTGATTGTAGAGGGATATTGTAATAGTAATTTCCATTTTAGAATTTCAGAGTATTATGCAGCGTGGAAATTGCGGGGAGATAATCCGGAATACTATATTAACGGATATTTTAAGGAACATGAGGATATATCAGAATGGAATCGCTATGCTGTGAATCGGCAGGAACCGACGGATTATCAAATCAGATATAATCCGGAATGTGCATATTTGTATTACTTATATCATTACTGTGGAGAGGCAAAGAAGGAGGGGGAGAAGGTAATTGAGATACGGGCAGATTATCGTTTGATTCAATGCGTCAAGGAAGTACAGCATGAGATGAAGAAGTGGATTGGAAAGCTGGGAATAGGAATAGAAACAAACCCATCGTCAAACTATCTGATAGGACCTTTTAAGCGTTATGATAAGCATCCGATCTTTGGTTTTTACAATTTGGGATTGGTGACTTCCCAGAACGAACTGGAAAATTGCCCGCAGCTTCCAGTATGTATTAACACGGATGATCAAGGAATTTTCTCTACGTATCTGGAAAATGAATATGCAATGTTGGCATTAGCGCTGGAGAAGGCAAAAGATGAGAATGGAAATAACAAGTATAATCGAACAATGATATATCAATGGATTGACAACGTGAGGAAAATGGGGTTGGAATTTAGTTTTGCGGAAGATAGGGGCTAGACGTTGTATAGAACTGGTGTAGCAAAGGTATTCAAAAAGAGTGATTTGAGGTTGTCAAGAAGGGAGAATAATACTATGGAATGGAAGAATTTATTATCTTTAGAGAGACAGGTGGCGAAAGAAAAAGAACCTCCTCAGTTTGACCGCTATCCGATTGATGAAGTGGAAAAGGATTATCAGGAAATTATATCAAGTGCAGCATTTCGGAGATTGCAGGATAAAACGCAGGTATTTCCGCTGGATAAGAGTGATTTTGTGAGAACGCGTCTGACACATTCGATGGAGGTAGCCACAATCGCCAGACAACTGGGAATCATGATTACAGTAGATAAGACGGCGTATTTGAAAGAGGAATTTAAGAACAACGCATTTTTGGTAAGGAATATTCCGATTGTGCTATCGTGCGCAGGATTACTGCATGATATTGGAAATCCTCCATTTGGACATTTTGGGGAGGTGGTGATCGGAGAATGGTTTCAAAGGGAATTTCAAAAGGACGAATTTTCATTTAAAGGAAAGCTGATAAAGGATTTGCTGAGTGAACAGATGCGTAAGGATTTGGAGAACTTTGAAGGTAATGCACAAGCGTTAAGGATTTTGTCAAAGGCAAGAAATAATGCTGAGGGATATGATGTTAACTTGTCTTATGGGGTGCTGAATGCGCTGATAAAATATCCGACAAGTTCCGTCGAATTCGATAAAGATGATAAGGATGCGAAAAAGCATAAATTGGGCTATTTTTATGCAGAACGAGAAAATATGAAGACAATCTGCACGGCAACAGGAACAATCAATGGTGTAGAATATTTGCGGCATCCATTGGCATATTTAATGGAGGCAGCGGATGATATTGCATATGCAACTGCAGATTTAGAAGATGCTTTGAAAAAGAGGTTGTTTACTTTGGATGAGTTTGTGAGTTATTTTGAGAGGGAAGTTAAGATGCTTCCTAAGAATAGGGTAAAATATCCACAGGAGCTTTTAGATGATCTGGAACGTCGAATGACTGAGAAGGAACGAAGTGTAGAAAACGATTTGGTGGCATTTCAGAAATGGATGGTACTTGTTCGTAAGTGGTTAATGTATGTTGTAGCGTTTCGATTCTCAAATAGTTATAAGGCAATTATGAGTGGAAAATATGAGGCAGATATGTTTTACGACACGTTTCATCAGGACACAATAGAGATTTTGAAAGGGGCTATGAAAGAGTTTGTTTACGACGACAAAGAAATCTTAAAACTCGAGCTGGCTGCGAAGAAAATAATCAGTGGTCTGTTGAATGACTTTATCTATGCAGTTTTGTATTGGGGAGAGGAGACAGACGATTACAAAATGTCGAAAGCAGACCGCAAGTATGTCAATATTATTTCCGCCAATTATAAAGAGGATTACGAACATGCGAAGTCGGAGGATGAAGCGGAAAATTTGTATTTGCGTTTTTTGATGGTAACTGACTTCATCAGTGGAATGACGGATTCCTTTGCAAAGACATTGTATCAGGAATTGAACAGTATTGATTAGTTTGGTAGAGGGAGAAAACAGAAGCACTGTCTATCGCATGGCAGTATAATAATAACACAAATTAATGTAAATGAATTATAATTAATAATTGACAACCACCCCCGAATCATGTATCATAAATCTCAAGAGAGGAGATAACACACATGCCATTGGAATACGATTGGAAGCAAATAAAAAGCGATATTTCACCCGAACAGGCATTTTACACAATCCTCCTGCTCATCTTTTGGGAAACGGTACGGGCGGAACAGAACATGGGTGAGGAGATTTCCTTTTGCAGAGAGAATGTGGCGGCGGCGGTGCGAGGCGTACCGGATTATGATTTTAAGGAGAGCGTCCTGCAGATCAGTGAAAGGGTTGCGTGGGAGCTTCTTGAACAGGGGAAGAACGCAGAGGATGTGAGGGCGTTGCAGACCTGGCTGCACAGAAGCTTAGGACAGGCGTGGAAAACGGGAGAGCTGCGGCAAAGCTCGTATGCACTGCAGCGTCAGCTCTGTGTGCTGGCAGAGCGGGAGGGGCTGTTTACAACTACGCCGGACTGCATCAAAACGCTTTTGGGGGACCTTTTCGAGGACGGATATTTCAAAGATATGTTAGATATGTGCTCCGGTATGTCATATGCGGGCTATGAGCTTTGGGAGCGGCTGACTGCCGGAAATCCGGAAGCGTTTTATACGGGCGAGGAGATAGACCCTGTTTTTTGCAGCATTGCGCGCGTATGGCTTTATCTGTCAGGTGCGAGGGAGAGTAAAGTGATCCGGCGCAATATTTTAGAGACGGTAACGGACGAAGCGGTGGAGCGGTACGATTTTATCACAGCGGATCTTCCGCGCGGAACGAACAGACCGCTTGTGTGCGATGGCAGGGACGCCCGCATAAAAGGATTTTGCAATAAGAAAATATATGCGGACTGGATTTTCATTGAGGACATGCTTGGGAGGCTGCGGCAGGGAGGCTATGGGAGCGCGCTTGTCACGACCGGGGGATTGATCCGGGAAAACGAGAAGCAGTTGCGGCAGCAGGTGATAGAAAATGACTGGCTGGAAGCAGTGATCACGCTGCCTGCCAATCTTTACGCCAATGTACATACGACGACGGAGCTTTTGATTTTTCATAAAGGAAAGACCATAGAGAGACAGAACAGGATTCTGTTCATAGACATCAGCCGCTTTTCCTGCCGTCAGAACCGTGGCGCATGGGAGCTTTCCGCTGAAGGAAGAAACGCTGCGAGACAAGCGTTTCGTGAATTTCGCCAGTTGGAAGGAATCAGCGTAATTTGCGGTAGAGAAGAACTGAACCGGGAGACGGTTTCGTGGAAGCCGCTTTCTTATCTCGCGCAGACGGACACGGGCGCAAGGACGCTGAAATTGGAGCAGGCGGCGGCGATTGTGCGCGGCGCGCAGCTTAAGCCGGATGAGATCAGAGTCAGCGAGGGCGGCGTGAAGTTTATCAATGTAAAAGATATCCAGAATGAGCACATTCTCTACGAATCGGCGGAAAATGTTGACGAGGCGAGGCTTATAGAGAAGCCGCAGTTTCGAATCAGGGAGGACGACATCCTGCTTACATCGAAGGGGACGGTGATCAAGCTTGCCATAGCAGATGCGCCGCAAATGGTAAGCTATATCAGTGGAAACATTACGATTCTCCGGGTGGACAGGCAGATGTATCATCCGTATGTGCTGTACGATTATCTGCAGTCGGAGGAAGGGCGCAGGGCGCTGGAGAGTATACAGTCTGGAACGACCATCCGGATTTTGAACAATGCAAATTTAAAGAATCTGGATATTCCGGCATATCCGATGGATGCGATGGAGAGAATCGGAGAAAAACTGCGGCAGAACCGGCTGGAGTTCGACAGGCAGCAGAGAGAGCTTACGGTTCGTTTTCTGGCGAAGCAGCAGGAACTGGAACAGGAATTAAAGGAAGCATCAAAGAAAGAATGAAAGAAAGAATGACAGAAGGAGGCGTGGGAAGATGGCGAAAATATTTCTGAGTCACAGCACGAAGAATAAGGAACTGGTTGAAAATTTTATCGAATTTCTGCAGTTGGCGCTGGGGATTCCCAGAAGCGACATATTTTGTACGATCGCGGTGGAAGATCTGTATACCGGGGAGAATTTTATGGAACGCATTCGAAAAGAATTGCAGGACTCTACGGCAGTCATATCCCTGATTACCGAGGAGTATCTGGGGAGTAAAATGTGCCTCATTGAAATGGGAGCCGGGTGGAGTATGGCGGGAAAACGGTTTATCCCGATGACGACGCTTCCGTTTGAGCGGCTTAAGGATATGCCGCTTGCCGGAGTGCAGATTCGGAAATTGGACCGGGATGGACTGAGCGCTGTCTTTGGAGAGTTTATCGGGTATGGAATCTGCGATGCACAGATTGTCACGGAATTTACAAGACATTTGCCGGAATATGTGACTACGTTTGAAAAGCTGACAGCGGGAAATGCGATTCTGGAAAAAGATACGGATGGCTGGTATCACACGGTCATCACGGAAATCAGACATGTACAGGAAAAATACCGCTGCTATAAAATCAAGGGGCAGATAGATCAGCCGCTGGATAACGGACAGGCAGACAGCGAGTGGATTTTCTTCTGGGCGGGAATGTACGACGATTTGCAGGTCGGAGACCATGTGAAATTTCAGATTTCCAAGACGGAGGTAAGGACATTTAACGACATAGGAAAGGCGAGAAATATTTATCCGAGCAATCTTGTGAAACTGTAAATATTACCGGAGATACGGTTTTAAAAAGCCGTTTATCTCCGGTTTTTTACTCTATAGGAAATAGCATGATGGGCACATTTTTCAGCTTACGTCATATCGAATGGCATTTGTAGAAAATGAAGTTATAATAAAAATAAGTAAATATGTCACTGTAGTAACCACACTAAAGAAGGGCGGGCGTATATGGAAACAGCGAACGGAAAGAACAAAGACGTTATCGCAATGGATGAGTACCGCAGATTGCCGGAGCTGGCGGCGGATGGAAGACTGCGTGCAGGAAAGGCTGGGAAGTGTGGAATGCTGCGTCAGCAGGCAAATGACGACCGGGCACCGCTGCTGCTTGAAAATGATAATCCTGCCGCCGCAGGCTGGAGCAGTCATTGTCTGATTGACCGCTGTTTTTATATGCCGGGGACAGAGACGGATGGAGGGTATCACATATATTTTAGCGCCCGCGCGGATATGCAGGGAGTGTGCAGTGAGCTTGCGATACGGCTTTGGGTGTATGAGGAGAAGGAAGGGACGTTTCGGGAACTGCGAAGCGTGCAGGAAACGGATACAGGCAGTCTTCGCTGTGACGTTATGTGGGAGTTTGCGGGAAACGAGGAGGAGATTGCAGACTACATACCCTATGCGCAATTTTTATGGACGAATCAGGCGGGGACACACAGCGCGTGTCAGGTAAGCAGATTCCGGTATCGGCTGGACGAGCTGCTTTCAAAGTACGAACACGCATGGCCGAAAAAGGAGTGCATAGCGCAGATATTCGATCCGGCAAAGCCCGCTCCGGTTCCGGTATACGGAAGCGGACAGACGCCGCCGCCATTTTCGGAGAGCAATCCGGACAGTTACGTTCTGGTTGCGCTGTTCCGGAGACCGGAGGATTTGCATGACTGCGATTATGTCTGCTATGTACAAAAGGAGGCAGGACAGCCGCACATCGAAGTGCCTTTTTTGTGTCGGCTTACCGCGGCGAAGAACTGGCGGTTCCGGGAACTGTGGGCGGCGCAGTCTTTCTGCACGCTTACGGATAAGAGCGGCACATCCGGCGGTGTAAGGCTGATAGCGGGATTGCATGAGAATTACATAGAGAGCGGATTTGTATTTAAGGCGTCGGAGGATCGAAGGACTGCGACGGTCAGCCTTATCTCGCCCTGGAAGGAACATACGCTGCAGCCGGGAGATATGAAGAAGTTTTTCTACGATATGGATCTTCATCTGGAACTTGTGATGGAGGAGAAGGACAATCCAAAACATACGGAAACAGCGTTTCTGGATTTGAGCAGCCGAAACGGCAATATCCCGTCTGATTTCTGCGAAGAGGAGATGAGGCTGTATCCAATCGCGCTGATGTGGGGATGTCTGGCGGAGGACACGCAGATCTGCATGGCGGATGGAAGCAAGAAACGCATTTCAGAGATAAGCATCGGGGAGATGATCATGCAGCCGGAGGACGGACGACCGGTGAAGGTGCAAAACATATGGAAGGGCATGGAAGAAGCTCTTATACTGATCCGAACGGAAGAGGGCGATGTTGTGCGGATGACAAAGGAGCATCCGGTCTATCAGGGAAATGGATTTATACGTGCGGGCGAACTAAAGCCGGGAGATACGGTATATGGTGAAGCGGGCAGGAAGCTGACCGTTGCAGCGGCAGGAACAGCGCCTTATGGAGGTTTTGTCTACAGCCTTGAGCTGGAGCATGGCGGGGGAGGCGGCAGGATGCTGGCAAACGGAATTGTCGTCGGTGATTTTGGGGTGCAGAACGGCAGATAAGCGCCGATGGGGGGAAGATGCTGGATTCGATTGAGATAAGAGAGATCAGTGTTGCAAAGGAGACAAACGTATATACGATTGGGGTGAGCTGGAAGACCACCAGCGAGGGAACGCCTTATCACGGCTCCTATGAGCTGGTTCTGATGAACGAAGAGACTGCGTTAAAAAGCTGGAATGTGGGCAGCGGCACAAGCTGTATGCAGCAGGTGGATATCGAGATTCAAAAGGATATTCCCTACCGGGTCAAGATCGGAGGCACGGAGGGCGGGAACACGGTGTATAGCGAAAGCATGGCGGTGCTGTTCTTTGGCTTTGAAGCCGTGAGGGGGAACTTTGACGGCAGTACGCTCCATCTGAGCTGGGACTTCAGGGAGGATATTTCCTTCGCGGGAGCGTATGTCGTATTTGCGCGGGCGGTTTCGCCGGACGGGAGCGTGGTTATCGGGGAGTACGGGGATAATTATCTGGATATTCCGATTCATATGGATAGGATGAAGGCGGGGCGTGCCGGTACGGTAAAGCTGATCCCCTATATAGAGGAACATTCGAGAGGACCAGAGGTGTCTTTGCATTTTCTGCCTTGGCAGATACGGCTGGACGAAGTTATGGAACTACATGAGTCGGATAATGGGATTGCGGTGTCGATTCGACAGAGCCATGATTACGAGACGGATATAAGCGGTATGGCAATGCCGGAGCTTTGCCTGTGTTATCAGGGGCGGGAATGGATGACGGCGAAGGCGGCGGGCGCTGCTTCGGGGGAGAAGCTTACTTTTACTTTTGCCGGGGAGGGCGTTTGCGCAGAGATGCTCAAGCGGGCTGCAGCGGTGCTCTATACGGGAAGCAGTGAGAAAATAGGGACTACATCTGTGACAATTTCGGGCAGAAGAGCAAAGCAGGATGAGCAGATTGCACTTGGGACGGTGGAAGCGGTCAGAGCCATGCCGGGATTAGCGGGAACAGAGGTCACGTGGACATATTGCGGCGCAGAAATGACGTCGCATTATCAACTTACCTTTTCTGACGGGAAAACGCAGAATACGGCGGAAAGCAGAGCGGTGCTCACTGGGCGCAGGATGGGCACGGTAACGGTCCGTCCGTATTTCGGAGCAAAGGCAGGGCTGCCGTCAGAGGCGGCGGCGCTTGATCCGGCAGGATATTATCTGTATCAGCAGAACGGGAAATGGCGCATCTGTCAGAGCGCAGGCGGCGGATCTCCTCAGACGCTGTCTGTTCATATCAGACAGGAAATATTTAACCGTCCGCCCAAGGGGAGTGTTTCGGGAAAAGGAATCGAGCTTGCGCCAAAGGACGGTGGCTATGTACTTACGGTTATCAATCCGGCGGAGCGGGCAAATGCAGATTATGAGACGTTTCTGACAGCGCTGTTTTCGGTGACGGAAGATACGTCGAAGGACGAGCCGCCGCAAGGGGAGACGGTGACGTCTATCCTGCCGGAATTTGCGGGGGAGGTACAGGAGCTTTTGGCACAGATGGCGGACGCATCTTATGAGGAGCTGCTTTTCTGCGCCTGCGGCTACAGTGGAGAAGGGCGCTGCGTGGATGTGAAGAAAGGCATGAGGCTGTTCGTCGAGGCGGAAGGTTACAAACCGCCTGCCGGGATTTCGGCTTCGGGAGAAGCGGGAGCATATCTGCCGGGCTATTATCTCGGAGCATCCTCTGTGTATCAGGTACACTCCTATGGCGGCGGGGAAGCGTGGAAGCTTGGGTTTGACGCGTTCCTTGCGGGGATAAAGGAATACACGGTGCAGCAGAGCGACGGTACGCTCGAGCGGCAGAACGGCGAGGGCGGGCTGATCGATCTGTTCCGGTCTGCGGCGCGAAAACCGTTGTACCGCCTTCATTATCCGGTGCGGATGCAGCAAAGTCAGGAACCGGGCACGGACTATGCTCCCGGAAATGTATGTCTGATCGGTGCGGACACCTATGGGCAGCTTGTGGAGGCGACAACAAGCATGAATCAGGAGCAGCAGGTAACGACGGCGGGGGTGACGTTATCTTATTTCCGTGGAAGGGCTGTGATGGTTCCAAAGATTGCCGTCGCGGTGGACGGTTCCACTATGTTTGTCTCGGTTGGGACGACGCTTCAAAATCTGCTCGAGCAGGAAGGAACAGGCATTGACGGACTGGCGGTGGGAGTAGCAATGTTTCGCAGAAGCAGCTTTGGAGCGAGGGGGTATCTTCCGGTGTATTTTCCGGAAAAACCGGAAGATTCCGGGTGGCTGAAACTGCCGCTTTTGCCGGGTGACCGGATTTCATTCTGCCGGGAGTGCGTATGAGAGAGCGGTGGCAGGAAAATGAAAACACAGCGCAGTTTACGAAGATCGGAACAGCCGGAGGGCTCACGGGCTATCAGTGCGGCAGAACCGTTTTTTGCACTGCGGGGCAGCAGGCGGCGGATGTGCAGACGGCTGCGCAGACATGGGAAATGGAAACGGGCAGCTACCTGTTTTTGGGCGAAGCGTTAAAGCCCGATGCGGCTTCAGAATTTCTGATTTCCGCCGTATGGCTTTTGAAATCCTGCGGGGGGAATATTCTTTTCGGATGGATCTGTAATCCGAACATTCCGATGCGGCAGTGGAAGTATCAGCTTCTTTTGCGGGAGAGCGGCAGCGGAGACGCGCACAGACTTTTGACGGGAAGAGAATTTGACTGGCAGCGCTACGCGCTCTTTTTGCCGGGCGGCAGCCGGATGGTGCTGGACGACTTCACAGCGGAGAAGGAGAACGCTTTGACGGCGTCTGAAAGAGCGCAGCGGGAAAAAGAGGCGTCCGGTGAGACGGCGGTCCGGTTAGAGACAGCGGGAAAAAAGCATTGGCTGCGGACGCCGGGGATTACGCTCTATGGAGAAGGAAAGCCGGAACTCTGGCTTACCGGAGAGGATGCGGGTGTCTGGGAGGTGGATTTCCTGCTTCCCGGGGAGCCGGATATCTTTGCGCGGATCGATGCGGGAATCCGGTATGATTCAATGCAAGGCGGACAGCCGTACCGGGCGACGGCAGCGCTGTTTCGTCCCGGACAGGATATGCGTCTGCGGGGACGGCTGGATTTTGCAAAAGAGCCGGAGGAGGGAATGCAGTTTTTCTTTGACGAAAGTGTTTCTTTTGAAATTCCCTGTGATATACCGACGCTTTATGGACGCAGGGTCTATGCAAGGATGCGGTTTTCGACTGGCGGAGCGGATGCAAAAACCGGAGAAGAGGAGCGCCCGGGGCTTGTGTTTGCAAAAGGAATCCGCTGGTTTACGACGGAGGGCGGTAAGCTGGGAGCGGCATCTGAATATTATCTGACTTATACGGGGAGGTTCGATCTTCGGATAGAAGCGGACATCCCCACAGCCTGCGGCGAAGAGCGGGGGGCAGCCCCGGCTTTCGGCGGCGAAGTGAGGGAGGCAGCTCCGGCTCTCTGCGGCGAAGTGAGGGAGGCAGCTCCGGCTCTCTGCGGCGAAATATCGGAGGATGCGATTCTTTGCGGCAGGATGGGAACAGAGTACCTCCGGTGCGGCGCAGCAGGGCTTCTTCCAATCTGCTTTCATCCGGGAAAGCCTGCGTATTGTGCGCTTGACGGGAAAGCAGAAGGACTCGGAGAAATCGCCACGACCGCGTGGATTTCTTTTGGCACGTCAGAGGAGGCGGTAAGCTATTATTCCAGTGCGGCGCAGACGGCATTGTATACAATACAGGAGAGGACTTCGGAGCTGTTAGCGTATCTGGAACTGCCCGTGGCGCAGCTTGCGGGAGAAACGGCTGTGCCGGTGCTCCCGGTAAAACAGTTATCGGAGGAGACGACGGAGGAAGAGCTGCTTTTGGGGATGGAGCTTGCGGGAATCCTGCCGACGCGCACGCGTCTGCTTTTAGATGCGGCAAACGTCATTGAAAATGCAGAAAATACAGAGCGGATTGCCATGACGCCGCAGGGGTGGCTGGTGGGTGTTTTGGGAAATACATGGAACTGGATCGGGCTTGCAGCTAATCACGATAAAGAAGAGCCGGATTCTGGATTTGCCGGAATGTCAAAGCGGCTGCAGATGGAATTTCATGACAGCCGGCTCTTTCTGCCGATGGCGGATTTCGCGGCGGTTTCGGCGGAGGTGCAGCATTGGAAGCTTGATTTTGCAGTCGGAGACTGGCGGTTTCTTGTGGACGCGGAGCACTTGCGCGGCGGCAGGGAAGACAAAAGTAATACGGCGATTATATTTAAGTATGCAAAAGACAAAACTATCGATAAACTGATGGAGGAGACTGACTTTAAGGAGCAGAGACTGGCAGGAGATATCGCAAAGATTTATCAAAGTGCGGCGGCGCGTGCATACGACAGGGACGGAAATGTGCTTGCCGATTACCGGAACTTCCATGAAATCATACATGACCCGGCATTTTCCGGAGTCCTGGTTTTAAATTGCCCGCTTCTGGCGGATCGGATGCCGGAGGAACTGAAGCTGCTTCTTGCGGGGCTTGACGGGGAAGCGCTTTATGCGCATCACATGGGAATACATGCAAACGACATTATCGTAAAGGATGGCAGTCTTGTCATGAAGCGCTCGAGCTATTTTGGTATGGTAGATTATCAGGATAACGGGGCGCTTGTGAACGAGGATATAGACGGCAAGGACTACGATTTCCTTACAAAACGTGTTCTGTTAGAAATACGCAACTCTGCAATCGTACAGTTTGCGGCGGAGGCGGAGGTGCTGATCAACCGGTTATTTGACACCAAAGCGCAGGCGGTGACAGGAGAGGCGGGAAATTGTCTTGTGCTGGACGGAAGCTACCAGAACAGCGGCGGTGTGGGGCAGTATGTGTTTGCCCTGCGGCAAAATACGGTTTTTGCATTAAAGGGGAGTATGCCAGAAACCGTTGAGGTCAGTGCAGTGCGGATGAAAGCATGGGAGACGGATGGAATGTTGACCGGAAGCTTTGGGCTGACCGGGAAGCTGCGTTTTCTGCGGGATGCAGCCTGCGATATTCCGGCGTATGGAAGCGATCCCGATACAGGGGAGGACGGATATCTGGCGTTCGATGGTCTTATGGTTGATATGTCCATGGAACTGGCGGGCGCGAAAGAAAAGCATTTTGCAGTAAGGTACGAAACGCTGACGCTGGATGAGGCACAGAGCGTTCCGCGCCGCAGTTCGCTTCCGGCGTGTCTGCCCGCCCATCCGCAGGCGTTGCTGCGATACAATCTGTCCGAAGGAACGCCGAAAACCTTGGGATATCGCAGCATGACGTGTCCTGTGGAGCAGGGAGAGATAAAGTCGCAGTGGTACGGGCTTTTCTATACGGTTCCGCTTGGATCGCCCGGGGCAAATGCAGCGGTGGAGGTATTGGAATTAAAGCTTTTATATGCGTGGGGAATGCCTGGGGAAGCACAAAAGAATCCTCCGGTATTTGTAGGAATTATGCTGCCGGGGCTTGGGGCGGACGGCGTCACGCTGAATCTTCAGGGCATATTGAAGCTGGATTTCAAATCGGTGGAGATGCTGGTATATTACACGGAGGAGAAAACGGATTACCAGCTTTGTTTTCGGAATTTCACACTCAGCGCGCTTGGCATGTCGTTTCCGCCGGGAAAAAATAACATTTACCTGTTCGGGGAAAATGGCAGCGGTCTTGGCTGGTATGCAGCGTATCAGAAGGAGGAGAACGATGGCGGCAAAGGTGAAGGTGACCATGCTTGCAGTCGGGCAGGGGATGAGCAATCTGATTGAAGTCTATGATGCGAACGGGAAAATGGAACAGCTCATGCTGGTGGACTGCGGAGGAGACGGAGCGCAATATCCGCATGTCAGAGACTGCATCTGGAGGATTTTTCTGGCAATGAAAAAACGTGCCATGGCAATGGGAAAGAGCAGCGAGCACAGACATATCGACCTTGTGGTTCTCTCCCATCAGGATAAGGATCATCATTCGATCATAAAGGAAATACTCAAACAACAGAGCAAGGGTACGGTTTCTGTCGGAGAGTACTGGAAATTTGATGAGTGGTATTGCAGACCCCGGCGTTCTTATATAGAATGCCGGGATGCGATAAAGGCTGTTACAGAAGCGGATAATGTCTGCACTTTGCCGGATGGGAGCGCCTATGGTGAGGATGGAACGCTTTTGTGGCATTTGTATGCTTCGGATGAAGTGTGCCTGACCTATCTGTACGCAAATGCACGGGGAGGAGACAGCAATAATACGGTTTCCGCAGTCATACAATTAGAGCTTCGCTTTCCGGGGAAGCCCATTTACCGTTTTCTGTTTCCGGGAGATCCGACAACGCAGACCATGAATCTGATTTCCGGTTTGACACTGCCGAAGGGGTATGAGATTGACTATATGTCGGCGCCGCATCACGGTTCGATTATCACCTGCGACCGCAATTCATTGGACGCTTTCCTTGCGAAGCTGCAAGTGAGGGAGATGGTTGTGAGCGCCGGGGAAAACAACGGCTATGGTCATCCGCATAAGACCTTTATGGAAATTGCAGAAAGTAAGATCAGGAGCAAATGCGAGGCGCATTCCTGTTATTACAACACCACAGACGGGAGGGACGACAGGAAATATGGCATAAAAAAGACAGCGAAGAGCCTGTATACAACATTTGTACCGGAAATTCAATATATAGGGGGCGCCATAAAGGGGGCATACGAGCATTATATTTATGAGATGAGTGCGAAGGGAATGGAAGAGAGTACCGCATCAATCGAAAAGCACGCCGGAACACCTTACAATCTTGCGGAACATAATGTGCAGGAGCAAAGCAGACCATGGCGTGCCGTTGCGAAGCCGGGACTGGCGGAAAGAAGGTAGCATATGGCGGAACCGTATCTGGTTCGGATGGAAAAAGAGGGCAGGCATAATTCGGGAAGACTGACCGGGTACACATTGGAAGAATTGTTCGGAAAAGCCGTAACGATTGATTCTGCGACGGGAAGACAAGAAGAAAATGAACGGCTGATCGGTGCTGTTTCTTTCACAGAGACCGTGATAGAAAAGGAGCAGAAGGAAGAGAACCGCTATCGCGTGACGGGAGCGCTCATGCTCCCGGAAGGGTGGGAAAGCTACCGGGCATATGTGAGAGGAATCTCCGGCTTTTATGGAAATGCATTCTGCGCCGCGATGGAACGGGGATATCGCATCGATTTTGAAATAACTGCCCCTCTTCCGTTTTCGGGACAAAACGAGATGTCGCTTTATCTGAAAGGAAGCTGGCAGGGACAGGGAGAGGAAACACAGCGCAGCGAGGCATTTGCGGAACTGGTCTGCTGCGTGAAGCTTGAGGTGATTGGAAAGACGGATGTAAGACACAGACTTTTCCGCGGCAATGCATGGGAGTTTTCCGTTGATTTTTTACCGGTCCTGCATGTAGGAAGCGTGGCGGAATTTATCGGGAGCCTTGTGGGAGTGCCGCAGATTACAGATACCATTGCGCTGCCGGAGGGAATCAGAGGATTTGATTTTCTGGCGCTGGGCGGGCTAAGGTTTATTCTTTCGCCAGCGCATCTGCTGCAGGGAATCGGGATACGGCTGACCGTCCCGGAGGACTGGAAGCCTGCCGTTCCTTATTTTACAGCGGAGGAAATCGGCATTTCTCTGTACTTTTGCGTTCCGGGAGGAAATGCGTGGACAAAGGAGAGGGTTACTTGTGCCTGCGGTGTATTCGGGACATTTTGCATACCGGTAAAGTCAGATTTTAAGCTGCGGCTTGACATGTGGTGCGATGTTCCGGCGCTTGTCATAAGCGGGGCGTTGCTGGCGGAACAGGAGAGAGGACAGGAAGCTGCCACGTTAAGCGATGTTCTGACGACCTATGGAATTCCGTCAGCCGATGTGGGGAAGCTGACGGTCGCAGATATAAGCTATACAGTTTCTGTACCGGGCAGAGCTTTTTGGCTGCAGTTCGTAGTAGGAAGCGGCGAACTGCTTTCCTTTTCTATTCTGGGACTTCCGATCATAATAACAGAGATTTCCGGGGAGTTTTCTTATGAGCCGGATGCGCTGGCGCTGATGCTGGCGGGGGAGCTGAAGATCGGGGGAGCAAGTCCGTTTACACTGGGGCTGCAATTTGACTATGACTGTGCAGCAGAAAGCGGTTGGCACTTTAAGGCGGAGCTGGTTGCGGGAGAGGTAAGTATCGCCGCAGTGCTCTCGGAACTGTTCCGGATGGATGCGCTGCGGGATGAGCCGTTGTTCGACCTGAAGCTTACGGACTTTGCAGCGGAGTTCTACAGCAATGACAGGGGACCGTTTACGATACGGGCGGCGTTAGAGCAGCCGTGGAACACGAAGCTCCTCGGCGTGAATCTGGTGCTTTTCGGCAGTGTGAATCTGACAAAGGCGGTCACGGGAGAGGTGACCGGAACGCTGACGGCAGGCTTTAAGCTGAATGCATTTGGAATCAGGGTATGTTATGAGCTGGTGCAGGAAGCAGGCTATCGTTTTTTGATCTGGTATGAAAACGCTTATCTGGAGGCGCGCTATGAAAAACGGGGGGAGCATGAGCTGCTCATTCTGGGACTCAAAGGGATGACGCTTTACGGACTGGTCAGCGGATTTGTACATATGGTAAATCCGAATGCGGATTTTAAACTGTCCGCGCCGTGGGATATTCTTGAGCGCATCCGTCTTGACGATTTCTCTCTGGAATTTGATATGCAGGAGCGGACCGTGACGATGCTGTATGCGGCGGAGCTGAATCTGTTTGGTCTGGTGGAAATCAGGCAGATCGGCATCCGCTACAGCAGAAAAGAAACTGCAAAAGTAGAATTTGCTCTGACCGGTTCCGTTCTGGGGCAGGAATATACGGAAGAAGCACCGCTGGCATGGGATGCGATCGACGATGCTCCACCCGATATCGGCGGAACGGACGGAAAAATCATACAGCTTGACTATCTGGGGATGGGACAGCATTTTGGAACGGAGGAGCTGCTTGCGGCGCAGAACATTACAGACGCGGTGGAAGCATTAAAAGGGGCAATCAGACCGATCGGGGCGGGGGAACGTCCGGTGCTTTCCTATGCGGAAGGGGTGAACTGGCTGTTCGGGGCGGATATGACTTACCGTGGAATGCTCAGACTGCAATTGGTGCTAAACGATCCCTCTTTATACGGAATACGGATTACTGTGAAAAAGGGGGAGGACAACGCGCTCTCGCAGCTTGCCGGGCTGGAATTAGAGCTTCTTTATCGGAAGATTACGGATGATATCGGGATGTTTTCCGCAGAACTGACAGTCCCCGAGCGGTTTCGGGTGTTGAACTTCGGCGCGCTGCAGATCACGCTTGGAAGGTTCTATCTGGAATTGTATACAAACGGCAATTTCTATCTGGATTTAGGCTTCCCCAAGGGGCAGGATTTTAGCAGCAGCTTTGCGGTAGAAGCAGGCTATTATACCGGCAGGGGCGGTGTTTCTTTTGGCATTTTAAGTCAGGAGACCTGCACGCAGGTGCCCGAAATCAGAAACGGCAGATTTGCGCCTGTGATTGCAATCGGTGTCGGACTGTCGCTTGGGATTGGCAGGAACTTTGACTTTGCGGTGGCAAAAGGCGCGGTGTCTCTGAAATTTTTCGCGATATTTGAGGGAATTTTTGCGGTGTACACGCCATCGGATACCAGGCAGAAAAAGGATTTCTATTACGCGGCGAAGGCGGTGGCGGGAATTTACGGACGGCTGTTTCTGTCGGTGGATTTTGGGATTCTTTCGGTTTCTGCCAACGCCGAAGTCAGGGCGTATGCGTCCGTGGTGTTTGAGTCGTATCAGCCGATGCTGTTCGCGGTGGATCTGGATTTGAAAGTGGGCGCTTCCATTAAGATTCTCTTTGTAAAAATTTCGTTTTCCTTTCATTTCTCTATGCACATGGATTTCTCGATCGGGGAGGCGCAGAAAACACCGTGGGAACTGGCGGATGGAATAACGGGACGAATAAGAGGCGGCAGAGGAATAAGGAGCGGCAGGGGAATCGGGTACATAGGAGGTTATCGGCCGCAGATCATGCGTGCTTTGGTGGGAGACGCGGGACAAAAGGAAGCGTTTAAGGGAAAGCGGGAGCCGCCGAACGGAGGTGAAAAAGCGGATATTGCAGTGCGGGTGCTGCCGCTTTACACGGTACTTCAGCCGTCCTTAGAGCCATGTGCCGCATTTTTGCTTCTTGTAGGGCAGGGGGAAACGGGATTCGGACAGATTGTCAAAATTGCGGAGGAATGGATTGCAGATCATCTGGATGAAACGGTGAGTCTTGGTACGCTGGAGCGGCTCGCGAAGCAGCTTCGGGAGGAGACGAAAGATTTTGCCGCTTATTTCAGAGAGAGGACAAGACTGGTGCTTACGCCTGTTCCGGCGGATGCGGCGAATTGTGCAGAGGAAGACGGCGTGTTTTTCCCGGCGGTTCCGGGGCTGATTTTCAGGTGGCTGACCTATGGGGAGGAAGGGGAAATCATAGAAGATACGTCTGTTTCGTTTGCGGATGCGCCAATGGTGGACGGCGCATACATGGAAATGTTAAAAGCGTATTTTGCGAGATTAAATCCGGCGCCGGAAACCGCTTCGAAGATGCAGGCGAAAGCAGAATCAGGAACCGTAGGTGCTTCTGCGGGCGGATGCGGCAGGTACGGCAGAAATGAGCGGGTGGCGCTTGCGGAAGTGCTGTTTGAGGACTATCTTGCCGTTATTTTGCAGGCGGTCACAAAGGAAGCGCAGGAGCAGATCCGTGCAGTGCGCCTGCATACCGGAGGAAAAACCCTGCGGGAGCTTGCGGGAAGCTTCCGGGATGTGCGCGTTCTATTTCGAAAACGGCACGGCGAGACATGGGAATCGGCGGCGGATGCGCTTGGAATGCCGGCAGACGCACTGCGCTATAAAAACAGTATGCACAGGGAAATGGAGGAAACTGCTGACGGGGCAGAACGTTGGCTCTCGGTGGGCGTGACGCCGCATTCCATTTTACTTGACAATCCGGGATGGCTTTTTTTGACAGATACAATTACGGTTGACGGGAAAGAATGTGCGACAGCAGGAAGAAGCGTAGAACAGGTGATGCGCCAGAACCGCATTTCTCTTGATGCGCTCGTGCAGGCAATACAGGATGCGCGCGCGGTGCTTGCAGAAGATGTGATCGTTGTTCGAAATGTTCCGGTATTGGAGCGGGAAGAGGTATGCAGGATTTTACATTCGCAGGAGACGATAAGACAGGCGGCGGGAATGGTGTCCCGGTTCTTCCTTCAGGGCTTGCGTCTGCCGTGCCCGTCAACTGCTATTATAATAGGAAGAAACTCCTCTCTTTTTTCGCGAAAAGAGAATTGGGCGGGGCTGTATGAGATACTTGGACAGCAGAAGAAGCTGTGCTATGAGAAGGAAGCAGCACAGGATTTCCTGCGCCACCGTCTTGCGGTCACGGCAGCGGCGGGGTATGAGGACTGGATTGAGACCGGGGGAGGCTGCGAACTTACAATTTCCAATGAGGAAATCAATTCCCGCGTCCCTTCGGCGCTCTTTGCGCCTGTGTTCAAACAGCCGTTGCGGGAAATCGCGCCGTATGTACTGGAGAGGAGACAGCATCCGTTTGAAGAATACCGGCTGTATCTGGCGGAGGATAAGAGAAAGAGTATTCTCATCTTCACAGAAGAATTTATGACGATTGCAGACGGACATTTCTCAGACTATACATGGAAGGTGGATTCGATGCTGTCGGGGTTCGGCAGGGCGATGGGACAGAATGTGACCGGGCAGGAGAGAGAAGGAAGCTTTGGATTGCTGCTCGCACTGACATTGCAAAGGACGGAGGAAAAGCTTCCTATCTATGAGCTTGCCGTGGCGGAGCAGGGAAGCGGCAGGGCGCTTGACGCCATATGCGAAAAGGCGGTGCGGATCGATCTTTTGTATGAGCCGTCTGCGGTGGAGGGCATGGAAAGCGGGCTATACCGTCTGCCGCTTACGCAGGAGAAGACAAGGCTTGTCAGGACGAACCTTTCAGGGGAGACAAAGAGCAGCCCGGATGCGCTTTTAAATAAGGAAGCTATTTTTGTTGCATCTATGTCGGAGCCAACGGCGTTTCTCATGCTATTGCAGCAGCTTAGTGTGAAGAATTGCAGCGGATATTACATTTGTCTGGAAGGCGAGGGGATTTTGAAATCGAGCCTGTTTTCTTCCTCCGGCGCGGGAAAATTATGGCTGCTCGTGACGGCAGAGACTGCGGGAGACGGATGTAATTGTGTCATCGACGCACAGGAGATTTGGCAAAATGAGTACGCATGGCTGGAGGTAAAAGAGGAAAAGGCAGGAGAACATCCCGGAGAATATGCCGTAAAGAGCGTTCTAAACCCGGGAAGCGCGGGATTTGCGGCAACGCTCGCACAGCCGGAGAATCCCGATGAGGATAAGCGGGATGCGGTGCGCAATCTCTACAGTATTATCAATTACCGGATGCATGGGGAGGGCTATGAGGACTGTGAAACGGGAATGCCGCTGCTGCCGAAAGAGCCGGAGGATCATGCGAAGGTCTGGGAGTACAGTCAGAGCGTGCCCTTGGACCGTTTCCTTTTAAGCGGCAGCGGAAATCCATATGATAACGTCGGTAGGACGGCGAGCATTGATCTGGAATTTCGGGATGTGCTGGGAAACGCCGTCTGCGAAACGATGCAAAGCTTCCGTCTTGAAATAACGCCAAGATACAATGATGCACTGCTTGCAATTCATCAGTCCGGCGCGGTTTCCGTGAGTTATATGGTGCGGGAAGGACAGCTTGTGCTTGCGATCGAGCCGTCTTTGCAGGGGGCTATGGAGACAAAAAAGCGAAGCGAGGTTTTATCTGCGCTAAAGAAATCCATGGACCAGATACAGGCGGCGGGAACTGAGCTTTGCCTTGAGAGCACGCTGCTTAAGGAGGTGATAAGTCTGCCCCGTGAAGATATACTTGCTATGTATCAGAAGATACAGGGCTGGCTGCTATGGGTCGACGCCTTAAGCGCCGCCATGTGTGTTTCGGAAACGCTTGCAGATGCGGTGACAGACTATACGCTGACGCCGGAGGAACTGCTGGGGGAGAATCTGGATGCGGAACTGTCACAGGTGTTCGGAGAACAGGAGCTGGCGGTTCCTGTCATGAAAAGCTTTTACAGCGGCGCTTCGCTTGCGGCGCTTTTGCCCGGAGAGGGCTGGGAGAAAAATAAAAATGTCATACTGCGCGAGGGAACTGACGTGATAATAAGCGGGGAAGCCGGGAGAAGCTACACGGTCCCGGCAGATGCGCGTACGTTTGCGCTTGCGGCGGATGCGATCGGCTGTCAGGCGGCTTCTCTGGTGGAGGATAACCGGGAGAAACGGGGCATACTCTTAGAACACTATGAATTTACATTTCAGGGCTACGAGGTGGAGGTCGGAAGCGAGGATGGCGTCACCGCGTCGTTAAATGATGTGTGCGCTGCCTTCCAGCAGTTTTTTTCTGTGAACGTGACGCCGATGGAACTGGTGGCGGAGGAGCGGACGGGGATTCTTGCAGAGGGGGCGGTACTTTCTTACCGCAGGCTGACGGCGTTATCCGGCGAGACGCTTCTTAAAAATCATCTGGGCTGTCCGGCAGAGAAATTGTGGCATTATAATAAGGAAACGAAAGACCTGCTGGTAAGCGGTACGGCTGTCTGGTGCAGTACGAAAACCGTTCCGGCGAAGGAAGCGGGAAGTCTGCGCAGTCTCTGCGAGGTATATGGAATTACGCCGCAGCAGTTTTATGATGCAAATAAAAACATGAAATTGGCGCAGCCTCAACAGCTTTCGATACCGTTTCGGATCGCGTTCCCCGGGACGGCGTATGCTTCTTCTTTTACGCTGGAGGAAAACGGCGGCGCGGGCTATCGCATGGCATGGGTATGCAATAATTACAATTGTAAAAACAGCCTGTGGTTTTATCGCAGGATGAATGACATTATAATAGAAGGAACACAGATAAAAACAGAAGCGGGGACGGTTATGGTCAGCCGTTTTGACACGTTGGAGAGTGTGGGGCGGAAGCTTAAGGAGCTGGGAATTGACAGTGAGGAAGTTCTTATGGATGCGCCAATCGTGCGCGGCGGAATCACGCTGCCGCTTCTCCCGGAAGGAATACAGTACGGCGAGAAGCTCGATATGGGATGGCTTAGAACTGAAAATGACATTTTAACAAAACTGGACACGAAGCTTCATCTGTACCGGGCGTCAGAGGGCGTTCCCGATCCGCCGGAGGAAATCTATCATGCATGGACTCCGGTTCTTCCCGGAAGCGGCGGCGGGCAGACTTCGGTGGAAGAATTTGCACAGAGACTGGAGGAGACGCTGACGTTTGCCTATGTATTGCAGGGAGAAGCGGAGTGGGGGACGAAGAACGGGTTGTATCTGTGGATCGCGAAAGGAGAGGGCGGAAAGGGCATTGCAAATATCGGGGCAGGACCGTCCTGCTATTATGACAAAACGATAAAGACGCCGGCATTCTATGCGCTGGCGCCGATCGCAACAAAGACAGTGAGCAGGGAAAACGTAGCAGTTGCGCCGCTTGCGGCAGACGGCACCTTGGGGGAGGAAGCGCCGCAAAGCTTTGCGGGAATTGATACGGAACGCTGGGCGGTCGGCTTCTTGCAGGATATAGAGGACATGCTCTGTCCTAAGATGGTGGAGAAGACCTTCCGGTATGACTGCGGCGCGCTTATGGAGGAATTGCTTGCCCAAAAGCAGCTCCTCGCGGAGAAAATCCCCATGCGTCTGTGCCATGTCCTAAAGCCCCTGGAGGATGCAGACGGGGCGGGAATGGACGAAGCGAGAGAGGCGGTTTTAGAACAGCTTGGCGCTTCACTGACCCGCGCTTATGGAAAACATGTATTGTTGCAATATCCGGGCACGGTGGAAATGGAGGAGCAGGCGGACTACAATTACCGTATTGCAGGCAGTATTGCTGTAAACGGTTTTACGGAATCTGTCAATTTCAAAGCGGGAAAACTGGAACTGGCGAATCAGGGCGCATATCTGCACATATTCGCGGAGGCGGAGAGGTTTAAGAACGCATTCTTTTTGCTGGAAACGGCGGAGTATCATGTCAGGGAGCTCGAGCGTCTGCCGTCTTTCGGGAGCGAAACGGACGGACAACCGGAATGGTTCTCTCTGGCAAGACCTGTGGACGGAAAGCGCGCCGGGGGAAATATGCACCTTGATCTCTCCTGCGGTCTTCCCGTTCCGGTTCCGCTCCGCTTTTATCCGGCACAGCCGGTGCTGAAGGATCAGAGGATCACCACAAAACAGCCGGAAGAGGGGAAGAATATTTCGGAACTGCTGCGCTATGACTATCATGTGACCTTAAGCCATGAGATGACGGGGCAGGATATGATGTATGTGACGGTGGTGTTCAACCAGAAGCCGGAGCTTTATCAGAAAAACACGGATAAAGATGTGTTCGACTGTCTCGCACAGTACAGCGTGGCAAGAGGCGGTCTGCTGTCATTGCTGCACGGAGACGGAGAAGAATTTGCAAAGGCATACGGGACGTTTGTTCAGCTTGTGTGTGAAACTGCGGCACACTGGGAGATGTTCGAAGAAACTGCGGTCAGAAAGGAACTGGAGGAAAAGACATATGGCTGCCATTTCCGGACATGGTCTGCGGGGGACGAATTTCAAATCGAATTGTTTACCGGGGAGGAAAAGCTCCCGGTGATTCACTATGTCCTGCCGGACGGCACAGAGCAGAAGATGGAAGCGGAGAGGACGGAAAAAGGCGGACGCTACCGGCTTTTTTGCGCAGGGGAGGAGAAAACCGCATCCGAAATCACACTCCGGCTGACGCTGGAGGAATTGGACATCTTTACATATCAGAGCGTTTATGCGAAAAGCTATGTCGTCAGAAATGAGGATTTGTCCGATACAATGCATCCGGTAAATGAACGTTTCCTGTATCGTACGGAGGAAACGGCATTTGCGCATTCGCTCCATGCGCTGGTAAGCAGCGAAAAGGAAGTGACGGTTGCCGTTCCGGAGGAATACAGGAAAGAGTGCGGCTTTCAGGAGCGGGCAATCCGGTATCTGTTTGAAAATGTTTTAAGCATGGGACGACAGAAGGTGCAGCTTGCCTGTCAGGTCTCTTACGGCTACCGTTTTGGAAAAACCACAACTGCCTGCGTGGAGCTGCCGGTGTGTTTGCAGCCAAGGACCGGATATAGTGACGAATGGTGTGGTGGGCTGGTGGAGCGGCTTGTGCGCTGGGAGCGGCAGCACAAGCCCCCTGTGAGGGGCAGATATCTGCGGATCGAGGTCACCGTATTTTCGACGGAGCTTAAGGAAGAAGGAATACCTGTTGTAAGACTTGGCGGGATCAGGGTCGGCTGATAAACAACTTTCACTTCCCTTTTCTTTTGGTATGCGTTATACTATTTTTGTCTACAACAAATCAGCACAGAGTGTGGCGGGAGAATCATTTATGCAAAAAGAAGAATATCATGTATCGCAGGAGATTTCGTTTTACCGCAGACATGGTCAGACAGAGAGAGCGATAGAAGTAACTGAGAATGCAATCGAACGTTTCCCGGACTCCAGTTTCTTTTGCAAGATACTGGGGGATCTTGCCATGTCCAAAGAGGATTATAGGCTGGCAGGCAGCGCGTATGTGGACTTTTTGACGAAGATTGGTGAAAATTTACGTCATTTTAAGAACTTTGTAAATTTTTGGGAGCGTTATCAGGAAAAGGCAGATAAAGCTGACTGTACAGAGGTATATAACCGTATTGTGGAACTGGTAGACGGGGATTCCTTTTCAGTGGAACTCAAAAAGAGCCTTGCTTCCGTGCTGTTTGAGTTTGACGAGAAGCAAAACTGCATATTCATCGAGGTTGAGAAAAATCAGGATTCATTGGCAAACTGGATAAATAGTCAGGAAAAGAACGGAAATCTGTGGAATATTTATTGTTTTCTTTATTGGGAGAAGAAACATGCTGTTCATACAAGACAGACTGTTCCGCGGGATATAAAGCTTGTGGCGATTATAGAGAAGTATGAGTTCTATGAAATGGCACTCGACATTACAGAGATGATGTTGGACTATAACCAAAATGATATAGTGATTCGAACGCTGTTCCGATTGTGCAGAAAACTGGATGATTACGCAAGGGCGGACGCGTATATCGAAAGTCATCCGGAAGTACGGCAACGGGCGGGATTTAATATACAGTATGAATTCGTATATTACTATTTGAATAAAGGGGATGAGACGAGTCTTCTTGACACCTTAAAGAAGATACGGAATAGTGCTACAAGCAGTATTCCAATAAGTAAGACATTACAGAATTTCTATGTGAAGCTTGGAATGATTGATGATGCGGTGGAGATGCGAAGGCATATCAGTCAGTTGGAGCAGAGCAAAAAAGGGTATAACAGAGCCGGAAATAAGATTAAAGGAACACAGGAGGAGAGGGAAACAGAAGAGGCATTCTGGGATACCATAAAGGATATGGTGTCGGAGCAGGAGCACAACAGACAGTTGATTGCAATCAAGGAGCTGCTCAAAGGCTTTTCACATGAGCTGGGACAGCCGATTACCAATATCAGATACGGTGTTCAGCTCTACCAGATGAAAATGGAGCGAAATCTGGATGATAGAGAGAATCTGGAAGAACTGCTGGATAATATTTTAATGCAGACGATTCGTGTAAAGCGTCTGCTAAAACGTTTTGCACCTATTGTCTCAAGCAAGAGTGTCAATTCCCGGTTTAATTGCATCGAGCATATCAAGGCGGTGTTTCTGGATATGCAGATGCGGTTGGATGGTATTGGCATAGAGACACAGATTGATGGGATTCAGGAGTTTACGCTGTATGGAGACAGCCTCCAGTTTGAGCAGGTGATATATAATCTTGTAAGCAATTCGGCGGATGAACTTCGGGAAAAGGACGGACCAAAGCGTATATCCGTGCTTTGCAAAGAGCATGACAATGTGCTTAATATTCATTTCAGGGACAATGGACGTGGCGTGCCCAAGGATATCGTGAATAAAATATTTAATCCGTTCTATTCGACGAAGGATAAAGAGAAGTCGGATGGCGGAGAAGGTCTCGGACTTTATATTGTATGGAATATATTGAAAATGTATGGGGGAAAAATAAGAGTGAATACGGCGTATAAAGAAGGCGCTGAGTTTTTGATTCAGATTCCGAAGGGAGAGATGGAGAATGTATAGGATTTTAATAGTAGAAGATGAAAAGGATACCGCAGCACCAGTGCAGGAGGCATTGCGATTATATGGATATGAGGCTGATATTGCGTCGGATGGTGTGATGGGGGTAGAGATGTTTGCCAAAAACACATATGATTTGGTGCTTCTTGATCTGAAGATGCCTAAGATGACAGGGGAAGAGGTCTTAAAGAAAATACGTGAAATGGATCCATATGTCTATGTGATAATCTATACAAATTACGGTGAGTTCGAAGAGGTAAAAGAACTTGCCAATATGGGAATTGATGGTTACGTAAACAAGGGACCGGATGCGGAATTGCAGGAGCTGATTGATAAAGTAAAGGAAAAGCTGGATCCTCTTGATGAAGAAGGAGTTAAGGAGCTGATGGGGAATATGGACAATCTACCGACAAAATAAGGAGCACTGTATGAATAAATATCTGATAGATACGAATGCATTTTGGGAAATATTATGTGAGATTGCAGGCATCCCAGCGAAGGGAAAAAGATTTGATATAGAAGAGATAAAAAGAGGAGACTGCTATATTTCTGAGATTACTAAGGTGGAAATCATGTCAGTTATGGGGAAATATGCAAGGGGTGAGCAGGCGCAGTGGCAATTGTGCAATCGCGTCATCAAGGAGGATGGAACACGCTGCACCACAAGATATTTTAACCCGGAAAGAAAAAGATGGAAAAATAAGCAGACCGCTGCAATGCGAAAGCTGGTAAAGGATATTTTGGAGGGAAACAGTCAGGTGTTTCGAATTAAGGTTCTGCCAGTTACGGAGGATGTAATCAGGGAGGCAGAGAGGTTTATTAATTACGCATTTAAGTACAAGTTCGCATCGTTGGACGCAGTAATCGCAGGTACAGCGTGCTGCTATGATAAACAGAATTTCCAAGTAGTAACGCATGATGCGAGTTTGCGGAATGCACTTAAGGATGATGGAATACATATTGTTGGTGAATTGGAGACAGTAAAGGGTTGATGTATCGATAGTATTTTATCAATATTTGATATAAATTGGTACAAATTACCCAAAAATCAAAATCCTCTCTTTACAATACGCGTTTCTTGTGCTAATGTAAGACAAAGATAATCATATGGAAAAAATTACCAATTACAAAGCACAAAGGAAATGGAAAGAGATATGCCAAGTTATTACATAGGAGATTTTATTAAGGATACGCGGATAAGAAAAGGTTATACACAGGAGCAGTTATGCTTGGGCATCTGTACGCCCGCGTCTTTATCACGAATTGAAAACGGAGCCCAGATGCCGGGAAAGGCTATTTTGGACTGCCTGCTTCAGAGACTCGGCGTCGAGGATCGGTTGTTTGACGTATTTGAAAGCAAGAAGGAAATGCAGACCTACCGTATGCTTGATGCAGTCGTGCATGATGTTGCATATCATCAGTATGACAAGTTAGAGGAGCATATAGGAGAGTTAGAGGAACTGATCGGTGACGGATGCGAACCGCAGCATCAGTACCTTGCTTTTGCAAAGGGACTATTGGAAGCGAAGCAGGGAGCTTCGGATGAGAAGGTCATGGAGATGTATATGCAGGCAATCCGGATGACCCTGCCGGAGTTTGACGGCGTGACGCCGCTGGAAACGAATCTTCTGACGTTTAATGAGATTACAATCATCAATAATATTGCGATTATGCATGCAAAGAAGGGGCATTTTGAGCAGGCGATTACACTGGGAGGCTGGCTCAAGCTCTATATGGCGGAGAAGGTGATTGACGAAAGCGAGAAGCGGACGAAGTATCCGATGATTCTGTATAATCTGAGCAACTGGTTCGGAAGAATGGGGAAACCAAGAGAATCCTTGCAGGAGGCGCAGGAAGGAATCGATTTCTGTGTGGAGTATGGATGCTTGCAGACATTGCCGGTACTTGTCTTTAATAAAGGATGTGCACTCGCGGAACTTGGACAGAAAGAGGAGGCAAAGAGGTTCTTTCAACAGTCGGTTGTCCTTTTTGATGTGACAAAGCAAGAAGAGCGTGTAAAGAAAGCAGCCGAACTGTGCAAAGAACATTACCAAATTGAAATTTAGACAGCATCATTTTCATCTTCAAAGTAGTAGCACGGTGCAATACCGTCATCACCGGAAGATGCTGCTCCGGCAACCGGAATGAAAGACAAGAACAGACAAAGCATCAATGCGAAAAATTTGCGTTTCATGATATAACCTCCTTTCTTTTTGGTTATCATATACGAAAAATTCCAAAAAGACCATTCGATATGACGTAAGTCGATAAAAATTACGTCATATCGAATGGTCTTTTTGTCGAAAGTGGGATAAAATACATATATTTAGAAGATTTTGTCGGAATATCCGGACGGATGTACGACAATAAATGAGGAGGTCTGAAGCATATGATGCAATATGTAGAGTTAGAAAATGTACCGGAGGAAGCAAATCATCTGTTGAATCTGCTGTGGGACAGGGACAGGAAAATGTCATTGGAAGAGCTGGCAGAGGGGCTTGTGAGTGAGTACTCCATGTCTTTGACGCAGGAGGAAGTGAAGGATCAGATGGAATTACTGGTCGATATGGATTATGCGGAGCACAAGGACGAGGGAGAAGACATATACTATGTTGCGCTGGGATGGCAGGAGGAGTATTAAGAGGAGAATCCCGCAGCAGAATAGGATAAGAGAGATAGGCATTGCGCCCTCTTTTGTAGAAAATGTATGCCTGTGTATGGCATTCTTTGGGGAAATGATGTAGAATAAAGTCAGTATGCGATTTCAAAGGAGAAATGTATGATGACGATTTCATTGATTGTTCCCTGCTACAACGAAGAGGAGGCATTGCCTATTTTTTATAGAGAGACGAAGAAGGTATTGGAAGGCATGGAGTGCGACCATGAGCTGATCTTTGTCAACGACGGTTCGAAGGACGGGACGCTTCCGATTTTAAGGGAACTGGCAGCGAAGGACGAAAAGGTTTCCTATCTGTCCTTTTCGCGCAATTTCGGGAAGGAAGCGGCAATGTATGCCGGATTCTGCAACGCGCACGGAGAGTATGTGGCGGTGATGGATGCGGACATGCAGGACCCGCCGTCTCTGCTGCCGGAGATGCTCGAGAAGCTTTCGGACGGGGAGTATGACAGTGTGGCGACCTGCCGCATGACGCGAAAGGGAGAACCGCCGATCCGAAGCTGGTTTGCCCGGATGTTCTATCGCATCATCAATAAGATTTCAGATGCTGACATCGTGGACGGCGCGCGTGATTTCCGGCTGATGCGGCGCGAGATGGTCGATGCAATCGTGGAGATGGGGGAGTACAACCGTTTTTCCAAGGGGATTTTCGGCTGGATCGGATTTAAGACCTACTGGCTCGCCTATGAGAATGTGAACCGCGTCGCAGGCGAGACGAAATGGAGCTTCTGGAAGCTGCTTAAGTATGCGATTGACGGCATTATCAATTTCTCGCAGGCACCGCTTGCGATTGCTTCCTGGTTTGGAATGCTGATGACGTTTTTGTCGTTCGTGGCGATTATTTTCATTGTGGTGCGGAGACTGGCGTTTGGCGACCCGGTGACGGGCTGGGCGTCGACGGTATGCATCATTACCTTTATCGGGGGGATTCAGCTTTTCTGCATGGGAATTATGGGACAGTACATTTCCAAGACATATCTGGAGGTAAAGAAGAGACCGCACTATATCGTGTCGGAGACCAACCGGGAGGACACGAAGCGCATCAAATAGCGGTATTCTGCGCCGTTATGGTAAAAAATACTTTCCCCATAAGACGAGTTATGGTATGATACAAATATGGGCGTGCCGGAATGCGGCGCATTTTACCCGAAAATACAGATATTGAGAGGTATACATCAGTGAAGAAAAGAGCAGTTGCGTTGCTGACACTGTTTGCCGTTTCCTTAAGTGTTGTGGCATGCGGCGGCAGCGATGCAGAAGAAGGTAGTGTTGAGAACACGACAGAGCAGACCGCGGCGGCTGAGGGCACAGAGAACGGAACAGAGACGGCCGAGGCTGAGGAGGAAGAGGACCTTCCCGCGGGCAAATACCGCAGTGAGCTGACCAATGAGCTGATCGATGATGATATTAAGGATCAGAGACCGATCGCAGTCATGGTAGACAACGAGTCGATTGCCCTTCCGCATTACGGTTTATCAGAGGCGGATGTAGTGTATGAGATGATGAACAGTACGATGAACGGCCGTATCACCAGATTCATGGTACTTGTGAAGGATTGGGAGGAGATTGAACAGCTCGGAAGTATCCGAAGCGTAAGACCGACCAATGTGATCCTTGCGGCAGAGTGGAACGCAGTCATCTGTCATGACGGCGGTCCGTTCTATATTGATGAGTATCTGGCAGAGCCGTTTTCCGATCATTTCAGCGGAACATTCTCCCGCGTGAACAACGGTAAGTCGAGAGAGTACACCGAGTATATTCTTCCGGGCGATCTGGAGAAGAACTTCGAGAGCTCCGGCGTCGAGAGAGAGTACACCTCCTACTATGAGGGAGAGCATTATCAGTTTGCAAATGAGGACAACCCGGTCGACCTGTCGGATGCGTCGGATGCAATCGATGCGTCGTTAGTAGATCTTCCGTTCCCGCACAACGGTTCCTATCTGGAATACGATGAGGAGAATCAGGTATATAACTATTTCGAGTACGGAAAAGCTCATGTAGATCCGGGCAATGACAACGCACAGCTTTGCTTTAAGAATCTTCTGATCCAGAGCTGCGGCTATCAGCAGTATGACGAGCACGGATATATGATCTTCGACTGCTACAATACGACAGGCGGCGGTTACTATGTGACCAACGGCAAGGCAATCCCGGTATCATGGAAGAAGGAAGGAATGACTTCCCCGACACATTACTACGATATGGAAGGCAATGAAATCGAACTGAATACCGGAAAGACTTATGTAGCGCTTGTTCCGGTAGACGATTGGCTTGATCTGGTGGTTGAGTAATGCTTGGGAAGTGGTTCAATAAGTGCAGGGAATATCTTGAAAAATACAGGGAACTTCTGTTATATGGGATATTCGGAGTACTCACAACACTGATTAATATTGTAGTATATTCGCTCTGTTATGAGCGGATTGGCATCAGCAATGTGGCAAGCAATGTGACGGCATGGATTTTATCGGTGCTGTTTGCCTTTGTCACAAATAAGATCTGGGTGTTTGACAGTAAGTCCACAGAGCTTCCGGTTCTGCTTAGAGAGGCGGCGTCCTTTTTCGGATGCAGGCTTGCGACAGGTCTGCTCGATCTTGCGATTATGTATGTGACAGTTGATGTGATGGCATGGAATAGTATGTTGATGAAGTGCATTTCAAATGTGATTGTCATTGTGGTTAATTATATCGCAAGTAAATTAGTGATATTTGCACATAAGCAGTAAAAAGACCGCGTGTCTGCGCAGCCGATGAAACGGCGCGCAGGACACGCGGTCTTTATTTATTGCTCGTGTGCGCAGCCGTTAAAACGGCGCACGGGACACGCGGTCTTTTGTCGCGGAAACAAAGGGTGCGGCTGCGTTGACAAAGGGAACTGCCGGGTGTGCTGCACACTTCGTTCGTCTGGTTTAGTTCAGCGTTTCTGCAGGAAAACGCCAAGGAGTCGGTTGGCGACAGCAAGCAGTACAGTCTGTATCTTATCCCAGACTGCTGCAAGGATTCCCGAAAGCCACGGTTCAATGCGTCCGATCGTAAGCCTGCGCACCTCGTTTAACAGGATGGCGGTCACAACAACAACGACGGCATAGCCCAATACGAGAAACGGCAGATACCATTCGGTGAGATAAGTGCTCAAATCCACCGCGCGTTCAAGCAGCGCGCGGATAAAAGAATCCAACACATAGACGGCGAGCACATCCCCTGCGGCGCGGTTTATGACGCGGTTCGTAAAATGCATCTGTGAAAAACAGAGCACGAGCAATACCGCCGAAGCGATGATAAACAGCGAACAGTCTCTGGCGAATGTGCCATAGACCACGCCGTCGTGCAGAAACGTAAGCGTTCCGTCCAGCGCGAAGATGATCGCGGTGGAAAGCAGAAAGCCCGATACAAGCCGTCCCCTGCGGTAGCCTGCGTTTCCATGGTAAAGCGCCAGATAACGCCCGAGCAGATAGATCATCACGAAATGCGCAAGCCCTTTTCCGGCATCCTGCATGATATCGTAGGTCGTAAACGTCGGTATCACGGAAAAGAGCAGCAGCAGCACAAGCAGAAGATTGCGGAAAGACCCGCGTGACAAACGTTCTGGTATCTGATTTAAAAACGGTGCGAGAATGCACAGGGCAAAGTAGCAGGTGATGAACCAGTACTGTCTGGAAATCACCGGAATACACGCCTTAATCAGCGCCTTCACACCGAAATCGCCGAGGGCAAGCGTGCCAAGCAGCGTAAAGAAAATGACCATCAGATCCAGACGGATCAGCTTCTTTAAGTCGAACCGGATTCCGAAATAGCCGGAAATCAGAACAAAACAGGTCACGCCGACATTCCCGATGGAATTTGCCAGAACATGCCACGCAGTGTTTGCCGGCGTCATGGCGGAATCTATGCTGCCCCAGATATGCATCACGATGATGCCATAGATGCACAGCAGGCGGAGCAGCTCAAAGCTTGAATTTCTCTCTGGTTTCATAGTGTTTGATCCTCGTTTTCTTCCTTCTTCCAGTAAGTGCCGCCCTCAACGCCTCCGCTGCCCTGCGGAATCTCGTGGGCGAGCGGGTAATCCCAATAGTCGTTGTACATGGCGACAATATCCGGCTCCATTTCATCCCAGCGGCGTCCCTTGATGCCGAAGAGAATCTGTAAGCACCCACCGAGGTGAACCGCCTGTTTGCCCATCTTCTTGATATGGGCGGCGAGCGGAAAACCGTAAGCGCCGCAGCCGATCAGCGCGATATCGAAATCGATCTTCTCGCACTCCTGACACATCCAGTCAAGCGCGTCGAACCATGTCGCAAAGCGGGAGTCCGTCGCATTCCCGGCGGTCTGGACCGCTTTTAGCGTCTTTAGCGTAAACGGCGGAAGAATCGATGTTCCGGGAAAAAGCTTGTCGCGGTTGGCAAAATGATTCTGGATCGACTCCTCGAAGGGATGAATCACAAGAACTGTCTTGCCCTCTAAGGCGGACGACCACGGGAACTTGCTGCGCCACGGCTCGATGGAAATAAGTCTTGCCGTTGCCTTTAAACTGGTACAATATTTTTTGATATAATAATCCTCGCAGGGCTGCTGCCATACGCCGAGCACGTCCACCTCGCGGCAGGCGTCCTTCATGATCTCATTAAAGCGCGGAAGCAGCGAGACGTCCTGCGGGAAAAAGCCGGCGCAGGTACTGAGCTGTTCGCACGCCTTGTCTGCTTTGCTGTTCTGATGAAATTCGCTGACGCGCATATTAAAAAGCTCCACCGAGCCGAAACGTCCCATCATAAAGGGCGAGCCTTCGGAAATCATTTTGGCGACGCTGCGGTTCGCCGTGTCCGTATCCCAGAACGGCTGCTTCACGTAATGCTCATACACCCAGTCGGAAGCGTCGTTTCTTGCTTTGATCTTATTGCGCGCAAAATATTTGAGATAGTAATAGGATTCCCCGATAATATTTCCCATAGAAAATTACTCCTGTCTGTCTTCGGATTTCACAATACAATCCTAACATATAATCGTGTAATTTGCAAAAAAACTATACTTTTCCCCCCGCATATGGTAGAATCATATAAGTTTTTTGTAGCAGATAACAGCAGAAACGATAGAAAAGGAAGGGTGACGATATGTCGGATAAGAGACAGATTCCCGTGATCGTCGTGCATAAGGGCAATCAGAAATATTTGAAAAATTGTATTTCGTGCGCCGCAGAGCATGGCAACAACGTCATTCTGATCGGAGATGAGAAGAACAGGGGCATGTGCGAGGGATGGATTTCCTGTGAGGATTGTGAATCCGAACTGTTCACGGAATTTACCGGGCGCTATGTGCACATGTCGTCCAACTCAGAATTTTTTGAACTGATTTGTTTTCAGCGATATTTTTATGTATATCAATATCTTATCACACATGAGCTCACAGAATGCGTGATGATCGACAGCGACGCGCTCGTGTTCGGAGAGGTCACGTCGGAGCTGATTGCGGACGGCACGGTGATGGCGAGCTGCTGGTATGAGCAGCAGAAGCAGTATCAGTGGTCCGTCTGCCCGCACTTCACTTACTGGACGAGGGAAGGACTGCTGGATTTCCTTAAATTCTGCATTGCAAGCTACACGGATGAAGAGGGGATGAAGCCGCTTCGGGAGAAATATCAGTTCCATCAGGACAACCACACGGCGGGCGGCATCTGCGACATGACGCTTTTGTACCTGTGGATGAAGCAGACCGCACTTCCCGTGGAGAATTTCAGCAGGCGCACCGAGCCGGTCATCGATTATAATATCAATGAGCCGAAGATCGATGCGGTGGCTTATGTCATGCGGGAGCGGTACGGGATGAAAGAAATTTCGTTTGTAGGTGTAACCCCTTATTTTACCCGTGCAGAGGACGGAAAAAAGGTGCCTGTTCTCGTGATCCACGCGTGGGGCGGTTCGAAGAAATATATGGGTATTTTAAGGAGCGGAAAAGAAAGCAATTTAAGCTATGACTGGGCGAGAGGCACGGCGTGGATTGCAAAGCGGTGGCAGAAGCTGCTGTCACTTGGAAAACGTGGGAAATAAAAAGGAGAAACGTTTTGGTTGTAGTAAAGATCGGAGACGGGATGGGCAATCAGCTCTACAATTACGCGTGCGGTTATGCGACGGCACGCAGGGATGGGGAGCCGCTGATGCTCGACACATCGGAGTGCGACAATTCGACACTGCGGGATTTTGAACTGGATAACTTCCATATTAAATACGATGCAAAGGAATCCTTTCCGAATGGCACATTGTGGCAGAAGCTTTACAAACGTCTGCGCAGGGATATCAAATATCATGTGCTAAAGGAGAGGAGCGTCTACGCGCCCGGCAAAAAGAACCACACGCCTGCAAATGTAGATATGCGCGTCTTTCAGAAGAAGCGGCTGCGCAGTAAATATCTGCACGGCTACTGGCAGAACACCGTTTATTTTAAGGAATATCTGGATGAAATCTGCGGGATGCTGACACCTGCGTATGAGCAGAGTGAAGAGACAAAGCGTCTGATTGCGGAATTTCAGACGACGGACACCTGCGCGGTGCATGTCCGCGGCGGCGATATCGTAGGGCCGGGCAGAGCGTTTTTTGAGAGAGCGCTTGCGCGCATGAAGCAGGAGTGCCCCGGCGTGCGGTTCATTGTGTTCACGAACGACATGGAAAGCGCGAGGGCGGCGTTGCCCAAGGAGGGCGTTTCTTACATTGCGGATATGGGAACTTTTTCGGATGTTGATGAATTTTTCCTGATGGCGGCATGCCGTAATCAGATTATTTCAAACAGCACCTACTCGACCTGGGCGGCGTATCTGAACCCGAATGAGGATAAGGTAGTCATCATGCCGGAGCATGAGCTGGGCGAATATCTGCGGCTTCCGGGATGGATTGTTTTATAGGAGAGAACGATATGAAGGATTTGATTAAGAGTGTACTTAAGGTATTCAACGGGAAACAAAAGCGCAAGCTGGTCGGAATGCTGTTTTTGATTCTGATCAATTCGGGCGTCAGCCTGCTGGGCGTGTCGGTGCTGTCGCCGTTCATCCAGTCGGTCATGAACCCGGAAGAATTGCTGGAAAATGATATCATACGCTTTTTCTATGAGGCGCTTGGCCTTAAAAATACGAATGAGCTGGTCACACTGCTGGCGGTGGCGATCATTGTCGTATATATTGCGAAGAACGCCTTCCTTATTTTCATGAACAATATGCAGTACCGCTTTTCCTACTATGGCAAGCGCGAGATGCAGGACCGTATGATGCGGTATTACATCAGCAAGGACTACACGTTTTTCCTCAACCATAACAGCGCGGAACTGATGCGCGACATCAATACAGATCCGGAAATGTTCTATGCGGCTGTTTTAAATATGCTCCAGCTTGCTTCCGAGGTGTGCGTTTGTGGAATCCTGGTCATATATCTGATGATCAAGGACCCGATCTTAACGCTCGGCGTTGCGTTCGCAATGGTCGTGATGGTTCTTATTTTCATGAAGAAGCTGCGCCGCACGCTTGCGCGTTTCGGTGACGAGCGGAGAAAATATAACGCCAATATTTTACAGTGTATGCAGCAGGCATTTGGCGGAATCAAGGAAATCAAGATTGCGAACCGCGAAGCGTATTTCGAGGGAGAGTTCTGCAAGCAGAACGGGCTTTACACGTATGTCATCAAACAAAATTCTTTCTTAAGTTCGATTCCGAAGCCTATCATGGAGGCGCTTTGTATCGCAGGACTGATGGCGGCGATCATTATCCGCATCAATGCGACGTCCACAAGTCCGGAACAGTTCGTTGCGACGCTCGGCGTCTTTGCGGCTGCGGCGTTTGCGCTGCTGCCGTCTGCGAACAAGATGTCGGAGTACCTCGGTTCGATTATCCACAACGGCGTTGTCATTCACAAGATCGGGGAGGAATACGCGGCCATCCGCGATATGGAAATCGAGGTTTCGGAGAAGAAGGATTACAAACCGGTACAGCTTAAGAAGGAAATCCGTGTGGAGGATCTGACGTTCCATTATCCGGATACCGAGGAAGCGGTGCTTTCCCATATCAATGTGACGATTCCAAAGAATGCGTCGGTCGCATTCATCGGACCGTCCGGTGCAGGGAAAACGACGATGGTAGATCTGATTCTCGGCGTGTTAAAGCCGCAGGAGGGACGTATTTCCGTGGACGGCATGGATATTGCGGAGTCCTACCGCGGATGGCATGATAAGATCGGATATATTCCGCAGACGATTTATATGCTGGACGATACGATCCGCAACAATATCGCGTTTGGACAGGCGGGCGACATCAATGACGAAGAAATCTGGGCGGCGCTTAAGCAGGCGCAGTTGGATGAGTTCGTAGCGTCTCTTGACGAGGGGCTTGACACAATGATCGGTGAGGCGGGCGTGCGTCTCTCCGGCGGACAGCGCCAGCGAATTGGAATCGCACGCGCGCTCTACCGGAAGCCGGAGGTGCTTGTGCTCGACGAGGCGACGTCGGCGCTTGATACCGAGACGGAGGCGGCGGTCATGGAGGCGATTGACAGCCTGCAGGGTAAGATGACAATGCTCATCATTGCGCACCGTCTGACGACGATCAAGAACTGCGACATTGTATATCAGGTAGAGAACGGAAGTGTGACGAGGAAGGAAAGGCGGGCATAAGTCAATGATAATTGTAGAGCCTTGTGCAGGACTGGGAAACCGCCTGCTTGGAATGGCGTCCGCCTATGCGGCGGCGCAGAAATTAAACCGTGAGCTGGTGATTATCTGGAAGCGGGAGACGGGATGTAATATCCGCGCGGACGAGTTGTTCGACCTGCCGATGCAGGTCGTTGAGATCAGCGAGAACGGCTATAAAAAGGAGCCGATTGCCCGCATGATGGGCGAACGCGAGAAGAAGAAATGGATGGCGAAGGCGGGCCGCTTTCTCTCCTGTGACGATGTGGAGCGCATCACAAGAGAGGAAGGCTACGACGCACTGCTTGCCATCATTGCGAAAGAGCCGTGTATCTATATCAAAGCGTTTGGACCGATCTGCGAGGTCGGAGCGGAGAGCTACGCATTCCTAAAGCCGGGCGCAGCGGTTCTCGCCAAGGGCGGGCCGCTGTTTTCACAGATTGACGCGCACACCGTCGGCGTGCATGTGCGCAGAACTGACCATACGGAGTCGATTGCGAACAGCCCTCTGACGTTGTTCGTGGAGCGGATGAAGGAAGAACTTGCGGCGGATGCGTCAGCCCGTTTCTATGTGGCGACGGATGATGCGTCGGTGAAACAGGAGCTGCGTGAGGCGCTCCCGCCCGAGAAATTGATTTTTTATGAAAAGGGAATCATTGACCGCGATTCGAAGGAAGGGCTGCAGGATGCATTGATCGAGATGCTCGCGCTCTCTAAGTGCCGGAAGATTCTGGGAAGCTATAACAGCACGTTCAGTCTGCTGCCGTCCTACATCGGTAATATTCCGCTGGAGGTTGTAGTAAGAAAGTAAGGAAGCAGAAGGCTGAACTGTTACGCGCCGTGCGAATGGGCGGGGAGAGAAACATATGGAATTGACGAAATGTAACATCATAGGAACAGATATTCTCGTGACGAATATGGAAAAAACCGTCGCGCTGATCGAGGAAAATATCGAGGAGCTTCGGGGAAAATATATCTGTGTGGGAAATGTGCATACGACGGTGATGGCGCATGACGATGCAAAGTATCACGAGGTGCAGAAGAATGCAGCGTTTGTTCTGCCGGACGGCAGACCGCTTTCTGTCTATAGCAAAAAGCACGGCTTTCCGGAGGCGGAGCGCGTGACAGGACCGGATCTGATGCTTGCGCTCTTTGCGAGGAGAAACGGGCTGCGCCACTATTTCTATGGAAGCAAGGAAGAGACGCTGGCGCTGCTGCGTCAGAAGATGACGGCGCAGTATCCGCATCTTGAGATCGCGGGAATGGTGTCGCCGCCGTTTCGCACGTTAAGCGAGGCGGAGGATGCTGCGGAGGTAGAGAAGATCAACGCGTCCGGCGCAGATATTATCTGGGTCGGACTTGGCGCGCCCAAGCAGGAGAACTGGATGTATGAGCATATGGACAGGGTGAACGGCGTGATGATCGGCGTCGGGGCAGGCTTTGACTATCATGCGGGAAATATTAAACGCGCGCCGATGTGGATGCAGAAGCTGAGCCTTGAGTGGCTGTACCGCCTGTTTCAGGACCCGAAGCGCCTGTTTAAACGTTATCTGGTGACAAATACACGCTATCTGCGTCTGATTCACAAGAAGTAAGAGATGGAAGAAAGGAAGCGGGGACTATGTGCGGAATCTACGGAGTAATTGAAAAGAAAATTGACAGAGAGCTTGCGATGAAATGTCTGAACACGATGACGCATCGCGGTCCGGACGGCTTCGGGCTCTGGCAGGAGGACGGTGTGACGTTAGGACACCGGAGACTTTCCATTCTGGATCTCTCCTCTGCGGGAAGCCAGCCGATGTCTTATGCCAATGAACGTTACTGGATGACGTTCAACGGAGAGGTCTACAATTTCGTCGAGATCAGGAAAGAACTCGAGCAGAAGGGCTATACCTTCCGCGGAAACAGTGATTCCGAGGTCATTATGGCGGCTTACTGCGAGTGGGGCGAGAAATGTGTCGACCGCTTCAACGGTATGTGGACCTTTGCCATCTGGGATAAGCAGGAGAGAAGTCTTTTTATTTCCCGCGACCGTTTTGGCGTAAAGCCGTTGTTCTATGTGGAATTTGCGGATGGGGGATGTGCGTTTGCGTCCGAGATGAAAGCGCTGCTTCCGCTTCTGCCGTCCGTGGAGGCGAACAAGCCGATGTTTGACCGCTATTTTGCGGACAACCACTATGAGAGCCAGCCGGAATGCCTGATCAAGGGAATTAAGCGTTTCCCGGCGGGAACGAACGCGTGGTATCGCGGTGGAAAGCTGGAACTGACGCGCTACTGGAATACGTTAGACCATCTGATTGCCGTTCCGGCGTCCTACGAGGAGCAGGTCGCGATGTTCCGGGAACTGTTTCTGGACGCCTGCAAGATCCGTATGAGAAGCGATGTGACGCTCGGTACGGGACTTAGCGGCGGCCTTGATTCCTCGGCGGTCATCTGCGGTATGGCGCATATTTCCGGGCGTGAGGAGGATGAACGCGTCAATAAGGACTGGCAGCACGCATATGTGGCTTGCTTCCCGGGAACGGATTTAGATGAGACGAAGTATGCGAAGGCAGTGACGGATTACCTCGGAATCAAACATACGTTTATGAATATTGATACCGCGATTTCCGAGAGCGAGTTCCTGCGTCAGATTTACTGCTTTGAGGAGCTTTGGAGCAACACGCAGGTGCCGATGATGGAGCTTTACAAGAAGGAACGCGAGTTCGGAACGCGCGTATCTCTGGACGGTCACGCGGCGGACGAGCTGTTCGCGGGGTACGGCTTTGACATCTTAAAAGCGTACCCGGATGCGAAGAGCGAAGAAGAAATCAATATGATTACGACCGCTTATCTGAATCAGAACAGCGAGCAGGGCATCCCGGTGGGATCTGCGGAGTTTAAACGCCAGAGGAATAAACTCTATCGGAATTATATGCTTAAGTACCGCGCGAAGAAGCTGCTCGGCAGGGCGGACGTAAAGAGCGCCTATGCCGATCATCCGAACTGGAATCAGCTTGACAATCTGAATAAGACGCTGTTCGTTTCCACGCACGAGACGATTCTGCCGACGCTTCTGCGCAATTACGACAGGGACAGCATGGCGTCAAGCGTGGAAATCCGTATGCCGTTTCTTGATTACCGGATCGTGCAACTCGCCTTTTCCATCGGATGGCAGTCGAAGCTTCATGGCGGCTGGTCGAAGTCGATCGTGCGCGACGCCTGCGCGGATTTTATGCCGCAGGAGGTCTGCTACCGCAGGACGAAGCTCGGCTTTAACGCGCCGATTCTCGACTGGATGCGCGGACCGTACCGCGAGTTCTTCGAGGACACGGTAAATTCTGCGGCGTTTGCAAACTGTGACCTGATCGACGACCCGGGTGCAGTCCGTGAGGATTTAAAGAAATTCCTGGCAGGAGAGAACGCGACCTTCCATGCGGCGTCTGAAATCTGGAACCGTGTACAGCCGTATTTGTGGGAGCGGGCTATGATAACGCAGAATCCTGTGAAATAGGATTTTGCTTTGCAGAATTTCGCACAATAAAGGGGATAAGTTATGCAAAGATACAAATATCTGGACATTGCCCGCGGAATCGGACTGATGCTTGTCATCATTTCCCACAGCAGCGGCTTAAGTTCCTATCTGATTAATTTTTATATACCGCTGTTTTTCGTGCTTTCCGGCTATGTCTATAAGCCGGGCAGAAGCTACGCGGAGAATGTCTCGCGCAAGGCGAAGCGTCTCCTCGTCCCGTATTTTGGCTACAGCGCGCTGCTTTTTGCATTTTACGCGCTGACAGGGCGGAGTGCAGAGGAGATGAAGCTCTCGCTGTTTGGCGTCTTCTATTCGCGGTTCTGTCTGTATCCGGCAGCGGCGGAAGAGAATGTATATCTGTTTACGATTGCAAACGGCGCCATGTGGTATCTGACCGCGTTCTTCGTGGCGGGGCTTTTGTATCATCTTGTCGTGGACCGCTGTTTAAAGAGCCGTGGTTTTCTCGTGGGTTGTCTGGTGATTCTTACGGTGGTCACGATGGCGCTTTATGCGCTTCCGGTGCTTCTGCCGTGGAGTATCGACCTGATCGGGGCGGCGGTGTTTTTTATGCTGGCGGGAACGCTGCTCGGCAGGGCGCAGTTTTTTGAGAAGAAGTGGAATATTCCGCTGATTCTTGCGGTTCTTGTGGGGTACATTGCGCTTAGCACAGTCAACCCGGGGATCAATATGTCGCTGCGCGAATACGGGGCGTACGGGGCGTTCAGTGTGCCGCTGTTTCTTGCAATCGGACTTGGCGGTTCGATGCTCTGCATCTGGCTTGGAAAGCTGATTGAAAAGCTCGCGGCAGGGCGCGTGCTTTCCTATATCGGACAGCATACGATCCTTCTGTTGTCGCTCCATATTTTCGGGCTGGAAATGTTCGAGCGGATCGCGGGCAGATTCATGGATCCGCACGCACTGACGGGCGTGGGCTTTGCGGTATACCATACCGTACGCGTTGTTGTCGTGGTGTGCGGTCTGCTGATTTTCGGAAAGCTGCTTGAGCTTGTAAAAGCAAAGATCGGCGGTTGTAGGAAGAAGGAAGCGTAGAAAAGGGGAATGCGCAGAAGAGAAGGTGCAGACAGGAGCGCATAGTCGAAGGAGTGCAGAGGAGAGAGTACAGTCGAAGAAAATGCATTCCCTAAAAGAGAGGTATGAATGAAATGGAACATACGATGCAGGTGGAGAAAAGAGAGCGCAATTCCAGTATTGAGCTGCTTCGCATAGCGGCGCTGCTTGTGATTTTCTGGATGCACGGGTCGGGCAACGCTACGGATAACCAGACGGGAATCTGTCTTAGCATATTTGCGGAAACAATCGGAAATATGGGCGTTTCCTGTTTTATTCTGATTACGGGATATTTCGGGCTGCGCCTGAATGTAAAGAAGCTGATAAAGCTTGATCTGATGCTGGTATTTTATTGCTGGATCGGGCTTTTCTTCCAGCAGTTCTGGGGAGCGGATCTTGGGATGGAGACGCAGCTCACCTATATTTTCCCGGTCATCGGAAAACGTTCGTGGTATTTTACCTGCTATTTTGTGCTGGCGTTCTTAAGCCCGTTTTTAAATGAAATGATTGAGAAAATCGGGAGACTGCGCTTAAAGCAGCTTATCATAACGATGCTTGTCATTTTCTCCGGCGTGACGACGGTGTGCTTTTTCGATATCATGGAGGACGGCGGCAAGGGCATCGTCCATATGATTATGCTCTATCTCATCGGACGCTATATCGGGTTGTACTGGCAGGATAAGAAGATTAAGACTGGAAAGCTGGCGGGAATTTTTGCGGCGACGCTCTTTGTAAATTTTGGGCTGAACCTCGCGCTTTATTTTTTGACGGGAAGCGTGCAGAACCGCTTTGCAAGAGATTGTACGCTCTTTACGATTACCGAGGCGGTATGTGCGTTCCTGATTTTCCGGAATTTCCATTTCGAGAATAAGCTTGTGAATGCCGTCGCAAAGCACGTCCCGGCAATCTTTATCATGGAGTGGACGATCCGCGGCATCACCTGGCATTATGTGATTCCGTATCTCGAGTGGGTCGACCGCACCTGGTATGTGCCGCTGATGCTTGCCATCGGAGCGCTGCTCATCGTCGTTGGAACACTCATCGATTGTCTGCGCATCCTGCTTCTCGGATGGCTGGAGAATCTTCTTGGCGACCGGATCTATGCGGCTGGCTGCGCCGTAAAGCGGAAATTTATAAAGGCGTGACGGCTACCAGCGTTTCCGGTACTCCGAGGCGGTACAGCCCTCGATTTTTTTGAAAACTTTATTGAAGTAACTTGCGTCACCAATGCCGCAGAGCCCCGCAATGTCCTCGATGGAGGCGTTGCTGTAACGGAGCAGCTCTTTGGCGTTGGTGATTTTTTTGGAAAGAATGTACTGGATGATCGTTGTTCCGAATTCCTTTTTAAATTCCCGGGAAAGATAATACTTGCTGATATAGAACTGCTCGGCAAGCCCGTCCAAGGTGATATCTTCCGTGTAGTGCTCGTCGAGATAGTGCACGACGTCTTTTAGCTTGCCGCTTAAAGCGGAAGCGGCGGCGTTCGTCTCTGCGGATTCCGTACAGATGACGGTTAAGATCTCCATGATCTGCCGGGCGGTCAGAAGGTCGGCGTCGTCCGTTTTCTCCTCGTGGTAATGGATGACAGACCAGATGGCGGAGGAAAGTTCGGCAAAATGCGCGGAGCGGAAATGAAAGTCATGCTGCTCGCGGAACAGCGTGTAGTAGGCGCCGGTCTGCGGACCATAGAAGTGAAGCCACAAAAGTTCCCAGGGATCGTCTTCGCTGCTGATATGCGTGTACTCGTTCGTACAGTCCAGAAAGAAGCAGTCGCCCGCAGATGCGTGGGCGTGGAGCAGCCCGGATTCTTCCTGCGTGACAGAAGCGTTTTTCGCGCGCGCCCGCTCGATGTTCCCGGTCCTTGCAGCGGAATCGCGGTAAGCTACTTCCCCGCTGCCCGAGAGTACGAGCAGAAACAGATAGGAGTTCAGCCCGCTTCTGCGGCTCAGATGCGGCTTTAAGCTCTTTAAGTAGCCTGCCTCCTGGATGTAGAAGAGGTGCTCGCGCGTAAAAGGGGACGGCGTGTTGATGACGCGTCTTGTGCTCGTAACCTCTGAGGTTTTATATTTTTCAAAAAAAACATCTTTCATGGGTTATATTCTCCGAATCAAAGAGTGAAGTTCATGGCAATATAATACTATTTTTAGGCAATATATTCAATTACAAAATCGCGAAAATTGAATTATACTAGACAACGGCTTTGAATCTGAGTGTTAGCAAAATAATTATAAATCAAAGAAAAAGGAGAGAAGAATGAGTAAAAAGGCATTGATTACAGGTGTAACAGGACAGGATGGAAGTTATCTGGCGGAGCTCTTGCTGGAGAAGGGATATGACGTACATGGCATGGTGCGCCGTTCCTCCACAGAGAAGAGAGAGCGTATCGACCATTTGAAGGGCAATCCGAATTTTCATCTGCATTATGGGGACCTTGCGGACTCCATGAGCCTTGTGAAGCTTGTCGGAGAGGTAAGACCGGATGAGATTTATAACCTTGCGGCGCAGTCCCACGTACAGGTCAGCTTTGACGTGCCGGAATATACCGCGGATGTGGTAGCGACCGGCGTGCTCCGCGTGTTAGAGGCGGTTCGTGTCTGCGGGTTAGAGAAGACCTGCCGCATTTATCAGGCATCCACCTCTGAGTTATACGGAAAGGTCGAGGAGGTTCCGCAGAAAGAGACGACTCCGTTCCACCCGTACAGCCCGTATGCGGTCGCAAAGCAGTACGGCTTCTGGATCGTGAAAGAGTACCGCGAGGCTTACAATATGTTCTGCTGCTCCGGTATCTTATTCAACCACGAGTCCGAGCGCCGCGGCGAGACCTTTGTTACCAGAAAGATTTCCCTTGCGGCTGCAAGAATCGCACAGGGCAAGCAGGACAAGCTGTATCTCGGCAATTTATCCTCCCTGCGCGACTGGGGTTATGCGAAGGATTATGTAGAATGCATGTGGCTGATTTTACAGCATGACACGCCGGAGGATTTCGTGATTGCGACCGGAGAGCAGCACTCCGTCAGAGAGTTCTGTGAGCATGCGTTCCGCGAGGTCGGCATCGAGCTTGAATTTAAGGGAGAGGGCATGGACGAGGTCGGCATCGACAAGGCGACCGGAAAGGTAGTCATCGAGGTGTCTCCTGACTTCTACCGTCCGACCGACGTTGTAAATCTCTGGGGCGATCCGTCTAAGGCGAAGAAAGAACTCGGCTGGAATCCGACGAAGACAAGCTTTGAGGAACTGGTAAAGATCATGGTAAGACACGACATGGAGCTGGTAGCGAAGGAAAATTAAGATTCGGGTATCAAAAGGTGCGATGCCCTGATCAAAATAAGAATCTGCGCGCTGCCGGATGGGGCAGCGCTGTGAAAACAGGAAGGAAGTTTACAATCATGATGGAAAAAGAAGCGAAAATATATGTGGCAGGACACAGAGGAATGGTAGGTTCTGCGATTGTCCGTCAGTTGGAAAAGGAAGGCTACCACAACATTATCACGAGAACGCACAAAGAATTAAATCTCTGCCGTCAGGATGAGGTGGAGAAGTTCTTTGCCGCAGAGAAGCCGGATTATGTATTCCTCGCCGCTGCGAAGGTGGGCGGTATTATGGCGAACAGCGAGGCGCTCGCGGACTTTATGTATGAGAATATGGTGCTTGAGATGAACGTTATCCATGAGGCGTGGAAGAACGGCTGCAAGAAGCTGATGTTCCTCGGTTCCTCCTGCATTTATCCGCGTATGGCGCCGCAGCCGATGAAGGAGAGCTGCCTTTTGACAAGCGAGCTGGAGAAGACGAATGAGGCGTATGCGCTTGCGAAGATCAGCGGTCTGAAATACTGTGAGTTCTTAAACAGACAGTACGGAACGGATTACATTTCGGTAATGCCGACGAATCTTTACGGACCGAATGACAATTATCATCCGGAACACAGCCATGTACTTCCAGCGCTGATCCGTCGTTTCCATGAGGCAAAGGTATCCGGGGCAAAGGAAGTGACCTGCTGGGGAACGGGTACGCCGCTGCGCGAGTTCTTGTATGTAGATGATCTGGCGGATGCGTGCGTGTATCTTATGAACACCTACAGCGGCAATGAGACGGTAAACCTCGGAACCGGAAAGGAACTGACGATCAAGGAGCTGACGGAACTGGTCGCAGAGGTAATCGGATACGAGGGTGAGATCAAGTGGGACCCGACGAAGCCGGACGGAACACCGCGCAAGCTTCTTGATGTGAGCAAGCTTGAGAGTCTCGGCTGGAAGTACAAGACAGAGCTTCGCGACGGAATCCGTCTTGCCTACGAGGACTTTTTGAACAATCCGATGCGTGCGGAGCGCTAGGACGTTACCGGTTTTCTGCCTGCCGTATATCAGGCAGGAGACTTAAGAAAGGATAGAGCTTATGTATATCGTATTATTATCAGGAGGTTCCGGAAAACGCTTGTGGCCGTTGTCCAATGACCTCTGTTCCAAGCAGTATATTAAGCTGATGAATCACGATACAAAGGAAGAGGCGGATGAAAAGTGCTCGATGCTCCAGCGTGTTTTCGGACAGCTTAAGACGGCAGGGCTTTCAGACAATACGATTGTCTGCGCGAGCAATGCACAGGTGGAATTGATTGAGAGCCAGTTAAACGGCGCTGCCGAGGTCGCAGTGGAGCCGATGCGTCGCGATACATTTCCGGCGGTCATGCTCTCCTGTGCGTATCTTCTGTCGAAGAAGGGGGCGAAGCCGGAGGATGTGGTCGCGTTCCTTCCGGTCGATCCGTATACGACAGGCGAGTTCTTTGCGCGCATCAAGCGTCTGGGCGAGCACATTGCATCTATGGAGCAGACAATCGGTCTGCTCGGGGGCGTGCCGACCTATCCGTCGACCAAATACGGCTATATCGTGCCGGAGAAGGGAGAAGGAGAACTGCTTAAGGTAGCGGGCTTCCGTGAGAAACCGGACGAGGCGACGGCGGAGAAGCTTGTCGCGGACGGCGCGCTCTGGAACTGTGGCGTGTTCTGCTTCAAGCTTTCCATGGCGGCAGGCTGGATGGCGAAGTACGGCGTTGGCACAGATTACGACCAGATGGTGGCGGATTATGAGAAGCTTCCGAAGAAGAGCTTTGACTATGAGGTGTTAGAGCACTGGGAGCATATCGCGGCAATCTGCTATGACGATATCTGGAAGGATCTGGGCACGTGGAATACGCTCACGGAGGAGATGAAGGAGAACAGCATCGGGGATGTGACATGGGATGATACCTGTGAGAACAGCCACGCGATCAATGTGCTGGGCGTGCCGATGGTAGTCATGGGAGCAAAGAATATGGTGATCGCTGCGTCCCACGACGGTATTCTGGTCGCGGACAAGCACCAGAGCTCGTACATCAAGGACTGTCTTGCGCATATTGCGGACACCTCCCGCTATGAGGAACGGCGCTGGGGAACGATCAAGACCATCGACAGCGATGAGGATGACGGCACAAAGAGCGTTACGAGGAGAATCAAGGTGGTTTCCGGAAAGACGATGCCGTATCATATGCATGAAAAGCATACGGAGACGATCACGGTGCTCTCCGGCATGGGCAAGCTGATTCTTGAGGGAACGGAAGTAGATCTTCTCGCTGGCTCCACCGTCAGCATTGCGGCGGGAAAGGCACATGCGATCCGGGCGCTCGGTTCGGATCTAAGGCTGATTGAGGTCAGTCTCGGAGAAACGGATGAGGACGAAATTATCATCCGCGAACAGGTGTAGACCCCGGAAAATAGGGAAAAATCTACAAAAATAAAAAAATATGCATAAATTATCGAGAAAAGATGGATTTGTGCGCGAAATTAAGATATAATAGTTGCGATAGCTTTCTTCGTTGTACAGAAAGACGAGAATTATAGTACTGCACTTGTAAGAAAAAGAACCGTGGGTGCAGGAAATAATTGCAAAGCATAAGAAAAAATGATAAAGTTATTACGTGCGTAGAAATGCTGCGGACGTAGGAAGGAGAATGATTTATGGTTACGAACGATATTTCAGTATGCGAAAGACTCGTTATGAAGATCATCTGGGATTCTACGGAAGATTTGGCGCTGCAGGAGATTATGGATGGCGTGAACAAGGAGAACGGCAAGAACTGGAAGCCGCAGACAGTTTCCACCTTTTTGTCCAGACTGGTGAAGAAAGGATTCTTAAGCATGTACCGCAAGGGCAGATACTGCTATTATCAGCCGCTTGTCAGCAAAGATACTTTCTGGCGTGCAACAGTGAATGAGAACGCGAGATTCTTTACCAAGGGTGACATAGGCGATCTGGCATGTTATTTATGTGACACGGTTCTTGAAGCCAAGGATATCGAGAAGCTTAAGAAAAAGTTAGAAGAACTTGGCTAAACAGTTTACTTCAGGGTAACTGTATTTGGGGCGGTACTGAAATCCAGTACCGTCTTTTTTTGTCCAAGAAGGCGTTCCTTTAAGATGCTTGCAGGAAAGTCCGGGTTTTCTGTGATTTCCGCCGGTGCGTCGATGAAGAAGACGGATGCGCCGGTCTTGTCATAGAAGGCGTCCGAAAAAGACCAGTTCCCATGATGCCCGGTCTGTACATAGTCGCAGGAAACAGCGTCCCCGTAGGAGGCGAGCAGGGTTTCGCTCATATCATACTTGATATCGGAGCAAAACAGGATGCTGCTGTTTTCACTGCTGAGTTTAAAGAGAAGGGACGCGTTATTCTGATAATCCTTTTCATCCCCCACGGTATTTAAAACGATATCGTCGTAGGCGTTGTATACAGAAAGCGTCAGGCCGCAGAGCGAAAGCTCGTCGCCGCGCTTTAAGTGCGTCACATTTCCGGCGTCCTTGGTGAGCGCATAGTATGTCTCCATTACGGTGATGTCGTCGTAAGGTTCGCCGACAGACTCGATGAAATCATAGTCGAAGCCGTTGTCATAGATGGCGTCGATCGTGATGCCCTGGGGATCGGCATAGATGACATTGAAGGCGCCGACGTGATCGCGGTGCGGATGCGAGATGATCCACGCGTTGACATGATTTCCGTGACCGGCAATGATTTTGCGGAGCGCATCGGCATTCTCTGCCCAGCCGCCGTCTACGATGATGAGCGTGTCCTCGTTGGAGATAGTATAGCAGGTTCCCTGTACGCCGGTGGCGTCGGGGTATTGGGTGACAATATATTCCGTCGCGGGATCGGGCGTGTAGCCGGTGGAATCCATCGCGTTCTTTTTAAGCGCGTACCAGGAGAAAATTGTGATCGTCAAAAAAAAGAGCGCCGTAATTCCGGCGGACAGCAGTTGTTTTTTCTTCATATTCATAGTCCAAATCCTTCCGTAAATCACTCGAAATACTGATATTAACTATACCATATCAAAAAAGCCTGTGAATGTAAACTCCCCAAAACTTGACGGAAATCGTTGGAATTGATATAGTGGAATACGAAATAATGATAAAAGTACGGAAGGGGAAAACCGATGAAAATTGCAATTGCCGGAACAGGCTATGTGGGTCTTTCGAATGCCATATTATTGGCGCAGCACCACGAGGTGCACACAGTTGACCTGATAGAAGAAAAAGTAACTATGATTAATCAGGGAAAGTCGCCGTTGGTGGATAAGGAGATTGAGGAGTACCTTGCAGGCGGAAACTTAAATCTTGTTGCGACGACGGACGGGGAGGCGGCTTACCGCGACGCGGATTATGTCATTATCTCCACGCCGACGAATTATGACGAGAAGAAGAATTATTTTGACACTTCTTCCGTTGAGTCAGTCATTGAATTGGTGCAGAAGGTAAATCCGGCTGCAATTATGGTCATCAAGTCGACGATTCCGGTAGGCTATACGGAGGCGGTCAGTGCGAAATACCACACGGATCAGATCCTCTTTTCACCGGAGTTTCTGCGGGAGGGACAGGCGTTAAAGGACAACCTCTATCCGTCGAGGATCATCGTCGGATGTCCGGCGGGCAATGAGAAGATGAGAAAAGCGGCAGAGACATTCGCGCATCTTTTACAGGAGGGAGCAATCAAGCAGGATATCCCGACGCTGATTACGAACCTGACGGAGGCGGAGGCGGTCAAGCTGTTCGCGAACACTTATCTCGCGCTCCGCGTATCCTTTTTCAATGAGCTTGACACGTTCGCGGAGATGAAGGGACTGGATGCAAAGCAGATTATCGAGGGAATCGGTCTTGACCCGCGTATCGGAACGCACTACAACAATCCTTCCTTCGGCTACGGCGGCTACTGTCTGCCGAAGGATACGAAGCAGCTTCTGGCGAACTATAATGATGTTCCGAATAATATTGTGGAAGCGATTGTCGAGGCGAATAAGACAAGGAAAGACTTCATTGCGGAGCAGATTTTAGAGAGAAAGCCAAAGACTGTCGGCGTCTACCGGCTTGCGATGAAGGCAAATTCGGACAACTACAGACAGAGTTCTATTCTTGGCGTTATGGAGCGCCTGCGCGCAAAGGGCGTATCGATTGTGATTTTTGATCCGAGCCTTAAGACGGAAGAGTTTGACGGAATGACGGTCGTAAAGGATTTTGAAGCCTTCTGCGCCAAGAGTGATGTGATTATTGCGAACCGCATGGACGGGCAGCTTTCCGGGGTGAAGGAGAAGGTCTACACCAGAGATATCTATTTCCGGGATTAGTGCGGTAAGAGAGGGCAAAGCATGGATACACACAAGTTTTTTGTCGAGAAGCTGCGGTTCCATCTTAAGAACAGGGATACGCTGGTTTTTGTCGGCTGGTTCTTTGACGGAAGTACGAAGGGACATGAGCTGAAAGCATATCTCGACGGAAAAGAGCTTCCGCTGGAACTTCGAATAAACCGCGGAGCTGAGGTCAGACAGAAATATATCCGCAGTATCAATGAGATTGAGGAAGAGGTCGTGGGAATCATCGAACTTCCGGCGGACTGGCGGGACCGTGGCGCGGTGACACTGATGTCGGCGTTCGAAGGAGAGGTCAGGCGGGCATGTCGTATTACGACCCGGAAGCTTAAGAAATGTGAGGCGGAGGTCGGCTATTATATTGAGAAGTGCCACAGAGAGCCGGGGAAAGTCTCGGTCGCAGGCTGGTGTATGGCGGCAGGAGAAATCAAGCTGGAGCTTCTTGACGGAAACAGGCAGCCTGTTCCTATCAAGGTAGAGCACTATTACAGGAAGGATCTGCTGTCTGTATTTCCGGAAGCTGACGCGCAGGGAAAGCCAGGCTTTCTCGTGGAGGCGTCTGTAGGAGAGAAGGACAGGGGCGCATTTTTCCTTGAAATGCGCGACGCCAACCGCAGGTCGTGTGTCCGTCTTACCAGGTGGGATGAGGGAACAAGACTGCAGTATCTGACGGAGAAGGCGGGCGATACGGTGCGCTATCTAAAGCGGAACGGTGTGTCGGCGACCGTTTATAAGATTCAGAGCAAGCTCTCAAAGAAAGAAGGAAATACTTACGACAACTGGCGGAAGAAATATATGGTAACGCCGGAGGAACTGGAGCGGCAGAGGCAGGAGCCGTTTGCGGACGGCAGGAAGTTCTCGGTTGTCGTGCCGCTTTATAAGACGAAGCCCGCTTACCTTAGGGAGATGATAGACTCTATCTGCGCACAGACCTACCCGAATTGGGAACTGTGTATGGCGCTTGCGCTCTCGGGAGATGGGGATGATAAGCTTACGGCGATTCTGGATGAGTACGCCGCGAAGGATTCACGGATTCGCTATATAACGCTTCCGCAGAACGAGGGGATTTCCGGAAATACGAATGCAGCGCTTGCCATGGCGGCAGGGGATTATATCGTGCTTGCCGATCATGACGACATTGTACCCGCAAATGCGCTCTATGAGTTCGCGGCGGCGGTGCATGGGGATGCATCCATAGATATGCTTTACTCCGACGAGGATAAGGTTGATATGGATGGAAAGAAGTACTTCGAGCCGCATTTCAAGCCGGATTTCAACATCGATCTGCTGTGCAGTGTTAATTATATCTGTCATCTGCTTGCCGTGCGGCGTGACGTCGCAGAGCGCGCGGGCAGTTTCCGGACGGAATTTGACGGAGCGCAGGACCTCGATTTCATTTTGCGGTGCAGCGAATGCGCGAAGCATATTTACCATGTGCCAAAGATATTGTATCACTGGCGCTGTCATATGGATTCCACGGCGGCGAACCCGGAGAGCAAGCTGTATGCCTTTGAAGCGGGCAGACGTGCAGTCGAGGAGCATTACAGGCGGCTTGGGATTCCTGCGCGCGTGGAGAATGCGCAGTTCTACGGGATGTACCGCACGATTTATGAGTGGAAGGAAGAACCGCTCGTCTCGATTATCATACCGAATAAGGATCACGCGGAAGATCTGGCGAAGTGCATCGATTCGATTTATGAGAAATCCGATTACCGCAATTTCGAGTTTGTGATCGTGGAGAACAACAGCACCGAGCAGAAGACCTTCGATTATTATAAGAAACTGGAAGCGGAGCATGAGAATGTGCACGTCGTTTACTATGAGGGCGGCTTCAATTATTCTAAAATCAATAATTTTGGCGCTGCGGCGGCAAAGGGAGAATATTTCCTGCTTCTGAACAACGATACGGAGCTGATAGACGGTTCCGCCATCCGGGAACTATTGGGCTATTGCATGAGGGAGGATGTCGGCATCGTCGGCGCGAAGCTTTTGTATGAGGACGATACGATTCAGCACGCCGGGGTCGTTGTCGGCTTTGGAGGAACGGCGGGACATGCCTTTATCGGCAAGTCGAGATACGATACCGGCTATTTCGGACGGATTCTCTGCGCACAGGATTACACGGCGGTGACTGCGGCGTGTATGATGACAAAGCGGGCGGTCTTTGAGGAAGTCGGCGGAATGACAGAGGAGCTTGCGGTGGCGTTCAATGACGTGGACTATTGCCTTAAGGTGCGCAGGACGGGAAAGCTTGTCGTCTACAATCCCTATGCAGAGCTGTACCACTATGAATCGAAGTCCAGGGGATATGAGGATTCCCCGGGAAAGGTGGAGCGCTTTAACGGTGAGGTGGAAATACTGCTGTCCCGTTGGCGGGAGCTGATTGAAGGAGGAGACCCCTGCTACAATCCGAATCTGACCCTTGACAATTCTGATTTTTCACTGCGGAGATAGGCGCGGCAAGGGGATGCAGACAGACACAGGGTCTGGGAAAGAGTGAGGAAAAGTCTTATGATGAAAGTATATATCTGTCCAAAGTGCGGATGGATGCGGGTGGTATCGAGACGCAAGGATGTGGAATGTTATAAATGCAACGATACGCAGATGGTTCTGGCAAAGCTGGATTTTGCAAAATACACGGAGATGTCAGAAGAGGAAAGGAAAGATTATTCTGACGGATGGCTCTATATCCATCAGAAGAAGCGTTGAATATGAAGATTACAGTACAAAAGGTCGTAAAGGGACTGCGGTATCTGCGGCATTACGGATTTAAGGAATTTATCATCCGTCTGCAGGAAAAGATGGAAGCGGAAAATGTACCGTATGAGCCGTGGTATGAGCGCCATAAGGCAAAGGACGATACGCTGGCGCGTCAGAGAAAGACGTCTGCGGCGTGGAAGGATGCGCCGCTTATCAGTATTGTAGTACCGCTGTACTGCACAAATGAGCGCTTCCTTCGGGAGATGATCGAGTCCGTGCAGGCGCAGAGCTATGAGAAATGGGAGCTGTGTCTGGCGGATGGCAGCCCGTCCGAACCAGTGGGTTCGGACGGGCGGAAGTTTGCGGGAGCGCAAACTTCCAGTGCTTTGGCAGCGGCGGGAAGGGAATCACTGGGTTCGGACGTATTAAAAACGGTGCTTACTTCAATTGTGCGGGAGTATGCCGATGCGGATTCACGGATTGTATACAAGGTGCTTTCGGAGAATCTTGGGATCGCTGGGAATACGAACGCGGCGATTGCGCTTGCGGGCGGGGAGTGGATCGCATTTCTGGATCACGACGATCTGCTTGCGCCGGACGCGCTCTTTGAGGCGGTTTCTCTGATACGGAGAGGACCGAAGGATATCACGGGCGTGGAGGCGACGGGGTACGGCGACGGCGTGTCGCAGTACGACGTCATCTACACGGATGAGGATAAGATCGACATGGAGGGAAAGGCGCATTTCCAGCCGCATCTTAAGCCGGATTTTAATATTGATCTGCTTCGCTCCAACAACTATATCACACATTTTACACTTGTAAGAAAGACACTTGCGGATAAGGTCGGCGGTATCCGCACCGATTTCGACGGGGCGCAGGATTATGACTTTATTCTGCGCTGTGTGGAGCAGGCGGCGGCAGTCGGTCATGTGCCGCGGATTCTTTATCACTGGAGAAGCCACACGGAATCGACCTCCGAAAATCCGTTTTCCAAGCAGTATGCAGTCGATGCGGGCAGGAGGGCGATCGCAGAGCACTTAAAACGCGTTGGTACGGCGGGCGAGGTTACCGCGACGAAGGACATGGGCTTTTATGCGGTAGATTATCCGTACAGCGGAACGCCGCTTGTGTCGATTGTGATTCCGAGCAAGGATGAGACGGAGTCGCTAAAGAAATGTATTGCGTCGATTGAGAAATCGGCGTATACGAATTATGAGGTGATTGTTGTCGAGAACAACAGCGCGCCGGAGACATTTGATTTCTATCGCCGGATCGCGCCAGGCGAGCAGGAGGAGAACGGAACGCTCTGCTACAATGGAGTGCTTCGCGGCGGACAGCGCATCTGCGTGGCGGTGTGGAAGGAAGGATTTAATTATTCCGCGCTTAACAATTTCGGCGTCTCCTTTGCGCGCGGCGAATATATTGTCCTGATGAACAACGATATAGAAATGATTTCCGCGGACTGGCTTTCTGACATGCTCGGCGTCTGCCAGAGAAAAGAGGTCGGCGTTGTCGGGGCAAAGCTTTATTACCCGGACAATACGGTGCAGCACGCGGGAATCGTGGTCGGCATCGGAGGAAATGCACGCGGCATCGGGCAGAATATGTTTACGGGACTTGCCAGAGAGCGCAGCGGCTATCTGCACAAGGCGTCGCTTACGATGGATTATTCGGCGGTGACGGCGGCGTGCTTGATGGTAAAGAAAAGTGTCTACGAACAGGTCGGCGGCTTCGAGGAGAAGCTTGCGGTCGCGTTCAATGACGTGGACTTCTGTCTGAAAGTGCGGGCGGCGGGGCTGCTCGTGGTGTACCGTCCGAACGTGGAAGCTTATCATTATGAATCCAAATCCAGAGGAAGCGAGGATTCCCCGGAGAAGGTGGCGCGCTTCCAGCGGGAAATTGAATATATGCGGAATCACTGGATCGGCATTTTGAAAAACGGAGATCCGTATTACAACCCGAATTTATCGTCGGTTTATCCGAATTATTCCCTGCGGGACAACAGTTAGATGAGATGGAGGAAGTGATGGGGGGAGCACCGGAAGTAACGATTATCATTCCGAACTATAACGGAAAACAGCTTTTGGAAAACTGCATAGCGACACTGGAAAAACAGACCTTCCGGGACTTTGAGGTACTTGTGGTGGACAATGGATCGACGGACAAAAGCGCAGAGCTTACGTCCGATACGCTTGCGCTCCGCGTCATTGCGCTGCAGGAGAATACCGGTTTTTGCGGCGCGGTCAATGTCGGCATCCGGGAGACAAGGACGCCGTATGTCATTCTGCTCAACAATGACACGGAGGCGGAAGCAGACTTCGTGGAGAAGCTGCTTGCGGGAATCCGCAGTTCGGAGCGTATCTTTTCCGCGGGTGCAATGATGATTGACTATCGTGACAGAACGCGCATCGACAATGCGGGCGATTACTATACGGCGCTTGGCTGGGCGGTTGCCAGAGGCAAGGGAAAGCCCGTTTCGGCATACGGGAAAGCGCGCAGGGTCTTTTCCTGCTGCGGCGGGGCGGCGATTTACCGCACAAAGCTTCTGCGGGAGATCGGTGAATTTGATGAGAAGCATTTCGCATACCTCGAGGATGTGGACATGGGCTACCGTGCGCGCATCCTCGGATATGAGAACTGGTATATTCCGCAGGCGAAGGTGTATCATGTGGGGAGTGCGACAACAGGGACGCGTTATAACGAGAAGAAGGTGTTTCTGGCGGCGCGCAATTCCATGTATCTGATCTATAAGAATATGCCCTTGTTACAGATGCTCTTAAATCTGCCGTTGATTCTTTTCGGAATTTTTACAAAGCTGCTGTTTTTTGTAAAAAAAGGATTTGCGGGGGAATATCTGCATGGAATCGGCGAGGGAATCCGCACTTGCAGAAAATGCCGGAAAGTCCGCTTTTTGTGGCGGAATCTGGGGCATTATGCGCACATACAGTTTTCTCTTTGGGGCAATATTTTTCGGATTTTGTTTTCTGTCTGAAAAAGAAAATAGTTTGACTGTCAAATAAATATACAAAAAATATTAAGAATTTGTTACAAAATGTTTGCGAAAAAGAAGTTGTGCTTTTATGGAAATTATTGTATCATGAATATCATATGGTAGTTAATATTTGCAAAAGGATAGCATTATGATAAAAGATAATCAGCAGTATTTTAACAAACTGCATGTACTGATCGATGCGCTGGTCATTATTGCATCGTATGTATTTGCATGGTGGCTGAAGTTCTTAAGTGGTATTCTGGATCATGAAGTCGGCGTGCTTTCTTTTGAGTTCTACATGAGAGCGCTTATCGTCATCGTTCCGGGATATGTGCTGTTGTATTATGCATTTAACCTGTATACGTCAAAGCGCGTACAGGGAAGACGGCTGGAGTTTTCCAACATTGTGATGGCGAATACGGTAGGACTGCTGCTGTCATTTGCGGTACTCTTTACCCTGCAGTCTTACAATGCACAGTTCAAGAACTTTTCGCGAGAGATGTTTTTCTACTTCTATGCAGTGAATATCATCGCGGAGGAGATCGTACGGTTACTGATACGCCGCATCCTGCGGAGCATCCGCAGAAAGGGATATAATCTCAAACACATCCTGCTCGTCGGATATTCGCGGGCAGCAGAGCAGTACATTGACAGAATACAGCAGAATCCGCAATGGGGCTACAACGTCCGCGGCGTGTTGGACGATAACATTGCGCGGGGAACCGCCTACAAAGGGGTCAAGGTCATCGGAAGTATCGGCAACCTCAGTTATATCCTGCCGCAGAACAGTCTGGATGAGATCGCGATCACGCTTGGTCTGGAAGAATATTACAAATTAGAGAAGATTGTGGCGGAGTGTGAGAAGTCCGGCGTGCATACGAAGTTCATTCCGGATTACGGCAATATTATTCCGACGAAGCCGTATACGGAAGATCTGTTAGGACTTCCGGTCATCAATATCCGCTATGTACCTCTTACGAATACATTCAACGCGTTCACGAAGCGCTGTATGGATGTGATAGGCTCGATTGTGTGCATCATCATTTTTTCTCCGGTGATGCTGCTGTCGGCAATTCTGGTAAAGGCGACCTCGAAGGGACCGCTGATCTTCGCACAGGAGAGGGTAGGGCTTCACAATAAGCCGTTCCACATGTATAAGTTCCGCACAATGTATGTGCAGACAGAGGAAGAGGAGCACAAGGGCTGGACGAAGAAGGATGATCCGAGAGTTACCAGCGTGGGGCGCTTTCTTCGGAAGACAAGCTTAGACGAGTTTCCGCAGCTTTTTAATGTGTTAAAAGGGGATATGAGCCTTGTGGGACCAAGACCGGAGCGCCCGCAGTACGTCGAGAAGTTCCGGGAGGAAATCCCCAGATATATGATTAAGCATCAGGTGCGGCCGGGCATGACCGGATGGGCACAGGTGAATGGATACCGTGGGGACACCTCGATCCGCAAGAGAATTGAGCACGATCTTTATTACATTGAAAACTGGACACTGGGGCTGGATGTAAAGATTCTTATTTTGACAGTTTTCAAGGGATTTATCAATAAAAATGCATATTAGGAGAAGAGTTCATGAGCAGAGAAGAAGCAAAAAAACCTATGACGAAAAAGCAGAGGGAGGCGATTCGCAAGAAGAAACGGCAGAGGAAAATCATACTTGTTGCAGTTGAGATTCTGGTATTGCTGCTGCTGGCGGTAGTATTGTTCATTGTAGTCAAGCTGTCTAAGATCGAGAAGGATAACTCGTTCAACGCTGATGATATCGAGATCAATGAGGGTATTTCGCAGGAATCGCAGGAGATTATGGAGAATTATACCACGATTGCCCTGTTCGGACTGGATAACCGTTCCAACGGTAATCTCTCCAAGGGAAACAGCGACGTTATCATGATAGCGAGCATCAACAACAACACGCATGATGTGAAGCTTGTGTCGGTATACCGTGATTCTTATCTTGATATTGGGAATAATAAGTATCAGAAATGTAATGCGGCATATGCAAACGGAGGACCGGAGCAGGCGATTTCCATGCTGAATACGAACCTTGACCTGAATATTACCGACTATGTGACGGTTGATTTCAATGCGGTCGTTGAGTGCGTCGATCTTCTGGGCGGTGTTGAGCTGACTGTCACAGACGAGGAAGCGATTCTGATGTATGGTTACATGGATGAAATCTCCAAGCTTACAAAGAAGAAATCCGAGTATCTGCCGAGCGGCGGAACCTATGTGCTTGACGGTGTGCAGGCATGTGCTTATGCACGTATCCGTTATACAGCAGGCGATGACTATAAGCGTACCGAGCGCCAGAGAATCGTACTTGCGGCAATGATCGAGAAGGCGCAGAAGTCTGACCTTAAGACGATCAACAGTCTGATTGACGAGGTGTTCGGCGATATCAAGACAAGCTATAGCAACGCAGATCTGATCGCGCTTGCAGCACAGGTCTTTAATTACAGTCTGGGCGAGACGACCGGATTCCCGTTTGAGAAGAATACCATAACGCTCGGTTCCAAGGGAAGTGTGGTCGTACCATGCGATCTGAAGACAAATGTAACACAGCTTCACGTATTTCTGTATGACGACGAAGATTATGAGCCGACGGATACTGTGAAGTCAAACAGTGAAAAGATTATCAGTGACACCGGTTTCCATCAGGGAGATGGTTATTGATGAAAGTAGATATTATCATACCGACGTATAAGCCGAATGATACCTTCTGTCTGCTCCTGCAAAAATTGCGGGAGCAGACGTTTGTTGTTCATAGGCTCATTCTTTTAAATACGGAAGAACGGCTCTGGAAGGAGGCAGGCGCGAAGTATCCGATTGAGGAATGCCTTGCGGCGCTGCCTTTTCCGTATACGCTTACGCATGTGACAAGAGAGGCGTTCGATCACGGCGGAACGAGAAATCTCGGAGCAGAGAGTTCCACGGCGGATGTAGTGATTTTTATGACACAGGATGCCGTACCGGCGGACGCCGGACTTGTGGAGCATCTGACGGCATCGCTCGATACGGACGCGGACGAGGAAGGGGTTGTGGCGGTCGCATATGCAAGGCAGCTTCCCAGAGAAGACTGCGGCATTGTGGAACGCTATACGAGACAGTTCAATTACCCGGATTGCGGGAGGAAAAAGGGCAGGGCGGACATCCCGGAGCTTGGAATCAAGACCTTTTTCTGCTCGGATGTGTGCGCGGCATACCGGAGGGATCTCTGGGAGAAGCTAGGAGGCTTTGAGACGCCCGTGATATTCAATGAGGATATGTTTTTTGCGGCGAAAGCGGTGGAGCATGGCTATCTGGTTGAATACGCGGCGGATGCGAGAGTTGTCCATTCACATAACTATTCCGTGAGCCAGCAGTTTCACCGCAATTTCGACCTTGCGGTATCGCAGGCGGACCACCCGGAGATTTTTGAACAGGTAAGCTCTGAGGCGGAGGGAATGCGTCTTGTAAAGAGTACGATGAAATATCTTTGCCGCATAGGAAAGCCCTATCTGATCTGGAATCTGGGCTGGCAGTGTGTGGGCAAATACGCGGGCTACTATCTGGGAAAGCGCTACAGGAAGCTTAGCAGGCGGCGCATCTTAAAGTACACGATGAGTCCTGACTATTGGAAAAAGCTCTGGGCGCAGGATGAAAGCCGGGGGAAATGAGCTTTCCGCAGAAATGTACACCGATAAATGGAGATTGAGTAGAGAATGAGTGATATTTTATATATCGTGGTTCCCTGTTACAACGAACAGGAGGTATTGCCGGAGACTTCCAAACGGCTGTTTGCTAAAGTCATGGCATTGCGCGGACAACAGAAGATTGACGGGAAGAGCCGGATTTTGTTCGTGAATGACGGATCAAAGGATGCGACATGGCGTCTGATCGAAGAACTCTGTGAGCAGAGCCCGGTTTATGCGGGAGTGAATCTGTCCAGAAACAGGGGACATCAGAATGCGCTGCTCGCCGGGATTGCCACGGCGGCGCCTCATGCGGATATGATTGTTTCCATGGATGCGGATCTGCAGGACGATATCAATGCGATGGACGAGATGATCGCGGCGTATCAGGCGGGCAATGATGTGGTCTATGGCGTGCGCTCCTCCAGAGAGAAGGATTCCTTTTTTAAGAGAAATTCCGCACAGCTTTTTTACCGCCTGATGAAGCTTCTGGGAGCGGAGATCGTCTATAACCACGCAGACTACCGGCTTCTTAGCAAACGGGCAGCGGAGGCGCTGCTCTCCTTTGACGAGGTAAATCTGTTTCTGCGCGGAATCGTTCCTATGGTAGGCTACCGGAGCACGACGGTCACTTATGAGCGCGGAGAGCGCTTTGCGGGAAAGAGCAAATACCCGCTTGGCAAGATGATAACGTTTGCACTGGAGGGAATCACGTCGCTTTCGGTCAAGCCGATCCGTATGATTACCGTGGGAGGACTGCTCGTCTGTGTCGTCAGCCTGCTCATGCTCATCAAAGCGTTTATCGATTATTTCTCGGGAAATGTCGAGCCGGGATGGACAAGCGTGATCATATCGATCTGGGTGCTGGGAGGACTGCAGCTTTTTGCAATCGGAATCATCGGCGAATATATTGGCAAGACATATATGGAGACAAAGGAGCGTCCGAAGTTCATCATTGAGTCCGTTCTTTTGCAGGAAGACAATGAGGTGGAGTAAGCGTTTTATGAAGAAGAAGCATTTGTTTTGGGGCTTTGTGGCATTGGTGTTTATCGGGGCGTTTCTGGCGGTGAGCCAGAGCGGTTATTCGGATGGCGACGATGCCTTTTTTTATCAGTATGTAAACAGCATGGGATTTTTCGAATATCTGGGCTGGCGGTATGAGACGTGGGTCGGCAGGATGGCGGCGGAGGCATTGGTCTATCTGGTATTCTCGCTGGATATTCATTTCTGGCGTGTGGCAAATGCGCTGATGCTTGTGCTTCTGCCAATGGGGATTCTGCGCCTTGCGGCAAGGGCGGCGCGTATTCCGGAGGGCAGTCTTATGACCTGGAAGGACAGGCAGCCGGCATGTCCTGTGGGAAGACTTTGGGAGACGGGACTTAGTATGCAGATTGCGGCGGTGTCGGGCTATTTTCTGATGAGTATTGTAACGCTCGGCTATGCGGCGCTGTGGGTGAACGGCTCGATTTTCTATACATGGAGCTTTACCTGCGGGATCTGGGCGCTGACGCCCTATGCGGATTTTGTGTTTGACGGGGAGAAAGCGGCGTTAAAGGGGACGAAGCTTCGGCTGGAAAAGGGCGGTGCGCCCGGTTTCCGGCAGTTTATTTATACGATTCCGTGCGCCATTGTCGGGGCGATGTCCATTGAGCAGATGGGAGCGGTGCTTGTAGTGTTTGAGCTTCTGGCGGTGCTCTACGGCATTTTGAAATGGCGGAAGATCAATGTGATGCTTTTGGTGCAGACGGTCGTTACGGTGATCGCGTTTGCGATTCTTTTTGCAGCGCCGGGAAATGCTGTGCGCGTGGCGAGTGAGATTACGAACTGGATGCCGGAATATGAGACGATGCCGCTTGCACAGCATCTGTTCATTACGGCGCACTGGCTGCTTTCCTCATTTGCCAATGAAAACAAGCTGTTTCTTGTCGGAATCTGGATCGTGGGGCTCGCGCTTCTTGCACAGAAGCATGAGCGCAAGGTATCAGACTGGATATTTGCGGGACTTGCCGTCATATTTACCATCGGGGCGCTTCTCCCATATGCAGGAATCACCGTGCTGTCGGATTTCGGAATGCAGTATATCAACACGGCGGCGTGTGTAGATCCGGTGCCGACGGCTGAGGTGATGACCGGACAGGTCTGGTTTGCGATGATCTGGCAGACGGCGGCGCTGGTATTTACATTCCTCTGGGTGTGGAAGGTATCGGGCTGCCAGATTACGCTGCTTCTCGCATATCTTGCCGGAATCGCGAGTGAGATGATCATGTTTTTCTCGCCGACGATGTATGCGTCGGGGGCAAGGGTGTTCTATCTGACCGATTTATTGTATCTGTTCATTATTTTGGCGCTGCTTTTTGGAATAAGCGAGAAAAAGAAACGGAATGTTTTGTGCAGTGTACTTCTGGCGCTGGGCGTGTGGAATATGCTTTCACAGACGGTTGCATTGTATGGGGTGTGATAGAAGACGGAAAGAAAACATAAAATTTTGATAGTTCCGTCACAATTCCAACACAATTTCCCGTTAAACTCCTGTATAGAGAGTGAGGGAGAGAAAACTTCACGGCTCGGGAAATATACAGAGACACAGGATGAGATTCTTATCAGGGAAAGGGGAAAACATTATGGATAATCATCAGTACAACAATGGACAGTCTTCCGATTCCTTCTACTCATATAATCACGGAGCGAATCAGAATCAGACTTACCAGAACAGCAATACGGCACAGGGCAGCGGCTACCAGCAGAACGGCGGCTATCAGAATACGTCCCAGCAGGGAAATGCTTACCAGAACGGGGCGTATCAGGAACATTTCTACCAGAGTCAGGGCAGCACGCAGCCGGATGGTGCGGCGGGCGGCAAAAAGCAAAAGAAGCACAGAGAGAAAAAGCAGGGCGGCTTTGGCGTTAAGCTCGCAAAATGCGCAGCTTTGGCGCTTGTATTCGGACTTGTCTCAGGCACCGTGTTCGAGGGCGTACATCTGGCATCCGGACAGCTTTTGGGGACGAACGAGACGCAGGCGTCCTCCGGCAGTGTGCTGACGCAGGCAAATTCGGATGGAAAGCTGGAGACGACGGCGACGTCCTCAACCTATGTCGCAACGGATGTTTCAGATATTGTCGAGGCGGTCATGCCTTCGATCGTTTCGATCACGAATGTCAGTCAGGCGGAGTATCAGAGCATTTTCGGCGGAAGAGGAACTTATGAGAGCACGAGCTGCGGTTCGGGCATTATCGTAAGCCAGGATGCGGATTACCTCTATATCGCAACAAATAACCATGTGGTAGACGGTGCGAAGAATCTTACCGTTACATTCAATGATGAGACAACTGTAAGTGCTGAGGTGAAGGGAACCGATCCTTCTACCGATCTGGCGGTCATTCGTGTGGCTCTCGACAGCATCGAGGAGGACACGATGAACAATATTAAGGTGGCGACGCTCGGCAATTCCGACAATCTGAAGGTCGGAGAGGCGTCCATCGCAATCGGAAATGCACTCGGATATGGACAGTCGGTAACGACCGGATGCATCAGTGCGCTGAATCGTCAGGTATCTGTGTCAGATTCCTCCAGCGGCACAAGCTATACGGCGGAGCTGATCCAGACGGATGCGGCAATCAACCCGGGCAACAGCGGCGGTGCGCTTTTAAATGCGGCAGGCGAGGTAATCGGTATTAATTCTGTGAAGTATTCCGATACGGATGTAGAGGGAATTGGCTACGCGATTCCGATCAGTACGGCAATGCCGATTATCGAGGATCTGATTACGAAGGAGAAAGTCGATGAGGCGGACAGTGCATTTCTTGGCATCAAGGGTGTAGACGTCACCGCAGATGTAGCGGAAGCATATAACATACCGACCGGTATCTCAGTCGTTGAGGTCACAGAGGGGTCTGCAGCCGCGCAGGCGGGCATCCAGAGAGGCGATATTATTACAGCGTTCGACGGCAAGGAGGTATCTTCCATGTCAGAGCTTTCGTCGAGATTGCAGTACTATAAGGCAGGAACGACAGTCGATGTGACAATTAAGAGAGCTTCTGACGGACAGTACCTTGAGCAGACGGTTTCGGTTACACTTGGAAGGAAGAACTAGGAAGGGAAAGCAAAGCAAAGGAAATACAGGATTGACAGAAATTCACAGTTGTCTGCCGGACGGTCATAACGCTCCGGCGGATGACAGAAAAACACCGCTTGGCATTATGCCAGGCGGTGTTTTTTACTCTCTATTTTTTATTCGGTTTCTACCGCTCCATCTTCCAGTAAGCCGCAGAATATGGCGGCAGCGTGCTTCCGCCGCCGAAGTCGTGCGCTTCTCCGGTGAGCAGGTCCTCCGCCATGCCGCAGCCTGCGTCGAAGTGCGCGTCAAAGGCTTCGCCGTCGGCATTGATTGCGACGAGCACGCGCTCCGTGTCGGTCTTGCGCTCGAAGATGCACTGCTTATTTGTGAGCAGTACCGAGCGGAAATCACCGTAATTTAAGGCGTTGGAATGCTTCTTTGCAGCGGCGAGCCTGCTGATGAAATCACAGAGGTCTGTCCACTCCGGCGCGTCAAAGCAGGCGCGGAGTGCCGGATCGCCGTCTTCCTTCTTTGCCTTAGCGCCCCATTCGCTGCCGTAGTAGACACATGGAATGCCCGGCATACCGAAGAGCATCGCGTAAACCAGAGGAAGATGCTTTTCGTTGGTGAGGGTGCTTGCAATGCGGGACACATCATGGTTGTCCACGAAGGAGAGCAGATGCGCCCCCTTGTAAAGCGTCCAGTTTTCCGGACCGAACTGTCGCAGCAGAGAGTGGTTGATCTCAAACATATTCATGGAATTGAAGCTGGAATAAAGCCCCTTGTAGCACTCGTAATTTGTCACGGAGTGCAGCATGGAATCGTTCATGATCTGGTTGTAGTCTCCGTGTACGACTTCGCCGACCAGATAGAAGTCCGGTTTTAAGGTGTCGCAGTGAGCGCGGAGTCTGCGCATGAAATCATGGTCCAGACAGTAAGCGACGTCGAGGCGCAGTCCGTCGATATCAAATTCCTCTACCCAGCCCTTGATGCAGGAGAAAATATGCGCGATGACCTCTTCGTTGCGGAGATTTAACTTCACAAGATCGTAGTTGCCTTCCCAGCCCTCATACCACAGACCGTCGTTGTAGTTGGAGTTGCCGTCGAAATTCAGATGGAACCAGTCCTTGTAAGGTGAATCCCATTTCTTCTCAAGCACATCCTGAAACGCCCAGAAACCGCGTCCGACATGGTTGAATACGCCGTCTAAGACGACGCGGATGCCAGCCTCGTGAAGCTTATCGCAGACAAGCTTAAAGTCCTCGTTCGTGCCAAGTCTTGTATCAAGCTTTGTGTAGTCTCTGGTGTTGTAGCCATGCGTATCGGATTCAAAGATCGGGGAAAAGTAGATGGCGTTCGCACCAAGCTTACTGATATGAGGAATCCAGTCATTCACTTTAAGAATGCGATGCTCGGGCACTCCGTCATTTTCGTAGGGAGCGCCGCAGAACCCCAAAGGATAAATCTGATAAAATACACTTTCATATGCCCACATATAATAGTCCTCCAAGTTTTCGTAAGTTTAGGTCTTTATTTTGTCGTACTCATGTCATGCGATTTTCTGGCACAGGCGCGCTGTGCGGTGATGACGGTATCGCGCAGACCGCCTTTTTCAAGAGCAGCGACCGCCTCGATCGTTGTGCCGCCCGGTGAGCAGACAGCATCCTTTAACTCGCCCGGGTGTTTTCCGGTCTCCAGTACCATCTTTGCGGCGCCGTATACGGACTGTGCAGCAAATTTGTAAGCCTGTGCACGCGGCATGCCATCCGCAACGGCAGCGTCCGCCATTGCCTCGATGAACAGATAGACGTAAGCTGGGGAAGAGCCGGAGACGCCGACGACAGCATCAATCAGGCTTTCCGGTACGACCTCGGATTTGCCGAAGGAATTGAAAATCTCCTGAATCTGTGAGAGTTCCTCCGCTGTGACGGCAGCGTTCGCGCAAAGAGCGCTCATGGCCTCCCCGACCAGCGCCGGAGTATTCGGCATTGCACGCACCAGCTTGATCTCTTTGCCAAAGGCTTCTTCGATGGCTGCAATCGTTTTCCCGGCGGCAATCGAGACGATGATACAATCGTTCTTTAAGTGCGGCGCGATCTGCGGAATCACTTCATCGAATTTATTCGGCTTGACTGCAAGAAACAGAATATCACTGCGCTCGGCGACTGTCTCGTTGGAGAGCGTCGTCTCGATGGAGAATCTGCTCCGGATGGCGTCTAATGTCGCGGAAGAATGCGCGCTTGCGATGAGCTGACCCGTCGTTGCGAGCGATGCGTTTAAGATACCGCCGATCATGGCGCTTCCCATGTTGCCGGCGCCGATAAAACCGATAATTTTATCAAACATAACAGAACCTTACCTTTCGTTATAGTAGAGCTAAATGTCTGATAACCGACCAGCTCTTTGTTCTATAGGAAATATGGTAGCCTTTTTTGGGGGAAACGTCAATATGATTTCATTGAAATATAACGGGATATGGCTGAATGGATAACGTATTAAAATGAATACGGGATATTAGACAAACAAAAATGTGAAAAAATCACAAAAACATTGACATAATATATTAAAAGAAATATATTATATAATGTTAGGAGGTATTTTCGATGCTGGTACAGTTTATGTTAAAAAATGTTTTGTCGTTCAAAGATGAAACGGTGTTGGATATGACGGCAATTAACGCATATAAAGAACATGAATACAATTTGATAGATATTGGGACAAAAGATAAGTTCCTTCGGGTTGCTGCCATTTACGGCGCGAATGCGAGCGGTAAATCGAATCTGTATCTGGCAATGCGGGCTTTTCAGCGTATTATCGTGGAATCTCTCAATAATGTCGATGGAGAAGGAATGACGGCGATCGAGAAATACTATGCTCCATTTCTGTTTGATGGAGATAAGGAAAACTCTGAATTCCAGATTATTGAAATACTCGGAGAGAATGAATATAAGTATGGATTTGAGTTTAATGCGCAGGAGATTGTAAGTGAGTGGATGTACCGGAAAAATATAAAGTCGAACAGAACCTCTATTATCTTAGAGAGAACAGCGGAGCATGTGACGCTTGGCGCATCCATTCGAAAAGAATGCGATGTATATAAGGACCAGATTCCGGCAGAAACGCTGGCATTGTCGTTTTTTAATAAACTGAAATTAAAAACAGATGTCTTTTCCGAACTCTATAATGGAATTATGGCAACACTGGTAGTTGATACGGATTTCTACGAAAATTATGGCGTTTTAGACAATTTTTTGCCCCAGATTATTGACGGAGAAAAGCAAAGTCTGATTGATTTTCTGGTTGCTATTGACACAGGTATAAAAGACATTGGTTATGAAAGAAACGGCAAGGAAATCGATTTCTATACCAGCCATATTGGAAAAGACGGAAATGAATACAGAATTTCATTATACAGTGAATCAGAGGGCACAATAAAGAGTATCATTATCTTTATTTATGCAAGAGTGGCGCTTTTGCGGGATGCGTCTATATTTGCCGACGAGTTAAATGTGAAGCTTCATCCACTGCTGCTGAAATTTATTATTGATTTGTTTTATGACAGAAAATCAAAAGCACAATTAATTTATACGACGCATGACACAACGCTGCTGGACAAAAAGTTCTTTCGGAGGGATCAGATCTGGTTTGTACAAAAAGATGAGACTGGGCATTCTGAACTGAGTGCTTTATCCGACTTTAAGGTGAGATCGGATGCGTCATTTGAAAAGGATTATCTTGCAGGAGTATATGGGGGGATTCCACTTATCCATGAATTTCACATGAGAGAAGGTGAGTAGGTGGGAACGGATGATTTGTTTAAAAAACGCAGAGAGGAAAGAAAACGGCGGGATTATGGTTTTAAGCAGCCCAGGGCGAATTCGTTCCTTATCGTAACAGAAGGTAAGAAAACAGAGCCGTTGTACTTTAAAGGGATGCAAAAACTTATCGAAGAGCGAATCGGCGGGACAATCAATGTAGTGGAGATACCCTTGACTGATATATTTGGCGAGGGAATAGCTACCAGAAAGCTGATAGAGAAGACAGAAGAGCTTGTTAATCGGGCGAAAGTTATTTATCAGAATATCTGGGTCGTCTTTGATAAAGATGATTTTGAAGACTTTGATCAGGCGATAGAAGAAGCTGAGAAAAGAGGATACAAAGTAGCATGGAGCAATCAGTGCTTTGAGTATTGGATATATCTACATTTTTATTATAGTGATTCCGCATTACATCGGGATGAATGGAGTAGAAAACTCAATGAAATATTTCAACAGTATGATTTGGGAGATGGAATGTATCAAAAGAATGATGCGGATATTTTTGCGAATGCAGACCGTTATGATGGTGTGAATACCGCAATCAAGCATGCCAAAAGAAGAATGGCGGAATTTGATCGAACAAAAAGAAAGCCATCTGAGTATGATCCGGGAACGACGGTTTATCTGCTCGTGGAAGAACTGAAAAATTACCTGGAAGAGGTGTAGAAAATTCCTAAATAAAAGTCCCCTGCGGGTCATGATATATTTCAGTGACCTGCAGGGGACTTGGTTTTACTTAATTATAGCTGGAAAAATCTTAGAAGTCAGTCAGGTTTGCAGCTCTTCTCTCTAAGAAAGCGCTCATGCCTTCCTTCTTGTCGTTTGTGGAGCAGGTAACACCGAAAAGGTTTGCTTCCATCTCAACAGCGTTCTTGATATCCATGTCGTAACCGTTGTTGATGGCAGCCTTTGCGATGGATACAGCGTAGCTTCCCTTGGAGATGATCTTAGCAGCCATAGCCTTTGCTGTGGACATCAGCTCTTCCGGAGCAACGACTTTATTTACAAGACCGATGCGGTATGCCTCGTTCGCGTCGATATTGTCGCAGGTGAAGATCATTTCCTTCGCGCGTCCCATACCAACCAGACGGGCAAGTCTCTGTGTGCCGCCGAATCCAGGAATGATTCCAAGACCGCACTCAGGCTGTCCGAATACAGCGTTGTCGGAAGCGATACGGATATCACATGCCATGGAGATCTCACAGCCGCCGCCAAGTGCGAAGCCGTTTACTGCTGCGATGGTAACCTGACGCATGTTCATCAGCTTAAAGAAAGGAACGGAAGCCTTCATACCGAATGCTCTTGCCTCTGCTGCGGTGAAGTTCACCATCTCAGCGATATCGGCGCCTGCAACGAAGGACTTGAACTCGTTGCCCTTCTTGTCCGGACCGCCTGTTAAGATGACAACCTTAACGTCGTCTCTTGCTTCGATCTCGGTCAGAGCAACATTCAGCTCGTCTAAAGTCTCGCTGTTCAATGCGTTTAATGCAGCAGGTCTTGAAATGGTAAGAACTGCGATCTCGTCAGCGACTTCCAATTTTAAGTTGTTAAATTCACTCATTCTTAAAACCCTCCTGAATAGTTTGATAAAAAATTAACAAAAACCTTATTATCAGAGTACTGCTTTTGGGGGAATTTGTCAATAGATTTCTCTATTTTCATTTTGTAAGAAAAGGGGTATACTGTCCACGTAAGGAATGAGCAGTATCAGGGCGAAAGCCCGTGAACAAAGGAGCAATGTTATGAGCACAAAACGATCCTATATATCTAAAATTGTAAAGGAAATGCCTGATTCGGGAATCAAGGATTTCTTTGATATAGCCAACACGATGGAGGGCGCGCTTTCCCTCGGGGTGGGCGAGCCGGATTTCACGACGCCGGAGCATGTAAGGGAGGCGGCGATTGCGTCTATAAGACGCGCCGAGACAAAATACACGGATAACCGCGGTACGGTTGAGCTTCGCGCGGCGGCGGCAGAATATTTAGAGAAGTTCGACCTGCACTACGACAAGGCAGATGAGGTTCTGATTACGATGGGAGCGAGCGAAGGAATCGATCTTGCACTCCGTACACTGGTAAATCCCGGGGACGAGGTATTGGTCGTAGAGCCTGCCTATGTGTCGTATATTCCCTGCATCGAGCTGTGCGGGGGCGTGCCGGTTTCTATTCCGCTGCAGGCAAAGAATCACTTCCGTCTGACGGCGCAGGAACTGTCGGAGCGGATTACGGAAAAGACAAAGGTACTTCTGATTTCTTTCCCGAACAATCCGACGGGCGCGATCATGGAGCGGGAGGATTTAGAGGCGATACGCGAGGTAGTTATCGAGCATGATATTTTTGTGATTACCGATGAAATCTACGCGGAGCTGACCTACGGCAGACGCCATGTGTCGATTGCGTCCCTGCCGGATATGTATGAGCGCTGTGTTGTACTAAACGGCTTTTCCAAGGCGTTCGCAATGACGGGCTGGCGTATGGGAATTGCGGCGGGACCGGCGGATGTGATTTTCCATATGAATAAGATTCATCAGTTCACGACGATGTCGGCGGGGACGACCTCGCAGTATGCGGCGCTGGAGGCACTGACAAGTCCGGTGCGGGATGCGGAGATTGAAGTGATGCGAAAAGAATATGACGAGCGCCGCCATCTGATGGTGGAGGGCTTTCGGTCAATGGGGCTTTCTGTCGCAGAGCCGGAGGGAGCTTTTTATGTATTTCCTTCCGTCAAGGAGACGGGGCTTACCTCGATGGAATTTTGTGAACGGCTCTTAAAGGAGCAGAAGGTCGCGGTGATTCCGGGAAATGCGTTCGGCGACTGCGGGGAGGGGTATATCCGCTGCTCTTACGCTTATTCCAAGGATGTGATAAAGGAATGTCTAAAGAAAATCAGTGCATTTACCGCAGGCTTGGGGCTGAGGTAATGCGGGATGTGTGATATGCTTGATGGGAACAGGTAAGGTAGCATTAAGGATTAGAAGATACTCGGTTTGGGAGAAACAGAATGTTACAGGATTTTGAATTAGAACAGCTTGTAGAGCCGCTTCTTGCATGGTTTGCCGACCATGCAAGAGTGCTTCCGTGGCGCGAGGAGCCGACGCCCTACCGGGTGTGGGCCTCGGAAATCATGCTGCAGCAGACCAGAGTGGAAGCGGTGAAGCCCTATTTTGAGCGGTTTGTCACGGAACTGCCGGATGTGGCGGCATTGGCGGCGTGCCCGGAGGATAAGCTTTTAAAGCTGTGGGAAGGGCTTGGTTATTACAACCGCGTTAGGAACATGCAGAAGGCGGCGGTCACGGTCATGGAGGAACACGGCGGTGTGCTTCCCGCCGACTATGGGAAGCTGCTTTCGCTCAAGGGAATCGGTTCCTATACGGCGGGGGCGATCGCGTCGATCGCCTATGGAATTTCCGTTCCGGCAGTGGACGGCAATGTGCTGCGCATCATAACGCGCGCTGCGGCGGATGATACGGATATTATGAAGCAGTCCTTCCGCAATGAGGTGGAGCGGAGGCTTCTTGCGGTGATGCAGGAACTTACGGTTTCGGATGCGGTGGAGGAAGCGCTCCTCCGGCGGATGCCCGGGCTTGAGGATGCGGATGTACAAGAGGAAGCGCTCCTCCGGCGGATGCATGGGCTTGAAGCCACGAATGCACAAGAGGAAGCGCTTTCCCGGCGGATAAAGGACGCGCTGCCGGAGGGAAAGCGGCGCAGCGCAAATCTCCCCGGCGCGCTCAATCAGGCGCTCATGGAGCTTGGCGCTACGGTCTGTGTGCCAAACGGCGCGCCGCTCTGCGAACAGTGTCCGTGGCGCGATCTGTGCCTTGCCAGAAAGGAGCATAAAATTGACGTGCTTCCGGTAAAGAGCAAGGCAAAGGCGCGTAAGATCGAGGAACGCACCGTGTTCATTATCCGGGACGGCGATAAGGTTGCAATCCGAAAGCGCCCTGCAAAGGGGCTTCTGGCGGGGCTTTACGAGCTGCCGAACGCACTGGGGAAGCTCGCGCCGGAAGAAGCGCTCGCCTTTGTCAAGGAACAGGGACTTGCGCCGCTGCGCGTCGAGAAGCTTACGGACGCGAAGCATATTTTTTCCCATATTGAGTGGCATATGACGGGATATGCGATTCTGGTGGAGGAGGCGGGCTTTGCAGAGGAGGAGGGCGTTTCTTCTGAGGAGAAGCTACTTTTCGTGGATGTAGAAGATGCAGGGGAACGCTATGCAATTCCCTCCGCGTTTGCGGCGTATGCGGAGTATATGAAGCTTCGGCTTGGAAAAGACGGATTTTAAAAAGAGGGAGCCGGTGCATAAGCACCGGCTTTTCATATGAAAAAGATTGTGTGTATTGGAAGTGAAGTAAATTCACAATGTGAACCTGCTCACTATCTGCTGGGAGGAACCTTGCTTATTACTAAGCAAGGTGACCTGACAAGCACTTGTCAGGAATGAAAAAAGTTCTATGAAAAATTTATCTGATTGTCTTTTGATTTAAATATAATATAAAATGGAATTGTGACCAGCGTATGCCAAGTTTATTAGATTTTTGTAAATAAAATATGAACAAAAGTACCGTAAAATTTAAAAAGCATGAAATTTAGCGAATTTTGGTGAAATTCAGAAATTTCTAAGAAAAAATGAATTGGCGTACCGTCTCAAAGCGTGTATAATGAAACGGATTAGTACAGTAGCGTATCATGTCTGCATAAGGCGCATATAACGTTTTTATCGACGGTACAGAATGGAGGAGCGATGTACGACAGTATTGTCATAGGCGCCGGAATTGCCGGGGCTGTGGCTGCGAGGAAGCTTGCAGAGGAAAAGGGGAAGAAGGTTCTTGTCATTGAGCGGAGAAATCATATCGGCGGCAATTGCTATGATGAGAAGGACGAAAGCGGCGTGCTGATTCATAATTACGGACCGCATATATTTCACACGGGAATGGAAGAGGTCTTTTCTTATCTCTCCCGCTTTACGGAATGGTATCTGTTCGGACATGAGGTGGTCGCAAAGGTCGGCGGTCAGTTGATTCCGGTACCGTTCAATCTGAACACCCTACATATGGTATACGATAAGGAGAAGGCGGACCGCTTAGAGAAAAAGCTTATTGCGGCGTACGGCGAGGGCAGCAGGGTTCCGATCATGAAGCTGCGCGAAAATGAAGACCCGGATATCCGGGAGATCGCACAGTATGTCTATGAGAATGTTTTTCTGCGCTACACGATGAAGCAGTGGGGACAGAAGCCGGAGGAGATCAGCCCGGAGGTCACGGGGCGCGTGCCGGTTCTCATTTCCTATGACAACCGCTATTTTCAGGATAAATACCAGGGCGTTCCGAAGGACGGCTTTACGCCGATGTTCGGGAAAATGCTTGCGCACCCGGGCATTACGGTGAAGTGCGGGGTGGATTGTAAGGAACTGCTTAAGCTTGAGGGAGACGTTATCTATTTTGAGGGAGAGCCGTTTGCGGGCGATGTGATCTATACCGGGGCGTTAGACGAGCTTTTCGACTGCAGATTCGGCAGACTGCCGTACCGTTCCCTTGATTTTAAGTTCGAGCACTACGATGAGGAATCCTATCAGGGACACAGCGTGGTGAATTATACGGTCAGCGAGGATTTTACGAGAATTACCGAGTTTAAGTTTCTGACCGGGCAGCGGGATGCAAAAGGTACGACGATTGTAAAAGAGTATCCGTTTGCCTATACGGGGGCGGAAGGGGAGATCCCCTACTATGCGATTCTGAACGAAGAGAATCAGGCGTTGTATGAGAAGTACCGTGCGCTGACGGCGGGGATGAAGAATTTTCATCTGCTGGGCAGGCTTGCAGAATATAAGTATTATAACATTGACGCCATGACGAAAAAGGCGATGGAGCTTGCAGAGCAGTTGTAGGATAAGACGGGGCAGAGCCCTTTTTGGAGAAAATAACGTAACAGTTCAGCCGGAAAGCGGAACTGCTGCAAAATAGGAGAGAAGCTATGAAATTGTTGACGTTTGCAATTCCGTGTTATAACTCGGAAAATTATATGGAAAAATGCATTGAATCCCTTCTTCCGGGCGGTGAGGATGTGGAGATTTTGATTGTTGACGACGGTTCGAAGGACCGCACTGCCGAGATTGCGGATGCGTATGAGAAGAAATATCCGTCCATTATCCGTGCCATCCATCAGGAAAACGGCGGGCATGGGGAGGCGGTCAATACCGGAATCCGCAATGCGACCGGATTATTTTTTAAGGTGGTCGACAGCGACGACTGGGTAGACGGTGAGGCGTATGCGAAGATTCTTGCGAAGTTAAAGGAACTTTCCGGCGGAAACCGGGCGCTTGATATGTTCATTGCCAACTATGTATACGAGAAGGAGGGCGCAAAGCACAAGAAGGTCATGCGCTGTTCCAATCTGCCGAAGGATCAGCTCTTTACATGGAAGGAAGCGGGACATTTTCACAAGGGACAGTATATCCTGATGCATTCGGTCATTTACCGCACAAAGCTTCTGCGTGAATGTGGACTGGAGCTGCCGAAGCACACGTTTTATGTAGATAACATTTATGTCTACAAGCCGCTTCCGTCGGTGCGCACACTCTATTACATGGATGTGGATTTCTACCGCTATTTTATCGGAAGAGACGACCAGTCGGTCAATGAGCGCGTCATGATCTCGCGCATCGACCAGCAGATCCGCGTGAACAAGATCATGGTGGATGAGTTCGATCTCTGGAAAATTCAGGACCGCAGGCTGCGCCGCTATATGTTCAATTATCTGGAAATCATCACGGTCATCTCGACAATCATGCTGATACGCTCCGGTACGGAGGAGAACCTTGAGAAAAAGCGTGAACTGTGGAAGTATATCAAGGACAAGGATATCCGTCTGTTCCATCATCTGCGCGCGGGCATTATGGGAAGCACCATGAATCTGCCGGGCAGGGGCGGCAGAAAGATTTCTGTGGCGGCGTATAAGCTGTCACAGAAGGTCGTGGGATTTAATTGATCGCCGCCGCATAAAGTATCGCGGACGCTCTTTGCGGAATAAAGTATCATGGAAAATAGAAAAGAACCGCCCTTACAGCAAGTCAAAGCTGCAGGGGCGGTTCTTTTGCGCCTCGGGCGCGTCTGGAATGAGCCATACGGCTTACTCCATGCTCATTTTATTAAAAAGTGCTGTTTTCATATCGTACAGCTTCTGGGACAGATCCACGTAGATTTCCTGTGGGTTCACAAAACGCTTCGTCTCATCCCAGATCGTATCTTTTTCTTTATTACAGATGTCTCTGATCTCCATGACGCTCGGCGATTCGTAGATGGTCTTGCCGCCTTTGATGACGGGAACGAGCATTTCACGCATTGTGTAGCTGCCGCCGGAGAGCTTTGTCTTCTTCCAGGGGGCGTTCGGATCGAAGAGCTTTAGTTCCTCGTTCTCGTCGAACACCTCGTCGCACAGACAGATCAGGTCCGCCCGGATCTTTCCGGTCTGCTTGTCATAAATGCGGTAGAAGGTCTTGTTGCCCGGGTTCGTCACTTTTTCCACGTTTTCGGAGAGCTTGATCTTCGGCTGGAAATTGCCGTTGGCGTCCCGGATCGCGGCAAGCTTGTATACGCCGCCGAAAGCAGGGTTATCCTTCGCTGTAATGAGGTTCGTGCCGACGCCCCAGGAGGTAATCGTAGCGCCCTGCAGCTTTAAGCTCTCGATGAGGTACTCGTCGAGGTCGTTGGAGGCGGAGATTACCGCGTCTGTAAATCCGGCGGCATCGAGCATTTTCCGCACCTGCTTGGAGAGGTAGGCGAGGTCGCCACTGTCCATGCGGATGCCGTAATAAGTCAGCGGAATGCCCGCTTCGCGCATCTCGGTAAATACCCGGATCGCGTTTGGAATACCGGATTTCAAGGTGTCGTAAGTGTCCACGAGCAGGATGCAGGCGGAAGGGTAAAGCTCGGCGTATTTTTTGAATGCGGTGTATTCGTCCGGAAAGCTCATGATCCAACTGTGCGCGTGCGTGCCAAGCACCGGAACGTGAAACATCTGCCCGGCGAGTACGTTCGATGTGCCGTTGCAGCCGCCGATGATTGCCGCTCTCGCGCCGTAGGTGCCGGAATCCGGTCCCTGTGCGCGGCGCAGGCCAAATTCCATAACGTTGTCCCCCTTGGCGGCGTAACAGACGCGTGCCGCCTTTGTCGCAATCAGGGACTGGTGATTTATGATGTTTAAGATGGCAGTCTCGATCAACTGCGCTTCCATGATCGGTGCGACGACTTTTACCAGAGGCTCCCTCGGAAAAATGAGACTGCCCTCCGGCACGGCGTAAATATCGCCGGAAAATTTGAAATTGCTCAGATACGCGAGGAAATCCTCATCGAAGATCTTAAGCCCGCGCAGATAGGCGATATCGTCCTCGTCAAAGTGCAGATTCTCGATGTAATCAATGACCTGTGCAAGTCCGGCACAGACGGAGTAGCCGCCGTCGCATGGGTTGCTGCGGTAAAAGGCGTCGAAGACGACGACGTCCTCATTGTGATTCTTGAAATATCCCTGCATCATGGTGAGCTCATAGAGATCGGTGAGCAGGGTCAGATTTAAAGTACTCATATACTATTCGGAAACATTGCTGTTCCGCTCCTTTCGTCAGTTGTTATGCATAAGTATACCATGTGCTCCGCACATGCTGTCGCGTGGGCGACCGATGCGCACTTCGGCGCGTATAATGTCTGACGACATTATACCATATAAAATACCAAAAGCGTTGTGAAAATACAAGAAAAGTTATATAGTAATGGTATGTGAGGTGCGAGATGAGAAAAGAAAAGGCAATGGCTTTGTTTGAAGAGGGATATAATTGTGCGCAGGCGGTGTTTCTGGCGTTTGAGGACCTGCACGGAATAGACAGGAAGACAGCGGCGGCGTTAAGTTCCTCATTTGGCGGAGGAATGGGAAGACTGCGTGAGGTCTGCGGTTCGGTTTCCGGAATGTTTATGACGGTGGGCGTGCTGTATGGATATGACGACCCGAAGGACAGGGAGGCGAAAGCGGAGCACTATGCGCGGATTCAGGAGCTTGCGGGACTGTTCGAACAGCAGAACGGCTCGATCGTATGCAGGGAGCTGCTTGGGCTTTCCGTAAAGCGCGAGTCCCCGGTTCCGCAGGAGCGGACAAAAGAATATTATAAGAAGCGTCCCTGCAGGGAACTTGTCGGGTGTGCTGCGGAGATTCTTGAGCATTATATTGAGGAGCATCCGGTTACAAAATAGTACCGTGGCTGTTTTGTGCTCTACAAATACAATTCTTTGCTTGTCAAAGTATTCGGGCTTTGTTAGAATTTAAGGAAGTACATAAGGGTACAGGGAAGATAGGGGAAAGAGAAGAGGAATTATATGGAAGAACAGAAGAGCGTACAGCAGACACAGGAAAATGCGGGGGCATTTGAGCAGCCTGTACCGCAGGAAAATGCGGGAACGTTGGAGCAGCCCGTACCGCAGGGAAATGCGGATGCGCCGTCACAGGGGATGCCGCGACCGTCTGACTATGGACAGGGTCGGGCGCCGCAGATACCGCCGCAGATGAATGTGGAATGGGGGATGCCGCAACCGCCTGACTATGGACAGGGACAGTCGCCGCAGATGAATGTGGAATGGGGGATGCCGCAACCGCCTGACTATGGACAGGGTCAGTCGCCGCAGATACCGCCGCAGATGAATGCGTGGAACGGTCAGTCGCCGCAGATGCCGCCGCAGATGCCATCGCAATCGCCTGACTATGGACAGGGACGGTCGCCGCAGATACCGCCGCAGCCGGGTTATGGGCAGGGGATGCCGCCACAGATGAATCCGGGGAATGGAATACCGCCGCAGGTGAATCCGGAATACGGAATGCCGGCGTATGGCTATCCAAATCAAAGGCAGGGCGTCTCCGACGGACTTGCGGTTGCCTCTATGGTGCTTGGAATCATCTCGATTATGATATGTATCTGGTTCTATGTATCGCTTCCGTGCGCTATCATCGGTTTGATTCTGGGATGCGTGTACCGGGCGAAGGGCGGAAAGAGCGGAATGTCGGTTGCGGGGATTGCGTGCAGCAGCGTGGCGATTGCACTGGCGCTTCTAATGGTACTGCTCATAGTTTTAGACGCTATGTATTTACTTTGATGCAGCGAAATCATGTGAAGTAGAAGAGAAATGGAAATGATAGTATGATGGAGAATGAGAACAAATCTACAGAGGGTTTTGGAATTGCTTCGATGATACTCGGAATCATCTCGCTTTTGCTGTTCTGTACCTGTATTAACTGGATTACCGGGATTCTTGCGATTATTTTCGGCATTATCCAGCTCACCAGAAAGAGCGCGAAGGGCTTTGCCGTTACGGGGATTGTCACAGCAGTGCTGTCCATTCTGTTCGCAATATTGCTCTATGCGGGATTTGCGGTCGGAATGGCGCGTGAAGGACTTTCGTATGATGATTTTTATGATAGCTATTATGACGGTTATTATGATGACTATTATGACGATTATGATAGCTACTATGATGATTTTTATGATGATTATTTCAATGACGATTATGACGGGTACTACGATGATTACGACAGCTATTATGATTACTACGATGGCTATTACGATGATTACGACGGCTATTATGATTATGAGGAAGGCGGGCAGGAATTTTTGAAATATTAATCCTGTTGTGAATTGGGAAAAAGGATCAGATAGAGGAAATGGAAGTAAATTTGTCAGATTTATTTCCATTTCCTTTTTTGTTCCCGGATACATAAAAAATAAAGAAAAATTAGCTAAAGTATTGAAAAATATAAAACTAAATGATATATTAAAATTAAGTAAAATAAGTTAAAATTAAGTAGAGGAGAAGCGATGGGACAGAAGAAAAGAGTGAAAGGGGAAGCAAAGAAGACAGCACAGACGGGCGGATTTTTACAGAGTATCAGGGGGAAAATTCTTTTGATGGGCGGAACGGCGATTCTTGCATCCTGTATTCTGGGTGCAGCAGGCGTGATCGCGCTCAACAGAAGCAGCAGGAATAATGAAGTCCTGACGGAAATGAACCGCATCAACCAGTACCAGTATCAGAATCAGAGCCTCGAAACCTCGTATTTGTATTTTCTGGAAGATTCTTATCTGGAAAGTATCGTGACGAATCTTGCGTCTATGGAGGAGAGCGCTGATCAGGCGAAAGATTCAGCGGATGCAAAGTTTCGCAGCGATATTGAAGCCATGAAGGAAAATATCGCAGCGTGCGAAGAAAATTACGCGGCGATCCGCGACTTAAGCAGTGAACGCGGCTATTCGTCCGACGCGGGGCTCTATCAGGAGTTTACGGCGCAGGATGAGACGTTAGAGGAGGAATTTACGGCGGTCGCGGACGATAAATCGTGGGTGGACGGAACATGGGAGGATATCGTACCTGACGGGGAGATTGTGACGGAGAATGGCAGAACCTACGTACATTTTACATATACCTGCGAGATGCCGAAGATGGGCAGAAGAGATCAGCTTCTTGTCAGAATCGGCGGAAACGGAATTGTATACACGGGAAATATGTGTGTGAACCGGATTACGCTTCATGCAGGCGAACAGGAAGAGGTCATTGATCTTGCAGAACTGACAGCAGACGATCTGGCAAATTCTTATGGGGACGCGCTCGAGGGCTACGATATTGTGAACTTTAACGGTGAGGACAGTATATCGATTGATGCAGTGTTTGACGCTTCCGACAGCAGTTGGCTGGAGACTTCTATGAGGATTCCGTTAAATGGCGCGGCAATCGAAAACTACGACAGCATTAGTTATGAACTTTATCTGGAGTCCGGGCAGTTCGGAAAGCTTACGGCGGCGTTTGCGATTTCCGATAAATTCGATTTTGCCGGCGCGCTTGAAACGCTGAACAGCGATTTTGCACAGTACAGCAAGCACGTCGTCGAGGGCGGCGAGGTGTCCGGGGAAGCGGAGGCAATCCGGGAACAGTTTTCGTCCATTACGGAAAATCTGTCTGCTTATGTGAGTGATGAGACACAGCGCGCCCGGCTTGCGGAGATGGTTGGCATTAAGCAGGAGCAGTTTGAGGAGATGGCAAAAAAGGATGTGACAGTCCTTGCGACAAAGCAGGAAAATATTGCGCTGTCCGCCCAGCTTACGGAACTGACAGCGGATGTGAGGGAGCGCGTCGAGGCAGATACAGACCGTTCACAGACCAGTCTGATTATGACGATGGCGGTGATTCTTCTGGTAAGCGCCGCCCTGCTGCTCTTGCTGACAGGTTATATCGGCAGATCGATGAACCGCAGCATTACGGTGTTTAAAAATACGCTGTCCAAAATGACGGCGGGAGATCTCGCTGTCCGCGCACAGATCAAGAGCAGGGACGAGTTTTCCGTATTTGGCAAATATATCAATGAATTTCTTGACCGTCTGTCGGATGTGATCCGCACGGCACAGGACATTTCTGAGGAGGTAAAACATTCCGGCGTGAATCTGGACGGCATGGCGGAGAACAGCAGGGCGACTTCTGCGGAAATCGGAATGGCGGTCGAGGAGATTGCAAATGGCGCGACAACGCAGGCGCAGGAATCGGAGTCGGCGGCAAATGAGATCGAGGAGATGGGAAGTTCCTTCGGCATGATCGTACAAAGTGTGGACAAGCTGGGAAATATGGCGGATGAGATGCATCAGGTCAGCACAGAGGCGGCGCAGTTCATGAGAGAACTTAGTGCGGCAAATGAAAAGACGGTGGAGGCGTTCTCACAGGTGGCGCAGCAGACCCACACGACCAGTGAGTCCGTGCAGAAAATCAGGGAGGCGACGGAGCTGATCACCTCGATTGCGAGCCAGACGAATCTGTTGTCTTTGAACGCGAGCATTGAGGCGGCGAGAGCAGGGGAAGCGGGACGGGGTTTTGCCGTGGTGGCGACAGAGATACAGAAGCTCGCGGAGCAGTCCAGTGATTCCGCAGACATTATCAAACGAATCATCGGGGAGCTTGTGACGCAGGCGGAGCTTACGGTGCAGATTGTGGACGAGGTAAAAGAAATTGTGGAGGCACAGCAGGAGAAGCTGACGCAGACACAGGAGCATTTCGTTTCATTAGAGGAAGGGATTCGGACTTCGACCAGCGAGACGGCGCATATTAAGAAGGAGACAGAGGTCTGCGACGAGGCGAGGGGCAAGGTGGAGACGGTCATCATGAGCCTGTCTGCAATCTCTGAGCAGAATGCGGCGTCTACCGAGGAGACGACGGCATCCATGACAGAGTTGAACGGAACGATTGAGCATCTGGTGAGTGCATCCGGGCGTTTGAAGGAAATGGCGGACGAGCTGGAGGCAGGCTTAAAATTTTTCTCGGTAAGTTGATGCTATCTTTTCCGGACTGTGGCATATACTTTTAATGACACAGGAAAACGGAGCGGGAAGAAGTTGCAGATACCGGAGCGTAGTATTTTACATAAAAAACAGTACAAAGGCATCCTGATGCTTGCCGTCTTAGTGTGCATGGCGGCATTCGGAAATTATGCGAGGGATATGGCGGAGGAATCCATGAGGACAGAAGAAGCGCCGAAACGAGTTGCAATTACATTTGACGACGGTCCGAATGCGGACTATACGGAAGCCCTGCTAAAGGGCCTAGAGGAACGTGGCGTGAGTGCCACGTTCTTTCTGTTGGGAAAGGAAGTGGAAAAGCACCCGGAAATCGTAAAGGAAATCCAGGACGGCGGTCATCTGATCGGAACGCATTCCTACGACCATGTGAATTTAAGCAATCTGTCCGACGCGGCAGCCATTGAGCAGGTGGATAAGACGAATGCGGCGATTCATGAGATTACAGGGGAGTACCCGGAATACATCAGGCCGCCGTTCGGCTGCTGGAAAGCGAATCTCGACTATGAGACGAGTATGATCGAAGTGCTCTGGGATGTGGACCCGAAGGACTGGGCGACGAGCAACTCCGCCGTCATTGCAAAACGCGTCGTGGATAAGGTCGAGGAGAACGATATCATTCTGCTTCACGACGCGTCGGAGTCTTCGGTGAATGCGGCGTTTACGATTATTGATGAGTTGAAGGCACAGGGGTATACGTTTGTGACGGTGGATGAGATATTGTTTGATTGAATATCTATGCTATACTGAAAATGATTGAATTTACCGGAAGGATTGCGTATACTTTTTCTATAGATAGATGACCGCTGTTTCAATGCAGACGGCAATGGAGTATTTGCAACCGAATTATTAGAGAAGGGGTTTTATTTGAGGAAAGCAATAGCAGGAGATAGTGTATGTGGCATGAATTAAAAATTTCTAAAGTTGAGAAGATAGAAAAATGTGTAGCAGAATATCAAATATGGATGCATACAGTTTTGCCATATGGGAAATTAAGAATAAAGATATATGAAGATCAGGATAGAACATACACGGGGATTACGGATGTGCGCGTCAGAAGAAAAATTGACGGAGAATTTGAAGGCGGAGTAGGATATGGGAAAAGCATAGAAGAAGCGTTGGAAGATACCATTAACTGGTTTTTGCAAGTAGTAGAGAGTGATTATCCAGCGAATAATCAGCCTGATGGGCTTACAGAAGACGATATTGAGTATGTTGAGTATTCGGATTTTTAAATTTAGATATCTACGGATGTGGAGAGAAAATCATGGATTCTGATATGACGAAATATTGTTATCAACATTTTGAAAATGCTTATAATATTGGGTGGAATACAAACCCCGATCGTATTGTGGGAAGCGAAGAGAGATTTAACCCGACATTTATAGAGAAACTGACTGCATATTGTGAGAATCCGTTAAATAGGGATTTGAACGGCAAATGTCATACAATAGAGATCGACGGAAAAAAGTATGTCAAAGGATTTGGGGAAATACGCATTATCGATAAGAAAAACAAAATACGATATGCAGCGCCCAATATGATTATAGACGACATACTGGATGGAAAATACATACCGCCGACAGAATTTATCGAGGCAGTTTTAACAGGACCGACATTTGCTTCTGAAGAATATCAGGAGTTTTATTTAAATTATTCCGAAAAAAACTTTTGGGGAGAGACGAAAGAAGATTTTGAAAAAATAGTGAAAGCATTGGATTTATTAGAAGACTTTGAAGGGTTTCAAGATTATATTCTGGATAATAATATGATAAACATAGTTACGCCCAGGGGTTCGTTGCTTAATTATGCGATTATAGAAGGAAAAGAAAAGGAAGCGCTTTGGTTAATTGAAAATGGTATAGATATGAATGCGTTTGACGGGTTGGAGCTTATGACAGCGATAAGGAACAACAGCAACGTAATTGCCAAAACTTTAATAGAGAAAGGCATTGTCACCCATGGCAGGGAGATGAAAGAGAATCCCTTGGTCAGTGCCATTCGTTTTTCGAATGATTTTCTCGTGGAGGAGCTTATGAAAAACTGCAGAAATCTGATCGTAACTTATTCAAACGAATATGTAAGAGACTGTAGTATTTTGGATATTGCCAAAAGAACGAAAAATGAGAATATAATAAATATAGTGAAGGAATACACCTGATGGCAGTATATGTGAAAATGATAAAAAAGTTTGAGGATGAGAAGAGAGTGGTATATCAATTTGGACCTGATGAAGAACAGATGGGAGAAATTGAGTTTGACAAAGAAAAAAGAATTTTTAACATTTTACATCAAGTCAATGATCCGGGAATCTCAAATCAGGCATATGAAAACTGGGCATCTGAACAAATAATAAAAATAATGTTTAGAAATAATGGACAATTTCCGGATGTTACTTCCGTTGAAAAGTGATTCCTCGATGGCTGATGGAAGGAAGACAAGTTAAGGGATATGAATGGTGATTGTGAGATATTGTTTGAACGTAATGTAAAGGCTGGGGAACAAAGGATAGGTGGATTAGGAGATCGCTTTTATGGGAAATTACCTTATGATGCAGATTTATATAGATAAAAATAAAGACATGATATTGGTTCCATATAAGGAGTGTAAATTTGGGTACGCATTAGCGGTAGAGCCCTATAAAAAAATTGGGAATGCCAAGTGGGATAATGTATCAGAATATATTGTTGATATGATCAGAGAAATTGCCATGCAACCTCAAACTGAGAACACAGAAACGGATGTGATGAAGCAATTATGCGGTAATAAAGGGTTTAAACAGTTTTCTAAAAAGCATATTTGTATAGAAGTAGACTACAAAATAAACGATCATACGTTTATAGTAAGAAATGAACCCAGACTGCCGGATGGATCATATGGAGTGGAAAAGGATACGGCAAGCGAACAGTATAGCGTGAAACATATTAGTACAGATGATGTTGCCTTGATACAGGAAAGTTTTATTCAGGCATATGAAGATGCCAAACAGTACTTGCAAAAGACAGGTCAGTCAAGGGAAGGAAAGTGAACCGATGCAGGAACGCCATCTTCCGGTAGGTGTATTTGCGCATCAGGGAATTCCAGAATTAGTCTTTCCGACCAATATTGGGTCAGACAGGCGGAGTTTGAAGTCACATGGCGGAAGCGGCGCAGTGTGTCAGGAACCTTATAATGAAGTGATTGCAAGCCGTATTATGAAGTGCCTGGGAATCTGTGGAAGGAAAGAAGCGGTCGATCAAATGCTGGTGCTTGATTATCTGATTGTAAATGAAGACCGCCATCAGAATAATTTTGGCGTCATCCGCAATGTGGAAACGTTGGATTCCCTGTTCGTAGATGACAGAAGGACGGATGCGTTGTGCAGGGGCATGAAGCGCCGGATTGAAATGTTAGAGAAAGAAGCGAAATGCCGCAAAACGGAAATCTTTGTGGACAATACGGATTATGACGTCCGGGAGGATGTTTCCTATAGCGGGGAAGGGCGGCGGAATTAGAGACAGAAGATATCAGGAATAGAGAATATCAGAAATCGAAAATGAAACAACTTAAATATGTAAGCAAAAAGAGGTAACACAATGTATACTGTGTTACCTCTTTTACATTTTATATATCGGTTGAACCTGGAAATACTTTACCCCTTTATAATTATTTATTAAATTTATTTAAAAAATTGTTTCGCAGTTTGTTTTGAACGAGGAAACAGTCGATTCAAGGAGGAATTTGTATGAACACAGCACAACCGATCAGAAACAAACAGGATTTGGAACGATTTACGGATTATTACAAAGATACAGAGAAAAATCCGCGCAATCAGCTTCTTATAATAATGGGATTAAATACCGCGCTTCGCATCTCCGACCTGCTGGCTTTGCGTTGGGAAAATGTGTACGACAAGGGAAAGGGAAAATTCCGCGGGCACATTTCCCTTGTGGAGTCAAAGACCGGGAAAGCATCCTGCATTTTCATGAACCAAAGCATACGGGATGCCCTGCAGGCATACCGGAAAGCGCTAAAAGAGTGCACAGGGCGGATATGCGGCGAAGCATTTCTGTTCGCGGGACATTCCGGCGCGCCGATTTCCAGAGTGCAGGCGTACCGCATCATCCGAAAGGCGGCGGAAAGCTGCGAGCTGACCGGAGTCATAAGTCCTCATTCCCTGCGCAAGACATTCGGCTATTATGCATGGAAGCAGGGAACGCCGCCCGCACTTCTCATGGAAATCTATCATCACTCTTCGTTTGCAGTCACACAGCGCTATCTCGGAATCGAGCAGGACGACCGCGACGAGGTGTTCAAAAACCTATGTTTGTAAAAATAAAAAAGCGGGATTGGCATAGGAAAATCCATATTTGAGATGTGACGCGCTCATTACACAGCGGGGTAACACAATATACATTGTGTTACCCCGCATCTTATATTCCGGCTGACGGGTATACAGATAAGTATACACATTATTTATGGAAAAATACAGACGAAACAGGGAGGTTCTTATGCTGAAACTGACATTGAAACCGGGGGAGTACATCGACATTGGCAAAAACATCCGCGTCATTTTTTCGGGAGGATCGGCAAACAACATTCATCTTCTCGTGGATGCGCCCAGAGAGCTGAATATCGCCAGGAGCTCCGCCGGAGAGAAAAAGGCGCCGTCTCCTTATTATAAGGAGCAGGGGATTTCCGAGGAAGCAAAGCAGGAGATCAGGGAAATTCTGCGAAGGGAGAGAAGAGGCGCAGAAGGCAACACACGGTAATAATACCGGGCTAACCTAGGGGCTCGGTTTATTATAACGGGAACGGATTCCCGGAATACACCGCATAAGCGGAAAAACATTTATCACACGGAGGTAAAAATTTATGGTAGTACAGCACAATTTAACAGCGATGAACGCGAACAGAATGTTAGGCATCACGACAGGACAGCAGGCAAAGTCCTCTGAGAAGTTATCATCCGGTTACCGGATCAACCGCGCGGCGGATGACGCGGCAGGTCTTACGATTTCCGAGAAGATGAGAAAACAGATCAAGGGTCTGGATCAGGCTTCCACGAACGCACAGGACGGCGTTTCCGCAGTACAGACCGCAGAGGGTGCATTGACAGAAGTTCATTCCATGTTACAGCGTATGAACGAGCTGGCAGTTCAGGCTTCCAACGGAACCAACTCCGAGGCTGACCGTCAGGCGATCCAGGATGAGGTAGACCAGTTGGTAACTGAGATCGACCGTGTTTCCGAGACGACCAAGTTCAACGAGATCTATCTGCTCAAGGGACAGACAGGAACGACAGACAAGTATATGGCTGCGCATGACGCCGGATTTGACGGAACACTCGTAGACGGCGATACGGAAGCTACGTTTACCACAAATGTAAAGGCAGGTTCTACAATTAAGATTGGCGGCGTAAATTATGATGTTTATGCAGATGGCAGCGGCGTCGGAGACCTTCAGACTGCAGTGAAGGGATTGGCAGAAGATGATGAAGTGGAAGTTGACGGCGTGAGATATGCGGTAAAGGATGATGCGGCTGACGTAGATGAGGCTACGAATGAACTTCTGGCAGAAACCATTGCTGCGAAGATTAAGGCGGGAAGCAAGGTAAATCTTACTCCTGATGATCCGGATGCGGCAGTAACAGCCGTGGACACTACAAAGTCGACTTCGATTAATCAGGCAGAAGCCATTACGAAGATCACGGCAGAGCTGACAGCGGCGAACTCAATCGGAACAACCGACGGAAAGCCTACCGTTACCGCAGGAACAGCCGATACGGATGGAAATGTTGAATTTACGATTAAAAAAGGCTATGCAACGGTAAAGGATACCTTATCCTTCAACCTGCATGTCGGTGCAGACGCGGATTCCACTAATAAGATCACGGTGGATATCGACGCTATGAGCGCGGCAGGGCTCGGCATCGAGGGAATCAATGTAACAGATACGAACGGCACGGCGGCGACCTATGCGATTGACGCCATTGCAGACGCAGTTGCGACCGTATCTGCGCAGCGTTCCGCACTCGGCGCAGTTCAGAACCGCTTAGAGCACACGATCGCAAACCTCGACAACGTTGTTGAGAATACCACCGCAGCAGAGTCCCGCATCCGTGATACCGATATGGCGGAAGAGATGGTGGAGTACTCCAAGAACAACATCCTTGCACAGGCAGGACAGTCTATGCTTGCACAGGCGAACCAGTCCACACAGGGCGTTCTTTCACTCCTGCAGTAATGGAAAAGTGCAGCAGCTTTTTGGCTCTTTCCCCGCACACGAAAAGTGTGCGGGGTTTTTGGCGTTAAGATGCCGAAACATCAACGAAGATTTGATGATTTAGGTACTATTTTTTATTCGACAAAGCTGTTAAAATAGCATTTGTGAGAACAATCGTGCATAGAAACATGGGAGGAGTACAGATGAAAAAGAAAATGTTATGTCTGCTGTTTACTGCAGCTTTTTTGACGGTAAGCTTTGCGGGGTGTGGAAAAAAGGAGGTAGTATTTAAAGAGGAGAGCGTTCAGGTGGAACTTGGAAGCAGCGCTGACATTGAAATTACGGACTTGGTTGATTTTACAGAGCGGGAATTGAAAAAGACGACCTTGGATTTGTCTGAAATTGATACAACGACAGTGGGTGAGTATAACGGATATCTTGTGTATGATGAGGATCAGCGGTTTCCGTTTTCGGTCGAGGTATGCGATACGACGCCGCCCGACGTAACGGTTGCACAAACGATTGTAGTTATGGCGCAAGAACCCAATTATATACAGAATATCGTGCAAAGTGTTACAGAAATATCAGGGAATGTAACGATAGAGGTTCGGGATAATGCTTATGTGGGAGAAGGAGTAGAGGAGACAACGTTTGAAATTGGTGGAGTAACGTGTAATAACCCGGCATTCGTCTATCCCAATATCGGGGAATACGATAATGAACTTATAATCTCAGACGCAGCGGGAAATAGTGTTGCTTGTCCGTTTCGGGTGAAGGTATGTACGATACCGGTGTTCGGCGGAATTGAAAATATGACGGTAAAGAAGGGGACGGATATAGATTACATGGAAGGAATCACTGCATCCGATTGTTTTGGAAATGATATTACAGCGAGTGTGACATGTGATTCCTCGGGAGTCGATACGTCTGTGCCGGGCAGTTATTGGGCGGCATACTATGTTACGGATGCAAACGGTATTCAGGCTATGGCTCCGATCGAAGTAACGGTGGAGGAAGTGAAGCGCTCAAGCTCCGGTACTTCGAATAATTCTTACAGTAACGCGTCGTATGACGAATATTTAAGGCGTATATACGGCTATCCGGACAATGAGGTCATTACCTATTCTCTTGATATAAATGAGCAGGAGGCAGTAGACAGGTTTTCTTTGTCTGAATTTGATTTCCCGGCGAGTGATAACGGCAACAGTAATATGGACTTGGACGGTATTCAGTGATAAGATGAAATAACTTTCTTATCAATTTGTTACAGTAGAAGAAATGATTTTCCGGTAAAATCATGCACAATGGAGAAATTGCATATTCTTACTTGTAAAAAGCGTCTATTTCATGTATGGTAAGAGATGGAATGAAATTTTACGAGAAGAATCTGTCATATTTGCAGGAAAAAGCGACAATAATCTGCGAAACGCAGAGAGAAAATGCAAGTTTGCTGTAAGAAAAATTCAAAACAGCCAAATGTGCGCGTCACGCGGACAAAAAGACGGCTGAAAGGCAGGTTTTTTGGATGGATTTATTCGAGTATATGAGAGAACAGAATAAGGAGACGGAATCGCCGCTTGCATCGAGGTTAAGGCCTACGACGTTAGACGAAATGGTAGGTCAGCAGCATATTATAGGAAAGGATAAGCTTCTTTACCGCGCGATCAAAGCCGACAAGCTAAGCTCCATCATTCTCTATGGACCGCCGGGCACGGGCAAGACGACGCTTGCGAAGGTCATTGCAAATACGACAAGCGCAGAGTTCTTGCAGATCAATGCCACATCCGCCGGGAAGAAGGACATGGAGGAGGTCATCGCACAGGCGAAGAACAATCAGGGCATGTACGGCAGAAAGACCATCCTTTTCATCGATGAGATTCACCGTTTCAACAAGGGGCAGCAGGACTATCTGCTTCCGTTCGTGGAGGACGGCACGGTCGTACTCATCGGTGCGACGACGGAGAACCCTTATTTCGAGGTCAATGGGGCGTTGCTTTCCCGGTCGATTATCTTCGAGCTTAAGAATCTGTCGAAGGACGATATACGAACGCTGATTCTGCGCGCGGTGAATGACAGGGAAAAGGGGATGGGAGCCTACGACGCTGTCATCGACGACGACGCGCTGGAGTTTCTGGCGGACGTTTCGAACGGGGATGCAAGGGCGGCGCTTACCGCAATCGAGCTTGGTATTTTAACGACCGACCGGAGCGGGGACGGGAAGATACATATCACGCTCGCCGTTGCGAGCGAGTGCATCCAGAAGCGCGTGGTGCGCTACGACAAGTCGGGCGACAACCACTACGATACAATCTCTGCATTTATCAAGAGTATGCGCGGTTCTGATCCCGATGCGGCGGTCTATTATCTTGCGCGGATGCTCTATGCGGGCGAGGATATCAAGTTCATCGCGAGGAGAATCATGATCTGTGCGGCGGAGGACGTCAGCAATGCAGATCCGATGGCGCTCGTGGTCGCGACATCGGCGGCACAGGCGGTGGAGCGCATCGGCATGCCGGAAGCGCAGATTATCTTGGCGCAGGCAGTCACTTATGTGGCGAGCGCGCCCAAGAGCAATTCGGCGGTCTGTGCAATCAGCAACGCGATGGAGGCGGTGCGGGACACGATGACAGCCCCGATACCGGTGCATTTGCAGGACGCACACTACAAGTCGTCCCACAAGCTCGGGCACGGCGTCGGTTACAAATATGCGCACGATTACCCGAATCACTATGTCGATCAGCAATATCTGCCGGACGGTCTGACTGACCGGAAATTTTACCGGCCCGGCGAAAACGGTTACGAGAAGAACATCCGCGAGTATTTCCGGAAGATAAAAGGGCAGGAGTGTGGGGAGGATTTTTAGAACGCGCCCATAAGAAGCAGAAGCCCGCAGCAGATGGTGTGTAAAATAAATGTATATACAAGCAATCAGGAGGAATGAACAATGCAGTCATATCAGGAAATGAGCAAGGAAGAATTGTTAAAGGAGAAGGAAGCGCTCGAGGCGGAGTACAAAAAGTTCCAGCAGAGAGGGTTAAAGCTTGACATGTCAAGAGGTAAGCCTTCGCAGGAGCAGCTTGATCTGTCGATGGGGATGATGGATGTTCTCTCTTCTTACTCCGATCTCGCCTGTGAGGATGGCACAGACTGCCGCAATTATGGCGTGTTAGACGGAATCGCAGAGGCGAAGGTGCTGATCGGGGATATGATCGAGTGTAACCCGGAAAACATCATTATCTATGGAAATTCCAGCCTTAACATCATGTACGATACGATTTCCCGCTCCATGACCCACGGAGTCATGGGAAATACGCCGTGGTGCAAGCTTGACAAGGTGAAGTTCTTATGTCCGGTTCCGGGATATGACAGACATTTTGCGATTACGGAATATTTCGGCATTGAGATGATCAACGTGCCGATGCTTCCGACGGGTCCGGATATGGATATGGTCGAGGAATTAGTCAGCAAGGATGATGCGATCAAGGGCATCTGGTGTGTGCCGAAGTATTCCAATCCGCAGGGCATTACCTACTCGGATGAGACGGTGCGCCGCTTTGCAAGATTAAAGCCGGCGGCAAAGGATTTCCGTATTTACTGGGACAATGCATACTGCGTACATCACCTGTACGACATGGATCAGGATCATCTGATCGAGATTCTGGCAGAGTGTAAGAGAGCGGGCAACCCGGATATGGTATACAAATTCTGTTCTACCAGCAAGATCAGTTTCCCGGGTTCCGGTGTGGCGGCGATCGCGACCTCAGCGAACAACCTTGAGGACATCAAGAAGCAGCTTAAGATTCAGACCATCGGTCACGATAAGGTAAACCAGCTCCGTCACGTGAGATTTTTTAAGGATGTACACGGTATCACAGAGCACATGAGAAAACATGCGGCGTCCCTGCGCCCGAAGTTCGAGATGATTCTTGATACATTTTCGCAGGAGCTTGACGGACTTGGCGTCGGAAGCTGGTACAGCCCGAAGGGCGGTTATTTCATTACCTATGAGACGCTTGAGGGATGTGCGAAGGCTGTCGTGGATAAGGCGAAGAAGGCAGGCGTTGTGATGACTCCGGCGGGAGCGCCGTTCCCATACGGCAAGGACCCGAAGGATTCTGTCATCCGTATCTCCCCGTCCTATCCTTCTCTGGAGGATCTTACGACAGCGACACAGATTTTCGTAGTCTGTGTGAAGCTCGCAAGCCTTGAGAAGATTCTGGGAGAGAAATAGGGCATACGATGAAGAAAATAATCCGCGCAATACCGGCAGTTTTACTGCTGGCATTGCCGTATCTGCTTATGGTATGGCTGGGGGTAGCCGGAATGCTCTCAGAGACAGAACTGCCGGGAGACGGAACATATACTCTGGATGCCGGCATGGTCGACATTTATGATAAGGCGTTTCGTATGGTGCCTGTTATTTATATTGTAATAGTTCTGATAAACGTAATCTGGCTGATTTATCAGACGGCGTCGGGAATGTCGGCACAGAAACTGCTGTTTTGGAATATGTTGATTAAGCTGTGCTATATACCGGTTTTCTTTTTTGCATTTCTTGCAATGCTGGCAGGCTTTGCAACATTTTTAGTGGGTGGAATTGCAATGGTTATCGCGATGGCGCTTATCATGCTGGTATTCTTTATTCCGCCCTGTTTCTATGGAGTGTGCGGCTGCATTCGTGCGGCAAAGGAAGGCACGTTGAACAAAGCATTGGCGGTTGTTTTTGCCATTCTGCATTGCATAGGGTGCATTGACGTGATGATAGCCATTGTTGCCTATTGCATGGTGCGAAGCAGCAACAAAAAGCGTTTAAGCGGGCAGATGAATGCAAATACTTATTATAATGGGACGATAGGGAATGGATATCCGGGAAATGGATATATGAGATAACAAAAGGGAAGCCGTCAACCGGCTTCCCTTTTTATGTCTGAATGTTATGCGCTTAGGCCTCTGTCTGTGCTGTCTCGGCTGTCTTTGTGCCGTTCTTCCAGTTCTCGAACTTCTCAACAACAGCGTCATAGGTGCGCTGGGAGATATCCGGAAGCTCGTCGCCCCAGGACTTTGTAGCCTCGGAAAAGCCCTTCTTGAAAGCGTCTAACAGGAGATCCGCCTTCTCAGGATCGTTGCCGGAGAGAGCCTTTGCAAAATCGAGAATACGGTCAGATGTCTGCTCAACACCCCAGTAACCGTCCTCTGCGATATCCTTCTCCGCCTGTGCCTTGGTAGCCGCGTCAACCTCGAAGTCGCCCTTTGCAAGGAAACTCCACATGGAATCAGCCGTTCCGATCGCCGCGCCCTGCTTGGTCATAATCTTCTCGACAAGGCTGCGGAGCTGTGCGGTGCGTTGCTCTGCGTCTTCCTTTAACTTATTTACGAGCGCGTAGTCTGTCTTCTTGGTAACAGTGTCGGAAGTTCTGGAATCCTTCTCATATACAACGCCGGTCTCGTTCTTCTTCGCGGCGGTGTCGGTAGTCTTAGAAGCGGTATCTTCCGCCTTGGGAGCGGTATAAGCAGTTGTCTGCTGAGTGGTTGTTGTGCTGGTTACAGAATTAATTGCCATGATTCATTCCTCCATTCCTTGGATTGCTTTACTGTATATCCGGATAGACCGCATCCATGCCGTCTATTTTGTTATCTTTTATATCGGCAGAAAGTACCGGATAATTTAGGATAATTGAGAAATTTTATTAGGGGAAATGGTACGGAGGGAATTGCACTTTTCGAAAAGAAATGGTAAGATAACTATTGTATACAAAATACATTGAAAAAACACGGGGGAAACGTATGAAAGAAATTTCCGTGAAAGCACTGGCAAAAATTAATCTGGGACTGGATGTTGTAAGGAAAAGAGCCGACGGTTATCATGAGGTGCGCATGGTCATGCAGACGATCCATCTGTTTGACCGCCTTGAAATCACAAGGAATCCGTCGGGGCGGATTACGATGTCTGTGAACCTTCCGTTTTTGCCGACGAACGAGAATAATCTTGTCTATAAGGCAGCCGCCCTTCTGAAGGAGGAATTTCAGATTAAGGACGGCATTGATGTAAAGCTGCACAAGCATATCCCGGTAGCGGCGGGGATGGCTGGCGGAAGCACGGATGCAGCAGCCGTGTTATACGGGATGAACCGGATTTTCGGGCTGGGGCTCTCGCGGGAGCAGTTGATGGAGCGCGGCGTGAAACTGGGGGCGGACGTTCCTTATTGTGTGATGCGTGGAACAGCGCTGGCGGAAGGAATCGGGGAAGAGCTTACCGCTCTGCCGCCGATGGTCAAATGCCCGGTGCTCATTGCAAAGCCGCAGATCAGTGTTTCCACGAAGTTTGTCTATGAGAATCTGAAGCTGAATGAGAAGACTGTCCACCCGGATATTGATAAGCTCGTCGCAGATATCCGGGCAAAGGATTTGCGCGCGATTGCTTCCGGTATGGGAAATGTTCTTGAGACGGTGACGATTCCCAATTATCCGGTTATTGCAGAAATCAAGGAACATATGATGGAGCATGGGGCGTTAAATGCAATGATGAGCGGAAGCGGCCCGACGGTATTCGGGCTGTTTGAGGACGAGAATACGGCGGCTGCTGCTTATGAGGCGATGCGTGAGTCGAATCTTGCGAGACAGGTCTACCTGACGAGTATCTATAACAACGCAAGGTAGGCAGTGTAATAATCCATAGAAAGGCATGGTTATTTTTATGACAGAAGATCTGACGTTGAATATGAATGCATACCTTCCACTGCGGGATGTTGTTTTCAACACCCTGCGGGAGGCAATCTTAAAGGGAGAACTAAAGCCGGGAGAGCGGCTGATGGAGCTGCAGCTTGCGGCGAAGCTGGGCGTGAGCCGGACGCCGATCCGTGAGGCAATCCGTATGCTGGAGCAGGAAGGGCTTGCAGTCACGATTCCGCGGAAAGGGGCGGAGGTCGCCCGGATGACGGAGAAGGACATGGAGGACGTATTGCAGATTCGCGATGCGCTGGATGAACTTGCGGCGTCGATCGCCTGCGAGCAGATTACAAAGGAGGAGCTGGAGGAGCTGCGGCATACGATGCATGAGTTCGAGGAGTCCACAAAGACCGGGGACGTCAAGCGGATTGCAGAGGAAGACGTAAAGTTCCACGATATCATTTACCGTGCGACGCGCAATCCGAAGCTTGAGAATATGTTAAGTAATCTCCGGGAGCAGATGTACCGTTACCGCGTGGAATATATAAAGGACGAGAAGAATTATCCGGTGCTCATCAAGGAGCACAGCCAGATTGTCGAAGGGCTGGCGGCAAAGGATATGGAAATGGTGACAGCGGCAATGCATAAGCATGTCAGAAATCAGGCAACGGCGGTAAAAGAGATGATACGCGAACAGGAAAAGTGAATAGGATGCTGCAGAATGGAACAAAATAACAGGGACTGGCTGATGCCGGTCCCTGTTTTTGGTACAACAGGAAATTGCGTCCTGTAAAGCGCACGTTTGGTTTTTGAAATGAAAGGAACCGGTAAGGAGGAGAGGGATGGCAAAGAAAACTGCGATCAGCAAAAATCTAAGTGAGAATATTGCGCATATGGAAGAACTGTTCCATACCTGTGACGATATTAAGAAGAAGCAGATGAACATCGGAAAAGACGGCGATGTGGCGTGTTATCTCACCTTTATCGAGGTGGCGGTCGATATGGGAAATTCCGCGCTTCTTGAGCTGCTTAAGTATCTGCGGGGACTTAGCCGGGAAGAAATTTATGAGGCGCTTTCATCGAACGCGCTTGCGATTTCTGATGCAACGTATTTTACGACAATCGAGGAGGCGGGCGACGGGCTTTTGACTGGGGAGGCGATTCTCTTTGTGGACGGTTTCGACCAGGCGGTCAAGATACCGGATGACGGCTATCCCAATATGGGAGTGAACGAAGCGGATTCGGAAAAGGTCGTGCGCGGTTCTAACGAGGGATTTACCGATTCTGTGAAGCAGAATGCCGCGCTGATTCGAAAGCGCGTCCGTTCGCCGCAGGTGAAGGTCAGGGAGAGAAAGCTTGGCGTGCGTTCGAAGACAAATGTCTACCTCGTTTATATGGAGGGGCTGGCATATCCGGGACTGCTGAAAGAAATTGAGAAGCGGCTCGACGGCTTTGAGATTGACGGCGTACTTGACAGCGGTGTGATCGAACAGTTGTCGGAAGAAAAATGGTATTCTCCGTTTCCGCAGTTCCAGACAACGGAGCGCCCGGACCGCGCGGCAATGTCGATTCTGGAGGGGCGCGTCATTCTGCTGTCGGACAATTCTCCGGTCGCGCTGATTCTGCCGACGGACTATGATTCCTTTATCAAGACAAGCGATGACTATTATAACCGTTGGGAGATTGCAAGCTTTGAGCGGATTCTTCGGTATGCAGCTTCTTTTTTTGCGATGACGCTGCCGGGAATCTATCTTGCGGTGACGAATTTTCACACGCAGATTCTGCCGACGACGCTTCTGATGTCCTTTGCAGATGCGAGAAGCGGGGTGCCGTTTCCTGCGGTGATTGAGGTGTTGATTATGGAATTGTCGTTCGAACTTCTGCGGGAGGCAGGCGTGCGGCTGCCGGGAGCAATGGCAAATACCATCGGAATCGTGGGAGGGCTTATCATCGGGCAGGCGGCGGTGGAGGCAAATCTGGTCAGCCCGATTGTAGTTATCGTCATTTCGTTTACCGCGCTGTGCTCGTTTGCAATACCGAACGAGGAATTTGCGACGGCATTCCGGCTGCTAAAGTTTTTCTTTATCGGAATCTGCGCGTGGCTGGGGTTCTTCGGCTTTCTCGTGGGACTTCTCCTTGTGCTGATCCACTTGTCGCATCTTAAGAGCTTTGGTGTTCCGTATCTGATGCCGTTCGTGGCGGCGGACTTAAACGACTATGAGGATGAGCGCGATTTTCTGTGGCGGCAGCCTCTGCGCCTGTTGTGGAAGCGCCCGATTTTCGCCAGAAAGAATAACCGGAGAAAATTGCGGATCAAGCGGTAAACGCGCAGAGCGAGCGGAAAAGAAGCAGCGGCGCGCAGAGCGGGAAGAAAAGAAGCGGCGGCGCGCAGAGCGAACGGAAGAGTGACAAAATATCAGGGCGAGGAGAGAGAAGGACGATGTTCTCAGAAAATAATAAAATTTCAGGCAGGCAGACATTCCGTCTGCTCACATACGATCTGCTGGGGCTTAGTACGCTCTTAGTGCCGACGGTGCTCGGGCGGACGGCAGCAAGGGACGGAATCTTTGCGATTGCAATCGGCGTGGGGGCAGCATGGCTTTATTTAAAGGTGTTAAAGTCGCTTGCGCCGGGGATGGGCGGCTCCTATGCGCAGTATCTGGAGCAGAGGCTTGGAAAAGCGGGAGGTGCGCTGATACAAACAGGGTATCTGCTGTATTTTGTGCTGCTCGCAGGCTACACAGCCTATCTGTTTGCGGACGTCGTGCTGCAGGAGCTTCTGCGGGAAGAATCGTTTTATCTGGTGCTTCTTATCCTTCTGCTCCTTGCGGCGTATGGACTGTGGGGCGGCATTGAAGGGCGCGCAAGGATTTATGAAATGCTGTTCTGGTTCCTTTTGATTCCGCTGTTTCTCATGCTTTTCTCGGCGGTTGACGGCGTGCAGACAGATTACTGGACGCCGGTATTTTCTGCGGATTTCGCGGGAATCGCAGAAGGAAGCTATTATGTGTTTCTGTGCCTGTCAGTGATATTCCTGTCGCTTTTTCTGGGCGAATATGTGGAGAAAAAGGAAAGCATCTTTCGGGCGGCTTCCGGTGCACTGCTTCTGGTGGGAGGAATTCATGCTGTGCTGTATTTGATTTTGCTCGGAAGCTTCGGCGCGGATGCGCTCGGAACGATGGATTATCCGGCGGTAACGCTCATGAGCACGGTACAGATCACGGGAGGATTTTTAAAGAGGACGGATGCGTTCATGTTCGGAATCTGGTTTTTTACCCTGTACGCGCTTTTAAATAGCTGCTGTTTCTATGGGAGCAGCCTGCTTTCGGGGATTTTGGGAGGCGTCATGCCAAAAACGGAGGAAAAAGCAAGAAAGCGGTGGGCGATGGGGGCGGTGCTTGTGGCGGTGTTCGCCGTCTCATGCTGCTTTTATAAGAGCCGCGCGTGCTTCGTGTGGTATGAGTGGTTTCTATGGCACATAGCAACGCCGTTTGTCGTAATTGTTCCGCTGATTCTGGCGATTGGCAGGAGACAAAAACGCGTGCTGGCGCTTGCGCTTTGTCTGGCGGCGCCGTGTCTGGTCTGCGCGGGCTGCGCCACGGCGGAGCTTGAGGACCGCAATTTTCCGATAGAACTTGCGGTGGAGAATACGGATGCGATTGGCACAGCGTTTGGAGAGGCGGAGGGAGATGGAAACCGTGTGCTGGATTACAGCCATCTGAAGGTCATGGTGATTCACCGCGATATTGTGGAAAATAAGGAGGCGATGCAAAAGCTTCTTGATCTGCTGGAGGAGAAACGCGAGCTGCCGCGCAACACGTATATCGTGGCAGCAGACGACCCGGAGAAAATTCTGGCTCTTTCCGACGGGCTTGGCGAGTCTGTCGGGAATTATCTGGAAGAGCAGTTCGAAAATGTGTCGCAGATCAAAAAGCAGGCGTACCCGACGCTTGGAACGCTGTATCAGGAGCGTATCAATCAGACGGAGACTTTATATATTCCTTATGTCGATGACGAGGACGGCAAGCCCGTCGTCAGGCAGTACTATGTCTTAAAGCGCGGTGAACCGGCGGGGACAGTCGGGGGCGATGCGGCGGTTCTGGCATTTTTCACGGATAACCGGATGGAGGAATACCAGCTTTCTCTCTCAGACGGTACGCAGGTGTCGTTGTCCTCACCCCACAATGAGATCGCGTTTCGCGAACGGGCAGGACAAAGAGAAATTGTGGTGCAGGTGCATTGCAGCGGCGAACTGTTCGGCACGCAGCAAAATGCGGCGTCAAACCGCAGAAATACGGCGGGGCAGGAGCAGATTGCGCAGGAACACGCAAGAATTGAACAGGCGGTCGCATCCTATATGAATACGCTGGCAGGACAGACATTAAGCGAACAGGGCATTGATCTGTCCGGAAGCTACCGCAGGCTCGGCGGGGCAGCGCGCGGCTGGTATCAGGAATATCAGAAGAAGAGCGCGCGGTACGAGGGGGATATGCGCATTGTCTACGAGGTGGACATCGACTGGGTAAATCTGTGAGGATGTAACAGTATAGCCCTCTGGCTGAAGTGTTATTTGAGAAGTTTTCTGGGCAGCCGCAAAATATTCATTTTGCCTGTATAAGTTTTGTCTGATATGGGAATAGTTTTCTAAGAAGCGGCGGGAAGCCTTCCCGCCGCAGAAAGAAAAGGTGGAAGACGGATGCGAAAAGGAAAGATCGTATGGTACATATTAGTCGGAATGAATCTGGTATTGCTTTTGCTGCTTGGACTGCAGTATGGGAGAAACCTGCGGATGCAGGAGAATATTGCAGAAAAGGTGCTGCGTTTTCACGTGCTGGCAAACAGCGATTCGAAGGAGGATCAGGCGCTAAAGCTCGCGGTGCGCGACGCTGTGGGCGCGGAGATGTCAGAGACGCTTGCCGGGGCGGCGGACCGCGCGTCGTGTGAGAAGCTTATCAATGCGAATCTTGACCGGATTACGGCGGCGGCGGAGCGCGTCGTGGCGGAATGGGGGTATGATTATACGGTGGAAGCGACGCTCGAGGAGGTCGATTTCCCGGTAAAGACCTACGGGGACTACACATTTCCGGCGGGGAAGTATGAGGCGCTTCGCGTTGTGATCGGAGCGGGAGAGGGGCATAACTGGTGGTGCGTGATGTACCCGAATATGTGCTTTTCCGGGAGCGTTTATGAGGTCGTCGATGAGGAGGCAGGGGAGAAGCTGCGCGAGGTGCTGTCCGAGGAGGAATATGAGGATGTGCTTTCCTCCGGGGATTATGAGGTGCGGCTGAAATGCTTATCGTTCCTGCGGGAGTAGCAGACATAGGGCGACTGTGCAACGGCAGCCCGGTTTCCAGGCAGAAAAGACTTGAACAATCAGAAAAAAGCGTTTAATATGTGGTAATGGGTCAAAGAATCTGCAAAGTATTCATGAGTATTCATGAGGACAGAAATGGGGAAATAGAATAAATGACAAAAGACGTATTGATAACAATCAGCGGACTGCAATTTGCGGAGGAAGCGGATAACGATCCGGTCGAGATCATTACCTCCGGCGTTTATTATAAGAAAAACGGGAAGCATTATATCCTGTATGACGAGGTGACAGAGGGAACCTGTCAGACGACGAAGAATATCATCAAGCTTGGCGATGAGCTTATGGACATCACAAAGCGCGGCGAGATGAACGTACATATGATGTTCGAGAAAAATAAAAAGAATGTCACCTACTATTACACGCCGTATGGAAGCCTGCTCATCGGAATCGACGCGACAAAGGTCCTCGTGGAGGAGCAGGAGCACGACCTTAGCGTTACGGTGGACTATGCGCTGGAAATCAATTATGAGCATATGGCAGACTGTACGATTACAATGAATGTAAAATCAAAAAATGCAGGGGATTTCAAAATCTGAAATCTCCTGCATTTTATGTAGAAGCGTTTATTTCTTCTTCTTGCTCTTTTCTTTGGCAAGCTCTGCCTTTTCCTTCTCAAGCTCTGCGCTCGCCTTCTTTGACTTTTCCTGAAGTCTTGTCCGCCAGCTCTTCTTGCCCTCCGGCTTCTCGAGAGGTCCGCGCACTCCTGTAACCTTTGTGATATAGATACCGCTCACCGTTGCTTTTACTTCCTTCTTGAGCGGAATCAGATCAAAAACAGCCTCGTCTGCGATCAGAGACATCACCTTCGGACCAACCTTTGCCTTGACGATCGGAAGCTTGGAACGGCGCATCATCTTCGGCGTCTGGTCGATGACAGCCTGCGGAAGACCGGAATCTTTAAGCCTCATGCGCTTCTTGTCAATAATCAGCATGGGAACGGTCTGTGCGTTCGCGGCGAGCTGTGCGTCCTGCTCTTCCTTCTTCTTCTGCGCCTTTTTGCCAAGAAAATATAATACGATCAAGCCGACGATCAATACGGCTAAAATAACCAATAACACGATAGTAACAGTGCTCATATTCAGAATCCTCCCTAAATCAAACTCGCATTTAATTGTAGCATTGATTTGTCAAAAAAGCAATCTTGTATTTGAAACATTTGTGAAAGTTTGGTGTGCGCGCTTCCTTTTTGAGACAAAGTGTGATACGATACAAAAGTTAGACAGTCATTTGGCATGAGAGGGAAAGAAAGGTAAAAAGCTATGAAAAAGAAAACAGTAGCACTGATGCTTAGTGTGATGATGGCGCTTGGCGCCGCAGGCTGCGGATCGGCTGCGGACGGAACCGCAGACGGCGGTACAGAGGCTGTGGAGTCCACAGAGGCAGCAGGAGCAGACGATACGGCAGATACGGAAGTCACAAGTGCAAGCGGAGCCTTTGATTTAAAGGGAAGCGATTATGTAAAGCTCTGTGATTACAATGCGATCAGCGTGACGATCACCGGAGATTACGATGTGGACGATGCGGCGGTGCAGGAATATTTTAAGAGCATGTTCGAGTCCTACGGTCCGTTCTACATGGAAGATACGGAGAAGAAGACCATTGAGGAAGGCGACGTTGTAAATGTAGACTATGTCGGAAAGCTGGACGGCGTTGCGTTTGACGGCGGTACGGCGGAGGATCAGCTCATCGATGTATATGCGAACGCATCACCGAATGGAACGACTTACATTGAAGGATTTACGGATGGCTTAAAGGGCGCTTCCGTCGGGGACGTCATCGACTGTGACGTGACCTTCCCGGAGAATTACGGCAACACGGATCTGGCAGGAAAGGCGGTCGTATTCACATTTACGGTCAATTCCATCCAGAAAGAGATGAGTCTTGCGGACGTGGATGACAATTTTGCAAAAGAGCAGTTTGATGTCGATACGGTCGATGAGATGTATGAGCAGATCCGCACTTATATGGAGCAGAGCGCAGAGTACAACAAGCAGCGCGACACATATCTTGCGGTACAGGATTATCTGGTGGACAACTGTGAGGTGGATGTGCCGGAGGATTACCTCGCGGCGCGGGTTGCCGACTATAAGAGACAGTTCATCGAGCAGAACTGCGGCGGTGATGAGAGCCAGCTTGCAGATTATCTGACGAATTACTACGGCAAGACGGTAGAGGAAATGGAAGCGTACTGGAACGAGGGCATGGAGAAGAGCATCCGCTTAGAACTTGCCATGGATGCAATCGCGGAGGAGCTTGGCATCGAAGTGGATGAGGAAGAGCTTTCGGCATATACACAGCAGTTAGTGACGCAGAACGGGTATGAGTCCGCAGAGGCAATGTATAACATTTACGGCTATGGCGATACCGCATACGGCGAGCGTTACTTCAGGGATCTTTATCTGTATGATCTTGCGCTTGATAAAATCGTAGAGAATGTTACGGTAACGGTCGAGGCGCCTGCTGCGCTCGAGGATGCCGCGGATACAGAAGCGGCGGATAACGGGGATGCCACAGACGGCACAGAGGAAGTAGAATCCACGGAAGAGGAATAGGCATTGATTTTTTCCGCGAATGTGGATAAGATATATATAATGATGTATATATAGCTGCAGGAGGTCACGGAGAGCGGCGGCCCGGGGATGGGCGTTGTGCATTCTGTGACAGGCGGCGGATGGAGGCACTATGGATTTGGTAAATATAAGGGATTTATTTCGCAGACAGGAGGAGTTCATCGACCAGACCGTGACGATTGGCGGCTGGGTCAGAAGTCTCCGCAATTCCAAGAACTTTGGATTTATCGTTGTAAATGACGGAACATTTTTTGAGCCGGTGCAGGTCGTATTTTCGGATGTGCTTTCGAACTTCGCAGAGGTGGAGAAGTTAAATGTGGGAGCGGCGATTATTGTGACCGGAAAGCTGGTCGCGACGCCGGAGATGAAGCAGCCGTTTGAGATTCAGGCGGAGCGGATTGAGGTCGAGGGCGCTTCCACGCCGGATTATCCGCTGCAGAAGAAGAAGCACAGCTTTGAGTATTTAAGAACGATTTCTCATCTGAGACCGCGTACGAATACGTTTGAGGCGGTGTTCCGCGTGCGTTCCCTGATTGCCTATGCAATCCATAAGTTTTTCCAGGAGCGCGATTTTGTCTATGTGCATACGCCGCTCATTACCGGAAGCGACTGTGAGGGTGCGGGCGAGATGTTCCAGGTGACGACGCTCGACCTTAACAATCTGCCGAAGAATGAGGACGGCACGGTGGATTTCTCGAAGGATTTCTTCAACAAGCCGACGAATCTTACGGTCAGCGGACAGTTGAACGGCGAGACCTACGCGATGGCATTCAAGAATATCTATACTTTCGGACCGACCTTCCGCGCGGAGAACTCCAACACGACAAGACATGCGGCGGAGTTCTGGATGATCGAGCCGGAGATTGCATTTGCCGACCTTGACGACGATATGATGCTTGCAGAGAGCATGTTAAAGTATATCATCCGCTATGTGCTTGAAAATGCGCCGGAGGAAATGGCGTTCTTCAACAACTTTATCGACAAGGGGCTGCTTGAGCGTCTGAATAATGTGGTAAATTCCGATTTCGCGCGTGTGACCTACACAGAGGCAATCGAGATTTTGCAGAAGCACAACGACAAGTTCGAGTATAAGGTGTCGTGGGGCGCGGACTTACAGACCGAGCACGAGCGCTATCTCACCGAGGAAGTGTACAAGCGTCCGGTATTCGTGACGGACTATCCGAAGGAGATCAAGGCGTTCTATATGAAGCTAAACGACGACGGCAAGACGGTTGCCGCTGTGGACTGTCTGGTTCCGGGAATCGGCGAGATTATCGGCGGAAGCCAGAGAGAGGACGATTACGAGAAGCTTCTTGCGAGAATCAACGAGCTTGGCCTGCGCGAGGAGGATTACGGGTTCTACCTTGACCTCCGCAAATACGGTTCTGCGAGACATGCGGGCTTCGGACTGGGCTTCGAGCGCTGCGTGATGTACCTCACCGGAATGTCCAATATCCGCGACGTTATCCCGTTCCCGAGAACGGTGAATAACTGCGAACTGTAAAAGCCGCAGTGTAAAAGCGACAGGTAAAGAAAGACAGGTTTCGATCGAATACCTCCAAAGCAGATGTGATAAATAACAAAATCTGCTTTGGAGGTATTTTTTATGGATGTTTTTTATATAAAATTAAGAATATCCTCATTGACATTTCCATACACTAAGGGTAGTATAGCTATATCAAGTAGTATTTAAAACTATATGTAGAAGAAATAAAAACCGCTACATGGGGCAAGATGATTTATAAAGGAAATGCAGATATTTAGAAATCCTATTTCTGGTGCGCTGTGAGCAGCGCGGCAGGAGAGAGCATGATTTCAGAAACGGAGGATATGACGATGCAGATTACAATCAGGGAACCGGGAAGTGCAATCACGCATTTTATTGGCATGATGATGGCAGTGGTTGCGGCGATGCCGCTTTTGGCGAAGGCGGGGCTGTCGGGAAGTGCGACCGCTGTGCGGGCGATGATGATTTTCATGGGAAGTATGGTGCTTCTGTATGGCGCGAGTGCGCTCTATCATTCTGTGGTCGTTCCCGACCGCATCCTTAAGATATTCCGCAAACTCGATCACATGATGATTTTCGTGCTGATCGCGGGGTCTTATACGCCGGTGTGTATGATCGTCCTCGGCGGAAAGGAAGGTTATACGCTGCTTGCGGCGGTCTGGGGAATCGCGGCGGCGGGAATGCTCATAAAGGCGCTGTGGATCGGCTGCCCGAAGTGGTTTTCTTCCGTTATTTATATCGCAATGGGCTGGGTGTGCGTCTTTGTGTTCGGTCAGCTTTTGGATACGCTGTCCGCACAGGCATTCGCGTGGCTCTTTGCGGGAGGCGTCATTTATACGGCGGGAGGCGTGATTTACGCGTTAAAGCTTCCGGTTTTTAATGCAAGACATGCGTATTTCGGAAGTCACGAGATTTTCCATCTCTTTGTGATGGCGGGAAGTATCTGTCACTTTATTTTCATGTATCAGTATGTCCTGTAGGAAGCATACATCTTTCGCTGACGGACAGTCGGTTTTAAGCCGACACGCATCTGTTTTAAGCCGACAAATGATAGCTCTGGTATTTGGGAGAATAGCTTGCTATAATGAAGAAAGACCGGAGCGTTTTCTCCGGCATGTTTTGCAAAGTCAGGCAAGGAGGATGCATAAGATGAGATATACGTTAGAAAATGATACATTGAAAGTGGAAATTGACTCCTTAGGGGCGGAGATAAAGTCCGTGAAGCGGAAGGAGGACGGCAGAGAGTACATGTGGTGCGGCGATCCGAAATACTGGGGGCGCACATCCCCGGTGCTCTTTCCGTTTGTCGGAGCGCCGAAGAATAAGGAATACCGCTATGAGGGGAAGACCTATGCGATGGGACAGCACGGCTTCGCGCGCGATATGGAGTTTGAACTGGAGACGAACGAGCGGGGGCGTATCTGGTTCGTGCTCGCGTCCACGGAGGAGACTTACGCGAAGTATCCGTTTCATTTTAAGCTGCATATCGGTTATGCATTGGAGAAAAATGAGGTGCGGGTTCTCTGGAAGGTGGAAAATACGGACGGCAAGCCGATATACTTTGCAATCGGCGCGCATCCGGCATTCCGCTGTCCGATTCATGGAGAGAGTGACAAGCTTGGGTATGGGCTGAAATTCGGAGGACTTACCGACGAACTGCATCATCATGGCAATACGCCCGACGGTATGGCAGTTATGGAGGATGAGGTTCTGGCGCTTACCGACGGAGCAGTCACGTTTACACCGGGCTTTTTTGACAAGTGCACCTATATGGTGGAGGGCGCGCAGACAGGAAAGGTCTCTTTGCTCGATCGTGAAGGCGAGCCGTATGTGACCGTCCGTTTCGATACGCCGCTGTTTGCCGTGTGGTCGCCGGAGGGCAAGGATGCGCCGTTTGTCTGCATTGAGCCGTGGTACGGAAGATGCGATGCGGTGGATTTTGAGGGAAGCCTTGCCGAGCGCGCGTATGAGAATGCACTGGCGCCGGGCGGGGCGTTTATGGCGTCCTACAGCATGGAATTTATGTAAACTATGAATAGCCGGGCCATTTCCTGCATATAGATAGGTATAATCTATCAGGCAGGTCTTAGCTATGAATCTTGAACACAAAATCAAACCGAGGGATGCAAAGAACAATCCGCTTACAGCAATCATTGCGGCGGTGTTTGCAATGTTTATTATAAGCGGGCTGCTGCTTCTGCTATTAGCGTTGCTTCTATATAAAATGGAGCCGGGAGAGTCGGTAATTAAAATCGGGATCGTTGTCATCTATGTGATTGCAGGGCTCTTGGGCGGGTTTCTGATGGGGAAGATCATGCGCGAGCGGAAGTTTCTGTGGGGGCTTGCGGCGGGAGTCATTTATTTCGCTCTGCTGTTTCTCGTGTCGGTGCTCGTGAAGGGCGGATTCGATGTGGAACCGGCGCGTGCACTCACGGCGCTGGTTTTATGCGGGGCGTCCGGGATGGCGGGAGGTATGATAAGCTAAATGATGTAAATGAAACACAAAGGCAATTCTGACCACAGAATGCGGTCAGAATTGCCTTTGTGCCGTTTGGTTTTGGAAGCGTATTCCAATCCGGTATGAATAATTCGTAAAATGTTTATAACAGATTGGCATCTGCGAGTTTTTTCTGCAATTCGGCGATAAGAGTATCTTTTTCGGAGAGAGCAGCATTCTTTTCGGAAATCTCAGCATCTTTCATTGCTACTTTTTTCTTCAATTCATCCACCATAAAGCGCTCCGTATTGCGGTCGGCTTCTAAGAATACGTTCGAATACATATGAATCAGCTCCTCTGGTCTGGTGCGAAGTTCGAAGACTTCCTTGTAGATGTCGGAAAAGTCCGGAAACTTGCAAATCAATTCTTCAATGCGACAGAGATCACGTGTAGTGAGCAGCATGAGCCATGCCTCTAACGGTGTCTCTATGGGTTTATTTTGCATGAATGCGTGGAAAATGTCAAGCGATACGTAGAGTTGTCTCGTCAGGTTTTCAAGTCGGATTCCGGTGTCGGACTTCATTGAGAGATTGTGTATGTAGATAGAAGGGAATCTGTGAAATTCTCCAGGGCTTGTTTCCATCAGAGCAATGGAAAGAATGGGCGGCATTTTCCGGTAGGTGAAGCTTTTGCCGTGTACTTCGCGGAGACGGTTGTATTCCCGCATGATCAGGTCAGCATTGTAGCAGTCGAAGCGTTTCCCGGAAAAATCATAGCCGTTTTTCTGCATTTCGATGTTAAGGATAGAGGAATCGGCAAGCCGGACTACAATGTCTGCGACGACAAAGGAACCACGGTCGGAGAGTCGGAAACCTTCATTTGGAATAATGTCGATGATGGTGATATCCTGTCCGAGAAGAGCAGAAATAAATTTTTCCAGGCGCTTCGCATGGAGAAACGGATCAAAAATCTTCTTAAAAAAGGTATCGTAGCAGAGATAAAGACCGGTCCGCCCGCAGCAGAAGTCGAGAAATTCACGTTGGTTGTTCGAAGAAAGCGACAAGAAGACAGAATAGGCTTCGGGAAAATCCGCAAGACGGCGGATGACTTCCGACTCATGAAAAGGAGCACGGGGCAATACAGATGATTTTTTTGGCATAGAAACCCTCCCTGATGTAAAAATTTACCGGAATAAATTGGCGAACCGCCGAAAGATAAGCCCGATAGAATGTTGGAATATGGAATAATACTTCCTGCAAGAGAACAGGAAATTTAGATTATGATATCATAAGTATTCTAAATGAACAAATAAAATTTTTATAAAGTCTTCTTGGAGTGAGAAGCTTGTGTGAAATAAAAAAATACTTCCCATATAAAACGGGTTGTGGTATACTATATGGGTTAATAGAATTTTACCGTGCGGTCATTTCGTACATAAGGCGCGCGGAATTGAGTTAAAGGAGAGAGTATCATGAAGCACGTTAAGACGTTAAATACCAGAAAGTTACAGAATACGATCAAGAAGGGCGGCTGCGGCGAGTGCCAGACATCCTGCCAGTCCGCATGCAAGACATCCTGCACCGTAGGAAATCAGAGCTGCGAGAACAGATAATCTGCTGGTTTCGGGCTTTGTGCATGAAGTGAATAATGCAATCGACAAACGACCGTTCGCCAAGCGTGCGGTCATTTGTACGTTATATCGGCAAGAATAAGCTGCCGGACATTTTTTTTGTAAAAGAATTATTGACAGATAAAACGAATTGAAATTAGAAAGAGAGGAAATATTATAGTGGTTCATCAGTATAAGAACAACGGCTATGATATTGTTCTGGATGTAAACAGCGGGGCGATTCATGTAGTGGATGATGTGACATATGACGTCATTGCCCTGTATGAGAAGCACACGAAGGAAGAGATCATATCCTCTTTGGCGGGACAGTACCCGAAGGAAGAGATCGAAGAAGCGTATGACGAGGTGCAGACGCTGGTGGAGAAAGAGGAGCTTTTTACAAAGGACGGTTATGAGAATTATATCATGGACTTTAAGAAGCGTCCGACGGTGGTGAAGGCGCTCTGCCTGCATATTGCGCACGACTGCAATCTTGCCTGTCAGTACTGCTTTGCGGAGGAAGGCGAATATCACGGAAGAAGGGCGCTGATGTCCTTTGAGGTCGGCAAAAAGGCGCTGGATTTTCTGATTGCCAATTCCGGCAGCCGCAGAAATCTTGAGGTGGATTTCTTCGGGGGAGAGCCGCTTATGAACTGGCAGGTAGTAAAGGATCTGGTGGCTTACGGCAGGGAGCAGGAGAAGCTTCATGATAAGAAGTTCCGCTTTACGCTGACGACGAACGGTGTCCTGCTTGACGACGAGGTTATGGAGTTCTGCAACAGGGAAATGGCAAATGTCGTTTTAAGCATTGACGGACGGAAGGAAGTACATGATAAAATGCGTCCGTTCCGCAAGGGAGCGGGAAGCTATGATCTGATCGTTCCGAAGTTCCAGAAGTTCGCAAAGAGCAGGGGACAGGAGAAGTATTATGTGCGCGGAACCTACACACATTATAATACGGACTTTTCCGAGGATGTCCTGCATCTGGCGGACCTTGGATTTAAGCAGATTTCGGTGGAACCGGTCGTGGCGGAGCCCAAAGAGCCGTATGCAATCCGTGAGGAGGATCTGCCGAAGCTGTTTGAGGAATACGACAAGCTGGCGGTGGAGATGATAGAGCGGCATAAGCGGGGGGATGACTTTAATTTCTTCCACTTTATGATAGACTTAGAGGGCGGTCCCTGCGTGGCGAAGCGTTTATCGGGATGCGGCTCGGGAACGGAATATCTGGCGGTGACGCCGTGGGGAGATTTCTATCCGTGTCACCAGTTCGTCGGCAATGAGAAGTTCCTTCTGGGAAATGTGGACGAGGGAATCACGAATACTGACATTTGCGACGAGTTCAAATGCTGCAACGTATACGCGAAGGAAAAGTGCCGTGAGTGTTTTGCAAGATTTTACTGCAGCGGCGGCTGTGCGGCGAACGCGTACAATTTCACGGGAGATATCTGCGGTGCGTACGATATCGGCTGCGAGCTTCAGAAAAAGCGTATCGAATGTGCAATTATGATAAAGGCAGCCGAATGCGAATAAAGGCGCGTTTGGTTCAGAGAGAGAGGAAAAGAACATGAAGAAGAGTAAAGCGGCAGTCATTTTGATTGTAATTCTTGCTGCGCTGGCAGGACTTGCCTACTATGCATCCATTATTCTTTCGTCGACAGGTATCGGAGAGACGATGAGCATTCCGCTCGGTCTTGATCTTTCCGGCGGTGTGTCCATCACCTATCAGGTCATGGACGAGAATCCGAGTGCAGAGGATATGAGCGACACAATCTACAAGCTGCAGAAGCGTGTCGAGGGATACAGCACGGAGGCGTCGGTCTATCAGGTAGGAGACGACCGTATCACGGTTGAGATTCCGGGTGTATCGGATGCGAACGCTATTTTGGAGGAACTTGGAAATCCGGGTTCTCTCGAGTTCCAGTATTCGGACGGAACCGTATATATGACCGGTGACCAGGTGGCGGATGCACAGGCGGGAACCATTCAGAATGAATATGGCAGCAACGAGTATGTCGTTTCCCTTACCCTGACGGATGAGGGGGCGGAGGTATTTGCAGAGGCGACCTCAAACAACGTCGGCGGGTATCTCCCGATCGTATACGACGGTGAGATTATCAGTTATCCGCAGGTAAAGCAGGCGATTACAGGCGGTACGGCGCAGATTTCCGGTATGAAGACATATGAGGAGGCGGAAACCCTCGCAACACAGATCCGTATCGGTTCCCTGTCCTTAGAGCTTCAGGAATTGGAGTCCAGCGTCGTAGGGGCGCAGCTTGGAAGCCAGGCGATTTCTTCCAGCCTTAAGGCGGCGGCAATCGGACTCGTCATCGTTATGGTATTTATGATCGTGATGTATGCAGTTCCGGGTGTTGCAGCGTCGATTGCGCTTGCTATCTACACAGGGCTTGTCATTGCGACCTTATATCTGTTTGAAATTACGCTGACCCTGCCGGGTATTGCAGGTATCATTCTGGGTATCGGTATGGCGGTAGACGCGAATGTCATTATTTTTGCGCGTATCCGTGAGGAGATCGCGACGGGAAAGACCGTTCATTCTTCCATGAAAATCGGTTTTAAGAAGGCGATGTCCGCCATTCTTGACGGAAATATCACGACCATGCTCGCGGCAATCGTGCTGATGGCGCTCGGCTCGGGTACGGTAAAGGGCTTTGCATATACGTTGATGATCGGTATTATATTATCCATGTTCACGGCGCTTGTTGTGACAAGATGGATTCTCTACTCTTTCTATGCGTTAGGCTTTAAGGACGAGAAGTTCTACGGTCGTGCAAAGGAGAGAAAAACGGTCAATTTCCTTGGCAAAAAAGCAGTATTTTTTGCGTTTTCCGGAATTGTGATCGCGGCGGGCTTTATCGGAATGGCAGTTCATGCGGCGAACGGCGGCAATGCGCTCAACTATGGTCTTGACTTCGTCGGAGGTACTTCCACGACGGCTGATTTCGGCAAGGAATACACGATTGAGGACATCGAGAACGAGATCGTCCCGGTGGTTGCAGATATTATCGGCGAAAAAGATATCATGGCGAACAAGGTGGAGGGAACCACCCAGATTACGATCAAGACGCGCACGCTTTCCCTGGAGGAGCGGGAGCAGTTAAATACGGCGCTTGCGGAGAATTTTGACGTGGATGAGTCTACAATTACCTCGCAGAGCATCAGCTCTACGGTCAGCGGGGAAATGCGTTCCGATGCTGTGGTCGCAGTGCTTGTCTCTACAATCTGTATGCTGATTTACATCTGGTTCCGCTTTAAGGATATCCGCTTTGGCGCCAGCGCGATTGCTGCGCTGCTCCATGATGTGCTCGTTGTGCTCGCGGTTTACGCACTGCTTCGTATTTCTGTCGGCAATACGTTTATTGCATGTATGCTGACGATTATCGGATATTCTGTCAACGATACGATCGTCATCTTTGACCGTATCCGTGAGAATCTCGGCAAGACGGCTGCGCGCCAGACGCCGGAGACACTGGCGGAGGTCGCGAACCGAAGCCTCACACAGACGCTTTCACGAAGCATCAATACCTCGATCACGACATTTATTATGGTATTCATGCTCTTTATCCTCGGTGTTGCAAGCATCCGTGAATTTGCGCTTCCGCTGATGGCGGGTCTGATCTGCGGCGCTTATTCATCGATCTGTATTGCAACAGAGCTGTGGTATGTCATGAAAGTGCATCTTGGAAAAAATAAGGTTTCGGATAAGTAAATGCATTTTGGAAGATGCCTTGCGGCTGACCGCTGGGGCGTTGAGACGGGAGAGGAACGCGGCGTATTCTGTTTTTGGAATGCGCCGCGTTTGTTTTTGAGGCGGAAAGGACGGTGGTTTTGATGAAGTGGATGGCGCTGTATCTTGCGGTGATGAACCTGCTCGGCGTATATCTGATGTGGACGGATAAGCGGCGGGCGAAAAATCGTATGTGGCGCGTACCGGAAAAGGTGCTTTTCGGATGCAGCCTGCTCGGGGGCAGCATCGGCACATGGGCGGGAATGTATCTGTTCCGGCACAAAACAAGGCATTGGTATTTTGTGGTCGGGATGCCTCTCATTCTGCTCTGTCAGACGGCGCTTGCCATTTATGGGATGCGCTTATATTTTCTATAATAAAATGTTATAGGAAGTGGTGCTTTTATAATTGCGAAAAGAAGGAAAGTCATATATAATGATAACTATAGCTGTGAAAAAGACAGATGTTTTTCACAGAAAGACAGCAAACCGAATCAGGAAGGGAGAATATACACCATGTATACAATGGAAGATATCGAAGCGGTCGACGTGGAGATTGCACAGGCGATAAAGGATGAGTTCGCCAGACAGAGCAGCCATATTGAGCTGATTGCTTCGGAGAACTGGGTAAGTCCCGCAGTGATGTCAGCAATGGGCAGTGTCCTGACAAATAAATACGCGGAGGGATATCCCACAAAGCGTTACTATGGCGGTTGCGAGTGTGTGGACGTCGTTGAGGAGCTTGCAAGAGAACGCGCGAAGGAACTGTTCGGCTGCGATTATGTCAATGTACAGCCGCATTCCGGCGCACAGGCAAATATGGCGGTACAGTTCGCCATCTTAAAGCCGGGCGATACGGTGATGGGGATGAACTTAGATCACGGCGGACATCTGACACACGGTTCACCGGTCAATTTCTCCGGTACATATTTTCATATCGTACCTTACGGCGTCAATGACGAGGGATTCATCGATTATGATAAGGTCATGGAGATTGCCATGGAGTGCAAGCCGAAGATGATCATTGCAGGGGCGAGCGCTTACGCGCGCACGATCGACTTTAAGAAGTTCCGCGAGATCGCAGATGCATGCGGTGCGGTGCTGATGGTGGATATGGCGCATATCGCGGGGCTTGTAGCCGCAGGACTGCATCCAAGCCCGATCCCATACGCAGATGTTGTGACGACTACGACCCACAAGACGCTGCGCGGACCGCGCGGCGGTATGATTCTCTGCAATCAGGAAGCGGCGGATAAGTATAACTTCAACAAGGCGATTTTCCCGGGAATCCAGGGCGGTCCTCTGATGCACGTGATTGCAGCGAAGGCGGTCTGCTTTAAGGAGGCATTGCAGCCGGAGTTCAAGGTATACCAGCAGGGCGTTATCGACAATGCGCAGGCGCTTTGCGCGGGTCTTATGAACCGCGGTATCAAGATCGTATCCGGCGGTACGGACAATCACCTGATGCTCGTGGATCTGACGAACTTCGACCAGACCGGAAAGGCAGTCGAGAAGCTGCTCGATTCCGTGAATATCACCTGTAACAAGAACACGATTCCGAACGATCCGAAGTCTCCGTTCGTGACGAGCGGCGTGCGCCTTGGTACACCGGCGGTAACCTCCAGAGGACTGAATACCGCAGATATGGATCAGATCGCAGAGGCGATTGCAATGATGATCAAAGAGGGTGAGCCGGCAGCAGAGAATGCAAGAGCGATTGTAAAATCCCTCACAGAGAAGTACCCGTTAAAGTAAGAGAAATGAACAGCGGCAGCGGAAGCATTTGAAAGGCTTCCGCTGCTTTTTTAGTGCCTGTATTTAAAAAGAATTAAGAATAAAACACTATATATTGGGGTGCAAAGATGCTACAATAGAAGTAGCAGTAGTTACCTTTTCGGTGGGAGGAAAACAGGGAGGATTGGTATGAGTAAGAAAAAGATCGGAATATTGATTGGGGTCGTCGTGGCGGCAGTGGCGCTGGGCGGAGCAGGCTTTTATTTCAGGGATGCTATTACGGGGGCGCTGCCTTTTTTTCAGGATGGGAGCGCAGAGGACAAAGTATATGTGGAGAAGGTCTCTAAGATCATGAACCAGTATTCCGGTATTTCCAACCGCTATAACGGAACAGTGGAGTCGCAGGACTCTTATGAGGTGCATGTGGATTCGTCCCGAACGATTGAGGAGATCAAGGTCGAGGTCGGCGAGGTCGTGGAAGAGGGGCAGACGCTGGTGACTTATGATACGAGCGACCTTAAGATGCAGATCGCGCAGGCGAATCTGGAGGTAGAGAGCATCAACAATGATATTGATAACTACAATAAGCAGATTGAGACTCTGATGAAGGAAAGCGAGACGGTGGCGGAGGAAGACCGTTTTACCTATACGACGCAGATTCAGAATATCCAGAACCAGATTGCGCAGAAGAAGTTCGATCTGGAGAGCAAGCAGCTTGAAATTTCCAAATTCCAGAAGCAGGTGGATAATTCATCGGTTACGAGCAAGTCCGGCGGTATTGTCAAGGAGATTAACGAGAAGGGAATGGACAGCAACGGAAATACAGCGCCGTTCATGACAATTTTACAGACGGGTCAGTATCGTGTGAAGGGAAGCATTGACGAGCAGAATATCTGGACGCTCTCCGAGGGACAGGAGGTCGTCGTGCGTTCGCGTGTGGACAGTGAGAAGACATGGACGGGTGCAATCGCTGAAATTGATACGGAGAACCCGAGCCAGGGGAACAATAACGGTTACTATGTATCGTCAGCGGACGGAGATACGCAGATGGCGTCAAAATATCCGTTTTATATCGAGCTGGATTCGGCGGACGGTTTGATTCTGGGACAGCATGTATACATAGAGTTGGATCAGGGGCAGGAAGAGACGAAGGAAGGACTCTGGCTGTACGGCTCCTATATTGTACAGGCAGACGGCGTCTGGAACGGCATAGAACCGGGAACAGAAGCGGAGTCGGATGTGCAGGCGGAAGAGGGTCCCTATGTCTGGGTGGCAAATGAAAAGAACCGTCTGGAGAAACGCTATGTGGAACTGGGTCAGTATGATGCGGATATGGATGAGTACGAGATTCTGTCGGGGCTTTCCGCGGACGACTACATCACATGGCCGATGGCAGGGCTTTATGAGGGTGTGACCTGCGTGACAGATGAGATGGAGGTGGATTATAGTTCACCGCTTTATAATCAGCCGGTGGAGGATGAATCCGTGTACGGCACGGAGAGCATGGACGGCATGATGGGAATCGACGAATATAATGCCATGGACGGCGAAGCGCTGTATATGGAGGACGGCACGGAATTTATCCCGGAAGACGGCACGGAGATGATGCTCACTGAGGACGGCGCGGAGACGATGCCCGCAGCGGATGACACGGAGGCGGAGGTGGTCGAATGATACTGAATCTGCAGAATATTTATAAGGATTACCAGCAGGATAAACTGGTGGTTCCGGTGTTAAAGGATGTCTGCCTCACTGTGGAAGAGGGCGAGTATGTTGCGATCATGGGACCGTCCGGTTCCGGGAAAACGACGCTGATGAATATTATCGGCTGTCTGGATAAGCCGACGAGCGGCATGTATGAACTGGCAGGAGAAAACGTATCAAAGTTAAAGGACAGGGAGTTGTCCGATCTCCGGCTTAAGAGCATTGGCTTCGTGTTTCAGAGCTTTCATCTGATGCCGCGCGAGAGCGCTGCGGAAAATGTAGCGCTGCCGCTCAGTTATGCGGGCGTGCGCAAGAAGGAGCGGAAGCTTCGCGCGACAAAGGCATTGGAGCGTGTGGGACTGGGCGATCGCGTAAATTTCAAGCCGACCCAGCTCTCCGGTGGTCAGAAACAGCGCGTGGCAATCGCGAGGGCGATGGTGAACAATCCGAAGATCCTTCTGGCGGATGAGCCGACAGGAGCGCTTGACTCCAAGTCGGGCGAGCAGATCATGGAGCTTTTTGGCAAGCTCAACGAGGAGGGGGTCACGATTGTCATGATTACCCACGATCCTAAGATCGCGGCGAATGCAAAGCGGATCGTGCGGATCATTGACGGCGAGATTTTTGAGGGAGAGGAGGACAAAGCGGGAGCATGAAGATAAAGAAAGTCATTGCGGTGATTGTCGGTATTGCGGTCGTCCTCGGAGCAGCCGCAGGCGGCGTCTACGGCTACAAATCCTATCAGGATAAGAATCTCGTGGCGGAGGTACAGCCTGTCTCTTATATCAACTGGGGCTACTGGGGAGATACGGAGACAAGCTACGGCATGGTGACGAACGATTCCTCACAGGAAATCTATCTCGAGGACTCCAAGACAATCCGGGAAATTTTCGTGGAGGAGGGCGACGTCGTCGAGGAGGGTGATCCTCTGATGGCATATGATACCGCCGAACTCCAGATAGATATTGAGCGCAAAAAGCTGGATATCAGCACGATTGAGAATAACATTCAGAGAGAAAATTATAAGCTTGGCATATTGAAGAAGGAAATCCCGATCATCAGGGAAATGCCTACGATTGACGAAGAACAGGTCGCGCATCTTGAGCGTCTTTGGGCGGCGGAGGCGCTGACGGAGACGGACAAGAACGATGACAGAATCTATAATTATCTGACGGCGGGGGCGATTCCGTATAATGTCACGCGGGATGCGGCGACTGGAGAGCTTAAGTATCCGGCGGGGACAGAGGATGATCCTTATATCTATTATTGCAATCAGAACGCGTATGCATACGGCAGTTTTTATAATTATATCCGCCCGCAGGAAGACGGCACGCCCGGAAAGTATGTGAAGTTCATTGTGTGCAAGAAGGATGCAGACGGCAGGATGGTGACGGAGCAGAAGACTGAGACGCTTGAATCGGGAGAGATTAAGATTACGGAAATACCTGTCGTGGACGACACCGTGGCGCAGAATACTGCAGAGTTGAACGGCAATCTTTTCCCGGCGGAATATGAGGAAGATCGCATGTGGTATGTGTTTGGCGGGAAGGAATATGTACCGCCGCTTTCCTATGCGGAGCAGTACATACAGGGATTTGACGAGTACATGATGGACTGGAAGGAGCCGAAGGGCTATACGCAGGAGGAACTGGTCAAGGAAATCGCCGATGTGGAGAGCAATCTGAAATCGCTGGATATCCAGAGACGGCAGGAGGAACTTCAGTTGGAATCCATGCAAAAAAGCGCGTCTGATGGAATGGTATACGCCGAGGTCGCTGGCGTGGTAAAGACGGTCGGCGATCCGGATGAGGCGCAGGAGCCGGGAACGGCGTTTCTTGTCGTGACGGGGGATGAAGGGCTCTATGTGAGCGGTACGATCAGCGAGCTTTTGCTCGACCAGATCAAGGTCGGAACGGTCGTCACGGCGAACTCGTGGGAGAGCGGAATGACCTTTGAGGCGACGATCACGGAGATATCCGATTACCCGGTTTCCGGTAATTCGTGGGGAGACGGCAATCCGAACGTTTCCTATTATTCTTACACGGCTTATATCGAGGACAGCTCGGCGCTGCGCAACGGTGAGTATGTGGATCTGGCGATTTCCACCAATCAGTCGGAGACGGGCGGACTTTTCATAGAAAAGGCTTATGTGCGCGAGGAGGATGGCAAATCCTACTGTATGATCGCAGACGAGAATGACCGCTTAAAAAAGCAGTACGTTGTGACAGGAAGGACTGTGTACGGTCAGGCAATCGAGATCAAATCAGGACTTACCGAGGAGGACCGCATTGCATTTCCGTATGGGAAAAATGCAGTGGAGGGGGCGGCGGTAACAGAGTCGTCTAACATCAATTACTAGGAGGGAGACGTATGTTTGAAAATATAAGATTATCTTTTCAGGGAATCTGGTCTCATAAGATGCGTTCCTTCTTAACGATGCTCGGTATCATCATTGGAATTGCTGCAATTATTGCGATTGTATCTACAATTAAGGGAACAAATGAGCAGATCAAGCAGAATCTGGTCGGCTCCGGTGAGAATACCGTGGAGGTATCGCTTTTTCAGGGCGAATGGGAGTATGAAATGTCCTATAACGGGATTCCTGCGGGAGTGCCGTTAGTCACAGACGAGGTTGCCCAACAGATCAGAGAAATCCCGCATGTGGAAAATGTATCCCGCTATCTGAGCAGACAGGATTATAACGGCGTCTATCATCTGAATACCGGACTTTCCGGCGGCTATGTCAAGGGGATTGACGCTTCCTATTTTGATACCTGCAACTTTATCATGAAGGAGGGCAGGGGCTTTACCGAGGACGATTTCACGCAGTACCGCAAGGTAGCGATTCTCGATACGGATTCTGCGGACGCACTGTTTCAGGGTGAAGAGGCGGTCGGCAATACGATTGAGATTCAGCAGGAGCCGTATGTCGTGGTAGGAATCGTGACAAAAGCGAAAACATTTGAACCCGTTATCAACTCGATTGAGGATTATTATACATACGCGCAGGATTCGGCGGGCTCGGTGTATATTCCCGATACCACATGGCCGATCGTCTATCAGTATGACGAGCCGCAGAACGTCGTACTGCGTGTGGAGAGCACCGATTACATGACAAGCGCGGGCAAGGCGTGCGCCGATATTTTAAATGATTATCTTTCTCCGACGGATGAAACGATTGCGTACAAGGCGAAGGATCTGATGGAGCAGGCGCAGCAGATTCAGGAACTGAGCAGTTCGACGAATACGATGCTTATCTGGATTGCCGGAATTTCCCTGATTGTCGGCGGTATCGGCGTTATGAATATCATGCTGGTATCAGTGACCGAGCGCACGCAGGAAATCGGTCTTAAGAAAGCAATCGGCGCGAGAAAGTCGCGTATTCTGGGACAGTTTCTGACGGAGGCGGCGGTGCTCACAAGCCTTGGCGGATTGATCGGTGTCATTGTCGGCATTATTCTGGCGCAGATCATTTCCTACGTCACGACGACCCCGGTGGCGATCAGCGCTCCGGCGGCGGTCGGCGCGGTGGCGTTCTCCATGGTGATTGGAATTGTCTTTGGCGTGTTCCCATCGTATAAGGCGGCGAACCTTAATCCGATTGACGCGCTGCGGCATGAATAGCGTGCGGGATTGCTGAAAGACGGTAAGAAACGACCGCAAGAGCGAATGATGGCAAAAGCAGGACGATGGAAGTGGGAAACTATATGAAACGTATCGTAATGTTTGAGGGCGGTGTGGAAACGCTTGCGTATTTTGCACACCGGATGGCAGAGCAGTTTGAGCGGATGGGCTATCTTGTGTTTTTCTATGATCTGCAGGATGAGGAGCGCAGCGCAAAGAAGCTGCGGAAATTCATACGACCGCGCGAAACGGTGCTTGTGACCTTTAATTTTCAGGGCTTGGAGAAGGAGGCGGGAGTCTACCGCGCGGGAATCGGATATATCTGGGATGATTATGGGATTCCCTGTTATAATATTGCGGCGGATCACCCGTATTTCTACGACGACAGATTAAGGGAACTGCCGCAGGATTATCACCATATCAGCATCGACAGGCGGCAGCAGGCGTATTTTAAAGAGTTCTATCCCGAGTACCGGGAGGCGGGTTTTCTGCCGCTCGCCGGAACGGAGCTTGCAGCGGCGGCATCCGGGAAGCGCTATGACGTGATTCTGACCGGAAATTACACGAAGCTGTCCTTCTTCGAACCCTATATCAACTGGATCAACGATGAGTACGCTGCGTTTTACCGGGGCATCATCGACGATCTGCTCGCGCATCCCGCACAGACAGTCGAGGAGGCCGCGCTCGCGCACTGCGAGCGCGAGATGGGGAAAGAGCCGAACGACGAGCTTCGCATTGCCCTTCACAAGATGATTTTCATTGATCTGTATGTGCGGAATTACTGGCGGGGGCTGGCGGTGCGTACACTTGTGAATGCAGGAATTACGGTGCATGTAGTAGGAAAAGGCTGGGAGGAGCTTGAGGACGTGACGAATCCGGAAAATCTGATTGTCCATCCGCAGACGGATTCGCTGACCTGTCTTCGGATGCTTTCGGAGTCAAAGGTTTCGCTCAACGTGATGCCGTGGTTCAAGGACGGCGCGCATGACCGGGTATTTAATTCGATCTTAAACGGGGCGGTCTGTGTGACAGATACGAGTAAGTATTTGTGTGAAGAACTTTCGGAGGGCGAGGGCGTCTGCTATTTTACCTTAGAGGAAATCGGACGGCTGCCGGAGATTGTAAGAGAGCTGCTTGCGGATGAAGCCCGGCTGCGGGAGACCGTGGAACGGGGGAAGAAGAAAGTGAGAGAGAAACATACATGGGCGAAGCGGGCGGAGACACTTGCAGAGTGGATAGAAGGAAAAGAAAAGTAGGAATACAGATCACCATCCTTGCCGGATTGCTGTGTTTTTTGTATTCCTCTTGCTATGCGCAGATGAAAGAAATGCGGGAATGTATCATGGAGAAGTTGCTGAGGGAGACTTTGGAATGCGCCGCCGGGATGAATGCGTCTCTGCCGGAGCCATCTGCGGTCTTAACGTGCGTACCGGAGGAGGTAATCGTGCAGGATGGGACGTTTTCATATGGAAACCTCAAAGTGACATTGGATTCCGGTGTTGCGGTACAGATTGATGAAACTTCGGAAAATGAGACAGTCATAGCGCTCCCCGGCGCATCCTGCGAAGAGGAGGAAGCGATTCTGCCGCCGCGGATTACGCTTTCCCATTACCACGCAGAGTATGCCAGTGAGAAAGCGCTGATTTGCGCAATCCTCGAGGAAATACCGGAGTCAGAGATACTGCACCGCTATTATTGGAATCATGGCAACCGGATGTACAGTTATTATTTTACAGACGACGGATGCTTTGCGTATTACGTGCTGGTGTACGGCGAGGAGTTGTATCTGCTCGGGGAAATTCAGATGGAAGAGGATTACAGCGTGAGCCACCTGCTCGATGCGTCGGCGATCGCATGGAAGGATGGCGGTGAAACGGTACGCTTCTGGAACGAACCAACTGGAAAATATAGCGTAATCGATGAGAAGGAAGTGCGGTTTCTGGTAGAAAATTGTACATCCGGTAATCGTTCGGCTTATATGGATGAGACGAATTTCTATATGCGGGGCTGCTATGAGGAGCCGTATCAGACGATGCCGATGAGCTTTTACCGGAACGCTTTCAGAGATTTCAACTTTGACGGTTATCCTGACCTGACGATGAGCGGCAGCGAGGGTGTAGCGAAATATTTATGGAGTCCGCAGGAGCGCATTTTTAAACCGGCGTATCTGAATATCGGCGAATACTCTTTTGACGGCGATTCCAGTGAAATGTATCCCGAAACGCAGATGATATTGCTCACGCACGGATTATACGATGAAGAATGGGGATGGCGTGGATGCGCCGAATGTATCTGCAAATGGCAGGGGGAGGAGCTTGTCATTCTGCGGGAATGTTATCTGCATGTAGAAGAGGATGGCGTGCGGGTCTATGCGTATGAAGAAGATGCAGGCAGCCTTTTATTCGATGAAACCTTTGAACGGGAATTGTGGGAGGCGGATGAAAGCGTAGCTCGTCCTCTGTATGAGAGGTTCTATGACGGGCTGGTACCGAAGGAAGAAGTATGGGGAAGAAATCACGATGCGGAGGCGGAGACGGAAGCGGGCACACCTCATATTCCGCAGGAATTTCTGGATATCCTCTCCGATTCCTTGAAAAGCGATACGGTGTTAGAAGTGCTTTCGCCGATGGTGAACGATGAGGCAGTGGAGCGGGAAGCACTGTTGGACATTGCGAAAGAAAATCTGCAGTTACGTCTGGAGCTTGAAGCGGAAGAAATGTATGGCGGCGGCGGGCTCGCCCTGAAAGCGGATCTGGACAATGACGGAAGAAAGGATTTATATCTTGAGATAGCAAACGGCGGTTCTTCCGGAGGAACCGAGGCAACCTTTTTTAAAGGACAGGCGGACGGTACATATGAGCGCACCTGCCGCAATCCACAATGGCAGGAAGAAATTGCAGTTCTTTCCTATGAGGGGCAAAATTATTTGTGCAGAACTTCCTATGATTATGGACTAAAACAGGTGGACGGTCTGAGAGTGTTCTGCTATGAGGAGGGCGTACCCGTGGAAGAGGTCTGCCTTAAGATGGTTCCCGCATCCTGTGACGTACAGGTCGCAGAGTGCAGCGACAATGCGTACCGCGAGTTGGCGAATGCGATTGCGGAGAAAGGCGAGTTTATCCGGGAGCGGATTTCCGAATACGAGATCATCGTCGGGGCGGCGGAGCAGGAATGTGAGACGGAGGACGGGAAGGAATACCTGTGCGACCTTGACAATGACGGGGTGGAGGAGAGCTATGAGAAAGATATCTGGCTTTGCAGTAATTATTACACCAGTGACATGCTGGATTTCGGCGTTGACGAGTGGGAGGAAGATCATATTGCAAAAGTCATCTACGGCGGCGATGATACGCCGTTAATGATGTGGGCAGAGCCGGCGGATGGGAAGAATATCGTGAATGTGCTGTATGTGACCGGGCTCTGGGACTATGAGATCGTGGGGTATCTTTTTGAGGGAACGGAGGAGAAAGAGGTCTACCGGATTGACGGTATCGTGCATTATGGGGTAGAACAGACGCGCACAGGGATTGATGAGACGTATAATTCCGATCCATGGGTCGGGGTGTGACAGTCAGAGCCAGTAATGTGTGGCATAGAGTAATGTGTGGCATAGAGTAAGGTAAGGGCAATCAGTTTGTACTTCTGATTGCCCTTTTGCAGTACTTTTTTGAGAAGCACTGTGTATATTGAGGATGATTTAAGTGTATATTGAGAATGAGTTATGCTTTATAGTGATATTTAAATAACATCGGATATTAAATTAAATAGATTTAAAACTATATCAATATTTAAAATAGAATTAAATGAATTTTATTCTATAACAATATACATGAAAAAATTAAATAGAATTAATTCATTGACAACGCATATCAGGATGGTAAAATACAATTAAAAAGAAAAGGGGGTGAGTAAATGGTAAAGCGTGAGATGTACTTGCAGCGGATAAGGCCGTTCTATGAGTCGGAGATGGTCAAGGTGATTATGGGAATCCGGCGATGCGGAAAGTCTACATTGCTTCGCCAGATCAGGGAGGAACTGCAGGAGAGCGGAGTGCCGGAAAGCCGGATGATAGATGTGAACTTTGAAGATTACCGCTATCACAGCTTAAAGAACCCGGATGCCTTCTATCAGTATATTGAGTCAAAGCTTGTGACAAATCAGAAATATTATTTGTTTTTTGATGAAATTCAAAATGTCACGGATTTTGAACTGGTGGTCAATTCCTTTCGGGCAACGCATGACGTCAGCATTTTTCTTACCGGATCTAATTCAAAACTGCTTTCCGGCGAGCTTGCCTCTCATCTTGGAGGACGCACAGTATCTTTTTATATGATGCCGTTTCGTTTTCAGGAATATCTTACATTTCGGGGAGAGAGCGAAGGAAATAAGAAATTATTTGCAGAATATATCAAATGGGGAGGCTTTCCTATGGTCTGCAGGGAGACGGAACACGAAACGAAATGGGTGCTGCTGTCCAATCTGTATGATTCCGTGATTTTAAAGGATATCATCATGCGCAATAAAGTGGCGTCGCCGCATGCGCTGGAACGGATTTTGGAATATGTGATTGCAAATACATCGGCGACATTGTCTGGAAATAATATCGCAAACTGTCTGAAAGAGGAAGGCATAGATATTTCTGCGCCTACGGTCTATGATTATCTGAGGTATATGGAAGAATCTTGTATTGTGCGCAGGGCGAGCAGATATGATATACGCGGGAAAAAGGTGCTTTCTTTTGAGGAGAAGTTCTATGTATGCGATATGGGACTATTTGCATTGAAAAAGAACCGCGTCAAGGATGAATATAATCTGGTGATAGAGACGATTGTATATAATGAACTGATTGCCCGTGGATATCAGGTGTACATCGGAAAGACCTATAAGGGTGAGGTTGATTTTATTGCGGAACGCGGCGGTGAGAAGTTCTATATTCAGGCTGCGTATCTGATGGAGAACGAGGCGACGATTGAGCGGGAATTTGGGGCATATGAGGCGATTCGTGACAACTATCCCAAATATGTGATTTCCTATGATGATTGGACTGCGGACCGCGAAGGTATTAGACATCTGAATCTGATTGATTTTCTTACGGATGAGACAGTGCTTCGTTAGGATGACCTGTTCCGTCGAATAATCAACTTGCATTTTTCAAATAATGCAGTTATAATGACAAAAGAATTGGCGATGACAAAAGCTGCGATTTGAATACCGCTTCAGAGAGCCGGTGGGCGGTGCGAACCGGCGCGGGATAGAATCTTTCCACTTTTCGAGTCAGCGGTGAAAGCCGCAGGGGTCGTATCCTTATATCTACGAACGAGTGGTCGCTGTATGGCGTCTGCTGTTTTGGGTTTCGTGCACCTGTTACAGGCACGGCAGAGAAGCGGCGGGAGGGCGGACAGCGGCAATATGGGTGGCAACGCGGAAGGATGAGCCTTTCGTCCCAGTGTGTATAGGTCCTGTAAGTCCGGGAAGGGCAGAAGGGGACAGCCGGAAAACGGCAGAGAGCACAGGGGCGGAGGGCTTTTGTGTTGTTCGGCGGTTCCGGCGAAGCGTCCGTGCCGATGGCGAATACGGCAGGCGGGAAGCGGCTGTCAAAGACGGTGCGCCGGAGAAAAGAGAAGCGGATGATTCCGCAGAAAGAGGGAGAGAACATGATTGATTTAAAATTCTTAAGAGAGAATCCGGAAGTGGTAAAGCAGAACATTAAGAATAAGTTCCAGGAGCACAAGCTGCCGCTTGTGGACGAGGTGATCGCGCTGGATGCCGACGCGAGAAAGACGCAGCAGGAAGCGGACGACCTCCGCGCGAAGAGAAACCAGCTTTCCAAGGAAATCGGCAAGCTGATGGGACAGGGCAAAAAGGAAGAGGCAGAGGCAGTCAAAGCGCAGGTGGCAGAGGGCGCCGCGCGTCTTGCAGAGCTTGAGGAGAAGGAGAAGGAGCTGCAGGAGAAGGTGACGAAGATCATGATGACGATTCCGAACATCATCGATCCGTCCGTGCCGATCGGTAAGGATGATTCCTGCAATGTTGAGATTGAGAAGTTCGGTGAGCCAGTCGTGCCGGAGTTCGAGATCCCGTATCACACGGAGATTATGGAGCGTTTTAACGGCATCGATCTGGATGCTGCCGGAAAGGTAGCGGGAAATGGTTTCTACTATCTGATGGGAGATATCGCGAGACTTCACTCCGCAGTGATTTCCTATGCGCGTGATTTCATGATCGATCGCGGATTTACCTATGTTGTCCCGCCGTTTATGATCCGCAGCAATGTTGTGACGGGCGTTATGAGCTTTGACGAGATGGATGCCATGATGTATAAGATCGAGGGGGAAGATCTGTATCTGATCGGTACGTCCGAGCATTCCATGATCGGTAAATTCATCGACACGATCAACGACGAGGAGAAGCTTCCGTATACATTGACTTCCTACTCTCCGTGCTTCCGCAAGGAAAAGGGCGCGCACGGTATCGAGGAGAGAGGCGTCTACCGTATTCACCAGTTCGAGAAGCAGGAGATGATCGTTGTCTGCAAGCCGGAGGAGTCGAAGATGTGGTACGATAAGCTGTGGCAGAACACGGTCGATCTGTTCCGCAGTCTGGACATTCCGGTGCGTACCTTGGAGTGCTGCTCGGGCGATCTTGCAGATCTCAAGGTGAAATCCTGTGACGTCGAGGCGTGGTCGCCGAGACAGAAGAAGTATTTTGAGGTCGGAAGCTGTTCGAATCTTGGGGATGCGCAGGCGAGAAGACTTAAGATCCGCGTCAAAGGCAAGGATGGCAAGTATTTTGCACATACGCTGAATAATACAGTTGTCGCACCGCCGAGAATGCTCATCGCGTTCCTTGAGAACAATCTCAATGAGGACGGCAGCGTCAATGTTCCGGTAGCGCTGCGCCCGTATATGGGAGGAAAAGAGAAGCTCATTCCGGTGAAATAAAGTTCTGACATCATAAGCTGTATTCACAATAAATATAAGAAAAGGAGTTCCCACAGTCCATTGTCGGTTTGACATTGGTATGGCGGGAACTCCTTTTTGATTTATGCGGGGCTTAGCATTTCTCCGGTTCCGGATAGTCTACGCCGAAGGTGTCCACAGTTACCTTCTTCATGACCTGCGGCTGAATCGGTCTGTCGCTGTAATCGGTCGTTGTCTCTGCAATCTTATTGACAACGTCCATGCCCTCGGTGATCTTGCCGAAAGCGGCGTAAGCGCCGTCTAAGTGCGGGGAAGTCTTGTGCATGATGAAGAACTGGCTTCCGGCGGAGTCCGGATGCATCGCTCTTGCCATGGAGAGCACGCCCTCAGTATGCTTTAAGTCGTTTGCAAAGCCGTTCTGGGAAAATTCACCCTTGATATCATAGCCGGGACCGCCCATTCCGGTTCCGTCCGGGCAGCCGCCCTGAATCATAAAGCCATTGATGACGCGGTGAAAAATCAGACCGTCATAATACCCCTTGTTGATCAAACTGATAAAATTGTTTACCGTATTTGGCGCGATTTCAGGATAAAGCTCTGCTTTCATGATATCGCCGTTTTCCATTTCGATGGTTACGATAGGATTTGCCATTTTTACCTCTTTCTGCCCGATGCCTGCGGGCGCACTGCATTTTTGTATCTGTTCTGTATTTACAGACAGGCATTTTATACAGAGATATTGTAACGAAAATAGGGCGGATAGTAAAGAGGCAGAAAGAATTATTGGCGGGAGACTTGAACAAATGCGAAATAGAGGGTAACATAGGGACAGGCAGTATGGGCTGGAAGAATAAAGGGAAAGTCAAATGAAGGGTAAAAATATAATCAGGAATAAAGAAACGGTGAATTATAAAAAGGGATTTGAAAAGAAACGGAAACGAATCTGCGCAGGATTTTGTCTGGCTGCGTTTGCTGTCTGGCTTGCGGCGGCTGCAAAAATACAGTATGCCGATGAAACCTTTTGGACAGAGCGGCTTGCAGGGGAAGCGGCAGGCGTAAGGATCGGGCAGAAGGCGCTTTATGCGGGAATTTCTGCGGAGATTTGCGGGAATGAGATGGCGCTTCTGGCAGAGCACCGCGAGGAGCTTGCCGCGGCAGCAAAGCGGGCGGCGCATCCGGAGACGGGAGTCTATACATTCCTGCAGGGACCAAAATCCTGGGGCGAGGGCAGAAGCTGGTCGGGCGAGTGGTCGAATGAGTATGTGAAAGGAAACTATTTTGGCAATTTCGGATGCGGGCTTTGCTGTATGGCGAATATCTACTGTACTTTTACGGATTATACCTGTTCGCCGTGGGATATGTATGAGTACGCAAGGCAGGTATCGGGTTACGCTCCGACGAGAAAGGTAGGAGCAATCGGCTGGGCGGATATGAAGGTGACGCTTCGGAAAAGCGGGTTTGACTGTACGCTTAGCAATAAGCCGGACACCTATGAGACATTTCAGGAGCAGGTGCGTGAGGCGAAGTCGGTGGTGGCGCTGGTCTGCAGCAGGGATGATGATACTTACTGGGAGAAGACCGGAGGACATTACGTCAACATCAGCCTTTATAATGAAGAGACGGACGAGGTGTTTCTCGCGGATCCCGGCGGTCCGTCGCGCAACCGGAGCTGGATTCCATTGCGCTATGTATATGACGCCTTAAAGACGGCAAGCCAGTATCAGTATCTGACGGTAAATGATTACGCGGAGGAAAATAATCTCTGGAAGCAGGACGGAATTGACGAGGCGTGGGTATCGCCGTAGAAGTTAAAAACGGAGATAAGAAATGTTAAAACTAAATTATATAATTATTGGAAAATTGCCGAAAGAGCAGGAAGCGATACTGCTTAAAAATCTGGCATGTGATAGGACAAAGACAGAACAGATCGGAGAGGCGGATACGCTATCAGGGGCAGGCGAAAGAGGAGAGACAGATTATTTTGCACAAACGTGCAGGGTTATCGTATCAGGAGAGAATACCGCCATGCGGCTGGCGGACTATCCGGCTAGGGAGAGCCTTCTTGTGTCCGGCAGCGGGGAAGAATTGCAGGCGGCGTATATGTGCGGGATGGCGGCGCTGGGGTATCTGCCGCCGGAAGGGGAGTTAAAAATTGCAGAAGAGAAGCGCCCCGCGCCGGAAGGGAAACACCAGGGTCCGGAGGAACGGGATTCTGCGCCAGAAGGAGAAGCGGCGGACGAGAATCCGCAGGGGGAAGAGTTTGCGCACAGCGCGCCGGCAGACATGTACGCGGAGGGCTTCGAGGAAATCGGCGCGACGTTTCTTTTGCATGTATATGAAAGGCATCATGGGATTCCGTGGACGATCCTTCGGACAAAACGATGCGTTGTAAAGGAATTTTCCATGGAATATCTGGATGCGCTCTTTGAACTGTATGCCGGGGAGGGGATGACGGACTATATCGAGCCGCTTTATCCCTATGAGGAGGAACGGGCATATCAGGAGGCTTACATTGAGCATATGTACCGTTTTTACGGCTACGGCATGTGGATCGTATGTGATAAGGAGACTGGCGCGCTGATCGGACGCGCAGGAATCGAACACCGCGAGGAGCTTGGCGGAGAACTGGAACTCGGCTATGCAATCGGCGTGCCGTGGCAGCGCAGGGGCTATGCGACGGAGGTGTGCACGGCAATTCTGGATTATGCGAGGGAGGAGTTAGATGTTCCGTCGGTCTGCTGTCTGATCGAGGAGGGGAATACGGTTTCCGAGCATCTGGCGAAGAAACTCGGGCTTGGATGGCGCGGGACTCTGATGCTGGGCGGAAAGCGGATGCACAAATATGTTACTGTCACTCCCTGCGGTCGTTCCGGTAACAGCATCCAGCCATTTTAAGTCGCCTTCGGCGAGGGCAGGATGCTTTTTTGGCTGTTTTTATGTATTGGTTGGACACCATGCAGCATGGTGCATGGTGTCCAGTGAACAGTAACGCAAATATATCAGATATTTCTGAGGATAAATCTTAATCGTTGCATTTTATTAGGAAATAAAATATAATATTGAAATAAAAATATCATGGATGAAGTGGGTGATGTACATGGCAGATTACGCTCAGAAGGAAAAAGAGCTGGAATGTGAAAAATTAGAGAAGCTGGTAAAGGAAGAGACGGACAATATCAAGCCGACGAAGGAGTTTGAGAGCCCGGAGAAATTATATGAGGATTTGATCGCCAGTGTACGCAAATATCACCCTTCGGCGGATATTTCACTGATTGAAAAGGCGTATCATGTGGCGAGGGACGCACACGAGGGACAGGTGCGCAAATCCGGCGAACCGTACATTATTCACCCGTTGTCGGTCGCAATCATTCTCGCGGAGCTGGAACTCGATAAGGAGACGATTGCCGCAGGCTTGCTGCATGACGTCTTAGAAGATACGATTATGACTGCGGATGAGATTCGCGAGGAGTTCAGCGAGGAAGTGCTTCTTCTCGTGGACGGAGTGACGAAGCTGCGCCATCTGCATCTGGCGGACAACAGCCATAACCATGACCAGAAGGATCGTTCTGCGGAACGCCTGGAAATGCAGGCGGAGAACTTAAGAAAAATGTTTATGGCGATGGCGAAGGATATCCGCGTCATCTTGATCAAGCTTGCAGACAGGCTTCACAATATGCGCACCTTAAAGTACCAGTCACAGGAGGCGCAGATACGAATTGCACGCGAGACGCAGGAAATTTACTGTCCGATCGCACAACGGCTTGGTATTTCCAAGCTTAAGATCGAGTTGGACGATCTTTCCCTGAAATATCTGGAGCCGGAAGCATATTATGATCTGGTAAGACAGATCGACCAGCGCAAGAGCGTGCGCGACGAATATGTGCAGAGTCTGGTCGAGGAAGTGCGCGCGCATATCAGGGAAGCCGGAATTGTTGCGCAGATTGACGGCAGGGCAAAGCACTTTTTCAGTATTTATAAGAAGATGGTGAATCAGGATAAGACGCTGGATCAGATTTACGATCTCTTTGCAATCCGTATCATTGTCGATTCCGTGAAGGACTGTTACGCTGCGCTCGGTGTGATTCATGAGATGTATAAGCCGATTCCGGGACGGTTCAAGGATTATATTGCGATGCCGAAGCCGAACATGTATCAGTCGCTTCATACGACATTGATCGGACCGACCGGTCAGCCGTTCGAGATTCAGATTCGTACCTATGAGATGCATCGTACCGCAGAGTACGGTATTGCTGCACACTGGAAATACAAAGAAGCGAGCAACAACGGCGGTGCTGCGATGCCGCTTACGGTCACAGAGGAGGAAAAGCTAAGCTGGCTTCGCCAGATTCTGGAATGGCAGCGCGACATGTCGGACAACAAGGAGTTCATGAGCCTGCTAAAGAGCGATCTCGATCTGTTTTCTGATACCGTTTTCTGTTTTACACCGTCGGGAGACGTCAAGAACCTGCCGAACGGTTCTACGCCGATTGATTTTGCATACAGCATTCACTCGGCTGTCGGCAATAAGATGGTCGGAGCGAAGGTCAACGGCAAGCTTGTGCCGATTGACTATGTGATTCAGAACGGAGACCGCATTGAGGTCGTCACGTCCCAGAATTCCAAGGGACCGAGCCGCGACTGGCTTAATGTGGTAAAGAGCACGCAGGCGAAGAACAAGATCAATCAGTGGTTCCGCAGTGAGTTAAAGGAAGAGAACATCATCCGCGGCAAGGAGCTTTTAGTGGCTTCCTGCAAGGCGAAGGGGATTAATTTTTCGGATATCAATAAGACGGAATATCAGGCAAAGGTATTGCGGAAGTATGGCTTTCATGACTGGAATTCCTGTCTGGCGACAATCGGACACGGCGGTCTGAAGGAAGGCCAGATTGTCAATAAGATGTACGAGGAGTACAAGAAGGATCATCTGGCGCAGATTACGGATGAGGAAGTCTTAGAGTCCATCGGCGCTGACAATAAGTATCCGTCCGCGGAAAAGCGCTCCAAGAGCGGTATTATTGTAAAAGGTCTTTACGATGTGGCGGTGCATTTCTCAAAATGCTGCAGCCCTGTGCCGGGCGACGAGATTGTCGGCTTTGTCACGAGAGGGCGCGGTGTGTCCATTCACCGGACGGACTGTATCAATATCATCAATCTTTCCGATATGGAGCGTGAACGCCTGATCGATGCGGAGTGGCAGCATGACGAGGAAGAGGGAAGTAACGGGCTGTACCGTGCGGAAATCAAGATTTTCGGAAATAACCGTACCGGGCTGCTCGTCGATATCACGCGCGTCTTTACAGAGCGTGAGATTGATATCAATGCGATTCATTCAAATACGAGCAAACAGGGAATTGCGACGATTGACGTTTCTTTCAGCACAAAGGGCAGAGCGGAGCTTAGCAGTGTGATCGATAAGCTGCGTCAGATCGAGAGCGTCATCGATATTGAGAGAACAACGGGCTAAACAGTGTGAAAAGAAGTTCTAATGCTTATGCCAGAGGGCATTTCGCCAGGAACTTTTAAGTTTCACAGTGTGAAAAGAAGTTCAAATGGCTGGGAGGATAGGATATGGCGCCGCTTAGAGTAGAACAGTATGTGGTGGGAAGCGTGCAGACGAACTGTTATTTTGCGATTAATGAGAATACGGATGAGGTATTGATTGTTGATCCGGGTGCAAGTGCAGGTCGTCTGGCGGAGATTATAGAGGAAGAAAAATTAAATCCAGTTGCAATTTTGCTGACACATGGACATTTTGACCATGCAGGAGGAGCGGCGGAACTGGCAGAACACTATGGTATCAAGGTGTATGCCGAGGAACATGAGAAGGAGACACTGGAGAACCCGGCAATCAACCTGAGCGGTTGGGAGGGCAGAGAGCTTGTCTACCATGCGGATGTTTTTCTGCGGGATGAACAGGAGATAGACCTTGCAGGCTTTCATATCCGGGTGTTCCATACGCCGGGGCATACAGTGGGAGGCTGCTGCTATTATTTTTCTTATCAGAATGCAGTTTTCTCGGGGGATACCCTGTTCGCGCAGTCGGTCGGCAGAACGGATTTCCCGAAGGGGAGCGCGTCGGCGCTGATACGGTCGATTGAGGAAAAGCTGATGCCGCTTCCGGACGAGACGACGGTTTACACGGGGCACAATGAGATCACGACCATCGGGACAGAGCGGATGTACAATCCATATCTGTAGTCCGCGTGTGAATGACAGGAAATATACGAAGAAAAGAGTTAGATATGATAGAAGTAACACTAAACAAACCCGAGTTCGAGTATGATATCCATTCTCTGATCAAGGCGTTCTTTCCGGCGGAGTATGTCGGCGTCTCAGCGGAGAAGAAGCAGTATGAGGAGCCGGTGACTGCCAAAATGCATATAGAGTATGGGGAGGATGCAATTCAGATTCGGTGGCGGCAAAAAGTGCAGATACCGGAAGAGTCCGAATTGGCGGACACAGACGACGGAACATGGGTCACGCGGGAATTTCCGGTGAATTTTGCTGACCGCACAGATACGAAGAACCGCCTGAAGCAGAATCTCTATGAACTGCTTTCTGATGAGACCGGGAAGAAGCTTCCGTGGGGGACGCTTACCGGCATCCGCCCGACGAAGATTCCGATGAAGTTCCTTGAAGAGGGGAAAAGCCGGGAAGAGATTCGCGGCTATATGAAGGAGACGTATTTTACGTCGGATGAGAAAATTGAACTTTCCATTGACATCGCGGAGCGTGAGCTTGCGCTGCTGTCCGGCATCGACTATGAGAATGGCTACAGCCTGTATATCGGTATACCGTTCTGTCCGACGACGTGCCTGTATTGTTCCTTTACATCTTATCCGCTGGCATCGTGGGCAAAACGGGTGGACTCCTATCTGGATGCGTTGGAGAAGGAAATTGACTTTGTGGCGGTCAAGTTTGGCAGAAAGCATCTTAATTCCATCTACATCGGCGGCGGTACGCCGACGACACTGGAACCCTATCAGTTGGACCGATTGATTAGAAAAATTAAATGTAGCTTTGACTTATCGGACTGTCTGGAATTTACGGTGGAAGCAGGAAGACCGGACAGTATCACAAGGGAGAAGCTTGAGGTCCTCCGTAAGAATGGAATTTCCCGTATCTCGATCAATCCGCAGACGATGAAGCAGGAGACGCTAAAACTGATCGGGCGGCACCATACGGTCGGGCAGACGATCGAGAGCTTTCATATGGCGCGGGAGCTGGGATTTGATAATATAAATATGGATTTAATTATGGGACTCCCGGAGGAGACGCTTGATGATGTGCACCGGACGATGGAACAGATTGCAGAACTTGCGCCGGACAACCTGACCGTCCATTCTCTGGCGTTGAAGCGGGCGGCTCGTCTTAATATGTTTAAAGAAGATTATAAAAATTACAAGATGGTCAACACGCAGGAACACATGGATCTGGTCGCGGGTTATGCGAAAGAGATGGGACTTGCGCCGTACTATCTCTACCGGCAGAAGGGCATGGCGGGTAATCTTGAGAATGTGGGTTATGCCGCGCCGCGCAAGGCGGGCGTTTACAATGTCCTGATTATGGAGGAGAAGCAGACGATTATAGCCTGCGGCGCCGGTTCCATCAGCAAAAGCGTCTATCCGGATGGACGGATTGAGCGGTGTGAGAATGTGAAAGACGTGGCTCTCTATATCGAAAGAATAGACGAAATGATTGATAGAAAACAAAGATTGTTTACGGATTTGTAAGAATTTCTTCATTTCATACGCAGTAAATATGAAACCTGAATATTGTGCTTTAAAGGACAATCTTATTCTGACGAATAGGACGTCCTTTTTTTTAACTTAATGCCGGCAGGCAGACGTCCTGTTCGTTAGAAAATAGAAATGGAAGTGTTATGAAACAGTGAAATGCCACGTAAAGTAGCAGGAAAAACAGAAATGTAATCTCTGTTTGCTTGTAATGCAAAAGGCACGTTCCTATACTTGGCGTAACGAAATAAAGGAGGTTACAAAATGACATTTGCAGAAAAGTTAAAATCGATCCGTAAACAGTCTGGGATGACACAGGAGCAGTTGGCGGAAAAACTGGGTGTGTCAAGGCAGGCGGTCACGAAATGGGAAACGGACGCAGGCGTCCCGGACGTTGAAAACATCAGGGCAATTTCCGCCATGTTCGACATTTCCATTGACGAGCTGCTCTCCAATGAAAGGAGAGCGAAAGAGCCGTTGGATTATCTTTTTGAGAGCGTCACGGAGTATGACATCGACGAGCCGAAACGCTATGATATGAAATTTGGCGGTGCAAAGAAATTGATACTGTCAGGCTATACGGGCGAGAAAATCCGTGTCCGTCTGGCGTCCAATACGCTTTCTGCGCTTCAGAGCGACTTTAAAGTGAAAATTGACGATATAAAAAAGAGGATTGATGTGGATGTAAACCGCAGGAACGGAGTTTCCGAAGCAACGGCGAAAGAAGCAGTCATTATTTTCGTTCAAATCCCAACGCCTTATATGGGGAAGATTGAATGCGCGGTCAATGCAGGGGCTGTGGAAGTCCGGTCTTTGGAGTGCGACAGCATAGAGCTTGATACAAAGACGCCGAGCCTTATTTTGGAGGATGTCATTGGCACGGTAGAGATAGACTGTAACCTTGATATGGAAGTCGTTTGTCGATCCTTGAATGGAGAGGTGGCAATCAACCAGGTATCGGCGACATCGAAAATCCATATCCCGGACGGCACGATCTTTACTGCCGTTACAAAAGGCATCGGCACGAGTATTTCTTATGAAAAAGACGGAAAACAGGCAGAAAGGTTTGATACGCCCGATGCGGATAATAGGATCGAGCTCAATGGCATCAAGAGCGAGCTTGTCATCTGCATGGACAAAGAAGGGAGTCTGACGCGATGAAAACAAATTATCTGAAGAGATATATTATCAGCTCCTATATTTTAGTCTGGGCGCTTATCATTTTTGTGGCAGGCTCGGCAAGTCTGGTTTTCCATGCGCCGCCCGTCGTTATGTGGATTGTCCGCAACCTTATTGCATGGTCGCCGACTTATCTGCTTTTGATTGGCTGGAAGCATTTCAGACCCGGTGAAACAAGAACGGCTTTTGTGAAAAGGTGTTTTTCCGGTAAAGTGAAATGGTTCCCTTTGCTGCTTTCCTTTGCCCTTACTTTTGGCATCAGCTTATTGTCGCTGTTCATCTTTTCCATAATCGAGGAAAAATCTGTGCTGTCTTACATCAATCCGGGGACGACGGCATTGCCGCTTAGTATTTTTCTGTCCCTTACTTCGGGACCGACAGGCGAAGAATTGGGATGGCGGGGCTTTATGAGGGAGGAATTTAACAAGAAGTACCCTTTCCTTAAATCCTCTGTCTGTCAGGGATTGGTGTGGTGCTTCTGGCATACTCTGTTATGGGCGGTGGATTCGGAATTTACCGACTGGAGGGCAATCCCCTATGTTATTTCCAACATAGTTGTGATTACATCCATCACCGTACTGATGAATATTTTTCTGGAACGGCATAATAACCTGTTTTATTCGATATTGCTGCACTTTGGTTTTAATATCCTTTATGTATTTCTGGATGCAGATATAGGGTTCTTTGTAATTTTGACCGTTCTGTATCTGGTCATCACGCCGATTGCCGTACTTGTAAGGAATAAGACTGCCGAAAGGTTTTTGGAAAATAATGATAGCGGAGAAAGGAAAATAAAAGAATGAGCAATTTAGAGAAAATTCAAAAAGGTATGAGGGTGTTGCAGATACTCTCAAAAATGATTCTGATATTTGCCATCGTGGGAGTGGCTTTAGCGTCCATCGGGGCAACTCTTGTGGCATCAGATGTGTTAAACATGGAAAACCAGTTCCTTCATTTCCCGTCGGTTACGGCTGAAATGAGCAAAGGACAAATGGAATAGATTTGATGATGCGGGCAGTATTACATTCGGCATCTTCTTGATAGCAATTTCTGTTGTTGTCCGTTACGGTGCAGAACTGGAGCAGAAATAAAGGGAAATAGAAGGAGATTTTTATGGCGGAACGTGAATGGGTACGCTGCCCTGTCTGCGGAAGCAAAACAAGGTTACAGATACGGGCAGATACAGAGCTGAAAAAATTTCCCCTTTACTGCCCGAAGTGCAGGCGGGAAAGTTTGATTGACGCAAAGAATTTACAGGTAACAGTCATTAAAAGGCTTGAAGAAAAAATGCAGAGATGATTAAGGAAGCGACAAACAGGGATTCATGAAGGGGTTAGCAGTATGAAAATAGGTATAGTGGCATTGCTTTCAACGTTAGTAAATTATGTGATAATTACAACAATTGTAGATAGTTTCCTAATGGGTGCATTGCACTTTCATTTTTCAATGAAATGCAGGAAAAAGGAGGTTGTCATTACAAAAGCAAACAGAATAGACTTGCAAAATGGATACAAATGTTCTGCATTTTCATCAGCCTATATTTTGAGACATTGGGATATTGAAGAACATGGTGATAACTTATATGAGGTCATTCCCAATAAAATGAAAGATGGATATGTGTACCCAAGAGGGATACTAAATTTACTTTCCCAATATGGCTTTAAGATAAAGTATTGTGCCGGAAATATCGCTGCACTAAAAAATGAAGTCAGCAAAGGAAATCCAGTAATTGTGATGATACGGATACAGACGGATAAAAATTACTTACATTATGTGCCTGTTGTTGGTTATGATGAACAATATATTTTTATTGCTGAATCTTTAGTGGATTTTGTTAATTCCAATGAGCAAAATTATAACAGAAAAATTTCCGTAAAAGAGTTTAAAAAACTATGGAATACAAGTATGCTTAAAATGCCATTTTACAGAAATACATATATAATAATATCTAAAAATTCCAGTTTTTAGAGCTGAAGAAATCGGGATTGATGGAGGGACGATATATGGAACTGATTATACAGCCTACTTGCTTTACATGTGGACAGGCTTGCATTGCCATGATTGCAGGAAAAAGTGTCGATGAAGTTATTAAAGATATGAAAACAGACGGAGCCACAAGTATCGGTCAACTGATAGAGATACTTGACTATTACGGTATCCGACATGCGGAAAAGAACAAGCGTATTTCAAAGAAGAATCCTGCTCCCTATAAGTATTCGATTTTGACGGTCCATACGGATGCGGGATATACCCATTGGACATTGTTTTATGATGATAAATATTATGACCCAGAGTTTGGTCTGATTGAGGGCGAATACACACATGGAAAAATCACGTCATTTTTGGAAGTATATGCCGAATAGTAATTTCGGTGAGCCGCTTTGTTATGCTTTAAACACTCTCCGACTTCGCATTTGGAAGTTTGGAGGGATTTTTATTGCCTGCAAGCAGTAGCTTCTACTTACATATACCAACATACCGAAGATGGGCGAAATCTGTTAAAAAAATCCGCACAACCGCATGGGGCTTTGTACCTCAAAAGCAGAAGTCAAATCTCTACATAACGGAAAACAGGTAGAAAGGTTTGATACGCCCGATGCGGATAATAGGATCGAGCTGAATGGTATCAAGAGCGAGCTTGTCATCTGCATGGACAAAGAGGGGAGTCTGACGAGATGAAAACAATTATTACGCCAATTGCCGTGCTGATAAGAAATCGGGAGGCTGTTTAGAGTGAAAAAGTATTCGATAAGATTTTTGAAAGGATTGTTGTATATTACAAAATGCTTGACACTTTATAACGTGAAAAATATAATGATAGCTGGACGGAGAGGCGCGCGGCAGCTTAAAATGTCGGGCTGCTGCTGCCGGAACGACTGTAGGAAGTGAAATGCGAAGGACGTTTGGAATTATCTCAGACGTGTCGATGAGATGATAGATAGAAAAATAAGAAAGATGGAGGAACTTTCATGGCATTAAGCAAGAAGCCGGTCAACGGCATGAAGGATATTTTACCGGAGGAGATGCAGATTCGCGACTATGTGCAGCAGGTCATCAAGGAGACCTACCGCAGCTTCGGCTTTACGCCGATTGAGACGCCGTGTATGGAGAACATCGCCAATCTGAGCAACAAGCAGGGCGGCGAGAACGAGAAGCTGATCTTTAAGGTGATGAAGCGCGGCGAGAAGCTTAAGATTGATGAGGCGAAGGAAGAGGCGGATCTGGTGGACTTTGGTATGCGTTATGATCTGACCGTGCCGCTGGTGCGTTTCTATGCGAACAATGCAAATGATCTGCCGTCTCCGTTTAAGGCGCTTCAGATGGGAAGCGTGTGGAGAGCGGACCGTCCGCAGAGGGGACGCTACCGTCAGTTCATGCAGTGCGATATTGATATCATCGGAGAGCCGAGCAATCTGGCGGAAATCGAGCTGATCCTTGCGACGACGACGACGATCGGAAAGCTTGGCTTTAAGAATTTTGAAATCCGTATCAATGAGCGCCGTATTTTAAAGGCAATGGCGGCGTATAGCGGCTTCCCGGAAGAGGAGTTCGACACCGTATTTATCATCCTGGATAAGATGGATAAAATCGGACTTGACGGCGTTGCGGAGGAATTGCAGAAGGAAGGCTATGCCCAGGAAGCAATCGACAAATATCTTGCGTTGTTCAAGGGTGTGGAGAGTGCCGAAAACGGTATCAAATATCTTGCAGATGAGTTAAAGGATTTCCTCGAGCCGGAGGTAGAACAGAATCTGCTTGAAATCATAAGCAGCGTGGAAGCGGCGAAGACGGCTGATTTCAAGATGGTATTCGACCCGACGCTCGTGCGCGGTATGAGCTATTATACGGGAACGATTTTTGAAATTGCGATGCCGGAGCTCGGCGCGGCATGCGGCGGCGGCGGACGCTATGACAAGATGGTCGGCAAGTTCACGGGAAATGACGTTCCGGCTTGCGGATTTTCCATCGGCTTCGAGCGGATCATCCTGCTTCTGATGGAGAGCGGCTTTACTGTGCCGATGCAGCGCCCGAAGGTGGCTTTCTTAATCGAGAAGGGCTGTTCCGCCGAGAAGGTGTCCGAGGTAATCGCGAAGGCGCAGGAGGAGCGGACTGCAGGAAAGCAGGTGCTCGTGGTGCGCATGAATAAGAATAAGAAATTCCAGAAAGAAAAATTAAATGGCGAGGGATACAGAGAGATTATTGAATTTTTTAAAGACTGAAATTTATAGACTGTGTACAATAATCTCTCCGAGATTGTCGAGTTTTTCAAGGATTAAATTTGCAGAAAATTCATAGATACTGTTTATTGTATGACAGTCTTTCAATTACCAAACCCATTGAAAAATCGTGCTTTATGATGTAAGATAGAAAAAGTGTGACGGCTGAAAGCATAAATTGAGCCGTCAGCAAAATTGATTTTATTTTCACAATATATAAGGGAGTTAAGAAGATGGTACAGTCAAGAACACATAACTGTAATGAACTGCGTCTTTCCGATGTGGGAGCGAAGGTAACGCTCGTCGGATGGTATGAGAATATCCGTAAGGTCAGCAAGAATCTGGGATTTCTGATCTTAAGAGACTTTTACGGAACGACACAGATTGTCGTTGAAACGGAAGAGATGATGGAGCAGCTCGACGGCGTAAATAAAGAGTCTACGATTTCTGTGACAGGAACAGTCAGAGAGCGTTCCAATAAGAATATGGAGCTTGCGACCGGAGAGATCGAGGTCGTACCGGAGCAGATCGAAGTTCTCGGAAAATGTATCTACAATGCGCTTCCGTTCGAGATCAATCAGTCAAGAGAAGCGGACGAGAACGCAAGATTAAAATACCGCTATCTTGACCTGAGAAATCCGTCCGTTAAGAGCAAGATCGTGTTGAGAAGCAAGATTGTCGCAGAACTGCGCAATAAGATGAACGAGCTTGGTTTCCTTGAGATCACGACGCCGATTCTCACCTGTTCCTCACCGGAGGGGGCGAGAGATTACCTTGTTCCGGCGCGAAATCACCCGGGCAAGTTCTACGCGCTGCCGCAGGCGCCGCAGCAGTTCAAGCAGATTCTGATGGCATCCGGCTTTGACCGTTATTTCCAGATCGCGCCGTGCTTCCGTGATGAGGATGCGAGAGCAGACCGTTCTCCGGGCGAGTTCTATCAGCTCGACATGGAGATGGCATTTGCGTCTCAGGAGGATGTTTTCTCCGTGATTGAGGAAGTGCTTCCTCCGGTATTCGAGAAATACGGTGTGTACAAGGCGGCTTCGAAGGCTCCGTTCGTGCGTATTCCGTATCTTGAGTCTATGGATAAGTACGGAACGGATAAGCCGGATCTGCGCATCGACTTAGAACTCGTGGATGCGACAGATGTAATGGCGGACTGCGGCTTCGGACCGTTCGAGGGACAGACCGTAAAGGCAATCGTTGTGGACGGCTTTACCGCGACCAGAAAAGTGATCGACGGCATCTGCGCAGAGGTCGAGGTGCAGACCGCAAATAAGGCATTCTGGTTTAAGCTGGATGAGAACGGCGAGCTTGTGGGAGGAATCTCCAAGTTCTTACAGGACAGAAAAGAAGCGGTCGTTGCGGCGCTTGGCTTAAAGCCGGGCGACTTTGTAGGTCTGACTGCGGGCAGGAAGCTTGCGGCGCAGAAGACCGCAGGCGTTTTACGCAAGCTGCTCGGTGCAGCGAGCGAGAAACATATGAGAAAGGATTGCTATGAGTTCTGCTGGATCGTAGATTTCCCGATGTACGAGATCGGCGAGGAATCCGGCGAACTGGAATTTTGCCACAATCCGTTTTCGATGCCGCAGGGCGGAATGAAAGCGCTTGAGACAGAAGAGCCGCTGTCCATTCTGGCTTACCAGTACGATCTGGTGTGCAACGGTGTGGAGTTGTCCTCCGGTGCAGTCCGCAACCATGACCCGGAAATCATGATCAAGGCTTTTGAACTGGTAGGACTTGGCGAGGAGGATGTGAAAGCCAAATTCCCTGCGATGTACAACGCATTTTGCTACGGAGCGCCGCCACACGCGGGAATCGCACCCGGCGTAGACCGTATGATTATGCTCATCTGCGGCGAGGAGAGCATCCGCGAGATCATCCCGTTCCCGATGAACAAGAACGCGATGGACGTCATGATGGGAGCGCCTGCAACCGTAGAGCAGAAGCAGCTTGACGATGTGCACATCGCGATCAATCTTCCGGAAGAAAAATAAAACAGGATTTAACTTTGAGAAAATTATAGAAAAGCAGACGAAGAGACAATATTTGTCAGGACGTCTGCTTTTTTACTCTATAGGAAATACAGTGTTGTTGTAAAGTGTAAAAGTGCTGCTTCCTATAGAGTAAAAAGCCCTGCCGGGCAGGATGCGCACCTCGCGGAATGGAAGATAGCCGTAAACGGCACCGCTCGGGCGCGGCAAAGTGTGCTTCGCATGTAAACGGAAGGAAATTCGCGAGAATGTCCGAAGCACACTTTGTTCTAGATGAAATTTACCTTGTGCGGATTGATTCTCGTTTCCGATTATGGGGAATCATGATATAGTAGAGAAACAGAAGGAAAAAGGAGGACATTATATGAGAAAGAATATGGGAGCGTTTTTCAAGGGAAAAGGATGCAGGACGGCGGCTGCGATTCTGCTCGCAGTCTCTATGCTTACAGGCTGCGGCGGGGCTGCGGCGGAGCCGCCGCAGCTTACAGGAAGCTGTGAGGAAATTTTAAATGAGGTCTATGAGAAGGCAGAGCTTGACGAGGGACTGCGGGAGGCGATGGAGACAGGATATTATCAGACGGTTGCCATTGACGACACCACGGAGGAATATCTTCTGGGCACGGATGAGATTGAATACACGGATTCCGTCTGCTCGATGCCGATGATGAATGCGGTAGCTTATCAGTGCATTATTCTGCGCGTTCCGGAGGGGACGGACGTGGTTAAGACGAAGCAGCTTTTGCTTGACAATGCCGATCCGGTCAAGTGGATCTGCGTGGAGGCGGAGAGCGTCGTCGTAGAGAGCATCGGGGATGTGATCCTGTTTGTGATGGCGGATAAGGATTCGGCGGATGCAATAAAAGATGCGTTCTTGTCACTGAATGAATCCTGAAATTGCAATTAAGGAGTAATAGGGTTCAACCTGAAGCTAATAACTGAATAATCAGAAAATAATAAAACAGTATATAACAGTTGACAACAGTTATATACTGTTTTATACTGTTTATCGAAGAGAAATCTACATGATGCGCATATGTGGAGGAACAACATGAAAATAATGATCAGTCACACATCCATGCAGCCCATTTATGAGCAGATTATGGAACAGATCAAAAAACAGATCATGCAGGGCGAACTGCGGGAGGGAGACGCCCTTGCAAGCGTCCGCGTGCTGGCGAAGGACTTAAAGGTAAGTGCCCTCACGGTCAAGAAGGCATACGATTTACTTGAAGAAGAAGGACTGATTTCGACCGTGCATGGAAAGGGGAGCTTTATTCTTGGAACAAATCCCGCCATGCTGGAGGAGCAGCGGCGCAGGGAGGTCGAGACTGCCATGGAACAGGCGGTGCGCAAAGGCAGAGCCTATGGTATGGGCGACGGCGAACTGCGCGAACTTCTGGAACTGCTGCTGGAACCGTAGGAGCAGACAGAATGCAAGAGGGGCAGAAAGAAGGAGGATGCAATGCTGCAATTAACAGATGTAAAGAAGAATTATGGGACATTTGCACTGGATGTTTCCATGCAGGTGCCGCCCGGAAGAATTACAGGACTCATCGGTGCCAACGGCGCGGGAAAAAGTACGACCTTTAAAGCGATATTGAATCTGATTTCGATTGATGCGGGGACGATCACGGTCTTCGGAAAGCCGGTAACTGCGCTGACGGTACAGGATAAAGAAGAAATCGGCGCGGCGCTTTCGGATTCAGGATTCAGCGAGTACTTAACAGTGGAGGATGTCACGGCAATCCTGCGGAACATGTACCACAGATTTGACGAGGCACAATTTAAGGAGAAATGCAGGCGTTTCGGGCTGCCGGAGAAGAAGAAAATCAAAGAATTTTCTACGGGAATGCGCGCGAAGCTAAAGCTGCTTGCAGCGATGTCGCACGATGCGAAGCTGCTGATTTTGGATGAACCGACGGCGGGGCTGGACGTGGTGGCAAGAGAGGAAATGCTTGAAATGCTGCAGGATTATCTGGCGGATACGAAAGGGGAGGAGCGGGCAGTGCTGATCAGCTCCCACATCTCGAGCGATCTGGAAAAATTCTGCGACGATCTGTATATGATCGACAATGGGAAAATGATTCTGCACGAGGAAACGGATGTACTGCTTGATGACTATGGCATCTTAAAGGTAGATGAGGCGCAGTATGAGAGGCTCGATTGGACGCATTTCCTGGCGAGAAAGCGCGAGAGCTTCGGCTATTCTGTATTGGTCAGAGAGCGGCAGTATTACCGGGATAATTATCCGGATTATGTAATGGAAAAGAGCAGTATCGATGATGTGATTATTATGATGACAAAGGGGGAGAGACTATGAGAGGCTTACTGGTGAAAGATTTGAGACTTCTCCGCAATCAGAAGCAGTTCTTTTTTACAGTACTTGTGATCGCAGCGGTATTTGCGGTGGCGGGACAGAATCTGTCGTTTATCATGAACTATTGTTCCATACTTGCTATTTTTTTTACGATTTCCACGATTTCCTATGACGAATTTAACAACGGGTATGCGGCGTTGTTTGCGATGCCCATTACGAGGAAGCAGTATGTTATGGAAAAGTATCTGTTCGCATTGCTGATCGGGGGAGGCGTCTGGGTCGCTGCGACACTGCTTGGAGCGGCAATCGGCGCGGCAAGAGGTATGGAATTTGTGCTGGCGGAGTGGATTGTAAGCTCTGCGGCGGCTTTTATGGCAATATGGACGCTTATGATGGTCATGCTCCCGGTCAATCTGAAATACGGCTCGGAAAAGAGCAGAACTGCCTCACTGGTATTGACGTTTGCAGTCTTTGCGGGGATTGTGATACTTGCGAAATATAAGCCGTTGACTCTGGCGTTTCAGAACGCCGTTGCCGCGCTGGAACAGTTAAGCGGCGCAGGCTTATTGCTGCTTGGTCTGGCAGTGCTTGCGGTTGTCACTGCCATTTCCATGGCAGCGGGCGTTCATATTATGAATAAGAAGCAATTTTAACGAAAAAAAGACGAAATCGCGATTTTCCTAGCATTGTACAAGGATTTGGGGCTTTACAAATATCGAAATTCATAGGATAATAATAGCACTTGAAATAATAGTACCTGATAACACAGACTTTTACAATGGATGGGATACGTATGGAGATAGAACACATTGGCGGTAACAAGATTCGCTGTGCATTAACGGAACAGGAGATACGAAGCCTTGGTTTTGATATTGATGAGATCATCGGAGACAGCGAGACGACACAGGAGTTCATGCACGCGGTGCTTGGACTGGTGGAAGAGCAGGAGCATATCCGGATTGACGGATTTTCACCGATGGTCAAGGCAGAGCTGATGCAGGATCACAGTATGGCGATTACATTCGGGGCGCGGAAAGATATGTCGTTCCGTGATCTGATGGATACGGTGAGCCATATCGTGAGCCAGCTCGACCCGGAGCACATCGAGGAACAGAAGAAAAAGCAGAAGAAGCAGGAAGCAAAGCGGGAGATAAAGCAGGAAACAGAGCAGGAAATCAAACAGGAAGCAGAGCCGGTGAAGAACCCAAAGCCCGACCCGATGGTCTGTGCACTGCGGTTTGCGGCATTAGAGCATATGTGCCAGATGAGCCGTGTCTGCTTTCCGGGCAGGGTGCCAAAGAGCAGCCTGTATAAGCTTGACAATCAGTATTACCTGCTGCTTGATTTTACAGGGTTCACCAAGGAGGAGATGCGCCCGTTTGCGTTCGGCACGGTCGAGTATGACGACGAGCACTATTCGGATATGGGGCAGATTGCCTATATTACGGAGCACGGAAGCTGTATTATGAGAAAGCGCGCCATTGAAACGCTGATGGAATTGTGAGAAATAGATAAAAGCCATTTTGTAAATAGACAAAGTTCTCAAAAGCCATATCAAAATTTGGTGAAAATGCCGAATAACTTTTTGATGCATTTTCCACTATATGTGCTATGATAGTACAGGTGCATGTACAAGATATATGCACACAGAAGATTAAAAGCACAGGGGAGGGCGAAGGACGCGCCCGTGCGGAAAGCGGAGAGGTTATGAGCAGAGAGCAGATGTGGGAGCTTGAGGAGAACAAACGGAGCTTGTTGAAGCAGGCATACAAAATGAAGCAGGAATGTCCGCACATGTCGCCGGTGGGACTGGAATATGAGATGTATGCAGCGATTATGACAGAGGTACAGGAAATCACTGCCAGACTACAGAGATCTGCGGAAGCATAAGATTTGATACATAAGAGGAGTAAGAACGAAAGACCCTTGGATGCCGGATGGCGTCAGGGGTCTTTTTGCGTGTGGCACAACCAGAGGGTTCTTTCTGGACATACTATAGGAAAAAGAATATAATAATTAGAAAAGCAGAACTTTTTGGGGAAGAGGTTTTTGCCATGAATGAGATTATTACGAAGCTGAATGAAATCGAGGAGAAAGCGGAAGCGATTCTTCTGGATGCAAGGGAAGAGAAAGAGCGGATGCAGCAGCGTCTGACAGAGCAGATACAGGAGCTTGACGCACGCTATGACCGGATTGAGAAGGAGCGTGCGGATGCGTTAAGGGCGCAGCTTAAGGCGAAGACCCATGCACAGACAGAGGCTGCAAGGGAGGAGACGCAGGCGGCTCTTTACCGTCTTTCTTCTTATTATGAAGCCAATGAAGAGCGTCTGGCGGAGGAAATCATGCAGCGTGTGATAGAATGAGCACGAATGGCGCACTGCATGCAGAGGACAGAGAACAGGCAGGAGAGGGAGAATGGCGGGAGGATTATTAGCGTACAGCGGTCTTGTGACGAAGACGAAAGCGATGCATGGGAGACTGCTTTCGAACGAGGAGATCGCAAGGCTTTCGGAGGCAGAGAGTGTGGAAGAGATTATCGCGTTCTTAAGGGAATACGGCAGTTACGCGCCGATTTACCAGAGCCATGAGGAAATTGCACACCGCGCGCAGGTGGAGGCGGTGATTAATGATTCGCTCTATGCGGATTACGGGAGACTGTACCGTTTTGCGAGCGGCGCGCAGAGGGAAGGGCTTTCGATTATTTTTCTGCGTTATGAGATGAACGTGTTAAAGGACTGTCTGGAACGTGTCAGGCGGGGCGGTGACGGAAGGCAGCTTTCCTATTTGAAGCTCTTTTTCGACAGGCACGCGGATTTTGACGTTGCGGCGGTGACGTCGGCGGACAGCTTTGCCGGGCTCGCACAGGCGCTTGAAGGGACGAAGTACGGTGCGTATTTTAAGGAGATACAAAGACAGGCGGCGCCGGATGCCGACGGGGGAATCGGGCTTGATATCCTGTATTACCGGATGGCGTGGGAGAAGAAGGACAGGCTTTCGGATGGAAGCATGAAGAAGATCTGCACGAAGCTTTTGGGGACGGAGATTGACTGGCAGAATATTATGTGGATGTATCGCTGCAAACGTTTCTACGGGCGGGGAAGCACCCGGATCGCTGCTGATATGATACCGATTCGCTACCGGCTTAAGAGGGAGGAGCTTCGGGCGCTTCTGGATACGGATTCATTGGAGGAGTTTGTAGCGATTCTTGGGAGAACCGCGTATTTTACGGAAAAGGATGCGGTAGTGAAGCTTGGGGATGAGATTACCTTTGGGCGGATTATGGAGAAGACTTACCGGCAGCTTTGCAGAAGCTACCCGATGTCGCTTGCTCCGGTGTTTCGGTATCTCTATGACAAGGAGAATGAAATCGACCGCCTGACGAGTGTGCTGGAGGGGGTTCGCTACCGGATTCCGGCGCGTCAGATACAGGAACTGGTGTTGGAGACAGAAGCGTAAGGGAGGGTTTTTACGGTGGTTGAGAAGATGGAATTGCTGCACATTACAGGTCCCAGGGAGGATATTGACCGGGTCATGGATGTGTATCTTAGCAATTATGATATTCATTTTGAAAATGCGATGACGAGCCTTGGAAGTCTCTCGAATGTCCGGCCGTTTGCGGAGACGAACATTTACCGTGACGCTTACCGGAAGGCAGAGGAACTGTGGACTTATATCAGGGAGGGCGCTCCGGTGACTTATCCGCAGATGAAGCCGAAGGAGGCGGAGGAGATTGTGAAAGCCGCCTGCGAGATGGTGGAGGAGAGCAGGAAGAAGCAGGAGGCGCTCCGCGCCGAGTGCGCCAGGCTGGAGGAGCTGATGCGGCAGATCGAGCCGTTCCGTGAGCTTGACTATGAGTTCCGCCGCATTCTTAAGTTCCGGTTTATCGCTTTTCGGTTCGGACGGATTTCCAGAGCCTATTACCAGAGGCTGGAGCGTTACATCCATGAGACGGATCATGTGCTCTTCTATGAATGCCACAGTGATGAGGAATATGTGTGGGGCGCGTATTTTGTCCCGGCGGTCTACAAGAGCGAGGTGGACGCTGTGTGCATGTCCTTTCACTTCGAGCGCATTTATCTGCCGGATTCCTTTGAGGGAACGCCGGACGCGGCATATCAGGAGGCGTCTGAGGCGCTTTTGATGAAGACCGGAGAGTGCGAGAAACTCAGGCAGGAAATGTATCAGACGCTCGGCAGACACTGCGAGACGCTGACAGGCGCGTACTATTCCCTGAAGAGTTACTGTGAGAATTTTGATATCCGCAAATATGCCGTATGTACGCGGACGCGGACGATGGGGGATGTGCGGACAGACATAGAGTATTATATCCTCTACGGCTGGATGACCGAGAAGGATACAAAGCGTTTCCTGCGGGAGATAGAAGGCGATGAAAACGTACATGTCATTATAGAGAATGCCGGGGAGAATCTTCGGGCGACGCCGCCCACGAAGCTTAAGAATCCGGGACTGTTCCGTCCGTTTGAGATGTTCGTGGAGATGTACGGACTCCCGGCATACAATGAGATGGACCCGACCATTTTCATCGCGCTGACGTACACCTTCATGTTCGGCGTGATGTTCGGTGATGTGGGACAGGGAATCTGCCTTGTGGCGGGAGGCTTCCTTTTGTATCGCTTTAAGAAGATGAATCTTGCGGCAATCGTCGCATTGGCGGGCGTCTGGTCGACGTTCTTCGGATTCATGTACGGCAGCATCTTCGGGTTTGAGGAAATGATAGAACCTGTCTGGATGCGCCCGATGGACAATATCATGACAACGCTGATGCTGGCAATCGGCTTTGGCATGGGATTGATCCTCGTTGCGATGGTCATCAATATCATCAATGCAGTCCGGGCGAAGGAACCGGGCAGGATGCTGTTTAATCAGAGCGGTATCGCGGGAATCATCTGTTACGGATGCGTTGTGCTCTGTATTGCACTTTACGCGACCGGACATCCCATCCCGGCGACCGGAATCATTGGCGCAGCGGTGGGAATACCGCTTGTTGCAATCCTGTTAAAAGAGCCGCTTTCGAATCTTTTGGAGCGGCGTCGGGAGATTTTCCCGGAGGGCAGCAGGGTGATGTTCTTTGTGGAGGCGCTCGTGGAGCTTTTTGACGTGGTATTAAGTTACGCGACCAACAGCATATCGTTTGTCCGTGTCGGCGCGTTCGCTCTAAGCCACGCGGGAATGATGGGCGTTGTGTTCACGCTGGCAGGCTATGAGAGCGGTTCGCCGAATATGGTGGTCGTCGTTTTGGGAAATATCCTTGTGACAGGGCTTGAGGGTCTTGTCGTTGGTATTCAGGTACTCCGTCTCGAGTATTACGAGATGTTCAGCAGATTTTATAAGGGAACGGGAAAGCCGTTCGTAGCAGCGTTCCGAAAAAAGGAATTGGGAGGAGAATAAGTTATGGCAGCAAAAATCATTCTGGTAGCAATTTTAATTTTCAGCATGGGCATTCCGTTTGGCGGATACCTTCTGGGCAGGAAGAAGGAGGGGAGCACGAAGGCGGCTCTGGCGTTAAATATTTTCCTGTTCTTTGGCACGCTTGTCGTGGCGGACATGCTTCTTTTCAGTGGTCACATTTACGCGGCGGATGCCGGTACAGCGGCGGAAGCGTCGGCAGAGGGCTGGCGTTATCTTGCGGCAGCGCTTTCCACAGGTCTTTCCTGCATCGGTGCAGGCGTGGCGGTGGCAAGCGCTGCGTCCGCGGCAATCGGAGCGCTGAGCGAGGATTCAAGCATCATGGGTAAGGCGTTGATTTTCGTTGCGCTGGCAGAGTCTATCGCGCTGTATGGTCTGTTGATTTCGTTCTCGATTCTTGGTTAACATAACAACTTGTTCGGGATGGGGGACAGCAATGAAGATGTTTTTGATCAGCGATAACGTGGATACTTACACCGGTATGCGTTTGGCGGGCGTCGAGGGTGTTGTAGTGCACGAGGAGGATGAACTTCGTGCCGAACTGGAACGCGCCCTAAAGGATGAGGAAATAGGAATTGTGCTTCTGACGGAGAAGTTCGGAAGGGATTTTCCGGATGTGGTGAATGAGGTAAAGCTGGCGCACCGCCTGCCGTTGTTCGTTGAGATACCGGACAGACACGGCACGGGACGCAGCAAGAATTTTATTACGGATTATGTGAGCAGGGCAATCGGACTTAAGTTGTAGAGCCGTTGCTTGCGGCTTTCGTTTGGGCAGAGACGGACGATGAAAAGTATGTGCGCATGGAGGGAACTATGGAGATTGGCGAGAAGCTGGATATTTTCTACCGGGCAGCAGTGGAGACGGCAAAGGAGCAGGCTGGGGCAATCGCGGCAGAGAGCGAAGCAGACTGCCGCAGGCAGCTTTTGGACTATGAGGAGCAGAAGAAAAAGCAGCAAAATGCGCGGGAGCGCGTTGCCGCAGAGCGTGTCCGCAAGGAGGTAAACCGCGAGGTTTCGGCAATATTGATGGAGCAGAAGAGGGAGTATCACGCCGCGCAGGAGCAGAAAAAGGAGCAGCTCTTCGCCCGGGTGGAGGAAAAGCTTGCGGCATACCGGAAAACAGACGCTTATGTAAGCCTGCTTACGGCAAAGATCAAAAGGGCGGTGGAATTTGCAGACGGGGAAGCGCTTACGGTATATCTGGATGCGGAGGATGAGGAGCTTTTGCCGCAGCTTCGCACGGCGCAGGAGGGATGCCCGAACTGTACCGTCACGGTGGGAAACGAAAGGTTTGGCGGCGGCATCCGCGCTGCGATTCCCGCGAAGAATATATTGCTGGATGAAGCGTTCGGCAGCAGGCTTTATGAGGAGAGGGAGAAGTTTTCCTTCGATGTGGGGGCATAGGTTATGGGTATAAGAGGAACGATTTACGGGGTCAACGGACCGATCATAACGATACGCGGCAATCTGGGCTACCGGATGAACGAGATGGCGTATGTGGGAGAGAAGCGCCTGGTCGGAGAGGTCATCGGACTGACGAAAGATGCGACGACGATTCAGGTATACGAGGAGACGTCCGGGCTTCGGCCGGGCGAACCGGTAGAGGGCGCGGGACATGCCATCAGCGTCACGCTGGCGCCGGGCATATTGTACAATATCTTTGACGGAATCGAACGCCCGCTTGAGAAGATTGCGGAAACGGGCGGCGCGTTCATACCGCGCGGCGCACAGGTGGATGCGCTTGACCGGGAACGCCTCTGGCAGACGCATATCACGGTGTCGGTGGGCGACCGGGTGATGTCCGGCAGTATCATTGCGGAGGTCCCCGAGACGAAATCGATCGTGCACAAGGTAATGCTGCCTCCGGGCACGGAGGGAGAGGTCATCCGCGTGCAGCCGGACGGTGCTTATACGATTGAGCAGGAGCTTGTTGCTATCCGCACCGCAGACGGCAGGGAAGTGCCGCTTTCCATGACGCAGCACTGGCCGATTCGTACTCCGCGGCCCGTGGCGAGCCGATATCCGGCGGATCGCCCGCTCGTGACGGGACAGCGTATTTTAGACACGCTTTTTCCGATTGCGAAGGGCGGAACGGCTGCGCTGCCGGGCGGATTCGGAACGGGTAAGACGATGACGCAGCACCAGCTTGCCAAGTGGTGTGACGCGGATATTATCATTTACATCGGCTGCGGTGAGCGCGGCAATGAGATGACGAACGTCCTTGAGGAGTTCGGCGAGCTCGTCGACCCGAAGTCCGGGAATCCGCTGATGGACCGCACAACGCTGATCGCCAATACCTCCAATATGCCGGTGGCGGCGCGTGAGGCGAGTATCTATACCGGAATTACGCTCGCGGAGTATTACCGCGATATGGGGTATCATGTGGCAATCATGGCGGATTCCACATCCCGCTGGGCGGAGGCGCTAAGGGAGCTTTCCGGACGTCTGGAGGAGATGCCTGCGGAGGAGGGCTTTCCGGCGTACTTAGCGTCAAGACTTTCCGCATTCTATGAGCGCGCAGGCTATGTGGAGAACTTAAACGGCACGGAGGGAAGCGTGACGATCATCGGCGCGGTATCCCCGCAGGGCGGCGATTTCTCGGAGCCTGTCACACAGAACACGAAGCGCTTTGTGCGCTGCTTTCTTGCGCTCGATAAATCCCTTGCTTACGCGAGACATTATCCGGCGATCAACTGGCTCACCAGCTATTCGGAGTATGTGAAGGATTTGTCGGGCTGGTATGAGACACATGTGGGGAGCAGCTTCATTGACTGCAGAAACCGGATCTTAAATATCCTGACGACGGAGAACCGCCTCAACGAAATTGTAAAGCTGATCGGAAGCGACGTGCTCCCGGACGACCAGAAGCTGGTACTTGAGATTGCGCGCGTCATACGTCTGGGCTTTTTGCAGCAGAATGCATTCCACGCGGAGGACACCTTTGTGCCGATGGAAAAGCAGCTTCGGATGATGGAAGTGATCCTGCATCTGTACGACCGCTGTAAGGAGCTGATTGACCGGAACATGCCGATGGCGCTGCTGCGGGAGAGCGACGTGTTTGAGAAGATTATTGCAATCAAGTATGATGTGCCGAATAAGGAGCTTGGCATGTTCGCGGAATACGACGCGAAGATCGAGGAATTTTACAGGTATCTGATGGAGACGAATGCATAGCGGTGTTTGGAGGGAAATATGTCGATTGAGTATATGGGACTCAGTGAGATCAACGGTCCGCTGATCGTGGTTGAGGGAGTCAAAGGGGCATTTTACGATGAAATCGTGGAGTTTTCGGTGAAAGAGGAGTTGGGCGGTGCAAATGCGGCGGAGAAGAAAAAGCTTGGGCGCATTGTCGAAATCAGCGAGGATAAAGCCGTGATTCAGGTATTTGAGAGCACGTCGGAAATGTCTCTTTTAAATACCCGCACGAAGCTGACGGGGCGTCCGATGGAGATTGCGCTGTCGGAGGAGATTCTCGGGAGGACATTTAACGGACTTGGCGAGCCGATTGACGGGCTTGGGGCGGTTCGTGCGGCGGAGTACCGTGATGTGAACGGGCAGCCGATGAATCCGTGCGAGCGGGAATATCCGAGAAATTATATCCGCACCGGGATTTCTGCGATTGACGGTCTGACAACGCTCATCCGTGGGCAGAAGCTGCCGATTTTCTCGGGAAACGGGCTGCCGCACGACGAGCTCGCGGCGCAGATCGTGGAGCAGGCGAGCCTTGGAGACGCGGATGACGGATCGGACGGCGAATTTGCGATTGTGTTTGCGGCGATGGGCGTGAAATATGATGTGGCGGAGTATTTCAAACGTACCTTTGAGGAGTGTGGGGCGAGCGCGCACGTTGCAATGTTTTTAAATCTCTCCAACGACCCGGTCGCAGAGCGTCTGATTACGCCGAAGGTGGCGCTTACGGCGGCGGAATATCTCGCATTTGAAAAAAATATGCATATTCTGGTGATTCTGACGGATATGACCTCCTACGCGGAGGCAATGCGCGAGGTTTCTTCGCTGAAAGGAGAAATTCCGAGCAGAAAGGGATATCCGGGGTATCTTTACAGCGAATTAGCGGCATTATATGAGAGAGCGGGAATCGTAAAGGGCGCGAAGGGCTCCGTGACGCAGATTCCGATTTTAACGATGCCGGGCGACGATATTACGCATCCGATTCCTGACCTTACCGGCTATATCACTGAGGGGCAGATCGTTTTGGAGCGCGCGCTGCACCAGAAGAATATTTATCCTCCGATCAATGTGCTGCCGTCTCTTTCCCGTCTGATGAAGGACGGGATCGGCGAAAAGTATACGAGAGAGGATCATCAGGACGTCGCAAATCAGCTCTTCTCCTCCTACGCGCGTGTGGGGGAGGCGAGGGATCTCGCGAGCGTCATCGGCGAGGATGAGCTCTCGCCGATCGATAAGAAATATCTGGAGTTTGGAACGGCATTTGAGCAGGAATTTGTCGGACAGGGCAGAAATGAGAACCGCACGATTGCACAGACGCTTGATATCGGATGGCGGCTTTTGCACATCCTGCCGAAGGAGGAGCTTGACCGTATCGACACGAAGATACTTGAAAAATACTGGGATGCGGCAAATGTAGGAACAGGCGAGGCGCAGGCAGCGATAACAGAGAAGCAGGAGGTATGTCATGGATCCGAATACATTTCCGACTAAGGGAAATCTGATACTGGCGAAAAATTCGCTCGCGCTTGCGAAGCAGGGCTATGAGCTGATGGACAAGAAGCGGAATATTCTGATCCGGGAGCTGATGGAGCTGATTGCGGAGGCGATGGATATTCAGGAGGAGATCGACACCACGTTTTCGGAGGCGTATGCCGCGCTTCAGAAAGCGAATATTCAGATGGGGATTCACGAGGTGGAGCAGATCGCGCTTTCCGTCCCGGTGGAGGATGCGATCACGGTGAAGCGGCGCAGCGTCATGGGAACGGAGATTCCGAAGGTGGAATATGAGAAGAGGGAGCGAAGACCCGCGTATTCGTTTTATCACACGAAGATGTCACTGGATGAGGCTTGCCAGCAGTTCGAGAGGGTAAAGGAGCTGACGATCCGGCTTGCGGAGGTGGAGAACTCTGCGTATCGTCTTGCCTATAATATCCAGAAGACCCAGAAGCGCGCGAATGCGCTTTCCAATATTACAATTCCGAAATATGAGAATCGTGCGAGGGAGATTCAGGAATACTTAGAGGAGAAGGAGCGCGAGGAATTTACGCGCCTTAAGGTGATAAAAAGAAACAGAAGACATACGTAGTGACATTCTGGAAAATCTGCTGCTGACGATATGCGCGGAAGAATGCTAGTGGAATAAGCTGGTGTAGTGTCAATGCACCGGGAAGCAGGCAGGAATGAAATAAGGTGTAAAAAGGGGTATATGGTGCACAATAATGAGTAAATGAAGGAGGGGGATTTTATGCTGAGAGAATGGAAGGAGCCGGACAGACCGGAGGAAGAAGAGCTTCGCGCCCGCCTTGCTGCGGCACGCGAAAAGCTTGCAGAGCAGCAGATGTCAGTTAAGGACAGAAAGGTTCCGGTACTGGTGCTGGTGGAGGGCTGGGGAACAGCCGGAAAGGGCTTTCTCATCGGACAGATCATTCAGAATATCGACCCGCGGTTTTTTAAGGTGGCGTCGATGGACGAGCCGACGGAGGAGGAACGCCGCAAGCCGTTTCTGTGCCGGCATTTTGCGAAGATTCCGGAGGCTGGCAAGTTCATGTTCTTAGATTCCGGGTGGATGGACGAGGTCGTAAAAGGGCGTCTTCATGGACGTATGTCAGATGAAGAATATGAGATGAGAATCGAGAGCATCCGCCGCTTTGAGCGTCAGCTCACGGACAACGGTTATCTTGTGATGAAGTTTTTCCTGCATATTTCCAAAAAGGAGCAGGCGAAGCGCATCGAACAGCTAAGCGGGGCAAAGGACACGAAATGGCGGGTCGGAAAGAACGATCTGTGGCAGAACGACCATTATGAGAAATGCCGGGACGTCTTTTCTTCTTATATGAAACATACCAATATGCCGTCCGCACCGTGGTATATCATCGACGCGCGGTCGAAAAAGTGGACGGAATTACAGGTGCTTGAGATATTGACGCAGGGCATTGACATTGCGCTTGGCAACCGAGGGATGGCAGTTCCGCTTTTGCAGAACGTATTTCCGCTCGAGAAGATGCCGCTGCTTTGCGATATTCCGTTAGATAAGACAATTGACGACGAGAAGTACAAAAAGGAGCTAAAGCAGCTCCAGCAGCGTCTGGGCGAGCTGCACAACCGGCTTTACCGCAAGAAGGTGCCTGTGATTATCGCCTATGAAGGCTGGGACGCAGCGGGAAAGGGCGGCAACATCAAGCGCATCACAGGAGCGCTCGATCCGAGAGGCTATGAGGTGCATCCGATTGCAAGTCCGGAACCTCATGAGAAGGCGAGACATTATCTGTGGCGCTTCTGGACGAGGCTGCCAAAGACCGGGCATATTGCAATCTTTGACCGGACATGGTACGGCAGGGTCATGGTGGAGCGTCTTGAGGGCTTTTGCAGCGAGAACGACTGGATGCGTGCGTATAACGAGATCAACGAGTTCGAGAAGGAGCTGCACGACTGGGGCGCAGTCATTATCAAGTTCTGGGTGCAGATCGATAAGGACACCCAGCTTGCGCGCTTTAACGACAGGCAGAACACGCCCGAGAAACAGTGGAAGATCACGGATGAGGACTGGCGTAACCGCGAGAAGTGGGATCTTTATGAGGATGCGGTCAACGAGATGATTCAGAAGACCAGCACGACCTACGCGCCGTGGCATATCTTAGAGTCTGTGGATAAGAAATATGCGAGAATCAAGGCGCTTCGGATTGTGATTGAAGAGCTTGAGAAGGTGTTGGAGTGACAGAAAACCGCCGCTATGGTTTTTGCCATATGCGGCGGTTTTCTGTCGCAATTTTTTTTGCAAACTGGCATGGTAAAAAAATAAGAAACTGGCTATATGAAAGTGTCCAGTCAGGGGCTATCATACGAAATAACATGAAAATACAGAAAGAGAGAAGAGAACTATGAAAGAACAGACCGTTACAAGGACATCCGCGCGTGCGTTGGAGGAGTCCAAAGTGAAATTCTTAACGATTACAGCCCTTTCGATTGCGCTTGTTTATGTATTTACCGCGTTTATCAATGTGCGTCTGCCGATTGCGGCGGCAGGCGGTTTGATACACCTTGGAAATGTGCCGTTATTTATTTTTGCCATCATTTTCGGGAAAAAGACAGGAGCCATTGCGGGCGGTGTCGGAATGGCATTGTTCGATCTTTTGTCCGGCTGGACGCTGTGGGCGCCTTTTACACTGGTAGTCGTCGGACTGATGGGCTTTACAGTCGGATTTATCACCGAAAAGAAACAGGGTTATGTGTGGAATATTGTTGCAATCCTCGCAGCCTGCGCAATTAAGATTGTGGGCTATTATATTGCGGAGGTGGTAATCTACGGAAACTGGGCGGCGCCTGTGGCATCGATACCGGGAAATCTGGTACAGGTCGGGGTGGCGGCAGTCATCGTGCTGATTATCATTGAGCCGCTTAAGAAAGCCGCTAACCGGATTTTACTGTAAGGCGAAGAGAGGGGGAACGAAGGATGTATAAGATTATGACTCCCGGGCCTACCCAGGTAAAGGAAAATGTGCGGCTGGCAAGGGCGTTGGAGTGCACGAATCCTGATCTGGATGAGGAATTTGTGGAATTTTACAAGGAAACCTGCGAGCTTATAAGCTCCCTGCTTCACACCGAAAACGAGACGCTGATACTGGACGGGGAGGGGATTCTGGGGCTGGAAGCAGCCTGTGCATCACTGACAGAGCCGGGCGATAAGGTGCTGGTACTGGACAACGGAATTTACGGAAAAGGCTTTGCGGATTTTGTGTCGATGTATGGCGGCTTGCCAAAGCTTTACACGGTGGACGACAAAAATCCCATCGACCCGCAGGCGCTGGAAGCGTTTTTGCAGGAAAATCATGATTATAAATATGCCACTCTGGTGCATTGCGATACGCCAAGCGGTATGTTGAACGATATAAAAGCGCTCTGCCCATTGTTGAGAAAATACGGAATACTTACGGTTGTAGATTCGGTATCCGCGATGTTCGGCGAGGAAGTAAGAGTGGACGATTACCGGATCGACGTATTGTGCGGCGGTTCCCAGAAGGCAGTCTCCGCGCCTCCGGGGCTGACCTTTGTGACCGTCAGCGCTGATGCGAAAAAAGCGATGGCGGACCGCAGGACGCCGATTGCGTCCTTCTATGCCAATCTGAAAGCATTTGAGGGATATTACGAGGCAAAGTGGTTTCCTTATACCATGCCGATCAGTGACATTTACGGACTCCGCGAGGCATTTGAAAATATTAAGAATGATACAGAGATGCTTTCGCGTCATGCCAGAATCGGAAATGCCTGCAGACAGGCGGTGACTGACGCAGGCTTAAGGCTTCATCTGGAAAGCGGATTTTCGAATACGGTCACGGTGTTCGATGTGCCGGAGCAGACGACGGCAAAGGACATTCTTGATGTGATGCGGCGGGAACACAATATCATGCTTGCAGGTTCCTTTGACAGTCTTGCCGGACAGGTCATCCGTATCGGACATATGGGCAGCAATGCGAATGTCAGCGATATGACAGAGACGATGGAGGCTTTGGATCAGACGTTACAAAAGCTTGGAGTGCCTTTGAAATGCTCCTTGAAAGAGAGTTTTTGCGGGATGCTGTGGGGAAAGGTGAAATTATATAAATAGCAGGGAGAGTACTTCAATATGATATGTTTTGCGGAATATATCAAAATTGTGGTACTCTCTTTTTGCGTATTACTTTTCACTTTTTTATGCAGACTTTCCGTTTTTAAAAATGTGGGATTTCCGTCTTTAAAAATGTGGGATTACTCTTGTAATCTGACAGAGGATGTGCTATATTTTACATATCTTATTTAGATTCATTGATTTTATCATTCTACTTGGTCTTATTTTCACAGGCAGATCGCCAGATATTCCAAGTCGCAGACACAATTTTTCTTAAAGAGGTGGTATACGCCGCACATAGGGAGTTGGAAGGAACTGTTAGGAACGGAAAAGCATTGTTTTGTATTGCATGGACAGAAGAAAAAAATTATAATGGAGGTAACTATATGAAGCATGGCACACAATCGAATACAAATCGGGAGTACAGGGATCGCCTGTTCAAATTCATTTTCCGGGACAAAAAGGATTTGCTGGAGCTGTATAATGCACTCAATGACACCGCGTACGACAATCCCGGTGACATCGTCGTGAACACGTTGGAGGATGTTGTATACATGGGAATGAAAAATGACATTTCATTTCTGCTTCAGGAGATGCTGAATCTGTATGAACACCAGAGTACCATGTCGCCGAATCTGCCGCTTCGCGGACTGTTTTATTTTGCGGCATTATACCGGAAACTGTTGGCGAACGATAAGGATTTGTATAGCAGCCGCAGGATTCCGCTGCCTTTGCCGAGGTTCGTGATTTTCTATAACGGAACGAAGGAAGAACCGGAGCGAATGACCTTGTATCTGCATGATGCATTTCCGAAGAAATATGAGGTCAGAGAGGCGGATCTGGATTGCAGGGCAACGCTGATCAATATCAATGCGGGGCGCAACAGGGATCTGATGAAGAAATGCAGACGTCTGGAGGAGTACGCGCTTTTTGTTGAGAAGGTCAGGGAATATCAGAGAAAAGGCTGTGCGATAGAAGAGGCGGTAGATTGTGCGGTAGAGGACTGTGTGCAGGACGGGATTTTAGCAGATATATTGCGGGAGAACCGCGAGGAGGTGCGGTCTATGTTATTGACGGAGTATAATGAGCAGGCGCATATCGAAAATGAGAGGAAAATCGCTGCAGACGAGGCGTTCGCGGAGGGAGTAGAGACAGGAATAGAGGCAGGGACAGAATTGTTTGCCGCTTTAACGGAGCGTCTGGTACAGGAGGGACGCACGGAGGAATTGCTTCGGGCGACGAAGGAGAAGACGTTTCGGGAAAAGTTGTATGACGAGTACGGGATTAAATGAAGAAGAATGTAATGTTTTCAGAAGGAAGCAAAGGGAATGTTTGAAAAAGCATTCCCTTTTTGATTTCCAATGAAACAGCACCCCTACAGCACCCTCGTGCTCTCCCCCTGCAGGATAACAGGGAGTGTCGTGTAGCTCTGGATCAGCAGATTCGGATTCTCCAGCTTGCGGAGCATCATCGCGCCCGCCTGTACGCCCATATCATAGACATTGATATCGACGACCGTGAGCTTGGGGTCGATGATGCCCGAATATGGGTATACGTCAAAGGTGAGCAGGGCGATATCCTCCGGAATGCGCAGGGAAAGCTCCTGAATCGCTTTTACGACGCCGACGGCGAGCGTATTGCTTTCACAGACGATTACCTGCGGAAGATCGCCGCAGGAAAGGAGGCTATGCGCCGCGTTATAAGCCCCTGTCCGGCTGGAATCCGTAAAAAAGATGCGGCGTGCGGGAATGCGGTAGCCGCGGTCTAACATACCGGAGACAAAGCCCTTTTCGCGCTGCGTGGAAATGTAACCGGTTTTGCAGCCGCCGATGAACGCGACGTCGGTATAACCGCAGGCAATCATGTGGTCGGCGGCATAATTCCCGGCGAGGGCATGATTGGTGTCCACCCAGCAAAGACGGCTGTCAAAGCCGGGATGCCCGATGATGATGTGAGGAAAATTGGCGTCAATGATCAGCGATGCGATCTCCTGGTTGATGGCGGAACCGTGGATGATAAGACCATCGGAAGAATGGCTTTCAATTACCTGTTCGGTTTTTTCACCGGAATAAGATTCCTCGGAGATATCTGTCAGCGTGAGCGTATAGTTCTGCTTGGCAAGCTCGTGGTAGACGCCGCACATGATATCGAACATATGCGGATTCTGATAAGCGGAATCCTTTGCCAGATTTGTCAAGTATACAATATTCTGCGTCGTCTGCCGGGCAAAGCTGACCGCTCTGGAATTTGGCGTGTAGTGCAGCTTTTTGATGGCGGCGTTTACTCTGGCGGCTGTCTCAGGCGAAATAGTTGTCCAGTGATTTAAGACCTTTGAGACGGTTGACTTGGAAACGCCGGCTTCGTTTGCGACGTCCGTGATGGTAACAGACATAAGAATCCTCCTTGCTTCCCGATGGAAAATACAAACCCGCAGCAGGGCAGCGCCCGGCAGATTGTGTGGAAATTTCTTTCTGAAAATATGTATAAATTCATAACTATAGTATAGCGGTTTCCTAACAAAGTCAATAAAAAAGTGAGGTAAAACATTGAAAATATTGTGATTAAATGATAAAAAATAGATAAGCAAACGAAAGAAATCGCGATAAAATAAGAAAAGTTTAGGAAACAGTTTCCTAAAACAGGTTTGCAGATACCGGAAAGGATGGTTATGACGATGAAAAGAAAAATGAGCTTGTTATTATGCGGTGTAATGGCGCTTGGATGTCTTTGCGGATGCGGGGGCGACACACAGACAGGAAATGACGCGCAGACGAATGCGGACGCGGGCACAGAGGCGGCAGCCGGAAATGATGCGGCGGGGGATGCAGGAGCCTCCGGGGAGGTTACCGAGGTAAAGATCTGGCATGACGGGGATGAAAGCATTATGCAGACGATTGCCGACTGTGCGAATGAGCAGCTTGCGGCGGAATCCGTGCATGTGACCTTTGAGAAGAAGACGGGGCTGACGGATCAGCTTCAGTTGTATGGTACGGATGAAGCAAACGGACCAGACATGTATCTGTATGCGCATGATTCGCTTGGAACCTTTGCGGAGATGGGAATTTTAGCACCGATTACGGATGTCATCGGGGATGAGGTGCTTGGCGAAATGCTTCCGATGACCGTGGAAGCCGGAAATTACAAGGATACGCAGTATCTGATGCCTGTCTACTATGAGACACTGCTCTTTATGTACAATAAGGAGCTGTGGGAGGGCGAAGTGCCGGAGACGACAGAGGATTTGTATGAGTATATGGTGGCGCACACCGATGCGGATGCGGGAACCTATGCAGTTGTCAACCAGCATTCCACGGCGTACAATGTAGCGCCGTTCATCAACGGTTTTGGCGGCTACATTATCGATAAGGACGCGAATCCCGGTTTAAATACGCCGGAGACGATAGAAGCAATTACATATAATCAGAAATTTGCAGCATTGCAGGCAGACGGCGATTACAATACCGTGACAGCGTTGTTTAATGAAGGAAAAGCGGCAGCGATCATCGGTGGTCCGTGGCTGGTATCCGGCATCAGGGAAGCGGGAATCGACCTTGGAATCAAATCCCTTTCCGATTTCACGCTGCCGAACGGAAATGCACTTGCACCGTATTCCGGCGTGCAGAGCATCGGTGTCTTAAAGTACGCGGCGGAGAATAAGAAAGATGCCGTTGCAAAGGTGCTGACAGCAATCGCAAGTCCTGAGGTGGGAATCGCACTTGCAAACCAGTCGAACTGCGCTCCGGCGAACGATAAGGCATATGCGGATGAAAACGTCGCTGCAAACGAGATGATTATGGCGATGAAGGTGACGGCGGAGACCGCACAGCCGATGCCGAACATTCCGCAGATGAGTGTAATGTGGGGACCGGCAGAGAGCCTGCTTGCGGCGGTAAATAAGTCCGGTGCAAACGTAGAGGAATCCGCAGAACAGTACCAGAACGAGGCACTCACTGCAATCGCAGATATGCAGTAGGAAAGCAGGGACAGGGTGGACATGCGGGCGTAAGTGTTAAGTAAGCTTTTATGCATTCGCCTGCCCTGCCCCAGGTTTAAGAAAGTAGAAAGTGAAAAAGTATGAAACAGAGACGAAAACTTACACCGTATTTATACAGCACACCGGCATTTATTTTGATTGCGCTGGTCATCGTGTTTCCGATTCTTTATACCGCCTATATTTCGCTGACAAATATGAACCTGTTTCATTGGGCAGATTACGAGATCATCGGGCTGGAGAATTATGTGAGGGCGCTGACGAAGGTTGATTCCGGATTTTTGTCGGCACTGCTTGTGACGCTGCTTTGGACGGTGCTTAATATGGTGATACAGGTGGTGGCGGCATACTTTATCGCGCTCGGGCTGAACCGTGAAGGGCTAAAAGGCAGGCGGATCTATAAGACGCTGCTCATGTTTCCATGGGCAATGCCCGCCTATGTGTCGATTCTTTTGTGGCGCGTGGGAATCTACAACACGGAATTCGGACTATTAAATAAGATACTCGTGGAAATCGGGCTGTCCAAAGTCAATTTTCTGTCCACAAATGTTCCGGCGTTTCTTTCCTGCATGGTCTTAAATCTGTGGATGGCGCTGCCGTTCATGATTATGATGATTGACGGTGCGCTGCAGAGTATTGACCGAAGCTACTATGAGAGCGCGGAGCTTGACGGGGCAGGATTCTGGGTAAAAAATATCCACATCACAATCCCTGCACTAAAGGGCATTATCGCCCCATCGGTCATCATGACGACATTTACCACATTTAAGCAGTTCGATATCGTATACCTTCTGACGATGCAGAAAGGCGCATATTCAGGTGCGACCTTACAGACGGTTATCACGTACGCGCATCAGAATGCGTTTGTGTCAAACAATTACGGACTGTCTTCGGCGGTGTCGATTATCATCTTTTTCCTGATTATGGTGTTTTCGGTATTTACGAACCGCGGAGTGAAGGAGGAGAGCAATGAGTAAGAGAAAAGTAAAGAACCGGCTGCAGCTTGGCGCACTGCATATCTTTTATATCCTCTTATGCTTTTTATCGCTGGTGCCGATTCTGTACGCTTTGCAGCTCTCCTTTAGCGGGAGCGGCGGGGCGCTGTCCTCGGGCTTATCCATATTGCCGCAGGACTTCACACTGGACAATTACAGGAGAATTATCACAGAAAAGCCGTTCCTGCGGTGGTTTTCTAATTCGGCGGTGCTTGCAGCTTTAACGATGGTGATTGCGATCGGCTTCGCTGTCGTGGCGGCGTATGCGTTTTCGCGTTACCGTTTCCGTGGAAGAACAGGAATCTTAAAAGTATTATTGCTGTTAAATGCATTTCCGCAGATTTTATCCATGTTCGCATTGTTCCGCCTATTGAAGGAAATGCATATGCTGGACACGAAGCTTGGACTTGTTATCATCTACGCGGGAAGCATGTGTATCTTTTCCATCTGGAATATGAAGGGGTATTTCGACACGATTCCGACGGAGATTGAGGAGGCGTCCAAGATTGACGGGGCGAGTGATTTCCAGCTATTGTGGAAAATTGTTATGCCTCTTGCGCTGCCGGCGATTATCGTTACGGCGGTGATGGTGCTGATTTTCGTGTGGAACGAGTATCTGTTTTCTACCACATTTTTGCTGAATGAGAACAGCTATACGCTGGCAGGAGGACTTTACCAGTTACAGTCGAATGACTACAGCAGAAGCTGGTCAATGTTCGCTGCGGCTGCGATTCTGGTATCGCTTCCGGTTCTGGTGATTTTCTTCTGTATTCAGAAATATATGGTTTCCGGGCTTACTGCGGGCGGAGTCAAGGGCTAGTGGGGCGAGACGCTGTACTGGAACTGATTGAACAGACAGAAGTGGGGCGGCTGTAACGAGATTGGAGAATGTTATGAACAAGAGTGCAGTATTACATATACCGCTGTCACAGTATGCGTATGCACAGGATGAGCACACGCTTATGATCCGCCTTAGGACGGAGAAGGGGGACATCAAAAGGTGCACGTTGTATTACGGTGACCGCGTAGATCCGGTTGAGCCGATTGCGGTAAAGGAACTTCCGATGCAAAAGGCGGCGACGGATGATTTGTTTGATTATTATGAGACGGCGGTGAAGGATATCTATACCAGAGTCTGCTACTACTTTCTGCTGGATGACGGAGTGGAGAAGCTATACTATTATGAGCGGAACTTCTGCGAGCAGATGGTGTGCGGCAGAACGGAATATTTTCAGTTTCCGTATATCCGCAGAGAGGATATCATTGCAATTCCCGACTGGGCGGAGGACATTGTGATGTATCACATTTTCCCGGACAGCTTTGCATCCGGCAAAAGAGCGCTTTGTGGGACGCCGGGGAGGGTGGAACTGTCGGATGGAAGCGTCTCGGAAAGCCATCTTGGCGGTACGCTTTGCGGCGTTATGGAGAATCTGGATTATATAAAGGAATTAGGCGTCAACTGCATTTACTTAAATCCTGTTTTTACCGCTAATTCCTACCACAAATATGACACGGCGGACTACTTTGGAATTGACCCGTGCCTTGGAACGAAAGAGGATTTAAAGGAGCTGGTGCGGCAGTGCCACGAGAACGGCATCCGCGTGATTTTAGACGGCGTGTTCAACCACTGCGGACCTGACTTCTTCGCCTTTCGCGATGTGCTTAAGAAGGGAAAAGCGTCGGAGTATTACGATTGGTTCTACCATATGCCGGAGCCGATCGTGTATGCAGACCCGCCCAGCTATGAGGCTTTTGCATATGTAAAGGAGATGCCGAAACTCAATACCGGAAATCCGAAGGTCGCAGAGTATCTGTGCGAGGTCGGCACCTACTGGATCAGGGAAGCGGACATTGACGGCTGGCGGCTCGATGTCGCAAATGAAATTAACCATGATTTCTGGCGCAAATTCCGCAGGGAGGTGCGCAGGGTAAAGCCGGATGCCTTTCTAATTGGTGAGATCTGGGAGGACGCCGGATGCTGGCTTATGGGAGATCAGTTTGACTCCACGATGAATTACACCTTTTCGTATCTGTGCAAGGACTTTTTTGCGAAGGGCACGATGAATGTGACGGAGTTCGATGCGCAGATTCAGCGGATGATCATGCGCTATCCGGGAAGAGTCGCGCTTGCGCAGATGAATTTTCTGGATTCCCACGATGTGCCGAGGTTCTTAAGCTATTGCGGAGGCGACCGGAGAAAAATGGAGCTTGCCTTTTTCTATCTGTTTATGGGCGTGGGTGTTCCCTCTGTATTCTACGGAGACGAATGTTATCTTGAGGGTACGGCGGAATGTGACTACCGGCAGGCGATGCCGTGGGACGGTGGAGAAAGCTGCGCCGGAAAGTTCCGGGAGTGGATTGCACTAAGAGCGGAGCATGGCGCATTGCGGCGGGGGAGCTACCGCAGTGTCTACTGTGACGATGCGGCCGGATGCTACGGATTCCTCCGGGCGTGTGAGGAAGAAAGCGTATTTATCTTACTGCACAACGGGGAGGGCGAGCTTGCGATAGAGACGAGCCGGATGCAGGAGCTTCTTGCAGGGGCAGACATTGCGGCAGCAGCCGAAGCCGGCGGAGCAGAGAGCGGCGTTCGGTTTACCGATTTGCGCAGCGGGGAAGCAGCAGGAGCCAAGATTCGCCTCGGTGCATATGAGGGGCGCGTTTTTTGGATTACAACCCCACAATAAAATACAAATTATGCCACGCGTGGCAATACAAATATTCCCTTTGTTTTCCTATAATATTTTTAGAATAAAAAGGAAAGCAAGGGGATTTTTTATGCAGTATGGACATTTTGACAATGAGAAAAGGGAATATGTCATCGACCGTGTCGATCTGCCGGTCTCATGGACGAACTATCTTGGGGTGAAGGATATGTGCGTCGTGGTAAATCATACGGCGGGCGGCTATATGTTCTACAAGACGCCGGAGTACCACAGGGTGACGAGATTTCGCGGAAACGCGGTTCCGATGGACCGCCCGGGACACTATGTGTACCTCAGGGATGCAGAGGACGGCGATTACTGGAGCATTTCATGGCAGCCGGTCGGAAAGCCGCTTGATCAGGCAAAATACACCTGCCGCCACGGTATGAGCTATTCTGTTTACGAGTGCGATTACAAGGGAATTGAAGCGAGCCAGACGCTTGTAGTGCCAATGGACGATGCGGTGGAGCTGTGGGATGTACGCCTTAAGAATACCAGTGACAGAGAGCGCAGACTGTCGGTATTTTCCTATTGTGAGTTCTCATTTCACCACATTATGATTGACAATCAGAACTTCCAGATGAGTCTCTATTGCGCGGGTTCATCTTACGAGGACGGTATCATTGAACACGATCTCTTTTATGAAGAGTTCGGTTATCAGTATTTTACAGCGAATGTGGAGCCGGATGACTTTGACTGCCTGCGCGATACATTTCTGGGACGTTACCGCACGGAGGATAACCCGGTCGCGGTGGAGAACGGAAAATGCAGCGGTTCGCATGAGCTTGGAAACAATCACTGCGGCAGCCTGCAAAAAGATCTGGTATTGGCGCCGGGTGAGGAGGTGCGCCTCGTATTTATGCTCGGCGAGGGAAACAGGGAAGCGGGCAGAAAAATCCGTGAGAAATATTCGGATTTTGCCAATGTGGACGCTGCCTATGCAAAGCTTGCCACGTACTGGGAGGAGAAATTCGGCAGGCTTCAGATACATACGCCGAACGAGGGAATGAACACGATGATTAATACGTGGAATCTCTATCAGGCGGAGGTCAACATTATGTTCTCCCGCTTTGCTTCATTTATCGAGGTCGGAGGAAGAACGGGACTTGGCTACCGCGACACGGCACAGGATGCGATGACGATACCGCACTCCAACCCGGAAAAATGCAGACAGCGTATCATAGAGCTGCTGCGCGGACTGACGACAAAGGGGTATGGACTGCATCTGTTCCAGCCGGAATGGTTCGAACCGGAAAGCAAGAAGGAAAAGAAAAAGCCGTTCAAGTCGCCGACGGTCATTCCGACAGTCAACAATGCGGATATCGTGCATGGTATCGAGGATGCCTGCTCGGACGATGCGCTCTGGCTGGTTCCTTCGATTGTGGAGTATATCAAGGAGACGGGAGAACTGGATTTTGCGGATATGGTCGTAACTTATGCAGACGGCGGTGAGGGCACGGTGTATGAACACATGATGCACATTCTCGACTTCTCTGCGGAGCAGGTCGGAGCGACCGGAATCTGTAAGGGACTGCGCGCGGACTGGAATGACTGTTTAAACCTCGGCGGCGGGGAGAGTGCGATGGTGTCCTTCCTGCATTACTGGGCGATCAGCAATTTCCTGGAGCTTGCCGTACAGCTTGGACGGACCGCGGATGTGGAGAAATACACTGCAATGCGGGAAAAAGTGCAGCGTGTCTGCAACGAGGAACTTTGGGATGAGGAATGGTTCATCCGCGGCGTGACGAAGAACGGAAAGAAAATCGGAACATCCAGGGATAAGGAAGGAAAAGTGCATCTGGAATCCAACACATGGGCGGTTCTTTCCGGGGCTGCGGATGTGGAAAAGGGAAAGCGTGCGATGGATTCCGTGGATAAATATCTTTTCACGGAGTACGGCATTTTGTTAAATGCGCCGTCCTACACTGTGCCGGACGATGACATTGGATTTGTCACGAGAGTTTATCCGGGCCTGAAAGAGAACGGCTCGATTTTCTCCCATCCGAATCCGTGGGCGTGGGCAGCGGAGTGCGTGCTTGGACGCGGCGACCGCGCGATGAAATTCTACAATGCGCTCTGCCCGTACTATCAGAATGACAAGATTGAAATTCGCGAATCGGAGCCGTATTCCTACTGCCAGTTCATCATGGGAAAGGATCATACGGCGTTCGGGCGTGCGCGTCATCCGTTCATGACAGGAAGCGGCGGCTGGGCGTATTTCTCCGCGACCAGATATATGCTTGGCATCCGTCCTGACTTTGAGGAGCTTACCGTCAATCCGTGTATTCCGGCGGACTGGAAGGAATTTTCGGCAGTCCGCAGATGGAGAGACGCTGAATTTGATATCCGGGTAGAAAATCCAGACGGTGTGATGAAGGGTGTAAAGGAAGTGTACTTAGACGGAGAAAAGGCAGAGCGTATTCCGGTGCAGGAGCCGGGAACAAAGCATACGGTCGTGGTCGTCATGGGAGAGAAAGAATAACATCAGGCGCGTGCCGGAATGCAGATGCATAGATGGCAGCAGGCATCAGAAGTACATAGAGGCAGGCATCAGAAGCAGAAAGAGACAGGCATCAGAAACAGATAGAAAGGGGATTTGAGGATGATTAAATTTGGAACGGGCGGCTTCCGCGCCGTCATCGGAGAGGATTTTACCAAGGCAAATATACAGCTTTTAGCGCAGGGACTTGTGAACAAGATGAAGAGCGAGGGCGTCACGGAGCAGGGAATCGTGATGGGATATGACAGGCGGTTCCTCTCAAAGGAAGCAATGCAGTGGGCGGCGCAGGTATTCGCGGCGGCGCACATCAAGGCGTATCTGATCAACAAGTCGTCGCCGACGCCGCTTGTAATGTTCTATGTAATGAAACACGACTTTCCATATGGAATGATGATCACGGCGAGCCATAATCCGGCGATTTATAACGGCGTGAAGGTATTTACGGCGGGCGGACGCGATGCGGATGAGATTCAGACGAAAGATCTTGAGGATTATATTTCCGATATCGCGCCGGACGGTGTATGCGAGGTGACTTACGACGAGGGAAAAGCGTCGGGGTATATTGAAGAGATTTATCCGTTGAATGAATATCTTGACAACATTATCGCTTCCGTGAATATGGATGCGATCCGTGAGGCGGGATTAAAGGTCGCGCTCGACCCTATGTACGGTGTGAGTGAGACTTCACTTAAGACGATTCTGCTCACGGCGCGCTGCGAGGTCGCGACAATCCATGACAGGCACGATACGCTGTTTGGCGGAAAGCTTCCGGCGCCGTCGGCGGCAACGCTGCATTCGCTGCAGAATTATGTGGTCGAGAAGGGCTTTGACATCGGTATCGCGACGGACGGGGACGCTGACCGCATCGGCGTGATTGACGATAAAGGAAACTTCCTGCATCCGAACGATATCTTAGTGCTCCTGTATTACTACCTTGTAAAATTCAAGGGCTGGCATGGTCCGGTCGTGCGCAATATCGCGACAACGCATATGCTGGATAAGGTGGCGGAACAGTTCGGCGAGACCTGCTACGAAGTTCCGGTCGGCTTTAAGTATATCTCCGCCAAGATGCAGGAGACAGGCGCGATCATCGGCGGTGAATCCTCCGGCGGTCTTACCGTACACGGGCACATCAACGGAAAAGACGGCATCTACGCGGCGGCGCTTTTAATCGAGATGCTTGCGGTGACGGGAAGAAAGCTCTCCGAGATCATGAAGGATATCCATGAGGAGTGCGGTGAAATCCACATGGAGGAGCGCGATTACAAGTTCACCGAGGAGAAGAAGGCTTCGATGCAGAAAACCCTGATGGAGCAGAAACTTCTTCCCGAACTGCCGGAGGAAATCGACCATATCTCTTATCTGGACGGAAGCAAGGTCTACTTTAAGAACGGCGGCTGGGTCATCGCCCGCTTCTCCGGTACGGAGCCGCTGCTGCGCATTTTCTGTGAGATGCCGGATGCGGCGGACGCAGCAAAAATCTGCGATATCTACGAAGAATTTTTGGGGCTGTAAGATGACGGGATATTTCAGGTGCGTGTCATTTTTGTTCTGATAATAAGAATTGCACGCACCTGATAATATCGTCTCATCTTATAGCCCTTAATTGCGTAAGGATGTGCTTTACGGTATAATGAAATAATAAGTAAAGTCCGCATTTCAGAAAGATGGGTGTCGTTATGGATAAGATCAAAAGACCCAAATCCTTAAAAAAGAAAATCTTATTGTTCATGATACTGTGTTGGGGTGTTCCGATTGCAGTATTTTTTACGTTTACAACGTTTTCCTACCGCAACGGCATTGTCGGGAAAGCGGAAGGACTGATGGAGGACGAGCTTGAGAATGTCGCGGCATTTGCTTCGATCCGTATTGAGGATGCGATCACGCTGTGCCAGAGACCGTCTTACGAGAAGACATGGGAGAATGCGTGGAAGAATTATGTTACCGGGAAATATTCCAGAAATGGATATCTCCAGGAGGTCAATACCAGCCTTAAGGGCAAGTTCTATCTGGACGAGCGGTTCAATCTGTATGCGTACTATTGCTACGGCGAAGAGGAACCGGCATGTTTTCGCTCGCGGATCGGAATCCCTTACAAGAACTATGTCGCGGAGATACAGCCGTATATTGAGGATATTATCGATTCGGATTCCTCCTATGCCTGCGTGCGGGTAGCGGACGAGCGTATTTTCATTGTGCGCAATCTCTATACAACGATGGACTATAAGCGGTACGGCACGCTTGTGGTGGAATTGAACCGGGATAAGCTGTTTGACGATGTTCCGCCGGATATCCGGGAGAATATGGTGGTCTGTTTTAACGACAGTGCAGAGACACTGACCTTTATGAAAACGGAGGAAGAGGACGGACGAAGTGAGCTTCTGTCACAGCTTCTTGCGGTGTATGACGGCAGAAGTGACGGCAAGCTTGACCGGATCGAAAATAAGACCTATAACGGTTATCTCTATCAGGACAGGCAGGATAATTATCATATCGGAGTGATGATTTTTGCCAAAAAGAGTGAGCTGTACTCAAGTCTGTATGAGTTCTACACAATTATACTGATTATGCTGTTTCTGTTTATTCCTCTGTTCTGCTATGGCGTCTATTTCCTTAAGATGCATATTCAGGCGCCGATTGAGCATATGCTTGACGCCTCGAGCCGGATGGAGGCGGGAGAAATCGGGGTTACGGTGGAGGGCGAGATGCCAAACGAGGAATTTCTTCATATGAAGGAGAGCTTTGACAGCATGTCCGCGCAGGTCAAATATCTGTTCGACTATGTGTATGACGAGAAGCTGGCGCGCAAGGATGCGCAGATTCAGGCGCTCCAGGCGCAGATCAATCCGCATTTTCTCAACAATACATTGGAAATGATGAACTGGCAGGCGAGAATGTCGGGAGACGTCATTGTATCTAAGATGATCGAATCGCTCGGAACAGTGCTTGATTACCGGATGAACCGCGCGAATGTGAAGGAGATTCACCTCGCGCAGGAATTGCAGTGCATTGACGCATATTTTTACATTATGTCCATGCGCTTTGGACAGAGGCTTTCGATTGAGCGCGAGATCGATGACGAACTGCTTTATATTATGGTGCCGCCGCTCATTTTGCAGCCGATTGTGGAAAATGCGATTGTCCATGGCGTGGAGGCGGTGAAGAACGGAGCCATTTATCTTAAGGTCTATCATGATGAAAAGAATGTCTATCTGGAGGTGCGCAATACCGGGAAGAAGATGACAAAACAGGATATGCAGCGTATACAGGCGATTCTTGCAGGGGACGAAAGCCAGATACCGAAGAATACAGGGAGACATACGTCCATCGGCATACAGAATGTGAACCGCAGAATACGTCTGGTGTACGGGGAGGAATACGGACTTTCGATTGTACAGGGAGAGGATTGTGTGACAGTTTCCACAATTACGATACCATATCAGAACGAGAAAGAAGAAAAATCGTTAAAAGAACGAAACGCAGTGGAAAACGAACTAAAGAACATGGCAAGATTGAACAAATAATGTCAACTCGGTCTAATGCCTTTTGTGAGTTCTGCTCTTATAATATGAGTATAGTAAATGCAAAGCATTTCCATTAAGTAAATGATAACCATTTACATTAAGTAAATGCAAAGCATTTACGAACCATATGAAGGAGGATATGACTATGAAGAAAAAAGTATTGTCAGCTCTGTTAGTCGGAGCAATGACAGCATCAATGCTGGCGGGGTGTGGAAATGAATCTGGCGAAACGGCAGGCGCAGATGCGGGAGAGAATGCAGGAGGCGCTGCAGCCGAAACGACAGGAACGACAGAGGCAGGCGGGGGTACTGCAGATGCCGCTACAGGCAATCCGGTCACATTAAAGACCGTGTCTATGTTCGGAGGAACAGACCCGAATAAGGAAACGTATGAGGCGATCAATGCAGAAGTGATGGAGCAGTATGATTACATAACGATCGAGGACAATTCCCAGACCTCTGACGAGGAGTGGAAGGCGGCGGTCAACGCGGATTTCTCTGTTGGAAATGAGCCGGATGTCATCCAGTTCTTTACCGACGCGACAGCGGACAGCATCATTGCGACCGATAAGCTGGTATCCATCGAAGAGATTCGCGCAGAGTACCCGGAGTATGCGGCGGACACACTTGATTCCGCACTGGCAGCGGCGGCGAACACCGACGGCGTACAGAGAGCTGTTCCGACGACCGGTTACTGGGAAGGATTATACTGCAACAAGGATCTGTTCGATCAGTACGGACTTGAGCTTCCGACGGACTGGGAGTCTATGGAGACGGCAATCACGACATTTAAGGAGAACGACATTATTCCAATCGCATGTTCCTTAAACAACGTTCCTCATTACTGGATCGAGTTTTTGATGCTGTATGCAGCAGGCGAAGAGGAGTACACATCCGTACCGGAGACAGCACCGGAAGGCTGGGTCAAGGGACTTGAGATGTTTAAGACCTTAAGAGATATGGGCGCATTCCCAATGGATACGGATACGGTCGATGACGCGTATACAGGTCAGTTGTTCCGTGACAAGAAGGCTGCAATGCAGCTCGACGGTTCCTGGTATGCAGGAAATATTGAAGATACAGAGAATACGGTTGTAATCGCATTCCCGGGCGTTCCGGATCAGAAGGCAGAGCCGGGAGCTCTCGTAGGCGGTATCTCCTCCGGCTTCTATATCACCAGAAAAGCATGGGATGATCCTGACAAGAGAGATGCGGCAGTGAAGTTCGTTATGGCGCATACGTCTCAGGCGGGCGTTCAGAGATACTGGGAGGCTACAGGCGCCGTATCTCAGGCAGCCGTAGAGGTAACTCCGGTAGAGGGAGCAACACCGTTTGCAGAGTCTATCGCAGCGTACACAAGCAGCGCAAGCGCGATCGTAGCGCCGACAGATTCCAGAATCGGTGATGCGTACAAGACACTTGTAGCAGAAATTGTAAAAGTATCGACAGGTTCTATGACTGCGGAAGACGCAATCAATGAGGCGCTGGCACTGGTACAGTAATACGGAAACAAAAAGCGGAGGGGCTATGCCCAGGGTCGGCCCCTTCGTTTTTTGTGCAATAGAAAATTTCGTTTTATAAATTCGCAGTGTATTATGCGAAAAAAGAAAGGTGGAAGAAAGATGTTATATAAGAAAAAATGGCCATTGTTCCTGTTTTTAGTACCGGGTCTCCTGTTTTTGCTGATCTTTCTTTACATACCGTTTGTTGAAAATATTAAGAACAGTTTTTATGATATGGCGTCTGTAGTAAAGATGCCGGGACAGGAATTTAAATTTATTGGAATCGATAATTACAAGAGACTATTGACGGACCCGGATGTGAGATCAGCGTTGGTAAATACCTTAAAGATGATGGTACTGACAGTTATTTTTGAGGTGGGAATCGCATTTGTCCTTGCAGTCATGGTATCGCAGGTTAAGAAGTTTCAGCAACTGTTTCGTACCGTTTATTTTTTTCCGGTAGTTATCTCAGCAACAGCAATCGGTCTGTTATTTAAATTGTTCTATAACTATAACGGCGGTATGTTAAATCAGATTCTGGAGCGTTTTGGCCACGAACCGGTACTCTGGCTTGGACCGGACCTGGCGTTTATCATGATCTGCATTCCGACATTGTGGAGTTACATCGGATTCTATTTTGTAATTCTGCTCACGGGGCTTTCTGATATTCCTGATGATATATATGAAGCGGCATCGATTGACGGCTGCAGCAAATTCAAACAGGTATTTTACATTACCCTGCCCAGTTTAAAGCCGGTATTCTTTACATCCGTAACACTGGCGGTCACGGGCGCGTTAAAGGTATTCGATCTTCCGTGGGTCTTAGCGCCGAACGGAGCGCCCCAGGGACTGACGCATTTTCTTGGAACATACATGTACCAGACGGCATACGGCTTGAACAACTATGATTATGCTTCCACGCAGGCACTGTTGATTGTCGTACTGGGCGTCGTTGTATCGAAAGGCGTAGGAGCGCTGACCGCCGACAAAGAAGAGAAGGCGGAAAGGAAAGCAAAAAAAGCAAGAGAGAAAGCAGCGAAAACGATGAAGAAGGAGGCGGCATAGATGGATACAGCATTGTACATGGAAAAGTCTCATAAGAAGAGAAAAAAAATAAGCGTCGGTATGGCGGTCGTCTATATAATCCTGATTTTCTGGGCTGTGCTTACGATTTTCCCGTTTGCATGGGTTATCATCAATTCCTTTAAGCCGTCTGCGGAGGTGCTGCGTTCTTCTTTCTCACTTCCGCAGGAATTTACAATGATGAACTATGAGAACGCATTTGGAAAGCTGAACGTATTGAATGCATACAAAAACAGTTTTCTTATATCGGGATGTGTCACGCTTGGCGTCATGATCCTTGCCTCCCTGATGTCCTTTGGTCTGACGCGTTACCGGTTCAAAGGAAAGGAACTGATCCGAAGCCTTATTGTAGCCAGTCTGATGTTCCCGGCGTTTGCGACGATTATCCCGGTCTATAAGATGATCATCCAGTGGGGATTTCTGGGGAAACCGATTGCGGTCATCCTCCCGCAGATTGCAGGAAATCTGAGCTTTGCGACAATTGTAATGACCGGATTTATGCAGAGTATTCCGATTGAGATGGAGGAGGCTGCCTACATGGAGGGGGCAAATGTATTTCAGGTTTTTGCCAGAATCATTGTTCCGCTCTGCCGCCCGTCGCTTGCAACGGTAGCGATTTTTAGCTTCCTGTGGTCGTACAATGACCTGTTCGTACAGAAAATCATGATTGCAGGGCATAAGCAGTACTACCCGGTCTGTACTCTGCTTGAGGAGATCAGTTCCCAGTACGGAACGGATTTCGGACTTATGGCAGCGTCCGTTACGATTATTGTCATTCCGGTCATGATCGTGTATGTGCTGCTGCAGAAAAATATCATCAAAGGATTGACAGCGGGAGCCGTGAAAGGATAAACTTTTCATAAAGTGAGGGTTTTACACTTGCAGTGTGTTGTAATGTGGGGGTGACGTTATGTACAAGGTTATGCTTGTGGATGATGAGCCGATTATCGTGGAAGGCTTATCGCGGAGTATCGCATGGGAAAAGTGGAACTGCAGAATCGTAGCGACCGCGCATGACGGGCTTGAGGGGAAGAAGCTGATCGAGAAGGAGCAGCCGGATATCGTGTTTATGGATATCTGTATGCCGGAAATGGATGGTCTTGCGATGATCGCCGCAATCAATTCCCAGTTTCCGAATCTGGAGGTCTGCGTGCTGACGGGCTACCGTGATTTTGAATATGCGAAGGAAGCGATCCGGCTTGGCGTGACGCGTTTTCTGCTAAAGCCCTCCAATATGGATGAACTGGAAGAAGCAATTGAAACGATGTGCGCGAATCTGAAAAAGAAGGGCATTACCGGGGAAGAGACGGGAGAACGCGCAGAGGAGAGCGAGAGCGGCGCCAAAAAGGAGAGTGCATCGAGCAGCTTTATCGTGAAGAATGCACTTGCCTATATTGAGGAAAACTACACGCAGAAGCTGACGCTCGGTGAGGTCGCGGAGAAGACCTATGTGAGCCAGTGGCATCTCAGCAAGCTATTGAACCGTCACATGGAGCAGAGTTTTTCGGATATTTTGAACCATGTACGCATTGAACATGCAAAGGAACTCTTGAAAGATCCGTCCCTGCGCATCGGGGACATTTCCGAGCAGGTCGGCTTTCTGGACCTTGCCCATTTCTCCCGCGTGTTTAAAAAGCAGGAAGGGGTTTCTGCCAATGAGTACCGCAATCAGGTGCTTGGAAAATAAAATATAAGAACCGGGACGTATCGCTTAGGATAGCCCCGGTTCTTATTTTACATTCAGATTTTATGTTCAGATAAGCCAATAGCCGATGAAACCGCAAAGGATCGCAAAAAGCGCGCCTGCGATGACGTCGCGCGGTTCATGTACGCCGCCGATGACGCGGATAACGCCGAGCGCAGTTCCGATGAGAAAGAGCGCAATTCCCATCCCGGGATTTAAGTAGAACACAGTCATTGCAATGATGAACACGGAAAAGACATGTCGGCTCGGAAAGGACTTGCCGGAGGTCTCTTTTTCGATTGCCGGAGGCAGATCGAACCGTTCGTAGGGCCTTGGGGCATTAAATATCTTCCGGAAAATTGTGACCAGAAGGAATGTAACTGCGGGAACGATGACGGCGCGCACCAAAAACGGATTGTGCTCCAAAAAGAGAAAAAGCAAAAACGCCGGATAAAACAGGAACACAAATCCCGTAAACAGCCGGTTCAAAAAGCGTGTCAGGCGGATGCGGCGCGGGTGATTGCGGATGATGTTAGTGATTTTGATATATTCGTTTTTGGTCATTTTCAATTTCCTTTAAGCCATGGTATAAAATCAGGCGGCGTAAATAAGCTTACCATATGTGCCGCTATGCGGTTTCTGACCCGGCGACTGCGAGCAGCGCGCCGATAAATACACAAAAATCCGAGAGGTTAAAGATGATTCTGCGAAGCCGCTTTGGACCGATATTGATGTGGAAATAATCCACGACATGACCCTTGGTATAGCGGTCGTACAGATTGCTTAAGCCTCCGCCGAGCAGCAGGGCAACGCCTGTCTTCTCGAGCGGTCGCCCTGACACGCGCATCAGAAAATAGGAGAAGACGCCGACAAGCACAATGGCGGCGGAGTGCAGCAGGCGCATCAGCCCCGGCTTTTTTTCAAGCAGATTCAGCGCAGCGCCGTTGTTATAGTACTTTTCGAGGATAATCCTGCCTCCAAGGCGGGGATGGCGCACTTTTCTCGCATATTTTCTGTCGACAAAGTGCTTGATGGCAAGGTCTGTAAGAAATACGCCAATTGTAATAAGAAGATATATCATAAGAATCCTTTCTGTACGTTTCTTTTTTTTATTATACCCTTATTCTGCCGAAATGAAAAGAAATTTGCCTTTTTTTATCCCTGTTTGTGCATCTTGGGCAGAACGCTTGAATCAGCGTGCAAGTGCTGATAAAGTCAAGGAAGAGGCAGGGATGACCTGTGTGAATGATAACTATTTTACAGGGGGAACAGAAGTATGAACATTATCAGAGCAAAAGATTATCAGGATATGAGCAGAAAGGCGGCAAATATTATCTCGGCGCAGATCATTATGAAGCCGGACTGTGTGCTTGGGCTTGCGACGGGGTCTACGCCGATTGGGACTTACAGGCAGTTGATTGACTGGTATAATAAGGGCGATTTGGATTTTTCGAGAGTATCAACGGTAAATCTTGATGAATACCGGGGCTTGAAAAATACCGATCCGCAGAGCTATTATTACTTCATGCATGAGAATTTGTTCTCGCATGTGAATATCCGAAAGGAAGCGACGTTCCTCCCGGACGGAACGAATCCGGACGCCGAGGCGGCATGCGCGGGACACGAGCGTGTGATCCGCGAGCTCGGGGGAATCGACTTGCAGCTTTTAGGACTCGGCAACAACGGTCATATCGGATTTAATGAGCCGGGCGCGGCGTTTGAAAAGGAGACGCACTGCGTGGATCTGACAGAAAGCACGATCAAGGCAAACGCAAGATTTTTCGATTCGATTGACGAGGTGCCGACGCAGGCTTATACGATGGGCATCCGCACGATCATGCAGGCAAAGAAAATTCTGGTGGTCGTAAACGGTGCGGGTAAGGCGGATATCGTAGCGCGGGCGTTCTGGGGTCCTGTTACGCCGGAGGTTCCCGCATCCATTTTACAGATGCATCCGGACGTCACGGTCGTCTGTGATGAGGAAGCATTTTCGAAAGCTCCGGTTTGATACAGAGCGCGGTATGAGAATTGACAGAGCGCTGTCAGGCAGAGAAAGGCGGGGATGATATGCGGATTAAGAATGCACTTGTATTTACATTGGATGAGGGATTTGTAAAAAAGGAAGTCTGTATCGAGAACGGATATTTTACGGAAAAAGCAGCGGACGCCGGGGAAGCGGCAGATTCGGGGGAAGCAGCAGATTTCGGGAAAACGGCGGGCTCTGATACAGCGGAGACGGTGATTGACGCTGCCGGGGATTATCTGATTCCGGGACTTGTGGATGTGCATTTTCATGGCTGCGCGGGCTATGATTTCTCGGACGGAACAAAAGAGGCGCTTGCGGCAATCGGGGCATATGAGTTAAAGAATGGAATTACGTCCATCTGTCCGGCGTCGATGACGCTTCCGGAGGAGACGCTTGCGGCGGTTTGTGAAAATGCGTACGCATATGCGGCGGAATACGCAGACGGACAGAGGATAGCGCAGGCGGACAGAGACATGTCCGGCGGCAAAAAGGCAGGGGCGAGGCTCTGCGGCATCCATCTGGAAGGACCGTTTATCTCCATGGAGAAAAAGGGCGCGCAGAATCCTGCATATATTAAGAAGCCGGACGCTGCGATGTTTGAGCGCCTCCAGAAAGCTGCACACGGTCTGGTGCGTCTTATCACGATTGCGCCGGAGACCGCGGGAGCAGAAGCATTTATCCGGGAGCTTGCCGGTAAGGTTCATATCTCCATCGGGCATACCTGCTGTGATTATGATACGGCGCGTGCAGCATTTGCGCTCGGCGCGGATCATGTGACGCATTTTTATAATGCGATGCCGCCGTTTACCCACCGTGCGCCGGGAGTATTCGGCGCGGCATTCGACGCAAAGCATGTGATGCCGGAGCTTATCTGCGACGGGATTCATATCGATCCGTCTGCGGTGCGTGTTGCGTTTGAACTGTTTGGAAAAGAGAGGATGATCTTAATCAGCGACAGTATGATGGCGACCGGGATGGAGGATGGAACGTATGCGCTCGGCGGACTTCCGGTCACTGTGCATGGAAATCTGGCAACCCTGGAGGATGGCACGATTGCAGGTTCTGCGACGAACCAGATGGATTGTATGCGCACGGCGGTGTCGATGGGAATACCGCTTGAAACAGCGGTGCGCTGCGCTACCTACAATCCGGCAAAGTCAATCGGAGTGGACGATGTATGCGGAAGCATTGAAGCAGGGAAATACGGTGACTGTGTGCTTCTTTCGAAGGAAGATTTGTCGGTGAGAACGGTGATTCTCGGGGGTGAGGTTGTAGGGAGAGCATAGCAGGAGCGCTTAGCCAGGCGAAAGAGAGAACTTGCCGCGGAGAAGCATAAGAGCGTCAAGCGAAAATGAAAGGCAGCCGGAAGGGATTTTCCATCCGGCTGCCTTTAAATCACAGGGATTATTTGTAATCAAAATTCGGAATTGCTTCCCAGCGGTGGCGCATGGCGTGTGCCGAAAGCTTTGGCTTTCTGTCTCTGGTAAAGAGTCCCTTCTTATTGCCGTCGGCGCGCATTGGTCCCTGAATCGTTCCGAAGTCGGCAAAGTTCCACATCTGTTCGCCGATGATAAAGGAGCGGGCATCGAACGCTTTCCCGTAGGCGAGCAGGAACTCGGCCTGGTATTCTTCCGAGAACATTTCCGGTACGGTGGCATGCATACCTGCGACGGTGTCAGCGCCGTATTCTGTGAACATCAGAGGTTTTCCGATCTCTTCCCAGAAATCAAGCTCCATATTAAGCGCATACATTGCGGCATCGAGGTCGCCGGAGAGGTTATACCAGCCGTAGTAGCGGTTCAAACATACGACGTCCATTGTGCGTGTGACGATATCCCTTGTATAGTCATTCTGACAGCAGACAAAGGTCACGGGGCGGTCCTGCGGATCACAGCGGTGCGCCAGCTCATAAAGCGAGTGCCAGTAATCATAGGCGGACTCCGGAAAGTGTTCGGTGTCCGGCTCGTTTCCCATAGACCACATGACGATGCACGGGTGATTCTTGTCGCGGTCGATCATGCCGCGAATGACATCCTCGTGGTGCGAGCGGATGTCGAAGGTCCGGTAAGGATCGACCGCGCCCCCGGCGTTGATGCCGACTGCCGGAGTTTCATCTATGACGATAATGCCCTCGCGGTCGCACAGGTCGTAAATTTCTTCGGCATAAGGATAGTGGCTTGTACGGAAAGAATTTGCGTGCAGCCAGTGAATCAGTCCCATATCTTTCACGTCGAGGCACAAATCAAGCCCCCTTCCGTGGATGAAGAAATCCTCGTGTTTTCCAAAGCCCTTGAAATAGAACGGCTTTCCGTTGATCAAAAACTGCGTACCGCGCACTTCGACTGTGCGGATGCCAAAGGTCTGCTCGTAGTAATCGCATCCGAAGGAGACACATGCCGTATAAAGATAAGGCGTGCCGGGGTACGGCTCCCAGAGCGTTGCATCTGCAATCGTAATCCGACCCTTTGCGCCGGAGGATGACGTGACGATTCTGCCCGCAGCATCACGGATTTCCAACTGAATGTCAGAAGTCCTGCATTCCGGGCAATCAGAACAAATTCGTATTTCGTAATCCAGCATGCCCGTCGTGCCGTCTGCGTCAAGTCCCGGAACCAGCGTAATGTCCCTGATATACGTTTTGGGCGTGGTATAGATGCGCACCGGACGGTTGATTCCTGCATAGTTAAAGAAATCGAAGTTCGGCAGGTTGATGGCTTCCTGATAGTCCTTGCCTGCCTCGACACTCGGAATCCCGGCGTTGTCCGATCCGAAGAAAGCGGTTCCCTTTTCATTGCCGACCGGCAGTGTGGAGCGGTTCACGCGGTTGTCGACCAAGACGGTGAGAACCGCCGTTTCTCCGGCGGCAAGGTAAGGGTTCAGTTCGATTTCGAACGGGAGATAGCCGCCCTTGTGCGAGCCGATTTCGATGTCGTTTAAATAGATGACGGCGCTGTTTGCAACGGCGTCAAAGCGGAGCACGCTGCGCTCTGTGGAAAAAATGGCAGGAAGCGTCACCTCGCGTTGATAGACGGAGAGCCCCGCAAATCTGCGGTAGGCAGGATCTTCCTTCTGATCGTTATAGGACGCGGGAACCGCGATCCATTCAAAATCATCCTCCAAAATCATCCCGGGCGTGAAATCCGACTCCTGTTTTAAAAGACGGAATTTCCAGAGATCGTTCAAACCGATGATATTTCTTGCTTTGTTAGTCTGTGGATAAAGCATGAGAAAGCCTCCTCTTTTATGGATGCGCGTGGTGTTATGGCGCATCTGTGATGAGTTTATCCTAACATAGCTGCGGGTCTTGTACCATGTCATTTTTCCGCTGAAACCTATCAATTTTTAGGATGCTTTTGATCGTTTCGTAAAGTCTGCTTAAGTGAGGAATTTAAGGTTGAAATGATGTTTGACGTATGCTATAATTTCGCAAAGCATATTTTTTCTTATATTTCACAAGGATGGATTCCTTATCCAATACACATTTCTATAACAGTATTCCTTGCCGTGTCACAGGATGCTGTAGCTTCAACTCAGAAAATTCATGCTTTTATTTCAAAATCTAAAAGCAGGAGTTTTCGGTGAGGTGCTCCTGCACACACAGGAGGAATTGAATATGGTACAGGATTCGGG